>NZ_CAXURX020000001.1:0-4134445 GCF_964253885.1 Caballeronia sp. LjRoot31
ATGAACGATTTTTGGCAACACTGTTCCGCATTGCTGGAGCGCGAACTTACGCCACAGCAGTACGTCACATGGATCAAACCGCTGGCCCTCGTCGACTTCGATGCCGATGCGAGCACGCTGCGCATCGCCGCGCCCAATCGGTTCAAGCTCGACTGGGTGAAGAGCCAGTTTTCCGGCCGTATCGCCGATATGGCCCGGGATTTCTGGCACGCACCCGTAGATATCCAGTTTGTTCTGGACCCCAAAGCCACCGCGCGCAAGGCGATGGGCGGCGTGCCTGCGCCGTCCGCTGCATCCATGCCCGCTGGCGCGCCGGCTTCCCAGCCCATGCAGCGCCCGGTGCCGCAGCCCGCTGAAAGAAGCAACGGCGGACACGCGAACGCGAGCGCCCACATCAACGCGCTCGCGGCGGAAGCCGCGCAGCACGCGCAATCGCTGCAACATAACGACCAGGCCGACAACGGAGATCTCGACCTGCCGAGCCTCGACGCCAACGAAGCTGCCGCAGCGCGCCGGACCTGGCGGCCGGGCGGCACGGCGTCGTCGAATGGGGAAAACGATTCGGCTTACGAGCGTTCGAAGCTCAATCCCGTCCTCACCTTCGATAACTTCGTCACCGGTAAAGCGAATCAACTCGCCCGTGCCGCCGCGATCCAGGTCGCCGATAACCCCGGCATTTCGTACAACCCGCTGTTCCTGTACGGCGGCGTGGGTCTGGGCAAGACCCACCTGATTCACGCAATCGGCAACCAGTTGCTGCAGGACAAGGCCGGCGCGCGCATTCGCTACATCCATGCAGAGCAATACGTGTCGGACGTGGTGAAGGCCTACCAGCGCAAGGCTTTCGATGACTTCAAGCGTTACTACCATTCGCTCGACCTGCTGCTGATCGACGATATTCAATTCTTCTCGGGCAAATCGCGGACGCAGGAAGAGTTTTTCTACGCGTTCGAGGCGCTGGTGGCGAACAAGGCGCAGGTGATCATCACGAGCGATACGTATCCGAAGGAGATTTCGGGTATCGATGACCGGCTGATTTCACGCTTCGACTCCGGCCTGACGGTCGCGATCGAACCGCCGGAGCTTGAAATGCGCGTGGCCATCCTGATGCGCAAGGCGCAATCGGAAGGCGTGAGTTTGTCGGAGGATGTGGCATTTTTCGTCGCCAAGCATTTGCGCTCGAACGTGCGTGAACTGGAAGGCGCGTTGCGCAAGATCCTGGCGTTCTCCCGGTTCCACGGCCGCGAGATCTCGATCGAGTTGACCAAGGAAGCGCTGAAAGACCTGCTGACGGTGCAGAACCGGCAGATATCGGTGGAAAACATCCAGAAGACAGCGGCGGATTTCTACAACATCAAAGTCGCCGACATGTATTCCAAGAAGCGGCCGGCGAACATCGCGCGGCCGCGTCAGATCGCCATGTATCTGGCGAAGGAGCTTACGCAGAAGAGTCTGCCGGAAATCGGCGAACTGTTCGGCGGCCGTGACCACACCACGGTGCTGCACGCCGTGCGGAAAATCTCGGCGGAACGTGGCACGGACGCGCAGTTGAACCACGAACTGCACGTGCTCGAGCAAACGCTAAAAGGTTGAGCGTTCTCGCGGCAGCACGGCGCGTGTCGCGCGATGCAAAAGACGCTGAAGGTGCGGGAAAATGCCGGCTGTACGTGGGCGCCGACGATGAACAGCCGGAAACCAACGCCGAATCAAAGCACCACGGTGCGGCCGGCGAAAACGCCTGGAACGGCCGCTGATGATCGTGCACTCGTCCGTTTGTCGCCTGCGCCGAAAAGCGCCGCAAAAAGCGTCAAACAATGGGCCTGTTTATTGACGAAATTGCCCCCATTTTCAGGGAGCGGTCAGGTTTTGAGGCACAATACGGGTTTGACCGTCCAGCGGCCCTGGGCGGCGTTTTGGCGCAAGCCTGGCACGTGCGAGCGGTAATCGCCGCAAGCGCGTGACACGAGACCGTCCGAAGGTCATCCATGCGGTGGCAAACGCTTCTCAAAAAGCGGAGGCAAAAGTGGTGACGAATGCGGTGACACTCGCGGCGGACGGCCGTCACATCAACGAAGGAACTCTATGCAACTGGTCAAGACCGAACGAGATAATCTCCTAAGGCCGCTGCAAACCGTGAGCGGAATCGTCGAACGCCGTCATACGTTGCCGATCCTCGCCAATTTGCTGATCACGAAGACTGGCGCCGACGTGTCGTTCCTCTCGACCGATCTCGAACTTCAGATCACCACGCGTGCCGACTTCGGCACGGGCAGCGATCAGGTCGCCACCACGGTCGCCGCGCGCAAGCTGCTTGACATCCTGCGCGCCATGCCGCCGGGTGAAGTGTCGCTCGATCTCACCGACAAGAAGCTGACGGTACGCTCCGGCAAAAGCCGCTTCGCGCTCCAGACGCTTGCTGCCGATGAGTTCCCGACCGTCAACCAGGCTACAGAGTTCGGCGCGAGCCTGTCGGTTCCGCAAAAGACCTTCCGGCAATTGCTCGGCATGGTCCACTTCGCCATGGCGCAGCAGGACATCCGCTATTACCTGAACGGCATGCTGCTGGTTGTCGACGGCGACCAGTTGATGGCGGTTGCAACGGACGGCCACCGGCTCGCGTTTTCATCGATGAAAATCGAGGGATCGTTCGCGCGCCAGGAAGTGATCATCCCGCGCAAGACCATCCTTGAATTGCAGCGCCTGCTGGAAGACATTGACGACGCGCTGGTTATCGACATTGCCGCGAGCCAGGTCAAGTTCACGTTTGGTCAGGTGGAACTCGTATCCAAGCTGGTGGAAGGCAAGTTCCCGGACTTCCAGCGCGTGATCCCGAAGTCGCACAAGAACACGTTCCTGATCGGCCGTGAAGAATTGCAGCGTTCGCTGCAGCGTGCGGCCATTTTGACGTCGGACAAGTTCAAGGGCGTGCGTTGCCTGATCGAGCCGGGCCAGTTGAAGATCATGTCGACCAACGCCGACCAGGAAGAAGCACAGGAAGAGCTGGAAATCGCGTATCAAGGCGACAGCGTGGACATCGGTTTCAACGTCACGTATCTGCTCGACGTGCTCGCGAACCTGAAGATCGACATGCTGCAAGTGAGTCTCGGCGACGCGAGTTCGAGCGCCCTGATCACGATTCCCGAGAACGACGAATTCAAATATGTGGTGATGCCAATGCGCATCTGACGCGGCCAAAACTAAAAACTTTCCAAGGGGCGCATTGCCCCTTTGGCATTTTTAAGGTGTTTCGAAAAGTCTCATGCAGCGACCGCGCAGCAACCCCGCAGTGACCCAGTAGCGACCCCGTAGTGACGCAGAACCGGAAAAAAACCCATGACTGAAAACCCAATTTCGCAACCCGACAATGCTTATGGCGCATCCTCCATTCAGATCCTCGAGGGTCTGGAGGCGGTCCGCAAGAGGCCGGGTATGTATATCGGCGATACGTCGGATGGCACGGGTCTGCACCACCTCGTTTTCGAAGTGCTGGACAACTCGATCGACGAAGCGCTCGCCGGACATTGCAACGACATCCACGTCACCATTCACGCTGACAACTCCATCTCCGTGACCGACAACGGCCGTGGCGTGCCGACGGGCCTGAAGCTCGACGACAAGCACGACCCGAAGCGCAGCGCCGCCGAGATCGTGATGACCGAGTTGCACGCTGGCGGCAAGTTCGACCAGAACAGCTACAAGGTGTCGGGCGGCTTGCACGGCGTGGGTGTGTCGTGCGTGAACGGCTTGTCCGAATGGCTGCGCCTCACCGTGCGCCGCGACGGCAAGAAGCACTTCATGGAGTTTCATCGTGGCGTGGTGCAGAACCGTGAGCTCGTGACCGAAGACGGCATCACGTACTCGCCTATGCCCGTGGTTGGAGATACCGAAAACCGCGGCACCGAAGTCCATTTCATGCCCGACATCACCATTTTCGGCAACGTGGAATTTCACTACGACATCCTCGCCAAGCGTATGCGCGAATTGTCGTTCCTGAATAACGGCGTGCGGATTCGCCTGACCGATCAGCGTGACGGCAAGGAAGACGATTTCGCGTTTATCGGCGGCGTGAAAGGTTTTGTTGAATACATCAACAAAGCGAAGCAAGTCCTGCATCCGAACGTGTTTCACGCGATTGGCGAGAAGGACAACGTGACGGTCGAAGTGGCTATGCAGTGGAACGACAGCTACAACGAAAGCGTGCTGTGCTTCACGAACAACATTCCGCAGCGCGATGGCGGCACGCACCTGACCGGCCTGCGCGCGGCCATGACGCGGGTGCTGAACAAGTACATCACCGATCACGATATCGCGAAGAAAGCGAAGATCGAGACGAGCGGCGACGACATGCGCGAAGGTTTGTCGTGCGTGTTGTCCGTGAAGGTGCCGGAGCCGAAATTCAGCTCGCAGACGAAGGACAAGCTGGTGTCGTCGGAAGTGCGCGCGCCGGTGGAAGACGTGGTTGCCAAGGCGCTCGAGGAGTTCCTGCAGGAAACGCCGAACGACGCGAAGATCATCACGAACAAGATTATCGATGCAGCGCGTGCGCGTGACGCCGCGCGTAAAGCGCGTGAAATGACGCGGCGTAAAGGCGTGCTCGACGGCGTTGGTTTGCCGGGCAAGCTGGCCGATTGCCAGGAGAAGGATCCGGCGAAGTCGGAGATTTATATCGTCGAGGGCGACTCGGCAGGCGGATCGGCGAAGCAAGGGCGCGACCGGAAGTTCCAGGCCATCCTGCCGTTGCGCGGCAAGGTGCTGAACGTGGAGCGCGCGCGTTTCGACAAGCTGATTTCATCGGAGCAGATCGTGACGCTGGTCACGGCGCTCGGGACCGGGTTGGGTAAGGACGATTACAACCTCGAGAAGTTGCGCTATCACCGCATCATCATCATGACCGACGCGGACGTGGACGGTGCGCACATCCGTACGCTGCTGTTGACCTTCTTTTATCGGCAGATGCCGGAGATTGTGGAACGCGGGTTTATTTATATCGCGCAACCGCCGCTTTACAAGATCAAGGCGGGTAAGGACGAGCGGTATCTGAAGGACACGCACGAGCTGAATCAGCATATGTTGAAGCTCGCATTGCAGGGCTCGGAGTTGACTGCTGCTGAGGGCGCGACACCGATTACCGGCGATGCCCTCGGTGAATTGGCGCGTGCCTATTTGCTCGCGCAAGCGGTGGTGGATCGTCTCAGCCGGTTTTACGACGTCAATGCGCTTGGCGCGGTGATGGATGGCATCGAGCTGGACTTGTCGACGCAAGAATCCACCGTTGCTTCGGCTGCCGCTTTGCAGGCGGCTTTGCGTGCCGATCCGTTGAAGCCGGAAGTGACGGTCGAGCCGGCTTACGACGCGGTGCGCGAGATCCGGTCGCTGCATATCAATCGCCGGCATCACGGGAACGTGAAGGTTTCGGTTATCGATGAAGACTTCCAACTGACTGCGGATTACAAGCAACTGCAGACGACCGCGAATACGTTCAAGGGTTTGATCGGACCGGGAGCGATGATCAAGCGCGGCGAGCGGTCGATGGCGGTGACTGACTTCAAGAGCGCGATGAAGTGGTTGATCGCCGATGCGGAGCGTAATGTGACCAAGCAGCGGTATAAGGGCTTGGGCGAAATGAACCCGTCGCAGCTGTGGGAAACGACGATGGATCCGACCGTAAGGCGTTTGTTGCGCGTTCAGATTGAAGACGCAATTGCAGCCGATGGGATCTTTACGACGCTGATGGGCGATGACGTTGAACCGCGTCGCGCGTTTATTGAATCGAACGCGTTGCGGGCGGGGAATATTGACGTTTGAGATTGTGACTATCTTGAGATAGTCGGCAGGACGATCAACAACTCGCTTGAAAAAAGCCAGTCACATCTTTGGATGTGACTGGCTTTTGTTTTTGATGGCTTGCCCACATGAATCCACTTCAAGCCTGGTTTTCCGCACCATATAGGCGCACTCCAAGCACAACTTTTGTGCGCCACCGAAATATCCTTCTCAAACGGTTCAGATTGAGCTTAGACACGCCGTTATGCCCCATAACTCTGGCCTTTTAGCGACGGACATCCCGTCGCTAAAACGCCAGTTCGCAACACCGAAAAGGGGAAGTTAGTGATGCGTTTGTTTGCACCCGGCATGGCTCTGATGGGCCGCCTGACCATGCCGAAAAAGCTGGTTGTTCTTGCGTTGCTGTTCCTCTTGCCACTCTCAGCCTGTCTTTATTCCACGCTGCACGATGCCACGCAGGCCTATACCTCGACGCAACAGGAACTAGAAGGCGTATCTCTGCTTGAAACCAGCGAAGCGCTGATCAAGTCGGTGCAAAAACGCCGTGGCGCCAGCGCCGCACTCATGGCTGGCAACGATACCTTGCGTTCAGCCTTCGACAGTGCCAACACCGAGTCTGAACGCCTGGTCAACGTGCTGCGCGATGAGGCTGCATCGACTAAAACCTTCAACATGAAGGATCAGGCCGATGCCCTGGCCAGCCAGTATTCCCGGCTGTCTGCCATGCCGCTTTCGGGCAATGCCAAGGACCTCTTCGACGCACACACCGCACTCGTACGCGCAATCTTTGCCTTCACCAGCAACCTCGCTGACAGCTCCCAACTCGCGCTCGACCCGGAACCCGCGACTTACTATCTGATCAACACCGTCGTGTTCTCGCTCCCGGATGCTGCTGAAATGGCGGCTATCGCGCGCGGCAAGGGAGCCGCCGCGCTGAGCGCGGCCGAGCTGAATCCCGCGGATCGTGGCGCGCTTGGCGTGTACGCCGTGATGCTCCGCGATCAGATTGAAATCGTGCGGCAGGATCTTTCGCGGGTTACGCGAGCACTCGATGGCTCGACGGCATCGCAACAAGTGGGAACCCTCAGCTTCGACGACTTCGACACGTTCAGCAAGACTGTCGCGAGCGTTGCATCGGATACGGGAGCGCCCAAGGTCGACGCAAACGGCTACTTCGCGATGGGGACGGGCGCCGTCGATTCGATGTATGGCGCGCATGCCAAACTCTCCACGCTGTTGCGCGATTTGCTCGCCGATCGCGCCAGCGCAGAGGCGCGCCGAGTGTGGACAATGAGTCTGCTTAGTGCAGGCTCGGTGGGCCTCGCACTCTACTTATTCTTCGCCTTCGCTCAACGCACCAGCGACGACGTGAGGGAAATCGCCGAGTGCATGGCGAGCGCGGGCGCGGGGGACCTCAGGAACCGGCTGGATGTCACCGGTCGCGATGAACTGGCTTCGATCCGCGGCGGGCTGAACACGCTGCTCGTTGCACTCAACGACATGATTGTCTCGACCAAGGCGAGCGCCGAATCAGTGCTCGCGGGTAGCGAGGAGATTGCGTCGGGGAACCTCGACCTGTCGCGGCGTACGGAAGAACAAGCGGCATCGCTTGAACAAACGGCGGCGAGCATGGAGGAGCTCACATCGACTGTCCGGCACAACACGGATAACGCCAGACAAGCGGGCGCACTGAGCCGCGATGCATCGACGAAAGCGACCAGCAGCGGCGAAATCATCACGCGGGCCGTTGCCGTCATGAACGAGATCGGCAAGCGCTCGGCCGAGATGGGCGACATGATCTCGACTATCGAGAGCATCGCTTTCCAGACCAACATCCTTGCGCTGAACGCAGCTGTGGAAGCGGCACGTGCAGGTGACCAGGGCAAAGGCTTTGCGGTCGTGGCCGGCGAGGTGCGGACGCTTGCACATCGCACGGCTGTCGCTGCCAAGGACGTGAAGGGCTTGATCGAGCGTTCGTCCGAACGCGTGCAGGGCGGCACCGCGCTCTTCCACGAAGCCGACAAGGCGATTCAAAGCGTCATTGCGTCGATCAGCGATGTGGATGTGATCATCAACGAGATCGCCGGTGCTTCGGCGCAACAGGTCGACGGCATAGAACAGGTGAACGTTGCGATCGCACAGCTGGATCGCGTCACGCAGCAGAACGCGGCGCTGGTGGAGGAGGCCGCCGCGGCAAGCGCTTCGCTCAAGGAGCAGGCATTGCGGATGGAAGGCGTGGTCGCTGAGTTTGAGGTGGCGCGGTAAACGGAGGGTCGGTTCGAAAGGTGCCGTGGATGGATGCTTGATGATCACTCAAGTCGTCCGCGGCTCTTGAAATCGGCCCCACTAATCAATCGTGAGTTCGGGTCGTAAGCGCCACAAAAACCTCGCAAACCGAGCGGCACCGCAGATTTTCTTATGCGCGCTCGGATTTTCTTGCGATTCTGCTCTTTCCCTCAGATTTTTTTACAGCACGGCGGCGCTGTCCGGTCGACTGTTTCAGCGGGCATCCACTTTCGGTGGCCCAGTCAAAGCCTGGTCAATGCGACCAAGCGTTGATTACACGCCGCGAAATTGTGAAAAACGATCTCAAGCGTCGGCAATGGGCATCGCTCCATATAAAGTCCACGGTTACCTCCGAGCAGTTCGGCGCTGCGGCACAAGCGCGCGTACGAACAATGCCCGTTCGCTAATAACCGATAAGACTTCATGGCCCGACCTAATTTTCAACAAACGAAACAATCCGTCAGCGCGCGCCAGAACAATGCGGCCGCCCAGGCGCGGCTTGTCAGCATCGCAGAGAAATTTCGCGCGGCTTATTCAATCGGCGATTTTCAAAGCGGCGCGAAATTCGCGGAAGAAGCGCTTCAGATCACGCCCGGCAACATGTCTATCCTGCCGGACTACGCCTTGTGCCTGATGCGTACCCAAGCTTTTGATCACGCGTACCGGGTCTATATGAGCATCCACAATGCACCGGCGAGCCAGCGCAAGCTGGCGTCGGCGACATGGCTCGATGGCTTGGTGGAAGTGTGCGGCTGGCTAGGCAAAACCGACGAAATGCGCGAGTACGGACTACGCTCGTTACGCGCTTCCGACGCTAAATGCGGCGCTAATCCGAGCGAGCCGATTCCCGATTCCCCACCGCCCGCATTCAACCCCGCGAACCCCGCAGCAAACGTGATCGCCTACTCGCTGTTCGGATCGAATCCGCGATACTGCGAGCCCGCTGTCATGAACGCCGAGATAACGCGCGACGTGTTCGAGGGGTGGACGTGTCGTGTTTATCTCGATGCAACGGTGCCCGAACACGTTCAACGCAGGCTGAAAGACGCCGGCGCCGAAGTCGTTTTCATGGAGCGCGACTCGGGCGTTCATCCGCTGATGTGGCGCTTTCTCGTGATCGATGATTCGAGCGTGAAACGCTTCCTTCTCCGCGACGCCGACGCGCTGCTATCCGAGCGCGAATATGCAGCGGTACAGGAATGGGTGAATAGCCCATATTACTTCCACATCATCCGCGATTACTTCACCCACACGGAACTGATTCTCGCGGGTTTGTGGGGCGGATGTGCAGGCATCCTGCATAACGCGGTCGGCTCGATGCAGCAATTCGTTGCGAAGAACACGGGCAGCGGGCGCTTCATCGACCAGCATTATCTGCGCGAAAATGTGTGGCCAACGTTACGTAAAAGCGTACTGTCCCACGACGACCTGTTCGGCTTCCACGATGCCAAACCGTTCCCACCGCACGCGCCAAACAGATGGAACACGGAAAAATTCCATGTCGGCAGCAATACGAGCTATCAGGCGATCGGCGGCAAAAGCATGCTGCTCGAAGGCACCGAGCAACGGCTGATTTTCAGTTCGGCAGATGGCAAGCCATTGTTCGATTACCATGCAACCGTTCGGAATGGCGAATGGCGTCTGGACATGCCGTTCTTCGTGGTTGAGAAGATTGCGTCGCAGGAAATCGTCGTGCGTCGCGACGAATAAGCAAACGCTAAGCGCCCACCACTTCCACCGTCGAAAAGCCGATTCCCACGCTTTTCGTCACTCTGATCTGCAACGGAATGCGCTCTTTGAGCGCTTCCACGTGACTGATCACACCGATCATCTTGCCGCTTGCGTTCAACGAATCGAGTGCGTTGAGCGCAATCTCCAGCGTCTCGCCGTCGAGCGTGCCGAAACCTTCATCGAGGAACAGCGAATCGATGGAAGTCTTGAAACTCACCAGATCCGATAAAGCCAGCGCCAGCGCAAGACTCACCAGGAAGCTTTCACCGCCCGATAACGTCCGCGTGTCGCGCGCAATATCGCCTTGCCACATATCGAGCACTTCCATTTCCAGATCGCCCGCAAGCTTGCGGTTCAACTGATAACGTCCATGCAGTTGCGTGAGTTGCCGATTCGCGAGATAGATCAAGTGATCGAGCGTCAGGCCCTGCGCAAACTTTCGATACTTCGCGCCATCGGCGGAACCGATCAGACTGCTCAAGCGTTGCCATAGATCGTAACGCGTGCGTTGAGCATCGATCTGTTCAAATAACGCCTGCTTTTCCACACGCAGCCGATCGTCGTTCTTGAGCGTTGCGCGAAGTTCGCCTTGCTTTTCGCTGAGTGTCTTTAACGTTGCAAGCAGTTCATCAACCGTGCGTTGCAATGCTTCTGCATCTTGTTCGGTCTTCGGCTCTTTCAGCAATTCCGCACGATGATTTTCCGCGTTCGTGCGCAGCGTGCGCACCGTCGTCAACAGATCATCGAGTTCGCGTTTCAGCGTTTGCAAGCGCTCGCGTTCTTCGTTCGGCAGCAGCGCTTCGGTGAACGCTTGTTCATCGGCGAATACGCTTTTGGCTAACGCACTCGTCCATGCCGCCGATGTTTTCTCCGCGCGTTCGATGTCTTCGCTCAGACGTATCGTCAGCGTTTGCAGCGTGCCTTCGAGCGCGCTGGTTTTATCGCGTGCGATTTCGTAGCGCTGTATTGCCGATGAAAACGCTGCATCGGGATCGTTGGTCTCGGCAACAACCTCAGTCTCCAATTCGATAAAATCCGCTTCGCAAGCGGTCCATCGCGTGGACCATTTTTCCGCCTCGGACGACGCCGCTTCAAGCGCCTGCCGCGCGCGATCGCCTTGCTGTGTCAACACGCGATTTTTATCCGATGCCGTCTGCCACGCCTTCCATTCAGCGTCGCGATCCGTGAGCCACGTTTGCCATGAAGTCCACGAATCGGGACGCACGTAACCAACGGAAGTGACCGATTCATCGAGCATTTGTTCTCGTTTAACCAGTGCGTTCTGCAGCGACGCCGAGTGATCCGCGGTTTCCTTAAGCGATTTTTCCGCAAAGCTTTGTTGCTCTTCAAGCAGCTTGAGATCGTGTTGATGCTGGAGCGACTTCCGCTCCGCCGCATTCGCGGCGTTCGCGTGCTGCTCGATCACGGTCTTCTGTCGATCCACCGCAGCAAGCGTTTCCTGCGCGTGCTTCAACTTGGTCGCGTGTTCGTGCGCATGGGTATCGAGCGCGTTTTGCTCAATCGCTTCCAGTTCAAGTTCGGCGCATAACTGCGTCCAACTTGCGGCGTGCAAACCGGCGTCGATGAGCCATGTATCGATACGTTTTCCGAGTTGTTCAATCGCCACGCGCAATCCCGCGATTCCGACATCGATCGCCAAGGCTTCCTTGCGTTTGCTATCTAACGCGCGTTGTTTGTCCTTCAACGCTTGCTCGGTCGCGGAGACGTCGAGCGCTTCATACGCGCTGATCGACGGGTGTTCCATCGAGCCGCACAAAGGACAGGCTTCTCCAGGCTGCAACGCCGCGCGATGACCGGCGAGATCAAGAATGCGCTGTTCCTGATGCAGTAATTTGCGTTTATCCTCGATCTGCTCAACGAGCGTCTCAATCTCTTTGGCGAGACGATCGCGGTGTTCCGGCAGAGGCTTGAACGATGTGTGTTTCTGCGCAAGTTCTTCGCGATCCAGCGCGAGTTGCCTGGTCCCGCGAGCAATCGTTTCGCCGATATGCGCAAGCTTGCCGAACACTTGATGTTGATCCTGAAGCCGCTGACATCGCGTCTTCAAAGCAGTTTCATGCTCATTGTTCAACAGAGTCAAAAGCTTCGTGCGCTGCTCGGCTTCGCCTTTGCGCGCGCACTCGGCTGCGGTCATTGCGTCGCGTACGGCAATACGCTGAGCATCGATCGCCTGGGCTTGCTTACCGATCGTGAGCATTAACTCGTCGCGCCTTTTGCCGGTCGCTTCAATGTCGGCCAACGTCTGCTGGCGCGCCGCGAATTGCTGCTGCCACAACACAATCTGCTCACCCAGTTTGCTTCGATGCAGATGTTCATCGAGTGCGGACTGAATGGCTTTTGCGTCGGCCAGAATCTCGCTTAGTGTGCGTTGTCGAAGCTCGACAATCCTTCCACTTATCACTGATGCCAGACGTAAACCACGCGCCGCATCGAGCGATGCAGCCTGCTTGTCCGTCTTGGCGCTCGCAAGCTGACCAGACGTTGCCACATGCCTGTCGCGTGCTGCGAGCATCGCCATATGATCGACGCGAAGCTTTTCGGCAGGCTCGCTTGCGGCGAGACGATCGAGCGAAGGCTTGGCATCGGCGATCTTCAATTCAGCTTGCCGTTGGTTCGTCAGCACTTGCTCAAGCTGCACCTCCGCTGCCGATAACGCCGCTCGCCAGGCCAACATCGCGCGCGTTGTATCGAGTTGCTTGCCGAGTGCCGATTCTTGTTCGCCAACCGTGGTCTGTTCCTGCTGCAAGCCGATCCGCTGTTCTTGCGTCAGGAGCTGAACACCATCGGCGCGTGCGAGCAGCGTATCCAGCGCAAGCTTCTCATTGCGCGTCCGCTCGAACACATTCTGCGAGATCGTGCCGTAGATATCGGTACCGGTGAGCTCTTCGAGCAATTCCGCGCGCTCGTTCGCCTTCGCTTCGAGGAACGCGGCGAAGCCACCTTGCGCGAGCATCATGGACTTCGTGAAGCGGCCGAAATCGAGTCCCGTGATGCTCTCGACAAGCCGCAGTTTATCCACGATACGCTCGGTCATGATCGTGCCATCCAGACGCGCGAGCTCCACCTTGGGCGCTTGCAGATTCCCGTCGGTTTTGTCGCGTGCGCGACGCTGGCTCCAGAACGCCCGATACCCTTCGCCCTTCACTTCGAACTCCACTTCCGCGAGGCATTCAAACGTGTGCCGCGTCATCAGCTCGTTCGTCCCTTGCGAGACGGTGTCCATGCGCGGCGTGCGGTGATAGAGCGCAAGGCAGATTGCATCGAGCAATGTGGTCTTGCCCGCGCCGGTCGGGCCGGTGATCGCGAACAAGCCGTTATCGCGAAACGGCGGCTGGCTGAAGTCGATCTTCCACTCGCCCTTCAGCGAGTTCAGATTCCGCAAACGCAACGACAAGATCTTCATGCTGCATCCGCCTCGTCAATCTCAGCGACGACCTGGCGATACATCGATAAAAGCTGCAAGCGCGTCTCCTCATCGATGGTTTCCGTTTGCAGGCGGCGCGCGAATACATCGTCGGGCGTGAGCTCGTTCAAGGTTTCCTTTGCTTGCGATTGCAATGCGGCGGAGACAGAAGAACGCTCGCGGCGAATGCGCAGCACTTCAACCGGCAGGTCTGCGGTGATCTTCTGGATGCGCGACTGGAGATCGCTGAGGTAGTCATCGGCGGAGACTACGATTTCGAGCCACACGGTCTCGCCTTCAACAGCCTGAGACGCAGCAGCGGAGACCGCAGCCTCAAGCTCTTTCAACGATCCTTTCACCGACAACAACGGCTGAAAGCACGGCACGTTGAGCACGGTCACGCGTTCAAGGCCGTTCGTCGATACATCCACAAGCAGCATCTCTTTCTGTTGCCGCGCTTCGTCGAAGCTCAATGGGATCGGCGATCCGCTATAGCGAATGTGATCCAGCCCGCCCACTTTCTGCGGCCGATGAATATGCCCGAGCGCGATGTAATCGGCTGCCGGAAACGCGCTTGTCGGAAAGGCTTCCAGCGCGCCCACATAAATCTCCCGCACCGATTCACTCGCGCTCGCACCAACCGTCGTTAAGTGCCCGGTCGCGATAATCGGCAAATGCGCGCCAAGCGTCGCGCGCTTCTGCTCAGCGAGCGCGAACAGCGCCTGATAATGCGCATGAATCGCGTCTTGCAGCGACTCCTGTTTATCGCGTGCGCTCTGTCCCGCGATGCTCTGCAGCACATCACGCGGACGGATGAACGGGATGGCGCAGACGATCGCGCCGGGCTTGCCATCGCGCGTGGTGAGCACACGAACCTGTTCGTCGGGATCGTCCTGCACGGAAGGAATGACGACGGTATTCAACGCCGTCAGCAAATTGCGCGACTCTTCGAGCACGGCGACGGAATCGTGATTTCCCGCCAGCAGCGTCAAGCCGACGCCCGCGTCGCGCAACGCGAGAATCAGCGTGTAGTAGAGCTCGCGGGCGTAGCTGGGCGGCGCGCCGGTATCGAAGATATCACCGGCTATCAGCACCGAATCGACCGCGTGCAGCCGCGTCTGCTCGACTAGCCACGCAATCAGCTTTTGATGTTCGGCCTGGCGTGAATGCCCAAGAAAGTACTGGCCGAGGTGCCAGTCCGAGGTGTGCAGGATTCGCATCGGGGAGTAGGGTGGAAGGCGTTGCCGCGCATCGTTTTAGTGGCTGCCAGTTTAGCCGATCGACCCGCCCCAAGCCGCGAAACGGACCGGTGGAGCTCCGGAAAACGCCGTAAAACGAGGCAATCGCGCCGTGTACGCGTACACTTCGGCTTCTAATTGCGCGGAAACAGCGCGCGCCGGCCTCGCCGGCGCCCTTTTCACGCCGCAACCCCATCAATTACGCTCAAATCAATCATGTTTATCTGCCGAAACCAGCCATGCGGCGCCGAATGGCAACTCGCCGACGTGCTCATCAAGAACGAAGGCCAGGGCCTGATGTTCCGCTGCCCCATGTGCGGCGCGCGCAACAAGGTGCTGCGCCACGACGCGCCCGACGGCACGATCACCTACGAGCAGGACAATTCGGTCCCGCCGAAACCTGCCGCAAAGTAACAACATAAGCTCATGACCACCCCAACTTCATTTAGCGCCCTGCCGCTTTCGCCGGCGATGCTGGCGAACCTCGAACAACTCGGTTATCTGACGATGACCCCGATCCAGGCCGCCAGCCTGCCGATCGCGCTCGCAGGCCACGATCTCATCGCGCAGGCAAAGACGGGTAGCGGCAAGACCGCCGCGTTCGCGTTGCCGCTGCTCGCGAAAATCGATCCGCGGCTTTTCTCCGTGCAGGCGCTCGTGTTGTGCCCGACGCGCGAACTCGCCGATCAGGTGACGCAGGAGATTCGCCGCATCGCGCGCGCGGAGGACAACATCAAGATCCTGACGCTGTGCGGCGGCTCGCCCATGCGCCCGCAGATCGCGAGCCTTGAACATGGCTGCCATATTGCCGTGGGAACGCCCGGGCGGATCATGGATCATCTGGAGCGCGGCACGCTGCCGTTGACCGCGCTGAAAACGCTGGTCCTCGATGAAGCCGACCGCATGCTCGACATGGGTTTCTTCGACGACATCGTCGCGGTGGTCAAACAATGTCCGAAGGATCGTCAGACGCTGCTGTTCTCCGCGACGTATCCGGAAGGCATCGCGAAACTGAGCCAGCAATTCCTGCGCAAGCCGCAGGAAGTCAAACTCACCGAGCAGCACACGAATTCGAAGATCAAGCAGCGTTTCTACGAAGTCCACGACAACGAACGTCTCCATGCCGTGGGTCAGTTGCTCGATCACTATCAGCCGGTCAGTACGCTCGCGTTTTGCAACACAAAACAGCAATGCCGCGACTTGCTCGATGTTTTAGTCGCACAGGGTTTTAACGCGCTCGCGCTGCACGGTGAACTCGAACAACGCGAACGCGATCAGGTGCTCGTCCAGTTCGCCAATCGCAGTTGCTCGGTGCTGGTCGCGACCGACGTGGCCGCGCGCGGACTCGATATCACGCAACTGGAAGCGGTGATCAACGTCGATGTCACGCAAGATCCCGAGATCCATGTGCATCGAATTGGCCGCACCGGCCGCGCGGATCAGGAAGGCTGGGCGCTGAGCCTCGCGAGCATGAATGAAATGGCGCGCGTGAGCTCGATCGAACAGGCGCAGAAAAAGGAAGTGGAATGGCACAAGCTGAGCGAACTGACGCCGGCGACGCCGGGTCATCTTCAGCCGCCCATGGCCACGTTGCAGATCCTCGGCGGCCGCAAGGAAAAGATTCGTCCCGGCGACGTACTGGGCGCGCTGACCGGTGACGCGGGTTTCGAAGGCTCGCAGATCGGCAAGATCAATGTGACGGACATGGTCACTTACGTGGCGGTCGCGCGGGATATTGCGGACCAGGCGGTGAAGAAGTTATCGGCGGGGAAGGTGAAGGGCAAGAAGGTAAAGGTGCGACGCATTTAAGCGCATTGACATTGGCGCACCGGGCCTGCAATTCGCACTCGTGAATCAATGAAACCAGTCAGGGCGGATATGCGTATGCATTCATATCCGCCCGCCAATCCGCGAAACGCATAACTTCAAATGAAGAAACAAGGGATAGGAGCAATCTGATAGCTGGACGGGAAGGCAGCGCTTAGCATCGAGAGGTTATCCACTTTGATGAATACGCCCGCCATGAATCAACTTTCCGGACCACTCGCCGTCGCTTTAGATCTCCATCAGGCAGGCCGTATGGCCGAAGCGGAAAGTGGTTATCGCGCGATTCTCAAGGAACATCCCGATCACGTCGAAGCATTGCATTACCTCGGTGTGTTGCTGCATCAACGCGGCGACAACGAAGACGCCGCGACGTTGCTGGATCGCGCGCTTGGCCTTGCCCCCGATGTGTCCGCGTGCTGGAGCAATCGCGGGCTGGTGGCGGTGGCGTTAGGCGATCTTCCCCATGCTGTGGAGTGTCACGAGCGCGCCCTCGCTATCGACCCGGCGTTCGTCAACGCGCGTAACAACCTTGGCACAGCGCTGCAAAAGCAAGGCCGCTTCGACGAATCCATCAAACAGTACGAGATGTTGCTCGCGCAAGATCCCGATCTAATCGACGCCCGTTTGAACCTCGGCTCGACGCTCGCTTCCGCGAAGCGCTACGACCAAGCGCTGGCGGTCTATCGCGAGACGCTTGCACGGAGCCCGGGCAACTTCTACGCGCATTTCGGCGAAGGCAACGCGCTGCGCGAACTGAAACAATTCGACGAAGCTGTCGCCAGTTTGCATCGAGCACTGGCGCTCAGGCCGGACCACTTCGAGGCGCACGTGAATCTCGGCACGACGCTCGGGCTTTCCGGGAAATTCGTGGAGGCGGAGGCGCAGTATCGCCGGGCGTTGACCTTGCGCGACGATCCGCAGATTCACGTTTGCGTCGGAGCGGCTATCGGCTCGCAAGGTCGTTTCGAGGAGGAGGAACCGCATTATCGGCACGCACTGACACTCGTCCCCGATCACGCCGACGCGCTGCACAATCTCGCGTTGCTGCAGTTAAGGCGCGGCAGGTTCAAGGAAGGCTGGGCGCTGCACGAAGTGCGCTGGCGCTCGAGCAAGTACAAGCCGATGAACGTTCCCGGGGTGCCGGAATGGCGCGGGGAGTCACTGCAAGGCAAGACACTGCTGGTCGCCGGCGAGCAGGGGCACGGCGACATGATCCAGTTCGCGCGTTATTTGCCGGTGCTTGAAGGGATGGGTGCGACCGTCGATGTATGGGTGCCGGCGAACATCGTGGAACTGGTCCAGAGCGTGCGCGGCGTGCGGCGGGCGCTGCCCATTTGTCCGACGAAGGAATACGACTATTGGACGCCATCGATGAGCGTGCCGCATCGCGTGGCCCATCTCGTTCCTGGCGTCCTCGCCGACACGCCTTATATGAGCGTCAGCGCCGAGCGGATCGGCTCGTGGCCGGCGCGTGTGAACAAACTGGCGGGCGCGCGCAGGAAGATTGGCATCGTGTGGGCGGGCAGTCCGACGTTCGGCAACGATCAATTCCGTTCGATGCCGTTCGCCGCGTGGTCACCGTTCGCGGAGGTGGCGAACACCGAGTGGTTTTCGCTGCAGAAGGGCGCGGCGCGCGACCAGCTCGCGCAACCCGGTTGCGCGTTGAAACCCCACGATCTGACGGACGACATCCACGATTTCGCCGATACCGCCGCGCTGATCGAACAGCTCGATCTGGTGATGACGGTAGATACGTCGGTGGCCCATCTGGCTGGTGCGCTCGGCAAGCCCGTGTGGGTGTTCCTGCCGGCGAATTACGATTGGCGCTGGATGCTCGATCGCGACGACAGCCCGTGGTATCCAGGCATGCGTTTGTTCAAGCAGACTACGCTGGGCGACTGGACTGAGCCGGTGGCGCGGGCGAAAGCGGCGCTGATGGCGGGGTGAATGTTTTTGCGCTCGCAAGATGCGGCGGACGGTCACCCGATCTGCAACTGCTTCTCGCGTGCGCCTACGGCATGTGATGCAGCAGAGCGCCGCGTCGTCCGGCTGGCTCGGCGATTCGCGCTAGTGCGTCTTGCGCTGCGCGACGCCGCCATAGCGTAATCGCGGCTTACTTCTCCGCTGTCTGCATCGCTTCGCTGGGTTTATCGCGGGTAATCAGCCGCAAACCGCTTGCAATACTCGCCGCGCCTGCGAATCCCGCGCCAATTGCCAGCGCCAGTGTCGGCCCATGATGCCCGGCAATGCCAAAGCTCAGTGCGACCAGCGCCGCGCCGGTCGCCTGGCCGATCAGCCGAGCGGTTGCCACCACGCCGCTTGCGCCGCCGCTGCGCTCGCGCGGCGCGCTCGCCATGAGCGCCTTCAGATTGGGCGACTGGAAAAATCCAAAACCCGCGCCGCATATGCCCATGCGAATACAGATATCGAGTGCATGGGGATGAGCCGGCAGCAACGCCAGCGACGCCATGCCCGCGCACATGATTGCGAGGCCGACGCCGCCCAGCAGCCCCGGTTGGTATCGATCGGATAAACGTCCGGCGACCGGCGCCAGCAAGGCCACCATCACCGACCACGGCGTCATCAGGAAGCCAGTCTCTACCTGGCTGCGCCCAAGCACGCTTTCGAAATAAAACGGCAGCGACACGAACGCCAGCCCTTGCGCGGCGAACGAACACACGGCGGTTGCCGTCGATAACGCGAACATCGGCCGCTTGAAGAGATCGACGGGGAGCATCGGCGCCGGATGACCGCGTTCCCGACGCAGCATCAATCCGCCCGCCACGACCGTCACCGCGAGCGCGATCAGCACGATATGCGTGGGCGCTTGCTGAGCCGCTTCGCCAAGCGCGAAGACCAGCGCGGCGAACGTGATCACGTTCAGTCCGGCCGCCACGCGGTCGAAGCCGTGCGTGGCGCGCGGCGTTTGCGGCAACGCCGTCCAGCCGATGGCCAACGCCACCAGCCCAATCGGCAGGTTTACCGCGAAGAGCCACGGCCAGGGCCCGAGCGAGAGCACGATCGACGCGACCGTCGGCCCGACCGCGAACGATATCCCCACCACCAGCGCGTTTAGCCCGAACCCGCGTCCGAGCCGGTGATGCGGATAGATTGCTCCGATCAGCGCCGTGTTCACGCTCATCACCGCGCTTCCGCCAATGCCCTGCAACAGCCGCGCCGCGGTGAGCGACGGCAGCGACCACGACAGCGCGCAGGTCAGCGACCCCACGAGAAACAGGATCAGGCCGCCCAGATAGATTTTCCTATGCCCGACGATACCGCCCAGCGCCGCGAACGGCAGCAGTGTGGCGACCATCGCGAGCTGATACGCGTTGATGATCCAGACGGACGCGGCCGGCGTTGCGTGGAGATCGGCGGCGATGGCGGGAAGCGCGGTATTCGCGATGGCGGTATCGAGCGTGGCGAGCGAAACGGCGAGCAGCATGGCCGCCATGCCGCGACGCTGGAGCGCGGTCATGGGACCGTCGGCAGGAAGAGGGGTCTGGTCTGACACAGTTTTTTAGGATTGGACGTGATCGGCAATAGTCCGACACGATACGGGATCGCGACGAAGCTCGCCGAGCACCCCCGCAGGAGCTTTCAAACAGGTGTCAGTACCGCCTCGCCGGCGAAGTGCCGCGTGGCGTTATCGACGAACATCTGGACCGACGCCGCTACCGCCTCCGGTGAGCGCCCGCCCACGTGCGGCGTCAGCACGACACGCTCGGAGCCTGTCAGCAACGCGGGCGGGGTGGGCTCGCCTTCGTAGACATCGAGTCCCGCGCCGGCTATCACGCTGCGTTCGAGCGCGTCCGCCAGAGCGGCGGTATCCACAACACTGCCGCGCGCTACGTTCACCACGTAGCCTTTTGAGCCGAGTGCGGCGAGCACGCTGGCGTCGATCAGATGTTTCGTCGATGCGCCGCCCGGCGTGGCGACCACGAGGTAATCGGCCCATTCGGCCAGCGCGATCACTGAGTCGAAGTACGTATACGCCGAGTCCGGTTGCGGCCGGCGATTGTGATAACCGATCTCGATATCGAAGCCTTGCGCTCTTTTAGCCACCTTCCTGCCGATATTGCCCAAGCCGATCACGCCTAGTTTCTTGCCCGAGAAGTTCGGCTGGAACGGGAGGTCGTCGCGCCAGGCGCCCGCACGGCACGCGCGGTCGAGCACGGGGATTTGGCGAACCACCCCGAGAAGCAGCGCGAAGGCGTGATCGGCGACGCAATCGTCGTTGGTCCCCGCGCCGATCACCACGACGATGCCGCGCGCCTGCGCCGCATCGCGCGCGATGTTTTCGTAACCCGCGCCCAATGCGCCGATCAGCTCGAGGTTCGGCAGTTTCGCGATGGACGCCGCGTCGATGCCGATGGTGCCGTTTGTCAGGACAGCGCGGATTTCGTCGGCGTGGTCGGTGAGGGCTCGATCGATCGCGGATTGATCGAGCGCTGTAATGACGTTGAAGGCGTTGGCGACGGTGATTTGGTTTTCGGGTCGAAGTGGAACCAGGACGAGGACGGTGAGGAGCATGGGCGCGAGGGGTTGAAGGAGCGAAGGGCCAAGTTTCGCATTTTTTTGAGATGGCGGTGGGACGCCCTTCGCACGTTCAAAAACGTCGAGACACGTTAGAACTTCGGCCAATCGTCTGCTTCTATGGTGCTTTCGATGGCTGAAACTGCGATTCGGTCACGGCAACTTGATGACGGTTTTCGCGTTCACCTGGTTCGTAGTTCTAACGTTTTATATGTCGTTTAAGAAGCTGCAAGCGGAGTATCGTATCCGGCTTGGGAATAGCGGCTTCATGACATCCGCGACGACAGCCCCTGTACGAACTTCTTACGTACCGCGACGCGCGTTGGCCATCCTCGCTGGCAATGACCGGATCGCTCGCGGTAAGCCTACCTCCAAACAGATCACCTTCCCCGCCAACAGCAGCCTCCACCACCAAACCCGATCCCTACGCCAACTGTCGGCGCCGCGTAATACCCCGGTGCGTATGCGTATCCATATCCCGGCGCCGGGGCGTACCCATAAGGCGGCGCGACGATGCATCCTGAAAGGCCGATCGCGAGTCCTACGACAAGAAAGAGCCTGATCATGATTTTTCTCCCTATTGGACATTAGAGAGATCGAACCGGGCGATTGTTCGGGTGGAATTGTGTCGTGCGTCGCGAGTTGGTTTCGGAAAATTACAGGCAGCGCCGAGTCGGGTATCCGCCCTCAAATGTTCATAGGGTTTACACCTAAAACAACAATAATGTCTTGCGCCCATCGCGCTTAATTTTCAGAAACGGCGTGCCTACACTGGAATCACAGAACGCGAACAGGGTTGTTCGCGACAAACAAAGATTCGGAGGTAAGTATCATGAAGTCGCTCATTCAAGCCGTTGTAGTTGCCGCAGTGCTCGCCGTCCCGGCCGTTTCGTTTGCTCAGTCGAATCAACAACCGTTGACGCGCGCCGAAGTGAAGGCGCAATTGGTCCAGATTGAGAAAGCCGGCTATAACCCGGCAACATCGAACGATTACGACTACCCAGCCAACATTCAAGCTGCAGAAGCACGCGTCGCGGCCCAAAATAGCGGTAGCAGCAGCTATGGTGGCGTGGCTAATGGTTCGTCGGATTCCGGGGCCGCTGTGCAATCCTCATCCGGCGAGAACGTGCGCTCGATATATATGGGTCATTAATCATATTAATCATCACGCGGTATGACAAGACGCCGGCGACTAAGCGAATGTGAGTCGCCAGGCAACGCGGTCCCGGGCGAGCAGGATGTTTGCGCCACAGACCTTTAAAAGGCTGAATCCGCAGCTTCTTCAACGGGTTTAATCGCGGTGGAATAGCCCAGCTTCGCTGTCTGGGCTTTTTTGCGTTTTTCGACGGTACATAAAAAGGCAGCTTCCGAACGTGCAACAAAGACAGCGCTTGCACGCGGCAAGATTCGCATTTCAAAATGTGTGACCTAAAATATAAGCAAGCTGTGACGCATCAAGGAGGCGGCCATGACTGAGTCGATGATCGGTTTTGTGGTGGGCCTTGCGGTCCTGATAGTTATTGCTGCCATATTGGGCCGCCGGTACCGACGCGAGCACCCGGAGGATGGCAGCGGACGGCTACGTATGCGTGAGTGGCTCGATACGCATCACATGAGCTGGATGCACCATAAGCATTAATGCGTCGCTAAAAAGCAAAAAGCCCACTCGCAACTTGCAGTGGGCAAAGAAGACGTGAGCGACGAAACTTCATGGCGCAGGGGTGGAAGCGCACGGAGTAATCGCGTGGCTCGTTCCCAGTTCAGTTTCGACAGGTGACTTCACTGCTCGCGGATGTCTTCGTCCGTCAACCTCCGCTTTTCCATATTCGATAGCAAACCGACAGGCGTCGGCCGCTTCGGGGAAGTGGCCGAGTACGCCCGATGCCCAACGCGCGCCGTTTGGTTTGGTGACAATGACCATCGACGCAAAACTGCCGCGCTCGCCGGCTGCAAGGGGCACCAAAACATGATCGTTATAGTTGAGTGGAATGGCGTGCATTCGGCCTCCTCGGTAAACGAGATTTTTGATTGGTGATTTTCCCGTGCCGAAGTAAATATGGTTGTTAGTAATTGAAAAAAACAGAAACAACGCGTGCAAAAAGGCCGGAATGCGCTGGGTAGGGCCTGTGAACCTCAAACTTTCGACTCGGACGGGTCTTTGCACGCCCCAAAATACAATACATAGGGGAACAATTCCGCTTCAGTAATCCTCCATTAGCGACCATAAAACCGGTAGGGTTTTCGGGAAGATTTTTACGGTGAGAAATAAGGATTGCGCCAACTTTGACAGGTGCATTGTTATTGGTGGGTCGGTTTAGCGCCGCCGAATCTTCTGCTGTCGTTTCATAGATCATCGACAGGATGCGTATTGGCGCCATCGGACCATTCACGCCATTTACCATCGCCGAGCATGTAACGCCACGCTACCCGCATCCGGATCGCTTGATCCGCAGACGACTGCCATTCGCTCATATCTTCATGCTGCCCATGTTCCGCTCCCGGTTGACGTCTACCGATTCATATACAAAGTTTAACTTTGTAGTTTGACTTGGTATCTGCTAACGTACGGTCATGAACACGAACGAGAAAACCCAACACACGGATCCGGAAGTCGCGCATGCGCACGCTGTTGCGGGGGAATTGCGCGTGGTGCTTGGCAAGCTGAAGCGGCGGTTGCGCGAAGAAGCCAATCTGGGGGAGTTCACTTTGTCCCAGATGTCAGCCCTTAGCCGTCTGGAGCGCGAGGGTCCCGCGACCGTAACCACGCTTGCGCGCGCCGAAGGTGTGCGCCCGCAATCCATGGGCGCCACCGTGTCTGCCCTCGAGGCGGCCGGGTTTGTGACCGGCACGCCGGATCCGGCCGATGGACGTCAGACCATTTTGTCCCTCACTGATGCATGCCGCGAGTGGATCAAGGCGAGCCGTGCGGCCCGGGAAGACTGGTTGTTCCGTGCGATCCGAACCAAGCTGACGTCTGCGGAACAAGAAGAGCTCGTCACCACTGTGGCGCTGCTCAACCGGCTCGTCGATTCCTGATTGACCCTAGCTCGCGTGGCAGAAGTCGTGCCATCGGCTCTCACCTATCCCCTTTGCCGCGCCTCAATCCGGGCGCGTCGCAGTCCAACTCGCAGGAAGGAAACACCATGGCAATCACCACGCTCGACCCGAAGACGGCTCTTGTAGTCATCGATTTGCAGAAGGGCATTGTTGCGCTTCCCACCGTGCATCCCGTCAATGAAGTCGTGAAGCACGCAAGCGACTTGCTTGACGCGTTCCGTAGCCGCGGATTGCCCGTCGTGCTCGTCAACGTTGCCGGCGGCGCGCCGGGCCGGTCGGAGCAGGCTCGCAGCCTTGCCGGACTGCCCGCCGATTGGGCCGATCTTGTCCCCGAGTTGAAGCAACAGCCGGAAGATCATATCGTCACGAAGCGGACGTGGGGTGCGTTCACGAATACCGGTCTCGATGAACATCTGAAGAAGCTGGGTGTCACGCAAGTCGTTATTGCCGGGGTGGCGACCAGCATTGGTGTCGAGTCGACCGCACGTTATGCGCACGAGCACGGGTTCAATGTGACGCTCGCCGTCGATGCGATGACCGACATGAACGCCGATGCCCACACCAACAGCATCACGCGGATCTTCCCAAGGCTGGGCGAGACCGGTACGAGCAAGGAGATCATCGAACTGCTCGGCAGCACCCGCGCGTGAGCTCTTTCAGCGCGGAGATAGCCGCCTCGGGAGCGGTCCGGTGAAAGGCACCTTCCGCTCGCTGAACAGCTTCAACTATCGGGTCTGGGCCGGTGGTGCGATCGTCTCCAATATCGGAACGTGGATGCAGCGCACGGCCCAGGATTGGCTCGTGCTCACGCAGCTGACCCGCCACAATGGGACCGCGGTCGGTGTAGTCATGGCGCTCCAGTTTGGTCCGCATCTTCTCTTGCTGCCTTTTACCGGTTTTGCGGCCGATCATCTCGATCGCCGCAAACTCCTGATCGGCACTCAGGCGGCTTTGGGAACCCTCGCGCTTGGGCTGGGTATTCTCACCGTCGCTGGATGGGTCCAGTTGTGGCACGTGTATGTGTTTGCGTTTTTGCTCGGCTGCGTCAGTGCGTTCGATGCCCCCGCGCGTCAGACCTTCGTCTCCGAGCTGGTCGGTGAAACCGATCTGTCGAACGCAGTCGCGTTGAACTCCACGTCGTTCAATGCCGCGCGGATGATCGGCCCTGCCATTGCCGGTGTGCTGATTGCATCGGTGGGGACCGGGTGGGTGTTCCTGATCAACGCGGCATCGTTTGTCGCGGTGCTTTGCTCGCTGGGGTTTCTTCGGGTTGGTGAATTTCACGTGAGCAAGCGGGCCGTCCGTGCGCGGGGGAGCCTGGCAGAAGGGTTTCGTTATGTCTGGAAGCGGCCGGATCTGAAAGCGGTGCTGCTCATGCTGTTTCTGATCGGTACGTTCGGGCTCAATTTCCCGATTTTCATCTCCACGATGTCCGTCACCGTCTTTCATGCCGGAGCGAGTCAATACGGGCTCTTGTCGTCGATCATGGCGATCGGGACGGTCGCGGGCGCGCTGCTCGCCGCGAGGCGGGCGAAGCCGCGTATTGGTGTGTTGTTCGCCAGTACCGCGGTCTTCGGGGCCGGCTGTGTGCTGGCGGCGATCGCGCCGAGCTATGGGTTCTTTGGTCTTGCGCTCGTGGTCATTGGCGTGTCCGCGCAAACCATCACCACGACGACAAACAGCACGATGCAGCTATCCACCGAGCCCGCCATGCGCGGACGTGTGATGGCGATCTTTTTGGCGATTGCGTTGGGCGGCACGCCTTTGGGCGCGCCGGTTGTAGGTTGGGTCGCCGATACGTTCGGCCCGCGTTGGGCACTTGGCGTTGCCGCGGCGGCGGGTTTTGCGGCGGCGATGGTCGGGGTACGGTATTTGGTGAAGTATCGGCAGTTGCGAGTGTTTATCGATGCAGGGAGGCTGCGGTTTAGTATCGATGATGGGGATGCGGTGGTTTGAGGGAGGGCTTCGATGCGCGAGCGGTATACGGCAATGTCTAGCTCGTTTCATCACGCTCGAGGAGCGACGCCGGTGATTGACTCGGCGCCGTTGGTCATCGATAGCTGGACTCTCGCGAGTGCGCCGGTTAATTCCAGAGAGCGAGGTCACGCCATGATTCCGGAAACCCCATTGCGTCTAAAGTGGCAACCCCTTCGACCCTCGGGAATTCTTCGATGAGCGTTACAAAAGCTTGCTTCCACGTAGAGTCAAAACCCATCGCGATCAAAAGGAATTGAATAATCGCGAAGGCTCCGTACACGTGTTGGCGCAAGAACAAGTTGCGTTCTCCGGAGAGATGCTCGAGCAAAGGAACTTCATTTCTGGCTGGTGGTTTGGGGCTGTCAACCATGCTGCGGTTCCATAAGCGGCTGTGGTGTGCACAAATATTGCGCAAGTGACTAATCGTGCGAAGCCAGCTTGCCACCAGAACGTGGCGAGGTATCCCTAACTCCGAAGCAATTAACTGCTTATCTTTGTCTCTTAAGCCAGCAAAGTAGTGCGACAGCAAGCCGAAGTCCCAAACTTCAATCGACACCCACAGCGGGATGGGCGGGTCGTAAGTGGTTTTGAAATGCTGAATGAAATCTTCGCGGGAGCGAGCGACCAACTTGTCGTGTTGCTGTACCCACGTCGCGAAATTTGACGGTCTCCGCGCTTCGCCGACTTTTTCGGCAGGGGTAGCGCAAAACTTCTGATTGACCAAATCTGAGTTTAGATGCGCGCAAGGATCGAGGCCGCCCATGTGGTAAGCAACTTTCGCTCTCAGCGCGACCTCCAATTTCTCCACGGCGCCCATCGCAAGGAGTCGTAGCGCTTGGTCAAACTTGTACAGTTTCGAAATGTGCGAGAAAGAGGTGCCCTCGACAAAGTTAGATTCGCGCTTGGGTTGCGAGCCCATGTTCGGAGGCAGGACGCGGAACGGATAGAAGTAGCCGCTGAGGCGGTAGTAGCCGAGCTTTTCTATGTGCCACAAAGCACTATCTTCGTCGTCGACAATAAGGCCGCGTGCCTTGATCTGTTCTAGCTGCGCGCGATAGGTGAGGTGAGGCTTCGTGTACGGGGTGGTCATTTTTGTTGCCGTTTCGCCGCCCTTTTGTCGCCCCGTTAACGAGAAAACCCGGTCGTGCAAACTACGCAGAGGGCCGGGTCGTATTGCTTACAATTATTAAGTATCCTGATCGCTAAGTCAACAGGCGCAGACGTGTGGCCGAACATGTCGATGCTTTATGCAGCGCTCGGGCCAATGAATTTGCACCGACGTCGCTTTATCCCGAACGTTGCCGGACCGGTGCATTGATCCATGACAGTACGCAATTCACAAAGCAAAAAGCCCAGTCGCGATGACTGGGCTTTTTGCATGAATCTTTGGTGGGGCGTGACAGATTCGAACTGTCGACCTACGGATTAAGAGTCCGCTGCTCTACCAGCTGAGCTAACGCCCCGAAAAACTGAATCCGAATTATAGCGACGTTTTCGCCGATTGCGCAACTGTCTGCAACGCAAAACCCGAAAATACCGTCTCGCAGAGAGCTGAAAGCCGCGCGGCACATGGCGCGAGCGATCATCGGCCATCCCAAAAAGGCCTAGCTTCGGGCAATTGTCACGAGCCGTTATCATGACGGACGGATGAAACACGCACTCGTTGCGGCATCGGCAACCGCACGAAAGCAGCTACAAAAACAGCCGCGAGACCACCATCAATAAACCCAAATCCATGGACGAATCCGCCATCCGTGTTCTGCGCGACACCACCTTCGCGCCGTGGATCCGCGACCTGGGCCTGACGCCGGCAAGCTCCACCGATACCAGCGTCACCCTGCGTCTGCCGCACGCGGACAAACTCCGCCACGCGGGCGGCGTGATTTGCGGCCAGGTGTTCATGGCCGCCGCCGACACCGCCATGATTGTCGCCATCGCCCACGCGCTAGGCGGTTTCCAGCCGATGACCACCGTCTCGCTCACAACAAGCTTCCTGCGCCCGGTCAAAAGCGGCGACGTCCTCGTTACGGCCAAAATTCTGCGCCGCGGCCGCAACCTGATCTTCGGCGAAATCGAACTCCACGACGAAACCGGCGCTCTCGCCGCTCACGCGACCACCACGGTCATGCTTCTCACATAAAAAGAAAACCATGTTCGATCAAGTCGTATTCGCCGGCGGTGGCAACCGCTGCTGGTGGCAAGCCGGTTTCTGGGACATCGTCCAGCCGGAACTCAAGCTGCGCCCGCGCGTGATTACCAGTATCTCGGCCGGCGCGGCCACGGCCTGCATGCTGTACATGAACCGCTCCGAGTGGGTGATGGACTACTACGCGCACGTGCTGCGCGACAACCCGAAAAACGCGTATTGGGGCAATTTGCTGCGGGGTGAATCGGTGTTTCCGCACTATCGGATCTACCGCCAGGCTTTACTCGATATCTACGGCGCGGAGTTTCCATCGCTGCAAAATGCGCCGGAGATTCGTATCGGCGTATCGCATTTGCCGCGTTGGCTCGGCGCACGAAGCGCGGTGGCCGCAGGGCTGATCGCCTATAACATCGAAAAGTACGTGCGCAAGAAGCTGCATCCCACGCTCGGTCAGTCCCTGGGTTTCCATCCGGAATTCGTGAAGGCGCAAGAGTGCGCGACAGTCGATGACCTCGCCGACCTGATCCTGCAATCGTCCTGTACGCCGCCGTTCACGCCGGTGATGCATCGAAACGGCCGGCCCGTGCTCGACGGCGGCATGGTCGACAATGTGCCGGTCGGCGCGCTGGATGCATCGCCGGGATTGGTTCTCGTGATGGTGACGCGCGTGTATCCGCGACCGCAGATGTTCGTCGTGGAGCACGGCGCGAACCGCGACCAGCGTCGCGTTTATGTGCAGCCTTCACGGAAGGTGCCGATTTCGGCATGGGATTACACGAGTCCGTCGCTGATGCGGCCCGCGTACGACCTGGGCCGTGCCGATGGTGAGCAATTCCTGACGCGCTTGCCCGATCTGCTCGGCGCAGCGGCACATCTCTAAAAAGGAGTGTTGAACCGATGACCAAACACCACAAATACACGCTGCAAGTCGTCTGGACAGGTGATCAGGGCTCCGGCACCTCGCGCTACGACGGGTACTCCCGCGATCACCTCGTGCGTGCGGCGAACAAGCCGGCCATCGAGGCATCGAGCGATCCGGCGTTTCGCGGCAACGCCACGCGCCACAACCCGGAAGAGCTGTTCGTCGCGTCGCTTTCGTCGTGCCACATGCTCTGGTACCTGCACCTTTGCGCGGTGAATGGCATCGTGGTGACGGGTTACGTGGATGACCCCGTGGGCACAATGGAGGAATCGACGCAAGGAAGCGGCCACTTCACCGACGTCCTCCTGCGCCCGCAAGTGACTATTGGCGCGGGCGGTGACGTGAAGCTGGCCGGCCGTTTGCACGAGGAAGCGCACAAGTTCTGCTTTATCGCGAACTCGGTCAACTTCCCCGTCCGATGCGAGCCGTCCACGGACGTTTCCACCATCTGACTATCGCCGGCGTCCACCCACCAGCGCTTCCGGATTGGCGACGCTCGATGTGTCGCCGGCATCGAAGGCGAGAATGTTCTTGAACGCCGCCGTGAAATAGAGCTCGTAGCTCTCCCTCTCCACATACCCGATGTGCGGCGTGCAAATGACGTTTTCCATGCGCAGCAGGCTATATCCCTGCAGGATCGGCTCGCTTTCGAATACGTCGATAGCAACCATCCCCGGCCGGTTGTGATGCAGCGCGTTGAGCAGCGCGTTTTCTTCGAGCAATTCGGCGCGGCTGGTATTCACAAACAGCGCGGTGGGCTTCATGCGCATCAGATCGGCGGTGGTGACAATGCCGCGTGTTTCGTCGTTCAGCCGCAGATGTAGCGACAGCACATCGCTCTGTTCGAACAGCGCTTCCCGGCTCTCGGCGACATTCACGCCGTCCGCACGCGCGGCAGCCTGCGAGTGCTCCCGGCCCCAGACCACCACTTTCATGCCAAACGCCTTGCCGTAACCGGCGAGCAACTGGCCTATTTTCCCGTATCCCCAGATCCCGAGCGTCTGGCCGCGAAGCACTTGGCCCAGGCCGAAATTCGGCGGCAAAGCGGAGGTCTTCAGGCCGGACTGCTGCCACGCACCCTGCTTCAGGTTCGCGACGTACTGCGGAATCCGGCGTTGCGCGGCCATGATCAGCGCCCAGGTCAGTTCGGCTGGCGCGATCGGCGAACCGGTGCCTTCCAGCACGGCAATTCCGCGCTCGGTACAGGCGTCGAGTTCTATATGGCCGCCCGCCTTGCCGGTCTGGCTGATCATGCGTAGCCGCGGCAGTTTGTCGAGCAGTTGCGAGCTGATCCGGGTGCGTTCGCGGATCAAAACGAGCGCTTCTACTTCCGAGAGTCTGCTAGCCAACTGTCCGAGTCCGCGCACCGTGTTATTGAAGACTTTCACCTCGTGATCGGCGAGCAGACTGAAGCAATCGAGCTTGCGAACGGCGTCTTGGTAGTCGTCCAGGATGGCAATTTTGATTGGCATGGATTGGCTTTTGATAGGCATCAAACGTGCTGCAGAAATTCGAGGATGGACAGGATTCAACGTGCTAAGTTCGGGTAATTACGGATAAATCGGGTAATCACGTATAAATTCGCCAAAATACGGGCATCGCGTCGCGTTAAGCTGCTGTTGTAACCCGTCGAATTTACGGTCGCCGGATGGGTGTTTAAAGAATTCGAATGTGGAATACGGCAGTTTAGCCATTCACGCGTCGCTAGCGCCGGAAAACCGGCAACGATGGAGACAACCCCTATCCCTTTTTAACAGTTTGTTCCGTGCCGACGCAAGCCGCGATTCAGACGGCAGTCGCCACCAGACTAGAACAACTCCCCGACGCATGCCTTGTTTTTGTGTCGCCGTCTGCCACGTGAGTGCCTCCGTGCAAGCAAACCGGTGACTCAAAATGCGCCTCTCGCGAGCAGCGCCGGCGGGTTGCAAACCGTTTTCTCATCTAAGAACGGAGTGTGCTCGATGAACCAGCCCGCAGTGGTAGATCAAAACGTGGTCGCCGACGGCGACGTACCGGCGTACGTGAAGAACCGGAAACTCATCGACTGGGTGCAGCAGGTCGCGGCTCTGACGAAACCGGACCGGATCGAATGGTGTGACGGGTCGGAGGAGGAGTACGACCGCCTGTCGCAACAAATGGTCGATGCCGGCACGCTCAAACGCCTCAATCCCGCCAAACGGCCTAATTCCTACCTTGCATGCTCGGACCCGTCCGACGTTGCGCGGGTGGAAGACCGGACGTTCATCTGCTCGGAGCGCCCGGAACAGGCCGGTCCGACGAACAACTGGATCGATCCGGCGGAAATGCGCCTCACGCTGGACGGTCTCTTCGACGGCTGCATGAACGGCCGTACGATGTTCGTCGTCCCATTTTCGATGGGCCCGCTCGGCTCGCCGATCGCCCATATCGGCGTGGAACTGACGGACAGTCCGTACGTGGTGACGAATATGCGCATCATGACGCGCATGGGCCGCGCGGTGTACGACGTGCTGGGCGCCAGCGGTGAGTTCGTGCCCTGCGTGCATTCGGTGGGTGCGCCTTTGCAGCAGGGACAGAAGGACGTTCCCTGGCCGTGCAACGACACGAAATACATCGTTCATTTTCCGGAAAGCCACGAGATCTGGAGTTTCGGTTCGGGTTATGGCGGCAACGCGCTGCTCGGTAAGAAATGTTTCGCGCTGCGGATTGCATCGACGATGGGACGCGACGAAGGCTGGCTCGCCGAACACATGCTCATTCTCGGCGTGACGTCGCCGGAAGGGCGCAAGTATCACGTCGCGGCGGCGTTTCCGTCGGCATGCGGCAAAACCAACTTCGCCATGTTGATTCCGCCGCAGGACATGGCGGGCTGGAAGGTTTCCACCATCGGCGATGACATCGCCTGGATCAAGCCGGGCCGCGACGGCCGGCTGTACGCAATCAACCCCGAAGCGGGCTATTTTGGCGTGGCGCCGGGCACGAGCGAAAAGACCAACTTCAACGCCATGGCCACGCTCAAGGAGAACGTGATCTTCACGAACGTAGCGCTTACCGACGACGGCGATGTCTGGTGGGAAGGCATGACAGACATGCCGCCGGCGCATTTGATCGATTGGCAGGGTAATGACTGGACACCCGAGTCGGGCGGAAAGGCAGCGCATCCGAACGCGCGTTTCACGGCGCCGGCTGCGCAATGTCCGTCTATCGACGCCGATTGGGAGAATCCCGCCGGCGTGGCAATCGATGCGTTTATCTTCGGCGGCCGCCGTTCAGATACCGTGCCGCTCGTCACTGAAGCGCGCAGCTGGAACGAAGGTGTCTACATGGCCGCGACGATGGGCTCTGAAACCACCGCCGCCGCAGCCGGCCAGCAGGGCGTGGTCAGGCGCGACCCGTTCGCCATGCTGCCGTTCTGCGGTTACAACATGAGCGACTATTTCGGCCACTGGCTGAAAGTGGGCGAACGACTGGAGCAACTCGACGCCAAACTGCCGAAGTTCTTCTGTGTGAACTGGTTCCGCAAGGACGCGGACGGCAAGTTCGTGTGGCCGGGTTTCGGCGACAACATGCGCGTGCTGAGTTGGATGATCGGCCGTATTGAAGGCACCGCTCACGGCGATGAACACGCGTTCGGTCTCTCGCCGCGCTTTGAGGACATTGGCTGGGGCACGCTCGATTTCACCCGCGAGCAGTTCGAACGCGTTATTTCCGTGCAGGACTCGGCATGGCGGGCTGAGCTCGAACTACATGATGAGTTGTTCGCGAAACTCGCCCAGGGATTGCCTGCCGAGCTTGCGGAGACGAAAGCCGCATTCGGAAAGAGGGTTTCGGCCTGACTTTCTGTTAGAACCCGATTAATGCGATTGGTGACGGAAATCAATATAATCGGTTAAATAAGGGCCGCATTAGCGGCCCGTTCTTATTTCTCGCTATACCGCGTCAAAATTGCATCCGCGAGCTTTTCAGAATGATGTCGGCTCTCGCTGGATAGCTGCATCGTTCCGAATTCAGCAACAATACGCTGCCTTTCACCTTACTGAACGGTAAAGCCGAAATCTTTTGTCAGAAAAAGTCACATTTAAGGCAACTTCTGCACGAAAACGAGAGTCCTAGGATAATTCCGAATTGCTTCTCTGGAATTTAAAAGAGGCCGTCTAGCAGCAGGAGTTGTCTCATGGATCATTTGCAGTCGATGAAAGTATTCGTCCGAGTGGCGGATCTCGGCAGTTTTGCACGCGCGGCCGGCGCAATGGATATCTCGAATGCCGTGGCGACCCGTCATATTGCTGACCTCGAAGGGCGTCTGGGCACCCGCCTGCTCAACCGCACCACGCGCAGCCTGTCGCTGACCGAGTCCGGCCAGGTGTACCTGGAACGCGCCCGCCAGATCCTCGACGAACTCGAGGACGTCGAACAAATGGTCGTTGCGCGTAACCACGAGCCGGTTGGATCGCTACGAATTGTCGCACCCGTCGTGTTTGGCCTCCACAATCTCGCGCCCGTGCTGCAGACCTACACAGAACGTTATCCGAAAGTCGTGCCGGACGTCACGCTGGTCGACCGGCAAGTCGATCTGGTGGAAGAGGGCTTCGACGTGGGCATTGTGATCGCGCGCCAGATGCGCAGCGCGAGCATTGTCACGCGACGCCTCACGACCGGCTGCCTGACCGTGTGCGCGACGCCCGGGTATCTCGAAAAGCATGGCGTGCCGACGCGGCCGGAAGACCTGTCCGAACATCCGTCGCTGAGTTTGCCGTCCGAATATTTCGGCGATGAGCGTGTGTTCACCGGCCCGGAAGGCGAAGTGCGCGTGCGGCCAACGAACGTGATCGTCGCGAACAATACCGAGATGCTGCGCCAGTTCGCGCTGCTCGGCATGGGCATCGCCATCCTGCCGAGTTACCTGATCGGCAACGACACCACGCGCGGCAAGCTGGTGCGCCTGCTGAGCGACTACCAGCTACCGCAGGTCGAGATCAACGTGGCGTATCCGAGCCGGCGCCATTTGCCCGCGAAGGTGCGCACGTTCATCGATCACCTTGTCGAGCATTTCAGCCAGATGCCGAATCATCAGCTTGGCGAGCAGTGGGTGAAGGACGGGATCGTCAAGCCGGGGGCGCCAGCAATCGATGAGCGCGATTCCGAGCCGTTGGTCGCGCACGCGGCCTATGCGGAAGCGGAAGGCGGTGCACGATTTGAAGCCGAAACGCCTCCCGCCGATGACAACAGACTCAGTGGCAAGCCTGCGAAATCGCGCTCGCGTGCGACGCCGGCCATGCCCTCGCCGTTCTGACGGAGGCCGCCGTGCTGGGATTTGTTGAGTGGTTAAGCGTTGTCCAGCGCGATGAACAAAAAAAGCCCGCGAATGATTCGCGGGCTTTTTTTATGCTGCCGGGCCTAACCCACCGGCCCTGAAAACTAACCCGCTTTGCGAGCCGGCGTCTTCTTGGCCGCGACCTTCTTTGCCGGCGCTTTCTTTGCCGCAGGCTTCACAGCGGACTTCACGGCCGTCTTTTTAGCTACCACGGCGACGTCGCCGTCACCTTCGTCTTCCGCTTCGGTCGCTGCTACCGCGCCGCGCTTGACGGCCGTTTTCGCACCCGGTTTCGGCTCTTTCTTCTCGAATTCGAAGCCGATCTTGCCGTCTGGCTGCTTCACGAGGAATGCCTTGAAGTTGCGTCCCGTGCGCGACGACTTGAAGCCCGTCAGCAAGTCCGTCCGTCCTTCCTCAAGCAACTTCGACATCTGCTCGCGCGACATTTCCTGTTGCAGGATCACCTTGCCCGAACGGAAATCGCAGGTCTTCGGATTTGCCACCGAGTTTTCGCAGACGTAACTCATGCCGTGCTCGTAGACCCGCGACTGGCATTTCGGGCACGCGCCAACCGGCGTTTGCTCCGAAAAATCCACCGGCTCGCCGTCTTCGCCACCTGAATCCTGACCAAAGTCGAACTCGAGCTTCCAGTTCTTGATTTCGTCGTCGAAGGACAGCTTCAGGATTGCGGAGAACGGCCGGCCCATCTTGCTGCGGAAACCCGACAGCGGCCCGATGGTCTTGTCCTTGATCAACTGCTCGACTTCCGGAATTTCAAACTGACGTCCGCCAGGAATCTTCGAGATCGAGAACTCACATTTCGTACAAGCGAACCGCCGATAATTCTCCTTCACCTGGCTACCGCAATTCGGACATGGTGTTTCGAGCGTCGAATAATCGCCGGGGATGGTGTCGGAGTCGTATTCCTTCGCGCGCTTCACGATGGTCTGCGTCATGCGCGCGATTTCCTGCATGAACTCGTCGCGCGGGAGCTTGCCGCGTTCCATCTGCGACAGCTTGTGCTCCCACTCGCCGGTCAGTTCCGGCGCCGTCAATTCCTCGACGCCGAGGCCACGCAGCAAGGTCATCAACTGGAACGCCTTCGCCGTGGGGATCAGCTCACGGCCTTCGCGTACCATGTACTTCTCACCCAGCAGCCCTTCGATAACCGCCGCACGCGTAGCCGGCGTGCCCAGACCCTTCGCGGCCATCGCCTCGCGCAATTCCTCGTCTTCAATGAGCTTGCCCGCGCCTTCCATGGCCGAGAGCAACGACGCTTCGTTGTAGCGCGCAGGCGGCTTCGTGACGAGACCGACTGCCGCGACCTTCTCGACGTCGACCTTCTCGTCCTTCTGAACCTGTACGAGATTGGCTTCTTCGCCGCCCACTTCCTTGCCGTAGACCTGCAGCCAACCCGGTTCGACAAGCACCTTGCCTTCGGTCTTGAAATGATGGCCGGAGACTTCGGTGATCCGCGTGGTGACCAGGTATTCGGCCGCCGGGAAAAACACCGCAAGGAAGCGCTTCACGACCAGGTCGTACAGCTTCTGCTCCGGCTCGGACAACGCCTTGGGCGCTTGCAAGGTCGGGATGATGGCGAAGTGATCGCTGATCTTCGAGTTGTCGAAGATGCGCTTGTTCGGCTTCACCCAGCCCTTGTCCAACACCTGCTTCGCATGCGGCAAGTAGTTGTTGCTCTCCTTGAGCATCGCGAGCGTGTCTTTCACCGTCGGGATGTAATCCTCGGGCAATGCGCGGGCGTCGGTACGCGGGTACGTCAGCACCTTGTGCTTTTCATACAACGCCTGAGCCAGTCCGAGCGTGTTCTTGGCCGAAAAGCCGAACCGGCCGTTGGCTTCGCGCTGCAAGCTGGTCAGGTCGAACAGCAACGGCGACATCTGCGTGGTCGGCTTCGCTTCTTCCGTTACCGTGCCAGTCTTGCCGCGACAAGCCGCCACAATGGTTTCAGCAGCCGGCAAGCTCCAGAGCCGCGAGTCGCGCTGCTCCGGGTCGCCCTCGACGCGCTTGAATTTCGGGTCGAACCAGCGGCCTTCGTACATGCCCTTCGCGGCGATGAATTCCGCACGCACTTCCCAATAATCGCGCGACACGAACCGGCGAATCTTTTCCTCGCGTTCCACGACGATAGACAATGTTGGTGTCTGAACGCGGCCAACGGTCGTCAGGAAGAAACCACCACCCTTGCTGTTGAACGCGGTCATGGCGCGCGTGCCGTTGATGCCGACGAGCCAGTCGGCTTCAGAGCGGCAACGGGCGGCATCGGCGAGCGGCTGCATGTCGGCGTCGCTGCGCAGGTTCGCGAAACCGTCGCGGATGGAACCGGCGGTCATCGACTGGAGCCAGAGACGCTGCACCGGTTGCTTGGCCTTTGCGTGCTGTGCGATCAGGCGAAAAATCAGCTCGCCTTCGCGCCCCGCGTCGCAGGCGTTGATCAGGCGGTCGATGTCCTTGCGCTTGAGCAGTTTCGTCAGCACTTTGAGCCGTGATTCGGTTTTCGCGATCGGATTCAGGTCGAAATGCGGCGGAATAACGGGCAAATTGGCGAAACTCCACTTGCCGCGCTTGACCTCGAATTCCTCGGGAGCGGCAATTTCGAGCAAGTGGCCGACAGCCGACGACAGCACGTAGTCTTCGCTTTCGTAATATTCGTCATGCTTGGTGAAGCCGCCCAAAGCGCGCGCGATGTCGTTCGCGACAGAAGGCTTTTCAGCGATGATCAGGGCTTTGGACATGACTCGATTCTAGTTAGGGACTGGCATGAGGCCGGGTTTCGGGGGCTTGCGCCGCCGCGGTTCGGACCCGTTAACGTCCGCTTTATAGCATATGGCGTGCGGCGCGCGGTCTGGCATTTGGTGAAACGCGGGATGCCGAACGGTGAATGTGGGTGCTTTGTGATGCAAGCGCGAAAGCCGTTTCAGCTTACGAGCGCGCTTGGTTGCGCATAGTGGTCTTGCCGGTTGATTTGATTCACGCGTCGATTCACCGCCGATTCACCGGCCAATTCACGCAGCGACCAGCGCGGGCCGGATCTTCGGTGCGCCCACCACACCCGGCAATGCGCTCAAGTCCGTCAACATGCGCGCGACAATGGACGTTTGCGGCAACACCGTTCCGAAAAAACGGGTTGTCACGGCGTCCTCGATCAAGATGGTCGGAAAATTTTCCACATCGAGGTCATCGAAGCGATCTGCCTGGTTTTCGATGTCGATCCACGCAAAGCAAATGTCTGGATGGGCATCGGCGAGCAGGTTGAAACTCTCGCGATAATCGCGGCACGTCCCGCACCATTCGGCGCACAGGCAGGCGACGAGCAGCGTGCCGGCGCTGGCCATGCGCTCCGCAATCTGATCGGCGTCGGTGTCGAGATTCAACGCGGGCATAGTTCCTCGCAGTCCTTTTCGTAAGTAATTTGTCTGGCGGTGCAGGCAGCGGATTTTGTCGCGAATGTAGCATGGCGCCGAAAAATCAGCGTTCAAGCCGGGTAAAGCGTCCGCCGGGCAACGCGCCAATCCGCCCCGACAGTTCGAGCTGCAGCAGCAGGCTTTGCAACGCCGCGCCATCCATTTCGGTCCGTTCAGCAAGAATTTCAAGCGTCGCAGGCGAATGTCCGAGTGCATCGAGCAGGCGTTCGGCTTCGGGGTTGACAGGTTTGAGAGATGCCGACGCCCAGGACGCGCTCGCCGGTTTGCCTCGAGCGGCGGAGCCTGAGCCCGACGCGTCCTGAAGCGCCAGCGCGAATTCGCTGGTAGCCGCTTCGGTGCTGGCGTCCTCCGCTGGACGCATTTTCCCGCGCCTTTGCTGCTTCGAAACGGGAGACGCAGCCGCTTCGCTCTGAACCGCGAAACCGAACTCTTCGAGAATGTCTTCGGGCGTTTCCGCGAGTTTCGCTCCCTGCTTGATCATCCGATGACACCCGCGCGACAGCGGCGCGTGGATCGAGCCGGGAATAGCAAAAACGTCGCGGCCCATTTCGTTGGCGAGCCGGGCAGTAATCAGCGACCCCGAGCGCATGGCCGCTTCGACAATCAGCACGCCGCTCGCCAGCCCCGCGATCAGCCGGTTACGCTGCGGAAAATTTGCCGGCCGGGCCGGCGTGCCGAGTGGCCATTCCGACACGATCGTGCCGTTCGACGCAATTTCGTGCGCCAGCGCGTGGTGCAGCGGCGGATAGACGAGATCCGCACCCGTTCCGATGACCGCAATCGTGCCGCCGGGACCGCCGAGCCCTCCGCGATGCGCCGCGCCATCTATACCCAGCGCGAGCCCCGACACGATCGCGAGCCCCGCTTCTGAAAGGGCTTGCGCGAAGCGGCGGGCGTCGTCGATACCTTGCGGCGTTGCGCTCCGGCTGCCGACAATCGCGACCGCCCGGGCCTGGAGCAGGTCCAGCCGTCCTTTTATATATAGCAGCGGTGGCGGATCGGGCATGGTCAGGAGCGCCGGCGGGTACGCGGAATCCGCAAGCGTGACAATTCTGTTGCCGGGAACCGACGCCCACTCAAGCGTGCGCGCAAGGCATTCGTCGAATGAGCCGAGTTCCGAGCGCGGCGCGGAGCCAAGCACGGCACCCGCGGCTTTCTCCCCGGCGATTGCCGCGAGCGCGTGGAACGGCTGGTTCAACACCGCTTGCGGCCCGCCGAATTCGGCAAGCAACGCACGTAACGCGATGGGCGGCAAACCACTCGCATTCGCCAGCCGCAGCCAGGCTGAAACGTCCTGCAAATCGGTTTCTCCCAGACAGGGCTTGGCTTCGGTTGGCGGCAACAGGAAAGGCGTCATGTTAAAATTTTCATATTCCGAAATACGAAAGGATTGTCGAACGGCCTTGTTCCTGGCCGTTCGGACAACGCGTCGCCGCTCCACGAGCGGCACTGAAACGACGTTGAAGCGCTGCGTTTCGGCCCAATCATCTTCTCGATACCGGCACTCTTTTACAACCTGGCCGAATGGCCGACTATCGCGCGCTGCGGCGTGCGTCGATAATCTGAATCATGGCTCTGCTCAACATACTCAAGTACCCGGACAAGCGGCTGCACAAGGTCGCAAAGCCCGTAGAGGTCGTCAATGACCGGATTCGCAGGCTCGTTGCCGACATGGCTGAAACCATGTATGCGGCGCCCGGCGTCGGCCTTGCCGCGACCCAGGTGGACGCGCATGAACGCGTGATCGTGATCGACACGTCGGACACGCACGATCAGCTTCAGGTTTTCATCAATCCGGAGATCATCTGGTCGAGCGACGAGAAGAAGGATCACGAGGAAGGCTGCTTGTCGGTGCCGGGCATTTATGACTTCGTCGAGCGGCCGGAAAAGGTGCGCGTGCGGGCGCTGAACGAAAAGGGCGAGACGTTCGAAATCGACTGCGACGAGTTGCTTGCCGTGTGCATCCAGCATGAGATGGATCATTTGATGGGGCGCGTGTTCGTCGAATACCTGTCGTCGCTGAAACAGACCCGAATTCGCGGCAAGATGAGAAAGCTCGAAAAGGCGCTGTGACGCGTCGATTCACTAAGACGGATGCTGGAATTTGCAGGTTGCTGAATCGATGACCCAATCGCTGCGTGTCGTATTTGCTGGAACACCTGAATTTGCCGCTGTCGCGCTGGCCGCCATTCATGCGGCCGGTTTTCATGTGCCGCTCGTGTTGACGCAGCCGGACAGACCCGCCGGGCGTGGGTTGAAACTGGCCGCGGGGCCGGTGAAGCGGTTCGCGGTCGAGCACGGCTTGCCGGTGGCGCAGCCGACCTCATTGCGCCGTAATGGCAAGTATCCCGAGGAAGCCGCCGCTGCTATCGAACGGTTGTTGGCTACGCCGCACGACGTCATGGTGGTCGCGGCGTACGGGCTGATCCTGCCGCAGGAAGTGCTCGACATCCCGCCGCTGGGTGCAATCAATATCCACGGCTCGCTGTTGCCCCGCTGGCGCGGTGCAGCCCCGATTCATCGTGCAATTGAAGCCGGTGACGACGAGACGGGCATCACATTGATGCAGATGGATGCAGGGCTCGACACCGGCGCGATGATCGTCAAAGGCCACATCTCGATCACGTCCACCGACACCACCGCCACGCTGCACGACCGGATGGCGCAGCTCGGCGCTGATCTGATCGTCGAAGCATTGCGGGATCTCGAGCGCGACGGCGCTTTGCCCGCTACGCCGCAGCCGCAGGACGGCGCAACCTACGCGGAGAAGATCGCCAAGCACGAAGCGGCGCTCGACTGGCGTCGTCCGGCGAGCGTGCTCGCGCGTCAGGTTCGCGCCTTCGATCCGTTCCCCGGTGCGTTCGGAACGCTTGATGGCGTGGTCGTGAAGATATGGGCCGCCGAGCCGGTGGAACTGACGGGTAATGCCGAGGCCGGCGTGATTGTGGAAAGCGGCGCGGAGGGGGTCGTGGTTGCGTGCGGTCAGGGCGGCTTGCGTGTTACGCAGTTGCAAAAGCCCGGCGGCAAACGACTCCCCGTGCGCGAATTTCTCGCTGGATCGCCTATTGTTGAAGGGCAACGATTCGAACTTCGGGAAGTCGCGCCGGGTGCCTGAAACGGTGTCCGTGTATTTCCCGCAGCGTCGCTGCGGCGGCTAAAGCCAGCCAAAAAACAAAGGTCCCGCAATGCTTGGAATTACCGGTTTCACGCTATTTATCGTCGCCGTCATGCTGCTTAGCGTTACGCCGGGGCCGGATACGGCGTACATCGTCGGCCGCAGCGTTGCGCAAGGACGCGGCGCGGGCGTAGTGTCGGCGCTGGGCATCGCGCTCGGCTGCATCGTGCATACGCTGGCCTGCGCGTTTGGGCTGACGGCGTTGCTGGCTGCATCGGTGACGGCATTCACTATCGTCAAATTCGCGGGCGCGATTTATCTGATCTATCTTGGTGTGCGGCTGATTTTCGCGAAACCGGTCGCCGCGAAAATTGGCAGTGGGCCGAGCGAAATCGAAGCAACCCGCGTTCACGCCGCGCCGAAATCGCTGCAGCAACTCTTCACGCAAGGTTTCTTCACCAATGTGCTGAATCCAAAAGTGGTGTTGTTTTTTGTCTCGTTCATCCCGCAATTCGTTGCTGTCGACAGCGCGCACAAGACCCTTGCCTTCCTCGCGCTCGGTTTGGTGTTCGTGCTGGTCAGCACCTTCTGGAATACGTTCGTGGCATGGATCGCGGGTAGCGTGACGCAACGCTTTTCCGGCAAGCCGAACGTCAAGCTATGGCTGGACCGCGTGGTGGGCAGCGCATTCGTCGGATTGGGCATCAAGCTGGCGACTTCGCATAGGTGATTGAATTTTTCCGGGATGCCCTTATCTAACATTTTGCTTACAATCTGGGGCCGAGCAATGATTAACAGATTCTTCGGCAAGCAAAAAGGCCGCTTCGGCCGCTCGCGCTTAATGCGCATTGATATTGGGTGAGGAGTTCAAGACATGTTCAACTGGGTCAAAACGGCGATGCTGATGGCAGCGATCACGGCCCTTTTTGTCGTGATCGGAGGAATGATCGGCGGCAGCAAGGGGATGATGCTTGCGCTGATCGTCGCCCTCGCCATGAATTTCTTCTCGTACTGGTTCTCCGACAAACTCGTGCTGAAGATGTACAACGCACAGGAAGTCGACGAAGCCAGCGCGCCGCAGTTTTATCGGATGGTTCGCGAGCTCGCCACACGGGCGCAACTGCCCATGCCGAAGGTGTATCTCATCGACGAAAACGCGCCCAACGCGTTCGCGACCGGGCGTAATCCGGAGCACGCGGCTGTTGCGGCGACTACCGGTATCTTGCGGGTGTTGTCCGAGCGCGAGTTGCGCGGCGTGATGGCGCATGAGTTGGCGCATGTGAAGCACCGCGACATCTTGATTTCGACAGTATCGGCGACCATGGCGGGTGCGATCTCGGCGCTGGCCAACTTCGCCATGTTCTTCGGCGGCCGTGATTCCGAAGGCCGGCGCAGCAATCCGATCGCCAGTATTGCGGTCGCCATGCTGGCGCCGCTGGCCGGTGCGCTGATCCAGATGGCGATCTCGCGGGCTCGGGAATTCGAAGCCGATCGCGGCGGTGCGCAGATTTCCGGCGATCCGCAAGCGCTCGCCAGCGCGCTCGAGAAAATCCATGCGTATGCCGCGGGCGTGCCGTTCCCGACCGCCGAACAGCATCCCGCCACGGCGCAAATGATGATCATGAATCCGCTGGCGGGCGGTGGAATCTCCAAGCTGTTTTCCACACACCCGGCGACCGAGGAGCGCGTCGCGCGCCTGATGGAGATGGCGCGAACCGGGCGGATGGAGTGAGGGCGCCTGTCTAAGGCGCAGCCAAGGACCCATCGCCGCGCAAGCGTCGATGGGTCTTGTCAAAACCAATAAAACAGCGGGCTGCCTCCAATCCCGTCCGTTCAGCCAGCATCCGGGCTGCAATCTCAGCCCAAACCCCTCGCAAGTTACAATGCTTCGTTTGTGCGGACCGGCATCGGCCGGCTCGAACGCCTTCGCCCCGACATGACCGAAAAGCCTTCCCGACGCCGCGCCATTTCATCGGCGGACAGTAGCCGAGCGTCGTCCGACGCCCGTCTAGACACGCTTCACCTCGCCCCCGATTCACTCGCGTTCGCGCTCGATGCCGCCGCGCAAGCGGTCGGCGCGGTGCGTGCTGGTTCCGCGCTGCCCGCCGCCTTGCAGACGGTCATCGCGGCAACGCACGTGGCGGTATCGCGCGGGGCGACACAGGACATTGCGTACCGCACGCTGAGGCGTCTCGCCGTGGCCGACGCGCTGCTCGCGAAGCTCGTGCGCAAGGCGCCGCCGCCGCATGTATCGAATGTGATGGCCTGCGCGTTCGCGCTGCTGGTCGACGACGAAGCGCACGCCGCGTACACGTCTTTCACCGTTGTCGATCAAGCAGTCAACGCGATCGCCGCGAGGCGCGAATTTGCGTTTGCGAAGGGTCTGGTCAATGCCGTGCTGCGCTCATTCCTGCGTGAACGTGAAGCGTTACTGGCCGAGGTTCAAAGCGATCCGGTCGCGCGTTTCAACTATCCCGCGTGGTGGATCGACGCGGTCAAGCGCGGCCAGCCCGACGAATGGGAAAACATCCTGGACGCCGGTAACCGGCAAGGCCCGCTCACGTTGCGCGTGAACGCACGGCGCATGAGCGTCGCCCAATATCTCGACGTCCTCAAGGCCGAGCAGATAGAAGCCGAAGCCGCGGGTATTCACGCCGTGCGCCTCAAGACGCCGATGGCGGTCGACAAGATCCCCGGTTTCGCCGATGGCGTTGTCTCGGTTCAGGACGCCGCCGCGCAACTCGCGGCTCAGTTGCTGAACGCGCGCGACGGCATGCGCGTGCTCGACGCATGCGCCGCGCCCGGTGGCAAGACGGGCCATGTGCTGGAACTGGCGAACGTCGAGTTGGTCGCGGTGGAAAGCGATCCGGGGCGGGCGCGGCGTATCGGCGAGAACCTGCAACGCCTGAACGTGCAGGCGGAAATTCGCGTAGGCGATGCCGGCGAACCGTCGGGCTGGTCGGACGGGGACCCTTTCGATCGCATTCTTGCCGACGTGCCGTGTTCGGCATCGGGGATCGTGCGGCGTCATCCTGACATTCGGTGGTTGCGCCGTCCTACTGACATTGCCGCCCTGGTCGAAGAGCAGCGCCGCATTCTTTCCGCGCTCTGGCCGCTGGTCGCGACCGGCGGCGAGCTGCTTTACGTTACGTGCTCGATCTTCCCCGAAGAGGGCGAGTTGCAGGCGCAGTGGTTTGGAGAGGTGCACGAAGATGCGGTACGATTGGACGCGCCCGGGCAATTACTGCCGACAGCCAGCCGCACCGGCGCGGCTGGTTCGCAAGTATCACCGGACCCGGTCACGAACTCGCTGACGGACAATTCAGGCGAGGCGCAACGTACCCGCTTGACATCGACGCGGGACGCGGAAGCCTTTGCGGACCATGACGGATTCTTCTACGCGCGCTTTCAGAAACGGTGACGATCAAACGCTTTTTCCCGCTGCGGCTCGCGCCTGCCGGTCAGGCCGTGCTGGCCATGTTGTTGAGCTTTGCGCTGTCGTTCATGCCTGTTTCGGCCGCGCAGGCCGATCCCATTGCCGTGCAGCGCGCGTCGCTGCAGGCGGACGGATCGGGCTGGAGTCTCGACGCCCGCTTCGACTTCGATCTCAACAGCAGCCTTGAAGACGCCGTGAACAAGGGCGTGCCTTTGTATTTCACAACCGATTTCGATTTGTCACGGCCGCGCTGGTATTGGTTCGATGAAGAACCGGTGAGCGTGTCGCAAAGCATCCGGCTTTCGTTTCAGCCCCTGACACGCGAATACCGCGTCTCCACAGGAGGCTTGCAGCTCGGCTTCCCCACCCTTCAGGAAGCGCTTGCGGTCATCAAGCATGTGACCTCATGGCACGTGATCGATCGTAATCAGGTCACGCCTGGCGAGACGTACAACGCGTCGGTGCGCATGCAGCTCGATATCGCGTTAATGCCCAAGCCGTTCCAGATCGACGCGGTCAACAACCGCGACTGGAATCTCTCTTCCGAGTGGAAGCGTTTTACTTTTACGGCGGCGACCAGTGCTAAATAAACTACGCCGCCGGCCGCTGCGCCGCACGAACATGACAGGCATCGTGGTTCGCGTGCTCGTGACAACGGTTGCGCTCACGGCCATTCTGCTGCTGGTCATGTTGGCGCTTGCCAGCGCGAACACCGAGTTCTTCGACCGCTATTATCAGTGGCTCTACGCCGCGAATCTTGCGGTGGCGGTTGTGCTCATCCTGATTGTCATCGGGCTGGTGGCGATCATCATCACACGGGTGCGGCAGGGCAAGTTCGGTACGCGGCTGCTCGCGAAACTCGCGTTTATCTTTGCGCTCGTCGGCGTGGTTCCGGGCGGCATTATCTACGTGGTGTCGTATCAGTTCGTGTCGCGCAGTATCGAATCATGGTTCGACGTGAACGTGGAAACCGCGCTCACGTCCGGGCTGAATCTCGGGCGCGGAATGCTCGATGCATCGCTGTCCGATCTGCAGAACAAAGGCCGCCTGATGGGCGATCAGCTCGCCAGCGCCGATCCAACCAGCCTCACGCTCACGCTGTTGCGCCTGCGCGATCAGTTCAACGTTCAGGATGCGACTATCGTCGAGCCGGCGAGAAGCGGCTCCGGTACCGGTACCGCGCCCGATGTGCGCGTGGTGGCGCAGGCATCGAGTAATTTTGCGGCGCTCGTGCCCGACGACCTGCCCACTCCGCTGCAACTGAATCAGGCACGCAGCAGGCCGTATGGGGCTATTGAAGGCGAGGTCGATGGCGATTCAAGTCTGACCGGGCCAAAGGGCGCGTTGAGACTGCGGGTGATCGTGAAGATCCCCGACAGTTCGACCACTGAACTGCAACCGGCGGAGCGTTTCCTGCAGATCGAACAGCCGGTCAGTACCGGACTCGCCCGCAATGCCGACGCCGTGCAGCGCGCGTATCGCGAGTATCAGGAAAAAGCGCTCGGGCGGACCGGCTTGCGCAAGATGTATATCGGCACGCTGACGCTGGCGTTGTTCCTCGCGACCTTCATTGCAATGATGCTCGCGCTCGCGCTTGGCAATCAGCTTGCGCGGCCGTTGTTCCTGCTCGCGCAAGGGACGAAAGAAGTCGCCGAGGGCGATTACACGCCCAAGCGCGAAGTGAAGTCGCGTGACGAACTCGGCTTCCTCACGCAGTCGTTCAACGCAATGACGCGGCAATTGTCCGAGGCGCGTGCGGCGGTTGAGAACAACCGGATCGCACTCGAACATTCGAAGGCGTACCTCGAGAGCATTCTCGCGAACCTGACCGCTGGCGTGTTCGTGTTCGACCGGCAGTTCCGCCTGACCACGGCGAATCGCGGCGCCGAGCGGATCTTCCGGCAGCCGTTCAATGCGTCGCTGAATCTGCCGCTTGAGCAGATCGGTGTGCTGGCCGAGTTTGGCGCGATGGTGCGCAAGGCATTTGCGGATCGCGACGCAGCGGCCAGCGGCAGCGGCCGGCCTATTGGTGACCGTGGGCATTGGCAACAGCAACTCGCCGTTCCGGTGCCCGGCGAGACTGATCCGTTGACCTTGCTGGTCCGCGGCACGCAGTTGTTGACCCTGACTGAAAGCGATACCGACGACGCCGAGACCACGGGCTATGTAGTCGTATTCGACGACATCTCGGACGTCATCTCGGCGCAGCGTTCGGTCGCATGGGGCGAAGTGGCGCGGCGGCTCGCGCATGAGATCAAGAATCCGCTCACGCCGATCCAGCTGTCGGCTGAACGGTTGCAGATGAAGCTCACCGACAAGCTTGCTCCCGCCGACGCCGAAGTGCTCAAGCGCGGCGCGACTACCATCGTGAACCAGGTTCAGGCGATGAAGCAGATGGTCGACGACTTCCGCGAATACGCGCGTACGCCGCCGGCCGTCCTGGGCAACCTGCAGCTCAACGATCTTGTGACCGAAGTGCTGACGTTGTATGGCATTGAAGAGGGCAAGAGTCACATCACCGTGGAGCTGACAAAATTGCCCGTGATTCGCGGCGATGCCACGCAGCTTCGGCAGGTGATTCACAATCTTTTGCAGAATGCGCAGGATGCGGTGGCCGATGTGGCCGAACCACGCGTGCTGCTTGAAACGAAGACAGTAGAATATGGCGACCCCGATGCCTCTGGACATGCCCGCGTAGCGGTGCGGTTGACGGTATCGGATAACGGTTCTGGTTTTCCCGCGCGAATTCTCTCGCGCGCATTCGAGCCTTACGTGACAACGAAGGCCAAGGGCACGGGTCTGGGTCTTGCAACGGTAAAGAAGATCGTCGACGAGCATGGCGCGCGCATCGACATTCGGAATCGTTCGAAGACTCCTGACGTGATCGAAGGCGCGCAGATCTCGATTCTGTTCCTGCAACTCGCGGACGATTCCGCCGAACCGGGCGCGACACCGCCCTCGGCGGCGGCGAGCCACGGAACGACAAAAGCATTAGTGCAGACAAGGGCAGCGTAAATGGCAACCATCCTGGTGGTAGACGACGAAATGGGTATCCGGGAATTGCTCTCGGAGATCCTGAGCGACGAAGGTCACGTGGTGGAGACGGCGGAGAATGCGCAGCATGCGCGGGAGTATCGGTTGCGGCAGGCGCCGGATCTCGTGCTGCTCGACATCTGGATGCCCGATACCGACGGCGTGACGCTGCTGAAAGAGTGGGCGGCGCAGGGCAAGCTCACCATGCCGGTGATCATGATGTCGGGCCACGCGACTATCGATACCGCGGTTGAGGCCACGAAGATTGGTGCGCTCAACTTCCTCGAGAAGCCGATCGCCTTGCAAAAATTGCTCAAGGCGGTCGAGCAGGGTCTTGCGCGCGGCACGGCTGCCGCGCCGATCACGAATGCGGCCATACGGCCGGCCTTACCGTCGAGCGGTTCGACGGTGCCGGCCTCGGCTGCGTTGCCGGTCGCTTCGTCGTTGAATCTCACGAGCGGCGATGCAGGCGCGCTGGGTGCAGCGGCAGGTCCGGCTGGCGCGACGGCGTCCATCTCCTTCGATATCCCGTTACGTGATGCACGCGATGCCTTCGAGCGCGCGTACTTCGAGTATCACCTGGCGCGTGAGAACGGCAGCATGACGCGGGTGGCGGAGAAGACTGGACTGGAGCGCACGCACTTGTATCGCAAGCTCAAGCAGCTCGGTGTGGATCTGGGCAAGAACAAGAGCGAGGCATGACTGGCGCGGGTTCCACGATCGTTACAGTAAAAAGGTGCCAAAAAGCACTTGAGCGACATAATCCCCTTTGATATACTTTCGTTCTTCATGGCCCGGTAGCTCAGTTGGTAGAGCAGCGGATTGAAAATCCGCGTGTCGATGGTTCGATTCCGTCCCAGGCCACCACAGTTGCAAAAAAATGCCCGGAAACCGCAAGGTTTCCGGGCATTTTTCATTGGTTTTTGAGCGTCCTTGTCGGGTTGCTGGCTACAAATCAGACAGCTAATCTTGACCGCACCGCGACCCGTCCCCGTTCATCTCTCCGCCTGGTCAAGCCCCGACCGAGAGCGAACGCTCGCCTTCATGATAAAATCCTTGGTTCTTCAAAGACTTGGCTAAGATAGGAGCAGGATAAAACCGCGCGCAGCGGCCGCTTCTGGACATTAGCCAAATCGCGCACCCCATCCTCTCCATCGGAGTTTCACGGTGACTCGGACAGACGCTAAAGACAGCGCACTGGTGCTGTTTTCCGGTGGCCAGGATTCGGCCACATGCCTTGCCTGGGCGCTCGATCGTTTTACAACCGTCGAGACGCTCGGCTTCGACTATGGTCAGCGCCATCGTGTGGAACTCGAATGCCGGGAAGGCTTCCGGGCATCGGTGAAACAGCAGTTTCCGCAGTGGGCCGAACGGCTCGGCGAAGACCACATGATCGACCTGTCCGTGCTCGGCGCAATCAGCGACACCGCCATGACGCGCGAGATCGAAATCGAAGCCAGCGCGAACGGCTTGCCCAACACCTTCGTGCCCGGCCGCAATCTCATGTTCATGACGATCGCCGCCGCCATCGCGTACAGGCGCGGTCTGAAGGTGCTCGTCGGCGGCATGTGCGAAACAGATTTCTCGGGCTATCCCGATTGCCGCGACGACACCATGAAGGCGCTGCAAGTTGCCCTCAATCTCGGCATGGACAGCCGCTTCCTGCTCGAGACGCCGCTGATGTGGCTCGATAAAGCCGACACCTGGCGCTTAGCCGAACAGCTAGGCGGCGAGGCGCTGGTAGAACTGGTGCGCGTCGAGACGCACACGTGTTATGTCGGCGAGCGCTCCGAGCTGCATGAATGGGGTTTTGGTTGCGGCCAATGCCCGGCGTGCAAGCTGCGCAAGCGTGGCTACGAAGCCTACAAGTCGGGTGAGCAAGTCACCACGGAACCGGTCTAATCATGACGTACGCAGTAAAGGAAATTTTCTACACGTTGCAGGGCGAGGGCGCAAACGCCGGCCGTCCGGCCGTGTTCTGCCGCTTCGCCGGGTGCAATCTCTGGTCGGGTCGCGAGGAAGATCGCGCGGACGCCGTCTGCCAGTTTTGCGACACGGATTTCGTCGGCACGGATGGCGAGAACGGCGGCAAATACAAAACGCCTGCGGACCTTGTCGCCATGATCGCGTCGCAATGGCCGGAAGGCGAAGCGCACAAGTTCGTGGTCTGCACAGGCGGTGAGCCCATGCTGCAGATCGACCAACCTTTCGTCGATGCCCTGCATGCAGCCGGCTTCGAAATGGCGATCGAAACGAACGGATCGCTGCCGGTGCTGGACAGCATCGACTGGATTTGCGTGAGCCCGAAAGCCGGTGCGCCGCTGGTCGTGACGAAGGGCAATGAGTTGAAGGTCGTGGTGCCGCAGGACAATCAGCCGCTGGCCGATTACGCCAAACTCGACTTCGAGTATTTCCTCGTGCAACCCATGGACGGCCCGTCGCGCGATGTCAATACGAAGCTCGCTATCGACTGGTGCAAGCGGCATCCGCAATGGCGCCTGTCCATGCAGACGCACAAGTACCTGAACATCCCCTAACGCGAATCAAGCCCCTAGCTGAGCAGACGTGCAGACGATCACCCGAAAACTCGAATTCGATGCGGGCCACCGCATCCCCGATCACCGCAGCCAGTGCCGTAACCTGCACGGTCATCGATATGTGCTGGAAATCACGCTGCAAGGCGAAATCGTCGAAACAGAAGGCGCGCCGGATCGCGGCATGGTGATGGACTTCGCCGACGTCAAGGCGCTGGCCATGGAACATCTGGTCAACAAGTGGGACCACGCGTTTATCGTCTATGCACGCGACGAAGTCGTGCGCAGTTTTCTCGAGACAATGGCCGATCACAAGACCGTCGTGCTCGACCGCATTCCTACCGTGGAAAATCTCGCCGCCGAGGCGTTCCGGATTCTCTCCGGCGTCTACAACGACCACTACGGCGTCGATCTGAAGTTGAAGCGCGTACGTCTGTATGAAACGCCGAATTGCTGGGCGGACGTCGAAGCCGTCTGACGCTTCACGGGTCTCCAGGCAGCGCTCCTGCCAGCGCTCTTTTGTCACGGTATGATCTTTGGACAAGCCGCACGTTTTGTTGCGGCGCATTCCAGCGACATAGCCTAATGGAGCGAGACATGCCTGCCAGCCATCCCGCCGCGTGTGATCTAACCGGAACCACGCGATGAGCACCTACACCAATCTCCTCAAACAGCGTTTCACCGAGTCCGGCACCTTGTTCGGCCTTTGGCTATCGCTAGGCAGCGCGGACGTGGCCGAAGCCGTGGCGCACGCAGGCTTCGACTGGCTTTGTATCGACATGGAGCATTCGCCGAACGACAGCCAGGACGTCATCGCGCAACTTCGTGCGATTGCCGCCGCGCACTTGCCGACCGAACCGATTGTCCGCGTGCCGGCGCATGAAGGCTGGCTGGTCAAGCGCGTGCTTGACGCGGGTGCGCGCACCCTGATGTTCCCGAACGTGGAAACGGCGGAAGAGGCGGCACATGTCGTGCGTCTCACGCAGTATCCGAACGCCGATGCCCGCGATGGCCTACGCGGTGCCGCCGGTGCCGTGCGCGCAGCGGCATACGGCATCCGGCGTGATTACGTGAGTTTGGCGAACGCGCAGATATCGACGATCGTGCAGATCGAATCCGAGCAGGCGCTCGCGAATGTGGACGCGATTGCAGCTACGCCGGGCGTCGATTGCCTGTTCATCGGGCCCGCTGATCTGGCCGCGAGTCTCGGTCATCTCGGCGATACCAAACATCCCGACGTCCAGGCGGCAATCACGAAAGTTATCGATACCGCGCAACACGCGGGCATTGCGAGCGGCATTTTCGCGCTCGATGTCGCGAGTGCGCGTTCATATGCAGAGGCGGGTGTGAAGGTCATCGCGTTATCGGCCGATGTCGGCTGGCTGTTAAAGGCGACGCGACAGGCGTTGCAGGAGGCAAGGGCATGAAACCCGGAATATTGGGCGCGGTATCCGTAGCGTTGGTGATGGCGTGCAGCGCGGTAAGTGCGCAGACCGTCAAGGGCAGTGATATGGCGACGCAAAATGCTGTCGCCGATTACAACGCGGGCAATTTTGGCGCCGCGCGCTCGGAGTTTCTGCATGCGGCACAAAAGGGCAGCCGTCTCGCCGAATTCAATTACGCGATGATGCTGGTGAACGGCGAAGGCGGCCCGGCGGAAGTGGACGAGGGCAAGAAGTGGTTGCGCAAAGCCGCCGACGCCAACATGACGCAAGCGCAATACGTGTATGGGAAGATGTTCGATGACGGCGAGTTTGTCGGGCGTGATCCGGCCGAGGCGCATCGCTGGTTCTTGCGGGCGGCGAACCAGGGCCATGTCCTGGCGGAGCTCGCGCTGGCGAACCAGTTTCTCGATGGCCGCGGCACGCCTCGCGACAACGCGCAAGCGTTCGTCTGGTACAAGAAGGCGGCCGAAGGCGGGGACATGACGGCCCAATACGTGGCTGGATCGTTCTACGAGCGCGGTGGCGATGGCGTGAAGAAGAACATCAACGTGGCACGCGCGTACTATGCGGCGGCAGCAGCCCAGGGTGATCCTGCGGCGAAGCTGAAGTTCCAGCAACTCAGCGCGGAACTCGCGCACGAGCAGCCGCAATAGAACAAAAAGCCCACGATGAAACCATCATCGTGGGCTTTGCTTCGGCAACGGGTCACGTCGAAAACGCTAGCCTTTCATCAGCCGCTTTTGTCGTGACACGCTCATGATGAGCCCGACCGCAACCCCGAGCGTTGTCAGCGCGGTTCCACCGTAACTCATGAACGGCAACGGCACGCCGACCACCGGCAAGATCCCGCTCACCATCCCGATATTCACGAACGCATAAGTAAAGAACGCCATGGTCAGCGATCCGGCCAGCAGGCGTCCGAACAGCGTCGCCCCGTTCGCCGCGATAAACAGTCCTCGCGCAATCAACGCCATATAAAGGAATAGCAGCACAAGCCCGCCCGCGAGCCCGAACTCCTCCGAAAACACCGCGAAAATGAAGTCGGTATGTTTTTCAGGGATGAACTCCAGATGCGACTGCGTACCCTTTAGCCAGCCTTTTCCGAAGGTCCCGCCCGAGCCGATCGCAATGACGGCCTGAATCGTGTGAAAGCCTTTACCGAGCGGATCAGAGGTCGGATCGAGCAGCGTACAGATCCGATGCTTCTGGTAATCGTGCATCAGCGGCCAGTTCACGTCCGGCTGGCAAATGCGCTCCTGGAATACGCCGATACTCGCGACCACCAGCACGGCCGCCACGAGCACCGGCACGATCAGCTTGAAACTCAAGCCCGCGAAATAGATCACGAAGAGGCCCGCCGCGAACACCAGCACGGCGGTGCCCAGATCCGGCTGCTTGGCGATGATCGCGACCGGCAGGATCAGGATCACGAAGCCGACGATGTAATCCCACCACCGGATACCGCCCTCACGCCGCTGGAAATACCATGCGAGCATGAGCGGCATCGCGATCTTCATGATCTCCGAGGGCTGGATCACCACGCCCACGTTCAGCCAGCGTTTCGCGCCTTTGCGCGTCAGTCCGAACGTGGCGACCGCGATCAGCAGCGCCATGCCAATGGTGTACATCGGCACGGCGAAACGCATCAGCGTGGGCGGCGGCACGTTGGCGAGAATCCACATCAGCCCGAACGTCAGCATGATGTTACGCAACTGGTCTTCTACGCGGCCTGGGACGTCGAGACTCGCGCTGTACAGCGTCACGATGCCCACGCACAGCAGCAGGAACACAATCAGCGCGAGCGGTTTATCGAAGCCCGCGAACATGCGCTTCGTGCGTTCGAGCCAGACGCGCTTATCGAATTGCAGCGCTTGCATGGCGATTCTCCTTTACTCGTCGATGCCGCCAGACGGAGTCAACGTCTGGATGGCGCTTTTGCCGGTGTTGCGGGGGATCGCGGCAGTGGGCGCGGGTTCTTTCGGTGGTGACGGCGGCGGTGGTGCGGCGGGCGCCTTGCGGACCTCGGCGATACGGGTGGTCTCCTTCGCGTTGACCACACCCGGCGCTTTCGATTCCGTTGCCGGGCGCGCTGTTTCCCGCGCTTCCGTGGCGATAGGCGCGACCGGCACGCGCGGCGCTTCCAGCGCGCGCAGCATGCTCGGCGCAGCAGGAACGGCCGACGCCGCCGATGCAGCCGGCGCGCTCGCCGCCGCTCCGGCTCCGGCTCCGCTGCTTGCTGGCGCAGACGCAGCCGAATCCGACGCCGCAGCCCCAGCGGCACTCGCAGCCACTGAACCGGATGCAGCCAATGGCTTAAACGCCGGCGACGCACTCGTCACCGAAGCGGGCAGCGCAGCGTCCACCGGGCTTTGCGCGCCTCCGATCACCGGCGCGCCCGCATCTTCCGTCGCCGATGCCGCCGCCGCTACAGCCGCCGCTTCCGCACCCGGTTTCAACCGGTCGACGAGATAATAATCGAGCACTTTCCGCGCGATCGGACCCGCCGATTCCGCGCCCCAACCGCCGTTTTCCACGATCAGCGCAACCGCGATAGTCGGATGGTCAGCCGGTGCGAACGCGATAAACAACGCGTGATCGCGCAACCGTTCCGCTATCGCACTGTGTGAATAATTCGCGCCTTGCAGCGAGTAGACCTGCGCCGTACCGGTTTTACCCGCGGCCTGATAAGGTGCGCCGCGGAAGATCTTGGAACCCGTACCGGTGGTCACCACGCCTTCCATTGCCCGCTTGATAAAGTCGATGTCCGCCTGCTTGACCGCAATCCTGTCGCTCGGATCACGCACGGTGACGCGTACCGCCTTGGTGATCGGATTCTCGACTTCCTTGACCAAGTGCGGCTTCATGACCACGCCGTCGTTCGCGAGCGTCGCCGTGGCGTGCGCGAGTTGCAGGATCGTGAACGAGTTATAACCCTGCCCGATACCCAGGCTGATCGTCTCGCCTTCATACCAGCGCTGTTGTTCCGGTTTCCGGTACGCCTTCTTTTTCCACTCGGTGGATGGAAGAATGCCGCGCGCTTCGCCGTTGATGTCGATACCCGTGATCTGCCCGAATCCCCACGGCTTCATGAACCCGGCCATGGCATTCACGCCGAGATCGTGCGCCAGCATGTAGAAATAGGTGTCGTTGGAAACCACGATCGCGCGGTTCATGTCGACCCAGCCCTGGCCCGCGCGCACGTCGTTGCGGAAGGTGTGACCGCCAAACGTGTACGAACCCGGGTCCTGGAATCCCCAACTGGTCGTGCGTTTATGCAGCGTCAGCGCGGCAAGCGCCATGAACGGCTTGTAGGTGGAACCGGGCGGATAGGTGCCGTGCAGCGGACGGTTCAGCAGCGGGTGATCGGGGGAATTGTTGAGCGAATCCCAAGTCTGCTGGTCGATGCCATCGACGAACGAATTCGGGTCGAAACTGGGAGCCGAGACGAACGCGAGCACATCGCCCGTCGCTGGTTCGATAGCGACCAGCGCGCCGCGCTTGCCCGCGAACGCCTGCTCGGCGACCTGCTGCAAGCCGATATCCAGCGACAACACCAGGTTGTTCCCCGGCGTGGCCTGCGTGCGCGACAGCGTGCGCACCGGGCGCCCGCCCGCCGTGACTTCCACTTCCTCGAAGCCGGTCAGGCCATGCAATTCGGTTTCGTAGCTCTGTTCCACACCAATCTTGCCGATGTAGTCCGTGCCCTTGTAGTTATTCGCGTCCAGACGGGGATCGTAGTGATCGGTGTCGGCGTCGTTCTGGTCACTCGCTTCGTCGATACGTTCCTGATCGCGCTGCGAAATCCGTCCGATATAGCCAATCACGTGCGCCGCCGTGGGTCCAAGCGGATATTGCCGGAACAGCCGCGCGCGCACTTCTACGCCCGGAAAGCGGAACTTCTGGGCGGTGAAACGGGCGACTTCTTCGTCGGTTAAGCGGGTGCGGATTGGCAGGCTCTCGAAATTCTTCGAGTCCTCCAGCAGCTTCTTAAAACGCCGCCGATCGCGCTGATCGACGGGAATCACGGTCCCGATACGGTCGATTTCATCGTCGAGCGTGGTGTTGATCTTCGACGGCGTGATTTCCAGCGTGTAAGCCGAATAATTCTTCGCCAGCACCACGCCGTTGCGGTCGGTGATGATGCCGCGGTTCGGCACGATAGGGGCAACCGAGATGCGGTTTTCATCGGCTTGCAGCGAGTATTTGCTGAAATGCCAGACCTGCAGATACAGGAAGCGCACGCCGATCAGCCCGAAACAGACGAACACGAACAGGCCGGCGGCAGCCACACGCAGGCGAAACTTCGATAACTGTTGTTCGGCGTTCTGAAATTCGGTCATGCAATGTTCGCGGGAACCGCGTGTATGGCGTTTACGGCGTGCAGCGGTTGCAGCAGGCGCTTTGTTCGCTCATGAGTCACCTCAGATTGGCCGCGTGTCGTCGGGATCGGTGGCGCGGCGCTGCGGAATCAGCAGCAGGAAACTTGCGACCGGCCACAAAATAGCCTCCACGAACCCGTCGATCAGATAACCCCAGCCGGGAAATGCCGCGCCCGTCAGCAGGCGGATCACGAACGGCACGATTTGCGCGCCGATCAGCAAAGGCGCGACCACGAACGTTTGCACGGGCAGCGACATCCACAATACGCGCCTGTGAATGGTGATGGCGCCATACGACAACAACGTATACGCAAGCGCGTGCTCACCGAGCAGACTGGCATTGTGAACGTCCATGAGCATGCCGAGCATGAACGCGATACCCATGCCCACCCGACGCGGCTGGTGAACATTCCAGAACAGCAGCACGACCGCGACGAAATCCGGGACGCCGAAAATCCGGCCCCACGGCATCAGGTTCAGCAGGAACGCGGCGGCCAGACTAAACGTGATGAAGTACGGATTGACCGGCTGCAGGATGTATTGCGGACGGTTCATGGTGCGGCTCCGGGCGCGGGCTTGCGGGCAGGCTCTGCTTTCCTCGCGTGCTCGGATTTTTCGGCTTTCTTCGTGGCTGCGGGCTCGGTTTTCTTCACTGCCGCCGCCGGTTCAGCGTTTTTCGCGGCAGGCGTACTGGCGGCCGCCGCAGGGGCGGCCGCGCTGGCGCTTTTCGCCGGCGCTGCCTTGCCCTTCTTACCCTTGTTGTCCTTCGCTTCCTTGGCCGCGGCCGCTGCCTCGACTTCTTCAGGATTCGGCGGTTGGTTGATCTCGTAATGCAGCACGAGCAACTGGCGCGCACCGCGTACCGGCGCGATCGGCAGGCAGACTACGCGGGCGAACGCGGTATCCGCTTGTTTATCGACGCGAACGACTTTCGCCACCGGCAATCCCGGCGGATAAATGCCATCCAGACCGCTGGTCACGAGTTCGTCGCCCGTTTGCACGTCGGCGCTGATGGGGACGAAACGCAGATCGAGCGTGTCGCCCTTCGGCGTGCCGTAGATCACGCTGCGCAATCCGGTTCGTACGATCTGCACGGGCACCGCCTGGTCTTTGTCGGAGAGCAGCGTGACTTCCGATTGCAGCGGGAACACACGCGTGACTTGCCCGATGACACCGTCTTCATTCACCACCGGCGCGCCGTCCTGGATGCCTTGCTGCGCACCCTTGCCGATCACGACTTTCTGCGTGAAAGGATCGCGGGTGTCGTACTGGACTTCGACAGGCGTGGTTTGCGTGCTGGCGCGCGAGCCGAGCTGGAGCAGCGCGCGAAGATGCGTGTTCTCGGCGGTGAGCTGGGCCGCATCGCCGGCTTTCACCGACAACTCGAGGTTCTTTTCTTTCAGCTTGGTGTTCTCGTTGCGCAGGGTTGCGCTGGTGACGGCCAGATCGGCCGCACCCATGAAAATATCGCGTGGTACCAGCGCCGCGCGCTGCAGCGGATACAAACCCGCTCCGAGCACGCCTCGCACGATTTCGAGCGTGTTGAAGCGGGCGTCGGAGATCAGCAGGGCGAGGGCGAGCACCACGAAGAAGATCAATCGCGCGAGAGCGGACGGACCTTGCTTAAAAAGTGGCGGCGGACTGTATTCCATGGTCGGCGCCGAGGGCGTGATCGGTTGGTTCGATGCTGCGGGTTCGCGTGGGGGCGCGCCCTTGCCCAGCGCTGTTCGCCGTGGCCCGGACTAAGCCGGGCCACGTGAACCATTGCGCAAGTCGCATACTTCGCGCACGTCGCCGTTGTTGCGTTGAGCGAGTGCGTGCTGTTGGCGCCTTAGTGAAAGGCGTCAAGGCTTACTCGTAGGAGAAGATGCTACCGAGCTTGTCCATGCGTTCGAGCGCCATGCCCGAACCGCGCACGACGCACGTCAGCGGATCTTCAGCGACGAGTACCGGCAAGCCGGTCTCTTCAGCCAGCAACCGGTCGAGATCGCGCAGCAAAGCGCCACCGCCGGTCAGCATCATGCCGCGCTCGGCAATGTCGGCGCCCAGTTCCGGCGGCGTTTGTTCCAGCGCGATTTTCACCGACGAAACGATCTGGTTCAGCGGATCGGTCAGTGCTTCGAGAATTTCATTGCTCGAAATGGTGAAGCTGCGCGGAATGCCTTCGGAAAGATTGCGGCCCTTGACTTCCATCTCCTTGACTTCGGAGCCCGGGAAAGCCGAACCGATTTCCTTCTTGATGGCTTCAGCCGTCTGCTCGCCAATCAACATGCCGTAATTGCGACGGATGTAATTGACGATAGCTTCGTCGAACTTGTCGCCGCCCACGCGCACGGAACCCTTGTACACGATACCGCCGAGCGAAATCACGCCCACTTCGGTCGTGCCGCCGCCGATGTCCACGACCATGGAGCCTGTTGCCTCGGACACCGGCAAGCCGGCGCCGATGGCCGCAGCCATGGGTTCTTCGATCAGATACACCTGCGACGCACCCGCGCCGTGTGCGGCTTCCTTGATCGCGCGCCGTTCGACCTGAGTCGAACCGCACGGCACGCAGATGATGATGCGCGGCGAAGGCGAGAACATACGCGATTCGTGCGCAGTCTTGATGAACTGCTTGATCATCTGTTCCGTGACGGTGAAGTCGGCGATAACGCCGTCCTTCATAGGCCGGATAGCTTCAATGTTGCCGGGCACCTTGCCGAGCATCTGCTTCGCTTCGCGGCCGACGGCCTGAATGGTTTTCTTCCCATTAGGACCGCCTTCCTGGCGAATGGAAACCACCGATGGCTCGTCAAGGACGATGCCCTTGCCCCGCATGTAGATCAGCGTGTTGGCGGTGCCGAGATCAATCGCCAGATCGTTTGAAAAGTAGCTGCGCAAAAAACCGAACATTCAAAATCCTGTCTCGCTGGGAGCCGTGCCTCGCTTCGAGCGCCAAAGGACGGCAGCGGAAAAAAATGACAGCCTGCAGCGGGACCCATTTTTGGCCACGCAAATTGCAAGACTGCGGAGAAATCTACCGGAGGATGCAAGCGAACCAGGCGTGCACTTTTCTTAAAAATCTGAAACTAAGAACAGGCCGCTGGTAAGTCGATCCGGATTTGGGTCGAACGCGTAATGATACCTTATAATTTTGGGGTGTTCGAAGGAAAAGGACGGTACATTTTGCCACCGTCAAGCCTGCTTTTTAAGCTCCTTTATCTCGAATTGCAGTCGCACTGTTTGTCGCACTGTTTCTCAGCGTGTAAGTCGAAAAAACCCGGTGATCGAATGTCTCTGACCCTGACCGATGTAAAACGCATTGCGCACCTCGCGCGGCTCGAATTGCCCGAGCACGAGGCCGAACCCACGCTTGCGCGACTGAACGACTTCTTCGGTCTCGTCGAGCAGATGCAGGCCGTGGATACCACGGGTATCGAACCGCTTGCGCATCCGATTGAACAGATTGAGAAAGCTGAGCTGCGTTTGCGAAATGATGTTGTTACAGAGCACGTAAACCGCGAAGAGTTCCAAAGGTCCGCGCCTGCCGTGCGCGACGGGCTGTATCTCGTGCCCAAGGTGATCGAATGAACGTCGTGCTTTGAAACAGCGCCTCCGAGGCAATGTAATTGAGGCGATGCAATACACGCACGAAAACAAAAGGCGCACGGTACTCGATACCCGGCGCCCTTCAGGAAGAACGCAATGCATCAAAAAAGCTTGACCGAACTGCGCGCGGCACTCGACGCAAAGACCCTCTCCGCCGTCGAACTCGCGCAGCTCTTTTTGCAGCGCATCGACGCAGCGAAGGATCTCAACGCGTTCATCAGTGTTGACCATGAACTCACGCTTGACCAGGCGAAAGCAGCGGATGCGCTGATCGCCAAGGGCCAGGCGGGCGTGCTGACCGGCCTGCCGATCGCGCATAAAGACGTGTTTGTCACGCGCGGCTGGACCTCCACGGCCGGCTCGAAAATGCTCGCGAACTACGCGAGCCCGTTCGACGCCACGGTTGTGGAACGTCTCAAGAACGCGGGCGTGGTGACGCTCGGCAAGACCAATATGGATGAATTCGCGATGGGTTCGTCCAATGAGAACTCGTACTTCGGCCCGGTCAAGAACCCTTGGGATCTCAAAGCCGTGCCGGGTGGATCGTCGGGCGGCTCGGCTGCCGCAGTGGCTGCACGCCTCGCGCCCGCCGCCACCGGCACGGACACCGGCGGCTCGATTCGCCAACCCGCGTCGTTCACCGGCATTACCGGAATCAAACCAACGTACGGCCGCGTTTCGCGTTACGGCATGATCGCGTTCGCGTCGTCGCTGGATCAGGGCGGACCCATGGCCCGCAGCGCATCGGATTGCGCGTTGTTGCTCAATGCCATTGCGTCGTTCGATCCGCGCGACTCGACCAGCCTCCAGCGCGAGGACGAAGACTACACGCGCTATCTCGGTCAGCAATGGTCCGGCACGGACGCGGCCAAACCGCTCGCCGGCTTGCGCATCGGCTTGCCGAAAGAGTTTTTCGGCGAAGGGTTGAGCGCCGAAGTGCGCAGCGCTATCGACACCGCCCTGAAGCAATACGAAGCGCTCGGCGCAACGCTGGTCGAAGTCTCGCTGCCGAAGACCGAATTGTCGATTCCCGTGTACTACATCATCGCGCCGGCTGAAGCTTCGTCGAACCTGTCGCGTTTCGATGGCGTGCGCTACGGGCATCGCGCGGCTGAGTACACCGATCTTCTCGATATGTACAAGAAGTCGCGTGCCGAAGGTTTCGGCCCGGAAGTGAAGCGCCGCATACTGGTGGGCGCGTACGTGTTGTCGCACGGTTATTACGACGCGTATTACCTGCAGGCGCAGAAAATCCGCCGCATCATCGCGCAGGATTTCCAGGAAGCGTTCAATCACTGCGATGTGATCATGGGACCGGTCGCGCCATCGGTAGCATGGAATCTCGGCGAAAAAGCCGATGATCCCGTCCAGATGTATCTCGCCGATATCTACACGTTGTCGATCAGCCTCGCCGGCTTGCCCGGCATGAGCGTGCCGTGCGGTTTCGGCGCTGCCGGCAGCGCGCATGCCACGCGGCCGGTTGGCTTGCAGATCATTGGCAACTATTTCAACGAAGCCCGGTTGCTCCAGGTCGCCGACGCGTTTCAGCGCGCGACAGACTGGCACGTGCAATCACCGGCGGGAGTGTAAGTATGAGTACGCAATGGGAAGTTGTTATCGGTCTTGAGACGCACGCGCAGTTATCCACCGTCTCCAAGATTTTTTCAGGCGCGCCCACGCAGTTCGGCGCGGAACCCAACACGCAGGCCTGTCCCGTCGATCTGGCGTTGCCGGGTTCGTTGCCCGTGATGAACCGTGGCGCTGTGGAGCGCGCGATTCGTCTCGGCCTGGCAATCGGCGCGACCATTGCGCCGCGCAGCATTTTTGCGCGCAAGAATTATTTCTATCCCGATTTGCCGAAGGGTTATCAGATCAGCCAGTTCGAGATTCCGGTCGTGCAGGGCGGTACCGTCACGATTCAGGTTCCGGCCAATGAGAAAACCGGCACGGCCGCTTACGAAAAGACCGTCAACCTGACGCGCGCGCATCTGGAAGAAGATGCCGGCAAGTCGCTGCACGAAGACTTCGCTGGCATGACGGGTATCGATTTGAATCGGGCCGGCACGCCGCTGCTCGAGATTGTGACGGAACCTGAAATGCGCAGCGCCGCCGAAGCGGTCGCCTACGCCAAGAGTCTGCACAGTCTCGTGCAATGGCTCGGCATCTGCGATGGCAACATGCAGGAAGGCTCGTTCCGTTGCGACGCGAATGTCTCCGTGCGCCCCGTCGGACAGGCCGAATTCGGCACGCGCGCCGAGATCAAGAACCTGAACTCGTTTCGTTTCCTCGAAGAAGCCATTCAGTACGAAGTGCGCCGGCAGATCGAGTTGATCGAAGACGGCGGGACGGTGGTGCAGGAAACGCGTCTCTACGATCCCGACAAGCGCGAAACGCGTTCCATGCGAAGCAAGGAAGACGCGCACGATTACCGCTATTTCCCCGATCCCGACCTGATGCCTTTAGTCATCGATGAAGCGTGGATTGCACGGGTTCGCAGCGAATTGCCCGAATTGCCCGAAGCCATGCAGACCCGTTTTGTCGAGCAATACGGTTTGACGCCGTATGACGCCGCGGGGTTGACGTCGTCGAAGGGGATGTCGGCGTATTTTGAAAGCGTCGTTGGCGTAGTCGGGCCGACGCATGCGAAGCTCGCGGCCAACTGGCTGATGGGCGAAGTATCGTCGCAATTGAACCGCGATTCGCTGGATATTGCGAACTCGCCGGTTTCTCCCGCGCAGCTCGGGCTCGTCATTCAGCGCGTGGCCGACGGCACGATCTCCAACAAGATTGCCAAGGATATTTTCCAGGCGATCTGGGAAGAGAAAGCCACCGACGACGCCGCCGCCGATCGGATTATCGAAGCGAAGGGGTTGAAGCAGATTTCTGATACGGGCGCGCTGGAAGCGATCATCGACGAGGTGATGGCGGCTAATCAGAAATCCGTCGATGAGTATCGTTCGGGCAAGGAGAAGGCGTTTAATGCGCTGATCGGCCAGGCGATGAAAGCGACGAAGGGCAAGGCGAATCCGCAGCAGGTCAACGAGCTTTTGAAGAAGAAACTATCCTCTTGAGTTGACGGCTGGACTATTCGCGGGTTGTTGCCGGGTCTCGTCTGGCAGCAACCCTTTCTTTTATCAACCGGGATCAACCGAGAATCGCACGCGTGGCTAAAAAACCTGAGCTGGACGATTATCGCGTGCCGTATTTCGACGGCAAGAAGATCAAGCCGTTTGATCTGGCTTCCATCGATACCGCGTCGAAGCCGTTTTCGTCCGGCGCCAAAGACGCGGATCGGGAGCGTTTAAGCGAGTTGAGTACAGCGCTCGATGGCTTGCAGGAAAAGCTGCATGCACAACGCTCGCATCGCATTCTGCTGATCCTTCAAGGCATGGATACGAGCGGCAAGGACGGCACGGTTCGCGGTGTTTTTCACGATGTCGATCCGCTCGGTTTGCGCGTCGTGCCGTTCAAGGCGCCTTCCGAAACTGAAGCCGCGCACGACTTTCTCTGGCGCATTCATTCGCAGGTCCCGGCTGCGGGCGAGTTCGCGATTTTTAATCGCAGCCAGTATGAAGACGTATTGGTGCCGCGTGTGCTGAAACAGATCGACAGCCAGGCGTGGGAACGCCGTTATCGGCAGATTCGCGACTTCGAAGCGATGCTTGCCGAAAACGGCACGACAATCGTGAAGTGCTTTTTGCATATATCGAAGGATGAGCAGAAGGTGCGGTTGCAGGCGCGTATCGATAATCCCGAGAAGCACTGGAAGTTTGATCCATCGGATCTGGATGCCCGCAAACTATGGGACGAGTATTGCAAGGCTTATGAGGATGCCCTTGGGGCGACATCGACGGACATTGCGCCTTGGTACGTGATTCCCGCCGATTCGAAGACGCACCGCAACGTAATGATTGGGGAGTTGATGGTGCGCACGCTGCAGGGTTTGAAGCTCGAATATCCGCCGGCGAAAGAGTCGCTGAAAGGGATCAAGGTCGAGTAGTTCACCAACATACAAGGATGCTTCATGTTTCGTGTCATCACCGCTAATTTGAACGGCATTCGGTCTGCCGCCAAGAAGGGTTTCTTCGACTGGTTTGGCGAGCAGGATGCCGATGTTGTCTGTGTACAGGAGATCAAGTGTTCGCAAGACGATCTCACGCCGGAATTTCTCGCACCGCACGGTTTCCAGGGTTACTTCCAGCACGCGGTTAAAAAGGGTTATTCCGGCGCGGGGCTTTATACGAAGCACGAACCGGATGAAGTGATCATCGGGTTTGGGAGCGAGGAGTTCGATCCGGAAGGGCGTTATGTGGAAGCGCGCTTTGGGGATTTATCGGTGATCTCGGTGTATGTGCCTTCGGGGTCCAGTGGTGAAGAACGGCAGCAGGCGAAATATCGGTTCATGGCTGAGTTCATGCCGCATCTTGAGGAACTGGCGAAAGAACGCGAAGTGATCTTGTGTGGCGATGTGAACATCGTGCACAAGGAAATTGATATCAAGAACTGGAAGAGCAATCAGAAGAACTCGGGTTGCCTGCCGGAGGAGCGTGCGTGGCTTACGCAACTCTTCGATGAAAAAGCGTATGTGGATGTATTCAGAACGCTGGATCAGCGGCCTGAGCAATATACGTGGTGGAGCAATCGCGGCCAGGCTTACGCGAAGAACGTAGGGTGGCGGATTGATTACCAGATCGCGACGAAAGGTGTTGCGGATACGGCCGCGGCGACTTCCGTTTTCCGCGATATCAAGTTTAGTGATCATGCGCCGTTGATTGTTGACTATCAGTGGACGGTTTAGTTTGTTCGCACCGGTGGACGGGGGGCGGTTTTGGGGTTGGTGGGCGGGGGCAGGGGGCAGGGGTCAGTGCCGGGGTGGTCGGTTCTGGGGTTAGTGGTCGGAGTCAGTGCTGGGTTGGTGGTTTCGGGGTCAGCGGTCGGGTTGATGCCGGGTTGCTGCTTTCAGTGTTAGCGGTCTGCCTGAGTCGGATTTTCTCTTTATCACTATTAGCCACTGTGCGTGGCGGCACGTCATTTCTTTGTCCAAAGCGACAAAGAAACGAAGCAAAGAAAGCGCTTTCAACCACGCTACCCTAAGTGTCCACAGCGTGCAGTTTTCATTCATGGGTGCCCCAAAAGCACGGTGCTCGCCAGAACGGAGGATGTTTGAACCCCTCCTTCTCGCGAATCCTGACATGAACACGCTTCGCCCCGTACGCTCTCGGGCAAGCCCAATTGCTAAGGAACCCGCACGGCCCTACAGGTATTTATGGCTGCGGTTTTTTGACAGGTTAGCTACCTGGTCTGTGCGACCGTATTCATTCGCCACAGCTTGATGCGTGTTTGTGTTTACTGCTTCAGTTTTTGTGAATTGGCTGCGCGTTCTGTACAGCTATCTTCGTCGGTTACGGCCACCCGCATCTTCGCGACCTCGTTTTCAGCAGGGTTGGCGACGTGGTTCGAGGCGCGTACACATTTGGTGGTGGTCGTCCGCGGATAGCGCGGGGTGCTCCTTGGGCAGGTTCAATCACTGGTGGCGAAGCGTGTGGGTATCGGTGTTCGGAGAAGGAGGGGTTCACACATCCTTCGCTCTGGCGAGCACCGTGCTTTTGGGGCACCTATGAATAGAAACTGCACGCTGTGGACACTTAGGGTAGCGTGGTTGAAAGCGTTTTCTTTGCTTCGTTTCTTTGTCGCTTTGGACAAAGAAATGACGTGCGGGGGTGTAATTAGTTTTGTGTAAACGGTCATTTGGCAGGAGACTGCCAGCATCTAGGAGCAGCGATGACCGTAGCGAAGCGTATTAAACGAGTAAAGCCCGATCCTGAGTTGGTAAAACTGGCGGACAGCCTGTTGGCGAACTATCAGAAGCCTGAGGATTTGATTGGCGAGAATGGCCTGCTCAAGCAGCTCACCAAGATGTTGGTCGAGCGGGCTCTGGAAGCTGAGATGTCTGAGCATTTGGGCCACGGCAAGAGCGCAGCGGTGACCAATGCCACGGGCAATACCCGCAACGGCCACAGTGCCAAGACGTTGCAAGGCGAGTTTGGCGAATTGCCGCTCGCTATCCCGCGTGACCGTCAAGGCGCGTTCGAGCCGAAGCTGGTGGCGCGCCACCAGACACGCTGGGCCGGATTTGACGACAAGATTATCTCGCTGTACGCGCGTGGCTTGAGCGTGCGTGAGATCCAGGGTCATCTGGAAGAAATGTATGGCACCGAGGTTTCACCCACGCTGATCTCGGCCGTGACAGATGCAGTCAGCGAGGACGTGAAGCTCTGGCAGGGACGCGCGCTCAATGCGCTGTACCCGATCGTTTATCTGGACTGCATCCACGTCAAAGTGCGTGACAGCGGGGCTGTACGGACCAAGGCGGTGTATCTGGCGATTGGCGTGAACATGGACGGCCACAAGGAGGTCCTGGGCTTGTGGATCGCCCAGACCGAGGGTGCCAAGTTCTGGCTACAGGTGGTGACGGAGTTGAAGACGCGCGGCGTGCAGGACATCTTCATTGCCTGCGTGGACGGGCTCAAGGGCTTTCCAGAAGCCATTGAAGCGGTCTATCCCAAGGCTACAGTGCAGTTGTGCATCGTGCATATGGTGCGCAACAGCCTGAACTACGTATCATGGAAACTGCAGCGCGAAGTGGCCGCCGATCTAAGGACGATTTACACGTCGACGACCGTCGAGGTGGCCGGGCAGATGCTCAGCGCCTTCGAGCTCAAATGGGATAAGGACTACCCCTTGGTCGGGCAGAGCTGGCGGCGCAACTGGGCTCGGGTGATACCGTTCTTCGACTACCCGCCGGAGATCCGAAAAGTGATATATACGACCAACGCGATCGAGTCGATCAACATGAGCCTGCGAAAAGTCATCAAAACGCGCAGTTCATTTCCAACTGACGACGCCGTATTTAAGCTGTTTTACCTGGCGCTGAACAACATTAGCAAGAAATGGTCGATGCCCATCAGAGACTGGAAAGCAGCACTAAACCGCTTCGCCATCCAGTTCGAAGACCGGATGTCGCCGGCTTAAACGAAAACCCGTTTACACAAAATCCGGCACACCCCCTGACGTGCCGCCACGCACAGTGGCTAATAGTGATAAAGAGAAAATCCGACTCTCGCAGACCACTAACGCCGAAAGCACCAACCCGGCATAGACCCCGACCGCTGACGCTAGAACCCACCACCCCGGCATCAACCCCAACCGCTAACCCCTTGCCCAACCAGAACCCCGAGTGCGAACGAAACCCCCCTCACATATGAGGCTTTTTAAACCGTCCCATTCCCGCATAACCCGGCAACTGGTCCACCGTTTTCCCGATCGCTTTTGCATAAAGCGGCATCATATCCGGCAATCGCTTCATCAGATCGTGTACGCGCGCAGCGCCATACGGATGCATCCAGATAAAACCGTTCGGCGTGCGCCGCGTACGCGCATCAATCTTCTTCCATAACGTGATGGCGGCGCGCGGATCGTAACCCGCCCGCGATGCAATCTCGCTGCCAATCACATCGGCTTCGGTTTCATCGGCGGCGGTATATCGCATGGCCAGCAACTGCTCGCCAATCCCCAGCGGAGTGGAACTGATATCGGCGAAACCGAATAACGGCGGAATCGTTCCCGTACTCAATTGCGCCGCCTGCTGACGCCCCAGCCGATCACGCGCATGTTCGCGCAACGCATGCGCAATCTCATGGCCGATCATCATGCCGAGTTCGTTATCGTTGAGACGCAACCGGTCAATCAGCCCGCTATAAATCACAATCTTGCCGCCCGGCAGGCAATACATGCGAATCTCGTCCGAACGCACTACATTGACTTCCCACTTCCAGTTCTTCGAGCGGTCATTCCACTTCAGCGCAAACGGAATTTCACGATTGGCAATTTCGCGTGCACGCTTCACGAGCGGATTGTCGTCGCCCAGAAGATGCTTGGTGCGCCGGGCCTCGCGCAGGATTTGAGCGTATTCGTCGGCGGACTGCTGTTCCAATGTCGCCGATGGAATCAGGTTGCGGAACAACGCCGCATTGCCAAAACGGATCTGGTCGGTGGCGGCGGAATAGGGCGGTTGTACATTAGCCGGTGCCGCCGGCGCTGCATCGGAAGTCCCCGACGCCGCGGACACCGCGAAGCTCAAGCCAGCATGTAGCGACACAACGCAAGCGGCGACGCGGATCAGGGCGTGCACCTTCATTGGACAGGTCTCCAGGGCGCGATTTTCGGCAACAGTAACATGCCTGGAATAGACAGCGCAGCGCAGATCATGAAGTACTCGAACCAGCCTGTTTGCGCGACCACAAAGCCGCTCGATGCCGACGCCAACGTCCGCGGCACCGACGCAAGACTCGTAAATAGCGCGAATTGCGTGGCGGTATAACGCGGATCGGTCGTGCTCGCGATGTAAGCCACGAACGCGGCCATCGTCAGGCCGGTGGCGAAGGTTTCGAACCCGTAGAGCGCGGCCAGCGCCACGGGCGACGGCCCGATTTTCGCCAGCCACGCAAAGCCGAGCGTGGAAACGATCTGCAACACGCCAAAGATCCAGAGCCCGCGTGCAATGCCGATCTTCACCAGCCACACGCCGCCGACAATCCCGCCCGCCAGGCTCGCCCAGAACGCGACGGTCTTCGCAATGACGCCAATCTGCGTCTTGTTGAAGCCGATATCGAGGAAAAACGACGTGGAGAGCGTGGTCGCCATCGTGTCGCCGAGCTTGTACAGGAAGATAAAGCCAAGAATCAGCAGCGCCGTGCGCCAGCCGTCCCGGGCGATAAATTCGCGAAACGGCTGGATGATGGCATCGCGTAGATTCTTGGGCGGCGTGCCATGCACTTCGGGTTCGTTGACCACGAGCGTCAACACCATGCCGGGCAGCATGAACGCCGCCGTGACGAGGAAGACGGTGGACCACGGCAGGTGATCGGCGAGAATCAGCCCGAGCGAGCCGGGCACGAGCGCCGCAATCTTGTACGCGTTCACGAAGACGGCGTTGCCGAGTCCCTGCTCGGTGTCCGCCAGGAGTTCACGACGGTACGCATCGATCGCAATATCCTGGCTCGCCCCGAAAAACGCGACGAGCGCGGTCAGCGCGGCGACGGTCCAGATCTGGTCTTTCGGCGATATAAACCCAAGCGCGCCAATGGCCACGGCCACCAGCAACTGCGTGACGAGCATCCAGCCGCGCCGCCGTCCCGGCCGCCAGCCCGGCAGGCGCGGCACGTAGCGGTCCATCAGCGGCGCCCAGATAAACTTCCAGGTGTAAGGAAACTGGATCAGCGCGAACAGCCCGATCTCTTTGAGGTTCACGCCTTCAGTGCGTAACCACGCCTGGACGAGATAGACGAGCGTGAAGAGCGGCAGCCCCGACGTGAAGCCGATAAACACGCAAATCAACATGCGTTTGTTGAGAAACGCGCGCCAGCCGGGGTGGTCTTCGTGAGCGGTAAGAGCGGGCGCCTCGTGTGGCGAGTTGGACATAGGATCGATTCGAAGCAGTAAGCGGTGCGCGAGCGACGAACCGGCAAGCTCAGTTCAGCTTCGCTTTACGCGATAGACCGCAAGGCTACCACGCCAGTTCGCCCCCCAACGGATGGACTGCCCACCGTGCAGCACCGCGCGATCGAGGATTTCGATCCCCACTTCCGGCGCCAGCGCCTCAAAATCCCGGATGGTGAGAACCCGTACGTTCGGCGTGTTATGCCATTGATACGGAAGCGTTTTCGACACCGGCATGCGCCCCTGCAAAACGGTTAGCCGATGCCGCCAGTACCCGAAATTAGGAAACGAGACAATGCATTCGCGTCCCACGCGCACGGTTTCACGCAGGATCGCGGCGGTTTGATGGATCGTTTGCAGCGTCTGCGACAGGATCGCGAAGTCGAAACTATCGTCTTCGAACAGGCGCAAACCGTCTTCCAGATTCTGCTGAATGACGTTCACGCCTTTCTGGGCGCACGCGAGCACGCCGGCGTCGTTGATTTCAATACCGTAACCCTTTACATCGAGTTCTTCGGCGAGCAGCGAGAGCAGCGACCCATCGCCGCAACCCAGATCCAGCACGGACGAGTTCGGTTCAACCCAGCGCGCAATGGCCCGAAAGTCCGAGCGCAGCGAAAGAGAGTCCAGCGTGATTTGGTTCATGCGCCCACCTCGGCGGCAATGCGTTCGTAATAGGCGCGCATCAGGTTGTGATAACGCGCGTCGTCGAGCAGGAAGGCGTCGTGGCCGTGCGGCGCATCGATTTCGGCGTAGCTCACCGTGCGTTTGTGATCGAGCAGCGATTTCACCAGTTCGCGCGAGCGTGCTGGCGCAAAGCGCCAATCGGTCGAAAAGCTAGCAATCAGATATTTCGCCGTGGTGTGCGCGAGCGACTTGGTCAGGTCGCCGTCGAACGCCTTGGCGGGATCAAAATAATCCAGCGCGCGCGTGATGAGCAGATACGTATTGGCATCGAAGTATTCGGCGAATTTATCGCCTTGGTATCTTAGGTACGATTCAACTTCGAACTCGACGTCGAAGTTGAAGTTGTACGCATCCAGAGCGCCTTCCGCCCGACGCAATGCGCGGCCGAACTTGGCGGCCATGTCGTCGTCCGAGAGATACGTGATGTGGCCGATCATGCGCGCGACCCGCAATCCGCGACGCGGCTTGACGCCGTGCGCATAATAATCGCCGCCATGGAAATCGGGATCGGACAGGATGGCGGAACGCGCGACCTCGTTGAACGCAATATTCTGCGCGGAGAGTTTCGGCGTCGATGCCACCACAATGCAGTGCGCCACGCGATCCGGATACATCATGCTCCAGGCCAAAGCCTGCATGCCGCCGAGGCTGCCGCCCATGACCGCGGCGAAGCGCTCGATACCGTATTGATCCGCTACGCGAGCCTGCGCGTGGACCCAGTCTTCAACCGTGACCACAGGAAAGCTCGCGCCGTACGGTTTGCCGGTGACGGCGTTCACGCTCATGGGACCGGTCGAACCGAAACATGAGCCCAGGTTATTGATGCCGATGACAAAAAACCGGTTGGTATCGAGCGGCTTGCCTGGACCCACCATGTTGTCCCACCAGCCGACGTTCTTGGGGTCGTCGACATAGACGCCCGCCACATGATGCGAGGCGTTCAGCGCGTGGCAGACGAGCACCGCGTTCGAGCGGGCGGCATTGAGCGTGCCGTAGGTTTCGACGACGAGATCATAGTCACCGAGCAGGCTGCCATTTTGCATGCGCAGCGGTTCAGTGAAATGCAGTGTTTGGGGAGTGACGATGCCGATTGATTCCATTCATTCCGCCTAAAGAAAACAGGGCGGCTAAACGGCGTCGGCGATGCGCGGAGGAGACCAAGCGGCGCGGCTGACAACCTCTTTAGCCGCATTTATAGTGAACCGGGTCAGGGTTCGCGCGCCCGCAATCGAGTCAGCAAATCGGCGCGTTGAAACAAATCAAGATAGCGGTGAAGTATATCGGAAAAACGGGAAAGGGGAGCTACGGGTACGGCTAGAGCAGCGAGCCCAAGCGATGAAGTTTGAAGTCCGTACTACTTTTGTGATTTCAGGCGACTCGGGATACGCCTGGTCTATCTGAGACCGCGCAAGCCCTTCAAAGACCTGATCTTGAGATCGACATAATGCGGCCGGCCGCTGGTCGGGGACCGAAGAGACTTCCCGCCGCTGGCATTTAAAACCGACGGCAGATGCCCCGTGATCCAGACCGTGCGAATCCCCAAACGCTTATAGCGTTTCAAATGCCCACGCGTATCTTCTACAAGAACCGCGTCGGAGAGCGGCACATGAGCCCGCCGCATTGCGCGCCGAAGCATTCCTGCATCAGGCTTCGCGCGCCAATAACCGGTTCGGTCCTGCATATCCTCGATGGCAATCACGCGTTCAAACAGCTTGGCGATACCCAGTTCGTTGAGCACCGCGTGAGCATAAATTGAAGGCCCGTTGGTCAACACGATCTTCCGCCCCGGAAGCCCTCGGATCATCCGCGCGAGGCCGCGTTCGGCACGAACCATGGACCCGAGATCGGCGAAGGTATGGACGACGTGCAGGAAGTCGGCGGCGTCGATGGGATGATGGCGCACCAGGCCGAGCAGGGTGGCGCCGTATCGCTGCGTATAACCGGTGCGCAACCGGTTGGCTTCGTCAACATCCACGCCCAACCGGTCGATGATGTACTGCGTCATCCCGCGATTGATCGCGGGGAAAATCTCATGCGATGCGTGATGCAGCGTGTTGTCGAGATCGAATAACCAGACAGGGCGCCCGTGCGTGTTCATCCGGCGTCGGGAAGAACGCAAAAGCTCAACTCGAGCGCCGGCAGGTTCCACGTTCAATGAGCCACGTTCAATGCGAACGAATCATGGTCCCGAACGGCTGCTCGGTCAGGATCTCAAGCAGCACCGAATGCTCGATTCGACCATCGATGATATGCACCGAGCGCACGCCGCTCTTCGCCGCGTCGAGCGCCGATGAAATCTTCGGCAGCATGCCACCGGAAATGGTGCCGTCGGCGAACAGCGCGTCAATCTCGCGTGCCGACAGATCGGTCAGCAGATTGCCTTCCTTGTCCATCACGCCGGGGATGTTCGTCATCATCACGAGCTTCTCGGCGTTCAGCACCACGGCGAGCTTGCCCGCGACCAGATCGGCGTTGATGTTGTAAGACAAACCGTCTTCACCGAAGCCGATTGGCGAGATGACCGGGATGAACGCGTCGTCCTGCAGCGCCTTCACGACGGCCGGATTGATGGCTTCGACTTCACCCACCTGACCGATATCGATGAATTCGCCCGGATTGTCGCGATCCGGCATCATTAACTTGCGCGCGTGGATCAGGCCACCGTCCTTGCCGGTGAGGCCGACCGCATGGCCGCCGAAATGATTGATCAACGTGACGATGTCCTGCTGCACTTCGCCGCCGAGCACCCATTCGACCACTTCCATGGTCTCTTCGTCGGTGACGCGCATGCCCTGGATAAACGTTCCCTGCTTGCCGATCTTCTTGAGCGCCTGATCGATCTGCGGACCGCCGCCGTGAACGATCACCGGGTTCATTCCGACCAGTTTCAGCAAGATCACGTCGCGCGCGAAGCCCTGTTTCAGGCGCTCCTCGGTCATCGCGTTGCCGCCGTACTTGATCACGATCGTCTTGCCGTGATACTGCTTGATATAGGGCAACGCCTCGGCCAGGATTTCGGCTTTCAGGGTCGGCGCGATCTGCGTAAGGTCGGGAAGCTCGGACATGGCGGCGATAAGGCGAAGAGCAGTTTAAACAGGCGGAATTGTACAGGACTGACGCGCTGCATCAGCGCGTTTCCGATAGCATTCCGACGACGGGTGAAAGTTAGCCTCTGGTCGCGCCAGTATGGGGTTGGCGCGTGAAATAATGATGCGATCGGGCAGGCGTGGGCGGGTCAAAACGTGGCGCTTCGGCAACGGCCGCATCGCGCGCAATGCGGCTCGTGACCGCGTGTTTTGTTTTCGAAAGGCTTGGCTCCATCATGCGTTCCACCGACCCCGCTCCTCAATGCTGCGCCCTGTGCGGAGCGTTTTTCCGTTGTGCTCAGCAAACCGGCGACGCTCAATGCTGGTGCGCAGCGCTTCCGGCTTTGTCGGCCGAGCGCTTGAATCCGCGCATGACATGTCTTTGCCCGGATTGTTTGCGCGAAGAGACGCAACGTAGCATAAACGTGTGAATGTCGCGTTCGTGGCTGCGTTGGCGGAATGTGCGTGCGCATAAAAAAGCGGCGGTCCGTTGCCGGATCGCCGCTTTTTGCAGACTTAAACCTCTCGTAATGCTTACACGGCCGCTTTCTTCGCCGCCCGCTTACGCGGCGCCGCGCCTGTATGCGTGGCCGCGAGCGCGGCCAGATCACGCGTGACGTCGTCCATCACCGGCTCCCACTTCGAGAATTCCTTCTGCCGATACAGCGTCGCCGTCGGATACCACGGGCTGTCGGTGCGCTCCAGTTGCCAGACCCAATGCGGATTGGTGTCGAGGAGAATCCAGGTCGGCTTGCCGAGCGCCGCCGCCAGATGCGCCACGCTCGTGCAAACTGTAATCACGAGATCGAGTGAATCGATGAACGCAGCCGTGTCGTCGAATGATTCAAACTTGCCGGTGCGATCCGCGATCTCAAAACCACCGTCCCGAGCCGTGGATACCGCGCCCGACGCATCCTTCTGCAGCGAGAAGAACGCGACATTCTCGATCCCGCTGAACGCTTTCGCATACCGTTCAATCCCCACGCTGCGGAACATGTTGCGCTGATGGCCTTCGCTGCCGCTCCATACAAGGCCCACGCGCAGGCGTTTGTCGGCGGCGAATTCGGCACGCCAGTCGGCGGAGAGGTCGGCGTCGGCGGAAAGATACGCGCGCTTCGCCGGAATGGTGTCCGCGTCGATGCCGAAATGCAGCGGCAGGCTCAGCAGCGGGAAATGGAAGTCAGACGCGGGCAACGGCCCGTCGTGCGGCAGACATTCGACGCCTTTCGGCGCCATGCGTGCCATCAGCGGATGCAATGCCTTGAACGCAGCCCACACCAGCGTGCCGCCCTGCGCGTGAACCTTTTTCGCCAGCATTGGAACGAAACGGCAGAACTGCAGCGCGTCGCCGAAACCCTGCTCGCCCCACAGCAACAAGGTCTTGCCGCGTAGCGCTTCGCCGTTCCATCGTGGCATCGGGAAGTCGGGGTGCGCGTTGCGTAGTTCGCTTGAACCGTTCCAGCGCGACTCGAAATTGGCCCAGCCGCGCGCGTAATTGCCCTGCACGAGATCGAGAATGGAGAGATTGAACGGAAGGCGCTGCATTGCGGGCGCGATATGGAGCGCCGTTTCTGCGGCCTCGGTGGCCTCCGACCAGCGCTGCGCTTCTTTCAACCCGAGACTGTAGTTCGACAACGCGAGCGCATTCGACGGATTGATCTCGATCGCGCGCTTCCCGGCCGAAAGCGCACGATCGAGCTCCCAGCGGCGCGGATAGATGCGTGAGAGATTCGTCCACGCTTCGATATCGTCGGCATTCGCGGCGACGGCTTCTTCCAGCATGGCCAGTGCTTTATCTGCGCTGCCCGTGATTTCGTAGGCGACCGCCAGATTGTTGCGCAGCGTGAAGATGGCCGAATTGATCGCGTGGGCGCGTTCGTAGAAAGGAATTGCATCGGCGTGACGGTTGGCGAGCTGGAGCGCATAACCGAGATGCCAGAGCGCTAGCGCGTGCTGCGGATGCTGATCGACGAGTTGAGCCGCGAGCTGAATGCCTTCGCCGATACGGCTTTGCTTCAGCATTGCGTCGATCAGGTCGAGGCAGATCTCGGGCCGGTCGGATTGCAACATCATGGCTGCTTGCAGCCACACAGCGCGCTCGGCCTGATTGCCTTGCGTGTTCGCGCTGCGAGCGTTGTCAATGAACGCGGTCAGCGCACGCGGGATAATGCTGTCTTGAGCGGCGCCGGTTTGCGGCGCTTCGCTGAGAAGCTGACTGGGGCGGGAGGATGGGCTGTTAGTCATTTTGTGTATGCGGCCTGGCCGCCCTGTACGAGACAACATTGGATGATGCGGCAATCCCCTTTGTCCAACCATTAGACTAATCTGAAATTTGAGGTGAAATTCACCGCGATGCATCGAATAACGAACACAGGCCGCGTCAATCTCGGTCACCTGTTTTGGCTTCGCAGTCTTGCGATCATCGGTCAACTTGTTACCATCGCCGTCGTACAGGCGTTTTACGGTGCGCATCTCCCGTTAGCAGCCATTCTGACCATTGTCGCGCTTGAGGTATTGTTCAACGCGCTGACATGGGTACGCGTTGCGCGCGCGCAGCCTGAAACGAATCTCGAACTGTTCGGGCAGCTCTGGGTCGATCTCGGCGCGCTGTCCGCGCTGCTGTTCCTGAGCGGCGGCGCCACGAATCCGTTTGTCACGCTGTACTTGCCGTCGCTCGCGATCGCCGCTGCTGTGCTGCCGTGGCGTTTGACCATCTGGCTCGCGTTGTTCGCGGTCGTCTGTTATTCGCTGCTGACGGTCAGCTATGTGCCGCTGAATATGGAAGATCCGCTGAATTTGTTCGAATATTTCCGCATCGGGCTGTGGGTGAACTTCATGGTCAGCGTGGGGTTGATCGGCTGGTTCGTGGCGCGGATGTCGCGGGCGCTGCGGGCGCGGGATTTTGCACTGGCCGATGCCCAGGAGCGGCTTCTGCGCGACGAGCGCGCCGTGGCGCTGGGGGTCCAGGCGGCTACGGTCGCCCATGAAATCGGCACGCCGCTGTCGACCATCGCGATGCTGAGCGAGGAGTTGCGCGATTCCGCCCGTCACGACCCGCATCTCGCCCCCTATAGCGCCGATATCGAACTCCTCGAGCAGCAAATGACGTTGTGCACGTCCGCGCTCGCGCGCCTGCGCAGCCGCGCGACCGGACCCACGCCGCGGCAACCGCTGGATGACTGGCTGCATGGGTTTGTCGAACAATGGCGGTTGCGGCATCCGCACGTGCGTTTCGAGTTGATTGAGTTGGAAGATGACGCCGGGGAACACAAACGCGCGGGGCTGTTTCTCAGCGATCCCGTCGCAGTAGGGCAAATACTGACCATTCTGCTGGATAATGCGGCGCGGGCCAGCCGCGATTCGGTGACGCTCGCGACGTCGGCGAGCCGGCACCTTGGCGAACCCGTGATTCAATTCGATGTCCGCGATCAGGGGCCCGGCATTCCGGTGGCATTGCGGGGTTCGCTCGGCGCGATGCCCGTCGACAGTACGCAAGGCGGCCACGGTGTCGGCTTGTATCTGGCATTCTCAGCGGCTACGCGGCTTGGCGGGTCGATCGAGCTCACGCCAGCCAGCCCGCGCGGTACGCACGCCATCCTGCGTCTCGCCGACACAAGCGTCCCCGAATCGCGGGAAAAAGCAGCAAGGACGGGCCGCGGCGGCGTCGCCGCTTCCGTCACTACGGAGAAAAGAGCATGAGCGATACAAATTTTTTAGTCATCGACGACGATGAGGTTTTCTCGGGCATCCTCGCGCGCGGTTTGACGCGGCGCGGCTATACGCCGCATCAGGCGCACGACGCCGCCACGGCGTTGAGATTGGCAAACACGCAGAAGTTCAGCCAGATCACCGTCGATCTGCACCTCGGCAACGATTCCGGGTTGACGCTTGTCGCGCCCTTGCGCGATCTTCAGCCCGATGCACGGATTCTCGTGCTGACGGGTTACGCGAGCATCGCGACGGCGGTTCAGGCCGTGAAAGATGGCGCCGATAACTATCTGGCCAAGCCGGCGAACGTCGAGACAATCCTGTCCGCGCTGCAGGAGGAGGCCAGCGAGCAGACGGCCGAAGAGGCTATCGAGCATCCGGCGCTGCTGTCGGTCGCGCGGCTGGAGTGGGAGCATATCCAGCGCGTGCTGGCCGAGAACAGCGGCAATATTTCAGCCACGGCGCGAGCGTTGAACATGCATCGGCGGACACTGCAGCGCAAGCTGGCGAAGAAACCCGTGCGGCAATAAACGTTATGTAGAACGTAAAAGGGCGGCTCCCGATTTCAGTCATTCGCTGAAATACGGAGCCGCCCTTTTTTTGCTAGATCGCCTGCTGGATTGCGTTACAGCACGTAGCGCGACAAATCTTCGTCTTCGGCTACGTCGTTTAACGCTTTATCGACGTAAGCCGCATCGATTTTCACCGGATGACCCGTGTGATTGCCCGCCGCGAACGACACTTCTTCAAGCAACTTTTCGATCACGGTATAGAGCCGACGCGCACCGATATTCTCGGTCTTCTCGTTCACTGAAAACGCAATCTCAGCCATCCGGCGAATACCGTCCGCGCTGAAATCCAGCTCGACGTCTTCCGTTGCCAGAAGTGCCGTGTACTGCTTCACGAGACTGGCGTCGGTGGTATTCAGAATGGATTCGAAATCCTCCACGGACAGCGAATCCAGCTCGACGCGAATCGGAAAACGCCCTTGCAGTTCGGGGATCAGATCGCTCGGCTTGGCCAGATGGAACGCACCGCTGGCGATAAACAGGATGTGATCGGTCTTGATCATCCCGTATTTCGTATTGATGGTAGTGCCTTCCACGAGCGGCAGGAGGTCGCGCTGCACGCCAGCCCGCGATACTTCCGCGCCACCCGTCTCGCTGCGCGAAGCGATCTTGTCGATCTCGTCCAGGAACACAATGCCGTTCTGCTCGACGTTCTGAATGGCCTTGGTCTTGACCTCGTCATCGTTCAGCAGCTTGCCGGCTTCTTCGTCGGTGAGCAGCTTCAGCGCGTCCTTGACCTTCACCTTGCGTTGCGTCTTCTTGCCGCCGCCGATATTCGCAAACATGGAACGGATCTGGTCGGTCATTTCCTCCATGCCCGGCGGCCCCATGATATCCATGGTCGCTTGCGGCGCTTCGATGTCGATCTCCACTTCCTTGTCGTCGAGCAGACCTTCTCGCAGACGCTTGCGGAACGTTTGACGCGTGCTGTTCGCGCTGTCGTCGTGCAACTCGGGCGTGCTGCCGAAACCAGCCGCCGGCCGGGCGCTTGGCAGCAGGATGTCCAGGATCCGGTCCTCGGCGCGATCGATCGCTCGCGAACGTACCTTGCGCATCTCGCTTTCACGCGTCTGCTTGACCGAAATTTCGATCAGGTCACGCACGATGCTGTCCACATCGCGACCCACGTAGCCGACCTCGGTGAACTTCGTTGCTTCGATCTTGATGAACGGTGCGTCGGCGAGTTTCGCGAGACGCCGCGCGATTTCCGTCTTGCCGACGCCGGTCGGTCCGATCATCAGGATGTTCTTCGGGGTGATTTCCTGGCGCAGCGGTTCGGCGACTTGCTGGCGGCGCCACCGGTTGCGCAGCGCCACGGCGACCGCTTTTTTCGCGCGGCCCTGGCCAATGATGTGTTTATCGAGTTCCGAGACGATCTCGGCGGGAGTCATGGTGGTCATCGTTGGTCCTTGTCCTGTGCTCGCGAACACGCGAAAGCGGTGTTACTCGATCGTCTCGATGACGCGATTGTGGTTCGTGTAAATGCACATATCGCCCGCGATTGTCAGTGCCTTTTCGACGATATCGCGCGGCGAGAGTTCGGTGTTTTCGGTGAGTGCCTGCGCTGCGGCCTGCGCATACGCACCGCCCGAACCGATCGCGCAAATGCCGTTTTCCGGATCGAGCACGTCGCCGTTACCCGTGATGACGAGCGTGGTTTGCGCGTCGGCGGCAATCAGCATGGCTTCCAGCCGACGCAGCATGCGGTCCGTGCGCCAGTCTTTCGCGAGTTCGACGGCGGCGCGTGTCAGGTTGCCCTGGTGTTTTTCCAGCTTGGCTTCGAAGCGGTCGAGGAGCGAAAACGCGTCGGCCGTGCCGCCCGCGAAACCGACCAGGACCTTGCCGCCATAGATGCGGCGCACTTTCTTCGCACCGCCTTTCATCACGATATTGCCGAGGGTGACCTGGCCGTCGCCACCGAGGGCGACCTTGTCGCCGCGTCGTACGGAGACGATGGTCGTGCCGTGAAACTGTTCCATGTGCATTCCTTTGAAAGCGGAGTGGGCGCGGCAGCCAGTTGACCGGTGTGCCGCCGCGCCGCCGGGGAATCCTTTGGGAGCATGAAGAGCCCGGACACGCTGCAGCATTGCGTTCGAACGGACTCTTGTAATGCCCACGCCGCGAAAGCGCGTCCAGTTTATTTTAGGGCGCGGCGGAATTTATCAAGGCGCTTCTTGCGGCATCTTGTGCGCGATGGCGTTGTGGACTTGCCCGTTCGTTGGAGCAAGCGCCGCCCGTTGCGAAAACGGCGCGCAAAAACACAAAAGGCACACGATTTTTCGTGTGCCTTTTGTGTTTTCAAGCGCCTTCTAATTTCTTCGAACCAAATCCCGGCCGGCAGGTTTCCCGCCGCAGCCAAGGCCGCAGCGTACGCTGCCGCGGCAGATCAGTCGCCGAACAGCTTCTGGCGCAGTTCGCGTCGTTCCTGCGCTTCGAGCGAGAGCGTCGCCGTCGGGCGCGCGATCAGGCGCGGAATGCCGATAGGCTCGCCCGTTTCCTCGCACCAGCCGTAGTCGCCGGACTCGATACGCGCAAGCGACTGCTGAACTTTCTTCAGCAGCTTGCGTTCGCGATCGCGCGTACGCAGTTCGAGCGCGTGTTCTTCCTCGATCGTCGCGCGATCAGCCGGGTCCGGAACGATGACGGTTTCCCGCAGGTTTTCCGTCGTCTGGCCCGCATTCTTGAGAATGTCGGCCTGCAACTGTTCCAGTCGGACCCTGAAGAACGCGAGTTGATCCTCGTTCATGTAGTCCTTGTCGGCCATCTTCTGGATTTCGTCTTCAGTCAACAATCGTTTCGTCGTCATCTGGCTTGCTTCTTCAATGTGGGGCGATGTCGTTCGCCATCTTCGCGGTCGCTCGCCGCGCTCGCCGCCGCCGTCGTCCGGATTACCCGCACTTCGGCGATACTCGCCAACAATTACTGCATGCACTTACTACGCTAAACGGGCTGCGACTCTCGCGGCGCTGGACGGCGCCACGCGGGGCCGATTTTATCTAGACCGCTGCATCTAGACAGATTCGTCTGTTTCGTCTGGGCTGATTTTCAAGCAATTCGACCGGTGCCCGATGTTCGGAACAACACCTTACCTTTCACTTCCACGCTTTCACCCGGTTTGCAATACAACGGTGAAATGTTGCTCGCGGCGCTGGCGGGAGCGCTTTTCAGACTCTTTTCAGCCGCACTTGCGCCGGGCTTTGTAGTAAAGGCTCGGCGGTGTACCGGCTTCTCCAGTGGGGCTGTATTGTAACTGAATCGCAAATGCGCACTACACCCAAGCAAAACACTGGCGCGATTCGTTCGTTATCTCAAAAATATAACGCGCTGACGTTTAAAAAGCGATGCTTCTTGGTGGGCGTGAACACATATTGCAACTACGTTCATCGCGAAAAAGCGCCGCCTCACGAAGGCGCAGCGATTTTAGCCTCGCTTAACGGCCGCAATGGTTGCGCTTCGGGAGAGAAATAGCGAGAACTGTGCCAAAAACGGAGGTTTTGGATTGAGCGGCGGCGCGAAGTCGCCGTGTGAGGGCCTCGCGTTTCGCCGGTTTCTTCGGTTTCTTTAATCTCTTGGATCAGACCAGGCAGGCGGTCAGCCCGTCGATGATCAAATCCTGCGGCAATTCAATCCCAATGAACACCATCTTGCTGTTCTTCTTTTCGATCGGTTGCCATTTCGCGGCAAGATCGCTGCCCATCATCTGATGCACGCCCTGGAACACGACCTTGCGATCGACGCCTTTCATATACAGCACGCCCTTGTAGCGCAGCAGGCGTTCGCCGTAGATCTGCAGGATACCGCCGAGGAAATCTTCGAGCCGGTTGGGATCGAAGGCGCGGTCGCTGCGGAATACAAACGACTTGATCTTGTCGTCGTGATGCGCGTGGTGGTGATTTGCGTGGCCATGCTCGTGGTCGTGGCTGTGATCGTGGCCGCAGGTGGCGTGGTCGTGATCGTCGTCGTGCGCATGGTCGTGCCCGGCGTGGTCGTGATCGTGATCGTCTTCCGCCAGGAAATCCGGATCGATTTCGAGCTTCGAGTTCAGGTTGAAGCCGCGCAGGTCGAAGATTTCCTTGATGTCAGCATCGCCGAAGTTCACGACTTTGATCGCAGCGCGCGGGTTCATGTGAACCAGACGGTGCTTGAGTGCGTCGAGCGTGGCGGCGTCGACCAGATCGGACTTCGTGATGAACAGGCGGTCCGCGAAACCTACCTGGCGCTGTACCACTTCGTGCTCGTCGAGCTGATGGTTGGCGTGCTTTGCATCGACCAGCGTGATGATTGCGTCGAGCAGGAATTCGTCGGCGATGGTGTTGTCCATGAAGAACGTCTGAGCGACCGGGCCGGGATTCGCGAGCCCGGTTGTCTCGATCACCACGCGATCGAAGTTCAGCGTGCCGGCCTTCTTGCGCTCGGCGAGATCTTCAAGCGCCCGCGCGAGGTCACCGCGAATCGTGCAGCAAATGCAGCCATTGCTCATCTGAATGATCTGCTCGTTCGTTTCCTGAACGAGGATCTCATTGTCGATATTTTCTTCGCCGAACTCGTTCTCGATCACGGCGATCTTCATGCCGTGCTTGTCGTTCAGGATGCGCTTAAGCAACGTGGTTTTGCCGCTGCCTAGAAAGCCGGTCAGGATGGTAACGGGAATCATGATGGTCGCCCTGTTCTTTAAAGTCGAAGGATCGTGCGGCATGTTTTCGAGCTACGAAGCGCGGTCTGAAACGCCTGCGCTACACCCAAAAACATGCGGTCGGTCGATTATTGAAACATATTTGTCAAGCGGACGCTCTGTGCTGCCCTGAATGCGCGCTGTCCGAAGCGCTCAACTATGGGCGATCACGCGATTTGCAACAATAGGCCTTTCAGGTATTCCCCTTCGGGAAACGCGGTTAAAAGCGGGTGATCGACCCCTGCGCCCAGGCGCTTCAGGATACGCGCGTCTACTTTTGCGTCGGCCGCGGCGCCTGCCACGATCTTTTGGAACAGATCGGCGTCAATGGCGCCCGAGCACGAGTAGGTAAACAGCAGGCCGCCCGGGCGCAACAGCTTGAATCCGGTCAGGTTGATGTCCTTGTATGCCCGCGCGGCGCGGTCCACGTGTTCCCGCGAAGGCGCGAACTTGGGCGGATCAAGCACGATCAGGTCGAAGCGCTCACCTTCCTCATGCAAGCGGCGCAAGGTCTTGAAGGCATCGGCGTCGAGCCATTCGGCGCGTTGCGGATCGAAACCATTCGCGATGACGTTTTGCCGGGCGAGGGCCAGCGCGTCGCCGGAGGAATCGATCGACACCACGCGTTTTGCCTCGCCTTTCAACGCCGCCAGCGAAAAACCGCCGGTATAGCAGAAGCAGTTGAGAACATCGCGGTCGCCGGCGTATTGACGCACGAGCGCGCGATTGTCGCGTTGGTCGATATAGAAGCCCGTTTTATGACCCCGTTCGACGTCGATGTGATACCGCACGCCGCCTTCGTTTGCTATCAGGGTGGCCGGAGGCGGATCGCCGGCCAGCACGCCGGTGATCTGTTCGAGCCCTTCCTTCTGCCGGATCGACACGTCCGAGCGTTCATACACGTTCGGGCAGCCGGTCGCGCCGATCAGCGCCTGCACGATCGCCTCTTTCCAGTGTTCCACGCCCGTCGCCATGAACTGGCAGACCAACTGGCCGCGCTGGCTTTCATCGTCCGCGATGTAGTAATCGACGATCAAGCCCGGCAGCCCGTCCGCCTCCCCGAAAATCAGCCGCGTGGCGCCGGTATCGCGCACCATCGACTGCCGGTGGGCGATCGCCCGTTGTACACGCCGCTTGAAAAACGCGTGATCGATGGGCTCGCTTTCGTCGAAACTCCAGACACGGGCGCGAATCTGCGAGACCGGGCTGTATGACGCGCGTGCCAGAAACCGGCCATCGTGGGCGCGGATCAGCACGGTCGCACCGGGCGCGGGCTTGCCTTCCACATGTTCGATCGCGCTTTCGTAGATCCATGGATGGCGGCGCGCAAGCGACTTGTCTTTCGCCGGTTTCAGCGTAATGGTGTTCATTCGGGTCTTCGGTGAAAGCGCTGACTGGACAGGGGAAGTGAACGCTGGGGAGGTTTCGGGCCGCGTTTTTGTTGCTGTTTCTGTTTCTATTGGCAGCGAGAGAATCTGGTGGTTACGCTCGTTACACGGGGAGTTGGCCACGTTTCCGGGCGCAGCGGCGCGTCCGTATCTTGTTGCTTGCACTTGCGGCCATGCCGGCTTAGTCGCGTTTTTTTGCGCGCGGATGCGTCTGGTCATAGACGCGAGCCAGATGCTGGAAATCGAGCGACGTATAAACCTGCGTGGCCGCGATACTCGCGTGGCCGAGCAGTTCCTGCACGGCCCGAAGATCGCCGCTGGATTGCAACACGTGCGTGGCGAACGAATGCCGCAACACGTGCGGATGCACATTCGATGGCACGCCGGCCAGCAACGCCATGCGTTTTACCCGATCACGCACCACGTTCGGCGACATCCGGTTGCCGCGCACCGACAGAAACAGCGCGTGCGGATCGTCTTTCACAAATTGCCCGCGCACTTCAATCCACGCGCGCAGCGCGGTGATCGCCTTGCTGCCCACGGGCACCGACCGCCGCCGGTTTCCCTTGCCGAGCACATTGACTTCGGTGCTGGCGAGGTCGAGCCAGCCGGCAGACAAATATCCTTCGGATTGCACGAAATGCACGTCCAGTCCGACCAGTTCGGCGAGCCGCAAGCCCGACGAATAGAACAGTTCGAGTATGGCGTGGTCCCGCAGCGCTTCCGGCGTGTCGGCCTGGGGGGCTTCCATCAGCGCGTTGGCGTCGTCGACAGAAAGCGCCTTGGGCAGGGACTTCGCGCGTTTCGGCGCGCGCACGGTCGCGACCGGATTGGCTTGCATTTCAACCTGCTCGGCAAGCCATCGATAAAACGCCCGCCAGGCCGATAACCGATGCGCAATTGAGCGCGCCGACAACCCGCCGCCATGAGCGCGCGCTACAGCGCCACGCATGTCGGTGGCGCTCAGCGATTCCAGCGCCCGGCCGTTGGCCAGCTTCTTCAGTTCGTCGAGTTCGTGCGTATAACCGCGCAACGTGTGGTCCGATAATCGCCGCTCGTGCTCGAGCATCGACAGATAGGCGGTTACCGGATCGTCGGTCATGTCAGTGGGGCAGCAAGCGGCTGAGCGCGGCGCTGGCAAGCGTGCCGATTTGCGTAAGAAAGTCGGTGGCCATGCCTTCGTGGAACCGGCGTGGATCGGGCGAACCCATGACCAGCAAGCCGAATACGGGGGCTTCAGGACCGGCGACCGGATCACGCAGCGTGAGCAGCGCGATGGATTCGGTGGTGTTGGCGGTATCGACGACACCATCCGTTGTAGCCGATGCCACCGAGACCGAACTCGCCGACGTCAGCCACTGGGCGGCCTCAAAGCCGGTATTCGGCCCGCAATACGGCGCGGCCAGACTGCTCGTGAAGGAGCGGACTTCTTCGCTGGTAGTCCGCGCGAATTCGGCTTGCGCGTAGGGCTCTGCGACATCCCACACGCGCAGCGCGGCTTGCGGCACCTCAAAGATTTCGCACAGGCCGGCGGGGATGGTTTTCGGCAGCGCGTGCGGATCGCGCTCGGACATGACCCGAATTGTCCATCGATGAAACTTCGCGGCGATGCTGTCGTTCTCATGTCCGTAACGAAGCAATTCGGCCAACCGGCGTTCGATCTGCTTGTTCTTGTCGCGCAGCATCTGCATCTGACGCTCTTGCAGCGACACCGCGGACTTGCCATGCGGATTGGACAGCCGGATCGAGCCCAGCAACTCGGCATGCTCGGCAAAGAAATCCGGATTGGCGATCAGGTAGTCGGCGACTTCACGTTCATTCATGGTATCGGGCAGCATCGGGTTCCTGACGGTCAGTCGGCGTTAGCGAGTTTGGCATCAAGCTCGATCTCGCCTTCGAATACGGTGGTGGCGGGGCCGGCCATGAAGAGCGGGGCCGCGGCATTGTGCGCGCCCTCCCAGGCGATGGTCAGCACGCCGCCGTGAGTCTGGACCTGCACCGGCGAGTCGAGCAGACCGCGCCGGATACCCGCTGCGACTGCCGCGCATGCGCCCGTGCCGCACGCCAGCGTTTCGCCCGCGCCACGTTCGAAAACGCGCAGCTTCACCGCGCTACGATTCACAATCTGCATGAATCCCGCGTTCACACGGTTCGGAAAGCGCGCGTGATGTTCGATCACCGGTCCCTCGGTCAGCACCGGTGCATTTTCAACGTCGGCCACGATCTGTACGGCGTGCGGATTACCCATCGACACCACGGAGACCCAGCGTGTTTCACCGTGTACGTCGAGCGGCCAGAGCGTGTCGGCGCCTTCGGTGCGGCCTTGCAAGCCTTTCGCGTCGAACGGCACCAAAGCAGGTTCGAACTCCGGACGGCCCATGTCCACCACCACGTCGCCGTTCTCCTGCATGGTCAGCACGATCACGCCGTGATGTACTTGTACCCGAACGCTCGTCTTGCTGGTAAGGCCCCGGTCGCGCACAAACTTTACAAAGCAGCGCGCGCCGTTGCCGCAATGCTCCACTTCGCCGCCGTCGCAATTGAAGATGCGGTATTTGAAATCAACGCCTTCAATGTCCGGTTTTTCGACCAGCAGCAACTGATCTGCGCCGACGCCGAAATGCCGGTCCGCGAGCGCGCGCACCTGGGCTCCGTTCAGCGAGAGCGGTTTGGAGTAGCCGTCGAGCACGACAAAGTCGTTGCCCGCGCCGTGCATTTTGGTGAATTCGAGTTTCATGACGCTATTGTAAGTGACGCGCAGCAAGGGCATGCACTAGACCGAATGGGGGATGAGCCCGATCAGGTGTGGCAATCCCGCATTGTTTCCAGGAGACTGGTACTCGCCGGTCAATAAAAGCCCGGCTCGCCTGGCGGTCGCGTCTTGAAGCGCTTGTGCACCCAGTAATACTGCTCGGGCATCAGCCGGACCTGTTCTTCGAGGAATGCGTTCATGCGGCGGGCGTCGGCTGCGTCGTCGCCGGTCGGGTAGTTGTCCCAGGGCTTGAACACCCGCAGCCGGTATCCCTTGTAGTTCGGCAGCACTTCGCCCACGAACGGCATGATTTGCGCATGTCCGGTCTTGGCCAGGCGGCCGACCGCTGTCAGCGTGCACGCCTGGACACCGAAGAACGGCACGAAAGTGGAGTTGCGCATGCCGTAGTCCATGTCGGCTCCAAGCATGACGGGTTTGCGATCCCGCAACCAGCGCAGCACGATCCGCGCGCTGTCGGCGCGACTCGCCATCTCGGCGTCGAAACGGCCGCGCTGCTTCTTGGCTATCTCGTCGAGCGCTTTGTTCGACATCGGCTGATACAGCGATCCGCAGGTCCTGTGCAACGAGTAGTTGATCCACACCGAAGCCGCCTCGATCGCGACGAAGTGAAAGCCGAGCAACAACGTGGGCGGCATGTCGGGATCGAGGAGATCGACTTCGCTGTCCACCTGGATGAGCTTGGCGAGCTTTTCCGCCGAGCCGAACCACTGCACGCTGCGCTCCACGTAACTGCGGATCGCGTGCCGGAAATGCTTCTGAGCGACCTCTTCCCGGCGCTCGGGTGGCCACTCGGGGAAACACAGGCTGAGATTGATATGCACAATCCGTTTCCTGTGGCTCGGGACTTGATAAAGCAGCCAGCCGAGACCGTCGCCGAAACGTGCGGTGATGCCGTAGGGAATGAGGGCGAGCAGCTTCAGGAAGCCCACCGCGAGCGCGACGCCAATTCGACCTAACATGTGACGCTCCCATGGGTCCGGAAGGTGGGGTTTCGACTTTGCCGGGGAGCGTTCCGGGCATGACGCGGGTGAGGGTATTTCTGGGATGGCAGCAAACGTTCGGCTCTGTGACAAAAGTGAGAAGCCGCTATAATAAAACCTTCGCCGAGTTAATGGACAACTTGCGGGGCGAAGCTGGATAGCGCTTAACGGCGCTTTCCGGACCATGTTTTCCGCTAAAGCGTCGCCGCTTCAGACTCCAAACGAAGTCGGCTACGTGAACAACTTACCCGTACTCAAATGGAGTCTGAAGCGTGTCAAACAATTACTTCTTTACCTCTGAATCCGTCTCCGAAGGCCACCCGGACAAGGTAGCCGACCAGATCTCCGACGCCATCCTCGACGCCATCCTGGCGCAGGACAAGTATTCGCGCGTCGCGGCAGAAACCCTCTGCAACACGGGTCTCGTCGTTCTGGCGGGCGAAATCACCACGCAGGCGAACGTCGACTACATTCAGGTCGCGCGTGACACCATCAAGCGTATCGGCTACGACAATACGGAATACGGCATCGACTATCGCGGTTGCGCAGTGCTCGTCGCGTATGACAAGCAGTCGCGGGACATTGCGCAAGGCGTGGATGCCGCCCATGACGACAACCTCGATCAAGGCGCCGGCGACCAAGGCCTGATGTTCGGCTACGCATGCGACGAAACCCCCGAACTGATGCCGCTGCCTATTCACCTGGCGCACCGCCTGGTCGAGCGTCAGGCGAATCTGCGTCGCGACGGCCGTCTGAACTGGCTGCGTCCGGACGCGAAGTCCCAGGTGACCGTGCGTTATGTCGATGGCAAGGCGCACAGCATCGACACCGTCGTGCTGTCCACGCAACATGCGCCGGACATCGAACTGAAGGCGCTGCGTGAAGCCGTGATCGAAGAGATCATCAAGCCGGTCCTGCCGGCCGAGCTGATCAAGGGCGACATCAAGTTCCTGGTCAATCCGACCGGACGTTTCGTGATCGGTGGTCCGCAAGGCGATTGCGGATTGACGGGTCGCAAGATCATCGTCGACACATACGGCGGCGCGGCACCTCATGGCGGCGGCGCGTTCTCGGGCAAGGACCCGTCGAAGGTCGATCGCTCGGCAGCGTATGCGGGCCGTTATGTCGCGAAGAACATTGTCGCGGCAGGGCTGGCTTCGCGTTGCCTGATCCAGGTGTCCTACGCAATCGGCGTGGCGCGCCCGACGTCGGTCATGGTCAACACGTTCGGCACGGGCCGCGTGTCGGATGCAAGGATCCAGGAACTCGTGCTCGAGCATTTTGACCTGCGTCCGAAGGGCATCATCCAGATGCTCGACCTGCTGCGTCCTATCTATGAGAAGTCGGCAGCGTATGGCCACTTCGGCCGTGAAGAGCCGGAATTCTCGTGGGAAGCCACGGACAAGGCGCTCCTGCTGGCGGAAGCCGCCGGTATCGAACCGGTTGCTGAAACGGCCTGAGTTCCTGGTTTGAGTGTGTAAAAAAAGCCCGCTGAGCATTACGCTTAAGCGGGCTTTTTTGTGATGGCGCTGCCGTCGCGACCCTATCCCGGCGATTTCAGCCGCAGGCGCAACGGTCTGCTTCGTCCGAGGCCCACAGCGGCAAAACGGCACACGCGTGAAGAAAGCCGGGTCTGGATTTCGGCTTCGCGTTGTCAGGAATAATTAGCGAGCAACAAACGCAAACCATTCATCGCTGGTCGAAAGCCTGCGCGGACGGCGGCTTGTCGTATTAATTACACCGGGCGCCAATTTCAATTTCGCCACGGGCGGGCGTAATTGCGCTGGTTTTCGCAATAGCGCTTTAAATGCAGCCTGCCGCGATGCTGCCCTTAATCGCAGATTCGAAAAAAATCCGTGAAACCAGGAGCGAATGCCATCGACAGGATGGGTATTCCTGAATTGTCCTGCGAGCAATTGAGTGCGCGCGGAATGATGGCGTAAGGCCCGGACAACGCTGCGTCCGGCAGGACGTGCAGCGCGGACGGCGGCACGGGTAAGACGATTCGTGAAACGGATATTCATGGATTTCACAGGCTCGGGTTCGCAATGGCTGCAACCCGACATTAGTCGGATCAAAAAAAGCGTTCAACAGTTTGAACGATTGAACACAATAAAAGTTGCGAGCTTGAAGCGCGCACTTATTTAATAGATTTTCATCGAAAGGGATTTTCGATGGGCTCTCTCAATGCACGTCGGCAGGTTATAGAAGAAATGTTACTGCCGGAAGTCGGCATTTTCCCGCACGGGTGTTCGACGGTCGGAAAGCCGCAGGATGGAACGCTGGACGGCCCCGGCGATTTACAATCGATGTATTCGCCCTAATTAGCCGGTTTTCTTACAGTCTGATGAAGCCAGCCGGCCAGATGCTTTCCCTGTGAGTCGATATGCCGAATCAATCAAAGTTGGAACAAGTCCGCGCGTTGCGTGAGAACGGCTACGTGGTGGTGCCCGGCCTTGTCACGCCGGAGCGCTGCGAGGCCATGCGTAACGTAGCGCGGCAGCAGTTGGTGGAAGCGGCGGCGCCGGTGGAGTTCGAAGCCGACCTGCAATATCCCGGCGCGCCGAATTCGAAAGACGCGCCCGGCGGCCATACCGTGCGACGCTTGCTCGACGCATACGGTCGCGATCCACGATTCGCCGCCTGGGCCACGTCGCCCGACGTGCGCGGCTGGATGGAGGTGTATTTTGGCGAGACGCCGACGCTTTCCCGCGCGCATCACAACTGCGTGATGACGAAACATCCGGCTTACGGCAGCCTGACCGGCTGGCATCGCGACGTGCGTTACTGGAATTTCGAGCGTGATGACCTGGTGTCCGCGTGGGTTGCGCTGGGTAACGAGACGGTCGAAAACGGCGGGTTGTGGTTCGTGCCGATGTCGCACAAGTTGCCGTTCACGTCCGAACGTTTCGATCAAGCCAAGTTCTTCCGTTCCGACCTGCCTGAGAACGAAGTGCTGATTCGCAGCGCGGTATCGCCGAAACTGAATGCTGGCGACGTCGTGTTCTTCCACTGCAACACGCTGCATTCGGCCGGCAAGAATCTCACCGATCAGGTGAAATTCTCGCTGGTCTACACCTATCGTGGCGCCAGCAACTTGCCGTTGCCGGGAACACGGTCGGCGTCGATGGAAGACGTGCCGCTTATTTGACGCTTGACGCCTGAACGCGTCAGCGCCTGGACGGGATTGCCAGGCCGATCAACCCGGCCAGCATGGCAACCGCGCCGCCCGCGATCAACCAGATCGTCTTGTTTGTCGGCGAGCCGGTGAAGAAGCGCGAGACGTCGTTGCTTAGCGAATGGAACGACTGGCCGCCGAAATACAGCAGCACGACGCCGCCTACGATCAGTGCAATGGAAATCGCCTTGGTCATGAAAATCTCTTCAATGTGCGGGCGGCAAGCTTATTAGGCCTTGGCCGGATCGTCCAGCGCCGCGGCAGCTTGTTGAGGCTCAGGCGGCTTGATGCCCGGCTTGATCTGACGCAGCAAGTCGGCCTGCACGTTCGCGTAATCGGTCCGGTTCGTCCAGACGGCGACGTTCAGTTTCACGCCGGTATCGGTGTAGTCGGAGACGGCGATCCACGGTTTGGTCGTGTCGTCGTTGATGATGCGCGGATCGGTTTCCACAATCCTATGTATCGACGCCAGCGATTCCTCGATATTTTGATCTTCCGGAATGATCACGTTCAGCACCACTCGGCGGCGGTCGTTCGCGGTGAAATTGGTGACCGGGTTCGCCCAGATCGAGCTGTTCGGCACGAACATGATGATGCCGTCGCTTTTGGTCAGACGGGTGGTGAACAGGCCGATTTCGTTCACGGTCCCGGCGGTCGTGCCGGCGCCTTCAATGTAGTCGCCGACCTTGAACGGCCGTAGTAGCAACAGCATCAAACCGGCTGCAATGTTCTGCAACGTGCCTTGCAATGCGAGGCCGATAGCCAGTCCGGCCGCGCCAAGCACCGTCAGGATGCTGGCCGCCGCGACGCCGAATTTGCCCAGCGCCGCAACAATGGCGACCACCCGGATCGCCCATTGCACCAGGCTTGCCATGACGGGCGTGAACGTGGCGTCCGCGTTCGTGCGGCCGAGCGCACGTTTCACCGCACTCGCCACACGGTTCGATACCCACCAGCCAACCAGCAAAATCAGTACAGCCATCAGTACGTTGAATCCGTACGTTACGCCTGCCGTCAATAAGAAATCGTAGGCAGGGCGTAGTTTGTCCAGCGGGTCCATGAAACTTCTCCTCATTCGAATGAACAGGGTTGGGCTGGGTCCGCCCCCTAATCGTTCCCCATGCTGGCCATTTGGTCAGGTCCCGAATATCGGGATAGCCTTGAAGTCTTTCAGGTCAAGCCTGACGCGAATCCGCGCGATTCGCTAACATGACGGACTCAGTGCACGTCAGACGACATGTCCCGCGCGATTGTTGCTTGCCCTGTGCTTACCCCCATTGTCCCTTCACCAATTTCGAGGATTCCGTCATGGCTTACGAAGCAGCTTCCGAACGCTATTCGCAGATGGCTTACCGCACCTGTGGCAAGAGCGGCCTGAAGTTGCCGGCGTTGTCGCTGGGTCTTTGGCACAACTTCGGCGACACCACGCCGATCTCCACGCAGCGCGAGATCCTGCGCACCGCGTTCGATCTCGGCATTACGCACTTCGATCTCGCGAACAACTACGGCCCGCCGTATGGCAGCGCAGAGACGAATTTCGGACGTCTGTTCAAAGATGATTTCAAGCCCTACCGCGACGAATTGCTGATTTCGTCGAAGGCGGGGTGGGACATGTGGCCGGGGCCGTACGGCCAGGGCGGCGGATCGCGGAAATACGTGCTGGCGTCGCTTGATCAGAGCTTGCAGCGCATGGGCCTGGATTACGTCGATATCTTCTACTCGCATCGTTTCGATGCCGACACGCCGCTCGAAGAAACCGCCGGTGCGCTCGCGACCGCCGTGCATTCGGGCAAGGCGCTGTACGTGGGCATTTCGTCGTATTCGTCGGCTAAAACGCGCGAGATGGCGAAGCTGCTGGCCGAGCATAAAGTGCCGCTGCTGATTCATCAGCCGTCGTACAACATGCTGAACCGCTGGATCGAGGAAGATCTGCTCGATACGCTCGACGACGTGGGGGCGGGCAGTATCGCGTTCACACCGCTGGCGCAAGGGCTGCTGACGGGCAAATACCTGAACGGCATTCCCGCCGATGCGCGCGTCAACAAGCCGGGCGGCGGGTCGCTGAAGCAGGAGCATTTGAGCGGGAAGAATATCGAGCACGTGCGCAAGCTCAACGAACTCGCCCAGCGGCGCGGTCAAAGCCTCGCGCAAATGGCGCTGGCGTGGGCGTTGCGCGGCGGGCGCGTGACGTCGGTGCTGATCGGCGCGAGCCGTCCGGAACAAGTGACGGAGAACGTCGGCGCATTGAAGAACCTGGAGTTTTCGACGGAAGAACTCGCCGAAATCGATCAGCACGCGACCGAAGGCGGGATCAACCTGTGGGAAAAGCCATCGACGGATCAGCGGGTCTGAATCCGCACCGATGAGCATAAGGGGCGCGGTTATCGCTGCGTTCCCTGACGCTTGATCGAAGCCGCAACGTTCCTTCGATATCGACGGCCGGCGCGGCGTTGTCTGCAACGTCAAGGCGAACACCGGCTGGCAATGCCGGTGCCGGCGCCGACTGTCTTTTCGCCGCGCAAAAAACCAGCTTGACGGCAGCAGGGCCTTTGCCTTGCTGCCCGCACGGGTTGTTATCATGCGGACTCCGGAACGCTTGCTTCGTCTTCGTTTGCGATCAAGTTCGTTGTCCGACTTTTATGCCCTAAGCGTGGCGTCCGGACGAGCCGGCGGCGGCTGGTCATTCCTGCGCCGCGTGTCGAAAGAGCGCGCTTCAAACCCAGAAATCGCGTGTGCGGTAAAATAACCGATTACGCATGAGGCAAGCGGGAATGCGGAACATTCGCTCCGAACGCGCGGGTCTTCGCCGTTATCGGCCTGGTTCTCGCATGTCGCCGGAAATTCCGCTTTAGCATCACGCATTGCTTTCGTCGCGCCTTCGAGGTGTTGTCGCCGGAATCGAGCCCGAGTTAGCCAACAACGGCCGCCGGAACGCACTGCTGCGCCGCCCTGATTCCGCACTATCCATGAAGCCATGAGCAACCTTAATCCTCAAACCGTTCTAAGCGTCCATCACTGGACCGACACGCTGTTCAGCTTCACTTGCACGCGCGATTCCGCGTTCCGTTTCGAAAACGGCCAGTTCACCATGGTCGGCCTGGAAGTCGATGGCAAGCCGCTGCTCCGCGCTTATAGCCTGGCGAGCGCGAATTACGAAGAGCACCTCGAATTTCTCAGCATCAAGGTGCAGGACGGTCCGCTGACATCGCGTCTTCAGCATTTGAAGGTCGGCGATCCGGTGTTGATCGGCAAGAAGCCGGTGGGTACGCTCATCGCCGACAATCTGCTGCCCGGCAAGACGCTGTGGCTGTTGTCGACGGGCACGGGCCTGGCGCCGTTCATGTCGATCATCAAGGACCCGGACGTCTACGATCGTTTCGACAAGATCGTGCTCACGCACACCTGCCGTTTCGTCGATGAACTCGCGTACAAGGATTTCATCACCGATCACCTTCCGGCGCACGAGCATCTGGGCGAGCTGATCCAGGAAAAGCTGGTGTATTACCCGACGGTGACTCGCGAAGAGTTTGCCAATCGCGGCCGGATCACTGACCTGATCGAAACGAAGAAGCTGTTCGCCGATCTGGACGTGGCGCCCTTCTCCGTGGAAAACGATCGCGTCATGCTTTGCGGCAGCCCGCACATGCTGCGCGACACGCGTCAGATTCTCGATGAAATGGGCTTCCAGGAAGGCAGCAACAATCATCCGGGACATTACGTCGTGGAGAAGGCCTTCGTCGGCTGAACCCGGCGTTGCTGGCGTGCTGGAAAACAAAAACCGAAGCCCTTCCTTGTGCTTCGGTTTTTTCATTTGGGCGGTCGATCAACCAATCGCGGTATGCAATTCCGCGTTGCGACAAGATGTCCTAAAAAGTGGCTTTTACTATTGATTCAGCTTACAAAAGCTAACTTCAGCTCAAATCGGCACTGATACGCAATTTTCAAACGTTTTTAGAAAAACTGCGCTGATGCTGGGAAGTCAAAATTCACTTGTGTGCAACGTTTTGCGACGCTTAACTTCCTCAATCCGATAAAATCGCGGGTTTTCCAATCGATTTGGCGCGCCGCGCTCGAGGTTTGAGGAGTCATCGTTCATGTCCCTGTTCCGTAAGAAAAGCATCGAGCACATGCTCGCCGGCGCGCAACGCGCCGGACTCAAAAAAACGCTGGGGGCGCTCGATCTGACGTTTCTGGGTGTCGGCGCAATTATTGGCACGGGGATTTTCGTGCTCACCGGGACCGGCGCGGTGCAAGCCGGTCCGGCGCTGATGGTGTCGTTTATTCTCGCGGCCATTGCGTGCGCTCTCGCGGCGCTCGCGTACGCGGAGTTTGCATCGACAATTCCCGTTGCCGGGTCCATCTATACCTATTCGTATGCCACGCTCGGCGAATTGGCCGCGTGGGTCATCGGCTGGGACCTGATGCTGGAATACGGGCTGGCGACCTCCGCCGTGTCGGTCGGCTGGTCGGGTTATCTGCAGTCGCTGCTGTCGGGCTTCGGCATTGGGTTGCCGACCGTGCTCACAGCCGCGCCGGGCGCCGTGCCCGGGCATCTCACCCTGTTCAACTTGCCCGCGTTTCTCGTCATGATGGTGATCACGGCGTTGCTGTCGATCGGTATCAAGGAGTCGGCGCGCGTGAACAACGTGATGGTCGCGATCAAGGTCGCGGTCGTGGTGATGGTGATTGGCGTTGGCGTGTTCCACGTCACGCCGGCGAACTGGCATCCGTTCATGCCCAACGGCTGGAACGGCGTGTTCGGCGCAGCGGCCGTGATGTTCTTTGCGTTTATCGGCTTCGACTCGGTGTCGTCGGCGGCAGAAGAGGTGAAGAATCCGAAACGCGATTTGCCGATCGGCATTATTTCGTCGCTGGCCGTGTGTGCCGTGCTTTATGTGGCGGTGGCGGCCGTGGTGACCGGCATCGTCCCGGCGGCGCAGTTCGCCAATGTCTCGCATCCGGTGTCGTACGCGCTGCAGGTCGTGGGGCAGACGTGGGTGGCGGGTTTCATCGATCTGGGCGCGGTGCTCGGCATGCTGACCGTTATTCTGGTGATGAGCTACGGCCAGACACGCATCATCTACGCGATGTCCCGCGATGGCTTGCTGCCCGCGCGTCTGTCGACGGTGCATCCGAAATTCGGCACGCCGTTCTTTACGACGTGGCTCGTGGGTCTGTTCTTCGGGCTGATCGGTGCGCTCGTGCCGCTCAACGTGCTGGCGGAACTGATCAATATCGGTACGCTGGCGGCGTTTTCGATGGTGTCTATCGCGGTGCTGATCCTGCGTCGCACGCATCCTGATCTGCCGCGTGCGTTCCGTTGCCCGGGCGTGCCGGTCGTGCCGGTGCTGGCGGTCGCGGCTTGCCTGTTCCTGATGCTGAACCTGAAGGCCGTGACGTGGATTGCTTTCGTGGTGTGGCTGGCAATCGGGCTGGCAATCTATTTCGGCTATTCGCGCTCGCATTCGAAACTGGGGCGCGGAGTGGAGTGACGCACCGGGGGTGAACCCAGTCGCTTAGCCTTACGCCGCCCATCGAGGCGGCGTTTTTACGACCGTCTTTCCGCGATATAAAACACCGGCGTAGCGACACCCCATCTGCATTTAGCCCAATAGCGACCGCCTTCATTTTGTGCTTTGCTCGTTGTTACGACAAGTAAACACGAACCCAGCCAGACACTCACACTTGTGAAGTCGGCAAGGCCAGTGAAACAAAAGCAGTGAGTGAGCTTCGGTTGTTTATCCCCCGAAGGAGACAGAAGCACGGCGCTCAGCATCAGTCTGACGGTCAACGGCAAAGCTGTCACCGACACCGTCGAACCCCACATCCTCCTGGTCCAGTTTCTCCGTGAGGAGTTGAGTCTCACGGGCACGCACATCGCCTGCGATGCTGCCCAGCGCGGCGCGTGCACAGTTCACCTGGATGGCAGCGCGATCAAGTCGTGCAACATCCTGGCTGTGCAGGCAGACGAGTCGTCGGTGACGACTGTCGAAGGGATGGCGAGGGACGGCGAACTCCATCCCATGCAGGCTGCGTTCAAGGATTGCCACGGTCTGCAATGTGGTTTCTGCACGCTCGGCATGGTAATGAGTGCGACCGCACTCGCCACGCACAAAACCGATCTCACCTCAGACTCTACGCCAGCCGTTCGACCCGAACGGAGGCGAGGCCGGCTATATGATTATCAAAACCAGAGAAGTTCATATCGCAGCTAAAACATTGCGCTTGTTACGCGACGACGGCTACGACAGTTGTGTATAACGCGATGCGTATAGCCGCAATCGGACAAGCTCAAGCAAGTACCGACAGCATCAATTAATTACGAACATAACTATGATGTACTTCTCCCGGTCAAGAATGGGCATCCCGTCGCATACGTTCTCAGTAATCACCGAATCGACTGACAGCACGGACTCGGCCAAGTCGCGACGGTCCGCTCACTGAAATGTATTTGCCGTCAGGCGCATGTTGCCGGCACCCGTTCAGCAAACGACAACACTTATGGTCTATAGCGCCGCGTTGTGTGTCTGGCGCAATGAGATCCACCCGAGAAAAGGAAAACGAGGGATGTCAACGAAGAAGAATGTCGTTTCCCTCTATGCAGTGCAACTTGTGAGCTATGCCCTGCCGCTTGTGACTATTCCATATCTGGCACATGCACTTGGGCCAATTGGCATTGGTGCTATTGGCTACGCCCAGACGGTCGCCACTATCTTGCTGATCTTTGTGGAGTTCGGATTTGATCTAACGAGCACTCGACGAATCGCAGTCAATAAAGCAGATAAATATCTTGTCAACAAGATCTACTGGACGATGTTGAGCGCAAAGGTGATCCTTGCAATGATCGGCTCCGGGATCCTTGTCGTCTTGGCAGAGACAGTGTTGACCGCCCCCCTGGACCAGCAATCAATTCTCCTGGCAAATCTTTATCTCTGGGGTGGCGCCCTCACGCCAACTTGCGTCTATCAAGGCCTTCAGCGCATGACGGTGTTCGCCACCCTGATCGTGATTACCCGGGTTTTTTTGCTGATTCCTCTTTTTCTCTTGGTCAAAAACGCTAACCACGTTGCCCTCGCCGCCGCATTGCAATTTTCTCCTTTGCTTATCGCAGCAATAATTTTGACTGCTCTGGCGTTCCAGCAAGGCTTGATTCAATGGCGATTCGATGTGTCGTTTAAAGACATTGTGAACGAAGGAAAGGAATCCTATCACGTGTTTGTTGGAAACGCGTTCACTATCATATATATGTACGCGAACGTACTATTGGTAAAGTCAATAAATGGAAATATCTCTCTCGGTTTCTACGTCGCAGCCGACAAATTGATTATGCCACTACGCCAACTCGCTCAGCCACCGCTGCAAGCATTTTTCCCGAAGATTTGTAGGATGTACGCTGATGGCGAAAGTGAAGCAGTAGTTAAATTAGTAAATAAAATGATTTACGTCTTCATTTTCTGCGGTTTAATTTTATTTATAGGGTTTTCTTTTATCGGGAAATGGTTTGTGTTGAATCTGTTCGGGAAAGAATTTTTCCCGACCTACCAAATCTTGCAGATACTGATTCTCGCTCCAGTGATTAGCGCGGCCGCCGCAGCCTTTGTCCAACTGCGGGTAATTGCTTCTGGTAATCAATCAGAACTAAAAAAAGTGTATATGACCGGCGCCATTTTTCATTTTCTACAGGCCCCCTTTTTAATTTACTACTGGGGAGGGGTTGGCGCCGCGTGTTCAGCAATTGCCACTGAGCTACTGATGATCGGATTTCTCATATGTATTTCCAGCGCCATGGTTTACCGGCATCAAGCTCCTGAAATAAGCCAAAAAACAGAGCGGAGCTCACATTAATTTTACATTTCCATGAACCCATCGACCCCGATTGTCTGTCCAGCGATCTTAAGCTGGTAGCCAACAATACAGTGGGTCATACGTATGTAGATTGAAAGTCTAGTATTTTTCAGCCAAGGTTAAGGAAAGTACAGACACGTTCGAGTTCGTCGATGGTTTAAATATTTTAGACACCCCGTAATATTACTGTTCCTGTATTCTCATTGCAGGTTCGCTTCCAACAGCGAAATATTCTCATCCTTTGATATGATAAAACGCGTTGCTACACGTTATGGCGATATTCCTCAGAGAGCGGAGCTATCCCTCGTTGAGAATATCGATTTGATTTTTGAGAATTGGAAGTTGGCCGTCGGTACCGCGACGGTCTTCTTCGCCATAGGCGTTGCGTATGTGCTTATTGCACCTCCGATTTTCCAAGCGGATGCGTTAATCCAAATCGAAGACCCCAACAACAACACAATTAGCACGCCTACGCCGTGGCGGACACGCGAGGCAACGGTTCCATTCGATGCGGGATCAACGACTGCAGCAGAAGTCGAGCTGGTCAGGTCACGCCTAGTGATTCAACAGGCCGTACGTACCCTGCATCTCGATATTGTCACGGAGCCAGAATATTTCCCGATAATCGGAAAAATTGTCGCGAGATATAGAGAGGATGGACAGTTGCAAAGTCCAATCTATGGGCTGTCCTCGTTTGCTTGGGGCGGAGAAAAGATCTCAATCAGTAATTTTGATGCGCAGTATGACGCGGATTATTCGCTTAGATCCGGTGATAATAATACTTATATATTGAACAACAAGCATGGAATACCGGTAGCGCAAGGAACAGTTGGCGCCTTAACCACGGGCAGCGACGAAGGGCGGCCTGTTTCGATTTTGGTTGATAAGTTGGTGGCGTTTCCCGGAACTCGATTCAACGTCACCAAGCGAACCGAATTCGACGCAATTCGACGTCTTCAAGAATCTTTGGATATTCAGGAAAAAGGCAAAGACGCGGGTATTCTTTCGATTGCGCTGCAAGGGACCGACGACCAGCGGATATCAGCGGCCGTGAACGAAATAGCGCGCAAATATGTTCAGCAGAATATCGAACACAAGCGTGAAGAAGCGCAGACCACGCTCGCATTCCTGGACGCGCAACTTCCTCGCATGAAGACGCAGCTCGAAGACTCTGAGAACGCGTATAACGTCTTCCGAAATCAACACGGTACGGTGGATCTGTCAGAGGAAAGCCGTCTTCTGCTTGGTCAAATGGTCGACTCGCAGGCGCGCCAACGCGATCTTGAGCAGCAACGCAACGACCTTTCTCATCGATTTTCTCTGCAATTTCCAGCAGTCGCAGCGTTGACGCAAAGCATTGAGGAATTGAAAGAACAACAACTGCAATTCGCAGGACGCGTCTCGGGTTTACCGAACACCGAGCAAAATGCGCTTCGCCTGCTAAGAGACGTAAGAGTCGATACCGAGCTCTACACAAACATGCTCAATAGTGCCCAGCAGATGGATATTGTCAGGGCCGGGCAGATGGGAAATGTTCGGGTTGTGGACTGGGCGATGGCGTCCGGTAAGCCTGTAAAACCGAAGAAGATGGTGGTTAGCGGCCTTGCATTAATTATAGGACTGGCGGTTGGTCTGGGTATGCCGTTTGTACGGCGGTGGATTAAGCCGGGTATTGAATGTTCCGATCACTTCGAAGATGTGCTTAGCGCGCCGATTTATTCGATCGTCCCTCATAGCGCGCAGCAGGCAAAAATCGAAGGGCTCATTCGTCGTGGCGTAAAGGGGCAGCACTTGTTAGCGATCAAGGCGCCTGACGACATTGCAGTTGAGGCAATCCGAAGTTTGCAAACGGCACTCCATTTTGGATCGTTTGCTACGACAAATAACATCATTCTTCTGACGGGGCCGCGGCCCGACGTTGGCAAATCATTTTTGGCGGCGAACCTGGCGACTGTCCTTGCGAGTGGTGGGAAGCGAGTACTTTTGATAGACGCCGACATGCGTGGCGGTGATATCAACCAGTACTTCAATAGAGCGGCTTCACCGGGCCTCTCCGACGCGATCGCCGGCCACGCGATAGCGGGACTTATTCATAAGGGCGTCGCTGGAGGAAATCTCGATTTTCTGGCAAACGGCTCAGGTTCATCGGCCCCTGCCGGCGCCCTGATGAGCAACCAGTTCAAGACCTTGTTAGATGTGCTCTCGCGGAAATATGACGTCATTCTCGTTGACGCTCCCCCGCTGCTTGCTGTCACTGACGCGGCCATTATTGCCAGGTACGCGGGCATCACACTTTTTGCTGTTCGTTATGGACGCCATACGTCTGCGGAAATCGCCGAGGCTGAACGCAGGTTGTCAAATGCGAACGTGACGGTAAGCGGCGTCCTGGTCAACGATGTGCCCCAGCGCAGCATCAAATATAGTGCCTATTACTCGGGGTAATGACGATGCAACTCTTCCAACGACCTGTTGGACCCATGCGTAGAGAGGACGAGTTGCCGTTCGGGACAACCGTACGAGAAAGCATCCGATCCGAAAATGGCGATAGCCCCTTCGCTAATCTGTTCTTTCTCGTCGGGCTGCTTTGCCTGTCTCTCCAATTTGTCAGCATTGGAGGGGCTCAACCTGGGCAGTTATGGGCACTGGCCGCGCTTACATTGTTTTTCGCGAAGAATTCCATTCCTGTTCTTGGCCGGGAGATCCTTGTCTACGGCTTGTTTCTTTCGACTGCAGTATGGCTAACCCTGTACAGCGGGTACGCGCACGTAAAAGCTCCTCAGCAGGTTATGAAATTCGCCGTTGTGTATCCGGCGTTTTTTTTAGTCGGCCGACATCTCGGGCGTTATTATCTGAAGCACAAGCTACCCATCGGCTACCCGATGATCGTGCTTTTCTTTGTCTTCGAAATCGCGGTGCAAAAGTTTGAAGCACCCGTAATCTACAAATACGTTTACTTCTCGATAGACGCAATACACGGCTCGTTCCTGGAGCGAAATTGGTTTGCACTATTTTTCTTTGCCGTGAGTTACATGGTATTCCTGCAATCCAAACGCAAGCCAGTTGATGCTGTCCTGTTTCTTGCGATAAACGTTGCTAACGCTCTGGTGAGCGAGTCTAAGTCCGTACTCATTCCCTGCGGCATCGTGGTTCTGCTCCAAGTAAGGGGGCATACCGGAATCAAGATGCTGCTTGTTGCAGCAGGCAGCGCTTTTTATGTTTGGCGCTTTGCGCCGGAGTTGTCCGGACACATGCTTGACGAGCGTATCAAGGATGAACGCGGCCTCGCCTTCGTAATTAGCACAGGAATAGCCGCCCGCGATTGGCTAGGTCATGGATTTGGTTTTGTCGAGGCGTATTTCTCGGGAACCGGCATTTATGTGATGGGACTCGGCAAAGGAGTGAACTCTATATTCCTGACGCCGCTCGATTTTTTCTTGATCGCAGGGATACCGGGCATTCTGGTATGGCTAATCTTTTTTTGTGGCTTCGGGTTTGGATGGGTCGCGACGGCCAGCGTCATTCCTATTGCCGCGTGGTCCTTTACGAATCCGATGCATCAGAGCGAGCTAACCTATCTGCTGTTGGGCTATCTCATCTCTTACAGCCGCGGAACAGGTCTGGATGCATCTGCGCCTGTTGAAAGAATGGGAAATTCCACGACGCGCCGTCAAAATCGATTGCTGACAACCGGTATTTCGTCATGATGGACTCGCAGATCGACAATGCCACTTCCCACGACCTTGAACTAGACACAGTCGGTGGCAGGCGTATTTCACTTGATCACCAAGGCACAAGTGCTCCGGGCTCATCGGCGTCCGGATTGAGCATGAAGAAGCCGCTACCGTCGGCGACTTCGTCGCGACGCTACAACGTTTACGCGGATCTCCGTTGGCCCGCAAAAACCGGCATCGGCAACGTGATGGCGGCATGCATCGAGCGCGCTCCGGCAAACGTCAACCTTGTGGCGTTGAAGATCGGATCGGGAATCGGCAGTGTTTGGTCGCCTTTTTCCGTAGCAAGATCCCTAAAAAATCAAACTGAGGACGGCGTGTTCTGGAGTGCTGGATTTGTGCCTCCGTCGTCTTCCAAGTACTCTTCAGTCGTTACCGTTCACGATTTGACGCATCGGCACTATTACTCGCCGGTGCATCGCACTTACTATGATCTTGTGTTTCGGCGAATGTACCGAAACTGCACTTCGATCATTTGCGGGTCTGACTTTTCGCGTACAGAATTCCTCGAATGGTCAGGCATGGCGCGGGACCGCGTCCACGTAATTCCGCACGGTATCGACGAAGCTTTCGCCGAAAATAATATCCCTTTTGTGGCCGATGCACCCTACATCCTCTACCCTGGAAATAGGCGCAAGTATAAGAACCTCGATCGGTTGATGACCGCGTATGCTCGCTCATCACTACCGGCAAAGGGCATCTTCCTCATGTTGACAGGAGACCCCGACCCGGCGATCAAAGAGCGCGCCCATTCGCTGGGTATTTCATGGCGTCTACGCTTCTCCGGAAGGGTGTCTGACGACGAGATGCCCAAGCTTTACCGTGGGGCCATGCTCGTCGCTTTCGTCTCTTTGTATGAAGGCTTTGGGATGCCAATTGTTGAGGCAATGGCATCGCGTACGCCCGTTATGACATCGAATGTTACAGCCATGCCCGAAGTCGCCGGCGGCGCGGCGCTGATAGTTGATCCATTTTCCGTTGCCGAAATCACCACCGCGCTTGATCGCCTCGCGCAAGATAGCGTTTTGCGTGAGGAGTTAATCGGGCGAGGGGTCGAGCGAGCAACTCACTTCAGATGGAATATCGCTGCGAGCGCCTTGTGGGCGATCATCGATCAAGCGTCGACAAATGATAGAAGACGCGCCTGACTTTAGTAATCAAGTTCCGATCCCGGTCTGATACCGTACGAGGAAATAATGAATACCAAAGGTCTGTTTAATGTAATTGTCGTAAATTTTCGCACACCTGATTTGACGGTCCGGTGCATCGAATCATTGCTGGCGCTCAATCTTGCAGCATCCGCCGATATGGTGGTCGTTGAGAATGCATCGCCGGACGATTCATATTCTCGATTGAGAAACGAACTACCAGAAGGAGTTCGTCTCGTGCGCGCCTCAATGAACCGCGGCTTTGGTGCCGGGGTGAATATGGGCATGGTGGCTGGCAAACGTGATCATGTACTGGTCTTGAATCCTGATACGTACTTTGTCGATCAGAGTATCGGAATGGCAATGACTGTTTTTGAAGAGTCGCCCGAGGTAGGAATGGTGGGCCTTGACTTGACCTTCCCCGATGGTCGCCGGCAATATTCCGCGCGCCGGTTCTACAGCGTCCTTGACATCGTTGGCCGGCGTACACGCTTAGGCAGCCTCAGGTCCTTGCATGGACGGATGGAGCGACACATGATGGTTGAGGCTTGGACGCCCGGTATCGTTTTCGATGCTGACTGGGTGATGGGCACGGGCTTTATAGTAAAAAGAACAATCTATGAAGAGCTTGGGGGAATGGATGAAGGCTATTTTCTCTATATGGAAGACGTGGATTTATGCGCTCGCATCTGGGCAACGGGCCATCGGATCGTCTGTGTACCCGGCGCAAGATTGATGCACGATTACCAACGGAATTCGGCGAAGAGTGGGCCGCTCTCACGCGCTGGGCGTTACCACTTGCAAAGCTTCCTTCGCTTCCGGAATAAGTTCCGCATTCCTCTAGCATTGCCGCCCGGAATTGATGGCGTGCATCGGTAGGCGACCGGTGCCCAAGAACGCATTCCGGCTTATTCGCGCGCTATGCATTTTTTCACTGATCCTGAGCACGTGGTCATTATTTGTCTCAACCGCAGTCGCACTCACTAACGGCGATTTTTCTCAAGGCAAGATCGGTTGGCAAGGCGACCATTTCAATGTGGTCCCTGATAACACCTTCGGTGCAAAGCTCCGCGTAATCTCTGGTTTTGCGCTTCAAGACAAGATTGCCGTCGATGGACACAGCCGATACAGCGTAACGCTCTCAATGCGCTCAATCGGGCAACCGTCTGCTTTCGTGCAGATGATGTATAGCTCCGATAACGCCGCACCGCAATGGCAGGGATTACAAACAATCCAGCAGCCTTGGGGCAGCGAAGCCGCTCTTGCAGTGGATCGGAGTACGAGCGGAGCATGGCAAAAGGTCAAGGTGGTGATACAGCCGCCTAGCGGCGCTACGTATCTCTCTCTCTACCTTCGCAGGCGGGAAAATCAAGGTACGGCAGCGGAGTTTGCAAACGTCGCGGTTGAGGTCACCCGAGATCCGCTGACCAGTGTTGCGAGCATCACGGCCGCGAACCTGCGCATGACACTCCCTGTCGAAACAGTACCGGCCACCGAGCGAGACGCGATTCTCCTTCAAGACATCAAGTCCGGTGGCTTCTTCCCAGCAAGGCTAACGCTCGCGGAAAATCGCATAACCAGCTATCACGTCCATGTCAGCGACTCAGAAGATGTCATATCGCTTGGCGCCGCAAAGGAACTCGCCGACTATCTCGCAAAGGTAACGGACGCAGATTTTCGAATTCTGTCAACCGATGTTAATCCGCAGCGTGGCCCACTCATCGTCGTAGGCCGACAAAATCGACTCGCCCACCCGCTGTGTCCTTCTATGTCGTTCGAATTGCTTCACGACGACGGGTTCAATATTTGCACATCGGGGAAGAACATTGTGATAGCTGGTGCCACTCCGCGTGGAACCATGTATGGCGTCAACTGGTTTCTTGATCACATCGTCGGTGTGAAGTGGCTTGCGCCTAACGCGACGTACATTCCAAATCGCGAATCTCTTGTTATCGATCCTCTCAGCGAGCGTCAAGTCCCTCGTTTTCGCTATCGGGAGATCTTGAATGAAGAAGGCGAGGATCCGTTTTACCGCGCTCACAACTTGTTGAACGGCGAGTCGCACGGACCGTCCTATTTCGCTTCGCCTCCGACCGTGGATGATTGGGATCGGAGTTGGCTCGCTAAAGACGGAGACGTGTCTCTCTGGGATCTGTTGCCGCGAGACCGGTACGGGTCTGCCCATCCGAACTGGTATTACGGTGGTCAGCTCGCCATGATGAATCCAGATGTTCGTCGCACTATGGCCGCACAGTTGATCACGCGGCTGCGCGCCCTTCCCGATTATCGGAATGTGTGGTTTGGCATTCACATCATGGACTGGGGTTGGGACATGGATCCCAGTAGTGTGCGATTTGCATCAAGCCACGGCGGCAAGGCGTCAGCACCGCTGCTTGATTTGATTAGCGACTTGGCTGCAAGAGTGCGGGTGGTACTTCCCGGGGCTCGTTTTGCGTTCAACGCGTATCACTGGGGATTTACTCCACCTGATGGGATGACGGTTCCGGACTACCTGCTCGTCTATCCGATGACGATCCACCTCGACTACAGCACACCGCTTTTCTCCGGACGAAACATAGGGTTAAGCAAAGACATACTCCGTTGGAATGACCTCGCAAAGCATATTTATATCTGGGATCACATCACTAATTTCGCCGGTCTGATTCAGCCGACACCAAACATCTATCCAATTGCTGCAACCATTCAATGGCTTGCGAAACTACCGAACGTTTCAGGGTACTTGGCTGAAGGAAGCTGGATGACACCCGGCGCTGAGTTCGCATCACTCAGGACATGGGTGATTTCCCGCTTGCTATGGCAGCCGTCGCAGGATCCTCGCACGCTCGTACACGAATATTGCCGGGACTATTTTGGCGTCGCCGGACAGTTCGTTTTTGCATATATCGACTTGATGCATAAAGCTCTCGCATCCAGCGGTGACGTGTTGTCTGAGAAGACGCCGGTCGACATGGCGATGTTTACTCCGGGCTTTGTATCGCACGCGGATATGATTCTCGACGCCGCCGAAAAGGCGGTCTCGGGTAACGCCGTTTTGCTCGCTCGCGTGCGGGAAGCACGCATGCCACTTGACTTTGTCATATTAGTACGTCGCTCGGACTACGAAAACGCACAAGGCACCGCCCCCCGCTGGAATCTCGACTACAAGCAGCGCTTGCAGCGATTTAAAGAAACAGTTAACGCCACACACTTGACGACCTACCGGCAGGACGGAGATTTAGTACAACTGTTTGAACTACTCGCCATTAACCGTGTGCCAAACAAGTCAGGAGTCCAGCATTCGGCATCTGGATCAGATATCTACGCAATTCAAGACTTAAGTTTGAACATGTATAGCACGGCGCATATTGTCGGCGACAGCAGTAGCTCGGATGGTGCCGCAATCAGTATGCGTGGTGATTCCCCGGTATGGGCGGTTCAGTTGAAATTCGACAAGCTCCCGCGAGACGGACAATGGGACCTCTACGTCGACGCCAAAGTGACCGGCGGTAGTGCCGGAGACATCAGGATCGGATCGTATCCGCCGATGAATCGTTTCGAGGACTACAACGCGGCCGCGCTGGAGGGCAGTCGCTTCCAGCGACTGCAAGTACCCGGCGGCCCGTTCGGGTACTCCTTTGACCACAGCAAGGGAGTTTATGTCCAGGCTACCGGCATGTCATCCAATCAGTTCATCTTGATAGATCGCTTCATTGCCGTCCGTCGAAAATAGCATCGCCCTCAGACAGTCAGATTGGAATGCGTCCTCCGGGATTACTCTTCTTTTCCAAGCAGGTGTTCATACAATTCGATATAAGACGTAACCATTTTTTCCGGCGAGAACTTCTGCGCATATTCGCGCAGATGGGAAGCAGTACCCTTGCCGCTACTCAAGTCAATCGCCGCTCGTACCTTCTCGATCACTGTCTCCGGCCGATCGACGTCGAAGATCAATCCGGTAGCCGGATCAATGACCTCCGGAATACCCCCAGTGTTCGCTCCTACGACCGGCACGCCATAAGAATATGCCTCGACGGTAACCCGACCGAACGGTTCATTCCATTTCGATGGCACGATCAGGACGTCGATACTTTGCAAGAAAACGCAAGGATCGACATGTCCTAAAAATTCAATTCTTGGATCCGGGAAAGAAGCCTTGAGACTTGCCATGTAAGAGATATCACCACTCCCACCAATTACAAGCCTCCAAGCGAGCGTTTGATCAGTTAGAAGCGTCTCGATCAGTGACTCAATTCCTTTCTCCGGCGCAACACGTCCAAGTATTCCAAGCGTCGCCGCCATCGGCGCCTCGCGCGTTGCCCGGACCGGTAAATCCTGTTGACTAAGCGGAAGATAGCAATCTCCGATCACTGTAGAAGCAGACCGTTTGGCAAAGAACCCATTGTCCAGATGCGCTGCAAGGATGAACTGGCTCACACCAACGACTACATCGACGCTTTCAGAAACTTTTTTTTTCGGATTCGAGTATCTTGCGCACAAGCCACACTGTCGAGCACATGAACGATCCTCCTTCACCATTTTCGATGTGGGACAAATCAAGTAATAGTCGCGCAGCGTATGAACCGTGGGTATGCTAGCCTGCTTCGCAATTCGCCAGAGATCAACTGATAGACAAGTCAGGTTGCTCGTGCTAACAACCTCTGGTTTTTCGTCGGCCAAAATCCGTTTTAATTTGATCGCCATCAGAAAGTTACGCGTGTCGATCGAGTGCCATATCAAACGCGCGACTCGCGAGTGCTTTTTCCGCTGGTATGGCCAATACAGATTCGCCAGTCGCAAATAGTACACCTTGACGCCATTGACCTCAGACACCCTATCTGACCCCGTGCCGGTCGCGCAGACTACAGTTACATCAACGCCGTACTTGACAAGCTTTTCTGCCAGGATCTGCGTCGACACCTCTGCTCCGCCAACCATATCCGGATAATATAAGGTGTTTGCAATTAGTATTTTCATAATTTTTGGAGCTCTCGACTAGGCACGGGCGCAGCAATTTATAGATACGAACTTAGGCTTGTTGTTACGAGACGCGCGGATCTATGCTTACTTTCGCAGAACCGGATTATTTGGTGGTCCCGAAGCTATTACGTCCGACGAATTTGATCCAACGCTCTGGACATTCCTTTCCAGACGTTCGCGCAGATAACCCGTAAGCGCGTCGACAACCTTTAACTGAAAAAACGCAATTAGGATAATAAAACGACATAAATCGGCAAAATGAGGTTCCCTCGATATTTCGTCTTCCAGTAGGTGGAACTTATGCAGCTTGCTCGCCCTGATTTTGTTCACTGATCCAGCGGTCGAGATACTGGATTGGTGACCTGTAGCCGAGCGTTGAATGCTGCCGTTTGCGGTTATAAAAGACTTCAATATAGTCGAAGCTCGCCGCCTTCATTTCGGCGTGTGTGGCGTAACGCACGCCATGATACCGCTCGTTTTTAAAGCTGTTAAACCAGCTTTCAGTGGGGGCGTTGTCCCAGCAGTTGCCCTTGCGACTCATCGAGCAGGTCATGCCATATTCTTTGAGCTTGTCTTGGAACGCGTGGCTGGCATATTGGCTGCCCCGATCCGAGTGATGCATGACGCCCGCGGCCGGCCGGCGGCGAAACCAGGCCATCGCCAACGCGTCCGTCGCAATGTCTGCCGTCATGCGCGGCTTGAGCGACCAGCCAATTACCTCGCGGTTGAACAGGTCCAAAACGACAGCCAAATACAGCCAGCCCTCGTCGGTCCAAAGGTACGTGATGTCCGATGTCCAGACCTGGTTCGGCGCTGCCGGAGTGAAGTTGCGATCGAGCAGGTTCTCAGCCACCGGCAAGCCGTGCTTTGAGTCCGTGGTGACCTTGTAGCGCCGCTTGTGACGAGCGTGGATGCCATTCTCACGCATGAGCCTTTCGACTCGCTGCTTGCCGGCGCTGAAGCCTCGCAGGCGCAATTCACGCATCATGCGCGGACTGCCGTAAGCGCCCTTGAGTTCGGCATGAATGGCGCCAATCAAGGCCAGCATTTGATCATCGGTCAACCGCTTGCGATCAGGCGTGCCGCCGCGCTTCCACGCTCTGTAGCCACTGATGCTAACGTCGAGCACCACGCACATTTCAAGCAGCGCGAACGCCTTGATATGCGTGCCAATCCAGGCGTACTTCACAGAACATCCCGCGCGAAGTACGCCGCTGCTTTTTTTATGATCTCGTTCTCCCGCTTCAAGCGAGCGACCTCGGAGCGCAGGTGGGACAGCTCCATTGCTTCCGGCGTGACGACCTTGCTGCCAGCCCCCGTCAGCTTGCCCGCCACAGCGGCCTTAATCCAGTTGCGCAGACTCTGGCTGCTCAAGCCGAGCTCCTTCGCCGCTTCCGTGATCGTCTGTCCATCGCTCACGCGTTTGACAGCAAGTTCCTTGAACTCTGCCGTGTACGCCTTTTTCGGTATCTTCTTCATTTCTAGTCTTTCCAAAGTAACGTCAATTTTACGTCACCTGTGGAAGGCTAAATTTCGGGGGAAGCTCACCTATGAATAGAAACCGCACGCTGTGGACACTTTAGGGTAGCGCGGTTGGAAAGCGCTTTCTTTGCTTCGTTTCTTGGTCGCTAAGGACCAGGAAATGACGTCCCGCCACGCACAGTGGCTAACAGTGATAAAGAGAAAATCCGACTCTCGCAGACCACCACGGCCGAAAGCACCAACCGAGCATTGACCCAAACCCCGGACTAACCAAAGCACCCCAAAACCCATCCACCGGCGCGAGCAAATCCATGACCCCAGCCTCGATCGACGAAACCCTCGCCGGCCTGAGTGGGCAGCAATACTTCGCCAGCCGCGAACTCGCGACGGGGCTTTTTCTCGCGTTGAAAATGCAGCGCCCGCTATTCCCGGAAGGGGAACCCGGCGTCGGCAAGACCGAACTGGCAAAAGCGGCCGCGGGCATGCTCGGCACGCAAATGTTGCGTTTGCAGTGCTATGAAGGCCTCGACACCGCCAGCGCGCTCTACGAATGGGACTACCCGCGCCAGATCATGGCGCTGCGGCTTGCCGAGGCGGCAGGCGAACAACCATCGAACGATTCGCTCTATAAAAGCGAATTCCCCCTCAAGCGCCCGCTGCTGCAAGCACTTATGCCAGACCCGTTGAATCCGGCCGCTCAACGCGTTTTGCTCATCGATGAAATCGATCGCGCCGATGAACCGTTCGAAGCTTTCCTGCTCGAGTTGCTATCGGATTTCAGGCGGCACTTTCTGTCAGTGAACTCGATCCACAATCGGTGCAGGACACGCTCGGCATGCTGCTGAAGTACCAGGACGATCTCGCACGCCTGGACGCCGCCGAGATCGCGCAGTGCCTCGCAGCACCGGCCTGAGCCATCATGTCGACGCCAACGCTCGCCCATAACGTTGCGCATTTCGTGCGATTGCTGCGCAGCGCGAGCCTCGCGATGTCGCCGGCGCACAGCGACGATGCGCCCGAAGCGTTGCGCTGGATCGATATCACCCGTCGCAACGATGTCCGCACCGCCTTCGCCGCACTGCTTGTTCATGCGCCCGACGAACGCGAACTTTTCCATCAGGCCTTCGATCTTTTCTGGCGCGATCCCGATTGGGAAGGGAAACTGCGGGTGTTATTGCTACCGAAGGTAACGAACGGCGTGCCGCCGCCCAAGCGCAACAGTCTCCTCGCCGATGCCCTCGCGGCACGCGCGGCTGCATTGACCTCGGCCAATAGACGGTCCGAAAACGTTGAACATTTCCACGCACGTTCTACGTTCAGCGCACAGGAGCGCCTGAGCCATCGTGATTTCGACACCCTTACGCCCGATGAATGGCGCGCGCTCCGACATCAAATTCGTTCGCATAGAATGCCGCTTGCCATGGAGCCGCCCCTGCGCTTAAAAACGGCATTGCACGGCACACATGCAGATCTGCACGCCAGCGCCCGAAGCGCTGTGCGCTCGGGCGGCGACTGGACCACGTGGAAATACAAAAAAGCGCTCGAGTGCCGCCCGCCGCTTGTCCTGCTGCTCGACATTTCCGGATCGATGAGCGCGTATTCCCGGGCTGTGCTTTACTTCTGTCATGCCTTGCTGCAATCGCGCGAGCGCGCGCAGGCTTTCCTGTTCGGCACGCGTCTGACCAACGCCACGCGGACGTTACGCTAATGCGATCCCGACGTCGCGATCGTCGCGATCTCCGATCAGGTGGTCGACTGGCCGGGCGGCACGCGGATCGGCGCGGCGCTGGCCGAATTCAACCGGCGCTGGGCGCGGCGAGTGCTCAACGGTCGCGCGACGGTGTTGTTCGTCACGGACGGGCTCGATCACGAAGCAATCGATGTCCTCGAAACCGAAATGCAACGTCTGCAGCGTTTTGCGCACCGGCTGGTGTGGCTCAATCCACGGGTTTCACCCCACGCGCGCGGGGCGTGCGGGCGATCCTGCCGCATGTCGATGCGACGCTTGCGGCTCACAACCTCGACAGCCTGAACGCTGTCGGCCGGGAGCTGGCGACGACGACGCGTCGTGCGGACCGGAAATCGACCGGAGACATATCATGGAACTGACCGAAACGCATAATCTGCCTGTGGCGCACAATGTTTCGTGGAAAGCGCTGAACGATACCGAAATCTTGCGCGCGTGCATTCCGGTGGCGAACGCATGGAAGCCGATGGCGAAAACACGTTTGCGGTCGCAATGACGGCGTCGGCCGGACCCGTGAAAGCGAAATTCAAAGGGCGCGTGAATTTGGTGGACATCGACGCGCCGTACACGTACACCATCGTGTTCGAGAGGCAAGGCGGAACGGCCGGTTTCGGCAAGGGACGGGCGAACGTCGATCCGGAACTGGGTGACAATGTCGATTCAACGATGTTGTCTTACACGGCGCATGCGCAAGTGGGCGCCAAGCTCGCGCAGATCGGCTCGCGGCTGATGGATGGCGCGGCCAGAAAGATCGCCGGGGAATTTTTCAAGCGCTTCAGCGCGCAGTTGACGCAGAGTGACGAGCCTGAGGGGGAGTCCATGCGGCGGCGGCCGACGGCGCAGGTGAAGGGAAGGAGGGGAAAAGATCATGGACAGCGTGGATCTCGAAGTCCTGAGAAACAGCGCGCGATGGCTCGAACGTGGGCATCGCGTGTTGCTGGTGACGGTGGTTAAAACGTGGGGCTCGTCGCCCCGGCCCGAAGGCGCGATGCTCGCCGTGCGCGATGACGGCGCGGTGATGGGATCGGTGTCGGGCGGGTGCATTGAAGACGATTTGATCGATCGCGTCAGGCAGCGCGGCATTGAGCAGACGAAGCCCGAGAGCGTGAAATACGGAATTTCGGCGGAAGAAGCGCATCGGTTCGGACTGCCTTGCGGCGGGACGATTCAACTGGTGCTTGAACCGTTGTCGATGGCGAGTGGTATTGCTGAATTGTGCGAGGCCGTTCTCGCCGGGCGGCTGGTGACGCGCACGCTCGACATGACAAATGGCGCGGTGAAATTGGAGCCATCGCACACAACGGACGGGCTCACGTTCGATGAAACTACGCTCGCGACCATTCACGGGCCGCGGTACCGGATGCTCGTGATCGGCGCGGGACAGTTGTCGCGGTATTTGTGCAGTATCGCGGTCGGGCTGGATTATCACGTGACTGTCTGCGATCCGCGCGAGGAGTACACCGACGAGTGGGATGTGCCGGGGACGAAGATCGTGCGGACCATGCCCGACGATACCGTGATGGAAATGAAACTCGATGAGCGTTGCGCGGTGATTGCGCTCACGCATGATCCGAAGCTGGACGATCTGGCGTTGATGGAAGCGTTGAAGACGCCGGCGTTTTATGTCGGCGCGTTGGGATCGCGGAAGAACAACGCGGCGCGCAGGGAACGGCTGAAGGAGTTCGATCTCTCCGATGTCGAGTTGTCGCGCCTGCATGGGCCGGTGGGGATTTATATCGGCAGCCGGACGCCGCCGGAGATTGCCGTGTCTATTCTTGCCGAGGTGACGGCGGCGAAAAACGGCGTTTCGTTGCCGACTATTTTGCAGGTGGAGGGCGCGAAGGCGGCGCGGGAACTTGAAGGGACGGGTGAGATTTGCGGCATTTCCGGGATTGAATACTCGTAGACGACGCCGCGCTTGAAACAGCTCAAGGCATTGAAGCGCGGCGTTCGAAACGATCAGAGTATATTGCCGCGAAACTTCATGGCCTGGAGCCATTGTCCCGATACTTCCGACATTCCGTAATGCACGACTGTCTCGTCGATGAGCGCCCAGACCGATAAGCCGGCCTGACGGACTCGTCGGCAAAACGAGATGTCTTCTCCCTGATAGACCCCGTTCTCTTCGACCGTTTCAAAAAATCCGTAGAACTCACCGTTGGTTACCATCGACGCATATTGTTGCGGCGGTGCGTAGCATTCCGTGAATGGTTTTGTTGCCTCAAACGCTTCACGTTGCGCTAGAAAAACGCCCGTTCCAACGTGCTCGGCTTCAATGAATCCATTCGTGAAACTCACACTTCCATCTGCCTTCGTCAGTGGGCTGACGGTGTAGTCGGCGTATTTCTCTAGATACTGACGTACGGTCAAGCCCACGTCAGCAGCTGATATAGCGCCGTCCAGCCCCATTCTCCTGAACGGATACGCGACGCCTGAAACGATTTTGTTCGCGGCCAGAAGTCTCATGACTGCGGTGGCTGGGAACTTCATGTCGGTATCGAGGAAAAGGAGATGCGTGAATTCAGGATGATTCAGGAAATAATTGGCGAAGAAGTTACGCGCTCGAATGATCTGCGAGGACGCAACGTGCAACGTTTCGTAGCTCGAACCGGAATCCGTTAATGCGCGCGTCAGATCGAGCAGCGAGAAGGCGAAATTGACATGGACCTCTTCGCTGTAGGTAGGCAGGCAGATCAGTACATGGTGAGAGGGCATGGGGTGTCCGTATGAGGATGATTGAGTTCGCGCTCAAGGCTGAGGGAGCGATATCGTTAGGAATGTTAAAACAAATTTTCGATCTGAGAGATCTATGTGGATTGAATGTCGTGATGTTACAGGGCGGGAGGAGGGTGGTGAATTTTTAGACTTTATACTCGCGGCGAGGTTGCGGGAATCACTCGCCGTGATTTGTAGCTGGTTAGTTGTTCAAGCTATGCGCGGGTGGGACGCGGCTGATCGACTGGAGCAAACCCTTCGGATGTTTCAAATTATGCGACCGTGGAGCGCGCGACCTCCGGTCCCGCTTCGTTGATACGATCTCATGGAGCGTTTCAACCCACACGCCCATGAAGAGCGCGACTTGTTGCATACCGATCGACTTGAGAGGCAACCATGTTTCAACCCGCGCGCTCGTGAAGAGCGTGACCGGTGGCACAACATCTCGCCGGACACAATCCCAAGTCGTTTCAACCCACGCGCCCGTGAAGAGCGCGACGCTATCGCTTATAACCTGCCGTTTTCGCAGTATAAATTCGCCGTTTGCATCGGCGCATTAAAGTCGACTCCTTGGTCCCGACGTACTCGAGCATGCGAGTCATCGACTCAGATTCGCTCGATGACTTCAACACCGCTCGCAATCTTCGCTTTGTCAATCGACACGACATAATCGGAAAAATACCGGGCCGGCAGATCAGCGCCTTCTTTTATGCGCTCGACCTTTACCGCATCGAAAAGGGTATGCGCCGGCGCGTTGCCCACCGAATTTTCGTGTTTGAACACGATCAGCTTGCGCGCAGCCATTTCGCCACGGGCTGCGGAGCGATCGTGTTCGAACATGTTGATCAGCGAGCGCCATACCAGTTCGAGATCGTCTTCAGTGAACCCGGTGCGTTCCGCGAGCTTCGCCGATATGAAGCCATGTACCCGATATAAACCGTAGGGCACGATGTGCTTGCGACCCATCGTGCGGTCAGCGTTCTCCGCGTCCTTTTCGGTTGTGACGGCCATGCGGGTGATGGAGACTTCCATCGGCACAATGGGTTCGATCGACTTGGCGAACGCCAGTTGAATGGGGCCGCGCACTTGCCCGCAGTTGACGCCCGTGCTCATGACTGCGCCGAAAGCCCTGATATCGAAGAAGTTCGTGCACATCCATTTGGTGAGCGCTTCCGCGTCCTTGACATCCTTGGGCAGTTTCTTGTCCACCGGGACGAGATTGAGCGCCGCATAACCTAGTTTGTGCTGAAGATTGAGCACGGCCTTTTCCTGCATATAGATGGCGTGACCGGCCTCGTTATCCTTCTCCAGCGTCACGTAATTGCGAATCTTCCGTTTCAGGCAGACATCGGTGACAAGGCCGAGATTGGTTTCGGGATCGAGACGCGGCAGGTTTCCCGCATCGGGGTCGCCATTCGGATTGCCGTTGGTGACATCGAACAGATAAACGAATTCGTAGCGGTTGGCGAGGATGGTCATACGCTTGTCTCCAGGATATCGTCGGTGATGATTTCTGCAGCGTCGCCTTTGCCAGCCTTCGAACGGAAACGTTCGTTGCGCTGGTGGTAGTAGCCGATAGCAAAGCGGCCCTGGTCTTCTAGTCGAAGCGTCTTTGGAAATTCACAGCCAAGACCATCGATAATTTGTTGCACTTCTTTTTCTAGCGATATCGCGAGTCCTTTTCCCTTCGGATCTTTCATCGCCTTGGATAAGTGGTTTTGCGCGCCACGCATGAGGATCGGAAATACGGCTGCGGGCATGGCAGAAGCGGACCCGTAATAACGATCCTTGATGCTCGCGCTGGCAGAGTGCAGCGCGGCTTCCTGAATGCCTTCCAGCACGGAGAACAACCGCCCGAGTAAATAACCCGGCATGGTATTGCTTCTATCGAGACTCACAGGTACCTCCTCTTGAATATCGCCATTGCCGAGACGCCGGTCGCGCGCCAGAACGGCTTTGCACAACGCCACGCGCAGTCCGGAAATATCTCCATCTGCGCGCATGCGCATGATCGCGGCGCTCAACAAGGTGCGCGGATAACGCCCGCCGCCGAGGACCGCGCGCATCAATGATCCAGCTAGTTGCTGCAGAACGTTTTCGTTCTTCTCCTGTGCCGCTATAGCGGACAGCAAGCGCCACGCGGCCGGTGTTGTTCTCCACGGCGCGGGTTCGATGGCCAGATCGTTGTAGTGTTGCGCGAGTCTTTTCATGAATAGGCCAAGGTTTTCGCTGAACCAATAGCGCACCGAAAGCCGAGACGTATTCGGTGACAACCCAAGCACGAATATTTTCGAGGCAGGATCGAGATTCGGATCGATGTCGTGCAGCGCACGTCCCTCCAATACCGCATCAAGCGCATGCTTGAGCTTGGCGGATTCGGCGGAGTCGCTGGACGGCGGTTCCAGCTCACTGAGGAACAGGCTTTCCGCTGCTTCCCGCTGTTGCTGATTCTTGGCTTCGGCCCAGAACACCACACTTGCATCCCCAATCTGCACGCATTGACGATGATGCGGGTCGCGCAGCAACAAGTGGTTAAGCACTGTTGTGTAAGCGAAGGCCGCATGCACGGAAACCGGTGCGTTCGCGCCGCGATCCTTGCCGTATGAGTCGAAGGCGTCGAGGTTGAAAGAGACAATCGATGCCCCCGATGTTTGCGCTCCCCACACGCCTTTAATGGCCGGATGAAGACGCGCGATCGGACGCGTTTCACCGCTGACGAGACACAAGCCGAGGGTCGTTTCATCGGCCGCGCTGTAGTGCTTGACCAGTTCCTGAGCCGCGGGACGCTCGTGGATATAGCCGGGTTCACCATCAAGCCGGAAAACGACGTTCGCGCTGAAAATAGCCGGGGCGTGTTTGGCAATGTGTTCGCACCCTTGCCAGTTTTCTGGAATCCACGCCTCTATGAACTTGCGTAACGCGACAAGCCCTTCGTCGGTTGCCCCGGCCAGACGATCAAGGTGGAGGGCCTTGAAAACTGCCCATGATCGTGCATTTAGCGTCGGGGTATCAGCCCCCGCTTTTTGATCGACCCCAAGCACGAAAGCCGTCTTGTCCCACAGGAAAAACGGTGGCGGCGCGATACCCGACCGTTTAAACGACGCCGGAACCGTGAGCATTGTCCACTTCGATTTATTGTCGGTGGGATTGCTGAGATTGATGACGTCCTGCACTTCGCCTTCGCGATTCAACAGGATCGAGTAGCCGATCTTTTCCTGCGTCGATCCGAATGCGGGTACCTTGCCTTGCGCGGCGAGCCGTTCGTAATACTCGACCAGTGACGTGAAGATCATGCCGAATACTCCACGAACGGCAACGGCGGAACGTCGATCCATCCGTCCTTTATCGATGCCCTGAAGAAGTGAGGCGCCATGCCATTCTTGAAGTCGATGTCGTGAAGCATCCAGCCGAGATCTTTTTCCGTCATAAGCGATTGATGCGGCTCGCGGGCGGGGGCGTCGTCTTCCAGTAAAGTGAAATCGGCGGGAAATTCGCGCACGCCTAAGCACGGCGTTTGAAAACACTGACCTTTGCGCGCGCGACGGTTAAAGATGTCCAGGTGCTTACCGATTGAGTCTCCTTCTTCGGCTTTATCGGTAAGTTCGAAATGCGCTTCGATCACGTACGCTACGTCCTTGAGAATGGACGCCGCGCGTTGCTGACGATCCTCATCAACGTAGTTGACGAGACCTTCCAGCGTGCCTTTTTTCATGGCTGATCGCGCGCTTGATGCCGGGATCTTGCTTGCGACTTCGTTTCGACGGATGGTGTCGAAGCGAATCTCGTTGAGCACCTGAATACGGTCGATGACCCAACGGATGGCCGGCTTCCAGTGAATGGCTTCCACGATGCCGCGCGCAGCGGACGGCGTGATGACGTCGTAGGACACGCGCTCAACCTTCATCTCGGGGCGCGTGAACAATGCACGCTCACCCTGGACATGCAAACGTATTCCGTATGCCACGGTTGTCTCCTTTATGTCGCGATGAGATACGTGATCGGTTTCTGCTGTTGCTCGCTCCTCCACATCGGGCTGATTAAACCGATCTGAAAATAGGTTTAGTAAATGAACCTGGCCGCGTCGAGAAGCGCGGACTCGCCAAGCTGCAAACCATGTCGGTCGCTGTGTAGATTCATGGCAATAAGTTGCATGAATTGCGTGCCATATTTCGGCTCGGCACTGGCGTAAGCCATTACTCTTCCAAGCGGTCCGTACTGGTCGTAGGCGATCTTCATGCCCCACGTTGCCTGGCCTACGCGCGGTCCGCCACGAACGCGCTTTTGATATGAATCGGTGTACTTACCAATATCGCGGAGTTTTCCGGCAGTTTCTGCGAGTTTGGATGTGCCGAAGTGTTTCGCGGATTGCGCCGCGAGTTGACCCACTGCGTTGAGGTGATCCGAGAGCGTCTGCCAGCCGCTTTCGTCCGGATTCGGCGTTGAGTGTGCGTGGAAAACTCGAGTCACGAGCGTCGCCTCTGAGATTATTAGTGGGCGTCGCGATCGATTGAAATCGAGCGGCTTAGGTTGCCGCTATGTCGCTGATCAGCCCGTATTCGAGGGAGCTTAATATCAGCGTCATCTTAAAATTCGGTTTGAAATGTAATAATTGTTGTGATTCGTGCGCTTGTGACGGAGCCACCTCTTTTCGATGCCAGCGTGGACCGACCTACAAAATCTCAATCCACGCGCCGGTGAAGGCGCGACGTACTGACGCAGCAAGTTGTAGATGGCAACTCCCTCGTTTCAATCCACGCGCCGTGATGGCGCGACTGTGCTGGATACGCCGGTCAAAAATCCGGCAGGCGTTTCAATCCACGCGCCCGTGAAGGCGCGACGTTACGCCCGGCGATGACTTCCTTTTCCCGGTTGTTTCAACCCACGCGCCCGTGAAGGCACGACTCTTTCACCGCCGCGCAGCTTCTCATCACTATAAAAGTTTCAATCCGCGCGCCGGTGAAGGCGCGACAAGAACATAGGTCTAGGCGCAGACCATGCGCGCAACGTTTCAATCCACGCGCCCATGAGAGCGCGACTCCATCCCATCTAACTCGTGGTTCTTACCCTGAAAGGGCGGTGCTTTCCGCACCCCAAAAAATGCAACAAAATCAACGCAACGCTACTTTCTGCGAACCTGCCCGCAAAACCCTGGTCGCTTACGGTTCGCGGACACCGACACAACGTTGCTGCCATGAACGTACGGGCGATTGCCACCATTCGCCGCGATATTAACTGACGACCTCGCGACTGTTCTAAGCAATAGGTAAAAAATCGTCGAGGACGAAAGCGGGAGTCGTTAGTTGTATAGAGCAATCATTCTCATTGCGCCGCTCATACGACTGCTCCATCGCCCGATTGGCATTACTCGACTTCTCACTTCTTTCGATCAATTCGCCAACCACTCCAAGCATTCGCGCGCCAAATCACCGCAGTCCATCACCGACATAGCGAAGCGGTCGAGGAGGAACTAAAAGAATCCGAATCCCCAAAACCCAAAAAACCCCGCGTTTTCGCGGGGTTCCACATTCAAGCACCAGCGCAATTGAGGACCGAAGCCCTCACATCAACCCCAGACAAACCATCGCGACAATCGACGCCATCACAATCACCGCGCCCACCGTCTTGCGTTTATTCAACTCGGTCCACAGCAACACACCCGTCAGCGACAGCAGAATAATGCTGCCGGCAAGCGTATCGATGAGCAGCACCCAGCCCACGCTCAACCCCACGCCTTTGTGCAGATTGCTCATGGTCGCGAGAAAACTGTTCTCGCTCTTCTTCACCGATACAAACCCGTTCCCCACCCAGTATTCCGCCGATACCGACCCGCCCGGCGACGCCACCGCCACCGTCCACAACTCCGGCTGCATGGTCTTCTGATCGCCCCAGCCAACCGGATGTGCCGCTTCACGTTTCGGCCGGCCGATATTGCCGTCGAGCTTGAGTTCCTGCTTGAGCCACTTGCCAAGTTCCATCGGCGACTTGAGGCCCTTCGCGGGCACGGCCATTTGCATTTGAGAAACTTGCGGTTCTCCGCTCGAAATCTTCAGCGGACCGGCGCGATGATTCAGCAGAAAACCCGTCGTCCCGAACAACAGCCCCAGCACGGCGCCCCACAAACCGACCCAGCCATGCACCTTGCGTAGCCATTTGATGAAGGTTGCGCGGCGCGAGCGTTGTTTCCGAGCGAACTGTTCGGCGTCGTCGATAAGGCGGCGGCCGTGCGGCGCGTACGGCATCGTGGTCACGTTGGACGCGGGTTCAAAAGTTTCAGGCGCGTTCACGCGTCTCTCCAGAGGGCATAGCGAATAAGGGGATGCTGCGGATGGATTTCTCACCAATACGGCCAACAAGGCGCCAACGAGCGACCAACAAGCGCATCGGCGGAGTCAAGCTTTCAAATGAGAATTGTTATCATTACACGGACGTTAAAAATCTTCAATAGTCCCATTAAGTCCCATTAAGTCCCATTACGCGGCCGGCGCAGGAGGGGCGCGCCGGCTGCGGTGAACAGCCATCGGCGAACGAACGATCGCCGAAAGCCCGTCAAACCGGCCAGAGCGGCCCTTCTTCCATCGCGCCGACCTGTTCGCGCAACTCAAGAATCCGGTCTTCCCAATACCGCTGGGTGTTGAACCACGGAAACGCGGCGGGAAACGCGGGATCGTTCCATCGACGTGCCAGCCACGCCGCGTAATGAATCAGCCGCAACGTGCGCAACGCTTCGACCAGATGCAGCTCGCGTGGCTCGAAATCGCAGAAATCCTCGTACCCGGCCAGCAAATCACCCAGCGCACGCGATGCCTCCGGGCGGTCGCCCGGCAGCAGCAACCACAAATCCTGGATAGCGGGCGCCATGCGGCTATCGTCGAAATCGACAAAATGCGGACCGGCATCAGTCCACAATACGTTGCTTGGATGACAATCCCCGTGCAACCGAATGCTTTTGACATCGCCGGCTCGCTCGTAGCATCGCTCGACACCTTCCAGCGCCATCTTCACCACGGTCTCATACGCTTCCCGTACGTCCTTCGGCACAAATCCGTGTGTCAGCAAAAACTCGCGCGGTTCGTATCCAAAGGTCTGGATATCAAGCGCTGGCCGTTCCACGTACGGCTTGATCTGCCCGACTGCGTGAATCCGGCCGATAAACCTCCCAAGCCATTCCAGCGTCTCCGGCCGGTCGATATCCGGCGCACGCCCGCCGCGCCGTTCAAAGATGGAGAACCGGAAACCCTCGAAGGTATGCAGCGACGCGCCATTCAGCACGCGTGCCGGTACCGCCGGAATCTCGCGCTCATAAAGCGTCGAAACGAAAGCGTGCTCTTCGAGAATGGCGTCGTCGGACCAGCGCAACGGCCGATAGAACTTCGCGACCATCGGTGGCCCGTCTTCCATGCCAACCTGATACACACGATTTTCGTAGCTGTTAAGCGCGAGCATGCCGCCGTCGGTGCGTTCGCCAAGCGGCACCAGGACGCTGTCGAGCGCATCGAGCACACGCTCGGGCGTGAGATCGGCGAAAGGCGGAGGCGGGAGATTAGCGTCGTCGCCGGAGAAAGACAGATTGTCTCCGGACGCGCGCGATGCATCGGAATGGTTCGAGTTCATCCCTGCATTGTGACGCGCATCGCGGGGGGAAGCATCAGCGATGCGCGGTTACGGCGAAACAACGTTCTGAAACGCGCTAATTCCTCAATGCATGAGCGCGTTGTTCGGACGAACGAGTTCGCCGGTATCGATCAGGTCTTCGAGGAAGAACGGTTCCGTGTTTAGCAGCTCCGACGTACCGGGTTCATCCGCGTACCAGGCGACCATGGCCATGTCGCCGAGAATCCGCATGACAATCCCGCGTGCGCCTTGTGGCACCGCAATATGGACGGAGCGAACGATTGAACCGATTTGCATGATGACTCCCCGAGGTGTGCCGGCAAAACAGTGCGCGTGCCGGCCGGTTCTGCATGAAGCACAGGCGCGTGAGGCCCTGTGCACGAAACTGAAGTGCCGCGCGTAAATTCCTCGAATGCCTGCAAATTGCAGTCGTGTTCCGATGATTTCGGCTGAAACGATGTTCTACTTTAGCGCATCAATTCGCGTGGGTCGAAAACTTGCATCGCGTGGAAACAACGTATTCGCATTCCAGCCGCTTTTCGAAAGTCGATTGAAAGCGCTCGGCGCGGTCTCCGGCAAAACCCTGACGATCACGGTATTGTTATGCCCTTCGCCACCGGAGATCCACTTGTGACTTCATCGCCGGCGCCGTCCCGGTCAGCTTCGCCCTCCTCGCTTTCCCCCGATCCCTTGCCCTATCTCGAACGTGGATCGCGTGCTTACTGGCACGCGGCGATTGCCTTGCTGTTTGCAGGCTACGCCACCTTCTCGCTGCTTTACTGTGTGCAGCCGCTCCTCCCTGAGTTCACCAAAACGTTCGGCGTGAGTCCGGCGGAAAGTGCGCTGTCGGTATCGGTGACGACGGCTTCACTCGCCGTGGCGATTTTCATCGCCGGCTTTGTTTCAGAGGGCTGGAGCCGGCACCGGTTGATGACGCTGTCGCTGACGGCTTCGTCGTTGCTGACGATCATCGTGGCGTTCTTGCCGAGCTGGCATGCGCTGTTGTTCGTGCGTGCGCTCGAAGGTCTCGCGCTCGGCGGCGTACCGGCCGTCGCCATGGCGTATCTCGCGGAGGAAGTGCATCCCGACGGCCTCGGCCTCGCGATGGGACTCTACGTCGGCGGCACGGCAATCGGCGGAATGGCCGGGCGAGTGATCAGCGGGATTCTCGCGGATTTTTTCTCGTGGCGCGTGGCTATCGGCGGAATCGGGGTGCTTGGGCTGCTCGCCACGCTGGCGTTTCGTGCGCTCCTGCCGCCGTCTCGACGTTTCGTGCCACGCGCCGGAATGGGATTTCGCCATCATCGGACGGCGCTGGCCGGGCATCTGAAAAACCGCGGCTTGCGTTGCGTGATCCTGATGGGCTTCGTGCTCATGGGCAGCTTCGTGACGCTTTATAACTACGTTGGGTATCGATTGATCGCGGCGCCGTTCAACCTGAGCCAGACGGAAATTGGCGCAATCTTCGTGGTGTATCTGACGGGCGTGGTGGCATCACCCTGGTCCGGAAAAATGGCCGATATATTTGGCCGTGGCCGCGTCCTGATCGCCGCGCTGCTGTTGATGATCTTTGGCGTGGCGCTGACATTGTCGAGTTCGCTGCCCGTGGTGATTGCCGGTATTGCATGCATGACGTTCGGGTTTTTCGCCGGTCATTCGGTCGCAAGCGGGTGGATCGGCTGGTTGGCGAAAGGCCCGAAAGGTCAGGCAGCCGCGCTCTATCTGCTCGCGTATTACATCGGCTCCAGCGTGCTGGGTTCATGGGGCGGCCACTTCTGGACTATCGCCGGCTGGCCGGGCGTAAGTGGCTTCGTATTCGTTCTCCTATTCATCGGTTTGGGCGGGGCGGAATATTTGCGCCGGCAAGAGCATCACATGAGCGCTTGATCGCTTAGACGCACGAACGGATGTAATGAAGGTTTTTTGTAAACATTGGCGTGTGAGGGTTTTTCCGCATCCGCTTAAAACATCTGGCCGGAAAGCCTCGCCCCATAAGGCGTTTCGTTGATCTTCGCCAACGTTTGCGGAAAGCGGCACAAATAAAGCCTAAACAACGGCCTATACTCAAATCGACAGTGCGACGTCTCACGCAGCCAGGTGGACGCTGAGCACGAACGATGGGAGACGAGTATGAACACCTACTTCACGATCGGCGACTTCATCCTGATTATCCCGATGGCGCTCGCTGGCATTCTTTTCCTCGGCGCTGTACCGTGCGCCACGCAATTCCGGAAAAACACACTGCGCGTATTTGGCGCGCTGCTCGGCGTGCTGCTTGCGTTTTTGCTGGTGGAAGGATTGCCGGCGCTGGTTTAGCAGTCCGATGGACCGATTTGCGCGGCGAGTAAAGTGGAGTCAAGGCTTCGGCTTTGAGTCTTTAACTTCCACGCTTGGTTGACCGGGAACAGGGCGTCGAAAGACGCACCGTTCCTGCGTTCCCTGCATTCCCGTTTCTCGCCGGGAATATCTTATGCTCGCGTTCGTTCTGAACGTCGACGCTTGCTTTGCTTCCACTTATCGCTTGGCTACCTTGTGTCGGCGCATCCGCCGGAGGATAACGTGCGTAAGTAGCCTATAAGTCGTAGTCCGAGTCTTAGTTGCAATCGCTCACCAGCCGATGCCACCGATATTCATTGAACAAAAAATCGACATCGAGGACTTCATGCCGCCGCTCACCGTTGCCGTTATCGTTTTTATCGCGCTTATCGTTGTTTTCACGGCGGTTTGGGCGTGGCAAATTAAATCGAAGAATGCCGGGATGGTCGATCCCATCTGGGCGATGTCGCTCGGCGTGGTCGCGGTGCTGATCGCAATACTCGCCGAGGGCGATCCGCCTACGCGGGTCGTAGTTGGAACTGGCGGCTTCGCCTGGGGCATTCGGCTTGGTCTGCATCTGTGGAAGCGCAATGCCGGTCACGCGGAAGATCCCCGCTATCACCGGTTCCGCGAGCAATGGGGCGCCGACGCGAACAAGAAAATGTTCTGGTTCTTCCAGATGCAAGTCATGATTTCGATGCTGCTGTCGCTCGCGTTTTTCGTACCGGCCTATCGCGCAACGCCGCCGGGCGCTGCCTGGGTCGCGTTGGCGGTGGTGATCTGGCTGATCTCGATTGCGGGCGAAGCGCTCGCCGACTATCAGTTGCGCGTGTTCAAAGCGGACCCGTCGAATCACGGTAACGTCTGCCGCGCGGGCTTGTGGCGTTATTCACGGCACCCGAACTACTTCTTCGAGTGCGTGCATTGGGTCGCGTACATCCCGCTCGCAATCGGCATTGGCGTGTGGATTTTCGCCATGCTGTTGCCGCCCGTGCTGATGGCGTGGCTGCTGATGAAAGTCTCGGGCGTACCCATGATTGAAGCGGAATCGGCTAAAAAGCGCGCGGGATACGCCGACTATATGCGTACCACCAGTGCATTGATTCCATGGCCGCCGCGTCATCCTTAAATAATAATAGCGGGGAGTTTCCACATGAGCGATCTGCCATCGCGAGCGGTTATGTCAGAACCACAAGAAAAACCACAAGAAGAAGTGCCGACGCAGAGCTGGCTGATTGACCGGTGCGAGCGCGGCCGGCTTCCGGATTCGCTCGTGCGCTTCGGGATGCGCCGGTTGATGAAACAGCGCCTGCGCGATGAAGGTATTGACGACGGCGAAGCGCGTTCGAAGCGCTTTAATCGCCTGGTCGATGAACTGCGGGCAAGCCCGATCGCGATCGAAACGCAAGCCGCGAACACGCAGCACTACGAGGTGCCGGCGGCGTTTTTCCAGGGGCATTTGGGCGAGCACCTGAAGTATTCGTGCTGCTTGTATCGGACGGGAACGGAAACGCTCGATCAGGCCGAGCGCGCCATGCTTGAGGAATACGCGGTCCGCGCGCAACTCACCGACGGCCAGCGCGTCCTCGATCTCGGTTGCGGCTGGGGTTCGCTCTCGTTGTGGCTGGCGGAAAATTATCCGCGCTCGCAGATCGTGGCGTTATCGAATTCGCGGGGGCAACGCGAGTTTATCGAGAGCGAGGCGGCTGCGCGCGGCATAACCAATCTGAGCGTGGTGACGGGGAATATCGTCGATTATCAATTCGATCCGGCGTTGCTCGGCAATGGCTTCGACCGCGTGTTGTCGATCGAGATGTTCGAGCATATGAAGAACTATCGGCTGTTGCTGAACAAGATCTCAGGCTGGATGGGCGAGGACGGCAAGCTTTTTGTGCATGTGTTCGCGCATCGCACGCTGGCGTATCACTTCGAGGTGAAGGACTGCAGCGACTGGATGTCGAAGTACTTTTTCACGGGCGGGACGATGCCATCGGAGGCGCTGCTGCTGCATTTCCAGGACGATCTCACCGTCGACCGTCAATGGTGGGTGAGCGGCGCGCATTATGAAAAGACGGCCAATCACTGGCTGGCGAATCTGGACGCGGCGCGCAGCGAATTGATGCCGCTGATGATCCAGACTTACGGCGCGGCGAACGCCGGCATCTGGTTTCAGCGCTGGCGCATGTTCTATATGGCGGTGGCCGAGTTGTTCGGGTATGCCGGCGGCAACGAATGGGGCGTCGCGCATTACCGCTTTTCCAAGCGCTCAGGCTAGGTTTTCGTGCGCTTGAGCTAACGCCAACCCGCCAATCCGCCAATCCTTCACCTCGCTGCCATCAACGCCGGGCGGCGGGCGAACCACGGCCTCGCGGCCTCTAGCTGGATTGCCAGCCGGAACAACGTGGCATCGTCGTTTATGCGCCCCGCGAACTGCACGCCGATCGGCATGCCGCGGGCGTTCCAGTAGAGCGGCACGGACATCGCCGGCTGACCGGTAAAGTTGAAAAGCTCCGTGCAACCGGCCCAGTCAAACGCCTTCTTCGCAGAAACCGACAACATCCGCCGCAACAACGTTTCAACCGGAAACGTCGAGAGCACCTGCATCTGGAAACGCTCGAATTGGGTCGGCTGCTTGGCGCCGATTCTGAACGGCGCGGCAGCGAGCGTGGGCGTCAACAACACGTCATATCGTGTCATCAACGCAGCCATCTGCGCCTTGAACTGACGCTGAGTTTCCAGCGCTGCAGGCAGATCGCGCTCGCCAATCCTCCGGCCGATATGCGCCATCGTCCATGACGCAATCTCGAAATCAGCGCGTTTGGGCTTCTGACCACTGATGCGATCGGCGTGCAGCACAATCTGTTCTGCCAGCACCGACCACATCACGAGGAACGCATGAGCGAGGGCGCCGAAGTCGAGCCCGAAAGACGCCGGCTCTACGTGGTGACCCAGTGATTCAGCAAGCCTGGCGGCATCGTCGAGAGCGGTTTTTACATCCGCCGATAACGCCCCCGCAAGCTGCGGCTCTTCCATATAGCCGATGCGCAACGGCCCGCACGGCTCGCGGACGGCCCGGAAGAAAGCGCCCGGTTGCCCGGACGACGTGAGATCGAGTAGCAGGGCGCTATCGCGGACACTGCGCGACACGGCATGATCCACCGCTAAATCGCCGGGTGCGGGCAGCGGTTGCGGCTGGACATCGTTGGATGGCTTGTAGCCGAACAGCCCGCAACACGACGCCGGGATGCGGATCGACCCGCCGCCATCCGCCGCGTGCGCGAGCGGGACGACGCCGCCCGCGACCGCCGCTGCGGCGCCTCCGCTGGAACCGCCGGTGGTGTAATCGAGTCCCCACGGGTTGCGCGCCGGGCCGAACAACTCGGGTTCGGTATACGGCATCTGGCCGATTTCAGGCGTGTTGGTCTTGCCGAAAATGTTGAGCCCGGCCTGCTTCGAGCGCGCGACGATCGGCGAATCTTCAGTGGGCGTGAAATGCTGGAAATGGCGGCAGCCCATGGACATCCGCAAACCCGCGACCGGCGCGCCCAGATCCTTGATGAGGTAGGGAACACCCGCGAGCGGACCTTGGCCCAAGGTGCCGGAACCGTCGCGTCCGCCACGGCTCGCGCGGTTGCGAGCCGCCTGATAGTCCTTCAGGACAATGGCGTTGAGCGCCGGATTGACGGCTTCGGCCCGCGTGATTGCCGTATCGATCAATTCCCGCGCGCTGACCTGGCCGCTGCGCACGAGCTCGGCCAGGCCGATCGCGTCGTAGTCGAGATACTTGGACTGCAAGGCTCCCCCTACTTGATGCGGTTGTATCCCGTCTTCTCAGGCGGCCAACCGTGCAGTCCGCGGCGTTGTGCGCCGAGTCAGGAATGCTCGCCGAGGAACGTCAGTGTGCGGCCGTGCGCCAGTGCCGACGCCGCTTGATTGTACGATGCGCGATCCGTGCAATTGAAGCCGTGATCGGCGCCCGGGTACACGTGGACCTGAGCGTCCTTGCCCGCGAAGCGCTGCTTGACCGAGTCGACGGCGGCAGACGGAATGTGGGCATCGAGCGCGCCGTAGTGGAATTGCATCGGCACCTTGATCTTGTCGGCCTCGTCGAGCTCGTTCTGGATGCCACCGCCGTAGTAGGCCACGGCGATATCGAACGCACCTTGTGCGGCGGACAAATACGCCAGCCGGCCGCCGAGGCAATAACCGACACCCGCGACCTTGCCCGTGACTTCCGGCAATGCGCGCAGCGCGGCGGCGGTGGCGGTGACATCGGCCACTGCATGCGCCACGTCGAGTTTGCCGTAGATTTCCATTGCTTTCTCGCGGTCCGCGCCGTCATAGCCGAGTTCCACACGCGGCTGGACGCGCCAGAAGATGTCCGGTGCGAGCGCGACGTAACCATCGGCCGCGTATTGATCGGCCACGGCGCGGATATGCGAGTTCACGCCGAATATTTCCTGGATGATGACGACGCCCGGGCCTTTGCCGCCTTTGGGCAACGAGAGATAGCCCTGGAAGGTGTCGCCGTTTGAAGGAATGTCGATCCAGCGGGATGTCACGGTCATGATGAAGCTCCTGGCTGATGCCTGAATGGGTGGGGCGAAATGATAAGCGACGATAGGGGCGGAACCGCAACCGAAGAGTGTGCCACCATTCCATGCGCCTTGCCGGCAAGGGCGCGGGCTGTAAAGCGGCTGTAGGAAATGCACGCGGCGGCGCGTTTTCAGAAGTGTTTCTGCAACTTTCCGCAGTCGTCATGGAGCCCGGCCTGAGGCTTTAAAGCGGCGACTAGTTAATAGCTAAACCGAGTACTAACCCCAGCGCTTATCTGAGTCCTTAACCGAGTTCTTAACTCGCGCAATTGACTTGAAACAAGCGGACCGGATAATAACGGCCCGGCTGGCTAAAACTAAAGCGTTGCCTCTGGAATGCCGCGAACGCGCACTTGGCGGAAAGTGCCAATCCGCTGAAGAACCGCATGAACAGGACCTTTCCGCACTGCACCAGCACACTTTCAATAGCTTCTCAACACCTCTCTTATTAGTAGTCACACCACTAGCTTAAAAAACTTCCCCAAATTAATTTGACAACCCTACACTTGCGCGCAGTGCGGATGCTGGTCGTCATAAACGGCCTGCGGAAGTACGAGCCAAGTGCATGACGATGCATCCGGCGTGGTCGTCCACGGGGCTGAGCGAAACGTGACGAGACGGAGCACAGGGCGACACCGTTGTTTTTGGGACCGAAACTGGAGACTTACATGAACACCAAGCTTCACAAACTGTTGCCTATCAGCGCTGCAGCGCTAATGTTCGCCTCGATGGCAACAACCGCTACGGCCGACGAGGTCGTCAAGATCGGTCACGTTGCACCGTTGACCGGCGGTATTGCCCACCTGGGCAAGGACAACGAAAACGGCGCGCGCCTCGCAGTTGAAGAAATCAATGCCAAGGGTCTGACGATCGGCGGCCAGAAGATCACGCTTCAACTCGACGCACAAGACGACGCGGCTGACCCGCGTACGGCTACTCAAGTGGCGCAGAAACTCGTCGACGATAAAGTCGTCGCCGTGGTTGGCCACCTGAATTCGGGCACCTCGATCCCGGCTTCGAAGATCTACAGCGATGCTGGCATCGTGCAGATTTCGCCGTCGGCAACGAACCCGGTGTACACGCAACAAGGCTTCAAGACGACGTATCGCGTTGTGGCAACCGACGCACAACAAGGTCCGGCACTGGCTAACTATGCGTCCAAGGACCTGAAGCTGAAGAGCGTCGCGATTGTCGACGACTCGACCGCTTACGGCCAAGGTCTCGCGAACGAGTTCGAAAAGACCGCCAAGTCGCTCGGCATGAACGTGATGTCGCACGATGCGACCAACGACAAGGCTGTCGACTTCCGCGCGATTTTGACGAAGATCAAGGGCGAAAATCCTGACGCGATCATGTACGGCGGCATGGACGCCACTGGCGGCCCGTTCGCCAAGCAAGCCAAGCAACTTGGCCTGCGCGCACGCGTTCTGGCGGGCGACGGTGTTTGTACCGACCAGTTGTCGACCCTTGCTGGCGATGCAACCGACAATATCGTCTGCTCGGAAGCCGGTATGGCGCTCGAAAAGATGGCGGGCGGCGCGGAATTCGCAGCCAAGTTCCAGAAGCGTTTTGGTCAGCCGATCCAGATCTACGCTCCGTTCACGTATGACGCGGTGTACATCATTGTCGATGCTATGAAGCGCGCCAACTCCACCGATCCGGCGAAGATTCTGGCAGCTATGCCGAATACGGATTACAAGGGTGTGATCGGCGAAACGACCTTCGACTCGAAGGGCGACCTGAAGCACGGCGTGATCTCGCTGTACGACTACAAGGCAGGCAAGAAGACGCTGCTGGACGTGGTCAAGATGTAATTGCCGCGGGCGGTCGGCGTCGTGATGTTTCGACGAAGACCGTCCTCGATGATTTGATTGTTGAAAAACGCGCTGATTTCGGTCGGCGCGTTTTTTTTGCGTGGCGATTTGGCTAATACTGGCCAATGCTTATCGAATGATTGGCGCTCGTGGCCGGTTCGCGTGTGCAATCCAGCGACTGCAGCACTGTCAGGTCACAGCTTCAACTGCTTCATGATTCTCGGTCCCACGAGCGCGATCAGGGCTGCGCATGCCGCAACCACCGATAACCCGACCGGCAACGTGCTCAACTGCGCTACACCGCCTATCAGCACCGGCCCGAACAGCAAGCCGAAGTAAGCCAGCCCCGCAACCTGCGCGAGCCCTTCAGCAGGGCTTACGCCCTGTACACGCGCCGCCGCGGCGAACAGCACCGGCATCATGTTCGCGAGTCCGAGCCCCATCAGCGTGAAACCTGCGAGCGTGACGAGCGCGTCAGGCAGTAACAGCGCCGCCACCATGCCGATAAACGCCAGCGCCGCGCTCGCGAAGATGAGCTGAGGCGCGCCGAAGCGGGCACGCACCGCATCGCCGCCAAAACGCCCGGCCGCCATGCCGCCGGTGAAGGCCGCGTAGGCCGTGCTGGACAACGCGGGCGTGGCGAGCACAACGTCGCGCATGTAGACCGTTGCCCAGTCGTACATGGCCCCTTCAGCGATCAACGCGACCAACGCCATGCCGCCGAGCGCCCACAAGGCCCTTGAGCGCCAGCGATTCGACGACGACCCGCCATGGACACCGTCCGTGTGAGGGACGTGGGGCAGCACGGCGGGCATGGACACCAGCAGAACGATCACGCTAACCACCGACGCCAGCGCGAGATGCGCCTCTGGCGGCATGCCGTGCGCGAGCAGCGCGCCGCCGGCGGCCGCGCCGGCCATCCCGCCGACACTGAACATGCCGTGCAGCGACGACATGATGGGCCGCTCAAGCGCTTCTTCAACGGCGCTGGCTTCCGCGTTCATCGCGACATCGAGCGTGGCCATGCTGAAGCCGAACAGCGCCAGCACGACGAGCAGCAGCCAGTAGAACGGTGCGGCCAGGATCAGCGCCCCGCAAATCGTCATGCCGATACCGCCGGCCAGGCACGCGCGGCGAGTGCCGACGCGCGTGATCCACGGACCGTTGGTGAGCATCGCGACAATCGATCCGACGGCAACCGCCAGGAGCGCGATGGACAGCGTTCCGGAACTCAGGTGAAATTTGTCGCGCACCGTGGGCACGTGCACGCCCCAGGAGGCGTAAAGCATCCCGGCGATGAAAAACACGGCCATGGTCGCGTAGCGCGCACGCTCGCGTTTTGCCACGGGAAGCCGCCGATGCGCGGCGCTCGGGGTGTCGTGCCCGACGGCACGGGCACTTGAGACAGATTCGGACAAGAAATTGCTCTCTTTGCTTGCTTGTTTCAACGGCCGGTCCTTTCGTTGGCCGGCGAAGCTTTCAATTCTATCGGGTTGCGGACGGACCTGGTTTTAGTGCTTTAAGATCGCAAAGGCCGTTCGCTGCTCTTATTTAGTTCGCTTGCATGGTTGCTGGTCAGTCTCTCGTGAGGTCCCGCTTTGAATATCCCGTCGCATGCTCCGTTGCATCTGTTGCATCAAGTGCCGCACGGCACGCTTGCCACGCACTCGCGTGAGCCGCGCGGTTTTCCTTATCCGACCGCATTACCGTTCGCGCCGACTTCCCGTCACGTGCCAATGGTGCTCATTAGCCATCTGGCTGAACATACGCGCAATCTGCAAGTGGACGCGCGGGCGGGTTTTTTGATTACCCAAACGGCCAGCGATGCCATTCTCGAAGGACAGCGTCTTACCATGCTCGGCTCGTTTTCTCCGGCGCCGCCTGAATCGGTAGATGAACTGGCGCGCCGTTATCTCAGATATCACCCGGATGCTGCCCGTTATCTTGAATTGGGTGACTTCACGTTCTGGATCATGTCGCTCGAACGCATGAGGTATATAGGCGGCTTTGGTGCAATGGGTTGGCTGGATGCTACGGCGCTTGATCCACTCGAACCGTTATCCGAGCAGAATGAGCTTCGGTTGCTGGAATTATTTGCCGATTCTCCCGCGCGACCGGCGGAGCTCGAACTAATGGGGATAGACAAATATGGTTGCGATTTGCGGACTCCCGGAGCGCGCAATCGTTTCACCTTTGATAAACCGAAACAAACCCGTGCAGAACTCAATGCCGCATTGATCGATTGTATTGAACGGCATAGGTGATTGTCTGAACTTCTGATCACCCAATGCGTGTCTTTATGTCGCTCAATTTACGAGATAGCGTTACGGCGTGAGAATGTTCGGGCAAGCTCGCACGGGATGGAAGTTTTAGCCGATATGTTTCGTGTTATTTTCATTTCATGAAAGACTTTGTGGGTTAATTTAACGATGTAAGTAAGATGAATGCGTGGTTTCGGCAGCTTTTACAAGACATCACAAATTGTTACGGACAGCCGTTCGGCTGAACTGATTTAAATCGACAGCGTAGAAACGTGCGCAGAATCCTAGTTGTGTTAATCTGCGATTCATTGAGAGGCTTAACGTTATAACCGGAACGGGCGACGACTCGTACACTGCAAACCACAAGGAAAAGATCATGCCGTCTTACAAGGAACTTCTCGCGCAGCGCGAAAATCTCGAACGACAAATTGAAGAAGCGAAGTCGCGGGAATATGCCGAAGTTCTCAATGAAATCAAGCAGAAAATGACCGACTACGGGATCACGCTTGCTGAATTGGCAGGTGGCCGCGGCGGCAAGAATTTGAAAAACGCCGCGCGTCCGCGTGCGGGCGTTGCACCGAAGTATCGCGACCCGGACAGCGGTAGCACGTGGTCGGGCCGCGGCAAGCCGCCGAAGTGGATTGCCGGTCAAGAGCGTGACAACTTCCTGATCCAGAAGTGAGATGTAGATTGTTTGAAAAAACCGCACCATTAAACGGTGCGGTTTTTTTTCGCCTGCGCGGCGGCCGGCCGATAGCCGATGCGGTTGAAATAACCGCCGGCCCGGTATTGCGACGATATTCAAGGTGACGGCCGAGAACAGGTCATATGTAACTTAAATAGATGATTTTTATAAGGTTTTCTCGTTTTAAGCGAATATGCTGCAGCGCGGCTTGGTAAAATTCGTCGAACGATGACTTCGAGTGATGACATGTCGCAATCAACGGCGCGCGCCGCAGAAAAGCAGGACGTAGCCCGCAAAACAACCTTCTCGAGTATCGCGGTGAATTCTGTGCTGATGGCGGCGCAGATTGTCGTCGGCGTGTTTGCGCATTCCCAGGCTCTGATTGCCGACGGGATTCATTCACTGTCCGACTTGGTGTCGGACTTCATCGTGCTCCTGGCCAATCGGCATAGCACCGCTGCGCCTGACGACGATCACAATTATGGCCACAGCCGCTATGAAACAGTCGCTTCATTATTTCTCGGTGCGCTTTTAATTGCTGTCGGCGTCGGGATGTTATGGCGAGCAGGAGAACGTATTACCAATCTTCAGGACATCCCCGAGGTTCACGCAAGTGCACTGATTGTCGCGGTGATCGTTCTGATTTCCAAGGAGTTATTGTTCCGCTATATGCTCCGCGCGGCCGAACGCGTGAGGTCGGCACTACTGATCGCAAATGCGTGGCACGCTCGTTCGGACGCGGCCTCGTCGTTGGTCGTCGCTATCGGCATTATTGGGAGTATGGCCGGCTGGCGTTTGCTGGATCCTATCGCCGCCGCAATCGTCGGTTTTATGGTCGCGCGAATGGGTTGGACTTTCGGATGGGACGCTTTGCAGGATTTGTCTGATCGCGCACTGGATCACGACGAAACCGAGAAGTTACGCATGCTGTTGAGCAGCACGCCGGGTGTTTGCGACGTGCATGAATTGCGGACGCGGAAAATGGGCGATCTCGCCATTGTCGACGCGCATATTCTCGTCGATCCCCTCATTTCAGTTTCAGAGGGTCACTACATTGCAGAATTGGCGCGAGCGCGCTTGTTGACGAATACCTATATTGTGGATGCATTGATTCACGTCGATCCGGAAAATGACGAAATCAACCCACTGCCGGGCAGAATGCCGACGCGTTCGGCTGTCAGCGATGCCATAAGCACTGTATTGGAGCCTCATGGTCTCACGTACAACGCGTTGAATCTGCATTATCTTAGCAGCGGATTCGATATCGACGTGACGTTTTCCGCTGACTTAAGCGACGATCAACTGGCCGGTCTGGGACGCTGCGATTTTGACGCGCTCAAGCGAAAACTCGGCGCACGCGAGATTCGCTTTATGCGACCAGTAAGAAACATTTCGGGCATCGTCATTACTGAATCGACCGGCCTTTCACGCCCTGACTAGGGCGTCGGCATTCAGTCAATTGAAAGCTGTTTCAAAGCGGTAATTGTGTATCGAATTTGATTTCGCGAAGGACCACGCTGGTCCGGACTTGCGCGACTGCAGGAATCTTGAAGATGCGGTCATGGAGAAAAGCGTCATACGACTTGATATCCGGCGCGACAATCTTAAGGATGTAATCGGCCTCGCCCGTGGTGCTGTAGCACTCGGTGACTTCCGGGCACGTGATGATCTCGCGTTCGAATTGCTCGACACCGCCTTCTGTGTGGCGCGTGAGATGAATATGAGCGAGCGCGCAGACATGCAAGCCAAGCTTTTCGCGATCAAGCAACGCGGTGTACCGCTGGATCACGCCCGATTGCTCCATGTCCTTGATACGCCGCCAGCACGGAGTGCTCGAAAGCCCGACCTGGTCGGATATCTCCTGAACCGAACGGCGGGCGTCCAGTTGCAGAAGTCGCAGGATTTTTTGTGAAAACGTGTCGAGAGTCAACTGCGCCTCCTTTCGGTCGCTACCAACTCCAATAGTAGAGGCGGCAGAAAGGAAGCGCAATGTCAAACGCCCAGCGTGAGCAATATTGCCTAACTCAACGCCCAGACTGCGCGTTTTGTCCTTCGATGTCAGTGTCGTCCGGCGTTTCACCAGCCGCTTTCAGCGACGCCAGCAGCGTCCGTTGAGTCCGCAATTCGGCCAGCATGTTGCAGAAAAGGGCACCTTGTTCAACGGCGTCATCTAGCGCAACGTGAGTGTGCGGAAGTTCGTCGAACCAGTGTTTCGGCAAACGCGGTTTGATCGCCTTCCGGTAGGGCAGATCGGTCAGCGCGAATGCGAGCGTCTTGATGTCGAGTGCCGACCATGAGAACGGGCAGCGTTCAGCGAAACGCATCATGTACCAGAACATATAAGTGAAGTCGAAACCCGCCGGATACGCAACGAACACTGGCTTGCCGGGCAATGCCTCGACCCATTCCACGTAGGCGCGCAATGCAGTGAGCGGTTGCTGCAGGTCGGTCCGGCAGGCGGCCCACGCCTCGGGCTGTGTTTTCCACCAGGCGGCCTGAATTGGGTGAGGCGCCGCGCCTTCCAGTGTCTCGAGATTGGCTGAGAACGTGCCGATCAGCTCCTTGTGTTCCGTGTAGGCCGCCGACGCAAAACTCAGCATGGAGTGCGGGCCGGGGATAGGTCCATCAGCTTCGACGTCCGTGCTGACATAGATTTCAGGAATGGCGGTGCTCATGCGGTCATCCGGTCAGCGACAAACGGGTTGGTGCGGCGTTCATGGCCGAACGTGGACGTTGGACCGTGGCCCGGTACGAACGTGACGTCATCGCCCAGTGGCCAAAGCTTTTCCTGCACGGAGCGCACAAGGTCCGAGTGGTTGCCGCGCGGAAAATCGGTACGGCCGATCGAGCCCGCGAACAGCACGTCGCCGACCAACGCCATGCGATTGACGCGGCTGAAGAAGATCACATGGCCCGGTGTATGTCCGGGACAGTGATAGACCTCCATGGTTTCATCGCCAAACTGAACCGAGTCGCCGTCTTGCAGCCACCGGTCGGGCGTGAAGGCCTGCGCGTCGCCGAAGCCGAAGCGTTTGCTTTGAGCCGGTAACTGTTCGATCCAGAAAGCGTCTTCGGCGTGCGGCCCATGGATCTCTACGCCGTAGTGATCCGCGAGCGCCTTTGCTCCCCCGCAGTGATCCAGATGCCCGTGCGTGAGCAGCACCTTGTCGACGCTCACTGCGAGTTGTCCGATTGCGCTGATGATCCGCTCGACTTCGCCACCTGGATCGACGACGACTGCGCGGCCCGTTGTCTCGCACACAACGATCGAACAATTTTGCTGAAATGGTGTCACTGGAATAAGGGTGACCTTCATGGCTAGGCAACCGGGACGTGTAAAAACGTCCATTGTAACGGGCGAAAACCGGCGCTGCGGTAGCGCGCCGGGCGTTAGCCGAACGGTCTAGCTGTGCTCAAAAAACAGGCGGGAATCGCAATTTTTACGCCAACGGAGAAAATGAGTAACATTTTGTTGATCTCCGGGCGGCTCGTCAGTGTGTTTAGGTATAATCGGGCCACTTGTGCATGGTTTGAGCATGCCATCAATGGGCAATAAGAAACACGAGTAGCGCGTTTTTACAATTGTCATCAAGTACGCAATTCGGAGCAGAGATGCTTCGAAATCGCAATCAAGCATCGGTTTCGGCCGATGTACACGTCTTGTCCAGCCAGGTGCGATGCACCTGCCAACGGCCTTAGCTGCCGTTACGCTGGATGGGGCCTACGCCGCCGTTCCTGCGCAGTTGAGCGCGCAAGAATGTGTGATCCACGTTCGATGGCGGCATGTGGGGTCTGGTCAGGCTGCCGGGGACAGGTTGCGCCAGACGTGAAAACTAACCGGGCATTTGTGGCGAGGTACGCCGCACCCGAGCACTGGCTCGCCGTTCGACTTTTCGAGCGGCGCGTACCTTTGCGCGGAAAGCCTTGAGCTGCCTACGCACGTCCGCGTTTTGCCGGATGGTTGAGGCGGCTCTAACCGTTGATACACGTCTATGAATGTACGACTAACCCGACGTCTCGGGAGTCTTTTGGTCTTCGCAATCCTCACCGGTTGCGCCATGCCGCCAAGCGCCAGCGATCAGGCCAGTGCGCTGAAAACCGGGTCGCAGTTGAGCACCGCAAACAACGCTGCGAACTCGGGCCGAGGTCCGGCGCGCCTCGCAGCACCGCTCGCCTATGACTCCCGGCTGAACACGCTGCCGTCGTCAGCAGGCAATTCGTCTGACACTTCCTCGCTTGCAAACGCGGAGCCCATCACCGCCGGACCCGATGTCAGCGACTTCCAGCAGCAAGGTCGCGCCTCCTGGTACGGCCGCGGTTTCCACGGTCGCAAGACGGCGAGCGGCGAACGCTACGACATGCACGCGCTCACGGCCGCGCATCGCACATTGCCGCTTGCTTCGTGGGTTCGTGTGACCAATGAGGCGAATCAGAAAACAGTGGTCGTCAAGATCAACGACCGCGGCCCGTACGCGCGTGGCCGCGTGATTGACCTTTCTTATGCGGCAGCTGCGGTACTGGGCATGCGTGGCGCGGGTGTCGGAAAGGTGAAGATCGAAGGCTTGACGCAGCAGGAAGCGCGGGCGGCGGCACGAGATCAATCGCTGGCGTCACTCAACCCAGTCGACTGATCATCGTCAACTCGTTGCGTAGGAAAAACGGGCCGTTTCGACGGCCCGTTTTCTATTGCACGGCGCGTTTGCCGCGTCCTTCCTGGTCGTCATTCCTGCTCGTTTTCGCTCTGTTCTCCGCGTGCCTTATCCATTGCCAGCGCCCTTGTGTAAAGCGCGTTGCGCGATGCGCCCGTCAACGTTGCCGCCAGTCTTGCAGCGCTGCTCACCGATAACTCCTCCAGCAACGTCGCGAGCAACGCATCATGGGCGTCGTCCGCCGCCTCCTTCTGCGGCGCGCCTTCCACTACGAGAACGAACTCGCCGCGTTGCCGGTTTGCATCGCCGGAGAGCCACGTTGGCCCTTCGGCCAGGGTGCATCGATGGATGCTCTCATGTAACTTGGTCAGCTCACGAGCAATCAGCAATTGCCGCTCGCCACCGAATGCACGCTCGAGCGCCTGCACCGTTTCCACAATTCTATGCGGCGCTTCGTAGAACACGAGTGCCGGCGTGTGCGTGAGCAGCGACTGCAGTTGCGTGTCGCGCTGCTTCGGTTTGGTGGCAAGAAAGCCGATGAACGAAAACGTGTGAACCCATGCGCCGGCTACGCTGAGCGCGGTGGTGAGGGCGCTTGCGCCCGGCAAGGGAATCACGGGGAAGCCGGCTTCGCGCACGGCATCGACCAGTTTTGCACCGGGGTCGGAAATCCCCGGGGTGCCTGCGTCGGACACGCACGCAATGCGCTCGCCATTGCGCAGATGCGCGATCACGTTCTCGGCGGCGCTGCGCTCGTTGTGCTCGTGTACCGCGATGGTCGGCTTGGAAATGCCGTAGCGCGACAGGAGTTGCGACGTGTTGCGCGTGTCCTCGGCCGCCACCCGGTCGACAAGTCCGAGCACATGCAGCGCGCGCACCGTGATGTCCGCGACATTGCCGATCGGCGTCGCGACTATATAAAGCGCGCCGGTCGGAAATTGCTGGCCAAGGGCTAATTCGGAGAGTGGAGTCATGAGGGCGGGTGGCATGCGGAGGACGTCATTGTGCCATGCGATGAGGGACAACTTTTTGGGGAACGGGGTGTCGAAAACGATCGGAAGCGCGTTCGAGCAACGCGCGCTTGAATATTTGCAGCGGCAGCGCCTGCGTTTTGTCGCCCGTAATTTCGCCTGTCGCGGCGGCGAAATCGATCTCGTGATGCGTGAGATCGGCAGTCAGCGTGCACTTGTATTCGTGGAGGTACGCGCGCGGCGAAGCCGTCAGTTCGCGGCAGCGGCGGTGAGTATCGGTGCGCATAAGCAGCGGCGGCTGGTGCTCGCGGCGCAGCACTACCTGATGACGTGGCGCGGTGCGTTGCCCGTGTGCCGCTTCGACGTGATCGCGTTCGATGCAGGCCGTATCGTATGGTTACGCGATGCTTTTCGCGCCGATACGTCGTGAAAACAGCCTTATCTTAAGTGATGCGGACAGCGAGTGCGGTAAACTGCGCGGAGCCTGCGCGCCGGATTGATCGAGGTCTTATGGTCTTATGTTCGAGCGCTGCGCACGAGTGCGTTGCGGCGAACCGTGGTCCGTAAGGCACCGTAGCTCAAGGTTTGAATTGGTGAAGCATCGGCTTTGGAGACCGTAGCAGCAAGCCGTCGAAGCAAATCATCGCAGCAACCCGTCAATGAACTACCGCGCATGCGCGGCCGATAACCGAGAGTCGATGTCCGTCGAACGTATCCAGCAACATTTCCGCGAAAACGCGGCAGTCCATCGTGAAGCACTCGACACGCTTGCTTTTCCCGTCGCCGCAGCCATTGACGTGCTGTTCGGCGCGCTCGCCAACGGCTCGCGAATCCTCACGTGCGGCAACGGTGGCTCAGCGGCTAACTCACAGAGGCTCGCGTCCGCGCTGGTCGGGCATTTCGAGCGCGAGCGGCCCGGCTTGCCGGCCATTGCACTGGACGCGAATGTCCTGACGCTCACGGGCATTGGTAATAACTCGGCGTTCGAAGAGATCTATTCGAAGCAGATCCGCTCGCTCGGGCAGGCCGGCGACGTCCTGGTCGTCATCTCAACGTCGGGCAACTCGGTCAACCTGCTCTCGGCGATCCAGGCCGCGCATGAGCGCGAGATGTTCGTGATCGCGATGACGGGTGCGGGTGGCGGCGTGATCAGCGAAGTGCTCGCCGATACCGACATCCATATCTGCGTGCCGTCGGAACGGCCGGCACGAATCCAGGAAGTCCATCTGCTAACCATTCACTGTCTGTGCGACGGCATCGACGCGATGCTGCTGGGCGACGAATGATTCTTAAGGGGAACGAGTTGATGAAAAAGACACGCGTCAGGTCGACGCTAGCCAGAGCCACGTTGCTGGCGAGCCTGTTGTCAGGCGTCGCGCTAACCCTGCAAGGTTGCCCGCTTGTGGTCATCGGCGCAATGGGTGGTGCAGTGGGTGGCGGCACGCTCGTCGCCACAGACCGGCGCACGCTGGGCGCGCAGACCGAGGACCGCGAGATCCAGGTGAAAGCCAAGTCGCGCATTGGTGAGAGCCTGCCCGATCAGGCGCACGTCAGCGTGACCGTATTCAACCGGCGTGTGTTGTTGACCGGCGAGGTACCGAGTGATCAATGGAAGCAGAAGGCCGAAGAAGTGGTGCGCGGCATCAACAATGTGAACAGCATCGTGAATGAACTTGCTGTTGAGGGCGCGAGTTCGTTGTCATCGCGGACTAACGACGCCTATCTCGAGAGTCGCGTGAAGGGTGCGATGGTCGGTGAGAAGGACATGCGGGCGAACTTCTACAAGGTGGTGTGCGAGCGCGGCACGGTGTATCTGATGGGTCTGGTCACGCGTGACGAAGGCGCCGCCGGTGCAAATGTGGCGGCGCAGGTCCCGGGTGTTGCGCAAGTGGTCAAGGTATTCCAGTACATCAAGCCGGAAGATGCTCAGGCGTTGTCGGCCGCGGCTGCATCGGGCGCGAGCGCGCCGGTGGTAACGCCTATCGATAGCGATCCGACCGTCGGCGCGGTACCGGATTCGTCGGTGAGCTCAAGGCCGCTCGATGGGCAGGGGCCCGCGCCGGTCGTGAATTCCCCTGTGCAACCGGGTAATCCTGCGCCCGCAGCGAAATGACGCGGTGGCTTTCCATGACCGCGACTGTGTTCACAATGGCGATGGCGATTATGGCAGCGACTGGCCAGGGTGCGCTCGCAGCCGACGTGCCCGCTGCTTTTTCGCCCAGCGATGCCATGAACATCGCTCGCAAGAATGCCTGCATGGGATGTCACGCGGTGGATCGCAAGCTGGTCGGGCCATCGTTCCAGCAGATCGCCGGGAAGTACAAGGGCGACGCGCAGGCGCAAGCGCGGCTTGAAACCAAGGTGAGGGACGGCGGCAGTGGAGTGTGGGGTGTCCTGCCCATGCCGTCGCATCGATCCATGAACGGGGCCGATATCAAGACGGTTGTTGGCTGGATTCTCGCGGGCTCGCCGTCGAAATAAGATGCGCCTCAGGCAGCTTTTGGGCCTTGTCAGACGGTCTTAAGGCTGTGCTAGAATCAGAACACGTTGGGGGGGTAGCTCAGCTGGGAGAGCGTCGCGTTCGCAATGCGAAGGTCGGGAGTTCGATCCTCCTCTCCTCCACCACGAAAGCCTTAAAGAACAACGCAGTTGAAACAGGAAGCGTATTTTTGCAGCAAGTGCAAGGATATGCGTTACTGACAAAGTGCAACGATATGCTTTACAACGAAGCCGACCTAGGGTCGGCTTCGTTGTTTCCGGATGCAGGATCCCCGCTAAGGAGCTCTACCGGCAAGATCGCCGAGGTCCGGCGGGTAATGAATAGCGTCATCCCCTCAATGGGAACGGTGCGATCACCTCAACTCCGACGGCACGAAGCGCGAAAGATGCACTGAAGAACCGTCGCGTTTGAAAAACGTGCCGTCGAACGTCACTTTGAAGGCGCAGGAGCACTTTGCCAAGGGGGGGCCAGCTACATGACGGCCGATACGCTTTGCGTCACACGTCCATGGTGACTTAAGTAAGGCGTATGCAGTTTCGCGAGCGGCATTCCGGAATGCTACGAAAATTGACGCTTAAGTTTTCTAACCAGTGCTTCACAGTCACGCTATCGAGCAGTTTAGGGCGTTGAGCTTGGCCCGACCAACGGACGATCCCTGGCGGTTTTTGACGAAAGCAGGGTAGCCCTTTGACAAAATGTTCGTCGTAGCGCACGCTTCAGCCTGTCCGAGGACCACGTTAAATACCTGACTAGCAACAGACGGTCGGCTATCCGTGGACTTGGACATTTTTGTTTCTAGGCCGCGTCGCGGCCTTTTGTATTTCCAGCTGTTGTTTCGGTGTCGAAGGCTACGACTTCGTCGATGTTCACTGCTTCGATTGCCACTTCGTGCGTCAGTTTTGCAGGCGAGGCCGCGACGGCTACAACTGCCAGCACCTTTGCAGGTTTCCAGAGCAATAGCCCGTTCCTCTCCCATCGTTCGATGATTTCAGGCTTTTCCTTTGCGTATGCACTGGCCGTCCAGTGAAAATTGGACTTACCGGACGCACCCGTGACATCGATCTTGATCGGGATCAGCAAGGGATTGATGCCGTCGGGCATCTCGGCGGTCACCACAACGACGCTCTCGCGCTCCGTGGCCGACTTGTAGACCGCGCCGGTTCCAATATCAGCTCCCTTAGGCTTTCAACCATTGACGGTTTCAGGCCGTGCTTCCCCATGACCTTGACCAGGATGCTCACCGGCGTGATGACGTCGAGGTCGCGTATTCCCAGTGCAGTGATCGCCGTCTTCGAAAATCGCCCAATGCAAACTTGTAGACGATAATCCTGATCGGACAGTAGCGCCTCGACGTGCCGCTGGAGAACGGTCTCGGCCAAAGTAGCCGACAGATCTACGCGGTGAAATCGACTCATGGCGCCTTTTATTGTTGTGCCATGCAGGCACTTCGGGAACTGGGCATTTTATCGGCTACGTCCGGGTCGCAGTGGCCGGTTCATTGATGAATTTTGTCGCCCAAGCAAATTCATGCGGACTGCGATTTCGCCGCGTAGCATGCCGCGCTGGCTAAGCGCCAACTCAGCCCTATATGAGTTCGGCCGAACTCGTTCGTTATCCCGAAAATCGCCAAAAAAAACCGCCCAGAGCCGGGAGGCTGTGAGCGGAGAAGATCGGAGAGTTACAACGACATCATGCACATTCATGGATTGCGCATGAGATGAAGTATGCGACGCTGGGCGTCGGCGGCGAATACGAAAACTCTTAAAAATCCAGCAGGTCGATTCATTCGCGCCCATTGTGTCGAAGCACGGAACGAGCGGTTCCGGGCGTGGCGGATCGCCATGAAGTAACGAACAGGAAACGTCGAAACGCCGCCTACGCGCTGCTGCCTTTCTTCCGGTTCACAATCGCCGTCTCCGATAAATCGATTTCCCGCATCAGCTTGTTCAAGGTTTCATCGTTGATTGCCTGCCGCGTGCGCATCTTGAGCAACTCCGAGCGCTCCGCCCTCAATGCGGCCATCTTCAGCTTCGTCTCCACCATCTCGCTTTGACGCGCAGCCCGGCGGGGTTCCTCTTCTTCGCCAAGCCCTTCAAGACGCCGCCGATACAAACTCATCACGCGCGCGGCCGTATCCGTGCAGCGGGCAGACGCCGCTTCGTCCATCTGCTCGCTGAGATTTTCCTGGGCGGTATCGATAGCGCGGATCGCGGCCTGCGCCGCATGCCGGCGCGCGATGCGTTCTTCGGCCGCGTGAGGATCACCGCGCTTTTTCAGGCCGTTCAGCAGCAGGGGCAAACCGATCACGCCAATCAGCAACGACATCAGGATAGTCGCCGATGCAATGAAGACCGCGAGATCGCGTCCGGGCAGTTCCGATCCATTCGGCAGCACCTCGGGCAACGACAGCACGCCCGCGAGCGTGATCGCGCCGCGCACGCCGCCGATGGTCGTCATCGCGACGGTGCGCGCGCCCGGCACCGCGTTCGCCATGCCGTGTTTCGCGGCGCCCCGGCTCGCGACCCAGCGCAGCACCCAGACCCACGCGAAACGCAGCCCGTACAACGCGATCACCACCGCAGCCACATAACCGAGCAGCAAGCCGACTTGCTGGAGACCGTCGTGATGCGCCTCGATCAACGCGCGTCCGATAATGTGCGGAAACTGCAGCCCGAGCAGGATGAATACCATGCCGTTGAACACGAATTCGATCATCGTCCACGTGCTGGTCATGCGGATCCGGGCCGCCGTGGGAATGCCCTCGCGCAGGCTCTGGAAGTTCATCATCATCCCAGCCGATACCGCCGCGAGAATGCCCGAGCAACCAAACCGCTCCGCGATGAGATACGCCGCGAACGGAATCAGCAGGGTGAGGATAACGCCGGCGGCAGGATCGTCGTCTTCGGACAGCTTCGCGATCCGCCCTGGAATCGATGTCACGAGCCAACTGATTGCCGCGCCGATCACTACGCCGCCCACCGCGATCAGCACGAAACTGATCGCCGCCGCGCGCAACGAAAACACGCCCGTCAGCGCCGCCGCGATGGCGAATTTCAGCGCGACCAGGCCGGACGCGTCGTTCATCAGCGCCTCGCCTTCCAGGATGTGCATCAGGTTCGCCGGAATCCGGCCCTTGCCGGCGATGCCGCTGAGCGCAACGGCGTCTGTCGGCGATAACACCGCGGCCAGCGCGAATGCGACCGGCAGCGGCATCGCCGGGATCATGAAATGCAGGAACCAGCCGAGCGCGCCCACGGTCATGAATACGAGGCCGAGCGCGAGCAGCAGGATCGCGCGGCGCTGCATGAAAAATTCGCGTTTCGGGATGCGCCAGCCGTCCGCGAACAACAGCGGCGGGATGAAGAGCATCATGAATAGCTCGGGATCGAACGTGACGTGCAGGCCGAATCCCGGCCACGCGAGACACGCGCCTATCGCGATCTGGATCAGCGGCAGCGGCAGCGTGAAGGGCAGCGCGTTGGGCAACAGGCTGGTGGCGAAACCGGACACGGCGACCGCCAGCATCAGGATCAAGACAGTGAAAACGATTTCCATAGATTCGGGATCCGGCAGGAGCGCGACGAGTCAGCAGCGACGCTCCTTTTAACGAGGAAGGGGCAAAGTTTAGCTTGGACGTGATTCAAGGGTGTTTTGAAGACTCGGCTGCGCTGGAACTTGCGCTACGATTTGCACTGTCCTGGTGCGTTCGTACGCTGTGCTGTGAACCCGGCGTCTCGTGGCGGTGCACATGCCGGCGCGCGCTCAGGAAACGCGTGGACTTGCGTGAGCACGGAGCTTGCTTTATCGAAGGGGACGGGACGGGTAGATTCCGCTTGAAGATAAACGAGGGCAGTGTATGAAACCAGGACAGAGGGGGCCGGTTGTGCGATGTCGAGCGCAATCGATTGCGTTGATCGGCGATGACCGCGGCTATGACGGGTTGCATGAACGAGGATCAAATGCGGGCATCCGGACAGGGAAGGCAAGATGGTAATAGCGAATCCTGACAAGGTGAAACCGGTCTCGCCGCGGACATTCGAACTGAGCGTGACGTCAGGGTTCGACCGGTATTCGGTCGCGCATGGCGCATGGACGCTGTCGAGCGTGTTTCAGCCGGTGTTCAGCCTGTCACATATGCGGGCAGTCGGCTACGAAGGTTTGCTGCGAGCGCACGACGCGCTTGATCGCGTGGTGTCGCCGCTCGATGTATTCGGCCAGGCCGCGCGGGTGGGCGAGGCGATGCAGGTCGACCGGTTGTCGCAGGCGCTGCATCTTGAGAATTTCAATGTGCTTGGCACGGAGAACGAGTGGTTGTTTCTCAACGTGCATCCGGGGGCGTTGACCGAGCCGTATCACATGGCCGCATTGCTGGCGAATCTCAAGCGCTTGCAGATCGAGCCGCGCCGCGTGGTGCTGGAGGTGCTGGAGCAACGCGCCGACGATATCGAAAAGCTCGCGGACGCCGTGCAGCATTTTCGCGATCATGGCTTCCTGATCGCACTCGATGACTTCGGCGCGGGGCATTCCAATATCGAACGGATCTGGCAGCTTGATCCGGATATCGTCAAGCTGGATCGCGTGATGTTGTCGCACGCCGCGCACTCGGCGCATTCCGTGCATGGGACGAGTCACTTGAAGCATCGGCGCAACATGGAAGCGATTCTGTGCGGCGTGGTGTCGCTGCTGCACGAGGCGGGCAAGCTGGTGTTGATCGAAGGCGTGGAGACCGAGCATGAGGCGCAACTGGCGCTCTCGAGCGGTGCGGACTTCGTGCAGGGTTTTTTCTTCGGCCGGCCAAATCCTGGTCTCGCGGATGCTGTGCAGGCGCACACGCTGATGAGCGAATTGACCGAGCGTTTCCGCTTGCAGACGGAGGCGAAGGAGCGGCGCGTGGCGGCGCGGCTGCAGCCGTATGTGCGAGCGTTCGAGCGTGCGGCGGAACGGTTGGCGGCGGGGGAACCGCTGGAGGAGGTGTGCTGGAATTTCCTCGCGCTGGATAACGCCGCGCGGTGTTTTCTCCTCGATGCCAACGGGCGCCAGGCCGGGCGTAATGTCGTGCTCAGGGCCGATCGCGCGGCGCATGAGGCGCGGTTGCTGCCGTTGATCGATGCGCAGGGGGCGAACTGGTTGCGGCGGCCGTATTTTCGGGCGGCGCTGGGCGACCCGGATAGGGTGCATGTGACGAAGCCGTATCTATCGATTAATGAGGCTTTGCCGTGCGTCACGCTGTCGGTCGAGACGCGCATGGGCGGACAACGGTGCGTGCTTTGTGGGGATATTGACTGGATGCCGGAGGAGGACGAGTAGGGGGCGTTTCTGTTTTCGCGACATCATGAAAAAGCCCGCGAATCGCTCGCGGGCTTTTTTACATTCTTGCACGGCTACCGAGCGGCTTAGGGTACGGTCTTCACTTCGCCACCACCACCGGAATGCCCCTCAACGCGCCGGCACCCTTGACCTCATCGAGCGACGCCTTCACATACCGCCCTGTCTCGACCTCGATCCCCAGCTTCACCCCCAGATCCCGTTCGCGCCGTTTCACCATCGACAGATTCGCCAGTTTCACGTGTCCATAACCGCGAATGCGTTCGTGCAGCAGCGCAAGCGTTTCGATGTCCTTAGCGTTATCGGGTGTCATTACTTCAAGCGCGCGTCGAATAGTTATTTCGTAGTCTCCAGGAAGCTCGCGCTCCATCTTTCGCTCAAGCGACTTGCCGAACGGATCAATGACTGTCCCACGCAATCCGCGAACCTTCGACAGCACCCCAAGCACTGGCCACAACCATTGCCCAAACGTCATCTTCCGAGGTTGCCCACCGTTCTTCGCCTTCGATAAAACCGGCGGCGCCATATTAAATTTCACCGCGAAATCCTGACCCGCCGTGCCTTCGAACTGCGCTTCGAGCGCAGCGCGGAATGCCAGATCGGTGTGAAGCCGCGCGACTTCGTATTCGTCCTTCACCGCCAGCAGCCGATAAAACGTCGAAGCCACCGCGCGCGTCACGGCATCGTTGTGATGTGCCGCAGCGGCCGAAACCAATGCCCGATATCGCGTCACATAACTCGAACCGCCATAAGCCAGCAACCGTGCTTCACGATCCGCGATCAACACATCCAACGGCATCGCAGCCATCTCGACTCGCGGCGTAACAGCAGCTTTGCGCAGCGCTTCCAGCGCATCCAGATCCGCCGCAGCCAGCCTGCCGATAGCAAACGCCAGCTTGTTCATCGGCACGGCGACATTGTTCAACTCGATCGCGCGCATCAACGCGGCATGGGAGACCGGCACCAGTCCAAGCTGCCACGCATAACCCAGCATCAGGATATTTGCGCCGATTGTGTCGCCGAGAAAACGTGTCGCCAAGGCTTGCGCGTCGCACGTATTCATGCGTTCCGCGCCCGCCGCGTGTTGCATCTTTTCCAGCAACGACCCAGCGTGAAGGTTCGCATCGGGGTTCTGCACGAACGTCGCGTTCGGAATCGCGTGCGTGTTCACAACAATCCGCGTACGCCCATGCCGCACCGTTTGCAGCGCGTCAGCGCTCGCGCCGACGACCATGTCGCAGGCGAGCAGCACGTCGGCTTGCTGGGTATCGATGCGCACCTGGTTCAGCAGTGCATCGGTGGAAGCGAAGCGCACGAACGACAGCACCGCGCCGCCTTTCTGCGCAAAGCCCATGAAGTCGAGCACGGACGCGCTCTTGCCTTCCAGATGCGCGGCCATGCTGATCAGCGCACCGACCGTCACCACGCCCGTGCCGCCGACGCCGGTAATCAAAATGTCGTACGGCGCGTTATCGAGTTGGAGCCTGGGTTCCTGTAACGCATCGACGCGTGCCGCGAGCGCTTCGGGATCGAATACATTGCCGGCGGCTTTCTTGAGCTTCGCGCCTTCAAGCGTGACGAAGCTCGGGCAGAAACCGTTCACGCACGAGTAGTCCTTGTTGCACGACGATTGGTCGATGCGGCGCTTGCGTCCGAGTTCGGTTTCAACCGGTTCCACCGATAAACAATTGCTCTGCACGCCGCAATCGCCACAGCCTTCGCACACGGCTTCGTTGATGAACAGGCGCTTGTCGGGGTCGGGAAACTCGCCTTTCTTCCTGCGACGGCGTTTTTCAGCGGCGCAGGTTTGATCGTAGATGAGGACGGTGACGCCCTTGATATCGCGCAAGCGCCGCTGGACATCGTCGAGTTCGCGCCGATGATGGAACGTCGTGCCCTTCGGAAACTGATCGTGATGACCGTCATATTTTTCGGGTTCATCGCTGACTATGACCAGTGTCGCAATACCTTCGGCCTCAACTTGCCGCGCGATTTGCGGCACCGAAATGCTGCCGTCGACGGGCTGCCCGCCGGTCATCGCGACGGCGTCGTTGTAGAGAATCTTGTACGTGATGTTGGCCTTCGCCGCGACTGCCTGCCGAATCGCAAGGATTCCTGAGTGAAAGTACGTGCCATCGCCGAGATTCTGGAACACGTGCGGCGTTTTCGTGAACATGGAGTGCGACGCCCAATCCACGCCTTCTCCGCCCATCTGGATCAAGCCCGTTGTATCGCGCTCCATCCACGACGCCATGAAGTGGCAGCCGATCCCCGCCTGTGCAATCGAACCCTCAGGCACTTTCGTCGATGTATTGTGCGGACAGCCCGAGCAAAAATACGGCGTGCGTTTGACGGCATCGGCGGCATTCGAGAGGATTTGCGGCGCGACGAGATCCACGACTTTATCGCGGCGATCTAGCGCGGGTTTGTGCCGTGCGAGCCAGTCCGCGAAGACAGGCAGCACGCGCGATGGGCGCAGTTCACCGAGCGCACTCAGCAGCATTGCACCGTTCTGCGCGTTCTTGCCGACCACGATCGGCCGCGCGCCTTGTGTCCGGTTATACAAATGGTCCTTGATCTGCTGCTCGATCACCGGGCCCTTTTCTTCGATCACCAAGACCTCAGAGAGACCTTCGACGAAGGTATCGAGGCGCGTGGTTTCGAGCGGAAACGATAAACCCACTTTATAGATACGCACGCCGGCGGCATCGAGGTCATCGACACTCAGATCCAGACGGCGCAGCGTTTCCATCAGGTCGAGATGCGCCTTGCCGCACGTGACGATGCCGACGTTCGCGTGTTGACTCGGAGCAATCCATTTATCGATGGAATGCGTTTTGGAAAAATACCGTACGGCGTCGAGTTTCGCGGCGAGACGTGCTTCGATCGTCAAGCTCGGCAAGTCGGGCCAACGATTGTGCAACCCGCCTTCGGGCGGGACGAAACCCTCCGGCGCGGGCCACACGGTCTGGAACGCGTCGAGGTCAACAGTCGACCCGGACTCCACCGTCTCCGATATCGCCTTGTACCCCACCCACGCGCCCGAAAAGCGCGACAACGCCCAGCCGTAGAGACCGAACTCGAGCATATCGGCGATGTTTGATGGGTTCACCACCGGCATATGCCAGGCGATCATCGCCTGATCCGACTGATGCGGCATGGACGACGACACGCAGCCATGATCGTCGCCCGCCACGACCAGCACGCCGCCGTGCGGCGACGAACCGTACGCGTTGCCGTGCTTCAGCGCATCGCCGGCTCGATCCACGCCCGGGCCCTTGCCGTACCACATCGCAAAGACGCCTTCCACCGTCCGCTCGGGGTCCGATTCCACCCGCTGCGTGCCAAGCACGGCGGTGCCACCAAGCTCCTCGTTGATCGCAGGCAGAAAACGCACGTCATGTGACCCGAGGAGTTTTTTCGCCTTCCACAATTGCTGATCGACCATACCCAGCGGGGAACCCCGATAACCGCTGACAAAACCCGCTGTATTCAGCCCGGCGGCGCGATCGAGCTGGCGTTGCATCAGGACAAGCCGAACCAATGCCTGCGTGCCGGTGAGGAAGATCCGGCCATGCGCGGCGTTGAGGTTATCGGTGAGTTGGTAGCTGGCTAGCGGAGGGTTATCTGAAAAAGGCACTCGCGCGTTCATGGATGAGGCTCCGGCGTTTTATCGATGAATTGAGAGGATGTCGCCATTCTTCCTCGACATAACCGGAAGGTTTTTGCGTTCTTCGCGATCGCGCGCTTGTACCAGAAACGAAATCGATCTTTATTGAGATGGATGAGTGGAAATCACCTGCCGAATGGCTAACGTGTGGTTAACCCGCGCCTCGAAACCACCGGGAGCGGGTAATCTGGACGCTCCCTGACAATGCCGCGCCACAAAAAGGAATTCACCCATGAAGCTCTACTACTGGCCGAAGACGCGTGCGTTTCGCGCGTTATGGATGCTTGAGGAATTGCGCGTGCCGTATGAGTTCGCCTACGTGAACATTCGGGCGGGCGAGCAGAACGCACCGGCGTTTTGCTCGGTGAATCCGATGTCGAAGTTGCCCGCGCTGGATGACGACGGCGTGTGCGTCGCGGAATCGGGCGCGGTGCTGCTTTATCTCGCCGATAAATACCCGCAAGCGGGGTTGGGCGTCTCGCTTGATGATCCGTTGCGAGGCCGTTTCCTCCAATGGATGTTTTTCACGGGCGCTTGTCTTGAGCCAGCAATGGCAGAACGGATGACGGGCGCACCGGGCAACAGCGTGAGTTTCGGCTGGGGCGATCTGGGCCGCCTGGAAAAGGCGATTGAATCGGCGTTGGCCGACGGCGCCTGGCTGCTTGGAGAACGCTTTACCGCAGCCGACATCCTCGTTTCAAGCACGCTGCAGATCGCCTATATGGCGAAGCTGATCGAGCCGGGAGGCGTGTTGTCGGATTATGTGGCACGCGCAACGTCGCGGGACGCGCACGAACGCGCGGTATCGATCGATAAACAGGAAGCGCAGAAGGTGCCGTCAGCCGCCTCGCAGCAGCAGACGGGAACGGTGAGTCTGAAGCCCTGAGGTCGTATCGGGCTCGGGCGTCAAGGGAAGGTCTTGGGCTTGGGAATGCCCGCACCGGCTTCAATGTCCGCGACGGCTTGGACGTGCGCGGCATCAATGGCGTCGGTGGGGGTCGACAAGCCGTTATCGCCGCCAACGGTTTTCCACGGCTGCACGGCTTTGTCGAGATGACGGATTTCGTATTCCGCGTCCCAGCGCGTCCCCTGTAGTTCGATAGGCCGAACGTGGATGGAGTAGACGCCGTAGAGGAAGAGTTGTTCAGGCATGGTGGTTCTCCCGTTCAAGCGAAGTGACGACAGCAGCGGCGAGCAATCTCCGCGCCGCCGTCATTTCACAACTCGAGTTCGCCGAGGATCCGGTGCGCGAGCGCGCGGGCTTCTTCCAGCGCCTCTTCTTCGGACAGGGAAGTGGCCGCGACGTCGTACTGTTTGGGCTCGGAATCCTCGCCGTCTTCGCCGTCGTCCCGCACCAGCGTGACAACGCCTCGAAACTCGCCGCCGTCTACGGCGTGCGCGCCGATGGTCGCGGTGTAGATGCCTTTCGTGTAGATCGTGTCTTCCATGATGCACCTCCGGCAAAGGTTGAAACGATGCTAGCACGCGTATTTATCTAGCGTGTGACCGTCTCTCATTGACCCGTAGGCGCACGTTTCAGGCCAGCAAATTTTCCACTTCTTCCAGCGATGGTGAGTGCGCCCCCGACATCCGGCACGCCGCCGCGCCCGCCGCGAGCGCAAAACGCAGATGATCGGGCCAGCCGCCGGCGCGGGTCATCAAGCTATAGAGCAAGCCGGCAATGGATGCATCGCCGGCGCCGACTGTATCCGCGACATCGACTTTTGGCGGGCGAGCCTGCCAGCTTTCGTCGCCGACGTGCAGCGTGGCTTCAGCCGATCCGCGCGTGACAAGCACCGTGGCTTGCGGGTTCATCGCACGAGTCTCGGCGAGGGCGTCGGCTTCATCCGGCAGGGATGGGAAGAGTTTTTGCAGGTCTTCGTCGGAGACTTTGATCAGGTCGGCAAGCGCTGCCATCTTGCGCAAGGTTGGTTCGTAGTCATGCTCCATCAGGTTTCGATAATTCGGGTCGAAGCTGATCTTCACGCCGTGCTCGCGCAATTGCGCGGCGAGACGGGCGAGCGTGTCGCCAAGCGGCTGGCGCACGAGGCTGATGCAGCCGAAGTGCGCCCATTTCACCGAGTCCATCCAGCCGGTCGGCAGAAGGGAGGGATCGAAGGCGAGATCTGCGCCGTTTTCACCCATGAAGTAATAGGTCGGCGGCTGCGTCTTGTGGACAATCGCCAGCAACGGCGGCCGCTCTACGCGCTGCATGAAGCGCATGTCGAGGCCGGCCGCGACGCTGGCGTCCCAGAGTTCATCGGAGAAATTGTCCGTGCCTAGCGAACCGGCACATGCTGTAGGCAAACCAAGATGCGCGACGGCGCGTGCGACATTCCAACCCGCGCCGCCCGGGCGCGACAGCCAGTGTGACGGCCCGGTGCGGATCAGGTCCGTCAGGATGTCGCCGGCCGAGACGAATTGGGGGAAAGTTGAATTGGAGGTCATCGTACTCACGGTTTAGCTCGTCTCTTTCGCTGTCTCGCGGTTTTGCCGGGGCGCGTCGGTTAGTGGTATCGCGTTCAGCACTTCGTAGCACGCGCCCATCGTGTGGTAATCGGTCTTGCCGGCGGGACTCTTTTCGTCGCCGTATTTGCGGTTGTCGCAGGTCAGGATGCGGAACCACGCGCCATATTCGTGATCGACGAAATGTGCCCAGCTATAACGCCAGAGTTCGTCGTAGCAATCCCAGAAACGCTCCAGGCCGGTCCGCTTGCCGAGCAACGCCGCGGTGGCGAAGGTCTCTGCCTGCACCCAGAAGTATTTGTCGTGGTCGCAGATGGTGTCGTCAGGGCCGAAGCCGTAATACAGGCCGCCGTGCTGGTCGTCCCACGCGCGGTTGAAACCGGCGTCGAATAGTTCGATGGCGCGCGGCGCGAGCCACGGCAACGCGCGATGCCGCTCCAGGATCAGCAGCAGCTTCGCCCACTCGGTCTGATGGCCGGGCTGGAAACCCCACGGGCGGAAGATGTTGGAACTGTCGGATTCGTTGTAATGCCAGTCGATCGACCAGTCGGCGTTGAAGTGCTCCCAGACGAGGCCATTGCTCAACCGCGCCTGGCGCAAGGTGATGTTGCCGGCAATTTTCTCCGCGCGATCCAGATACAGCACATGGCCGGTCGCCTCGTACGCGGCCAGCAGCGCTTCGGTCGCATGCATGTTGGCGTTCTGCCCGCGATACGACGACAACTGCCAGTCGGGGGTGGCTTCATCGGCGTATAGACCGGCGCCCGCGTCCCAGAAATGCTTGTCCATTAACTGGAAGGTTTCATCGATCAAGGGTTTGGCTTCGTCAATACCAGCCATTGCCGCGTGCGCGCACGCCAGCAAAACGAACGCGTGGCCGTAGCAATGCCGCGTGCCGTCGAGCGTGCGTTTCGTACCGTCGCGCCATTCGATTTCCCAGTCGTAGCCTTCATTCACTGAGTCCCAATGCGCGTTGCGCAGGAATGTGAATGCGTGACGGGCGTTGTCCTGATGCTGCTGGCCGCCGAAATGACGGAACGCCATCGCGTGGTTGAAGACGAAGCGCGTGCTGCTGACAAGGTGACGCGTGGTGCGGTCGTAGACCGTGCCGTCGTCCTTGAAAAAATGGAAAAAACCGCCCGAGTCATCACGGGCGGTTCGCGCGTAGAACGCCAGCGTGTGGCGAACGTGATCGAGGAGGAAATCGCGGCTGCGAAAGTCCGGCTCTGCCGAACGCGCCACGTGCAAAGCGGTTGAGTTCATACCGGTGTGTGTGTCCGTGTTATGGCCGAGCTCGCGCGAGGGATGAGGCGCACGGGCACGAGCGTGTCGGTGGTGTTCGCGTCGTCGTGGCTCTGAGCGGTTTCCAGCAGCAATTCCACGCCGCGCCGCCCGAGCGCTTCCTTGTCGACCGTGACGGTGGTGAGCGGCGGCGTGCTTTGGGCTGCGGCGGGGATATCGTCGAAACCGACAAACGCGATGTCTTCCGGCACCCGCAAACCGTGCGCGAGACAGACGCGCATGGCAGCGAGGGCCGCTGCATCGTTATAGGCGAAAACGGCGTCAGGCAGCGGTGCGGATTGCGCACGCGCTTGCGCGATCAGGCGCTCCATGGCGTCGGCGGCAGCCACGTCAGCATCAATAGCGGGCTGCGTGGTGACTTCGAGCGTCGGGTTAAAGAGTAGTCCCGCTTCGAAATACGCCAGCCGATAACCCATTGCGCGCTGGGAGATGCTGTAGTGCGCCAGCGATCCGCCAATGAACGCAATCCGCTTGCGCCCGAGCGCGAACAGGTGCTGCATGGCAAGCGCGGCGCCGCGCGCGTTGTCGACGTTGACCGAGCGGAAACCCGGCGCGCGCAAATCGATCAGTACGACCGGCCGGTTCATGGAGCGCAGATGAGCCAGCAGCTCGGGCTCGATAAATCCCGCAACCGCGACGGCGTCCGGTGCGTGAAGCCGCATCTGCTGGGCGAGATCATGCGTTGGGCCGGCTGTCAGTACAGACGGCACCAGCCGTCGCTCGCGGCAGGCTTCTTCGAAACCGTGCAGCACGTGGGAAAAGAACGGGCTGACTGCGAAATTATTGTGCTGGCGATGAAGCAGGAACGTGACGCGCCGGATTCGGGTGCGAAGCTGGGCGGCGTCATAGCCAAGTTGTCGCGCTGCTTCCACCACGCGTTCACGCGTGGTTTCCGACAAGCCCGGCTGGTTTTTAAGCGCTCGCGATACGGTGCCGATTGACACACTGGCTGCGCGCGCGACATCGCGAATGGTTGTGGCCATCGGGTTTCTCGTCTCCGCATTGCGTAGATTTATTGTTTATCGGCGCTGAGGCGTTGTACGCATCTGATGTGTTTACTAACGACGTCAGTTTGCACAATTTCGGCGATTGTATAGTAAAACCGCGCGAAAACTTGTCCGAAGAACCTAGAGAAAACCCGCAATCTCTTTGTCAATAAGACTTTCAGTTGGCTTTATTGTTTAGTAAATGTGTCGAAAAATTCAACTTAACATGTATTGGCGAGCACTAGCGCGCCTCCCGTTGATGCACGGATCGCGCATTCGATGACCACACGTCGAGCACCATGTCATCGTCTCGATAGCAGGACAGAAGCGGTAGCGTGAGTTTTGCGCGAAGTTCTCGATGTACATGATCTCCTGAGTGCGGCCATCCCTTGATCGGCCGCCGCCAATGGCAGGCGATCAGCGTTCCCCCCTCGGCGAGCGAAACGGTCAGCTTAGCTATCAGCTCCGCCAGTTGCGCCTCATTCAGGTAATACGCCACCTCGCTGATTACGATCAGGTCGAACTCGCCATCCGGCCACTCGTTGGGCATGGCGCGCTGCTCGACCCGAACGTGCTGAAGATGCGCGACTCGCTGGCGGGCAAGTTCGACCGCTGCCGGATTCAAATCCGCTGCGAGCAGCATCTCGCATCGAGACGCCAGCTCAGCTGTCAGTTCGCCGTTCGCGCAACCGGGTTCATACGCACGACGGTAACGTTCGTCGGGGAGGGCGGCCAGCGTCAACGCGCGCTTGCGCCGCTCGTACCAGCGGTCACGAAGTAGCCAGGGGTCGTTGCTGCGTTGATAGAGACCGGCGAAATAGTCCTGCGCGTTCGGTTCCTGCGTGTTCCGGTCCGCTGTCATATCAGCACGACCTCATAGGGCCGGGTGAGACGTTCGAGCACATGCTCGGGCAGGATGGGTGCGCGACCCGTCGAGTTGTCGGCTTCGATCTGACTCCGAAACGCCTGGACCGCGTGAACCTTGCGGGCAAGCGTTGCCGCATCCAGCACGATGCGGCGCGCACGGCTCCAGGGCACGCGGGAATCCTCGGGTGTCGCCCAGTGCCACGTCCATACAGGGACTTCCACGAACGGCAGGTCAAGCGCACCCGCCACGGCGGTCACAACCCGGCCGACCGACTCGTGGTCGGGATGGCCATCGAAACGCCAGGTTCCAAACACAATGTCGCCTGGTTCGAGATGGACTTTCAACGCTTCCGCCAGTTCGGGCTCGAACGTTTCTCCACCGCCGTCCGCAAGGTGCAGCCGCACCAGCGCGACGTGCCTCATGCGCAGACGTTGTAGCGCGTCGCGCGTTTCTTGCGGACGGGCCGCGGCGAGCCTCGCTCTGGGCCATTCCGGCGAATCAGGATGGCTCGCAGTGCCGTCCGTCACGGCGATGATCAGCACCTTGCGACCCAGATCCGACAGTTGCGCCAGCAGGCCGCCCGTGCCCAGAACCTCGTCGTCTGGATGCGGCGCAACAATCACGGCGCGTGCACCGGGCGGCACGAGGATCGCCGGATCGACTTCGGGCAGGCTCGAAAGCAGCCCGGACTTTTGCCAGGTTGCTTCGGGCGTGCCATTCCCTCTGATAGCGCGGTCGTTTGCCGAGTGAGTTACTACAGGTTCCATGTGCCGCATTCCCCATTGATAAGTCGTTCAGCAAGCGCGGCTTCGTCACGTTCGGCATGACTCTGCCGGATAAAGACAGGTAGATCGGCCATCAGGCTCGCGAAATGGCGGTTACGGCAAAGCGGTCCGGCGCCCAGCGCACGGCCGGCACGCTCGACGACATCAACCGCCGTCCGTTCCGCGGCCAGGCGGACTCGAAAGGCATCGGACATGGCGTCCGCCTGCGGCTCGCGGTCAATCCGTGCGGCCGTCTCGCGCAGCAGGCTGGCCGTGCCGGAGAGAGCCGTGTCAATAGCGCCCAGATGGGCGAGTTTGTACGCGTCGGCGCGGCGCGCGGCATCCCGTTTGACGAATTCCCCGATTGCCGCAGCCGCCCCGAACCAGCATGCAGCGATCCCGCCGCCGCCGTGCCAGAAACCCGCGCGCTCCAGATAGGCGCGCGGCGCGCCGATGCAGTTGGCTTTAGCGTGATCGAAATGGACGTCCACGCTCGCGCTCGCCGACATGCCGACCGCCATCCAGCCATCACGCGTGATGCGCACGCCCGGCTGGCGGAGATCGACTGCGACGAGAATTGGCTCGTCCCGCTCGTTCCAGGCCGTGACGAGGGCATGGGTAATCGAGGCCGCTCCGGAGCACCAGGCCTTCGTACCGTGCAACGTGACGCTGGTTGGGTTGGACGCAGCTTTCGCGGCGAGGCGTGCCGCGGGCGGCTCTGCTGCCCAAACGCCCCACGTCTGACCGCTTTCCGGGACATGCCCCTCGCCTAGTTCAGCCATGATTGCGAGCGCGTCCGTATGGCCTTCGAACAGCTTGACCAGTGCGAGATCGCACGCCGCGACCGCCGCGAGTATTCGCCAGCGTTCGAGCGTCGCGCCATGACCGGGGAGTGGCAGGCGATCAAAGCCGGCATCGATCAGGGCGTGGAGCGCGCGAGCGGTATCAGTGTCCGAGCCGCGCTCGAACTGGAGTTCACGCAAAAACGGACCGAGAATGGATTCGCTCGCGGCCCCGCCAGTCATTGCTTGCATGGTGGTCATTCCCAACCGCTTGCGTGGATGAAGTCAGGCATGTCGTTGTCCGTTGCCTGGTGCCAGTAACAGCTTATGGACACAAGTGTGGCAAGGCACATGCCCGATCACCAGTCCGCCAGATGGCATAGGGGTTGTGAATAAACGGGTTGTGAAGAAAAGAAACGCGTTTGTTGCAAGTTCCCGCATCAAGTCATAGGTCTTCAGGCCGAATCGACAGAACCCCTGAATGAGCTCCAAATAGCAAAAAAGCCGCGCGGGGCGGCTTCATGCTTGGGTAAGTTGGGTCGGGAGAATCAGTGATGCAGCGTATTTTCACGCTATTGCCAGTCGCGGCATCGGCGCAGCGGTTACTAGCGGTCCTAATTGACCTAACGGACTTGCGCGCGGGCGCCTTCTCCTTCTGGCTGCGGCGCTTGCTCGCCGGAAGTGTCGCGGGCACCCCAGCGTTGCGCGAGTACAGCACACGTCATCAACTGGATCTGATGAAAAAGCATCAACGGCAGAACGACCGCGCCTACTGCATGGGAAGCGAAAATCACCTTCGCCATGGGGATCCCCGAGGCGAGGCTTTTCTTCGATCCGCAAAAAATGATCGTGATCTGATCTGCCCGGTTGAAGCCCAGCCGCTTGCTGGCAAACGCTGTCACCCCCAGCGCGAGTGCAAGCAGCACCACGTTCACTACAACAAGTCCGCCAAGCGTTTGCAGGGAAATGGTGTGCCAGATGCCCTCGTTCACCGCTTCGCTGAAGGCGACGTACACAACCAGCAGGATCGAACCTTGATCGACGAAACGCAGGATGCTGCGATTCTTGTCGAGCCATTTGCTGATCACCGGCCGCAGCAGTTGCCCGGCAATAAACGGCACGAGCAGTTGCAGCACGATATTGCCGACCGTGTGCCATGCCGAACCGGCGTGGCCGCTGCCGTCGGTTACCACGATACCGACCAGCGCGGGCGTGATGAAGATGCCGAGCAGGCTCGACGCCGAGGCGGCACAAACCGCTGCCGGCACATTGCCCTTCGCAATGGATGTGAACGCGATAGACGACTGCACGGTGGACGGCAACGTGCACAGGAACAGGATGCCCATATACAGCGCGGGCGTGACGAGCGGCGTGAGCACGGGTTTCAGCGCCAGGCCAAGCAAGGGAAACAGCGCGAAAGTGCTGAGCAGTACGACGATATGCAGACGCCAGTGCGTCATGCCCGACACGATCGCTTCACGGGAGAGCTTTGCCCCGTGCAGGAAAAACAGCAGCCCGACAGCAATGTTGGTCAGCCAGTTGAAGCCGACCGCCGCCGCGCCACGGCAAGGGAGCAGGCTGGCAAGGATCACCGTGCCTACGAGTGCGAGAGTGAAGTTATCAGGGAGAAACTTGGGGCGGGTCATCAGGGATTCGCATGTTCATGAAAGTGCATGACGACTCTCGGCGATCACATTTTGTGCCTTCAAAAAAGGCGAACGGACGCGCGCGAAAACCGTCGCGATCGCTATTTTGAGCGCATACCGATTCAAGATGCAAATTCATTTAAGTGATCTATTAATTCAACAAACGCATGAGTCACCTATTTTGGGCATCCGGCACGGGCACGCAGAGCGCGCCACGGATCGTTTGCGGACCACTGGGCAGCAACTGGAATCAAGCTGGATTTGATAAGACGGAAGTGCCGCAAGCCATCCCAAAATGAGCCAAAAAACAGTGAAGTAACATGGTGTTACAACCCTCAGGAAGACCTAACACTTTTTGGCTCGACTCCAGTCGCGCAGCACAATAAATTGAATGACAGACCGGTCGGCAGGCGCGTTAAGAAACGCGGGCCTGATGCTCCGACAATTGACCGGTCGGCGATGCCTGGCGGTGTCCACTTTCCGCCAACACGCCCGAACAGACTCGGACAATTCGCAGTATCGACATGTTGCTCACCCGATTTGGACCTATCGCTCGCTTGATCCTCACCGCTGCCGCCGGTCTGGTTGCGGCGTCGACGCTGTGTGCGTCGCTGGCTTTCGCCGGCGGGAACAACGGCGGAATGTTCAGCCGCAACGCCGGTCAGGCTCAAGGGCAATGGAAGGCTGTGAATCCCGTGAACCGGCATGCAATGCGAGTGGACGACGTCGAGCGTGGTGCCCAGTCGTTCCGTTATCAACGCGTTGCGGCAGGTTCGGGCCTGACGCCGATCAGCGCGGAAGTGCGTGGTGGACCGCGTGCCGACCAGGCTGCGCAATTGCGCGCCGGCGGATCGATCCGCGCCGACATCGCACGTTATAACGAAGAGCGCAGCAGTCCGCGTCCGTCGGGCCGCCAAGTCGACGACCCGCGCTCGCCCGCGAACTCCGCCTATCGGAATTGATGGCTGAAGTACCCGGCGCGCGGCAGGCGAACGCGTGATCATCCGCATGAATCAAATCCGCACGGGGTATCGATAGGCGAAATGCGCCTCTGCCGCCCCTCAAAGAATCCGCCCCTCCAGAATCCGCCCCTCCCTCGTAGTTCTCGCCGTGTTCTTCACCCATCAGTTCGAACAGCCGGTTCGACTTGTAGCCAGTAGCTTGGCGAGTGCAAAACAAAAAACAATTCCCCCGTCTATGGCAAGCGTCGCAATGACGTAATCCCGCCACAGTTTCATCGCCCGAAGCGCGTATCCATTCCTCTCAAATTTAGCCGCATTAACAATGCATGCGACTGGCGTTTCTGATCGCATTTTTATTGTTGCCGGAATCCAGATTGCCCGGGTGCACCGTGGCATATAGCATCGCGGGCTATCGTCTTGCAGGCCGACTCCTCCTTCAAGTGTCCTTTTCGCATCGCGTTGCATCAGCCGATAAAAGTTCGGCGCGCGCAATGTATTCAAACCGCTATAGACAGCATAAGGAAAGTTATTTTTGTCCAGAAAAATGATCCGTAAAGATGGTTCCGCCCTAAGCCATCTGCATGCATAGCGGACATTTATAAGAACAGTCCGATAAAGCGAGGCAATGTCCCTCGCCGAATCCCGTTTTAACGTTAATACGACAGGAGAGTCCATGAAGCCACCCGTGAACCGCGTGCTTAAGGCCGCGGCCAAGGCTGCCGTTACTGCAGGCATGTTCGGCTTGCTTGCCGCCAGTTCCGCTCAAGCGCAATCGAGTGTCCAGTTGTATGGACAGGTCGACGAATGGGTGGGAGCCACTAAATTCCCGGGCAGCCCGACGGCCTGGAACGTAGGTGGCGGGGGTATGTCGACGTCGTACTGGGGTATGAAAGGCAGCGAAGATCTCGGTGGCGGTTATAAGGCGATCTTCACGTTGGAAAGCTTCTTTCGGGCGCAGAACGGTAATTACGGCCGCTTTCAGGGCGATACATTTTTCGCGCGCAATTCGTATGTCGGTATCGAGTCGCCGTACGGTACGGTCACCGCTGGCCGGCTGACCACGCAGCTTTTTGTATCGACCATTCTGTTTAACCCGTTTGTTGATTCGTATACGTTCTCACCGATGGTTTATCACGTGTTCCTCGGTCAGAGCACGTTTCCGACGTACACGACGGACCAGGGTGTTGTCGGCGATTCGGGTTGGGATAATTCCGTTCAGTACACCACACCTGATTTCAGCGGTTTGTCGGGTAGCGTGATGTACGGCGTCGGTAACCAGGCCGGACAAAACGGCGCGAAGAAATACAGCGCGCAATTCCTGTATTTCCACGGCCCGTTTGCGGCGACCGGCGTATATCAGTACGTGAATTTCAGCGCAACGCCGGGTGACCTGACGTCGTTCGTGGCCGGTTACAAGAGCCAGAGCGTGGGCCAGTTGGGTGCTTCGTACGACATGAAGTACGTCAAGTTCTTCGCGCAGTACATGTACACGCACAACGATATCGATCCAGGTTCGTTCCACGTGACCACGGGCCAGGGCGGCGTGACCATTCCGGTTGGCGTGGGTTCGGTGATGGCGTCGTATGCGTATTCGCGCAGCAACGGCGGGCTCGACCAGACGCACAAGAGCTGGGCGGTCGGCTATGACTATCCGCTGTCGAAGCGCACCGACGTCTATGCTGCGTACCTGAACGACAAGTACACGAGCATGTCGAGCGGCGATACATACGGCGTCGGCATTCGCACGAAGTTCTGAGCGAAGGCCGCGAGCGTAACGCGCGGGCTCCCGGCAACGCAAAAACGCCGCCCTAAGCCAATAGGCTTAGGGCGGCGTTTTTGTTGTCCGGCGCGCAAGACGATTCAAAGAGGTCCGCGAACCAGCCGCTCACCGGACTGCTTTATCGCGAAATACCTAGCCGCGTTTTTGCATCGTCGTATTCGTGTTTGAGTCGCGACACGAGTTCCGCCACCGTCGGCACGTCGTCCATCAAGCCGACGCCTTGTCCCGCGCCCCAGATTTCTTTCCAGGCTTTGGCTTTGATCGCCGAGTCGCCGAAATTCATCGCGGCTTTATCAGATGCCGGCAGTGCGTCCGGATCGAGTCCGGCATTGAGAATGCTCTGACGAATGTAGTTGCCGTGCACGCCGGTGAAGAGGTTCGTATAGATGATGTCGGCGGCTTTCGATCCCACGATCGCACTCTTGTAGTCTTCCAGCGCATGCGCCTCGCGCGTGGCAATAAAGCGTGTGCCGATATACGCGAAATCCGCGCCCATGGCTTGCGCGGCGAGAATCGAGCCGCCGTTGGCAATGGCCCCGGACAACGCGATCGGGCCATCGAAAATACGCCGCACTTCGCCCACCAGCGCGAACGGCGACATCATGCCCGCGTGTCCGCCTGCGCCGGCTGCAACCAGGATCAGGCCATCGACGCCCGCTTCCAGCGCCTTCTCGGCGTGCCGCAGGTTGATCACGTCGTGCAATACGATGCCGCCGTAGCTGTGCACCGCGTCGATCATCTCCTTGACCGGTGCGCGCAGGCTCGTGATGAAGATCGGCACGCGATGTTCCACGCATACCCGCACGTCCGCCTCAAGCCGCGCGTTCGAATGATGCACGATCTGGTTGACCGCGACCGGGCCGACCGGCGCGCCAGGATTCGCCGCCTTATGCGCCTCGATTCCTTCGCCGATTTGCGTGAGCCATTCGTCGAGCAGCTCGGCTGGCCGCGCGTTCAGCGCGGGAAACGAGCCGACAATACCCGCCTTGCATTGCGCAAGCACGAGCTCGGGATAACTGACGATGAACATCGGTGAAGCGATAACGGGTAGCGCGAGGTGTTGCAGAGCGGCGGGGAGTGCCATGACACGAGTCTCCTGATTGAATGTGAAAGCCCGCGATACGCGTGCGTCCATCTGGCGTGGGGTCACAATAACTGCACGGTAGCTGCGAACGGCGATTGCCGCCGGACTTGGGCGTTGCTTAAGCGCATGCACCGAAAAGCATGCGAACGACCGTTCGATTATAGGCGAATCCGTTGATGCGCGATCACCGGGGAGATTGGAAGAAGTCTTCAGCTTCTACGAAAGCGCCCGCCAGCAAGCAGTTTAGTATTGCCGAGGACGCCTACAATGCTTTTCCCGTCACGCGAATATTCACGCCATGCCGTTCGAAGACTACGAGCCGTTCACCTTCGATGCCGCGGGCGTCGACATCTTCGGCATGAAGGGCGGTAACGGGCCGCCGCTTCTCCTGCTTCACGGCCACCCGCAGACCCATGAGATCTGGCATCGGCTGGCTGGCGTTCTCGCACAGCATTTCACCGTGATCGCGACCGATCTGCGCGGTTACGGCGCATCGGCGAAACCGCCCAGCGACGCGCAGCACACACCCTATTCGAAACGCGCGATGGCCGCCGATCAGGTCGCGGTCATGCGGCACTTTGGTTTCGAGCGCTTCATGGTCTGCGCGCATGACCGTGGCGCGCGGGTGGCGCATCGGATGGCGCTGGATTTTCCGCAGGCTGTCGACCGCCTGATGCTGCTCGACATAGCCCCAACGCTCGCCATGTACGACGCCACCGATCGCGCCTTCGCCACCGCCTATTTTCACTGGTTCTTCCTGATCCAGCCCGAGCCGTTGCCGGAATTGCTGATCGGCGCGCATCCGGACGTGTATATCGAGCGCGTGATGGGCAGCCGCCATGCCGGTCTTGCACCCTTCGCGCCGCACGCTTTGCAGGCATACCGCGACGCGTTGCGTCAGCCGGGCGCTGTGCATGCAATGTGCGAGGACTATCGGGCGTCGGCGTCGATCGATCTCGAGCATGATCGCGCAGATATTGAATGCGGCAACAAACTCGCGTGTCCGCTGCGGGTGTTGTGGGGGCAGGAAGGCGTGATCGAACAATGCTTTGAGCCGTTGACCGAATGGCGTCGTGTCGCGCGCGATGTCAGCGGTCGGGCGTTGCCTTCGGGCCACTATATTCCGGAAGAAGTACCCGATGAACTGCTTGCGGAAATGCTCGCGTTTTTCGAGGCGACCGAGGCTGCATAAAGGGCGCGGCGTGTGCGCGTCATGGCACGTTTAGCCGGCTGTTATAAGTCTGTAGGGAAAGCACCGATGCGTCTCAAAAACAGGCGCGCTACGATGCAGTCGGCGCTGATCACGTCAACAAAATTCCGCCGCTTGGGCCTGGCCGTTCGACGACAAATCGATAGCTGACAAGCGGCTTTCTTTTGGGCTGTCCGGTGTCATGCTTTCGCATTCAGCTGATCTTCACTGTTTCGCCATCCACCTTCAGCACGCCGCTCGTTGCCAATTCGGCGAGATACTTGCGCACCAATCCCGGACGATCATCGGAGAGCAGGTTAGCGGCGGCGCGCATGGCCCCGGCTTGATCTACGAGCAGCAACAACTCGCTGACGGGCATCGAGCGCAACTCCATCAGCTTGAACACGATCAACACCTTCAGCGCATTCTTCGCGTTGCGCGCGGGATCGGCACGCAGATAATCGATTCGAGAGAAAGCGATATCCAACGCCTTCGATACATCCGTGAACGGCGCGCCGTGGCCAGGAATCACCGCCCTCACGTCCAGTGTGGCGATCAGCTCGAGCACCGCGCGTTGTTCCGCGAAACCGCTTTCGCCTTCCAGTTCGGGAAAGATCACGCCGAAGCCGTTTTCCCACAGCGCGTCGGCGCTGATCAGCAGCCGTTCTTCAGCGCAATACAACATCAGCGAATGCGGATCGTGACCGGGCGCGCCGAGCACCGACCAGTCGAGGCCGCCAAGCCGGAGCGTCGCGCCCGGCGCAATCGTGCCGGTGAAACCGAAACGCTCGCAGGTCTGCCCGGTCGCGCGGAACGTGAGCCTGTCTTCATCCCATTCACGCACGGCGTCAGCCTCTGTTTGTGGAATGAGCGTCTCGCAGACGAAGCTGGATTGCAGCAGCGCATTGCCGCCGCAATGGTCCGAATGCAGATGCGTGTTCACAATCAGATCGAGTGTGCGTTCATTGCGTTCATTGCGAAGCGCTTGCCGCACGAGTGCCAGCGTCTGTGGCGCGTGAGTGGCGTAGCCGGTATCGACCAGCGCGGTGCGGGCGTTATCGATAAAGAACACGTTATTCGACGACAGCCAGCCGCGCTCAAACACCCGCATGGACGCCGGTAACGTGATCATGTGCCTGGCCCTTTCGGCATCACCACGATGGTCGCGCTCGCCTTGACCATGACCTCGCCGTGCTGATTCAGCGCCTGACCTTCCAGCTTCACGAGATCGCCGTTCAAGCTCGGTTTCCAGTGTGCTTCAATAACTTGCCAGCTCATCGCGAGCACGTCATTCGCCTTGACCGCCCGCACGAGCTTGATGCCGAATTCAAGGCCGAGCGGCTGGGCGTAGGTGGAAAAATGCGTCGCGATCATCGCCATCAAATGCGCCGTGGGTTGCGTGCCCGACGCGATCAGCGAACCGAAGCGGCTGGCTTCGGCATAGGCATCGTCGTGATGCAGCGGGTTGTGATCGTTGACCAGCGTGGCAAACGACTTGATGGAATCGGGCGGCAACGCCAGCGTGGCCGTGAATTGCTCGCCGATGCGCACCACACGCGGCCCTTTTTTTCGCGCCTCCGCTAGCTTCAGGACCGCCGCCTTTTGCGTGTCATCGAAGGAAGACCAGCCCGCAATTTCATCGATCGTGCGAAAACAGCCGTCGCAGAGTCCTGTTGATGGATTCATCCTGCATACATCGATACACGGCGATGCAACGGCCTCAGTCATCACGCCGTCTCGCGCAATGCGACATCGGCGACGGGCGCGCCCGTCAGCGCAACCAGTTCCTGCGGCGTCAGGTTGAACACCGCGTGCGGATGACCGGCGGCGGCCCAGAGGCTGTCAAGCGCGAGCAGGTCTTCATCGATCAGCGTCAGCGGCGGCGTGGCATGGCCGATCGGGCACACGCCGCCGATCGCGTAGCCGGTTTTCTCGCGGACGAACCTGGCGTCGGCGCGGGCGAGTTCGCCGACCCGTTCGGCCACTTTCTTTTCGTCCACACGATTCACGCCGCTCGCAATCACGAGCACCGGCGCGTCGTCTTTCTTGCGGCGAAACAGAATCGATTTGGCGATTTGCGCGACCGAGCAGCCCAGGCCGGCCGCCGCTTCGGCCGATGTCTTGCCGGTTTCGGCGAGCATCACGACGGGACTGGCGTGTCCGCGTTCCTGCAGCAGGAGCGCCACGCGGCGAGCGGATTCGGGCAGGGCGTCGAGTGTTTCGTTCATCGTGTTTTATCCAAGGTCCAAAGTCCAAAGTAATGCGCCGGCCGTCAAACGCAGGCAGCCAGACCATCGCGTTTTTTCGCGAGCAACGCGCGTCCCACTCGCGACGCGCTCGGCTTGCCGATCGCCCGCGAAATGAAATCACCGATATCCACGAGCTGATCGAGATCGACGCCGGTTTCAATGCCCAGTCCGTTGAGCATGAAGATCACGTCCTCGGTCGCGACGTTGCCGGTCGCGCCTTTCGCATACGGACAACCGCCAAGTCCCGCCACGGAGGCGTGGAAAATCTCGATGCCTTCCTGCAACGACGCGTAGATATTCGCGACCGCCTGACCGTAGGTATCGTGGAAATGGCCTGAGAGCCGTTCGCGTGGAAACACCTTCGATACCGCCGCCATCACCTCGCGCGTGCGGCCCGCGGTGCCCACGCCGATGGTGTCGGCAATATCGATTTCATCACAGCCGAGCGCCTTCATGCGCTGCACGACATCGACGACAGCATCAATTGGCACGTCGCCCTGGTACGGGCAACCCAGCGCGCACGAAATACTGGCGCGCAAACGCAGGCCCGCTTCTTTCGCCGCCTTCGCGACGGGTTCGAAGCGCGCGATGCTTTCCGCAATGCTGCAGTTGATGTTCTTCTGCGAGAACGCTTCGCTGGCCGCGCCGAAGATGACGATTTCATCGGCCTTCGCTTCCAGCGCCGCTTCGAAGCCACGCAGGTTCGGCGTGAGCGCCGAGTAAATCGTGCCCGGACGCCGCTCGATGCCGGCCATCACAGCCGCGGCGTCCGCCATTTGCGGCACCCATTTCGGCGAGACGAAGGACACCGATTCGACGTTCTGGAAACCCGCGTTTGCCAGCCGATTCACCAGTTCGATCTTGATGTCGGTCGCGACGAATTCCTTCTCGTTCTGCAGGCCGTCACGCGGTCCCACTTCGACGATTTTCACTTTGGCGGGTAGCATGCCTGTCTCCTTTGAATACCTATAAATCCTTGTAGCTCAGTAACCGCGTTTCACATCGACTATGCCGGATATCGGCTCGCCGCGCGCGTGCGCCATGATCTTGTTCGCGATCTGCTCGATGCTTTCCTCGCGCAGGGTTTCGGCGGAGATGTGCGGCGTGATCGTGAGGCGTGGCGTGCGCCAGAACGGATGATTGTCCGGCAACGGTTCGGTGTGGAATACATCGAGTGTCGCGGCGGCGATCTGGCCGATCTGCATGGCGTGCAGCAGATCGTCGTCTACAAGATGCCCGCCGCGTGCCAGGTTGACGAGATACGCGCCGGGTGCAAGCCGTTCGAACGTGTGCCTGTTCAGGATGCCTTCGGTATCCGGTGTATGCGGCAGCAGGTTGATGAGCACTCTCGTGCCGTCGAGGAATGACTCGAACTGTTCGTCGCCGGCGAAGGTCTTGACGCCTTCGATATCCCGCTTGGTACGGCTGAAACCGCGCACGGGCATGCCGAACGCCGTCAGCGCCTGCGCGACCCGCGCGCCGAGAACGCCCATGCCCAGCACGCCGATGGTGAAGTCCTTCAGCGCATAGGGCGGCAGTTTTTGCCAGCGATGCTCGCGCTGGAGCGCATCGTATTCGTCCAGGCGGCGCAGGTAACGCAGCACCGCGTGGGCCGCATATTCGACCATCTGATGGCCCATGCCGCTGTCTTCCAGGCGCACGAGCAGCGCGTTGGGCGGCAGGGTGCCCGGTTGCTTGCGTTCGACCTCAAGGATCGCATCGACACCCGCGCCCAGATTGAACACCGCCTTCAGATCCGGCCGGTTCGCGAACAACTCGGGCGGTGCACGCCAGACGACCGCATAGTCGGCGGGGGCGTTATCGCCGGGTTGCCACAGGCGGACATCGGCGCTGGGAAGCGCGCGGGAGAGATCGTCGAGCCAGAGCGGGGCCTCGGCGTGGTGCTCGTAGAGAATGATCTTCATCGAAGGTTCGTATTCACGGGGTAAGGGCGCGGATTGATCGTTGAATTGTGTCCGAAATTAAGCCTATTTTACGGTTTCGCCGTGGTTTCGCAGGGTTTTGCCGCGGTTTTGCCGATTAACACGCGTAGCGCGAGAAACCACGCCGCCGCATCGTCCGATTGCCGCCGATAACCAAATGACGAAAACTTGGTTCGCACGGACGCGCTCACGCAGCAGAATTGTTCCTCACCATGCTGGCTACGAGCCAGCAGCGAGGTTCACATGAGTTCATGCAGCACATCTCCCTGGCCGCCGCGGCTCGTGACCGTGCCCGGTCTGCACGGCAGCGAGGGCGCGCACTGGCAAACCTGGCTGGAACGGCAATTACCGAAGTCGCGACGCGTCGAGCAGGCCGACTGGGACGCGCCTCAACTCGATGCGTGGGCGCAATCCGTTGCGGATACGGTGACGAGCGTTCATGGTCCGGTGATTCTTGCCGCGCATAGTTTCGGTTGTCTCGCGGCCGCACACGCGATCGTACAAGGGCTGACCGGCGACGCCGTGGCCGGCGTGCTGTTTGTCGCGCCTGCCAGTCCGGACAAGTTCCGGTTCGCCGGGGCATTCGAGCCGCGCCGCCTTGGGGTGCCATCGGTGCTGATTGCGAGCATGACCGATCCGTGGATGCCCTTCGACCAGGCGATGCGTCTCGCGAGCCAGTTTGGCAGCGCGTTCGTGAATCTCGGCGATTCCGGGCACATCAACACGGCAGCGGGGTTCGGCCCGTGGCCGCGCGCGAAATATTTCGTCGATACCTTGATTCATTGCGCGGCCCCGGCGCATTTCGCGGCGCAACCCGATGTGTCGGACCACTTCGACGACTTCGAGCACATCGAACAGGCGGCTTATGGATGAGGTGTCCGATGCATTAAAGCCCCGGCTTTTCGATAGAATCGCCGCTTTGCAGCGGTTTTCACTATTCGAACAATCGGGGGATGTATGGCGGGTTTGAAGCACTGGGCAGCAATCGCGGCGTTGGGTCTTACTACGTTGGCACACGCGGATACGGCGTTGCTCAACGTCTCTTACGACGTCACGCGCGAGTTATACAAGGACATCGATACCGCGTTTATTGCCGACTATAAACAGAAGACCGGCGAGACGCTTTCCGTGCGCCAGTCGCATGGGGCGTCGAGTGCGCAGGCTTTGTCGGTGATGCAGGGTCTGCAGGCCGACGTGGTCACGATGAACCAGCCGAACGACATCGATTTGCTGGTCGAGCGCGGCGGCCTTGTACCGGCCAACTGGCGCACGCTTCTGCCGAATAACGCGGTGCCGTACACCACCACCATGGTATTTCTCGTGCGCCATGGGAATCCGAAAAACATCAAGGACTGGAGCGATCTCGCGCGTCCCGGCGTGCAGGTCGTGATCGCGAATCCGAAGACGTCGGGCAACGGGCGTTATGCGTATCTGGCGGCGTGGGGCTACAAGAAGCAGCAAGGCGCAACCGATGAACAGGCTCAAGCGTTCGAGAAAGCCATCTTCAAGAACGTGCCGGTGCTGGATACGGGCGGTCGAGGTGCTACGACAACATTCACGCAACGCGGTATTGGCGACGTGCTGGTGACGTTTGAAAACGAAGTCGCGTTGATGGATACGGGGGCGGGCGGAAAGGATTTCGACGCTGTGTATCCGTCGGTGAGTTTGTTAGCCGAGCCGCCGGTCGCGGTGGTTGCGAAGGTTGTCGACAAGCGTGGGACGCGCAAGGAAGCGCAGGCGTACCTGGACTATTTGTGGACGCCGGCGGCGCAGGAAATCATCGCGCAGCATCATCTGCGGCCGCGTAACGCCGAGGTGCTGGCGAAGCACGCAAGCGAATTCAAACCGATCAAGACGTTCACGGTGGAACAGGTTTTCGGCAACTGGCAGAAAGCGCAGCAAACCCATTTCTCCGATGGCGGCACGTTCGATCAGGTGATTGTGGATAAGAATTGAGGGTGGCGATACCAACGAGGTACTGCCCGCTTGACGCGAGCGCTCGCGAAAGATTTCGCGACGCCGCTACTGCAGTAGCAAATGTTGGCGCCCAATGTCCTTCATTTGTTTATCCGCTATGCCGGCTCGCTCTGCGAAAGTCGGCCAGGAAGTAATAGCCAGGCGCACCTCCTTGATGACGTTTCGCGCAGTGCCGACCCCGAAACGCTCCGCCTCGGCAAGCAGGTCATCTTCAGTAAAGCCCTTGAACTTGCCGTTCACCGACATGAGGTGCTGGTTTGTCCATTCGCCGTTCGGGTTATGCGCGAAGGTCACGTCGTAGGCAGGAGTCAGTTCCCACGGTGCGCCTTGTCGCAGCCGGAACGAGAAGTTTTTCGTATGGTCATCGCAGTTGCGGCCCATCACGTTGAACACCATGCGACGGAATGCTTCCTCCATCTCCGCATAGGGCAAATCCAGCTGGCGCATGGTAGTGAAGAGTTGCGAGTACGCGTTGGTGCCCTTCTTCTTGTAGTCGACGTGATCGAGCGCGCACAACGTCTGCATGTGGTGCCGGATGTTGGTTCCTTCCCGGTCAAAGCGCCGTGTCATGAAATGCGCCCGGCCGCTTTCTTCAAGCAGCCGGCACTCGGACATGGTCATGTTCGCTGCACGCGCCATCAGATGATAGGCGTACTCAATGCGTCCATATCCCTGTGGTGTACCCAGTTCACTGTCCTCTCCCATGCCGTCGAACTTGAGGAGCCAGTGCTGAAAACCTTCCTGTGCCTCTAGCTGCCCCGAGCGAATCTCGTTGGTAAACGGGTTCCAGGCAATGACGGCTTTTGCGCGTGCGCCACCAGCAGAGGTACCGACGTCGATAATGCTTCGAAGCGCGGCACTCGTGTGGTCATCGTCGTCGATTGTTCCGGTGACGGCTTTGCGGGCCTCATTGACGAGGTGACTGAGCTGGATGGATGTCGGCTTGTGCCAGGCCGGACCGCGTGCCGGTCTGAAGGTGAGTGCGCCCATTGCGCGGTTGCTCATGTACGCCAGGCGGTCAATCGATGTCACGCCTGACGCAGGAATACCGTGATCTGCCATGTAGCGGTTGATCAACGCATTACCGAAGTCGTCAGGCAAGGCGTCGCTCAGGAGGGCGGGAAGGCGCTTATAGGTTGCGTCTGGAAGGTCGGCGAAAAGGTACGGTTCAAGGCTCAGCGGCATGTGCAGCGGGGATGGCTCGACGCCCCGGTCTACAAACTCCGGCGCGTAGGCAAACACGTAGTAGCCGTACGCGGGATCGAGGGCGACTGCGCCCATCAACTGGTCCCATAAGTACACTTCTACGCGGTCAACGTGCTTGTACGGAGCCGCCTTCTTTTTCGCTGGTTGATTCTTTTCCGTACTCACGGCGGGCTCCTGCTGGTCGAATTCAAATTACTTCGGGGGTTTGGCGGCGCGCTTGCGTGCGCGTTGGCGTGGAGCAGCGTTGCGCACCATGGTCATGGGATTGACTGTCGCAATTGGCGCGATGGTAGTGAGCCAATCGTCCCGGTCGAGCGCCCTGAGTACAGATACCAGCGATTTAAGCGAGGAGCCGCCACCGTTCTCGAGACTTCTGAGGGAACGCGCGCTGATGCCCGCTCGCTCGGCCAAAGTCTGTTGGTCGATGTTTCGGCTCAGCCTGAGTTTTTTCAGGCTTTCACCGATCTGGGCTTCGAGTTCCGATGGTGTATGGCTTGTCTTCACAACGACGTTTGCATTTATAGGCAAGATTACGCCTCTTAAATCGAAATACGAGGTTAAGAGGCAATTTATTACTGATTATAGTAGATGCCTTTTAAAGTGCTGTTAACTTTAAGAGGTAATTTATTGCCCTTTAAGCTCGTTTTAGCTGCTTAGTGGGCATCTTTCTACCTCTTATGGCGAGTAGATAACGTGCGAGCAAATGAAAATCCCCCGGGATCTGACGATCGCGGGGGATTCTGGACATCAACCGGGTGTTGCCTGACCCTTCACGGCTTGGATCAGTGAATCAAGCCGCTTGTCGATCACTGCACCTGCGCATGCCCGCACTTCACCTCACAAGTCTCGGCCGCTTGCATCTGCTGCGACGCTTCCGCGCGCATCCCCAAACGCTCCAGCAATTTCCGGTCGGCTTCAGCCTGCGGGTTGCTCGTCGTCAGCAACTGGTCGCCGTAGAAAATCGAGTTCGCGCCGGCCAGGAAACACAGGGCCTGCAACGCTTCATCCATCTGCTCGCGTCCCGCCGATAACCGCACCATTGCCTTGGGCATCGTGATGCGCGCAACCGCGATCGTGCGCACGAATTCAAACGGGTCCAGTGGCGCGGTACCCGTCAGCGGCGTGCCTTCAACCTGCACCAGATTGTTGATAGGCACTGATTCCGGATACGGCTCCATGTTCGCCAGTTGCGTGATCAGCCCGGCTCGTTCGCGCCGCGTTTCACCCATGCCGACAATCCCGCCGCAACATACGTTGATGCCGGCATCGCGGACATGTTCGAGCGTATCCAGACGATCCTGATACGTCCGCGTCGAGATGATCTGGCCGTAGAACTCCGGCGATGTATCGAGGTTATGGTTGTAGTAATCCAGCCCGGCGTCGCGCAGACGTTCCGCCTGATGCGCTTCCAGCATGCCGAGCGTCACGCAGGTTTCCAAGCCCATCGCCTTCACGCCGCGAATCATGTCGGCGATAGGTTCCAGATGCTGGTCCTTCGGATTGCGCCATGCCGCGCCCATACAAAACCGCGTCGCGCCGTTCGCCTTGGCGATTTCGGCGGCCTTCAGGACTTCATCGACGGCCATCAGTTTTTCGGCCTTCAACCCCGTGTCGTGATGCGATGACTGCGGGCAATACGCGCAATCTTCCGGGCAACCGCCGGTCTTGATCGACAGCAGCGTGGAGAGCTGAACTGTGTTGGCATCGAAATGTTCGCGATGCACAGCCTGCGCGCGAAACATCAAGTCGTTGAACGGCAGGTCGTAGAGCGCGACGATATCCGCCACGCGCCAGCGCGCCAGCGTTTGCGGTGCGGCGGGTTGAGCGGAGGACTGCGTTGTCTTTTCGGTGGATTGCACTTGCGTCATGTGAGGATCCTTTTCATTGTGCAGATAACGATGAATTACTGGCCCGCGCCGGCTGAACGAAGTGTGTCCAGCAGCAGGGAGGTATCTAGATAAGGCGTAGCCGCGCGCGCATCCGGCGGCGTGAGGCGGGGAATCGTGCCGAGCAATGGCGCATTGTATTGACTGTCCAGCCGCAGCCGGATTGCCTCGATGTTTTCAGCGGGAAACAGCATGGCGGGATCGATCTGGTTAGCCACCCAGCCCACCAGACGCAGCCCACGCGCTGCTATAGCCTCAGCGCTCAGCAACGCGTGGCTGATGCAGCCGAGCCGCATGCCGACCACCAGCACAATCGGCAGGTTTAATGCGAACGCGAGGTCGGCGGTATCGTGGACCTCGGTGAGCGGTACGCGGAATCCGCCCACGCCTTCCACCACGACCACGTCCGCTTGCTGAACGGCGAACTGGTGCGCCTCCACGATGCGCGCAATATCCAGCGACACGTTCTCGCGCGCCGCCGCGATATGCGGCGCGGCGGCTTCCTTAAGCAGGAATGGCGTACGTATCGATGGTGGCAGTGCAACGTTCGCGGCGGCATCGAGTTGATCGGCGTCTTCGTTGTGCCACTCGCCGTCGCGTTCGAACGCGCCCGCCGCGATGGGTTTCATCGCGGCGGCGCGCAGGCCGAGCTTGGCAAAACCATGCAGCAAAGCGGCGGAAACGAGCGTCTTGCCGATCTCGGTATCGGTGCCGGTGACGAAGAGCGAGAGCGGCGCGGTCATGATCGATTGCTCAAGGTTTGCAGTGCGTTGTCGAGCTTCGCGAGGTCGTCGTGGCTATGCGCGGCCGAGAGTGAAATGCGCAGACGCGATGTGCCAACGGGCACGGTCGGCGGCCGGATTGCGGGCACCCACATGCGGTATTCATCGAGGGCGGCGGCGAGCCTCAGCGTCTCTTCATTGCCGCCAATAATCAACGGCTGCACCGCCGTATGCGAATCTACGGGCGACCATCGCGTGCGCTTTAGCATGGCGCGCGTACTGTCGATCAACGTAGCCAGATGCGCACGTCTTGCGTCGCCTTCATGTCCTTCGATAATCTTCAAACTGGCAGACACCGCATGCGCCACCGCCGGCGCCGATGCCGTCGTAAAGATGTACGGCCGCGCGCGCTGGACGAACCATTCGATCACCGTCTCATGCGCGATCACGAACGCGCCGGACACGCCTGCTGCCTTGCCCAACGTGCCGACGTACACAAGATGTGGCGAGCGCAACGCGGCCTCAGCCAGCGCGCCGCGGCCTTGCGGACCGAGCACGCCGAAACCGTGCGCATCGTCGACAACCAGCCACGCGCCGTGACGCTCAGCCAGCTCGAGCAGCGAGCCAAGCGGGGCGATATCGCCGTCCATGCTGAAGACCGAATCCGTCACGATGATCTTCGTGCCGCCCTCATTCGCCGATGCATCGAGCAGGGCGCCGAGCGCTTCTGCGTCGGCATGAGGATAGATGCGAATTTGCGCACGGGACAAACGCGCGCCATCGATCAGCGATGCGTGGTTCAACGCGTCGCAGAACATCAGCGTGTCGCGACCGCCTGACTTACTCACAGCGCCGAGCGTAGTCAGCGTCGCGAGATTTGCCATGTAGCCGGTGCTGAAGTACAGCGAGCGCGCCTGGTCGACGAAACCACCGGAGAACGCCGCGAGGTCATCTTCAAGCTGCGCATGCGCGCGCGAATGGCCGCCGAGCAAATGCGATCCCCCACTGCCCGCGCCATATTTTTGCGCGCCTTCGGCAAGTGCTTCGCGCAAGGTTTCATGAGCCGCGAGGCCGAGATAATCGTTACTCGCAAAGCCGATGATCTCGCGTCCGTCCACCGTCATGTGAGCGGCGCAGGCGCTGTCGGCGATGCGTCGGCGACGACGCAAACCGTTGCGCTCGATATCGGCGAGGCCTTGTTTCAGGGTGTCGAAAAGAGCGGGCGATGTAGTGCTCATGCAGCCTCCGATAACGTGGCGTCGAAGACAGTGCGCGTGCGTTCGGCGAGCAGCGCGAGTTCGTCATCGCTGAGGATGTACGGCGGCATCAGATAGACGGTCTTGCCTATCGGTCGCAACAATAGCTCGTGTTTCAAGGCGTTTTCGAAGAAACGCCGCGAGAATGAGCGTGCTTGAGTGGGGTCTTCAACGATGGCGTCGAACGCGAAGATCGTGCCGCGTTCCCGCAGATTCCTGACATGCGGATGATCTTGAAGCGGGCTCAGCGCTGCGCGCAACACAGACGATTTGCGGCGGTTTTCTTCAAGCACGTTTGCGCTGTCGAACAGGTCGAGCGTCGCCAAAGCGGCGCGACAGGCGAGCGGGTTGCCCGTATACGAATGCGAGTGCAGGAAACCGCGTGTCATGTCGTCATCGTAGAACGCAGCGTAGATTTCATCGCGTGTCAGCACAATGGACAACGGCAAATACCCGCCGCTGATTCCCTTCGATAAACACAAGAAATCCGGCCAGATCGCAGCCTGTTCGCACGCGAAGAACGTGCCGCTGCGACCACAGCCGACAGCAATTTCATCGGCGATGAGATGCACGCCGTAGTCATCGCACAATGCACGCAAGCCCTTCAAATACGAAGGATCGTGCATCGCCATGCCGGCGGCGCATTGAACAAGCGGCTCTACGATCACGGCCGCAAGCTGCGAGGCTTTGGCGTCGAACAGGGTTTTCATATCGGCGAGCGCGCGTTGGGCGACATCGCGCGCCGTCTCGCCTTCGCGTGCCTGGCGAGCATCCGGCGATGTCACCACGTGCGCGTGGCGAATCAGCGGATCGTAGGCGTCCTTGAACAACGCGACGTCGGTTACGCCGAGCGCGCCGATGGTCTCGCCGTGATAGCTGTTCGCGAGGCACACGAATTCGCGCTTCTCCGTGCGGCCGCTGTTGCGCCAGAAGTGGAAGCTCATCTTCAACGCGATTTCGACTGCCGACGCGCCGTCAGACGCGAAGAACGCATGGCCCAGCGTGCGCTGCGTCAGCGTGTGCAGACGCTCGGCGAGCAGGACGGCGGGTTCGTGCGTGCAACCGGCGAGCATCGCGTGTTCGAGCGTGTCGAGCTGGTCCTTCAGCGCGGCATTGATGTGAGGATTCGCGTGGCCGAAGATGTTGACCCACCACGAGCTGATGGCATCGAGATAGCGATGGCCGTCGTGGTCGTAGAGCCACGCGCCCTTGCCGCGAGCGATGGGCACGAGCGGCGTGCGCTCGTGATGTTTCATTTGCGTACACGGATGCCATACGGCGCGTAGCGAGCGTGCAACCCAGTCATCGGGTGCAGGCTTTGGCTGGTTATTCAGGTTCAAAACGACTCCAGGGGAGCGGCCAATCATGCGCGTGGGCGAACTCTGGCAACGCTCCCGATCACATTCAGGCAAGCCACGACGGCTTGCTCTTTTCCAGAAAACTGCGCACGCCTTCGCGCCCTTCGTCCGAGGCGCGAATTCGTGCGATACGGTCGGCGGTGTCCGAGATCAGCGTTTCATCGATCGCCTTGTCCGCCAGATCGACCACCAGTTGTTTGCACTCGCGCACTGCATTCGGGCTGTTGGCGACGATCGCGGCTGCGACTGCATCGACGGTGGCATCCAGCGCGTCTGCTGCAACGACCTGATGCACGAGGCCGATGCGCAGTGCTTCGGCGGCATCGAAACGTTCGGCGGTCACGAAGTATCGGTGCGATGCGCGCGCGCCGATTGCCCGGATCACGTAGGGTGCGATGGTGGCGGGCATCAGCCCGAGCTTCGCCTCTGACAAACAGAAGTGTGCTGATTCTGCGCTGATTGCAATATCGGCGACGGCTACAAGGCCCATGCCGCCTGCGTACGCGTCGCCTTGGACCTGCGCGATCACGGGTTTGTTGCAGGTATAGAGGGTGTTGAGCATGGTGGCGAGGCCGAGTGCATCGGCGCGATTTTCTGCGTCCGAGTACGCCGCCATGCGTTTCATCCAGTTGAGGTCGGCGCCTGCGCAGAATGCGGGGCCGTTCGCGGCGAGGATGATGACGCGGATGGCGGAGTCGTCGGCGAGCGCGCGGAAAGCGGCGGTCAATTCGACGATGGTGGCTTCGTCGAAGGCGTTGCGGACGTCGGGGCGATCGAGCGTGACGCGTGCGACGTAGCCGTCGACGGTGACTTTCAGGCGCTGCAGGTTCATTGCATCGGTCATTGGGGTTTCTCGATGTACGCGACACGGTGTTTCGCTGAGCACCAATTATCTCTAAATTTGTCGCGGGATTCGATTTTAGGAGCCCATGGTGCCTCCGGCGGGCGTGGGACGCGTTGGGCGATTGCGTGGCGATGCGGCTAACTTCGCTTATCGTGGAGGGTCTTGGTCGGGTTTAGGGGCTATTTCGCCTATTTTCCGTTCGCACTCGGGCGGGGGATGGGGTGGGGGATGGTTGGTTACTCGTGGGTTTCGGCGTGGCGGTCGGGGTTGATGCTAGGTTTTGGGGTTGGTGGTCGGGGGCAATGCTGGGGTGGTCGGTTCTGGGGTTAGTGGTCAGGGTCAATGCCGGGTTGCTGCTTTCGGCGTTAGTGGTCGGAGTCAATGCCGGGTTGCTGCTTTCCGCGTTAGTGGTCTGCAAGAGTTGGATTTTCTCTTTATCACTATTAGCCACTGTGCGTGGCGGCACGTCATTTCTGATATGACTTTCCGTGTCAACAGGTGTTTTTAGCTGTGGTCATCTTTTCTCTTCCTACAATTTCCTGAGGGCGGCGTAGCAGTAACACTCGACGGTGAATCAATCTGATATTCGCGGGTTGGTTACCGCATTACAGTGATCCGTCTCGTGAGCCTGCCGCTAACTTTGTGCGCAAGTCGGCGTGAACCGTTGATAAGCCGTTGCAAAGAAATGCCGCGGGTAACTGATATGACTTTCCGTGTCAACAGGTGTTTTTAGCTGTGGTCATCTTTTCTCTTCCTACAATTTCCTGAGGGCGGCGTAGCAGTAACACTCGACGGTGAATCAATCTGATATTCGCGGGTTGGTTACCGCATTACAGTGATCCGTCTCGTGAGCCTGCCGCTAACTTTGTGCGCAAGTCGGCGTGAACCGTTGATAAGCCGTTGCAAAGAAATGCCGCGGGTAACTCTGATGCCGGGCTACGCCGCCTTCAGGAAACTGCCTTTTCGATGATTGCAAAACTGTTTTTTGCTGGTTTAGACAGCCGCTCTGGAGTTGTTGATCGCCTGCTCCATGCCCAGACGGGCGATGTCCCAGATAAACCCGGCGAGTTCGCGAGCGATCGCGACGACCGCCACGTTTTTGAGTTTGCCCTTCGCCACCATTCTTCTAAAGCGCCCACACAGACGCAACTGCGCGTCCCAGGCGCGATCGATAATCACCTTGGGCACACCCTCATGACGCTGCTGAATCTCGGGACTCACGCGAGCCGTATGCCGATAACTCCAGGCGGCCTCGATCAGCAACTTTCGCGCAAGCGAATTGCCCGTCTTGGTGATGCTGCCCTGGCGCCGGCTGCCCCCCGACGAGTATTCTGAAGGCGTTATGCCGAGCCACGCCATCAACTGCCGAGGATGGGCAAAGCGCGTCACATCGACGATCTCCGAGAGCAAGCCAACGGCGGTGGTGAACTTGATGCCGCGCATGGTTTGCAGGGCGAGCACGGCGGGATAAAAGCGCCACTGCGGCACCGCTTCGCGCAAGGCCGACTCAAGCCGCTCGCACTGCGCAAACCGGTCTTCGATCGCGCGGCGCAACTCGGTGAAGGCGAGGTCCTGCCATGCGTTGCCGAACGAGAACTTGCTGATCCAGCGTCGATGCGCCGGCCCCCAGTTCGCCGTGCCCGCGTATCGCACGGCGTGGGCGAGCAGGAACGATTTTAACGCTTGGCGGGCGCGTTTGAGGGCATCGCGCGTACTGGCCCAGACACGCGCAAGATCGCGAAACGCTTCGTCTTCGACGGTGGGCACATGCACTGCGCTGAGGTCGCCCGCGCGCAGTGAGCGCACGAGTTTGAGCGCGTCGCGGCGGTCGGTCTTCACGCGATCGCCGGCTTTGCGCGGGATCAGCGAGGGGGCGCACACCATGCACTCGAAGCCTTTGGCAGCGAGGCGGCGCTGCAGGTCATAGCCCAGAGGACCGGCTTCATAAACGATTTTTACGTGGCGAGCCTTGGATTGAAGCTTTTTGCATAACTGATCAATATCGCGAGAGCGCGTGCCGATCTTGCCGAGCACTTCGACTTCGCCGCTGCCCAGCGCGTAGGCAACTGTAATCGAGTCTTTGTGAACATCCAGTCCGACAAATAACGTGATATCGTTTTGCATGCTGGCCTCCGTGTTGGAAACAAAACCTATGAGTGACGGGTTCGCCCTCACTGTTACGGCTCTGGCGCTATGCTAACCCGCGTGTTTTAGCTCATCTCCTTATACACAACTCGACACCTGCGGCAACGATGACGGAGTAACAAAGTTGTCAGAAGGGGGTTGTTAACAATGCGGATTTGGCGTTTACTCTCAGATTTTCGGCATGAAGATCCGAGACGACGCAGGAGCATGGGTGGACGAGGAATTTGAAACGCTGGATTTGGGTGATCCACGGCGAGACCGGCGCGCGAAGGAGCTGGTCAAACGGTTCGCCAGCCGGCCCACGGCCAGCATTCCGGGCGCGTGCGAAGGCTGGGCCGAGACGATCGCGGCATATCGCTTTCTGGGCAATGAGCACATCGACTGGCGCGACATGATGCAGCCGCATTGGGACCGTACCACGGCACGCATGGGGCAGTTGCCGGTGGTGCTGTGCATAGCCGATACGACAGAGTTGAACTTTAACGGTCAGGATATCGAAGGGGCCGGCCCGCTCTGTTATGAAGCACAGGTGGGCATGTATCTTCACGCGACCTATGCGGTGACACCGGATCGGGAGCCGCTGGGTGTGATGAATGCATGGATGTGGGCGCGCGAGCCGCGCGATGCAAACGGCAGGCGTGGCGGTGTCAAGGAAAGTGTGCGGTGGATCGAAAGCTATGAGATCGTGGCCGAACAGGCACGGGCTGTGCCTGACACGCGACTGGTGTATGTGGCCGATCGTGAAGGCGATATCGCCGCGCTCATGCAGCGTGCGCAGGAACTGGGTGAACCGGCGGACTGGCTGATTCGCTCGCAGCACAATCGCGCGCTCAAGGGCGAAGCAAGTTTGTGGGAAACAGTGCACGCCAGTAAGGTGCTCGGCCACATCAGTTTCGTGCTGCCCGGGCGCAGCGGCCAGAAGGCGCGTGAAGTAAGGCAGGAACTGCGTAGCCAGCGCGTCACGCTGCCCGGGCGTGCCGGTGTCACGCTCACCTGCGTCGAGGCGTATGAAGTGGATGCGCCAGCGGGTGTGAAGCCCGTCATCTGGCGTCTTGTGACCAACCGCGAAGCGGGCGATGCGCATGCCCTCATCGAACTCGTTGACTGGTACCGCGCGAGGTGGGAAATAGAAATGTTCTTCAACGTCCTGAAGAACGCCTGCCGGGTCGAGGCGCTGCAACTCTCACAGATGGAGCGGGTGGAGAAGGCGCTCGCGCTGTACATGGTCGTATCGTGGCGTATTGCGCGGCTCATACGTGTTGGCAGAACCTGTCCGGAGTTGGATGCGTCGCTGTTCTTCGCCGCTGACGAGATACACGGCGCTCACGTGCTCTGTAAGAAGGCGCGTCCGAAAAAACCACCGACGCTCAACCAGATGATACGGATGGTCGGCTCGCTGGGCGGATTTCTTGGGCGCAAGAGCGACGGCGAACCGGGCGCGAAAACGCTGTGGATTGGCATGCAGCGAGTCATGGACGCTGTGATCACCATCCAGATCTTGCGCGACGGCTATGACACTTCTGTATAACGAGATGGTTTTAGCTCTGTCACGGGGGCCAGCCCTTACTGCTCACGGAAGTCATACTAACTTTGTCCAAAGCGACAAAGAAACGAAGCAAAGAAAACGCTTTCAACCACGCTACCCTAAGTGTCCACAGCGTGCAGTTTTCATTCATAGGTGCCCCAAAAGCACGGTGCTCGCCAGAGCGAAGGATGTTTGAACCCCTCCTTCTCGCGAATCCTGACACGAACACGCTTCGCCCCGTACGCTCTCGGGCAAGCACAATTGCCAATGAACCCGCACGGCCTTACAGATATTTACGGCTGCGGCTTTTTGACAGGTTAGCTACCTGGTCTGTGCGACCGTATTCATTTGGCTAGAGCTTCATGCGTGTTTGTGTTTACTGCTTCAGTTTTTGTGAATTGGCTGCGCGTTCTGTACAGCTATCTTCGTCGGTTACGGCCGCCCGCATCTTCGCGACCTCGTTTCCAGCAGGGTTGGCGACGTGGTTCGAGGCGCGTACATATTTGGAGGGAGGTTATCCGCGGATAGCGCGGGGTGTCCCTTGGGCAGGTTCAATCACTGGTGGCGAAGCGTGTGGGTATCCGTGTTCGGAGAAAGAGGGGTTCACACATCCGGCGCTCTGGCGAGCACCGTGCTTTTGGGGCACCTATGAATGAAAACTGCACGCTGTGTGAGCTTCCCCCGAAATTTAGCCTTCCACAGGTGACGTAAAATTGACGTTACTTTGGAAAGACTAGAAATGAAGAAGATACCGAAAAAGGCGTACACGGCAGAGTTCAAGGAACTTGCTGTCAAACGCGTGAGCGATGGACAGACGATCACGGAAGCGGCGAAGGAGCTCGGCTTGAGCAGCCAGAGTCTGCGCAACTGGATTAAGGCCGCTGTGGCGGGCAAGCTGACGGGGGCTGGCAGCAAGGTCGTCACGCCGGAAGCAATGGAGCTGTCCCACCTGCGCTCCGAGGTCGCTCGCTTGAAGCGGGAGAACGAGATCATAAAAAAAGCAGCGGCGTACTTCGCGCGGGATGTTCTGTGAAGTACGCCTGGATTGGCACGCATATCAAGGCGTTCGCGCTGCTTGAAATGTGCGTGGTGCTCGACGTTAGCATCAGTGGCTACAGAGCGTGGAAGCGCGGCGGCACGCCTGATCGCAAGCGGTTGACCGATGATCAAATGCTGGCCTTGATTGGCGCCATTCATGCCGAACTCAAGGGCGCTTACGGCAGTCCGCGCATGATGCGTGAATTGCGCCTGCGAGGCTTCAGCGCCGGCAAGCAGCGAGTCGAAAGGCTCATGCGTGAGAATGGCATCCACGCTCGTCACAAGCGGCGCTACAAGGTCACCACGGACTCAAAGCACGGCTTGCCGGTGGCTGAGAACCTGCTCGATCGCAACTTCACTCCGGCAGCGCCGAACCAGGTCTGGACATCGGACATCACGTACCTTTGGACCGACGAGGGCTGGCTGTATTTGGCTGTCGTTTTGGACCTGTTCAACCGCGAGGTAATTGGCTGGTCGCTCAAGCCGCGCATGACGGCAGACATTGCGACGGACGCGTTGGCGATGGCCTGGTTTCGCCGCCGGCCGGCCGCGGGCGTCATGCATCACTCGGATCGGGGCAGCCAATATGCCAGCCACGCGTTCCAAGACAAGCTCAAAGAATATGGCATGACCTGCTCGATGAGTCGCAAGGGCAACTGCTGGGACAACGCCCCCACTGAAAGCTGGTTTAACAGCTTTAAAAACGAGCGGTATCATGGCGTGCGTTACGCCACACACGCCGAAATGAAGGCGGCGAGCTTCGACTATATTGAAGTCTTTTATAACCGCAAACGGCAGCATTCAACGCTCGGCTACAGGTCACCAATCCAGTATCTCGACCGCTGGATCAGTGAACAAAATCAGGGCGAGCAAGCTGCATAAGTTCCACCTACTGGAAGACGAAATATCGAGGGAACCTCAGTGGACACTTAGGGTAGCGTGGTTGAAAGCGTTTTCTTTGCTTCGTTTCTTTGTCGCTTTGGACAAAGAAATGACGTGCCGCCACGCACAGTGGCTAATAGTGATAAAGAGAAAATCCAACTCTTGCAGACCACTAACGCGGAAAGCAGCAACCCGGCATTGACTCCGACCACTAACGCCGGAACCTAGCACCGCCCCAGCACTAACCCCACCCGACCACCCCCAAAACCCCAGCCACCAGCCTTTGGCTGGACTCAAAGGCCCCTCATCGCGAGGCTGTCTGCGTCTGCGCAACATTCCGATCCTTCCACACCACGGCGTTATTAACGGCATACAACCGGCATGGATCGCTGCTCTGCTTCTGGCACCCATTCAATGCCACCGCCATCGGGTCGTCACCCCCTTCCGCCCACGACCACGCACCCGAATCCGACACCGCGAACGCGCGGCTCGAATACTGATGCAGAAAGTTCTGGTAACCCTCACGGCCCCGCTCATCAAGGAACGGCACCGCAGTCACCGCATCGACAGTCGCATAACCCGTCGGCGATGGCTCCCGCGGATCCGAAACCTGATATTGCCGATCCGTCGGCATACCGACATCCTCAAGGAACGCCTTCACGCGCGGCCACCAGATCGCGACACCATCACGATCCCCAACCAGCCGATGCGCATCGTTCTTATACGCGCCGAAATCGACCATGTCGGCCCTCGCACCGTGCGCGCTATACGACGCAAACATTTCATCAGGCAAGTCGCCCTGCCACACGGAGTCGTTGCTCCCGTACATCCACAACGACGGCAACTTCACATGCTCACCGTATTCACCAAACGCGCTGGTCAGGTTTTTCTGCCAGCCAGGACACTCGTCCTGACGCAGACCACCAGAGAAATTGATGAGACCACGCACGCCTTTTTCCTCAAGCGCATCGCGCGCGCCATACGCCATGGTCACCAGCCCGCCATGCGAAGCGCCCGCCACCACCACGTGCTGGCTGTCGACAAACGGTTGCTTGTCCATGTAAGCCACCGTGGCCGCCACGTCGCGCGCCTGCGTGAAACCGTTGGCTTCGACATCACAACCGTTACCGGTATATTCGCCGCCCGATTCCGCAAAGCCACGGCGATTCGGCACGACAACCACATAACCATGGCGCACGAATTCACGCGCAAGCGCAATCGGACGCGCGCGCGGCTGCTCATGCGCATTGCCAGGGAGCTTGCCGTGATTGAAGACGACCATCGGGAAAGGACCCGGGCCGTCAGGTTTGAAGATGGTGGTTTCAAGCGAGACGTCGCCTGAAGGTACTTCGATGACGGACTCGTTGAGGTTCGCGTCGACAACGGGAAGCGATGGGTCGAACGATGGCGGCGCCGTGCCGAAGGCGGGTGCCTCGAGGTTCGCGTACTGCTGCGCGCCCGGGAACGGCTCTGCAAGCGCCGAGGCGGACACCGCCGCGAGCGCACACACCACGACACAGCCTGACAACACTTGCCTAAATGCCATCCCCGAAACCCCATCCGCTTCTCGACCCGGCTGATTTCCCAAAGCACGAGCCAGCTTATTGTCACAATCCATCGATCCGGACGTTTGTACTGTCAATCAGTATCGCTGGTCGGATCGTCAAGTCATGTCCCGAATAGACAAGACAATGGGCTTCAATACGCAACACCGGCGCGCTGACAGATATTTGGCTTATGAAACAGCAACTTAATATCATTCTCCAGCGACTGGCGAAAAGCTAGAGTACCCGGACAAAATGAATAGGCGCAATTAGAAAGTACCCGCGCGGCACGCTAATTTTTAGGCGAAAGCAGACGTTAAGGAAATTATTGCCGCGATGCAGCGAAATTTGCGGCTACGGCGTTCTAATCGCGAAGATCACCGTCGACATAACGCCACAACCCGGCAGCATCGCGTTCGAACCGGCTCGTCTCATGCAGCCGGAACGCCCGGCCGCCAAGCTTGTAGCGCGCGACAAATTCGACCTCGGCGTGATCTGCGTCAACGGGCGTGTGGCGTTTTATCCGCAAGCCGAGCCATCGGGTGGTGGGATCGGCGGAGGTTTCCAGGTCGCGGGGACAGATTTTCTCGGCCCAGGTCGCGCGCAAATACGCCGTGTTGCCAAGCACGTAGGCGCTGTAGCGCGAACGCATCAGCTCCATCGCGTTGCCCGCCGGCGCGCCGCCTTCCATGAACCGCCCGCAGCAATCCGCGTAGCGAGGCGGGCGTTTCGCATTGCTCGACCCCGGCGACGCGCCGCCGCAAGGGCATTCCACTACTTGTGTCATACGTCGACACCGGGCATTTCGATGTGCCGCGGCTGCGCTTTCACGCGCGCAAGCCATGCGCGAATGGCCGGATACCGGCCGAGGTCGAGGTTGGCGTCATCGGCGACATGGGTGTACGCATACAGCGCAATGTCCGCGATGGTGTATTGCTCATCGACGAAATACGTCCGCGTCGCGAGATGCGTCTCCATCACGTCGAGCGCACGATACGAGCCAGCGGTTTTCTCGGGCAGGCGAGGATCGTCAGGATGTTTGACGAACTGAAGGATGAAGCGCGCAACCGCGATGTTGGGTTCGTGGCTGTACTGCTCGAAGAACATCCATTGCAGGACGCGCGCCCGCGAGAGACGGTCCGTGGGCAGCAACGGCGTGCCTTCAGCGAGGTAATACAGGATCGCGTCCGATTCGAACAGGCACGTGTGCTCATCGATCTGCAGCACTGGAACCTTGCCGTTCGGATTCAGCTGACGAAACGCTTCGGTGCGCGTGGCGCCGTTCATCATGTCGACCTCATGCCAGACATACGGCCGGCTCAGTTGTTCGAGCGCAAGCCGGACCTTGTAGCAATTCCCCGATGACGCCACGCCATGTACTTGATACGCCACTTCATGTCCTTTTCGTTTGATGAACGGTTGAGAGAGCGTTTGATTGAAACGCTAACTTCGGATGCCTTACTAATATACGGCGTTCACCACGAGAGCGGCGTACCGTCGTACTGCACGAACGAGCCGTTGAATTTTTTAGGGTTCGCCGCAGCCGCTGCAATCACCGCGCGCATTCCGGAGATGCTGTGTGCCGGTTCGATCGCCGCCGACGCGCCGCCCATCCCGGTGCGCACCCATCCCGGATGCAACGCGATGCAAGTCGAGCCGCGCGCTTCCAGCGATGTCGCCTTCAACGCCGCATTCACTGCAGCCTTGCTCACGCGATACAGCCATCCCGCCGTCCCGTTCATCTCCGCGATACCGCCCATCTTGCTGGACAGTACGGCGAGCACGCCATGCGCGGCGTCGGTGAGCGGCAGGAGAATGGGCAGCAGTTGCATCGGACCGCGGACGTTGGTATGCATGACCTGATCGAAATCCTCCGGCAGCACGGTTTCCACGTGTTCAGTTCGCGGACCATAGACGCCCGACACGATGATCGCGACATCGAGTTTCTCGCCATCGAGTTGCCAGCCAAGCGCGGCGATCTGCTCAGGTTGAGTTGTATCGAGCGAGAAGGTTTTTGCGCCCATGGCGTCGAGTGCTTTCAGCGACGCGGCATCGCGAGCGGTGGCGAGCACGCGCCAGCCATCGCGGCAATATCCTCGCGCGAATTCGTGGCCGAGTCCGCGCGATGCACCCACGATCAATACGGTTTTCATGACGTTCTCCTGCACGATGCTCTAAACCAGTTCGATACCCATCGCCGTCGCTTCCCCGCCGCCGATGCACAAGCTCGCCACGCCGCGTTTCAATCCGCGCTGACGCAATGCGCCGATCAGCGTAACGAGAATCCGCGCGCCCGATGCGCCGATCGGATGCCCCAACGCACAAGCGCCGCCGTTGACGTTGACCTTGTCGTGGGGCAAGTCGTGTTCCTGCATGGCAGCCATCGCGACGACGGCAAACGCTTCGTTGATCTCGAAGAGATCGACTTCGTTCGCGCGCCAGCCGTTTTTATCCAGCAGCTTGCGGATCGCACCAACAGGCGCAGTCGTGAACAACGCCGGTTCCTGCGCGAAAGTGCTGTGTCCGACGACCCGCGCGAGCGGCGTGACGCCGAGCCGTTTCGCCGTCGATGCCCGCATCATCACGAGTGCGGCGGCGCCATCGGAAATAGACGATGCATTGGCAGCCGTCACCGTGCCATCTTTCGCGAACGCGGGTTTGAGCGTCGCAATCTTGTCGATATTCGCCTTGAACGGCTGCTCATCGTGATCGATGACGGTATCGCCCTTGCGTCCTGCAACGGTGACGGGCGCGATTTCCCAATCGAATGAACCGTCTTCGTTGGCCCGCTTCGCGCGACGCAGCGACTCCACCGCAAACGCGTCCTGCGCTTCCCGCGAAAATTTATATGACCCGGCGCATTGTTCCGCGAACGCGCCCATCAACTGGCCCTTTTCGTACGCGTCTTCAAGGCCATCGAGGAACATGTGATCGAGCACCTGGCCGTGACCCATGCGCATGCCGCCGCGCGCCTTGGGCAACAAATACGGCGCATTGGTCATGCTCTCCATGCCACCCGCGACAATCACGTCCGCCGAGCCGGCCAGCAGCATGTCGTGCGCGAACATGGCGGCGCGCATGCCCGAGCCGCACATCTTGTTGACCGTGGTGCTGCCGACGGACAGCGGCAGGCCTGCGCCGAGCGCGGCTTGCCGCGCAGGCGCCTGACCGAGTCCGGCGGGCAGCACGCAACCCATCACGGCTTCTTCGATCTGCTCAGGCTTCAGCCCGGCGCGCTCAACCGCGGCGCGGATGGCCACCGAGCCGAGTTGCGGCGCTGTCACCGTGGCGAAGTCACCTTGAAAAGCGGCCATCGGCGTACGGACAGCCGACACGATCACCACGGGATCATCTGCGAAATCAGTCATGTTTCAGCTCCTTGATCACACCTTTCACAATAGCCGGGACATCGCCGAGACGGGCGGCATCGGAGGCGAGCACATCGTTCTCCGATGAATGCGCCCCACCGCGCGCCAGCGCCGCGATGCATCGCTGGTAGGTCGGTTCGACTTCCTCCGACCCGCCGATCATCATGCCCATGTTGCGCACACGGCCGTCATGCACGCCGTAGGTCCAGCCGTGTACGGTGATCTCCTGACCACGCGCCCACGCATCGCGCAGGATGGTCGTATGACACACGTTCACCGTCTGTTCGATGGTATTCAGCTCCACCAGCCGGCGATTTCTCGCGACGCCCATCGGCCATTCTTCGAGCAGCGCGGAGTGTTTGTCGCGCACGTCTTCCACGTGACGCAGCCAGTTATCGGCCAGGCCGACGCGCCGGCTCACGAGCGCCGCGCCTACGCCGGAACAGCCGTAGTGCCCGACGACCATGATGTGCTTGACCTTCAGCAGGTCGACCGCGAACTGGATCACGGACAGGCAGTTGAGGTCCGAGTGAACGACCACGTTCGCGATGTTCCTGTGCACGAACACCTCGCCCGGCGGCAAGCCGATGATCTGGTTGGCCGGCACGCGCGAGTCCGAGCAGCCGATCCACAGATATTCGGGCGCTTGCTGGTGCGCGAGGCGAGAGAAGTATTCGGCGTCTTCCGAGAGCTTGCGATCGACCCACTTCAGGTTGTTATCGAACAGGTGCGAGAGCGGGTTGTTGTCCTGGCTTTCAGGTGCGTCGGTGTCGTTGATGTTGGGCATGGCATTCAGTGCGGATAGGTTTCATGCGGCGCGTGCTGCGGGTGCGCCGTCCAGAAAACGCTCAGGATAACGAACGCAAAAACGGACGCTGCGTTCATACGGGAAGAAGTCGGCGAGTTCGCCGTTAAGGATCTGTTCCTTATGCTTTTGCCAGAGAGCGGGGTCGAAGAAATCGGCGTGATGTTTCATGAACACGTCGCGCACGCGCGGGTCGCCGAGCAGGAATGTGTCGTAGGTTTCGGGGAAGATGTCATGCGGCCCGACGGTGTACCACGGCTCGCCCGACATCTCGTCTTCCTCATTGCGCGCTTGCGGCACTCGGCGCACATTGCAGTCGGTCAGGTACTCAATTTCGTCGTAGTCGTAGAACACCACGCGGCCGTGGCGCGTGACGCCGAAATTCTTGTAGAGCATGTCGCCGGGGAAGATGTTCGCCTGGATCAGTTCCTTGATCGCGTCGCCATATTCCTTGATGCCGTGCTCGATCTCCGACAGCGTGCCGTTCTGCAAATACAGGTTCAACGGCGTCATGCGGCGCTCGATGTACAGATGCCTGATCACGAGGTTATCGCCTTCGTATTCGATCATTGAAGGGACCTCTTTGGTGAGCTCTTTCAGCAGCGCATCGTCGAGGCGCGACAGCGGCAACGCGACGCTGGAATATTCGAGCGTATCGGCCATGCGTCCGAGCCGGTCATGGCGTTTGACGAGCTGATATTTGTCCTGGATCTTCTTGCGTGTGGTTTCCTTCGGCGGTGGGAAGGTGTCCTTGATCAGCTTGAACACATATGGAAACGAAGGCAGCGTGAACACCAGCATCACAAGCCCCTTGATGCCGGGCGCGATGACGAATTTATCGCTGGAATGCGACAGGTGATGCAACAAGTCGCGATAAAACAGGTTCTTGCCTTGCTTCTGCAATCCCACCGACGTATAGATTTCCGCCTTCGGTTTGCCCGGCATGATCGAGCGCAGGAACTGCACGTACGCCGACGGCACTTCCATATCCACGAGGAAGTACGAATGCGAGAAGCTGAAGATGATTAGCAGTTGTTCGCGCTGCAGCAGGACCGTATCGAGCGCGAGCAGGCCGGGTAATGCGTGACGCACGGGCACGGCGAAAGGCACCACGAGATCACCGTTGATGATCCGGCCCACTATGTACGCCGCCTTGTTGCGAAAGAACAGCGACGACAGCACGTGAATCTGAAAGTTAGGCGCAGCCTTGAACTCGCCGAACGCTTCGGTAATGGCTTGCATCACGCATTGAACGTCGCGCTGCAAATCCTCGAACGGCGGCTCAAGCTGGAAGTTCGTCACGATCCGCTCCAGCGTCGCGGCGAGCCCGTCTTTACTCGGGTAATACGCGCGATAGGTCGGCTTGGCCGCGAGTTCGTCGTTCTCGATGTACTCCGTCGAAATAGCCGGCCGCACGAAAATAAAGTCGTTGTTGAAGTACGAGCGATGCAGGATCTTGCAGCACACTGAATTGAAGAACGTTTCCGCGCACTCGGGTTGCCGGTGCGACGTCAGCAAGCCGATGTAATGCAACTTGATCTGCTGCCAGATTTCATCGTCTATGTGCTCGGCGTCGTACTCGTCTTCCAGACGCATCACGCACTCTTCCACCCGATCGTCGTACGAGGTGATGCGCTCACGCGCGAGCCGCTGCAGCGCGTGCCAGTCGCCGGCCTCGAATAGCCCCTTCGCCGCGATGGCCGCATCGCGAAACACGCGATAGTGACGGTCGAAGCCTTCGAGCAGCGTTTCCGCGACATCGAAGCCAATCTGCGACGACAGTAACTTGGGAAAGTGGTTCATATCGACCCTGCACTTCGTGTGGTGTCGCGTGACGTGGTGACGTTATCTATAAGTGTCAGACCGGGCTTTGAATCCGGCCGACATTGTATCGCCGGACGTTTTTGGTTCGTGAGCGAAGGCAGTCCTTGCCTGTTACGAACTCACGGCACCTTCGCGCTTTTCTTCCCGCTTGTATCCGCGGATTCAGTCGCCATTGCCGCCTTGCGCGTGCGTTTTTCAGCGTTCGTTGAAAGCAGTGCACGCCCTTGCGCTTCGTACACGGCGAGCTCGGCGAGCGTTGCGTTCAGGTCGTCCAGTTGCCGCTCCAAAACTGCACGATGCGCCGCGATGGTGTCGAGAAACGCATGCAACTGGGTGTCGGTCCCGGTCGGTGAATCATAGAGATCGAGCAGCCTCCTCACCTCCAGCAACGTGAACCCAAGCCGCTTGCCGCGCAGCGTCAGCTTGAGCCGCGTGCGCTCGCGCGCCGAATATACGCGGCGCATGCCGTTCGTTCCTTCGCGCGCCGGCGTGAGCAACCCCTGGTTCTCATAGAACCGGATCGCGCGCGGCGTGATCTCGAATTCGCGTGCCAGTTCGGTGATGGTGTAGCGCGTGTCTGTCATTGAAATTACAAGGTTCCCAGCGCTTTTCTGAAGTCGACGTTAAAATGCAGGTTAACGTTAGCGTCAACTTGGCGGCAATGCAACCACTGACAACCCGGAGAGCCGACCGCATGAACCCGCTCGAACAGCAACTCGATTACGTTTTCGCAGACCGTCTTCCTGAGAGCGGCCACGCGATGGAAGTCACGCCCGGCGTGTTCTGGGTGCGCATGCCGTTGCCGTTTGCGCTCGATCACATCAATCTATGGGTTATGCGTGACGAGATCGACGGCGTGGCGGGCTGGACCATTATCGATTGCGGCATTTCAGACGAAACGATCCGGGCGAACTGGGAGCGCACCTTCGACACGCTGCTCGACGGCCTGCCGGTGCTGCGCGTGCTTGTCACGCATTGCCACCCAGACCACCTCGGTCTTGCAGACTGGATCTGCAATGGCGGCGAGAAGAAACGATGGGACCCGGTCAGGCTCTGGATGTCGCTAGGCGAGTACGCCATGGGCCGCGTGATGTCGGCCGGCGATGGCTCCGACGCGGGCGGCGAGCGCGCCGCGCGGCACTTCTCCCGGCATGGGATGACGGACCCGGCATCGCTCGAAGCGCTGCGCAAGCGCGATACGTATTACCCGAAGCTCGTGCCATCTATTCCGCCGGTTTATCGTCGCCTGCGGGATGGTGACAAGGTCAAGATTGGCGGCCGTGAGTGGGAAGTGGTGACAGGGTTCGGCCATTCCCCTGAACATTGCGCGTTCTTCTGCGCTCAGACGAAGGTGCTGATTTCCGGCGACATGGTGCTGCCGCGCATCTCGACTAACGTCTCGGTGTTTGCTATTGAACCGGAGGGCAATCCGCTCGCGCTGTTCCTCGGTTCACTGGGCCGCTACGAATCTCTTCCCGCCGATACCCTCGTGCTCCCTTCGCATGGCAAGCCGTTTCGGGGCATGCATACGCGCATCGGGCAGCTTCGGGATCATCACGCTGCGCGGCTGCAGGAAGTGCGCGAGGCCTGCGCGATCAAACCGCAAAGCGCCGCTGACATTGTCCCGCTCATGTTCAAGCGTCCGCTCGATGTACACCAGATGACATTCGCACTCGGCGAAGCGCTGGCGCATTTGCATTTGCTCTGGCTTGCGGGCGAACTCGTTCGTCATACCCATGATGAAGACGGCGTGATCCGTTTCTCGCCCAAGTAAAAAAAGCCGGGCGTTTGCGCGCCCGGCTTCTTCAGTGAATCAAGGCAACGACTATTGAACCACGACGGTAGCGAAGTTCTGCCGTCCGAACGGACTCACTCGATATCCGCTGACATTGCCGCGCGTGATTGCCGACGCGGTCGGATAGCCAAGCGGAATCCACAGCGCCTGGTCATGGATAATCTGTTGCGCTTCGGTATAAGCCTTGGTTCGCTTGCCTATATCTGCGGTTGCCTTGCCTTCATCGATTAACCGGTCGAGCGTTGGATCGCAGAAGCGCGCGAAGTTGATACCCGAGCGCACTGCGGCGCAGCTAAATAGCGGCGATAGATAGTTATCCGGATCACCGTTGTCGCCGGCCCAGCCCATGAACAACATGTCGTGCTGACCCTGCTTCGCTTCCTTGATCAGCTCACCCCATTCGATTATTTTTACCTGGGCCTTCACGCCGATCTTCGCCAGATCCGCCTGCAGCAACTCGGCGCCCACCTTCGGATTCGGGTTCAGCACGCTGCCGTTCGGACGCACCCAGATTGTCGTGTCGAAACCATTTGGGAAGCCTGCGTCGGCGAGCAGCTTCTTCGCGCGATCGACTGAATACGGATACGGCGTGATTTGCTTGTCATAGCTCCACGTGTTAGGCGGGTACGGATTCACAGCGGGCGTGGCCGTGTTTTCGAAGACGGTCTTCAGGTACGTCGTACGATCAAAGGCGATGTTCAACGCCTGACGCACCTTGGGGTTATCGAGCGGCTTTTTCTGTGTGTTCAATGCGACGAACGCCGTCATGAACGCCGGCGTCTCGACCACTTTCAATGAACTGTCCTTCTGCGCGTCGAGTACGTCCTGCGGTTTCGGCGACAACGCGATCTGGCATTCACCGGCCTTGATTTTCTGCGCGCGCACGGACGCGTCGGGCGTGATGGCGTAGATCAGCCGGTCCACTTTAGGCTTCGCTCCCCAGTACGTCGGGTTGACGTCGTAACGGATCACGGCGTCTTTCGTGTAGCTCTTCAGCACGAACGGACCGGTGCCGATCGGCTTCGCGTTCAGGTCGGTTTCGTGGCCGGCCTTGAGCAACTGGCCGGCATATTCGGCCGAATAGATCGATGCAAAGCCCATGGTGAGGATGGGCACGAAGGTCGCGTTCGGCGTGTTGAGCTCGAACTTGACCGTGTTGTCATCGACTTTGGAGACGGACTTGATCAGCTTGACCAGACCCATGGACTGCGCGTGCGGGAAGCCGCTCGCACCCGCCACCTTGTGCCACGGATTGCTGTCGGAGAGCATGCGGTCAAAGGAGAACACCACGTCGTCGGCGCTCAGTTTTCTCGACGGCGTGAAGTAGTCCGTAGTCTGGAACGCCACGTTCGGCCGCAGATGAAACGTGTAGGTCAGGCCGTCGGGACTCACGTCCCATTTCTCGGCGAGCGCGGGCGTGACCTTTTTCGCGACTTCATCGTAGGAGACTAGCGTGTTGAAGATCACATCCGCCGATGCGTTGGTCGTCACCAGCGAATTGAATTGCACGACGTCGAAGCCATCCGGGCTCGACTCGGTGCACACAGTGAGCGGTTTCGCGATCGCGAGCACCGGCGCGATGGCCAGTACAGCGGCTGCGAGCATTCTGAAGCGCATGGGATCTCCCGTTACGAACGTGGTCGTCAGTGTTAGTTAGTCAGTCAGACGTTTCTTGTTTGGCAGTTGCAGCTTATTGTACGGTGGGCTTCGTCGGACGCGCCCGTGCAACGAATGGGCCTGCGGGGCCGTAGCTTACTGAACCGTTATTTCCGCTACAACGACCGATTCGGGATGTGCATATGGGCTTGTGACAGTTTTTTGAACATCCCGGCGGCCGGTTGCCTAATCCACCGACGCACGCTAAACTCGTGGCCGTCTTTGGGGAGTAGCCTTCCTTCCGCAATGGGAGGAGGACGCGTCAACATACTCGGCTTGTTAGCCGTGGCGCGTTCGACCGGTCAGGTTTGGCGAGACCATGGGTGCATCTTGTCGTTCACGGTCGGACGGCGCGGGATTGCACCCTGGTTCGCTGACGTCCGACCGTGAAATCATCGTGTCTCCAAAACAAAAACACCCTACATCCGCCCCAGGCCATATCTCGAGTTCGCCGGTTTCTCCGCCGTTGTTCTGCCACTCCCATTGCGTCACCTGCTCGCCGGCTTCATCGCGAGGTGCCGCATGACGCTGCTTTTCCTGCAACTCGCGCTGATGCTCGTGGTGATCCTGGCGGCATCGGAACTCTTCACCAACGCGCTCGAACATCTCGGCGAAAAGCTCGGCATCTCCGAAGGGGTCACCGGTTCGCTGTTCGCGGCTATCGGCACGGCGCTGCCGGAAACCACCGTGCCGATCATCGCGTTGATGGGCGGCACGGCCAGCCGCGCGGTGAACGAGGAGATCGGCGTGGGCGCGATCCTCGGCGCGCCATTGATGCTGGCGACCTTGTCGACGTGCCTGATGGCCGTCGCCGTGCTCAAGACGCGGGGCCTCAAAGGGATCGTTGCGCCCGAACATAGCGGCTTCACCCGCGATCTCAACTTTTTCCTCTGTGCTTTCCTGATCGCGGCGGCCGCCATGTTCGTGCCGCATCACGCATGGCAAGTGCGCGCGCTGTTTGCCGCGGGACTGGTCGGCGTGTATGTCACGTATGTGGTGACGACGTTCCGTGCGTCCGCCAGTCTTGTCGAAAAGGGCCACGGCACCGAGGCGCCCGAGCGGCTGCTGATCTCGCGCTTCGGGTTGCCCACCTCGCTTGCGAGCATCGTCTTGCAGATGATTCTGGGCGTGGTGTTGCTGGTTGGCGGTGCGAAGGGGTTTATCGCCGGCGTGGAAGGGGTCTCGCGGGTGCTGGGGATATCGGCGTTGCTGCTCTCGCTGATCATCATTCCGATCGCAACCGAACTGCCCGAGAAGGTCAACAGCATCATCTGGGCGCGGCGCGGCAAGGATACGCTGGCGTTCGGCAACATCACCGGCGCAATGGTGTTCCAGGGGACGCTGCTGCCCGGTATCGGCATCATGCTGACGCCGTGGGAGCCGCGCGTGGAGGTGATGACGGGCGTTTTTATCACGCTCGCGGCGGCTGCGTGGCTGCGTTTCAACGCGAAGAAGGGCGGGGTCGTGCTGTGGGCGCTGCTGGTGAACGGCGGGCTTTACGCGCTGTATCTGGCGCTGACGCTGGGGCGCTAGCCCATAAGAAAACACCCCGGAAGCACGTACGTGCCCGGGGTGTTGAAGTGGCCAAAGCGCTGAGCGCTTAGTTCTTATTGTTGTCTTTTCAGAGTCAGAGGAAGATTAAGGCGGCTTACCGGCCTCGGCCTCGCTCTCCCCATCAGAACCTGGCGGCCTGGTGATACTTGCTGGCCGCCTTGACCTTGTTCATCGCCGAACTGTATTCGATCTGCAATTCCGATTGCGTTGTCTTCGCGTCGGCGGCAATGGCGGCATCGATTGCCTGGATCCGCTTGATCACGTCCATGGCCGTGGCGTCCTGTTCCGGCGTCAACTCCATGAAAAGCGGTGTCCGCTCCTCGGTCAGGCTGGCCGCTTCCTGCCAGTCCGCCATGGCTGCCGCATGCTGGATCGCGAGCGTCAACTCAAGCAGGCGGTCGATCAGACTGTTCTGTTCCATGTCGATTTATCCTTGCCCCAATCAGCTGTTGTTGGCCGATGCCAGCGCACCCGCGCTATCGGCGCCGCCGAACAGTTGCGTCAGGTATTGCGAGTTGTTGTTCATCGTCGCCATCAGCGTATTGAGCGCCGTGAACTGCGCCTGGTACTGGCTGGTGAGCTGCGCCGTGTAGGCGGTCAAGGTGGTTTGCTGCGTCGCGATGCTCGCAAGGTCCGTGTTTACCGCTGCCTGGCTGTTCGAAATCAGGCCGCCCGTGGCCAGAAACGAGTTCAGGCTGGTCGTCATCTGTGCGGCCACGCCGGTCGTCTGATTGAATAGAGCCGCAACCCCGGACGGGTTGCTTTGGAGCGCGGCGGCGAGCTTGGTGGAATCGATCACCAGTGAGCCCGCTGGCTGCGTCGCGGTGGCTTGTCCCTGTAGCGTGATCCCGATCGCTCCCAGCGAGATGGTCGAATTGCCGTTCGGCACGCCGCTGTCGATAATGCCCGCCAGCGTGTTCTGGATGGTCGTAAGCATTGGGTTGGTGGCCAACGCGCCGCCTTGCGTGCTCGCTGCCGCCGAGTTGTCGTTGCCCACCTGGCCGTAGGTGGTGACAAGCGTGTTGTAGAGACTGACGAAGCTGTTGATCGCGGTGGATGCCGACGAAGTGTTTTGTGCCACGGTCAGCGTCTGCGGCGTGCCGGGCGGCGTACCGATTGCGGCAGCGGTGAGGTTCAGCGTGACACCCTGGAGTGCCGTGGTCACCGTGTTGCTGGAACTGGTTGCTGCGGTCCCGTCGATCGAGAACGCGGCGTCTTGTGCGGACGCGGTTTGCGTCCACGCGCCCGCGCTCGTGTTCACCGCCGACGTGAATGTCGATGCAGCCCCGCTGGTGCCGGGCGTGGACGTGACGCCGAGGCTGGACAGGCCGGCATCGCCCGCCACGCCGGTTACTGCAACATTGATCGTGTTCGATGCGCCCGTAGCCGTCGATCGCAGGACCAGGTGTGCGCCGTCCGTGCCGGTGACGACCGTGGCCGTGACGCCGGGATTATTTGCCGAGGAGTTGATGGCGCTGGCAATGCCGCTCACCGTGTTGTCCGTCGACGTGATGGCGACGCTCATCGACTTGCCGCCGACCGAGATATTCATCGTGCCGGTGCCGAGCGCCGTCGTGCTGCCGAACGCGGCCGACGAGAGTGTTTGCGCGCTGGCAATTTGCGTGACCGCGACAGAATAGGAGCCTGCCGACGCGGTGGTGTCGGCGGATGCCGTCAGTCCGGTACCGTCCGCCGTCGCCGTGAACTGGCCCAGGGCGCTGCCGTTGGATAGCGAAGCAATGCCGGCCTGCAACGCGCCGAGCGCCGCCTGCAACGCGCCGATGGCCGAAAGTTGGGTGTTGTCGTTCGTCTGTTGTGCGGAGAGCGTGCCGGTTTGGCCTGCCACCTTTGCATTGACGAGGCTCGTGACCAGCGACGAGACATCCAGCGACGAATTGCCCGTGGAACCGCTGATGATGGATTGCGCGGCGGCCGCTTCGGCTGCGGCGGACGCCGCGGCGGTGGCGGCTGCTGTGGCCGCGGCCGAGCCGGCCGAGCCGGAGGCGCTGGGAATCGTCGACATTGAGATGCTCCGTACGTCGGTTTTGCTTTCGAGCCTGAATGATAAACGTTTGTAAAACGTGTAGGGGAGGCAGGCCTCCCCGGAAAACGGATTGGGCAGACGCGTCTTGCGACGCGCCTGCCGTTACTACTTAAGGCTATTACTGGAGAAGCTTCAGAACTTGCTGCGGCAACGAGTTAGCTTGTGCCAGCACCGAGATACCGGCTTGTTGCAGCACTTGAGCCTTGCTCAGGTTAGCCGTTTCCTGTGCGAAGTCGGCGTCCGTGATTTGCGACTGAGCACCGGACAAGTCGGTCGACTGCGATTGCTGCGCCGCGGACAGCGACGTGAAACGGTTTTGAGCCGCACCCAGGGTTGCCTGGATGTTGTTGACCGTTGCGAGCGCGTTGTCGATCGATTCCATTGCAGCGTTCGCGCCGTTCGTCGTGCTGACGTTGATGTTGGCAACCGTCGGGGGTGCATTGTTAGAATTCACCGCCGAGATACCTGCCACTGCGGCGCTCGGGTTCGCACCGCCGGAGAAGCCCGCGACACTCGACAACGCACCGGTGAACCCCAAAATGCCGCCAACCGTCGCTGTTGCGCCAGTTTGGGTGAACAGAGCTGCCACGGCAGGCGCGCCAAGTGCGGCCCCGTTCTGGTCGGTGAACGTGAAATTGCCGGTCCCATCGGTCTTGACGGTAATCGCTGTGATAGACGCACCGGTCGTGATTGCTGCGCCGTTCGCGTCTAAACTCAGCCCACTAATTGTTCCAAGCGTAAGACCAGCAGCGCCCGGAGCGGCCGTGCTTTTCGCAGCGTTCGCTGCGTTCAACGCCGTCAGCGCCGTGCCCGCAGTGGCCAGTGAGGCAGCCTGCGTTGCGGCACCCGAAAGGGCACCTTGCGGGACCAGGGTCAACGCCGTGCCGGTACCGGTGGTGCCACTGAGCGCACCGAACAGAGCGGTGGAAACTGAGCCAGACAGTGTCTGGTTGTTCTGGTCGGTGAACGTGAAGCCGCCCTTACCGTCTGCGAGAACGTTAATCGTCGTGATCGCCGGCGTCGCCCCTGCGGCAGCTGCGGCGCCAGTGCTATCCAGAGACAGACCGGAGAGCGAGCCCAGCGTTGCGCCTGATGCCGGAAGTCCCGTACCGAGTTGCGCTGCGGACACGCCATTGCTCAGATTCAGGCTGATCGTTTGACCGACGTTCGCGCCGATCTGGAAGCTGACATTACCCGCAGAGCCGTCCAGCACGTTCTTGCCGTTGTAGTTCGTTTGCGAAGCCACGCGGCTTACTTCAGCGATCTGCTGCGCCACTTCCTGTTGCAGTGCCGCCTGGTCGCTTGCCGACAGCGAGCCGCTCGATGCCTGCACCGCCAACGTACGAATGGTTTGCAAGCTCGACGTGATCTGCGCCAGACCGCTCGATGCCGTTTGGATCATCGAAACGCCGTCGTTCGCGTTCGACACGCCTTGATTCAGGCCGTTGATCTGCGTTTGCATGCGGTTCGAGATCGCCAGACCTGCTGCATCGTCTGCCGCGCTGTTGATGCGCTTGCCCGACGACAGACGCGTAATAGCTTGCGACAGTGCGCTTTGCGACGTGTTCAAGTTTTGCTGAGCGACCAGCGAGTTAAGATTGCTATTGATGCTAAGCATTTGGATTTCTCCTGAAAGAACTAAAAGGGCTGTTTTTGGCTACTGCACGGTCCTGTTGCATGGCGGTTCCGAGTGATGTAGCCGGCCGCCTACATGGGTTAGCGGCGCGTGAAAAAAAAACTTGAGGACTTAGGTAAGGATTTGTAGGGGGAATAGCAGTCGGTGCGCAGCCTGCGAGTAAAAGGATTCGCGGGTATTCTTTTTCGATCAGTTATTTCGTGTTTGCCTACAACAACCCGGGAGCAACCATGCAGCACCGCACTATCGGTAAGTCGGAACTCAAAGTCGCGCCGCTTGTTTTCGGCGGAAATGTATTCGGCTGGACCGCCGACGAACGGACATCGTTCTCCATCCTCGACGCCTTCGTCGACCACGGTCTTAATTTCATCGATACCGCCGACGTCTATTCCGCCTGGGTCGACGGCCACCAGGGCGGTGAGTCGGAGACGATCATCGGCAAGTGGCTCAAGGAAAGCGGCAAGCGCGACAAGGTCGTGCTGGCAACCAAGGTCGGTATGCTGAGCACGCGGACGGGGCTCTCTGCGGCGAATATCGAGGCTGCCGTCAACGATTCGCTGAAACGCCTGAAGACGGATTACATCGACGTCTACTTTTCCCATCGAGACGACGATAAAACGCCGCTCCTGGACACGCTCGGCGCATATCAAAAGCTGATTACGGCGGGAAAAGTGCGCGTGATCGGTGCGTCGAATTACACCGGCGAAAGGCTGGAAGAGGCGCTGAAGATATCGGCGAAAGAGGGTATTGCGAGTTATCAGGTGCTTCAGCCTGAATACAATCTTTATGATCGCGCCGGCTACGAGAATGACCTGGAACCGGTTATCAAGGCGCACAAGATATCGGTTGTGACGTATTACAGCTTGGCGAGCGGTTTCCTGAGCGGAAAATATCGATCCAAAGCCGATACCGAAAACAGTGCGCGTGGCGCTAAAGTGTCGGGTTATCTGAACGACCGGGGCTTGAGGATTGTTAATGCGCTGGTTAAAGTGTCGGATCGCCATGACACGGAGCCGGCGGCAATCGCGCTGGCGTGGCTGATCGCGCGGCCGGGCGTAACGGCGCCGATCGCGAGCGCGACATCGGTCAAGCAACTCGAGACCCTTGCCCACGCGACCCGCATTACTTTGGCGCCCGAAGACGTCGCACTCCTCGACGAAGCCAGCAATCCGGACTGAAGCCGGCAAAAAGCATGCGCGATCATGGGCTTGCAACCCGCAAATGGGTGTTGCGGGGTTGGCGACCGGGCGACGATCTGATAACATCTCGCCCGAATCGAGATTTTTGCCCGATGGCGCAGCTATTTTTAAGCGACGCCGGGCGGCCCGAAGTGCGCTGTTCCGTTTTCGACAGACTGCGCATGCCGTGATCGGCGGTGAAATCCCACCTCTCTCTTTTCCGGCCTCCGTGGCCGCTTTGCTCGTGTCCGCCGTTGTTTGGGTGGACGATCGGAGTGCCGGCGCGCGGCGTTGCCTTAGGTTGACGCTTCGCCGCGCAGTCAGAAAAACGTATCAGCGATTTAGGACATCCATGACCACTATTGTTTTGAAAGAAAACGAGCCGTTCGACGTTGCGATCCGTCGCTTTCGCCGAACCATCGAAAAGAACGGCCTGATCGCCGAACTTCGCGAACGTCAGTCGTACGAAAAGCCGACGACGGCACGCAAGCGCAAGAAGGCGGCAGCAGTCAGCCGTCTGCGTAAGCGTCTGCGCAGCCAGATGCTGCCCAAGAAGCTTCACTAAGTCTTGGCAGGTCGCAGCCTGATTGACCGGCTGCACCAGGCAAAACGGCGATGCCGCCCGCAAGGGTTGCATCGCCGTTTTGCTTGTCTGATTTGATTTGCTGGTTTTAAGTCCTGGGTTTACTTCGGCTCGCCGTGGTGGGACTTCTGTCTTCTACGCCTTGAGCGGATCTTCCTCGTTTTCGCATTTGCTCCGGCTTGGCAGGCCTTCGCCTAAGCCGGCGGGCGTTTATTCGCGCCTAGACAAACGCGTGCCGTTCGCCCACGCGCGCCAGGAGCTGGGGCCATTCGTCCACGTTGAAATCGTCGTGGACTTCCTCCAGTTCAATCAGCAACTCGACGATGTCCGGATCGTAGGCATTGACCTCCGACGCATACAGCGCGCGCAACAATGAGCCGTCCTTCGCATGCCGGTAGTACGAGATCCCAACGCCTTCGATCTCCGGTTGATACAACTCGTCGGCGATCAGCGAGCCGATCGCGCACTTGCGGCCATTGCCGCTGCGTAGCCGGCACGAACCATTTTCGTCTTCTGATACAGCCCGTTGCGTAAGCAGATGGTTGCTCACGCGCTCGTAGATGTCTCTCGCCGTTAACATTGCATTGCTCGTTGCTTTGACTGTTTCGTTGCTCGCCCGCGCGCCTATTTATTCGTTCGATATCGGCGCGGGCGCGGTTCGTTCGTGGGTCAGTGCGAGGGGAATCGTTTCGGCAGCATGACCGCCTCGCGGAGCCCCGCAAAACCCTGTCCAATTTCGCGCTCAGGCTGCCGACTTAAGTCGATCCGCCGACAAGTTGAACTGCCGCGCAATGGACGCAAATCGTTCACGCCATTCCCACTTGCCGAACACGTCGTGTACGTTTTGCAGGCAACTGAGCAGCTCGACGGTCGTCGGGTCGTAGACGTTGATATTCGAGCGTAAGAGCGCACGCTTCAGCGCAGTCACACCGACATCCATGTATGCCGGCACGGTTTCCGGCCCCTTGCCGACGTAGCGAATGGGCACGCCTTCCATGGCAGTCATGTAATCGCGGGCCTTGATGAAGCTGCCGACGGGACAACCGCCGCAATAACCGCGATATGCACCGCCGCCGCGGGGCAACAACGCTGCCTGGCCTTGGCCAAACAGGTGAAGCACGGCACGGTCGAAGATTTCCTGGTGTGTTAAGAAATTAAGGTTTTTCATTCTGGTTCTCCCCTGCACCGACAACTGCGGTGCTTCGTGGGTGTTCATCAACAGCGTTATCAGTATCGGACGCAGACTTCGTCGCCATAGCGCGGCCGACCACATAAAAACCGCGCCATTTCAGCGGTTTGCCTACTTGGCCGTGATCGTTCGCACGCTCTGAATACGCTTGGTAAGTGGTAAGAAGCGACAGCCGTTTCAGAGTCAACTGGCTCGCCGGAAAAAGCCGCTTACAACGTATTTATAGCGGTTCTTTCCGGTAAAAAAGTGGTGCTATGTGCGGTTGGCCGCAATTCTGACATGATGTCTGACTTCTTGCACAGAGGCGGAATCCCGTAAAGGCTTTGTAGTAAAGGCTTCAGAGCGTGATTCACCACGTAGATACGGCTATCGTCAGGATTTTCCCTGACGAGGGCTTAAACCGCGAAAAATGTTGCGAAAACGCAATGTGCGTATCGGAAATCGGTGGAGCAAATTACCTAATTTGTTTGGCGCCTGGCGGATTCTCGGCTGGGGACGGCTGCGCTGTTGCGGAACCGGCAGAAACAGGCGGCCTCATGGTCGTTGATCATGCCGGTTGCCTGCATGAACGCGTAGCAGATGGTTGTTCCAACAAACTTGCAGCCGTATTTCTTGAGCGCGCGGCTCATGGCGTCGGAGACTTCGTTGGAGGCGGGCCCCTGTGCATAAGTTGCGCGCGGGGTGTCAATGGGCGTATTGCCAACGAACGACCACACGAAATTCGCGAGCGAGCCGTGTTCCGCCTGGATGCGCTGCACCGCGCGAGCATTAGCGACGGCCGCCGAGATCTTCGCGCGATTGCGGATGATGCGGGCGTCGAGCAGCAATCGGGCTGCGTCGTCTTCGCTAAAGGCGGCCACCCGGTCTATGTCAAAGTTGTGGAACAGAGCCCGATAACCTTCACGCTTGTTCAAAATCGTCAACCATGACAGTCCGGCCTGCGCGCCTTCCAGCACGAGCATTTCGAACAGATGGCGATCGTCGTGGGACGCAACGCCCCATTCCTCGTCGTGATAGCGGGCGAGCGATTCGGTTGTCACCCAGCCGCAACGGTGCGGCTCGGTGTTGTCGTCTGGGCGGTTCTTCTTCGGGTTTGTCATGTCGGGTTCGGGGACTGCGGGGTTGGCGTTCGATCAGCATAGGCGGAAGGGCAGGGGCAGAACAGTCGGCCGATTGGCCTGGTTCTCGGGCGACTTGCCGCGCATGAACGTTTCCCGCGCGGCAAGACCGGTATGCGACGGCTCGCCGGACGCATAGGTATAACGAACGGCATAACGTCCAGTCCCAGTGGCAGTTGGCCCATGGGAGAAGGTTGCCCAATGGTTACCCGATACGCGGGTTGTCCTGCGGCGTTTCAGGCCGCATAGCCCGTTCGGCTGAGTGGCGGCGTGCCGGTCGTGCCGTTAAGCTTGCGGACATGACTACTTCAACTTACACACACAAATACCTGATCGGCGTCGACGGCGGCGGCAGCGGTACGCGCGTCGTCCTGGCGGACACGGAAGGCATCGAACTGGCACGTGCGACGGGCGGGCCGTCAGGCCTGGCGCTCGGTGTCGAGCGTGCGTGGGAGGCTATTGAAGCGGCGTGTTCGCGCGCGTTTGAAACAGCGGGCCTGCCGTTCGAGTGGAGCGCATGTGCGCTTGGCTGTGGCCTCGCCGGCGTGAATCACGCGGGTTGGCTGGCGGAGTTCCATGCCACCGCGCCGGATGGGTGCGCGCTTGCCGTCGAAAGCGACGCTTTCACTACGTTGCTCGGTGCGCATGGAGGCGAGCCGGGCGTGATCGTGGCGCTGGGAACGGGCAGTATCGCCGCGTCGCTGGATGCCAGCGGTCAGTTAACGATCACGGGTGGTTATGGTTTTCCGAGCGGCGACGAGGCAAGCGGAGCCTGGTTGGGCTTGCGGGCGGTCGTGCACCTGCAGCATGTGCTGGACGGCCGGGCACCCGCCGACGACTGGTCCGCGGCGTTGCTCGCGTGTACGGACGCGACTGATCGGGACAGCCTCGTCGTATGGCTGTGCGCGGCAAATCAAACGGGTTATGCAACGCTGGCGCCAACGGTTTTCGAACATGGAAAACATCCGTTCGCGGCTCGCCTGCTTGAGGAAGCGGGGCATGAGATCGAAAAAATGGTGTCTGCGCTGGACCCGGATCAGTCTCTGCCGGTCGCGTTGTGTGGCGGCTTGGCCGTACCACTGACGCCATTCGTTCCGGACGCGCTGCGCCGCCGCTTGCGCCTGCCCTTCGCGGACTCCGCTGCAGGCGCTCTGCAACTGGCGCGCCACGCTGCGAGCCGAAAATCGGCCCATGAGGGCTAAAATGCGAGGTTCCTAACGGCTTAAAGGAAAGTGCTTCCCATGTATTCCATCATCGCTACCGATCTCGACGGCACCTTGCTCAACAGCGACCATCAGGTCGACCCGTTCACCGTCGAAACGGTCCGCGAACTGGAAGCGCGCGGTGTGCGTTTCATCATCGCGACGGGGCGGCATTATCGCGATGTGGTCGGAATTCGGAAAGTGCTCGGCATTGACGCTTATCTGATCACGTCGAATGGCGCGCGCATTCACGCGCCGGACAACGAGCGTATTTACGCCCGCGACATTGCTCCGGCGGCGGTGCGCCGTCTGGCCCAACCTGATCTGGCGGGAAGCGAGCGCGTGATCGTGAATCTCTTCGCCGACGACGCCTGGCTGATCGACCGTCACGCACCCGAACTGCTGGCGTTCCATCAGGATTCGGGCTTTGACTACGACGTGATGGACCTGCGTAAGCACGACGGCGAGAACATTGCGAAGGTGCTGTATATCGGTGAGCCGGACGATCTCAAGGTGACTGCGGCGAATCTCGAACGCGAATTTGGCGATTCCATCTATGTCACTTATTCGATGCCGGATTGTCTCGAAGTGATGACGTCTGATGTCTCGAAGGGGCGGGCGTTGCAGTTTGTGCTGGACAGGCTTGATATCGACACAGCGCATTGTGTCGCTTTTGGCGACAACATGAACGACATCGATCTGCTCGAGACCGCGGGTCGGCCATTCATGATGAACAACGCGAATCCGGCGCTGATCAAACGCCTCCCGAATGTCCCGAGGACGGGCAACAACTTCGAGGCCGGCGTCGCGCATCAGTTGCGTGCCTTGTTCGGCATGACGGATGAACTCGCGGCGCCGGCTCGCGCTGTCGAATAAAGCGGCTAAGGCTGGAAGCGCGAGATTAGTCGAGGCAGTGCTCAATGCAGCGTTCGCCAGCGTCGTAGCCGTGCCCTTGACTCGTAGCAAAAAAGGGAACGCCTCGACCCGACGCTCCCTTTGCGCGAACGATTCTTGGCAAATCGCTACGCCAAGCGCAACTTATCCGCGCCGATTCCAGCCGTCACGACCGTAGCCGCCGTGATCCCAGCCGGTGCGGTTCCAATGTCCGCGGTCCGGTCCGCCCCAGCGGTCATCGCGATGGCCCCAGGCGGGCGGCGGAGCGCGATAAAACGGCGCAGGCTGGACATAAACCGGTCCAGGTTGTACATAGCCGGGCACGCCCAGCGACAGCCCAATAGAGAGATCCGTGTGCGCCTGCGCGGCGCCGACAGCGCCCATTGCCAGACCGGCGGCAACCAGCAAATGAGTGACGATGCGTTTCATGGTGTTCTCCTTTTAGGGCGACGCGTGTCGCATGACTCCAATCTACGCAATGGCTGTCTTACGAGTATCGACGAGTTGTTAGCGAATGAAAGTGTCGCGAAAGTTTCAAGTCCGGGTTCGTCTGCAGAGTAAATGTCCGCAAAGCCCTTTCAGCTATCCTTTGTCGGACGATTTCCCCGCCTCGCATAAGTAAATTGACGTTTAAAACCCTCTCGGGCCGTAAGCCGCCATTACATTTGTCGCGGATTATTCATATTGATCTGCTGTATCGACGCAATAAAAACGAATTGCACAATAAAAAGCCGGGCGTTCAGCGCCCGGCTTTTTATCGGTTTTCACCGTTTTTAATTCACGCTGCAGCAAGCGCCCGGTTCTTCGCACCGGTCAGCAACGGATAAACTACGCCCGCGATGATGGCGCCAATGATCGGAGCTACCCAGAACAGCCACAACTGGTCCAACGCTGCACCGCCCACGAACAACGCCGGGCCCGTGGAACGCGCCGGGTTAACCGACGTATTAGTGACCGGAATCGAGATCAGATGGATCAGTGTCAGGCACAGGCCAATGGCGATTGGCGCAAACCCGGCAGGTGCGCGGCTATCGGTGGCACCCAGGATGACGAACAGGAAGAAGAACGTCATCACGACTTCACACACGAGCGCCGCGATCATTGTGTAGTGACCGGGCGAGTGGTCGCCGTAACCGTTGGTGGCAAAGCCGCTGGCAACCAGATCGAAACCCGGCGCGCCGCTGGCGATCACCGACAACACGTACGCGCCGATCACGCCACCCACCACTTGGGCCGCAATGTACGGAACCAGATCGCGGACCGGGAAGCGTCCTGCAACCGTCAAACCGACGCTCACCGCCGGGTTCAAGTGGCAACCCGAAATGTGGCCGATGGCGTAGGCCATGGTGAGCACCGTCAGGCCGAACGCAAGCGCTACGCCCGCGAAGCCGATACCAAGTTGAGGGTAACCCGCGGCCAGCACTGCGCTGCCGCAGCCGCCCAGCACGAGCCAGAACGTACCAAACATTTCTGCGCCGAGGCGCTGTCCTAATCGCATGATTCGTAGTCCTAAAAATATATAAAAAACCGAAACAAACCCGACGCTTGTGATCACGAGTATTGGTACGGACCACCACGGCGGGTAAGCAGTGTAATCCGAGTCTCGGGACTAGTTGTCAACAATTGTTAAATCATCGGGAACTAAGGGATCTCTTATTAGGAATGCCCTATAGTTTCAAGATTCTTCTCATTTGCATTAGGATTTTTCGCAATTGGATGTTCAAACGTTGCATCTTTTAATCGATGCCGTTACGCTTCTCAATAATCGCAGGCTATTAGAAGGATTGGGAAATGTCGCAATACACCGAGCTCAAGGCGCAGATCGCCAAGCTTCAGGAACAGGCGGAGGAGGTACGCCGCGCAGAGCTGGAAGCAGTACTGGTGGATATCAGACGCAAGATCGTGGAATACGGGCTCACAGCCCAGGACCTGGGATTGTCGGTGGTCCGGCGAGGCCGGCCACCCAAGAAGGAGCCGCTGCCGCCGATCTATCAGGATCCCAAGTCCGGCAGCACATGGAGCGGCCGCGGCAAACCGCCGAAATGGATCGCGGGAAAGAATCGCGAGCGCTTCCTGATTAGTCAGGCGCACTCTTAAAGGAGTGCGGTGGGCGCATCGAATAGTGCAGACAAAAATAGAAGTAAATGCTGGCATGAATGAGCACAAAAAAATCCGCCCGAAAAGGCGGATTTTTTGTGCTTTGCGATAAACCGTTGAATAACGATGCAACCATCGTTTCCAGTCACGCGGGCGCCGCAATTCCAGGCTTTTCCGAGCGTCGCCCGGTCTCCGGGCGACTGACGGAGTTAGCCGGAATTTAGCCGATCGCCACTCGGCGCAATACCGGGCGCTTGGCTGCCTGCAACAACGCGGTATAGCTTTCGACATAGTTCAGCGCCATGGTCTTTGCACTGAAGCGGCGTTCGAACTGCGCACGAATTTCGGTACGTGAGAGTTCGCCCAGGCGCTGAAGTGCGCCGACCGCACCCTGCACGTCCTCGCAAATGAAGCCCGTCACGCCGTGGTCGACCACTTCCGGCACCGAGCCGCGATTGAACGCGATCACCGGCGTACCGCACGCCATGGCCTCGATCATTACCAAGCCGAACGGCTCTGACCAGTCGATCGGGAACAGCAACGCCTTGGCACCCGACAGGAACTCCGGCTTTTGCTGCTCGTTGATCTCGCCGACGAATTCCACGCTAGCCTTCGACTCCGCCAGCAACGGCTCGATCGTGCTCTTGAAGTATTCCTGGTCGACCTTGTCCACCTTGGCGGCGATCTTCAGCGGCAGACCGCTTTGAGCGGCGATCTTGATGGCGAGATCGGCGCGCTTTTCCGGGCAGATACGACCCAGGAACGCGAGGTATTCCGGCTTCTTGTGCGTCTGCGGCGTCAGCAGCTTTTCCGGCAGTCCGTGATAGATCGTGTTGAGCCACCCTGCTTGTGGAAGCGGTACGCGTTGTGAATCAGAGATCGAGATGACCGATGCATCAGGAAACGCGCTGAACACCGGTTGCAGTTCGGGCAGATCCAGCCGGCCATGGAGGGTGGTCAAAAACGGCGTGTCCATTTGCGAGAACAGCGAGAACGGCATGTAGTCGAGGTGGAAGTGCAGCACGTCGAATTCATGCGCCCGGCGCCGTACGTTCTCCAGCAGCAGCGCGTGCGGTGCATTCCAGTCGCGGATGGACGGATCAAGGCGCAACGCGCGCGGCCAGGCGGCTTCCAGCTTCGCCTTGGTCTGCGAGTCGCCGCTTGCGAACAGCGTCACGTCATGGCCGAGATCAACCAGCGCGTCGGTCAGATACGACACGACGCGCTCAGTGCCGCCGTAGAACTTCGGGGGGACCGCTTCGTGCAGCGGTGCAATTTGTGCGATACGCATAACGTGACTCTCCTGTTCGTGTGGGCTTCGACGCGCAGTCTCCAAAACGAAACGAAAACCGGTGAAGCCTTGCGGACGGGCCAGCGCCAATGCTGCCGCCCCTGAAAATAAGACCCGGATGAATCGGGTTATCCCTTACGACCCATTATCAAGATGACTCTCCGTATCAACGAGTCATTTTTCAAACGCTTAACCTTGTTACAGGCCGACACACCGGCCGTTACGAAGCTCGGCGTATTGCCGACGCCCTTATACGGCAAGCGATTGCGCGGCCATCATTAAATTGCGCGGTGCAAGATGCATTGCCCAGGACGCCAGATGCAGCAAGGCGTGTGCCACCGTGCAGCCACGCCGGTTGTACCTCGCCAGCGGGCGGTGCCATCCCTCACCCGTCAAAACAAATGTGCGTCGCGTGAAGATTTACCGCGATCCGCCGTTAATCAGACAACAAGGCAGCCGGCCCGGAAAACGTATTCGTCCATTTCAATCGGACTAATGCTTGCTTACAATCTGTTACCGGTTCGTAAGCTAAAAACCGGCATTTTTGCCCGATTTCTTGCTCGCGACGCGCCCTCAGGCGAACGAGGCAATTGCACCGGCGCCCCAGTCGACCACCTTACAGGTTTCGACGCGCCGCCAATAAAGACGATCCCTGAGGCTCGCCCACGCCGTCGCCATCCGCGATTTCCCTTCAAAGTTTTCCAGCTACTTGCCGTAAACCACTTAACGGCGGTTTCGCCGATGCAACCATGAGGGTTCAATTGTGCTGATTTTCATCGGAACACTAGTGACGCTGTTGTCCGTTTTCGGCGGTTATGCGCTGGAAGGCGGTCACCTTGGCGCATTGGTCCAGCCCGTTGAAATCCTGATGATCGCGGGCGCTGGCCTGGGCGCGTTCATCCTCGGCAACGGCATGAAGACGATCAAAGCCACGCTGCGTGTGATCCCGACACTCTTCAAGGGTTCGAAGTACAACAAGGACGTATACATGGAGTTGATGGCGCTGCTCTACGTGCTGCTCGCAAAAGCACGCAAGGAGGGCACGCTGACGCTGGAGTCCGATATCGACGACCCGGCTAAAAGCCCGATCTTCGGCCAGTACCCGAAAATCCTGGCGGATCGCCATATCGTCGAATTCCTTACCGACTATTTGCGTCTGATGGTCGGCGGCAACATGAACGCGTTCGAGATCGAGAGCCTCATGGACGAGGAGATCGAGACCCATCACGCGGAAGGCGACGGCCCGGCGCAGGCGCTGCACAAGGTAGGCGACGCGATGCCCGCGTTCGGTATTGTCGCGGCCGTGATGGGCGTGGTCCACACCATGGCGTCCGCCGACCAGCCTCCGGCCATCCTTGGCGAGATGATCGCGCAGGCGCTGGTCGGGACGTTTCTCGGCATCTTGCTTTCCTATGGATTGATCGGCCCGCTCGCGAGCGTCGCGGAACAGCGCGTGGCGGAGTCGACGAAGATGTTCCAGTGCATCAAGGTGACGATCCTGGCGAGCCTGAACGGCTACGCACCGGCTATCGCGGTGGAGTTCGGCCGCAAAGTGCTCTTCTCCACCGAGCGTCCGTCGTTCTCCGAACTGGAAGAACACGTGCGCCGCGTGAAGGCGAAGTAACCGCCTTTCGCGACCGAGCGCCCGGAGCCAGCCATGTCGAACAACAAAGATCGTCCGATTTTCATCAAGCGCGTCATATCGAACAAGAAGCCGCACTACGGCGGCGCCTGGAAGCTGGCTTACGCCGACTTCATGACGGCGATGATGGCGTTCTTCCTGTTGATGTGGCTGCTGAGCGCGGTGTCGCCGACGCAGCGCCAGGGGATTGCCGAGTATTTCAACATGCCGCTCAAGAACGCGATCATGGGCGGGCAGCGTACGGGCATGGACTCCAGCATTATCGACGGCGGCGGGCGCGATATTTCAAGCCCCGAGCCGGGCACGACTCGCATGAGCGACGGTACGCGGCGCGTGGACCGGCTCGACGAGCAGACGCTGAGGGCCGCGCAGGGCGAACTCGAACGGCGCGATCAGGCTCGTCTGCACGACCTGCAGGTCAAGCTGATGTCCGCGATCGAAGCGAACCCGGTGTTGCGCCAGTTCAGGCAGCAGATCCGGATTGATTCGACGCAACAGGGTCTGCGAATCGAGATCGTCGACACCCAGAAGCGCCCGATGTTCGCGCTCTCCAGCAACAACGTGGAGCCCTACATGCGCGACATCCTGCGCGAGATCGGCAAGGCGCTGAACGACGTGCCGAACCGGATCGTGGTGCAGGGACACACCGACGCCACGCAATACGCGGGCGGCGAAAAGGGTTACAGCAACTGGGAGCTGTCGGCGGATCGCGCGAATGCGTCGCGGCGCGAGCTGATCTCGGGCGGCATGGACGAGTCGAAGGTGTTGCGGGTGCTTGGACTGGCGTCGACGCAGAACCTGAACAAGCAGGATCCTTTCGATCCCGAGAACCGGCGCATCAGCATCCTTGTGTTGAACCACAAGTCGGAAGCGTCCATGACGCGCGAGGACATGCCGGCGACCACGATTACCAGTAGTGCGGGCGGCCCCGGCGGCCCGGTTGACGTCAAGCCCAACTTCGGCTCACTGGCACCGGCATTGCCGGCCATGAAAGCGACACCATGACGGCAGCACCATGAGACACGCTCACGAGAGCACGACAAGAACATCGGACAGAGGGCGGCACACATCATGATCAAGAACATTCTGGCTATCGACGACTCGGCTGCCATGCGGCAAATCCTCTCGGCGACGTTTGTCGCGGCGGGGTATCGCGTGGTGTTGGCCATGGATGGCGCAGAAGCCTACGAAGCAGCGCTCGCCGAACAGTTCGATCTCGTGATCACCGACCAGAACATGCCGGCCATGAGCGGCCTGGAGCTCATCGGGAAATTGCGCGGACATCGCGCGTATGCGAACACGCCGATCCTCGTGCTGACGACCGAGTCGGGCGAGCCGTTCAAAGCATCGGCGCGCGCTGTGGGCGCGACGGGCTGGATGGAAAAACCGTTCGATCCCGACATGCTGACCGAACTGGTCGCCACGCTGTCGGGAGCGGAACATCCGAACTGAAGCAACCGTTTTTTGCATGAAGCACGACGCATGAAGCATTGATCCTTGAGCATCAGGTACGAAGAACACATTAGCTTTTACGACGCGCATAGCGACGACAGACAAGGCATCCGGTGGTGACCCAGGCATGACACTCGACATTACGCAGTTCTATCAAACATTCTTCGACGAAGCCGACGAATTGCTCGCGGATATGGAGCGGTTGCTGCTCGCGCTGGATCTGGCGAATCCCGATCCCGAGGATCTCGGCGCGATTTTTCGCGCGGCGCATTCGATCAAGGGCGGCGCGGCCACGTTCGGTTTTTCGGCGCTGACCGAGACGACGCACATCCTTGAGTCGTTGCTCGACCGGGCGCGCAATAACGAGCTGGTCCTGCGTCGTGACATGATCGATACGTTCCTCGAAACCAAGGACGTGCTGTCGGACCAGCTCAACGCGTATCGCGCCAGTGCCGAGCCGGACGCAGCGGCCGCCAAGGCGATCTGCGCGAAGCTCGAATACTTGCGGGACAACGATCCGGCTGACGGTGTAATCGCCGCCGCTGAAGTTGCGCAGCCGGAGCCGTCGTTCACCGAAGCCGCCGCAATTGCCCAGGATCTCGCGCAAGTCGCGCTGGCGCTCGGGCCGAACGAGCCGCCGCCGCATGTGGTCGAGCAAGCGAATGAGGCGGTCGAGGAAGACGGCGAGTGGGCAGAATTTCCGGCGACGCCGGACGCAAGCCATGATGCCGGGCAAGACGGTCCTCACCTGAAAATTACATTGCGGGGGGTAGGGGAGAAGGACCAGGCTCTGCTGACTGAGGAGCTTGGAAACCTGGGGAATGTTGTCGGAGAAAAGAAGTCGGGCAGCGATTTGACGTTGTGGCTCGACTCGGATGTGTCCGCCGACGATATCGTCGCCGTGTGCTGTTTCGTGATCGATGAAGCGCAGATCGCGGTCAGCCGCGGCAATGCAGCGGACGCGGCGCCTGCTAGTGGGTCGCAAGCTGCTGCAGAGCAGGAAGATCTGGAAAAGTTGAATGAGGTGGCAACTGAAGCACCCGCATCTGAGAAGACGGAACCGGTGGCGGTCGCCGCCGAGTCCCGCAACAAGACACCTGCAATCGCTGCGGTGACAGAAGCGCCCGAAGCGCCGAAAGCACCCGAGGGCGACAAGAAAACGCGCGCGGCAGCCGCGCCCGCCGCTGCGGAAGGCAGCTCCATCCGCGTGGGCGTGGAGAAGGTCGATCAACTGATCAACCTCGTCGGCGAACTGGTGATCACACAGGCAATGCTGGCCGAAACCACGAGCACCTTCGACCCGGCATTGCACGACCGCCTGTTCAACGGCATGGCGCAGCTCGAACGCAATGCGCGCGATCTGCAGGAAGCGGTGATGTCCATCCGCATGATGCCGATGGACTACGTCTTCAGCCGCTTCCCGCGCCTCGTGCGCGATCTCGCCGCGAAGCTCGGCAAGGAAGTGGAACTCGTCACGTTCGGCCAGGCGACCGAGCTGGACAAGAGCCTGATCGAACGCATCATCGATCCGCTGACGCACCTGGTGCGCAACTCGCTCGACCATGGCATCGAAACCGTGGAAGCGCGGCGTGCAGCGGGTAAAGCGGCGGCGGGACAACTGGTGCTGTCGGCGGCGCATCACGGCGGCAACATCGTGATTGAAGTCAGCGATGACGGCGCCGGCCTGCGCCGCGACAAGATTCTGGCGAAGGCGCTCAAGCAAGGCATGCAGGTCAGCGAGCAAATGTCCGACGACGAAGTCTGGCAACTGATCTTCATGCCGGGCTTTTCCACCGCCGAGCAGGTCACGGACATCTCCGGCCGCGGCGTCGGCATGGACGTGGTGAAACGCAACATCCAGGCGATGGGCGGTCACGTGGAGATCCAGTCGCGTGAGGGCAAGGGCACCACCACGAAGATCGTGTTGCCGCTGACGCTCGCGATTCTCGACGGCATGTCGGTGAAGGTGGGCAGCGAGATTTTCATCCTGCCGCTGAACTTCGTCATGGAGTCGCTGCAACCCGTTGCCGACGATATCTACACGGTCGCCGGCGGCGAGCGCGTGGTACGCGTGCGCGGCGAATATCTGCCGCTGGTCGCGCTGCATCAGGTCTTTGAAGTGACCGATGCGCGCACCGAACCCACTCAGGGAATCATCACGATCATCCAGTCGGAAGGGCGTCGCTTTGCCATGCTGATCGATGAACTGGTCGGCCAGCAACAGGTTGTGGTGAAGAACCTGGAAACGAATTACCGCAAGGTGCACGGTATTTCCGCCGCGACCATCCTGGGCGACGGCCGCGTCGCACTGATCGTCGACGTAGCGGCGCTGAACCGTGAAAACCGCTCGGCGCACGGCGCGTTAACTCACTAATGCGCTAGTGCACTAATCAGATAGTCGGAATACCTAACCAATTTTTGGAGGCTAATGTGGCAGCAGACATCCAATCGATTACTTCCGCGGCACAACGCCGTGACGTTCAACGGGTCAGCCAGGCTGAAGCGGCAGGACAGGAGTTCCTCGTCTTCACGCTGGGCGCGGAAGAGTACGGCATCGACATTTTGAAGGTGCAGGAAATTCGCGGCTACGACAACGTCACGCGCATTGCGAACGCACCCGCGTTCATCAAGGGCGTGATCAATTTGCGCGGCATTATCGTGCCGATCGTCGACATGCGCATCAAGTTCAATCTCGGTCGCGTGGAGTATGACAACCAGACGGTCGTGATCATCCTGAACGTCGCGCATCGCGTGGTCGGCATGGTGGTCGACGGCGTGTCCGACGTGCTCACGCTGCAAGCCGACCAGGTCATGCCGGCGCCGGAATTCGGCGCCACGCTCACCACCGAATATCTGACGGGACTGGGTACCGTCGATGGCCGGATGCTGATCCTGATGGATATCGAAAAGTTGATGACGAGCAAGGAGATGGAGTTGATCGACTCCGTCGCCGTGACCGCCTGAGTCTTTATATCGTTGGCTACCAACACGCTGGTCGGGAAGAAGACATGCTTAAGAACTGGTCGATTCGTACCACGCTGACGCTCGTGGGTCTGCTGTTCGTCGGGTTTGCAGCAGTGGTGAGCGCGTTGTCGCTGAACGGTTTGCGCTCGGCGGGCAATTCGCTTTCCTTGCTGGCGGACAGCGACATGGTGTCCATGCGCGCACTCAACGACGCCTCGTCGAACCTGCTGCGCTCACGCGTGGCGCTCGACCGCGTGCGTTCTCTGACTGAGGCGAACAACGCCGATGAAGCCAAGAAGGCGCTCGATCGCGGGCAGTTCCTGCTCGATAACTCGAACGAGAGCTGGAAGCTTTTCGTGTCCACGCCCAAGCCGATGCTGCCGCAAGCTACGCTCGACGACATCGTGGCGAAACACGACACGCTGATGCACGAAGGCGTTGAACCCGAGTTCGCGGCGATGCGCGCCGGTGACATGGCCGCGTATCACGCCATTGCCGACACGAAGATCAGCCCGATGTTCATCGCTTTCGACGCGGCCACGGCTGTCACGGTCGGTTTAACGCAGAAGCACGCCGAGCAGTTGCGCAGCGACGCGGCGGCGAGCATCACGTTGCTGATCGAGGTGATCGTCGGCGTGATGGTGCTGGCCGTGCTGACGCTGATCGGTACACGCGTCGCGCTGGGCCGCATGATCGTGCAACCGATCAACGACGCTATCGATCACTTCGAGCGCATCGCTAAAGGCGATCTGACCCAGTCCGCGCATACGGACAAGACCCACGAGATCGGCCGGTTGTTTGCGGGCATTGAACGGATGCGAACGAACCTGACCACGATGGTCGGATCGGTGCATCACGGCGCGGAATCCATCGATGTCGGGGCGCGGGAAATTGCGAGCGGCAACACGGATCTCTCGCAGCGTACGGAAGAGCAGGCGGCGTCGCTGCAGGAAACGGCGTCGAGCATGGAGCAGCTCACCAGCACCGTGAAGCAGAACGCCGAGAACGCGCGCCAGGCGTCGCAACTGGCGGTCAACGCATCGGATATCGCGTCGCGCGGCGGTCAGGTGGTGGAGCAGGTCGTGGACACCATGAGCGCGATTTCATCGAGTTCGAGCAAGGTGGTCGACATCATCGGCGTGATTGAAGGCATCGCGTTCCAGACCAATATTCTCGCGCTGAACGCGGCCGTGGAAGCGGCCCGGGCGGGAGAGGAAGGGCGCGGTTTTGCGGTCGTTGCAGGCGAAGTGCGCAGCCTCGCGCAACGCAGCGCGGCGGCGGCGAAAGAGATCAAGTCGCTGATCGGCGACTCCACCGCGAAGGTCGAAAGCGGCTCCGTGCTGGTCGCTCGCGCCGGGGAGACGATGGACGAAATCGTGCAGGCCGTGCGTCGCGTCACGGACATCATGGGCGAGATCAGCGCCGCGTCGGACGAGCAGTCGCAGGGCATTGAACAGGTGAGCCGCGCCGTCGGGCAGATGGACGAAGTCACGCAGCAGAACGCGGCGCTGGTTGAACAAGCGGCGGCCGCAGCGGCGTCGCTTGAAGAGCAGACACGCAAGCTGAAGGACGTGGTCAGCCATTGGCAGGTCAGCAGCGACGCGCCTTCCAGCGACCCGCGCGCGCGACTTGAACCGAAAGTCACGACCCGGGCGCACGCAAGTCCGGCGATTAAAGTTGCCGCGCGGCCTAACGTCGCGGGTAATCGCGCCGTTAATAAGCTTATCGCCTCACCGGCGCGGGCCGCTTTGGTCAATGGTTCAGGCAACGCTTCGGCACCGGCAGCCGCGGCAAAATCGGTCGCGAAAGCGCCCGCCACGAAGCCCGCAGTTGTCGCGTCCGGCGACTGGGAAACTTTTTAAGGCAGTGTCAGACGACCATGCAGGCCCATTGCATCGCGCTCCTCGACGGGCGTTTCACTGAAGCGCGCCGGGCCGTGTGGTTGTCGAAGAAATGCGGTGCAACGCCCGTACGGGATGCAGCCGATGCACGTTCCAGCAGAACAAAGGCTAGATGATGGCAACGCGCCCGAGCGTCGAACCCCTCCGCGACCGGACCCGAAACGGTTCGGAAGTGGAGCGCGACTTCGAATTCACCAGTGCCGATTTCGGCCGTATTCGCGAGCTGATTCACCGGCGCGCCGGGATTTCGCTGTCCGAGCATAAACGCGACATGGCTTACAGCCGTCTCGCGCGACGTCTGCGTGCCTGCAATATCGATACATTCCGCCTGTATCTCGATCGTCTTGAAGCGCAGCCGGATAGCGACGAGTGGGAAGCGTTCACCAACGCGCTGACCACGAACCTGACTGCGTTCTTCCGCGAATCGCATCATTTCCCGATCCTCGCCACGTTCGCGAAAAGCCGTCCGCAGCCGTTCTCGGTGTGGTGCTCGGCGGCATCGACGGGAGAGGAGCCGTATTCCATCGCCATGACGTTGATGGAAACACTCGGCGACGCCGCCGCGCGCCATTGCACAGTGATTGGGACGGACATTGACAGCCAGGTCTTGCAGAAGGCCGACGCGGGCGTCTATTCGCTCGATTCGGTGAAAACACTCGGGGCCGCACGCCTGAAGCGTTTTTTCCTGAAGGGCACGGGCGCGCACGCCGGCATGGTGAAGATTCGCCCGGAAGTACGCGCGCTGGTGAAGTTCGAGCAACTGAATCTGACGGACGCGAAGTACGCGCTGCCGGGCCAGTTCGACGCGATCTTCTGCCGCAACGTGATGATCTACTTCGATAAACCCACGCAGGCGCAAGTGCTCGCACGCTTCGAGCCACTGATGAAGTCGGGCGGTTTATTGTTCGCCGGGCACTCGGAGAATTTCACCTACGTGACGCAGGCGTTCAAGCTGCGCGGCCAGACGGTGTACGGGTTGTCGCGTGACGCTGTGGCGGCGGCAACGGCCGCGGCAGCCGCGAAGAAAGCGGGCAAGACGCTTGCCGGGGAGCTGGCATGAGCGGCTTGCCGATCGCATCGAACCTTTACTTCGACAACCATTTCAAGCTCCCGGGCGTGAAGCTGTTGCCGAACGAGTTCTACATGACGAGCGAGGATATGGTGCTCGTCACGGTGCTCGGTTCATGCGTGGCGGCATGCATTCACGATCGCTCGGCCGGCATTGGCGGGATGAATCATTTCATGCTTCCCGACGACGGTTCCGACGCGTCGCAATCCAGCTCGGATTCCATGCGTTACGGCGCCTACGCCATGGAAGTGCTGATCAACGAGATGATCAAGCGCGGTGGCCGGCGCGAGCGCTTCGAAGCGAAAGTGTTCGGCGGCGGCGCAGTGCTGGCGGGCATGACGACGATCAATATCGGCGATCGCAATTCGGAATTCGTCCGCCGATATCTTGCGCTGGAAAAGATTCGCATCGTGGCCGAGGATCTGCAAGGCATGTATCCGCGCAAGGTCGCGTTCATGCCGCGCACCGGTCAGGCAATGGTCAAGAAACTCATCACGCAACAAGACCCGAGCGTGGTCGAACGCGAGCGCGCGCTCGCGCGGCAAACACCCGAAGCACGCAGCGAACGGCTTGCACAGGCGCGTGCGCGTGTCGAGTTGTTCAGTCGGCCCAAAACGACAACACCCGATAAACCCCGCATCGAATTATTCGGTGCCGCAGCCGGCCTGCAGCGAACCGTCCGCACGAAGACGGTGGAGGAAGCATGACAACGGCCCGGAGCACGGAACCAAAAATCAGTGTGCTGTGCGTTGACGACTCAGCGCTGGTGCGCAGCCTGATGACCGAGATCATCAACTCTCAGCCCGATATGCACGTGTGCGCAACCGCGCCTGATCCGCTGGTGGCGCGCGAGCTCATCAAGCAGCACAACCCCGACGTATTGACGCTCGACGTCGAAATGCCGCGCATGGACGGCCTCGATTTTCTCGAAAAGCTGATGCGGCTTCGGCCGATGCCGGTGGTGATGGTGTCGTCGCTGACGGAGCGTGGCTCGGAAATCACGCTGCGCGCGCTGGAACTCGGCGCGGTGGATTTCGTGACGAAACCGCGCGTGGGCATTCGCGACGGCATGCTCGAGTATTCCGAAAAGCTCGCCGATAAAATCCGCGCTGCCGCACGCGCACGAGTGCGGCAGACGCCTCACGTCGTGCACGCGGCGCCCGGTTCAAGCGGCGCGGTGGCTGCGGCGAAACCGACGCCGAACCTGAACAATCCGCTGGTGAGTACCGAGAAGCTGATCATCGTCGGGGCATCGACGGGCGGCACCGAAGCGATTCGCGAACTGTTGGTGCCGCTGCCGCCCGACGCGCCCGGCGTGATGATCGCGCAGCACATGCCGCCGGGCTTCACGAAGTCGTTTGCACAGCGCCTGAACGGTCTCTGCCGGATCGCCGTGAAAGAGGCTGAGCATGGAGAACGTGTGCTGCCGGGCCATGCGTACATCGCGCCCGGCGACTCGCATCTGGTGCTCGTGCGTAGCGGTGCTAACTATGTGGCGCATCTCTCCGATGCCCCGCCGGTCAACCGCCACCGTCCTTCCGTTGACGTGCTGTTCCGGTCCGCTGCGCAGAATGCCGGCAAGAACGCGCTCGGCGTGATCCTGACCGGCATGGGCCGCGACGGCGCGCAGGGCATGCTGGAGATGCAGCAAGCCGGCGCGTACACCTTCGCGCAGGACGAAGCGAGCTGCGTGGTGTTCGGCATGCCGCGCGAGGCTATCGCAACGGGCGGGGTGAGCGAGATCGCGCCGTTGGCGGAAATGACCCGGCGCGTGATGGCGCGGCTCAATTCAATGGGTGAACGTGCGCAGCGCGTTTAGTCGTCGCCAACAGCCCCGCCGAAAGAATTCGGATAGAAACGCGGCGTGATGCGCCGCTTGAAGAAAACACAGGAATACAAGGAGCAGTGAAGATGGACAAGAACATGAAGATTTTGATCGTCGACGACTTTCCTACGATGCGTCGTATCGTGCGAAACCTGCTGAAAGAGCTGGGTTTCTCCAACGTCGATGAAGCCGAAGACGGCGCGGCCGGTCTTTCGCGCCTGCGCGGCGGCGGCTTCGATTTCGTCATCTCCGACTGGAACATGCCGAACCTCGATGGCCTGGAAATGCTCAAGCAGATCCGTGCCGACAGCACGCTTGCCCATCTGCCTGTGTTGATGGTGACGGCGGAATCGAAGAAGGAAAACATCATCGCCGCGGCGCAGGCCGGCGCGAGCGGTTACGTGGTCAAGCCGTTCACGGCTGCGACCCTCGACGAGAAGCTGCAGAAGATCCTCGAAAAGATGGCTAAGGCCGGGAGCTGACCGTGAACGAAATGACGAACCACGAGACGCTCATCGATATCGAGCAGGAAGGCGATGCATCGAGCGACCGCATCCTGGCGCGCATCGGCCAGTTGACGCGGACCCTGCGCGATTCCATGCGCGAACTCGGCCTCGACAAACAAGTGGAAGCCGCCGCCGAGATGGTGCCGGACGCGCGCGACCGCCTGAAGTACGTCGCGACGATGACGGAGCAGGCTGCCGAGCGCGCACTGAACGCCATCGAGTTGGCGAAGCCGCTGCAGGAGACCATGCAGCGCGACGCACAGGCGCTCGATGCCCGCTGGGAGCAATGGTATGGCGCGCCGCTCGAGAACGCGGACGTGAAGACTTTGCTGGCGGACACCCGGGGCTTTTTGCAGCAAGTGCCGGTGCACACGGTCGCGACCAATACGCAGTTACTCGAAATCATGCTCGCGCAGGATTTCCAGGATCTGACCGGCCAGGTGATCAAGAAGATTACCGACGTGGTGTACGTGATCGAGCAGCAATTGCTCAGCGTGCTGCTGGAGAACATCGCGCCCGAGCGGCGTGAACAATTTGCGGCACAGGCGGCGGCGCTGGCCGCGTCGAGCCCCACGGGCTCGTCGGAAACCTTGCTGAACGGTCCGCAGATCAATCCGGAAGGCCGCACGGACATAGTCCAGGACCAGACTCAAGTCGACGATCTGCTCGCCAGTCTCGGCTTCTGACAATACGGACCACTCGACGCGCGCGGCCTTCGCGCTGCGCAGGTGCACGCACTTGCCCGCGTCGAGCCGTTGCCTGCGGCGTCACCCCCTGAAAGTCATTTATCGGCGCTCGACCGTACGCGTTTGTACGAAGCGTCGTTTTCCCGGTTCCGACTCATTCGACTGGCATACTGGTAGTGCTTTCTTTTGGCTTTTGTGGCGCGAACGTTGCAAAAGGCAAAATACCGAATATTGAGATAATCGAAACAGGGGAGGCGGAGTGAACACTTCGATCATTTCATTGGGCTCGCGACGCGTTACTGCGCTCGCCAGCCTGGCGGCAGGGCTGACATTGAGCTTGCTGGCTGTATCGCCGGCTTATGCCGTGCTTGGCGGCGCGCCGATGACACCGCCCGCCGGCGCCACCGTCAATAACGCCGTGGCGCGTGCGGCGGTCTCGGCGGTTGCTTCCGCAGCGGGTGCATCGGCCAGTTCTTACACCGTGCGTACCACGACGCTCGCCGTCGGGACGGTGGTGAACGAGTATGTCGGCGCAGATGGCGTGGTGTTTGGCATTGCGTGGCAAGGTCCAAGAATTCCCGATCTTCCGACCTTGCTCGGCAGCTATTTCCCTCAATACGTGCAAGGCATCCAGAACCAGCGTGCCAACGGCGGCGGCCGCGGACCGGTCAGCGTGGCAGGCAGCGCGCTGGTGGTCCGCTCCGGCGGCCACATGGGCGCATTCGCCGGGCACGCCTACCTGCCGCAGTCCTTGCCAGCGGGCGTCAGCCCCAGCGACATCCAATAACGGACGGAGACTTCTACTATGCGTCCGACGATTTCCTCGTCCAAGCCGACCCTGCTTTCGGGCCTGCTCCGCTGGCTCGCCGTGCTGAGCGTGTCGGTGTTACTCGCTGCCTGCGGTGGCGGGGGCGGCGATTCAGGCAGCAGTTCCGTCGGCAGCGGCGGCGGCAGTAGCGGTGGTGGCAGCGGCGGCGCCAATGGCGGTGGCAGTGGTAGTGGCTCCAGCGGCACGCCCAACGCTCAGCCGATCGCCTCCACGGGCTCGAACAACACGGTGCCTATCACCGTGGGACCGGGTGCACAAAACTTCGTCAATATCCCGAACGTAACGGTGACGGTGTGCGCGCCCGGCACGAACACGTGCCAGACCATCAACAACATCCAGCTCGATACCGGTTCGTACGGCTTGCGTTTGGCAAGCGACGCGGCGGCGCAGATTGTCGGCAGCTTGCCGGTGGCCCAGTCGACGAGCAATGGTCAACTGGCGGAATGCACGCAATTCGCCGATGGCTTCACATGGGGCACCGTGCGCACCGCCGACGTGAAGATTGGCGGCGAAACCGCGAGCGGCATTCCGATCCAGGTTGTGGGCGATCTGCCTGATTCCACGGTGCCGCTCAATGGCTGTATCAACGGCAGCAACGAGAACAGCTCGCGGCAACTGGGCGCGAACGGGATTCTTGGCGTGGGCGTGGCGGCGACCGATTGCGGTGTGGCCTGTACGAACGCCGCAACCAGCAACTACTACTCGTGCCCGAGCGGGACGAACTGCTCGGCCATTGCCGTGCCGGTTGCCCAGCAGGTGGTGAATCCGGTGACGAAGTTCGCGGTGGACAACAATGGCGTGATCGTGCAATTGCCGCCGGTGGCGACGTCCGCGGCGTCGGTGACCGGCACGTTGGTCTTCGGTATTGGGACGCAGAGCAATAATGCGTTGACTGGCGCGACGCCGTATCTTTCGACGGATTTTGGCAACCTGGTTGGAACCTATAAGGGCGCGGCGGTTACGACCATTGTCGATTCGGGTTCGAACGGCCTGTTCTTCACCGACAGCTCATTGACGGCTTGTACGTCCACGTTCACGGACTTCTACTGTCCGGCCAATTCGCAGGCGCTCAGTGCAACTGTTACCGGGCTGAATGGAGTAACGGGCACGGTGAACTTCACGGTCCTGAACGCGCAGACGCTGGCGGCGAGCGGCACGAACTATGCGCTTAACGGACTGGCCGGGAGTATTGGTTCATTCCCGACGCTATTCGACTTCGGCCTGCCGTTTTTCTTCGGACGATATGTTTATTTCGGCTTTAACACCAATGGAAATACGCCGTACGTGGGGTTTTAAGCGCGTTTAGTTCCGTTCGATAGACTCAAAGGCGACGACGAAAAGCAACAAAGCCCGGCGAGTTTTTGCGCCGGGCTTTGTTTTTCGCGGCAGGGGTTTTTGCCTTCGCACGCATACGGTTCCAAACGATCATTCCGCTGCGCGTGGCTTCCTCGGCGCTTTTTCCAGCAAGCGGTCATACAGCCAGCGCGGCACCACGTGGAGCATCGCGCCAGCAACACGCATCTGCCATGGAAACGTCGCAAACCTCCTCTTCCCCGCGATTGCATCGGCGGTCTTGATGGCGAATACGTCGGCGTCCATCAGGAAGGGCATCGGATACGGATTGTGCTCGGTCATCGCGGTGCGGATATAACCCGGCGCGATAGTCACCACCGACACCCCTTTCGGCCGCATCTCCACCCGCAGCGCTTCGAGATACTTCAGCGCCGCCGATTTCGACGCGCTGTACGCGCCCGACCCCGGCAATCCGCGGATACCCGCCACGCTCGCTATCCCAACCAGCGTTCCGCGCCGCTCCTCGACCATGCGGGCGACGAATGGCTCAAACGTCGCGATCATCCCGAAGTAGTTGATATCCATCACGTCGCGAAAGGTATCGAGATCGCCATGACCGGTCAGCGCGCCGCGGCTGACGCCGGCGTTGGCGATCACCACATCGGCGCCGCCATGCTGCGCACAGAACTGCGCTGCGGCGTCGCCAAGCGCGGCGGCGTCGCGGACGTCGGCGGGATAGATCGAGATGGAATGGGAGGGGAAACGTGCGGCGAATGCCGCGAGGGTGTCGCCACGACGGGCAACGAGACCAAGCACCGCGCCGCGCCGGAGATATTCCTCGGCGAGCGCGAGGCCAATGCCGCTGGATGCGCCGGTGATGAAAACTCTCAGCCGGGCTGGCTTGGCACCATTGCCCGGCGTGTCCTTCATGGCGGCGCTCACGCCTTTACATCTTCTTCGCGCGAACCTGGCTGACCAGGAAATCGAGGACCTGGATCGTGCCCGGCAGGCTGTTCGTGGTGGCCGGACCCGTTTCGTATTTGCCCTGCACGGCGATTGTCGGCACGCCGTCGATCTTGTAGTCCTGCAACAACTTGTTATCGCGTTGGAGGTCGCTTTGCGTCGAGAAAGAGTTGTACGCGTCCAGGTACTTCTTCTTGTCGACACCTTGCGTGGCGAGGAACGTAGCCTGCGCTTCCGGCGTCAGCAGATAGTTCTTCTTCACGTGGATCTCGTTGAACACGGCGGGCGTGAGCTTGTCCGCGAGGCCGAGTGCGTCGAGTGCGTGATACATCTTCGAGTGCGGGATGAAGTCGTCGCGGAAGGCAACCGGCACGCGCTTGAAGGCGACATCAGGACCTTGCTTCTTGACCCATGCTTCCAGGTACGGGTCGAATTCGTTGCAGTGCGGGCAGCCATACCACATGAATTCGATCACTTCGATCTTGCCCTGCGCGTCCACCGGCTGCGCGGTTTGCAGCACCGTGTAGTCGGTGCCCGCGACAGGCGCTGCCGGTGATGCGTGCGCCGCATTCATGGCGCCCAGGGTGCCGGCTACAAGGCCGATGGAGAGAGCGAGGGCGCGGAAGAGTTTTTTCATAATGACCGGGAAAGGGCGTGGAGACGCGAAAGGGGAACACACGACGCTTAAAGGAGGCTTAAACCGGCTGGGCCTCGCCGGCCTGGTTCCGACCGGCGGCGCCACTGTCAGCCGCTGCTGCCATGCTATCAACCCGCGGCAGCCTTGTATGAAAGGCCGCGCGGGCTGCGAGGTCTACTGCTGAATGCTCACTGCTTCGAGAAGCGGATAACGGCGGTATCCACGCCTGCGTCGGACAGTCGCTGACGCACGGTGTTCATGTCCTCGAACTTCGTGAACGGCCCGATTCGTACGCGGAAATACGTGACGTTGCCCGCATCGCGTTGCGTGACCTTCGACTCGAAACCCTGGAAGCCGAGCCGCGCGCGCTGCTGCTCTGCATCGGCCTGGGTCTTGTACGCGCCAACCTGCAGGAAATAGCCGGTGTTCGCGTCGCCGGGTGCGGGCGGCGTGACCTTGGCCGTCGACGAAGCCTGTGCCTCAGCCGGCTTTTTCGCAGGCGTTGTGCTCGACGAGCTGCTCGGCGCATTCGCGACCGGCGGCACGGTAGCTGGCTTCGGCGCAACGGCCGTACCGTTCGCGGCCGATGGCGGCACTTCCAGGATCTCCGGTTCGTCCTGCACGCCCGACGACTGCGTCTGGTTGTTCGTCTGCCCAGGCGCGGTGTTCGGCGGCGCGGGCTGTGCGGCTTGCGGCACGGCCTGGCCGGGCGTCTTGCCCTGGAGTGGCCGGTTGGGATCGTACGGCTGGCCCGTGGCGGGCGTGGAGCCCGCGTCGGCTGGAGCCGGCGCGACCTTCGCGACGAACGGCGTGGGCGCGCGCGTGATGTACAGCGCCACGATCACTGCAATTGCAAGGCCGACAATCAAGCCCAGCACGATACCGAGAAAAGTGCCCCCGGTTTGCTTCGACTGCTTCGACGTGCTGCGTGGTTTTGCCATCGTATGAATAGCCTGCAAAAAGTCTTCTGAATGGCCGTCGATTATAACGGCGGCCTTAAGCGTGGTTGGGTGTTGCGCGGTATTAGGTTGCCCGGTGTTGCGTCAGGTCATGCACCCGTCGTCAGCCGTCTTCACCCGTCGTACGCGCGCCGCGCTGCTTTTATGCACCGGGCTATGACACGCCCGACACGCCCGGCGCGGGAATCACATCTTGACGGGGGCGGACACGCCGATCAGCGCGAGACCGTTTTCGAGCACCTGCCGCGTAGCGGCAAGCAACGCAATGCGCGCGTTGCGCACGCCATCTTCCTCCACCAGCACGCGCTCCGCATTGTAGAACGAGTGGAATTCGCCCGCGAGGTCGCGCAGGTAGAACGCGACCGCGTGCGGCGCGAGTTCGTCGGCGGCGTGCGAGAGCATGTCCGGATACTCGGCGAGCTTGTTCAGCAACGCCATCGCGCGTTCGCTCGAGAGCGGCGAGAGATCGACGCTCGGCAGCGTCGCTGCATTGCCGGCGTATTTCGTCTTCCAGTCGCCGAGGATCGTGCAGATCCGTGCATGCGCGTACTGCACGTAATACACCGGGTTTTCGTCGCTCTGCTTGAGCGCCAGATCGATATCGAAGACGAATTCGGTGTCGGCCTTGCGCGAGATCAGGAAGAAACGGACGGCGTCGCGGCCGCGGCGAATGGTGTCTTCATCGATCTGATCCGGTGCGACTTCCTCGCCCGGCGTCATGCCGCCCGACCATTCGATCAGGTCGCGCACCGTCACATAACTGCCCGCGCGCTTGGAGATCTTCACTTCCACGCCGTTGCGCATGACCGTGACCATCTTGTGCAGCACATAGTCGGGATAGCCCTTCGGAATGCCGATGCCAAGCCCCTGCAGCCCCGCCCGCACGCGCGCGATGGTGCCGTGGTGGTCCGAGCCTTGCACGTTGATGACCTTGGTGAAGCCGCGCTGCCACTTCGCCACGTGGTACGCGACGTCCGGCACGAAGTAGGTGTACGTGCCGTCGGACTTGCGCATCACGCGGTCCTTGTCGTCGCCGTCGTCGGTCGTGCGCAGCCAGAGCGCGCCGTCCTGCTCGTAGGTCTTGCCGGCGGCGATCAGTGCGTCGACCGTGGCTTGCACGCGGCCTTCGTTATACAGCGACGACTCCAGGTAGAACTGGTCGAAGTCCACGCCGAACGCAGTCAGGTCCAGATCCTGTTCGTGGCGCAGATATGCGACGGAAAAGACGCGAATAGCGTCGATATCGTCCACATCGCCCTTCGCCGTCACCGGGGCGCCATCCTTGGCCGCGACCGTCGCGCCGGCCAGATAGTCGCGTGCGATATCCGCGATGTACTCGCCGTTGTACGCGTTCTCCGGCCACGCCTTGTCGCCCGGCGCAAAACCGCGGGCGCGCAATTGCGTGGACATGGCCAGATTGCCGATCTGCACGCCGGCGTCGTTGTAGTAGAACTCACGATGCACCGCGTTGCCTTGCGTGCCGAGCAGGTTCGCCAATGCGTCGCCGAGCGTGGCCTGACGGCCGTGGCCCACATGCAGCGGCCCGGTCGGGTTGGCCGAAACGAATTCGATCAGCACGCGTTTGCCTTCGTCGCGGGCGTTGTAGCCGTAGCGCGCGCCTTCCGCGATAACCGCCGGCACCACGGCCTGTTTCGCCGCTGCCGCCAGCCGCAAGTTGATGAAGCCCGGACCGGCGACCTCGGCGGCATCGACCAGGCCCAGCGCTGCCGGCAGAGCGAGCACCGCATCCACGATCTGCTGCGCCAGTTGGCGCGGATTCGCGCGCAGCGGCTTGGCGATCTGCATGGCCACGTTCGACGCCACGTCACCGTGCGCCGCGACTTTCGGGCGCTCCAGGACGATGACCGGCGCGACAAAGCTCGCTTCCGATGCGCCTTGCGACGCCTGTACGACCTGCTTGACCGCGTCGGCGAGCAGCGTTTCGAGTGTATGTTTTTGTGCGGGCAGCATGCTGATTCTTAAATCCGGTAATTGTTTCGATCCACGCGCTCGCTGAAGAACGCGGCAAAAACGTGCGATTGAGCTTCAAACGCCGATACGACGCGTGTTTCTTTGTTTGCTTCAATCCACTGCGCTCGCCCGGAAGCGGGCGAAGACTTCCGACACTCGGTCAGGACGCAATGCATGTCTGCGTATGCGCGTCTGGAAGCATAGCCGGAGCCGGTTGCGGCGATAACGCCAAAACCGGGGTTTTGTAACCGGTGGCAACATTCGCTCGGTTAAATCGGGATTTTAGCAGGTGCTAATATGTCGAATCAGGGTCGAGTCGAGAAAGCGAGTCAGGAATTAAAACAATGCGCCGGCGTGTGGTGTAGTGGCCTGGGCTGTTGTCACGCTTGGCGCATCTCGCTCATTAGCCACAAAAGGCCAACATAAAGGGAAAGGACCTTGCCATGCTGATCACATTTAAAACCAGAGCTGCACCAGACGTTCAGATGCTCGACAACCTTGCTGATTACCTGCTTGGCATCATCGGTAAGCGGCTTGGCGAGCGCGGCGTCATTACGCATGAAGAACTCCCTGAATGCATCCAGAAGCTGGAATCGGCTGTTGCGACGGACAAGCAGGAACGCGCCGAGCACGATGGCCACTTCCACGAAGGCGAGCCCGGCCATGAACCGCACGAGATTCCCGTCGGTCTGGCGCAGCGTGCGTACCCGTTCCTCGACATGATGCGCCTCGCCCATCAGGCCGAGGGTGACATCCTGTGGGGCGTGTGAGTCTCGGATTGAGCCTCGGGTGACGTGGCGGGATTTGTTCGCTGGCTGAGCCTGACGCGCACCGGTAAGTCAGCATTAAAAAAAACCCGCATCGTTGCCGATGCGGGTTTTTTTGTTCCGATGAATACGGAGCGTACGGACGTGTAGACGTATACAGCGCTTACTGCGCAGCTCCGGATGCCGGCACGCTCGCGCCTTTCTTTGCACGCGGCTTGCGGGGTTTCTTCTTGTGCTCCACGACGGGCGGCGAATAGCTCGACGCGGTGCTCGAGCTTGCGCCCGTACCCGGCTTGGCGTTGCCCTGCGCGAAGGCAGCCGGACTTCCCGACGTGAACAGCACAGCGACAGCAACGGCGAGGACAGGCGTCAGCTTGCTCATTTTCGACTTTCTCCGTGACGATTGAAGGAATGCGTGACCGCCGCCATGACGGCCTTTGCACCCCTTCGAGTGTAAGGAAAACCAAAATAACCGTAATAGACTTCGCCAATATTGTGCCGTTGTGATTCCCGGTATTTGCCTACAGTAACGGTGCCAGCGCGCGTTCGGCGTCGTTCTTCGAAATCGCCATGCGCTGCGCGAAGCTTTCCACCTGATCGTCCGCGATCTTGCCGACCGAAAAGTACGTGCTTTCCGGATGCGCGATGTAAAAACCCGACACACTGGCCGCCGGCAACATGGCCAGCGACTCCGTCACCGTCATGCCGATCTCGTTGGCTTGCAGCACGTCGAACATGTCCTGCTTCACCAGGTGATCCGGGCACGCCGGATAACCCGGCGCGGGACGAATTCCCCGATACTTCTCTTCGATCATGGCGGCGTTGTCGAGTGTCTCGCCGGCCGCGTAACCCCACAATTCGCGGCGCACCCGTGCGTGAAGCGCTTCAGCGAAGGCTTCAGCGAACCGATCGGCCAGCGCCTTCAGCATGATCGCGCTGTAGTCGTCGTTATCGGCTTCGAACTGCTTCTCTTTCTTGTCGATACCCAGGCCCGCCGTCACCGCGAACATGCCGATGTAATCCGCCACGCCCGAGTCCTTCGGCGCGATGAAATCCGCGAGCGAGCGGTTGGAACGCTGCACGCCATCCACGATCGGACGCACGGTTTGCTGGCGCAGATTACGCCATGTCATGGCGACTTGCGTGCGGGTATCGTCGGTATAGATTTCGATGTCGTCGTCGTTCACCGTGTTCGCCGGCAGCAGCATCACCACGCCGTTCGCCTGCAACCAGCGGCCCTGGATGATGCGGGAGAGCATCGACTTGCCATCGGAGAAAACGCGCCGCGCGGATTCACCCACGATCTCGTCGTTGAGAATGGCCGGATACGGGCCAGCCAGATCCCAGGTCTGGAAGAACGGCGCCCAGTCGATGTAGTTCGCCAGTTCCGCGAGATCGTAGTTCTTGAAAATGCGCCGTCCGATGAAGGTCGGTTTTTTCGGTTCGTAGCTCGCCCAATCGATCTTCGTCTTGTTGGCGCGCGCTTCGGCGTAGGTCACCATGGGCTGCGCCTTGCGGTTCGCGTGCTGCGTGCGAATGCGTTCGTAGTCCGTCTTGAGGTCGGCGAGATACTTCTTCGCGCCGTCGTCCGAGAGCAGGCTCGACGCCACCGATACCGACCGTGACGCATCCGGCACATAGACCACCGGACCATCGTAATGCGGGGCAATCTTCACGGCCGTATGCACGCGCGAAGTCGTCGCGCCGCCAATCAGCAGCGGCGTTTGCTTGTCGCGGAAATAGGTGTCGCGCTGCATTTCCGACGCAACGTAGGCCATTTCTTCGAGGCTCGGCGTAATCAGCCCCGACAAGCCGATGATGTCCGCGCCTTGCTCCTTCGCCATCGCGAGGATGGTCGCGCAGGGCACCATCACGCCCATGTTGACCACTTCGAAGTTGTTGCACTGGAGCACGACCGAGACAATGTTCTTGCCGATGTCGTGCACGTCGCCCTTGACCGTCGCGATCACGATCTTGCCCTTCGGCCGGACGTCCTCGCCGGCATCGGCCATGCGCTTCTTTTCTTCCTCGATGTACGGAATCAGGTGCGCCACGGCTTGCTTCATCACGCGTGCCGACTTGACCACTTGCGGCAAGAACATCTTGCCCGCGCCGAACAGGTCGCCGACGATATTCATGCCGTCCATCAACGGCCCTTCGATCACGTTGATCGGCCGGCCGCCTTCCGCTTCAATGCGTGCCCGAACTTCTTCGGTATCCTCTACGATGAAGTTCGTGATGCCGTGAACCAGCGCGTGGGCGAGACGTTTATCGACGGGCTGGTTGCGCCATTCGAGGTTCTCTTCTTTCTTCGCGGCGCCGGTTTTGAATTTATCGGCGATTTCGAGCAAGCGGTCCGTGCCGTCCTCGCGACGGTTCAGCACCACGTCTTCCACTCGTTCGCGCAGTTCGGGATCGAGATCCTGATACACGCCGAGCTGACCCGCGTTCACAATACCCATGTCCATGCCCGCTGAAATCGCGTGGTAGAGGAACACGGTGTGGATGGCTTCACGCACCGGATCGTTGCCGCGAAACGAGAACGACACGTTCGACACACCGCCGCTGATCTTCGCGTAGGGCAGGTTTTCCTTGATCCAGCGCGTGGCGTTGATGAAGTCGACGGCGTAGTTGTTGTGTTCTTCGATGCCCGTGGCGATTGCGAAAATATTCGGGTCGAAGATGATGTCTTCCGGCGGGAAACCCACTTCGTTCACGAGGAAATCGTATGAGCGCTTGCAGATCTGCGTCTTGCGTTCGTAGGTATCGGCCTGGCCGTCTTCGTCGAAGGCCATCACGACTGCTGCCGCGCCGTAGCGTCGAATCAGCGTGGCGTGATGGCGGAACGCGTCTTCGCCTTCCTTCAGCGAGATCGAGTTCACGACCGCCTTGCCCTGCACGCATTTCAGGCCCGCTTCGATCACTTCCCACTTGGACGAGTCGATCATGATCGGCACGCGTGAAATGTCCGGTTCGGAAGCAATCAGGTTCAGGAAACGAACCATGGCTGCTTTCGAATCGAGCATGGCCTCGTCCATGTTGATGTCGATGATCTGCGCACCGTTCTCAACCTGCTGGCGCGCGACGGCCAGCGCTTCGTCGAACTGGTTGTTGAGGATCATGCGTGAGAACGCCTTCGATCCCGTCACGTTGGTTCGCTCACCGACGTTGATGAAGAGCGAACCGTCGGTGACGTTGAACGGCTCGAGGCCGGAAAGGCGCATGGTGTGATCGGTCATGGCTGGCTTAGCTTATGGATTCTGGGAGTCGGACGGCCAACGGCTGCGCGCCGATGTGCAGCAGTCGTTCAAACCACTGCCGGAAATGCGGGCACTGTTCGCGAATTTTATCGAGCGTGATTCTTACTGCGCTCGCCGGGCCGTGCGTTGTCTTTCTGTAACGAGGACGGAGAATTTCTAGTCGCTTTGATGGCGCGGTGTGCGGTGAGTCGTTGATCCATTCTGGGTTCGCGACATCAGCGCGCACCTTCGAAAGCGCTGCTCGATGTTTGTCCCACTCCGGTTCCGCATCGCAAAGCTTGCCGATGTCCGAGAACAATAACGATTCGAACTCGTGCGGTTGGATGTGCGGGATGAAACGCTCCGGACGGCAGCCGACGCGCGCGACGATATCGGCATGCAGAAGATGTTCGATGCGTGCAGCACGGTTGGATGCCTGCAGGCCCACGGAGTCAGTGACGCCTGGAAAAGTCTTGTGGAGCGCATAGAGATCGAACATGGTGCTTACATACGCGTCGTCATACTGCTGCAGCGCGTTTCTCACGGCGCGTGTTGTACGCTCGAGATTGAGCCCGCCACCGCGGTGTCCGCGAGACGTTTCTATGAGCAAAGCCTTCGCGTGGATGTTGGATAACCGCAGGACGGGGGCCAGCACCGCTTTCACAAAAGCCTCTTCGGTCGGACCTTCGCCGATAATGAACAAACGGGTCATCACGACGGCCTCCCACCCAGCACATTCTGATTCCAGAGCTCGCCGAGCGAATAGTCTTCCAGCCAACCTTTGAGGTGTTCAGCGTCGAGACGGTGAAATGTCGACGCGCCGCCTTCCCGGTCCACGACGACGATGTCCTCGGGCTCCATCAAGTTCATCAATTCCACCGATTGCGTGGAGACGATTACTTGCTTCCGCTCGGCCGCGCGCTTGAGCAGATCGGCGAGGATGACGATAGCGTACGGATGCAGACCGAGTTCCGGTTCGTCGATCAGAATGGTGTCCGGCATCAAATCCCATGGTTGCAGCAACAGCGTGCTCAGGCAGATGAAGCGAAGTGTGCCGTCAGATAGCGCGTGGGCATTGAACACCACGTCAGGCTTTCCTTTTTCCAGCCACTCTAGCTGGACCATTTTGCTTTCTTCGCGGGCTCGAACGAAATCGTCGAAGAACGGGGCCACGAGTCGGATGGTCTCCACGGTCATGCGGTAATTGTCCGGATACGAAGTCCGCAGAAGACCGAGGTAGGCGGCAAGGTTTGCGCCATCGACTTGAAGGCGGAGAGTGTCGAACGGAGCGTGTTGTTGCTTTACCTTTGCGTCTGAGCCGGTGTCGTGGAAGTGATAGACACGCCAACTATCAACGCCTTTCAAAACCGCTGACATGCGAGGATCGATTGACCCAGTTAGCAACGATTCCGATTGTCCGGAACCCAATAGGCGCCACGTCCCGGAAAGCAAGCTTTGGTCGGCCGTAAGACCCGCCGCCGGCACGCCTTCCTGTTCAAAAATCAGGCGCTTATCGTTAGTTGGACGGAGGGTGAAGCTGTATCCGTGTCCTCCAAACGTGAGGCCGGCGTATATACCGGCCGTCGTCTTCCTGCCGAATCGCAGCAACGCATCTGGGCCGCCTTCCACCTGCGAAAACAACTGAAACCGCTGCCCAACGATCTCTGCCAGCATTCGGAAGAAGCTAATGAAGTTCGATTTACCGGCCCCATTGGCCCCAATCAACACGTTCAGATTGCGCAACTCGAAGTCACGCAATTCGCGTATCGACTTGTACCCGGTGATCGTCAGTTTGTTGACGGCGGCCATTGATCAGTTCCAGTAGGAAACCAGCGGAAAACAGCAAATCAAACCGTCTCGGCCTCATCTTCACGATAATGCGACGGCCACTTCCTTGGCTTTACATCGGCCAGTGCCTTCGCGATTTCCGCGATATGTTCCGGGGTCGTCCCGCAGCACCCGCCGGCCAGATTCACCAGCCCCGCCTGCGCAAATTCCTTCAGCAGGCTGGACGTGACATCGGGCGTTTCATCGAAGCCTGTATCGCTCATCGGATTCGGCAAACCCGCATTCGGGTAGCACGAGACATACGTGTCGCAAAGCTTCGACAATTCAGCGATATACGGCCTCATCAGCGCCGCGCCCAACGCGCAATTCAAACCAAACGTCAATGGCCGCGCATGACGCAGCGAGTTCCAGAACGCCTCGACCGTTTGCCCCGACAGGATGCGCCCCGAAGCATCGGTCACCGTGCCCGAAATCATGATCGGCAACAGTTCGCCCGTGTCCTCAAACAATTGATCGAGCGCGAATAACGCGGCCTTTGCGTTCAAGGTATCGAAGATGGTTTCGACCAGGAACAGATCGCAGCCCGCATCCATCAGCGCCTTCGCCTGCTCGTAATAGGCCTGGCGCAGTTCGTCGAAGGTCACGTTGCGCGCGGCCGGGTCGTTGACGTCCGGCGAAATGCTCGCGGTCTTCGGCGTCGGCCCGATCGCGCCCGCGACAAAGCGCGGCTTGTCCGGCGTCGAGTACTTGTCGCAAGCCTCGCGCGCCAGCTTTGCCGACTGCGTGTTCATTTCGACCGCAAGCGATTCCATGCCGTAATCGGCCTGCGCCACGGTCGTCGCACCGAAGGTGTTCGTCTCAAGAATGTCCGCGCCGGCAGCCAGATACTGGTCGTGGATCTCACGAATCACGTGCGGCTGCGTGATCGATAACAACTCGTTGTTGCCCTTGATGTCACGAGGATAGTCGGCAAAACGCTCCCCGCGATACGCCGCTTCGTCGAGCTTGTAGCGCTGGATCATGGTGCCCATTGCGCCGTCGAGGATGAGAATGCGCTGTTGCAAAAGGGCAGGCAACACGGCGCCGCGCGTGTACGGGCGGCGCTTTGCGGCGGATTTCGGGGCATCAATGGCGGCGGACGGATTCATGATCGACATGGCTCCAAACAGGCTGAAATAACCTGACATTGTATCTGTAGTAGGGCACGAACGCTTTCTTATGGCGCTTTCCAAAACACCCGGCAATCAAGCGTCATGAACAAAAAACCCCGCCACTTTCGTGGCGGGGTTTTGGGAGGTGTCGCTGGGTGTTCTTACCGCTTAGCCAAGGTAAAACGCTTAATGGAGGATCACCGGCTGGTTCATCAAGATGTCGAACTGGCCGAGAAACTCGTCCACGTCCTCCAACGATTGTTCTTCCTGCATCAACTTCTGGACATGCTCGCGAAAACGCGCCGCGAGTGCGCCGTCAATGAAGATTTCGCGCTGCATGGTCTTGTCCACGATCTCGTAACCCCCCGCTTTCATCGCGAGATGATTGTCCTGCGGCGGGAATTCGACTACACAATAGTTAGGGCTGTTGTAGATCATTTGCATGGCGACACTCCTTATTCCTGTTTGCCCGTAAGGCGTTTCACCGTCTTACATTGAGCGTTTGGGTTGGAATTCAAGGGGTGGCCTCGACGTTGATACCGAAAGCCCATCGAGGACCTTTGTTAGACATTCTCCCGCAAAAATGTTTCCAGAAGTGCCCTGAAACGCTGTGTTTCTTCTACTGGGGATAGATATGACACGTCAAGTATTGCGAATCTTGCATTCATGTTTGAATCCACCACCGCTTTCGTCCGCATCGCCGGTAATGACTCGCTCAGGCGTTTTAATCGATGTCAATTGCGCCCTCAAAGCGAAATCGCGGATCGTTTCTACGACCCTGACGAAACCTTCAACCGATGTACGTACAACCATTTCACCCGATGCCTGACCGCTTGATCGACACTTGCATACTGGCTCTGTTGACACCGCGGCATCAGTTCGGGATCGAACTCTCCTCACACATCCTCGCACGTTCTGGCATCACCTGTTTAACGGAGTTTTTCGTCGAATCTTTACCTCAGACTACACGGCCTGGCTTAAGCCTGCGTTAAATCGAGCGGATATCAGGGCTTGTCGGATTCAGGCGCGACGGGCGCTGCATCTTCAGACGCATCCGGCGTGCCCGCACCGGATTGACCTGGCGTGGTGGACGGCGCTTGCAGCTTGCCGCGCCAGAGCATCTCGATCTGCATGCCGTTCGGCTCCGTCTGCAGAATACGCACGGGCAGCCAACCCAGTGCAGGTGCGAGCCAGATGTCGAGACGCCGGCGATCACCTTCGCGTCGTGGCAGGCGGGTGAAATGACGAGCCTGTATGTTGCCGTCAGCGGTCTGGACGTTTTCATCGCCGACGGTTTCTATCGGCCAGATCTCGTTGCTGTCGTTATCGGCAACACTGAATTGACGCACTACGCCGGGCTTGTAAGTATCGGGCGAGCCGCGCACCAGAGTCGACAATTGCATGACAACGCTGAAACGGTCTTGCGCACCATCGGCGAGCGGCTGGTTATTCGGCGTGCGGGTGTAGACCAGTTGCTTCGTGGTGCGATCGAAGACGGTGACGTCGGCGGCGCGGCGGCCCCGCTGCTCCGAGTATTGCTCAGGCGCAATGCCGAAACTGTCGATATGGCCCTTGCTGGAATACACATACGGTCCGACAAACGGCAAGGGGATGGAGACGACCATCTCGTAGTGCTGGCCATCGTTGAGCCAGTGGATGTTGCCGATCTGGTTCATCACGCCATTGATGCGCGTGTCGTAACGAAGTTCGCCCGAGGGCGGGACGCTGAATTTATCGCCGGTTGCGGCGGCGGCTGCTTGAGAAGCTGCCGCATCGCTTGCGGCTTTCGCCGCGGCCTGTGCGGTTGCTGCTCGCGCTGCCGCTGCTTGAGCCGCTTGCTCGGCCTGAGCTGCTTGTGCTGCTTGTGCTGCTTTTGCCACTTGAGCTGCCTGTGCCGCCTGTTCAGTCTGCGCTGTCGTGATGGCGTGCGTGGGTTGGGGCACCGGCTTGGGCTTGGGCTTGGGAGCGGGCCGAGGCGGCGCGACAGGCACTGGCGCTTGCACTACCGGCTTGGGCGTTAGCAACTCGACCTGCACCGGGACATGTTCAGCCGGCTCCGGATTCGATGCGTTCCCGCTCCTGTCCACCCAGCGCCCCGCGATCCAGTGCAGTGCGAGAACGACGAGCAGCACGACCAGCCACACGACCCATCGAAGGGAATGGTCGGCGGATGAATTGTCGGACGATGCGCCAGCAGTGGCGCGACGGCGGCGAAGCAGGGAGAACGGCATCGGCTAGCTCAGAAACGCGCGTGGTCGGGCAAGCGGTAAAACGCTGCCGAGGGAACAATCGGCAACGATCATGACAGAACGCGAATGATCAAAGGACCCGGCAGGACCAGGCGAAACGCGCACGAAACGCATATGACTCGCGGGCACGCCGCGATGTTCCGCGCTCGTTAAGCATCGTACGATCCTCAAGTCTTACCGTTCGCCCGGTTTATACCCGAGTTCGTAAGAAAGTTGTCCGGCGCATTCTCGCAAGGCGGTGTCAATTTCGCCGCCCCAGCGGGTATCGAATGATCCTTCGTGGCCGAGCGCAATCAGCCCGAGCGCGAGGTCGCCGGTCGAGTCGAACACCGGCGTGCAGAACGCATGGATGGTCGGCAGCAACATGCCCTCCACGCGCGCCGCGCCATGTGCGCGGATCTCGGTCAGCACCGGTTCAATATCTGCCATGGACTGCCGCGTGGCGGCGAGTTCGCGATCGAGCATCGCTTGCGTCTTGCTGCGCGGTAGCCACGCGGCAAACAGCAAACCCGTCGCCGATGACAACAGCGGCATGACATCGCCCAGTTTCAACGAAGCCTTCGCCGGATAGCTCGACTCCATCCAGTGCACGACCGTCGGACCCTGATTGCCCCATACCGCGATCCCCACCGTCAGGTCCAGCCGGTCGCGCAATCCCGTCAGCGCGATGCGTGCGAGTTTGACGCCATCGACCCGGGCGAGGCGCGCCAAACCCATCTGCAACGCGAAACCACCCAGCTCATAACGCCCGGATACCGGGTCCTGAGAGACCGCGCCAAGCCGCAGGAAACTCACCAGGTAACGATGCGCCTTCGCCGGGCTCATGCCGGCGCGCTGGGCGAGATCGCGCAGCATCATCGCGCGCGGCTCGTTTGTCAGCACGTCGAGCAGACGGAAGCCGACTTCGATCGACTGGATGCCCGAGCGGGACTTTTCCTCGGTGGTGTCGGTGGCGTCGCTTGGGTCGGCGGAGTCGAGGGCATCGTCGGCTTCGGCCTGTTCAGATATGGGCAACACGGACGGACCGGGACGGCTGGGAGAGGGCATGGAGAAATCGATAACGGCGCGAGCCGGTTCACAAAACAAGGTTAGGCCGGAGGCGCGTGAGCGGCCTGAATGGCGACGGCAAATAGCTAAAAATAGCTAAAGCAACTGCTTGAAACGGCAACCGGAAAACGCCATCACCGCTCAAAACGGACGTCCATCAAGCCTGAAAACGAACCGCCAAACGCAGCGAACCATTCCACCACATCAGCCCGAAGCATCCCAAAACCGCCCCGACATGATTCACCATCGTAAAATAGATTTCCTCCATCGTCACTAAACGTACAAAACGGCTTATGAAACTTGCCACGCTGAAGGACGGAACGCGCGACGGCCAACTGGTCGTCGTATCGCGTGATTTGCGCACGGCGGCCATTGCCGACGCGATCGTACCGACGCTGCAACGCGCGCTGGACGACTGGACTTTTTACGCGCCCCAGTTGCTGGATCTCTCGGATTCGCTGAACCAGGGCCGCGCGCGCCACTCGTTCGCTTTCGACCCCAAAGCCTGCATGGCGCCGCTTCCCCGCGCGTTCCAGTGGGCCGATGGCTCGGCGTACGTGAACCACGTCGAACTCGTGCGACGCGCCCGCAAAGCGGAAATGCCGCCCGAATTCTGGACCGATCCCTTGATGTACCAAGGCGGTGGCGACGATCTGCTCGGACCTGAAGACGATATCGTGTGTGCATCGGAGGCTTACGGCATCGACTTCGAAGCAGAAGTGGCCGTGATCACATCCGACGTGCCGATGACCGTCAAACCCGCCGACGCGCTCAGGCACGTCCGCCTCCTGATGCTGGTCAACGACGTCTCGCTGCGCAACCTGATCCCCGCCGAGCTTAGCAAAGGCTTCGGGTTTTTCCAGAGCAAGCCGGCCACGGCGTTCTCGCCGGTCGCGGTTACGCCGGACGAACTTGGCGACGCGTGGCGCGAGGGTCGCGTGCATCGGCCGATGATCGTGCACTGGAACGGCAAGAAAGTCGGCCAGCCCGATTGCGGCACCGACATGGTGTTCAACTTCGGCGAGCTGATCGCCCACGCGGCCAAGACCCGCAATGTGCGCGCGGGATCGATCGTGGGTTCGGGTACGGTCTCGAACAAGGATACGAAGCGGGGTTATTGCTGTATCGCCGAGAAGCGTTGCCTGGAGACCATCGAGCACGGCGCGCCTACAACCGAGTTCATGAAATTCGGCGACAGCGTGAAGATCGAAATATTCGACGAAGCCGGCAAGTCGATTTTCGGTGCAATCGATCAGTCGGTTGTGGCGTTGAATGAATAACCGATGAATAAGCGACGCCGCCAGTAAGGGGTTTCGCCCGATGCGCGCCCATGCTGCGCCGCCCTACACTTAGCCGCATTGCGTCGAAACGCTTACAAAAAACTGCGTCGGCGCACCCATAACAAGGAGACTTCGATGCAGTCAGGCGGCGGATGGGGAGCGGCGTTCAGGCAGTTGGCGGCGGGTGTCTTGATCACACTTTCAACGGCAGCCTGGGCGCAGACGCCGCATGTGAAGATCGGGCTGGTGTTGTCGTTGACGGGACCGGCCGCGTCGCTCGGCATTCCGGCACGAGACACCGTCGCGTTGCTGCCGAAGGAAATGGGCGGCCGCCCGGTGGACTACATCATTCTTGATGACGCCTCCGACACCACGCAAGCCGTCCAGACCACGAAGAAGCTGATTTCCGAAGATCACGTGGACGCGATCATCGGTTCATCCATTACGCCGAACTCGCTCGCCATGATCGATGTGGTCGCCGATGGTCAGACGCCGATGATCTCGCTCGCGTCGTCGTCGAAGATCATTGAACCGGTCGATGCCAAGCGCCACTGGGTCTTCAAGACGCCGCAAACCGACGCCATGATGGCATCGGCCATTGCCGAACATGCCAGCAATCATGGCGTGAAAACGATGGCGTACATCGGCCAGGCCGACGCGCTTGGCGAGACCTTCTACGTGGAAGTCGCGAAGTTCGCGCAGCTTCACCACATAACGATGGTAGCCAACGAACGCTTCAACCGGACGGACACCAGCGTGACCGGACAGGTGCTGAAGATCATGGCGGCGAAGCCGGACGCGGTGGTCGTGGGTGCAGCGGGAACGCCTGCCGCGCTGCCGCCGAAGACATTGAAAGAACGCGGTTACAAAGGCGCGATTTATCATAACCACGGCACGGGCAATCGCGACTTCCTGCGCGTGTGCGGCGCGGATTGCAACGGCACGTTCCTGCCGACGAGCCCCGTACTCGTCGCATCGCAACTGCCCGACGATCATCCGGCGAAACATCTCGCGCTCGACTACATCAAGCTGTATGAATCGAAGTACGGCGCGGGGTCGGTCTCGGCGTTCGGCTCGTATGCATGGGACGCGGGTATGTTGCTGAACCGCGCGGTGCCGATTGCGCTGAAAGCGGGGGCGCCGGGCACGCCTGAGTTCCGTACCGCTTTACGCGATGCGCTGGAAAACACGCAGAATTTTGCGGACTCGAACGGCCTTGTCAACATGACGCCGAACGATCATATCGGTCTCGATCAGCGTGCCCGCGTGATAGCGGAGATCGAGAACGGCAAGTGGATCTATCAACCGCGTTGATCTTTCTTTAGCTAAGGCACGGCCATGAGCGACCTTTCTCTGTACGCACATTACACGTCGCTGGAATTGCGGCGGCATGACCACGGTGTGCTCGAAATCGTCATGAACGGTGCGGGCGCGAACAAGAGCGGACTCGCGACCGCAGATGCGAACATGCATCGCGAACTGGCGGATATCTGGCGTGATATCGATCGCGATCCAGACACGCGCGTTGCATTGATTCGCGGCGAGGGGAAAGGTTTTTCAGGCGGCGGCGACCTGCATCTGGTCGAACAGATGGCCTCCGACTTCGAGGTCCGCGCGAGGGTCTGGCGCGAGGCCCGCGATCTCGTTTATAACGTGATCAACTGCAGCAAGCCGATCGTCTCAGCCATGCACGGACCGGCTGTCGGTGCGGGACTGGTTGCAGGCCTTCTCGCCGATATTTCCATCGCGGCGAAAACTGCGCGCATTATCGATGGACACACGCGGCTCGGCGTGGCCGCCGGCGATCACGCGGCAATCGTGTGGCCGTTGTTGTGTGGCATGGCGAAAGCGAAGTATTACCTGCTGTTGTGCGAACCGGTGAGCGGCGAGGAAGCGGAGCGCATCGGGCTGGTGTCGCTGGCGGTGGACGAAAGCGAGTTGCTGACGAAAGCGTTCGAAGTCGCGAATCGTCTGGCGCAAGGTTCGCAGACGGCTATCCGCTGGACGAAATATGCGCTGAACAACTGGCTGCGAACGGCCGGCCCGGCCTTCGATACCTCGCTGGCGCTCGAATTCATGGGCTTTTCCGGGCCCGATGTGCAGGAAGGCATCAAGTCGCTGCGTGAGCGGCGCGCGCCGGATTTCCCGGGCGGATCGCCGTTTTAGATCCGCATCGACCAGTTTGTAGTTTCCCCTTTACCCGATCCCGATACGTACCCGCAGCATCAAGGAGAAAGTCTCATGACCGATACGCCCGGCGGTACGTCGCCCTTTGGAAGTTTCCCAGGCATGACCGGTTTTCCCCAGGGCGACATGATGGAAAAGATGTGGGACATGATGAAGCTGAACCCGTTCGCGGCAGCCGCGGCACCGGGCGGGTCGCCGTCGCTGTCCATGATGTCCGACATGCTTGCGCCGCTCACGAACGTTGAAGAACTCGACAAGCGCATCAAGGACATGCGCGCGGTCGAGCAATGGCTCAAGCTCAACCTGAACATGCTGCAATCGGCTATCCAGGCGCTGGAAGTGCAGCGCGCGACGCTTGCCACGTTGCGCGCGTTCGGCGCGTTCGCGCAGTCGTCGGTGGAGAAGGCTTCGTCGTCGGCGCCATCGACCGTATCCGGGTGGCCTGCGCCGCCGGGGAAAGAGCCGAAGGCGGAGCCCGAAACCGAGGCGCCCAATGAAGCCGGCGTGAACGACGCTTCATTCGATCCATCGGGCTGGTGGAACATGCTTCAATCGCAATTCAACAGCCTGGCGACCTTGGCGATGGCGCAACAACATGCTGGCGCGGCGACGCCGAGCATGAGCACGGATGAAGACGAAAACGGCGATGACGACGGCGATGATGATTTAGAACCGCCCGAAGCCACCGCGCCGCCTGAAGCCGACGCGCCGCCAGCCGCCAGGAAAGCCACAGCGAAGAAAGCGCCTGCCAGGAAAGCGGCGCCAAGAAAGAAACCGCTTTGATCCATGCTTCAAGCGACGTGGCGGCGAGGTTGAAACGCCAACCTACTGCGCCGCGCCGTTAGCAAGCAACTGATTGCGCAAGCCCGGCGCCGACGTGCGCGGATCGAGCCAGATCGAGAAGAATGCGCGAGCGAAGTCGTCGCCGGGAATAGTGCCGATGACCTTATCGTCGGCATAAAACGTCGTGCCGCGTTCCGGCACGAATACGCCAATGACATGATCTCCCGGCTGCACGTCCGGGAAGATTTCCTCCATCTGCTCTTGCCATTGCTCCGTCTGCTCTTTGCTGGCTACCTTCAGGTTGTCCATTTCCTCGCGACCTCTTTTAGCGATCGAACGGCCCTTGAAAGCGCGCGCATATTCGATATCCAGCGCAAACGGCCGCGCCGTCAATTCCTTGCTCGACAGACCGGTCGGCCCGACAAACAGCTTGGCGTCGTAGATATGAAAGCCGTACATGCGCAACTCGCCTTCGCCCTGCACGCGCGCCTGGGGAATCGTCTGACGCACGACCGGTGCGGCGTCGAAAGCAAACGCCTGCAGCGGCAAGACGATCAGCACCAGAGCAAGCGCGGCGATCCTTGCGATCAGGCGTGTTCCAGCGTGAACTGGATGACGTCGGTGTTCGAGTGCGCGAACGCGGCCTCGCAATAACATAAGTAAAAGTCCCACAAGCGGATGAATCGTTCGTCGAATCTTTGTGCACGGATCTCGTCGAGCCGCGCAACAAACGCATTGCGCCACATCCTGAGCGTGCGTGCATAGTCGCGGCCAAAGGAGAACTGGTTGACCACTTTCAGCCCGTGGCGTTCCGCCGATTGCACGAACACGGCAGGCGAAGGCAGCATACCGCCTGGAAAAATATACTGCTGGATAAAGTCGGTACTCGTCCGGTAGCGATCGAACAGCGCGTTGTCGATGGTAATCGTCTGCACGCATGCGCGCCCGCCGCGTTTCAGATTGCGCTTGATGCATTCAAAGTAGCTCGGCCAATATTCCTCGCCCACTGCTTCGAACATTTCTATCGATGCAATCGCGTCGAACTGGCCGTGGGTATCGCGGTAATCCTGCAGGCGAAGATCGGTTTGGTCGCTGAGCCCCGCGTCCGCCAGACGCTGCTGCGCGTAAGCGAGCTGTTCGGTGGACAGTGTCAGGCCGGTCACGTTCGCTTTCGCTTCGCTTGCAGCGAGTTGTGCGAATCCGCCCCAGCCGCAACCGATTTCCAGCACGCCTGGATTGACGCCTTCGAGCTTCAATTCGTTCAACAACCGCCGGTATTTCGCGCGTTGCGCGTCGTCGAGCGTCTGGTCCGGCGAGCCGTCGAAGAGGGCGCTCGAATAGGTCATCGTGCTGTCGAGCCAGAGCTTGTAGAACGCGTTGCCAAGATCGTAATGTGCGTGGATGTTGCGCCGGCTGCCTTCCTTCGTATTCGCGTTGCGCAGATGCCGGAAGCGATTCGTCAGCTTGCCGAACCACGAACCGTAGACCACCGCCTCGATCGTCGTGCGGTTACGCACCATGATGTCGAGCAGCGCGGCGAGATCGTCGGTATGCCAGTCGCCCGCCAGGTAGGTCTCGGCAAAACCGATATCGCCGCTCTTCAGCGCCGCCGCGCACACGTTCCAGTTGGTCAGCACGACACGCGCATACGGCGGGTTGCCGGCGGCGTCAGGCGCTTGTCCGAAACGGCGCGTGGTGCCGTCGGGGAGGTGGACATCGAGGACGCCGTATTGAAGCCGGCTCAAAAGCCTGAGCACGACGCGCGCAGCAGCGGGTTTGCGCCACGCGCGATGAGTCCGCACCAAGGGCCGGATGAACCACGATGCGGCCGGGCTGCGAAGCGATGAAGGGGCGGAGGGCTGTGTCGACATTTGCAAGTCACCTGGTCCTGGTCGGCAATTCGGCCCGCTCGTGCGAGACGTTCGCAGACGGCGGAGTGGGTTTGCTCACGAACGGCACGCGCTTGAAGAACAGCTTCAGCGCTTGCCAGTGAATTTTCGCGACAACGCCGAACGTCATCAGCGGATAACCGAAGAACACGCGCAGCACGTTGCGGGCGTCGAGCGGGCGGGCGCTTCCCGCGATGCTGGTCAGCAAGAGCGGACCTTCGCCGTCGTCGTAGTCGATGCGCGCCAGTGAGCGCAACGGCTTACCGCGTTTCGGCGATGCAAACATGAAGCGGAACGTGTAGTGCCCTTGCACCTTGCAGAATGGCGACACGTGGAAAACCTTGGCGGCGGTGAGCGGTGTGCCGTTCAGGACGCCGCTGCCTGGATCGAGCAGGTAGCAATGGCGCTCGCCGAAGGTGTTGTTCACTTCGCAGACCACGGCGCGCAATGTGCCGTCCGCGCGCTCGCAAAACCAGAAGCTGACAGGATTGAAGACGTAGCCCAGCACGCGCGGGAACGTGTGCAGGAAGATCTCGCCAGTGGCGTCGTGGATGCCGTTTTCATGCAGCATCGATTCGATCCATTGGAGCGCCGTTTGTCCCTCTGCACCGTGATCGCTGTCGTGAAAGCTTAGTAAGCCGAATCGATTGGTTGCGAACAAGCGCGAGTCGCGCTGCGTACCTTGGGCCAACCTTGCGGCACGTGCGCGCAGCGGTAGCCGCAACGTATAGACGCCGTAGGAGAACGCGTTGCGTGCCGGGCGCAGCCGCTTGTGGCGCACGGGCCCGACGAGCAACAGGTCGGGGGCATCGAAGGATTGAGGGGTGCGCGTACTCATGCTGCAAGCGCCGGTTCGGTGCTGCTGAATGTCGCAAGGGCCGCAAGGGCAGTCAGCTTCGCGGCCGCTTCCAGCCCGGACTTCAGGCCGTCTTCGTGGAAACCGTAACCGGTCCATGCACCTGCGAACCACGTATTGCGTACGCCTTGCATCGACGGCAAATTGCGTTGGGCTTGCACGGCGGCTTGATCGAAGACCGGGTGGCTGTAGGCGAATTCGCGCATTACCGTGTCGCGACGCGGCTCACGCACCGGATTCAGCGAGACGATGACTGGCGTCTTGAACGGCAACGGTTGCAGCTTGTTGATGAGGTAATGCACGCATAACTGTGGCTCGCCGCCCAGCTCGCCGGTGCGGCTTTCGTAGTTCCATGCCGACCATGCACGTTGCGCCGGCAGCAGCGAAGCGTCCGTATGCAGCACCGCGCGATTCGGCGCATAGCCGATCGCGCCGAGCGTGGCCGATTCGCCGTGCGAGGGATCGGCGAGGACGGCCAGCGCCTGGTCGCTATGGCACGCAAGCACGACGTGATCGAAGTGTTCCGACCCCCGCGCGCTATCGATCTCCACGCCGTGCGCGTTGCGTCTCACCGATGTCACGGGCGCACCGACGCGGGCATCGCCTAAGACGGGCAGCATCCGCCGCACGTATTCGCGTGCGCCTCCGTTGACGGTGTGCCACTGCGGCCTGCCGTTGACTTGCAGCAGGCCGTGGTTATGACAAAAGCGAATCAGCGTGCCGATGGGAAACGCCATCATCTGCGGCGTGGAGCACGACCAGATTGCGCCGATCATCGGTAGCAGGTACCAGTCGCGAAATGCTGTCGAAAACTTTTCCCGTTTGAGAAAGCTGCTCACCGGCTCGGCGAGTTGAACGTCCTTGCCAGCCAGCGCCAGCGCGGTGGTCGTGCGGTTGAAGCGGACGATATCGGCCAGCATGCGCAGGAATGCCGGGCGCAGCAGATTGCGGCGCTGTGTGAAAACCGTGTTCAGGTCGCTGCCCGCCCATTCCAGCCGACGGTCTGTCAGCGATACGGAGAACGACATATCGGTCGAAGTGGTCGGGACGTCGAGTTCTTCGAACAGCTTCACCAGATTCGGATAAGTGCGGCGATTAAAGACTAGAAAGCCGGTATCCACGCCGTGCGTGATGCCGTCGAGTGTCACGTCCACCGTGTTCGTGTGACCGCCAAAGTAGCTGTTGGCCTCGAACAGCGTCACGTCGATGCCCGCCTTGGCCTTCGCCAGCCGATAGGCGCATGCAAGCCCGGAAATCCCCGCTCCGATTACTGCAACTTTCATGACGTTGCTCCGTGTGTCTTTGTCTTTGTGTCGACTGCCCGATGGCGCTGACGCCTCTTTGTATGGAACTGCCGGCGGTTGCTCATGCCGCGTTCAAGGTGATTTACGCAATCCCGGTCGCGATGGATGCACGCAGCAGGAATTAAACGACCATTCGTTGACGATGTTTTGTCCACGACAAAATAGAAATTTCGTCTATGATCGATAATGTTTAGAATTGTCGTTAGAGTCTACGAATAATGAAATTTAGGTGATTTTTCTTCATCAGTTAATTTATCTATTCAATAGTTTTGTCCATGACAAATACGTCGGAAACTGACCAATCCATGAACGTTACGGTGGGTGGTGAGACTGGAGCAGGAGGCCTGACGCCGATGAATCCCGACCCAACAGGCACGGCGGAGGACAGGGCGGTGGCAGGTATCGCGGGTATTGGCATTGGTGCGATTGCCCACGAGATCGGGCTCACGAAGGACACGTTGCGGGTCTGGGAGCGGCGTTACGGTTTCCCGCAACCGTTGCGATCTTCTGGCGGCGAGCGGCTCTATCCGCAAGAGCAGGTGACCAAGCTCAGGCTGGTCAAGCGTCTGCTGGACGCGGGCCACAGGCCGAGCAAAGTCTTGCCGCAATCCATCACGCAGTTACAGCAACTGGCGGAAGATTCGGGCGTGGGACAGGACGCGCCGGACGGGGAACTCGATCGGCTCGTTGAGCTGCTGCGCGCAGGCCGATACGACGACTTCCGCTTCGAGTTGCTCAGGCGCGCCACGCGCGAAGGGCTCGCGCGCTTCGTTCTTGATGTGGCCGCGCCGTTGTCGGCGAGGGTGGGCAATGCATGGGCGGCAGGCACGCTGCAGGTCTATCACGAGCACCTGTTCAGTGAAGCCTTGCAGGTCACGCTGCGCTCGCTGATGCGCCCGCTCTCCGAGGCTTTGCGCGGACGAGGCGCGCACCCGCGGGTGGTGCTCACCACCTTGCCGGGCGAGGCGCACGGGCTCGGCATCTTGATGGCCGAGGCCATGCTCGCGCTGGCCGATTGCGAATGCATGGCGCTCGGGACACAGACGCCGCAGCAAGACATCGTCGACGCCGTTACGGCCCATGAAATCGAGATCGTCGCGTTGTCGTTTTCCGCTTCCATGTCCGTGCAGGCCGTAGTCAACGGACTCACGGAGTTGCGCGCGGTGCTGCCGCCGGAGGTGGCAATCTGGGTTGGCGGTAGCAGTCCTGCATTACGGCGCAAGCTCCCTGACGGCGTGTTGAACGTCGCTGGACTTGGGCCGATTGAAGACGCCGTAGCGGAGTGGCGCCATACCGCCATGCTATGATCGACAGCCTGTTTGATGCAGCATCCACTTCGCACTACGGTTGATGCAGCGAGGGCCGCCCGGCGAGACCAAGGTGCGATTCATGGTCCGGTCCAGGGCATGGCGTAAAACATGTTGCGCCTTGCGCCTGTCACGCGCGAAAGGCATGCTTCACGCGGCGTACACAGCGGTACGGCGGCGGAAGTCCGGCAAAGGTCTTGCCCAAGCAACAATTTTTAACAAGGTGTTGAAAAAGGCTTTAAACGAGCTTCATTACAGCTCGCGCTTCGTACTTACCTCAGGCACAGGGTTCGCTCCTCACCCACGGTAGACATTGCAACGCCGCTTACTGCCGCGCGTTTGCAACGGGCAGAAAGTCGCAGAGGGACGCGACAGGCGCTTCTTTACCGTTTTTGCATCTGAGCGCCTGATTCCCGCGTAAAATTGAAAGCTTCGCTGCTGGCGGCGCGGTTCCCGCGCGAGCCGGCTACAGTTACAACAGACAGTACTGTCGCACTATGTTGCAAACCAGGGGTGGACTATGAACACGATGCTTTATCCGGAACTGTATAAATCGCTGGAATCGGTTCGTTGGGACATGGAGAAAGATATTCCCTGGGACAAATTCGACTCGGCGCTGCTGACCGACGAACAAGCCAAGACCATCAAGATGAACGCGATCACCGAATGGTCCGCGTTGCCCGCCACGGAAATGTTCCTGCGCGACAACCACAACGACAGCGATTTTTCGGCGTTCATCAGCGTGTGGTTCTTTGAAGAACAGAAACATTCGCTCGTGCTGATGGAATACCTGCGGCGCTTCAAGCCTGAAATGGTGCCGACCGAAGAAGAACTGGACGCCGTTCGCTTCGAATTCGATCCCGCTCCCCCGCTCGAAACGCTGATGCTGCATTTCTGCGGCGAGATCCGCCTGAACCATTGGTACAGGCGCGCGGCCGAATGGCATACGGAGCCGGTGATCAAGCACATCTATGAAACCATTTCACGCGACGAAGCACGTCACGGTGGCGCGTATCTGCGTTACATGAAGAAAGCCATGACGCAGACCGGCGATATCGCGCGCGCTGCGTTCGCGAAGATCGGTGTCCTGATGGCTTCGGCACGGCGCACGGAGAAACCGCTGCATCCGACCAATCTCCACGTGAACCAGGCGCTGTTTCCGCGCGACACAATCCAGTCGCGTTTGCCGGACCCGGAGTGGCTCGAACACTGGCTCGACGAACAAATTCGCTTCGACGACAGTTGGGAAAAGAAAGTCGTCGAGCGCATCCTGCATAACCTTTCCATTCTGTTCGAACGCTCGTTCGCGACGGCGCAGGAGTTGAACCGGTATCGCAAGGAAGTGGTGTTGCGCCTGCAGGCTGCACAAGCCGCGTCGCAACTGCCGGCCTGACCGGAATTCCGACTTGTTGTTCTGAACAGCCCGCCGGTTTGTGACCGGTGGGCTGTTTTGTTTATAAAGGGTGCGTTTCCTGCGCAAACACGCTTGGACGTAAACGTGCGTCGAAGGCGGCCGGCCGCATGGCACACTACGGTCCTTCTGAATCCCTCATCGCTTACCGACATGCCCGCTCCTTTCGAACGCAAGATCATGACGCGCGGCGCGCTCGCTGCACTGCGCCCGCAATTCGCGTCGCCGGTGGTTTTCACGAATGGCGTCTTCGATATCCTGCATCGCGGCCATGTGACCTATCTCGCCGATGCGAAGGCGCTGGGTGCAACGCTGATCGTCGGTGTGAACAGTGACGCGTCGGTGCGCATGCTCGGCAAGGGCGACGACCGGCCGATCAATCGCGAAGACGACCGCATGGCGCTGCTGGCCGCGCTGGAAAGCGTGGATTGGGTGGTGAAATTCGAGGAATCGACGCCGCTGGAGCTGATCGGCGAACTGCATCCGGACGTGCTGGTGAAAGGCGGCGATTACGACATGGACAAGCTGGCCGAATCAGCGCTGGTGCGGAGCTGGGGCGGCAAGGCGCTGGCCATTGCGTTCGAGCACGATCGCTCGACGACTGCATTGCTCAAGAAAGTGCGCACGCAGGGATAAGTGCGTCGGCCGAAACGCTTATTGCGTGAGCGGTGCAGCCTGCACGGGCGCGGCGGGCGCGGGACCACCGACCACGGCCTGATCGGCGGCTTCTTCGGGGCTGATCGGGTGAACCCGTACTAATTCCGGATGCACTTGCCGGTCGAGATGTTGCGGTTCGCGTCCGCCGGCCGACGGCAGCGGTCCGAACACGCCTTGTACGACAACGAACATCAACAGGTTTGCCAAAACCAACAAGGCGAGCAGCCAGCGCAACATGGAAAGCGCTCCATCAATCAGGTGAACGGGAAACGGCGGCTTCGCGAGCGATCAATGCAAGCCCCGCGAGCACGAGGGAGTCGTGGCGAGTATGCGGCACCTTTAGCGCGCCCGCTACTTCGCTGGCGCCACCGCCGCTGAGAATCAGGCGTACATCGTTGTTCCCATTGCTCCCATTGTTCCATTGAGCGCGCAGATCCTGCCACGCGCGCTCGATCAAGCCCGCCTGCGCGAGCAGGCATCCCGATGACAAAGCCGTACGCGTGTCGGTGGCGAAAATACCGCTGGATGAGCTGATTGCGCGGCGGGCGGTGTCAGGCAGAAGCGTGGGCAATTGTGCGGTGTGGGTGCCGAGCGATTGCATCATCAGCAGCCAGCCGGGTGCAATCAGGCCGCCTGTGAAGGTGCCGTCGGCGAGCAGCGCTTCAAGCGTCGTCGCCGTGCCGATGGTGGCAATCAGCAAGTTTTCCCCGGGGTATGCGGCGTGCGCGCCGATCATGCCGCACCACCGGTCGCTGCCGAGCGCCGCCGGTTCCACGTAGCGATTCGTCACGCCCGATTGTTGCGCCTGAGCGCGCACGATCGTGCGGGGCAAGCCGGGCCAGCGTGCATCAAGAAGGGCTGTCATGCGCTCGCTTACGCGCGGTCCCGCCACGTTCGAAATCCATGCGCTTGCGGGCCGCGGCAAACTGGACCAGTCGGCTATATCCGCAAGAACGGCTTCAACATCGATGTGCTCAAACGCGCCGCCATGCAGCGTTTCCTGGGCGGCGCTTACCAGCGACCACTTGATCCGGCTATTGCCTGCATCGATAAGCAGAAACGGTCCTTCAAACGGTCCTTCACTCACGGCCGTTGCTCCGCAAGCCGCAGCGAGACATCGCCGGTCGTGGCGGTTCTCAGGCCAGTCGGCGTATCGATCTGCAACTGGCCGTTATCGTCGATACCAACCGCCACGCCGCGCGCCACTTCCACGCCTTGCTCAAGCAGCACCACCTCGCGTCCCGCGTACGCGTGCGCGGCGAGCCACTGCTGACGAAACGGGCGGAAGCCATCGGCGGCAAAACGCGCGAGGGTGGCATCGAGCGCGTTCAGGACGGCGGCGAGGGTATCGGTGAGATTCGCTTCGGGCCACGCCCGCGACAGCGATGCCGGCGTATTTCCCGGCGCTGGGAGGGCGTTTCGACGCTGGGCTTCATCGAGTTCTGCCGCCAGTTCCGCCGCCCCGTGCAGGTTGATGCCAATACCGATCACCACCGCGCTCGCCCGCGGCGTATTCCACGCAGTTTCGATCAGGATGCCGGCGAGCTTGCCGTCGTCGAGCAGGATGTCGTTCGGCCATTTCAGCGCCAGTCTCGCCGATGCCGCCAGCGGCAAGCCGTTCAGCGCCTCGAGCACGCTCGTGCCGACGGCGAGGCTCAGGCCTGCGAGCCCTTCCAGCGGCCGCGGCAACACGCAAGCGATGGAAAACAGCAACGCATTGCCCGGTTGCGCCACCCATGCGCGGCCCCGGCGGCCCCGGCCGGCTGTCTGCAAGTACGCAACTCGCACGAACGGTGTGCCATCGGCGGCCTTCAGCGTCGAACGTGGCGAGAACGAGTCGGGTGCCGACGCTGACGTCTTGTTGCGGGGCTGCTCCTTGAGCTGCGCCATCAGATCGGCATTCGTGGAGCCCGTTTCATCGACGATCTCGATCGGCCAGTCGCGCACCGGCCGCGCGGCGAGCGACATCAGCCGGTCGCGATCGATCCGCCAGGCGGCGTCGAGCGGGAAAGACGAGTTGGATGAGTTCATATCCGCATTGTAGCGATCTGGCGCCTGGGAGCTGGCCGGGGAAACGCGCAAGCCGATCGTTGCACCGCGTCTGGGTGCCGAAACCCTGGCCGATTGGCCAACGCCCCGCCTGTTCGAGATTCCACCACGTACCTTCGCTACAATGGCTTCTCCCTCCACCCTACCCGGAGCGTTTTCAAGCCTTGAACTTCGACACTCCGCCCGGCCTGTTGGTCGAGTCCGGCCAGCAGGGCAAGGTTGTCCGGCTATCCGGCCAGTGGACGGCGTTCGCACTGGCGCGCGACCACGCAAACACCAAGCGAGGTGTGGTGGACCGGCTGCGCGGCGTGGGCGAAGAAGCGATCAAGCAGTGGGATCTCCTGTCGATCGAACGGCTCGATCACGTCGGTGGACAGGCGCTGTGGCGCGTGTGGGGCAGGAAGTTGCCGGAGCGCGTCACGCTCTCGGACACGCAAAGGGAAATCTTTGAACGGGTCGCGTTGCTTGACGCGAATCGTGAAGAGCCTGAGCAGCCGGATCGTATCGATCCCATCACGCGTTTCGGCCTGATGCTGTTCTCGTTCGTCGAGCATCTGCAAGGCGGCCTGGCCATGTTCGGCGGCTTCGTGCTCGACCTGATCGGACTGGTGCGGCGGCCCAAGCGCATTCCGTGGACTGAAATCTCGGCGAACATCTATAGCGCGGGCACGCAGGCGCTCGGCATTACGGCGCTCGTGGCGTTCCTGATCGGCATCGTGTTGAGTTACCTGTCGGCGCAACAACTGCGCATGTTCGGCGCGAACCAGTACATCGTGAATATCCTGGGGCTTTCGGTGATCCGCGAGCTCGGGCCGGTGCTGTCAGCCATCCTGGTCGCCGGCCGCTCCGGTTCCGCCATCACCGCGCAGATCGGCGTGATGCGCGTGACGGAAGAGCTCGACGCCATGCAGGTCATGGGTATCCCTCACGGCCTGCGGATCGTCTTGCCGCGCGTGCTGGCGCTCGGCATTGCCATGCCGCTGCTGGTCATGTGGACCAATATGGTCTCGCTGCTCGGCGGCGCGCTGGCGGCGAAGCTGGTATTGGGTATCGACCTGTCCTTTTTTGCGCGCTCGCTGCCCTCGGTCGTGCCGATCGCCAACCTGTGGATCGGGCTCGGCAAGGGCGTGGTGTTCGGCATGCTTATCGCGTTGGCCGCGTGCCATTTTGGCTTCCGGATCAAGGCGAATTCGCAGAGCCTGGGCGAGGGGACAACGACCTCGGTGGTGTCATCCATCACTATCGTGATTCTCGCCGACGCCGTGTTCGCCATCCTCTTCCAGTCGGTGGGCATCTGATGTCGGCTACCCTTGCATCCGCCGTTCGCGACAAACCGACACCCGTCACCACCGAACCGGTGATCGAAGTCGTGGACGTGACGAAACGCTACGGCCGTACGGTGATTCATGAGCATCTGAACCTGGAAGTGCGGCGCGGCGAAATCCTCGCGTTGCTAGGTGGATCGGGCTCCGGCAAGACCACGCTCGTACGGCAGATGCTCGGGCTGGAGTCGCCCACGTCGGGCACGATCCGTGTGCTCGGCGACGAGTGGGCAAACATGGACGAAGACACCGCGCGCATCCTGCGCACGCGCTCCGGCATGATGTTCCAGCAGGGTGCGCTGTTCTCGTCGCTGTCGGTGTATGACAACATCGCGCAGCCGTTTCGCGAACTGGGCAAGATTCCGGAAGACCTGATCCGCGAGTTCGTGATGCTCAAGCTCGAAATGGTCGGGCTGTCGTGCAAGAACATGAGCAAGATGCCGTCGGCGTTGTCGGGCGGCATGGTCAAGCGCGTGGGGATTGCACGGGCCATCGCGCTCGAACCCGAATTGCTGTTTCTCGATGAACCCACGGCAGGGCTGGATCCGAAGGCATCGGACGAATTCGTCGATCTGATCGCCACGCTGCACCGGGCGCTCGGGCTGACCGTGGTTCTTGTCACCCACGATCTCGATACCATGGTCGCGCTGTCCACACGGGTCGCGGTGCTGGCCGATCGGCGAGTGCTGGTGGCCGCACCGGTGGAAGAGGCGGTGGCCGTGGATCACCCGTTTATCCGCGAATATTTTCTCGGGCGGCGCGGCAGGCGCGCGTTGCAGGCGCTACCGCCCGAGCGCCGCGCAAAATTGCCGGCTATCGCGCTGGAAGACGCGCCATGCGGCCCCGCACTCTAGCCGTTCTTACGGGCGTTCTCATGAACGGTTTTCAGGAAAGCTCTGGCAGTACGTAGTAAAAAAAGGAACCTGTTGATGGAAAACAAATCCCATGCGTTCTGGGCCGGTCTGTTCACTATCGGGCTGTTGGTCGCTATCGGCCTCGCGGTGTTCTTTTTCAACGTGGACCGCACCGTGCGCGTGCCGTACGACCTCGTCGCGCGCACCAACGTGACGGGCTTGTACACCGACGCCGACGTCCGGTATCGGGGGCTTGGCGTGGGCAAGGTGGAGTCCATCAAGTTCGACCATAACAATCCGGGGCAGATCCGCATCCGTATCGAGGTCGACAAGACCGCGCCGATCACGCAGTCCACGTTCGCTACGCTCGGTTTCCAGGGCGTGACAGGGATTGCATTCGTGCAGCTCGACGACACCGGCAAGAATCCCGCGCCGCTGGTTTCATCGGCGCAGAAGGTGGCGTCGCTGCCATTGCGCCCGGGCTTGTTCGACCAGTTGCAGCAACGCGGCGACATCCTGATCAGAAAATTTGAACGGATTGCCGACGATGCCGACAAATTCCTGTCCGACGACATGCGTGATCAGGTTCAGCAAACGGCGAAGAGCTTGCAAGGCGCCGCTGACAGCATTGCGGTGTTGAGCAAGCAGGTCGGCCCGGTGGCGGAGCAACTGCCGCGCACGCTGAATCAACTGGACCGGACACTCGCGTCGACCAATGCGCTCGCGAACAGCCTCAGCCGGGCGGACGGCCCGTTCGTGACCAACATGAATCGAGCGGGCGAGGCCGCTCAACGCGCCGGCCAGGTGATGAACGAAGTCAACGAGTCGTTGCAGGAAATGGCCGCGCGGGTGGGTTACGAGACCTTGCCACGCGTGAATTCCCTGGCCGACGACGTGGGCAGCGCGGCGCGCTCCGTGGATCGTGCCGCCGAGACCTTCAACCGGAATCCGCGCAGCGTGCTGTTTGGCGCGCCGCAGCCGACGCCGGGGCCCGGTGAGCCGGGTTTCCAGTGGCCGTCGGCGCCGTCGAGTCCATCGAAATGAAGTTGTAAAACATGGCGCAGAACCATCCGCCCCGGGTCCGCTGCCCACGGAAATTTGGCGGACTAGAGTTCGATGTCCAAGCGTTTTTGATCTTGAAATAGGGAACTGTGATGCCACACACGATCTTGCAGGCGATGCGCTTATCGAAGCGTGCTGCGCGCCCGCTGCCGCGGGCGCGCTCCGGTTTTATCAGCCTGGCCGGTTCAGCCGTTCTAGCCGTTGCCGCCATGCTCGCGGGGTGCGCGTCGGGACCGCCCGCGGCGGTGTCGAATATCCGCTACGACCTGGGTGCGCCCGCGCCGCTTGGCAACACCATGAACATGCCGCCGGTGAAAGTGCTGGCGGTGAGCGCAGCGAAAAACCTGGATACCGACGCGTTCGTGTATCGGCTGAAATATGCCAATGCCCAGCGCACCGGCAGTTATGCGGATAGCCACTGGACCATGTCGCCGGCGGAGTTGCTCACGCAGCGCCTGCGCGCGGCGCTGGCCTCGCGCGGACCGGTGCTCACGGGGGCCGACTCGGTGCGCGCGCCCATGTTGCAGGTTGATCTGACGGACTTCGAGCAAGTCTTCGATGCCCCCGAGCAAAGCCATGGCGAGGTCTCGGCGCGGGTGACGTTGTCGCAGCATGGGCAGGTGGTCAGCCAGCGCACGTTCATCGCGCGGGCGCCTTCGTACACGGCCGATGCCGCCGGTGGCGCGCGTGCGCTTGCCGCAGCTTCCGACGACCTGATCGCGCAAATGGCGGCGTGGCTCGGCGTGCAGCCGCTGGTCGCTTCGCAGTGAACGCCGCGAATCGCTTCAGGACCGCCGGTGACTGCCATGCAGGCTGACGCGGCGCGCTGTGTTCCGGAACGAGCAAGAGTGCGAGGGCCAGCGCAAGAACAACGGCGGCGCGCATGACTCTCAAGCACTGGCAGCGCCGTCCGTCCGCGCTCTCGCGGCAGGCGCTGGCGGTTTATACAATGCTGGTCGTCTACGGGTCGCTGTATCCGTTTTCCGGCTGGCGAACGCTCGGAATCGGCCCGTTCGCGTATCTCACTGATCCGCTGCCGCAATATCTCACCGCGTTCGACGTCATCACCAACGTGCTCGGTTACATGCCGTTCGGCGCGCTCGCCGTGCTTGCGCTCTATCCGCGCTGGCGTGGCGCGCTTGCGGCGGGCGTGGCGTTTATCGGCGGGGCGATGTTGTCGGGCTCGATGGAAGCCGTGCAGACCTATCTGCCCACACGGGTGGCGTCGAATCTCGATCTGGCCGCAAACGCCCTCGGCGCGCTGCTGGGCGCGGCGCTCACCGCGCCCGCCACCAGCATGCTGCTCGACCGGGGCTTGCTGCGGCGCATGCGTTTCATGTGGTTCGAGCGCGATGCCGCGTACATGATCGGCTTATCCGGGCTCTGGCCGTTCGCCGCAATGTATCCCGCGCCGTTCCTGTTCGCTGTCGGCGATTTGCCGCGCGTGCTGTGGTCGAGCATCGACCCGGTCATGCAGGACGCGCTGCTCGCGTGGACACCTGCCGCATGGAACGTCGCGACCTGGCCGGCGCATTTGGGCGCCAAGCTCCCCGACGGCGCCTGGGAAACGCTCATCACCTCGCTCAACCTGTTTGCCGCGCTGGTGTTGGCCACGTTGCCGATGCGCACTCGCGCGCCGCGTGTGCGGCTGCTGCTCGGCCTGGTGATCGCGACACTCGGCGCGAAGGCGGGCGCGACGTTCCTGCAATCGCGCGCCGGGCTCACGTTTAACTGGGCGACCGACGGCGCCATTGCCGGCATAGCGTGCGGAACGCTGGTGAGTTTGCTGTCACTGCGATGCTCGCGGGCGTGGCGTGCGACGCTGGCCGGTCTTGCGCTTGTCGTGGCGCTGGTGCTGGTGAATCTTCTGCCGGTCAATCCCTACTTCGATATCGTGCTCGCCGACTGGCGCCAGGGGCGTTATCTGCATTTCAATGGCCTTTCGCAGTGGCTTGCGTGGGTGTGGCCGTATGCTGCACTTGGCTGGTTGGCATCGACTGCGGAGCGCGCATTTCTTGCACGGCGGCGTGACGGCGGCGAAAAGCGCCGGTCGTTATAATCGGCTGAAAGCGACACAAAAATCCCACGACATCAAACATCTTCCGGCCAAGCTCATGGACCCGTTCTACAAATACCACGTGTTCTTCTGCCTTAACCAGCGCGACCCCGACGCCGCGCGCCCGAGTTGCGCGAATTGCAATGCGCAGGCCATGCAGGAGTACGCGAAGAAGCGCGTAAAACAACTCGGGCTCGCCGGCGACGGCAAGGTCCGCATCAACAAGGCCGGCTGCCTTGAGCGCTGCGAACTGGGGCCGGTGGTCGTCGTGTATCCCGAAGGGACCTGGTACACGTATGTGGATGAAGCGGATATCGATGAAATTGTCGATTCGCATCTGGTGAATGGCAAGATCGTCGAACGTTTGCTGATCGATCAGCCCGTGGTCTGAGGGCTCACGCAATGAACGCACAGACTGACAGGTTCCTGATCGACGGGCCGGTGGGCAAGATTGAAGTCGCGCTGGATCGTCCCGCCGACGGCGCGCCCACGCGAGGCATTGCGCTGGTTGCGCACCCGCACCCGTTGTACGGCGGGACGATGGACAACAAGGTCGCGCAGACCCTCGCGCGCACGCTCGTGCAACTCGGGTACGTCACGTATCGCTCGAATTTTCGGGGCGTGGGTGAAACGCAAGGCGAGCACGACAACGGCACGGGCGAACGCGACGATCTGCTGGCCGTGGTCGCTCATATGCGCGCACAGCCGGGCCAAGCCGATGTCCCGCTGGTGCTCGCCGGTTTCTCGTTCGGCACGTTCGTGATGTCGCATGTGGCGAAGCACTTGCGCGAGTCGGGCGAGGTCATTGAGCGGATGGTGTTCGTGGGGACGGCGGCGAGCAATTGGCAGGTGGCCGAAGTGCCGGACAACACGCTCGTGATTCACGGTGAAGTGGACGAAACCGTGCCTATCAATTCCGTCTACGATTGGGCGCGGCCGCAGGAATTACCCGTGGTGGTGATTCCCGGCGGCGAGCATTTCTTTCATCGCAAGCTGCATGTGCTGAAGAAGATTATCGTCGACGCATGGCGTTGAATCGGCCTCGGCTTTACGCTTCACCTGTACCAACCGTCTGTTGAATCAACGCGCGGCGAGAGGCTTTCAAAGGCTTCGCGTCGCAGCCGCTTTTATCCCATTTTTCACGGATCCCCGGCACATCCAGCCACTTTCGCGGTAAAAGCGGTTTGGCGCACGGGTATAATGGCGCAGACTTTTGCGCGACCGCTTGTCGGTTCAGCGCTTGCCGTAGCGCATGCGGCATGTGTCCGGTATCTGCATAACCGGATGCGTTTTGCCCATGTGCCGCTCGAGTATCGAAGCGCGCGGAGGTCAGTCCAGCGAGCGTTTTATGCCGCGCCGGCGGATTAAGGATTCAACCGGGCTCTCGCCGGGTTTGCCTTGGGTTTTAAGTTTGCGTGCTTTACGCCGTGTTTTAAACTCTCCGCCATTCAGCGGCAGTTCGAACCCGATTTAAAAGCCGTCAAACGAAAACCGATGCAACCCGAGCGGTCCTGACGGGTCCAATGAATCCGCTTGTCGCGCGACATCCAAAAATGTCATCGCCCAAGCGCTCTACCGGACTGCCCTTCCGCCTGTACAACCCGCGCGTTGCGTATTTCCTTGAAGGGAATGCCTGACTCGCCGATGTTTTTTCTGCCGATCCGAACCTATGCGCTTTTCCCCTTCAAGCTTGTCCTTCGTCGCTCCTTCCTCCATTCACCGCGCTGTCACTGCCGCTATCGTCTTGCCTGCGACACTTGTCGCGGCAACCGCATTTGCGCAAGTGCCGCCGCCCGATGTCACGGCGCGTTCCTGGGTTCTCGTCGATGCAACCAGCAATCAGGTGCTTGCTTCCGGCAACCCGGACGAGCGCTCGGAGCCGGCGTCGCTGACCAAGCTCATGACCGCTTATCTTGTCTTCGACGCGCTGAAGTCGAAGAAGATCAACATGGACCAGACGGTCATGCCGAGCGAGGCCGTGCGCCGCGTGGGCACGGACGAGTCGCGCATGTTCATCGAGGCGAACAAGCCGGTGACCGTGCACGATCTCGTGTACGGCATGATTATCCAGTCGGGCAATGACGCGGCTATTGCGCTGGCTGAACTGGTGGGCGGCAGCGAGTCGAACTTCGTCGCGCTGATGAACGCGGCGGCGAAACAGATCGGTATGAAGAATACCCATTTCGCCGATGTCAACGGCATGCCCGACCCGCAGCACTACACCACGGCAGGCGATCTGGCCGTGTTGTCCACGCGCCTGATTCGAGATTTTCCCGAGTACTACAGCATCTTCTCGGTGAAGGATTTCACCTATAACAAGATCAAGCAGCCGAACCGCAATCGCTTGCTGTGGATTGATTCGACCGTCGACGGCCTCAAGACCGGCCATACCCAGGCGGCCGGATATTGCCTGATTGCTTCGGCGAAACGTCCGCTGGACGGCGTGCCCGACGCCAGCCGCCGTCTGGTCGCCGTGATGATGGGCGAGCCGAAAGAGCACAACCGGGTGCAGGACAGCCTGAAAATGCTGAACTACGGCTATACGGCCTATGACGCGCTGCGCCTTTACAAGGCGGGTCAGGTGATCGAGTCGCCGCGTGTTTACAAGGGTACGGACAACCTGGTGAAGGCAGGCGTGGAGACGGATCAGTACATCACGGTGCCGAAGGGCATGGGCGACAAGGTCAAGCCGACGGTCACGCATAACGACACCATCATTGCGCCGATCAAGAAGGGCCAGCAGGTTGGGACCGTGAAAATGATGGCGGACGGCAAGGAAGTTGCGCAGTTTCCGCTAGTCGCGTTGCAGGATGTGCCGCAAGCCGGTTTTGTCGGCCGGACGTGGGACTCGCTGCTGATGATGTGGCAAAAGAAGAAGTAAGCGGAAGAAGTAAGCGGCAAGGCACGGCGGCGGTTGGATTTACGTGATCCGGCTCCATCTATGCCTGCTGTACGACGCCCGGGTGGACCGGGCGTCCTGTGATGGAGAACACCATGAGCTCACCCGATATCGACGCCCTGTTCGATTTCCCCTGCGATTTTCCGATCAAGGTGATGGGCGCGACGCATCCGGAATTCCGCGATGCCGTCGTGACTGTAATCCGCGAATTTGACGACCAGTTTGACATCGAGCGTATTGAAGTGCGTCCGTCCTCGGGCGGTAAATACACCGGTCTGACTATTACCGTGCGGGCGCAAAGCCGCGCGCATCTCGACGATATCTATCGTGCGCTGACCGGTCACCCGATGGTCAAAGTGGTACTTTGAGCCTGAGTTCGGGCGCGGCCGGCAGTGACGGCGGCATGGGTGCATCGCAGGCGGCCGGCGTGCACTCGTAGAGTTGCTTGAAGCGCATGATTTCGTCGAAGAGCCAGGTGCGAAAGACCTGCACGCGTTGCGTTCCCAGCAACGCGGGCGGGCACACGAAGTAGTAATTCCACGGGCTCGGCCCGTCTACATTGAACAACCGCACGAGCCGGCCCGCCACGATTTCATGCATGGCAAGCGATCGGCGCACGAGCGCAATTCCCTGGCCTTGAATGGCCGCCTGCAGCAAATTCGACGAATCCTCGTATAAAACCCCGCGCTTTGGCTCAGGAAAATCCACGAGCCCGGCTGCATCGAACCACGGCTTCCAGAGCTCGTCGTGCGAGCGCAGCAGCGGCACGTCGGCCATGTCGGCGGGTGTGCGCGGCAGCTTGCCGCCGTTGAAATTCGGCGAACACGCCGGGAAAAACACTTCATCGAGCAATTCTTCCGCGTGCAATCCGGCATATTTGCCCAAGCTGCTGAAACGGATGGCGACGTCCACGTCGTCGCGGGTGAAATCGGTCAGCGTGTTGGTCGAGAGCAGTTCCAGGTTGATTTCCGGATGTTCCTCGATAAACCCGCCGATCCGCGGTGTCACCCAGCGCGCTGAAAACGACGACAACATAGATACCACCAGCCGCCGGTCCCGTTCTCCTGATCGCAGGCGGCGCGTGGCTTCGGCGAGGGCGGAGAGTGTGGCGCGAACCTCGGTGGCGTATTGGCGGCCAATGTCCGAGAGGCGTACGCGTTTGCCGTCGCGAGCGAATAGCGTGACGCCGAGATCGGCTTCGAGCGCGCGAATCTGGTGGCTGACGGCGCCGTGGGTGACGAACAGTTCGTCGGCGGCGCGTGAAAAGCTTTCGTGACGCGCGGCGGCTTCGAAGGCGCGCAGCGCGTTGAGGGCGGGGAGTTGTCGGAGGTCCACGGGCGTTCACTCGAGTTGCATATGTGAATTTATCTCACAAACCGACGAAAATTGCTCGTTTTGCTGAAACGTATGCTGAGCCTATCTTATAGCCATGAACACGATTTTTGGCGGAGGCTGTCATGCGAGAAATATCCACAAGCATCACGTTTGAGATAGGCGATGGGGAAACCGTTCCGATGAAGATCGGCCGCAGCGTTCGGTTGGTCGTTCAGGGTGCGCCAGTGTGGGCTACGCGCAGTAACGATACGGAAGATTACTGGCTTGTACCAGGCGATTGCCTGAAGCTGCGTGAGCATGAGCGGTTGTGGCTGAGTACGGAGAAGGGGCGTACGGCGCAGGTGGTGTTCACGTTGGCGCCGCGGCCAGATCAGCGGGCGATTGGATGGTTGGCGCGCCGTTTTGAGAAGCTTGCCGGGCGGTTCCGGTCGGGGTGGAGGACGGTTTAAGCGGTTTCCCGTTCTCGCTCATGTAGCGAGGTAGTTTGGCTCGCACAAGATTGCAGGGCTTAGCGGTCGAGACTGAAGCCGGGTTGCTGGGCCTCGACCGCCAGGCCGCAAAACCACTCCTTCAAAAACCGTCCGCCGACGCGAGCAACCGAAGTTCGGTAAACTAACGGGACTATGTCCGCCCAGCCGGTAATAACTCCCCACTCAGCGTCAATAGACCACTCCGTCCCTAGCGCCTTGACCCCCTCGGTCATTTTCCGCTGGCGTGGCCTTGAGCCCTACACACAAAGTTTCGACGCCATGCGCGCCTTCACGGATACGCGCACGCCCGAGACCGCCGATGAAATCTGGCTCGTCGAACATCCGCCCGTTTTCACGCTGGGACTGGCCGGCGATCCCGCGCATCTGCTCAACCCCGATAGCGACATTCCGCTCGTCAAAGTCGATCGTGGCGGCCAGATCACCTATCACGGGCCCGGACAAGTTGTTGCATACCTCCTGCTCGATCTACGCCGCCGCAAACTCATGGTCCGCGAACTCGTGCAGCGAATCGAGGCAGGCGTGATCGAAACGCTTGCATCGTATAATCTCGCAACGGAACGCAAGGAACGCGCGCCGGGCATCTACGTCGCGCCAACGCCGTCGCAGCTCGCCCATGCAGGCGCAAAGATCGCAGCGCTCGGGCTGAAAATTCGCAACGGCTGCAGTTATCACGGTGTGAGCCTCAACGTGAAAATGGACTTGCAACCGTTCCTCGCGATCAACCCGTGTGGCTACGCCGGCCTCGAAACTGTCGACATGGCAACACTCGGCGTGACGGCAGAATGGAACGACGTGGCTCAAACGCTGGCAGAAAACCTCACTCACCATATTGGCGGCCACAGCGCGACCGCCGCCCAACCGCAGAACGGCGTGGCCGTCTGAATGGACCGACCGAATGACTGACGTAACCGGAAATCTGGCTGGCAGCACCGCTACTTCGACCCCCGCTGCGGCGCCCTACGACGCCACCGCCAAACAAAAAGCGCAGGCGAAAACGGCGCGCATCCCGATCAAGATCATCCCGATCGAAAGGCTGAAAAAGCCGGAATGGATTCGCGTGAAGGCCGCAACGGGCAATTCACGATTCACCGAAATCAAGCAGATCCTGCGCGAACACAATCTCCATACGGTCTGCGAAGAAGCGAGCTGCCCGAACATTGGCGAATGTTTCGGCAAGGGCACCGCGACCTTCATGATCATGGGCGATAAATGCACGCGTCGTTGCCCGTTCTGCGACGTGGGCCACGGCCGCCCCGATCCCCTCGATGCCGACGAACCGCTGAACCTCGCACGCACTATCGGCGCGTTGAAGTTGAAGTATGTGGTGATCACGAGCGTTGACCGCGACGACCTGCGCGACGGCGGCGCAGCGCACTTCGTGGAATGTATCCGGCAGGTGCGCGAGCATTCGCCGATGACGCGCATCGAAATTTTGACGCCGGATTTCCGTGGCCGTCTGGACCGCGCAATCGGCATTCTGACCGCCGCGCCGCCCGACGTGATGAACCACAATCTTGAAACGGTGCCGCGTCTGTACAAGGAAGCGCGTCCGGGTTCGGATTACGCGCATTCGCTGAAGCTGCTGAAGGACTTCAAGGCGCTGCATCCGGAAGTGGCGACCAAGTCCGGCCTGATGGTCGGCCTGGGCGAAACGGAAGAAGAAATCCTCCAGGTCATGCGCGACCTGCGTGAGCACAACGTCGATATGCTGACTATCGGCCAGTATTTGCAGCCTTCCGAACATCATCTTCCGGTGCGTTCGTACGTGCATCCGGATACGTTCAAGATGTACGAGGAAGAAGCGTACAAGATGGGGTTCACGCACGCGGCCGTTGGCGCGATGGTCCGTTCGAGCTACCACGCGGATCAGCAGGCTCACGACGCGGGCCTGGTCGGAGCGATGTAAGTTTTCCTCTGGCTTGACCAGTACGAAAAAACCCACGGAAACGTGGGTTTTTTCGTTTTGACACCGCTCCAATTGCCCGGAACGCGCGACCTCGCCGAACCCTCTTCCAATCCCCCGAAAACCTCGGGAAAGCCCGTAAATAAAGCGTCTCAGGGATAACCCGAATGCCGTCCGGATGGTCGGACGGTCTAATTCCCGAATTCCGGAAACGCAGATTTTCACTGTTTCGCATCAACAAAAAACCCTTAAAAATCAATGCTGAACGCGGGTCAAAAACTGGCATCGACCTTGCAATATGAAGGGTGGCCAGACAGGCCATAAAAAAGACAGGGAGACGATTCGATGCAACCCATCCCATTCAGCTTTACCTGATTTTGCCGACGCCAGACGCGCATCGCCGCAGCCTAGCGCCGGCGCGTTTTTGTCTCACCCCTTTGCTTTTTCGCCGACCATGCCCGGAACAACTGTGACAACCGTGAAGAAACCTTTTTATAAAGTCCTGTATGTGCAGGTGCTGTTGGCTATTGCCATCGGCATTGCGCTCGGGCATTTTTATCCTGCGCTCGCCACCGAGATGAAACCGCTCGGAGATGGGTTCATCAAGCTCATCAAGATGGTGATCGGCCCAATCATCTTCTGTACGGTCGTGACCGGTATCGCCGGCATGGAAGACATGAAGAAGGTCGGGCGCGTAGGCGGCAAGGCGCTGCTCTACTTCGAAATCGTCTCGACGTTCGCACTTGTGCTCGGCCTGGCCGCGACGCATCTGCTGAAACCAGGCGTTGGCTTCAATATCGATCCGGCTACGCTGGACGCCAAGGCGGTCGCTTCGTACGCCGCGAAGGCGCACGGCCAGACGACCACCGATTTCCTGATGCACATCATTCCGGACACGATCTCGTCCGCATTCGCGCAAGGCGAAATCCTGCAGATCCTGCTGGTCGCGCTGTTGTTCGGTGCCGTGCTGGCTACTGCAGGTGAGAAAGGCCGCGTGGTGACGAGCTTTATCGAAGGCTTGTCGCACATCCTGTTCGGCATCGTGCGCATCATCACGAAGCTGGCCCCGATCGGCGCGTTCGGTGCAATGGCGTTCACCATCGGCAAGTACGGCATCGGCTCGCTGATCCCCATGCTCAAGCTGATCGGCACGTTCTATCTGACGTCGATCGTCTTCGTGGTCGTCGTACTCGGCGCGATTGCGCGGCTGGTGGGCTTCAACATCTTCCGGTTCGTCGCGTACATCAAGGAAGAAATGCTGATCGTGCTGGGCACGAGTTCATCGGAAGCCGCGTTGCCGCAATTGATGCTCAAACTCGAAAAGCTCGGCTGCTCGCGCTCGGTGGTGGGCCTCGTCGTGCCGACCGGTTATTCGTTCAACCTCGACGGCACCAACATCTACATGACGATGGCCGTCCTGTTCATCGCCCAGGCCACGAACACGGACCTGACGTGGACGCAGCAACTGACGCTGCTCGCGGTGACCATGCTGACGTCGAAGGGCGCGAGCGGCGTGACCGGCGCAGGGTTCATCACGCTGGCTGCAACGCTCGCTGTCGTACCGACCATTCCGCTGTCGGGCATGGTGCTGATTCTTGGCATCGACCGCTTCATGAGCGAGTGCCGCGCGTTGACGAACATCGTGGGTAACGGCGTGGCGACGGTGGTTGTGTCGGCGTGGGAAAAGGAACTGGACCGCAACAAGCTGCGCGATCAGCTCAAGCACGGCGCGGTGGATACCGAAGCCGAAACCGTGTCCTGATCGGGCGAAGCAGCGGCTCATCCGAGTTCGCTGCTTAGTCGACATCCACGCGAAAAGGATTCAACAGCAATGAAAGCGGCGAAGCATTCGGCGGCGGATGCTTCGCCGCATGCGTTTACGAAGCAGGGCACGAAGGCATCGGCGGAAACCGCGTTCGAAGCAGCGCGTGCCACAATCGGGCTTCCCCATCGTCTGGAGCCCGTTCACGTGACCCGGCGTTTGGTCGTTTTCCTGCTTCTCCTCGCAGCGCTGGCCGGTGTATGCGCGCTCACGTGGAGCATCGCGTGGCAACGCGGGCTCGACACGTTGCGTCAAAACGCGGCGGCGCGTGTAGACCGTACGACGGCCGAGCTGAAAAGCACGCTCGACCGTTACGAATATCTGCCTTATCTGCTTTCGCGCCACCCGTTCGTGCAGGAGGTTCTCGCCGATCCGAACCCAAGCTTCGCCGCACGCGCGGACCGTTATCTCGCCGACCTGAACACGCACGCGCGCGCCACGGCGACCTACATCATCCAGTCGAACGGGCGCTGCGTGGCGGCGAGCAACTGGAATGGACCGGATAGTTTCGTGGGCGCGGAATACCTGTTCCGGCCGTATTTCGTCGATGCAGTCAAAGGCGGCACCGGCCGCTTTTTCGGTCTCGGCACGATCTCGCGCGAGCCCGGTTATTTCATCTCGCAGCCGGTATTCAAAGAGGGCACGCGGGACATTATCGGCGTGGCGGTGGTCAAGCTGAACCTGGAATGGCTGCAAGGCGCCGATGCCTCCGAGCCGCTGCTCGTCACCGACGATCACGGCGTGATCTTCCTGTCTTCCGTGCCGGCATGGAAATATCACACGCTGCGGCCGTTGCCGAAGGACATCGAAGCGTCGGTGTATTCGGCGCGGCAATACGCGCAGCATCCGATCACCGCGTTGCCGATGACCATCGTGCGAACGCTCGAAGACGGCGCGCAGATTGTGCGCGTGGGAGGCGGGCGCGACGCGCCGAGTTTTCTCGCCACGCAGCGCGCATTGGGCGAGCCCGATTGGCACTTGATGACGATGGTGTCTCTCGATCCGGCGGTCGATGCCGCGTGGAGCGCGACGATTGTGACCGCGCTCGTGTTCGTCTCGCTATGTTTGCTCGCGTTCTACTGGCGCATGCGGCGTGTGCGCGTGCGGGAAATGATCCGCAGCCGCGCGCTGTTGCAGACGGCTTATGCCGAGCTGAACGAACGCGTCGCGGAGCGAACGGTGGATTTATCGGAGGCGAACGCGTTGTTGACCAAGGAGGTCGGCGAGCGCACGCGGGCCGAACAGGACTTGCGCGCCGCGCACGACGAGCTGATCCAGGCGAGCAAACTGGCCGCGCTCGGTCAGATGGCGGCGGGCATCACGCATGAACTGAACCAGCCGCTTGCCGCGTTGCGCAGTTTCTCCGACAACACCCGCGTGCTCATCGAGCGCGGCGATCACGTGGCGGCCCATGAGAATCTCGAGGCGATTGCCGCGCTGACCGAGCGCATGGGAAAGATCACGAATCAGTTGAAGTTGTTCGTGGCGAAGGCCCGTCCGAAAAACGCGCGTACCGATGTTGGCCGCGCATTGCGCAACGTGCTCGCCATGTTGCAGCCGCGCATGAAGAACGTGGTGCTCGCCTTCGATGCCAACGAACGCGCCGATTCCAGCCCGCCGCTGTATGTGCGCTGCGAGGATTTGCGGCTTGAGCAAATCCTGATCAACCTGATTGGCAACGCGCTGGACGCGGTGGCCGCGTGCGATGTTCCTCGTATCGAGATTGAGTTGGTGAGGTACGAAACAACGGTCGACATTCTGGTGCGCGACAACGGGCCGGGCATTCCAGCAGATGTCCTGCCGCGTCTTTTCGAGCCGTTTTTCACCACGAAGGAAATGGGTCACGGATTGGGCCTGGGGTTGGCGATTTCATCGGCTATAGCGCGGGATTACGGCGGCACATTGGTCGCACGCAACCTCGTCCCGCAGATGGAAGTGGATGGGCCCGAGGGCGGCACGCAGGCCGACGCCGATCGCTCGCACGGGGCAGAATTCGTGATTACGCTGCATCGGGCGTGAAAAGCAGGCTGTAGTAGCACGTGCCACATGCTGAGAAAATGCGATGACACGCCGTCGCTCGCGCTGAAAGCGGCAATACAAAGCAATACCCCGCAGGAGTAGAAACCCATGACCACAGGCGTTCAGGTGATTTTCATCGAAGACGATGAACTGGTGCGCCGTGCAAGCGTGCAAAGCCTCCAGCTCGCGGGCTTCGAGGTAACCGCATTCGGCAGTGTGGAGGGCGCATCGCGCTTGATCGATGCCAGTTTCCCGGGCGTGATCGTGAGCGACATCCGTCTGCCGGGGGCGAGCGGTCTCGACCTTCTGGCTCAATGCCACGAGCGGGCGCCCGAAGTGCCGGTCATCCTCGTGACAGGCCACGGCGATATCTCGATGGCCGTCCAGGCGATGCGCGACGGCGCCTACGATTTCATCGAAAAGCCCTTCGCGTCGGAGCGTTTGATTGAAGCGGTTCGCCGCGCGCTGGAACGCCGCACGCTCGTGCTGGAAAACCGCGCGCTGCGGCGTGAACTTGCCGGGCAGAGCAGTGTGGCGCCGAGAATCATCGGACGCAGCCCGGCGATTGAACAAGTACGCAAACTGATCGCCAACGTCGCGCCCACTGACGCCTCCGTTCTGATCAACGGAGACACCGGCGCCGGCAAGGAACTGATTGCGCGTAGCCTGCACGACCTGTCGCCGCGCCGGGACAAACCGTTTATCGCGGTGAATTGCGGCGCATTGCCCGAGCAGATGTTCGAGTCGGAGATGTTCGGCTACGAGGCCGGCGCGTTTACCGGCGCGCAGAAACGCCGCATCGGCAAGCTTGAACATGCGTCGGGCGGCACGCTGTTCCTCGATGAAATCGAAAGCATGCCGCTTGCGTTACAAGTGAAGTTGCTTCGCGTGCTGCAGGACGGCGTGCTGGAGCGGCTGGGCTCGAATCAGCCGATTCGTGCGAATTGCCGCGTGATCGCGGCCGTGAAGGGCGATATGGCGGAGCACGTCGCGGCAGGTACGTTCCGGCGCGACCTGATGTACCGGCTAAACGTGGTGACGATCACGCTGCCACCGCTCGCCGAACGCCGCGAAGACGTGGTGCCACTCTTCGAACACTTTTTGCTCGATGCCGCCGTGCGATACGAGCGCCCCGCGCCTTTGCTCAACGATCGCCAGCGAGCCGAGCTGATGCAGCGTGACTGGCCGGGCAATGTGCGCGAACTGCGCAACGCGGCGGACCGGATGGTGCTGGGTATCATCGATGAAACCGGCGTTCCGCTCGATGCCGCCACGCAATCGCTCAAAGAGCGTACGGAGCAGTTCGAACGCGCGGTGATCGGGGAGGCGCTGGAGCAGTGCGGCGGTGTGGTGGCTGCGGCGGCCGATCGGCTGCAACTGGGCAAGGCCACGCTCTACGAGAAGATCAAGCGCTATGGGCTGGCGGCGAAGGGCGAAGTCGATCGGTAGGCCGCATGTGATCTTCTGCGTATTTTCCACGCCTTAAAAAGCAAAACGCCCGCCGATGAATCGGCGGGCGTTTTGCTTGTGCCTGGGGTAATGCGTCAAGCCGAACCGGTTTCAGGCTGCGTTCAGCGCTTTGTCGAGAAGCGCATCGAGTTCCGCGAACGTCGGCTCACCCACGTAACGCTTCAAGATCTTGCCGTCCTTATCCACGACAAACGTAGTCGGCGTCAATTGCACGTTGCCGAACTGCTTCGCCGCGCTGCCGTCGTCCATTGCAACCTTGAACGGCAGGTTGCGCGTCTGCGCGTAGTTGGTCACGTACATTGGCGCGTCGTATTTCATCGCCACCGCGACGAATTCCAGGCCGCGGCCCTTGAAGCGGTTGTATGTGTCGACCATCGCCGGCATCTCTTTCATGCACGTTTCGCAGTCGGTCGCCCAGAAGTTGATCAGGTAGACCTTGCCCTTCAGATCCGTCGATGTCGAGATCTTCTGACCCGACAACAGCGTGAACGTGGCGTCCGGAACGCGTTGCTGGCCGCCGAACGCAAAGTAGCCGGTGCACGCAATCACGCCGGCGACAACTGCCATCAAGATATAGCGCAGCGGGCTCTTGCTGCGCCCGGGTGAAACCTGTGAATTTTCTGACATGGAAACCTCGAGCGTGCTCGGTTCGTATCTGGTTCGTACTCGACTGATTTGCAACAACGCGCAGCAATGCCAGCTTGCCGGGATGCAGGGCATTTTAGCCCCAATCTTGAAAAAGCGTTCTGCGTGCGGCTTGCTGTGAGCCTTTTGCAAGGCAGGGCACAGCCCCGTGTGGCAGCCGCCGTCTTGGTCACCGTCAACGGTTTCAGCACCGGCAGCGGATAATCATGCTTTTCCCCCAGTTTTTCTCATGATCCGATCTTTTTCCCGCGCCTTGAAACGCTTTGTTTTTCACGCCGTAGTGCCTTCCCCGCGCACGCTGTTCAAGTCGGCCGCTTCGACCACCACGCTGCTGGTCACCGCCGCCGCGCTGCTGGCCTGCACGCCGGCCTATGACTGGCGCACGATCCAGAACAACGACGACGCCTACGAAGTTACCTTTCCAGCCAAGCCGCGTTCCGACGCCCGTGATATCGACGTCGCCGGCAAGCCGATGCACATGAAGATGCAGATGGCCGAGGCGGGCGACGCGGTATTCGCCGTCGGTACGGTTGATTTGCCCAACGCCGACCCCGCGACCCAGCGCGCTGCGCTCGATTTTCTTCAGCAAGGATTGGCGCGCAACCTCAATACCGCGCCCGCTGCGCATCCTGTGGATATCGAAGTGGCGGCAGGCGGACGTTTGCCCGGGGCGGAAATCACCGTCAGCGGGACGAGTTACGCGAGCGAGGCGAGCGCCAACGGCCAGAAGAGCGAAACGCGTCAGATCCGGGCCCGTTTCATCGCCAAAGGGACGCACGCTTACCAAATCGCAATCGTCTCAACCAAGGCGCCGCCGGCCGATCAAATCGATCAATTTTTTTCCTCGTTCAAACTTTTTTAAGTATTTGCCCCGAATCGCGTCCATTCGTTCGTCAATATTTCTCAAATTGAACGACGCGCAGCAAACGTTTCGTATCTGAGAAGTCGCACAAGCATTTACAGCTAAAACTAGGATTTATCTCAGTTTTTTCAACTATCCACAGAGGCTGTGGATAACTTTGTGGAAAACATCGCCGCGCCCTCGCCAAGTGCCCGTCCGACGCGGCTTTCCTTACTTTGCCTTGATTCAGTGCAGTCAAAAATAGTTAATAAAATCAAAGGCCTGACGATCATTGACAAAATAGGTGTTTGATCAGATGTTAGAGAAACAAAGAACGATGCAATGTGCATAAGTCAAGTCTTGACAGCCGATTTTTCTTTTTTGCGGGCGGCAGTTCCGACGTGTGGTTTATGCGGTCGCAAATGCCCGTCGATATTGAATTGCTTCGGCGAGGTGAGTCGCGGTGGGTGAATCGGCCGCCGCGAGATCGGCGATCGTGCGCGCCACTTTCAGAACGCGGTAATACGCTCGTGCCGACCAGCCGAAACGTTCGCTGGCTTCGCGAAGCAAGGCTTCGCCGGTGGCATCGAGCGGGCAGACAGCGTCCACTTCCCGTCCGTCCAGCTCGCGATTCGTCTTTCCTTGCCGTTCGAGTTGCCGGTCGCGCGCGTCGGCGACACGCCGTGCAACGACCGCGCTGGTCTCGCCAACGGATGCACTCCTCCCGGACAATTCCGCCGGCGACAACGCGGGCAATTCGATCTGGATATCGATGCGATCGAGCAGCGGCCCCGACAACTTGCGCAGATACCGCGTAGCGACGTCGGGCGTGCATCGGCAGCGGCCGTTCGGATCGCCGCGCCAGCCGCACGGGCAGGGATTCATGGCTGCGACCAATTGACACGCCGCCGGAAAATCGGCCTGATGCGCGGCGCGTGAAATAGTGATGCGGCCAGCCTCCAGCGGTTCGCGTAGCGTCTCGAGCACCTTCCGGTCGAATTCGGGCAGTTCGTCGAGGAACAGCACGCCGAGATGCGCCAGCGTGATCTCGCCGGGTTGCGGCGGATTGCGCCCACCTACCAGCGCAACCGAACTCGACGAATGATGCGGCGCACGAAACGGTCGCTGGCGCCATTGCGAGGGCGAAAATCCGAGCATGCTGGCGGACAGAATGGCCGCCGAGGACAACGCTTCGTCGTCGGTCATGGGCGGAAGAAGGCTGGGTAGCCGGGCGGCGAGCATTGACTTGCCGGCGCCGGGCGGTCCGACCATCAGCAGATGATGTCCACCCGCAGCCGCAACCTCGAGCGCGCGGCGTGCGCCGGGATGGCCGATCACATCGACGAGATCGGGCAACGGCGCGCGCCTGCGCAGCGGGGAATCGGGCGCCGCACCGCGGATAGGTGTAAGACGACCCTCGACGGAACCACTCAGGTGTGCACACAAAGCGGGCAGATTGGCGGCCCCGAATACATCGATACCCGGGACCAGCGCCGCTTCCGCCGCACTTCCCAGGGGCAGATAGATTTCGGGCATGCGGGGATCGGACTCGCGGATGGACGCGCCTTCGAGCACCGACCCGGCGCGCGCATATTGACGCGCCGCGCCACAGGCCATGGCGAACGCGCCGCGCATTGGGCGCAGTGCACCGGTCAACGACAATTCCCCGGCGAACTCGCGATTCAGCAGCGCATCGGCCGGAATCTGGCCGCTCGCTGCAAGAATGCCCAAAGCGATCGGCAGGTCAAAACGGCCGGATTCCTTTGGCAGGTCGGCGGGAGCGAGATTGACGGTGATGCGGCGGACGGGGAAATCGAAACCGCAATTCTGGAGTGCTGCGCGCACCCGCTCGCGGCTTTCACGAACTTCGAGATCGGGCAAGCCGACGATTGAAAACGAAGGTAATCCATTGGCGAGATGAACCTCGACGGTCACCTCGGGCGCACGCCCAGGGGCGGGCGCGCGGCTGCGCACCACGGCAAGCGACATGATTTTTTCCCCGCTGCCGTTGCCTCGCTAATTCGAGGCGCCGGCTTAATGATCCAACATCACGGCTCGCTTAGCCGATGACACGCTTTAGAACATCTGGACTTCAGTCCTGGACACTGGACGAACTGGACGACGGTCCGCCGCCCAGCTTCGCTTCCAGTTGCGCGACGCGTTGTTCCAGTTCCTCGAGCCGGGCGCGCGTACGCACGAGCACTTGCGTTTGGGTATCAAATTCTTCACGCGTCACCAGATCCAGCTTCGAAAAACCCTGGGACAGCATGGCTTTCATATTCTTTTCAATGTCCTTTGCCGGCGAATTCTTGAGCAGCTCGCTCATCTTGGCCTGGAAGTCATTGAACATGTCATTCGGTTGTTTCATGCGGTTTTCCTCTTGCGCACCATATAAGTGCATTCATTGTTAGCTCAGTGCTCCGGCAAACCGGATGATCCAATTTGGTGCGTACTCTGGCGCACCAGGAGAACCCCGACCCCTCCGCGCAACACGATGCCGCGCTTTGGAACACACCTGCTTGCTGGACCTTGCGAGCACTCTAGCAACGATCCACGGTGCGCGCCAGCGAACGCAAGCGTTGCTGGCCATCCGGTCTACGCCCACGCATTGCATGCCCTTCGAGCCGGTTTGACCGGTCATGGACACGCGCATGGCATACGAGTTGCATATGTGGCCCGGGCCTTGTCCGTGCGCGCTTTTCCGGGCGGTCGGCAATGCGGCGTGGCGCATCAGACACCACTCGCGACGGACATGAGGCAACGGGGATCAGGCATCGGACCAGATTAAAGCGCTCACGCGCCAACTCTGTTCGACACACAGCGAGGGATACATGAAGCTTATTACCGCAATCATCAAGCCGTTCAAGCTCGACGAAGCACGCGAAGCGCTATCGGCTATTGGCGTCTCGGGCATCACCGTGACCGAGGTAAAAGGCTTCGGCCGCCAGAAGGGCCACACGGAGCTGTATCGCGGCGCCGAATACGTGGTCGATTTCCTGCCGAAAGTGAAGATCGAAGCGGCGGTTTCCGACGACATCGTCGACCAGGCGATCGAGGCGGTCGAGCGCGCGGCTCGCACGGGCAAGATCGGCGACGGCAAGATCTTCGTCACCCCGATTGAACAAGTCATTCGCATTCGCACCGGTGAAACCGGCGCGGACGCTCTCTAAAAAAAGACACGGCGATAAGAGGAAACAGAAGAATGCGTAAATTATTGATGTCCTTGTTGATGGCGGGGTCGCTCTTGGGAGTGAGCGTCGGCACCGTGATGGCGCAGGATGCATCCGCGCCAGCGGCTGCATCCGCCGCGGCTTCAGACACGACCGCAGCGGCACCCGCAAGCGCACCGGATACAGCCTCCCCAGTCAGCGCCGATACGGCCCCGGCTTCGGGCGCTGACGCAGCATCGGCGGCCGCTCCGGCTTCCGGCGCATCCGACGCCGCACCGGCCGCGCCGACGGCACCGTTCTCTGTTGATTCATCGAAGATCAATTCCGGCGATACCGCCTGGATGCTGACCTCCACCGCCCTCGTGCTGTTCATGACGATCCCGGGCCTGGCGCTGTTCTACGCGGGCATGGTCCGCAAGAAGAACGTGCTCGCGACCGTGATGCAGAGCTTCGCGATCTGCTGCCTGGTCACGATCCTCTGGACCGTGGTTGGCTACAGCCTTGCGTTCACACCGGGTAACGCATTCATCGGCGGCTTCTCGCGGGTGTTCCTGCACGGCATGAACTACATCCACGGCGACAAGGCGACCACCCTGACCGTCAGCCATCTGGCTCCGACGATTCCGGAATCGGTCTACTTCGTCTACCAGATGACGTTCGCGATCATCACCCCGGCGCTGATCGCCGGCGCGTTCGCTGACCGGATGAAGTTCTCCGCCATGCTGGTATTCATGGGACTGTGGACGATCATCGTCTACTCGCCGATCGCGCACATGGTCTGGGAACCGACGGGCTGGCTGTCGGCGGCTGGCATCCTCGACTTCGCAGGCGGCACGGTGGTTCACATCAACGCCGGTATCGCAGGTCTGGTGTGCTGTCTGGTGCTCGGCAAACGGGTCGGTTACGGCCGCGAAGTCATGGCGCCGCACAACCTCGTGCTCTCGCTGATCGGTGCTTCCATGTTGTGGGTCGGCTGGTTCGGCTTCAACGCGGGTTCGGCAGTGGCGGCTGATGGCCGTGCCGGTTTCGCAATGCTCACCACGCAAATCGCTACCGCATTTGCCGCGTTCGGCTGGATGTTCGCCGAATGGCTGGCCAAGGGTAAGCCTTCGGTGCTCGGCATTATCTCGGGCGCGGTGGCAGGTCTGGTGGCAATTACGCCGGCTTCGGGCTTCGTTGGCGTGACCGGCGCGATCGTGATCGGTATTGCGGCTGGCGTGGTTTGCTTCTGGTCGGCAACGTGGCTCAAGACGAAGCTCGGCTACGATGATTCGCTCGACGCGTTCGGCGTCCACGGCGTGGGCGGTATTCTCGGCGCGCTCCTGACCGGCATCTTCGCGGTCAAGGACATTGGCGGCGCGGACGGCAGCATCCTGCTGCAAGCCAAGGGCGTTCTCACCACGCTGGTCTACAGCGGCGTGGTCAGCTACATCCTGTTGAAGGTTATCGACATGGTCATGGGTCTGCGTGTCACAGAAGAAGAGGAACGTGAAGGCCTCGACGTCTCGCTGCATGGCGAACACGTCGAATAAGAAGTTTTTTCGATGGAGGTGATGCCCGGCGCGAGAGGTCGCGGTGTCATCCCCTGATCGAGCGCAAGCAATAGCAGTAAGGCTCCGAGACAAGCGCAGCGATTTTGCCCGCCCACTTAGTGGCGGGCATTTTTTTTGCCCTCGTTTTTGTCCCGCTTTTGTGCGAGGTAATGGTTTCTGGCTGGCGGGATTGATGCAAACACCGGCACGAACCGTGCGAATAGGCTTGGGAAAAGGCAGTTCATACCCAAATACGTGAGGCGTTTGTTCTACAATCTTTCCTCTTAAGTCCGCGAGTCATCAATGGTTCCGCACCTCGTTACGGCTTTAAACGGCCCTTTGCTCGATCTCGAGCGGAAGATACTCGACGCGACGCCGTCCATCGAACGCTGGTTTCGGCTGGAGTGGCAAGAACACACCCCGCCGTTCTATTGTTCGGTCGACCTGCGCAACGCCGGTTTCAAGCTCGCTCCCGTCGATACCAACCTGTTCCCCGGCGGCTTCAACAACCTGCCGGTGGAAGTGTTGCCGCTCGCCGTGCAGGCCGCGATGGCGTCGATCGAAAAGATCTGCCCCGACGCGAAGAACCTGCTCGTGATCCCCGAGCGCCATACGCGTAACGCGTTTTATCTCGAGAACGTTGCGCGGCTCGCGACCATCATGCGTCAGGCCGGGCTGAACATTCGCTTCGGCACGCTCGACGAGAATATTCACGGACCGGTCACCATCGCGCTCGCCGACGGACAGAAGATTGTCCTCGAACCGCTCGAACGCACGCCGCGCCGGCTGGGCCTGAAAAACTTCGATCCCTGCTCGATCCTGCTGAACAATGACCTGTCCGGTGGCATTCCGCCCGTGCTGGAAAACCTGCACGAGCAATATCTGCTGCCGCCGTTGCATGCGGGCTGGGCCGTGCGCCGCAAGTCGAATCACTTCGCCTGTTATGACGACGTCGCGAAGAAATTTTCGAAGCTCGTCGAGATCGATCCGTGGATGATCAACCCGTATTTCGCGCACGTGGAAGGCGTGGATTACGAGGCGCGTACCGGCGAGGAAGCGCTGGCGGATGCAATCGATGGCGTGTTGAAGAAGATTGCGAAGAAGTATCGGGAGTATGGAATCAGCGAGAAGCCGTATGTCGTGATCAAAGCCGATGCCGGCACCTACGGCAAAGGCGTCATGACGGTGCACGACGCGTCGGAAGTCGCCGCGCTGACGAAACGCGAACGCGTGAAGATGAACGACGCGAAAGAGGGCCTCGAAGTCCACGACGTGATCGTGCAGGAGGGCGTCCATACATTCGAGCGCGTGGAAAATGCAGTCGCCGAGCCGGTGGTCTACATGATCGACCGGTATGTGGTGGGCGGGTTTTATCGTGTGCACGATTCCCGTGACCGCGACCAGAACCTCAACGCGCCGGGCATGCATTTCGTGCCGCTCGGCTTCGAGCATACGGCCTTGCCCGACGCCCATGCGAAGCCCGGCGCCGCGCCGCCGAACCGCTTTTATATGTATGGCGTGGTGGCGCGGCTGGGGTTGCTCGCGGCATCGGTGGAACTGGAAAAAACCGATCCGGAAGCCATTCAGGTCTAAGCTTCACCCCATCACGACGGCCGCACGAAGTTGCGGCCGTTTTGCACTTCAGGCGCGAACCCGCGCGACGTGTTAAAAATCGCGTATTGCAGGGCGCTGTTTGCCGCCGCCTATTGAATAAACCAAGGCCGAACGGCCGCTCTGGACGCTTATGGACATCCTTTTTATCGCCGATCCGCTCGATCACTTCAAGATCTACAAAGACACGACCTACGCGATGATGGCCGAAGCCGCGCGTCGCGGACACACGATCTACGCGTGCGAGCCGCAACATCTGGCCTGGGTCGGCGGCAGGGTAGAAGGGGCGGTCCAGCGCGTGACAATCGTCGGCGACGAAGCAGATTCCGCGCGCTCGCCGTGGTATGAGGCCGCCACGCCGGAAGTGCTCGACCTCAAGCATTTCGGCGCTGTCCTGATGCGCAAAGACCCGCCGTTCGACATGGAATATGTGACGTCAACGTGGCTTTTGGAGTTGGCCGAGCGTACCGGTGCACGCATCTTCAACAAGCCGAGCGCGATCCGCGATCACTCGGAAAAGCTGGCGATTGGCGAATGGCCGGAGTTTGTCGTCCCCACGCTGGTCACCCGCGATGCCGCGCGTCTGCGCGCCTTCCACGCCGAGCACGGCGACGTGATCCTCAAGCCGCTCGACGGCATGGGTGGCATGGGCGTGTTTCGCGTGAAGGCTGACGGCATGAATCTCGGCACGATCGTGGAAATGCTCAGCGACAACGGCGCGCGTAGCGTCATGGCCCAAAAGTTCATCCCGCAAATTGTCGATGGCGACAAACGCATCCTGCTGATCGGTGGGCAACCCGTGCCGTATTCACTTGCCCGGATTCCACAGGGCAACGAAGTACGCGGCAACCTGGCCGCGGGCGGATTGGGGCGCGCACAACCGCTCACGGAAAACGATCGCAAGATTGCGGAAACGCTCGGACAGACGCTTTTCGCACGCGGCTTGCTGCTGGTCGGACTCGATGCCATTGGCGACTACCTGACCGAAGTGAACGTGACCAGCCCCACGTGCTTCCGTGAAATCATGGACCAGACAGGTTTCGATGTAGCCGGCATGTTTATCGATGCACTGGAACGCGCGGCCGCAGCTTAAGCAAGAAGCTGGCGATCAGTTTAATGACGAGCGGGAAGCGAGAAATTAGAGGTGGCTGTCGAAGAAGGCCGCCCAACCGTTGATTTCTCCCAGACTGTTACAATCTCCCGCTCATGAGATTCGTTTCGTGGCGCGATCCGGCCCCGAAATTGAAAGTGGAAACTTGCTGCAGCGCATAACGCTGCGCATAGCGTGCGAAATCCGACTAAGCTTAGGTATTGGCGCTTGTTGACGTTTCTGTACCCGGATCGATGTTGCAGTCGCGTTTTGCAATGTTTCGCGATTTTTCAGCACGCAATTGGCATATATAACAGCAAGTTCCCACAATTTCCGACGCATCTCGTCGTTTTGGGGCAGCACACTCTGACATGGCTGGCATTCTAATTATTGCGCACGCTCCGTTCGCTTCGGCGTTACGTGAGTGCATTACCCACATTTACGGCGGTTTGCCCGCACGCATTGGTGTGATCGATGTGAAGCCGGATTGCGACCCCGTTGAAGTCCGAGCGTTTGCGCGTTCCGAAATCGACCGTCTGAAGGAAGAAAACGGTGCGATCGTCCTCACGGACGTGTTCGGCGCGACGCCTGCGAATATCGCGCAAAGCCTGGCAAGCGGCAGCGTTCGCGTGCTCGCCGGCGTCAATCTGCCCATGCTCGTGCGCGCCGTCTGTTACAGGACCACGCCGCTCGACACATTGGCTGAAAAGTCGCTGCAAGGCGGATCGAAGGGCATTCAGGAGCTGGATGCCTCGACGCCCGCCAATCCCTGCGCAATGGCCAGCGCCGCAGCTGCGGCCGTTGCCAATTGCGCGGTGGGCGCCGCCGCGACCAGTTGCATGCCCGCCAAGGTGGCAAGTCACTGAGCCGCGCTTGAGCGCGTTAAGTTGCTCCGCTGACGGCACATTGGCCGCACGTTAAGAAGATCGTTAAAAAGCATTGACCCAGCTGCATCGCGTCAGCCCTCTCACCTAGCGCCCGGAGCATCATGCTGCAACAGGAAACAACTATCGTGAACAAGCTGGGGCTGCACGCGCGTGCTTCAGCCAAGCTCACACAACTGGCGGGAAACTTTCAATGCGAGATCTGGATGAGCCGCAACGGCCGCCGGATCAACGCGAAAAGCATCATGGGCGTGATGATGCTCGCGGCGGGAATCGGCAGTACGGTAACAATCGAAACTGAAGGCTCCGACGAAGCAGAAGCCATGAAGGGCATCCTTGCGCTCATCGCAGATAAATTTGGCGAAGGACAATGACGTTGTCCTGCCTGCAGCACTGAGAAAAAGCCGCGCATTGACGCGGCTTTTTTGTGCCCGTGGACATGGCGTTGACACGCGGCGCAACAAACTGCGTCAGTTTGTGACAGAAAGTTGCTGCAGCGCAAAGCGTGCCAAATCGCGTTCGAATTTATAATGGTGCGCGGATCGCATCGCCAGCCGGTGGTCGACAAAACCGCGAGCCACACCCATAACTAGAGAGAGGTGCGCGTGTCGTTCACGCTGCATGGAATTCCCGTTTCGCGCGGTATCGCCATCGGCCGCGCGTATCTGATCGCGGCGGCTGCACTCGATGTCGATCACTATCTGGTCGAACCGGATCGCATCGACAGTGAAATTGAACGCTTTCATACGGCGCAAGCGCAGGTGCACGCGGAGCTGGACGCCTTGCGCGACGATCTGGCTGCGGATGCCCCCAGCGAAATGGGCGCGTTTATCAACGTCCATTCCATGATCCTGAACGACGCCATGCTCGTTCACGAAACCATCGATCTCGTCCGTACGCGCCGCTACAACGTGGAGTGGGCGCTGACCGAGCAGCTTGAAATCCTGAGCCGCCATTTCGACGATATCGAAGACGAATACTTACGCGAACGCAAAGCCGATATCCAGCAAGTCGTGGAGCGCGTGCTGAAGGCGCTGGCCGGCGCACCGTCCACCGCTACGCTTGTCGTGGATGGCGCGGCGACCAACGGGCACAACGACATGATCGTGGTCGCCCACGACATCGCGCCCGCCGACATGCTGCAGTTCAAGACCCAGGCGTTCAAGGGTTTCGTGACGGATCTCGGCGGCCGCACGTCGCATACGGCTATCGTGGCGCGTAGCCTGGGTATTCCGGCGTCGGTCGGCGTGCAGCAGGCGAGTGCGTTGATCCGGCAGAACGACTTGATCATCGTGGATGGGGATCACGGCATTGTGATCGTCGATCCCGCGCCGATCGTGCTGGAAGAGTATTCGTACCGGCAGAGCGAAAAGGTGCTTGAGCAGCGCAAGTTGCAACGCCTCAAGTTCTCGCCGACGCAAACGTTGGACGGCACCAAGATCGACTTGTGCGCGAACATCGAATTACCCGACGACGCGAAGACCGCGCTCGATGCCGGCGCGATGGGCGTGGGCCTGTTCCGCAGCGAGTTCCTGTTCATGAATTACAAGGACGAGTTGCCGGAAGAAGAAGAGCAATTTGCGGCCTATCGGCGCGCGATCGAATTGATGAAGGGCCGGCCGGTGACCATTCGCACGATCGACGTGGGTGCGGACAAGCCGCTTGAATCCATGGGCGGTGGCGACGGTTACGAGACCGCGCAGAACCCGGCGCTGGGTCTGCGGGCAATCCGCTGGAGCCTGTCCGAGCCGCAGATGTTCATGACGCAATTGCGGGCTATCTTGCGGGCATCGGCGTTCGGCCACGCGAAGATCCTGATCCCGATGCTCGCGCATGCGCAGGAAATCGACCAGACGCTCGACCTGATTCACGAGGCGAAGCGCCAGCTTGACGATGCGGGTATCGACTACGATCGCAACATTCAGGTCGGCGCGATGATCGAGATTCCGGCGGCCGCGATTGCCGTGCGGCTGTTCCTGAAGCGGCTGGATTTCCTGTCGATCGGGACCAACGACCTGATCCAGTACACGCTTGCAATCGATCGCGCGGATAACGCCGTCGCGCATCTGTATGACCCGTTGCATCCCGCGGTTTTGCACTTGATCGCGTTCACGCTGCGCGAAGCGAAAGCTGCGGGCGTCCCGGTTTCGGTGTGCGGTGAAATGGCTGGCGACCCGACCGTGACACGCCTGCTGCTCGGCATGGGCCTCACCGAGTTTTCGATGCACCCAAGCCAGTTGCTCGTGGTCAAGCAGGAGATCCTGCGGGCGGACTTGAAGGCGTTGCAAAAGCCGGTCGCGGACGTGCTTGCCGCGTACGAACCCGCGGAGTTGCTCGCCGCGCTGGCGGTGCTTCAGAGGGCTTGAGCGAGGCCGCGCTCGGCGATGAGTTTATCGACCACGCGCATCACGAACTCAGGCGTGATGATTGCTGTGCATTGAAACTGCTGCGGTTTGTCGAAGCGGCGGGGGCACCAGGCGAAGTTCTTGTTGTCGAACTGCGAAGTCGTGTCGTTGAAGCAACTGTTGCAGCCGTGAAAGTTGATCACGCGATACGGCGTGCGGAACTCGGTCGACGGATGAGAGAAGCCGCTGATCATGACCACCGGGGTGCCCACGGCCCATGCCAGCCAGGACAACCCGCTTCCGAGGCCGACAAAAAAATCCGCGTGTTGCAACAGGCTCATGCGTTCCTGGAGCGGCCGGTTGCCAGTGAAATCCTCGGCGCCTTCTGGCATTACGTTCATGTACTCGGTGTTGCCATACTCCTTGTCGCGGTCAATGCATAACACGCGATATCCTTGCGTTTTCAGATGCTCGATCAGCGTTGGCCAGCCGCGCGGATTGTTCCAATACTTGCATTGCGCCGTTGATTGCGTTGCTATGCATACATAGCGCTCGGCAATCGTGCGCGTCGTATCCTCTATAACCACCTTCGGCCGGCGTTCTTCGGAAGGCACGCCAAGCATATAAGCAATCATGTCCTGCATGTTGGATATACGCGGATCAGTGGGTTGATGATCGCGTTCGGAGAAGGGCTTGAGCAAACCCGGGTAATACGTCGCGTAATACGTCTGGCTCTTGAGTTCAGCTTCTGTCCCGATATGAATATCCGGATAGCTTTCTCGAAACAGCGGCTGCAAGTGCTCGGGCAACTGCATGTAGATTTCGCATTGGTGCTGTTCCCTGAATGCGTCGAAAATCGGCAGCCACGCGAGCGAATCGCCTAACGCCAGACGCGCCATGTGCAACAGAACTTTTTGCTTGGTGGCGTCGAATGCATGGGAGAACACCAGTCGCGAGCCGTCGAATACTTGCAAGAGGAAGCGCACGAAATACTTGCGTCGACTAGTGATTATCGCGTTGGCCTCCACGGCTTCGTCCAGAAGAACGTTGAACGTGTCGAGGTCAGTCATCCGAACATGCCACCCGTCTACGGGTACCTGTACCCGGCAACCGTAGTTGAAATCGTAGAGGATACCTTCGGGTCCTGTCAGCGCCGGGATACCGGGCTTGGCGAATTCGGTCTCGGTCCTGCCGCGCTGCGTGCTCGTATTTGCGGTGTTGCTCACGTGTGGCTCCAATTGCGTTGAAAGTGTAGTAGCCACGATAAGCCGGCCCGACGATCAGAAAAATTGGAGAACTCTTAAATTTGAGACGGCGAGGGAACATGCGCGCTCGCTGACGCACGGCCGGAGAGCCGAGCAGGCTGTCAGGCGGTGCTGCGATGACCTGATTGGGCTTGCGAAAACAGACTATTTCTGTGCGTACGTTCCGCAAACCGGGCAGGTTGCCTGCCGTGCGATGCGCATCGTGTTCCATTCCATGTGCAACGAGTCGAGCATCATCAGGCGGCCTTCGAGCGTCGTACCGAATCCGCCAATCACGCGTAACGCCTCGGCCGCCTGCATGGCCCCGATGATCCCGACCGTCGGCGAGAAGACGCCCATGGTCGAGCACGCGACTTCCTCGAACGCTTCGTCCGGCGGGAACACGCAGGCGTAGCACGGGGATTGCGCTGAGCGGAAGTCGAAGGTGCTGATCTGGCCGTCGAAGCGAAGTGCGGCGCCGGAGACGAGCGGGATGCCGTGGGCGAAACAGGCGGCGTTGATCGCGTGGCGAGTGGCGAAGTTATCGGTGCAATCGAGTACGACGGTGGCGTGTGGGACGTGCGTGTTGAGCCAGTCCTTGTCGGCGCGGATGGCGACGGTATTGACCTTCACGCCGGGATTGAGGGCGGCGAGTGTATGACGGGCCGAATCCACCTTCGATTCACCGACCGATGCGCTCACGTGCAGGATCTGGCGCTGGAGATTGGTGAGATCGACGGAATCGGCATCGACCAGCGTGATCTCGCCGACACCCGCCGCCGCCAGATACATCGCGGCCGGAGACCCGAGCCCACCCGCACCAATGATGATGGCGTGCGCATCGAGAAAGCGCTGCTGCGCTTCGATGCCGATTTCATCGACGAGGATGTGGCGGGAATAGCGGAGAAGCTGATCGTCGTTCATCGAGCGCTCAAGTAGGCTACGACCGGAATGCCTGAGAGCACGAAACAGGCGCGCGGTCGCGAAAGCGCTATTTTAATCGCGTGTCGAGGGGCGTTGGGGCAGAGCACTTACTCCGGTCCCAGGCAATCACAAGATGCTGAGGTGGAACCGGGAGCGTAACGGGGGAGTCAGACTGGCGCGGCACCTATGTTGTGCCGGAGGACGGTAACGTGAATTCGTTGCTGGTTACTGCTGAATCAGTCGGCGCGGCTATTGAGCCCGCGCCGATTGATTCCGGGACCAAACTTACTGTGTAGCCGAAGCGGGCACCGGTGCAGACGCGGGCGCCGGCGTGGCGTCGGCACCCGGCACATCGGAGGCCGGCGTTGCATCCGCCCCTGGCGTAACCGGCAACGCGGGTTTGACAGCAATAGGAGCCGAAGCCGAGGGAGCCGGCTTATCCTGCGCCAGTTTCCTTTCGGAATAAGACTTCGATTCCTGCACCGGCTTGCCTTCCAGCTTGTTCAGCGCTTGTGCGAGCATGAAGTCATCGGCGGTGCCGAAATCGACAGGCTTGCGCTCGCGATCCTTACGGCGTTGCTCCGGCGTCTTCTTGTCGTTCTGCTCTTCAAGAATCCGCAGTTGCTCGAGCCGGTCCGCTTCGCGCGCGTCCTGTTCCTTCTTCTCGTTCGGGTCTTGCGTATTGGCCAGGTGGTTTGAATAATCCACTTCGCGCGTGACGAGCGCGTCGTCCGGATCACCCTCAGCGTACTGGTCGACCGGAACGTCCGGGCGGATCCCCTTGTTCTGGATCGACCTGCCGCTCGGCGTGTAGTAATACGCGGTGGTCAGACGCAGCGCGGTGTCGGCGGTCATTGGCCGGACGGTCTGTACCGAGCCCTTGCCGAACGTGGTCTTGCCAACAATCAACGCACGATGATGATCCTGCAGCGCGCCCGCGACGATCTCGGAAGCCGACGCCGAGTACGCATTGGTCAACACGACCATGGGTACTTTCTTGAAGATTTCCGGCAGGTTCTTCAGCGGATCGGAGTCGAAGGACGGCAGGCGATAGTTGTCGTACGTATCGCGGAAGGTTTGCTTCGCGTCCGCGATTTGCCCATTCGTCGACACCACCACGGCGTTATCCGGCAGGAACGCACCGGCCACGCCGACCGCGCTCTGCAGCAAACCGCCGCCGTTGTTACGCAGGTCAAGCACAAGGCCCTTCAGGTCCGGCTGCTGGCGCGCGAGATCTTGCAGCTTCGCGGCGAGATCCGGCACGGTGCGTTCCTGGAAGCTCGTGATCCGGATGTAGCCGTAACCCGGCGCCGGAATCTTCATCTTCACGCTCTGCACCTGGATGATCGCGCGCGTCACCGTGACCGGGAAGGTCCGGTCGTCGGTCTTGCGGAAGATGGTCAGCGTGACCTTCGTGCCCGGATCGCCGCGCATTTGCTTGACGGCGTTATCCAGCGTCATGCCGCGTACCGGCTTGTCGTTGATGCGCGTGATCAGGTCGCCCGGACGAATGCCGGCGTGGAACGCCGGCGTATCTTCAATAGGCGAGATCACCTTGATCAAGCCATCTTCCGCCGAAATCTCGATACCGAGACCCGCGAAGCGACCCTTGGTCTGCTCCTGAAGCTCTTCGTAATCGGTTTTATCTAGATATGACGAATGCGGATCGAGGCTCGATACCATGCCCTTGATAGCCGCGGTGAGAAGCTTTTTATCGTCGACCGGCTCGACGTATTCATGCTTGATTTGCCCGAATACTTCGGCAAACAACCGCAATTGATCGAGCGGGAGAGGCGCGGTGGCGGCTTGCTGGGCGGATGCGGAGAGTTGCAGCGTTGCAAATACGCCGGTAGCAAGGCCCGCGGCGATCAGGCCGATGTTTTTCAGGTTCTTTCGCATAGAGTCTGTTGCGGTCGAAAGCGGATTAGGCTGCGTCGTGGTTGACTGGGCAGTATAACTGCAAGCCCCGGACCACAACTTAAACGCAGCTTAAAGGGTTTCGCCGGGAAATGAATGGGCGGGTTCTTTTTATGCGTGATGGTTTCAAAACCAGTGTCCGTCCGCAAATGTCGGGCCCGGATTAAGGGGATTCGCAACGCGCGAGATCGGACGGCTTATTTTCGCGCGTTCGGACGATAAGCGCTGAGGCGGAGGAATGGAGGGTGGGCGCGCTTTCCGGGATGCGGGCCAACGGCTGGGGACCGTGTCGGCTGAAAGCGCGAACGCGAGAGTTGCCGTTACCTTAGAGCCGCGCCGCAAGGGGCATAAATCACGGAATACCGTGCGCAAGCGGCCACGCGAGCTCGCACGACTGCTCCCTCTCAGCGATACATCCGGTGAGCAACACGACCGGCGTGAACACGAGAACCCCCCCGGCATGCTTCAAACCAACGGTCATGAGTGCCGGATCAGAGCACCCGCAACCGTCGGTCATTCTCGAAACAAAAACCCTTAACCCGCCTTCCCTTGTTTCGCGACCGCCGCCTGCGCCTTGGCGATTGCTTCCGGGTCGCCGAGATAATAGTGCTTGATCGGCTTCAGGTTTTCGTCGAGTTCATACACGAGCGGCACGCCGTTCGGGACGTTCAGGCCGACGATGTCGTTGTCGGAAATATCGTCCAGATACTTGATCAGCGCGCGCATGGAGTTGCCGTGGGCGGCAATCAGCACACGCTTGCCCGACTTGACGGCCGGCGCAATGGATTCGTTCCAGATGGGCATGACGCGGGCGACCGTGTCCTTCAGGCACTCGGTCAACGGCAACTGCTCGCGCGGCACTCTTGCATAGCGAGGGTCGTTGAACGACGTGCGTTCGTCGGACGGATCGAGTGCAGGCGGCGGCGTGTCGTAGCTTCTGCGCCAGATCAGCACTTGCTCGTCACCGTATTTCTTCGCGGTCTCGGCCTTGTTCAGACCGGCGAGCGCACCATAATGCCGCTCGTTCAACCGCCACGAATGGACGACTGGCAAGTACATTTCGTCCATCTGGTCCTGCACGTGCCAGAGCGTGCGGATCGCGCGCTTGAGCACCGAGGTGTAAGCCAGGTCAAAGCTGAAGCCGGCTTCCTTCAGCAGCACGCCGGCCTGCTGGGCCTCACGAATGCCTTGTTCTGTCAGGTCGACGTCGACCCAGCCTGTGAATCGGTTTTCCTTGTTCCACGTGGATTCGCCGTGGCGGATGAGCACTAGCTTGTACATGATGTCCGTTGAGAGGTCGGTTAGTTAGGAAGCGGCAAAAAAGCTGGAAACTGGCATCGATTCTGTGCGGCAACGCGTTCTGGCGCAACTCAGCCGATTGGCCGAGGCCATCGCGGCGGACGGTTATTTTATAATGGCTGGATTGTCCCGATTTTTTTCGACCTTTTCATTTTTTCACACTCCCAATCCGGCGGTCCCGACGTGAAGTTTTTCACCGATTACACCAACCTTGTTCTTATCGCCGTCGCCCTCATTTCTGGTGGGTTGCTGCTTTGGCCGACGATTGTCCGGCGCGGCCGCGGAAGTGTTTCCGCTCCCGAGGCCGTTCAACTGATCAACCGGCGTAACGCCTCCGTGATCGACGTACGGCCGGCCACCGAGTATTCGAAGGGGCATCTGCCGGCGGCGCGAAACTTCGAGATTTCGGAGCTTCAAGCAAAAATTGGCCAGATCGCGAAGAATAAGAGCAATCCGGTCTTGCTCGTGTGTCAGACCGGCCAACAGTCCCAGAAGGCGAGCCAGATCGTGAGCGATGCCGGTTACGCCGAAGTCCACGTATTGCAGGGCGGGCTGGATGCCTGGCAAAAAGCCGGCATGCCGGTCGTGAAACAAGGAGCGGTAAAGTGAATAAAGTGATCATGTACAGCACGCAGGTGTGCCCGTATTGCCAGATGGCCGAACGTCTACTAAAGTCGCGCGGCGTGGAAAACGTCGAGAAGGTGCTGATCGACCGTGATCCGGCGCGGCGTGAAGAAATGATGACGCGTACGGGGCGCCGTACGGTGCCGCAGGTATTTATCGGTGAGACGCATGTTGGCGGTTACGACGATCTGTCCGCGCTCGATCGCAAAGGCGGCCTGGTGCCGCTGCTCGAGGCCGCCTGAACAAGCAGCGGATCATCAGGCCGGGCGCGTCGGCCTGATGATCCGCTGCGCAATTACGCCGCCTGCGGTTTTCAGCCGGAAAAAACCGGAAAAGCCGCGGGTAGCACATTAAATAATCAAGGGAAACAACCATGTCTGACGACAACAACCAGCCGTTCTTCAACATCCAGCGCATCTACTTGAAGGACATGTCGCTCGAGCAGCCCAATTCGCCGGGCATCTTCCTCGAGCAGGAAATGCCGTCGGTGGAAGTGGAAGTGGACGTGAAGGCCGAGCGCCTGGCGGAGAGCGTGTTCGAAGTGCTGGTAACGGGCACCGTGACCGCGAAGGTGACCGACAAGGTCGCGTTCCTGATCGAAGCCAAGCAAGCCGGTATTTTCGATATCCGCAACATTCCCGCCGATCAAATCGATCCGCTGGTCGGCATTGCGTGCCCGACCATCTTGTTCCCGTACCTGCGCTCGAACATTGCCGACGCCATCACCCGCGCCGGTTTCCCGCCGATCCACCTCGCCGAGATCAACTTCCAGGCGCTGTACGAACAACGTATTTCGCAGTTGTCGGCAGCTCAGGAAGGCGTGGCCAACGGCGCGACGCTGAACTAAATCCCGCATATTCCGGAGCCGGGCATGCAAGTAGCCGTTCTCGGCGCCGGTGCGTGGGGCACCGCACTGGCTGGCCATCTGGCCACTCGCCACTCTACGGTGCTCTGGGCGCGCGATCGCGCGCTCATCGAGTCACTGTCCCAAACGCACGAAAACGAGCGCTATCTACGCGGCATAACGCTGCCCGCAGCGCTTCAGTACGACGCTGACCTTTTTTCAGCGCTGGGTCACGGCGCGGCGGAAGACGCTCTGTGCGTCGTTGCAGCACCGGTCGCGGGCTTGCGCGCGCTCTGCCGCAACATGCGTGAACTGGATATAGTTCCGGCGCATATCGTCTGGTTGTGCAAAGGCTTCGAAGCCGACACGCAATGCCTGCCGAACGAGGTGGTGGCGGCCGAATTGCCGCAGCACGCGAGCAACGGCACGCTTTCCGGACCGAGCTTCGCGCGTGAAGTCGGGCAGGGTTTGCCGGTGGCGCTGACAGTCGCGAGCGCGTCGGCAACGCTTGGCGAGCGCACCGTTGCTGCGTTTCATCACGGCGCCATGCGCATTTATACCGGCGACGACGTGATCGGCGTGGAAGTGGGCGGCGCGGTGAAGAACGTGCTGGCCATTGCAACCGGCATTGCCGACGGCCTTGGCCTGGGCCTCAACGCCCGGGCCGCGCTGATTACGCGCGGACTGGCCGAGATGTCACGGCTAGGCGTGGCGCTGGGCGGGCGCGCGGAAACCTTCACCGGCCTGACCGGGCTCGGCGACCTGATTCTCACGGCGACGGGAGATTTGTCGCGCAATCGCACGGTCGGCATGCAGTTGGCAACAGGCCGTTCGCTCACCGACATCCTCGCGGCGCTAGGTCATGTGGCCGAGGGCGTACGGTGCGCGCGTGCCGTGCTGGCGCTGGCGGAGACTCATGGCATCGACATGCCGATCACACACGCCGTGTGTCGCGTGTTATTCGAAAATGTCGCGCCGCGTGACGCCGTTCACGCGTTGTTGAGCCGCGACGCAAAAGCGGAGTGAGGGATCTCCGGCGCAGGAAGACTGCGCCGGAGATCATTTATTCACCGCCCTCGAACCCTGTCTGACGCCATGCTTCGAACGTCACGACCGCCACCGTATTCGATAAATTCAAACTCCGGTTCCCCGGCCGCATAGGCAAGCGCACGCGCCGGTCATTCGTGAACTGCGTGAGCACCGTGTCCGACAAGCCCCGGGTTTCCGCGCCGAAGACGAACCAGTCGCCCGCCCTGAACGTATGCCCGAAAAATGGCGTGGAGCCGCGCGTTGTGAAGGCAAACATGCGGCTCACATCGGGCGCCTCGGTTTCGAGGAATGCCGCCCAGTTCGCATGAACATGCATCTGCGCGTACTCGTGGTAGTCGAGGCCGGCGCGGCGCATCTTGGCGTCGTCGAGAGGGAAACCGAGCGGTTCGATCAAATGCAGGCGGGCGCCGGTATTGGCGCATAGCCGGATCACGTTGCCGGTGTTCGGCGGAATTTCAGGTTCGACCAGTACGACATTGAACATAAGCGATAACTCGTGAAAATTAGTCTTGCGGCGTGCGCAGCGCGACGAAGTTGGTGACACGCCGCGCGCCGGCGGCTTTCAGCGTAAAGGCCAGCGCGTCGAGCGTGGCGCCGGAGGTCATGACGTCATCGACAATTGCCACGTGCTGGCCGCGTATCTCGCGCAGCACCGTGAACGCATTGCCGACGTTTGTGCGCCGTGTATCGAGATCGAGCTTTGCTTGCGGCGCCGTGTCCCTGATACGCCCGATCAGCGTTGCGTCAGCCAACGAGCCGAGCCGGCGCGCAAGCGGTTTCCCGATCGACCACGCCTGGTTGTAACCGCGCATCCTCAGGCGCCGTGGCGACAGCGGCACAGGAGCGACGACATCCGGTGCCGCCGCGTTGGTACTCTCGAATGCGGCGTGCAGCTGGCGCGCAAATTCGTCGGCCGCTGCCAGCCGCGCGTGGAACTTGAGATCAAGCGCGAGTGTATCGAGCGGCGCGTGGTAATCGGCCAGCGCGATGGTCGCGTCAAAATGCGGCGGCTCCGCAATACACCGCTTGCAAGGCAAATGCGCTCCACTTTTAACGCCAGCAGATGCGGCCGAGGCCGCGGCAAGCACCGGCACGGGCAGCGCACAAACCGGGCAACGCGTGCGTGTCTGGTTCCAATACTGTTCATCGCAGCCAGCACACAATACTTTCTGCGACAAATTGCCACACAATGCGCACTGACTGGGCAACGCGATGTCGCGCATCTGGCCGAGCCGCTGCATGGCCGTGGCAGAAGCCGCGCGCAGCGAGCCTGGGCCGCGCGATATGACACCAAGGACACCAAACCGTAGCTTCATACGTTCGATCCGGGTAAAGCGTGGCAGCGCAAAAATCGGCCCTGAGTGAGCGGCCGAGCGCTCAGGAGAACTGGCCGGAACCGTTGCACGGTCTGGTTTGGCTGAACGTTTCAGGAATCGACCGAGTATACTTCGCACTCTTAGAAAGTAGGTTGTCATGTCCCCAACTCCTGCCAACGCTGGCCGTCCGGCCTACGATTCGCTCCGTCTGCAGCGAATTTTCGACCGTCGCGCCTCGACGTTCGATGACGTCGCGTTCCTGCCGCGCGAGATCGCGCAGCGCATGCGCGAGCGACTCGACTACATCAAGGTAACGCCGGTGCGCGTGCTCGACGCGGGCTGCGGCATGGGCGCCGACTTGGCCGGCCTGCGCGAGCGTTTCGCCGATGCGTCGGTGCTCGGCATGGACTTGTCGGCGGCTATGCTGGCCCGGGCGAACCAGGCCGAGATGGCCGAATCCGAAGCCAACGCTGGCTGGCGGCGGTTTCTTCCCGCCACGCTGGGCAAGGCGTTCGGCGCGCGCGGCCCACAACTGGCGCAGGGCGACTTCGCTCACCTGCCGTTTGTTGCAAGCGCGTTCGAGATGCTCTGGTCGAATCTCGCGCTGCACTGGAATGCCCGGCCCGACCTCGTATTCCCCGAATGGGCGCGTGTGCTCAAGGTGAACGGCCTTCTGATGTTCAGCACGCTTGGTCCCGACACGCTGAAAGAGCTCAGCGGCGCGTACGCGCAGGCGGAAAAATCACTGGGCCTGGCGCCACAGCGGCACACCATCGAGTTCGTCGATATGCACGATCTCGGCGACATGCTGGTCGAGAGCGGCTTCGAGATTCCGGTGATGGATCAGGAGGTGCTGACGATCACGTACAAGTCGCCGGAATCGCTGCTGAAGGACGTGCGCCGCTGGGGTGCTTATCCGCGTGACGTTGTGCCGCAAACGCATGCTCGCGCGTTGCGTGACGCGCTTCACGCGGCGCTCGAAGCGCGCCGCCGCGAGGACGGCACGATCCCGCTGACCTTTGAAGTGATCTATGGACACGCATGGAAGGCAGTGCCGCGAATGACGGCGGAGGGGCACGGTATTGTGAGGCTCGAAGACATAGGACGAGGCTCAAAACGGAGCAAGTAAACCAGTCAAAACAGCCTTTCCCACTCCTCGATCACGCGTGTTGACACGCATCCAAAAGGATGCGGCAAAAGGGCGCAGAGGCTTGTGCGGCTTGGCTTTGCGGCGTGCACCACCTTGCTTGTGGATGCTGGGCAACGCGCCTATAATGCGTCAGTTTGTCGCCGGGCTGGCATGATTTTGGGCGCATTCTGAGTGATTGGCAGTGGCAACAGGTAGGCAGCAGGGTGTGCAGGAAGCTGGCAGCAGGTGGGCAACACGCGGCGCGGTTGAGACAAATCTGACGCGGGAATCCAACGCGGGAGACGGCGATGCAAGCAACGGATCTGCCGATGGACACCGAACCGGTCATAAAGGACTGGTTGATCAAGCGGAACTGTTCTGTCTCGCCGCGGCAATTCGTGGCGTTCTACGTGTCGCTTGCGCTGTTTTCGTTGCTGATCGCGAGTTTGCTGGTGTGGGCGGGCGCTTGGCTGGTGCTGCCTTTTACGGGTATCGAGTTGCTGGCGGTCGGTATCGCGTTCGTCATTTACGCGCGGCATGCTGTCGACTACGAGCGGATTCTACTGTTTCACGACCGGCTGCTGATCGAGCGGATGGACGCGGAAACACTCACGCAGAGGGAGTTCAATCCGCGCTGGGTGAGAGTCGAGCCGGGGGCAACACCGAGAGATCCGGTGAAGCTGGTGTCGCGGGGGGAGTCGGTGCCGGTCGGGATACATCTGGCGCAGCATCGTCGCAAGCAGTTCGCCGTCGAGTTGCGGACATGGCTGAGGCGCTGCGGCTGACGGTCTGAGGGTGCGCCGGCTGGGCGCATTCAGGATGTCCGGTTGGCAGCGCTCCGCGAAAAAGCACGGAACCGGGAAGCAAGAGGGGAAGTACGCGGGAAGTATGTAGCAAAGCGGCACACGCATCGACACGCGCCGCCGAGTAGATCGTTTCCAGGGGAGGCGATGCATGAGTCGGACGGGTGCATACGGGGGTCGAGGGTCTGAATGGAAATTTTGGGTAAGGAAGCTATGAAAACAATCAAGCGAGCCCTGTCGGGCGTGCTGGCGTTAAGCGGACTCCTGTTCGCCGGCGCGGCCCTGGCGGTCAACGACAGTCCTGGCGGTCCTGCAGTTAACGAACTTAACTTCCAGACGCCGGTGACGAAGATCGCCGAAGAGCTCTACGGCCTCCATACGTTCATGCTGATCATCTGCACGGTGATTTTCCTCGGCGTGTTCGGCGTGATGTTCTATTCGGTCCTGATGCACCGGAAGTCGAAAGGACACAAGGCTTCGAATTTCCACGAAAGCACCACCGTCGAAATCATCTGGACGATCGTCCCGTTCGTGATCGTTGTGCTGATGGCGTTGCCGGCCACGAAGGCCGTCGTCGCCATGAAAGACACCACCAACGCCGACCTGACCGTGAAGGTCACCGGTTATCAGTGGAAGTGGGGTTACGACTACGTGAAGGGGCAGGGCGAGGGCATCAACTTCCTGTCCACGCTCTCTACCCCGCGTAGCGAAGTGAACGGCCAGACGCCGATCACGGACCTGTATCTCCAGGAAGTCGACAATCCGCTCGTGGTTCCGGTCGACAAGAAAATCCGCATCATCACCACCGCCAACGACGTCGTCCACTCGTGGTACGTCCCGGCGTTCGGCGTGAAGCAGGATGCGATCCCCGGCTTCGTGCGCGACACGTGGTTCAAGGCCGAGAAGATCGGCACGTTCCGCGGCTTCTGTACCGAGTTGTGCGGCAAGGAACACGCGTACATGCCGGTCGTGGTCGAAGTGTTGTCGGCTGAAGACTACACGGCGTGGGTCGATGGCCAGAAGAAGAAAATGGCGGCCAGCGCGGACGATCCGAACAAGACCTACACGATGGACGAACTGAAGGCGCGCGGCGCACAGGTCTATACGTCGAATTGCGCGGTCTGCCACCAGCCGACCGGCAAGGGCGCTGGTCAGTTCCCGGCGCTCGATGGCAGCAAGATCGCCAATGGCCCGATCGCGGACCACGTGAGCATTGTGCTGAAGGGCAAGGGCGCGATGCCGAACTGGGGCGCGACGCTCAATGACGTCGAGATCGCTTCGGTGATCACGTACGAACGCAATACCTGGGGCAACCACACGGGCGACATCCTGCAACCCCTGCAAGTCGCCGACGCACGTAACGGCAAGATGCCCACAGGCGGCGATCATCTGGCGGGCGCAGGCGCCGCGGCTGGTGGTTCGGAAGCAGCCAGTGCGGCAGCGCCGGCATCTGCCGCGGCGTCGGACGCTTCGGCTCCGGCGGCTTCGTTGCCGGCGAGCGTGTATTTCGAGACGGGCAAGGATGCATTGCCTGCCGACGCCGCCAGCGCCGTGCAGGCCGCCGCGGATTACGCGAAGGCGCATCCGGACGCGAAGCTGACGCTGTCGGGTTTCACCGACGCAACCGGCTCCGCCGCGAAGAACGCCGAATTGGCGAAGACGCGTGCGCAGGCTGTTCGCGACGCGCTGAAGGCCGCGGGCGTGGCGGAAGACCGCATCATTTTGAAGAAGCCGGAAACGATCACGGGCGGTGCTGACGCGAGAGAAGCACGGCGTGTGGAGATCAGTCCGGCTGCCTGACGTACCCGTTCGCCCAGCTTCCATCTGAATGAAAGGAAGCTGGCGTAGCGTACGCACAAGTGCCGCAGTATTCGCTTTAGGAGATTGTCATGTCTAGCATCGGACACGATGTACCCGCGGGCCACGACCATGGCCACGCTCATGATCACGGTCATGGCCACGACGAGCACGCGCACGAACTGCCGTACGGCTGGCGTCGCTGGCTATTCGCGACGAACCACAAGGACATCGGTACCTTGTACCTGTTGTTCTCGTTCATCATGTTCCTCTCAGGGGGCGTGATGGCGCTGATGATCCGCGCCGAGCTCTTCGAGCCTGGCCTGCAGATCATGCGGCCCGAGTTCTTCAACCAGTTGACCACCATGCACGGCCTGATCATGGTGTTCGGCGCGATCATGCCGGCGTTCGTCGGTTTCGCGAACTGGCAGATTCCACTGCAGATCGGCGCGTCGGACATGGCCTTCGCGCGCATGAACAACTTCAGCTTCTGGCTGCTGCCGGTGGCGGCCATCCTGCTGATCACGTCGTTCTTCGTTCCCGGCGGCGCGACCGCTGCCGGCTGGACGCTGTACGCGCCGCTCTCCACGCAGATGGGCCCGGGCATGGACTTCGCCATTTTCGCGATCCACCTGATGGGTGCGTCGTCGATCATGGGCGGTATTAATATCGTCGTGACGATTCTGAACATGCGCGCGCCCGGCATGACGCTGATGAAGATGCCGATGTTCTGCTGGACCTGGCTGATCACCGCCTACCTGTTGATTGCCGTGATGCCGGTGCTGGCAGGCGCGATCACCATGGTGCTGTTCGATCGCCACTTCGGCACGTCGTTCTTCAACGCAGCAGGCGGCGGCGACCCGGTGATGTACCAGCATATCTTCTGGTTCTTCGGGCATCCCGAGGTGTACATCATGATCTTGCCGGCGTTCGGGATCGTGTCGCAGGTGATTCCGGCGTTCTCGCGCAAGACTTTGTTCGGTTATAGCTCGATGGTGTACGCAACCTCATCCATCGCGATTCTCTCGTTCATGGTCTGGGCGCACCACATGTTCGCCACCGGCATGCCGGTGACGGGTCAGCTATTTTTCATGTACGCGACCATGCTGATCGCGGTGCCGACCGGCGTTAAGGTGTTCAACTGGGTCGCAACCATGTGGCGCGGTTCGTTGAGCTTCGAATCGCCCATGTTGTTCGCCATCGGCTTCCTGTTCGTGTTCACCATGGGCGGTTTCACGGGCCTGATCCTCTCCATGGCGCCGCTTGATATCCAGATGCACGGGACTTACTACGTGGTGGCGCACTTCCACTACGTGCTGGTGGCGGGGTCGCTGTTCGCGCTCTTCTCCGGCTGGTATTACTGGTCGCCGAAGTGGACCGGCTGGATGTACAACGAGACGCGCGGCAAGATCCACTTCTGGGCGTCGATGATCTTCTTCAACATCACCTTCTTCCCGATGCACTTCCTGGGCCTCGCCGGCATGCCGCGTCGTTATGCGGATTACCCGGCGCAGTTCACGGACTTCAACCAGATTGCGACGATTGGCGCGTTTGGTTTCGGTCTGGCACAGGTGTACTTCCTGTTCGCGGTGGCATTGCCGGCGTATCGCGGCGGCGGTGATCTGGAGAAAGCCAGCGACAAGCCGTGGGACGGCGCCGAAGGTCTGGAATGGACTGTGCCGAGCCCGGCTCCGTTCCACACGTTCGAGCAGCCGCCGCACGTCGAGTAAAGCCACGCAGCGCGTTCCGTTCAGATTCAAAAAACGGGACGCGCGCCACGCAGGACAATGACAGCGAAGCGCATGACTAGCGGAATAAAGCCTGAACGGATGACCCGGAATTCACAGAAGCAACGCACGCCCGAGCAAGTTCGCGCGGGCAACAAGCGGCTTGGCCTGATCCTGCTGGCGGTAGCCGCGGTGTTTTTCGCGGCGGTTGTCGTCGATCAGTACGTGCGGTCGAGAGGCTAGGGAACGTGTCGACGCCTGAGGAGATCAAGGAAGATCGCGCGTTCAACCGCTCGATGATGGTCAAGCTGATTGTGGTGGCGGCGGCCATGTTCGGTTTTGGTTTTGCGCTCGTGCCCATGTATCGTGCGATCTGCTCGATTACCGGCATCAACAATCTCGTGCAGCGCGACGTGGGCGCACGGGAAGCGAGGAACACGCAGGTCGACACGAGCCGCAAGATTTCCATCGAATTCGATGCAAACGCGCGCGGCCCGTTGCAGTTCAAGCCGGAACAGAACACGCTGGACGTGCATCCGGGCGAAGTGATGACGGTGATGTACGAGGTGACCAACCAGCAAGCCCGCACGGTTCAGGCGCAAGCCATTCCGAGCTACGCGCCCATGCAGGCCACCGAGTATTTCAAGAAGATCGAGTGCTTTTGCTTCACGCAGCAGACGTTGAAACCGAACGAGACCCGGCGCATGCCCGTGGTGTTCGTGGTGGACCCGAAGCTGCCCAAGGATGTGAAAACGATCACGTTGTCGTACACGTTCTTTGAATTGACCGCGCCTGCGTCGGTGTCGCGAAGCGGTATATAGCCCATAAGGCCGCGCTTTCCGGCAAATACGCGGCAGCCGGTGGTACGCAGAGTGGTACATAAGCCGCGCCAGGCGACGGAGACGTGAGATGGTTGAAACACAAAAGCAGGCGCCGAAGAACAGCTTTCTCCGGTTGCTGAAGGCAGTTTTCTGGTCGTTCTTCGGCGTGCGCCGCCGCAGCGACCTGGAAAGCGATGCCTCGTTGAACCCGCTGCATTTGATCGCGGCCGGGGTTATCGGGGCGGCGCTGTTTATCGTCGTGTTGCTGGTGGTGGTGCGGGCGGTGGTGGGATAACGCCAGTGGCGTTGCTGCGGAAGGATCAAGCGGCGGCAGTGGCAGAAAAAATTCAAGCAACTGGATCGAAGTGGAGAATCAATAATGAGCGGTCAAAACGAAAGCCCGTACTATTTCGTCCCGCACCCGTCGAGACATCCGATCATGGCCGCCACCGGCCTGCTGATCTCGATGGCTTCGCTGGCGTCGTGGGTCAATGGTGAATCATGGGCGCCGATCACGTTTGTCATCGGCCTGCTTTGGCTGCTGTACACGCTGTGGCACTGGTTTGGAGACTCCATTGGGGAATCCGAAGGCGGGATGTACGGCAAGAACGTCGATTTGTCGTACCGATGGAGCATGAGCTGGTTCATCTTCTCCGAAGTGATGTTCTTCGGGGCATTCTTCGGCGCGTTGTTCTACGCCCGCGAGATCGCGCTGCATGAGCTGGGCAGCCTCGATTACAAGCTGATCTGGCCGGACTTCACCGCCGTTTGGCCGAACAACGGTCCTGCCGCGCTGGTGTCGCACTTCCGCTCCATGACGCCGTGGCCGCTGCCGACCATCAATACCGCGCTGCTGCTGAGTTCAGGCGCGACGCTGACGGTTGCTCACCATGCGCTGCGCGAGAATCATCGGAAGAAAACGATTATCTGGCTGGCTGCGACCGTGCTGCTTGGCGCATGCTTTTTGTTCTGCCAGGGCTATGAATATTTCCACGCGTACAACGAACTGAACCTGACGCTGGCTTCGGGCGTGTACGGTTCCACGTTCTTCCTGCTGACGGGTTTTCACGGTTTCCATGTGTTTCTCGGCGGCACGATGCTCACCGTCGTTCTCGTGCGTGTGATCCGCGGGCACTTCACCGCGGAGCATCACTTCGCGTTTGAAGGGGCCGCGTGGTACTGGCACTTCGTGGACGTGGTGTGGCTCGGGTTGTACGTGGTCGTGTACTGGTTGTAAGTATTCAGGCAGCGTTCAGGCTGTGGCGGATGTTGGTGGCTTGATCCACCCGCGTCCGGCCTGGCAGGATGGTTTGAAGTGGATTGAAAGAAGTGGATTGAAAGAAGTGGATCGAAAGAAGTCGATTGAAAAAGATGCTTTGCAAAGCGCCGCCTCGACCTGACTCGGGCGGCGTTTTGTTTTTGAACGCGGCTTGGCGGAATGTTGAGGAAGGCGTTTCCTGCGCGGTTTTGTCGCAGTGTTGAGTGCAACGGCCCGCTAGTATTCCGCGATCCCGGGCGAACCTTCGCGCTGCCGGAAGGCCCAACCCACACGTAACTTAAGACCTAAGAGACTTAAGAAAGACGTTACTCACCGTCCGAGCGGAATCCCGGTGGACTGAATCCAGCCCATCCAGTGCGCGAACAGGATGAAGAGGAACAGCGAGATCGACAGCCCGACCCGCATGGCGAGCGACCACACCATACGTTGGGTCTTGCCCTTGTCGGTGATCATGAAGTACAGCGCAGAACCCAGGCTCGCGATGATGAGAATGAATGCAATGGCAACGAATATGTGCATGAAAACAGCCAGTTGGCCTAGGAAGTTCGATCGCTCAATTATCGCACCGCAGGTAACATGCCGCGTGGGCGTTCAGGTTTTCGTCGGTGGAAATGCGGTATGAAAATTCGTTTCTGGCCGGCGCTGATTATTTTGATCGTCATGGCAGTTACCGTGCGTCTCGGCTTCTGGCAACGCGACCGTGCGCATCAGAAAGAGCAGTTGAACGCGCAGATTGTCGCGTTTGAAAACGCGCCCGTGCAACGCGTAGGCGCAACGCCGATTGCGTTGAAGGACATCAATTTTCATCGTGTGCTGGCGCGTGGTACGTTCATGCCCGATCGGGTTGTATATCTCGATAACCGGCCCTATAACGACCAGCCGGGTTTCTACGTCGTGATGCCGCTCAAGCTTGATGGCGGCGGGGTCGTGCTGGTGAATCGCGGCTGGTTGCCGCGTAATCTGGCGGACCGCACGGGCATTGAGCCGTATGACACGCCGTCAGGTGTTGTCGAGATTGAAGGCGTTGCGCGGGCGAACGCGTCGCAGGCTTTCGAACTCGGACACGGCGGTTCCGCGGCGCAGCAAAAGATTCGGCAGAATCTCGATGTCGCCGCGTACGCCACCGAAACGGGTTTGCCGCTGCAACCGTTCGTGATCCAGCAATTGAACAACAGCGGTGACAAGCTGGTGCGTGACTGGCCGGCGCCCACCATGGGCGTAGATACCAACTACGGCTACATGCTGCAATGGTGGGGTATGGCGCTCGCCGCGCTCGGGTTCGGGCTGTACGCGGCAAGGCGCGCGGCGAAGAACGAAGGGAAGAAGGACGGTGACGGGCAGGGCGCACCGGAAACGCTGGATGGGAAAGTCTGATCCAATAATCGACGGGTTGGGCCAGTAAAGGACGACGCGTGTGTTCGCGTCGGGCGGGCTTGACCGGAAGTGATGGGCCGACGCACACGACCAACACCGGGACCGGCCGGCAGCCATGAAGCAGGCGCCCTGCGCCTGAATGAACGCATCGCGTGAAAGAAGTACGCGATGCTGCAAACGAATAGAGGCAACATTTTGTCCATGCAAACTCCCCGACCGTCCGCGTCTGCCATTCACAAGGCGCGCGCCCAGCAGCAGGAACGCGCGCCCGGTTCATGGAACAAGGGGCGCTGGATGCTGATCCTGCTCGCGGCCGTTTGCGCCGCGCCGGTCCTCGCGTCCTACTTTATGTACTACGTGGTCAAGCCGACCGGTGGCACCACGAGCTACGGTGCGCTGATCGAGCCGCAACGGCCGATTCCCGACCCACTCGTCGTCACCGACGAACAAGGCAAGCCCATGCCGCTCACCGCCTTGCGCGGTAAATGGCTGATGATCACGGTCAACGGCAGCGACTGCAACGAACAATGCGTCACGCGCCTCTTCTTCATGCGGCAGGTGCGCGTGCTGCAAGGCGCGGAACGCGACCGGGTGGTCAACGTCTGGCTTCGTACCGATGACAAACCGGTGTCGAGCGTGATCCAAACGGCTTATCCACAGCCGGACACGCGCATGCTGGTCGCCGATCCCAAAACCGTCGCGGCGTGGCTGCCGGCGGGCGCGGATTCGCAACTTACCGACCATATCTTCCTGGTCGATCCCAATGGCAATCTCATGATGCGGTTCCCGAAGAATCCGGAGCCGGAGAAGATCAAGGCGGATCTGGCGAAGCTGCTGAAGTGGTCGCGGATCGGTTGAGGACGAGTTGAGGACAGTGCACGCATGACTTACGTTTTACAACTCGGATTGATCGGCATCTGCATTGCGTTGTTGCCGCTTTCGTATGTGTGGGTGAAAGCCGACGACAACAAATTCCGCAAGCTTGTCTGGCTGACCACGTTCCTGACGCTCGACCTCGTGATGTTCGGTGGTTTTACGCGTCTGACCGATTCGGGTCTCGGTTGTCCCGACTGGCCGGGTTGTTACGGCACGTCGTCGCCGTTTATTGCGCATGCTGCCATTAACGCCGCCTATCAGGCGATGCCGACGGGGCCGGTGAGTATCGGCAAGGCGTGGATTGAAATGATCCACCGTTATTTCGCCATGGCGATCGGCGTGTTGATCATCGCGCAGGTTCTGATTGCATGGACGGCGCGTTTCAAGCGTCGGCCGCTGCACGTGTCGCCCTGGTGGCCGACCGGGATCCTGATGCTGATCGTGGTGCAGGGCGCGTTTGGCGCGTGGACGGTCACCATGAAACTGCAGCCGGTGATTGTGACCACGCATCTGTTGCTCGGGCTGGCGTTGCTCGGCGCGCTTGGCTGGCTGGCCGCGCGCCAGACGCCGATTCCCGCCATCGATCCCGCCGCCGCCCGCTGGCTGCCCGCGGCGTTAGCCGGATTGTTGCTGCTGGTAGTTCAGATTGCGCTGGGCGGCTGGGTCAGCACGAATTACGCGGTGCTCGCCTGCACGGACTTCCCGCTGTGCAACGGCGCGTGGATTCCGCCGATGAACTTCGAGCACGGCTTCCACCTGTGGCGGGCGCTCGGGATGACTGGCGACGGCGATGTCATCTCGCAGGACGCGCTCGTCGCGATTCACTGGACCCACAGGACCTTTGCGATCGTCGTCGTGCTATACACGTTGTGGCTCGCGGCGAAACTGCGGCGATTTGAGTCGTTGAGAAAACCCGCCAACGGCATCATGATCGTGATCGTCGTGCAGTTCCTGACGGGATTGTCGAACATCCTGCTGCAGTGGCCGCTGCCTGTTGCCGTGGCCCACAACGGCGGGGCGGCCATCCTTTTGCTGTTGCTCGTTATGGTAAACTTTCGAATCTCCTCCAGCCGTCCCGGCCATGTTGTGGGGTCGCCTGCCACGGCCCCGCGCGACGCCGTTCCCGCATCACTCCCGCGCCAAGCTCCGTGAGTTTCTATGGACAGCACGACACTGATTTCCCCGTCCGGTAACCGCCTCTCGCAGTACATTGCGTTGACCAAACCGCGCGTGACGCAACTCGCGGTTTTCTGCGCGGTCATCGGCATGTTCCTGGCCACGCCGGGCATGGTGCCGTGGACTGTGCTGATCGGCGGAACCGTGGGCATCTGGCTGCTGGCCGGGGCCGCGTTCGCCATCAACTGCCTGATGGAACAAAAGATCGATGCAATGATGCGCCGCACCGCGTGGCGTCCGTCCGCACGCGGCGAGATCACGCCTGTGCAGATCTTGCTGTTTTCAGCGGTGCTCGGCGGCGCAGGCATGTGGACGCTCTACACGTTCACGAACGCGCTGACCATGTGGCTGACAATCGCCACGTTTGTTGGCTATGCGGTGATTTATACGTGCTTGCTGAAACCCGCAACCCCCCAAAATATTGTGATCGGTGGCGCGTCGGGCGCCATGCCGCCGGCGCTTGGCTGGGCAGCCGTGACGGGCCATGTACCCGGTGACGCGTGGATTCTTGTGCTGATTATCTTCGTCTGGACGCCGCCGCATTTTTGGGCGCTGGCGTTGTATCGGCGCAAGGACTACGAGAACGCCGGCTTGCCGATGCTGCCGAACACGCACGGCGAGAAATACACGCGCCTGCATATCCTTTTGTACACGGTGATCCTGTTTGCCGTGACCATGATGCCGTTTATCTCCGGCATGAGCGGTCTGCTGTATCTGGCGTCGGCCGTGGTGCTTGGCGGCGTTTTCCTTGGCTACGCGTGGAAGATTTATCGTGAATATTCCGATGCCCTCGCGCGCAAGACCTTTCGGTTCTCCATCGTGTATTTGTCGCTGCTGTTCGGCGCGCTGCTCGTGGATCATTACGTGCGGACGGTGATCGGTTTATGACGTTTTCAGTTCGGGGAATTGCTGTCTGGTTGGGATTCGTTTTGGCCGCCGCGCTGCTCGCAGGATGCGACAGCAAACCGGCGTTCACGAATCTCGACATCACGGGCAATACGCAGTTCGGCAGCGAGTTTTCGTTGCCCGATACCAGCGGCAAAACGCGCACGCTCGGTGACTTCAAAGGCAAGGCTGTGGTTCTGTTCTTCGGCTACACGCATTGCCCAGACGTTTGTCCGACCACGCTCGCCGAACTCTCGCAGGCGCTGCAACAACTTGGCGACGACGGCAAGCGCGTTCAGGTACTGATGGTCACCGTCGATCCCGCACGCGATACAGCGCCGTTGCTGGGCGAATATGTGTCGGCGTTCAGCCCGACGTTTATCGGCCTGCGTCCCGCCGACACGGCCGAGCTCGTCAAGATCACGAAGGATTTTCGCGTGTATTACGCGCAGGTTCCCGGCAAGGCGGCGGGCGATTACACCATGGACCACACGGCCGCGAGTTATGTCTTCGACCCGCAAGGTCGGCTCAGGTTGTTCGCACGCGACGGGCAGGGCGTGGATACGTGGGTACACGATCTGAAGTTGTTGCTCGATTAAGCGGACGCTTGCTGATAGTGACGCCAAGGCCGTTTCAACTCACGTTGAAACGGCCTTTTTCGTAGGTGATTCCCGCTTCAAACTATCGCCGACAACGCTCACGGCGATTGCGGCAAATTCAGTCCCGGTGCCAACCGCGTGGCGTTGAACTCGATGATGTCGTAGTGCACGAGCCGCTGCTGCGAGAAGGGGTCTTTCGCAATGATCGCGTCGAGCCGGTCACGGTCCATGGTTGCCGCCAGGATAATGCCGCCGTCGCACGGTATTTTGGGCCCAGCGATAATAAACGCGCCGGCATCGAACTGTTGTTCGAGATAGAGGCGATGAGCGTCGAGCGCGTCGTCGATTTCAGCGAGCGCGCCGGTGTAGCGTAGATGGATGACGTACATGGGCGATTTCAACCGATAGAGAACGGGCCTCAATATTAAGCCCGTGCGCCCGCTCCGGCGCACAGGCTCTAAAAGGCGCGAGGTCCTTTCAAGCGCTTTTCCCATTCTCCCTGGCCGCTCAGTTCCTCGAAACCAAACGGCCGCAGAAGAGGGGCAACCGGAACCGGATTCAGATCGCTCGCGCAGACGATGCGGTCATACCCGGCCTCGGTGGCAAACGTCACGCACGCGTTGATCAAACGGCGAGCGATACCGCCTCGCTTCACGCCCGGTTCCATGAACAACGCCGAAAGCCGTGCACTTCCGGCTGACACGCCTATCAGCAGGCTAGCGCCTACGCTGACGCCGTCCTGCTCGGCAATCCAGCACGCATTGCGCAGTGGATCGGGTGCGGTCAGGTAATCCGCGACGACAATCGCGATACGAGTTTCCCGCTCACATTGCGCTTGCATTCCATCGGGGGCGAGTTGCGCCTCGCGCTCAACGATCCAGCCGAAATCACCCGGTCGCGGACCGCGCAGCCGAACGCGCGCCGCGTCGCCGTTCGGCCCGAGCAGGCGCTGGACACAACCCATCGATGCAAGCAATTGCGCGCGCTGGTCCCGCGTCATTGCGTCCAGCGTGGCCGAAACGTCGTCGCGCACGTGCGTGCTTAGCGCAGCCAGCGTCGTCTCTCCGGTTGTGGTCAATGAAACCTGGTTGCGACGGCCATCGCCGGAAAATGGACGCCGCTCGATCAATCCGGCGCACTCGAATTGCGTCAGCATGCGGCTCAGATAGCCAGTATCGAGTCCGAGCGTGCGCGAGATATCCGCTGCCGTGCACGTGCCGGCGCGCATGACGGCAAACAGCACGCGCATTTCCGTTAGCGAGAGCACGCTTTGCTCGACCAACTCGTGCGGCGCCCTGACATGGCACGCATAAAACCACTGGAAACGGCGTACCGCCGCCGTCAGGCCGTTGCTCATGGAACTGTCCATATCCGCCTCGCTCTCTCGTTTTTATGCCGTTCGCCGTTTCCCCTGGCAAATCGATCGAGACCATTGTGCCGATAAAAAGTATGACCGTGCAGAAGAGCGTCGGCGGCACCTCTTGCAGCGGTCGACGGGCGTCTATAGTGTGTAGACCAGCAGCATTGAAGTGGGCTGTAATTCGAGGGTAATTACTGATGCGAAAGCATCCGTGAAATCAATTCGAGATACGTTCAACCTATTGATAATTAACAAGTTTGTGAGAGACGCGCCAATTGATTTTGAAAATTGACTGGTATTATTTTGGTTATATAATGGGCTCGCAAAAGATGGCGGCTTCGTGACCATTCTTATGCACAATCGATCAGTCAAATGATCGTAAAAATTGGTCGCAAAGTGTCAATCAAGGTGTCTGGCTAGCGACCCGTTCTTGCGTTATCAGTGCTTTAAGCATGACGCCAGAGTCCCTCCATCACTGGGCCGGCGAGACGTCGAAACAGACGTCGCAAAACAATTCCAGAGGCGAAAAACGCCATCGCGGGACGTCACCGGGAACCGTTTTACCGGCGACTTCCGGCCTGCTCGCAGCGGGTGCGACGGTTGATGGAGCTTCATCATGCGCATAGCGCGCACCGCTTGATGCGCCTGATGCACGTCAAGCGGTACGTTTCACGAGAGAGATTCATGCTGAAAGGAAACATCCTGACGACCGACGGCTGGATATACGGCTCGGTCGAGTTTGCGAACGGACGGGTAACGGCGCTCGAAGGTGCGCGCGTGGACCCGAAGACCAATGACGCCCCGTACATCCTGCCGGGCTTCGTCGACTGCCATGTGCATGGCGGCGGCGGTGCGGACATCATGGAAGGCGGTGACGCCGCGACCACCGTTGCACGCGAGCACGCGAAGCACGGTACCACCAGCATGCTTGCCACCACCATGACCGCTCCGCGCGACGAACTCATGGCAGTCGTCGCGGGCCTCGGCGAACAATCCATCCGCCGCGCGCCAGGTGGCGCCCGCGTGCTGGGCGTTCATCTGGAAGGCCCGTACATCAATCCCGGCAAGCTCGGCGCGCAACCGGATGCGGCAGCGGTTGCGGTGCGCGACGAAGTGCTGAAGTACTTGTCGCTTGCGCCCATCCGCGTGGTCACGATCGCGCCGGAAATCTCCGGGCATATTGAAGTGATCCAGGAAATGGCGGCGCGCGGCGTGCGCGTGCAAGTGGGCCATTCGCTCGCTACTTACGACGACGCCGTCAATGCGCTCAAACACGGCGCACGCGGTTTCACGCATCTGTTCAACGCCATGTCGCCGCTGCATCATCGCGACCCCGGCGTGGTCGGCGCGGCGCTCGCGCATGCTGAATACGCCGAACTGATCCCCGATCTCCTGCACGTGCATCCCGGCGCAATCCGGGCTGCGCTGCGCGCCATTCCGCGCCTGTATGTAGTCACCGACAGCACCTCGGCGTCCGGCATGCCCGACGGCGAATATCGCCTGGGCAGCCAGCACGTCACGAAGTGCATGGGTGGCGTGCGTCTTGCCGACGGCACGCTCGCCGGCAGCACGCTGACCATGGATCAGGCGCTGCGCAATCTTGTCTCCATCGGCTTGCCGATAGCGGACGTTTCCAATCGCCTGTCACGCTACGCCGCCGATTATCTCGGCCTCGAAGACAGAGGCCGGATCGCGCGTGGCGCGTGGGCGGACCTCGTTGTTTTCGATCGCGAACTTGCGTTGACGGCTACTTATGTTGAGGGTGAATCAATTGTCGAATATGCTTGACGAGGCACTGGCCTCCGCCGAAGTGGTGGTCGCCCAGCTTGCCGATACCTCCCACATCGAAGCACTCGCCGCACGGCTTGCCGAAGAGCCGCGCCACGTTGCGTTGACCGTTGCGCGCGGTTCATCGGATCACGCCGCCAGTTACTTCGCAGGCCTGACCATGAGCCGTATCGGCGTGCCGGTCGCTTCGTTGCCCATGTCGGTTGCGACCTTGCAGCAAGCGCCTTTGCGCGTGAAAGGCCAACTGGCGGTGGCGTTCTCGCAGTCCGGCAAGAGTCCCGATCTGATCGGCACGATGCAGGCGTTGCGTGCCGCCGGCGCGCTGACCGTGGCTGCTGTGAACGCGCCCGGTTCGCCGCTCGCCGAAGCGTGCGAATGGAATCTGCCGCTGCTGGCCGGGCCGGAATTGTCGGTGGCCGCGACTAAAAGCTATATCGCGATGTTGTCGCTTTCGGCGATCGTGATTGCGCATGTGCAGAAAGACGTCGAGTTGCTGAACGCCTTGAAAACGCTGCCGGATGCATTGCGCGCAGCGGGCAAGCTCGACTGGTCGCATGCTGTCGATGAACTGAAAAACGTCGACCGCATGATTGTGATCGGCCGTGGACTCGGCCTCGCGATTGCCCAGGAAGCGGCGCTGAAGCTAAAGGAAACATCGGGCATCCAGGCCGAGGCGTTCTCCAGCGCGGAAGTGCGGCATGGTCCCATGGAGCTTATCGGCGAGGACTATCCGCTGCTCGTGTTCGCACCGCGCGGTCCGGAACAGGCCGGCTTGATCCAGCTCGCCCGCGACATGCGCGCGCGCGGCGCACGCGTGCTGCTCGCTGCGCCCGCCGATGTGCCCGAAGCCACGTTGCCGCTGGTCGAGACCGCCCATTTCGCGCTCGATCCGATCGCCGCGATCCTGTCCTTCTATGTGATGGCCGACGCCTTGGCAGCCGCGCGCGGGCGTAATCCCGACGCGCCGCGCCATCTGGCCAAAGTCACCGAAACCCGTTAATCGAGAGTCATCCGATGCGCCGTGCCGAGGAGTCCCTGTTGAATCATTCCCCCGAAAACCCGAACGATTTCGTGTTGCTCGCGCCGTTCACCGGCCCGATGGTGCCGCTCGCCGATGTCCCCGATCCTGTGTTTGCGGACGGCATGTTCGGTGATGGTATTGGTATCGATCCGCTGTCAGGTGCGTTGCTTTCACCCTGCGATGGCGTCATCACGCATCTTGCCCGCACTCATCACGCCGTGACTTTGCGCACGCCGCAAGGGGCGGAAATCCTGGTTCATATCGGTATCGATACGGTCGAGCTTTCCGGAAAAGGTTTTACGCCGAAGGTCGAGCAGGGCGCCAGCGTGCGCGCCGGCCAGGTGCTGATCGAATTCGACGCCGACTACGTCGCGCAGAACGCGCCGAGCCTCGTTTCCGTGATCGCAGTCGCCAATAGCGACGCGTTCGAGGTGGTCGAGCGCGCTGGCCGAGGCATGTTGACGGCGGGCGAAAGCCAGTTGCTCGTGCTGCGCGGCAAGGGCGGCGCGAAAGCGGACGCGGCCCGCAGCGACTCGAATTTCACCGATGAAGCGCGCCGCAACGTAACGCTCGCGCACGCCGGTGGTTTGCACGCGCGGCCCGCTGCGCGTGCCCGCGAAGCGGCGCGTGGTTTCGACGCCAAGGTGGAAGTCCGTTTCAACGGCCGTAAAGCGCCGATCGAAAGCGTGGTCGGTTTGCTCGGACTCGGCGCAGGCGAAGGCGCGACGGTCGAATTGCTTGGCGTGGGCGCGCAAGCGGTCGCGGCGGTAGACGCGGTCGCGGCGGAATTGCTGCGTGAAGCGCATGGTGAAGTGGAAGAGAAACCGGCGCGCACGCAATCTCCCGCGCCGCTCGCGGTGGTTCGCGAACCCGGCAAGCCACTCGATCCGAATACGATTGCCGGCGTGTGTGCATCGCCGGGAATTGCGGTCGGCAAGCTCGTGCGCTGGGACGATAACGACGTCACCCCGCCTGAGCAGGCAACCGGTACATCGGCCGCGGAAAGCCGCCTGCTGGATAAAGCCATTGCTACCATCGACGCGGAACTGGGAGAAACCGTACGGACTGCTTCGCAACGGGGTGCGGTCGGCGAAGCGGGAATTTTCGCGGTGCATCGTGTATTGCTGGAAGACCCCACGCTGCTGGATGCCGCGCGCGATCTCATTAGCCTGGGGAAGAGCGCCGGCTTCGCGTGGCGTGAAGCGATCCGCGCGCAGATCGTGTTGCTGTCGACTATCGAAGACACGTTGCTGGCTGAACGTGCGTCGGATCTCCGCGATATCGAAAAGCGCGTGCTGCGCGCGCTCGGTTATACGAATACGGCGGCACGCGAATTGCCCGACGAAGCCGTGCTCGCCGCCGATGAATTCACCCCCTCCGACCTGTCGTCGCTCGACCGCACGCGCGTAACCGCGCTGGTGATGGCACGCGGCGGCGCGACGTCGCATGCGGCAATCATCGCGCGCCAGATCGGCATTCCCGCCTTGGTCGCGGTGGGCGACGCGCTGCACGCCATTCCCGACGGCACGCAGGTCGTGGTCGATGCGTCGGCAGGTCGGCTGGAGCACGCGCCCACCGCGCTCGATGTGGAACGCGCGCGCCTTGAGCGCCAGCGTCTCGCGGGCGTGCGTGAGGTGAACCGGCGCACGTCACAGGAAGCGGCAGCAACGCACGACGGCCGCACGATCGAAGTCGCGGCGAACATCGCGACACTTGACGACGCAAAGACCGCCGTCGATAACGGCGCGGACTCGGTCGGTCTCCTGCGCACCGAATTGTTGTTCATTCATCGCCAGTCTGCTCCTACGGCCGAGGAACATAAGGATAGCTATCAATCGATCGTGGGCGCGTTGAACGGGCGCACGGCGATCATCCGTACGCTCGACGTGGGCGCGGACAAGGAAGTCGATTACCTCACGCTGCCGCCTGAAACGAACCCGGCGCTGGGCTTGCGCGGCATTCGCCTGGCGCAGGTGCGCCCCGATCTCCTCGACGACCAGTTGCGTGGTCTGCTCGCGGTGCAACCGTTCGGCACGGTGCGCATTCTCCTGCCTATGGTCACCGACTCCGGCGAACTCGTGCGTTTGAGAAAGCGCATCGATGAACTCGCGGCGGAGATTGGCCGGACCGATCCCATTCAAGTGGGCGTGATGATCGAAGTGCCGTCGGCGGCGCTGCTGGCCGATCAACTCGCTCAACACGCGGATTTCCTGTCTATTGGCACGAACGATCTCACGCAATACACCCTCGCGATGGACCGTTGCCAGGCCGATCTCGCGGCCCAGGCAGACGGTTTGCATCCCGCGGTGCTGCGCCTGATCAAGGCAGCAACGGACGGCGCGGCGAAACACGGCAAGTGGGTCGGCGTGTGCGGTGCGCTGGCCGGTGACCCGGTCGCCGTGCCCTTGCTCGTGGGCCTTGGCGTGACGGAATTGTCGGTGGATCCGGTTTCGGTTCCCGGCATCAAGGCGCTCGTGCGCAAACTCGATTACCCACTGTGCCGTCAGCGCGCCGAGGATGCCTTGGCGCTCGAATCAGCACAGGCAGTAAGAGCAGCAAGCCGCGAAATCTGGCCGCTGGACTAACACGTCCGTCCGGCAGCCAGCCTTCGCGTTTATCGCGTTTATTAGTAAAAAAAGCTTCGATCGACAACATGTTGTACCAACACGATCAACGACAAGACACTTATCTCTGGAGAACCTGATGGACGCTAACCTGTTTGCAAGAATGCAGCGTCTCGGCCGCGCGCTGATGCTGCCGATTGCCGTGCTACCGGTGGCCGGGCTGCTATTGCGCCTCGGCCAGCCGGATGTCTTCAACATCAAGATGATCGCCGATGCTGGCGACACCATCTTTACTAACCTGCCACTCTTGTTCGCCATCGGCGTGGCAGTCGGTTTTGCGAAGGACAATAACGGTACGGCCGGTCTGGCGGGTGCGATCGGTTACCTGATCGAAATCGCGGTGATGAAGGACATCAACGACAAGCTCAACATGGGCGTGCTGTCGGGGATTCTTGCGGGTTGCGTGGCCGGGTATCTCTATAACCGCTATAAAGACATCAAGCTCCCTGAGTACCTCGCGTTCTTCGGAGGGAAACGCTTCGTGCCGATTGTCACGGGGGTGACCTGTCTGGTGCTCGGCATCGTACTTGGCTATGTCTGGGCTCCAATCCAGGCGGCTATCGATGCAGCCGGCGGCTGGCTGACGGGCGCAGGCGCGCTGGGCGTGTTCGTGTTCGGCGTGCTGAACCGGATCCTGCTGGTGACGGGTCTGCACCACATCATCAACTCGCTTGCATGGTTCGTGTTCGGTTCGTACACGCCCCCGGGCGGCGGCGCGGCGGTGACGGGCGATTTGCATCGTTTCTTTGCCGGCGATAAAACGGCAGGCGGCTTCATGACGGGTTTCTTCCCGGTCATGATGTTCGGCTTGCCGGCAGCGTGCCTGGCCATGTTCCATGAAGCACCGAAGGAACGTCGCGCAATGGTCGGCGGCTTGCTCTTCTCGATGGCCCTGACCGCGTTCCTGACGGGCGTGACCGAGCCGATCGAATACACCTTCATGTTCCTCGCACCGGCGCTGTACGCGATCCACGCGGTGCTGACGGGCTTGTCGCTGGCTATTTGTTCCGCGTTGGGCATTCACCTTGGCTTCACGTTCTCGGCCGGTGCCATCGACTATGTGCTGAACTACGGTCTTTCGCAGCGCGGCTGGCTGGCGATTCCGGTGGGCATTGTCTACGCCGTGGTCTATTACGGACTGTTCCGCTTCTTTATCCGCAAATTCAACATGGCAACGCCGGGCCGTGAGCCTGCTACGACCGACGCAGAAGTCGAATCGTACGACAACACGGGCTTTGTTTCCCCGACAGCCGGTGCTACCGTGCCGCGCGCAGTACGCTACATCGCGGCTTTGGGCGGTGCGTCGAACCTGACGCTCGTCGATGCCTGCACGACCCGTCTGCGTCTTTCGGTCGTGGATTCGGCGAAGGTTTCGGAACCGGAATTGAAGTCGATTGGCGCACGCGGCGTGTTGAAGCGCGGCGCGACGAGCGTGCAGGTCATCATCGGACCGGAAGCTGATCTCATCTCCGATGAAATCCGCACCGAACTCGAACGTTCATCCCCGCGCGGTGCAACGCCGGCTTCGTCCAAGCCTGCCGCTGCTCCTTTGGCTGCGGTCGCTCCGGGCGAGCAAGGTCCGCTGGACCCCGATCCAGTGCGCTGGCTTGCGGTGTTCGGTGGTGCGACCAATGTCGCTTCGCTTGATGCTGTTGCTGCAACGCGGCTGCGCGTGGTGGTGCGCGATCCGTCGTCGGTGGATCGTCAGCGTTTGTCGGCGCTCGACGTAGCCTGGGTGTCGGCAGATACGTTCCACATTGTCGTGGGCAATGCCGCGCAACGTTACGCGGACACCATGGCGAAGCGTCTTTCTTCTGGCGGTGGCGCGGCGCCGCTGCCGGCATAACTCGCGCCGTAGCAAGACGTTGGCGGTTGGGCCTTCAAGGGCCCAACCGCTGACAAAGTGAACCCATTGATGCAGATGGGCTCGCAAGTTTCAAATTCCTTTGGTTTACCTGACGACCCGGCATGGCGAAAGTCATGATCCGGGTCTATTATTTGTTGCTGTATAAATAAGTAAAACTAAATAAATAGTTCCGGAAAGCATTTCCCGCGTTCGTTTCTTCCACGTAAGGGAACTGCCCTCCAGAAAGTTTGGTTATCGGCTTCGTCATTGCAAATTGATTAACAATACTAAGTAATTAAATCGTATCGAGAAACTGATTCCATCTACGTTTACGTTTCCTTCTCAGGAGTCGTTCATGAAAGTAAAACTTGTCATCTGGACCTTGCTGATGTTTGTCGCCGGGGCTGCTCACGCTAACCAGTTCAACACGCAATGCGCTTACTCTCATACGTTGCCGGACGATCCCATTGTTTACCCTGGAAAGCCGGGAGAAGCGATGGTGCATGACTTTTTCGGTAACGCAAACGCAGACGCTTACAGTACCTACGATTCATTGAACAATAATAAGGTCATCACGTGCGATTCGGCTGCGGATCGTTCGGCATACTGGACGCCGCAATTGAAACGAGCATCGGGTGTCATCTCTCCGATGTATCAGAAGACCTACTACAAGAATGACCAGGCGGTGGTTGCTGTTCAGGCGATTCCGCCCGGATTGCAGATGCTGGCCGGAGATCACATGGGGACCGCTCCGAACTCGCACATCAACTTCTTGTGCGCCGGCAGCGGGAGTTACACAACCACCATGCCGAAAAGCTGCCCTCCTATCAGCAGCAATTCCCCGCCTTCACAACTCAATATCTCGGTGCATTTCCCAGATTGCTGGGATGGCAAGACTCTGACGCCCTTCGGAAGCAACCGGGCGAACCTGATGAGCAGCCTCATGAAAGCGGCAAAGGGCCAGCTCAACGTGGCGTATCGGAACTCCGACGGCACATGTCCCAGTGCTTATCCGGTCAAGATTCCGGAGTTGCAAATGAATGTTGCGTATGACCTCGGGAGCGATCCGGATTTGTCCACCGCGCAGTTATCGCTCGACCCAGTGTTGCAGAATGGCACGTGGGTGCCGCAGTGGGGAAGCATGTACACCGCACATGGCGACTTTATCAATGCATGGCACGTACAGACTATGCAATACCTGGTCGATACGTGCATGAACAAGGGCGGTGATTCGGGCGGTGTTCCCGGTGGGTCCTGCGACAAGAGCATTCCTGTCTATTACTCTGCGGCCGCGGCAAACGTCCAGTTGGACGGCAACGGCGCCGTTCGTCCGACGGGCGCAACGTTGGTCTCAGCGCCGGGCGACGTTATCCTGATCAAATTTCCGATGCCGGAAAACCTGGACGACTACCCGTATGTCGGCTCTTTCCTCCAGACTCTCGGCGGCAATATCACCGATACCAGTGCAGTTTCCCTTTACGTGTATGCCGCCTCGACTGACTGGGACGACGCGGCTAATTTACCCAAGGCGTCGGCATGCGGAACGACTGGCTCCATTGGCCGGTTCTATGCGGACAACGTGCAGCAGGTGCGGACTACTGACATCAGCGCGTATATCGCGGCGCAAAAACAAGCTGGAGCGAAGGAGATCGGACTCTGTATCCGAAATACCACGAAGGTCACCTTCCAGTTTTCTTCACGCGAAGGGTCATGGGCGCCGGGACTTTACCTGAAGTGAAAGAATATTCGTTATTCTGCATCAAATGATAGGTGGTTCGGGCATGATCCAGGCTCGAACCACGTTCTACGGGTGATCAGTAACGTATCCCCTTATTCATAATTTCCGCCACTAATTTAGTTATCTCGATAATTCCCGTAAAAACTCCATAAATCTTTTACAATTAATATGCGGCAATAAGACGCATCGAATAAACACAAAATATTTTTCGAAAAAATTGGATTAAGTGGACCCTTGAAGTCGCGCTACCCTTCTCCCCGAGGCTGATTAAAAGTCTAACGTAATATCTCAAAAACGTTGAAATCGGGCAAGGTATGAAACAAAAATCCGGGTCGGGGTTTTGCAAGCGATTAGCAATTTTCCCTGCTCTTCTTCTGTCGGGCTGTGGTCAGATGGATCTTCTCGATCCTAAAGGCAGCATCGGACTGGCTGAGAAGAATCTTATTCTTACGTCCACCTACGCCATGCTGATCGTGGTGGTGCCAGTGATCTTCCTGACGCTGCTGTTTGCGTGGAAGTATCGGCAATCAAATACATCGGCTGAGTATTTGCCGAAATGGGCTCACTCTACCAAGATTGAAGTGGTGATCTGGCTCGTCCCGAGTCTGATCATTTTGTATCTGGGTATTTTGACGTACAAGAGCACACATGCGCTCGATCCTTATCAGCCAATCGTGTCAGAGGTCCAGCCAATTAATGTCGAAGTTGTTGCGCTCGACTGGAAATGGTTATTCATTTATCCGGATCTGGGTATTGCGTCGGTTAACAGAATCGAGTTTCCGGTAGGTACGCCGGTGAACTTCAAGATTACGTCGGATTCGGTGATGAACTCGTTTTTCATCCCGCAATTGGGCGGCCAGATTTATGCAATGGCGGGCATGCAGACCAAACTGCATTTAATCGCCGACGAAGCGGGCGATTACGCGGGCATCTCTGCGAATTTCAGTGGTCAAGGCTTTTCGGACATGAAATTCCGGGCCGTGGCAACTACGCCAGAGGAGTTTGCGGCCTGGGTCTCGAAGGTCAAGGCATCGCCGAGTCAGCTCGACGGCGTGAACTATGCAGCCGTTGCCTTGCCGACCGAAAAGCATCCGGTCCAGTACTTCTCCAAGGTCGACGCAAATCTGTTTCAGAGCATCGTCGCGAAATATAACAACGGGCATGCTCGCAACATACCCGACCCGATCTGCCGCACGAAGGGGTAAGCCATGTTTGGAAATCTGTTGGGAAAATTAACGCTAGCGGACATACCGTTCGATCAGCCGATCATCATGGGCGCGGCAGCGTTCATGGCGCTCATTGTGCTGAGCGTGGTGGTCGGGCTGACGTGGTTCAAGAAGTGGGGCTATCTGTGGAGTGAATGGCTGACGTCGGTTGATCACAAGAAGATTGGCGTGATGTATATCGTGGTGGCGGTATTAATGCTGCTGCGTGGTTTTGTCGATGCGCTCATGATGCGCACGCAACTCGCGCTCGCGTCTAACGGGCCGGGATTTTTGCCGCCCGAGCATTACAACCAGATCTTCACGGCGCACGGCGTCATCATGATTTTCTTCATGGCCATGGCGTTCATGATCGGCCTGATGAACATTGTCGTGCCGCTGCAAATTGGCGCACGCGATGTCGCGTTCCCGTTCATCAACTCGCTTAGTTTCTGGATGACCGCGCTTGCCGCCATCCTGATCAATATCTCGCTGGTGATCGGGGACTTCGCGCAAACCGGCTGGCTCGCTTATCCGCCATTGTCGGAGCTGCAATTCAGTCCTGGGGTGGGTGTCGACTACTACTTATGGAGTTTGCAGATATCCGGCATAGGGACGTTGCTCACCGGCGTCAACTTCTTCGTGACCATCATCAAGATGCGCGCGCCGGGCATGACGCTCATGAAGATGCCGGTGTTCACCTGGACGTCGTTGTGCTCGAACGTGCTGATTCTCGCCACGTTCCCGATCCTGACCGCAACGCTCGCGTTGCTGGCGCTCGACCGTTACCTCGGCATGCATTTCTTCACGAACGAAGCCGGCGGCAACGCCATGCTGTATTTGAACCTGATCTGGGCGTGGGGACATCCGGAGGTGTACATCCTGGTGCTGCCGGCGTTCGGCATCTACTCGGAAGTCGTGGCTACGTTCGCGAAAAAGCCGTTGTTCGGCTACAAGACCATGGTCTACGCCACGTGCTCGATCATGGTGTTGTCGCTGCTCGTCTGGCTGCATCACTTCTTCACCATGGGTTCCGGCGCGAACGTGAATGCGTTTTTCGGGATCATGACCATGATCATTGCCATTCCGACCGGCGTGAAGATCTTCAACTGGCTGTTCACCATCTATAAGGGCCGGCTGGAATTGTCGTCGCCCGTGCTGTGGACGCTCGGCTTCATGATCACGTTCACCGTCGGCGGAATGACGGGCGTGCTGCTGGCCGTGCCGGGCGCTGACTTTGTGCTGCATAACAGCCTGTTCCTGATTGCTCACTTCCATAACGCGATTATCGGCGGCGTGGTGTTCGGGTATCTTGCCGGCTTCACGTACTGGTTCCCGAAGGCGTTCGGTTTCAAGCTGAACGAAACGCTCGGCAAGTGCGCGTTCTGGTGCTGGTTCGTCGGCTTCTGGACCGCGTTCATGCCGCTGTACGTGCTCGGTTTCATGGGCGCGACGCGCCGCATGAACCACTACGACACGCCAGGGTGGCAGCCGTACATGATCGTTGCGTTGATTGGTGCGCTGATCATCCTCGTGGGCGTAGTGTTCCAGATCGCTCAGGTTGTCGTCAGCGTCGTGAAGCGGAACTCGCCCGCGTACAAAGATGTCACCGGCGACCCGTGGAACGGCCGCACGCTCGAATGGGCGACCAGTTCGCCGCCGCCCGTCTATAACTTCGCGGTCGTGCCGGTGGTCCATGAACTCGACGCGTTCGCACACGTGAAGGAACGCGGCCGCACACGCCACGCTATTGAGGATTATCGCGACATCCACATGCCGCGCAACACAAGCGCGGGTCTGTTTGTTGGCTTGTTTAGCCTGGCTGTGGGTTTTGCGATGGTCTGGCACATCTGGTGGCTCGCAATCGCGGGGCTTCTGGGCGTGGTCGTCACGCTGATCCTTCGTAGCTATGACAACGACATCGACTACACCATTTCGGCTGAAACCATCGCCGGTATGGACGGCACGCCGACGCTGACGCCAGCGCGGACGCTGGACCTGCAGGAGGCACTGTAATGCTGCAAAAAACCATCCCACTCGATTTGCCCGGATCGCACGATGACCACGGCGCGTCGAATACCGTGCTGGGGTTCTGGGTGTACCTGATGACCGACTGCATTATTTTTGCGTCGTTATTCGCAGTGTTCGCTGTCTTGGGTCATCAGTTCGCCGACGGCCCGTCCGGCAAGGACGTGTTCGAGCTTCCCGGCGTCATGCTGGAAACCGCCATCCTGTTGCTGAGCAGTATCACGTTCGGCTTTGGCATGCTGGCCGCTCACAAGGGCAAGTCGACCGCGCTGCTGGCGTGGCTCGGCGTGACGTTCGTGCTGGGCGTTGTGTTTATCTGCATGGAAATCCACGAGTTCGGCTTGCTGATCTCGCAGGGTTACGGACCTGATCGCAGTGCGTTTTTGTCGGCGTTCTTCACGCTGGTCGCGACGCACGGCTTGCACGTAACGGTCGGCCTGATCTGGATGGCGGTCCTGGCGGTGCAGGTAATCGGCAACAAGAAAGTTACCCAGCGCGATCTGACGCGCCTCACGTGTCTCAGCCTTTTCTGGCACTTTCTGGACATCGTGTGGATTTGCGTCTTTACCTTTGTTTATCTGACGAGCGTCGTATAAATGTCAAACGCACATTCAATCGATACCGGCGCGGGCCACGGCAGCGTGCGCTCGTATGTCATTGGCTTCGTCCTGTCGGTCGTGCTGACGGCTGCGGCTTTTGGACTGGTCATGCAACAGGCGTTGGGGCCGACAGAATCGATCATCGCCATCGCGGTGCTCGCGTTCATTCAAATCCTCGTGCATCTGGTGTTTTTCCTGCATATGAACACGTCTTCATCGCAGCGATGGAATCTGCTCTCGCTCGGATTCGCCGTGCTGGTGGCGGTGATCCTGATTGGCGGGACATTGTGGGTACTCCATAACGTCGGTGCGCACATGATGTCGCGCTAGAGGTTGTAGACGGTCTGCTGGCTGGACGCTGAGCGGCGCCATGGGGAAACCTCTGGCGCCGCTTTTTATTGGTAGGTGTCGGGCGCTCCGGACACACGCAAATCGAGCAGACAAAGAAAAGCCCGCCGTCTTTCGACGGCGGGCTTTCAAGTCTTCTCCACGCAATGCTCATTCGCCCGTTCACGCACCGCTAAAAAACTCAAGCGGCGAAACTCCTGCGCTAAACGGTCAAGCGTACTCGTGCAGCGCCGTGCGCATTTTCTTCATTGCGCTGGCTTCGATCTGGCGAATCCGTTCCGCCGATACCCCGAACTCGTCGGCGAGTTCATGCAGCGTCTTGCCGCCCGAGCCGTCGTCTTCCACTTCGAGCCAGCGCGCCTGAACGATCCGGCGGCTGCGTTCGTCGAGCGATTCGAGCGCGGTCGACAACCCCTCGCTTTGCAGCTTGTCGAACTGACGCGATGCAAGCACGTTGGTTGGCTCATTGTGCGAGTCGGCCAGATACGCGATAGGCGCATACGATTCTTCGCCGTCGTCGATCTGACCTTCCAGCGCAATGTCGCCGCCGGAAAGACGCGTTTCCATTTCCGAGACTTCTTCGCGCTTCACATTCAGCTCTTTCGCCAGACTATCAACCTCGTCTGGCGTGAACGCGTTGTGCCCCGTCTTGTGGCTGCGAAGGTTGAAAAACAGCTTGCGCTGCGCCTTCGTGGTCGCCACTTTCACCGTGCGCCAGTTGCGCAGGATGTACTCGTGAATCTCGGCCTTGATCCAGTGCATGGCATACGACACCAGCCGCACGTTTTGTTGCGGATCGAAGCGCTTCACAGCCTTCATCAAGCCGATATTGCCTTCCTGAATCAGGTCGGCGTGGGGAAGGCCGTATCCCAGGTAATTGCGGGCAATCGATACCACCAGGCGCAGATGCGACAGCACGAGCTGACGCGCCGCGTCCAGGTTGTCGTTGTCACGGAATTCGGTGGCGTACTGACGTTCTTCCGACGGCGTTAGCATCGGAATCCGGTTGACAGCCGAAATGTAGGCGTCGATGTTGCCGATCTGGCCGGTCAACATGGACGACTGCGCAAACGTCAGCGCACCTGCCGAAGCGGCCTTGGCCGGCGCCGAGTGTCCAGTATTCGGGAGGGTCATCGCATTGGTCACGCTTGTATGCTCCTTATCAACAAAAAACCCGATGAAAAACCGGGTCTAGCAGGATATTAGCACTCTGCTATTTCGAGTGCTAAGGATTAGAGGGGCCTTGTGTGTCCAAGTTCCCATACGCTATTAGAATCTCTGCTCCAATAGCCAATAAGTGCTTTCCCGCACTGTTGCACGCCGCGAAACGCTTTCGTTGTCAAACTTACCGAAAGAAATTTGCAAGATTTCGCATGATTTACCCGGCAATCGGGATTCGACGAAACTTAATTCCGTGTTTTCCTCATTCAGCAGAACTCTTCTGAGCACTTTTTTGAGACCGTCTCTAAAATGGCGACTTGCTGCGTTAGCGGCGAGCCTGTTTTGTGAGAATCCAGCTCCGGAGTATTCATGCAGAAGAACAAAAGTGTCTGGCAAAAGCGCTCTTTCTACGGTGCCTTGTTCGGTGCGCTGGTCCTGGCTTCGGCCACTGCCCACGCCGATCAGTTCGGCTTGCAGATCGCCGGCGGGGTTGCCGACCACGACGTCCGGAAGGCCGATGTCGGCGGCGTCTGGGATCCCAACTGGACGTGGTGGCAAATCGGCGGTTTCCACTTCACCGTTGTGGGCGAAGCGCACGTGGCCTACTGGGATATTCGGGAAAGCCAGGCATCGCATCCGGGCATCTGGGAATTCGGTTTCACGCCGGTATTCCGGTTCATCAAGAGTTCGGGATGGATTCGGCCCTATGTTGAAGCTGGCGTAGGCGTACGCCTCTTGTCGCACGTTCGCGAAACCGAGACGCGGACCTTTTCCTCATCCTTTCAGTTTGCCGACATGGTGGGCGTGGGCGCTCAATTTGGCGCGCATCAGAACTATCAGGCAGGCTTGCGATTTCAGCATTTATCCAACGCCGGTTTCGAACACCCGAATCCTGGTATAAATTTCAGCGAGATATATTTGCAATACAACTTCTGACGAGGACCGCGTCCATCGGTTCCTCTAGCGCGAAAGGAATCGAAGATGCCGGCACAACCCATCGATACCCCCGTCGAGGCAATCCGTGAACTCGAGCGCGACCGTTTCCGTGCAATGGTCGACGGTGACGGCGAATTGCTGGACGCGCTGCTGGCGGAGAACGCCAGCTACGTGCACACCAATGGCAAGCGCGAGACGAAGCGTCAGTTTATCGACGCGATCACGGCGGGGCGCCGGCGCTATCGGCAGATCGAGATCCAGTCGCAGGACGTAATGCCGGGCGGCCGGGACACATGGATCGTGTTTGGGCGCGCGCTGCTCGAGATGGAGTCGAAGAACGGCGCCTTGTTGTTCCCGATCGCGTACACGGCCATCCACATTCAGGTCGATGGGCAATGGCAGTTGCTCGCGATGCAGGCAACACGTGCGGCGCTGGATTAGCACCGGTTCGACGCCGTTCGGTGGGGCGTCGCGGTTCGGCCGGCGGGGCGGCGCCTTGTGAGCGTCGGCCGTCATGTCGATACCGGTTGTCGTGTTTTATCGCCTGCTTCGCAAACTTCTGCTGCGCGGTGGCTGGGAAGCGGTACCCGGCCACATCATCGCGCGTCACTTCCTACTCACTACTCCTTGCTGTAAAAGCCGCGTTCCTTCACGCCGCTACCGCTTCGCTTTCCACTTCCTTGCGTCCGGCCCAGCGCGCGCGATTTACCGCGCTGACAATGGCGTTGGTGGCTGCCTGAACCGCGTTCGCATGCACCGCGACGCCAAATCGCATCGGTTGATCGCCGATCCGGCAGCCGATGAACACCGCCGTCTCGCCCTTCGCCGTCGCGGCGGTTTCAAACGATGTCACCTCGATCGCGATACCCGCCACGCTGGCTACTGCCGCAGCGACGGCCTGCACGTGCGCTTCGTCAGCCACCGCAGATACAGGCAGCTTCACGTGGCGTCCATCGAAGTGCAGGGTCGAGGCATCTGCCCGCGACGCCGGCCCTTGTGCGTCGAAGTATTCGCGCTTGAACAACGCGCAAATGGCTTCGCCGGAGACTTCCGCGCCGGAAGCGTCGGCGACTTTCTGGACGGCGTGGCTGAATTCGATCTGCACGCGACGCGGCGGCGTGAAACCCAGTCCGCGTTCGAGAAGATACGTCGCGCCGCCTTTGCCCGACTGGCTGTTCACGCGGATCACGGCGTCGTAGCTGCGGCCGAGATCGGCTGGGTCGATGGGAAGATACGGCACGTCCCACACCGTGTCCGCTTCTCGCTGTGCAAAACCCTTGCGGATGGCATCCTGATGCGAGCCGGAAAAGGCCGTGAACACGAGATCGCCGGCATACGGATGACGCGGATGCACCGGAATCTGGTTGCAGCGCTCGACCACGCGGCGCACGCCGTCGATATCCGAAAAATCCAGACCCGGGTCGATACCCTGCGTGTACAAATTCATCGCAAGCGTGACGATATCCACGTTGCCCGTGCGCTCGCCGTTGCCAAAGAGGCAGCCTTCCACACGATCCGCACCGGCAAGGATCGCGAGTTCCGCGGCGGCGACCGCCGTGCCGCGATCGTTATGCGGATGCACGGAGAGCACGATACTGTCGCGGAAACTCATGTTGCGATCCATCCACTCGATCTGATCGGCGAACACGTTCGGCATGGCCGCTTCCACGGTGGCCGGCAAATTCACGATCATCTTGTGGTCGGGCGTGGGACGCCACATTTGCGCGACGGCGTCGCAGACTTCGCGGGAAAACGAAAGCTCGGTCATGCTGAACGTTTCCGGCGAATACTGATAGATCCAGTGTGTATCGGGGCGCGCGGCCGCGCACTCCTTGATCATGCGCGTGCCTTCCACGGCAAGCGCCTTGGTCTCGTCCTTGGACTGCCCGAAGACGATCTTGCGAAACGACGGTGAGATCGCGTTGTACAGGTGCACGATCACCCGGGGCGCGCCTTCCACTGCTTCAAAAGTCCGCTCGATCAGTTCGCGGCGCGACTGCACGAGCACTTCAATGGTGACATCGGCGGGAATGCGATTTTCGACGATCAGCTTGCGCACGAAGTCGAAATCCGTCTGCGATGCCGACGGAAAGCCCACTTCGATTTCCTTGAAACCTACCGCCACCAGCATCTCGAAGAATTCGAGCTTGGCGTCAATGCTCATCGGGTCGATCAGTGCCTGGTTGCCGTCACGCAGATCGGTGCTCATCCAGATGGGCGCGCGCTCGATCGTGCGGGTGGGCCATCGGCGGCCGTTGAGGTTGACCTGCGGAAAAGGACGATATTTCTCGGAAGGGTTGCGCATCATCATCGTGGGCCTCGGCTGAACGCGTTGTACGCGTGAAAGCGCAGTCGTTGCGAGGCGGATGCGTGGCCGGCGGCTTGCCGGCATCGTTCCGATGCGTGCTGGTCAGGTTCGCGATGTCCCATGGCGTGGGTGACGCCGGTGACGAACGTGAACGATGCAAAAGCAGCGTGCATGTGATCCTCGCGTTTTCGTGCCGTGGATGAACGGACGAAAGCAGACGACTACGGGTGGTGAAAAGGGAGCTACGAAACTGCGGGCGGGACCGCGCGAGGGACGCGCGGCGCCACGTTTAGCGACTTACGCTAGACGTAGCGATAGGGGCCGCGCTAGGCGACCCTGAGTAATTCGAAGGGAGGGGAATTGGGTAAAGCTCATTTCTTTACATTAGCGCACCGCGTGCGCCGTTGTCAACCGAAACGGTTCTCGACTGAAGAATGCCCTACCGCCTCACAATGTCCGCAATCAACTCCGCCTGACGCGCGAGCGCGGGCGGAATAGGGGCTTCACCGCGCAGCACGGTTTCGATCCAGCGGGCCGTGGTCGCCGCATCGAGAGCCTCGGGCAACGCCACCACGGGCGCGTCCGGCGAGGAGCGCTCCGCCGATATCAGCGTTTCTGTGTGGCCGTCGTGGAACCAGTCCACCTGCACCTGCCGGCGCGTGTCTGCTACCGCCTCGCCCTCTGTCCCGCGTGCGAGCAGGGCGCCGCCGGCGGCTGCATCGGGATGCTCGGTGAACAGTCCCGTCAGGCTCTCGCGATACTCCGGATGGGTGTAGTTCACCAGCCGCAAACCGGGCTGTGCGAACGGTTGCAGGATCTTGACCAGCGTATGGGTGGAATTTCTCACACCCATGATCCGCCGGATCGCAAGCAGGCGCGCGAGCTTGGGCGCGAGCACGGCGATCGGCGCGAACGCCAGCCGGCGCGAGGCGAGGTTGTCCTCGATTTCATCGTGGGATGTGGATTCCGGAATGCCCAGCTCGGCGAAAATCGCCGCGCTCGTTACGCGGCCAGGGTCAGTTGTCACGCCATGCACGAGCACCGGCACACCTTCCCGTGCGAGCAGCAACGCCAGCAGCGGGGTCAGGTTCGGCTGCTTGCGCGCGCCGTTATAGGTGGGGATGGAGACGGGGCGCGCGTGGTCGCGGCCGTTCTGGATATGCAACGGTTCGAACGAGCGATGCGCGGCCGCCAGCATCGCGGCCAGTTCTGCGGCCGTCTCGCCTTTCACCCGATACGCAAGCAACACGGCGCCGAGTTCGAGATCGGAGACGCGGTTATCGAGCATCGCTTCGTATAGGGCGTACGTGTCCTCACGGGTCAGCGCTCGCGCGCCGTTTGGCCCGCGGCCGATTTCCTTGATGAAACGGGCGCACGGGAAAGGGGCTTTGTCGGTCATTGATTGGTTAGAGCGGCCGGTTTGCGCAAGAGGTGTTCAATCGCATCGCCTTGTGCAGACTCGGCCGCTGCAATTACGGAAATGCAGGAATCACATTCAGTACCGCATTTGAGCCGGGCTTGCAAGTCGCGGGGCGGCTCGGCGGATGGTTTTCGGGGCGCTTGCCTGCTCATTTGTTCGAGGGTCGTGGGCTTATGGGCTTATGGACTTAGGACCGCCCATGGGAATCGCAGACCGTGGGGCGTGCTCCTGTGTGCTTTGCCACGCGATGCCCTGGGGCGCATAGGCCGTTCAGCCGAATCGCGATGCGTAACGGCGCACGTTAAACTTGAGGTCCAGGTCGATGCTTCATCAAACAGGAGAAAACGCAATGAGTCACGTATTCGCTCCGGCACCCGCGGTCGCGGTGCCAGTTGTCGGTTCCAGCGACCAGTTTCCCGTTCGCCGGATTTATTGTGTCGGCCGGAACTACGAGGCGCACGCGCGCGAGATGGGCCACGACCCCGATCGTGAACCACCGTTTTTCTTCGCCAAGCCCGCCGACGCCGTGCTGTACGTCGCGCCCGGTGCAACCGGCGAATTCCCGTATCCGTCGCAGTCGAAGAACGTCCACTTCGAGATGGAACTCGTGGCGGCAATCGGCAAGCAAGGCAAAGACATTCCCGCTGAGAAGGCACTCGATTACGTCTACGGCTACGCGCTCGGTCTCGACATGACGCGTCGCGATCTGCAAGCCGAAGCGAAGAAGCTGGGCCGTCCGTGGGACACGGGGAAGGGCTTCGATCATTCGGCGCCGCTGGGTCCGATCCATCCAGTCGCGAAGGTCGGGCATCTGGAAAAAAGCGCGATCTGGCTCACCGTCAATGGCGAAGAGAAGCAGCGATCGGACATCTCGCAACTGATCTGGTCGGTCGGTGACACGATCGCGTATCTGTCGACGCTATTCGAATTGTTCCCCGGTGACCTGATTTTCACCGGCACGCCTGAAGGCGTCGGCGCCATTCAGAAGGGCGACCTGATGAAGGGCGGTGTCGAAGGAATCGGAGAGTTCTCCGTGCGCGTGGTCTGACTATAAAAACGGAGGGGACCCATGAAGCTATACAGCTATTTTCGTAGCTCGGCGGCGTATCGCGTGCGTATCGCGCTGAATCTCAAAGGGCTCGCCTATGAGTACGCGCCGATCCATCTTCTGCGCGACGGCGGGCAACAACTGAAGCCGGACTATCGCGAGCTGAATCCGGACGGCATCGTGCCGACGTTTATCGACGGTGACAACGTGCTCACGCAGTCGCTCGCGATCATCGAATATCTGGAAGAGACGCATCCCGAGCCTACGGTATTGCCGGGTACGCCGCTGGATCGAGCGTTCATTCGTTCGGTTGCGCTTCAGATTGCGTGCGAAATTCATCCCGTCGACAACCTGCGCGTGCTCAAGTATCTGAAGCACACGCTGAAGGTCGCCGATGAAGCGAAAGACGCGTGGTACCAGCATTGGCTCGAATCGGGTTTCGAGTCGCTCGAAAAGCGGCTCGCGAACGACTCGCGCGTGGGCAAGCTGTGTTTCGGCGATACCCCCACGCTCGCGGATCTGTGCCTCGTGCCGCAGGTGTACAACGCGCGGCGTTTTAATATCGATATGAGCCGTTATCCGACGATCGAACGTATCGCCGATCACGCTGCGCAAATCGATGCATTCGCGCGTGCTGCGCCCGGACAGCAACCGGACGCCGAATGACGACTGCTGTTTTTTTATCCGGCGCCGGGCTTGGCGCAAGTCTGATTATCGCGATTGGTGCTCAAAACGCTTTTGTGTTGCGGCAAGGCTTGAAACGGCGGCACGTGGGCTGGGTCGTTTTTATCTGCGCGCTGATCGACGTATTGCTCATCGGGTTGGGTATTGGCGGGATGGGGGCGCTCATTGAGCGAGCGCCGGTGCTGCTTGGGGTGATTCGATGGGCGGGAGCGGTGTTCCTGTTTCTCTACGGTCTGCGGGCTTTTCACGCGGCGTGGAAGGGGCCGGGACATTTGCACGCGGAGAACGGCGAATCGCAGACGGCGTTAAAAGCGATAACAACAGTGCTCGCTTTATCGCTGCTGAATCCGCACGTTTATCTCGATACCGTCGTGCTGCTCGGCGGCATTGGCGCCCGGTACGGCTGGCCGGGAAACGCGTGGTTTGCGGCAGGGGCAATGTGTTCGTCGATCATCTGGTTCACCGTGCTCGGGTTCGGTGCGCGCTTGCTCCAGCCTCTGTTCGAGAAAGATATCTCGTGGAGAGTGCTCGATGTGATCGTGGGGATTGTGATGTGGTGGATTGCCGGGGCGTTGATCGTGTCCCGGTAGCACGCGCGACCGCGGTCTGGCTGAACGCCAGGCCGCGGCGCCGGTTTAACTTCCGAGCAAAGCGTCCGCAAATTCGTCGGCGCTGAAGGGCTGCAAGTCCTCGACTTTCTCGCCCACGCCAATGAAGTACACCGGAATCGGCCGTTGCCGCGCGATTGCCGCGAGAATGCCGCCCTTCGCCGTGCCATCCAGCTTGGTCACGATCAAACCCGTCAAGCCCAGTGCATCGTCGAAAGACTTCACTTGGGCGAGCGCGTTCTGGCCCGTGTTTGCATCGATGACCAGCAACACCTCGTGTGGGGCATCGGGCTGTGCCTTGGCAATCACGCGCTTCACCTTGCGCAGTTCTTCCATCAGGTGGAGTTGCGTGGGCAGGCGGCCCGCCGTGTCGGCCATCATCACGTCGATCTTGCGGGCACGCGCGGCGCCGACCGCATCGAAGATCACAGCGGCCGCGTCCCCGCTCTCCTGCGATACCACCGTCACGTTGTTGCGTTCCCCCCAAACCGTGAGCTGTTCGCGCGCGGCAGCACGGAAGGTGTCGCCGGCGGCGAGCAGCACGGTCTGATCGAAGCGCTGCAAATGCTTGGCCAGCTTGCCAATGCTCGTGGTCTTGCCCGCGCCGTTCACGCCGGCGATCATCATCACGAGCGGTTGGGCGCGACCGAGCATCAAGGACTTCTCGAGCGGCCGCAGCAGGTCGGCGAGCAACGAGCGCAGCGCGGCCTTGACCTGCATCGAATCAGTGAGCCGTTCGCTGCGCACCTTTTCACGCAACGCTTCAAGCAGATATTCGGTGGCATCGACACCGGCATCTGACATCAGCAACGCCGTTTCGAGTTCCTCATACAAATCCTCATCGATCTTCGCGCCGATGAAAATCCCCGTCAGGCCCGAACTGGTCTTCGACAGGCCCGTTTTCAGGCGCGTGAGCCATGAACGCTTTGCGTTGGGTTCCGGCTCCGGCGGCGGCACGATCTCGACGGCTTCTGCCGGCGCCTTCCATTGCGATGCCGTGCGGCCTTGCCAGTACGGCTTGGCTTCTGGTGTGGCGGTTGCGGCAGGGCTTGGCGGTTGGGGCGTTGCGCTCGCAGGCGGGGTCTGCGGCAGCGGCGTCGCCGCACCGGGGGCTTCCGTCCGCGTCGGCTGGCCAACCGTGGCCGGTTGCGCTGGCGTAACCGGAGTCGTAGCGGTCGACACAGAAGACGCTGCCGTGCCTGCGGGCGCTCCGTTATCGATCGGAGACTCCGAGGCGTGAGGCGCGCTCTGAGCCGAATCCGCCGATGAAGCTGAAGCTGAACCCGATGCCGAACCCAATTCGCCCGGGGCAGCCGGACGCGCGGACCGGTCACGCGATTCCACAGACACGCCGAATGACCCGGTTTCAGCCGTGCCCTTCGTCCCGCTCGCAGGCGCATCCGGCGTCCCTGGCGCACCGGCACCCAATCCCGTTCCGCGTAGTTGCGTTTCCGAAGCCCGATCCGCTGCCGCAGCGCCTTCCCGTGCGATTTCCACCGGCTGCGCCGGCGTCACAGGCGTACTCGCGTGCCGGAGCCCTGCAGCGCCCTCGGAACGCGCCTCGGCAACGTCCTCGGCTTCGTTTTCCGCTGGCGTATCGGTATCGGCGTCGGTCGGTTTGCCTATTAATCGTTTGAAAAAGCTGAACATGGTCTGCAGTGGTGGGGTGGCGCGTTTTATCGATGCCGTCGCAACCGCGTTCCTGCGTCGAACGAGCGCAAAAACGCAAACAACGCACAAACGCAAAGGTGACGATGGCTGCCGTGCCGCGAAAGACCGCCGAAAACAGCGGGAAGAGCCGGGCGTGTGCGCAAAAAGGGCGAAAGACGCGTATTTTATCAGCCGGCACCGATGTAGTGTCCGGCCCGACGGCGAACCCCTGCATCGGGAGCGGCGGGGCTGTGGTAACGTGCCCGCATCGGCGACAAGCGAATTGTTGCAATCCGATCACGTTCTCACCCAAGCCGCGCGGATCATCCCGCCGCCTCTATCTACGCCCCACGCACGTCCATGTCCCGTTCATCGATCACCCGCGCATTAGAGCGAAATCCCGAGCGAAATCGCGAACGCAACGCCGAACGCACCGCCGAACGCGCTCCGAAAGTCCGCGAAGCGGCGCCATCGCGCGGCGGCAAGGCAAATTCCATCCGAATCATTGGTGGCGAATGGAAGCGCACGCCGCTACCCGTTCTGAGTTTGGACGGCCTGCGTCCGACACCCGACCGGGTCCGCGAGACGCTGTTCAACTGGCTGGGCCAGTCGCTCGACGGCAAACGTTGCCTCGATCTCTTCGCCGGCAGCGGCGCATTGGGCTTCGAAGCGGCGTCGCGCGGCGCGCTACGCGTGCTCATGGTGGAACGCAGCGGCCGCGCAGTAGCGCAACTGAAGGCGAACCAGACGCGCCTGGCCGCGAAAAACATCGAAATCGTGGAAGCGGATGCGCTGCGTCTTGCCGGGGGCCTCGCGGCGAATTCCTTCGATGTCGTGTTCCTCGATCCCCCTTTCGGCGATACCGCCATGCTCCAGCGCGCCATTGAACTGGCTGTGCCGCTGGTGTCGCCGGGCGGCGCGCTGTACATCGAATCGGGCGAACCGGTCGATCCTGCGCAAACGCCGGCGTTGTCCGGATGGGCGATTACCCGCGAAGGCAAGGCTGGTGCGGTCCGCTATCATTTGCTGCGGCGCGAAAATGAGGAATAATGCGCGTTCCCAAATGCTGGCCAGGCGACGCCCGGCCGACTGCGGACGGGGCGTGATGCACGTAGCGGGCAATCGGAGAAATTTTTGGGTCTTGTCGATACCAGCGGCGGCCCAATCTGTAGCGAAAGACATACCAGAAGAAGTATCAGAAGAGGAGATGCCCCATGGTTGTAGCCGTTTATCCCGGAACGTTCGACCCGCTCACGCGCGGTCACGAAGACCTCGTGCGACGTGCATCGAGTATTTTCGATACGCTGGTGGTCGGAGTCGCAGATAGCCGGAACAAGAAGCCGTTTTTCAGTTTGGCGGAACGGCTGGATATTGCACATGATGTGCTGGGCCATTATCCGAACGTGCAGGTGATGAGCTTCAAGGGGCTATTGAAGGATTTTGTGCGCAAGAACAACGCGCGTGTGATCGTGCGGGGCCTGCGTGCCGTCTCCGACTTCGAATACGAATTCCAGATGGCGGGCATGAACCGTTATCTGCTGCCCGACGTCGAGACGATGTTCATGACGCCATCGGATCAATATCAATTCATCTCGGGCACGATCGTGCGCGAGATCGCGCAACTCGGCGGCGACGTCAGCAAGTTCGTTTTTCCCTCGGTGGAAAAGCGCTTGCAGGACAAGGTTGGTCCGATTGCGCCAGACCCGTCATCGGTGCCGTGAGCGTTTCAGGCGTTCACTAACGCGCGCTCCCATTAGAGTCGCGCGGGCACTGCAAAAGCCGGCTGAAATGCCGGGCGAAGAGAGTAAAGCATGGCCCTGTTCATTACCGACGAGTGCATCAACTGCGACGTGTGCGAGCCCGAGTGCCCGAACGACGCCATCTCGATGGGTATCGATATCTACGTGATCGACCCGAACAAGTGCACCGAATGCGTCGGCCACTACGACGAACCGCAATGCCAGCAAGTGTGCCCGGTCGATTGCATTCCACGCGATCCGGCACATGAGGAAAACGCCATCCAGTTGATGACGAAATATCACGGGTTGATGAAAGCGAAGGGCGCTTGATTTAACGTCAAGCATCAAGCGCCAAGCACCAAGCACCCTTTACGCGCGCGGCCTCAGAGCAATGCCCGCAGCGCTGCCAGCAATGCGTCGCAGTCGGCATCGGTGCCGACAGTAATCCGCAGATGCTGATCGATTCGCGGCAGCTTGAAATGCCGCACGAAAATCTCTTTCTCTTTCAAGCGCGCGGCCAGTGTGGCGGCATCGTGTTCCGGATGGCGCGCGAATACGAAGTTCGCAGCAGACGGCACCACATCGAATCCCAACGCCTGCAAGTCGACCGTCAACCGCTCCCGGCTGGCGATCACTTTCGCGCAGGTTTCGCGAAACCAGTCGTCGTCTTCAACCGCCGCAATTGCCGCGGCTTGCGCCAGCCGGTCGAGCGGATAGGAATTGAAGCTGTCCTTCACGCGTGTCAGCGCCTCGATCAACGCTTCGTGTCCGAGCGCAAATCCCACCCGCATGCCCGCCAGTGAACGTGCCTTGGACAACGTCTGCACGACCAGCAAATTCGGATTTTCATCGATAAGCGCCACGGCCGATTCCGCGCCGAAATCCACATACGCCTCGTCGATTACCACAACCGAATCCGGATTCGCCGCGAGCAGCACCTTGATCTCGGCGAGCGGCAACGAGCGGCCCGTCGGTGCGTTCGGATTGGGCAGCAGCACGCCGCCGTTGGGCGCGCGATAGTCGTCCACATCGATACTAAAATCCGCGTTGAGCGGCACAACGTCTACCGCTACGCCATATAACTGCGCATACACGGGATAAAAGCTGTACGTGATATCGGGAAAACGGATCGGCTTGTCGTGCTTGAGCAGCGCCTGGAACGTGTGAGCGAGAACTTCGTCCGAGCCATTGCCGACAAATACCTGGCTCTCACGCAAGCCGTGATGCTGCGCGATAGCCGCGCGCAACGCATGCGCTGTCGGATCGGGATATTTGCGGAGCGAGTCGCCGTCCTCGCCGAGTTCGCGACGGATTGCATCGACGACGCGCGGTGAGGGCGGATAGGGATTCTCGTTCGTGTTGAGCTTCACGGGACGTGCGAGCGCGGGTTGTTCGCCCGGCACATACGGCGTCAGCTTATTGACGATATCGCTCCAGAAACGGCTCAAGATTCGCTCCTTAATTGTCCCTGATGTCCGCACGGGACGGGATGCTGCGGGTTTACGGCTGCGCGTTGCGATGCAGATTCATCATCGCGCGCTCCATCTCGCCGTTGATCGCGAACGGCATGACGGCGAGGGCGCGTTCTATCGATGCATCGATCACGTCCTGTTCTTCACGACGCGGCGGTTTCAGCACAAAATTCGCTACATCCGGTTTCGCACCGGCCCGCGAGGCTTCGGGAATAAGATCACGCGGATGCCCGATGCCGATCCTCAACCGCCAATAGTGTTGCACCGACAAATGCGCGGAAATGTCCTTCAGGCCATTGTGCCCGCCGCTGCCGCCGCCAAGCTTCAGCTTCACCGTACCGGGCGGCAGATCGAGTTCATCGTGCGCGACCAGGATCTCGTCGGGCAAAATCTTGAAGAACTGCGCCACGGCCACGACCGATTGTCCTGACCGGTTCATGAAGGTCTGCGGCTCGAGCAGATGAATTTCCTGGCCATTGAGCCGGCCACGGCCGTAGTGACCGTGAAACCGGCGCTCGTCACGTAGCGACGCACCGGCGTCGCGCGCCAGTTGATCGACGAACCAGAAGCCGGCGTTGTGGCGGGTCGCGGTGTATTCGGCGCCCGGATTGCCGAGCCCGACGATCAGTTTGATCATGTTCAATCTTGGCGGCGTAGCAACGTCAGCCGCACCAGAAAAAGGCCAAAAAAAACCCGCCGGAGCAGAGCAACGGCGGGTCACTTCGTCCGCTCTTGTGGGCAGACCCAGAGCGGACTCAAGCGGACAGGCTTTAGCCAGACTTATGCAGCCGGCTTGGCGCCTTCGCTCGGAGCGGCAGCGCCCGAAGCAGCTTCGTCGGACACGACTGCAGCCGGGATGGTCGCCGAAGCGATCACCGGGTTTTCTGCGTCGAGGTGAGCGACCAGCGCCACGCCCTTCGGCAAAACGATGTCCTTCACGTGCAGCGTGTGACCGGCTTCAATCTTCGCCAGATCGAGTTCGACGAATTCCGGCAGATCGGCCGGGAGACATTCGATTTCGATTTCATTCAGAACGTGCGAGATCACCGCGCCACCGATCTTCACAGCCGGATTCGTTTCTTGATTCAAGAAGTGCACCGGTACCTTGGTGTGCAGCTTCTTCGTTGAATCGACACGTTGGAAGTCAACGTGCAGAACCATTTGCTTGAACGGATGGTATTGCACGTCGCGCAGCAGAACCTGTTGCGACTTGCCAGCGATTTCCAGATCGAGAATCGACGAATGGAACACTTCTTTCTTCAACGCGTGCCAAAGGGCGTTGTGATCGAGCTCAACAGCCTGAGCTTCAGCGTTCGCGCCATATACGATGCCCGGGGTCTTGCCCGAGTTACGCAGGCGGCGGCTCGCACCCGTACCTTGCAGATTGCGCTCAAAAGCGACTACTTTCATGATTCAACTCCATAATCTGCCCGCGACCAGGCAGTGAAAACGGGGCTGTCCGCGTGTTCGCGTTCAGCCCCAGAGCAGCGATTCAAGCCTTCGTTCGCCTGAACCGATTACGCGGTTCAGCAGAGCTTTGACCCCCCGCTAAACCGCAAATACTTTTTAACCTTCCGCGAACAGCGACATCACCGAGTCGCCGCGACGGATACGCGAGAACGTCTCGGCCAGCAATCCCGCGCTCGACAGAATACGAACCTTGGTACAGGCACGTGCTTCCTCGGAGAGGGGGATGGTGTCGGTAACGACGAGTTCGTCGAGTTCCGACGCCGCGATCCGCTCGCCTGCGCCACCGGACAAAACGGGATGCGTGGCATACGCGAACACTTTCGTCGCGCCGCGTTCCTTCAAAACCTGTGCTGCCTTGCAGAGCGTGCCGGCGGTGTCGACCATGTCGTCCATGATCACGCACGTGCGGCCTTCCACTTCACCGATGATGTTCATCACTTCAGCAACATTCGCCTTCGGGCGACGCTTGTCGATGATCGCGAGATCGGTGTTCAGTTGCTTCGCTAATGCCCGGGCGCGGATCACACCGCCCACATCCGGCGACACCACCAGCAGGTTCTCGTAGTTCTGCTTGCGCAGATCGCCGAGCAGCACGGGGGTGGCGTAGATGTTGTCGACCGGGATGTCGAAGAAACCTTGAATCTGGTCGGCGTGGAGGTCCATGGTAATGACACGATCCACACCCGCGATTTCCAGCATGTTCGCCACGACTTTCGCCGAGATGGCGACGCGAGCCGAACGTGGCCGGCGATCCTGACGGGCATAACCGAAGTACGGGATGGCTGCAGTGATCCGGCCAGCGGATGCGCGCTTGAGCGCATCGACCATGATCATGAGTTCCATGAGCGTGTCGTTGGTCGGTGCGCAGGTGGACTGCAACACGAACACGTCTTTACCGCGCACGTTTTCCTGGATCTCGACCATGATCTCGCCGTCGGAAAAACGGCTAACCATTGCCTTGCCAAGCGGGATTCCAAGGATTTTGACGACTTCCTGTGCAAGCGCGGGATTCGCGTTGCCAGTGAATACCATCAGGCCGTCACTGCTCATCGTGCACCTGTTTCTTGGCTGGGGCGAGAGGAAAAACGCGAGAAATTATGGCAGGGGAAGAAGGATTCGAACCTTCGCATGCTGGAATCAAAATCCAGTGCCTTAACCAACTTGGCGACTCCCCTACACTAACTTTGAGTTTTGCCGGGTAGTGTAGGACAAACCCGTCAAAACGAAACTTTACGACGCGAAAGTGAAGAGAGGATGCGAATCCAGACTTTCGGTCACTTTGCTTTTCCAGCTTGCCGGGAGTTTGGCTTGCGCCATCTCAGCTTCGGCTTTGCTACGAAAAGCGGCAAACACGCTCGCTCCAGATCCGGTCATTCGCGCAGGTGAAAGATTCGAAAACCACTCAATCACCTTGGCTACTTCCGCGTACTTCTCAACCACAACTGCCTGCATATCATTTCGGCCGAAGCTGTCAGGCCAATCTGCGTCAGAACTATGTTGTGCAAGGAAGTCCGTAATTGTGAGGACTTTTGAGTCCCTCGTCAACCCTTTCTCTGAAAAAATCGCAGCGGTTGGAACATGCACAGCAGGAGTCACCACCAGGAAGAAACGCTTCGGTAGATCGACCACCTGCAGCGTTTCACCAACCCCTTCCGCAAAAGCATTCCGTCCAAACACAAAAAACGGCACGTCCGCGCCCAGTTTCAGCGCCAGATCCTGCAACGCTTCTCGCGATAAATCCGCGCCCCATAAGCGATTCAGAGCCAGCAGCGTAGTCGCGGCGTCAGAACTTCCGCCGCCGAGACCGGCGCCCATGGGCAGTATTTTATCAATTTCTATGTCTACGCCAAGGGGGGTGCCTGTTGTCGACTGCAACAGACGCGCGGCACGTACAACAAGGTCATCCGCTTCCGGCACGCCAGGGACATCGGTTTTTCGCGCGATCACGCCGTCGTCACGACGGGTGAAGTGCAGGCGGTCGCCCCAGTCGAGCAACTGGAACACCGTCTGCAACGCGTGATAACCGTCCGGTCGGCGCCCGGTGATATGCAAAAACAGATTGAGTTTGGCCGGCGCGAGACAGTCGCGCAGGGATGCATCGGCCAGCGGACGCGCTGGGCCCCGCGACGAACTCGATAAAGATGACTGCATGTGATTGGACTAAGCGTTACTGGTCGAGGACGAGCTTGATGTCGAGCGGCGGTTCGGCACGCGACAGATTCAGGCGTTTCACGCCGGTTGCGGGCGCGTCGGCGTAGGCCAGGTAGTCGATGGTCCAGCCGTCCTGCTTGATTTCCTTCAGACGGCCATTTTCCGACGACGAATCCATGGTCGTGCGCGCTCGCGAGGTGGGCGCAGGCGAGGGCTGCAGCCAGTACCGCAAGCCTTCCACCGGCAAAGCGAACCCCAGCGTGTTGCTCATCAGTTGGGAGACGTTATCGGCGGTCTGCGGGTCGCGATTCGGTAGTTCGAGCGTGGCCGAAGACGGCGACGACGTCACGATAGCCAGCGTTTGCCCAAGTGGATTACGCAATTGCAGCGTGACGGTGTCTCCGGTTTCCTGCCAGTCGAAGTTGCCGTACGCGTTGCGCTGCTGGCCGTTCTGGTCGTTGTACTGGACCGCGAACCGGCCGTGGTAAGCGCGACTGGTCTGCGCAGTCACCTCGGTTGCTGCATTTGACGTTGTCGGCACGCGCGGTTTGATCGCGCACCCCGACACCACCACTACACCCGCTGCCATCAGCGCCAGCGCGCCGCGACGCGCGCGCTGACCGCTCAGGAAATTCGTTGCAATCAAGTTCAAAGGTCGTTCACCTGGAATCGTTTGAGCGTTTTCAACAATGTGTCGTTGCCGGGTTCGAGCTTTTGCGCCTGGCGCCATGTATTACGCGCCTGGTCCTGCTGCCCCGACTTCCACTGCACTTCGCCGAGATGAGCGCCAATTTCGGCGTTCGGCTGCAGGTCGTAGGCTTTCTTCAGGATGCTGGCAGCTTCCGTGGAATTGCCCATCCGATACTTCGCCCAGCCGAGACTGTCCATGATGAACGCGTCGTTCGGCGCAAGCGATACCGCTTTCTCGATCAGTTTCTCAGCCTCGTCCAGACGCTCGTTGCGATCGACGAGCGAATAGCCGAGCGCGTTATACGCCTGCGCGTTGTCCGGCTGCTCTTTCATCAGCTTGCGCAACTGCCCTTCCATGGTGTCGTAATGACCGTTCTTCTCGGCCGCCATGGCGTAGTCGTAGGCAATGTCCGGATCATCGGGGAATGCAGTCGATGCCTTCGACAACGCCGCTTCCGCTTCCGGATACCGCTGCGCCTGGAACAGCATGGCGGCGTCCGTACGCGCGAGCAGCGCCAGGTCGCGAGGGTCCGACGTCTGCAGGCTGCCCAGCAACTGGCGCGCGTCGTCGACCTTGCCTTCCGAGGCAAGGATCTGCGCCCGGGTGACCTGTGCCGGCAGATACTGCTGGCTCGCGCGGGGAATCTTGTCGAGCCACTGGTTCGCGGCCGCGTCGTCTTTCTTTTCCAGCGACAACTGCGCGAGATAGATATAAGCCTGTCCCGGATCGGCGCCCGGCGTGCTTTCAGCCGCCGCCGCGTACTGCTTCAGGTAATCCTGCGCCTTGTCCGGCTGTTTCTTCTGAATATTGATCAGCGCGAGCGCCATCAGCGGCGTGAGATCTTTTGCATCGTTCTTGCGCATGATTTCGAACTGCTTCTGCGCGTCGTCGAGACGATCCGCCGACAAATACAGTTGCGCCAGCGCAAGCCGCGCGTCGTGCGACTTCGGATCCTTCTCGAGGTACTTCTCGAACGAAGCAATACCTTCGTCGCGTTCGTTCGGCCCCATGCGAGCCAGCGTCAACGCAGCAGGCAAATAGTCGGGCTTCAATTTCAGCGCTTGTTCAAGCGATGCCTTCGCGCCCGGCTGGTCGTCGGCGGCAATTTCCTGACGGGCGAGCGCCAGTTGCGTTTCGGGCCGGTCCATGTCGTTCTTGACCAGATCCTTCAGCACATTCAACCCGCCTACGCGATTCGGTCCGCGAGAGAGCAGGATCTGCAGCGAAAGGATCGCGTCGCCACGCTGCTCCGCAGGCACCTTCGCGAGCTCGGTGTTGAGGATCGGCTTGGCGTCGTCGGGCTTGCCGGAGAGGATCAGCAGCGACGCGCTCAACTGCGCCGCGCGTTCCGAATTCGGTGAGAACTGCTGCCAAAGCTGAACGGCCGTCAGCGCGTCGTTGGGACTTTGTGCGGCAATCGCAATCTCGGTTGCGCGCTGCGCGAAGCGCGGATCGTGCGTGTCGCGCGCGAGGGCGAGATAAGTCTGATAGGCGGGCGCTGCCTGGTTGCGTTGCAACGCGACTTCCGCTGCGAGCACCTGGAACACGATCTGGCTGGACGCAGCCACATTCGGCAAGTCCTGCACTTCCTTGCCCGTGGGCGGCGCGGTGATCAGGTCCGCTGCGCTGATGGCCGACTGGTCGTCGTCAGGCGAAGGAAGTTGCGCGGGGCTCTGCGCGTAGGCAGGCGCAAGCGCAAACGCCGCCACCGCGAACGTCACTGCGGCCGCGAGCTTGCTCGGGTAGACCGGCTTACCGCGTGCGGCGCTCGTTTGAGCGGTCGCTGCACGCTGCTTCGAAAACAACTTTACGAAGGACAAGTTCATGGAAATCCGATCAATGTTTCAGTCGATTGTAACGCGCTCGCTACAATACGCGCACATCCCACAGCAAGTTACAGACCAGTAAACCATGCCAGAGTTGCCGGAAGTCGAAGTAACCCGACGCGGGATCGAACCGTTCGTTACCGGACGTCGGGTTGAGCGTGTCGATGTCCGTACACCGGCGCTGCGCTGGCCCATTCCGCCGCATCTCGCGAAGACGATGAAGGCGCTGAAAATCGAGAAGGTCGAGCGGCGCGGCAAGTACCTGTTGTTCGAAACCTCCGAAGGCTGGCTGATCGTGCATCTGGGCATGACGGGGACGCTACGGGTACTGCGTAACGTGCCGCGTCCGCCGGATGCGGCGAAGCATGATCATATCGACCTGATCTTCGATGATTTCATTTTGCGCTTTCGCGATCCGCGGCGCTTTGGCGCTGTGCTCTGGCATTCGCGCGCTGATGGCGATGTCCTCGACCATCCGCTGCTGGCCGGCCTGGGCGTAGAGCCATTCACCGCTGAATTTTCCGGCGCGCTGATGTACCGGCAGACGCGCGGGCGCAAGGTGTCCGTCAAGCAGGCCTTGCTCGCGGGCACGATGGTTGTGGGCGTGGGCAACATTTACGCGTCCGAGAGCCTGTTTCGAGCCGGAATACGGCCCACGGTCGCGGCCGGGCGCGTCTCGCTCGTGCGCTACGATCTCCTCGCCGACGCCGTGCGTACCACGCTTGCCGCCGCGATCGAAAAGGGCGGCAGCACGTTGCGCGATTTCGTGGGAAGCAATGGCGAGTCGGGCTATTTCCAGCTCGATTATTTCGTCTATGATCGCGCGGGCTTGCCGTGCCATGTTTGCGGAACGGCCATCAAACACATCGTGCAAGGCCAGCGATCCACGTACTTTTGCCCGCGCTGCCAGCGCTAGCCCCATGCTCCAGCTCACCGACTTCTCCACGCGCCTGATCGCGTGGCAACGTGTTCACGGCCGTCACGACTTGCCGTGGCAAAACACGCGCGATGCCTACCGCATCTGGTTATCAGAAATCATGTTGCAGCAGACGCAGGTATCGACGGTGATTCCGTACTACGCGCGTTTTCTCGACCGTTTTCCCGACGTGAACGCGCTCGCCTTCGCCCCGCTCGACGACGTCATGGCGCTCTGGGCCGGTCTCGGCTACTACTCGCGCGCGCGGAATCTGCATCGATGCGCGTTTGTCGTATCGACGGAGCATGGCAGCGAGTTTCCCCGCAGCGTCGATGAGTTGGCTGAACTGCCGGGTATCGGTCGTTCGACGGCGGCGGCCATTGCGTCGTTCGCGTTCGGCGCGCGCGCGACGATTCTCGACGGCAACGTAAAGCGGGTGCTCGCGCGGGTGTTTGGCATCGACGGATTTCCGGGCGAAAAGCGCGTGGAAAACACGATGTGGACACTGGCCGAATCGCTGCTTCCCGACGCCGCGCACAAGGACGAAGTCACCGCGTACACGCAGGGTTTGATGGACCTTGGCGCCACGCTGTGCGTGCGTGGCAAGCCGGATTGCGCGCGCTGCCCGTTTGCCGCCGATTGCGTGGCGAACGTGACCGGACGGCAAAAGGAATTGCCTGTGTCGCGCCCGAAAAAGACCGTGCCGACACGCAAGACCTGGATGCTGGTGCTACAGGACGGCGATAGCGTCCTGCTTGAAAAGCGCCCGCCGACGGGCATCTGGGGCGGTCTGTGGAGCCTGCCGGAAGCAGAGGATGAAGACGCGCTCGCGGCAGTCGCACATGGTTTCGGCGGGTCGGCCGAGCTTCAGCGGCTAACTCCCTTCACACATACGCTCACGCATTTCAAACTGGATATCGAGCCGCGTCTCGGGCAGGCGAACGGCGTGCCCGACGCCGCCGATAACCGCACCGTGTGGGCGCCGCTTGCGAATATCGATGCGTACGGTGTGCCTGCGCCCGTCCGCAAACTGCTTGATGCGCTGCAGGGTTCGCTGATTTGATATTGGCAGGATGCTAAAACAACTAAAGCAACGTCAAAGCAGTTGATGCTGCTGCATATAGTGATGCACGACATCGATCCGCGCGGCCGCGTCTTCAAGCTCCATCAGCTTTTGCCGGGCGCGCATGGGGATCGGCAGGATCTCCGATAAACGGTTGGATACCCACGTCGGATCGTCGAGAAGGAAGGGCTCGGTGAACGGCAGGTCCTTCGGCTCGCGTGCCTTGATTGCATCGATGATCCGCTCCAGCACTTCCGCGCACGCTCCAAACTTCACCAACGCTTCCGTGCCGTCCAGCGGCGTGTCGTCGCCAATGATTTCGGCTACGCCCACGAGCAAATTGCTCGGCTCCACGCGATGCGACAACAGTCGAAAGCGTGTCGTCCCGCGCGCCTGGACCAGCAGCATGCCGAACGTGTCCACGTCGCATTGCGTGATCTCGGCCAGGCAGCCGATGCTCTCGGGCACCGACGGGTCCCCCGGCGACGCGATCTCATTACCGCTTTTCAACAGGCACACGCCGAACGGCGTGCTTTCGCGCAAGCACGCACGCGCCATGTCGAGATAGCGGGCTTCGAAGATTTTCAGGGGAAGATGGCCGCCCGGAAACAACACGGTATGCAGCGGAAACAGCGGCAGGTCGGCGAGAAGGGGATTGGTGGACATCGCGCGCTTCTTTAAAAAAGGCCGCCCGAAGGCGATCAGGTTTGCAAGGGCGCGACGTGTCCATCCACAGCGATGGGTGCGTCGCGGTGCCGCACAATCACATTGGCCTTGTCCCCGAAGCGCGCGGCGAGCGCCTGGGCGATGAATACCGAGCGATGCTGGCCACCCGTGCAGCCGATTGCAACCGTCAGGTAACTACGGTTGTCGTCACGAAATTGCGGCAGCCATTTGCCGATGAACGTGCCCACGTCGTCGATCATCTGGTGGACCATCGGCTGGGCGGACAAAAAATCGATAACCGGTTGGTCCAGGCCCGTCAGCGGCCGCAGTTCGTGATCGTAGTAGGGATTCGGGAGCGTACGGACATCGAAGACAAAATCGGCGTCGAGCGGCACGCCGCGCTTGAATCCGAACGATTCGAACATCAGCGTCAGCCCGGCCGGTTCCTGTTCGATAAAACTCTTCACCCACGCGCGCAACACGTTCGCCCGCAGATTGCTGGTGTCGATCTGATGGCCAAATTCGGCGAGTCCCGAGACAAGTTCGCGCTCGCGTTCGATCGCTTCGCCCAGCGACGTCAGCAGGCCCACCGCGGCGTCCTGATTGGACGAACCCGACAACGGATGGCGGCGGCGCGTCTCGGAGAAGCGCTGAATCAGCGACTGGGTACTGGCGTTGAGAAACAGCACGCGCAGGTCGAACGCTTGCGAAAGGTCTTTGATGATGGCGGGCACTTCGTCGAGCGAACGGCTCGAACGTGCGTCGATAGCAACGGCCAGACGCGGCTGCCCCTGACTATGGAGATACGCCGCGAGCTCGGGCAGGAAGCGCGGGGGCAGGTTGTCAACGCAATAGTAGCCGGCGTCTTCGAGCGCGTTCAGGGCGACGGATTTGCCGGAGCCGGAGATGCCGGTAATCAGAATGATGCGCATGAATAGGGACTCGTTCGCTCGAGATAAAAGCACGCAGAAAATTCGGGTCCGGGCGGCGGCTGAGTCTGGAGGCCGCCGGTCTTGCCAGTTCGACCCGTCAGATCAGCTTGCCGGGGAACTGGCTTTCGGGGTCCTGCATTGCAAGGCGCTGACGATCCATGAAGTCACGGAGCGTGTCGATACCCCGCAGTTGCAGGATCGTGTTGCGCACCGCCGCTTCCACGAGCACGGCCAGATTCCGGCCGGCCGCCACCTGGATGGTGACCTTGCTGATCGGCAGGCCGAGCACGTCGACAGCCTGGCTTTCCAATGGCAGCCGCTGAAATTCACCGTCCGGACGACGCACAAGCTGAACGATCAGCTTGAGCTTCATTTTCCGCCGAACGGCGGTTTCACCAAAAATGGTTTTGATATCCAGCAGGCCCAGACCCCGTACTTCAAGCAGGTTCTGCAGCAGCGGCGGGCATCGGCCTTCGACAAAATCCGGACCGAGGCGCACGAAGTCTACGGCGTCGTCAGCGACAAGACCGTGACCGCGGCTGATCAACTCGAGCCCGAGTTCACTTTTGCCGAGACCGGAGTCGCCGGTCAGCAGCACGCCCATGCCGAGGATGTCGAGGAACACGCCGTGCAGCGTGGCGCGCGGAGCAAGAATCCGCGACATATAAAGGCGCAGGCTGTCGATCACCGCCGCTGCGGACATTCGTGTGGTGAAGAGCGGCGTGGACGAGCGGGTGCAGCGCAGAACCAGTTCAGGCGGTGCGCCGACTTCGCCCGCAACCACCAGGAAAGGCGGTTCCAGCGCGATCAGTTCGGCCATGTTGCGCGACCGGTCTTCGTCGGACTGACGCTGGTAGTAGGTGATTTCGGCGTCGCCGAGTACCTGGATACGGTTGGGGTGAATCAGGTTCAAGTGCCCGACGAGATCGGCGCTTGACGTTGCATTGGCAACGGTTTCGGTCGAAAAGCCGCGCTCCCAGCCTTCGTGACCCGTCAGCCAGCTCAGTTTGAGTGTGGCTGCGTTGTCGTCGAAAATGCTCTGGGCGTTGATGCTGGACGTATCCATGAGGCCGGAACTCCGAGAGAGGCCGCGAGCATGGGGCAATTGAAGAGCCGGGTTCGGTCTCTTCAATGCTTCGCTCAATAGGACCGATTGTGCGCTAGAAGGGCCGCTGGCGCGAGAGGGCCGTTCGGCCTGGTCTCTCGCGCCGAGTCCGGCTTCAAGTCCAGCACGAGGCCCGGCTCAAAGAGCTTAGGGCTGCCATTGCGTGAGCACCTGATACAGCGCCTCACGGTTTTCTTCGGTATTCAGGCGTTCGCGTGCATCCCGGTCGGACAGCAGCTGCGCTATTTCCGAGAGGATTTCGAGGTGCTGTTGCGTGGCCTGTTCGGGAACAAGCAGAAAGATCAGCAGCGACACGGGCTGCCCGTCCGGCGATTCGAAAGCGATCGGCTCAGCCAGGCGCACGAAGGCGGCGAGCGGATGCTTCAGGCCCTTGATGCGTCCGTGCGGAATGGCGACGCCTTCGCCGAGACCGGTCGAGCCAAGGCGCTCGCGCGCGAAGAGATTGTCGGTGACGATACTGCGGCCAATGCCGTTCTGGTTCTCGAAGATCAGGCCCGCTTGCTCGAATACACGTTTCTTGCTGGTGACGGACAGTCCGAGGACGACATTTTCGAGGGGAAGAAATTTGGCTAAACGATTCATGTTGGCAGGCAGATGCGTGGCCTGAATTCTCCTCATCGTGGCGGCTGCAGAACCTGCACGAAACGCTCACGGCGATTTTGGTAAGGAATGCGCGGCAGACCAAAGTCTCGCTTCACTCCGATTAACAATCCCGGTACTCAAACTAACCGGACCATTATAGAACAGCGCAATCAGCGATGGTGCGGCGCGCCATACGCTGAATGCGTTTGTTGCGCATAACGCAACGGTTGATGCCATGCCTCAATTCACCCCTGTTGCTGCAAAAAACGGCCCGAAACCGGCGGTGACAAAAAAAGCCGCCTGCTTTCAGGCGGCTCGTGCCGACTATCGGACTGATGGGCTCCGGTCCACATTGCTCCGGAATCCGGCGCATCGAAAAAACCTCCAGCCGATGCGCCGTTCACCCCATTTGAATCATTCCTCTAACCACTCACGGTACCTTACGGCGCCGGAACTTCGCTCTCCTGCGGTTCGTGTCCGTACTTCATTGTGGCGTGCGCATGCTCCTGGATCTTGTCCTTGTGGCGCAGCACTTGCCTGTCCAGCTTGTCGACCATCAGGTCGATGGCCGCGTACATATCAACGTCACAACTCTCGATGAAAATGTCCTTGCCCTTCAGATGCAGGTTGATTTCGACCTTTTGCCGCTTTTCCTTTTCCCTATGATTGTCGACCGAGAGGACCACACTGCCGTCGATCACCTGATCGAAGTGCCGCAGCACTCTATCCAGTTTGGTGATCACATATTCTCGCAACGCAGGCGTCAATTCGAGATGGTGTCCACTGATCTGCAGATTCATAGTTGCTCTCCAAGCTAATGGCCGCCTGGACGCTATCACGCTACTCAAACCGGCCGCTGCTTGCCCGCACGTGTCCATTCTGTTGAACGGTGGTACGGAACGGGAAAACGCATCGGCCAGCTCGCTCGCGCTTTCGCGACGCGGCCGGTAAAGGCCCGCCGCAACATGCAGCGGGCTACAGAGACTTTCGCAAATTCACTGCCGGGATTTTCAGAGCTTCGCGATATTTGGCCACCGTACGGCGCGCGACCACGAACCCCTGTTCTGCCAGCAACTCTGCGATGCGGCTGTCTGAAAGAGGAGATTTTGAGTCTTCAGCTCCTATCAGTTGCTTGATGAGTGCGCGGATCGCCGTGGACGATGCCGCGCCACCCGTGTCGGTTGAAACGTGCGATCCGAAGAAGTACTTAAATTCAAGCGTCCCGAATGGGGTCAGCATGTACTTACCGGTTGTCACACGTGAGACAGTGGATTCGTGTAAACCCAGCGTATCAGCAATCTCCCTCAAAACCAAGGGCCGCATTGCAATTTCGCCGTGGGCAAAAAAGTTCTTCTGACGCTCCACAATAGCTTGTGCAACGCGGAGAATCGTCTCGAATCTTTGTTGAATATTCTTGATCAGCCAGCGCGCTTCCTGAAGCTGCTGACGCAACGAACCACTGCCCGGATCACCGCGATTGTTGCGCAAAATATTCGCGTAGAGGTGATTGATGCGAAGCCGCGGCACGATTTCCGGATTCAATTCTGCCGTCCACCCACTCGACATTTTGCGCACGAGAATGTCAGGAACCACGTAATCCGCTTCGCTCTTGCCGAACGCGGCGCCGGGGAACGGTTCCAGCGAACGGATCAGCAAGTGTGCATCGCGCAATGCGTCATCGGACGCTTTGAGCTGCTTGCGCAAACGCGTGAAATCGCGTGCCGCGAGCAGTTCCAGATGGTGTATCACAATATCGAGCGCTAGCGTGCGGATAGGCGATGCTTCGAGCCGCAACAACTGCAGCTTCAGACATTCGGACGCCGAACGGCCGCCCACTCCAGGCGGATCGAAACTCTGCAGCAACGCGAGCGCCGCGCTCAGTTCGTCGACATCGACTTCCAGTTCATCCGGCAGATCCGCCTTCACTTCCTCTAGCGACGACGTGAGATATCCATCTTCATCGAGTGATTCAATCAGGAACGTGATCAGCGCACGGTCGCGCTGATTCGCCTTCGTCATGCGCAGTTGCGACGTCAGGTGGTCGCGCAGCGTAGTAGTGGATTCGTGGATCTGCAGCGGTGGCAGGTCGTCGTCGTCCGAGCCGCTATTCGAGCGGCCGTAGTCTTCCAGATTCCACGAACTCGAATCCGGTCCGTTGTCCGACGAACTCATGCCGTTGTATTCGTCTACGCCTTGAGGGTCGCCGCTTTCCGAACGTTCGGTGGTGGTCGTGCTGCTGCTCGACGACGTGCCGTTGCTCATCATGGGATCGGGCGCGTTCACCGACGCCCCCGATGTGATCAGCGAACCGTCCGCTGCCACGCGCAAGGGGCTGGTGGTCCAGTCGTCCTCGTTCTCGAGCAGTGGATTTTGCGCGACAGCCATCGCGACTTCCTGCTGCAGTTCGAGCGTCGACAACTGTAGCAGCCGGATGGACTGCTGCAGTTGTGGGGTCAGCGCAAGATGCTGCGACAGGCGGAGTTGGAGGCTGGCTTTCATGGCAAGGTTGTATTCATTGTAGAGAGTTTGCCACGGGCGCGACACCTCGCGGGGATCGACCAAAAACAAGTGCCGCCTCGCGGGCGGCACGTAACATCTGTTGGCGGCGCGGGACGCCGTCCACAACGGTGTTGCATGGGGCGCGGGACACTATGTCCCCGCGCTCACATGCGGAAATGTTCGCCGAGATAAACGCGCCGCACGCTCTCATTTTCGATGATATCGCTTGGCGCCCCTGCTGCGAGCACGCTGCCGTCGCTGATGATGTAAGCATGGTCGCAGATGCCGAGCGTCTCGCGCACGTTGTGGTCCGTGATCAGCACGCCAATGTTGCGCTGCTTCAGGAACTTCACGATCTTCTGGATTTCGAGCACAGCGATTGGGTCAACGCCGGCGAACGGTTCGTCCAGCAGGATAAACGCCGGGTTGGTCGCGAGCGCACGGGCAATTTCCACGCGCCGGCGTTCGCCGCCCGAGAGTGACAAAGCCGGGTTTTCACGTAGATGCGCGATCTGAAGTTCGTCCAGCAACGCTTCCGCGCGATCCGTAATCGCTTGCTTGGAGAGCGGCTTTTCGTTTTCGTCCGTTTGCAATTCAAGCACCGCGCGAATGTTCTGCTCGACCGTCAGCTTGCGGAACACGGACGCTTCCTGCGGCAAATACGAGAGCCCGAGACGCGCACGCTTGTGAATGGGCAGCAGGCTGATCGAGGTGCCGTCGAGCAGGATTTCGCCGGCGTCCAGCGGCACCAGTCCGACGATCATGTAGAACGACGTCGTCTTGCCCGCGCCGTTCGGCCCGAGCAGCCCGACCACTTCGCCGCTTTTCACGTCGAGCGAGACATCTTTCACGACCGTGCGCGAGCCGTAGCGTTTCTTCAGGTTGCGGACGGTGAGCGAACTGCTCGTGCCGGCCGGCTTGCGATGAGGCATGGCGGGCGAATTCACGGCTGCTGCGTTCCTTGCATCTTGGTGGACGGCGTCAGGGTGGCCGGCGCGCCGTTCAGCGGCGCGGCGCCGCCGTTACGCGGGGCGAGCATGGCGCGCACGCGGCCAGTCGGGTTGCCTGGGCCGGCGACGTCAGGTCCGGCTTTCGCCGTATAGAAGTCTTTCTGGCCGTCGTAGGTAATCACGCTGCCGTGTACTTCGTCCTGGATCGTGGTGAGACCCACGAGGCGGCGCACAACGGCACGCGTGGTCAGCGTGGTGAGATCCTGCTTGCCGTCATAGTCGATCCGCACGGCATTGCCTTCTATGTATTCGTCGAGGCCGTCGCGTTTCTGGCGGAAATACGAGAGGGCGCCGCCGGTAGACGTGCCGGTCGCGTACTGGTACCCCTGCGGATCCTGCGTCACGTCGACACGGTCGGCCTTGATGATGATCGTGCCTTTGGTCGCGACAACGTGGCCCGTGAAGATGTTGACCTGCTTCAGGTCGTCATAGGTCATGTTGTCCGCTTCAATATTCAGCGGCTTGTCGTTGTCGGCGCGTTCGGCGTGCGCGGCGGGGGCGAAAGCCAATAGCGAGACCGCCAGCGGCAACGCCACGCATGTTGCCGCGATCCCGAATTGCACGATATGTGCGGCGCGGCGCGAAAACGCAGCGCATGCTGCGCACAGACGGCCGGATTCGGGTCGGAGAAACGGTTTGTTCATGCAGTCACACTTGAATGGATTAAGCGCAATTCGTCGGAACTGCCGGGTTTATTTGGATGAGGTGCCGAGGGTGTCGGAGGCGGCGATCTGGCCGCGCACCTGCCCAAAAAGCTTCATTACCCGGGTCGCGTTGTTGTAGTTCATGCCGTTGCCCGTCATCACGGACGGACCGCGCTGAAGTTTAACCGGCTTTTCTGTTTCGATGACATCGTCGTTCACAAGGATGCGAAAGTGCTCGGAGTCCGCCGTCATCTGCGGGTCGCCGTAGCCTGCCACGCGCAAAATGTGCGCGTTCTCGTACAAGTCGACAATCGAGACGTCGCCGTTCACCGTGCCGCGCTCGGACGTGGCCGTCACGGTCGGCCGCAGCGGCTGGAACATGCGCATGGCGGGTTTCGTGAGGTCGCTGACTTCATTGTCCTCGTAATGCACCATCGAAATCGCGGTCAGCCGATACTGCGTCGTGCCGGTGGTGTCCAGTTCCGAGACCGAAAAGTTCGTCGCGAAATAGTCGGGCGTGTGTTCCTTCGGGCGCTCCGGTTCCTGTGGCTTGGGCATCGTAGCCTGCATCAGCCAGTAGGTGATGCCCGCCAGCGCGGCCGCCGCGACCAGCGGCAACGCTGAGGTCAGTTTCTTGGGTCGTTGCATGGGATTCAGGCTCCGATAGCCGCGGCAAGCAGGCCGTCGTAGCGATTCTGCGCGCGCAGGATGGCGTCGCAGACTTCACGCACCGCGCCTTCGCCGCCGCGCCTGGCCGTGGCGAGATGTACGCGGCTCAGCACTTCCTCATGCGCGTTGGCGGGCGCCGCTGCGAAACCGCACAGCCGCATCACGGCGAGATCGGGCCAGTCGTCGCCCATGTAGCCGCATTCGGTGGCCGGAATACCCGTGGTTTGCAGCAGTTGGGCCAGCGCGATGGTTTTATCGGCGACGCCCTGGTGCAGGTGCGTAATGCCCAGCTCGCCCGCCCGTGCCGCGACAATGCCGGAGTTGCGCCCGGTAATGATCGCTGTCTGCACGCCCGCCGATTGCAGCATTTTCACGCCGTGGCCGTCGAGTGAATTGAAGGACTTCATGGCGTCGCCGTTGGCGGTAAAAAACAGGCTGCCGTCGGTGAACACGCCGTCGATGTCGAAAATCATCAGTTTCACGCGGCTCGCGCGGTCGTGCGCGTCTTCCGTTGCGGCGATATCCGGCGTGAAAGACAAGGTCGACATCAGATTACCTTCTTGGAAAAGAGGTCGTGCATGTTCAGGGCGCCGATCAGGATCGCGTTTTCATCGACGACCAGCATCTGATTGATGCGATAACGCTCCATCAGTTCCACAGCTTCCACCGCGAGATGGTCCGGACCGATCGTGCGCGGATTACGCGTCATGACGTCGATCAGCGGCAGCGCACGGAAATCGCCGTCGCTTTGAAGAATCCGGCGCAGGTCGCCGTCGGTGAAGATGCCTTCCACATGACGCTTTTCGTTGACCACGGCCGTCATGCCCATGCGCTTGGCGGTGATCTGGAAGAGGGCGTCGGAGACGGTGGCGTTCAGCGGCACTTCCGGCACTTCCGGCCCGACGCGCATCACGTCGCGTACGTAAGTGAGCAGGCGCCGGCCGAGCGCGCCGCCCGGATGCGAGCGCGCGAAGTCGTCGGGGCCGAAACCGCGGGCGTCGAGCACGACGACCGCGAGCGCGTCGCTCAATGCGAGCACGGCCGTTGTGCTGGCGGTCGGCGAGAGATTCATCGGGCAGGCTTCTTTATCGACGTGCGCGTTCAGATGCACGTCGGCCAGTTTCGCGAGGCTTGATTCCGGCCGCCCGGTGATGGCGATCAATTTTGCCCCGAGGCGCTTGATGATGGGCAGAATGGCAACGAGTTCGGAGGTTTCGCCCGAGTTCGACAGGGCGATGAACACGTCTTCGGCGGTCACCATGCCGAGGTCGCCGTGGCTCGCTTCGGCCGGATGAACGAAGAAGGCGGGCGTGCCGGTGCTCGCGAGCGTTGCCGCGAATTTACGGGCGATATGCCCGGATTTTCCGATACCCGATACCACCACGCGGCCCTTGCATCCGAGCAGGAATTCGACGGCGCCGGTGAAGTTGTCGTCGAGTTGCGCGGACAGGCCGCGCACAGCGTCGGCTTCAATTTCCAGCACGGTGCGAGCCAGCGCGAGTGCCCGGTCGCCATTGATTTTCGCTATCATGCGCGAAGTATAACAAAGGCATCTTTGCGCCGCGCCGGAGACGGGGCGGCCTTCAGCCGCTCATCCGCCCCCGAAAGGCCGTGTGTTTTGTTGCGCGCAAGCGTTGTGCGCGTTAAAAAAACACAAGATCCGGATGTGCTCCCCGAGCCGCCATCCGCCGACAAACGAGGACGCTAGACGGATGACTTCCCCGCTTGAAATGACGTTGCTGTTGCTGCTGTGTTCAGTGGCAGGGGTCGTCGTATTCCGCTTTTTCAACCTGCCGCCCATGTTGGGTTACCTGGCGGTCGGGATCATTGTCGGACCGCACGCCGCCGGTATCGCACCGGATAGTGACCGCGCGCAGCATCTGGCGGAATTCGGCGTTGTGTTCCTGATGTTTTCGATCGGGCTTGAATTTTCGTTATCGAAATTGCGTTCAATGCGGCGGATTGTGTTCGGCCTCGGCGCGAGTCAAGTAGCCGGGACGATCGCGCTGGCGCTCTTGTTTGGGTGGATCGCGAACTTCTGGACGGATATGTCGTGGGAGGCGAGCATTGCGCTGGGCGGCGCGTTGTCGATGTCGTCCACCGCCATCGTTTCAAAAATGCTGGCCGAGCGGCTTGAACTGGAATCCGAGCATGGCCGCAATATCTTCGGCGTATTGCTGTTCCAGGATCTGGCCGTGGTGCCGCTGCTGATCATCATTGCCGCGTTCGGGAATGGGAATTCGAAAGAGCTGGCGTTCTGGCTTGCGCTTGCAGCCATCAAGATCGTGGTCGCGTTGACGGTGCTGCTGTTCATCGGCCAGAAGTTCATGACGCGCTGGTTCAATATTGTCGCGCGCCGGCGCTCGCAAGAACTGTTCATGCTGAACCTGCTGCTGGTCACGCTGGGTGCGGCGTTCATCACCGATAAATTCGGCCTCTCGCTCGCGCTCGGCGCGTTTATCGCGGGCATGTTGATCGCGGAAACGCCTTACCGGCATCAGGTGGAAGAGGACATCAAGCCGTTCCGCGACGTGCTGCTCGGGCTGTTTTTCGTGACCACGGGCATGCTGCTCAATCCGCGCGTGATCTGGGAACATCCCTTTCTCGTGGCGTCGTTTTTCATCCTGCCGATCCTGCTGAAAGCCGTGATGATCACCGGCCTCGCGCGGCTGTTCGGCTCGCCCCCGGGTGTGGCTATGCGCACCGGCCTGAACCTGGCGCAAGCCGGCGAGTTCGGTTTCGTGCTGCTGAACCTGATCCTCGATAAACATCTGGTCGAGCCGGTGCTGCTGCAAGCCATTCTTTCGTCGATGCTGCTCTCCATGCTGGCCGCGCCGTTCATCATCCAGAACGCTGACCGCATCGTGCTGCGGCTTTCATCCACTGAATGGTTGCGGCAGTCGTTGCAAATGACGCGCATTGCGACGCAAAGCATCAAGCAGAGTGGCCACGTGATCATCTGCGGCTACGGCCGGGCGGGGCAAAATCTGGCGCGGATGCTGGAACACGAGGGGTTGTCGTACGTCGCGCTCGACCTGGACCCCGATCGCGTGGCGGCAGCGGCGGCGGCGGGTGAAAGCGTAGTGTACGGGGATGCCGGGCGGCGCGAGGCGCTGGTCGCCGCCGGCATACATCGCGCGGCCACGGTCGCGATCACCTTCGCGAACACGCCGTCGGCGTTGCGCGTGCTGCACAGTATTCATGAGCTGGAGCCGACGTTGCCCACCATCGTGCGTACTGTCGATGACGCCGATCTGGAAAAGCTGATTGCGTCGGGCGCGACGGAAGTGATTCCGGAAATCGTGGAAGGAAGTTTGATGCTGGCGTCGCATACGCTGGTGCTGATGGGCGTGCCGATGCGGCGCGTGGTTCGGCGCGTGGAAGAAATGCGCGACGAGCGTTACAGCATGCTGCGCGGATATTTTCACGGCGCGGACGAGGACGACGATGAGCGTCGCGAGCAGGTCCGGCTACAATCAGTTCCCGTCGATGCAAACGCCGACGCGGTCGGCCGTACGCTCGATGAGCTTGGGCTGGTGGGCGACGGAGTGGAAGTGACGGCAATTCGCCGGCATGGAATTCGCGGCGTGGAGCCTGATCCTGACACCAAGCTGCGTGCGAGCGACATTGTGGTGCTGCGTGGTTTGCCCGAGGCGTTGCAGTTGGCGGAAGAACGGCTGTCGCGCAATCGCCGTGCGGGCGCGGTAGCCTGACGTTTTCCAGGAGACATCATTCATGTCTGAAATGCCTGAGTTCGCAGCGCCCGCAGTGCCGAATTTATCCAATCCAGCCTGTTTTATCCGGGAGCGGATTCGCACGGTGCCGGACTGGCCGCAGCCCGGCGTGCAGTTCCGCGATATCACGCCGGTTTTGCAGGATCGGCGCGCGTTGCGTACGCTGATCGACCTGCTGGTGCAGCGCTATATAGATGCGCGAATCGACACGATCGCCGGGCTTGATGCGCGTGGTTTTATCATCGGGCCAATTCTGGCGTACGAATTGAGCCTGGGTTTTGTGCCAATCCGCAAGAAGGGCAAGCTGCCGTTCAGGACGCTGTCGCAGTCGTATGAACTTGAATATGGCAGCGCGACCGTCGAAATTCACGAAGATGCGTGCAAGCCGGGCGAGCGGGTTGTGCTGGTTGACGACCTGATTGCAACCGGCGGCACGATGATGGCCGGCAAGATGTTGCTCGAACGGCTCGGCGCGGTGGTCGTTGAGGGCGCGGCGATTATCGATTTGCCGGAGCTGGGCGGGTCGACACTTCTGCGCGAATCGGGTTTGCCGCTTTATACGGTCTGCGAATTCAGCGGCCACTAATTTCTCCGAATTCTTCGATTTTTCCGAGTCATGCCTAATTTTCTTTTGTTTCTCGCTGCGTCCATTGCTATTACCGTGGCGCCCGGTCCGGACAATCTCCAGGTGCTCGCGCGTGGTATTTCGCAAGGACGCGCGGCTGGGCTGGTTGCGGCGCTTGGGTTTGCCGCCGGGATTTCGTTTCACACGACGCTTGCCGCGCTTGGGGTGGCAGCGTTGCTCAAGTCTTCCCCGATGGCGTTTGAAGCGGTCAAGCTGGCCGGTGCTGCTTATCTGATCTGGATTGGCATCAAGGCGATTCGTAGCAAGGGTTTGTCGAGCGCGCATGAGCGGCCGAGTCAGCCGTTGGCCGTGGTGTTTCGGCAGAGTGTGATCGGCAATATGATGAATCCGAAAGTGACGCTGTTTTTTATCGTGTTCCTGCCGCAGTTCGTGAATCCGCATGGCGGGCAAAGCGTCATGTTGCAGATGTTCGAGCTTGGCGGCGTGTTCATGTTGCAGACGGTGGTGGTGTTCTCGGTTTTTGGCGTTGCCGCCGGGATGATCGGGGCTTATTTGAAGCGGCGTCCGAAGGTGGGGGTGTGGCTCGACCGGTTGGCCGGGGCGACGTTTATCGGGCTGGGGATTCGCGTGGCGTTGAAGGATTAAGAGGGGTTTTCGGCCGCACCCAGCCGAGGATTGCTTCGGCAGGTCCGGGCGGATGTCAGGTTGCCGCTTTCCAGGGTTCGTGGGCTGCTATTAAGGCAAGTGGCAGCAATCTGGCATTGACCCTCCCGACCAAACCCGAACCCCGACCTGAGTACGAACAAAACCCCCTGTACAATTTCCGGCTTTCCGCCGCCGGAGTCCATCGTGAGCTTGCCTGCCATTGTTGCCGCGCGTCGTTTCGATGCTTCGGCGCACCTGCCGTTTTACATCGACCGTGAACGGGTCGGCTGGATTCGGCGCACCGACGTGCCCGCGCTGCACTCATGGCCGGACGTGTTTCATATCGATCAAACGTCGATCCGTCTCGCCAATACCTTCTCCGATCTCAACGCGCGCAGCGCCGCGCTGGGCGCAGTCATCGGCATGCTGGCGGCTGACGGCCGCATTCCCGGCTGGCGCAACGAAACCTACGCGATCCGCAATGCCTTCGACGCCGAGCCGCTTGCGTTCATCGAACGGGCTGCGTCGCGGTTCTTCGGCACAATGACCTACGCCGTCCATCTGAACGGTATTGTCGAAGAGCCGGGCCGCGAGGCGGAGTTATGGATCGCGCGGCGCAGCGAAACAAAAGCGACCGATCCGGGCATGCTCGATAACGTGGTGGCGGGCGGTATTGGCTGGGGGATGGGGATCGAGGAAACGCTCGTGAAGGAGTGCTGGGAAGAAGCAGGAATGCAGCCGGAGCTTGCGGCCAAGGCCGTGCGCGGACGTGAATTCTACGTGCTGCAATCGCTGCCCGAAGGCACTCAGGCAGAGTTGATTTACGTTTTCGACTTGAGCTTGCCCGCGGATTTCGCGCCACGCAATCAGGATGGGGAAGTGGGCGAACACCGGCTTGCCCGTATCGATGAAGTCGCGCGATGGATTGAAGACGGCGCCATGACAGTCGATGCCAGTCTGGCCACCCTGGATTGCCTGCTGCGCCGCAACTGGATAGACGAAGAAGCGTGCGAGGGCATGCCGGCGATTTATTTACCGCCGGCGGTTTGAACGCCTGTGAACCTGCTGTGAACGCGCGTTGAACGTGCTTTGAAACATCTCAAAGGAGTATCGGTTCATGTCGACCGAACATAGTTTTATCTTGAAGTTGTCGTGTCCGGATCGTCCCGGCATTGTGCATGCCGTGTCTGGATTCCTGTTCGATCTCGGCAGCAATATTCTCGATTCCGCGCAATTCGGTGACAGTCACACCGGCGAATTTTTTATGCGCGTGCACTTCCAGCAAGTGGGCGGAGACCCGGGTCTCGTTGCGTTGCGGACGTCGTTCAGCACGCTTGCCGATGAGTTCGGCATGAAGTGGGAACTGCACGATGCGTCGGTGAAACCGCGCGTGATGATCATGGTGTCGAAGATCGGGCATTGCCTGAACGATTTGCTGTTCCGATATCGCACCGGCCAGCTCGGGATTGAGATTCCGGCGATCGTTTCGAATCATCGGGATTTTTATCAGCTTGCTGCCAGTTATGACGTGCCGTTTCATCATCTGCCGTTGATTGCGTCCACGCCTGAGGGGAAGGCTTCGCAGGAAGCGCGGGTGCTGGAGATCGTCGATCAGCACAAGATCGATCTTGTTGTGCTCGCGCGATATATGCAGATTTTGTCGCCGGAAATGTGCGTCGCGCTCAATGGCCGGGCGATCAATATTCATCATTCGTTCCTGCCGAGCTTCAAGGGCGCCAAGCCGTATTACCAGGCGTTTGATCGCGGCGTTAAGTTGATTGGCGCTACTGCGCATTATGTGACGACGGATCTTGATGAAGGGCCGATCATTGAGCAGGAAGTGGAGCGTGTGGACCACAGCATGGCGCCGGATCAGTTGACGGCGATCGGGCGTGATGTGGAGTGTGTGACGCTCGCGCGTGCGGTGCGATGGCATGTGGAGCATCGGATCGTGCTGAATGGGAGTAAGACAGTGGTCTTTAAGTAGGTCGTTCGCACTTGGTTTTGGGGTTTTGGGGGTTTGCGGCGGGAGGGTTCCGGGGGCGGGGTTGTGCTCGGTTCCAGGGTTAGCGGTCGGAGGTATGCCCGAGGGTAGGTTCTGGGGTTAGTGGTCAGGGTCAATGCCGGGTTGGTGCTTTCGGCCGTGGTGGTCTGCAAGAGTCGGATTTTCTCTTTATCACTATTAGCCACTGTGCGTGGCGGCACGTCATTTCTTTGTCCAAAGCGACAAAGAAACGAAGCAAAGAAAACGCTTTCAACCACGCTACCCTAAGTGTCCACAGCGTGCAGTTTCCATTCATAGGTGCCCCAAAAGCACGGTGCTCGCCAGAGCGACGGATGTGTGAACCCCTCCTTCTCGCGAATCCTGACACGAACACGCTTCGCCCCGTACGCTCTCGGGCAAGCACCATTGCCAATGAACCCGCACGGCCTTACGGATATTTACGGCTGCGGTTTTTTGACAGGTTAGCCACCTGATCTGTGCGACCGTATTCATAGGCCACAGCTTGATGCGTGTTTGTGTTTACCGTTTTAGTTTGTGTGAACTGGCTGCGCGTTCTGTACAGCTATTTTCATCGGTTACGGCCACCCGCATCTTCGCGACCTCATTTCCAGCAGGTTTGGCGACGTGGTTCGAGGCGCGTACACATTGGAGGGAGGTTATCCGCGGATAGCGCGGGGTGCTCCTTGGGCAGGTTCAATCACTGGTGGCGAAGCGTGTGGGTATCCGTGTTCGGAGAAGGAGGGGTTCACACATCCTTCGCTCTGGCGAGCACCGTGCTTTTGGGGCACCTATGAATAGAAATTGCACGCTGTGGACACTTAGGGTAGCGTGGTTTGAAAGCGCTTTCTTTGCTTCGTTTCTTTGTCGCTTTGGACAAAGAAATGACGTGCCGCCACGCACAGTGGCTAATAGTGATAAAGAGAAAATCCGACTCTCGCAGACCACTAACACTGAAAGCACCAACCCGGCATTGACTCCGACCGCTAACCCCAGAACCAGGCAACCCGGCACTGACCCCGACCGCCCACCCCGGAACCAGACCAACCCCGGAACCAGACCACCCCCCCGTCCACCGGCGCGAGCACCCCCACTCAGACCAGTCTCAAATAAACCAGCTCGCGCTTAAGATACGCATAAAAAATCGGCGCAGCAATCACCCCTGGCAGTCCAAAAGCGGCTTCCATCGCGAGCATGGCCAGCAGCAATTCCCAGGCACGCGCCTCGATCTGCCCACCAATAATCCGCGCATTCAAAAAGTACTCGAGCTTGTGAATGACGATCAGGAAAACCAGCGACGCCACAGCCGTCCCAAACGACACCGACAATGAAATCCCCACAATAATCGCGTTAGAGACCAAATTGCCGATCACCGGCAACAACCCGACGATAAACGTCACCAACACCAGCGTCTTCGACAACGGCAGCCGCTCGTGAAACACCGGCAACGCAACCAGCAAATACAACGCCGTGAACGTCGCGTTGATCGCGGAAATCTTGACCTGCGCGAAAACGATCCGCCGAAACGCCTCTGAGAAACGCGTCACGCGCGTCACGAGCGCAGTAGAAAGCGGCAGGCGATGCGTCGTCCGCGGCACACCTACCGCGATAATCGCACCCACGATCATGCCGATCAGCACATGCCCGAAACCGCGCGCCGCGTCTTTCCCGCCCTGCTGCAACATGGCGGCGTGCGTTTGCATCAACTCGGTCGCCTTGTCCTTCATCTGCTCTGCATCGACAGGAAGGTAGTTCGCTATCCAGTCGGGCACCTGCAGACGCGCATGCGACGTGAGTTTCATCAACTGATCGAGAAGCTTCTGCACGCTAGGAACATCGCGCTGAAAATGATCGATGAGCAAGATCGTGGCGCCCGCCAGCCCCCCCACGATCACCACCGCCACGATCACGACCGCGACCCAGCGCGCACGTCCGCTCGTCATGGTCTTTTCGATCAGGGGCGCGATGGCGTGCACAAGCTGATATACCAGCATCCCCGCCAGCAGCGCGCCGAGCAACTGCAAATGCAGCACGAGGAACAAACCGGCGAACGCGGCGATATAGCTGCCAATCTCCACCGCCGACAACGTCGGCATGCTCATGTCGCTCGTCAGCCGGACGGGCCGGACAGCGGGCCTGTTTTCGGCCGCTTCGTTGCGCTTTGCCATGAATCCTTCAGTCTCCTGCCGCTAACGGGTTACGGACTGCCGCGGCCCGAACGGCGCGCGGCTCATAGTGGCGATGCGGGCGAATCCCTCATGCAGCCGATCTCGGCCTTTGCAGCAAAGGCGCAAGATACCGGCCGGTAAAACTGGCCTTCGACTGTGCGACATGCTCCGGCGTCCCCTGCGCGATGATCTGGCCACCGCCGGCGCCGCCTTCCGGACCGAGGTCGATGACCCAGTCCGCAGTTTTTATTACATCGAGATTATGCTCGATGATTACGACAGTATTACCTTGATCGCGCAGCCGATGAATCACTTCGAGCAAAAGTGCGATGTCGTGGAAGTGCAGCCCAGTGGTCGGTTCGTCGAGAATATACAGAGTCCGACCCGTATCGCGTTTGCTCAGTTCCAACGAAAGCTTGACGCGCTGCGCTTCGCCGCCCGACAGCGTGGTCGCCGACTGACCGAGCCGGATATACCCAAGACCCACATCGAGCAAGGTTTTCAGCTTGCGCGCGACAATGGGCACGGGCTTGAAGAACTCGTGCGCGGCCTCCACAGTGAGGTCGAGCACCTCGTGGATGTTCTTGCCCTTGTACTGGACATCAAGCGTTTCGCGGTTATAGCGCTTGCCGTGACAGACGTCGCACGGCACGTAGACGTCGGGCAAAAAGTGCATCTCGACCTTGAGCACGCCGTCGCCCTGGCACGCTTCGCAGCGCCCGCCCTTCACGTTGAACGAGAAACGGCCGGGATCGTAGCCCCGTTCCTTCGACGCCGGCACGCCCGCGAACAGCTCGCGGATCGGCGTGAAGAGACCGGTGTAGGTCGCGGGATTCGAGCGCGGCGTGCGGCCGATGGGCGATTGATCGACGTTGATCACCTTGTCGAAGTGTTCCAGCCCTTCAATGGCCTCGTAAGGCGCGGGTTCGGCGGACGAACCGTATAGATGCTGGGACACGGCGTGGTACAGCGTGTCATTGATGAGCGTGGACTTGCCCGAGCCGGACACGCCCGTCACGCAGGTCAGCAACCCGACCGGCAGATCGAGCGACACGTGCTTCAGATTGTTGCCGTAGGCCTCGATGATCCGCAGCCGCCGTTCGTCCGGCGCCGTGCGGTCGGTCGAATAGCTGATGCTTCGTTTGCCCGACAAATACTGTCCGGTCATCGAATTCGGGTCGTTCTCGACGTGCTTCGCCGTCCCTTGCGAGACAATCTCGCCGCCATGCACGCCCGCTCCCGGGCCCATGTCGACCACGTAGTCGGCCATGCGGATCATGTCTTCGTCGTGTTCTACCACGATCACCGAATTGCCGATGTCGCGTAAGTGCTTGAGCGTGGCGATGAGCCGGTCGTTGTCGCGCTGATGCAAGCCAATGGACGGTTCGTCGAGCACGTACATCACGCCCGTCAAGCCGGAACCAATCTGCGATGCCAGCCGGATGCGCTGCGCCTCGCCGCCGGAGAGCGTTTCGGCGCTGCGTTCCAGCGACAAATAATCCAGCCCGACGTTGTTCAGGAATGTGAGCCTGGCGACAATTTCCTTGATGACCCGATCGGCGATCTCGCCCTTCGCGCCTTCCAGGTGCAGCGTCTGAAAGTAACCCAGCGTCTCGCGCAGCGGCCAGCCGCTCACTTCGTAAATGGCTCGCGCATTTTCGCCCGTGCCGAGCTTGACGTTGCGCGCCTCGGTCCGCAGCCGCGTGCCTTCGCACGCCGGGCAGGCTTGGTTGTTCTGATACTTCGCCAGTTCCTCGCGGACCGCCGCCGAATCCGTTTCCTTGTAGCGGCGTTCCAGACTCGGGATGATCCCTTCAAACGCGTGCTCGCGGACCGTCGTCCGGCCGCGCTCGTTGATATACGAGAACGGAATGACCTCTTTGCCGGAACCGAACAGCAGGATCTTGCGGACGTTTTCGGGCAGATCCTCGAACGCCGCGTCTATATCGAATTCGAAAAACGACGCCAGGCTTTGCAGCATCTGGAAATAGAACTGGTTGCGCCGGTCCCATCCTTTCACTGCACCCGCCGCGAGCGACAGCGACGGATGAGCGACCACGCGCTTCGGGTCGAAGAACGTGATCTGGCCAAGGCCGTCGCATTCAGGGCACGCGCCCATGGGATTGTTGAACGAGAACAGGCGCGGCTCGAGTTCCTGCAGCGAGTACGAACAGATCGGACAAGCGAACTTCGAGCTGTACAGATGCTCTTTCTCGGAATCCATTTCGAGCGCGATTGCGCGGCCATCGGCGAGACGCAGCGCTGTTTCGAAGGATTCCGCGAGCCGCTGCTTCATGTCCGGCCGCACTTTCAACCGGTCGATGACAACATCGATCGTGTGTTTGTCGTTCTTCTTCAGCTTCGGCAGCGACTCGATCTCATAGATTTTCGCCACGCCTTCGTTCGCTGTTCCCCCACCCGAACGCACGCGAAACCGGATGAAACCCTGCGCCTGCATGGCCTCGAACAATTCGAGATGCTCACCCTTGCGATCCGCCACCACGGGCGCGAGGATCATCAGCTTCGTTTCCTCGGGCATGGCGAGCGCGGCGTCGACCATTTGCGACACGCTTTGCGCTTCGAGCGGAATGTGGTGGTCCGGGCAGTGCGGCGTACCGACGCGGGCAAACAGCAAGCGCAGGTAGTCGTGAATTTCGGTGACGGTGCCGACGGTGGAGCGCGGATTATGCGAAGTCGCTTTCTGCTCGATCGAAATGGCCGGCGACAATCCTTCGATCAGGTCGACGTCCGGTTTCTCCATCAACTGCAGGAATTGACGCGCGTAGGCGGACAAACTTTCGACGTAGCGGCGCTGGCCTTCGGCGTAGAGCGTGTCGAACGCGAGCGACGATTTCCCCGAACCCGACAAGCCCGTAATCACGATCAGCTTGTGACGCGGCAAGTCGAGATTGATGTTCTTAAGATTGTGGGTGCGAGCCCCACGAATACGAATTTCTTCCATGAACCGGGCGGAAAGTAAGGGGGCTAAACCTGCTACTATAACGACTTTTCGAGGGCGCGTTGCCCGCGCTCATCGGCGTCAATCAAGCGTGCGGCGGGGTTACGAAGGGTGTTGGCGGATTACTGATGGTCCACTGACGGTCCATTTAAGCGGTGCTCGGGCAATATCGCGCGAGTTTTGCGTGCCGCCCTGGCGCAGGTTTGGAGCAGGTCCAGACGCTTGAGCTACCCGTCTCATATAGTGCCGTTCCGGGCAACCACAAGGCGGCCGTGCTTGAGTTCCGCGTCCGCGCGCACGGCCAGACGCGTTTCCACATTACCTCTTCCCGATGTCCAATCCGTCTGCTACGTCCACACGTTTGAGCGCGCCCGAGTTGCGTGCGACCGTGTCGCTTGCCGCTATCTTCGCGCTGCGCATGCTCGGTCTCTTCATGATCATGCCGGTGTTTTCCATCTATGCGAAAACCCTTCCCGGCGGCGACAACGTGCTGTTGGTCGGCATCGCGCTCGGTGCTTACGGGGTCACGCAGTCGCTGTTGTACATCTTTTACGGCTGGGTCTCCGACAAACTCGGGCGCAAGCCGGTGATCGCGTTCGGGCTGATCGTGTTCGCCATCGGCAGCTTCGTGGCGGCGGTCGGCCATTCCATGACGTGGATTATCGTCGGCCGCGTGATCCAGGGCATGGGAGCGGTATCGTCGGCGGTGATTGCGTTTATCGCGGATCTGACCTCAGAAGAAAACCGCACGAAAGCCATGGCCATGGTCGGCGCGAGCATCGGTGTCTCGTTCGCGGTGGCCATCGTCGGCGCGCCGATCGTGTTCGAATGGGTCGGCATGAGCGGACTGTTCACGCTGATCGGTTTTTTATCGATACTCGCGGTCGGCGTCGTGATCTGGGTTGTCCCGGACGCGCCCAAGCCGCCCGTGCACGTGAAGGCGCCGTTCGCCGAAGTGCTGCACAACGTGGAATTGCTGCGACTGAACTTCGGCGTGCTCGTGTTGCACGCCACGCAAACCGCACTGTTTCTCGTTGTGCCACGCATTCTGGAGGCGGGCGGTTTGCCGGTCGCAGCCCATTGGAAAGTCTATTTACCCGTGATGGGCCTGGCGTTCGTCATGATGGTCCCGGCCATTATTGCCGCGGAAAAACGTGGAAAAATGAAGGCCGTGATGGTCAGCGCCATAGGTCTTATCCTGATTGGCCAGTTGTTACTCGGCGCCGCTCCGCATACCCTGTGGTCAGTGGCAGCGGTTTTGTTCGTGTACTTCCTGGGCTTCAATGTGCTGGAAGCGTCGCAGCCGTCACTCGTCTCCAAACTCGCGCCTGGCACGAGAAAGGGCGCGGCGGCAGGCGTCTACAACACAACGCAGTCGATCGGCCTCGCCATAGGCGGGGTGATCGGCGGCTGGCTGCTGAAAGTAGATGGGCAGAGCGCTGTATTTTTCGCGTGCTCAGGGTTGGTTTTTGCATGGCTTATCGTGGCGGCGAACATGAAACCGCCGCCGCAGAAAGTCCGGCGCACGGTTTGAGCAATGTTAGTTTCTAGTCGGGCGTGTTTCGCCGTGTCGGCGAAATTCTGCCGCAGAGTGGTGCATGAGGTTTGCGGGTTTTGCAGGTCTTGCTGAACAGGTCGACTGCCACCGCGTGTCGCGTTGCGAGCGCACCGCATCAGGTCAAATTGAATTGAATTGAATCAACAGGAGAAATCATGGCATCCGTCAACAAAGTCATTCTCGTCGGCAATCTGGGAGCCGATCCGGAAACCCGCTATCTGCCGAGCGGCGACGCCGTGGCCAACATCCGTCTTGCCACCACCGATCGCTTCAAGGACAAGACGTCCGGCGAGATGAAGGAGCTGACGGAATGGCACCGCGTGTCGTTTTTCGGGCGGCTGGCCGAGATCGTGAACGAATATCTGAAGAAGGGCTCGTCGGTGTATATCGAGGGCCGGATTCGTACGCGTAAGTACACCGATCAGGCCGGCGTGGAAAAGTACGCGACCGAGATTGTCGCGGAACAAATGCAGATGCTGGGGGGACGCAGCGGCGCGGGTGGCGGCGGTGGTGGTGATGAAGGCTATAGCCGTGCGCCTGCCGAGCGTAGCGGCGGCGGGGGTGCTAGCCGGGGCGGTGCAGCAGCGGCCGGACGTCCGGCAGGCGGCGGCAGCGCCGGCGGCGCGAGCCGGCCGAGCGCGCCGGCGGGTGGTGGTTTCGACGAAATGGACGACGATATTCCGTTCTAGGCGGAACCACCAACCTCGGTGTTAATTTTAGGCTGGAAAACTCTGCGTAATCAACACGTTACGTAGAGCTTTTTCAGCCTTTTCATTTGGAAGAAACGATTCGATAAGCGGAACCACAAAAAATCTGTAAATTGGTATCAACGAAAATAAGTGGATGCCATGGCGAAATTGACAGTTCGAACTTTCAAAATGAGTTCTGGTGAGCGCATGGCCGTGCTCGTGGAAGGTCCTCAAGGGCTCCCAGTCATACCGGTTGCTCCCTACGCTCTTCTGCTGAGGGCGCGCGGTTATACGCTCAAGACGATGCAGCAAGCGCTGAGCGCAGTTGCGCTCGGTCTTGATGTGTTTGCAGACCTCCGTATCAGCCTTGTGGACCGGGTCGCACGGCGGCGTTTTCTATCAAGCGACGAGCTTGTGGTGCTCGCCGACCGCTGCCGTGTATCGGTTCCTGAACTTGGTTCCAGAATGGTCGACCCGCGCTATGCCAGTACACGATTTTTAACGTGTATTGACTACATTAAATGGGTTGCTGAACCTGTCATCGCGCGCATCTCTGATGCGAGGCAGCACGATGCCGCCAATGCCGCCTTGGTCCAGTTCGAGAAACGCGCAAGGAGTCTCGCTCCCAAAGCTGATTCACATCCCACGAACGACGATGGGAGTCCAAAGGAGCGGCTCGGGATGACTCCCGAGCAACGTGAGCTGTTTTTAAGGGTGATTCAGCCAGGGGACCTAGGCAACCCTTACAGTTCGAAGCTGCAAGTTCGTAATTACGCGATGCTGATGTTGCTTTTTGACCTGGGCCCCCGCGCTGGCGAGCTTCTCGGGTTGAAGTGTGCCGACATAAATTTCGGTGCCTACCCGGCCGAAATCACGATTCATCGGCGACACGACGACCCGGACGACAATCGTCAAAATCCGGCAACAACAAAGACGAACGCACGCATTCTTCTACTTAACGATGAACTCCGCGACTTGTTGGACGACTGGATAACCCGCCATCGGTCGGACAGAAAACAATTTAAAGCCGCGCGAAAGCACCCGTATATATTCGTCAACTATAAAGGCGAAGCTCTGACTGACCGGGGGCTGAGAACTATCATATCGACGCTCACGCACCGATATCCTGAACTCGCACCAATCAAGGCACACATTCTTCGACACGACTGGAACGACCGCTGGAACGAAGCGACCGAAAACTCGACAAACCACGCTGAAGACCTTCGGGACCAGAAAGCGGCGATGGGGTGGTCTGATAAATCGACGATGCCGCTGCGGTACGGGAAGCGCTCGATTCGCAATTCGACGAACCGCAAGATTCTACGGATGCAGTCCATGGGCCGGAGCGCTCGGACCAAAGGTGGGGGATGATTGCAGAGAATTGCTGCACTTAAGTTGGCAACTTCGATGATTTGTACGTTGCTTCAAGTGCACAAGGTCGTAAGGTTGTTCGCAACCCGAGGCATTTGCCTCGAACAGGCAAATGACCGACTTCAGGACCAGCCGATTGCAAGGGGTTGACATATCACCCTGCCGCTATTAAATTGATTGCGACTTAGCTAAGACCGAGTGGTAGCGGGCCGTTCAAGTGGCATCAGGCAAACAAACCGTATTACTTGGCTGGGTCGCGTCACATCACATTTGTCCAACGAGCCGCCTCCAATTTGAACCGAGCGGGCTAGTCGACCGGACGAATCATCCATTCATTTTGGAGGATTCGTTATGTCGACTCGCAGTTGGAGCACTTCTTTTTTTCTCTCTTCCAGCTCGGACCACTGGTCAAGTAATGACGGTCGGTTAAATTCGTCCGCATTCACCAGCCGAACTATCCGGTCAGGTCCTCTAAAGACGCGCACTTGTACGCGTGGTATGCCGCAGGTTGTGTGGTGTAGCGGCCGCCCTTGCACCTCGACACCGTGGCTCTCCGCCGGGACTTTACAGTTCGGGCTCACCGTTGTGACATTCTATTCACGCGTGGGTACCGGCCTCAGCATTACTAGTTCATCGGCCGCGCTGCGCACCATTGAAGTTGTTCCGCCCTCGGCTGGCATGGGGGGCGGAGAGCGATTAATGGGTTACAACGTTCCACCGAAATTTCGAGCTCTTCATTTTGGTGCTTTGCCGTCCGGCATCCACTCCAGCATTGTTCGGAGGGGCTAACCATGGCTAAAAAAAGCACGAATTCATTGGATGCGCCTAACGACGCACTAGGATTTTCGGCTGCCGAACGCGGCGACCCACAGTCTGTGTTATCTCGGGAAGGCAAACGTATCGACACTGCCGCCGAAGTTTGGCAGATAGCAGCACACCAGCGTATCAACTGGGCACGCCTGCCACTGCAAAATGGGCCAGTCCGCCATGCTGTTCAGAAACATATCGAAAATTCGATTCGAACGCTAAGCCCCACCTACGCAGTCGCACAATTCGAAAACCTTTACAGATTGTTTACTTGCGCTAAAAAGACGGGGTTCGAGGTCGACATTGCTGAGACATATGACGAAGCCTTTTTCGTAGCAATCCGTAAGGCGCTCCGTAACGAACTCCGGAAGGCGCCTCGTCACGCGTCTCGTGAGGTATCTCGTCTGGCGTCTCGTGAAGTATCTCTTAAGGCGGAAAAGTGGCGGAGGGTGGTCACCAACAAAGAAACTTATGTAGCGACTTGGTTTGAAAAATCCGCGAGGAACAAAAAATTACCTAAGGCTTACTCGAAGGGTACCGTCGTCAACACGATGGATGCATATCGGCGATGGTTTGTGTTTTGCGCGGACCAAGAGTACGAAGGATTTGACCAAGAGTTGGCAACAGTTCTCGACAATAAGGTGATAGGTGGCAATCCGAAAGGCCATGCAGTTCTCAGTCATGACCCAAACTCGGGGCCACTTCGGTACGTCGAAATAGCCGCACTGCAGGGACGCCTGCTGTCCGGGATGCAGGCATCGCTCGACTCGCTCGATGCATTTCTTGTTATGTGGTTAAGCATGTCTTTCGGAATATATCCGAAGGCGATGCAGTACATGAACGAGGAAGACCTGATACGGACGGATTTGCCTGACGGCGGCGTTCGATACGAGTTGCGCATTCCCAGGTTGAAAAAGCGCGGTGTGAACCTGCGCGGACAATTTCACGTGCGACCCGTGGACCCTCGCGTTGGAGCGTTGTTTGAACACAAAAAACGCGAAAATCGGTCTATCTGGAGATACGTATTTTTCGGGCGTGATAGTCGGGACATGGAGCGGCCTATGTTCCCGTCTTGGAGTCCCGATTCAACACTTATCGGGACGCCGTTTGAACGTCAAGCAATGCGCCGCCCGAAATCTTTTTTTGGCGAGCAACTCAATGCATTTGTCAAAGCCTCAGGTATTCGGGCACAAGACGGTTCCCCGCTGCGCATCACCGCGCGTCGGCTTCGCTACACATTCGCAACACGACTCGTGAGGGAGGGGGCAAGTCCGACAGAATTGGCACAGGCACTAGACCACTCTGACCTGCAACATGTGATGGTCTATTTTAACAGTCGCTCAGACGCGGTTATCAGTCTCGACGCGGCCTATGCGCTCCGCCTTGCCCCCTACGCCCAACTTTTCTTGGGATTGGTCATTAGGGATGAAACGAAAGCAACGCGGGGCAACGACCCCGCAAGTCGAATACATTTTGCCGACCAACGAAAACTGCGTACGGTCGGCTCGTGTGGTTCATTCAGTTTTTGCGGCTTGAATGCCCATCGAGCGTGCTACACCTGCATCAAATTCCAACCTTGGTTCGAGGGTCCGCATGAGAAGGTATTAGATTTACTTTTTAAGGAGCGGCAGGACTTGCTCGAGCGTGGTGTGGACCTAAAGGTTGTCGAGGCAAACGACCTCACTATCCTTGCTGTTGCGGAGGTGGTGCGGCGCTGTCAGGAGATGTCCATGAATCCACCAGAGGTTCAACCGTGACCTTTAAAACAAAGGCTGAGTCAGCAGTTGCGGCGAGAGTTCACAAATTTATTGACAAGGCTCGTGGAGAGAACCCATTTAAGAATGCTATTTGGGATGAAATCGTATGGGTAGTGGGCAACAAGGCGCGGGCCTCCGATGGGAGAAAGACTGAACGAATCTGGTTTAACGCTGCTTTCGTTGAAAAGAGCACTCTCAAAAATGCCCAAGAATTTCCAAGGCCGTTTGCGGATTTGGTGAAAGCATATGCGTGCCATATTGAGAGGCGGGCGGAAGAAGGGCTCTCGACGATTTATCACAACGTCCAAGTCCGAGCCTTCCGTTACTTGCACGCTGCTTTTGGAGATAGTCGCCAAAATCCGTGGGAACTACGGCCGACGAATTTCGACGCAGCTATAAGAATGTGCCAAGCACGAGAGGAGCGAAGTTCGGCGTATCGAATTGGCGTCGCCTTGGCGGCCATCGCGCACACGATGGATAGTGAACGCCTCTGCGATGTAAGGTTGAATTGGATAAGTCCGGTTTCACGGGATGCCGTTGATGGCGGGGCTAACCAGTGGCGAGTGGGCAAGGAGTTTGATGACAGGCGTAACGCGAAGCTTCCCACTTCAGAAGTCGTAGAGATAGTAGGAGCTATTTCAAACAGGCCAAACTTGAGCAGTCCTGACTTAGCAAGGCAGCGTTTCTTGGACCTTTGCGTTTGCGGGGGGTTCCGGCCATCCGAACTGCTGACGCTGGCCGCGAATTGCTGGATAGAAGAAATTCAGGTTGATGAGTCTGGACGACCGATGCTCGGCCCTCTTGGAAGACCGGCGGTCCGCTGCGGAATCAGGTATATCCCTGCGAAGGGCGCACATAAAATTACCCAAACCAAATGGCTTGCGGCCGTTATGGTTGACGTTGCAAGAAGGGCTGTGGCCGATATAAAGATATGCTCTGAGCCGTTCCGAAACATCGCCGCTTTTATGGCAAGTAATAAAGGTCGAACTTTGCTTCCGGAGCGCTGGCATGCTCTGCCGGGCGATGAGTTGCTGAGTCTTCTGGACGTTTATGACGCGGTAGGACTGCGCGCGGCCGAGCCTCTTAAAAGCGCTAGGGGGTTTGTACGGGAAGCAAAGTTGACCATTGTCAATTTGGTGCGAGACGGAAAGAAAGTTGCCGCTGTAACTAAGCGGGAACTTGAGAGGTATCTCGTAGAAAGGTCTGGTCAAGAAACAGTTTTTCCCAAGGAGCAGGGTCACCACAAGCTGAAAGATAGTCTGTTTGTATTTCCCATTAATTATTTTCATGCGAGTAGGACAAGCCTGAATGGCACGGCGACGCTGATGACATACGGACAGCTCACGGATTACATGGTCGGAAGGACAGGAGTCCGGTCCATTTTTGAGCGGTTCGAACATCGCGATGATAGTGGAGACCCGCTCAAGGTGACTGCGTACAAATTTCGCCATTGGCTTGACACGATGGCCGAAGACGCAGGCATGTCTCAGCTTGAGATTGCAAGATGGTTCGGAAGGAAGGACATCGGGCACAATTCTGCGTATAACCACATGACAGGATTGCAACTGGCGGCAAGCATCCATAAGAAGCGAACGCTGGGCAAAGTACAGGGGCCTGTCACAGAAGCAGCACTGAAAATAAAAGACCCGATACGCCAGCAGGAATTTATCGTGTCTTCTAGCGTTACAGCACATCGAACCGATATCGGGATATGCGAGCACAACTGGGCAGCGCTGCCCTGCCCAAAACATCGCGAGTGCACGGTGTGCGATGAGCATCTTTTGGAAAAAGGAAATCTCGACCACATCCAGCGAACAAGCGTAATCAAGGACGATGCCGATATGTGTATAGCACTCGCTGAGGAAGAGGTGGCAACCGGTACGTCCGGCGCAGACAATTGGTTGGCGCACCAAAAGTTGGTACGCAACCGCGCGAGCGCGGCTCTTGCGGTTCACGCTGATGTCTCAATTGCCGACGGGACCCTTGTGCAACTACCTTCATACGCGGGGGCGCAAGATGACGAGGTTGAGTAAGCGCAAAGTGCATCGAAACGAGCGACGGAGGCTCACGTCCGATGAAATCAAACTGATTGCTACTTTAATAAAGGGACAAGCCGCAGGTCGAACTCTTACGTGGAATGATGTCGTCGGAATAGGCGAAGCAAACATTGGCTATAAATGGACGCGGCAAACCTTGCAAGCCCAGGCGAAAATTAAAGATGCATATGATGAGCACGGGCGCGGTTGCACGGAATACCGGGAAACTGGAAAACGACCGCGCACCAAGGCGCCCGAATCGTTGGTGTCGGAGCAGAAACTTGACAAGGCGCACACTGATATAAGAGAACTTCGCGAAACCCTCCGCAAGTACGATGAGCTGCTATCCACATACCTGCATAACGCGCTTCGCCACGGCGTATCGGCGGAACAACTTGGTGCTCCGCTGGTGAAACCGTATCGTGCACAGAGCGACCACAATGTGAAGCCCGCGACCCGGCGCGATTCGAAAAAAGGCGGCACGACGGGCTGATGACCAAAGATGAGATACGCTTGAGTACTTTCGTTATTATCAAGTTGCGCATCATCTGGTCCGTATCAACAATGAGACCGCGAAGCGCGAACTTCGCGTGGTGGCGCGCGCCTGCGGTCAGAATGCAGCTCTCGAGAATGGCAATCTTTCCCGTTTCAATCCTTCATGCAAAGCATCGCGCGACACTGCTCTAGGTCTTCGCTAAGCGCGTCTATTTCCGATTGCATGCCGGCCGTTCGCCTGAGCAACTGCCCGAGCTGGTATTAGTATGCGTAACCGAAGTGCCCCTCGGCCATGGCGAGTTCGTGGAATTTACGAAAGGCAATTTTCTAGGTCGATTTGGCTTTCTGAAGGCATGTCGTTTTTTCCTCCGTACCGCAAGGTTGATGATTGCGCCGCGAACTCGCGGGGGTCTGAACGAATTCCGTCGTCCACATAAACGCTGCTTGATGCGTAACATGACCTAGGTGAGTACACCGTCATTTTTTTTGCTGAGGGCCAGGTCCGTTATATACAGTACCGTGCCTTATCGCGACGAACTGCGTCTGGCGATATCCCGAAAGATGGTCGCTACCGATTGGGACAAAAGGTAGCCCTGCTCTACTAGGACACCGCTGGACGACAAAGCATGTGCCCGTTAGCGAATCAAGTCCTGCAAGGGAGTCAATCGATACGGTCCAGATTGGTATTGGACACTACGTTCCAGCGTTGCGAAACCTGAAAATCGGCTGCCGGGCTGGAGACGTCGAGCCGCGTGCGCTGCATCCTGTGCGGGCTCAGCCACTTCTCAACACGACTCGCGGGCTTACGGTGGCCGTAAAGGTCGAGAAGGTAACCGAATCTTTGAGCGGCGGCGACGTCACCTGCGGCGTTGAGCGATTCGCTGATATCTTCAGGTGTGAGCTTTGAAGCGAGGTCTTGAAGAATAAGTGCGGCGCGTTCGATGCCACCAATAACCGGGGCGTGCCGAAGCAGGTCTATAAGGGTCGTCGCAACGGAGCTCACACGGACACGGGTCTTTTCCGTCGACAGCGTCACTGTCGGTGCCTGAGCGACCGACTGCTTGCAGAAGAACCGAAGCCGGAAGACCCCAACGTGCAGGACCCGGCGAGATACGGGCACAAACACCTGAGTTTCGAGAACGGCGAAATGGGAGGAGCCGTAAGCTTGCGCAGCAGAGAGGAGGGCTAGTTGATAGGCGTCCTCCTTCTGTATTAAATAATCGTGCAACCACCACAACACGGGCGGTGCTCCACGGTCGAGGTGCTCTGGCGGCACAATGAGCCAGAAGCCGGCACCGTGAGCCAGCGGCTTGATGAAGCCATGCACGTGAAGACGATGAAGCGCGGCCCGGCTGGCTGATACGCTCGTCTCGCGTCCTGTGAGCGCTTCGAACTGCTCGGAGCTGAAGCAGTAATGCGCGCCCATCTGGAGTTTTCTAAGGGCTCCGAGGCTGGAAAGAGGACTGGATTGTTCGCTATTCAATTTGCATAACATTGCAGAAAACGTTACCTCACGCAAATTAGATAGCGCGATAGCTCGCTATCTCAGAAGCTCCGGCGCGCTGACATAAGCACCGGACACCGTGTTCCTACGTCAAATAACACCCGTGCCCATATTACGAAAAAGAGACCCGTAAGTTTCTCAACCATGAGCACAGATTTCCAGGTTATGCGTTCAGCTACACTCGTGACTCTTTTCCATTTCAATCCTCCATGCGGAGCATCGCACGACACTGCTCTAAGTCTTTGCTGAGCGCGTTTATTTCCGATTGCATGCCGGCCGTTCGCCTGAGCAGCTGCCCGACTTGGTACCAGTACGCATAACCCAAGTCTCCCTCCGCCGAGGCGAGTTCGTGAATTTTACGAAGGGCAATTTCGAGGTCGATTTGGCTTTCTGGCGGCATATCGTTTTATCTCCATTACGGCAAGGTTGATGATTGCGCCGCGACACTGGCGGGGTCTGAAACAAGAACCCGTCGTTCACGAAAACGCTTCTTGACGCGTAACCTGACCACGGTGAGTACGCCGCTATTTCGCTGCGGCCCGCGTTCGTCGTATAGTGGAACATAGTGCACTGCACCCCTTGTCGTAAGACAGTACGCCCCTCACTACCTCAAGTACAGAGCAGCTGCGATTGATAACTCATTCGACTCAAGACCTTAGACTGCTCGTTTTGCATCACAATAGATACCTAGCCCTCGAGTACCGAGACGTGCCATGCCAACAGATTCCGATGCCGCTACCGCGTACGACCGGATGTTATCCGCTGGGGAAGCTGCATTCATTTTGAATGTGTCTCTTCCCTATGTTGTCAGGCTGGCGGACCTAGGCAAACTAGGCTCAGTAGAAAGAGCAGAAGACGGGCAACGACTCATTTCTGCCGAAGCGGTTGAAACCTACCGCAAGGCGCAAAACGCTAACGCTAGGATTGCGTTGGAGGAGCTTGCCGCCATATCGCAAAAGGCCGGTGTCTACGACTCTGACCAAAAAGATGACTGAAGAAGCGTTTCAATGAAGCGAACCTCATAGGCTTTTGTCTAATGACGTTCTCACATCCGGCGGGGCGCGGCATCACAGAATAATCAGTTTAGGGCCTTTATCAATTTGACCCAGTATCGGGTCAGTTTCCGCCAGCACAGCCCATTCAGCAGGCTCGTACAGAAAGAAGTTGACGGGGCGCAACAGACGTTGCTCGGCTAAGTGAAGCGCCTCAGAAAGTTCAAGAAGCAGTGCACCTCCGATGACAATCAAGTCGATGTTGCTTCGGCAAGTGTCGGTGCCCTTCGCCAGGGAACCAAACACGAACGCTGAGGAGATGTGTTCGGCAAAAGGTTTAAGTGCCTCACTCAATGGCTCCGCAACGGAAAATGACTTTTGAGCAATGCTAACCAATTCCGGATAGGGGACGAATTCGGTATTCGCACGGATACTCCTTTGCTGGCCTCGTCGGACGTCCTCCTGGAGAACGTCGACCACGACCATTCGGTCCACCTGCTTTTGAGCGCTTCCGCGCCCACTATCAGCCAAACGTAGCAGTTCCTGCAGGGTAAAACTGCGGTCAGGCTGCAGCAGCGTGGCACCAAGGACTCGTTGCAAGCTGGGCGTGAGGACAAAGTCGGCAAGACCCATGGATTTATAACGAAACGATTGTCCTTAATACAGGGATTTTTCTATAATCCTCAATGCAGGGATACTCATCCCTGCATTGAGGATTAACTAAAGCAAAGAACACGCTACTCTAGCCAATAGTTTCAATTCGAGAAAGCTTCGCAGACGATGGCCTGGCGCCATCAAATCTGAAGTGCAACACCTTCCTCGTGTAAGGTGCGCACATGCAAAAAAGAAGAACGTATCAACAGCTTCAGCCTGAAGAGCGCATGACCATTGCAAGCATGAAGCAGCTGGGTTCGAGTGTTCGGGCCATGGCCCGAACACTCGGGCGCTCGGCATCAACTGTGAGCCGCGAGCTGACCAGGAACACGTGTTCTGTCGTGGGCTATGCGTCTGCCCCGGCGCAGTCGCTCAGCACGAGCCGACGCGAGGCTGCGCGCCCATGTCCCAAGCTGCACCCTCAAAGCATGTCGTGGCGCGTCGTACTCACCCTGCTGGAATGGAAGTGGTCGCCCCAGCAGATCTCAGGTACGCTCAAGCGCATGTGGCCCAACGATCCAACCCAGCACGTCTCGCATGAGACCATCTACACTGCCATCTATGCGCAGCCACGCGGTGAGCTGCGCCGCCAGCTTATCGCCTGTCTGCGCCACGGTCACAGCACCCGCATGTCACGCAAGCGGGGCACTGACCGGCGCGGCCAGATCCCCGACATGGTGAGCATCCATGTGCGCCCGCCTGAGGTCGACGACCGGGTGATGCCAGGTCACTGGGAAGGTGACTTCATCAAGGGCGCCGGCAATCAGTCTTCCGTCGGCGTGCTGGTTGAGCGCACCAGTCGCCTGGTGCTGCTGGCGAAGATGGAAGACGCCACCGCCGCCTCGGCACTGGCGGGCTTCACTGCCAAACTGAATTCGATCGCCGCCCCACTGCGCCAGAGCTTCACCTACGACCAGGGTAAGGAAATGACCCGGCATCAGGAGCTCAGCGCCGCCACCGGCGTGCGCGTGTACTTCTGCGATCCGCACAGTCCATGGCAACGCGGTACCTGCGAGAACACCAACGGGCTGCTGCGGCAGTATCTGCCCAAGGGTACTGACCTCTCGATCTACAGTCAGGACGAACTCGATGCCATCGCCGACAGCCTCAACAGCCGACCTCGCGCTACCCATGCATTTCATTCGCCATTCGAGGTCTTCGAACGTATGCTCGCAACCGCTTCGATAACCTCAGCTTCCGTTCATTAACCCGCTGTTGCATTTCAGCTTTGAAACCGCCCCTCAATTCGCTGCAGGACGGCGTCTGGCAAATATCTGTATCGTTTACGCCCATCAGGAGGTAGCCGCCCTCGATTTGCGACAATCGAACGAATAAGCGCCGATACGTCGTATTGCGGAATGTCGAATTCCGCATCAATCCGCTGCGTCGCAACTTCGTAAGCGTCCGGACTCATCGAACATCCTTTCAGTTCCAGTGTCCTCGCAATCACACTTAGGCGTCGATTGAGGTAAGCGCCACGGTGCAAGGACTGGTCGGACCTGAGCGCGGCGACCAGTAATGCGAGATTTGCGGGTCCATCTGTTTAGCTCGAACCAGAAGCAGCCCGAGTCGTCCTCTACCTCTTAATTGAGAGACAGTTGCTGAGCCGGCCTTTATCGCAAGGAACATTGCTTCTAGCTACGACACTGACACCAACCCTGGTTGTTGCAAACGCGAGACCCCGACCGGTGCTGCCCTTCCTGCGCAACGAACAACATCATTCAAATCGCGACAAGTTAACTGCGAAAATATGCTGCACCTAAGCGGTGGGGTATCGCTCAGTCGTCTCGAGAAGGTTTGTCAAGCACTAATCCCTGTCGCCAATCTGGAACGAGGTTTTGCGTCACATCTTTCCATGTTTTTATGTTCCATGCCCTTGCTGCTTGAGTCCAGACGTATTCCGCATCTTTATCGCTACCAGCGCGTCCAACGAGTTCATATGTGCTCCCGCTTTCCGTAGACCCGGTGCGCGTGACTGAGTCGAACGAACGAATAGGTGTGCTAACACGACCTTCAAAGTCGATGATGTTGAAGCCCACGAAATGACGTCTGCCGTCGCCTGCCTCTCGAATAGACCAACGTTCGAGCACCACGTGAGAACTTGAGTTATGCACGTAAATCGACATGACAGTTTGCTCCATCTTGCGTTAAACATCAATCAACTAACCCCAATCGAACGCCTCGTTCCAAAGGAAATATCTGCATAGGGGCGTTTCCTGTCGGACCTGCCGAGCAAGTTGCTTAGGACATGACAATAACGAATTTGATAGTCACGAAAAAGTTGTTGTTATGACCGGACACAAACTCCCGCGCGCAGCGCCAGCACCTTGATAATGGACACATGGGCTGGCGCCGAAGCATGCTGGCGGTTCGCGTGAGAAGTCGACAGTTCACTTTGAGGACGGTGAGACCAGACCGCTTGTCGAGCTTATGGGGACTCGAGACGCTCTCGCACCCGGAGCGGCGTTTCGTGCACGACACGCGCTGGGCGGTCCCATTATTTGCTTCTCTGCGCTTTAGGCTATTTACTAGAAGGACCTCAGAACTGCTCGCACAACCGTCACGATGTCGGTCGACCTGGCTACCCGAACCGGGGGAGCGTCGAGCCGTGGAAAGTTTTGCATCACGACGCTCGTGTGTGCCTCGCCTTTCACCAATATCAAATCCATTCGTGCTTCCCGGAAGTACATCCGCTCTTCGACATTGCTTCGAGTTATCAGGACTGTGGCAGTTCTAGTGCGCAAATAGGGACCTGCTGGTCGCAGCGCTCCTGGCCGAAGGGCTATAAGCGCGCGGTTCCAAACACTAAACGTGGAGTCAACCTGTACGATGCCGGCGCACACCAGCAGCGACACGGCGTCATGGTTGAGATATTCCCCGCCATAAATTTCCACCATTGTTCTACACCGTTTGGAACCGACAGCTTGAAAGTTCTGGGCCATCGTGCTCTCTATGTTAGGTCAGTTCGAATTCGACAACCATCAGAGACGGGCATATCCACGTCCTGCCTTCGGCGACACGGCTGCGTGCTAAATGTCCTGGACCAGAATTGCACTGACAACCAGATTCTGGCGAGGCGCATTAGATGAATTGATGGGAACTCAGAAAATCTGCGTCGACCGAGAGTATGACGACGGACACAGATTCCACGACAACGTTCTTGCATCCAGACGGGAGGTCCATGCAAGGTCACCTCTTGGTGAAGGGCTTTGTATTCTTGACCCTCCGACTATATGTTTCACGAGTCCACGTCCTGCCCGGCACACGAACGGCGTCGACCTCCTCGACCTCGTCCTCGTCAGCACCCCACCTCAGAAACGTCACTCTGGCTAGCGGGTCAGCGTTACGCAATATTTCCATGAGTTCGGCGACCGTCATGATGTCAGCTCCTCTACAGGTGGCGAATTGCGTAGCGATTGACACCTGAGCATGCGGCGGTCGTTCAGATTTCGATAACCAAGCCGGGGGCAAATTCCGGATTCTCGAACGAGACAAGTGCCGCAGGATTTATCGAATAGCGCTTTGGATAGCCGCGCGGATTGCATATAACCCTGCACCCGCCGACCATGTAGTCCACGGAGCGATGAATGTGCCCATGAACCCAGACGTCAACGTATTTCATCAACGGAGTAAGGTCGCTCGCAAATGCCCCGCTCAGGATGTCTCTCTCGTACTCCGTCGGAATCGAATTCGCATGCGGCGCATGGTGAGTGATTACGACGGTCCGTCCTTGAAAGGGCTGAGTCAATCTGTCTGCTAGCCATTCCACGGATTTCTGATGTTCAGTCTCCGCATCACGCGGCGAAAACGCATGCGCTCTGCCATATCGAATATGCCTGTGGTCGTTCATCGCGATTTCAGCTTCACGTAGAGCTACCGTCTTCCATTCAGGCCTCAGATTGTAGTCTGTCCATAGGCAACAGCCGAGGAATCGCACTCCGTTTAGAATCGATTCATCCCGTTCGAGAAACCGCAGTGATGATGGTGCTAGGTTTGTGCGCAACTGATGCTGCGACGTGAAAAATTCGTGGCGGTACAGTTCATGATTGCCGTGGACGTATAACACTGGCACGGGGTACTGGCCATACAAACCGACTGCCTGAGTGCCGACGTGGATGTCCCCTGCAAGAATGAGAACATCAACGTTCTTCGCTAGCCTTAGCGCTTCACTCCCGGGCGCGCCATGGTGGAGAAACTCGTGATGTAGGTCCGACGCGATTTGTATGCGCACTTACTTATTCCTCTCGACGTGAAATGCTATTCTCAGCTAGCGTCATCAATCTGTACTCCTTCAATAACCCCCAAGCGAACGTTGGTTGCGAGACGCCGTAATATCGAGATGTCCGGGGTGCCTTTTAGCAGTTGCACATGCACGCTTCCATTTGAAAAGATGAACCGGAAAAGTTGCTCGTCAAATCCATTTGCCAAAGTGATGCGTCCGTCGGGTTCAAAGTATCGAATCTCTGACAGCTTCGACTCAGGGAGGAACGAGAGCGTCATCGACAATACATTTGGCACATTCATGGAAGCTGAAAACCGTCGGTCGTTGTGGTCGAATACAGCAAGATAAAGATTTTCTGCAAATTGCCGAAGAAAATGAAAATCCGGCCATTCGGCGGTTTCGACCGAAGTATGCTTCCCGTCCACATGCCAGAACGTGAACGAACCGTCCGCCCTTCCGAACGCTGAAGTGATTCTCGCGTCAGGTTCAACGTAGCAAATCTCGGCGACGCGAGGAACAGGAAAAAAGCTAAGAGTCATCGAGAGAGGCAGGGCTACTCCCTCTGCCGATTCAAAATTTTCCATCTCACTGTCCATCGCAGTACCCCTGCGGTTACGCCTTCACCTAAATCGGGCTTCATAACTAACGAGTCGTCCAGCCCGGTTCTCGGCGTCGACCGATTACATCCGGACCACTCGGCCTTGCTACCCGTTGACCAAACTAGAAATTGACGCTGAACCAATGAAACGATTTAACTAATCAAAGTCGTTGCTAGAAGGCGTCGGACGCACGCCGTGCCGAACTCTCGAGATGTATCGAAGTGTTATGACCAATATATTGGTCACGATACCGCAAAAATACAATTTGCACAATATATTGTGTAGAACGCGTTGCAGCAAAACACCACACTCCGGCATCGGAATTTACAGGTGGTGCATGGAACAGCGCGTAAAAAAGTTGGGGCTTGCCCTAAGACAGTTGCGTCAAGCCAAAGGGTGGTCCCAAGAGGAACTCGCGGAGCGAGCAGGCCTCCACAGGAACTTCGTTGGGATGGTCGAGCGCGGCTCCACGCAGGTCGCCATAGACTCATTGTTTAGTCTGGCGGATGCATTAGGGGTCTCGGCGAGTGAGTTGCTGCGCCAGATTGAACCGCCTCCAGTAGACACTGGTGAATAGACAACTTGCATTTGGATGGTTTTGACGCGGCTGCATCGACTCGCTCTTTAAAAAACCGTTGTTGTCGTCTTCAAGAAAAGGATAAACCGCTGGTGTGTTCTTACCGGGGCCGATTTGCTAGCGTTAGCACCCTCCGTTCGAACATGCGGCGACTACTCAGGACCGTTAAAAAAGGTCACGAATTTTGAGACTGGCGACCGGGGGGTGTTCAGTACTCTAGCTGGTCCAATCCTTTATGTCCCAACCCGCAGCGGTGAGCGAAGTACGAGACCCCATATCCGCTCTCGAGTCGTGCATGGCGAACGCTAGAAGCCGTCTGGGGCGGCTAGCCGCTACGAAAACATTCATCAGCGACCGAAGCTTTTCTTCGTCTGTTTCGCCTGCCGGCCCTTTGGAGCCGCATAGATAAGGCAACATGCTTTTTAGGTCGTAAATTCTATTACGACAACTCTCAAGGACCAAGGTCGCGAGATGTGTTTCACCCTTTACCGATGCTATCGTAGCAACCTGTATCGAAAACCTGACCAATTCGTTCTCGACAAGCAATGAGTTGACGCCATTGGGCAGGGTATTTTGTGCTCCCGTGTCGATGAGCCATTCGTCGGGTATGTCTGTCGCATTAATTTCAGCCTCAAGCATGTCACTAAGCTTCACTAGAATCGTCGCGATTGCAGAGCGGGCTGCGATGTCAGTCGAGAGCTCGACCGGACCGATGACAATTTCCAGTGCCAAATGCTTAATCGTACTAGCGTGTTTCTCGTTTGCTGATGCAAGTTGAACCAATTGACGCCAAGTTCGAGCGTCCTTGTACCTGGGCACTCCGTAGGCCTGTAATACCTGGAGGAGAGCGGTGCGGGCAGCTTCGACGCGGTTGGCTCCAGTTGCAATCGAAGCTACTCTCAGCAGTTGCCGAACTGTCCGGTTTGCTTTCCTAAGAGTGACTGCGTCGTCGAAGTTTGGAAAATAGTCGCTTATATGCCGTCCGACGTTCTGCTTTGAATTACCCTCGGTCTTGATTGCACAAATCGCCTTGACTGGATACTGACCGAATTCGTGTGCTGGCAAGAGCGTGGCAGCCCATAGCCCAAAACGCGAAATCACGTCTTTCACCGTCTTATCTGAATATAAGATGAGAGTCGGTGGAGCCGCTGCATCCGGTCCTTGTCCATCGATTTCTCCGCCGACAGGTTTGAGCAAATTCACAACGTTGGCGATAGCAGACCCGAATCGGAGGCTCGTGTGTACTTCAGCGCAGTTGGCGCTCGGGAACCTGTTAGGGGATGTTCGCTTTCCACGATTCAAGATGGCTTGATTGACATCTCCAAAGCGTTGGACCACCGCTCCGTTTCTGAACACCAAGGACAAGACGCCTAATTGAACGTCGCTGGTATCCTGCATCTCGTCGATAAATACATTTGGGAAACGAAATTCGACAGCATCAGCTAGCCCAGGAACCTTGCTTGCGGCTTGTTCAGCATATGCAAACATGTCGGCGTGACGGAGTCGACCCTCCGAAGCCATGGCGTCTTTGACGCGGCGTAGGTGCTCGATAGTGGCCCCACTCGCGGGCAGCGTCTCGTCATCGTGAGTCGCGAGTGCCAAATCGGGGCCTTGGTAACGAACTCCCTTAACCATTCGGGTTCGTTTTTGTTGACTGTGTGAAACCCACGTATTCGCGCTCCAATTCGCACACACGCGTCTTAGAAATTGGGCTTCAAAACCATCTTCGTCAATCTCTCGAACATCAATTCCAAGTTCGCGCAGCCACGGAAGAGCAAGAAACTTGTTCACAAAACTTTGAATTGTGCCTATGAAGTGAGGGTAGGCAAGCAACGCGGCTCCATATGGAACGGACTTCAAGCAGCTCTCTATTTCCTCTCGTGCGACATTTGTGTGCGTGAGAATGCAGATTCCCCGATGCGCATAGGGCCATCGCGCAGACATCAACGAGAGCTTTGCACCTAGTAGCGTAGTCTTCCCACTACCCGGTGCCGCTTGGAAGTCCGCTGTATCGGACTGAAGTATCGCGTCAATCTGTTCTCGACGGCAAAAATTAAGATTGGGAAACAGAAGGTTTATTTTTGAGAGGTCGTCTGCGGTCAACGAGAAGGGCCGATTCATTGAACGGCTCCGGGTACTAGATGGTTAAAAGCATCTCGGATATAGAGCGGAAGGCTCTTAAGTAAAGCGGTACCAATGCCAAGATGACCTTCCCTCGCCATCTTTGCAAGGTATTGCGCGACGATGGCTTTTGACACCTTTTTGGTGTGTAAGAGCTCGTAAACGTCGGCTGCGATAGTCGCTTGGGTGTCAGTCAAAACGAGCGCCGCATACTCCATCTCGGCTTCGGTGCGCTTCGTTTGGTATTCCTCGTCAGTCAGATAGCCCTTGCTGCCTTCTGCCTGTTCAAGCTTTACCGCCACGAACATGTGTTTAGCCACTCCGGACCGCAGCAGGTCATACTCTAGCGTCCAATGGTCCGCGATAAAAACTTCAGTGCTTCCCCCTTTTGCTCGGTCGATTTTAGTCTGGCGAAGCTCCACTATCTCCTGTGCGGTGTAGTCACGTGCCTTACGCTTTTGATGGTTTTTACCATCCTTTGCCTTTGGCTCGCCATTTTCCTCTTTATCCTTGCGGCCTTTGATGAAAGTGACATCATCGGGCACCACGTCGAGGTCACCGATGCAAGCGACGCTAATCGGAAGTTTCCGCCCATCCTTCCGTTGCAAGATTCGAGCGAATCTGAACAGACCAACCCCGCCAACGCTTACCGTCGAAATACTGTTGGCTTCAAACGAACAGCCAGCGGCCTCGGCGAGAGCCGGAAGTACTATAGCTTCGGCCGGCCCCTCCACAATCAGTACGCCACGCGCGAAAAAGAGATTTGCTTTTGTCGAATCGAGAAAGCGCCGAAGAAATTCGTAATCTGAGCCGTCGAGACAGGTCTCGTCCCGGTCCAAGCGATACGTCTTGCCTCCGGTAATCAGGGTGAGCGCGTCAACGGGGGCAGCGGATGCTATGTTGGGGCTGTGCGTCGTAACCAGAATCTGGATGCCGTTTGAGGACGCTTTGTCCGATAGCATGGACAGGACGCGTGCTTGCAACTGTGGATGTAGATGCGCTTCTGGTTCTTCAATCAGGAGAAGAGAAAGCTCGTCGCCGTCCCCGTCGCTGAGTAGCAGCAGTTCCGCCGCCATGAACAACACATTGTTGTATCCGAGTCCTCGTTCGCATGCCATGTCTTCGCTTACCCCACCAGGGGGGCTGAGCGTGAGTTCGAGCCGCTCTAGTATCTGGGCGAGAGTAAGTTCGGCGGATACACGAATCTCCGAAGAGAGCGGAGTCTTCTCGAAACTCAGTGGTTTGAGATAATCTTCGTTAAGAATATCCCTCACATCCTTGACCACCTGCTTTGTGCTAATCCGATGTTGGGCCTGCGCCATGATTTCTACCAACGTCGCTGGCGGTGCGTCTGGATTTCTTTTATCGAAATTGTTCGTGCTCTCTTTTTTTACGTCCTTGTGGGCTCTCAGTACTTGGGACAACCGTGACCCCTTCTTTGGACGCAACTCCGCCAGCGCGTCACGGAGCGGCTTGAGGTACGTCGCCCGAATCAGCTCGCGTGCCGCAGAGCCAATTTCAGGACCTGAGCCACCTTTTCCTGAGTTGACACTGACCACCGGACTGCTTAGGCGACTCCCCCTACTACTCTCGAGTCTGCGAGTTGCCCGAAGATGCACCACTAAGTATGGCTCAACACCGTCCTCAAGCGTCAGCCAGTCCAACAGACCCGCCTGCTGTGCTTTGGTTAATCCACGTAACTCCACCTCGAGTTGCAACTCGTCAGCCTGAAGTGCATTCTTTATATGAAAATCGTCGTCTTCAACCCGGAGCCAATCGTTACTCGTCGTCAATAGAACATAACGGATAACATCTACGATACAAGTCTTTCCCGCGTCGTTTTCCCCAACGAGTACGTTCAAACCTCTCCTGAGTTTCAATTCAAGATGCTCGTTATTAATGAGTGTGCCAAAAACTCGAAAATTTTCTGCGAAAACACGGTGAACGTACATTGGCGGTTCTTTGCTCGCTTTTAGTTTGTCTTATCCAATGCGAACGACGACGTACCATCGTTCGCGCGTAAATTCTTGCTTCTGCTTCCTCGGTTGATGTTCTCGCATGAAACGGGCGCCGTAGATATCGCTGCAGCTAAACGCATAATCTGAGAATCTGGGACCCACAAGCTGAGTAACTAATGGTTGGTTTTTCTTGATAGCTCGAATTTCCAGCTAAATCGCAAACGCCCACCGTCTCGAAAAGATTCTCAGGCGAGGCGGTGCATCTTTCAGTCCGATGTCGATAAACGCTTCGAATTTCCGGCATCCGTTCGTCCCTTAGCTGGTGCCTACGGCGAACTCCCAGTCGACGCGCTAATGATAACGCCAGCTCGGGCAGAATATCGTTATGGCATCGTTGGAAGCGTCGACAAATCTGTTGAGTACCCCTTCAGCCCTCGATGTTTTGTGCCGATACCTACGATAGGCTAAAACGGGGATAATAAGATGGGGATGTTTGGGAACAAACTGGCGTCGCTCGGTAGCGGGCTCAAAGATTCGCTCAACGAGGCCAAGAACAAGGTAGTCGCCGCCGCTGAGAACATCGAAATGCCGGCTGCGCTGACGGACCTGACCGATATGGCTACCAGTCGCGTGTCGGAGGTCTACACCGCAGGCAAGGGACAAGCAGCACGGCTTACGGCGGCAGCCAGCGAAAAGCTGGGCGAAATCGACTACGACGCTCTCAAGTGCAGTGACACGTACGTTACCAAATTCCATAAGTACAAGGACTTAGGAACTGAGAAGGTGACAGCCTACTACCGGTCTACCTTCGAAGTCGACAAGACGACATTGGAGATGATTTCAGACCTCCGCAGCCGGCTGCCCGCCCGTGCCAAGGACGTGGAGGACATCTTTGAGCGGGTCAAGCGCGAGGCTTTCCAGCGCGCCATCTCGGCCTTCTGCCTTGCTCCCCTCATGAGCAGTCTCGATGACAAGCTGGCGGGACGCTATGCCAATCTTTCGGTTAGCTACAACGAATACAAGCAACAGCCTCTCGACAATCATCCGAACTACGCCAAGTTCGAGAATGAGCGGTCCGATGCCTTGCCGCTAACGCCCGTTGAAAATGGCTACAACAGCGGGGAAGTTCTCTATCCGGCTGACGCCCAAATCGACCATATCGTATCGAAGAAGGAGTACTACGAGGATATGTTGGTTCGCATTTCCACGAATGACACCGAGTTCGTCGACGTGGTAAATGCGCAAGATAACCTGACCTTCGCCTATGAGGGCTTCAATAAGGGCAAGAGCAGTCGGGACCTGATGCAGTACATCGAATACTACGGAACGCCGGATGAGCTTGACCCAAACATCATTCACTTCCAGTACGAGAAGAGTGGCCATGTGACCATCAACAAAGCCGAGGCGCAAGCCAAATATGAGGCGGCGCAGGAGCGTCTGCATCAGGCGCATCTCAACGCTGCGAAAGAGATTGGGCTAACGGTGGCGAGCGCCAGCGCGCGAATGGCGGCTCAACAAGTCGTTGGACTCATCGTGGTCGAGACCATCGACATTTTCGTTGATGAAATCAGAGACATTGCTGTGAACGGTAAGCTCTTCGACGAGAACGGCCTGCTCGCCAATATCAACCAGCGGCGCCAGAACATCGCAGACCGGCTGACCCAGCGGTTTGAAGAGCGTCAGATATGGGCGCGGGCTCGCGCCGCAGGTCTCGAAGGAGGTGTGGCCGGGGCGTTGGCGGCCATTCCGCAAATCCTGATTTCGCTTTTTGTAAGGATGCCGGCGTTCATGCTCACTATCATTCGGGAATGCACACTATCGGTCGTGCGCAGCGTGCGGGTCCTGATTAGCGACGACGTGGACAAGTTCGACAGCATCAAGGTCGTGATGCTCGGGACCTCTTCGGCCGTGCTTGGCGTGTACGTGGCGAACGTCATCTCGAAGGCGGTCGCTCCGGTTCCAATACTCAACGTGTTTAACCGTGAGGTCACGGCCGTATTGAGTGGTGTCGTTTTGACTGCGGTGCCCCTGTCAGCGGTCTATGTATTCGACAAGTACAAGACGAATTTTGTCTTTGTGGCGTTGGGCGGCCTGAAGGCCGCCTGACACTGTCAGCTACGAGTTTGGCCGACGAGACTGTTGCGCCGTTATCGCAGAAGTCTTCGTGCACATATGAGGTGTTTGTTAAATATGTCCCAGGTCCCTCAGGACTTTGAACGCCAAAAACTTTATGACGAAGTTTGGGCAGAGCCGGTAACCAAGGTATCGAAACGGTACGACATTTCGGATGTCGGACTCCGAAAGATATGCGTAAGCCTTGACGTTCCTGTTCCGCCGGCGGGTTACTGGGCAAAACTCGCCGCTGGCAAGACCGTGGTGAAGCCTGCACTGCCGCCTACAAAAGGGGCGACAACCTATCGCCGGCAGGTGTTCAAAAACGAGCTGGACGATGAGCTCTCGCAGCGGACGCAGGACCGAATCGACGAAGATGACGCGCCCCAAATCGCAATCGTTTACTTGCGCGAATCGGTTGAGGAATGCTTACCCCTCGTCCGAAAAATTGAAAAAAAGCTGAACGGAAAGCAGCGCGATTCGCGCAATTGGCCCTACTGCGATGACGAGGGGCTCATGCGTGTCGCGGTGTCGCCGGAGAATGTAAAGCGCGCTCTACTGGTGCTGAATCTTCTACTCGAAACGCTTGCCAAAACTGGTTATAAGCTGTCTTGGGGCGACAAAGGAAGTCAGCCGGCAAACGTGACCATCCTCGATGCCAAATTAACGTTCCGCCTAAGAGAGCGTGCTCGACAGGAAACCGTTCCGCTCACACGCGAGCAGCAGGCCGAAAACAAGCGGTTGCGATACGACTACCACCGCCCGACCGTACTCTTCCACCCGACCAATGAGTTGGAAGTCGCGGCATTCACGGGCGACAGTACGTACGCGACCGCCACCGTCGCGGACACCCGGACTGCGTCACTAGACACGAAAGTTCAGGGGTTCGTTGTAAAGCTTCGACATCTGGTCATTCGTGACACGGTCAGAGCCCAAATGGCGCGTGAGCAACACGCGCGGTTCGAGACGCAGGCAGCCGAGCGGGCAAGACTCGCGGAGATTCGCCGACACGCGATGGGGCTTCTAAAGCGTGTGGAGGGCTGGGCAGGGAAACTGGAGCGTGCGAACCGGCTACGCACCTTAGCCGACGAATTTGATGCGAAGAAGCTGAAGTCTTCCGATGACGTCGTAGATGCGGCTTGGATTCGCGGGGCAGCGGATTGGCTTGACCCAACCGTCGAATATCGTTGGGATGATGTTGATAATGCTCCGCCGCTTTACGGCGAGGAATAATCCTCGCCACGCAGTCACAGCATATCTCATAATGTGAATACCGATTTCGACGCACCCGTAGCCTTGCGGGATACAGAAATGTAGAATGCGCGAAAAATAGCTGCATACCATCCAAAATATTCTGACACTTCGCTTTTTCCGCTTTAAGATTGTCAATCTTTCAAATTTATTCCAGTAGCCTTTCAATCACCACCCTCGCCTTTCAAATTACAATTCTTTCATTTTAATTTCATATCCGTTGCCCACACGCGGTAACAGCAACGCAAGTAAGCTCGTAAAGACACGCCGCAACTACTATCTGGTCGAGTCGTTCGGATACTCGCCGAGTGAGCCCGGTTGTTGAACAGCTTCCCGGTCGGACTCGCCCATATGTTTCCAATATCGCAAAGGCACTTGGCGTCACAACCTCTGACGTCGTTATGAAAACTCCCAGGAAAGCCGGACAGAGCTTATGGCAGCCATTAAGAAGCTCTTGCCCATCCCCAGCCAGCAAAGGTAGCTTCATTGGTCAAGAACTGGCATCCAGTCGATTGGACGCCATTTTGTTTGCCTCCAACACCCATAAATACCCGGCCGGAGGTATCATCCGGTCGTGTCGGCGCTCGCGGTTAGCGCGTCGGTAACCATTAGACATTCCGGGGTCGCAAACTGGCAAATGCGAAACGCATCAAGTTCAGTATTTACGACATTGCAAAGCCTTAAAACCGGGCACAGCAAGTGGCTACAGAAAAAAGCTTCAGCGAAAAAACAAGTGCTGACGATAAAAGCATTGGTTTCGAGTATCAGTATTACTACTTTCTCGATAGGCTGCTTAATTTAAAAAGCGGGCAGTCGGTCGGGCTGGAAGTAAAGGACGACGTCCATACCGACCTCGATGCCGACTGCCAACTCCTCTTCCAGCTCAAACACACCGTCAAAAAGGCTGCTGGGGGAGCACCCATTGCGTTACCAGAGTTGGACGTCGACCTCTGGAAGACCCTCTATAACTGGACTCAGATAATCGTTGACGCTGCCGACGGGCGCTCGACAATCAGCGCTCAACTCGCGTTTGTCCGGAAGACTGAGTTCCATTTGGTGACCAACAAGTCGGAAAGCAAGACAAATAACTTTCTGGCTTTGCTTGAGGAATTTAAAGCAGGTAAAAGCGACTTCTCCCCGCTTAGGGCGGCGCTAACGGCGCTAGAAAATAAGACAGCCGACGCGACCATTAAAGGTTACATCGCGGCGGTGGCCTCGCTGAACGACGAGATTTCTGAGCAGTTCTTTCGACGCGTCTCCGTCGAGCTGTCTCTCGATGACATCATCGGCCGCGTCAAGCTTTCGATTCGCGACAAGTTCATAGACCCGACCAGAATTGACGAAGTCTTTGCTCGTCTTAATTCGCGTATTCGCGAAGACAATTTCTATCGCATCAAGGCGGCCCAGCCCATACTCATCGCGCGGGATGACTTTATGGAAAAGTACAAGAATATCTTTGTCGACGGGCGTAGCAAAATTCTCCCGGAACCAAGCTTCACCCCTGTGTTACCCGACAAAATATTCGCACAACTCTTTATACAGCGGTTGATAGAAATTGAAGCAATCGACCCCGACGACCTAGAAACCGCGCTTGAGTACACGACGCAAAAGCTCCGCATTGCGCGTTTTCTCGAGGCTTGGTTGCAAACTGGCGACCTGCTGTCCGATGAGGTCAACGCACTTCACAAAGAGGTGTTTACGAGGTGGAGGAATAAATTTCAGTTTGCGTTCAAGAAATGCGCAACCCCATCTGACGTAGTCGACAAAGCTCTCGAGCTCTTCGTGGCTTTGCGGGAGGAGCGCTTCAAGGTCGGTCCCTCCGAGCTCAACACGGAGTTGAGCAACGGAGAACTGTATTACCTCTCAGATGATGGAAAGATTGGCTGGCACCGTGATTGGGAGTCGCTGTGAAGCAGAACTGGAATGGATACAACAACATAGGCATATGCGCGACTGCGTTGATGAGTGTCATATCCCACATGGGAGAGCTGCCGCTCGCGAAGGCGATGCTAGTCATGCCATTGGTTATGCACGACGCAACACTAGCATTCTTGAGCAATGCGAACGTGCGAAAACGCGAAGCTGCCGCGCTCACATCGGTAAAGCCAGAGCTGTTTGCCAACTTTAACAGGCGCTTCGAAGACAGCTTAGTGCTATCGCTAAATGCGCTCCAGTTATTACTTCACCTCGGTCACGTGAAATTGCAAGGGAATATCATCCCGAGCACTCCGATGCAGATTACTTCCGACTACGGCTCGAGGGCTCAGCGCATTGTTAAGGCAACGCCGAGTATCGCCGCACTATTAGCAAGCCCCGTCGAGGAACTTTACTTAAATTTCAGGGTGCACCTTTGAACTTCGGTATAGATGTCATCAGCCTATGGCCTCATAAGGGAGAGCGCCGAGACATAAAGTTCGCAAGGAATCGCGTCAACGTTATCACTGGTGAAAGTCAGACAGGGAAAACGGCGCTTCTTGGAATCATCGACTACTGCTTTCTGGCCAGTGACCATAACCTGCCGCATAGCGTCATCAATGAGAACACCGCATGGTATGGTCTGAAACTTTACGTCAATGAGAAGGAGCTAGTCGTAGCACGACGCAGCCCGCATGAGAGTCGCGTATCGAGCGATTATTACTTCTCAAGTGTCGGCACTGTACCAGACGTCCCCGTGCCAAACGCTGCCGAGGACGATATCCGGAACATACTTGAAGCCGAGTTTGGAATCGACGAACGCACTGTCGTTCCATACGGCGGCCGAGCGCTTCGTATGGGCTCGAAGGTATCGTTTAGGTTTTTCTTCCTGTTCAACACGATTTCGGATGAAATCATCTTGAGCACGAAGACGTTTTTCGACAAGCAGTCCGACGAGCGCTATCGTGAGGCGCTGCCGCGCATCTTCGACTTGGCACTTGGGATTGATGATGTAGAGAATATTGCGGCGCGTGAGAAGAGGGAGCAGTTGCGCAAGGAGCTAGCTCGCGAAGAGCGGCGGTCTGAGACGCTCACAGTGCGGCAAGGTACGTTCGACCGCGAGGCTCGCGCTATCGCTGCCAAGGCTGCCGAGTTTGGTCTCATCAACGAAACCGTAAAGGACATTACGCCGGAGCGTCTGCGAGACGTCATCCATGAGGCGTCTTCTCCGGAGATACCAAAGGGTTTTGACAAATATTCCGACCTTTCCGCGCAAGTGTACGCAGTCGACCGGCGGCTTCGCAATTTGCAGCAGTTCACACGAGAGTACAAAGCATACAAGGAGACCCTAGGCAAAACCAATGATAGCTTACGTCCACTGGCGGTCATTCTCGAACGCTCGCCTGAACTTCTCAAGTCGGAGGTGTTTGATGACCTCATCAGTGGATTGAAGGTCGACCTTCAGCGGGTGAAAGAGGCCATTGCGCCCAGGAGACCGGTTGATGGCGAAATTACGTCGATGGTCAAACAGCTCGAGAAGCAAAAGGCCGGGCTTAAGACGCAGTTGGAGGCTTTGCCTCAAAAGCCGAAGTCGTTCGAGTCACTGCGGGACTTGTATCTCTTCCTCGGAGAAGCGCGGGGGAAGTTGACGACCTACAGTGAGGCTGAGCCCCCTCAATCGTTGACCGTGGCCTCGTCTGGTTCCTCGGAGTTGCAAACTCAGCTCGACGCGATACACGTGCGGGACGTGGACGAAGCGCGAGAGGCTGTAGTTCACCTCATCGAGGAAGTGGCCGTCGAGCTGGTGGCGGAAGTTAGCGCTTCCCTTGAAAACTACGCCAAATGGCAGGCAGTTTTCAACTACCGAGAAAAGCGTCTGCAACTGCGTAAGCCAAAGTCCACTCTTATCGAGAACGTGGGCAGTAGCTCGAACCATATGTTCCTGCACCTCATCCAGTTCCTGGCGCTGCATGAGGTGGCAATCAACAGGAAATCCAGGTTTGTTCCGAGTTTTTTGGTTCTGGACCAACCAAGTCGACCGTACTATGGCGAGAAAGATGAGACCGGTGCAGCGCGCGACAAACATAGTGATGACGCGAAAATCGCATCAGCATTCGGTTTGCTAGATAGATTCATCGAGCGTATGAACTCGGAGTACCAGACCGAATTTCAGATGATAGTTTTCGAGCATGTGCCGATGTCGTTGCTAAAGGAGATGCCGAATGTTCATCTCGTCGAAGAGTTCCGCAACGGAAACGCCCTAATTCCTCAAAAGTGGATTGCCGCGTAGCTGGGGTATCCACAGTAGGGATGAGGTTGGTCAGGTGCCCACCTCAAGGACGTAAGGTGTCTTCGATGTGGTCGCTGCTTTTCTGCCTTCGGGAACGGGCCCGCAAAATTGCTCAAGGCACCTAACATCAGCCGGAGCGAAAGTTGAGATGTCAATGCTCGAATGCCATGACTGTTCAATTCCCCTCCACATTGCCGACCACTCCGCTTGTAGGTTCCTCCAGAACCTCGTTGACCTCGTCGGCATGCAATGCTCTCGTTCTCGCGCGCCCGGGCCAATCTGAATCCATCCTTAGACAACAATGTGAAGCGCCGTAGCGATGCAACTAAAACGCCGCTCGGGTCTCCTGTCCACCATGGCAGCCCGGCACGACCACAACAACGATATTGCTTGATTGCGAATCGCTCGATTCTGCGCGAAACAGCCTCGGAAGGCTGTTCTACCGCAACGGCACTACATTGGCGTGCTTCCTCGCGGACCAAGTGCTCGAGGCGAGCTACATCAAGGCTCCGGGCACACTGCCCAGCTTCGGCGGTAGCTCGTGGTCGACTAACCCCCTTCGATAACATACAAAAAAAACTCTGTTTAATGTGTGGTACCGAACAAAGCAAAGGCTTTGGTAGGAGGAACCTTTTCGAATTAAGTCATTTAATGGAGGATTAAAATGCCGCTGATGATGGGTACCTTCGACGGAATTCCCAACATGTACCACGATGATTACATCTCATCGAGCAAGGCGATGAGTCAAGGCATCGTCGCGGTAATTCACAGAGCAGGCGACCGAGCTACCTGTCAACACCCGGTGTTCAAAGCGACGTTGCGGAGCTCGGAGCTTTGAATTCCTTTGGGGCATATAAGGCGGCCTGTTGACCAAAATAGACGCGAAAACGGCCTGCCTCACGTGAGCGTACTGGGCGAGCACCTCATGTCATCTGCGAATTTACAAGGCCGCCCGACTGGGAGTTTGCAATGCATCATTCCGCACGATTTGAAGAGCTTTCAAGCATAATCAACCATCTTTCGGGTGAACGTGCAATCGTCTGTCTCAGGGTCATGTTGAATGATGAGGTAAGCAACGGAACATCAATCTTCGGCAGCCCTGCCGAATTGCCTGAAATGCTCGCAGGCATCATCGCCAAAAACGGCGGGATGGTACATCCTTTAAAAGACGCCGATTTGCCTGACCTAGGAAGTGCCGCTAAAACGCTCCTGTTGGCTGCGCTCGAATCAGATAATATGCAAGACAGGGTGGAAGGCGCCCTGCAGGTGAACGCCAGAGAAATGTTGTTTGAGCCTGTGTCTGGGATGTTAGCCATTGCCGGCGTCTTGATGCTTCTGAAGACTAACCTCGACATTAAAATAAAACGGGGGCCGGATGGTAAGTGGGTCTGCGAAGGGAAGGTCAACAGTAAGAGCTTATCAGAAGATTTCCTAAAAAAACTTCTTGATATTTTCACCACGTCACCATGACTGTATTTCACGTTTACATATTTGGCCGGATTAGTTCAACAGAGAACTTTAGCTTCATTATATTTTCTCAGTATCAAGACTGTCGCGGGATTTTTAACTCGAATTTGAGCGCGACTAGCTTACTGGCTCTACGTGAAGATATAAACACTCTACGTCGCTTCGCAGAAGGTAGATATCCAAAGATGCGCGAAGCCGACCTAAGGGCCCTTGGAAAAAAAATGTTCGATTTGGTTTTTCAAGACCAAATAAGAGACATGCTTCACGATGCAACACGTGATGCCGCAAACACAGATGGGTATTTGCCGGTCGAAATTTTTGCGGAGGACAGTGAGGTTGCCGCATGGCCTTGGGAGTTTATGTACCATCCCGAAAATAAAATCTTTATAGCGAACGATGTCCATCCGATATCGAGAAATATATTTAGCAGAAGAGTATCGAACAAGCTTGCGGAATCGCGAGAGTCGACACGCATTTTGCTTATCTTAGGAGTCTCTCCGGAAGATAAATATACAAAGCCGGACGAGGAGATACGTGTCCTCGAAGAGGTGTTCTCGGCAAAACTCGGAACAACCGAGTATACGCTGGATGTACTGCCAGCAAACGATTATAAGAAACTGCAAGCGGCATTTCAAAATTCGAGATATGACATTGTTCATTATTATGGGCACGCGGGAGTGGACTTTGCCAATGAGTCCGGATACCTAGCTATACAGCGTGCAGGTTCTGAACCATTTCGAATTTATTCTGCCGATTTGGCGCAATTGTTAATGTCTTCAAAGGTCCGCCTGGTATTTTTGAACGCTTGCCAGACTGCTCGGGACGCAGAGGCGGAGAGCGTAGGTCGTAACTCGGTTGCAGTTAGCCTTCTTAGCGCGGGTATCCCAGCCGTAGTTGGCATGCAATTCTCACTTCCCGACATAAGTGCTCACTCTCTTGCCGCAAGCGTCTATCGCGCTTTGCTAACCTCGCAGAGTGTCGCGGCGGCAGTTCGAGAAGGAAGAACTTCAATGCGCCTTGCCGAAAACGCGGAATTTTTCGAATGGGGACTTCCCGTTCTTTATACGACTGACCCATCCTGCATTCTCTTTCCTTGTGCGCACGGAAAAAAGACTGCTATTTCTGAAGATATTGACCACCTCGATTGGCATCGAAGCGAGGGAGAAAACGGAAAGAATGTAAATAATAAAATTCGTGTTGGGCTACTTGATATTGACGCGAAAGTCGGATTTCTAAAAGATATTGTTTCACTTGCAAATAAAGCTCAGGATTACTGCGTTTTTGAGGTCATCTATGAGGCGGTCCCCAGTGGATATCTCCGGCCAGGATTTGATAGGCACAAAGAGACACACACTTACGTACCGAGACTCGCGCCCCTTCTACATTCGCTCAGAAACAGCTTAAAGTTAAATGTAGTGTGCGGCTTGACGGAACATCTCGTTGCGAACGAGTCGAAAAAGTGGCAACAATGGAATGAGTTCGCCGGGTCAGTTAAGGGCGAAGACAACTTGTTCGTCGTCTCTACGTGCGATTTGCGCCAATATGCATCAGAAGCGAACGTTCCTTTCTCGAAAGCTGTCATATATATGGTATTGCGACAATTACTAACGCTCGCGACAACGGATTCTGATGAAAAAATCGGATTTCACAAAAAGACAGTTGGCTGCTTATTGGACGATTGTGTGGAAAGAGACGACTTAGTCAAGGGTCTAAATCACATGGCATTTGACCACGAAAAGTGTCGGGAAAAGGTCGCGGATAAACGTCAGTTAAAAGCGATTGATAGTCTGTTGAAAATAGACTTTTCCGAAGAACATAAGCGAACCGTCAGTTCGTTAGGCGCTGTTCGTCACCCTCGAAAGTGACCCGACGTTGAGTTAAGATGATTTAGTTTCCAGTCTAGCGACGCAAGCAGTTACATTGCGGGCAGTATAGTCCGACGACGATTGAAATTGGTCGCCGATTGGAAGAGGAAGAAGAGGAAGAGGTCAAAGGTGTTCGTTTGCACTTAGACCGAATTTATAGCTCTTTTCTCTGTGCGGCTTGAGTCGCTGGCCCGAGCGTGGTCGACAACATTTCGCAATTGCGGTCGTTCACGGCGCTTGCAAAGCCAAATTCTGACAGAGCGGTTAGCCTTCGGGCCGCACCAGGAACTTTTCTATTGGCGACATTAACAGTTGTGGCTACAAAGAACTCAGCCCACCTGCGCACATCGACGTCTGACAAACACTCAATTACCGACTGGCCTTTTCATTTCGGCGATACGTTCGGGCGGAGGGCAGGTGAAAGCTCCCTGCGGTGGCGCAACCGTCATATGGACGCGTTCAGGAATGCACAAAAGGTCCGAGCCAGGAAAAGGCTTTTCTCGTTCGGTTTATTTGGTCGCTTCCGATGCAGCATAAGAATGGCGGGTGTTGCAAGCAGGGGCGTCGCGTCGGCATCGGCACGATAGGCTCCGCGTCGGTGCTCCGGGGACAGGCAAACTCACTAAGAGCGGCTTGCCCAACGGCTGTAGGACTGTGGGCGAAGTTTTTAGTCTGCTCTCTCCCCTGTTTTGGGAACCGATGAGGCTTCGGTATGCGGTACGACTGCTGTACTAATCGATTTCGTCCAATTTGCGTGAAGCGTGGCAATTTCGCTGCCGCGCATTTTTAGTGCGTCCATAAATATTTCCCGGGATTCATCGTCGTCCTTAACTTTGCTCAACTCAGTCGCTAACTCCCGCCGCTCGATTTCGATTTCCCGAATTTCCGCCTTGGTTTTCCAGGCCGCCAGCACTGCGCGCGCGTTGCGAATGCTCATCGCCGTGCGACACAAAAGGAGACCTCCGAATAACCCAACGCCGGCGCACAACGCCATGAGTGTTCCTGTGTCGAGCGCGCTACAAACAGGGAACGCGTGCTCCGCAACATATCCAATCAGCATGCAGAGCATCGCACCGAATACACCCGTCAATATCTCGGTTTGTTTTTCCTGCAGCCGGGCGGCCATGGCCTGCAAGTGACCGATGCTGGCGGTCAAAGCCTCTGCTATTTTTTCGGGGGCAATTTGCGCGACGTTTTCGACCTTTCCCATCGTAGTTCACCTCTGCGCAGAGAAATATGGATTTTCAGCAAATTCCTCAGCCACATTTAGCTCAATCCGCTTTGGTACTTTCCTGCCAGCACACGACTTTCTTAAGCGGACCACTAGCCTTCCATAATCGCACGGCGGTCGTTACACACTGAAGAAAAAGATAACCGACTATTACCGTCGCGGCCGGCGCGAACTGTGACACTTTTGACAGACCAGGCGCGATAGCTGCCAATATTGCGGATGGACCTGTGACGCTCCAATAGTCAACTGTTGCAATCGCGAGCGGCGCAAGGGCGAGCGCGAATAACACGCTGCACGCGAGCAGTTGAATAACGTTCGTCCGTGTTGTGTGCAGAACGGAGCGAGCGAGAGCACGCTGACGTTCGATGTTCGCTTTCAGCTCAACCGAGAATGCAGCGTCGACACAGCCAAGCTCGGAATGGGCGCGGTTCCCGTCATTTGCTCGTTCTGTCGTTGAACTCGAGTCAGGCGGAGTAGGCAGAGATACGACAGATTCACAGTTCATATCGAAAGGCCCCCCTAGCAAACAAGCATAGGACTAAATCAGCGGATTCGGAAGAAAACAACTTCCAATGAAGAGGTAATTCACTTGTCGTCCGGCGTCGCAGGAAGGGTCTGGAATGCGTCAGAGAGCGCGAAGTTTCGCAACTAGTTAGCACGTTCAAGCTGAAAGTGAGGGGCCGTGTTTTGGCGTTTTGCATCCTCGAATGGCAGGGACGGGCAACCACAGGAGGCACCGTTAAGTCATCGCCTAACGCGCAATTTTTTCGTGCTACCTACCGGGTTTGGGCGTCGTCGACTGGTACGACAACCGACAGAATGACCCCTTACGGATGCTCTCGAGCTTCAGTTACAAAAGGCTCACGCGCGCAGCTTAATCCCTCATGTTTTCTTGTCGTGCTCGGGGGTCCTCGCAATAGCTAACCATTGGCTCTGCGGCGCTTCTTTTTATTCCCGGTCACCGCTTATTATTTTCAGGACTGCTGACTCGGCCACCGACCCGGTCACGACTGTGAGCTACCGCACATTCTTTTGCATCTTATGGCCGTTTTTCCCTGCTTTTTTCAATGTACCCGTCTAAATTAAATCAGCGAAAGGTTCTTTAAAGTGACGATGAATTAGGGGGCATCATGCAGATGCTATTGCAACGCACCACTCAGACGCCTCAGTCGGTCGAGGGCACACTGTTGGTTGATAGCCAGTTCGAATGCTTTACCTTGGAACCCGTTGTTCGCGAGATGCTTGGGCAGCCGGTTGGATACTGGAAGGTGCCGGGGAAAACTGCAATCCCCGTAGGCACCTATGCTGTCGAGGTTTCCTATTTTTCCCGAGACGGTTACAACAGCCCAATACTCGACAACGTCCCCGGCTTTCTCGGTATCCGAATTCACATTGGCAACTTCCCACGAGACACCGAGGGATGCATGCTGGTCGGGACCGAGATGGGTAACGACCAAGTGCTTAACAGCAAAGTTTGCGTTTGTTGCACTAATGACAAAGATACCGGCCGCGCAGCAGAACCATGAGCCCATTCACATAACTGTGAAGCCAGCTCCCATGCTCGTCGCTCAGCTTGCTGCGATAAAGAACGCGTAGACGACGGATAACGCAACTTGGTTTCCGCGTGGGCCTCAGTGGTGCTTGTCCTTAACTTGCGAGCACCATCACCAGCATCGCGACACGGCCAACAGATACTCGTTCGTGAAGAGGTTCCGTTGAGAGGTCACGCTGGAAAGCGACGTTGAATTACAGTGCAATTGGTAGTTCGGATTCCATATGGATAAAAAAGGCAGTTCTTGACCACAGTGGCTAGATTCAGGACCCAGATGAGCCCTCTATTTTTGAAAGTGCAAATTGACCTTTAATCTGATTGAGGAGTGAGCCATGCCAGTTACCATGAACGGAACCTACGACGGAGTGTTAGACGTTAACCACGACAATCCGGTGGTGTTGGGTGATGCACAAGCTGCGGGCATTATCGCCGTGATTCACAAGGCGACTGAGGGTGCCAGTTGGCAGGACCCTCTTTACGAACGACGTCGGTACGAAGCGAGCGCGCTGGGTCTGCTCTGGGGCGCCTACCATTTCTCGAGTGGCCGGCCCCCGGAATCCCAAGTAGACAATTTTCTCAAAACAATCCAATGGGGCGTCGACCAGGTGTCGGACGCGGCGACACTGCTCGCTCTCGACTACGAAACCAGTACGAGTGGCCCGGACATGTCAGTTGAGGACGCGTGTACATTTGTGTCGCTGGTGAATCAGAGAACCGGTCGCTGGCCGCTGGTCTATGGCAGCAACCTTATTGCCCATGCTGACGCAGTAGCAGACCCCGCGTGCCCCTTGAGCAACTGTCCTTTATGGTATGCAAACTACAACGACCAGCCGCAATCTGTTCCGAAGCGGGTCTGGAAGTCGTGGAGCCTTTGGCAATATTCTGACGGTCGAAATGGACCGGGGCCCACCTTGTCAGGTTTTGACCGGAGTTGCGTCATGGGGACGCAAGCTGCACTGCAGCAAGCGTGGCCCGCTCTGGCGTGAGTTCGCCCGGCGTCTCACGGCTTGGTGCGCTAGTCTTCTCGGCGTGAGTGCGATAAAGACAGACGAAAACACGCGTTGTCTCGCGTTTGACCTTCAACCTCCTCTGGAGCAAGTCATGCTGGACTCGCAAAAAAATAAGGGCGCCAGTCAGAGTGGACAAGACCAGGCATCCGACGTTGTGCGGAAAGGACGGATGAGGATTCCAATATCAGTGGCCGACGTTAACGAACCAATGGAACGACAGGTTCGATTCAAGCGACTGTGTGGATTTGTCGTGGTCGGCTGGTTTATTGGCTGCGTATTCCTGCGCTTCTGGGTCGATTTACACGGTTCGTGGTTGAATCGCGCAGCTATTCTTTCAGCCATCGTCGTCGTTCTTGTCGCGGCGCCGTTCATCGTGTTTTTGACAAAGCAATGGTACGTCAGGCGCAACGAGTTTCGTAATCGGTTGTCGGATGGGGCGCTCCTCTGTTATCTCGAACGATACTGGTGGCGCCGCGCGAGCAGTAAGAAAATTGACTTTAGCGAGGCATTAGACGAGACGGGAGAAGTGCTGCCGGAAATCAAGGCATGTCTGGAAACACAGAGGAAAACGGACCAATTGTTTTTGGAGCTGTATGACGAGCAATACGGCATAAGGGCGTTTGTGGTTCCATTCGCCCTAGTCCTACTTGCCACTTTCGCAAGCGCAGCCATAGTTTCCTGGTTGTGGGGTTGTCCCTTCGAGAATCCCAAGAATCCGGAACGTTGCATGGTTTTCGGGGCCAACCCCAACTTAGCCACAGCGGCAATTGCTGGCGCCTATATGTTCGCAGTTGGCGACGCCGTGAACTCGGTCAGGCAGAACAGCCTAAACATAGCAGATGTGTATTGGTACGCGTTGAGGCTCGTCGTCGCGATACCTCTAGGCGTGGCGGTGGGCAATGTCAGTGGGTTGAACGGCGATGCGCATACCCTTGTCGCGTTTGGCTTGGGAGCACTACCGGTAGAAGAGATACAGAAGCAGATTCGTCGGCTTACGATGGGGCAGATGCAAGCCGGTGACGCGCGCCAAGAGTCGGACCAGCTTCTCAGTTTGGAAGGCGTTACAGTCAGGACGAGTGCTCTACTCATTGCGGAGGGCATTTCGTCGATTAGCCAGGTCGAATCAAAGGACCCGGTCCTGTTGGCTGTTCGGACCGGGCTGGAATTTGATTTTATTTTGTACTTGGCCTCGCAAGCTGTAGTGCGGCGCCACCTCGGGTCCAGTGCATCGGCGCTTGTGCCTCTGGGGCTCATAGAAGCGCAAGCGATACGACAGTTGGTCCAAAGCCTCGATGACCCCGATGGCGACCGAAGTGCTCGAGCGCAGGCAACGCTTAAAGATGCGGCAGACCGAATCAGATTTGCCGCGAATACCGACCGCACAATCAACGCCCCCAGTGATGCGACCGTTCGGACGACCTTCGAACAAATCGCCGAGGCGCCCATCACTACATTTTTGTCCCACGTTGCGCCGCGCGGCTATCGCATCCGAGAAAACATGGGCTCGGTAGTAGCGACGAACTAGACGAAGAAGTCCGTAAAGACGACGGCTGGAAGAGACATTTTATCGACATGCTTGTCCAGAAACTTTGCTTCGTTTTTTTTGCAGCGCCGCAAAGGCGGAGCGAGCGGATAGCCGGTGCTGACGTTTCCTGTCTTGATGAGACGATGCGCGGACACGCCGACTGACACTGATGAGGCGCTGGCTCGTCAGTGTTTGAAGCAAACATGGCAAGCCCGAATCACGCGCGCCTGACCGCCAAAGGCCGGCTCATTCAGGGCTATGGAGTTTATTTAGCTTCCATCCCGACAAGCTCCATCGTTCCGCGCTTTGGACATGCATTTACTTTTTGGCACTCTTGGCGAATACGACTTTCGAGCGACTCGACGATGCGTAGTGCGGGTCGTCCCCATGTTGTTCGTTGCGAACGCTTGTTGCCGATGAACTTGATTGTTCCCTGGTGGGGATGCGTCACGTGCCGCCCGACGGAAATTCAGCTACTCGGCGTACATTGACCTGTTCTCCGGGCCTGGACGAGTATTGGTGCGAGACACGGGAGCTATTCACGATAGTGCTGCGTTGCAAGCTTGGCGCATATCAATGAAGGGCGGGTCGCCGTTCGATAAGTTGATGGTAGCCGACATCGACGCGGCATCCGTAGGCGCCTGTGAGACTCGCCTTCGAAGTCTGGGCGCCGATGCTCAAAGCTTTGTTGGACCTGCCTCGGAAACGGTTGACCAAATTTTGGCGCTATTACCAGGCGGCCTGCATCTTGCATTCGCCGACCCTTTCAACATCGAACATTTGGATTTTTCAATTATTCAAAAACTCGCAACGCGAAAGAACATCGACATCCTGCTGCATTTCAGCGTCATGGACGTCCAACGAAACATAGGGCAAGAATTTGATGCCTGCAGCTCGCGCCTCGAACGTGCGGCACCCGGGTGGCGGCAGTCAATCAATTTAGCGAAATTGCCAGTTAGGGACCGAGTCGGCGCATTTCTGAACTATTGGGAACAACGGGTTGCCAGCCTGACAACGCTGCAGGTCGCAGACGCCAAGCCTCTATTCATTAATCAGAAGCGCGGGCCACTTTACCGGCTAATACACCTGAGCCGTCACAAGCTTGCGGAAAAGCTGTGGAACGACGTCGGAAGGCAGCAGCGAAGTCAGTTGAGTCTGTTTCCAGATGAAGACTGAGACTCTATGCCGACCGGTCTCGTCTGTAGTCTCGACATCCCGCAGCATTCACTCAGATACTCATAAATCCTCGTCACTTGCAAACACTTATGGATGAATCGCTCGGTATCCGTGCCCCAGATTCGCCGGCCGTGTGCTTGTTTTCTGCCTCTCGTTTCGTTCCTGAAAACAGCGTGGTCTGAGGTCGTCTGAAGCCTAAGAAATTGTGTCGGACGGTGAACGTGGCAACCATGTTCCGCTGTTGGATGAGGCTAAGCCGTGAGCGGTAAAGTGTCGAGCGTTTGATTAAGCCTGGTTCGGCCCTCAGCGGTCAGCCTAAACACTTCGCGACGCTTGACCACCCGTTGTTCGAGCAGACCGGCTTGGGAGAGCAAAAGAAGGGCATGACGGAGCAGGTCCTGGAGGAACGTAACTCTTGAGAAATCGCGCTCTTCTTCGGTGTTGCGAGCAAGCCCCCTGTCTCCCAACATGAACCGGTATCGGTTCTTGGGGCTGCGGTCGTTGTCGTAATCGTCCTCGGTGCGTTCTCGTACGACGTCAAAGTGCTGGTTGATAGTGTAGTCGCGTACGATATGGGAGATGAACTCGCCCGGCGTGGCATCCCGGTACAGCGCCACGAGACTCTCAAGCTCGTCAAACCCGAGGCGGTCACCTTCGTCGCGCTTGAAGTAAGGGTGAGCGCCGAAATTCTCCGATTCCTTCGCACAGAAGAGAAAAGCAAAGTAACAAAGCGCGGCCGCTTGGCGCTCTTTGTCGGACTCTGGCTTCAAATTCTCGCATTTCCGCAGTGCGTCAAAGAGTGCCGCGATATCGACACGCGGGTCGCGGCATCCTGCAAGGTAAAGCGTGCTATGGGGCGCCTGTAGTGTCGTTATGTACTCAATGAGCGCGTCGAGCGTTTCGGATATCGGGCCTGCCAGCGCGGCCTGCACCTTCATGCCGACCGCACTCGCGATATCGTCAATCTCCCTAGGGAGATTTTTAGCCACCGCATGGTGAACCTGGCACTCGGTTATGCGAAACAAGGTGTCAAGCGCCAACCTCAGGTATTGGCGCAGTTGCAGGCTCGACCAGACGCCTTGGGTAGGCGCAAGTCCGTCAAGAGTCACCTTGGTGCCATCGCGCGCGAAGCCTCGCGCCATCGCATGACGGATGGTTTGTTCGTCGACGAAGCCGTTCGCGCCTTCTGCTTGTTCCTCGGCCGCGATGGCTCGCAACGCGAGCGTCAGACCGCTGTGGCGGGTCCGCCAACTAAAGGGCGCTCTGACGTTGGCCGTGTTCGGAAAATAATGCAATAAGAACGCGGCTTGTTCGTCGCGCGAAGGCTTGCTGTCAAGTCGAAGAACCGGATGCAGCTTCTTGACGTCCGTTTCGCGGATAGTGGTCTTTGCTGGGTCCGATAGCCATGAAGCCTTCGGATGTTGTAGCCGCTCGAGGTGTCTCTGAAAGGCCTTCGCGAGTGCACGTCCCCCGTCAGATAAATCGTAGACGCCTTTCAGGTGCGCATGAGGAATTAAGAAGCCAAGGCCCTGCGTAATCGACGGCTGGTATTCAGGCGCGCTCATAAAGGCCGCCCCTTTGGGCGCATCTGCTTCTTCATCCTCTTCAAGAATGGTCGCGGCCTTCGCGCTGGGGATTCTCCGAAAGTTCAGTTGCTCCGGTTCATTGTCTTTCGGCCAGAGCCTTTGGGAGCCAGGAAGCTGGGTAATTCGCTCCTCTAACGCCGTGTTGCTCCAGACGAGAAGCAATTGCATCTTCTCAAGCCCTCGATTGAATGCCTCTTGAATGGCCTCATCAGGGAGGTTTCTGCCTTCGATGGTGTCGAGGACCTGCTGCACTTGCCAGCAAAGCGCGGAATAGACGCGAATGTAGCGCGCCCGGTTATTGATTCCGGGAAACACCTGGCGATACAGGTTCATATTTACGCTAGCTGTCCCGAGCGGGTCCACGCTGCTACTCGCAACGACCTTCGATACGTAATGAGCAAAGTCGAGCATGATTTAATAGCCTTTCAAACGTACGTCGATTTTCGCAACACCACTTGCTTCGAGCGCGCGCAGGTTGAGCCCGAGGAATATGGGCTTACCGCATCCAGGCAGGTGCACGGCCGCTCGATAGAGCTTGAGATTGCTCACCACGTTGTCATGCAAAAGTGCCGTGCCGCAGGCGGCGCAACTTGAAGCTGCGGTCACTGGTGGCTCATTAGGACCGTATGCCCCCATGATTGGGGTGCGAGTGATTTGGCCGGTTCTACGACGTAATTGAATGCGCTCGAGCACGCTGCGCACTTCCAAATACACGTCCGATAGGTCGCCTCGAGCCACCTCCTTCTTTCCCAGCATCGCGCAGACCAACTCTTCGAGCTGTTCCTTCGAAGTGCGAGACTGGCTAATTGCCGCCGCGCAATCGAGGATGGCAGCATGCGCCGACGGTGGTACCTGTCGAAACGGGCTCGTGTTCAACGCCGATTCGACATTGACGAGCCACTGCGATTCATCAAGTGCTTTTCCGGCCGCCTTTTCCACGTCGTCCTTCAGTGCAGCGCGGCTCAACTCAGGGGCAAAGTACGCGGCACACGCGGCCATACCACAGAAGACGGAGAGCAATCGCTCCCGGTTATGGACGTTGTAGTCGAATCTGGAATACTGCGCGAGCCAGATTGCTACCGGTGTGCCGTCAAACAGGGCCCCCGTCGTCGACGTATTTACATCGATTGCACACTTCTGCGCTTCCACCCTATTGCCTTCCAGCCCGTCCACAGCGCGATTTTCAACAGTCTCGGTTGCATCATTCGGCTCGAGAATGGCGCGCATGAGAACGGATGCTGCCGACAATGCAACTAGTCCGGAAAGCATCGGGGCTGATGCGTCGACAGCCAGCACCCGGGGGAGTACTTCGAACATCGCCTGTTGCGGGTCTTTACCGATGAGGGTTTTTGCGCGCTTTGGCTTGGGTGAACCGGACTTCTTCCGTCTGGTGGTGTCAACACCCTTTGCAGCGGACCCTTGATTTCCGGGGTTATCTGCTTCCTCTGGTCCCTTGCGCATCGTCCCATCAAGTTTTGGGTGGCTGGGTTGCGCCAGATTCACAAAGGCTGCGGCAAGGCAGGACTTCATCAATTCCGGTGAGCCGCCGAGTTTTTCCCGGTCCGGTTGATTCCATTTGTCATAACGTGTGTTCGAACCGCTACGCGACTGCGCCGAGGCGCCAGGCGAATTCACCGACGGTGCATTCGTGGGCTTGTTTCGCGGCGTGTCAGGCGACGAGTTATTCGGCGGCGGCGACGCGATGTTGGCGGCGGCCATATCTATTGGCGTGTGCAAGGCTCGCTTGAGAATGCGCAGAAATAGCGCATAAATCTTTCGCATGTCGTTTGCGCCCGGCCGTCCCGAACAGACGCGGCCAGCAGCGCGCTGCAGGTCCTTTTCATGAGGAGGTGCCGCGAGCTCCCGTTCGACGTTGAGCCAACCGGTGGCGACGCGTTTGCCTGCAATCAGTTTGAGGCGCAACGCTGTATCTGTCGAACACGACTCCGTCGTATTGGCCTTGAAGTTCCCATGCTCGTCGAGTGCAACACCGTCCAGGAGGAACTGAAGCGCGGTTCTATTCCAGACTTCGAGGCGGACTTGCCGCGCATGAAGCGCCGGTGACAGCGTGCCGGTGATAGCACCCTCAATCCATGACGCTTGCAGGGAAGGTGGGATAATCTCATCGCAAAGATTGTCGAATTCGCAAGGCCGATACTCGTCGGGCTTCGCGACATCCTCCCATTGGAGTGAACTTTCGAGTGACTTGCGAGCGAGGGACACTTCGACGTTTCTCGTCGTCCATAAGCTCTGCTCGGTGGCATTGACCGACCCGCACATTGTGAGGTAGGCGTCGCGCGCTTCAATCTCAAAGCACTTCGCATGAGCAAAACGCGTCGGGTCGTCTGCAACGGGGAGCACGAATCGAGTGGACTTCGGAAGCACGGAGGCTTCTTCCGAAAAGGGCAGATACAAAACACCGCCCGAGTGATGGTTCGAGAGCGCTACGCGCAGACGCTTAACGGAGCACTTCTGCGCCAGTTTCACGAGTGGCGCGCCCGACGGCGAGTGGTATGGCGAAAGCACGGTGAGCCGATGCGCCCGGTCTAGGTCTGAGGCTAGAAGCGCGAGCTGGTCACCAGCTGTATCGGTCAGCGTGTGAATGAGCCAGGTCGTGCGAGGCGCGTCCCACATCGCCGCATTGGCGCGGGACGCGGCGTATCGCGCACGTTGCGCATAGTAATTCAGGGCTTCTTGCGTTTCCTCGGAAAGTCCGGGGCGTTCGAGGAACTTTTGGACAAACTCTGCGAATTCTTTGAAAACATGAGGATGCGACGCTGCATTAACCGCGTCTATCACTTCGAGATTGCCGCCCTGTCCCTGAAACGTCAGGTTACCGCTGCCGACCACCAGGACATCGTCGTTGCTTTCTCGCTGCAGATAGGCAATCTTGGGGTGGAAGACGCCCGCCTTTTCCATCTGCACTGATATGACCCGATAGGCGTTACCGGCGTAAATGCTTGTCGTTTCGTTTAGCGTCTTGCAGGCCTCTCGAGAGTCGACCAGCAAGTCGATGCGCTCGCATCCGCCCAGCTTCAAAACGGGCATGCAAAACGATTCGAACCAACTCAAGCGCAGCGTAAATGTCGTGAAAAGTGTCCGCGTAGGCTCGAGTTCTTTTATTAAAGAGGTCAAGCGAGTTTGCAGCCCCATGCTACCCCCGATTATTTTTGTTGTTTCCGCCCTTTTGAACTGATTCTAATCCGTTCAGGTAAGCGCGGTGAACCTGACGTGGTGATTTACGACGTTAGCGAACAAGCGCGCCATCTACGGATGGTTATGCACAAATTTGCAATGGTGGAAAGCGCCGCTTTGGCTATCATGTGCTGCTCAACCTAGAAAAAATATAGATGACCATCGTTCAGTCACTGGGAATACCTGTCAACGGACAGCTCGTATCGGTTCGGAATCGGCGTTACGTAGTGACCGCTGTCGCTGCAAGTGGAATAACCGAAGGCACGAGCGCGGAGAACTTAGTATCGCTGTCGTCCGTCGAGGACGATGCCGCCGGCGAAGAATTGCGCGTCATCTGGGAGTTAGAACCCGGCGCCTCGATTCTGGAGCGTGCCTCCATGCCGGAGTTCTCTGGATTTGACGAGCCGGAACGACTCGATGCGTTCCTCAACGCGGTTCGGTGGGGTGCCGTTTCTCAAGGTGATACCCGAACGCTTCAGGCTCCGTTCCGTAGCGGCGTAGAAATAGAAGACTATCAGCTTGACCCGCTGGCGCGCGCCATACAGATGCCTCGCGTGAACTTGCTGATTGCAGACGACGTCGGTCTCGGAAAAACCATCGAAAGTGGCTTGGTCATTCAGGAGATGCTGCTGCGGCACCGAGCCCGAACGGTGCTAATCGTATGTCCGTCGTCAATCCAGATTCAGTGGCGCGACCAAATGCGGGACAAGTTTGGACTTGAGTTCCGAATTGTCGACAGCGAACTGATGAAGGAGCTTCGTCGCACGCGTGGCTTGGGCGTGAATCCATGGACGCACTTCCCGCGCCTCATCACGTCCATGGATTTTCTCAAGCGCGAACGACCGCTACGATTGATGCGGGAGGCGCTGCCAGCGCCCGGGCAGCCGATATATCCGCGCCGGTTCGATATGCTCGTCGTTGACGAAGCTCATAACGTCGCGCCGTCCGGCACGGGGCGATACGCGACCGATTCACAACGGACGGCGGCTATTCGGCTGCTGACGCCCCACTTCGAGCACAAGCTTTTCCTGTCTGCAACGCCGCACAACGGCTATTCCGAAAGCTTTTCATCTCTTCTCGAACTGCTGGATAACCAGCGGTTTGCGCGTAGCGTTCGACCGAATCCAGAGCAACTGGCAGCAGTGATGGTTCGGCGGTTAAAGCGGGAGCTGCCGCCACGTTGGGATGGAACGCCTCGTTATCCAGAACGCATCGTCGAACCGTTGGAAGTCGCGTACACGGACGCCGAGCGCGCGGCTCATCGAGCGCTCTCCCGCTATGCCGAACTGCGTGCTGGCACCGCACGTGACGACATGGAACGATTCGCGAGCGAGTTCGTTATGAAGCTGCTCAAAAAGCGGCTTTTTTCGTCGCCGGAAGCGTTTCGCCTCACGCTCGAGAAGCACCTCGAATCCCTCCGCAACGCCCGTCGACCGGGAGGTCGCACGCAGATGCCAGTTGTTGGCATGCTACGCCGTCAAGTCGAAGCGCTCGATGAAGACCCGGCCGATGACAATCAGCTAGATTTCGCTACTGATGAGGCCGTGGACTCGGCTGTCGCACTCTTCAGTCCCTTGTCTGCTGAAGAGGAACAACTGCTCGCCGAGCTCCGTGCCTGGGCAACTGACGCAGCGAGACGCCTCGATTCGAAGGCGGTCGAGTTGATATCTTGGCTGAAGTCGACTGTCTTGACCGACGAACCTTGGAACAGCGAGCGCGTGATTATCTTCAGCGAGTATCGTGCAACGCAGAAGTGGCTGCAGGGCATGCTTGCCTTCAATGGCTTCACCGGCGAAGACCGGGTGATGACCATGTACGGCGGCATGCGGAGTGACGACCGCGAGCGGGTGAAAGCCGCGTTCCAGACTTCGCCGGATATCTCGCCAGTTCGCATCTTGCTGGCAACTGACTCAGCGTCCGAAGGTATCGACCTGCAAAACCATTGTTCGCGACTCATCCACTATGAGATTCCGTGGAATCCGAACCGGATGGAACAGCGGAATGGTCGAATTGACCGTCACGGTCAGCGCCAACCGCAAGTGATGATTTATCACTTCGTGGGCAAGGGTTATCGCCAAAATGCGAAGAACGCGGCCGAGCATCCACCGGGCGACCTCGAGGGCGACCTTGAGTTTCTGATGCGTGCCGTTCAGAAGGTTGAAAATATTCGCGAAGACCTCGGGAAAGTGGGCCCGGTTATCTCCGCGCAAGTGACAGATGCGATGCTTGGCCGCCGCAAGCATCTCAACACCGAACAGGCCGAGCGCGATAGTGAGGCCTCGCACAAGCTGCTTCGCGTCGAGCGAGACCTCTGGGCTCAACTCCAGAAGCTTCACGAACAGCTCAACGAGACCAAACGCGAGCTGCATTTGGACCCAGAAAGTATTCAGTCGGTGGTGTCCGTCGGACTGTCGCTCGCTGGGCAACCGCCGCTGCAGGAAGGCTCTCTCGACGGAATCTGGCCAGACCCAACCGGCAAGCGAACGAAGTGTCCCGTCTTTCGATTACCGCATTTCGCCGGGTCATGGGGCCGGGTTACGGAAGGCTTGCGGCATCCGCATACCCAGGAGGTTCGACCGATTGTGTTCGACCACACCTTGGCGAGCGGTCGCGACGACGTCGTCCTGGCTCACTTGAACCATCGACTAGTACAGAACTGTCTGCAGCGGTTGCGAGCGGAGATTTGGTCAGTTGCGGGCCATCATCGCCTGCACCGGATTACGGCGAGGGTGATTCCAAACAAGGCGTCAGATGTCCCTGTTGTCATCGCCCATGGCCGCTTGGTGGTGCTAGGGGGCGATAACAAACGGCTGCACGAGGAAATCATCTTCGCCGGCGGTGAATTGCGCGAAGGGCGATTTGCGCGTATTTCCCAAGTTGGTCGCTTGGAGCAGCTACTGAATGTTGCCACGACGCAACGCGTCGCAGAATCGATGCAGCGGCGTCTCATGACACTGTGGCCGACCCACGAGGGGGCACTGCTTCGTTCGCTCGATGCGCGCATGAAAGACCGGACGGGAACGCTGCAGAGCCGACTCGATGAGCGAGCCGCACGCGAAATCTCCGCTATGCGCGCCGTGCTGGATGAGCTCCGGGCGAGCATTCGGTCACAGTTGCACGACGTTACCCCTCAGCTCGAGCTCTTCTCGACGCCGGAGAAAGACCAGTTTGAGCGAGACCGCAATGCATTGGAGCGGCGCGTCGATGAGCTCCCGAGAGAAATGGAACAGGAAGAGAAACTCATCTCAGCTCGATATGCTGAGCCAACACCCCGCCTTTTTCCCGTGTCTGTGACCTATCTGGTTCCAGAGGCCCTTGCGCGCCAGGGAGGGGCGTAACCCATGTCCATTGCTCATCAACATAATGAATGGTTGTCTCTAATCGAGGTTTCAGGGCCTTTTTTGTCCTTGCCGGTGCTGTTGAAGGTGTTCCCGCAGGGCTTGGACGCACTCGATACCGACGTGTCTAGGAATGTTCGTCTTGCGTTCGGTGAATGGGAGGACCATCGTACGGACGTTGCGATTCACACCGCATGGCTCGAGTTCGTGCTCAAACGGACACTCGGATATCCGGATGACTACTTGCTCACAGGTCAGTCGTTGCCGAATGGGTTGGAAGCTCGCGTTCTCGAGCATGGCGAAACCCTGCGTCCGACCTACGCACTGAAAGCACCCCAAGAAGCCCTTCCGCGAATGCTGGTGAATCTATATCCGCCGAGTCAGGCGCTCACAAAGCCGGTACCCGGCACAGCTTGGAAGACAGGTTCGCCCGACACTCGGATGATGACGTTGCTGCATGCGACTGGCATTCCACTCGGTCTTGTCACGAACGGAGAGAGATGGCTTCTGGTCGCGGCGAAGCCAGGCGAAACCACCTGCTACATCACATGGGATGCAGGGCTGTGGTCTGAAGAGCCGCTTACCCTACGAGCCCTTGCCTCGCTGCTCGGAGTGGGTCGTTTCTTTAATGCAGCAGAGAGCGAAACACTGCCGCTCATGCTGGCTGAAAGCGCGCTGAATCAGCAGGAAGTCACCGACCAACTTGGTCAACAGGTTCTGAAGGCAGTTGAGGTATTGATTCAGGCGCTGGACCGCATCGACGCCGACCAGCAGGGGCGCTTATTGCAGGGTATCGGAGAGAAGGACCTTTACCAGGCCGCTCTGACTGTCATGATGCGATTGGTGTTTATGATTTCAGCAGAGGAGCGCGGTCTTCTTCTGCTTGGCGACGCGTTGTACGACCGCCATTACGCCATCTCAACGCTACGCGACCAGTTGCGGGAGATACCCGACGAGCACCTTCTCGAGCATCGACATGACGCGTGGAGCCGACTCTTGGCCACCTGCCGAGTAATCTACGGTGGAGTCGAGCACGAGGCGATGCGTTTGCCGGCTTACGGGGGAGACTTGTTCGACCCGGACCGCTACCCATTTTTGGAAGGCCGGAAAGCAGACACCTCATGGGTGGATACGCCAGCAGCACCCCTTCCAATCAACAACCGCACGGTACTGCATCTATTGGAGTCGCTGCAGTTTCTGCGAATACGCGTTCCGGGAGGCGGGACTGAGTCACGGCGGCTGTCGTTCCGCGCGCTCGATATCGAACAGATTGGCCACGTGTATGAGGGGCTGCTCGACCATACGGCGAAACGCGCGTCTTCGCCGGTGCTGGGATTCAAAGCGAGCGGTGGCGACGAAACTGAAATCGCTCTGAACGAGCTCGAAGAACGCGCGGCCGCTGGTGAGGATGAGCTCGTTGCGTTCTTGAAGGAGAAAACTGGACGCACACCTGCAGCGATACGCCGAGCGTTCGCACAGGCAGGCGATGCGAATTCGCTCATGCTGCACTCGGCTTGCGGGACGGCGGATGGCCTCTACGACCGAATCAAACGGTACGCGCTTCTCCTACGCGAGGACAGCAATGGTTACCCAATAATTGTGCAACAAGGCAGCGTCTACGTTGCGTCAGGGTCAGACCGTCGCAGCACAGGAACGCATTACACGCCCAGAAGCCTCACCGAGCCTGTCGTAAAGACTACCCTGGAGCCACTTCTCTACTATGGGGTCGACCGAGGAAATGTGCCGACGCCTGAGCGACTTAAGACGCCCGCTGAAATCCTGTCTCTAAAGATTTGCGATTTCGCCTGTGGCTCCGGTGCATTTCTAGTACAGGCCTGTCGATACCTATCTGAGCGTCTGGTAGAGGCCTGGAGCCTCGCGGAAGCGACGCAACCGGACGTGTTACTCGTTATTCCAGAGGCGTTTCCGTCGGATTCACATCATAGCGAGCAACTCATCCCGCACGACACGGAGGAACGGCTTGCGCTTGCCCGCCGGTTGGTTGCGGAACGCTGCCTGTATGGTGTAGATGTGAACCCGATGGCCGTGGAGATGGCCAAGCTTTCACTCTGGCTTATCACGCTCCACAAAAGCCGCCCTTTCACGTTCGTAGACCATGCAATCAAATGTGGCGACAGCCTTTTGGGTTTGCACACGACGGACCAAATAGAGAGTTTTCATCTTATTCCGTCGCGTACGTCCGAGCGCCTGCACGACTACATCAAGCGCGAGTGCGTGAGGCTACTTGATGTTGCTAGAACGAAGCGGGAGCAGCTTGAGCGCTTTACAGTGCTCGATATGCGTGACGCTGAGGTCAAAGGCCAGCTACATCGCGAGGCCGAGGTGGCCCTCCTAAGCATTCGGGTTCTAGCAGACTTGGTCGTAGGCGCTGGGCTTGCTACCGCCAGCAGCACGGCCTCACGCAGCCTTAGCTTGCTGGATTCAAAATTGGACGAATGTTTGCTTGACGCCGGGGCGGCTTTCGATAGTGGACCGCCGCCGTTGATTTTAGAAGCGAAGCTCCAGGGTTTGCAAGAGCGTGCAGACGCTTTGCTGTGTCCGCCATCCGCGCCTTCCCCAAGACGTACCTTCCATTGGCTTGTCGAATTCCCAGAAGTGTTTTCGAATCCCGACAATCCTGGGTTCGACGCTGTTATTGGTAATCCCCCGTTCGTGGGTGGCCAAAAAATCACGGGCAACTTGGGCACCGACTATAGGGATTTCCTGGTTCTGCAGCATGCCGAAGGTCGCCGGGGGAGCGCCGACCTTTGCGCATATTTTTTTCTGCGCGCGGCCAAGCTGCTCAAGGTCGGAGGTAATCTGGGGCTGTTGGCGGTGAACACTATTGCAGAGGGAGATACGCGGCAGGTCGGGCTCGAAGCAATGCTCCGTCAAGGGTACAGCATCTATGCTGCCAACCCGAGTTTCCCATGGCCCGGGGTTGCGGCGGTGCTTGCCAGCGCGGTGCATATCCATCGCGGTGGATGGCGCGGCGGCTATCGGCTCAAAGACGAACCTGTACTCACCATCTCCGCATTCCTGTCGGGTGAGGACGAGTGGAGCCCAAAGCCCCTTCTGTCCAACGCGAACCAATCCTACCAAGGCTCCATTATTCTCGGACGTGGTTTCACGATAAGTGAGGAAGTTGCGCAAGGATTCATTGAACGGGACCAGAAGAATGCCGAAGTGCTGTATTCATATCTCAGCGGAGAGGACTTGAATTCGCACCCCGAGCAGAAGGCTTCGCGTTGGGTCATCAATTTCTGGGACTGGCCACTTTCCCGTGATGCCGATGGTCACTGGACGGGGGCGGATGAGGGGAAACGAGAGAGCTGGCTACGCACGGGGCGCGTCCCGGTCGACTACCCTGGCCGAGTCGCGTCGGATTTCCAGGAATTGTTGCAGATAGTTAGAGAGAAAGTGAAGCCGGAACGCGACCGCCTTGGAGGCAACGCGAGCGCCGAAGGCCGAAAGAGACGCTGGTGGCACTATGGCCGCGACGCAAAGGCGCTGTACCATGCCATCGGGCGCGGGGACGCTTTTGCTGTTCATCCCGACTCCTGGAAAGGCGACGAAGCTAACACTCTGGCACATGTGTTGGCGTACGCACGTCACAGCAAGTACTGGTGTCCGGACTTTGTATCGAGTCAGATGGTATTTTCGGACGCGCTGTGTGTGAACACTTTGGACTCATTCCGCAAGTTCGCCTTATTGCAGTCCTCAGTCCATGGTGAATGGGCGTGGAAGCTCTCGTCAAGCTTAGAGTCTCGGCTTCGGTACACCCCGAGTGACGTCTTCGAGCCGTTTCCGTTCCCGGAACAATATGACGAGCTCGAGGAACTGGGTGAGTCGTATGTGATGCTCCGCCGGCGGTTAATGAGCGATGAGCGAGTTGGGCTGACTCAACTCTACAATCACTTCCATGCTCCTGAGGCCCAATTGACGGACGTTGGCAAACTACGCGAACTTCATGTCCGGATTGACCATGCCGTGATTTCTGCATACGGCTGGCACGACATCGACCTCAAACATGATTTCCACGCGGTGCCGTATCTACCTGAGGATGACCGCGTGCGCTTTACCATATGCGAGGAAGCGCGGCTTGAAATCCTGCGGCGCCTCTCACGTTTGAACCGCGAGCACTATGCAGTCGAACAATTTCATGCGGCGACGATAGCGGCAAAAGATGCTGCGACAAAGCGTCCGCGCAAGCGTATCAATCGTACGCAAAGCATCGCCTCAGAAGTTCAAACGGACCTATTTTGAAAGAACAGGACACACGTCGGGGACCATCCATGCCAGACAGTTTGAATGACCACCTAGTATTGGCTGCAGCCGTGCCATCACCAGTTCGGCTGCGCGCCGAACTCGAAGACCTTGTCGAAAAGGAACTGTTTGGACCTCGTGGCGGCCCTGATGAGGAGGTCGCTGAAACCCGCGTGCAGGACCGCTATTTGGTGGGTATGCTGTCTCCACGAAATAGGCGTCTGCGAGCGAACGAGATGGACGTACTCGCTGACGATGAGTCGGCCTCAGGGGAGGACGGGGCTACAGACGATGCGCCGCTTCCGACTGATTCATTGTCCCCCTCATCGATAGGCCTGACGTGCACGATAGCGGGGGATGTTCAGTCCGTTCTGGTCAGTGGGCGATGGGGTCGTTATAAGCGCGAAAAGAGCGCGACCCAGGTTACCGACAAGGGAAATCCGCTGACGGTGTGGAAGCGGTATCCGATGGGTAACGTCGGCCTGACAATTAGCTTGGTCGAAGGAGATGTTTCGCCCGCGCCTCTGGATGCGTCGCAACCCGAGGTCTACTTCCAGGGAAGGATTCGCAAGCTCAACGGCGATTGGGTAGTTTCGCTGTTCATGGTAAATGGGCAGATGGAAAGCGAAACCCTTAAGGACGAAATGTGGGTTTTTCAGCCCGAGCTCGAGGTTACCGCCCCCGATGGTTCGGCAGTCTTTCGACGAAGGCAGTTGTTCCGTGATGAGAGCAAGGCGGACTCTGTACAGCATGCAGAGCAAATGGCGCTCGAGATGCTTTACCGAGCTCAGGTAGAGTTCGCGGTGGGACACGGGGTGGCCGTACATGCGGATGTTGACCCCGAGGACCCCACGAAGTGCGTTCGCTTGCGGACGCGTGCAATGCCGACATACGAGGTGCCTCAGACGACACCGCCCACTGCTGAGGACATCCCTGCTCTGGCCGATGTTGTCTTGGATATGAAGGCATTGGCCGAAATGCCCGATGGAGACCTGTTCCGCGCCCTTCGTGCGCTGCCGGGCGCATATAAAGACTGGATTACCAAAGAGTCGGCGCGAATCGACGACCCGCAGGAAGAACTAGCGGCCTATCGCAAGGTTGCCGAGAACGCGATGGTCGATTGCAAGGTCGCCTGTGACCGCATCTCTGTTGGTATCGACCTTCTCGAACATGACGCCAAGGCGCGCGAGGCGTTCCGTTTTGCTAATCGCGCGATGTGGCAGCAGCGCATCCACACGCTCGTGTCGGAGTCGAAGCGGGCCGGCCGAAGGGTGAGCATCGACGAACTGGACCAATCAGAAAGCCGCTCATGGCGGCCCTTCCAGTTGGCATTTGTGCTTCTCAATCTACCAGGGGTGATGCAACTCGACCACCCCGAACGTAGCAGCGCACCTTCTGCTATCGCAGATTTGCTGTGGTTCCCGACTGGCGGTGGTAAGACCGAGGCGTATCTGGGTCTTACGGCATATACGCTTGGCATGCGACGACTTCAGGGCAGCGTGGGAGGCCGACTCGGGCACGCCGGCGTCGCGGTCATCATGCGCTACACGCTTCGGTTGCTAACCTTGCAGCAGTTCCAGCGTGCCGCCGCACTGATTTGCGCATGCGAGGTCATCCGCCGAGCTTCCCCAGACACTTGGGGTACCGAACCGTTCCGCGTCGGCCTTTGGGTCGGCATGAAGACGTCGCCCAACACTGTCGCGGATGCACACCAATCGACGCTGGGTGGGCGTGGCGCCGGCATGGGCAGCGGCACCGGTTCTCCGCTACAGCTGACTAACTGTCCTTGGTGTGGCGAAGGGCTGGACCTCGGGCGTGATGTCAAAGTGGAGACGTACGCCCAAGGACGGGCGCGCGTTTTCACTTACTGTAGTGACCGTCTAGGCCAATGTGAATTCAGCCGCGTGAAGGCACCCGATGAAGGAATTCCAGTCCTGACGGTAGACGAAGAAATCTATCGTCGACTGCCGGCATTGCTGATAGCGACGGTCGATAAATTCGCCCAGATGCCATGGAATGGAACGACTCAGATGCTGTTTGGCCAGGTTGATGGATACTGCCCGCGCCATGGATTTACATCACCTTGTCTCGAAGATGCTTCTTCGCATCCGACAAAAAACGGCCTGCCCGCCGTACGGGCGGTAGCCCATGGCCCACTTCGACCACCAGACCTGATTATCCAGGACGAGTTGCACCTTATCTCGGGTCCGCTGGGAAGCCTCGTCGGTTTGTATGAGACGGCAGTTGACCAACTGTGCTCTTGGACCGTTGACGGGAGGGTCGTTCGGCCGAAGCTGATTGCCTCTACGGCGACGATACGGCAAGCAACCGAACAGGTGCGGTCGCTATTTTTGCGTGACGTTCGTGTGTTTCCGCCACAGGGGCTGGACGTGCGCGACAACTTCTTTAGCCTGCAGCGTGAACCGAGCGAACGATATCCTGGAAGACGTTACGTCGGCGTCAGCGCTTTCGGGCGGCGCCTGAAGGTCGCACTAATTCGCGTCTATTCAGCATATTTGTCGGCGTCGCAAGCTCTGTTCTTGCGGTATGGGAAGGCTGCGGACCCGTGGATGACCTTACTTGGCTATTTCAATTCTATGCGTGAACTCGGGGGTATGCGACGGCTGGTGGATGACGACATCCGTTCGCGTCTGCGAGATATGGAAAGTCGTGGACTGGCCAAGCGCCACACCCCGGCGCTAGAGGAACTGACCTCGCGGAAAAACTCCCGCGATATTCCGGCCTTATTGGACAGACTCGAGTTTGCGCATGACCCGTTGTTGCCGCCCCATGCACGGGCGAGTAGTAGGCCGACCCGCGCCAATCCTCTTGACGTGGTGCTGGCGACAAACATGATATCGGTTGGTGTCGACGTCAAGCGTTTGGGCTTGATGGTTGTCGGTGGGCAGCCAAAGGGAACTGCTGAATACATTCAGGCAACGAGTCGCGTCGGGCGGAATGCACAGGCTCCCGGCCTTGTTTGCACGGTCTACAACTGGGGGCGGCCGCGCGACCTTTCTCATTACGAGCGATTCGAGCACTACCACGCCACCTTTTACCAGCACGTGGAAGCACTTTCAGTCACCCCGTTCGCAGCACGAGCGGTTGACCGAGGGGTGTCTGCTGTTCTGGCCGCACTGGTTCGTTTGCCGGCGTCCGAATTTAACGAGAACCTGGCAGCGGGACGTCTGGACGGTTCGCACTCGATTGTGAAGGACGCAATTAAAGTGATTACACAGCGCGCCGCGTCCGTGACGCAGTCAACAGCGCAGGGACAGCGGGTGGAGAAGTTGTTGAAGGCCCGCATAGATTACTGGCTCAAGAAGGCTGCACCCAAACCGGGCGGAGCGCGGTTGGGATATCAAGGCCAGCGAGACGGGACTACGGTTGCGCTGCTCGAGAAAACGGGCGCCGGAGAGTGGGAAGACTTCACCTGCCTCGGTTCGCTACGTGACGTTGAGCCGAGTGTCGGGCTAATCATGGACGACAAGCCGCTCGATGACGGCTACGGACAAGGATATTCGGCGCCAGCGCTGGCCGCTGCCGGTGGCGCAAGCATTCCGTCGTCGACGTCCGGAGGCCAGCAATGACAAAACACAAGGTGGGTGACATTAGACCAACGCAACTCCTGAACGTCTATGGCGTCGGGGCGATGATTGACCTACCCAACATCGCTGGCATGGTCATGGGGTTGGACGACTGGGACACGACGCACTCGGTATTGGTCAGCGAAGAGCGCCTGCTTCGCGCCGTGCGCGTTCAACTCGGTGGCCAGGTGGAGAAGCTCTTGCTTCCACCAGTCGAGCCAGACACCGCTTCTGCCGACCCGCTCGGAGGCGCCAAAATTGGAGTTCCGGTTGCGGCGTTTCCTCAGTGGTTTAGATGTCCATGGTGTGAGCTATTGGCACCAATCAGCTCCGGCCTGTTCGAACTGAAAACGGACCCTTACCGACCGGACCGGGCACGCTTTGTCCATGCGAACTGCAGCAAGGCCGGACAGCCCCCCGTCGCGCTGCCGGTGCGGTTCCAGATTGCATGCAGTCACGGCCATCTTGATGACTTTCCGTGGTTGCGCTTTGTGCATCGTGGTGCGGCAACATGCAATGGTCCATTGCGGCTGAAAAAAATCGGTGCGTCAGACGAAGCGGTCGATTTGCTAGTGAAGTGCGATACCTGCGGGCTAGACCGCCGCATGTCAGACGCATTCGGAGAGGTCGCCGCAAGCGATGACGTATTCGGATGTCGGGGGCGGCGACCACATTTGCGGGACTTCGCGCCCAACGGCTGCGACGAGCATGCGCAGACGATGCTGCTAGGCGCGTCCAACAGTTGGTTTGGCATATCCCTTTCGGCGCTCTCAATTCCGATGTACGTGGACAAGTTACCTCAGTTGGTAGAGGAGCGCTGGGCGATACTGCAACATATCCCATCACTTGAGACTATCACAGCTTTCCGCGCGGTGGGGAATCTGAAGGGACTGGAGGACTACAGCGACGTTGCCGTATTGGATGCCATTGAAAGCAAGAAGAATGGCGTTCAAGCTGATGAAGCTGACGGCAATTTGAAATTGCCTGAATGGAATGTCTTCGTCAGTGCGGACCCCGGCACAAACACTCGGGATTTTCAGCTAACCCCAGTGGCAGCGCCACACGGATATGAACCGTATTTCGAGAAGGTTGTTCGTGCAGAGCGTCTGCGAGAGGTGCGTGCTCTAACCGGATTCACGCGCATCGAATCACCTGGCGACTATTCGGACCCCAGCGAAATTCCGGACTCGCTGCGCGCGCCGTTGGGGCGAAGCAAGCCGATTTGGGTGCCTGTTTCAGAAGTAAGGGGGGAAGGAGTTTTTCTCCAATTTTCGGAAGAAGCTATATGTGGGTGGGTGCAGCGCGTCACCCAACAGGACGAGGAAATGTTCCGCGCTCATGTGGCATGGCGGAAAGCGCGGCGCATTCCCGAGCCAGAGAGCGGGTACCCGGGGATTCGATATGCACTGATTCACTCCTTCTCACACGCTCTGATGCGGCAGTTGTCCATGGAGGCGGGGTATTCATCAGCCAGCATTCGTGAACGGATATATGCTCAGGACGGAAATGGAGACGCCCCCCCTATGGCCGGCTTGCTTCTTTATACGGCGGCTCCCGACAGTGAAGGGACTCTGGGTGGTTTGGTATCGCTTGGTGAACCAGACAGGCTTGGACGCTTGATACGGCTTGCGTTGGAGCAAATTCGGCTTTGTGCCTCGGACCCCCTGTGCGGTGAGCACCACCCAGCGCAGGACGGCACTTCCTCGCTACACGGAGCGGCGTGCCATGCCTGCATGTTTTCCCCCGAGACCTCTTGCGAGCGAGGAAACAAATATCTTGACCGAGGACTCCTCGTCCAGACGATTGGTGGCGGAAACGTCCCCTTTTTTGAATAGTCATGGGCACTTCCATATCCTTGCTCGACGCCATCACGGAGTTCGCCGCCCACGTGTCCCCTGATGCTGTTGGGGCGGTGGTGGAGCAGCTTCGAAACGGCCACAGCGTTTCAACGTCATCTTCTGCAATGTTGCCGATACTGCAGCGGCTTCATGCGACGGCTCGAGCGAAGTTCGAGAGAGTCATCCAAGCGTGGCATCAAGAAACCGGACAAATTACTCCGGTTGAACTTGCCGCGTCGATTGAAGGTGCACTCTACCAAGCTACGAGGCTGCACAGAGCGAGTAGTGTGGAACTGGTGTGGTCCGGCCCAGCCACCCCGTGGTCCGGATTACGGAGCACGGAGCAGGCGCTACTCGAGTTGATAAATGCTGCGCGGAGGTCGCTCTTTATTGTGACGTTTGCGGCCTACAAGGTCGATGGCCTCGTAAGCGCAATCGAATTAGCAATGGCCCGAGGTGTTCGTGTTTCGTTTTTGTTGGAAAGTCGTGAGGAAAGCGCCGCGAAAGTGACCTTTGACCCGGCTGTTGCCCTTGCATTGTCGCGCCTCAAGGGCGTCACAATGTATGTTTGGCCGTCCTCACGCAGGCCGCGAAGCAGCCAAGGCCAGCATGGCTCGCTCCACGCGAAATTCATGGTTGCGGACGACGAGGTTCTCCTTGTGTCGAGCGCTAATTTGACCGACTATGCGATGAATCTCAACGTCGAGCTAGGTACGTTGATACGTGGCGGAGATGCACCGAAGCAAGCAGCCGCCAATCTCGCTGCACTTGTGCAGCGTGGCATATTCTGTCAGGTGGAAGCATCGCGGGTGAATTTGTAAAACGCCTCAAAAAAGGAAAATAGCGTTGGTTGATGCCATTAGGAACGCCAATGACTTCAAGTCGACATAGGCAAGACGGTTTGACTGGCCGTTCGCGACCGTCACAGCGCACGTTCGTCGTTCGTCCAAGAGCTCCTGGGGCGTTCGGCTCGCGCAGGTGAACGCGACACCGGAGTTGGCATATAACAAACGAGTGCGAATACAGCGGCTATCGGACCTCTTCGCAAATGCCGCAAGTGCGCCGATGCATCGAAGCAGTTGCTGTGCGAGCGCTCCTACAGAGCGGCCGAGAGTCTGGTACTCGTGCTAATGGCGTCGACAAATTCGACGCGACAGGAGAACACATTGGCATCAGGACTTCATAGCAACGAACAGCGGAAGGTCTTTCTTCTATACAACGAAAGGGAAGCCGGAATTGAGGATATTTCCGAGCGCCTGCAGTCGCTCGGTATTCCAACCTACTACTTTCGACGCGATATAAAAGCGGGCGACGAGCTCGAGAAAATCGAAGAACTAGAGCTTCGCGAAGCTTTAGCTGTGGTCGCAGTACTGGGAGCGCAAGGATGGGGCCAAACGCAGCGAAAGTTGGCAGAGCGGGCGGTTTCATTAGGTAAACACATTATCCCGGCTTTGGTCGGGCCTGCACCAGATGTTGCGCTTGATGATATTGAGAGCCTCTTTCGACGCCGTCTTAGGGTCGACCTCAGACAAGGAGACACCGCGTACGAACAGTTGCGGGCTGCGTTGTTACTTGTTGCTGCAGATGAACCATCCACCACTCCGGCGAACGAACAGAGCGGAGTGACGCCGCGCTTTGACGAGATATTCAATGTCATAGTTGATGGGTCGGAAATCGACCGCACGGCTTTGCTAGACCGTGTAATCCGAGGGGACATCGCAAACCGTGAGGAACTGGCGGTCCGAATCCGAAAAAGTATTGGCGACGAGTACAGCGTGGCGCTGGCAAGTCAGTTCGGTGGACCGCCGAGAGAGCAAGCTCGGATTGCCTCAATCCGAGGTTGGTTGTTAAGCGTTCTTATCTGGCTGGAAGCGGATAGTGTAGCAAGTGGCACTTTGATTCTGCGTCATATCCATTCCGAGCACGAACCGGACAGGACGATTCGATTCTGGACCCTAGCAGGAATCATCCGTCGCGACCCTTCATATCGAAAGCGTGCTCAAGAGGAAGCTCGGGAAGATAACGCACCAGAAGTGGCAGCACTCGCCTCGGTTGCTGACAACCCCAAAGATGCTTCGCTGCTCTTGCGGTTGCGAACATCTATGCACTCAGCAGATTACGAGACGGCGTGGTGCGTTCTCCGAGTGCTGCGCGTGTTCCCTGTGCCGGACCTCGCACCAGACGTGGTGGAACTGCTCGAGCGTAAGGCAGGTGGAAAACCCCTAACATATGACGCCCTTTACGCTTTGGCACTGCCAGAAATGGCTTTTGCGGCCATGCCCATTTTGGCAACTCGCTTTGGCGTGCGCCGATTCAGCGAACTCGTTTTAAATGAGGCTCGCTCTGCTACACCGCTTTCTCGGCGACCATTTGGTCAGCTGCTTTCGATATTTGATTCAAACGACGTGCGTGATGCGTTGCTAGGCTTGGCAAGCGAATCAGATAGAGAGATAGTGAATCGCTTGCTCTCAGACATGTCTGAAGCGCGAAAAATCGAGGCGCCCTTCGGCCCTCTTATAGCCGGCTACGCATCCGATACCATCGATATCTCGCAGGACGACATCGGTATCAGTCGAGACGTAGAGACTCTCGCTTCTGTAATGCTCGCTCGCGAGGTTACTCCGCCCCTTGCCATCGGACTATTTGGAGAATGGGGTGCTGGCAAGAGTTTCTTTATGCGCTCAATCTCTGCAGCAGTGGACCGCATTGCAGGAAAAGCAAAGGCGCAGGATAACGGGCAATTCTGCTCGGACGTAGTTCAAATTCACTTTAATGCTTGGCACTATGTCGATACAAGTCTCCTAGCTAGTCTCGTGAGTAACATTCTGGACGAACTCTCAAGCTACCTAACTCCCAAGCTCGACCCGTCCGAAGCGCATGCCAATCTGACTCGCGAACTCGAAAGCGTTCGCGCTGAAGTAAAAGTTGCGGAGGCCGAACGCAATCTAGCCGCTGGTCAGTTAAGGGAAGCGTCACAAGCCCTTCAGGTGAGCATTGTCGAACGCGAGCGACGAGAGCTCAAATTGCGTGACCTGCGGTACGGCGACCTCGCCAAACTGCTAAACGGGGATGATGCCCTTAAGACCGAGGTCGAGAAGGCCTTGAGCCAAGTTGGTGCACCAGCCGCAATCGACAGCATCAACGAACTGAGCCGGGTGGTGGAGCAAAGCTATTCAATAGGTGGCCGCGCGGCTTCTCTTATCGTTTCTATATTTACTGGCCGAAGCGTTCCGTGGATGGTCGGTGGCATTGCGTTACTCTTTATCTTGCCTCCGGCTGTCGCATGGGTTACCGAGCGGTTCGTGGCGCCAAGCGCCGCTGCGCTATCTGCATTGGCCGCGCAAGTGACAGTGATACTCGGCTCGACATCTCTGGTCATTGGGAAAGCCCTCGGTCGCGCGAAAACAGCGCTAAATGCCCTTTCAGAGGCTAAACGCAAAGTCGATGAGCGCTTAGCGAAGAAACGCTCCGAACCGACAGACGCCGAAATCAAACTCGAAAGCGAACTTACTCAAGCGAAGGCAACCGAGCAGGCAGCGGTTGAGCGAGTGGCCGTCGTCAGTGCACGGGCCAAAGGATTAGAAGACCGTGTAACAGCGACACAGCAGGGGCGTTCGCTGAGCTATTTTGTCGCGGAGCGCGCGAGGTCCGAGGACTATCGTCAACATCTAGGCTTAATTTCGGTAGTGCGAAAAGATTTCGACGGTCTCGTACAAAGGCTGCGAACGGGGCAAGAAGGGTTACGCCATGTTGACCGCATTGTCCTGTACATAGACGACGTAGACCGCTGCCCGCCGGATGTCGTTGTTGAAATCCTGCAAGCAGTACATCTTTTGCTGGCCTATGAATTGTTTGTTGTCGTGGTCAGCGTTGACCCGCGTTGGTTGCTGCGTTCACTCGAAGCAAAGTTTAGCCACCTGAAGAACGAAGGACCGGTCGTAGGCAGTTTTGCAACAGCTCAGGATTATTTGGACAAGATTTTTCAAATCCCATTTAGCGTCCGTCCAATGAACGGCTCAGCCTTTGCGCGGATGATGCAAAGATTGCTAGCACCGACGAAAGCTCTTCCGTCGGCTACCAGCGATACCGGCCAAGATGGAGAGCGCGGTGCACGCTTGGATGGTGTGCCGGACCATATCGCGGCGGAAGTTTCACTGGATGCAACGCAAAGTCGAAGCTCGACATTGGCAAGTGCGCGGGAAAACGAAGTAGAGGCGCTGCGAGACCTTACGCAATTGGCTCAGGCGCTTTCCATCAACAAAGCTGAAGCCGCTTTCGCAGGAGGGTTATATGGGCTCCTATCAACTCCGCGAAGTGCGAAGAGGTTTGCAAACGTCTACCGTCTCTTGAAAGCTTCGGTGCCACCCCGCAGTCTTGCCGCCTTTGAGGGAACAGCCGAGGTGCCCGGCATTTTTCAGGTGCCCATGCTACTGCTTGCTGCACTGATTGGAGATTCATCGTCGGCCTCTGCTACGTTCCCCATGTTTTTGCTGCAGGCGACTGCGGACGATGAAAAGTGGTGGATAGATAAGGTAGGAGCGACGGAAAACGAGGGAGTCGCTCGCATGTTGAAGACCATTGATTCAGTCGCTGGACGCGAACTGTTCCCTCACGACACGAAAGTCATTTGCGAGTGGTTGCCCAGAGTCGCACGGTATTCATTCTTAACCGCTCGAATGTTTCTTGACAACCGCTAACTGCAAAAGATATCGAAGCTTGAAGAGGCCAATATACAGACCGGCTGGCCTCTGCAGCCGCCCGGCCAATCGAGTCGGCGCGCCCTGTGGATAACTTTTCGCTCCTGGCGGGCCTCAGCGCCCCCTCTCCTGCACCTCTCCCAAAAGCTGGAAAGACATGCGAAAGTCGCAAATTCAAAAGTGAATAACGAAAAGACCAAAACGCCCGCTAAGCGGGCGTTTCCTAAGTAAGCAACGGCGCTGTTTAACACATAGATTTTTTACAAGCTGTTTTTTTATTCACTATTTTTATAAATAAATCATGGGTTTGAAGCGAATTTGACATACGTGGGTTCCGCTAACCGTTTTAAACCCACCAAAGCAGTTTTCGCTGCGTTTGACTAAAAAGCCCGCCTCGCGCGGGCTTTTTGCGTTGTGCGTACGTCGAGGCGACGATCAGCCGGTCGCTGGCGTTCACCGCCTTCTCGGGGCTCGGCGCGGCTCGACCGGTGGTATCGAGAAGATAAGCGTTGCGATCGCGCCACGTGCCACCGGGCCAGCACGCGATCGCCGAAAAATATGAAGACCAGGAAAAAATGTCCGATATGAAACGCAGGACGTCGCCGCGCTCACTTCGCCGGCTCCAGCGCACGATGTCAGGATGAAGGGGTTTCCAGCGTATTCATCACCGGGATAAAAGGCGCGTGGACAGATGACCGTGCCATGAGCGACGGATATCGACAACGCCCAATTTTTGTCCGCCACTCTGTTGGCCGGTACATATAGCCGTCCTCCGTGCGCATCGTCGGATTCCGTATTTCTCGACTAATTAGAGCGTCGTTTCTAGATCGAGAGGATTAGGACAATTCGTATGGAATCGTCGGGCACTTAAAAACTACTCTGATCCTCGTTGAACCGCGCGATACAGCATGCCGGCCACAAGTCGCCCATAGCAGGCACAAGCCAGGCAAACGAGCGCGCCGATCCGCGTGCAATAAGACAACTCTTGGAAGTGACGCGCTGTGTACCAGGAACATTGAGAGTGTTCCTATATGGAGCGGCTTATCGCCGTGTTCTTATGTGCAACGGCGCATTACCAAATTGATTGTTGCCACTCGGCGCGGATTCAACCCGAAGTGCATACAAAAAAAACTGAGAGGCAGCATTGAAACTGCGAATCGTTCTGGCAGACGATCATCCGTTCGTTTTGCTCGGCATTCGAGCGACGTTCAGCATGGATGAAAATCTGGAAGTCGTGGCCGAGGCTGCAAGCGCTGCAGAGCTGCTGAGGCTGCTGGTGTACACACCATGCGACGTGCTGGTGACCGACTTCGCCATGCCCGAGCAAGGCTCGCAGGCGGAAGACGGCCTGCGTCTCATCAAGCGCTTGCGGCGAGACTGGCCGGCCATCAGCATTGTCGTGCTAACCAGCATGAGCAACGTCGCAATCCTCCGTTCAATCCTGGCCGCTGGCGCAATGAGCTTGCTCAACAAGGTCGAGTCCATGGACGAGCTTGCGGCAGCGGTCAAGTTTGCAGGTGTTGGACGCCGTTACCTGAGCACGTCGATCGTCTCGGCGCTGGCGGTGGCCGGAGCAGAAACCGACGCACTAGGAGAGGGTCCGCGCCTTTCGCCGCGAGAGATCGAAGTCGTGCGGATGTTCGCGAGCGGTTTGTCGATCACCGAGATCGCGCGTTTCATGAAGCGCGATGTCCGCACGATCAGCCGTCAGAAACGCGACGCCATGGGCAAGCTCGGGGTCCAGAACGATCCGGGATTATTCGCGTTTGCACGCGCGCACGGAATGACGTGATGTTGCAGATTGCGAAAGGCTTTCGGAGGCATCTTATGTCGATGACGGCGCGAATCAACGATCCTTCAGCGGGCCGTGCAACCACCGGTAAATTGAAACCCGCCGCGAGCGGACGCATCACCTGGGCGAATTTCAGGTTAGAAGAGGTTAGTAAATGATTGCGTTCACTCAACGAATCAAATTGGCGGTAGCGGACGATCATCCATTAGTTGTTCTTGCCATCGAGCGCCTGATCGCTAATGTGCAGAATATTGAAATTGTGTCTCGGGCGCAGGATTCAACCGGGCTGGTGGAAGCACTCGAGAAGCAGGAATGCGACGTCGTCATCATGGATTTTTATATGCCGGGCGGCGAGCATGGTGATGGTATCGATCTGATCAAATACATCGTCGAACATCATCCGAAAGCGGCAATCGTGGTTTTATCCATGACAACGGATGCGGACCTGATCGCGCGTGCCCTTGATGCGGGCGCCAACGCGGTAGTCAGCAAGCAGGACCGGCTAGAGCTTATCTATGTGGCTATCGTGACGGTGCTCGCGCACGAGGATTATCTCGGTCCGTCAGTGCGCGCACTGCTCGCGGACGCGAGTTCGGCAAACCGGGTGGACCTCATTCGACAGAAACTCACGCGCCGCGAACTGGACGTCATTGCTCGCTATGCGCGCGGTGGCAACGTCACCGAAATTGCGCGCGAACTCGGTCGCAGCGTCAAGACAATCAGCGCGCAAAAATGCGCCGCCATGCGCAAGCTCGAGTTATTGACGGATGCCGAGCTTTACCGGTTTGCATTCGATAGTGGCCTGGTCCAGGCACAACGGCTGGGAGTTTAGCCAACGGCATTAAAAGCCGTCGCAATACAAGCACGACTTGTATACATCAGGTCCAGGAGACACGTGGGCCATCACGTACCAGGCGTATAAAACAAAAATGGATTCGAAAATCCGGATTATCGTGGCAGACGATCATGCTGTCGTGCGAGAGGGGATCCGCATCTGGCTTGAGCGGGATCCGCGAGTAAAGGTAGTGGCTACGGCTGCAGATACTGAATCGCTCGCAGACCGGATAGACAGCTTTCCGTGCGAGGTCGTGATATCCGACATTGGCATGCGGGGTATCAACGGCGAAAACAATGCCATAGCGTATCTACGACGTTTCCTGAGGCAAGCACGGCGGCCGCGAGTAATCATTGTGACCATGATCGCTCAGCCCCAAATGCTGACAGGGTTGCTGGAACTGGGTGTGGACGGCCTGGTCGACAAGCGCGATTGCATGGAGGCGCTGAACCAGGCGGTTGTCGAGGTGGTCGATGGCGGACGTTTCGTCTCGAAGCACGCGGGGGCGCTTCTGGGCAACGAACTCGTCAATGTCACCGGTCGCGCCGGCGTACTAAGCGCCCGCGAATGGGAAGTCTTCCAGTTGTACGCGAGCGGCTTGTCGCTGATCAGCATTGCGCAACGCCTGGAGCGCAGCGTGAAAACCATTGGCACGCAAAGGCGCAGCGCGATGCGTAAGCTTGGGCTGAGAAGCGAGAATGAATTGATCGACTACTTGAGGCAAATTGGCCTCACATAACGTCGAAACCACGTCGAAACCACGTTGAAGCGCCCGTTCCAACCGACACCACCGGAATCGCATAGGCAACAAACGGACACGCATTGTTTCTCAGAAATGTTTAGGAATGCTCTGATTAAATAGGTTCGCCTTTCGCTCCAGACTTGAACGCTTTACTTCGCCAACGCGCGTGACCCAGCCAATCTTTTCTGTGCGGTCGGACGTGTGTCGGCCGAGGGCGAATTTCAGACGGGGTGACGGGATGTTCAAGAAACTGATAGGCGAGTGCGTGGGAAGCTTTTCGCTTGTCTTCTTCGGCTGCGGCAGCATCGCACTGGCGAGTGGTAATTTTCGCCCCGACATCGGACTCGTCTGCCAGGCGGTGGTCTTCGGCCTTGCGGCAACCACGCTGGTCTACGTTCTACGTCCCGTTTGCGCCGCTCATTTCAATCCCGCGGTCACCGTCGGGTTTGCCGTCGCCAACCGTTTTCCCGTGCGGGACCTGATCCCGGCTATCACTGCTCAGGTCGGGGGAGCGACCGCCGGCGCGTGGCTCCTATATGTCGTTGCGAGCGCACGCCCGGGTGTCTCGCCCCATCTCATCGCATTCGGCGCCAATGGTTACGGGGCTCATTCGCCGGCCGGATATCAGTTGCACGCGGCGCTGATCGTCGAGGCGCTGACGACCTTCGTCTTTGTCCTCGTGAATCTCTGTGTCGAGTCTGACCGGCAAGCGCGTTTGAGCGGCGCCGTGCTGATCGGGCTGTCGCTGGCGTTATGTTCGCTGCTCGCCATTCCGGTGACAAATGCGTCTTTGAACCCGGCTCGTTCCACTGGCGTCGCGCTCGTGGTGGCTGGCTGGCCGCTGGATCAGCTCTGGATGTTTTGGGCGGCGCCCCTTGCGGGCGGCGTGCTGGCAGGCCTCGTCCATCCCATGCTCCAGCGCGGCGCTTCGAGTAACGGCGAGCCGCTGACACACGTCGGCCGTATCGACGGCGCGCTCGGTATCGACGGCGCGCTCGATAAGCAGCTGTCGTAACGAGCGCGAACATCATGTCCTCTCCCTCCATCCTCCGTCTGGTTCGCCTGATGACGCTGTTGGTGCTCGTGTGGGCAGCATCGGGCGTTTCAGCCGGACCCTTGCGTGTTCAACCCGCGAAACAAACTACGCAAGACTATTCGACGCTGACCCGCGACGAATCCCAGGCTCGCCGCTCAGAACCCATTCCCGGAAGCACCGGTACCGAACAGCCGCAGACGCTGAGCCTAAGCGCCGACGAGCGCGCCTATTTGCACTCGCTGCCGCCTCTTACGCTCGGCGTCGACGCCAGTTGGGCGCCGTTCACCTATGTGGATTCCAGCGGCGAGTCGAGAGGCATCGCAATGGCATACGCAAGCTATTTGTCGAAGGCGCTGGATATCGATCTCGAGCGGCGTGTGTATCAGGACTGGGGCGATGTGTTGAACGCCTTCGCGCGCGGGCAGATCGACATGGTAGCGACTACCGAGCGCGAGACGCCGCGTCTTGCCGGCGGAATCCCGACCGGCTCGGTGGTGGACTATCCGCTCGTCATAGTCGGGCGGCTGGGCGAACCGGTGATGAAGGGTATAGAGCAGGCGTCATCGCGGCGGATCGTCGTGACGGCGCGGCTGGCGGCTAGCGGGCGGCTTGGCAATTTGCCGTCGGGCGCCGCGCTTATCATCGCGCCCAACCTGAATGCCGCGCTCGACCGCGTGGTCCGGGGCAAGGCGGATTTGTTCGTCGGCGATCTCGTTACTGTCGATATCGCCCTCGCCGCGCGTTACGAGGACGAATTGAAGATCGTCGGGCCGGCCGGCAATTTCGAGCATATGAGCTTCGCGCTGCGTCCGGAATTCGGCCGTCTCGTGCCACTGATCGACCGTGCGTTGAGCGCCATGTCGGACGCCGACAAACAGAGCATCCTCGCCGTCCGTCGGGCAGCGCTCGACCCGCCGGCAAGCGGCTGGAGTGTCAATGCCATGCGGCTGCTACCGGCGCTGATTGCTATTGCCGTGGTGCTGGCGGTCACGTTGAGGGCGTTCGTCCTCCTCCAGCGCGAAATGGCACGGCGCGTGGAAACGGAGCAGCGTCTCGCTACGCAACTCAGTTTCCAGCAGACCATGATGGAGGTCGTGCCGTATCCGCTGGTCGCGAAGGATCGGGAGAATCGCTACATCGCGGTGAATCGCGCGTTCGAAAAGACGCTCGGGCTGAAGCGCGAGGACATTATCGGACGCACGACGCTCGAGGTTCAGTCGTGGGGGGTTGATAACAGCCAGCGCCTGCATGATCTCGTGGGCATGAGTATCGAGCACGGGCGGCGCGAGCAGATCGAAATCACGTTTCACAATCGCGACGGCGCGCTGCGTCACGGGCTCTTCTGGACCGGCGCATTCGCGGCGGCGAATGGGGCAATGGCGGGTGTCGTCGGCACGATGATCGACATCACGGACATTCGCGACGCGGAAATGCGCGCGCGCGAAAACGAACGCCGCCTGCACGACGTCACACGCTCCCTGCCGGCCATCGTGTTTCAGTTGCGGCGCACGAAGGATGGGGCGTACAGCTTCCCGTACATCGGCGGCGATACGCGTCATTTATTCGGCACTGATCTCGCGGCGCTCGGCAGCGACCAGGTGGCGGGTCTATCACTGATTCACGCCGACGACAAGCGCGGTCTGGGCGAGGCGATCGAACGTTCGGCGCTCACGCTGGATCCGGTTCACATGGAGTTTCGCTCGATCGTCGACGAAGGCCGCCACTGGATCCGCGCGCATCTCGTGGCGCACCGCGAAGCGGACGGATCGGTGGTCTGGAATGGCTATTGGGTCGACGCCAGTGTCGAGCGCGCGCGTGCCGACGAACTCGCCGCGGCGCGCGATGCGGCGGAAGCGGCCTCCCGCGCCAAGGATGATTTTCTCGCGATGATGAGCCACGAAATCCGTACCCCCATGAACGGGGTGCTCGGACTGGTGGAGGTATTCGAGAACACACCGCTCAATCCCGATCAATCGCAGATGCTTGGCATGATCCAGGACTCGGCGAGCGCGTTGCTGCAGATTCTCGACGACCTGCTCGACTATTCGAAGATCGAGGCGGGGCGTCTCACCATTGAATCCATGCCGATCGACCTGCGTGAACTGGTCGATAACGCCATCGGTTTGCTCGCGGGGCGCGCGCACGAAAAAGGATTGCGCGTGCGGGTGGATGTATCGCCGGATATTGCCGCGAGTTTGCGCGGTGACAGCGTTCGGCTGCGGCAGGTGCTTTTCAATCTGATAAGCAATGCTATCAAGTTCACGATGAAAGGCGAGGTCGCGCTCACGGTGAATCTGGTCGACAGCGAGCACGGCGTGCAGACAGTCGAATTGAACGTGGAAGACACAGGGATCGGGATTGCGGCTGAGGCCCAGGCGAGTCTGTTCGAGCCGTTCGTGCAGGCGGAATCGTCCACTACACGCCGCTTCGGTGGCACGGGCCTCGGGTTGACGATCTGTCGCAAGCTGGTCGAACTGATGGGCGGAACGCTGGAGCTGCAAAGTCAGGTAGGCGTGGGCACGCGAATGATCGTGCGGCTCGACATGCCGGTCGAAACGGCCAACTATCAGATCGATGGCTTGCGGGGCAAGAGCGGGATTATCGCCATCGACGATCAGCGGGTGGCGCGTGCGCTTGTTGACTACGGTCAGGCGCTCGGCCTCAAGCTGGCAATCCGGTCCAGCGACGACGCCGCGCTGCGTGATCCGCATACCTTCGACGGCATCGATCTCGTGTTTCTCAGCGACACCCATCCGCAAGCGCTGCCACTGAAAACGCGCGTGATTCACGTCACGGAAAAACCGAAACCCACGGGTTATCGCATTCTGGACAACGACATTCGCGTAAGCGTCAATCCAATCTCCTGGCGCGGTTTGGGCGCTGCATGCGTGGCCGCGTTGACAGGGTTGCCGCAGCTTGTCTCGCGTGCAACGCGCGGTATCGATACGAACAACGAGCCGCCCGATCGCGAGCGCGCAATCCGCATGGGACGGCTTGTGCTCGTCGCGGAAGATCATCCCGTGAATCAGGAGCTGATCCGCCATCAACTGGCGCTGCTGGGCTTTGCGTGCGACGTGGTGCAGGACGGCGTGGAGGCGCTCGCGGCGCTCAAGCAGACGCACTACGGCTTCCTCATCACCGATTGCCACATGCCGAACATGACCGGCTATGAACTGGCGCGGCGCGTGCGCGCGAGCGAACTGGGGTTGTCGAAGAGATTGCCGATCCTGGGCATTACCGCGAGCACGGCGCCCGAGGAGTTGTCCATGTGCCGCGACGCCGGCATGGACGACTGCTTCATCAAGCCCACGCGGCTCGTCACGTTGCGCGACCATTTGAATCGATGGCGTGTCATGGACAGCGCATCGGCGGCGCCGGAACCGGTTGTTGTCGAGGAACAGGATGTTGATACCTTCGACGCAGAAACCGATGAGATCGATCTGGACTACATGACGCAACTCTGGGGCAGCGGGACCACGGTCAAGGCGTTGCTCGACGCATTCGTGTCGTCATTCCGTGATGATCTCGACACGCTCAGAACCTTGCTCAATGGCGGTAGCGTGGCGCAGTTGCGCGAGTGGCATCACCGGGTGATCGGAGCGGCTAGCATTTTGCAGTACCGGCCGTTGCAGATTGCCCTCGACAGGTTCCGACGTGATCTCGTCGACAAACCGGACGGCCTTCGCCGCCAGGATGGCGCAGCGCTGATCGTGCGCTGCGAGGTTCTACTCGAGCGGATTGAAGCGCAACGTGCGGAGATGGCGTGATGTTTGCGGATTGGGGCGTTAGTCTGGTGCTGCAGCACCGGTCTTCTTGCCGGCGGCTAAACGCATGGTGATCGAGCGCTGAAGTTTCAACCAGGCGCTGCAAACAAAACGGGCCAATTTCAACGCAGGTTGGAATTGGCCCGTTTGTTCGTCATGCCTGCGTTTTCAAGCCCGTTAAAACAAGGCGTTCATCGCCGTGTCTTTCCTGAAATGTGCGAGCGCGAAATCAACAAACGAACGCGTTTTTGCGGACACGTGACGGCGTCCTGGATACACCAGCGAGACTTCCTTGTCCGCGTTACTTACCGCGTAGTCAGTGAGCAACCGCACGAGCGTGCCCTGTTCAAGATCGTCTGCGACATGGCTTTCCGGCAGTGCCGTGACGCCCATGCCGGACAGCGCGGCTTGTCGAAGCATTTGCGAATTGTTGACCGTGTAATCCGGATCGATGACGATATCCTCGTCCTCACCGGTCGCGCCCGTGAACGACCACGTGGACCCGTGTATGTCCGCTGACGGCGACAGGAACGCGTGAGCGGCCAGATCAGCGGGCCGCAGCGGTACGCCGTGTTTCGCGAGGTAATCCGGTGCGGCCACGATGACCGGCGTCACCTTGAACAAGGGCCGATTGATCAACGTGCCGCTGTTCACCATGCGCGGCACGACAATACCAACGTCGAAACCCTCATCCACCAGATCCACTGGCCGATGCAGCAGCGTGAGACGCAGTTTCACGTTGGGAAACGCGTCGCGATACTCACACAGCAGCGGCGTGAGTCCGAACAGTGAGAAAGACGCCGATGCCACGAGCTTCAGCGTGCCGGAGGGATCGAACGATGTTTGCGAGACCGTCGATTCAATCGACTCGACCTGTTCTATCACCGCCCGGCAGCCTTCGGCGTACGACGCGCCGGCTTCGGTGAGCGACACGCTTCGCGTCGTGCGGTTGAGCAGTCGCGTATTGAGGTGCGCCTCGAGCAACGCGACGTAACGCGTGATGACAGCGTTCGATAAATCGAGCGCAGCCGCAGCCCGGCCGAATGACCCGGTTTCAGCGACTTTCACGAAGACGCGCATGGCTTGAAGATGATTCATTGACCAACCGATGAACAAAGAGTCGCCCCGTGTATGTCACGCCTCGGGGCCGAAAAAAGACACGAGTGAGGGCGCTCTTTCTCAAGCCTCACTCGCGTGCGCGATGCTAATGCGGTGGGGTTGTCGGTGAAATAGGAATAAGACGAAAGCTGATGAAAGCGCGTTTGTGTCGCGCAGTTGCTACTGTCGCAACTCTGCAACGCGTTCAACTAATTAGGTATCCAGAGGTTAATTCGAGATAACACGAATGCCTGACGGAACAAGCGTTTGAGCGAAAACGAACCCCATTTTTTGATTTATTCAAAAAGCCTTTTGTGTGCGTCTTGATGGTTTGGTTAAAAGCCAGCGCCCTAAACTTTGTTTCAGCCGAATCACGGTGTCCGGTGAAGACCGGAAACGAGTCGCCTTGGTGTTACGCAGGAAGGCGTCGCGTTATGCAACCAGTCGAGTCGTCAGACTCATTAAAGGGATCACACATGAAAAAGACTCTGATCGTCGCGGCCGTTGCCGCTTCTTTTGCGACCGCCGCAAATGCGCAGAGCAGCGTTACGTTGTACGGCCTTATCGATGCTGGTTTCAGCTATGTGAACAATGAAGCTGCTACGAACGTTGCCAAGGGCAGCGCTGCAGCATTCCGCCTGTCGAGCGGCAACCTCAACGGCAGCCGTTGGGGCCTGAGGGGCACGGAAGACCTCGGTGGCGGCATGAAGGCAATCTTCACGTTGGAAAGCGGTTTCAGCATGGGCGATGGTTCGGCGCTTCAAAAGCAGAACGGCGGCACCAACGGTACTGAGTTCGGTCGTCAGGCATTCGCAGGTATCTCGACTGCTCAGTTCGGCACGGTAACGTTGGGTCGTCAGTACGACTCCGTAGTCGACTATCTTGCCCCAATGACGGCTACCGGTAGCTGGGGTGGTACGTACTTCGCGCATCCGTTCGACAATGACAACACGCAGAACTCGTTCCGCGTCAACAATTCGGTCAAGTACCAAAGCGCGAACTACTCCGGCTTCACGTTTGGCGGTCTGTATGGCTTCTCGAACCAGGCTGGTGGATTCGGTAACAACCGTGCGTACAGCGCTGGCGCACAGTACGCAAACGGTCCGTTCAAGATTGCAGCGGCTTACCTGCAACTGCAAAATCCTGATTCCAACCTCGCTGGCGGTGCGATGACGGACAACGGCGCCGGGACGAACCTGGTGGCACAAAGTGCGGGCGCGTCAGTGCAGACGCAACGCACGTACGGTGTTGGCGGCAACTACGCGATCGGGCCGGTGACGGTTGGCGGTGCATGGACGCAAAGCCGCTTCCAGTTCGCGGTGGGCGATTCCACTGCGCGCTTCAACAACTATGAAGTGAATGCACGTTATGCACTGACGCCGGCATTGGCACTTGGCGCCGCGTATACGTACACCGACGTGAAGGGTTACACCGCCGGTCCGAACAACAACGACCACATGAAGTTCCATCAGTTTGGTTTGCAGACGGACTATTCGTTGTCGAAGCGTACGGACATCTATGCTGAAGGCATCGTTCAGCTTGGTAAGCAAGGTGCTGAAGCGCAGATTTATGGCACGAACGCCAACTCGGTTCACGGCAACCAGGTTGTGGTATCGACGGGTATCCGTCACCGCTTCTAAATTGCTGAAAGTTTGATGTTGTAACGAAAAGGCGCCGCAAGGCGCCTTTTCGCATTTCCAGCCCGGTATCGGCTACCCGGGTTCATGGGTAAAGGCTTGACAAGCAAAATGCACTACCATGGCGCGTCGATGAGCAGACGACTCGTCCGCTCGTCAGTCACCCAGGGGAGAGCAAACATGTTCACGAGATTTCGTCTGCGTAACAGCGTGTTGGGTCTGAGCATGGTGTTGATGTCGTCTGTCGCGACAATCGCGTCGAGCTCAGCTTTCGCCGATACCGTCGCTTTGCAAGCGAACCTGCAACCGTCGAGTGAAGTGCCGCCGCGCGTGAGCAAGGGTCATGGGGTGCTGAAAGCCACCTTCGACACCACCACGAAGACGCTGCAGTGGACCGTGACGTACGCTGACTTGTCGGGTCCCGCGACCATGGCCCATTTCCACGGCCCCGCGCCCGTGGGGCAGAACGCGAAGGTGCAGGTTGCTATCGACAAGAACGCGCTGCCCAGTCCAATCGCCGGCCAGGCCACGCTTTCTGAGCAACAGTCCACCGACCTGATGGCCGGGCAGTACTACTTCAATATCCACACCGAGAAGAACCCGACCGGAGAGATTCGCGGCCAGGTAATGCCGGCGAACTGACAAGGCGTTTGGTTTGCAGGACACGCGCTGCGGCCTTCTCTTCTCTATACACGGCTTCGCGAACGATCGTACTATTGACGTTCATCGAAAGAGGAGTCGCCATGAGTTGGCAAAGTGCGTTGGCCTGCTGGGTTTTACGTCGCCGGATGCGACCCGAAACGGCTAAGCCGGGTATCGATGTTGCGCGAGCGCGAGCGTTGACGTCGAAGCGCGCGTGGTTGCCGAAAGTGCCGTCGGGCTGGCGTCTTGAAGAGCGATACGGCCAGGACGATGCCCCGCTTCGCGGTGAGTGGCTGTTGCCCGCTCAGCCGTCTGGCATCACGATCCTGTACCTGCATGGCGGCGGTTATTATTTTTGCTCGCCCGCGACGCATCGCGGGCTCGTGTTTCCCCTCGCGAGACGGTCAGGCGCGCGGACCTTTTCCCTCGATTACCGGCTTGCCCCCGAGCACCCGTTTCCCGCCGCGCTGGACGACACACTGACTGCTTATCGAAAGCTGTTGGCCGATGGCGTGCCGCCTGCGTCCATCGTGATAGCCGGCGATTCGGCCGGGGGCGGTCTCGCGCTCGCGACGTTGCTGGCTTTACGCGATGCAGGCGATTCACTTCCCGCAGGCGCGGCGTTGTTTGCGCCGTGGACGGATCTGGCGGCGACCGGCGCGTCGATGACGACCAACGATGGCCTCGATCCCATGTTCTACGGCCGAGCATTCGCGCCGGCGGGCAAGCTTTATACCGGCGATGCCGATGTACGTAACCCGTACGTGTCGCCACTCTATGGGCGGTTCGACGGTTTGCCGCCGCTCTTCATCCAGGTCGGCGATACCGAAGTGCTGCTCGACGATTCCACGCGCGTGGCCGAGAAAGCGCGTGCGGCCGGCGTGAACGTGGACCTCGAGATCTGGCCGAAAATGCCGCACGTCTTCCAGATGTTCGCGCCGTTCGTGCCGGAGGCGAACCGCGCGCTGGAGCGGGCGGCGGAGTTCGCGCGCCGGGTGACGGCTCCGCAAGCCGTGGAAGCATTGTAGAAAGTAGACAAGCTAGCGGTTCACTTCCCGCTCGCTATATCGATGGTCTGAAAAGCGCGCTCGACGGCCAGTTGCCCGTATTCCCGCTCCAGCCGGCGCACGGTGAAATGCCCATGCGCCATCTGCTGGAAGTGATCGATGAACACCGTGTTGACCATGGCCCCGAGCACGGCGCCGATTGCCGGGATCGACTTGGCGGCAACTTGTTCGCTGACCTGCACCGAGAACCGTGACGCCACCGTCTGCAAGAACTTGAGTAACGCGGTCGAGCCGTGCCCGCTCAAACCCTTCGACGCAAGCTCGCTCGTCGCCTTCGATACCGACTGCGCCAAGGTCCCACGCACAATGAAATAGCCGATATCGGCGGCATCGTCGCTCGAACTCGGGCCGCCCATGCCGAGCACCATCAGGCATTGCAACTGGGTGTCGATCAGATGCACGTCTTCGCCCTCGCTGCGCGCAATGTCGCAGATCGAACGGAACATCAGCGTGGTCGTGACGGGCAATTCCACCGGCAACGCGAACAGCCCAAACGCACCGCCCGCTGCGCCCGTTGTCGCGACGGCCAGCTTGTGCATCAGGTTGTGCGGTTTTTCGGGCGGCAGCAAGACGCCGTCAACCGTACTTTTACTCAGCGTGCGCAGCGCGAGTTGCAGACATTTTTTGAGCGCTGCCTGGGTTGCGTCGTCGATTTTTTCCTGCGCGACGTTCGGCATCCGCGCCATCAGCTTTTCGATGGGCGAGCCAACCACGCTCGCCAGTTTCATCGTCAGCGATGGACTTTCCAGTGCTTCCTTGGCACGGCGCAAGGTCGCGAGATCTTCCTGCGAGAGGGGCGAAGCGGCGATCGGCGTCGGTTCCATGGCAATTTTAGAAAAAGGTTGAGAAGGCGTCTGGCCTTGGATTAGAGCCTTTCAGCGTGCTATGATTCACATTCTGTTGACAAGTCAATCATTGCGGTATCAAAAAAATGGCCGTTCATACTGCCGAGCACCACTCCGCGGGACAAGTGCTCCCGTTTCGCGAATCGCTGATGGCGATGCTGGGCATCTGCTTCGTGACCATGCTGGTCGCACTCGATCAAACCGTGGTCGGCACGGCGTTGCCCACCATCGTCGCCGAACTCAGGGGTTTTGACCTTTACGCCTGGGTCGCCACCTCGTACTTGCTTACGTCCGTCATCACCGTGCCTATTTTCGGCCGGCTCGGCGACTATTACGGTCGCAAACCGTTCGTGATCGCGTCTATCGTCGTGTTTACCGTTGCGTCCGCGCTTTGCGGCCTCGCCAACAACATGCTGTTCCTCGTGCTCGCGCGCGGACTTCAGGGCATTGGCGGCGGCATGCTGGTCGGGACCGCGTTTGCGTGCATTGCCGATCTGTTTCCTGACTCCGTCGTGCGTCTGCGGTGGCAGGTGATGATGAGTTCGGCGTTCGGTATTGCGAACGCGGTCGGGCCCTCGCTTGGCGGGATTCTGACGCAATACTACGGCTGGCGCTCTGTGTTCTACGTAAATCTGCCGGTCGGCCTGCTGTCAGTGTTTTTCGTCTGGCGCTTCCTTCCGCACCTTCGGCACATCAAGCACGAGGGCAAGATGCGTCTGGACTGGCAAGGCGCGGGCCTGATCGCGATTGCGCTGGGTTCGTTGCAACTGTTTGTCGAAATGTTGCCGAAGCACGGCTTGTCGGCCGAGTCGTTGCTGCTGCTGGCCGCGAGCGTTGCGTCCAGCTATGCGCTCTGGAAATGGGAACGTAGCTGCGATTACGCCATTCTTCCCGTCGATATGTTCCGCAACAAGAGCCTGTCTGCGCTCTTTACGCTGGCGATTCTTGGCGGTTTCGCCATGTTTTCGTTGCTGTTTTACGCGCCTTTGCTGTTTCAGGGCGGTTTTGGCATGTCGCCGAAAGACGCCGGTCTGATGATCACGCCGCTGGTGGTGTTCATTACGATCGGCAGTATCGTGAATGGCCGGATCGTGACGCGCGTGAAGAATCCCAACGCCATGCTGTTCGTCGGTTTCACGCTGCTCGCGGTGGCGTGTCTCGGCGTGGTGATCGCCACGCGCTCAATGCCGCGTCCGCTGTTGATGATGTTCATGGTGCTGGGCGGAATGGGGCTGGGTTTTGTCATGCCGAACCTGACCGTGTTCGCGCAGTTGACCGCGGGAAGGGAGCATCTGGGGATTGCGACGGCGCTGCTGCAGTCGCTGCGCATGATTGGCGGGATGATCGGCACGGCGTTGACCGGCACGCTGATCGGCCATCTGTATGCGAGCGGCGTGCAGCTCGCACTCGACAAGGACAGCGCCACTCACTGGCTCGGGGACCTGAGCGATCCGCAGATTCTCATCAACCACGACGCGCAAGCCACGCTGCTTTCGCAACTCGCGGCCGCGGGTCATAACGGCGCGATGCTGCTTGAATCGGCACGCGAGTCGCTGGTTGCGGCCATTCACATCGGTCTGGCGGTGGCGGCGGTTGTGGCGGTGCTGGCTGTGTGGCAATCGCGTCGCGTACCGCCGGTGCGCCTGAAGGGCGCGAAGATCGAACCGACGATTGTGGCGGAATGAGCTCGACAGCAGAAAGCAGGCACGCCGACGGCACCACCCGCACCACTGCCACGAACGACGCGCGAACGCGCAACACGGAAGTAACCAGCACCAAAGCAGTCAGCCGGGAACCACTCAGCATGGACGAGACGGAACGTATCGCCTTCATACAGCAGTTCGGGCGCACTTATCGTGCGTTCATGCAGGCGTTCGAATCGCAGGTCGGCCATCCGATGCCGCGCTGGCGCATCTTGCTCGCGCTGCACGATCATGCGGGCGAGTTGTCGCAGAAGCGGTTGGTTGAGAGGCTGCGCGTGGACCCGGGCGCGCTCACGCGGCAGTTGAAGACGCTGGAGGCGCTGGGCTGGATTGCGCGCAGTGTTGATCAGCGTGACAACCGGGTATCGAATGTGGTCCTGACCGATACCGGCCGCGCTGTCACCGAAGCCGGCATGCCGCGCCGCAATACCTTCCTTCACGAGACACTGTCGACCCTTCCCGACGACGCCGTCACGGCGCTCTCCGGCGCGCTGCGGGCGCTCGAGCAGCGCATCCAGGAAGTTGCCGCCGGAACCGCCGAACTGAACGGCCCGGGCGAGCCGGGCAGCGCCGTCTCCGACGAAGCCTAGAACGACGTTTCGATCACTTCCTTCACGCGATATTTTGTATCGACGACCAGAATCTGGCGCCATTTGTCGAAGGTAAGGCAGGGGTGCGAGATGTCGAACGCGATCATGTCGCCGACCTTGATGTCGTCGCCCGGCTTGATCCGCAAGTAGGCGTGCTGATCCATCATGCCGAAGATCTCCCAGCCTTCATCCGTCGTGATGTCGCGCGGCCATTGCGTGCCCGGACGGAAATGGCGAGCCGGTTCGGGCATGCCGGCGTCGAAGGCGGCATCCCGTTTTCCCAGGCCGATGATCACGCGATCCGGCTCCGGAATCGATTGCACATAGGCCCACAATTGCAGCGCCGGTTTCAACCCTTCGCCCATTTTCTTCGCAATCGGGTTGCGCGCGAAAATCTCGTTCTGCGCTTTCTTGTACACACCCACGTCGTGCGTCAGATAACAGCCCGGACGCAGGATCACTTCGATTGCATCGCTATTCGCTTTCGCGAATTCATCGGCGACGACGTCGTACCAGGCAGACCCCGCGCCCGAGAGAATGGCCGGCTTGCGTTCGATCTTGCCGTCGGCGACCAGCGCGCGCGTTACGTCCACCGCGTTCTGTAGAAACGCCCGTACCTTCGATTCGTCTTGCAGCACGCCCTCGTAAATCTCGACGCCGGTGAGCTTCACGGCATTGGGCCAGCGCGCGATGGCGGCCAGCACCGCGTCGCGCTGCGTGTCGTCGCGAATGCCGGTTCGGCCGCCCGCCACGCCCAGTTCGAGCAGTACGTTCACCTGCTTGTTCACATCGTTGAAAAACGCGCCGAGTTGATCGACGTTGTCGGCCGAATCAACAAGGCAATGGAACTCAAAATTGGGATCGGTCAGCAATTCCGCGATCATGCCCATGTTGCGCTTGCCGACCAATTGGTTCGCCATCAGCACACGATGCACACCGCCGCGATACGCCGCCCGCACTTGATGCGCGGTGGCAAGCGTAATGCCCCACGCGCCGGCTTCCAACTGGCGTCGAAACAATTGCGGCGCCATGGTCGTCTTGCCGTGCGGCGCGAGCTTTACGCCATATTCGGCCACGAAGGCCTGCATCCACTTCAGGTTGTGCTCGATCCGGTCCGCGTACAGCACGGCGGCCGGCAGGCTCACGTCCTCGTCCAGCAGATTCCAGTCAAGGCGCGCGGCATCCGCCAGATGCACGCTGACACCCGGCACCATGCCCAGACCCTTGCCGAAAGGGTCGATTGTCGCGCTTTGATAGTTTGTAACTTTCATGTGCTGCTACTCCATCGTTCGGTTGTATAGAGTTGGAGGCTTATTTTGCTGGATTCGATTGATATCGAGATTGACTCGACAATGGTACAGAAAGTACGATGCCTCAGACATTGTTATTTAGTACCAAGCGCTCCGAAAGGGTTTTCATGGATGTGTCGTCCGAACCACCAGCCTTCGATATCGTCGCCCGGATTGCCGAGCGCGCGCCCGAATTGCGTTCGGCGGAACGAAAGGTCGCGGCGCTCATTCTCGACGATTTGACCGGCGCATCGCGCGCCAGCATTGGTGCGCTCGCAAAAAAAGCCGAGGTCAGCATTGCGACGGTGACGCGTTTTGCGAAGGCGGTTGGGTGCCATGACGTGCGCGAGCTTAAATTGCGGCTGGCTCAGGCGGCGGCGGTCGGCCAGCGGTTCCTGCGCGGCGGTTCGTACGATGAAACCGGTGCCGATGATCCCGCCGATTCACTCGCCGCCCGTATTTTCGACGATATCCAGACCACGCTCGCCCACAATCGCGGCGCGTTGCGAGCGGCGCCTATTGCCGCCGCTGCCGATGCGCTCGCCGATGCACAGATGATCTACGTGTTCGGCATGGGCGGCGGGTCGACCGCTTTAGCCGATGAAATGCGTTTTCGTCTGGTTCGGCTGGGCCGGCCGGTGGCGTCGTATCAGGATGGTTTGCTGCAGCGGATGGTCGCCGCGACGCTCTCGCGCGAGCATGTGGTAGTGGCTTTATCGGTGACGGGGCAGACGCCCGAGATGGTGGAGAGTTGCCGGATCGCGCGGGAATATGGCGCGCGGGTGATTGCGCTGACCGCGCCCGCGTCGCCGCTCGCGCAACTGGCCAACTGGCTGATCCCGATCATCGCGAACGAAACTGATTTTATCTACAAGCCTTCGACGTCGCGATACGCCATGTTGATGGCGCTCGACCTGCTCGTCACTGAACTTGCCGTGAAGCAAGGCGATACGAGCCGCGAGCTTTTGCGGCGCATGAAACATGCGCTGGACGCGTATCGAGGCGGCGGCGTCGATGAACGTCAGCCGTTGGGCGATTAACCTGCGCTCAAACAAGCGCGCGAATAGTGAGGGGATAGAGCATGGCATCGGATGGAGAACACGTCGATACGCTGATCAAAGGCGCGCGGGTGATCGACGGAACGGGCGCGCCGGCGGTTCAGCGCGATGTGGCGGTGAAAGATGGCCGGGTTGTCGCGATCGGTGCGCTGAACGACTGGACAGCGGAGAACGTCGTTGAAGCAGAAGGCCGCGTGCTGGCGCCGGGTTTTATCGATGTCCATACGCACGACGATACCCACGTCATTCGGTCCCCGCAGATGCTGCCGAAGCTATCGCAGGGTGTGACGACGGTGATTGTCGGCAATTGCGGCATCAGCGCGTCGCCGGTGACGTTGAAGGGCGATCCGCCCGATCCGATGAATTTATTAGGGGAGCGGCGCGATTTCTCTTATCCGACCTTCGCGGCTTATATCGACGCGGTGAATCTGGCGCGGCCGGCCGTAAATGTGGGCGCGTTGATCGGGCATACGGCGCTGCGCAACAATCATATGGACCGGCTGGATCGCGGTGCATCGGCGCAGGAAATCGATGGCATGCGCGCGCAGTTGGAAGAAGCGTTGTCGCATGGGGCGCTTGGGTTGAGCAGCGGTCTTGCTTATGGCTCGGCGTTCAGTGCACCGCCGGAAGAAGTGATGGCGCTGGCCGAGCCTTTGGCCCACGCCGGCGCGTTGTACACCACGCACATGCGCACCGAATTCGACGCCATTCTCGACGCGATGGACGAGGCGTATCGGGTGGGAAAACACGCGCGTGTTCCCGTCGTGATCTCGCATTTGAAGTGCGCGGGGCCATCGAACTGGGGGCGCAGCGCCGAGGTGTTGAAGTCGCTTGAAAATACGCGCGAGGGTCAGCCGGTCGGATGCGATTGTTATCCGTACAACCGGAGTTCATCGACACTCGATTTGAAGCAGGTGACCGGCGATATCGAGATCACGATCACGTGGTCGGAGCCGCATCCGGAGATGGCGGGCAAGCTGATCTCGGGAATCGCGGCGGAGTGGGGCGTGACGCAGCAGGAGGCGGGCAAGCGCTTGCAGCCGGCGGGGGCGGTTTATCACAACATGTCGGAAGACGACGTGCGGCGGATCCTGTCGCATCCCGCAACAATGGTCGGTTCCGATGGTTTGCCGAATGATCCGCTGCCGCATCCGCGTTTATGGGGCGCGTTTCCGCGGGTGTTGGGGCATTACGCGCGGGATACATCGCTGATCGCGCTTGAAGAAGCGGTGCGGAAGATGACGGGGTTATCGGCGCGGCGGTTTGGGTTGTCGGAGCGCGGTCAGATTCAAGTGGGATATCACGCAGATCTCGTTCTCTTCGATGCCGACAAGGTTAGTGACACCGCAACGTTCGTCGAGCCTCGACAGGCGGCTACTGGTATTGATGCGGTTTGGGTGAATGGGGTGCTGTCGTATCTCGACGGTGCGGTGACAGGATTGCGAGCAGGACATTTTGTGGCGCGTGGCGAGGGTTCCAGACTCGATGCGCTTGGGCACTTTTGATTAACGTTGAGGATGTGTAATGAAACGATATGGCGTGGAAGGTGGTAAAGGACAAGGCGGCGCGGTCATGCCGTTTTCGCGGGCTGTAGAAGCGGACGGATGGCTTTTTGTTTCCGGCCAGACGCCGATGGAAAATGGCGAAGTGATTGAAGGCGGGATTGTTGCCCAATCGCATAAGGCGATTCAGAATGTTTTCGCGATTTTGAAGGAAGCCGGATATGGCGCGGAGCACGTCGTGCGATGCGGCGTCTGGCTTGACGATCCGCGGGATTTTGCGTCGTTTAACAAGGTATTCAAAGAGTACTTCGGGGAACATCCGCCAGCACGCGCTTGCGTGGTTTCATCGATGGTGATCGATTGCAAGGTCGAGGTGGATTGCGTGGCTTATAAGCAGTCTATCTAAAGGAAAATCGATTCAAAGACAGAGCGCGTCCGCGAACTTGAGCGTCCGGGCGCGTAACGTGAAATTAACCGTTTCAATTGCGATTCGTTTTTCTGTAAGCGAGCGTAGCGAAGGGGCTTCTTCAAGTTATAGTCTCGTATCCAGGTGAGGTGTCATCGTTTCAATTAATTAAACGGACATGTTCTTGCGCTACCTCATTAGCACTATTCGCTATTCGGTATTTATGCTGGCGGCGCTATTTCCGATAAAGGCCTTTTCAGCGTATGCCGACTGCACTGCTCCGCTGCCAGCGTTTGTCAACTTGCCGTCAGTTTCGGTGCCGACTAACCTGGCAGTCGGACAAGATATTCCTGGCGCGAAGGCCAGTTTTTCTATCACCATTACCTGTACAAATAAATTCAATGGAACCGTGCATTGGTACGCACAAGTGTCCGGGTTGTCTGCCGCACTGGTGGATGGATATTCGGATGTATATATGTTTCCGGGGATAACGCAAGGGATCGGCTTCCGGATGCGCGCGATTGATGGAACAGTCATGAAGCCCATTTCGTACAGCGGCACATCAAATACGTTCGATTTCGGTGTGGCACAAACTGGCGTGAGCGTGCTCCAGGGATCATTCGAACTAGTTAAGACCGCTAGCGCCGTCGCGGCGGGGTCTTTCAAATTTGGCGCATATGTCAGCGCGCCAAGCACCGAGTATGCGAATGGTGGTAGCGGATCGAATAGTCTTTTGAGTTGGGGCTATACCATCAACCCGGTGACAGTCGCCGCGTGCTCCGTCGTAAAATCAGATATTGCGGTGCCGCTGCAAAATGTGCATGTTTCCGAATTGCCGGCTCCAGGTTCCATTGCCTATCCAACGAATTTTGGAATAGATCTTCGGTGTGAAAGCAATGCCAGGCCTCAAATCACTTTGACAGATGCGGCCACACCGCTAAATCAATCTACGGAGCTGACGCTCGCCCCCGGTTCTACTGCTTCAGGCATCGCAATTCAGATTCTTTATAATGACGCACTGGTACGCCTGGGACCTGCTCCAATCTTCTACACGGGATCGGGCGCTGCGATTACCAATTCGCTGGATTTAGGCACTGTTTCCGGTGGTATTCATCTTCCATTCACGGCGAGATATATACGGACCGGCAATTTAACGCCCGGGAGTGTGCTCGGGAGAGCTACCTTCACCTTTACGTATCAATAGTGGTTACTGCCGCGCCAACCGTGCGTTATCCGGCAGTGGCAAATTAAAGTTGGTCCGAAACGGATTAATGTCCAAACCACCTCGCCGTGTATATCGCGCATAAACGGCGAGGCGTTCCGGCTTGCATTCACGCATCACATCCAGAAATATCTGCTCAACGCATTGCTCATGAAACCCGGTGTGTTCGCGATAAGAAATGATATATCGCAGCAATCCCGCATGATCAATTGGCGCGCCGACATAACGAATTTGCACGCTGCCCCAATCCGGCTGCCCGGTCACCGGACAATTCGATTTCAGCAGATTGGAAAACAGCGTTTCATCAACCGGCGATTCGCCAAACGAAGCGCGCAATAGCGAAGGATCGGGAGAATAAACATCGGTATCCAGATCCAGCCGATCCAGCGATAAACCTTCAAACTCTTCCATCTTGAGCTTCACGCCAAACTCATAAGGCGCGACAAGCTGCACGGACACGTTCGCACCGCAGACCGCGGAAACGTCCTTGCGAATCGCCGCACGAACCTCATCGATAGAATCAAACGCCGTCTGTGAGAAAGATCCCAGATACAGCTTGAATGATTTCGACTCCACAATATTCGGCGAATCCGCCGGCACGATAAACGTTGCCACCGCGATCTGCGGTTTGCCCTTACGGTTGAGCCACGACAGTTCGTAGGCGTTCCAGATATCGGTGCCGAAGAACGGTAGCGGACCCGTGAGACCGAGCGCGTCGCGCCCCGGCTTTCGGCCGATGGGAAAAAGCAGCGCCGGATCGTACCGTTCGAAGTACTGGACCGGCTTGCCAAGGGGTGAGTGTTCGGGCGTATTCATTATTCGTTCGATATGCCGCTCGGGACGTGCCCCGTCGCTGTCACGACGCGGGCCGACTCGCAATGGCCAATTTGGTCGTCGAAGAAAAAGTCGGGTTCGAACTTGCCCAGGAACGGGCCTTTGTCCAATCCACCGAGGAACATCGCTTCGTCGATTTCGATGTTCCAGTCCATCAACGTCCGGATCGCCCGCTCGTGCGCCGGCGCGGATCGCGCTGTCACAAGCGCCGTGCGAATCCGCATCCGCGTGGTGTCGTGGCTAAGTTTTTGCAGCTTGTGAAGCGCTTCCAGCAACGGTTTCAACGGGCCGTTCGCCAACGCCAGGTCTTTCTTGCCGACTTCGTGCGCCACAAACGCGGGCAAGCCTTGCGCCTGGAACACTTGCTCGGCTTCGTCGGAGAAAAGCACGGCATCGCCGTCGAAAGCAATCCGAATTTCGTCAGGATACCGGCTCGCGGCAAGCGGCGCTCGCGGCACGACCGTCGCGGCGGGAAAGCCGGCGGCGAGGGCGGCGCGGACATCGGTGGAATTCGCGGATAGGAACAAGGAGGCTCGGAACGGCTCCAGATACCGGAACGGCGATTCACCGCGCGTAAAGACCCCGCGCTCGATCGCCAAGCCGTGTTCCTTGCACGAACTGAACGCGCGCAAACCGCTGATGGGATCACTACGCGACAAGATCACGACTTCCACGCGCCGCTCGCCGTCCACGTTCAACGCGAGCAACTTCTCGATCAGCGAGAACGCGATACCGGGTTTAGCCGGAACATGAAGCCGCGAACGCTGCAGCGCCTCGTATTCGCGCAAGTCACCGGTTTCATAGACTTCGTTCTCTTCTTCGAAATCAAACAGCGCCCGCGATGAAATCGCGACCACCAGCTTGTCGTCCAGCGTGAAAGCCATGCGAAACATCCGCCCGTCAGGCCAGGAACAGTTTGTACACGGGGTTCGCGCCTTCGTCCCACCACTGATAACCCAAGGTCGCAAGGAATTGCCCGAACGCCGCGTTCTCCGTCGCCGGCACTTGAACGCCAACGAGAATCGAACTCGTATCCGCGCCTTGATTCCGGTAGTGGAACAGGCTGATATTCCAGTTCGGCGCCATCGACGACAGGAATTTCATCAGCGCGCCCGGGCGCTCGGGGAATTCGAAACGCAGCAGCCTTTCGTCTTGCGCGAGCGGCGAATGGCCGCCCACCATGTAGCGGATATGTTGCTTCGACAACTCGTCGTGGCTGAGATCGACCGTAGCAAATCCGTGTTCGATAAACGCGTTCGCCATCTGCACCGCTTCGCCGCGCGTCTTGATCTGCACGCCAACGAAGATATGGGCGGCGTGGGCATCGGCGATCCGATAGTTGAACTCGGTCACGCTGCGTGTTCCGACCAGTTCGCAAAACCGTTTGAAGCTGCCACGCTCTTCCGGAATGGTCACCGCGAACACGGCTTCGCGCGCTTCGCCCACTTCGGCGCGTTCGGCGACAAAACGCATCCGGTCGAAGTTCATGTTCGCGCCGGACGTCACGGCGACCAGCGTCTGCGCTTCCAGCCCATCGCGCTCCGCGTATAGCTTTGCACCCGCAACCGCCAGCGCGCCCGACGGTTCCAGCACGCTGCGCGTGTCCTGGAAGACGTCCTTGATCGCGGCACAGAGAGCGTCGGTGTCCACCGTAATGACTTCGTCGAGCAATTCGCGGCACAGCCGGAATGTTTCCTCGCCGACGAGTTTCACCGCGGTGCCATCGGCGAACAGCCCGACTTCGGCCAGCGTGACGCGTTCGCCTGCCGCGATGGATTGCTTCATCGCGCACGAGTCGATGGCTTGCACGCCGATGACGCGGATCTCCGGGCGCACCGCTTTGACGTACGCCGCGACGCCGGCTGCGAGCCCGCCGCCGCCGATGGGGACGAAGATGGCGTGGATCGGGCCTTGGTGCTGGCGCAGGATTTCCATCGCGACGGTGCCTTGGCCGGCGATGACGTCGGGGTCATCGAAAGGATGAACGAAGGTCAGGCCACGTTCTGCCTGCAACTTGACGGCGTGGCCGTATGCGTCGCTATAGGATTCGCCGTGCTGGACGATTTCCACGGTCGGGCCGCCGAACGCTCGCATGGCGTCGATCTTGACCTGGGGCGTGGTGACCGGCACGACGATGACGGCTTTGCAGCCGAGCCGCGTGGCTGAATAAGCGACGCCTTGAGCATGATTTCCCGCCGATGCCGTAATCACTCCGCGTGCCAGCACGTCAGAGGAAAGTTGCACCATCTTGTTGTACGCGCCGCGAATCTTGAACGAGAACACCGGCTGGTTGTCTTCGCGCTTCAGGTAGACCGAGTTGTGCAGCCGCGCGGACAAATTGCGGGCGGGTTCGAGTTCGCTTTCGCGGGCGACGTCGTAGACGCGCGCGGTCAGGACTTTCTTGAGGTAATCGGGGTATGTCATTGCGGAGCCGTTCGCGCGCGGCTTTGCGCGCCATTTTTTGTGAGCGAAAACGTTGATAATAGCGTAGGGGCTCGCTGGCGCTCGGGTTTTGGGGCTTTGGGGGGCGTTGGTTCTGGGGGGAGCGGTCGGGGTCGGTGCTGGGTTGCTAGGTTCTGGGTTAGCGGTTCTGGGTCTATGCCGGGTTGGTGCTTTCGGCCGTGGTGGTCTGCGAGAGTCGGATTTTCTCTTTATCACTATTAGCCACTGTGCGTGGCGGCACGTCATTTCTTTGTCCAAAGCGACAAAGAAACGAAGCAAAGAAAGCGCTTTCAACCACGCTACCCTAAGTGTCCACAGCGTGCAGTTTTGATTCATAGGTGCCCCAAAAGCACGGTGCTCGCCAGAGCTGAGGATGTTTGAACCCCTCCTTCTCGCGAATCCTGACACGAACACGCTTCGCCCCGTACGCTCTCGGGCAAGCACCATTGCCAAGGAACCACCCCGGCCTCACGCGTCTTTGGATGTGTGAACCCCTCCTTCTCCGAACACGGATACCCACCGCTTCGCCACCGGTGATTGAACCTGCCCAAGGGACACCCCGCGCTATCCGCGAACAACCTCCCTCCAAATGTGTACGCGCCTCGAACCACGTCGCCAACCCTGCTGGAAACGAGGTCGCGAAGATGCGCGCGGCCGTAACCGACGAAAATAACTGTGCGGACCGCGCGGGTAACTCACCAAAACCGGAGCAACAACACGCGTGGTGCCGTGACCTATGGACATAACCGTCAGACCACGTAGCTGACACGCGAAGAGCGCGGCATCCAGAACGCGTGAGGCTGCGCTGATTCTTGAACGCTGGTGCTTGCCCGAGAGCGTACGGGGCGAAGCGTGTTCGTGTCAGGATTCGCGAGAAGGAGGGGTTCACACATCCGTGGCTCTGGCGAGCACCGTGCTTTTGGGGCACCTATGAATCAAAACTGCACGCTGTGGACACTTAGGGTAGCGTGGTTTGAAAGCGTTTTCTTTGCTTCGTTTCTTTGTCGCTTTGGACAAAGAAATGACGTGCCGCCACGCACAGTGGCTAATAGTGATAAAGAGAAAATCCGACTCACGCAGACCACTAACACTGAAAGCAGCAACCCGGCATGAACCCCGACCGCTAACCTAGAACCCACCACCCCGGCACCAACCCGACCGCAAACCCCAGAACCAACGACATCCCCGCCGCTGCCCGCCCCCCCCCGCGATCCCCACCAAACCCAACAACAGTTGAAAAAACCACCAAAACCCCGTCGAAAACTGACATGCACAAAGCCCTTCAACCCACTACCGAGTGCGAACGACAAACACCCCGATGAGTTAGAATTCCTTTTTCGATACAGGATCGGAAGATGCAACGGCAGTCCCGGACCGGCTTTTTGACGCATGTTCCCCGCGACGCTCTACGCGAGTGCTGCGCGCTCTGCTGCGCTATCCACGCGGCTTCGGAACGACATGCGCGTCATCAGCGATCGTGCCGCTGATTCCGGACCCTCCGAAGGTTTTGCATCGTTTGCCAACTGCTGCCGGCGAGCACCTTCACAAAAAAAAGTATCACTCGAAAATCTGCGCCTCCCCGCGCAATGCCGGCTATAGCGCTGCTCGTGATTTCATTGTCAGCACAGGCGCCGGCTCACCGAACTGTCGAATATGAACGCACCCCAAGCCTTCGATCCGAACGGCGCCGCGCATGCCGTGGCCCTGGATACCGAGCCGCGCCTGCGCGAAATTCCCTATAACTACACGTCGTTTTCCGATCGCGAAATCGTAATCCGCCTGCTGGGCGAGGAAGCCTGGGCCGCGTTGGCCATCCTGCGCAGCGAACGCCGCACGGGCCGCTCGGCACGGATGCTGTACGAAGTGCTCGGTGATATCTGGGTCGTGCGTCGCAACCCGTATCTGCAGGACGACCTGCTCGATAACCCGAAACGCCGCGCATTGCTGATCGAAGCGTTGAATCACCGTCTGGGCGATATCGAAAAGCGTCGCAAAGCGGATTTGTCGCAACATCAGGACGACGCCGGCCGGGATCGCGCAGCGCGCGTGGAACTGCTGATCAGCGCCGCCTGCCGCGCGGTCGAAGACTTCAAGAAGGAATTTGAGCAAACCTACGATCTGCGCAAGAAGGCATCGAAGGTATTCAGTAAGGTCACCGAGAAAGACAACATCAAGTTCGACGGCCTGTCGCGGGTTTCCCACGTGACGGACGCAACCGACTGGCGCGTCGAATACCCGTTCGTCGTGCTGACGCCGGATACCGAAGCGGAAATCGCCGGCATGATCAAGGCGTGTTTCGAACTCGGGCTGACCGTGATCCCGCGTGGAGGCGGCACGGGTTACACCGGCGGCGCGATTCCCCTGACGCCGTTCGCGGCCGTCATCAATACCGAAAAGCTCGAGCAACTCGGACCCGTCGAAATGACGGATCTGCCGGGCGTCGACCATAAAGTCGCGACCATTTTCTCGGGCGCGGGCGTGGTCACGCGCCGCGTAACGGAAGCGGCCGAACATGCCGGTTTTGTGTTCGCCGTCGATCCGACGTCGCTGGATGCATCGTGCGTCGGCGGCAATGTCGCGATGAACGCCGGCGGCAAAAAGGCCGTTCTGTGGGGCACGGCGCTCGACAATCTGGCCTGGTGGCGCATGGTCGATCCGCAGGGCGACTGGCTCGAAGTCACGCGCCTGGATCACAACTGCGGCAAGATTCATGACATCCCCGTGGCGCGTTTCCGGCTCGACTGGTTCGACGGATCGCGTGCACCGGGCGAGAAATTGCTGCGCACTGAATCGCTCGATATTGCCGGCAGCAAATTCCGCAAGGAAGGGCTCGGCAAGGACGTGACGGATAAATTCCTGTCGGGTCTGCCGGGCGTGCAGAAGGAAGGCTGCGACGGTCTGATCACATCGGCGCGCTGGATCCTGCACAAGATGCCCGCGCATACGCGCACCGTCTGCCTGGAATTCTTCGGCCAGGCACGCGATGCGATTCCGAGCATCGTGGAAATCAAGGATTACTTGTTCGAGACGTCGAAACAGGGCGGCGCGATTCTCGCCGGTCTCGAACATCTCGACGAACGGTATTTGCGCGCTGTCGGTTACGCGACCAAGAGCAAGCGCAACGCGTTTCCGAAGATGGTGCTGATCGGCGATATCGTCGGTAACGATCCCGATGCGGTCGCCCAGGCCACGTCCGAAGTCGTCCGCATGGCGAACGGCAAGAGCGGCGAAGGCTTTGTCGCGGTGAACGCCGAAGCGCGCAAGCGTTTCTGGCTGGATCGCTCGCGCACGGCGGCCATCGCGAAGCATACGAACGCGTTCAAGATCAACGAAGATGTCGTGATCCCGCTGAACCGCATGGGTGAGTACACGGACGGGATCGAGCGGATCAACATCGAGTTGTCGATCAAGAACAAGCTGCAACTCGTGGATGCCCTCGAAACGTTCTTCAAGACGGGCAAGCTGCCGCTCGGAAAGAGCGATGACGCCAACGAAATTCCGAGCGCCGAATTGCTTGAGGATCGTGTACAGCAAGCGCTCGATCTGTTGCAGCGAGTGCGTGAACGCTGGACGTTCGTCGGCGAGAAGCTGGATCTGCCGTTGCGCGAAGCGCAGCATTATATGGTTCAGCTCGGCTATGAAGGGCTCGCCGAAAAACTGGCCGATCGGGTGGATTCGCAGCCGGGCGTCCGCGTATTCGACGTCGCGCAAGACCGCACGATTCGCGTTTCCTGGAAGCAGGAAATCCGCGCCGAATTGCGTCACATCTTCAACGGCGGCGAGTTCAAGCCCATCCTCGAAGAAGCGCAGAACATCCATAAGAAGGTTCTGCGCGGTCGCGTATTTGTCGCGCTCCATATGCACGCCGGGGACGGCAACGTCCACACCAATATCCCGGTGAACTCCGACAACTACGAGATGCTGCAGGACGCGCATGTCGCGGTCGCACGCATCATGAAGCTGGCGCGCGATCTGGATGGCGTGATTTCGGGCGAACATGGAATCGGCATCACGAAGCTGGAGTTCCTGACCGAAGACGAGATCGCGGAATTCCGCGCGTACAAACAGCGCGTTGACCCGCAAGGCCGTTTCAATGCGGGCAAGTTGCTCGCGGGCGCCGATCTGCGTAACGCCTACACGCCGAGCTTTGGCTTGATGGGCTACGAATCGCTGATCATGCAGCAGTCGGATATTGGCGCGATTGCGGATTCCATCAAGGACTGCCTGCGTTGCGGCAAGTGCAAGCCGGTCTGCGCGACCCACGTGCCGCGCGCCAACCTGCTGTATAGCCCGCGCAACAAGATCCTCGCGACGTCGCTGCTGGTCGAGGCGTTCTTATATGAAGAGCAGACCCGCCGCGGGGTATCCATCAAGCATTGGGACGAATTCAACGACGTCGCCGATCACTGCACCGTCTGCCACAAGTGCGTGACGCCGTGCCCGGTGAAGATCGATTTCGGCGATGTCACCATGAACATGCGCAACCTGCTGCGCAAGATGGGCAAGAAGAAGTTCAACGCGGGCAACGCGGCCGGCATGTTCTTCCTCAACGCCACGAACCCGCAGACCATCAACCTTGCCCGCACGGCGATGATGGGCGTCGGCTACAAGGCGCAGCGGCTGGGCAATGAAGTGCTGAAGAAGTTCGCGAAGAAACAGACGGCGAAACCACCGGCAACGGTCGGTAAACCGGCGGTGACGCAGCAAGTCATCCACTTCATGAACAAGAAGATGCCGGGCAACCTGCCGAAGAAGACGGCGCGGGCGTTGCTGGACATCGAGGACAACAAGATTGTTCCGATCATCCGCAATCCGAAGACGACCACATCGGATACGGAAGCGGTCTTCTACTTCCCGGGCTGCGGTTCGGAGCGCCTGTTCTCGCAAGTCGGTCTCGCCACGCAAGCCATGCTGTGGGAAGCGGGCGTGCAGACGGTGTTGCCGCCGGGTTACCTGTGCTGCGGTTATCCGCAACGCGGCGCTGGTCAATTCGATAAAGCCGAGAAGATCGTCACGGACAATCGCGTGTTGTTCCACCGTGTGGCCAATACGCTGAATTATCTGGATATCAAGACGGTGGTGGTGTCGTGCGGGACTTGCTACGACCAATTGGCCGGCTATGAATTCGAGAAGATTTTCCCGGGCTGCCGGATTATCGATATCCACGAATTCCTGCTGGAAAAGAACATCCGGCTGGAAGGTGTGGCCGGTACGCGCTACATGTACCACGACCCCTGCCACTCGCCGATCAAGACGATGGACCCGATCAAGCTCGTGAATGAAATCATGGGTTCGGCGCACGACGGCTACAAGATCGAGAAGAATGATCGATGCTGCGGCGAATCGGGCACGCTCGCGGTCACGCGGCCGGACATTTCCACGCAGGTCCGTTTCCGCAAGGAAGAGGAAATCCGCAAGGGCGCGGCCAAGCTGCGCGACATTCCGCTCGTAGGCGAGGCGGGTGCAAACGCTGTGAATATGGCGAACGCGTCGGCGGGAACGGCGGGTGCTGCACCGGGTTCAGTGTTAAAAGCAGGCGACGGCGCACAATCCACCGGAACCGACGTCAAGATCCTCACGAGCTGCCCGTCCTGCCTGCAGGGTTTGTCGCGGTATAACGAGGACGCGAACATCGAGGCGGATTACATCGTCGTGGAAATTGCCCGCAAGGTGCTCGGCGCGAGCTGGATGGAAGATTACGTGGCGCGCGCTAACGATGGCGGTATCGAGCGCGTGCTGGTGTAATAGCGGAACCGGGGCTTGTTTCGCTAGAGGAAAATGATGGACTGTGTCTTTTGCCGTGAAGACGGCGGCGAGGTCTTGTGGTCGGATGACGCGGTGCGCGTCGTCCTCGCCGATGAGCCCGAATGGCCGGGCTTTTGCCGGGTGATCTGGCATGCGCACGTGGCGGAGATGTCCGATCTCGACAACGCCGCCCGGCTCAAGATCATGACGGCGGTAAACGGCGTGGAGCGCGCGATCCGTCGTGTGCTCGCGCCGGCGAAGATCAATCTGGCAAGCCTCGGCAACCAGGTTCCTCACGTTCACTGGCACGTCATTCCGCGCCATTCCAACGATTCCCGTTTCCCGCTGCCTGTCTGGGCGCCGCGCCAGCGCACGGTGTCCCAAGCGCTGTTGTCGAATCGCCGGGCACAGGCCACTTTGTTGCGCGAAGCAGTGCGCGCCGAGATGGCGCTGGCGTTCGGCTGACCCTCTGACCCGGGCTAACTGACCTCCTGATTCAATAAAAAGGCTCACCATGAGCGGACTGACCAAACAAACGCCGATTCCGACGGGGATTGTCGTGCATTCGAAAACGCGCGCCCTTGAGTTGCAATATGGCAACGATCAGACGTATCGGATCCCGTTCGAGCTGTTGCGCGTATATTCGCCGTCGGCGGAAGTGCAGGGCCACGGTCCCGGGCAGGAAACTCTGCAAACGGGCAAGCGCGACGTGCTGATCATCGCGATCGAGCCGGTCGGCCACTACGCGTTGCAGCTCAATTTTTCCGATGGTCACAATACCGGTCTTTATTCCTGGGACATCCTGCATGACCTCGCGGTCCGCCAGGATGAACTCTGGGCAGGCTATCTCGCCAAACTGGAAGCGGCGGGCGTTGACCGCGACACGCCAATGATGCCAAAAGCGTCCGGTGGCCACTGCCATTGACCGATTTTTACCTTGTCGCGGCAATTTGTCGCGGCAACTGGCCAAAACCCCCTTTCGGGCGCGGCCAACAACATGAACAAGACAAGGACGAACGCGATGAGCAAGACCCACTTCGGTTTTGAAACGGTCGACGAACAGGAAAAAGCGAAGAAGGTGGCGGGCGTTTTCGATTCGGTCGCAAGCAATTACGACTTGATGAACGACCTGATGTCGGGTGGTCTGCATCGCGCGTGGAAGTTCTTCGCGATCGGCCAGGCGAAGGTTCGTCCAGGCTACAAAGTGCTCGATCTGGCAGGCGGGACGGGCGATCTGGCGAAAGCGTTCGCGAAACAGGCGGGCGAAAAAGGCGAAGTCTGGCACACGGATATCAATGAATCCATGCTGCGCGTCGGGCGTGACCGCCTGATCGATCGAGGCGTGATCACCCCCACCCTGATCTGCGACGCGGAGAAGATTCCGTTCCCGGACAATTATTTCGATATAGTTACAGTTGCCTTTGGACTTCGTAATATGACGCACAAAGATGGTGCGTTAGCAGAAATGTACCGGGTACTGAAGCCGGGCGGCCGAGTTCTGGTTCTGGAGTTCTCGAAGGTATGGGAGCCGTTAAAGAAGGCGTACGATCTCTACAGTTTCAAGTTTTTACCGTGGCTTGGCGACAAATTCGCGAAAGATGCGGATAGCTATCGCTATCTCGCAGAGTCAATCCGGATGCATCCGGACCAGGAAACGTTAAAAATAATGATGGAACGCGCAGGATTGGATCGAGTCGAATATTACAATTTGTCAGGTGGCGTGGTAGCTTTACACGTCGGGACCAAATTTTAGTGTTCCACTTTTATAAGGATTCGAAATGTCCGATTCGCGCTTACCCCAAACTCGGGGTTTCCTGAAGTCGTTATTCAGGAAAGCCGGGGTCGTTGCGCTGGCTGGCGTAATCATGGCCGGTGCTTTGATCGCTGAAGATGCAGAGGCACGCCGCATGGGTGGCGGCCGCAGCATGGGTCGTCAATCAACGACTGCAGCTCAACAGAATCAAGCTACGCCGCCCTCGCAGTCCATGCAGTCGAGCCAGGCCGCCAATGCGCAACGTGCAGCACCGGCAGCGGCGCCTGCCGCCGCGGCTGCACAGCCTGCGCGTAATCGCTGGATGGGACCGCTCGCCGGTCTCGCCGCGGGTCTTGGCATAGCAGCGCTGTTGTCTCACTTCGGTCTTGGCGGCGCGTTCGCCGGCGCAATGGCAAACATGATCATGATCGCGTTGATCGTGATGGCCGCTGTGATGGTGTTCCGCTTCATCATGAACCGCAGGAAAAACGCAAACACACCGGCGTATGCAGCCGCCGGCGCGGGTTCGCCGTTCGGCGGATCGGCACGTACCGGGTTTAACCAGCACGAGCCGAGCTATGTTCCGCCGTCGGCGCCGGGTGGTTATGGTCCGTCCGCCGCTGCGCTGACCAGTGCGAACACGGTGGGCGCCGTGGACGCGGCGCCGCAAGTTGAGGTGCCGGCAGGCTTCGACAGCGAAGCGTTCGTGCGTAACGCCAAGGTCTATTTCGTGCGCTTGCAGGACGCATGGGACCGAGGCAATTCCAACGATATCCGCGAATTCACCACGCCGGAAATGTTCGCGGAAGTGAAGCTGGATATCGATGCACGCGGTACGCAGCCGAACCGCACTGACGTCGTGCAACTCAACGCCGACATCCTGGGCGTCGAGGAGCGTGGCACGGAAAGCCTTGCCAGCGTGCGTTTCCACGGCCTGATTCGTGAAACGGAAGGCGCTGCTGCCGAACCGTTCATCGAGATCTGGAACTTGTCGAAGCAGAAGTACGGCAACGAAGGCTGGTTGCTGGCCGGGATTCAGCAGGTCAGTTAATTGGCAGGTAGCAAGCTGGATGACGGGCTGAAAAAGCCGGTCGTCCGGGCGTTGGAGTGTAGGCCTTATGGCTAACGTGACGTTCGCGTAGACAGGGGGCAAACGATAACGCCGGTTGCAAAGGTAGAATAGAAACCCGCGCGAGTGACCGCTTGCGCGGGTTTTTTCATCTCAGAGCCGATGACGCACGCAGACGAATTCGCCCCCCCCGCAGCACCTTCTGCCACTCAGGCCGCAGCCAGAACCGCATCGAAAGCGTTCGCGGCCGCTGTGAACCATGTGCTCGCGCGCGAATCCTGGGCTCGCGAGCGCCTTGTGCCTTACGCCGGCAAGACCGCGCGGCTGGCACTCTCGCCGTTCTCGCTGTTGTTGATGGTCCAGCCGGACGGGTTCATTGCCGCCGTCGACGAAACCGAGGCGCGCACTTTCGACGTTACCCTCTCTGTTCCCGCCGAGGCCGTCCCGGCGTTCCTGCAAGGCGGCCAGGCGGCTGTGATGAAACACGTCCGCATAGAAGGCGACGCGGAGTTCGCGACGACCATCGCGAAGCTGGCCGAACATCTGCGCTGGGAGCCCGAAGAAGATCTGGCCCGCGTAATTGGCGACGGCCCCGCTCACCGCATTGGTTCGACCGTACGCAAGGTGGGTGAACAAGCGCGCCGCTCGGGTCGGAATCTGCTTGAATCGGTGGCTGAATATCTGCTCGACGAACAACCTCAACTCGTGCGCCGCAGCGCCCTCGACACGTTCAATGCCGAACTGTCGGAAGCCCGGGACGCGCTTGCGCGCGTCGAAAAACGCATCGAGCGACTCGAACAAAAAGCCGAAGCCCGAGGCGCGTCAGCGTCCGGCGCCGCGTCAGCGCGCGGCACGAGCAAGTAATGGGCTGAACCATGCGTCTTCTGCGTTTCCTCAAGATTTTTTTCACCGTAGTGCGATTCGGGCTCGACGAACTGGTGATGAGCGGCATCCAGGACCGCCGTGTCCGCTTGCTCATGCGCGTCACCACGTTCGGCCGCAAGTTCGACGTTCCACGCGGGGTGCGGCTGCGTCTCGCGCTCGAAAGCCTTGGACCCATCTTCGTCAAGTTCGGGCAGGTGCTGTCAACGCGGCGCGATTTGCTTCCTGTCGACATAGCGAACGAACTCGCCAAGCTTCAGGACCAAGTGCCGCCATTCGATTCGGATGTTGCTATCGGCCTTGTGGAGAAGTCGCTGGGCTCACCCATCGACGTTTTGTTCGACGACTTCGAACGTGTACCGGTGGCGAGCGCATCGATCGCGCAGGTGCACTTCGCCAAGATCAAGACCGGAGCGCATGCGGGCAAGGCAGTAGCGGTGAAGGTGTTGCGGCCGAACATGCTGCCCGTGATCGACTCGGATCTCGCGCTGCTGCGCGACATCGCGTACTGGACCGAGCGGCTATGGGCGGACGGCAAGCGGCTGAAGCCACGCGAAGTGGTTGCCGAGTTCGATAAATATCTGCACGACGAACTTGACCTGATGCGCGAGGCTGCGAACGGCAGCCAGTTGCGCCGCAATTTCGCGGGCCTTGATTTGCTGATGGTGCCCGAGATGTATTGGGACTATTCAGCGCCCACCGTGCTGGTGATGGAGCGCATGGTCGGCGTGCCGATCAGTCAGGTGGAAGTGCTGCGAGCGGCCGGCGTGGATATTCCGAAGCTGGCGCAGGAAGGCGTCGAGATATTCTTCACGCAGGTATTCCGCGACGGTTTTTTCCACGCCGACATGCATCCCGGCAACATCCAGGTGAGTCTCGCGGAAGAGACGTTCGGGCGATATATCGCGCTGGACTTCGGGATTGTCGGCGCGTTGTCCGATTTCGATAAAAACTATCTGGCGCAGAATTTCCTGGCCTTCTTCAAGCGCGACTATCACCGGGTGGCCACGCTGCATCTGGAATCGGGCTGGGTGCCGCCGAGCACGCGTGTCGAAGAGCTGGAAAGTGCTATCCGCGCGGTCTGCGAGCCTTACTTCGACCGGGCGTTGAAGGATATTTCGCTGGGCCAGGTGCTGATGCGGCTCTTTTCCACTTCGCGCCGCTTCAACGTCGAGATTCAGCCACAACTCGTGCTGCTGCAGAAAACGATGCTGAACGTGGAAGGGCTCGGCCGGTCGCTCGATCCCGAACTCGATCTTTGGAAGACCGCCAAGCCATATCTCGAGCGCTGGATGAACGAGCAGGTCGGCTGGCGCGGCTGGTACGAGAGGCTGAAACTGGAAGCGCCGCAATGGAGCAAGACGCTGCCGCAGTTGCCGCGCCTGATCCATCAAGTGCTGGCTGACCGGCACGACCAGCCCGGTGGCGGCAATGACGAGCTCATGCGCATGATCCTGCTGGAGCAGAAACGCACGAATCGTTTGCTGCAAGCGTTGCTGATATTCGGGTTGGCGGTGGGCGCGGGCGCTGTGCTTGTCCAGTTCTGGCAGGTATTTGCATACGGAGGTTGAGGGCACCATGATCGACACTCGCAAACCTGCTGAGCCCGCTGTTCCGCCCAGCTTCGACACGCGCGACCCGAATTCCCCTGATTTCTGGAACGAGCGCTTCGACCAGCGCTTTATGCCTTGGGATCAGGCCGGCGTGCCTGAAGCGTTCAAGGCGTTTGCCCTCGAACATCGGAACACGTCGGCGAATGTCCTGATCCCCGGCTGTGGCAGCGCGTACGAAGCGCTATGGCTTGCGCGCGAAAACTGGCCGGTCAGGGCTATCGATTTTTCGCCAAGCGCCATTGCGGCGGCACGTGAACAATTGGGCGAACACGCTGGCGTGGTTGAGCAAGCCGATTTCTTCACGTACCAGCCGCCGTTCGAAACGAACTGGATTTATGAGCGCGCGTTCCTGTGCGCTTTGCCACGAGACCGCTGGCAGGATTACGCCGTGCGCATGGCCGAACTGCTACGGCCCGGCGCGCTGCTGGCGGGTTTCTATTTCCTCGGCGAGACGCCCAAGGGGCCGCCGTTCGGCATTGAGCGGGGCGCGCTCGATGCCCTGCTGACGCCGTATTTCGAGCTCGTGGAAGAGCACGAAGTGACCGGATCTATCAACGTCTTCGCCGGACGCGAACGCTGGCTTACCTGGCGTCGGCGTGCACCGACAGCTACCCTCCTGCCTGAATCCATCGTATCCAGCGTGTCGCCTGTAGTCGGCTGACACGACCCCGTACCTGCATCAAGCGGCCTGCGCTTGCACACGCTCTGTTTCGACAAAAGAAACCTGCGCAAACCTGCCGCATCCCCTTGAAACCTAGGCCTGCCAGCCCAAAATTAAGGGTTGGCCGATGGTTTGCGGCTATAATTCAAGGCTTTGCAAGCGCCGAAACGTTAATCGTAGGAAGAGTGACATGCCGATCTACGCGTACCGCTGCGAGTCCTGCGGCTTCGAAAAAGACGCGCTCCAGAAGATGAGCGATGCACCGCTCAAACAGTGCCCGCAGTGCGGGAAGGAAACATTCGTCAAGCAGGTGACGGCCGCGGGCTTTCAGTTGAAGGGTTCCGGCTGGTACGTGACCGACTTCCGCGGTGGCAATAATGGCGCCGCCGCTGCTCGGAAGGAAGAGGGCGGTAAGAAGGACGAGGGCGCCAAAGCCGAAACGAAGAGCGAAGGCGCATCGGATTCGGGTAATTCGAGTAAAGAGTCGAGCAAGGATTCAGGTAATCAGTCGTCGAAGACCGATTCGGCCACTGCAAGCGCGCCGGCGGCAGGCAGCACGACGTCGGCTGCTGCGTCATCGGGCAAACCGGCGTCGCCTGCATCGAATTGATGCTTGTGGCTGGAGCGAAGCGCGAAGCCTGCAACGCAATCTTGCCCGACCTGTGCGTCCAGTGCGCTCAGTTGCACGATCTGCTCGATCTGTCCGATCGCACGCAAGAAGATGACCGCCCGACGCCATGAATGTGCACCGGGCGGCGAACCAGCCAAACCGTTGAGGCCCACGCGGGGCGGCCTTCCGGCTGTGTAAATGACGACCAAAAAGACTACGTTGAAATCCGTGTTCGCGACCGGCCTGCTGGTGCTGGTTCCACTCGCCATCACGCTGTGGGTGATCGGGCTCGTGATCGGGACCATGGACCAGACGCTCCTGCTGCTGCCGGAATCCTGGCAGCCCGAGCGGCTGTTCGGTTTTCATCTGCCGGGCCTCGGCGCTGTGCTGACGCTCGCCTTCATTTTCGTCGTGGGCTTGCTCACGCAGAACTTCGTCGGCCAGAAACTGGTCGAGTGGTGGGATGTGATCGTGCGTCACATTCCCGTGGTCGGACCGCTGTATACCAGCGTTAAACAGGTGTCGGACACGTTGCTCTCCAGCAGCGGCAACGCGTTTCGCAAGGCACTGCTGATCCGTTACCCGCATTCGGGGTCCTACACCATCGGTTTCCTGACGGGCATTCCCGGCGGCGACGTGGTCAATCACCTGACCGAAGATCATGTGAGCGTCTACGTGCCGACCACGCCGAATCCCACCTCGGGTTTCTTCCTGATGGTGCCGAAAAGCGAAGTCATCGAGCTCGACATGTCTGTCGATGCTGCGTTGAAGTACATCGTCTCGATGGGAGTAGTCGCGCCGTCCATGCCGCAAGCGCACGCTGCGCCGCGTCGCCCCGTCGATCCGCCGCTGTAATGCCGGCGTGCCGCGAACAACGCTTGAGGGCTTGTGCGCGCGCGCCGTTGATCAATGAATAACGAAAGACACAACATCATGTCGATGAGATCTGAATACTGCGGTCTGGTGACCGAAGCTCTGCTGGGCCAAAGCGTTTCGCTGTGCGGCTGGGTACATCGCCGGCGCGACCATGGCGGCGTTATTTTTATCGATTTGCGCGATCGTGAGGGCCTCGTGCAGGTCGTCTGCGATCCGGATCGCGCTGAAATGTTCAAGGTGGCCGAAGGCGTGCGCAACGAGTTTTGCGTGCAGGTGAAGGGTGTCGTGCGCGCTCGTCCGGAAGGCACGGCGAACGCCGGGCTGACCAGCGGCAAGATTGAAGTGCTGTGCCATGAGCTGAATGTGCTGAACCCGTCGGTGACGCCGCCGTTCCAGCTCGACGACGACAACCTCTCCGAAACCACGCGCCTCACGCATCGCGTGCTCGATTTGCGCCGTCCGCAGATGCAGCAGAACCTGCGTTTGCGTTATCGCGTGGCTATTGAAGTGCGCAAGTATTTGGACGCGCAGGGTTTTATCGATATTGAAACGCCGATGCTCACCAAGAGCACGCCGGAAGGTGCGCGCGATTACCTGGTGCCGTCGCGTACGAACCCGGGTCAGTTCTTCGCGCTGCCGCAGTCGCCGCAATTGTTCAAGCAATTGCTGATGGTGGCGAACTTTGACCGCTACTACCAGATTGTGAAATGTTTCCGCGACGAAGACCTGCGCGCGGATCGTCAGCCGGAATTCACGCAGATTGACTGTGAAACGTCGTTTTTGACGGAACAGGAAATCCGCGATCTGTTCGAAGCGATGATCCGTCATGTTTTCAAGGAAACGATCAACGTCGCGCTCGACGAGAAATTCCCGGTCATGCTGTACTCGGAAGCCATGCGCCGTTTCGGCTCGGACAAGCCGGACCTGCGCGTGAAGCTGGAATTCACGGACCTGACGGACGCGGTTCGCGACGTCGATTTCAAGGTTTTCAGCACGCCGGCCAATTCCAAGGACGGCCGCGTGGCGGCAATCCGCGTGCCGCGTGGCGGCGAGATGTCGCGCAGCGAGATCGACGGCTACACGGAATTCGTGCGCATCTACGGCGCGAAGGGTCTGGCCTGGATCAAGGTGAATGACATCGCGAAGGGTCGCGACGGCCTGCAAAGCCCGATCGTGAAGAACCTGCATGATGCATCGATCACCGCGATCATCGAGCGGACCGGCGCGCAGAACGGCGACATCATTTTCTTCGCGGCGGATCGTTCGAAAGTCGTGAACGACAGCTTGGGCGCGTTGCGTCTGAAGATCGGCCATTCGGAATTCGGCCGTGCGAACGGCTTGTTCGAAAAGGGCTGGAAGCCGCTGTGGGTGACCGACTTCCCCATGTTCGAGTTCGACGAGGAAGACAACCGTTACGTGGCTGCGCATCACCCGTTCACGAGCCCGAAGGACGAGCATCTGGAATATCTGGAAACGGACCCGGGCCGCTGCCTCGCGAAGGCCTATGACATGGTGCTGAACGGCTGGGAAATCGGCGGCGGATCGGTGCGGATTTATCAGGAAGAAGTGCAGAGCAAGGTGTTCCGTGCACTCAAGATCAGCGCTGAAGAAGCGCGTATCAAGTTCGGCTTCCTGCTCGACGCGCTTCAGTACGGCGCGCCGCCGCATGGTGGTATTGCGTTCGGGCTGGACCGGATCGTCACGATGATGGCAGGCGCCGATTCCATCCGCGACGTGATCGCGTTCCCGAAGACGCAGCGCGCGACCGATTTGTTGACGCAAGCGCCGAGCGAAGTGGACGAAAAGCAGTTGAAGGAACTGCATATTCGTTTGCGCGCGCCGGAGCCGAAGCCGCAGTAAGCTTGGGCAGCATCACGGGTTGAACAAAAAAGGCGCCGCAGGGCGCCTTTTTCGTTTATGGGGCCGATTGTCCCGCGTCAACTCCCGCCCCGTCCCCCATTTGCAACACACGAAACGAAACTACCCCCCGGTGCGCCTTTTCCCGTTTTTAGGTTACATTCTTCGGCCAGCCTCTTATAAAGGCCGCAACGTTCCCACCATGTCCAAGCCGCCGAAAATTCCCGAGTCTGTCCTCGTTGTCATCCATACGCCCGAACTGGACGTGCTCGTTATCGAGCGCTTCGACCGGCCGGGTTTCTGGCAGTCCGTGACGGGTTCGAAAGATCACATCGACGAACCGCTGGTACTGACCGCAGCGCGCGAGGTTGCCGAGGAAACGGGGATGGTGGTCGGCAGCCCGGGCGTGCCGGAGCGCTCACTGCTCGACTGGCATCACCAGATTGAATACGACATCTATCCTGAATGGCGGCATCGCTATGCTGAAGGCGTCGTGCGTAACGTCGAGCACCAGTTCAGCCTGCTGGTCCCGCATTGCGTGGAAGTGACGCTCGCGCCGCGCGAGCACACCGCCTTTCTCTGGCTGCCGCTTCGTGAGGCGGCGGCGAAGTGTTTTTCATCGTCGAATCGTGAGGCGATCCTGCAATTGCCCGAGCGTCTCGCGGAGCACAACCGGTGATCGGTTTCGGCACGCCCAAACGGCGGTTTGCCCGACTCAAACTAGCCCTGTTTGGCGGACGCCGCCCAGTACGGCTGTGCTTCACCATCAACAACACGGTGCGGTTGTTCAAATCCGGCGTGGAATTTTTCCCGGCGCTGATTGAACGCATCGATGCCGCGCAGCACGACGTCTCGCTTGAGACCTACATTTTCAGCGACGATGCAGCCGGCCATGCCATTTCCACCGCGCTGATGAACGCGGCCCGGCGCGGCGTGCACGTGCGCGTGATCACGGACGGTATCGGCACGGCGAAACTTCCGCTCTTCGACGAATGGGCGCAGGCGAACGTCGAGCATCGCGTGTACAACCCGCATCTGTTCGGGCAGCTCGGTTTTTCGCGGACGCACCGTAAGCTGGCGGTCATCGACCATCACATTGCGTTTTGCGGCGGCATCAATATTGTCGATGACTTCGAGCAGAACGGCGTCCATCTCGACCACGCGCGCTGGGATTTTGCGCTGGAGGCGCAAGGCCCGGTGGTCAAGGACGTGCGGGAAGCCTTCGATCTCCAATGGCAACGGATTCGCCTCGGCGTGAAGCCGCTGGCGCCGCGGCCGCAGGATCAGCAAGGTACGCCGGGGGCATCGTCGAGGACGAACCGGCGCGCATTGCGAGCACGCCTGCGAGCGCGACGGGGCCTGATCCACGCGGTCGATCAACCGTGCGTGGCGTTCGTCGCCCGCGACAATCTGCTCAACCGGCGCGCAATCGAAAAGGCGTATCTCGCCGCGATTTCGCACGCGGAAAAAGAAGTGATGCTGGCGAATCCGTATTTCATGCCGGGGCGTAAGCTGCGCCGCGCGCTGGCGCGCGCAGCGCAGCGTGGCGTACGCGTCACATTGGTCATCGGGCGAAAGGAGTTTGTCGCGCTCGATTACGCCACGCCGTTCCTGTACCGCAATCTCCTGAAGTACGGCGTGCGGATCGCGGAATACGAGAAAACCATCCTGCATGGCAAAGTGGCCGTGGTGGACTCGAACTGGGCTACGGTTGGATCATCGAATCTGGACGCATTGAGCCTCGTGCTGAACAATGAGGCGAACATGGTGCTGGTGAATCACGAGAACGAGATCGTGAAGCTGCGCGACGCTATCCTGGCCGCCTTCCACGACGGCCGCCCGATTACCGTCGAGCAATACGCGGCGCGCTCCGTTGGTGAGCGTCTGCTTAACTGGCTGGCCTACAACACGTATCGCACGATGATGAAAATGCTCACCATCGGCCGTTACGATTGAGGCGTAAAAAACGCCGTGCGGTCAAACCCGGGCCGCCCCGACTGGCCGTCCGCCTATAAACCGGGACAAACTAAGACTCAACCGATAGATATAGTCACAAGTTAGACCCCGGTTTCTAATAAAAAGCTTGTTTCATGAACGGCTAGCTATAACAATAGTACGGCCGTTCGATTTTATTTCGATTCAACGAAAACGGTAAAGATCATGCGAAAAGGCGAACAGACACGAGTCGCGATCCTCGATGCTGCGCTGGACCTGGCAAGCAGGGACGGGCTTGAGGGTTTGACGATCGGCTTGCTGGCCGAACGGATGCAAATGAGCAAGAGCGGCGTGTTCGCGCATTTCGGCTCGCGCGAGGATCTTCAGGTGGAGGTGGTGAAGGAATACCACCGTCGCTTTGAAGACGAAGTGTTCTACCCGAGCCTGCGCGAAGCACGCGGTTTGCCGCGTTTGCGTTCAATGCTGGCGCGCTGGATGGAAAAGCGCATCGAGGAAGTGACAACGGGCTGTATCTACATCAGCGGCGCGGTGGAGTACGACGATCGTGCCGACAGCGCTGTCCGCGAGCAACTCGTGCACAGCGTGACCACCTGGCGAGCGGCGCTGACGCGTGCGATCAACCAGGCGAAAGATGAAGGGCATTTGCGCCCGGAAATAGATCCTGCGCTGATGCTGTTTGAACTCTATAGCTTCACGCTTGGCCTGCATCATGATGCGCGTTTCCTGCACTTGCCGGAAGCAGTGCAACTGACGCGGGACGCGCTGGAAAAAACGATTATTTCGTATCAAAGCAACGGCCGTTAGGCGTCGGGCGAATCGGCAGAGGGCATGCTGTAAAGCAGATTCGGCGGCGACCAAGGCTCAAGCTTCCTGGACACTTGGAGAAGAAAAATGGGACAGTACACAGCGCCGCTGCGTGACATGCAATTTGTCTTGCATGAATTGCTCAACGTGGAAGCCGAGGTCAAGAACATGCCGAAGCATGCCGACCTCGACGCGGATACCATCAATCAGGTTCTCGAAGAGGCCGGCAAATTTTGCGCCGAGGTGCTTTTTCCGCTGAACCAGATTGGCGACCGCGAAGGTTGCACGTACGAAGGCGATGGCGTCGTGCGCACGCCGGCGGGCTTCAAGGAAGCCTACAAGCAATACGTGGAAGCGGGCTGGCCGGCGCTGGGTTGCGATCCGGAATATGGCGGCCAGGGCTTGCCCGCGTTCGTGAACAACGCGCTGTTCGAAATGCTGAATTCGGCGAACCAGGCCTGGACGATGTACCCCGGCTTGTCGCATGGTGCGTATGAATGCGTTCACGCGCACGGCGCGCCTGAGTTGCAGAAAACGTACTTGCCGAAACTTGTGGACGGTACCTGGACCGGCACCATGTGCCTGACCGAACCGCATTGCGGCACGGATCTGGGAATGCTGCGCACGAAGGCCGAACCGAACAGTGACGGCTCCTACGCCATCATCGGCACGAAGATTTTCATCTCCAGCGGTGAACATGATCTGGCCGAGAACATCGTGCATCTGGTGCTGGCTCGTTTGCCGGGCGCACCGATCGGGACCAAGGGCATCTCGCTTTTCATCGTGCCGAAGTTCATTCCGACTGACGCGGGCGCTCCTGGTGAACGCAACGGCGTGAAGTGCGGTTCCATCGAACACAAGATGGGCATTCACGGCAATTCAACGTGCGTGATCAATCTGGATAATGCGAAGGGCTGGCTTGTCGGTGAACCGAACAAGGGCTTGAACGCCATGTTCGTGATGATGAACGCCGCGCGTCTGGGCGTCGGCATGCAAGGGCTGGGCCTGACGGAAATCGCGTATCAGAACTCGCTCGTGTACGCGAAGGAACGCCTGCAAATGCGTTCGCTGACGGGTCCGAAAGCGCCGGAGAAGGCCGCCGATCCGATCATCGTGCATCCGGATGTTCGCCGCATGTTGCTCACGCAAAAAGCCTACGCCGAAGCGGGCCGCGCGTTCACGTACTGGGCTGCGCTGAACATCGATAAAGAACTGTCCCACGCCAATGAATCCGCGCGTAAAGACGCCGCCGATCTCGTCGCGCTGCTCACGCCGGTCATCAAGGCGTTCCTGACGGACAACGCGTTCGAAGGCACGAACATGGGCATGCAGATCTATGGCGGCCATGGCTTTATCTCCGAGTGGGGCATGGAGCAATACGTGCGCGATGCCCGCATCAACATGATCTACGAAGGCACGAATTCCATTCAGGCTCTGGACCTGCTCGGCCGCAAGATTCTCGGCGACATGGGCGCGAAGCTGAAGAAGTTCGGCAAGCTCGTCACCGACTTCGTGGAAGAAGAAGGCGTGAAGCCGGAGATGCAGGAGTTCATCAACCCACTCGCGGACATTGGCGACAAGGTGCAGAAGCTGACCATGGAAATCGGCATGAAGGCGATGCAGAATCCGGACGAAGTCGGCGCCGCTTCCGTGCCGTATTTGCGTACTGTCGGGCACTTGGTGTTCTCGTATTTCTGGGCGCGCATGGCACGTATCGCGCTGGATAAGGAAGCCGAAGGCGATCCGTTCTACAAAGCGAAGCTCGCCACCGCGCGGTTCTACTTCGCCAAGCTGCTGCCTGAAACGGCATCGACGATTCGCGCCGCGCGCGCCGGATCGAAGACGTTGATGGACTACGACGAAGCCTTGTTCTAGGCCTCTTTTGCACTGCGCTACGTCATCCACGTTTTGAATGGCGTAGCGCATCGTCTTTTCGAATACCTCTCCCGGAGACACAACGTGAGCAATCTGAACATACGCAAGGTGGCCGTGCTCGGCGCCGGCGTGATGGGCGCGCAGATCGCTGCGCACCTGATCAACGCCCAGGTGCCAGTCCTGCTGTTCGACCTGCCGGCTAAAGAAGGTCCGAAGAACGGCATCGCGTTGAAAGCGATCGAGAATCTGAAGAAACTGTCGCCCGCGCCATTTGGCGTGAAGGACGACGCGCAATACATCCAGCCCGCGAATTACGACGATGACATCGAGAAGCTGAAAGAGTGCGATCTCGTGATCGAAGCCATCGCCGAGCGTATGGACTGGAAGCACGACCTATACAAGAAGGTGTCGCCGTATATCGGTGAAAAGGCGATTTTCGCGACGAATACGTCAGGGCTGTCGATCACGGAGTTGTCGAAGGGTTTTTCGGACGAGTTGAAAGCGCGTTTCTGCGGCGTGCATTTTTTCAATCCGCCGCGCTACATGCACCTGGTCGAACTGATCCCGACCGATACCACGCAACCGCAGATCCTCGACCAACTCGAGACGTTCCTGACCAGCGTGGTGGGCAAGGGCGTCGTGCGGGCGAAGGACACGCCGAATTTCATCGCGAATCGCGTGGGCGTGTTTTCGATTCTCGCGGTGATCGCGGAAGCAGAGAAGTTCGGACTGCGTTTCGATGAAGTCGATGACCTGACCGGTGCACGTCTCGGCCGCGCGAAATCCGCGACGTTCCGTACTGCGGATGTGGTCGGTCTCGACACCATGGCGCACGTCATCAAGACGATGCAGGACAACCTGCCTGACGATCCGTTCCTCGCGTTGTATGAAACGCCGGCCGTGCTCGCCGGTTTGGTGAAGAACGGCGCGTTGGGGCAAAAGTCGGGCGCTGGTTTCTACAAGAAGGAAGGCAAAGTAATCAAGGTGCTGGACCCGAAGACGGGAACGTACGTCGATGGCGGCGGCAAGGCGGATGAACTCGTCGGCCGTATCTTGAAGCGTCCGCCGGCGGAACGCTTGAAGCTTTTGCGTGAGTCTGAAAACCCGCAAGCTCAGTTCCTGTGGTCCATTTTCCGCGATGTGTTCCATTACATCGGTGTGCATCTGGAATCTGTTGCAGACAATGCCCGCGATATCGATCTCGCTATCCGCTGGGGTTTCGGCTGGAACGAAGGTCCGTTCGAAAGCTGGCAAGCGGCTGGCTGGACGCAAGTGGCGAAGTGGGTGCAGGAAGATATCGATGCAGGCAAGGCGTTGTCGAAAGCGTCGTTGCCTTCGTGGGTGTTCGACGGTCCGGTGGCCGAGAAGGGCGGCGTGCATACGGCTGAAGGATCGTGGTCGGCTACGGCTTCTACATTCATTCCGCGTTCTACGCTTGATGTTTATAACAAGCAGGTGTTCCGCGCACCGCTGATCGGTGAAGCGGGTATCGATCCGAAAACCTACGGCAAGACGCTGTTCGAAACCGATGCCGTGCGCGCTTGGGTCGATGACCGCGCAGGCGAAGACGATGTCGTGATCGTGTCGTTCAAAAGCAAGATGAACACGATTGGACCGTCGGTGATCGAAGGTTTGACGAAAGCGATCGAACTCGCCGAAGCCGATTACAAGGGCGTCGTGATCTGGCAAACGTCTGCATTGAAGCTCGGCAATCCGGGCGGCGCATTCTCGGCTGGCGCGAATCTCGAAGAAGCCATGCCCGCGTTCATGATGGGCGGCGCGAAGGGGATCGAACCGTTCGTGAAGAACTTCCAGCAAGGCATGTTGCGCGTGAAGTACGCGAGCGTGCCGGTGGTTGCCGCTGTGTCGGGTATCGCGCTCGGCGGCGGTTGCGAACTCGCGCTGCATTCAGCCAAGCGCGTGGCGCACATCGAAAGCTATATGGGGTTGGTGGAAGTGGGTGTGGGTCTCGTGCCGGCGGGCGGCGGCTTGAAGGAAGCGGCGTTGCGCGCAGCGAGCGCAGCCGGCGCTGTGAATGCCACTAGCGATCTTTTGAAGTTCTTGCAGAAGTCGTTCGAAAACGCCGCGATGGCGAAGGTCTCAGCATCGGCTCTGGAAGCACGCGCGATGGGGTATCTCAAACCGTCCGACACGATCGTTTTCAACGTCCACGAATTGCTCGATATCGCGAAGAAGGAAGCGCGGGCTCTCTCCGCCGCAGGTTATCGCGCGCCGTTGCGTGCCACGCAAATCCCCGTAGCAGGGCGCTCGGCGATCTCGACCATCAAGGCGTCGCTCGTGAATATGCGCGATGGCCGTTTCATCAGCGATCACGATTTCCTGATTGCGAGCCGTATCGCGGAAGCGGTGTGCGGCGGCGATGTGGAAGCAGGCAGTCTCGTCGATGAGGAATGGCTGTTGGCGCTCGAACGTCGCGCGTTTGTCGACCTGCTCGGCACTGCAAAGACGCAGGAACGGATCATGGGCATGTTGCAAACCGGCAAGCCGGTTCGTAATTAACGCGGGCAACTTAACATTTGCGTTGACCGGAGTAAGGCGCTAAAGCGCCAACTCCAGCCGACCGCAATGCATGGGACCAGAGTAAGCGCTATGGGGCTGGAGTAGGCGCTGAAGCGCTAACTCCAGCCGACACGCCAACTCTGGTCAACAAAGGAGCTGCAAATGAGCAAACAAGTGCAGGACGCATATATTGTCGCCGCGAGCCGGACGCCTATCGGCAAGGCGCCGCGTGGCATCTTCAAGAACACGCGGCCCGACGAGCTGCTGGTCCACGCGATTCGTTCAGCCGTGGCGCAAGTGCCGGGGCTGGATACGAAGCTGATCGAAGACGCGATCATCGGTTGCGCAATTCCCGAAGGCGAGCAAGGGCTGAACGTGGCGCGTATTGGCGCGTTGCTGGCCGGCTTGCCGAACACCGTGGGCGGCGTGACCGTGAACCGCTTTTGCGCCTCGGGCGTGACCGCGTTGGCGATGGCCGCCGACCGGATTCGCGTCGGTGAATCGGACGTGATGATTGCGGGCGGATGTGAATCGATGAGCATGGTGCCCATGATGGGCAACAAGCCGTCGTTGTCGCCGCATATCTTCGATCGTGACGAGAACATCGGCATTGCTTACGGCATGGGCTTGACGGCAGAACGCGTGGCCGAGCGCTGGAAGATCAGCCGCGAAGCGCAGGACGCGTTCTCGGTGGAATCGCATCGGCGCGCTTTGGAAGCCCAACGCACCGGCGAGTTCAACGATGAAATCGCGGCGTTCACGCTGAACGAACGTTTCCCGGATCTGGCAACGGGCGAGATTCGCGTGAACGCACGCGAAATCAAGAACGACGAAGGCCCGCGCGAGGGCACGACCATGGAAGGGCTCGCCAAACTGCGTCCCGTCTTCGCCGCGAAGGGTTCGGTCACGGCGGGCAATAGCTCGCAGACCTCCGACGGCGCAGGCGCGTTGATCGTGGTCAGCGAGAAGATCCTGAAGCAATTCAACCTGACGCCGCTCGCGCGTTTCGTGAGTTTCGCGGTGCGCGGCGTGCCGCCGGAAATCATGGGCATCGGGCCGAAGGAAGCCATTCCTGCCGCGTTGAAAGCGGCGGGTTTGACTCAGGACGATATCGACTGGATTGAACTGAACGAAGCGTTCGCGGCGCAATCGCTGGCTGTGATTCAGGACTTGGGACTCGATCCGTCGAAGATCAATCCGCTTGGCGGCGCGATTGCGTTGGGCCATCCGCTTGGCGCGACCGGCGCCATTCGTGCCGCGACCGTGGTTCACGGCTTGCGTCGGCGCAACCTGAAGTACGGCATGGTGACCATGTGCGTGGGAACGGGCATGGGCGCGGCGGGCATTATCGAACGGATGTAAGCGGGTAGCGCTAAAACGTAGAACGACGGTTCGCGCGCCATCCGGTTCGCGAACCGTTTCTTCATTCAGGATTCGTTCAGGAGACGAGAATGGACATCATCACCGAACACGTCGACGGCGTGCTGAGCATCACCATCAACCGTCCGGCCCGCAAGAACGCGCTGACGGCCGCGATGTATCAAACCATGGCCGACGCTTTCTTCGATGCCGAAAACGATCCGGCCGTGCGTGTGGTGCTGATTCGCGCCGTGGGCGATACGTTCAGCGCGGGCAACGATATCGAGGACTTCATGAAGGCGCCGCCGGCAAAGCAGGACGCGCCCGTGTTCCAGTTCCTGCGCCGCATCAGTACCGCGCAGAAACCGGTGGTGGCGGCGGTGGCGGGCGGGGCTGTGGGTATCGGCACGACGATGCTGCTGCATTGCGACCTGGTCTACGCAGCGTCTACAGCGAAATTCGCGTTGCCGTTCGTGCAGCTTGGGTTGTGTCCGGAGGCGGCGTCGAGTTTGTTGTTGCCGCGCATTGCGGGTTATCAGCGGGCGGCGGAGAAGCTGCTGCTGGGCGAACCATTCGATGCGAACGAAGCCGCGAACATGGGCATCGTGAATCGCGTTTTGCCGGCGGAAGAGGTGGACGACTTCGCACTGAAACAGGCGAAAAAACTCGCGGCATTGCCGGCGGCATCGCTGAAGGCGACCAAGGCGTTGATGAAGGGCGCTCAGGCGACAGAAGTCAGCGCGCAGATGGCGGCAGAGGCGGAGCACTTCGCCCACATGCTGACCGCGCCCGAGGCGAAGGAAGCGTTCACGGCGTTCTTCGAGAAGCGCAAGCCGGATTTCAGCCGGTTTAATTGATGACCGGCTTGGGCTCGCGGATAAACCGAGGGCTCAAGTTCCGGTGTTGCGGACGGGGCGGCCTGAAGCACGCCAGGGCTTTGCGCAACGCTTCGCTCAACGTGTGGCGCCGTCCACGTGCCCATACTCCACGAACCCGTTTTCCCGCGCAAAACTCACCAGCCGCAACCCCGCCTTTTCCGCGATGGAAATAGCCAGCGACGTAGGCGCGGAAATAGTGACGAGCATCGGCACACCGACCCGCGCCGATTTGCGCACGAGTTCATAGCTTGCCCGGCTCGAAAGGAATACGAAACCTTGCGTGGTATCCACCCGTTGAAGTACCAGATGCCCGATCAGTTTATCGAGCGCGTTGTGGCGTCCCACGTCTTCGAACGCGTATTTGACCGCGCCGCTTTCGTCGCACCAGGCGGCGGCGTGCAATCCACCGGTCAGCTTCGATAACTGCTGATGCGCCGGCAATTCATGCGCGGCATGAGCAATGGCGTCATCTGCAAGACGGTTCAAAAAACCCGTGTCAGGCACACGCTCTGGCTGCAGATCCAGCAAGTCGATACTCTCGATCCCGCACACGCCGCAGCCCGTGCGACCGGCCAGCGCGCGGCGCTTCTGCTTCAGCGCGACAAACGCCTGCTGCACCACCTGCAGATGCACTTCCGCGTGGGGCAAGGTGTCACTGGCGGGGGTATCGTGGAAAAATACCTCGATGTCGTGAATGTCACTGCCACGCTCCACAATGCCTTCCGTCAGCGAAAAGCCCACCGCGAACGCTTCCAGGTCGCGCGGCGTGCACATCATGACCGCGTGCGAAATGCCGTTGTAGACCAGCGCGACGGGCCATTCCTGGCCGACGTCGTCGGCGGCGTCGCGTATTTCGCCCAGCCGGTGGCGCCGTACGGACCGTTGTACGTAGCCAGGCTGGTCGTCGATGTCTGTGTCATTCATTGCATGGCTCACTTGCTGATTGCTTTCGATGTCGCGTTTTAGCCGCTCTAAGCGACTTCCCATCAGCATTTACGAGATAAATTCGGGCATAACCCTTGCTCCTTTATGGGGCAGCAGACACACTACAAGCCGTTCAAGGCCCTACGATAACCTACCGCGGCCTCACTCGCTTTCCTTGTCCATTACGCCAACGAGGCACCTGCCATGGCACTTTACGACGCTCCGCGCCTGTTCGGATTCGAACTGGAGTCGACTGAGAATCTGAGCTTCATTCCGCTCGTCGTGCGCTTTAACCTGGACCGCTTCGGCCAGATCATTTCGCTCGATCAGTGGAGACGGCTGCCGCACGGCGACCGCGAACTGCTCGCGCGCTTTCCTGTTGAAGAAGACGCCGCGATCGAACCCAATTTCGACCGGGCGCTCGCCGAGATGCTTCGAACCCACGCCGACGCAACGCCGGAAACATTCGCACCCGATGGCGATCCGATCTGGGCGCACACCGACGTCGTGCCTGAAACCGTGATTCGCCAGAGCAGTTTGTGCGGGATCGGCTCGCCGAGCCTGGGTCGATGGTCGGAGCTTTCGCCGTTCCAGCGTTACGCGTTGGCGAAGTTATCGCGCAAGGCCGAAGTCAACCACGACTTCGTTCCGGCGATGCGAGAGTTTGGCCTGGCCGATTAAGTGGTTACTTGCGTCCACAGACGGGGCTGCTGGCGGCCGAGCGGCGCTAGCGGGCGTCTGAGGAGTGTCACAACCCGGGCGGGATCGAAACCGCGCCGGGTGGAAATCGTTAGGGCGTGAGATCAGATTCTCCGCCGGGGAACCGCAGCACGCCAGTCGCACCCACCCAGATCCGCGCGGCTGGCAGCAGACCGACACTGGCCGCTTGCTGCCCCCACCGGCTACCCTTTAAAAGGCGCCTTTTAAGCGCCCACCCTAAATTCCCCTCCGCTCCTGCCGATAATCAACTATCGATACACGGAAATCGATGCGAAGACACGCGCCCAGTCTTCCCAGCCCCGCCTCCCGGACGGCGATCGAACCCATGAACTCATTCTTTTCCCGCCGTCTGCTGGTGAACCTGGCTGTCGTTCTGATCGCCATGGGGGCGAACGCGTTCGTCGCATACCAGCAAATCGACCGGCAAAGCGATGCCGACGCGCGCACGCGCCGCTCGCTCAGCCTGATGCGCGATCTCGACGCGTATCGCAGCGCTCTTGGCGAAATCCTCCCGGAAATCAGCTGGTACGAGGCAAGCGGCGTACTTACAGCGGCAGACGTGCGCGAGGCGCGTGCAGAACATATCAACGCGCTGGAAAGCGGCCTGCGCGCCCAGCTCGATTACGAACCCGACATGCAAGGCGCGTTCTACCTGCTCGGCGAAAGTGCGCGCATCGCGAAACGCGACGGTCAATCGGCGTTCGAACGCGCCGCCATAGACGCGCCTGGCGCGGCCCGCGACTGGACCCGGCAAGCCGTCCGCCGGCTCGCCGAAGACCAGCTATCGCTTGATGTCGAACTGGCGGTGCTGCGTGCGAGGGAAGCCGATTCGCTCGCGGCCACGCTCAATGAATCCGCGCTGGCGTCCAGCCGCGCCGTGTTCTTGCTGATCCTCACAATGCTCGCCGGCGGCGGCGCGCTGATCTACACCTTCGCGCGCCACGAGAAATCGGCGCGCGACAAGTTGCGCATTGCCCGGGCAATGCAGCGCAGCAACGAGCGTTTCCGCGATTTGTTCGACGCGCATCCGGTACCCATGTGGATTGTCGACGCCGCGACGTATCGCTTCGTGGCGGTGAATCCAGCGGCGCTTGCGCATTACGGTTACAACGAACTCGAATTCCTGTCGATGAGCATGCGCGACCTGCACGCCGACGACGACTTCGACCGGTTCGCGACACTTCTCGCGCGCCACAAGGGCAATCAGCCGCGCCAGACCGGCGCGCAACGGCCGGCGGGCGTCTGGCGGCACAAGCGCCGCGACGGCGCGCAGGTGAGTGCTGATATCTCATCGCACGCACTGACCTATTCGGGGCATCCCGGCATTTTCATGCTCGCCAACGACGTCACCGACCGCATCAATGCCGAGACCGAGGCGCGGCGTTCGAAGCAGATGCTGGAATCGCTTATCGACAATATTCCGCAGCGGATCTTCTGGAAGGACCGCGAATCGCGTTATCTGGGCTGCAATTCCGCCTTTGCCCGCGATGCCGGTCTCGCGAGCAAGGAACAGGTGGTCGGCATGACCGACGCAGAGCTGCCCTGGTGGCGCTCGGCGGAGCAACTTCGTGAGGATGACTGCCGGGTCCTCGCGACCGGCCAGCCGCTGATGAACGTGGAATGCGACGTTGAGCGCGACGACGGAGTGCGTGCGTCGATCACCAGCAAGATGCCGCTGCTCGACGGGGCGGGGCGCATTATCGGCGTGCTGGGTTCGTACGACGACACGACCGAGCGCAAGCGCGCTGAACTGGCGCTGCGCCTGCAAAGCCGGGCGCTGGATGCCTGCGTGAACGCCGTGCTGATCACCGGCACGAGTGCCACCGGCAACGTGATCGAATACGCGAATCCGGCGTTCAAGCGCATTACGGGTTACGACCCGGCTGATATCGTGGGCCGCGATTGCCGTTTCCTCCAGCGCGACGATCTAGACCAGGAAGGTCTCGAGGCAATCCGTATGGGTCTCGCCGCGAACCGCGAAGCGAGTGCGGTGTTGCGTAATTATCGTAAGGATGGCGTACTATTCTGGAATCAGCTGTTCATCGCGCCGGTGCCTGATGCGCAGGGCCGCACGACGCATCATGTCGGCGTGATCAACGACGTCACCGAAGTCGTCCGCTATCAGGAGCAGCTTGAATATCAGGCGAACTACGACACGCTTACGCGGCTGCCCAACCGCAATCTCCTGCGTCAACGGCTACAACACGCGATTGATCGGGCACGCCGGGAGGACAACACGGTGGCCGTGGTTTTCGTCGATCTCGATGGCTTCAAGAACGTCAACGACAGCCTGGGCCACAGCGTAGGCGACCGGTTGCTCGCGGTGGTCGCCGAGCGGCTGGCGCGTTGCGGCCGCGCCGGCGATACGGTCGCGCGCCACGGCGGCGACGAGTTCGTGATCGTGCTCCCGGACATGGCCGGTGAAAGCGCGCTGATTGCCTGGATGGAGCGCGTGCGAACCGCCATTTCGGACCCGGTATGGCTCGATGGAACGGAAATGTACGTGGGCTGCAGCATCGGCGCGAGCCTGTTTCCGCAAGATGGCGACGACGCCGAAACCGTGCTCAAGAAGGCCGATATCGCGATGTATCGCGCGAAGGACATGGGACGCAACACGTACCAGTTCTATCAGCCGGAAATGAATGCGAGCGTGGGGGCGCGGATGGATGTCGAGCGGCGTTTGCGGCGGGCGTTGCGCGACGGCGAATTCCTGCTGCACTACCAGCCGCAAGTTGAGCTGGCGACGGGCGAGATTGTCGGCATGGAAGCGCTCGTGCGCTGGATGGACCCGGAGTTCGGGCTGGTCTCGCCGGGCGCGTTTATTCCGGTGGCCGAAGAATGCGGGCTGATCGGGCCATTGTCCGAGTGGGTGCTGCGCGAGGCATGCCGGCAAAACAAGGCATGGCAGGATGAGGGGTTGCCGCCGGCGCGGATGTCGGTGAATCTGTCGGCGCGGCAATTCCAGCAGCGCGATATCCGCGTACTGGTGACGTCCGTGCTGGAGGAAACGGGTCTTGCGCCGCATTACCTGGAAATCGAGCTCACCGAGAGCGCCATCATGAACAACGGGGAAGACGCCGTCACCACGTTGTCGGAGCTGGCGGCGCTCGGCATCAGTATTGCCATCGACGACTTCGGGACCGGGTATTCAAGCCTCAGTTATCTGAAGCGCTTTCCGGTGGACCGGTTGAAGATCGACCGCTCGTTTGTTGCGGATATCGGTACATCGGGAGGCAATGAAACGATTACTTCAGCGATCATCGCGCTGGCTCACTCGCTTGAGTTGCAGGTGATCGCGGAGGGCGTGGAGACGGCGGCGCAACTGGACTTCCTGGTTGCTCGCGATTGCGACGAGATGCAGGGCTTCTTCTTCTCGCCGCCGCTGCCGGCCGGCGAGATTCCCGCGCTGTTGCTGAAGAGCGGGACCAGCCCGCGCCCCGGTTCCGATCAGTCCAGGACGGGCAACGCGCGCGGACGGCGGTCGCTGTCGGTGGCCACGTAGGTCAGTGTGGCCTCCGTCACCTTCACCACGTCTTCCGCCAGGCTCATGCGCTGCGCGTAGACCTCGACCGATACCGTCACCGACGTATTGCCCGTCTTCACGATATCCGTATAAAAGCTCAGCAGATCGCCCACAAATACCGGCTGCTTGAACACGAACGAATTCACCGAGATGGTCGCCACGCGCCCGTTCGCGCGCCGGCTGGCCGGGATCGATCCGGCGATGTCCACCTGCGCCATGATCCAGCCGCCGAAGACGTCGCCGTGGACGTTGGCATCGGACGGTTGCGGCACCACGCGCAGCGCGACCGGTTTGTTCGGGAGTTGCAAAGATTGGGTCACGAGCGGATTTCCATGAAAGAGTGAGGGATGCCGGCGGTCAGCGCGCCGATGCACCTTCTGCGACAATGCAGGATTAAACGATGTTGCTGGCGCTCGAACGAGTCTGGTTTGAATCTGAGTTGTCCACACCCGTTTCAGCTTGCTTTTACGGCGTTTAGCGCAGGTTTGACTGATTGTTGCCGACGCCGGGAAACATCGAATTGTACGGGAAAGCCCGCATTTTGAGATGGGCGCCCGTCCCGCGATACCTCGCTCGTCCGACACCGTTTGGCACCCTGTGACCCTGCGGCGCGGACCTCTGCAGACCTTGAATCCATGCGCCGCAACTCTCCCTCCGAACCGGTTCCTATAGCGAAAGGCCCGCGTAACGACTGGCAGACCATTCTCTCGCTGCTGCCGTACCTGACTACGTACAAATGGCGTGTCGGTTTTGCGCTGACCTGCCTGATCGGCGCGAAAGTCGCGAATCTGGGCGTGCCGATCGTGATGAAAAAGGTCATCGACAGCCTCAGTTCCATCCAGCATCTGACCGCGCTCGGGCGTGCGCAGGATTCCGCCGCGATCATCCTGGTGAGCGGCGTGGGCCTGCTGGTCGTGGCTTATGCAATCGTGCGACTGTCTACGTCGCTATTCACCGAGTTGCGCGAAATGCTGTTCGCGAAGGTCACGGAAAGCGCCGTGCGGCAACTCGCGCTGAAGGTGTTCCGGCATTTGCATTCGCTGTCGCTGCGGTTTCATCTCGACCGGCAGACCGGCGGCATGTCGCGGGATATTGAACGCGGCACGCGCGGCATTCAGCAACTCGTTTCATATTCGCTCTACAGCATCCTGCCGACACTCGTGGAAGTTGGCCTCGTGCTCGGATTTTTTGTCGCGAAATACGAAGCGTATTACGCGATCGTCACGTTGATCGCGCTGGTGACGTACATCGTGTTCACGATCAAGCTCACCGAATGGCGCACGCATTTCCGGCGCACGATGAACGAACTCGATTCGAGGGCGAATTCGCGTGCCATCGATTCATTGTTGAACTACGAAACCGTGAAGTATTTCGGCAACGAAGAGTGGGAAGCGCAGCGTTACGATGAAAACCTGAGGCGCTATCGGACGGCGGCTATTCGCTCGCAGCGGTCGTTGTCGGTGCTTAACTTCGGGCAGCAATTCATCATTGGCACGGGGCTCGTGTTCATTCTCTGGCGCGCGACGCAAGGCGTTATTGCAGGGCATCTGACGCTCGGCGATCTCGTGCTGATCAACACGTTCATGCTGCAGTTGTATATCCCGCTGAATTTCCTCGGCGTGGTGTATCGCGAGCTCAAGCAGAGTCTCACCGATATGGACCGCATGTTCACGCTGCTCGGCGCCGGGCGTGAAGTGCCGGATGTGCCGAATGCTCCGCCGCTGGTCGTGAAGGGGGCTGAGGTCCGGTTCGAGAACGTGAGCTTTTCGTACGAACGCGCGCGGCCGATCCTTCATGGTGTCGATTTCACGATTCCGGCGGGGACGACGACGGCGGTGGTCGGTCATAGCGGTTCAGGCAAATCGACGCTCGGCCGTCTGCTGTTTCGTTTCTATGATCTCGACCGTGAGCAAGGCGGCCAGATTCTGCTGGACGGCCAGGATATCCGCGATGTCGCGCAGGATTCGCTGCGTGCGGCCATTGGCATCGTGCCGCAGGATACGGTGCTTTTCAACGATTCGATCTACTACAACATCGCGTATGGCCGGCCCTCGGCTTCACGCGATGAAGTGATCGCGGCGGCGCGGGCAGCGCATATTCATGAGTTCATCGAAAGTTTGCCGGCGGGGTACGAGACGCCGGTGGGTGAGCGCGGGTTGAAGTTATCGGGCGGGGAGAAGCAGCGCGTGGCTATCGCGCGGACTTTGTTGAAGAACCCGCCGCTCCTCATCTTCGATGAAGCCACGTCCGCGCTCGATTCGAAATCAGAACGGGCCATTCAGCATGAGCTTGACCTGATCGCGCAGGAACGGACGACGTTGATCATTGCGCATCGGTTATCGACGGTGGTTCATGCGCAGCAGATTATCGTGATGGATCACGGGCGGATTGTGGAGCGCGGGACACATACGGAACTGGTACGCGCCGGTGGGTTGTTTGCGCAGATGTGGGCGCTGCAACAGCAGAAGGCAGCGGAGCCGGAAGAGGGTGCGAATGATGCGGTGGAGGTGGGCGAGCCGGCACGGGCTTGAAACGCCGTGGCATCCGGAAAGGCAATTACCCAGGCTGCCGGGAGGCAACAAAAAAGCGTCGATACCTTCGGGCATCGACGCTTTAAGCCGCGCGACCTTATTCCGTGGCGTGAACCATCGCCGTTGCGCCGCCATGCCCGGCCGCTACCACTCCCGGCGCGGCCCAACGCAGCCACTGCGTGCGCAACGCGAGCAGGAACCCAAACGCAAAGACCGCCAACACGCCGAACGTCGCAAAACCCATCTGATAACTTCCGGTACTTTCCTTAGCCATCCCCATGATTACCGGCAGATAAAACCCGCCGATCCCACCCGCCGCGCCGACAATCCCCGACAACAGCCCAGTCTTGCCTTTCCACCGCTGCGGCACGAGCTGGAACGTCGACCCATTGCCCAGTCCGAAGCACAGATAAAGACAAACCAGCAACGCGATACCACCCGCCACCGGCGGCATCCACACCGCGAACGCAAAGTCGGCGATAGCAATCACCGCCAGCAGCACGAGCAACGCGCGCACGCCGGTCACGCGATCGGCGAGATAACCGCCGAGGGGCCGCACGATCGCGCCGAGGAACGCGAGCATCGCCATGAATAGACCGGCTTCGATCTTCGGCATCTGATAGAGATTCGTCAGCAGTAACGTCACATACGACGACATCCCGACAAACCCGCCGAACGTAATGCTATAGATCAGCATGACGACCCAGGTATCGCGTTCACCAAGCACCGCGCGGTAATGTTTCGGCAGCACGGCGATTGCGAGCAGCGCGCCGAGCACGGGCAACAGCAAGACACCTGTACGCCCGCCGCCGAACACGCCGCCGTGCACCGCGAGCACCATCACGATCAACCCGACAAGCGTGATCGCGAAACTCGCCATTGCGCGCGATGTGCTGCCGCTCTTCTGACCACCATCCGATGCCCACACGAACAGCGCACTCGCCGTGATCGCGAGCAAGGGCAATGCAGCGGCGGTGGCGAGTTTCCAGCCGAAGGCATCGGCGAGATGGGGGAACAGGAAACCATCGAGTACCGCGCCGATATTGCCCGCCGCGGCCAGTCCGAGCACAAGACCCTGCACCTTCGGCGGATAGTTGCTGCCGGCCATCGGCAACGCGACGGCGAAGCTCGCGCCGCCCATGCCGAGGAACACACCAAGCACGAGCAGCAGCGAATACGACGGTGTGCCGGACAAAAGCGGCAGCACGATCGTCGGAAGGGATGAAAGCACGACGCCCATCAACGCCACGCGGCGGCCATCGGTGGATTGGTACAAGTTGCCCAGCGTCACGCGCAGGATCGCGGCGGCGAGAACCGGCACCGCGACGAGAAAGCCCTGCTGTGCGGCGGTCATCGTGATGTCCTTGCTGATGAACGGCGCAAGCGGTCCGTACAGCACCCAGACGGTGAAACCAGTATCGAAATACAGGAAGCAGGCAACCAGCGAGCGCCAGTTGCCGCTCTTTAACGAGGTGAGCAGGTTTTTCATCGGATTCTCCGCGTGGATCGGCTCTGGCAATGCATCGATGATGTGTTCTTAAAGGCGCCCGACGCTCGGCCGACCGGGAATCGCAAGTATCATGCCAACGAAATCCATCTTTAAGCGGGTAGCCGCAGACTGAACGTCGGCGTGGCTTTGCAGCGGATGAAGGCCCATAAGCGCTAACGATTAGCCCAACTGGACACGATGCCGCACGCACTGGTATCGCTGCAGCGCAGCACCGCGCGTGTGCGAGTCGCGTGAGAATGGTGCGGGCGCCTCGCGCCGTTCGAAGCGGCCCACACGAAGCAGTCGCGAACGCAACGGTAAAATGCGGGTGCGTTCAGGGAGCATCCCCAATCAGGCCGAAGGAGCCGCATGGAACTGAAATGGCTCGAAGATTTCGTCTCGCTCGCGGAGACGCGCAGTTTCAGCCGCTCGGCTGAACTGAGGCACATTACGCAGCCGGCTTTCTCGCGCCGGATCCAGGCGCTCGAAGCGTGGCTGGGCACGGATCTCATCGACCGCTCGGTCTACCCGACGCGCCTCACGCAAGCCGGTCAGGTTTTCTACGAGCAGGCGCTCGCGATGCTTTCGCAATTCCACGAAGCGCGCACGCTATTGCGCGGGCAAACCGGCGTGCCCAATGCGACCATCGACTTCGCGGTTCCGCACACGCTCTCGCTGACCTATTTCCCGCGCTGGCTACACCATATAGAAGCGCGACTGGGGCGCATCAACACGCGTTTGCGCGCGCTGAACGTGCACGACGCCGTGTTGTCGCTGGTGGAAGGCGGCTGCGATCTGGTGATGGGTTATCACCATCCGAGCCATCCAGTGGCGCTCGATCCGGCCCGCTACGACATGCTCACGCTCGGCACCGAACCCATCAGTCCGTTTTCGTCGGTGAACAAGGGTGGCCGCGCGCGCTACACATTGCCCGCTACCGCCGATGCCCCCGTGCCGTATCTCTCATACACGCCTAACGCTTATCTCGGCCGCATGACGGAGGTGATCATCGCGACTTCGCCGGCGCGTCTTTATCTCGACAAGGTCTACGAAACCGACATGGCTGAAGGTCTCAAGGCGATGGCGCTGGCTGGTCATGGCGTGGCTTTCCTGCCGCACAGCGCAGTGGCCAACGAAGTCGATGAAGGCAGCCTGATCCGGCTCGACCGGGGAACCCGCGGAACACCGGCGGGTCAGTTCACGCTGACGATGGAAATTCGTTTGTATCGAGACAAAATGGCGTCGAAGGGTGACGATCCTCGGCAGGCTTTGATGCGTAATCTTTGGGAAGCAGTGGGCGAAGAGGTATCGAGACCCGCGGAAACCCACGCCACGTAAGCGTCTCAGACGTTATGCAAGATAAACATAACGCAATGATGAAACGGCATTGGATTTCAATATCCGAATTTTCGACAATGAAGCCATTCCACACAACGCTGGAGCTTCGATGTCATCGCCGCAACAAGACCGCACCGCTTCTGCTGTTCCCGCTGTTCAGCACGCCATTCCCTCCTATCTCGATTCCACGCATCTCGGCCCCTGGGGTAACTATCTCCAGCAGGTCGATCGTGTCGCGCCGTATCTCGGCTCGCTGTCGCGCTGGATTGAAACCCTCAAGCGCCCGAAGCGCATCCTGATCGTCGATTGCCCCATCGAACTCGATAACGGCACGGTCACGCACTTCGAAGGCTATCGGGTCCAGCACAACATGTCGCGTGGTCCGGGCAAAGGCGGCGTGCGGTATCACCAGGACGTTACGCTTTCCGAAGTGATGGCGTTGTCGGCGTGGATGTCGGTGAAGAACGCGGCTGTGAACGTGCCGTACGGCGGCGCAAAAGGCGGTATTCGTGTCGATCCGCGCACGTTGTCGCGTGGTGAACTCGAACGCCTGACACGTCGTTATACGAGCGAAATCGGCATCATCATTGGGCCGAATACGGATATCCCTGCGCCGGACGTCAACACGAACGAGCAGATCATGGCCTGGATGATGGACACCTACTCCATGAACCAGGGCCAGACAGCAACCGGCGTGGTGACCGGCAAGCCGATCTCCCTCGGTGGTTCGCTCGGCCGCAAGGAAGCAACTGGCCGCGGCGTGTTCGTCGTGGGCTCGGAAGCGGCGCGCCGGATTGGTTTTGACATTGAAGGCGCGCGCATCGCCGTGCAGGGTTTTGGTAACGTCGGCGGGATCGCTGCACGGCTGTTCCAGGAAGCCGGCGCGAAAGTGGTGGCGGTGCAGGACCACACCGGTTCGCTGTACAAATCGTCGGGTATCAACGCAGCCGCGTTGCTCGAGCACGTGGCCAAGCACGGCGGCGTGGGCGGCTTCGAAGGCGCGGACCCGATCGGCAAAGACGAGTTCTGGACCATTGAAACCGATATCCTGATTCCGGCCGCCCTCGAAGGCCAGATCACGGAAGAAAACGCGCCGAAGATCAGGACGAAGATCGTGGTGGAAGGCGCCAACGGCCCGACCACAACGGCGGCCGACGACATTCTCCACGACAAGGGCATTCTCGTGATTCCCGACGTGGTCGCGAATGCGGGCGGCGTGACCGTGTCGTACTTCGAATGGGTGCAGGACTTCTCAAGCTTCTTCTGGACTGAAGACGAAATCAACCAGCGACTCGAACGTGTGATGCGCGAAGCATTCGCGGCCGTGTGGCAAGTGGCCAGCGAGCATTCGGTATCAGTGCGCACGGCGGCGTTCATTGTCGCGTGTACGCGAATTCTGCAAGCGCGCGAAATGCGCGGCCTGTATCCGTGATTTCAGGCATCAGAAACGTTTGCGCGCGTTTGCCTGCATGAAGCGGCGCTAACGCAAAAAGCATCAAGACGCCCGCCGTCGTCCTTCAGGACGTCGACGGGCGTTTCGCGTAAAAACACAAGAAAATTAGGGCAGAACCAACGGCAATTGAAAGCGCTGAAACCCCCGCTCAGCCTGACAACAGCGGGTGTCTCAAAAATGACAACTGTGGACAACATTCATTCTTTCAAATTTATTACCCTGCTAAAATTGCGCCGTTTTCGCCAAGGAGATCACACATTATGAAGATTAAAAAAGCTGCGCTGCTGCTTGCCGCACTGGGACTTTTCGCATCGGGCGCGCAAGCGCAAAACAACGATACGCTCAAGAAAATCAAGGATTCAGGGAACATCTACCTGGGTTTCCGCGAGTCGTCGATTCCGTTCTCGTACTACGACGACAAGCAACAGGTCATTGGCTATTCGTATGAGTTTGCTTTGAAGGTGGTCGACGCCGTCAAGGAAAAGCTCAACATGCCGAACCTGAAGATTCAACAGAAGTCGGTCACGTCGCAAAACCGCCTGCTGCTCGTGACGGGTAACCAGATCGACCTCGAGTGCGGTTCGACCACGAACAACCTCGAACGTCAGCAACAAGTCGCGTTCTCCAACACCATCTTCGTGATCAGCACGCGCCTGATGACCAAGAAGGATTCGGGGATCAAGGACTTCGACGACCTGAAGGGCAAGACCGTTGTGACGACCGCTGGAACCACGTCCGAGCGCCTGCTTCGCAAGATGAACCAGGAAAAGAGCATGGGCATGAACATCATCAGCGCGAAGGATCACGGCGACTCGTTTTTGACGTTGTCGACGGGACGCGCAGTAGCGTTCATGATGGACGACGCTTTGCTGGCCGGCGAACGTGCGAAGTCGAGCACGCCGCAGGATTTCGTGATTGTCGGTACGCCGCAATCGCGTGAAGCTTATGGCTGCATGCTGCGCAAGAACGATCCAGAGTTCAAGAAGGTAGTCGATGACGCCATCGCCAAGGTCGAAACTTCGGGCGAAGGCGACAAGATCTACAAGAAGTGGTTTGAAAGTCCGATTCCGCCGAAGGGTCTTAACCTGAACTTCCCGGAAAGCGATGACATGAAGGCGCTTTTCAAGAACCCGAACGACAAGGCAATCGATTAATCTCGGTTCTGCTCGATTGATGGAAACGGAAGGAGCGCTGCTTCTTCCGTTTTCTTTTGGAGGGAGTCCATGTCCTACCACTGGAATTGGGGCGTTTTCCTAAGCCCCGTCTCGACCGGCGAGCCGACAACCTATCTCGGCTGGCTTATTTCCGGTTTCTGGGTGACCGTTACCGTGTCGCTTGCGTCATGGATCGTGGCGCTCGTGGTCGGCTCGTTGTTCGGCATTCTTCGCACCGTGCCCAACAGGAAGCTGGCTGCCATCGGCACGGTTTATGTCGCCATCTTTCGTAATATCCCGCTGCTCGTTCAGTTCTTCATCTGGTACCTCGTGATACCGGAGTTGCTGCCCGTTTCCATCGGCAACTGGTTCAAGCAGTTGCCCCCGAACGTGCAGTTCTATTCGTCATCCATCATCTGCCTCGGGTTGTTCACCGGAGCACGCGTGTGCGAGCAAGTGCGCTCGGGCATTGCGGCCTTGCCGCGCGGACAGCGCGCCGCCGGTCTCGCCATGGGTTTCACCGAATGGCAGACGTACCGCTATATCCTGATGCCGGTCGCGTACCGCATCATCGTGCCGCCGCTTACGTCGGAATTCTTGAACGTGTTCAAGAACTCGGCGGTGGCGTCGACCATCGGGTTGCTCGAATTGTCGGCGCAGGCGCGACAGCTTGTGGATTACACCGCGCAGTCGTATGAGTCGTTCATCGCCGTGACGCTTGCCTACATGCTGATCAATCTGGTCGTCATGCAACTGATGAAAGTGGTCGAAGCCAGGACTCGGCTGCCCGGCTACATTGGAGGCAAGTGATGCATCATTTCAATTGGAGCAGTGTGCCGAGTTCGCTGCCTACGCTCTGGACCGGCGCCATCATCACCTTCAAGATCACGGTGCTCGCGCTCGTGTTCGGGATTCTCTGGGGCACCGTGCTCGCGCTGTTTCGCCTCTCGGGCATCAAGCCGCTCGAATGGTTCGCGAAGGGGTATGTGACGCTGTTTCGTTCCATCCCGCTCGTGATGGTGCTGCTGTGGTTCTTTTTGATCGTGCCGCAATTCCTGCAGAATGTGCTGGGGTTATCGCCGGAAATCGATATCCGGCTCGCTTCCGCCATGGTCGCGTTCTCGCTGTTTGAGGCCGCGTATTATTCGGAGATTATTCGTGCAGGCATTCAGGCGGTGTCGCGTGGGCAGGTGAACGCGGCGTTCGCGCTCGGCATGACGTACACGCAGTCCATGCGGCTGATCGTGTTGCCGCAGGCGTTTCGCGCGATGGTGCCGCTGCTGCTCACGCAGGCTATCGTGTTGTTCCAGGATACGTCGCTGGTGTATGTGATCAGCCTCGCGGACTTTTTCCGCACGGCCACGAATGTGGGCGATCGCGACGGTACGACTGTCGAAATGGTGCTGTTCGCCGGCGCCTGTTATTTCGTGGTGTGCCTCGCCGCATCCGGTCTCGTCAAAAGTCTTCAGAAAAAGGTCGCTCGATGATCTCACTCAAGAATGTTTCGAAATGGTATGGCCCGTTTCAAGTGCTCACCGATTGCACGACGGAAGTCAAAAAAGGTGAAGTAGTGGTGGTGTGCGGTCCTTCGGGCTCGGGCAAGTCGACGCTGATTAAAACCGTGAACGGACTTGAGCCGTTCCAGAAGGGCGAGATCACGATCAACGGGCAATCGATCGGCGACAAGAAAACCAACCTGTCGAAACTGCGCTCGAAAGTCGGCATGGTGTTTCAGCACTTCGAACTGTTTCCGCATCTGACGATCGTGCAGAACCTGACGCTGGCTCAGATCAAGGTGCTGGGGCGCTCGAAGGACGAAGCGACCGCGAAGGGATTGAAGCTGCTGGAGCGCGTGGGTTTAAGCGCTCACGCCGATAAATTCCCCGGCCAGCTTTCCGGTGGACAGCAACAGCGGGTGGCGATTGCGCGGGCGTTATCGATGGATCCGATCGCCATGCTCTTCGATGAACCCACGTCCGCGCTCGATCCGGAAATGATCAACGAAGTGCTCGACGTGATGGTGGAATTGGCGCAGGAAGGCATGACCATGATGTGCGTGACGCACGAAATGGGCTTTGCGAAGAAGGTCGCGCATCGCGTGATCTTCATGGACAAGGGCTTCATTGTGGAAGACGACAAGAAGGACGCGTTTTTTGAGAACCCGAAGTCGGATCGGGCCAAGGACTTTTTGGCGAAGATTTTGCATTGATGGTTTGATGCGGGCTGGTTTGGCTAACGCCGATCAGCCGGGCGAGTTGGCTCAAAGAGAGCTTGGACTGCCGGGCTAACTTCCCCGTGGTCCGCGGGCAACTGGCCCTCCTGACCCATGCGCGCCAACCGCTCGGCTACGCTGATCCGTCAACGTCAAGCATGCGCCGTAAAAATGGCCTTTCCGGCGTGAGCTGGAAAGGCCATTTTTTGTCTTCGTAGTTCAGCGCTAGTGGCTGGTCGAAGCTGCTTTCGTGTTGTCCTGTGTCACTGCATCGGGCGCATTTTTCTTCAGCGATTCAATCCCGGCATCCCTGGCCGCCGCGCTGCTATAAGCCTCGCTCACGCCAATAACCTCGTGATTGCCGGCTTTGAGATTGAAATAAGGCGCGCCGCTTTTGTCCGTCTTGCGCTCGTAGCGTTCATCGATCAGCGCATTCGCCTTGACCGATGCAATGCCATGTTCCGCCGACGCTCGCGTCACATACGTCTCGCTCTTGAGGATCGGTTCGCCGTTGGCGGCCCGCAGGTTGAAATAGAACTGGCCGTTACGGGCGCGGTCGATGACGAATTTTCCTGACATTGCATAAGCTCCCTGGGTAGTGGAACAAGCATGAGTCCAGGTGATTCTCCGGCCGCGAAGCTGCTCCGCAATTACTCCGCATTTACTCTATACCGAGTTCGGTCTCCACATCCGCGGTCGTTTCGATGGTCTCGGCGCGCAGCACCGATTCAACGCAAACCTTGCACAACGGTTCAAGCGCTTTCTCCGCGACGTCCGCCGGCACGGGGACGTTGACCGTCCTGAGCAATGCGCCGTGCTGGAACAACGCCAGGTCGCCGGGTTTGAAACGCGTCCAGATTTCGTCGTCGGTAAGCGGCGACGTGGCGATCACCGCGACGCGATCTTCCGGCGTGGTGTACTTCGCGAAATCGATCGACATGTCAGCGTCGATCAAATGCGCCGTGGAGAACGGCCAGCTGCGCACGAGGTAATACAGATGCGTGGAGCAATGCGTGAACAACGCCTGGCCGTTCGACATCAGGAAATTGAATACGCCAAATTGCGTGATCTCGCGCGTCAGCTTTTCGAGCGCCGCGAACAGTTCGTCCAGCGGCGGCTGGCAGCCGGGGAATTCGCGTCGCAGACCTTGCAGTAACGCGCAGAACGCCAGCTCGCTGTCGGTGGTGCCGACCGGTTGATATTGTCCGTTCAGACAGGGTTTGAAATCTTTCAGGTCGCCGTTGTGCGCGAAAATCCAGTGCCGTCCCCACAACTCGCGCATGAACGGATGGCAATTCTCAAGCAGGATGTGACCTTGCGTGGCCTTGCGAATATGCGCGATCGTGTTTTTCGACTTGATCGGATAACGCTTCACCATTTCGGCGAGCGGTGAACTGGCCGACGACTGGTGATCGATGAAAAGGCGGCACGCCTTGTCTTCAAAGAACGCAATGCCCCAGCCGTCCGCGTGATGGTCGGTGACGCCGCCACGCGCCGCGAAACCGGTGAACGAGAAAGTCACGTCCGTGGGTTCCGCGCAGTTCATTCCGAGAAGTTGGCACATTGCTGGGGCTGCAGACTGGGTGAATGGAGCTAACCGTTACAATACGGGTAGCCAAAGCATAGCACCGACGAAACCGCCAAAAAATCGCGCCTTTCGACCGCGGGGTGGCATCGTTGTGGAATTTCCACGGTATCGGCCGGCTTGCGGGAGAAAAACTGACCGATTGGGTGGGGCGCTTGCTCTCGGAGCCCCCGCTGGTGGTCTCCGCTGGTAGTCTCATCAAGCACGCGGTGTCGGGGCTTGATTCACCGATCCGGGCCGCCGATATTGATGGCGAAGCTGCGCCGCTTGCAGGTGCTTCGGTCTCGCTTATGTTTTCCGTGCGTGTTTATGCTTTTTGGTTTCGCGGCCGCCACAGTCCCTGCGTTTTCGTCATCCGATTATTTTCATCGTTATCACGCCAATGTCCGCTTCCACGCCTGCCTCTGTCTCGCCCGCTTCGCCCGTTGACTCCGTTGACTCGATTACGCTCGCGCGTCCCGACGACTGGCACTTGCACGTTCGCGACGGCGCCGTGCTCGCCGCCGTCCTGCCGCACACGGCGCGCCAGTTCGGCCGGGCGATCATCATGCCGAACCTGCGTCCGCCCGTGACGACGACCGAATTGGCGGCGGCGTATCGCGAGCGCATCCTGGCCGCGTTGCCCAAGGACGGCCCGGGTGCGCGTTTCGAGCCGCTGATGACGCTTTATCTCACCGACAACACGCCGCCCGACGAAATTCGTCGCGCCCGCGAAAGCGGTTTCGTCCACGGAGTAAAGCTTTATCCGGCAGGAGCGACGACCAATTCGGACGCCGGTGTCACGAGCATCGCAAAGTGCGCGAAGACGCTGGAGGCGATGCAAAAGCACGACCTGCCGCTGCTCGTGCATGGCGAAGTAACCGACCCCGCCATTGATATGTTCGATCGCGAGAAGGTGTTTATCGACCGCGTGATGACGCCGTTGCGCCGCGATTTTCCCGCGCTGAAGGTCGTGTTCGAGCACATCACGACAAAGGACGCCGCTGATTACGTCCGCGATGCCGACGGTCCGACCGGCGCCACGCTGACCGCGCATCACCTGCTGTACAACCGCAATGCGCTGTTTGTCGGCGGAATCCGGCCGCATTACTACTGCTTGCCGGTGCTCAAGCGCGAGACGCATCGCGTGGCGCTGCTCGCGGCGGCTACGTCGGGCAATCCGCGCTTTTTTCTCGGCACGGATAGCGCGCCGCACGCGAAGGGGTTGAAGGAGCACGCTTGCGGCTGCGCGGGGTGTTACACGGCGTTGCACGCGCTGGAGCTCTACACGCAAGCCTTCGATCAGGCCGGCGCGCTCGGTCGCCTCGAAGGTTTCGCGAGTTTCCACGGTGCGGACTTTTACGGTTTGCCGCGCTCGACAGAGAGCGTGACGCTGCGTCGCGAACCCTGGACGCTGCCGGCGGAATTCATGGCGGGTGGGGATGAGATCGTGCCGCTGGGCGGCGGAGAATCGATTGGCTGGCGGATGGAGTGACGGTTGCCGGGGCGCGCTTGGGACAGGTCCGAGCGCAGAACCTCCCGCCTCTTGAGCTACTCGTATGTCAGACCGGGAAAATTCACTGAAGGCTGAAAACGCGGAGACGGCATCGACGCCAACCGATACCCGCGCGGCGCAGCGCTTTATGGATATCGACTGGTCCTGCCCATGGCTCGCGCCACTTGCCGAGCGCGGTGAGCGCTGGCGCCAGGCCGCGCTCGATAGCTACTCAGCCTATCTCTCCACCCTTAACGCCGATGCACACACCGACCCGCGCGTAACCGGACGGGGCAAGCCGCTATCGTTCATCGCACAGGACGAGTTGCCGGCGGGGGCGTCGTATGAAGGGCATATTGCCGAGACGGGCTGCGTGCCCACGCGCTACAACCTTCACGATTTCTTCAACGGCGCGATGTGGTTCCAGTACCCACGCATCAAGGCGGCGCTGAACGCCCGGCAGGCGGCGGAAATCGATGTGCTCGGCATCGGTCCCACACGAGGCGCCGCGCGCGACGCCCTGACGCTCTTTGACGAAAACGCGATCCTTTTTGCCTGCACAGATGCGTCGCTCGCCGCTGCACTTCGAGCCTTCGACTGGCACACGTTGCTCGTCGAACAACGCGCAGCCTGGGGCCTTCGATGCGAGGCGCGCATCTTCGGCCACGCGTTGCTGGAAAAGCTGATTGCCCCGTATAAGGCGTGCACGGGGCACGCCTGGATAGTGGAAGTCGAGCCAGCCTATTTCTCATCCACCAATATCGAGCGCCGCGCGATCCTCGACCGCGCAGTGTCTGAACGGCTAAAGAGCGAAGCCATTTCCAGTCGATATTTCACGCCGCTGCCGGTGCTGGGCGTGCCGGGCTGGTGGCCTGAAAACGAAGTCCCGTCTTTCTACGACGACCCTCAGGTCTTTCGATCCGGCCGCCGGTCGCGGACTTAGCAGCTCCGGAGCTGACAGCGAGGCTGCGGCGCCCCTCATGCTAAAATCATCATCGCAAAGTAGGCTAGGCAGTCGCGGCTGATCCGGTTTCGGCCGGAGAGGGCGAGGAAAGTCCGGACTCCACCAGGCAGGGTGATGGCTAACGGCCATCCGTGGCGACACGCGGAACAGGGCAACAGAAAGCAAACCGCCGATGGCCCCGGGCGCAAGTTCGGGGATCAGGTAAGGGTGAAACGGTGCGGTAAGAGCGCACCGCGGCTGCTGCAAGGCAGACCGGCAAGGTAACCTCCACCCGGAGCAATTCCAAATAGGCAGGCGCGCATCCTCGTGATGCAGGACGGTGCCTCCGTCTCGTCTGCGGGTAGGAAGCTTGAGCGCGCCAGTAATGGCGCGACTAGAGGAATGACTGCTACGCGCGTCACGCTTTCGGGCGTGAGGCGTGCACAGAATCCGGCTTATCGGCCTGCTTTGTGAGATTCAAAAAGAAAGCCGGCGTCAGTGATGACGCCGGCTTTTTTTCTCGTTTCTTCTTCGATGCCAGGAATTCAGCTCGCGACAATATCAAAGGAATGCGTCAATTCGGCCGTCTTGGCCAGCATGATCGACGCCGAGCAGTATTTGTCGTGAGAGAGGGTGATCGCGCGTTCGACTGTCGTGGGATTCAGGTTCTTGCCCGTCACCGTGAAGTGGAAGTGGATCTTCGTGAACACCTTGGGATCTTCGCTTGCGCGCTCGGCCTTGAGCGTCACCGAGCAACCCGCGACTTCCTGACGGCTTTTCTTCAGGATCATCACGACGTCGTACGCAGTGCAGCCACCCGTGCCGAGCAAGACCATTTCCATTGGCCGCGGCGACAGATTGCGGCCGCCGCCTTCCGGTGCGCCGTCCATTGTGACCAGATGGCCGCTGCCCGTTTCCGCGGCAAACGCCATTCCGTCCTGTCCCATCCAGCTAACTTTGCATTCCATGAGAAAACTCCGGTGCCATAAGACACTTGTCTAATCGTGTCGATTGTAGCGTTTTAGCTGATTGTAGGAATCGCGGCAGCGCGGGCGTTTGGGCCAGCCGTGGGGCATTGTTGCATTGCGATACGTACGACAAATCCGCGATTTCCCTACTGGAATCAAGGGATTTCAACTGTAAATTGTGCGTAAGAGGCTTTTTAATTTTAGCTAAGTATTTGATTGTAAATAGTAAAATACTCAACTTTAACCCTCGTCCGTATTTTGCATTATGAAATCGAATCCCATAATGCAAATTTACTTGCTTTGCACAAAAGCGCTTCATATACTTGCTCCTGTCTCCTCCACCTCCTCCTAGGTGGATTCCGCCCGAGCCCAAGGCTCGGGCTTTTTTTCGTCTGCTTTAACGTCAATTACGATCATGGCGGGCCCGTCGCTCGCTCGCAAAACCTCTGCACGATGCGATTCGTTCAGCGCTGAACCGGGGTGAATTCGCTTGGCCGACAGGCAAGTTTTGACTTCACATCAAAATTTCCCTTATAATTCAAAGTTCTCTATCCGCACCATGCCCGCGGACGAGAACCAGGGAGAGCCCGCACGCGCCTCGATGCGCAACTTCTCATACAAGCGGGACAAAGCAGGGCAGATTTATTTTTTGGATCGATCATGAAGACGTTTTCCGCAAAAGCCCATGAGGTGACGCGTGAATGGTACGTGATTGACGCGACGGATAAGGTTCTCGGACGTGTCGCCAGTGAAGTGGCCGCCCGACTTCGCGGCAAGCACAAACCCGAGTTCACCCCGCACGTCGACACTGGCGATTTCATCGTCATCATCAACGCCAGCAAGTTGCGCGTCACGGGCAACAAGGGTACTGACAAGAAGTACTACCGTCACTCGGGCTATCCGGGCGGCATCTACGAAACGACGTTCAACAAGATGCAAGAACGCTTCCCGGGCCGCGCGTTCGAGAAAGCCGTTAAGGGCATGTTGCCGAAAGGTCCGCTCGGCTACGCGATGATCAAGAAGCTCAAGGTCTACGCTGGCGCAACGCATCCGCATACGGCTCAACAGCCTAAAGCGCTCGAGATCTAAAGGGAGCCCATATGATCGGTAATTGGAATTACGGTACGGGTCGCCGCAAGAGCGCCACTGCCCGCGTGTTCATCAAGTCCGGCACGGGTCAGATCATCGTCAATGGCAAGCCCATTGCTGATTATTTCTCGCGCGAAACGTCGCTGATGATCGTGCGCCAGCCGCTCGAACTGACGAGCCACGCCACCACGTTCGACATCAAGGTCAACGTGAACGGCGGCGGCGAAACGGGTCAGGCCGGTGCGGTTCGCCACGGCATCACCCGCGCGCTGATGGACTACGACGCAACGCTGAAGCCCGCGCTGTCACAAGCTGGCTTCGTTACCCGCGATGCTCGTGAAGTTGAACGTAAGAAGGTTGGTTTCCACAAGGCACGTCGCAGGAAACAATTCTCGAAGCGTTAAGCTGTTTGGCGGTTTCGTCGTTGTTACGGCGAAATGGCTCAAAAAGCCGCCTGCGTGTATGCGCCGGCGGCTTTTTTCGTGGCAGATGCTGGCGGATCGCGGCCGTCTTTCGGTGATGTTCCAAGCAGCCACGGCAAATTCGGGATAGTGTGGAGCGATAGCCTATTGATTACATGGGCTTCCAGCACGATATTGAGATCAGCCCTACAATAGGCACTAGAAGCTTTTTTGGAGAGTTCGAATGAACGCTGTCACAGATACCCCCACGACCGAAATGCCGTTGCCGTTCGTTTTCACCGACGCAGCAGCTGACAAGGTCAAGCAACTGATCGACGAAGAAGGCAATCCGGAATTGAAGCTGCGTGTGTTCGTGCAGGGCGGCGGCTGTTCGGGTTTCCAGTACGGCTTCACGTTTGACGAAGCCATCAACGAAGACGACACCGTGATGGATAAAGCAGGCGTCCAGCTTTTGATTGATTCGATGAGCTATCAGTACCTTGTCGGCGCCGAGATCGACTACAAAGACGATCTGAACGGCGCGCAGTTTGTAATCAAGAATCCGAATGCAACCAGCACCTGCGGTTGCGGATCGTCATTCTCGGCGTGATTCTGATTAGTTGATTAGACTACGCGGCATCATGCAAACGTGAAACGGAGCCTTCGGGTTCCGTTTTTGTTTTGCTTCGTGCGTTCGTTCGAACGTATGTTCCGATGAAAAACTGAAGCGATGACATACGGGACCCGGTTTTCGGCGCCATGCCTGACCGAGCCGTCAGTTTCTCTTTTGTGCGGGTAGCCTTTTCACGAAGCATGGGCGGTCAACGGCGGGTTGCCCTCAACGCGGATAAATCGCCCCTAAAACTCGTTCCCCGGCAGCCCCTGTTACCGCCGATACATTGCCCGGCTTACGGGCCACGCAGCGCATCGCGAGCCATGCGAACGCCAATGCTTCCACCTGCTGTGGTGGCACCCCGAGCGCTTCAGTGGTCATCACGGGGACACCCGCCACGCCGCTCTCCCCAAGCGCCTGCTGGATTGCCCGCATCAACACCGGATTACGGGCACCGCCTCCGCACACATAGACCGCACGGCAATCGGAAGCATGCCGCTCGATTTCTCTTGCAACGGTAATGGCTGTCAGCGCGACAAGCGTGGCCTGAACATCTTCGGGCGATATCTTTTCGAAACCGATGAGCTTGGCGTCGAGCCACGCAGGATTGAACAGATCTCGCCCGGTGCTTTTAGGCGGTTGCTGTTCGAAGAACGGTTCGTTGAGTAGCGTGTTCAGCAGCGGGCGATGCACCTGACCTTGTGCCGCGAAATGACCGCCTTCGTCGAAGGGACGTTTCAGATGCCGGTGCGCCCATTCGTCCAGCAGGGCATTCGCCGGTCCGCAATCGAAACCGTGGACGCTGCCGTTGGCCGCGAGAATGGTGATGTTACTGATGCCGCCCAGATTGCAGACCACGCGCGTCTCGTCCTTGCTGCCAAAAATGGTCGCGTGAAATGCCGGGACGAGCGGCGCGCCCTGACCGCCGGCCGCGACGTCGCGGCTACGGAAGTCGGCGACGATATCGATGTTGGTCATTTCTGCGAGCAGTGCGGGATTGTTGATTTGCCGCGTGTAGCCCTTTTCCGGCCTGTGCCGCACCGTCTGCCCGTGTACGCCGATCGCGCGGACTTTCGCGGACGATTGGCCGCTCATGCTCGCCAGTTCGTGACAACACACGGCGTAACGCGTGGCGAGCGCGTTCGCGGCAAGGGCTTCCCGTTCCAGTTCGTTGTCGCCAGGCGCCTGGAGGGCGAAAAGCGCATCGCGCAGGCCTTGCGAGAACCCCACGTGAGCCTCGCCCAGCACAACGGGCGGATTCCCGGCCGTGAACTGGACAGCAATGCCGTCCACGCCATCCATGCTCGTGCCCGACATCAGCCCAAAGTACACGCCGTCCGCCATGTCGCCTGTTTCCATCGCCTCGGTCCGTCGTACCACGTTGCTCTCCTGTTCAATGCCGGCTCACCGATGACCCATTTCGAGCCGTCATCGATGCAATTCTTGCGGCCAAAGCGGCCGCGATGGACCGATTATCCACGCATCGATGCCACTCGTTAAGCCGTTAGCCATTCGGCCATGTTTCGCGCTCCGTATCCGGAGTCTAGGCGCTCGAAACATGGCCGAACGGCCAACGCGGGGCCAACAAGCCGGGAAAACGGGGCGAAGGCAGACGACATCACGTAAAATCCGTTGCCTGAACAAGAGAATGCCGTACGATTTTCCGTGTCCGAATGCGCCTATGGACGAATCCGGAAGCAGCGGCTGTTGCCCGATCGGCGCCTGTTAGCGCCCCGAATAAATCACCCGAAAAAGTTGCAAGCATGACCACTGAACCGAACGACTCTCCGGCACCGGCTTCGGCTGCGAAAACCTTGCCCCTCACCGACGAAGTGCAGGCCGCCCTTGCCATCGCGAAACGGGGCTGTGACGAGCTGCTGATCGAAGCCGAGTTCGCACAGAAGCTCGCTCGAAGCGCTGCGAGCGGCAAGCCGCTGCGCATCAAGCTGGGCCTCGACCCGACCGCGCCTGATATTCATATTGGCCATACGGTCGTCCTGAACAAGATGCGTCAGTTGCAGGATCTCGGCCATACGGTGATCTTCCTGATCGGCGACTTCACTTCGCTGATCGGTGATCCGTCGGGGCGTAACGCCACGCGCCCGCCGTTGACGCGCGAGCAGATCGAAGAAAACGCGAAGACCTATTTCGAGCAGGCCGCGCTCGTGCTCGATCGTGAAAAGACCGAGATGCGTTACAACAGTGAGTGGTCCATGCCGCTCGGCGCCGACGGCATGATCAAGCTCGCGTCGCGCTATACGGTCGCGCGGATTCTTGAGCGCGAGGATTTCACGAAGCGCTACCAGGGTGGCATCCCCATCTCGATTCACGAGTTGCTGTACCCGCTCATGCAGGGTTACGACTCGGTTGCGCTGAACGCCGATCTCGAACTCGGGGGCACGGACCAGAAGTTCAATCTGCTGGTTGGCCGCGAATTGCAAAAGCAATACGGCCAGGAGCAGCAATGCATCTTGACCATGCCGCTGCTGGAAGGGCTGGATGGCGTCGAGAAGATGTCGAAGTCGAAACACAACTACATCGGCATTAGCGAGAAGCCTTCTGACATGTTCGGCAAGCTGATGAGCATCTCTGACACGCTTATGTGGCGCTACTTCGAGTTGCTGTCATTTAGAAGTATCGAAGAGATTGCGCGTTTCAAGAGCGAAGCCGAGGGTGGTCGTAACCCGCGCGATTTCAAGGTGTTGCTGGGACAGGAGATCGTTGCGCGTTTCCATTCGCCGGCTGACGCGGAACGGGCGCTGGAAGACTTCAACCATCGTGCAAAGGGCGGCGTGCCGGACGAGATTCCATCGGTGACGCTGAGCGGCGCACCGCTCGCCATCGGGCAACTGTTGAAGCAAGCGGGGCTGGTGCCTTCGACCAGCGAGGCGCTGCGCAATATCGAGCAGGGTGGCGTGAAGATCGACGGTGCGACAGTGTCGGACAAGGGCTTGAAGATCGAAGCGGGCGAGTTTGTGGTGCAGGTCGGCAAGCGCCGCTTCGCGCGCGTCACGCTGGCAGCGTAAGCGCGTGATCGCACTCATTCAGCGTGTCTTGCGGGCCGACGTGCGTGTGGGCGACCGTGTGACGGGCGCGATCGATGCCGGCTTGCTGGCGCTTGTGTGCGCGGAGCGAGGAGACACCCAGGCCATTGCGGACAAGCTGCTGGCGAAGATGCTGGCGTATCGTGTTTTTAGCGATGCCGCCGGCAAGATGAATCTGCCGGTGCGGGATATAGATGGCGCCGGGCGTGCGGGCGGCGTGCTGCTGGTGTCTCAGTTCACCCTCGCCGCCGATACCTCCAGCGGACTGCGGCCAAGCTTCACACCGGCCGCGCCGCCAGAGGAAGGCCGCAGGCTGTTTGATTACTTCGTTGCGCAGGCGCGCGCCACGCATCCCATTGTTGAGACGGGCGAGTTCGGCGCGGACATGCAGGTGTCGCTGATCAACGACGGGCCGGTCACGTTCTGGCTGCAAGTGCGTTCCTGAGACGTCCTCGAGTTTTGTCACTGCGCCGTTGTTTAGGGCGCATCTTCCGGAATTTCGCGCATCTCATGACCACGCAAGTCCTCTTCATCAGGCACGGCGAAACCGACTGGAATCGCATCAAGCGTATTCAGGGGCACACTGATATTCCGCTGGCGGCGACCGGCGTTGCGCAAGCAGGGCAGCTCGCGCAACGTGTCTTGCAGGAGTCGAAGGCCGGCGCCCGCCTCGACGCGGTGTATTGCAGCGATCTGCTGCGTGCTCAGCAAACCGCCAAACCGTTTGCGGACGCGCTAGGTTTGACGCTGAACCTGAACGAAGGTTTGCGTGAGCGTTTATACGGTGACTTTCAAGGTCACAGCGGTGAAGAGATCCGTGCGAAGTATCCTGCTAAATATGCGGCCTGGCAGAGCCATGATCCAGGTTTCGCGCCGCCAGGCGGGGAATCGCAGCGCCTGTTTTCACGGCGCGTGCTGGGCGCTGTCGAGCCGATCGTGGCCGCGCATCCGGACGGACGTATTGCGGTCGTCGCTCACGGTGGCGTGCTGGACTGCATTTATCGGTTCGTGCGTGGATTGCCGCTCGACGTACCGCGTGACTGGCCGCTGCTGAATTCCAGCGTTAACGTGGTGGACTTCGAGAACGGTCAGGCGAAGGTTGTCTCATGGGGCGACGTCGCGCATCTTTCGTCCCCCGGAAGCGACGACGACCTGAAGGACGTCCCGCGCTAATCAGGCTTCATCGCAGCGCGCCGCCGCGCTCGCTTGGACACGCCGTTATGCAACGCCCAGCGTATCAACGGCGCAATCATCTTGATGCCCGGCCGCGTCCACGCGCGGCGTAGCGGCGCAAATGCGCCGAACCCGAGCATCGATTGCGCCCAGTCAGGCAGCAGGTCCACACCCGCGTTCAGAATCAGCGCGCTGGCAGGTTTCATTGCGACACTGGGCGCTGGCGCGTTCATCAATACCTTCAGCACTTCCCGGGTACGCTCGCTTGCTTCTAGCTGTGGCCGCATTGACGCCAGGTACTTGTCGATCTCCGCACAACTCTTCGGCACATTGGTGGCACCGAGCATCTCCCCTATGGTCGATGTCTCCGCGTAGTAGGAGTCCTGCGCATCGAGGGGAAGCAACGGGTTCACGTATCGCAAATGCGCCTTCATGAAACTTGATACTTCCGCGACGTGAACCCACGTCAGCAACTCAGGATCGCTTGCTCGATACGGCCGGCCGTCGGGAGCCGTGCCTGTCACGGAGAGGTGAATTCGCTTCACACGTTCGATGAGCGCAAGCGCGTCATGCTTATTGCCGTACGTCGTACCCGCGATAAACGTGGCCGTGCGACGCAGGCGTCCGAGAATATCGGCTCGAAAGGTAGAGTGGTCCCAGACGCCCGCGAGCGCCATTGGGTGCAGGGCCTGAAGCAGGAGGGCGCTGACGCCTCCGGTCATCATCGACGTGAAGTCGGCGTGGACTTTCCAGCAAATGGCGTCGGGCCCGAATAGTCCCGGGTCGCCCGGCGGTGACGAATAATCCAGCGTTGGCCCACTGCCGGTAGTCAGGCTCGTAACACCGTTGGCGAGCCTGGAGCGCAGTCGCTTGACCAATTGGCCGGCGAAACCGGATGCCTCGTCAGGACGCGGACTTGCTTGATCGGACATCGGTTCGGCTATCGGCTATCAGTCTGTTGCGGCTAATACTGCTGTTGCTCAGCTGTCGGTGTTGGCGTCCCACACTTCGCGGACCGGGCCGGCGTCGGGGGCGGCGAGGCCAAAGTGGCGATACGTGAGCAACGTGGCAACGCGTCCGCGCGGCGTGCGCTGCAAGTATCCCTGCTGGATCAAATAGGGTTCAAGCACGTCTTCAATGGTGTCGCGTTCTTCGCCAATAGCCGCCGCCAGATTGTCGACGCCGACCGGACCGCCATCGAATTTGTGCAAGATGGCTTCCAGCAGTTTCCGGTCCATCAGGTCGAAGCCGACCGGATCGACGTCGAGCATCTTCAATGCGGCATCGGCGACTTCGGCTGTGATGTTGCCATCCGCTCGCACCTCGGCGTAATCACGTACGCGCCGAAGCAGCCGGTTCGCGATTCGCGGTGTCCCGCGCGCCCGCTTCGCAATTTCCAACGCCCCTTCCGGGACGATATCCGCCTTGAGCAGCGACGCCGAGCGCGTAACGATTCGCGCCAGTTCGCTCGCGGTGTAGAACTCCAGCCGCGACACAATGCCGAAGCGGTCGCGTAACGGATTGGTCAGCATGCCCGCCCGCGTGGTCGCGCCGACCAGCGTGAACGGCTGCAAATCCAGCTTTACGCTACGTGCGGCCGGACCTTCACCGATCATGATGTCGATCTGATAATCCTCAAGGGCCGGATACAAAATTTCTTCGACGACCGGCGACAGCCGATGAATTTCGTCGATAAAAAGCACGTCATTCTTTTCAAGGTTGGTCAGCAGCGCGGCGAGATCGCCGGCGCGCTCCAGTACCGGTCCCGACGTTTGCCGCAGATTCACGCCCATTTCTCGCGCGATGATATGCGCGAGCGTGGTCTTGCCGAGACCCGGCGGCCCGAACAACAGAACGTGGTCAAGCGCCTCGGAGCGCCGCCGCGCGGCCTCGATGAAAATCTGAAGCTGATCCCGGATCTTCTCCTGTCCGACGTATTCCTCGAGATCGCGCGGCCGCAGTGCGCGCTCGAACACTTCCTCGTTCGGCGAGACGGGAGTAGCCGAAATGATGCGTTCGGCGGCGAGTTTGTCGGTTTCTATCATGCGTCGATTGTACCGCGTGGCTCGAACACGAAAAGCTGGCCGATCGGCCGACTGTTGGCCGGATCAGCCGCGTGGGAGACTGGCCTGACTAGCTCTTGGAAAGCGCTTTCAGGGCCAGCTTGATGCCTTCCGAGACGCTCGTGCCAGCCGGAACATTCTTGACCGACATAAGCGCTTCTTTTTCGGAGTAACCCAATGACAGCAATGCATTCAGGATATCGCTCGCGTGGTCGGGACCGCTCACCGTGCCCGCGGCCGTGCCCAGATCCGCGCCAAGCTTGCCCTTCAGTTCAAGCAACAGCCGCTCGGCCGTCTTCTTCCCGATACCGGGCGTGCGTGTCAGGCGCGCGGCGTCCTGCATTGTCACGGCTTGGGCGAGTTCCTGAACGCTCATGCCGGACAGGACCGCCAATGCCATGCGCGCGCCGATCCCGCTGATCTTGAGCAGTTCACGAAAGGTCGTGCGCTCCTGTTGCGTGCCGAAGCCGTACAGCAAATGCGCGTCTTCACGCACGATCAACTGGGTCAGCAACACGACCTTCTCTCCGCTGTTCGGCAGGTTATAGAAGGTGCTCATCGGTACGGCAATTTCGTAACCTACGCCGCCGCAATCAACGAGCAAGTACGGCGGATTTTTTTCCAGCAAAACGCCTGCTATGCGACCAATCATGGTGAGGAACTTGTAGTGGAGTTAGCCGACAAGACGGCCGCGCCGTACGCGCAGGCCCTTTTTAGCCAGCGATGGTGCGATTTCGCCGAGCGCGGTCATCGCGCCGCCAGCGTGCGCGTGGCAGATGGCCATGCCGAGTGCATCCGCGGCGTCGGTGCCGGGGACCCCGGTAAGCGCGAGCAATCGAACCACCATCTGCTGCATTTGTTCTTTCGTGGCGCGGCCATAGCCCACCACGGCCTGCTTCAACTGCAACGCCGTGTATTCGGCGACCGGCACGCCGCTCGCGACCAGGCCACAAATTGCCGCGCCGCGCGCCTGGCCGAGCAGCAGCGTGGATTGCGGATTAACGTTGACGAACACTTTTTCGATCGCGGACTGGTCGGGCGCGTGTTGCCGGACAAGCGTCGAGATACCTTCGAAGATCGTGTGGAGACGCGACGGCAAATCTGCGTCGGCGGTCTTGATGACGCCGCTGGTCACATAGGTCAGCGTTTGACCGGTCTTGTCGATGACGCCGAACCCCGTCACGCGCAGGCCCGGGTCAATACCGAGAATTCTCATGGAGTGCCGTTGGAACGTAGTGCTTGCGATACTAACAGCGCGGCGCAAAAAGTAAAAAGCCCGGTGCGCCTGCCGGCCACCGGACTTTCTAAAGGTGAAGCGTGCTCAGTGACGTGCTTAGTGACGGAAGTGACGCGTTCCGGTCAACACCATTGCAATGTTGTGCTCGTCCGCAGCGGCGATCACTTCGTCATCGCGCATGGAACCGCCCGGCTGAATAACGCAGGTCGCGCCAGCGTTGACCACCACGTCGAGGCCATCGCGGAACGGGAAAAACGCGTCCGACGCCACAGCCGATCCGGCCAGCGACAAGCCCGCGTTCTGCGCCTTGATGCTGGCAATGCGCGCCGAATCCACGCGGCTCATTTGACCCGCGCCCACGCCGATCGTCATGCCGCCGCCGCAGAACACAATGGCATTCGACTTCACGAACTTTGCGACACGCCACGCGAACAGCAGATCGTCCATTTCCTTCGGCGTCGGATGACGCTTCGTGACCACGCGCAATTCGTGCGGCTGGACGTTCTTCGAATCCAGCGATTGGACCAGCAGACCGCCGCCCACGCGCTTCAGGTCGAATGCGTTGTGACCGTCGCCGAGATCGATTTTCAGCAGACGCACGTTCTGCTTCGCCGCGAAAATCTGCTTGGCTGCATCGCTGAACGAAGGCGCCATCAGCACTTCCACGAACTGCTTGGCAACAGCTTGCGCCGCTGCTTCATCCACTTCACGGTTGAACGCGATGATGCCGCCGAACGCGGAGGTGGGATCGGTCTGGAACGCTTTCGAATACGCTTCGTGCGCGTCCGCGCCGATCGCCACGCCGCACGGATTCGCGTGCTTGATGATCACGCAGGCTGGCGCGTCGAAGGTCTTTACGCATTCCCACGCTGCGTCGGAGTCCGCAATGTTGTTGTACGACAGTTCCTTGCCCTGCAATTGCTCGTAGTTGGCGAGCGCGCCGGCCGGCGTTGTGAGGTCGCGATAGAACGCAGCGCTTTGATGCGGGTTCTCGCCGTAACGCAGATCCTGCACCTTGGTGAACGCGAGGTTGAACGTCGACGGATAGGTGTTGCGGCTCTTGTGCTGCAACTCGTCGGTCAGGCTCGTCAGGTAATTCGTGATCGCGCCATCGTATTGAGCGGTGTGCGCAAACACTTTGGTGGCGAGCTTGAAGTTCGTCGCGTAGCTGACGGTGTTCTTGGCCGAACGCATTTCGTCGAGGACGATCGCGTAGTCCGAGGGATCGACGATCACCGTTACGTCACGATGATTCTTCGCCGCCGAACGCAGCATGGTCGGGCCGCCGATATCGATATTTTCGATCGCGTCTTCCAGCGAGCATTCTTCCTTCGATACCGTCTGCACGAACGGATACAGGTTCACCACCAGCAGGTCGATGGTCGGAATGTCGTGTTGTTCGAGCGCGGCCATGTGTTCAGGAGAATCGCGGCGCGCCAGAATGCCGCCGTGAACCTTCGGGTGGAGCGTTTTCACGCGGCCGTCGAGCATCTCCGGAAAACCGGTGTAGTCGGCGACTTCAGTGACAGGCAGGCCTGCATCAGCCAGGAGTTTCGCGGTGCCGCCGGTCGAGAGCAGGCTAACGCCTAGCGCCGACAGCGATTTCGCAAATTCGACGATGCCAGACTTGTCGGAAACGGAAAGGAGCGCTTGCTTGATCATGATGGGAGCGGCGGAAGCCGGTAGGGGAGTCGAGGGGAATCAGGAAATTCGAGTCAACCGCCGTACGCCGCGACGGTCCGGGTGGTACATCAATAAGACAATTGCTTTAAATGAGTCCGTGCTGTTGCAGCTTCTTGCGCAGCGTGTTGCGGTTGATACCGAGAAACTCGGCCGCGAGCGACTGGTTGCCCTCGGCTTGCTTCAGCACGACTTCCAGCATCGGTTTTTCGACGCACGAAATCACCATCTCGTAGACGTCGTGCGGTTTGGAACCGTCCAGGTCCTGGAAATAATTGTCCAGGCTCTGGCGGACGCATTGTTCTATGTGATGTCTACTCATGCGGCTAGTCGGTCTGTGTGGTTCTGCCCGTCGCACGATTCTTCGGCTTCGTCGTTGCCGCCGCGGTCGCCGTCTGCGTCGAGTTCTTCGACATAGACGAGACGGTCGGACAACGCCTTTTGGGCGTCGAAGAATTCGTTCACGGCGAGCAATTGTTCGCGTGTGGAATCCAGCGTGTTCATCCGATGTCTGAACGTGTTGGCGCCGGAAAGGCCGCGAGTGTACCAGCCGATGTGCTTGCGCGCTGTACGAACGCCCGTGAATTCGCCATAGAAATCATAGTGATCTTCGAGATGCTCATTCATCAGTTGCTGGATCTCGTCGATACGCGGCGCCGGCAAATGTTCGCCCGTTGCCAGAAAGTGTTCGATCTCGCGAAAGAGCCACGGGCGCCCCTGCGCGGCACGCCCGATCATGATCGCGTCCGCACCGGTGACGGCCAGCACATGGCGCGCTTTTTCAGGCGTGGCGATGTCGCCGTTGGCCACCACCGGAATGCGCACGGAAGCTTTGACGGCGGCAATGGTCTCGTACTCCGCGTCGCCTTTGTACAGGTCCGCGCGAGTGCGGCCGTGCACGGTCAGCATGGAAATGCCGGCGTCTTGCGCAATGCGCGCAATATTCAGCGCGTTCTTGTTCTCGCGGTTCCAGCCCGTGCGGATCTTCAGCGTAACGGGCACGGCGTCCGGGCCAACGCCGACTGCGTTCACCACGGCTTGCACGATCTGCGCGACCAATGCTTCGTTTTGCAGCAATGCCGATCCAGCCGCCACATTGCAGACTTTCTTGGCTGGGCAGCCCATGTTGATGTCGATGATCTGCGCGCCGTTCGCGACGTTGTGACGCGCGGCTTCGGCGAGCATTTTCGGATCAGCGCCGGCGATTTGCACGGAAATAGGCTCCACTTCGCCGGTGTGATTCGCGCGACGGAGCGTTTTCTCGCTTTTCCACAATTGCGCATTCGACGCAACCATTTCGGACACCGCGTAACCCGCGCCCATGCGTTTGCACAACTGCCGGAACGGGCGGTCCGTCACCCCGGCCATGGGGGCGACAAACAAGTTGTTGCGCAAAATGTGGGGGCCGATGGCCGGGGCGGAAATGGGCATGAAACTCGCGGCGTCCTAAATACAGGGACGCAAAAGCGCTTAAGGAAACGCGTATTTTACCGCGAACGCGCTGGGTCAATTAAGTCCAATCGCCGCGCAAGTTGTTAAATCTTCTATGAATATCGTGGACGTCATAGAGGAAAAGCTCAACTATGGGCCGATGAATGCAGTGCGGCGAACGCATGTTTGACTCAATTGGTGCAGCGGGCCGAATGCGAGGGCGACGCTCGTCGCTCGTCGCGATCGGAACACGTGACCTCACCCAAAGCGCGCAGAAGGCTCACTGCACGGATTACGCGAATCGTTGTGAACGTCAGAGCGTGCGGTGCTCGAAAGTGTTCCCAGCGTGATCGACTCAGGAGAATTCACTCGCTGCAATCAAGCCTCTCGCCGTACTCGCTCGAAGCCGCTGCAAGTATTCGGCCAAGTCAGCGCCGTTGCCCGAACATCATCTGTCGCGCCAGCACGGTTTTAACCGGCGGGACGAGTTCCAGCGCGCTCAACGCCAGCCCGCGCATTGCGGCGAGGGGCGCGAAATCAACGGTGAAAAGACGTGCGAGCGTATCGGTTGCGCCAATCGTCATGCGGCGGTCGAGTGCGCGCCGTTGCGCAAAAAGACTCAATGCAACCGTAGTCGGGCCGTTCGTCGATAATGCGTCGCATAGCGCGTGAGCATCGCGTAAGCCCAGATTGAGCCCTTGCCCCGCAACGGGATGCAGCGTTTGCGCCGCGTTGCCGATAGCAACCGTGCGCCGGTCGACCAGTGCGTTCAGCGCATTCAGTCCGAGCGGGAAGGTCGCCCGCCCGGTGATGCGCGTGAAGCGGCCCATGCGTTCACCGAACGCCGAGCCAAGCTCGGTGAGGAATTCAGCGTCGGGGAGTTGTGAGCGGCGCGCCGCTTCTTCAGGGGCGCTGCACCAGACGAGCGCGTAGTCCGCCTGACGCGCACCGCCGGAGGGTAACAACGCGATCGGCCCTTCGGGCGTGAAACGTTCCCACGCAACGCCAGGTTGTGGCGACGATACGCTCACCGTCCCGACAATGGCCGTCTGGCCATAATCGCGCGTGTTCTTGACCTCGGCGGAAAGAGCGGAAGAAGCAGCGGAAGAAGCGTCCGCGTCCTTGTATAACCCGCCTTCGGCATTCACCAGAATGCGTGCGCGGATTGTGCGGTCGCCGGTTGCCGAGTGGATCGAGAGCGTGACGCCCTCGTGGTCGTGCAAGGGTGTCGATGCGGTGGTTTCCGTGAACCAGTGCACATCGGTTTTGCTGACCGCTTGCGCAAGCGTTGCAACAAGCGAGCCATAACGCACGACGTACCCAAGCGCGGGCAAACCGTGTTCATCGTGGTCGATCAGTGTGCGGCCGAACTGTCCGCGTTGTGACACGTGAATGCGTTTGATTGGCGTGGCATCGGCGGGGAAACCGAGCGATGACTCAAGCATCGCGCGGCTGCCATGCGACACCGCAATGGCACGCGGATCAGCCGACGCCGCCCCAGGCTCGCGGGCATCAATCAACGCTACCGACAAGCGCGACGTCGCGCTCCGTTTCGCCAGCCAACCGGCGAGCGCGAGCCCAACCGGACCCGCGCCGACGACGGCGATATCGAAGTGATAATCGGCAGGCGGTGCGTGGCCGATAGTTTCCGCGGTTTCAATTTGCATCTGGCGTTTGCGCGTCGCGCATCAAGGCTTCGATTTCGTCGGCATCGACGGGCACTTCGCGCGTCGTCAACTCGCAGCCGTCGGCGGTGACAATGGCGTCATCTTCGATCCGTATACCGATGTTCGCGTACCGTTCGGGAATATCTTCGGCCGCGCGAATGTACAAACCCGGCTCGATAGTCAGCGTCATGCCCGCCTTCAACGTGCGCCACGCGCGTGCGCCCTGGTCGTCGAGTTGCGCGTGGGCGTCGCGATAATCGCCGGCATCGTGCACGTCCATGCCGAGCCAATGGCTTGTCCGATGCATGTAGAAACGCTGATAAGCCCGCTCGGCGATGACATCGTCCACGGTCGCAAACTTGTTGCGGTCGATGATCCCCGTATCCAGCAATCCCTGCGCCAATACACGCACGGCAGCTTCGTGCGGCGCGTCGAAACTGACGCCTTCGCGGGTTGCATCGACGGCGGCATATTGCGCGGCCAGCACGATGTCGTAGATTTCCCTTTGCGCCGATGTGAACCGCCCGCTCGCCGGAAACGTGCGCGTGATGTCGGACGCGTAGCCGTCGAGTTCGCACGCGGCGTCGATCAGGATCAGGTCGCCCTCGCGCACGATCGTGTTGCCCGCCGGGTAGTGCAGCGTGCAGGCATTCGCGCCGGCGGCGACGATTGTTCCGTACGCGGGCGCTTGCGCGCCGCGTCGGCGGAACGTGTAGAGCAACTCGGCTTCGATCTCGTATTCGTGCATGCCGGGGCGGCAGGTTTCCATCGCGCGCCGGTGTGCTTCGGCGGAGATGGTGCCCGCGCGCCGCATGATCTCGAGTTCGTGCGCGTCCTTGATCAGGCGCATTTCGTCGAGCACGGGCAGTAAATCGATCGCTTTCGTGGGTGCTTTCACGCCGATCCTGCTCTGTGCCCGAACCGTCGCGAGCCAGCCGCGAACCTGCTCATCGAGCTCACCGGAACTGCCGAGCGCATAGTGCAGCGCGGGGTTATCGGCGAGCAGGCGCGGCATTTCCGTATCGAGCTGATCGATGGGGAACGCCGCGTCGAAACCTAACGCGAGGCGTGCGCCTTCAGGGCCGTATCGGAAACCTTCCCAGGTTTCGCGCTCGGCATTTTTCTCGCGGCAGAACAGGATGGCGGCGGGTTCGTCCGCCTCGGCGCTGGCGTTGAGGACCAGCGTGGCTTCGGGTTCGGTGAAGCCCGTCAGGTAATAGAAGTAGCTGTCGTGGCGGAACGGGTAATCGGCGTCGCGATTGCGCATGACTTCGCGCGCTGTCGGAAGGATTGCCACGCCGCCGCCCGACTCTCGCAGCGCCGCGAGGACGCGGTCACGGCGGCTGCGATAGACGTCGATGGCTAATAAGGATTGGGCTTCAGTCGATGAGTTCATTCAGCGATTGTAGCGCCGCCTCCGCGATGCTTCACTCCTCTACGTCGGGCGCTTGATCGACGGCGGGTTCCGCTGCTGCGGGGCGATTGCGCACGCTGCCGGCAATCATGTCGAAGCGGAACAGCCGGCATTCGAGCGCGCCGTTGAAGAGCGGCGTTTTCGTCGATTCACGCAGTCGCAGCATGCCCGGCAGTTTTCGATCCGATGTCAGCACGTACGCGCGCCAACCCGGAAAGCGCTGTTTCATTGCGTTGCCGAACGAGATGAAGAATTCCTGATCGGCGGGATCAGGTTGCGCGCGGTGGAACGCTTCTTCGTCTTCGTCGTGACCGCGGTTCTTCGGTTCGCGAAGCTCGCCGCGCGGACCACGCCCGCGCACTTCAATCCGCTCGCCGTACGGCGGATTCGCGACGAGGATGCCCGGGGTATCGGACGGCGGCGTCATGTGGCGCGCATCGAGTTGTTTCAACGACAACTCCGGCAAACCCGCGCGTTCCAGATTCGAGTACGCCTTGTCGAGCATGTCGCCGGAAATGTCGCTGCCGTAGATCTGGATATCCGCACGCGATGACTTCGCGGCGTGTTTGGCATCGACGGCCGCGCCCTTCAGCTTTTGCCACGCGTTCACGTCGAATTGTTTCAGCTTTTCGAAGCCGAAGTTGCGGTCCACGCCCGGCGCGATGTTCAGCGCGACTTGCGCGGCTTCGGCGAGGAAGGTGCCGCTGCCGCACATCGGATCGTAAAGCGGTGTGCCGGGCGTCCAGCCGGTCAGGCGCAAGATTCCCGCCGCGAGGTTTTCACGCAAGGGCGCGGCGCCCTTGTCGAGTCGCCAACCGCGTTTGAAGAGCGGATCGCCGGAGGTATCGAGGTAAAGCGTGCATTCGTTCAGCGTGAGGAACGCGAAGACGCGGACGTCGGGTTGCGCGGTATCGACGCTCGGACGGTTGCCCGTGAGTTCGCGCAAGCGGTCGCAGATGGCGTCTTTCACGCGCAAGGTCGCGAATTCCAGGCTGCGTAAAGGGGATTTGATCGCGGTGATATCGACGCGAATGGTTTCGTTCGGCGAGAACCACTTTTCCCATTGCTGCTGATACGCGAGTTCGTAGATGTCGTGTTCGCTGCGATACGGGCCTTGGGCCAGTTTCAGCAACACACGGCTCGCGATGCGGGAATGGAGGTTCGCGGCCATGCCGGCTGCCCAGGAGCCGCGGAAATGCACGCCACCGGGGACTTCCTTGCCGGTTCTGAATTGCGAGCCCTCAATGTGCTTCGCTCCGATTTCGGCGAGTTCGGCAGCCAGCGGCGCCTCAAGACCGCGCGGGCAAGGGGCAAACCAGTCGAAAAGGAAAGTAGTGGCCATGGGGGCGGTGCTTTTTTGGGAATCGAAGGGGGATATTGTACGCGGGGGAGGGGCCGGAGATGGGTTAGCCAAGCGCGCGGCGGCAGACGAGGTTTTCGTAAGCTCGGTCGGGCAGAAGCGAATTCGAACGCTTCTGTAATGGAAATGGATGTTGACGTTAGCCGATTGGCTAGTTACGTCGTAACCCACGAATCGGTATCGTTGCTCAATAACAGAGGGTGGACTGCGTTGGAGGTATCGCACTAAGTGCTATAGTTTATGAAGGACGGAAATGCGGATTTTTAAGACCAAATGGTTTGCACGCTGGGCCGATACGGAGGGCGTGACCGATGCGGCTTTGCTGAGTGCCGTCGAGGAAATGAACCGGGGTCTGATTGATGCGAATTTGGGCGGACACGTATTCAAGAAGCGAGTTGGTATCAACGGACGGGGCAAGCGCGGCGGATTACGTACGCTGCTGGCGTTTCGAGTGGGTGAGCGAGCCTTCTTCGTGTTCGGGTTTGCCAAGAACGAGCGGGCCAACGTGAGCGACAAGGGGTTGGCAGCGTTAAAGCTGCTGGGGTCGCAATTGTTGGGCTATGACGCGCGCACGTTGACTCAGGCGCTGCGTGCGGGCGAGTTACATGAGGTGGAGAGCGATGAGTGACAAACTGCTGAAGGCGCTGCACGAAACGGCGCAAGGGCTACACCAGGGTGGAACGATGGATGCCGTGACACTGCGGGAGTTCGATGCGCTATGCCTGCCGCCGATCAAGGATTACAGCGCGGCACAGATCAAGCGGCTACGCCAGCGCACCAAGGCGAGCCAAGCGGTGTTCGCGGCGTGTCTGAACACGAGTGCATCGACGGTGCAGAAATGGGAGCAGGGCCAGAAGCGGCCGAACGGGCCGTCGCTGAAACTGCTCGATCTGGTTGATCGTAAAGGCCTGGAAGCGATGTTTTAAAGGTTCTGCTGAAGGGACTGTCGGGCGGATTCCCGGCGGGAAATATCGGTTTGCTGCATGTGATAGACGGCATAAAAAAATAACAAAACGCCGGTGTCTCTCGCGAGCACACCGGCGTTTTGTCTTACCCGGCAGCGACCATCACTCCACCGCCTTCACCATATCCTCGATCACCTTCTTCGCGTCCCCGAAAACCATCATCGTCTTGTCCATGTAGAACAACTCGTTATCCAGCCCGGCATAACCCGCCGCCATGGACCGTTTATTCACGATAATCGTTTTCGCCCGATACGCCTCCAGAATCGGCATGCCCGCAATCACCGATTTCGGATCGGTTTTAGCCGCCGGGTTCACCACATCGTTCGCCCCAAGGACCAAAACCACGTCCGTCTGCTGGAATTCACCGTTGATATCCTCCATCTCGTGGACCAGTTCATAGTCCACTTCGGCCTCCGCCAGCAACACGTTCATATGCCCAGGCATACGCCCCGCCACTGGGTGAATCGCGTACTTCACGTCGATACCTTTCGCGATCAGCTTATCGGTGAGTTCCTTCAACGCGTGTTGAGCACGGGCCACAGCCAACCCATACCCCGGCACGATCACCACCGTCTCAGCATTGCCGAGCATGAACGCGGCGTCATCGGCGGAACCGGATTTAACCGGACGTTGCTCTTGCGCGCCGCCCGTCGCCGCCGCGCCACCTTCGTTACCAAACCCGCCCAGCAGCACGTTGAAGAACGAGCGGTTCATCGCGCGGCACATGATGTACGACAGAATCGCGCCCGATGATCCAACCAGCGACCCGGCGATAATCAGCATCGGGTTATTCAGCGAGAAGCCGATACCCGCCGCTGCCCAGCCCGAATACGAATTCAGCATGGACACAACCACCGGCATATCCGCGCCGCCGATCGGGATAATGATCAGCACGCCGAGCGCGAACGCGATCAGCGTCATGATCACGAACGGCAGCCACGACTGCGTCAGCATGAAAATGATGCCAAACCCGAGCATCGCGATGGCGAGCAGCAGGTTGATCGTGTGCTGGCCGCGATACACGACCGGCGCACCCTTGAACAACCTGAACTGATATTTGCCCGACAGCTTCCCGAACGCAATCACCGACCCGGAAAACGTGATCGCACCCACAAACGTGCCGATAAACAACTCCACGCGATTACCCACAGGAATTGGTTCGCCCACCGCTGCGAGACCAAACGCTGAGGGTTCCGAAACAACCGCATACGCAATACACACCGCCGCCAGACCGATCAGCGAGTGCATCGCGGCGACGAGTTCCGGCATCTTCGTCATCTCGACTTTCGCCGCGACATACGCACCAATCGCGCCGCCGACCACGAGCGCCCCGAACAACAAGCCTAGCCCGAGCGACAGATCCGATCCCAGCGTCGAAGCCTGCTTCACGATCAACGCGATAGTCGTGAGAATCGCGATCGCCATGCCGGCCATGCCGAACGTATTGCCGATACGCGCCGTCTTCGGATTCGACAATCCTTTGAGCGCCTGGATGAAACACACCGAGGCGATGAGATACAGGAGAGTGACAACGCTCATGCTCATTGCGCGGCCCCCTTCGAAGCGTTGGCGATCTGCTTGGGCGCTTTCTTCTTGAACATCTCGAGCATTCGCCGTGTCACCAGGAACCCGCCAAACACATTGACCGCGGCCAATAACACCGCGAGCGTGCCGAAGAACTTGCCGGTGTCGCCAATCGTCAAGCCGGCCGCAAGCATCGCGCCGACAATCACGATCGCGGAAATCGCGTTCGTCACCGCCATCAAAGGCGTGTGCAGCGCGGGCGTGACGTTCCATACCACGTGATAGCCAACGTAGATCGCCAGCACGAAAATGATCAGGTTGATGACCGTGTGATTTACCAGTTCCATGTCAGTCTCCTTTGATCCCGCGCGTGACCTGGCCGTCGCGGCACAGGAGCGTCGCGGCGACAATATCGTCGGCCATATCGATGTTCAGCGTCCCTTCCTTCGTCACGATCAACTTGATGAAATCAAGCAGGTTGCGGGCGTAGAGGGCGGAGGCATCGGCGGCGACCATGGAGGCGAGATTGGTGTAGCCGACCAGATGCACACCATGTTTCGTCACGACCTGATCGACTTCGGTAAGCGGACAATTGCCGCCGCGTCGGCCTTCGTATTCGGCGCCGCGTCCCGCCGCCAGATCGACGATGACCGAACCCGGTTTCATCGCCTGGACGGTTTCCGCCGCGATCAACGTCGGCGCGGGGCGGCCGGGAATCAACGCGGTCGCGATGACGATATCGGCTTGTTTTGCACGTTCGGCCACCAGCACCGATTGCCGCGCGAGCCAGCTTGGCGGCATGGGACGGGCGTAACCACCGACGCCGACCGCGGCTTCGCGTTCTTCATCGGTTTCGTAGGGGACTTCGAGGAACTTCGCGCCCAGCGATTCGATCTGTTCCTTCACGGCTGGACGCACATCGGAGGCTTCGATCACCGCGCCGAGCCGCTTGGCCGTGGCGATAGCCTGCAAGCCCGCCACGCCCGCGCCGAGCACGAGCACCCGCGCCGCTTTCACGGTGCCGGCGGCGGTCATGAGCATGGGCATGAAGCGCTGATAGATATTGCTCGCGACCAGCACGGCCTTGTACCCGGCGATATTCGCCTGCGACGACAACACGTCCAGGCTCTGTGCACGCGTGGTACGTGGCGCAGCTTCCAATGCGAACGCGGTAATGCCGGAAGCGGCCAGACGCGCATTGTTCTCGGCGTTGAACGGATCGAGCATCCCGGCAATCACCGCGCCGGACTTCAGCAGCAGCAATTCGGCTTCATTGGGCGAATGAACCTTGAGGACGAGATCAGCGGCAAACGCGGTATTGGCATCGACCAGCTCGGCGCCGGCAGCGGCGAAGGCGTCGTCGATATAACTCGCTGGCACACCCGCGCCGCGCTGCACCGTAACCCGGTGACCTTGCGACACGAGCTTCTTGACCGTCTCCGGCGTGGCGGCGACGCGCGCCTCGTTCGCCCGCGTTTCGGCAGGTACTCCGATATGCATCTTCATCCTCCTCACGTTCTAGTTTTTGATTTGGCCGTGCGCAGTCGCTCGCGTGTTTGCAGCAACGATCCTGCACATGATTAAGCGGGTGTTTAAGCTGTTATTTGCGACTGATCGTCACTGTAACCGAAACATTCGCGAAAAATGACGCCATCGGACAACAACGCGCACGATCCCTGCGGGCGGCGTAAAAACGCGCAAAACGGTAAAATACCGTCCCATGAAACCAGAACGATGGACACCGCGCGTGACGGTCGCGGCAATTGTGGAGCGGGACGGGCGCTTTCTCGTGATCGAGGAGCACACGTCGGACGGGCTCAAGATCAATCAGCCGGCCGGGCATCTGGAAGCGGGAGAAACACTCGTCGACGCCGTGATGCGCGAGACACTCGAGGAAACCGCGCACCGTTTCGAGCCGCAGGCGCTTGTCGGCACGTATCTCACGCATTTTGAGCGCCCGGGAAGGTCGGTCACGTATTTGCGGTTTACGTTCTGCGGCACGACGTCGGGCGAGGTACCGGGTCGGGCACTGGACGCGGGCATCGTGCGGGCCATGTGGCTTACCGCCGGCGAATTGCGCGCATGCGCTGATCGGCACAGGTCGCCGGCCGTGCTGGAATGTCTCGATCATTACCTCGCCGGGCGCCGCGTGCCGCTCGACTTCATTCATACGCATTCGGTTGCGCCGGTGCAGGTTCAGGGCCTGAATTCAGCTTCAGATGCGTAATTCAGGCAAGTAATTCGGGCAAGTAATTCGGGCAAGTAACGTAGAGAGCAAAATGAGCAAGGCCGGAAAACAGAAAGTCGTGGTGGGCATGTCGGGCGGCGTGGATTCGTCGGTCACCGCATGGCTGCTCAAGGAGCAGGGCTACGACGTGATCGGCCTGTTCATGAAGAACTGGGAAGATGACGACGACAGCGAATACTGCTCGACGCGGCAGGACTGGATCGACGTGGTTTCGGTGGCGGACCTGATCGGCATCGACGTGGAAGCGGTCAACTTCGCGGCCGAATACAAAGACCGCGTGTTCGCCGAGTTCCTGCGCGAATATTCAGCCGGCCGCACGCCGAATCCGGACGTGTTGTGCAACGCCGAGATCAAGTTCAAGGCCTTTCTCGACCACGCGATGTCGCTTGGCGGCGAAACCATCGCGACGGGGCACTACGCCCGCGTGCGGGAACGCGACGGGCTGTTCGAACTGCTGAAGGCCACCGATTCGACCAAGGATCAGTCGTACTTCCTGCATCGGTTGAATCAGGCGCAGTTGTCGAAGACGTTGTTTCCTCTCGGCGAGATGCCCAAGACGAAAGTGCGTGAAATCGCGGCGCAGATCGGCCTGCCGAACGCGGCGAAGAAGGATTCCACCGGCATTTGTTTTATCGGCGAACGGCCGTTTCGCGAGTTCCTGAACCGTTATCTGCCGACGCAACCCGGTCCAATGAAAACGCCCGATGGCAAAGTCATCGGCGAGCATGTCGGGCTGGCGTTCTATACGTTCGGTCAGCGTAAAGGCATCGGGCTCGGCGGTAGCAAGGACGGTAGCGGCGACCCGTGGTTTGTCGCGGGGAAGGACATGGCGTCGAACACGCTGTACGTGGTGCAAGGGCATGACCATCCGTGGCTGCTGTCGCATTCGCTCGTGGCCGGCAATACCAGTTGGGTCGCGGGCGCCGCGCCGGTAGGCGGCACCGTTTGCGCGGCCAAGACGCGGTATCGGCAATCGGATGCAGCGTGTGTGATGGGGGCGCCGGGATCGGCGGATGGTCGCTTCGAACTTCGTTTCGACGACGCCCAATGGGCCGTCACGCCAGGACAATCGGCCGTGCTTTATCAAGGCGATGTGTGTCTGGGCGGCGGGATCATTGAATCGGCCGCGACTGCCCAGCCTGTGCGCCGCGACGCAGGAGCCGCCTTGCTCACGGCAAGGTAGGGTTGTCTTCAACCATCAAGCTGGTGGAAGCGGGCTGCGGCCCGCTTTTTGTTGCACGGAGTTCGCCAGAAAACACGGTCAAATCAGTAATTCACAAAAAATCGGTACATACCCGGTGAGGTCTGGGCACGCTCTGAGCAGTCCAGACGGAAAAAATTGGAGCTGCATGGCGAAAAACTTCTGAAAAAATTATACAAAGATCTTGACTATCTATCTTCTAGTAGATAAATTATCGTCATGGATGCAGCGATGAACCCACGTGACCGGACCCGATGTGATCCGACATGGCGTGACGAGATGTTAAGACGCGCTGAGAAGATGATGGCGTGGACGAGATTTGTGCGGCGAGATGGAACGAGTTGATTGGACCGTAACTCTGCACAACGAGACAGCACGAGCGCAACAACCCTGCGGAAGTAACGAGTAACGAGCCCAAGCCGAAATGAATACCGAGAAAACCCCCGACAAAAATACTGTGCGCGAGCAATTGCTCGATCATGCCCAGGTTTTGCTGATGACCCGCGGCTACAACGGTTTCAGTTATCGGGATTTGTCGGCACTGGTCGGCGTGAAGACTTCGAGCATTCACTACTACTTCCCATCGAAGGAAGACCTGGTGCTAGAAGCGGTGAATACGTACAGCGCGGACGTGATGTCGTCTATTTACGCCATCGATAGCTCCGCCTCTGCCGAGAAAAAGCTCGACCGCTACGTAAAGCTGTTCGGCAAAATCGTGGGCGAGGGCGATCAGGTTTGTCTTTGTGGAATGCTTGCCGCCGATATTGAATCGCTTCCCGAAGCTGTCCGCCATTCGGTTCAGGCTTTCTTCAAGGCTAACGAAGCCTGGCTAGCAAAGGTGCTGGCCGAAGGCGAGAAGCAAGAAACCCTGAGGATGAACGGAAAGCCTGACGCGACGGCACGTGCGTTGTTCGCGGCATATCAGGGAAGTTTGCTGGCCTGCCGTCTGTTTCACACCAAGGTGCGTTTGGATGAAGTAACCCAAACTGTGAAACGTTAACTCACGATGTGGGTGGAAACGCCTTGCGAATGAATTGAGCGCCGTGCGACGAGCTACCGAATAAGCGGGTTGGATTGCAAGTGCAAAGTGTGGAAAAGAATGTTTTTCCTGATCTCGCCGTCATTGTTGATGATAATTGTTGAGAATGATTAAGCGTGTACCAAAATTAGCATTTATCCAATTGTCTATCTTCAGGTAGGTAGATTTTGATTGCCGATTTTATTCGTTGACAACTCATTTTGAAGTTATTTTTACCGTCGTCAAAAAGGCGTCGACGAAGATAGGCCGGCGAGTTGTGGCTTCGCCCGTAAATGGTGAATCGGTATCGGCGGTTTTGATTTTTAGCCACGAAGGCCGAGTTGCATCGACGTTGGACCGGCGCAGTTAATTAGTTGAGCGTTTGTCGGGTGGGAGCACGCGGCGGTTCGCGTCAATTTTGTTGTCTTGGTCGCTAGTTAACGCGGTAGCTAACAAGAAGGTTAGCTAGGTTTGCTGAGGTATCGAGTTACCGAATTATCGAGTTTTAAGTTGATCAGTTATCTATCTATGAGTAGATAAAATTGTGAATTTTTCTTCCTTCGTTTTCAGTACCCCGTTTTTAGCATTCCGTGTTTTAGCCGTTTCACGTCGCAAATCGTAGGCAGTCAGGCATCACCCGCCTTACCCAACCGCAGCAACCCGGTTTTCGCACCGGGCCCTAACCCCTAACCCGCCGTCCCTTCACTAACAGGAGTGAACCATGTACAAGCTCAAGTCCCTCGCCATCGCCTCCGCTGTTGCTGCAATGCTTGGCGCAAGCGCCGCCGCGCAAGCCGCTCCAGTGCTCGAACCCGCGACGCAGCAGTTTATCGACGCGCTCACGGCTCAAAAAGGTCCGCCGATCTACACGCTGTCTCCCGCCGATGCCCGCAACGTCCTCGCCGGCGCGCAGTCGCAGCCGGTATCGAAGGAAGCCGCGCAGATCGAGGACCGCGTGATCGACGCAGGCCCGACGGGCAAGATCGCGATCCGCATCGTACGTCCCGCTCACGCCAAGGGCGTGTTGCCCGTGATCATGTATTTCCATGGTGGCGGCTGGGTGCTGGGCGACAAGAATACGCACGACCGCCTGATCCGTGAGATCGCGAATGGCGCACAGGCTGCCGTCATCTTCGTGGATTACGATCGCTCGCCGGAGACGAAATTCCCGGTGCCGACGGAGGAAGCCTACGCCGCCACGCGCTACGTGGCTGAGCATGCAAAGCAGTTCAACGTCGATGCGACGCGTATGGCCGTGGCGGGCGACAGTGTCGGCGGCAACATGGCGGCGGCGGTCACGTTGATGGCGAAGGAGCAGGGCGGCCCGGCGTTGCGTTACCAAGTGCTGTTCTACCCGGTCACCGATGCGAATTTCGACGACGGCTCGTACAACGAATTCGCCGATGGTCCGTGGCTCACCAAGAACGCGATGAAATGGTTCTGGGACGCGTACGCGCCGAACGCCGCCGATCGGGAAAAAATCACGGCGTCGCCGCTGCGCGCATCGCTTGATCAGTTGAAGGGCTTGCCGCCCGCGCTCGTCATTACCGACGAAAACGACGTGCTGCGCGACGAAGGCGAAGCCTATGCCCGCAAGCTGTCACAAGCTGGCGTCCGGGTGACGGCGGTGCGCTACGCCGGCGCGATCCACGACTTCGTGATGTTGAACGCACTGGCCAATACCCCGGCCACGCGCGCCGCGATCGATCAGGCGAATACCGTGCTGAAGAAGGCGCTGGCGAAATAAGCGGGTACGCACGCAGGGAATCACTGACATGCAAAAGCCCCACGCGTGGGGCTTTTCAAGTCATTCTCACCGCGGCGAATGAAGTCTCAACTACCGTCAGTCGGCAATGTATCGATGAAAGACTGGCGCTGCGATAAACGCTGAACGTGCTTGTCCAGATTGGGATACTCCTCGCGCCAGTTCACGTCGGGCATCCGGAAATCGAGATAACCGAGCGCGCAACCGCACGCGATATCGGCGAGAGTGAAATGATTCGCCGAACACCAGTTCTTCGCGGCAAGCCCTTTCGACATGGCCTTCAGGCCGTCGTCAATCTTGCGCTGCTGGCGCGCCACCCACGCTTCGTTGCGCTGCCCTTCCTCGCGCTGGGTGGTTTCCAGGCGAATCAGAACGGCGGCGTCGAGCATGCCGTCGGCGAGCGCTTCCCAGCATCGCACTTCCGTGCGCTCGCGGCGTTCCTGCGGCAGCAGTTTGCCGACCGGGGTCAGCGTATCGACGTATTCGCAGATCACGCGCGAATCGAAAACGGCTTCGCCATCGTCCAGGATCAGGCACGGCACTTTGCCGAGCGGATTGAAACTATGGATTTTCGAATCGGATGCCCAGACGTTTTCGAGCACCAGTTCGCAGTCGATTTTCTTTTCTGCCATCACAATCCGCGTCTTTCGGACATACGGGCTGTTGAGCGAACCGATCAGTTTCATCATCTGTGTTGTCGTTTCTGCAAAGAGTAGTCACGGAGATGGATCTTAACCGCCCGGACGCGCGCCGACTGTAAATTCAAGATGGCGGCGTTGTGGTCGGGCGACAAAAAACCCGGTGCACCTTTAGGTGCAACCGGGTTGCGGTCTGGCGGCACGAAGTCACGCCCGTGACAGGCGCTTTGGCTTATGCGCCGCGTCTTTCAGCGACGTAGCGCGCAACCGTGTCAGCCATGCTCATTGGGCAGACGCCGCGTTTGCGGACATGGCGGCGGCAGGACAGGGAAGCACCGCCGGCGTGCGAGCCGCCACTTTTCCGGCCTTGCCGGCCGAAGCGGAAGACGACACGGGCACAGGCACCGAACTCACCGTCCGAATCCCGGCGGAAATCTCGCTGGCGAGTTGATCGACAGCACGCCGATGCCCCGCCACCAGCGCGTCATATCCGGCATCGACCGTTTGTTCCGCCTGCGTCCGGCACGTGAGGACAGCCTGGTTGTTCACGCCGCGCACGCTCCAGACGGCGTCGATCAACGCGCGCCGGCCCGGCGACGACTCGAAGCGCTGAACATTCACCTTCACGCGATACACCGGCACGCCCTCGGGATGCGGCGTGCCGTAGACATCGATGGCACCCAGCCGTTGCGACAAGTCGGCCGACAACGCGCGCCGGACTTCATCGGCGGGAAGGGACGCCCAGCGTTCGTCCTCGAGCACCCGGACTTGCGCCGAGCCGTCCTGTACGACCATCTGGTTTTTCGCGACTTGCGGCGGCATGTCCACCGGCGACACTTCCAGATAGAACGAAGCGGGTGCGGCCGTTCTCGTCGCGGCGTCGCTGCCGCCGAGCGTATAAAAACGGCTGGCCGGCGAACTGCTGCACGCGGCGAGCGCGGCGACCAAGCCTATTGCCGACACTCCGCCGACGGCCCTCAATACTCTGGCCAAGCTCATGGCTTATCTCCTGGTTTTCCACGCACGAGCGATTCCGGATGACGTTCCAGATAATCGGCGAGCGCATTGAGCGATTGCAGTGTCCGCGTGAGTTCCTGCAGCGCCTGGTGAACATCCGACTGCAGCGGCGAGTCCTGTTGCAGCGTGCTTTGCGCCTCGCCGAACGTTTTCCGCGCGGCGGTGAGCGTGTCGCGCGCTTCGGGCACAACCTGCGTGCCGAGCTGATTAAAGAGGTCGTTCGCGTTCTTCAGCGCGCTGTTCAGGTTGTTGCCGATATCGTCGAACGGAATCTTGTCCAGTTTTTTCGCGATGTCCGCCACCTGAAGTTGCAGTTCGTCGAGCGTATTGGGCACGGTCGGCAACTCGAGCGGATCGGCTGTGGCGTCTACCGTGACCTTGGCCGCTTTCGGGAATACATCGAGCGCGACATAAAGCTGCCCGGTCAACAGATTGCCGGTACGCAACTGTCCGCGCAAACCGTTTGAAACCAGCTTCTGGAGCAGTTCCTGTCCGGCCACGGTGTTCTGACGCGGCACCGAGTCGCGGAAGCGCTTACCCAGCCGATCCGGATAGATATTCATGGTCACCGGCATCTGGAAGGTCCGCGTCTTTGGATCGTATTCGATCCCGATGCCCGTCACGCTGCCGAGCAGGATGCCGCGGAAATCGATTGGCGCGCCCACCGACAAGCCGCGCAGCGACTGGTTGAAATTCATGACCACGCGGATTGGCTGGCCGTCCGGATCGCGCATGGCGTCCTGTTCGTCCGAACCGAGGCGGAAGGTCATATTGTCCGGCGCCTGCTGTCCGGGCTCCTGATTCGGCGGCGTCTGGAAGGCAATCCCCCCGAGCACGACAGTCGCCAGCGACTGCGTGTTCAGCTTGAAGCCGCTTGCATCCAGCCGCAGATCAACGCCGCTTGCATGCCACCAGCGCGAATTCGTCCCGACATACTGATCGTACGGCGCGTTCACGAACACCTGCATGGTGACGCCCGTGCCGTCCTTGTCGAGCGAAAAGCCGACGACTTGCCCGACCTGCACGCGCCGGTAATAGATAGGCGAGCCGATATCGATGGAACCCAGCGATTCGCCCTGCAAGGTGAATTGCCGCCCTTTTTGATCGCCGGTCACAGCGGGCGGGGTTTCAAGCCCGACAAAATGGGTTTCGTCCTCTTTCGATTTCCCGGCATCCACGCCTATATACGCACCAGACAACAACGTGCCGAGCCCGGTTACCCCGCTTGCCGCCACGCGCGGGCGCACGACCCAGAAGCGCGTGTCTTTCACCGCGAAGTCCTCGGCGACCTTGGTCAACTGGACGTCGACGAGCACGCGCGAGTGGTCTTTCGACAGCGTGATCTCCTTGACCGTGCCGACATCGACGTCCTTGTATTTCAGCTTGGTCTTGCCCGTCTCCAGGCCTTCCGCGCTCACGAAACTGATGGTGATCGTTGGTCCGCGTCCCGCCACCGATTTCACCACGAGCGCAATGCCGATCAGCGCGGCGATCAGCGGAATCACCCAGACGAGTGACGGTATCCAGCGGCTGCGCGGTTCGATCACCGGATCCGGGAGATTGGGCGGCAAGCCACCACCGCCGCCCGCGTTTCGCGACGGCTCGTTCGGGCCTTTGACGGTGTTGTTCGAAGGACCTTGCGGGCTAGTCATGTTTCTTTCCTGAAGGTTCGATGTGATCCCACATCAGTCGCGGGTCGAATTGCATGGAGGCCAGCATGGTGAGCACCACCACGCAGCCGAACGCGAGCGCGCCCGGCCCTGGCGTGATGACGGCGAGTGAACCGAAGCGCACGAGCGCGACGGTAAGTGTCACGACAAAGATATCCAGCATTGACCATCGGCCGATTTTTTCGACGATTCGATACAACGTCGTGCGTTGGCGAGGACGCCACTTGGAGCCCGATTGGGTGGCCCAGGTGAGAAACGCCAGCGTGCCGAGCTTGAGCATCGGCACGAGAATACTAGCGATAAAGATGATCGCGGAGAGGGGATAGTCGCCATCGTTCCAGAACATCGCCACGCCGCTCATGATTGTGTCGTCTTCGGAACCGACGATCGACGAGGTGTGCAGCACCGGATATAAATTCGCCGGAATGTACAGGATCGCCGCGGACAACAGCAACGCCCAGGTGCGCGCGACCGAATCAGGATTTCGCCGATGCAACGGCGAGCCGCAGCGCACGCAAAGCTGGCGCTCGACCGTGAACACGCGCTTTTGCACGCGGTTGCACGCGTGGCAGGCGATCAGCCCCGCCTCCTTGGCCGTGGTGAATACCGGTTCGGGAGATGCGGACGTGTCGGGCGTGCCGGCGGTATTGGTATGGGTATCGGGTTTGTCGGTCATGGCTTCGTCGGTGGAGCCGCTGCGTCGGGCGGGGTGCCTTGCGCCGTCCCTTGTGTCGTCCCTTGCTGCGGCGCGAACGGATGCAGCAAGCCGGACGGGGAGCCGGAATGTGGATCGGCTGAATGAGCCGATACCGGGCCGGATCGGAGGCCGCCAAAAGGCGTGTATCGCAACGGTCCGTGACCCCCGACGCGCTCGGCGATTTCCCATAGCGCGCGTGGATCGAAGGTGAGGATGACTGCGAACAGCAAGGTCAGCGCGCCGAACGCGAACAGCGCCGCCTCCGGAATCACGCGGGCGATGCTCACCATTTTCACCAGCGTTACAAGTATCCCGAGCATGAACACTTCGATCATTCCCCACGGCCGCACGAACTGAATCGCGCGCAGCACCTGGCTGAAGCCGGCTGGAATGAAACCCGCGCGCAACGGCACGAGCAGATACAGCATTGCAATCAGTTCGGTGAGCGGAAAGAGAATGGTCGCGCAAAAAACCATGGTGGCGATCACTTCCATGTTCTCACCCCACAACGCGACGATTGCACCAATCAGGGTCGTTTGGGACGTGATGCCGTTCGTTTCCAGTTCCACAATAGGAAAAGCCTGCGCGATCAAAAACGTAATCAGCGCGGCGAGCGTGATGGAGCAAAGCTTGTCCAGATTCGACGACACGCTCTGGTAAAGCGTGGCGCCGCAGCGCGTGCATTTCGCGGAGCTGCGGGAAGGCAGGGCGCGTTTATGAAACAGCGTGTCGCATTCGTGGCATGCGATCAGATCGTCTTCTTCCATAGGCGGAATACTGGGCTCGTGCTGGCGTGTTGTTTTAGTGTCTTGAACGTCATGGTTTGGGAGCGGCTGCATACAAGAGCAAGGGCCGGGCCAGCGGGCATGGTAACAAACGGCGAGCTGCCACGCGGAAGAGCCGCGGAGACTTCACTCACCCCGTCACGGGCAAGGCGCTCTGGCGCGTGCCCATGCTGATGAGCGGACCTTGGTTGGCTCATCGCCCAAATGGAATTGTCGGCGCGCGTGGCCCGTTATCTCGGACAACAAGCTCGACAACAAGCCACTGATACCAGATTTGACACGCGGGCGCGGGCGAGTCGGCAACTATTTCTTTATCGAAAAGCCGGTTTTTACTTGTTCGGGTAGGATGGCGGCCTTGAGACCTTGTCGTCGGGTTGTTGCGGTTGCCGCGCGAGAAACCGCTTGGGGTCAAGTCATCAATTCCGCACTCTTTCTGGTGGATCACGTATGGAACGCAGCCCGAATTTCGCCAGCTCCGAGCGCTACAGCCGGACCGCGATCGGCCTTCACTGGCTGATCGCATTGCTGATTGTATGCGGCTTCTATCTTGGCTGGATCATGACCGATATTCCCGGTTTCACGCCAACCAAGCTCAAATATTTCTCCTGGCACAAATGGATCGGCGTGACGGTGTTCGTGCTCGCCGTCGTGCGCGTGCTCTGGCGCGCCACGCATAAGGCGCCGTCCATGCCGCGGCGCATTCCCGCGTGGCAAAAAGGTGTCGCTCACCTCACGCACTTTCTGCTTTATGCGCTGATGCTCGTGATTCCTGCCTCCGGGTATCTCTATAGCTCGGCGGCCGGCATTCAGGTCGTGTATCTCGGACTGGTGCCGCTGCCGACGATCATCGGACCGGACACCGCGCTAAAAGTCACGCTGAGGCTGGTCCATATTTACCTGAACTACACGCTGCTCGTGCTGGTGATCATGCACGTCCTGGCGGCGCTGAAGCATCAATTCGTCGATCGTGACGGTTTGCTCGCACGCATGATTCCGTTCCTCCGATAAGCACTGTCCGTTCGCATTCAACCGAAATGAAGCGTAATTGATTCCTTGTTGTTGATAGCCAGTTTCCTCCGCACAGGTTGCGCTGGATTGCGTTTGACTTTTCAATAGCGGCTCAACCGGGTTTCCCGGTGGCCTTAGGACAAACATGAAACACGCGAAATTTTCCCGTTGGTTGCTTGCAGGCGTTTGCTCCGCATCGCTGGTTGCGGCGGTTTCCGCCTTTGGTCAAAGCCAGGTCGATACGACCAAGAGCACGGTGACGGCGACATCGAAGCAAATGAACGTGCCGGTTGAAGGCAAGTTCAATAAGTTCACCGCGCAACTCGACTTCGATCCGGCCAAGCCGGCTGCGGGCAGCGCGAATATCAGCATCGATACGAGCAGCTACGATCTCGGCGATGACAGCTACAACAAGCAAGCCGCGAACAAGGACTGGTTCGATACCGCCCATTTCCCGACCGCTACATTTACCTCGACCGCGATTGCACCGGCCGGTGGAACCAAGTTCAACGTCAGTGGCAAGTTGACCATCAAGGGCAAGTCGCAGAACGTCACCGTGCCGGTCACCGTCACGAGCCAGGGCGCAACGCAAACCTTCGATGGCTCATTGCCCATCAAACGCACGCAGTTCGATGTCGGCTCGGGTGAATGGAAAGACACGTCGGTTGTGGCTGACGAGGTCGTCATCAAGTTCCACCTCGTCGCGACGAAGAAATAAACCAAGAAATAAGCCCTCATCGATCATCACATTCATCCTGGAAAACTCATGAAAAAGAACCTTCTGATTGCAGCCGCTGGCGCGCTTTTCGCGGCCGTTTCCTTTAACGCGATGGCTGAAGAAGTCACGTACCAACTCGACCCGAGCCACACCTACCCGAGCTTCGAAACCGACCACTTCGGCGGCATCTCGATCTGGCGCGGCAAGTTCGACAAGAGCAGCGGCACGGTGACGCTCGATCGCGCGGCCAAGAAGGGCACGCTGGACGCGACCATCGACATGACGTCGATCGATATCGGCAATGACAAGCTGAATGGCGAACTGAAGAGCGCGCAGTTCTTCGATGCCGACAAGTTTCCGACAGCGACCTACAAGGGTACGTCGATGAAGTTCAAGGGCGATGTACCGGTTGAAGTGATCGGTGAGCTGACGCTGCATGGCGTGACGAAGCCGTTGAACCTGAAGATCGAATCGTTCAAGTGCTTCACGAACCCGATGATGAAGAAGGAAGTGTGCGGCACGGAATCGACGGCAACGTTTGATCGCGGCGACTTCGGCGTGGACTACGGCAAGGCGTATGGCTTCAAGATGAAGACCACGCTGCATATTCAAGCCGAAGGCATTCGGCAATAAGCCGGACGTTCTTTCCCGCTGGTTCTTTCCTGCGAGATAAGAAAACCGCTTCCGACCGAAGCGGTTTTTTTTCGCCCCCGGCATGGCGAGCATTTCGATCCGGATTTCGGTGTGGCACAGTCGGCCGCGTTTTCGCTTTGGCCGACAGCTAGTCGTACCGACAAGAACAGGATCATCTTTCATGGGACCAGAGTAAGCGCTGAAGCGCCAACTCTGGTCGACCGCAACAAGTTGCATGGGACCAGAGTAAGCGCTGAAGCGCCAACTCTGGTCGACCGCAACAAGTTGCATGGGACCAGAGTAAGCGCTGAAGCGCCAACTCTGGTCGACCGCAACAAGTTGCATGGGACCAGAGTAAGCGCTGAAGCGCCAACTCTGGTCGACACACGAATTGGAGAAATGCATGAGCAGTACGCCCGCAGCAGTACCGATCAGCCGCCCAGCCGCGTGGCGCGCGGTGGTGGCCGCGTCCATAGGCAACGCGCTCGAATGGTTCGACCTCGTGGTCTACGGGTTCTTCGCAGTCGTTATCTCGAAGTTGTTTTTCCCGTCGGGCAACGACTCGGTGTCCATCCTGCTGACACTCGGTACGTTCGGCGTATCGTTTTTCATGCGGCCGCTCGGCGCCATCGTGCTTGGCGCGTATGCCGACAGGGCAGGGCGCAAGGCCGCGCTCACGCTGTCCATCCTGTTGATGATGATGGGCACATTCATCACGCCGTACTGCCCACGTACTCGTCCATCGGCGTTGCCGCGCCGTTGATCCTGGTGCTCGCGCGCCTGATCCAGGGCTTCTCGGCCGGCGGCGAGTTTGGCAGCGCGACTGCGTTTCTTGCCGAGCACGTTCCCGGCCGGCGCGGTTTCTTCGCGAGCTGGCAGGTCGCAAGCCAAGGCTTGACCACACTCCTGGCGGCGATATTTGGCGTGGTGCTGACCGGCAACCTGTCGCCGGAACAGATGAGTTCATGGGGCTGGCGTGTGCCGTTCATCTTCGGCTTGCTGATCGGGCCGGTGGCGTACTACATCCGCACGCGCCTCGACGAAACGCCAGAATTCCTCGCCTCCGCTCCTACGACAACCCCTTTGCGCGACACCTTCGCGTTGAACAAGGAACGCTTGCTGATCGCCATCGGAACGGTGGTGCTGGGCACGGTGGCGACGTACCTCGTGCTCTTCATGCCGACCTATGCGATCCGGCAGTTGGGACTCGCGCCATCGGTGGCTTTCGCGGCCATCCTGCCCACGGGCGCAATCCAGATGGTGCTCTCACCATTTGTAGGTCATTTCTCCGATACCCACGGCCGCATGCGCATCATGCTGATTTCGGCGGTGCTGTTGCTTCGTGTTGATCTATCCGCTATTCACGTGGCTCGTCGGGCATCCGACCTTCGGCACGCTGCTGGTCGTTCAAGCGGTGCTCGGCGTGTTGATGACCGGGTATTTCGCGGCGTTGCCAGGGTTGTTATCTGAGATGTTTCCGGTTGCCACGCGCACGACCGGAATGTCGCTGGCTTATAACATCGCGGTGACGGTGTTCGGCGGATTCGGGCCGTTCATCATCACGTGGCTGATTGCATCGACGGGATCGAAGGCCGCGCCCAGCTTTTATTTGATCTTTGCCGCAGTGGTGAGCCTGATCGCGTTGATGGCGGCGCGCAAGCGGCTCGGGTTCAAATGAAGCGCTAGGCGTGGGTTTGCACGCCTAGCGCTGTTGCCGATGGCCGCAGTCCTACGAGTGCTGCTTCTGCTGCGCCAGCATGTAGGCACGCAGAAGTTTGTTGATCCGCGTTTGATACCCCTGGCCTTGTTCCTTGAACCAGGCCAGGACGTCAGCGTCCAGACGCATGGTCACCGCTTGCTTGGGCGGCGTGTGGAGTTCGGCGCGCTGGAAGAAGTCGTCGCCTAGTTCGGGCATCTCGCTGGTGTCGATACTGGAATCCGGCATGGTTTCCAGGCGTTTCCAATCCGTCTTCGTGGCTTTGCTCATGATGTGTGCTCCTGCCCTTGTTGCCGCGACGTGGCAGTAGGGCGGTTCAATAAAGCGGTTCACTGTACAAGCGCGTGTCCGTAGCGCTTTATTTCAGGCCGGGTTGCTTTGCGCGCCGAGATGATCCGAATGGTGTCACCGCTACGCTCGACATAGACGACCACAGCTACGATCAACTGCATCCACCCGAGTGCAATCCAGCGATCCTCTCCAAAGTCTTCCCTGCCGTCCGCCGCGGTCAACACCGTATGCTTGAAAATTTCGACTGCGTCAGTGAAGTCGATGCCGTGCTTGCGGATGTTGCTTCGATTCTTCGCTTCGTCCCATTCGAATTGCATGCGATCATCTGTATTTACGATTGTACATACAATGTACGGAGTTAGGCATTAATTTGCGGCGTGCATGCTGTGGGAGAGCAACGACACCATCCACGAAATGTTGCAATTGCCGGCTCAAAAGCAAAAAAAGGCCGATTCGCGAGAATCGGCCTTTCATACTGTCGAACCCTGAATTTCAGCGTTCGAACCTCACATCTTGAAGCAGGCTATCAAACCTCTGCGCCAGCATTCGGATCGGTGGGGTCGTATTTCGGTTTCTTGTCCTTGATCAGGTCTTCGCGTTTCACGCCCAGCCACATAGCGAGCGCAGCCGCGACGAACACCGACGAATAGATACCGAACAAAATGCCGACCGTCAGAGCCAGCGCGAAGTAATGCAGCGTCGCCCCGCCGAACAGGAACATGGACAGCACCATCATTTCCGTACAGCCGTGGGTAATGATGGTTCGCGACATCGTGCTGGTGATAGCGTGGTTGATCACCTCGATCACCGTCATCTTGCGTTGCTTGCGGAAGGTTTCACGAATCCGGTCGAAGATAACCACCGACTCGTTCACCGAATACCCGAGCACCGCGAGAATGGCTGCCAGCACGGAGAGCGAAAACTCCCATTGGAAGAACGCGAAGAAGCCAAGAATGATCACCACGTCGTGCAAGTTGGCGATCACGCCGGCCACCGCGTATTTCCACTCGAAGCGGAACGACAGGTAGATCACGATGCCGATCACCACGCACGCCAGCGCAAGCAGCCCGTTAGTCACCAACTCCTTGCCAACCTGCGGACCGACGAATTCCACGCGCTGCAACTGCACCTGCGCATCCTGATTCTTCAGCGCGGCCATCACCTGATCGCTCTGTTGCGCCGACGTCAAACCCTGCTTCAACGGCAGGCGAATCAGTACGTCACGTGACGTGCCGAAGTTCTGCACCTGTGCATCGGGATAACCGAGCGCGCCCAACGTGCCGCGTACCGGTTCAAGCGGCACCGCTTGCGGATATTGCACTTCCACCACGGTCCCGCCGGTGAACTCCACCGACAGATGCAGCCCACGATGCACGAGGAAAAACACAGCCGCGAGGAATGTGATGAGCGAGATCGCGTTGAAGATCAACGCGCGCTGCATCAGCGGTAAGTCGCGGCGAATACGAAAGAATTCCATGATTTATTCTCCGGGACTCAGTTGGACGAGCCGGGTTTTTTCGGTTCAATACCAGGACCCGAACGACGGCGCGCGACCGGCTTGCCGGTTCGGACCGCAGGCGCAGCCTGCTTTTGCGAACGGGCTGAAACCGGTGCTTTGGCGCGTGTAGCGGGCAGGACGACCTGATCGACGGCGGAGTCGTCGCCACGCTCGTTTGCCAGGTAAGCAGCGGTGGCCGCAGCCGTGTCGGCGCCGGCGGGACGCCAGACCTGACCGATTGCGAGCGACTGCAACTTCTTCTTGCCGCCGTACCAGAGGTTCACGAGGCCGCGCGAGAAGAACACCGCGGAGAACATTGACGTCAGGATGCCGATACAGTGTACGACCGCGAAGCCGCGCACCGGACCGGAGCCGAACGCCAGCAGCGCCATACCCGCGATAAGCGTGGTCACGTTCGAGTCGAGAATCGTGGCCCATGCGTGCGTAAAGCCGTTCTGGATAGCGAGCTGCGGCGGCGCGCCGTTACGCAGTTCCTCGCGGATCCGTTCGTTGATCAGCACGTTCGCGTCGATGGCCATACCGAGCGCCAGTGCAATAGCTGCTATACCCGGCAGCGTCAGCGTGGCCTGCAGCATCGACAGGACGGCGATCAGCAACAACAGGTTCACCGACAGCGACAACATGGAGATCAGGCCGAACAGCATGTAGTACGCGATCATGAAGACGGCGATCGCGGCGAAACCGTACTGCACGGAATCGAAGCCCTTGCGAATGTTGTCGGCGCCAAGGCTCGGGCCGATCGTGCGTTCTTCGATGATGTCCATGGGCGCCGCGAGCGAACCTGCGCGCAGCAACAGGGCCAGGTCGGCGGCTGCTTGCGGCGAAGGCTGGCCGGTGATCTGGAAGCGGTCGCCGAGTTCGGACTGGATGGTCGCGACCGTCAGTATTTCGCCCTTGCCCTTTTCGAACAGGATCATGGCCATCGGCTTGCCGATGTTGTCGCGCGACACGCTGCTCACCGCGCGGCCGCCAGCGGCGTCCAGGCGAATGTTCACCGACGGACGCTGATGTTCGTCGAAGCCCGCCGATGCGTCGATGATCCGGTCACCCGTGAAGATCACCTGCTTTCTCACGAGCGTCGGGCCGGTATTGCCCTGCGTGAAGAGTTCGTCGCCGGGGGGAACTGGATCGTTCGGACCGGGATGGGTGTTGGTCGGATCGGCGAGACGGGCTTCAAGCGTTGCCGTCCGGCCGATGATGTCCTTCGCCTTCGCCGTGTCCTGTACGCCCGGCAATTCGACCACGATACGATCGGAGCCTTGCTGCTGGATCACCGGTTCGGCCACGCCGAGTTCGTTCACGCGGTTATGCAGCGTGACGATGTTCTGCTTGAGCGCGCTGTCTTCCGCCAGCTTTTGCGCCGCCGGCGTGAACGTACCGACGACTTGATAACCATCGCCGCCTTGACGCGTCGCCCATTGCAATTCGCTCAGGCCATTCGACAGCGTGGTGCGCGCGGCATCGGCTGCTGCCTGGTCGGCAAAGTTGACCACGACTGACTGATTCACTCGATTCACACCGCCATCGCGGATGTTTCTATCGCGTAACAGCGCGCGTGCGTCCGCGGCGTTCGAGTCCAGCTTCTTGTTCAGCGCACCCGCCATGTCCACTTGCAACAGGAAGTGAACGCCGCCGCGCAAGTCGAGGCCGAGGTACATGGGCAGCGCGTGCAATGCGGAGAGCCAACGCGGAGAAGCTGCCTGCAGATTCAGCGCGACGATATATTGCGGATCGTTCGGGTCGCTGTTGAGCGTTTTCTGCAACAGATCCTTCACGCGCAACTGCGTGTCGGTGTCTTTCAGGCGCACGCGAATGTTGGCGTTCAGCGACGAATTGTCGAACGTCACTTCATCCGGCGTCACCTTGTCGGCGGCCAGCGCGGTTTCGATGTTGGCAAGCGTAGTTGAATCCAGCTTGACCGTTGCCTTGCCGCTCGATACCTGCACCGCCGGCGCTTCGCCGAAAAAATTGGGCAGTGTATAGACGAGGCCGATGACTAGCGCCACCAGCATCACGGCATATTTCCAAAGTGGGTAGCGATTCATGGGGATGGCCGAACAGGAGAGTTGGCGAGGAAGGGTAAGCGATGCGTCCGGCGATGAGCGCGGCTATTGGCCACGGGGGCCACACCATTGGGCCGGGCCACGCTGGCCGCGCCGGACGCGAGAAAGTTGGCCTTAGAGCGACTTGATCGTGCCTTTCGGGAGGATAGTCGTGACAGCAGCCTTCTGGATGGTAATTTCCGTACCTTCCGAAATTTCGACGCCAACGTACGCGTCCGTCACCTTCGTGACCTTGCCGACAATACCGCCGTTCGTGACCACTTCATCGCCCTTCGCCATGGCGGACAGCATATTGCGATGTTCCTTCTGGCGCTTCATTTGCGGACGAATCATGATGAAATACAGCACTGCAAACATCAAAATGAGCGGCAAAAAACTCATGATGCTCGACTGGGCGCCTTCTGCGCCGCCGCCGAAGGCTCTTGAAATAAAATCCACGTCGGTCTCTCCGTTATAACGATCAGAAAATTAGCCCGCTATTCTATCACCGGGCTACGCAAGCCAAGCGCGGAATGCGCTTTGTGATCAAGCTGTTAAAGCGTTGCGTAACGCAATTGTAATGTTTCTTGGGCCGATTGCAGATTCATGGCCGCACGTTAGCCATCCGGTCAGTCAATTCCGCGTGCGCGATCCTCTTTAAACTGCTTCACGAATGCGTCAAACGCGTGATTTTCGATCGAATCGCGGATTTCCTGCATGAGCTGCAAGTAGTAGTGCAGATTGTGAATCGTGTTGAGTTGCGAGCCGAGAATTTCGCCCACGCGATGCAAATGGTGCAGATAACCGCGCGTGAAGTTGCGGCAGGTGTAGCAGCCGCAGGTTTCATCGAGTGGCTTGAGCGAGTTCTTGTGGGCAGCGTTGCGGATCTTGACGTCGCCGAAACGGGTGAACAGCCAGCCGTTGCGTGCGTTGCGGGTCGGCATCACGCAGTCGAACATGTCGACGCCCGACGCCACGCCCGCCACCAGGTCTTCCGGCGTGCCGACGCCCATCAGGTAATGCGGTTTGTCCGCGGGAAGCTTCGGGCCGATGTGTTCCAGCACGCGCATCATGTCTTCCTTCGGTTCGCCGACGGACAACCCGCCGATCGCGAAGCCGTGGAAACCGATGTCGGCGAGTCCGGCCAACGATTCGTCCCGCAAATCTTCGAACATGCCGCCTTGCACGATGCCGAACAGCGCGTTCGGATTTTCACCTTTGGCGAATTCATCGACGGAACGCTTGGCCCAGCGCATTGACATGCGCATGGAATCGGCTGCGTCCTGGTGCGGCGTGGGCACGTCGTTGGTTGCATACGGCGTGCATTCGTCGAACTGCATCACGATGTCCGAGTTCAGCACCTTCTGGATCTGCATCGAGATTTCCGGCGATAAAAACAGCTTGTCGCCGTTGATGGGCGACGCGAACGTGACGCCATCTTCGGTTATCTTGCGTAGATCGCCCAGGGAAAAGACCTGAAAACCGCCGGAGTCGGTGAGAATCGGGCGCTGCCAGTTCATGAACCGATGCAGCCCGCCGTGCGCCGCTATCGTTTCCAGTCCCGGGCGCAGCCAGAGGTGGAACGTATTGCCGAGGATGATCTGGGCGTTCATTTCCTCGAGCTCGCGCGGTGCGACGGCCTTGACCGTTCCGTACGTGCCGACGGGCATGAAGATTGGCGTTTCGACCACGCCGTGGTTCAACGTGACGCGGCCGCGTCGCGCCTGGCCGTCGGTGGTGATCAGTTCGAACTTGAGGCCGTTCTCGGGGCGGACCGGTGTTTCGATCGTATCGGCGGTGTTGCTTGCTTCGGTCATTTAAAAGCTCCTGTGCCACCGGAAGCAGCTTTGCATGGGGCCGGAGTAAGGCACTGAAGTGCCAACTCCGGGCCGGCAAGTCCGGCGCAATTGGGTGAGGCGTCCGTGGGTTTTGTCGCGGCCACGATCATACGTGGCCCGTTCAATCATTCTTGCGTTAAGCCCGCTTGCGTTGCAGGCAGTGTTCTTTATTAAGCCGCCGCCTGCCGCGTGAGCAGCATCGCGTCGCCGTAACTAAAGAATCGATACCGCTCCTCAATCGCATGCGCATACGCCTCGCGGATCGCGTCCATTCCGGCGAATGCTGAGACCAGCATCATCAGCGTCGATTTCGGCAAATGGAAGTTCGTCACGAGCCGGTCGACTACGCGAAACTGGTATCCCGGCGTAATAAAAATGTCCGTCTCGGCCCTGGTTTCCGCGAGCGGCCGGCCAGCTTCGGCGGCGTCGCGGGCGGCGGCTTCGAGCGCCCGCAGCGAAGTCGTGCCGACCGCAATTACGCGATTTCCCCGCGCTTTCGTCGCCGTGATCTTGTCCGCCAGTTCCTGCGGTAGCCGATACCATTCGCTATGCATCTTGTGGTCCGCGAGATTCTCCACGCGCACTGGCTGGAACGTGCCCGCGCCCACGTGCAGCGTCAGCGTTGCGCGCTCCACGCCGCGTGCGTCGAGCGCGGCAAAGAGCGCCGGGTCGAAGTGCAGGCCGGCGGTGGGCGCCGCGACCGCGCCGGGGTTCGCCGCGTAGACCGTCTGGTAGCGGGTTTCATCGAAGGAATCGGGATCGTGTTCTATGTACGGCGGCAGCGGCAGGCGGCCATGTTGCTCGATCAGCGTCAGGCAATCGGCGGGGAAATGGAGCGTGTAGAACGGTTCCACGCGCTCGCCGACCGTGACCTCGAATGCATCGGCGAGAATGAGTTTCGTGCCCGGCAACGGACTTTTGCTCGCCCGGATCTGCGCCAGCGCGGTCGTCGCGCCGGTCAGCCGCTCGACCAGCACCTCGATACGGCCACCGCTGGCCTTCTGGCCGAGGAATCGCGCCTTCAGAACTTTGGTATCGTTGAACACGAGCAGGTCGCCGGGTTCGAGCAAGTTGGGCAGTTCGGTGAAATGGCGATCGGTAAAAGCAGCCGTCTGCGTGCGGTTATCCACGTCGAGCAAACGGCTCGCGCTGCGCTCGGCGAGCGCCGTTTGCGCGATCAGCTCGGGCGGCAGATTAAAATCGAAGTCGGAAAGCGTGAACATGGGGAAAGCAGGTCGATGCGCGATGAAACGCGCGTTATTTTGGCAAGGCGCTTGGCAAGGCGGCGCGGGTAGGCGCGGGTTCAGTGCGTTTGCAGGTTTCGCGGGCCGGCGGTCTGATCGACCGTTGCGACGGCTTCAAATAGCGCCGCGGCCTTGCGAAAATCCGCCGGGCTGCTTGCAGATCACGCCTCGGAACGCGCCGGGAAGCCGTTGGTTTCGCGGTTGCGTCCCATACGGCCGATGAGCAGAAACCTGTCGCCGACCGCATGTTCAGGCGCTTTAACGAACCCGCACATGCCGCGCGGCGAGCGGATGATGACTGCATCGCCGTGCCGAACGAAGCCGATATTGTACTTTGAAGAGATTAGATGCCCTTGTCCGACCGCCGTTTGCTCGTTGCTCCCGACGCTGAAGACGCTCCCGATGCAGCCGGTGAACCCGACGCGCCTGTTCAAAAGCGCAAACGCGGGCGCGCGGCGGGCGCGAAAAAACTCGCGGATCTGGAGATCGCCGCTGACAAGGTCCAGCCGCTAAAACCCGCTGCCGCGCCGCCCAAGCCCGTCGATAAACTCGCCAAGCTCGGCCTGAAATCCGATATTGATCTCGTGCTGCATCTGCCGATGCGTTACGAGGACGAAACCAGCATCACGCCGATCGGCCATCTGATTCCCGGTGACAACACGCAGACTGAAGGCGTGGTGTTCGACAACGAGATTGCGTACCGGCCGCGTCGGCAGTTGCTGGTCAAGATTCACGACGATGCCGGCGACGAACTCACGCTGCGGTTTCTCAATTTCTACGGTTCGCAGGTCAAGCAGATGGGGATCGGCGTGCGCCTGCGGGTTCGCGGCGACGTACGCGGCGGCTTTTTCGGCATGGAGATGGTGCATCCGGTGGTGCGTCCGGTGGATGAAGACACGCCGCTGCCGCAAGCGTTGACGCCGGTGTATCCGAGCACGGCGGGGGTATCGCAGGCGTATTTGCGCAAGGCTATCGACAGCGCGTTGTCGCGGGTTCATCTGCCGGAGTTGCTGCCCGAAAAAATCGCCCGCGCGCATCTAAAGCCGTTGAACGTTCCCGCGTTGCTCGATGCCGTGAAAACCTTGCATCACCCGCACGCCGATTCCGATGAAAACGCGTTGATCGACGGCACGCATCCGGCGTGGACGCGTATCAAGTTCGAGGAATTGCTCGCGCAGCAGTTGTCGCTCAAACGTGCGCACGAGGAGCGCCGCACGCGCGCCGCGCCGGTGATGCCCCGATTGCAGGATGTGTCCGAATCGCTGGTCGCGCGGTTTATCGGCACGTTGCCGTTCAAGCTGACCGGCGCGCAGGAACGCGTGTGCACCGAGATATCCGGCGAACTCATGTTGCCGCACCCGATGCAGCGCCTCTTGCAGGGCGATGTAGGCAGCGGCAAGACCATCGTGGCCGCGCTTGCGGCCGCGCAGGCTATTGATGCTGGTTATCAGGCGGCGTTGATGGCGCCGACAGAAATTCTTGCCGAACAGCATGCGCGCAAGCTGCGTGCGTGGCTTGAGCCGTTGGGCGTGACGGTGGCATGGCTTGCCGGCAGTCTGAAGGCGAAGGAAAAACGTGCGGCGCTGGAAGCGGCGGCATCGGGGGCGGCGCAGCTTGTGATCGGAACGCACGCGATCATTCAGGACGCGGTGGAGTTTGCGCGGCTTGGGTTTGTGATTGTCGATGAACAGCATCGGTTTGGTGTGGCCCAGCGGCTTGCGTTGCGGGCCAAGGCGCACAACGCTGCGGATGGCGTGCACAACTTCCAGCCGCATCAGCTGATGATGTCGGCCACGCCGATTCCGCGGACGCTTGCGATGACGTATTACGCGGATCTGGATGTATCGACGATTGATGAATTGCCGCCGGGGCGCACGCCGATCCTGACAAAACTTGTCGCTGATAACCGTCGGGAGGAGGTGATTGCCCGTGTGCGCGAGGCGGCGCTGACGGGGCGGCAAGTGTATTGGGTGTGTCCGCTGATTGAGGAAAGTGAGACGTTGCAATTGCAGACGGCGGTGGAGACGTACGAGACCCTTGTAGCCGCGTTGCCGGAACTGCGCATTGGGCTGGTGCATGGGCGTTTACCGCCGGCGGAAAAGGCTGCCGTCATGGATGCGTTCACGCGTGCCGAGGTCCAGTTGCTGGTCGCGACGACGGTGATTGAAGTGGGGGTGGACGTACCGAATGCGTCACTGATGGTGATCGAGCATGCGGAGCGTTTTGGTTTGGCGCAACTGCACCAGTTGCGTGGCCGTGTGGGGCGGGGCAGCGCGGCTTCGGTGTGTGTGCTGATGTATGCCGGGCCATTGTCGCAGACAGCGCGTGCTCGTTTGCAGACGATGCGCGAAACGACTGATGGCTTTGAAATTGCGCGTCGCGACCTGGAGATTCGTGGTCCTGGCGAGTTCCTTGGTGCGCGTCAGTCGGGAGCGGCGATGCTGCGGTTTGCCAGCCTGGAAAATGATGGCTGGCTGATTGAACCGGCGCGGGCGGCGGCGGACCAGATGCTGTCCCAGTTCCCGGAGGCGGTGACGGACCATCTCGCGCGGTGGCTTGGTGCGCGTGAGCAATATCTAAAAGCGTGAAACGGGTTTTTGGTTCGCACCGGTCAGGATTTGGCGACGTGGTTCGAGGCGCATGCACATTTGGTGGTTGGTCGTCCGCGGATAGCGCGGGGTGAACCGTGGGCAGGTTCAATCACTGGTGGCGAAGCGTGTGGGTATCGGTGTTCGGAGAAGGAGGGTTTCACACATCCTTCGCTCTGGCGAGCACCGTGCTTTTGGGGCACCTATGAATAGAAACTGCACGCTGTGGACACTTAGGGTAGCGTGTTTTAAAAGCGCTTTCTTTGCTTCGTTTCTTTGTCGCTTTGGACAAAGAAATGACGTGCCGCCACGCACAGTGGCTAATAGTGATAAAGAGAAAATCCGACTCTCGCAGACCACCACGGCCGAAAGCACCAACCCGGCATTGACCCCAACCACTAACCCCGGACCCTAGCAACCCGGCACCCACCCCAACCCCATCCGCCCCACCCCGAACCCCACCAAAACACCCCGTCCACCGGTGCGAACGAAAACCCTTTGAAGAACTCCAAACCCCACCGCGGGTTGGCGAATCCCCCCGACGGGTGTATAAGTCAAATCCTATCGATTCAATGACTCTGATTGGCCCCTAATGACCTTAACCGAATTGAAGTACATCGTTGCGGTGGCGCGCGAGCGGCATTTTGGCCGTGCGGCCGAGGCGTGTTTCGTGAGTCAGCCGACCTTGTCGGTAGCAATCAAAAAGCTGGAAGATGAACTGAACGTGCAGATTTTCGAGCGCGGCACCAGCGAAGTCAGCGTCACCCCAATTGGCGAACAGATCGTCACGCAAGCACAGCGCGTCCTGGAACAAACCCTCGCCATCAAGGAAATCGCGAAGCAGGGCAAGGACCCGCTGGTCGGGCCGTTGCGCCTGGGCGTGATCTACACCATCGGCCCGTATTTGTTGCCCACGCTCGTCAAGCAGATGATCAAGCGCGTCCCGCAGATGCCGCTGATGCTGCAGGAAAACTACACGCTCAAGCTGATCGAACTGCTGAAGCAGGGCGAAATCGACGTCGCCATCATGGCGCTGCCGTTTCCCGAAACCGGCCTGATGGTGCGCGCGTTATTCGATGAACCCTTCGTCGTCGCCATGCCCGCCGGCCATCCGTGGGAAAACCGGCCCAAGATCAATGCCGACGACCTGAAGCTGGAAACCATGCTGCTGCTGGGCAGCGGCCATTGTTTCCGCGATCACGTGCTCGGCGTGTGTCCCGAGTTGATGCGTTTTTCGCAGAACGCGGACGGAATCCAGAAGACATTCGAGGGGTCATCGCTGGAAACCATCCGGCACATGGTCGCCAGCGGCGTTGGCATTACCGTGCTGCCGCGGATGTCGGTGATGGAAGTGAAACCGCATGCGGGCGGCGTGGATGCCGGTTTGCTGAGCTACGTCCCCTTCAATGACCCGGTTCCGGACCGGCGCGTCGTGCTGGCGTGGCGCAAGAGCTTCACACGGATGCCGGCTATCGAAGCTATTTGCGATGCAATCGCTGCCTGCAATATTCCGGGCGTTACGCGCCTAGAGTTGCCCGCCGCCGTCAATTAACGGCTTCATAGCCGCTTTTTAGGTCCAACCGCGCCCCTCGGGGCGCGGATTCCAGCCCCATTTCCCCGTTCTTCGAAGCCCGGCATCGTTGAAATTTGCTCGACCTATCGCATAGATAAAATTAATTGAATTCGATATTCGAATAGTCTTTGCTATTCTTAGCTTCATGGATCGGCCCCGATTCACCAAAACAAACCGGAGGAAGCCATGACGCTGATCGCCCGCCAGGCCACGCAATTCACTACGACTTTTCGCGAAGCCAAAGGCGTTCTGGTGGACGTGCTAGCCAGTTTCGCTCGCACTTGCTGAACTTCCCCGACATAACGTTTCGTCCCAGACAAATTTCACGGAGCAATCGATGACCAATCGCATCCTCACCACTGCAGCAGGCGCGCCAGTCGGCGATAACCAGAACTCGATGACCGCTGGTCCGCGCGGTCCGATCGCGCTGCAGGATTTCTGGCTGCTTGAGAAGCTCGCGCATTTCGACCGCGAAGTGATTCCTGAGCGCCGCGTGCACGCCAAGGGGTCGGGCGCGTTCGGCACGCTCAAGGTCACGCACGACATTTCCCGCTTCACGAAAGCCAAGGTGTTCGCGGAAGTCGGCAAGCAAACGCCGTTGTTCATGCGCTTTTCGACGGTTGCCGGCGAACGCGGCGCGGCTGACGCCGAGCGCGACGTGCGTGGTTTCTCGATCAAGTTCTACACGGAAGAAGGTAACTGGGACGTCGTTGGAAACAACACGCCAGTGTTTTTCATCCGCGATCCGCTGAAATTCCCTGACTTCATCCATACGCAAAAGCGTGACCCGTACACCAATATGCGCAGCAACGTGGCGGCGTGGGACTTTTGGTCGCGGCATCCGGAGTCGTTGCATCAGGTCACCATCCTGATGAGTGATCGCGGGATTCCGAAAAGCTACAGGCAGATGCATGGTTTCGGCTCGCACACGTATTCGTTTATCAACGCGAACAACGAGCGCTTCTATGTGAAGTTTCACTTCAAGTCGCAGCAGCCGCTCGAGAATTTCACCGATGCCGAAGCCTCAGCGGTAGTGGGTAGCGACCGGGAAAGCGCGCAGCGCGATCTGGTCGACAACATCGATCGAGGCAATTTCCCGAAGTGGAATTTCCGCATTCAGGTGATGACGGAAGCCGAAGCCGCGACGTACCGCATGAATCCGTTCGATATCACGAAGGTCTGGCCGCACAAGGATTTCCCGCTGATCGACGTGGGCACGATCGAGCTGAATCGCAACGCGGGCAATTATTTTGCGGATGTCGAACAGGCGGCGTTTTCGCCGGCGAACGTGGTGCCGGGTATTGGCTTCTCGCCGGACCGCTTGTTGCAAGGGCGTTTGTTCTCGTACGGCGATGCGCATCGGTATCGGCTTGGCATCAATCACCATCAGATTCCGGTGAATGCGCCGAAGGCCGCTGTGCAGAACTCGTTTCATCGCGATGGCGCCATGCGCACCGACGGCAACAGCGGCGGTCGCGTGAACTACGAGCCGAACCGCTTCGGCGACTTCGCGCAGGACCCGAGCGTGAACGAGCCGGCGTTGGCGGCGGGCGCGGTGGAACGTTACGACCATCGTGAAGACACGGATTACTACAGCCAGCCGGGCGCGCTGTTCCGCCTCTTCGACGACACGCAAAAGCAGCGCTTCTTCGGCAACATCGCACGGCACATTTTCGGCGTGCCGAACGAGATAGTGGCGGTGCAGATCGAGCACTTCCGGCGCGCCGATCCGGCCTATGCGGCGGGTGTTGTCGCGGCGCTGGCGGCGTTGGGCCAGAAGGTTGAAACGGTCGACGCGAACGCCGAAGCCGCAGTGAAGTAAGCAGGGTGGGACGCGAACTCAGCAATGCGCAGAATATGCGTCCCACTCTGATTTGACACGCAGTACTCAAGGGCTGAACTCAAGGAGAACGACGATGACACAAGCGATCATGACACTCGAACGGGCGGTGAGCGGTATCGAGGCGAAGAGTCTCAATGCGTCGCGCGGCGTACGGCTCGCGATCGGTTTTGGCATCGTTGCGGCGAGTTACGCGGCGGTGATTATCGAAGGATTGCATGGTGTTGGTTTCGCCGGATTGTCCTGAAGACGCGTCGTATTGACGCGCCCGATACCCCTTGTGGCCCGCCTCCATGGCGGGTCGCACCGCGCTTCTAAGATAAACTGACGAACGCTCGGCGGCCACGGAGCAGCTTCACCCGTGGCTCGCCCGCACCGTTCGTATCACTCTCACGGAGTCACTATGGCGAAGAAAATCGCATCACCGGCTGTGAACATCGGTATCAGCGACAAAGACCGCAAGAAGATCGCCGATGGCTTGTCGCATCTATTGGCCGATACCTACACGCTGTATCTGAAGACCCATAATTTTCACTGGAACGTCACGGGGCCGATGTTCAATACGCTCCACCTGATGTTCGAGGGGCAATACACGGAACTGGCGCTGGCGGTGGACTCCATCGCTGAACGCATTCGCGCGCTGGGTGTGTACGCGCCGGGTAGCTATCGCGAATTCGCGAAGCTGTCGTCCATTCCCGAAGCCGATGGCATTCCGGCAGCCGAAGAGATGATTCGCCAATTGGTGGAAGGTCAGGAAGCGGTCGTGCGCACCGCGCGCGCGATTTTCCCGCTGACGGATAGCGCCAACGACGAACCCACCGCCGATCTGTTGACCCAGCGCATGCAGATTCACGAGAAGACTGCGTGGATGTTGCGCGCGATGCTGGGGCAGTAAGGGTTTGAGTCGATCGTCACGGATTAAGCGTGGCGGATGTAATGGAAGAAGCCTCGCGTTCAGTAGAAAGCGGGGCTTTTTGGGTTTTGGGGTTTCTCGTCAATGCGCGGGCTGCAGATCATGGTGCGGGTTGAGCATCGCCTGTCCGCGAGAACCGGCGCGAAGCCGGGACCGCTGAGTCGAAGTGTAAAGGTGGTCGAGGTTCCACCCTCTCGAATGGGCGGCCAAGCAACAACCCCGGCGGTTTCCGTGTCTGGCTGGACGCTATCAACGTTGCAGGTCGGGCCGTTCACGTTGACTACGATGGAAACGAGCAGTGAATCTCCGCTGCCTTAAAATGCTGTCATCACCATTTGCCGCCGCCCGGTTCCCATGTTCGCTCGCCTCCCGCTCTATCTTCGTCTTGTCCGCATGGACAAGCCTATCGGCAGCTTGCTGTTGCTGTGGCCGACGCTCAACGCGTTGTGGATTGCATCGAACGGTCATCCGTCGCCGATCCTCCTGCTGATCTTCGTGCTCGGCACGTTGCTCATGCGCTCGGCGGGCTGCGCGATCAACGACTACGCCGACCGCGACTTCGATAAACACGTCAAGCGCACTGAAAACCGGCCGATCACGTCCGGCAAGATTGCTGCATGGGAAGCGGTGGCGTTGGCGGTGGCGTTATCGTTGATCGCGTTCCTGCTGATCTTGCCCCTCAACACATTGACCAAAGAACTCTCGGTGTTCGCGCTTTTCGTTGCGGGTAGTTATCCGTTCACGAAGCGGTTTTTTGCGATTCCTCAGGCGTATCTCGGCATTGCGTTCGGCTTCGGTATTCCGATGGCCTTCGCCGCCGTGCAGAACCACGTGCCCGCGCTCGCGTGGATCATGCTGGCCGCGAACGTGTTCTGGTCCGTTGCTTACGACACCGAATACGCAATGGTCGATCGTGACGATGACATCAAGATCGGCATCCGTACATCGGCGCTGACGTTCGGACGCTTCGATGTCCTCGCGATCATGCTTTGCTATGCCGTAACGCTTGCGATCTACGTGTGGATTGGCATGGCGCTGGGGTTCGGCGCGTTGTACTGGGTCGGCTGGGCAGCGGCGGTGGCGTGCGCGATCTATCACTACACCCTCATCAAGAATCGCGAACGCATGCCATGCTTCGCCGCGTTCAAACATAACAACTGGCTTGGCGGCGTGTTGTTTGCGGGGATTGCCGCGCATTACGCGTTCATGCGGTAAGGCCTCGCATCTTCTTCACGCCGAACTCGCTCGTATTTTCCACCGGGAGTTCTACGGCACCTATTCGCTGAGTTCGCTTCGTCGGCGTGACAACCGTCTGCTTGCGCAGCGCTGGCCTATCGATCTGCTTGCGCACTGGCTCGCTTGCATCGATCTCATTCACGTTCGGTTGTATTTGGGATTTATCCGATATTTCGACGTGTCACTGCGCCTCAGAATCGTTTCGCAAATCGAAACGTTCAACGATATTAAAACGAAAATCGATTTTGTGGAGCGCGAGCCGCGCCGTTTGTCGGGCGCGGCCGCGTTAATTGTCAGCGCACAGAGGTAATAAAAAAACATGTCGCAAGTCCCCAACAGCAATCAAACCCTCGTCAACGCAATCAGCGACCCGATCACGCTGCCGCCGGCGCCTTATAACCTCGGCCTGGCCGAGCACACGCCCGATGGCATCGAGAATTTCGTTTCCGGCGAAACGACGAGCGACGCGACCCCTGTTCTCGCGTTCATCTCGATCGTGGGCGACACCTACTCGCTCTACGACAATGGCGTGCTAGTCGGCACGCAAGTCCCCACCGGGATTAATACGGGCTGGGCCTTGCCGACGCTGTCGGATGGCGTGCATAACCTGACCCTGACGTACGTCACCCCCGACGGGGTCACGAGCGCGCCATTGAACGTCAGTTTCACCGTCGATACGTCGGTGCCCGCAGCACCCGTCATCACGAGCGTAGTCGATACAGCCGGTCCGCTGGCAGGCGACGTGGCGCCGGGCGGCCTTTCGACCGATGGCCAACCTGCTATCAACGGTACCGGCCATAAGGGCGACACGATCAGCGTCTACGACAATACGACGCTGCTCGGCACGACCACCGTCGGTCAAGACGGACAGTGGCACTTTCAGCCGGCAGCGCCGTTGTCGAACGGCGCCCACAACTTGAACGCGACTGAAACGGGTCTTACGGGGACGAGCGTAGCTTCGGCTAGCTATCCGTTGAGCGTTACCTACATCATGATCACCGGGGTTCATGACGCGAATAACCAGCCTGTTTCCGACGGCGGCACGGCAAACGGTGCATTGACCATTACCGGTTGGATTTCCGATCCAAGCATCGCGGCCAATGGAGTTACCCTCGACGTTAAAGGCGGAAGTCTGAGTCAATGGAACCGAATGGTGGACGTTCCGCTTGTCGTCACCGGCAACACGTTCACCGTCACTCTGTCGAAGGACACGTTCACGGGCCTTCAAAACCCGAGTTATCTCGGCAGCGGGACCTTCTCGTTTGGGGTTGAAGCGTCTGGAAGCATGGGTCATGTCATGACAATGACGGATCCCAGACTGACCTACACTGTCACCGACAATTTCGACGCCACGGCTCAAAGCGTCGCTGCGACGCACGTCGATACCTCGCTGGCGGCGAATGACACCGCGGTGCTCGCCGCTCAGTCGCCCGCTGCGCTTCATGCTGTTGTTGGGGACCACGACACATTCAAGGGGGGTGCGGAGAACACCACGGTTGACCTGAATGCAGATCCCGCATCCTATTTCACCCAAGCCGCAGCGCATATCCAGGGCGGCGCCGGTGGTATCGACACGCTTCATCTGACTGGCGATCATCAGGTTCTGGAGCTCACGTCGCTAACCGGTCACACGGCGGCGGCGAAGGTTTCCGGCATTGAAGCGATCGATCTTGGCGGTGCACACAACGCACTCAAACTGTCGTTGGTCGATGTCCTCAACCTTGGAGAGACGGATCTGTTCCAGAAGGACGGCAAGCAGCAAATGTTGGTCAGCGGTTCGAACGGCGACTCGGTCGATTTGTCGAATTCCCACGTTGCGGGCGTGACCGATGGTCTTTGGCAGCAGGAAGGAACGACACAAGTAAGTGGCGTGACTTACAACATATACGAGCACTCAGGCGCTCATGTGGAGCTGCTGGTCCAGCAAAGCGTGCAAGTTTCGTTGCACGCCTGACGTTAATTCGTAGCGCAAGGCGAGCCGTTCGCCGCTGATTCGAAGAACGGCTTGCAGGCCGAAAAAATGCCGTTGCGGAGCAGTTCCGCAACGGCATTTTTTGTGGCCTGCATCCGACTCGGAATGTCAGCTTTTCAAGCCTTCCCCAACTCCTCGCCCATTGCCTTCGCCCGTGCATCCGCCGCCAACGCGCCGCGGACGATTGCGTCCTTAACCCCCTGTGCATCGAAGGAAGCGAGCGCGGCCGCTGTCGTGCCGCCTTTCGATGTCACGCGTTCTCGCAACACGCTCGCTGGTTCGCCCGATTGCGCTGCCAATTGCGCCGCGCCGGTAAACGTAGCCACAGCAAGCGCACGCCCTTGCTCCTCGTCCATGCCAAGTTGGCGCGCCGCTTCCTGCATCGCTTCGATGAAATAGAACACGTACGCCGGACCGCTGCCCGAAATGGCGGTGACGGCATCGATCTTCGCTTCGTCGTCGAACCAGACGATTTCACCTACCGCTTCCAGTACCTTCGATGCCAGCGCCTTCGCTGCACTATCGACACCCGGCAACGCGGCCAACCCCGTCACGCCCATGCCGATCAGCGCCGGCGTATTCGGCATGGTGCGCACGATTTGCGTATAACCGCCGAGCCAGCGCGACAAATCGGCGGCACGAATGCCAGCCGCAATACTGATCACCAGTTGCTTCGACAACACCGGCTGCAAGGCCGCTGCCACGTCCTTGAGCACTTGCGGTTTGACGGCAAGCAGGATGGCGTCGTAGTCCGCCAGTTTCGAATCGACCGCCACGCCCGTCGCAATACCGAACTGCTTTTCAACGCGTTGCCGCGCCTCCTCGCCAGGATCGACGACATACAGATCCGCAGCCGCAACGCCGCGCTTGATCAAACCGCCAATAAGCGCGGATGCCATGTTGCCGCCACCGATAAACGCAATTTTCATGATGAAGTTGACGTGGTCGAGAAGAGTTAATGAGAGTAATCACGCGTGCCGAAGATAGCCGTGCCGATACGAACGATGGTCGCGCCTTCGAGAACGGCGGCTTCAAGATCCGCTGACATTCCCATGGAAAGCGTGTCGAGTTCAAGGCCGTCCGCGCGCAATGTGTCCATGAGCTCACGCAGAAGCCGATGCGGCGCGCGTTGTTCATCGAGTGTGCTGGCCGGTTCGGGAATGGACATCAAACCGCGCAACCGTAGATGAGGAAGCGCGGCAACGGCACGCGCGAGCGCCAGCGTTTCGTCTGGCGTTACACCGCTTTTCGACGCCTCTCCGCTCACGTTCACCTGCAGACAGACGTTAAGCGCGGCCATATTGTCGCCGCGCTGGTCAGACAAACGCTCGGCAATCTTGAGCCGATCCACCGAATGCACCCAATCGAAATTCTCGGCGACCACTTTCGTCTTGTTCGATTGCAACGGTCCGATGAAATGCCACTCGATCTCGCCGCGCAACTCCGCCAGCTCGGCAATTTTCGCGACCGCTTCCTGCACGTAGTTTTCGCCGAACGCACGCTGTCCTGCGTCGAAAGCCGCGCGAACATCTTCTGCAGGAAAGGTCTTCGATACCGCGAGCAACGTGACCGCTGACGCGTCGCGCGAAGCATCAGCCGCCGCTTTCGCGATGCGCTGACGGACTTCGTCGAGGTGACGGGCTACATGAGAGGAGGACATGGAATCGGACGCCGCAAGGTGAGTAGGCAGAGGTCCGATTATACGGATGCGGTGCGCCGAAACAGCCGGCGCCCGCCAGCGTTAGCCATACAGCAGATGTTCGACCAGTTGAATCCAGTGCACGACGGGCGTGGACGTGCCGCTCTGCAAATGCGCGATACAACCCACATTCGCCGATACGATCATCTGCGGCTCGAGCTTTTCGAGCTTGTCCAGTTTCTGGTCGCGCAACGCGTAGGAGAGCTTCGGCTGCAGCACCGAATACGTTCCGGCCGAGCCGCAGCACAGATGGTTATCGGCGGGAAGATGCACTTCTATGCCCAGCGCCGTCAGCAAGTTCTCCACGTGGCCGCGAATCTGCTGGCCGTGCTGCAGCGTGCACGGCGGATGAAACGCGACGGTATGCACCGCGCGACGCCTGACCATCGCCGTCAGTTCGTCTTCGTACTGCGGCAGGATTTCCGCGAGGTCGCGCGTCAGCTCCACAATCCGCGCCGCCTTCTCCGCGTAGACCGGATCATTGCGCAGCAAATGCGCGTATTCCTTGACCGTCGCGCCGCAACCGGACGCGTTCATCACGATCGCCTCCACGCCGCTTTCCACATACGGCCACCACGCGTCGATGTTGTTGCGCACGTCGTCCAGCGCTTCGTCGTTATAGCCGAGATGCAGGCGGATCGCGCCACAGCAACCGGCGTCCGGCGCGCTCAGGATCTGAATGCCCAACGCATCGAACACCCGTGCAGTTGCTATGTTGACGTTCGGCATCATGGCGGGCTGGACGCAGCCGGCGAGCATCAGCATCTTGCGCGCATGCGTGCCGGTCGGCGGTTCGAGCGGCCGTTGCGCAACCGGAATCTTGGTCCGCAAGGCTTTGGGCAACAGCGGCCGGAATTGCTGGCCGAGTTTCATCGCGGGCGTGAAAAGTTTGCTGTTCGGCAGGAAGTTGGCGAGCAGTTTGCGTTGGACGCGCTGGCCGAACGGCCGCTCCACTTTTTCTTCCACCACCTTCCGGCCAATCTCCACGAGCCGTCCATATTGCACGCCCGATGGGCACGTGGTCTCGCAATTGCGGCACGTGAGGCAGCGGTCCAGATGCAGTTGCGTGCTGCGTGTAACGGGCGCGCCTTCCAGCATCTGCTTGATCAGATAGATCCGGCCACGCGGGCCGTCGAGTTCATCGCCCAGTATCTGGTAGGTCGGGCACGTCGCCGTGCAGAATCCGCAATGCACGCACTTGCGCAGGATAGCCTCGGCTTCTTCGCCATCGGCGGTATCGCGCATGAAGTCGGCGAGGTTGGTTTGCATTGCGTGTGTCTTCAGTTCAGAAGTCGGGGTAGAGGCGGCCGCGATTGAAAATGCTCGCGGGATCGAATGCGGCTTTCAAGCCACGATGAATCTTCATCAGCGGGGCGGGCAAGGGCGTGAAGACACCCGCTTTGCGATCGTACGCCGCGCTCGAACGGAAGATGGTCGCGTGGCCGCCGGCCTGCTTGGCGCTGATGCGCACGGTTTGCGGATCGGCGTCGGTGATCCACCAGCGTTGCGCGCCGCCCCATTCCATCAGGTGCGGACCGGGAAGGTGCATCGGCTCGGCAATCGATGGCAGCGACAGCCGCCACAAAGCGCACTTCGGCGGCAGCACGGCGAAGAACGGATCGGTTTGTTCGCGCAAACCGTGCCAGAAACGCTCGGCTTCCACGGCGTCCACCACTTCCCCGCCCAACGATGTCCGCGCCGCTTTCACCGCCGCTTCTGCGCCGCCCAGGCGCAACGCGAGCGTGTGGCCGCGCCACGCACTGCCGGTCAACGGCAACGGATGGCCGCTCCATTCGTTGAGTTTGCGCACGGCGTCCGTGTCGTTCATCTCGAACTTGAGCGTGGCTTCGGCGACGGGTTTCGGCAGCACTTTCACCGATACCTCCAGGATCATCCCCAGCGTACCGAGAGAACCGGCAAGCAGCCGCGAGACGTCGTAGCCCGCCACGTTCTTCACCACCTGACCGCCGAAATGCAGCACGTGGCCCTGGCCGTTCATTACCACGGCGCCGAGCACGAAGTCGCGCGCCGCGCCGGTCGCCGCGCGCCGAGGGCCGGCGAGTCCGGCTGCAATACAGCCGCCGATCGTAGCGTTTGGTCCGAAGTGCGGCGGCTCGAACGGCAGCATCTGGCCGCATTCGTCCAGCCGCGCTTCGATCTCGCTGAGCGGCGTGCCGGCCTTCGCGGTGATCACGAGTTCGGCCGGGTCATATTCGATAATCCCGCGATGCGCCCGCGTATCGACTATCTCGCCTTGCAGCGTCTGGCCGTACCAATCCTTCGTGCCGCCGCCGCGAATCCTTAGCGGGGTGTTGCTCGCCGTCGCGGCGCGCACGCGCTCCGACCAGCTCGCGACAATGTCTTCCTCTGTCATGGTGTCCCGCGTTTTATGGCTCTTGGGTCAGTGTATCGGCGTGTTCCCGCGCGGCCACTCGTATAAACGTGGATACCGTCCGGGCTCGAACGCCTGCAACCACCGCCGATGCTTCAAAGGGACATTTATCTACACGCAATGTTTGGAAGCGCCGCCTAAAAGCGTGGAATCTCGGGATGCGGCAGCAAGCCGCCGCGAATATGCATTTTCCCGTACTCGGCGCAACGCGCACGCGTCGGGATGCCTTTGTCGGGATTAAGCAGGCCCGGGGGATCGAAGGCGCGTTTTATCGCGTGAAACGTATCGCGTTCTTCGGGGGAAAACTGGACGCACATGGAGTTGATCTTTTCGATACCCACGCCATGCTCGCCCGTCACCGTGCCGCCCAATTCCACGCAGGTTTCCAGGATGTCAGAACCGAATGCCTCGGCCCGGTGCCATTCGTCCAGATCGTTGCCGTTGAACAGGATCAGCGGATGCATGTTGCCGTCGCCGGCATGGAACACGTTCATGCAACGCAGTGCGTACTTTTTTTCCATCTCTTCAATACGCGCCAGCAGCGGCCCGATCTGGCGGCGCGGCACGGTGCCGTCCATGCAGTAATAATCAGGCGAGATACGGCCGGCGGCCGGAAACGCGTTCTTGCGGCCGGACCAGAACTTCAGCCGTTCGGCTTCCGAGCGCGAAATCTGGATGCGATTCGCGCCGAATTCGCGCAGCACGGCCGTCATCCGCACGATTTCCTCCATGACTTCGTCTTGTGTGCCGTCCGATTCGCACAGCAGGATCGCCTTCGCGTCGAGGTCGTAACCCGCTTTCACGAACTCCTCCACGGCGCGTGTCGCGGGTTTATCCATCATCTCGAGCCCGGCGGGGATGATGCCGGCCGCGATGATCGCCGCGACCGCGTTGCCGCCCTTGATGACGTCGTCGAAGCTCGCCATGATCACCTGGGCAGTTTGTGGCTTGGGGATCAGCTTGACGGTGATCTCGGTGACGATGGCGAACATGCCTTCGCTGCCGATCAGCACCGCCAGCAGGTCGAGCCCAGGCGCGTCTAAACCGAGCGAACCGAATTCGAGGATGTCGCCTTCCATCGATACCGCGCGTACCCGCATCACGTTGTGACACGTCAGGCCGTACTTGAGGCAGTGGACCCCGCCGGAGTTCTCGCTGACATTGCCGCCGATCGTGCATGCAATCTGCGATGACGGATCGGGCGCGTAATAGAGCCCAAAGGGAGCCGCGGCTTCGGATATGGCGAGATTGCGCACGCCCGGCTGGACCGTTGCGGTACGCGCATACGGGTCGACCTCTACGATCTTGCGAAAGCGCGCAAGCGATACCACGATGCCATGCCGGATCGGCATGGCACCACCCGACAAACCCGTGCCCGCGCCACGCGGGACGATAGGCACATCGAGCCGCGCGCAGATCTGCACGACGCGCTGAACCTGCGCTTCGGTTTCGGGCAGCGCGACGGCAAGCGGCAGCCGCCTGTACGCCGCGAGTCCGTCGCATTCGTAAGCGGCCGTGTCTTCCTCGCGATACAGCAGACAATGCGTCGGCAGCACGGCCATCAATGCCTGGACCACTTCGCGCTGACGCTGCGCCAGCACTTCAGGCGTTAGCTCGGCGGGTGCGTTCATGTTCCCTCCCGGCGGTGTGTGTGCTCTGGAGCATTCCAAAAAGCAGAGCGTTGATCTTGCACCTGCGCGTGCCTTCCGTCGATCGGGCTAATTACGGGGACGGAGCATGTTTTTGCGCCGGCGCGTTGTTCGCGCTGGACCTGCAGCACAGCCCGACCCGCATTCGATCAAGCGTCGTAGGAGAAAATCTTGCCCGGGTTCATCAGGTTTTTCGGGTCGAGCGCGTGTTTGATCGAGCGCATCACGCTGATTGCGTCCTCGCCATGTTCCTCGATCATGAAACCCATCTTGTGCAGCCCCACGCCGTGCTCGCCGGTACACGTTCCGCCCATGCGCAGCGCGCGCTCCACAATGCGGCGGTTGATCCGCTCGGCCTCTTCGAATTCTTCGGGCTTGGCCGGATCGAGCAGCATGGCGACGTGAAAATTGCCGTCGCCGACATGGCCGACGATCGGGCAGGGCAGCGTGCTCGCCTTCAGGTCCTGCTCCGTTTCGATCACACATTCGGCGAGCCGTGAGATTGGTACGCAGACGTCGGTTGTTACGGCGCGACAGCCGGGCTTCAGTTGCAGCATTGCGAAATAGGCATTGTGACGCGCGTTCCACAGGCGGCTGCGGTCTTCCGGGCGTGTTGCCCATTCGAAATCGGTGCCATTATTTTGCGCAACGATCTCCTGCACCGTTTCCGCCTGCTCCTTCACGCTGCTTTCGGTGCCATGGAATTCGAAGAACAACATGGGCGATTCGCGGAAAGTGAGGTTCGAATGCCGGTTGATCGCGCGCACGGCGAGCGAATCCAGGAACTCGACGCGCGCTACGGGCACGCCCATCTGAATGGTTTCGATGGTGGCGCGCACGGCGTCGCCCATCGACGGAAATGCGCACACCGCCGCCGATACCGCTTCCGGCTGCGGATAAAGCCGCACGGTGATTTCGACGATCACGCCGAGCGTGCCTTCCGAGCCCACGAACAAGCGCGTGAGGTCGTACCCGGCCGACGATTTGCGCGCCCGCGTGCCGGTCTTGATCACGCGGCCATCGGCTAACACGACGGTGAGGCCCAGAACGTTCTCGCGCATCGTGCCGTAACGCACGGCGTTCGTACCCGACGCACGCGTCGCCGACATCCCGCCAATACTCGCATCCGCGCCGGGATCGATCGGAAAAAACAACCCGGTGTCCTTCAGCGCTTCGTTCAACTGCTTGCGCGAAATTCCCGGCTGGACGGTGACCGTCAGGTCTTCGGCGTCAATCGACAACACCTGGTTCAAGCCCGACATATCGATCGATACACCGCCCTGAACCGCCAGCAAATGCCCTTCCAGCGATGATCCGTTGCCGTACGGAATGACCGGGACATTGTGTTCGGCGCACAGCCGGACCACCGTCTGGACCTCTTCCGTGCTGGTCACGAAAACGACGGCATCGGGCAGTTGCGGATCGAACGGCGATTCGTCGCGGCCATGGTGTTCGCGGACTGCCGTGGTGGTGGAAACGCGTTCGGCGAACGCGGCCTTCAGCGCGTCGAGCAGGGCGGCGGGGAAGGTGCGGCGGACGGCGAGCGGGGGGACGGGGTGGTTCACGGCATGTCTCCGGACATCGGTGTGATGGGATGTTGGGATGCACGACATTTCGCATCGAAATGCGGGAATCGTGCGTTTTATCTACTCATTTTACGCCGATAGCCTAGATCGAGCCGGGCTCCGGGCCATGCTCCCACCCTGCCTATAATGATCGCGGGCGCTGACCGGCGTTCCGGGTTACCTGGAGAACATCATGGGCAATCGCCTGAGCAAGATATCGACGCGCACCGGTGACGACGGCACGACCGGCCTCGGCGACGGCAGCCGCGTGCAGAAGGACGACGCGCGGATCACGGCGATCGGCGATGTCGATGAACTGAATTCGCAGCTTGGCGTGCTGCTGTGCGAACCGCTGCCGGACGACGTGCGCGCCGCGTTGTCGGCCATCCAGCACGATCTCTTCGATCTCGGCGGCGAGCTCTGCATTCCCGGCCATTCGATGATCGAGAAGTCGCACCTTGCTCGTATCGATGAATGGATTGCGGAGTACAACGCGACTTTGCCGCCGCTCAAGGAATTCATCCTGCCGGGTGGATCGCGGGCGGCGTCGCTTGCGCATGTCGGGCGGACGGTTTGCCGGCGCGCGGAGCGATCGATTGTTGCGCTCGGCCGGGTGGACAAGATCAACGCGGCGCCGCGGCAGTATGTGAATCGGTTATCCGATTTGCTGTTCGTGCTGGCGCGGGTGCTGAATCGTGTGGATGGCGGAACCGACGTGTTGTGGAATCACGAACGCAAGGTCTAGGGTAGGGCGTGGCCGGCACCGATTGCTCTGCCGGCGCCACAATCAGCATCGTCTTATATCGCTGCGACAAAACGCGCGGATGTCTGGCTCCTTTAAAGATGTATTATAAATACATCTTTAAAGGAGCCCATGAATGACAGCCTTGACCGCCGACCAGATTGCCCGTGTAAAAGCCACCGCTCCCGTGCTCGCCGAACATGGCGTGACTATCACCAAACACTTCTACAAGCGGATGTTCGCCCATCATCCCGAGTTGAAAAACGCGTTCAACCAGGCGCATCAGCAAAGCGCCAGTCAGCCACAGGCGTTGGCGCGAGCGGTGTACGCGTATGCCGCGAACATCGATAACCTCGGCGCGCTCGGTTCGGCCGTCACGCATATTGCCCACAAGCACGTGAGCCTGAATATCCGGCCGGAGCAATATCCGATCGTCGGTGAAAATCTGCTGGCCGCCATATCCGAAGTCCTGGGTGATGCCGTCGATGAACCCACGCTCAACGCCTGGCGCGCCGCTTACGCGCAACTCGCGGAGATTTTGATCGGGGCGGAAAAGGGGCTTTATGCCCAAGCCGCGTGGAGCGGTTTCCGGCCGTTTGTGGTGTTTCGGCGTGAACAGGAAAGCGACGAGATCACGTCGTTTTATTTGAAGCCATCCGATGGCGGTCCGGTCTGTCATTTCGAGCCGGGTCAGTACGTCAGCGTGAAGCGGTTCGTGAAGGAGATCGGCGTTGACCAGCCGCGTCAATACACGCTCTCCGATGCCCCGAACGGTCAGTGGCTACGTATTTCGGTGAAGCGCGAGCGGGCGCAGGATAAGCCGGCTGGATACATTTCCAATCTCATGCACGATGGGATGGACGTCGGAGGGATTGTTGAGGTCAGCGCACCGATGGGCGAGTTCACGCTCGACGTAGCCAAGACGACGCCCGTTGTATTGATCAGCGGCGGCGTAGGTATTACGCCGATGGTGTCGATGCTCGCTTCGCTCGCCGCTCAGGACAGCACGCGGCAGATATCGTTTGTTCACGCGTGCCGCAATGGCCGCACGCATGCATTCGGCCGATGGCTGGACGCGATTGTTGCAAAACATCCGAACGTGTCGCGCGCCGTGTTCTATGAAAACACTCACGCCGACGACCGCCCGGGAACGGATTTCGACTTCGCGGGGCGGCTGGATTTCGCCCACATAGCCGATAAAACCCTGCTCCCCGACGCCGATTATTATTTGTGCGGCCCTGTGCCCTTCATGCGCGCGCAGCAGGATGCGTTGATAGCGGCGGGGGTATCGAAGTCGCGGGTGCGTACCGAGATCTACGGTTCCGGCGAGATGGCGTAGGGCGTTTGCGTTTGAAGGAAAGGCCGCCGGATTGGCGGCCTTTTTTTAACCCGTGCTCAGGCCAATCAGTTCCCATTCCCCCGCGCCACGCGCCGCTGCTTCACGGCGTCCGCCAGCCCTTCCAGCACGTTCAGGCTGTCTTCCCAACCGATACACGCGTCGGTAACGCTTTGCCCGTACGTCAGCTCGCAGCCTTCCTTCAGATCCTGCCGTCCCGCGACCAGATTCGACTCCACCATCACGCCGATAATCCGTTCGTCGCCACCCGCAATCTGCCGGCCGATATCGGCGCAAACCGGGATCTGGTTCTCATGTTTCTTCGAACTGTTCGCGTGGCTCGCATCGATCATCAGGCGCGCGGCAAGCCCGGCCTTGCTGATGTCGTTGCACGCGGCGTTCACGCTTTCCGCGTCGTAGTTCGGCGTTTTGCCGCCGCGCAGGATGATATGGCAGTCTTCGTTGCCAGCCGTCGATACGATGGCCGAATGGCCACCCTTCGTCACCGACAGGAAATGGTGCGGCTGCGACGCTGCCTTGATGGCGTCAACCGCAATCTTCACGTTGCCGTCCGTGCCGTTCTTGAAACCGACCGGGCACGACAATCCCGACGCCAGCTCGCGATGCACTTGCGATTCCGTTGTCCGCGCACCGATCGCACCCCACGAGATCAGGTCGGCGATGTACTGCGGGCTGATCATGTCGAGGTATTCAGTGCCGGCCGGCAACCCCAGTTCGTTGATTCGCAGCAGCAATTCGCGCGCGGTCCGCAGGCCGTCGTTGATCTTGAAGCTATTGTCCATGTACGGGTCGTTGATCAACCCTTTCCAGCCGACCGTCGTACGCGGCTTTTCGAAATACACCCGCATCACGATTTCCAGTTCGCCCGCAAAGCGCTTGCGCTCCTCGACGAGACGGCCCGCATATTCCAGAGCCGCTTTGGTGTCGTGGATCGAGCATGGTCCGACGATCACGATCAGGCGGTCTTCCATGCCGTGCAGGATGCGATGCATCGACTGGCGGGAGTTGTAGATCAGGTTCGAAACCGGCTCGGCGCAGGCGAACTCACGGATCAGGTGAGCAGGGGGCGTGAGTTCTTTCAATTCGCGAATTCGGACATCGTCGGTGTTGTGCGGGGGCATGCTGGTTCTCCAGGAACGCGTTTTTGATGCTGTGTTCGTTTGTCGATACGTCCGACAGATCAGGGACAGTGCAAAAAGTCGTCAAAAAAGTGGGCATAAAAAAACCGCCAGGCTGCGCTGGCGGTTTTTCGGGAAACTTGGGTTCTACACAAACGACTCACCCCTCTCGATCCGCCAGCGGCTTGAGATGCCAAAAAAAGTAAAAATAAAACTTGGCGGACATGATGGTTTGGGTCGTTGGGTAAAAATTGAACGTCTGGCTTTATAACCTTAAACACGCGCGGTTGGCAAGTTGTCAGCTGCCAAAATGCGGATATTCCGCGCTGTAGCACTGATTTCCGCACTAAACGTGAGCGTTTCATGCGGATTTCCCGCGTAGTGCGCTCGAAAGCTTCACGAAGCGCGGCGCGGGAAAGTCACGGACCAAAAGGCTAAGCGTTCAAACCGTGCCGCCCACTGTCATCTTTTCAATTCGCAAGGTTGGCTGACCCACGCCCACCGGCACGCTCTGGCCTTCCTTGCCGCACACGCCCACGCCGCCGTCGAGCGCCATGTCGTTGCCGATCATGGTTACGTACTTGAGCGATTCCGGGCCGCTGCCGATCAGCGTTGCACCCTTCACCGGATACGTGATCTTGCCGTTCTCGATCATGTACGCCTCGGACGCGGAGAACACGAACTTGCCGTTGGTGATGTCGACCTGGCCGCCGCCGAAATTCACCGCGTACAAGCCATTTTTCACCGATGCCAGGATTTCAGCCGGATCCTTGTCGCCGTTGAGCATGTACGTGTTGGTCATGCGCGGCATGGGCAGGGCGGCGTAAGACTCGCGCCGGGCGTTGCCCGTCACCGGCATCTTCATCAAACGGGCATTCAGCGAATCCTGGATGTAGCCCTTGAGAATGCCGTCCTCGATCAAGGTCGTGCACTGCGTAGGATTGCCTTCGTCGTCGATATTCAACGAACCGCGCCGGTTCGGCAGCGTGCCGTCGTCGACAACCGTCACGCCCTTCGCCGCCACCCGTTCACCTATACGCCCCGCAAACGCCGACGACCCCTTGCGGTTGAAGTCACCTTCCAGCCCATGGCCGATGGCTTCGTGCAGCAGCACGCCGGGCCAGCCCGGTCCGAGCACGACCGTCATTGCACCGGCAGGCGCAGGGCGCGCGTCGAGATTCACGAGCGCCGCGTGTACGGCCTGATCGACGTAGTGGGACAGGATCTCGTCGGTGAAATAGGCGTAGTCGTAACGTCCGCCACCACCGCCGCTGCCCATTTCGCGACGGCCGTCCTTTTCAGCGATTACCGTCACGGACACGCGCACCAGCGGCCGGATGTCCGCGGCCAGCGCGCCGTCGCTGCGTGCGACCAGCACGACGTCGTATTCACCCGCAAGACCCGCCATGACCTGGACGATGCGCGGATCGCGGCCACGCGCCATCTTCTCCACGCGTTCGAGCAACTTCACCTTCGCGGTGGCGTCGAGCGACGTCAGCGGATCGGACGGGAGATACAGGTCGCGGCCGAACACGCCGGTCAGCGAGCTGGCCGACTTGATCTTGTGCTTGCCGCCGCCGGCCTTCGCAATCGCGCGCGTGGCGACCGCCGCCTGACGAATGGATTCCGCCGACAAGTCGTCCGAATACGCAAACGCCGTCCGGTCACCCGATACGGCGCGCACGCCCACACCTTGATCGATGCTGAAGCTGCCCGATTTGACGATGCCTTCTTCCAGGCTCCACGCTTCGCTGCGTGTGGACTGGAAATAGAGATCCGCGTAGTCCACGCGGTGCGTGAAGATCTCGGCCAGCGTGCGCGTAATAGTGGATTCGTCGAGGCCGTAGGGCGTCAACAGGATCTCTTTCGCGGTGGCAAGATTTCGGATGCCGGGTTCGATGATGTTCATTCGTTGCCTGTGGCGAAGTCTGGGGGGATTAAACGCATTCTAACGTTGGAGTATTTATGCCACACCCTGACCAAATGGAGGGGGGCTCCGAAAAAACAAGCTAGCCCAAAACGCGATGCCGCAGAGCCGGAAGGCTTTGGCGGACGGATGCAATACGCGCGGCATCAATCGCTCCGGCTGCCACGCCCGCACCTTCTTCCACCAAGGCTACGATCTCGCCCCACGGGTCGATCAGCATGCTGTGGCCCCATGTCCGGCGGCCGTTTTCGTGTTTGCCGCCTTGCGCGGCGGCCAGCACGTAGCATTGGTTTTCGATTGCGCGCGCCTTGAGCAGTGTTTCCCAGTGCGCCTCGCCGGTTGTGTACGTGAACGCGGACGGCACGACCATCAACGCGCAGTCGCCCATTTTTCTGTAAAGCTCGGGAAACCGCAGGTCGTAACACACCGACAACCCCACGCGTCCGAACGGGGCTTCAAACGTACGCACTTCGGTTCCCGGACAGATCGTGCGGGCTTCATCGAAGGATTCCGTGCCTTTCTCGAAGTTGAAGAGATGAATCTTGTCGTAGCGGGCAACCTGCTTGCCGGACGGATCGAAGACCAGAGTGGTATTGAGCACGCGCGCCGCTTCAGGCGATTCCAGCGGCAAGGTCCCGCCGATCACCCACACGCGATGTTCGCGCGCCGCGTCCGACAGAAACTGCTGGATCAGACCGTGCCCGGGCGTTTCGCGGATCGCGAGCTTGTCCGTGTCCTTGAAACCCATGTAGCAGAAATATTCCGGCAGCAGCACAAGCTGCGCGCCGTCCCGCGCGGCTTCGGCAATCAGCCTTCCCGCTTCCGCAATATTGCGCTCACGATCCGGCGCGCTCACCATTTGCAGCGCGGCTACGCGGAATGCCCCGGGGGTGCCTTCGCTTGATTTTTCGCTCATGTCAGCCTGCTAAAAGGGGCGCGATGGTAACCGAAATCGCTTGCTGCCAGCCTGTGTGATCTTCACTGAAACGCTATTAAAAAGATCAGTTGGGCACGGTGGCAGCGGGAATTTCGATCTTACCCTGATCGCCTTTCACCCGCTGAATGACGGGTTTCGACCACGAGCCGGTAATGGAATAGTCAATCGTGAACGCTTTTCCAATCGACTTCGAGAGCAGCAGGTCGGCCACCAGCGTGCCGATCCCGAGCAAAGGATTGATCACGGCGGCGCCCAGCGCCACGGCGCCCGCGCTGATGGTTGGGATGACCTTGGCGTGCAGGTCCTGGGTTTCCTTCGGCAGATCGACCAGCCCCTTCAGCTCGACGCGTGCCGGCGCCGTGATCATCGTGAAATCATTGGTGCGGCCGATGCCATCCTGAACCGTGCCTGAACCGGTGATTTTTTCGAACGGCAGCCCTTTGCCGACCACGTCCTGGAAATTCAGCGTGAGGAAGTGCGCGAGGCTTTGCAGGCTGAGCACGCCGAGCAGCTTGGCCGCGCCGGGGTTGACCTTGAGAATCTGGCCATGATGCAAGTCGACGTCCAGCTTACCGTTGAGCGTGGGCAGGTCGACTGCAGCCGGACTACCGTCCCAGCCAAGCTGGCCCGTGACCGTGCCTTTGCCGTTCTTCACCGTCCGCGGCAAGCCCAGCCGTTCGACCAGCGCACCGGCATCGGTGATGTCCAGCTTGAAATCCACCGCGGTGCGGCGGGGGGCGTTGTCGTCGGCGTCGGCTGGAAAACCGACGGGACCGCTGATCGTGCGCCAGTTGGCCGTGGCCGACAGTGTCGCGTCCGGGTTGCTCAAGTCCAGCTTATCCAGATGCCAGACCGGCACGTTGTCTTCCACGTCGTTGCGCGCGTCCACCTCAAGGCGTCCGAGCGTGCGCCCGCGCACCACGAGTTCGTTCACGATCAAATCGATGGACGGCATGTTGGCCGGCGGCTTGCGGATCATCTGCGTGACCAGGTCGGTTTCCTCCTTCCCCGGGATCACGACCTTCGTGAACCGCGCCTGCAACGCGCCCGGACTGCCCTTCGTCGCGCCCGGCATCCATTGCGCATTGCCCGTAACCTGATCCGACGCAATGTTCGCCTGCCACTTGCGGTCATCGCCGAGATTTGCGCCTATTGCCACATCTTCCCAGCGCCGGTTGAGCAGCTTGATCGTGGCGAAATGCAGCGCGAAGCGCTTGGGGAGGAATTGCTTCATCGCCTGCGATTGCGATTGAGTCTGCGGGTCCGGTTGTGGCATCGGTCCCAATTCGGCGATCAGCTTGCGCCACGCATCGGCATCGAGTTCGTCGATATCCACCGCAGCCGTCACACCCTGTTCCGGCAGATCGGCCGGTTTGTTTACGCCGATAGCACCCCGTTCCACGATCGGCGCTTCCTTGCCGGTCTGCTTGAGCAAGTAATGCGCATTCACCGGCCCGAGCGTGAGTTTCGCGTCGTGCTCCTGGGGCGATCCGGCCATTGCCGTGAACGTGAACGAGACGGGCATGGGCGTGCCCTCGCTCTTGTTGAAGGGCGCCGGAAAGTCTAGGCCGAGGCCGGTCAGGTCGGAGTTGGCCTCAACTTGCGGCAACGCGTTTTTCACGCCGCGCACGCGCAGGTCGTACGGTGCGGTGCCGCTGATGTGCTTGAGAATCTGCGCCGCTTGTGCCTGATCGTGCGCGTTCAGGCTCTGAGCCGCGTCGCCACCTATGCGGCCGCTTACATCGAAGGCATAACTGCCGTCGGGTTTCACGCCGCCGGTGCCACGCACGTCGCCGCCGAGGAATTTCGCCGTGAGGCCATCGAGCGACGCGGTCTTTTCGCCGAACCGCGCCCGCCCTTTGAGATTCGACAGCGGCGGCAACGCAGCGTATGCAAGCTCGTTGCCGTTGAACGTGAGCGCGCCTTTGTAACCCACGTGCGGCCGTACGCCGGGCGGCGGCGCGACCCGTGGAATTTCCAGTTGCAACGCGAGCGCGGCGTTGCCGGTGGCGCGAATCTTCGTCGACTCGTGGTGTGAGAGCGCGCCGAGCGAGCTGTCTTCCACATAACGAAGCATGTCGGTGATCGGGCCATGCGCGTCGGCGTCGATCAGCAGCTTCGATTCGCGATTGCCCAGGTCTTCAATCCGTCCTGTCGTCTTGACGACGCTCACGCCGAGATAATGGCCGCGCGAAATATCGAAGCCCAGCTTGTTTTCGGCGAGATGAAACGTCCCGTCAATACCATCGAACGCCGGCCACACATTCGGGGTGCCGTTGGCCATGGTCTTGGGCGGATAGGGCGTGGGCTCGAACTTGCCGCCCGAGAAGGGCGCGACGATGCGGAACTGGCCGGCATCGGGGAACTTTGCGTAAGGGAATTTCGTCAGGTCGCCGTGAATCTCGATGGTGGCGTTGCGCGAAATGCCGGCTTGCAACGCGTGGCCCAGATACACGCGTAGTTTTTCGCTGATGCTCGTCGGCAGATAGTGCACGAGGCTCGTCACATTCAGGCGCGCGGCCTTTGCCTTGAGATCGAGCGCACCCCGGCCTTCGCCTTCGTTGCGATAGTCGGCCGTCGCACTCGCTTCGGCGTCCGCATTCTTCACGTGCAGCGTCTCCACGTGGGCGGTGATCGCCTTGTGCGGCTTGCCGGGCGCGTCGGTGAGGGTCCAGGTCACGCGGCCGTCGATCTGATCGAGCACGAGACGCGGGTTATCGAAGACGCCGGGGATGGTGATCGCGGTATTTTTCGTATCGATAACCGCGCTGCCGTGATCCTGATCCGCGTCAATACTGCCCCACAGGTTTTCCACGCCCGGAATCCCGGCCCGTGGATGGTTGTTGATCGTCAGTCCCGGCGGCGGTTCCTGGGCCTGCACGCTGACGCCGCGCAAGTCGCCCTTGACCGTGTAGCGTATCGGCGGCTCGGCGCCCGTCTGCCGCTGAGCCAGCATTTGAGCGTGGGTCGCCGGTCTGGGCCGCTCGGTTTGCAGCGTGTAGTTGGCAATCTGGCCACGCGGGTTGAATCGGATCAGATCGTTTTGCGCCTTCGATGGCAACGGCAGCGTGCGCAAGAATTCACCGAGGATGCCGAGATCGACGACATCGCCCGATACCCCGAACATCTGCCCGCGCTGCAAGGTCGCTGCGCGGTAATGGCCGGTTAGCGTATGCAAGGCCAGCAGGCGAGACACTGGCGTGCCGTCGGCGAGCGGCGGCTGGCCGAGTTCTGCGTGCAGGTTTGCCAGGTGCAGCGTGTATTCGTCGTCCTGTTGCGCAAGATCCCAGTGGAAGTCCGCGATCGGCACGTCGAGACGCGGCTGCGTTGGACGCACGCGCAACGCGATGTCGGAGCCGGTCAGGTCGCCGCCCGCTGATTGCAGCTTGCCGCTCGCGAAGTCGAGCCAGATGCGGTTGTCGAAACGTCCGCCGCAGGTCGCGAATGGCATCGTCGCGTACTGCGAGAGCTTGGGCAGATCGACAGGACCGGTCGACAGATACGCCTGGCCCGTCCAGTTCGCCGGCCGGCCGGGCACGCTGAAGCGGGGCGTGGTGAAGTCCGCGCGGAAGTCGAGCGGCCCGTGCAGCAGGTCGCCGTCGGGAGACGCCTGCAACGCCAGCCGATGATGCGGGCCGTCGTTGAGAATAGCGAGCTTGATATGCTTGAGCGCGAGTTCCGGCGCGTCGCGCTCGCCGTCGTGCCAGCGCAGCGTGCCGTCGCGCAGCACGATGGCTTGCTGCCTTAGCAGCCAGGTCATGAACGCGTCGTTGCCCGTGTGTTTCGCCTGGATCGGCACGCCGGCTACGCTGAAGGTTCCGTCGGCGGCGCGCGAGATGACGACGTCGGGGCCATCGACGGTGAGATTCGAGAGCAGCGGAATGGGACCCAGCAGCGAGCGCCACGCGACCGTCGCGCTGGCGTGCGGCACGGCGAGACCCGGCGTGCCGTCGGCGGCGTCGATCCGGAGATTGTCGATATCGAATGAAGGCTCGAAGCCGGACCACTTCGCCGTGATACGTCCGATGCGCAACTGCGCATGGATCTTCGACGAGACCATTTGCTCGATGCGCGGCTTGAACACATCAATCTGGGGAAGCACGGCGTAACGGAGCGCGAGGTAGATCCCGGCGACCGCGAAATAGACCACGGCAACCAGCACCAGAAGGACTTTGAGCACCCGCGACAACGCGAGCTCGGCGCGACCACCTAGCTTCACGGGCACAGCTTCAGGTGGGTCGGCGAATTCCTTTCGGTCGGACATGCTGCGGCGGGTCGGCGATATGGTAGGTTTTCGAGATTTGACGTTGAAATGTAACACAGCGCGCAGCGCAAAAAACTGCGGGAACACGCTACCATGCGGCCGCTAAGCCGCGCCGGACGGCGTTCTGCACACCTCGCGCCAATGTGCGCAAAAGCCCCGGCGCACTGCCGGACTTGTTTGTGAGCAATGACTGAGCCCGACTTTTCATGACCGACGCCGTTTTGCTGAGTGCCAGCGCTTCCCACTATGCCGCGCGCGTGTATGCCGCGCGTCCCGAATTGCCGGCCCAAGTGGCCGAATGGTCACAGGCGCCGATTCGCCGCGCGTGGATAGAGGCGCGGCTGAACGCCCTCTGCGACGCGTGTTCGGCGCGTTCGGCCAGCGGCCGGCTTGATGAAGCCGCGCTCAAGACCGCGCTGCGGCGGTTGCGCATCGAGGTCTTCTGCACGGTGATGGAACGCGATCTCGCGGGCCTCGCGCCGGTTGCCGAAGTCACGGGCGCCATGACCGATCTTGCCGAGCTGACTATCCAGCGCGCGCTCGCGGTGCTGTCGGCGGATCTGGAGGTCACGTTCGGCGAGCCACGCGGGCCTGACGGACAGCGCTTGACGCTGGGTGTAGTGGGAATGGGGAAGCTCGGTGGACGTGAGTTGAATGTGTCGTCGGATATTGATCTGATTTTCGTCTATGAAGAAGACGGTGAGACGGCAGGCGGCGAACGCGCGGCGTTGTCGACCCAGGAATATTTTACGCGGCTCGGCCGCAAGCTCATAGGCGCATTGGCCGAGGTGACAGAAGACGGTTATGTCTTTAGAGTCGATATGCGGTTGCGGCCAAACGGCGATGCCGGCCCGCTCGCTTGCGGGCTCGGCATGCTCGAGGAATATTTCTATGTGCAGGGCCGCGAGTGGGAGCGGTACGCGTGGATCAAGGGGCGGCTGGTCTCCGAGGGTGAAAGCGAAGCGGCGCAACGGCTTGCGAAGCAGCTCGACGCGCTCGCTACGCCGTTTATCTACCGGCGGTATCTCGACTACGGCGTGATCAGCGCGATTCGTGCGCTGCATGTGCAGATCAGGCAGGAAGCGCAGCGGCGCGCGTCGATGCGGCCGGACAAAGCCGACGACATCAAGCTCGGTCGTGGCGGCATTCGGGAGATCGAGTTCAGTGCGCAGGTGTTTCAACTGATCCGTGGCGGCCAGATTGCCGATCTGCGGATTCGTCCGACCTTGTCCGTGCTGAATCGCGCGGCGGCGCACGGGTTGATATCGGCGAATGTGTGTAGCGAACTTACCGAGGCGTACTTGTTCCTGCGCAAGCTGGAGCACCGCTTGCAGTATCGAAACGATGCGCAGACGCACGCCATGCCGGTCGCGCCGGACGACCGCGCAGTGCTTGCCGATGCAATGGGCTTCGCCGATTACCCGGCGTTGACCGATGCGCTGGAGGCGCATCGGACGCGCGTTGAGTATCAGTTCGACCAGACTTTCGCCGATAAGGTGAAGGGCGACGGCGGTTGCGCGGTCGCGGAAGATTCGGCGGCGTCGTGGGTCTGGAGCAGCGCGCTTGCCGACGACAGCGCCGAAGAACAGTTGGTCGAGCGCATGACCGAACTGGGTTTCACCGATGCCACCGCGGTGCTCACGCGCCTGCGCAACGTGTGGAAGTCCACGCGATACGAAGGTTTGCCCGAGCGCAGCCGGGAGCGGTTCGATATTGTCGCGCAACGTGCGCTCGAAGCCGCGAAGGCCGTCGAGCCGCCCGAGCGGCGCGGCGACACCATTGCCCGGCTGTTCGACCTGCTCGAAGCGGTCAGCCGCCGTGGCGCTTATCTCGCGTTGCTCACCGAATATCCGGCGGCGCTCGAGCGGGTGTTGTCGGTGCTGGGCGCGTCGCGTTGGGCGGCGGGATATCTGATCCGCCATCCGCAGCTTCTTGATGAATTGCTCGACGATGAAGTGATCGCGAGCCCCTTCGACTGGGCGCAATTTCGCGAATCCTTGCGCGCGCAGATTGCCGCCGCCGATGGCGCCGAGCAGCAGATGAACTTGTTGCGGCACGCACATCAGGCAGAGGTGTTCCGCATTCTGCTGATCGACCTGAGCGGCAAGCTGACCGTTGAACATGTGAGCGACCTGTTGTCGGCGCTGGCTGATGCCGTGCTCGATGTCACTATCGAAACGGTGTGGTCGCAGTTTCCCAAGCGTCACCGTGAGGTACCGCGCTTTTCTGTGATCGCTTACGGGAAGCTGGGTGGGAAGGAGCTGGGTTACGCGTCGGACCTGGACCTGATTTTCCTGCACGACGACCCCGACGAAGCCGCCGCCGATATTTACGCGATGTTCGCGCGCCGGCTGGTCACGTGGCTCACGACGGCAACGGGCGCGGGCACGTTATTCGATGTCGATTTGCGGCTGCGTCCGAATGGTGAATCGGGTTTGCTGGTGACGAGCCTGGAATCGTTCCGGCGGTATCAGATTCGTGAGGGCGATGCCGCGAATACGGCGTGGGTCTGGGAACATCAGGCGCTGTCGCGGGCGCGTTATTGCGCTGGCGATGCCGAGATTGGCGAGCGCTTCGAGGAAATTCGCGCCCAGGTTCTCACGATGCCGCGAGACGCCGCTGCGTTGGCGCAGGAGATTGTTGCGATGCGTGAGCGCGTGGATGCCGGGCATCCGAACCGGAGCAAGTTATTTGACCTGAAGCACGACCGCGGCGGGATGGTGGATATTGAGTTCATCGTGCAGTATTGCGTGTTGCTGCACGCGCGCGAAGACGCTGAATTTATTCGGAATATGGGCAATATTTCGCTGTTGCGACTGGCCGCGGGGTTCGGGCTGATGAGTGCCGAGGAGGCGGAAACGGTGGCGGCGGCGTATCGGCGGTATAGGAAGTTGCAGCACACGCTGAGACTCGACGGGATGGAGAAGGCGCGGGTTGAACCGGATGTTGTGGTGGCGGAGAGGGAAGCGGTAACGGGGCTTTGGAAGCGGGTATTTGGGTAGGTTTTCGTTCGCACTCGGGGTTCTGTTTGGGTTGGGCGGCGGTAGTGGTCGCGGGTCAATGCCGGGGTCGGGGTTTCGGTGTTAGTGGTCGGGGTTGATGCCGGGTTGGTGCTTTCAGTGTTAGCGGTCTGCGAGAGTCGGATTTTCTCTTTGTCACTATTAGCCACTGTGCGTGGCGGCACGTCATTTCTTTGTCCAAAGCGACAAAGAAACGAAGCAAAGAAAGCGCTTTTAAAACCCGCTACCCTAAGTGTCCACAGCGTGCAGTTTTCATTCATGGGTGCCCCAAAAGCACGGTGCTCGCCAGAGCGAAGGATGTTTGAACCCCTCCTTCTCGCGAATCCTGACACGAACACGCTTCGCCCCGTACGCTCTCGGGCAAGCACCATTGCTAAGGAACCCGCACGGCCCCACCCGCATTTAAGGCTTCGTTTCTTGGTAGGTTCGGTGAGTGGCTTGCGTTGGAGGGCCCCCGTGGCCAGCTTCGCCAATCACAGCCTGATGTGTATTTTCGCCACCAGTGATTGAACCTGCCCAAGGTTCACCCCGCGCTATCCGCGGACAACCTCCCACCAAATCAGTACGCGCCTCCAACCACGCCGCCAACCCGTCAAGAAACGAGGCTGCGAAGATATCCTGGGCTGTAGCCCACGAAAATAAGCGCGCCGACCGAGCAGCTAACCCACAAAGAAGAACCGCAGAAGCAAATACGCGTTAGGCCGTGCTGGTTCGTGGGCGCCTCGTGCTTGCCCGAGAGCGTACGGGGCGAAGCGTGTTCGTGTCAGGATTCGCGAGAAGGAGGGGTTCAAACATCCTTCGCTCTGGCGAGCACCGTGCTTTTGGGGCACCTATGAATAGAAACTGCACGCTGTGGACACTTAGGGTAGCGTGGTTGAAAGCGTTTTCTTTGCTTCGTTTCTTTGTCGCTTTGGACAAAGAAATGACGTGCCGCCACGCACAGTGGCTAATAGTGATAAAGAGAAAATCCGACTCTCGCAGACCGCTAACACTGAAAGCAGCAACCCGGCATCAACCCCGACCGCTAACGCCGAAACCCCGACCCCGGCATTGACCCGCGACCACTACCGCAGCCCCACCCAAACAGAACCCCGAGTGCGAACGAAAATCCCTTCTTACGCGGCCAACATTTCCTTCGCATGCTTACGCGTGGTGGCCGTAATCTCAAGCCCCCCGAGCATCCGCGCAACTTCTTCCACCCGTTTCGATTTATCCAGCGGCGTAACGGTGCTAACCGTTCCCCCCGCAGAATCACCGGCTTTAGCCACCTGGAAATGATGATCGCCGCGCGCCGCGACCTGCGGCAAATGCGTCACGCACAACACCTGCCGGTCGCGGCCCAGTTGATGCAGCAAACGCCCGACCACTTCCGCCACGCCGCCGCCAATCCCCGTATCCACTTCATCGAAAATCAATGTGGGAGTCGGACTCGCCGTGCTCGCAATTACCGCCAACGCGAGGCTGATCCGCGCGAGTTCGCCGCCAGACGCGACCTTCGCCAATGGCCTCAACGTCACGCCCGCATGCCCAGCCACCCGGAATTCGATCTGCTCAAGCCCGTTCGCACCGCCCTCTGCAAGCGGCACGAGCGCGACTTCAAAGCTGCCGCCGACCATCGATAATTCCTGCATGCCCTTGGTGACCGCCTTGCCAAGCGACTTCGCGGCTTTCCCGCGCGCCTTCGACAACACCGTCGCTTCCGCCAGATAAACCTCTTTCGCCTTGGCAACCGCCGCGCGCAGTGCATCGAGATCAGCGGCGGCATCGAGCGCCGCTAGCTGTCTGCGCCGCTCGGCATGCTCCTCGGGCAATGCTTCGGGCTGCATGCGGAACTTGCGCGCGGCCGAATGCAGTTGTTCCATCCGATGCTCGACCTGCGCCAGCCGGTTCGGGTCAAGCTCAAGCCGCTGAGCGTAGTGCGAGAGCGAATATGAGGCTTCCTGCAATTGAATCTCGGCGGGTTCGAGCGAAGCCAGCACGTCGGCGAGCGCAGGGTCGATATCGACAAGACCGCGCAGCTTCGACACGATCGCGGAGAGCTGCGTGATCATGGCTTCGTCCGACTCGGACAGCGCGTTCAGCGCGCCCTGCACACCGTCGATCAAACTCGCCGAATGCGACAGCCGATGATGCTCTGCGCTGACCTCTTCCCACTCACCCGGCTGCGGCGCAAGTTTGTCGAGTTCACTCAGTTGCCATGCAAGACGCTCGCGTTCCAGTTGCAACTCGCGATCGCGGTTTTGCGCGAGTTCCACCGCATGCGTTGCGTCGCGCCAGACCCGATGCGCCCGCGCTACTTTCTGTGCCGAGTCGAGAAGGCCCGCATGGGTATCGAAGAGTTCGCGCTGGGCGTCCGGGCGCATCAGCAATTGGTGCGCGTGCTGGCCGTGGATGTCGACGAGCATTTCGCTCAGTTCACGCAATTGCACGAGCGTCGCCGGCGTACCGTTGATAAACGCCCGCGAACGTCCACTTGAATCGACGACGCGCCGCAGCATGACCGTGTCGGCGTCGCCGGCAGCCAGCGCGTGCTCGTCCAGCCAGCGCGAGACTTGTGCGTGAGTAGAAAACTCGGCGGTGATGTCCGCGCGCGCTCCTCCGGTCCGCACGATGCTGGCGTCGGCACGCGCGCCGAGCGTGAGCGCGAGGGCATCGATAAGAATCGACTTGCCGGCGCCGGTTTCGCCTGAAAAGACGGTGAAGCCGCGCTCGAACTCGAGGTCTAGCGCGGCGACAATGACGAAGTCGCGAATCGAGAGATGACGGAGCATGGGCGTCTTAGAGTTTCGTGGCGTCTTCGTGCGAGGGATATTCGTTCCAGTGCAGCTTCTTGCGCAGCGTGGCGTAATGGCTATAGCCGACCGGATGCAACACCGGCACGGTATGACGCGAACGCCGCACTTCAATGGTGTCGTTCAATTCGACCGCGGTAAACGACTGCATGTCGAAATTCACGTTCACGTCGCGGCCGCCAATAATCTGGATATCCACTTGCGAGTCGTCGGGCAGAACAATGGGACGATTCGACAGCGAATGCGGCGCGATGGGTACGAGTACAAAACCCTGCAATTGCGGATGCAGGATCGGTCCGGAGGAGGAGAGCGCGTATGCGGTCGAACCCGTGGGCGTGGCGACAATCAGGCCGTCCGAGCGCTGGTTGTACATGAAACGCCCGTCCACCGACACACGCAGCTCCGCCATGCCCGAAAAGCCGCTGCGATTCACCACGACGTCATTGAACGCCAGCGCGTGATAGATCGGCCGGCCGTCACGGACAATGCGCGCTTCGAGCAAGGTCCGCTCTTCGCGCTCGAAACTGCCGGCGAGCATTTGAGGCACCAGCTCCTGCATTTCGGCCAGCGTAATGTCCGTGATGAACCCGAGCCGCCCGTGGTTCACGCCAATCAGCGGCGTGCGATACGGCGCGAGCTGCCGGCCAATGCCAAGCATGGTGCCGTCGCCGCCGAGCACGACCGCGACGTCCGCGCGCGCGCCAATTTCCGGCGCGGTCAATGCGGGGTAGTCAGTCACGCCGACGTCATGCGCCGTTTCCGCTTCGAACACGACGTCGAAGCCGCGTTTCACAATGCACGCGGCGAGCGCCGTCAGCGGCTCCCTGATGCCGGGCGTGTTGTTGCGCCCCACGAGCGCGACGGTCTTGAATTGGGTGCCAATTTCCATGCCGGCATTACACCATAGGTGAGTGTCGAAAAGAACCGCGCGCCACGTCCGCGGTGCCTACGGCTTGTCTGTATACGTTAAGCCCGGCGTGGCGGGGAATTGTCGTTAGAATGGTGCGGATCATGAATTGATGACGGGTGAATGACAAAAATACGTCAATCGTCGTCGCACTATTTGCTGCGCTCGCTGTTTCCTTACACGTTGAGCTAAACTTTCCCCATGCTAGACCCACGTGCCCAGACCCTCCTCAAGACGCTGATCGAGCGCTATATCGCCGAAGGTCAGCCGGTCGGTTCCCGCACGCTGTCCCGTTATTCCGGACTCGAGCTCAGCCCGGCCACCATCCGCAACGTCATGTCGGACCTGGAAGACCTCGGGCTGGTGGTGAGCCCGCATACGTCGGCGGGCCGGATTCCCACGCCACGTGGCTACCGGCTCTTCGTGGACACCATGCTCACCGTCGAAACTACCGACGACGAAGCCATGACCTCCGCCGTCAAGATCAAGCTGCAGGGCGGCGAGCCGGCGAAGATCGTGGCCGCCGCGGCCAGCGTGCTGTCGAACCTGTCGCAGTTCGCGGGCGTCATTCTCACGCCGCGCCGCAGCCACATGTTCAAGCAGATCGAGTTCATGCGCCTGTCTGATAAACGCATCCTGCTGATCATAGTGACGCCGGAAGGCGACGTGCAGAACCGCATCATGGCGACCCAGCGCGACTATTCGCCGTCGCAGCTCACCGAGGCGTCGAACTATATCAATGCGAATTTCGCCGGGCTGTCCTTCAACGAAGTACGCCGCCGACTGCGCGAGGAAATCGACGCGCTGCGCGGCGACATGACCTCGCTGATGCAGGCAGCGGTGGCCGCGAGCGTCGACGAAACGGATCAAGGCGACACCCTGCTGATTTCCGGCGAGCGCAACCTGCTGGAAGTGGCGGATCTTTCCTCCGACATGGCGCGGCTGCGCAAGCTCTTCGACGTGTTCGACCAAAAGACGAGTCTCCTTCAATTACTCGATGTCTCGAGCCACGCGCAAGGCGTGCAGATATTTATAGGCGGCGAGTCGAATCTCGTGCCGATCGAGGAAATGAGCGTGGTGACCGCGCCCTATGAAGTGAACGGGAAGATCGTGGGCACGCTGGGCGTGATCGGACCTACGCGGATGGCCTACAACCGCGTGATTCCCATTGTTGATATCACCGCGCGCCTGCTCTCCCTCTCGCTCAGTAGCCAGCAATAGTGCAATAAGCGTGCAATACGCCGTCTGCCGGTCCGGCCCGCAAAATGCTGCGAATCCCCCGGCAGACAACCCATCTTGCCTTGCCCCAGTCCCGTTCACCACTCGGCCGTTCGGCCGATGTTGCGTTCCGAAACGCGCCGCTATAATGGGTTTCACTTACTTGACTGACACGGGCTTCACAGCCTCTCCCCTTTATGCGCTACGACCTCGAGTTGCCTTCGCAGCCTTCCGCTTCGCATCGCGTTGCGGTGCTGCTGATCAACCTCGGCACGCCGGACGCGCCCACGCCCAAGGCCGTGCGCAAGTACCTCGCGCAGTTCTTGTCGGATCCGCGCGTGGTGGAAATTCCTGCGCTCGCGTGGCAAGTCATCCTGCGGCTGGCAATCCTGCCGTTTCGCGGCCGTGCGTCAGCAAAGAAATATGCCCAGGTATGGCTGCCCGAAGGCTCGCCGCTGCGGGTCTATACGGAAAGGCAGGTGGAGGGGTTGCGGCGCTTGTTCATGGTGAACGACTATCACGTGATCGTTGACTACGCCATGCGCTACGGCACGCCCGGGATTCCGGCCATGATGAATCAACTCAAGCTGGAAGGCGCCGAGCGCGTGCTGCTCGTACCCATGTATCCGCAGTATTCGTCGTCGACCACGGCTACGGCGTTCGATGACGCGTTCAACGCCTTGCGCCGCGTGCGCAATCAGCCGGAATTGCGCACCATCCGCCAATATGCAGACCATCCGGCCTATATTGGCGCGCTGGCCGAGCAGGTGCGGGACTATTGGCGGCATCACGGCCAGCCGGACTTCGCAGCGGGTGACCGGCTGGTGCTGAGTTTCCACGGCGTGCCCAAGCGCACCATGGATCTTGGCGACCCGTATCATGATCAGTGTCAACAGACCGGTTCGTTGCTCATGGCTGCGCTCGGGTTGTCGCCGGTCGAATGCCGCGTGACATTCCAGTCGCGTTTTGGCCGGGCAGAATGGTTGCAACCTTATACCGCGCCTTCGCTCGCGGAACTTGGCGCGGCGGGTGTGAAGCGGGTGGACATGTTCTGCCCGGGTTTTACGTCGGATTGCCTGGAAACCATCGAGGAAATCGGCATTGAAGTGCGTGATGAATTCCTGCACGCTGGCGGCAAGGAATTTCACCGGATTCCATGTTTGAACGCATCGCCGGCCTGGATCAAGGCGCTGGGCGAAATTGTCGCGCAGCACCTGCAGGGCTGGCCGGTGCAGGCGCCGCAAACGCTGAGCGCAGCCGCATAGACCACCGCATTGACCAGTTACCATTGACCACTCGTGAACTACCAGATCTCAACTGACTCCAGCGCGCGCCTTCGTATCGATAAATGGCTCTGGGCGGCGCGTTTTTTCAAAACGCGCTCGCTGGCAAGCGACGCCGTCGAGAAGGGTCGCGTGCGTATTGGCGGCGCGAATGTGAAGCCGTCCAAGGATGTGCGTGTTGGCGATCTCGTGGAGATCGAGATTGAACACGTGCTTTGGCAAGTGAACGTGCTGGGAATTTGTGAAGTGCGCGGTCCGGCGCCCATTGCGCAGACGCTTTACGCTGAAACGGACGCTGGACGGGAAAAACGCGTGGCGGAGAATGAGCGAAGGAAGACGTATCGTGAGCCGGCAGCCGCATTGCAGGGCCGCCCGACCAAGCGCGACCGCCGCATTATCGACAAACTTTCAGGCTCGGACTGAAAAACTGTTCCATGGTGGCCGAGACGCCGCCGTACTCCGTAGTGTGGTCGTTGACCGCGCCGGACATGCAAATAGTCGTGGTGCCGCCAACGAGTACCAATGCGACGATCGCAATAGCAAAGGTCAGTTTCATGGGCACCCCCTGTAACAACGCAACAGCTCTGAAAAGCGGACGCTAGAGCTGACTTGAAGCAAGCTTTAGCGATTAAAAGACTTGGATTCGGGCATTCGTAAGATTAGGGTTAACTAGCGCTTCCGAAGACATGTTCGAAGTGTAGGTGAGCAACTCAACCGGCTCAATCTGAATCTGATGACAGGCCGAAAATGGTTGTAACCGGTCATTTCTGCAGGCTAGAAACAGCCCCGGAAAGCACGTGCAACCCCTTGAAAACGCTCATCTGAGCCTCAGATGGGTTTCTTAGGACGAACAAGGATGTCCCTCGCTTTACTCGCACTGCCCGCTGTTCGGGTCCGTTGCGTTTTTGCAACGTTGAGTTGGCGGTTATCATCGGCAGCTTTTTGATGGGCCGAAACCGCAACGTTGCGTTCGATTTCATCCGTTTTCACCCATAGCAAAATCTCAAGCGACATGGAAAACACGCAAGACAATTCCGCGAGCCAGAACCCCTCGCCCGCCGACAATACCGCGGCGGCTCAAACTATCCAGCAACCCGGCGTGCCGGACGGGAATTCCGCACCGGAAACCGTCGACGCAAACGAAACCGAGGCATTGCTCGCTGAAGCGCAAGCGAAGGCAGCATCGTTGCAAGAAGAGTTCTTGCGTGCGAAGGCCGAGACCGAGAACGTGCGGCGCCGGGCGCAGGAAGATGTGCAGAAGGCGCATAAATTCGCGATCGAAAACTTCGCGGAAAACCTGCTTCCGGTGCTCGACAGCCTGGAAGCCGCGCTGACGCATTCGTCCACCGACCTGGCAAAAGTCCGCGAAGGCGTCGAGTTGACGCTGCGCCAACTGACCGCTGCCCTCGAAAAGGGCCGTGTGGTCGAGGTAAATCCGGTTGGCGAGAAGTTCGATCCGCACCGCCACCAGGCTATTTCGATGGTGCCGGCCGAGCAGGACGCGAACACGGTGGTCTCGGTGCTGCAAAAGGGCTATGTGATTGCGGACCGCGTTCTGCGCCCGGCGCTCGTCACGGTCGCCGCGCCGAAATAAGCATTTCAGCCGGAGATGCTGCTGTCATGGCCAATATTCCTGTCGATGTCACCGCGTTTGCCGCTTTCGACATGCAGGAATTGAGCGCCGAGACGTTCGACGCCGGCCTCGAGTCGGCGGCGGACGAACTGGCCGTTGTGTATTTCTGGGGTTTCGAGTGTTTCAACTGCGAAATCGCGAAGAAGGCGATGCTCGCAAAACCGGATGAAATCCGGGCGCTCGAGCTGAAATGGTTTCACAGCAACATCTACGAGCATCGCGATCTCGGCCGCCGTTTCATGTTGCATGGCGTGCCAACGTGGTTCTTCTTCTACCGGGGCAAGCGCCTCGGACGAGCAACCGGCTGGCATGGGCTTGGCCAGTTCGAAGCCGCTGTCGCCGCCGCTCGCGAGAAAATTCGGGCGCTCGAAGCGAAGGGTTGAGCCGGTTGGCCAGAAAAAGTTTCAGAATGGCTGAAAAAAAGCGGGAAAGCGTCAGTTTCTGGTCTTGAAAACGATGCGAACGCTCTTATTTGGCGTACAGGGTTAAATTTTGGGCATCCGGCTAGCGGATTCGACCGTCAACCACGTCGAAAGCGCGAAAACGGACCTGCTGCAATCAAAGTCAGGAGAGTGATAAAAATGGGCAGAATCATTGGTATCGATCTGGGCACGACGAACTCGTGCGTCGCGATCATGGAAGGCAACACGGTCAAGGTGATTGAGAACGCGGAAGGCACGCGCACCACGCCGTCGATCATTGCTTATGTGGACGACAACGAAATTCTGGTCGGCGCGCCGGCGAAGCGTCAGTCGGTCACGAACCCGAAGAACACGCTGTACGCAGTCAAACGGCTGATCGGCCGCCGTTTCGACGAAAAAGAAGTGCAAAAGGACATCGCCCTGATGCCTTACAAGATCGTGCGCGCCGATAACGGCGACGCCTGGGTCGAAGCCCGCGATCAAAAACTGGCACCGCCGCAAATCTCGGCCGAAGTGCTGCGCAAGATGAAGAAGACCGCTGAAGACTATCTCGGCGAAGAAGTGACGGAAGCCGTCATTACGGTTCCGGCGTACTTCAACGACAGCCAGCGTCAAGCGACGAAAGACGCGGGCCGTATCGCCGGTCTGGACGTGAAGCGCATCATCAACGAACCGACCGCAGCCGCGCTCGCGTTTGGCCTGGACAAGAATGAAAAGGGCGACCGCAAGATTGCCGTGTATGACTTGGGCGGCGGCACGTTCGACGTGTCGATCATCGAGATCGCGGACGTTGACGGCGAGAAGCAGTTCGAAGTGCTCTCCACGAACGGCGACACGTTCCTCGGCGGTGAAGATTTTGACCAGCGCATCATTGAATACATCATCGGCGAGTTCAAGAAGGATCAGGGCGTCGATCTGAGCCGCGACGTGCTCGCGCTGCAACGCCTGAAAGAAGCTGCTGAAAAGGCGAAGATCGAGTTGTCGTCGGCCGCTCAGACCGAAATCAACCTGCCGTACATCACGGCGGACGCGTCGGGTCCGAAGCACTTGAACCTGAAAATTACGCGTGCGAAGCTGGAGTCGCTGGTCGAGGACCTGATCGAGCGCACCATGGAACCGTGCCGTATCGCGATTAAAGATGCAGGCGTGAAGGTCGGCGAAATCGACGACATCATCCTGGTCGGCGGTATGACGCGTATGCCGAAGGTGCAGGAAAAGGTGAAGGAATTCTTCGGCAAGGACCCGCGTCGTGACGTGAATCCGGACGAAGCCGTGGCGGTTGGCGCTGCGATTCAAGGCCAGGTGTTGTCGGGTGATCGGAAAGACGTGTTGTTGCTGGACGTGACGCCGTTGTCGCTGGGTATTGAAACCCTCGGCGGCGTGATGACGAAGATGATCAACAAGAACACGACCATCCCGACCAAGCACGCACAGGTCTATTCGACAGCTGATGACAACCAGAGCGCCGTGACGATCAAGGTGTTCCAAGGCGAGCGCGAGATGGCAGCAGGCAACAAGCTGCTGGGCGAGTTCAACCTTGAAGGCATCCCGCCGGCATCGCGCGGCACGCCGCAGATCGAAGTGAGCTTTGACATCGACGCGAACGGGATTTTGCACGTCGGCGCGAAGGACAAGGCAACGGGCAAGGAAAACCGCATCGTCATCAAGGCGAACTCGGGCCTGTCGGACGCCGAGATCGACAAGATGGTGAAGGACGCCGAAGCGAACGCGGAAGAAGATCACCGTCTGCGTGAACTGGCCGACTCGCGCAATCAGGGCGACGCGCTGGTGCACAGCACGAAGAAGGCCGTGGCTGAATACGGCGACAAGATCGAAGCGGCTGAAAAAGAGCAGATCGAAGCGGCGTTGAAGGATCTTGAAGAAGCGCTGAAGGGCAGCACGGCTGACAAGGCTGCGATTGACGCGAAGATCGAAACGCTGGCAACGGCGTCGCAGAAACTCGGCGAAAAGATGTACGCCGACATGGCTGCAGCGCAAGGTGCGGCGGGAGCAGCTGGGGCAGCGGGCGCAGCAGGCGGCCCCGGTGCGCAGGCGGCGCCGGAGCAGCACGACGATGTTGTCGATGCCGACTTCAAGGAAGTGAAGAAGGACTGAGTCGATTGAACCGCATCAGCAGTTCGTCGATGAAGGAACCGGTCCCGTGCAGCTTTGATTTTGCACGGGACCGCGACGAAAAATGTCTTGCGCCCAGTTGAGCGTACGGACGAAGAACGCGCCTGGCGAGCCGAATGGCTTTCCGGGCACGTTGTTTTTTTAGAGGGCGCTGCGCTTCGTGCGGCTTGATTTGCGTGCTGGTCACTTATTGATCGCGCGAATCACGCATGGTGGGCACGCGTCGACGAACCACATGAGTCGCGAGACTCCAGGCATCCAAGAGGGAGCTGCCGGACCTGATCTCTGATCAGGCGCGGTGGCGCTGAACCGATATGGCGAAACGGGATTACTACGAGGTTATGGGCGTCGCGAAGAATGCGAGCGACGACGAAATCAAGAAGGCTTATCGCAAGCTTGCGATGAAGCATCACCCCGACCGCAATCCGGATAACAAGGATTCGGAAGCGCATTTCAAGGAGGTCAAAGAGGCCTACGAAATGCTCTCGGATCCGCAAAAGCGCGCGGCCTACGATCAATACGGGCATGCCGGCGTCGATCCGAACATGGCCGGTCCGGGTCAGCAGGGTTTTGGCGGATTCGCCGATGCCTTCGGCGATATTTTCGGCGACATCTTCGGCCAGGCGGCCGGCGGCGCAGCGGGAGCCAGTCGTGGGCGCGCGGGTCCGCAGGTTTATCGCGGCGCGGATTTGCGCTACAGCATGGAAATCTCGCTGGAGCAGGCAGCACATGGCTACGACACGCAAATTCGCGTGCCGAGTTGGGTGAATTGCGAGATTTGCAAGGGCTCGGGTGCGAAGCCCGGCACCAAGCCGGAAACCTGTCCGACGTGTCAGGGACAAGGCACCGTGCGCATGTCGCAGGGCTTTTTCAGCATCCAGCAGACTTGCCCGAAGTGTCATGGCACCGGCACCCACATTCCTGAGCCGTGCGGTCATTGCCACGGCGCGGGCAAGGTGAAGGAAACGAAGACGCTGGAGGTGAAGATCCCGGCGGGTATTGACGACGGCATGCGGATTCGCTCGTCGGGTAACGGCGAGCCCGGCATCAACGGCGGTCCGAGCGGTGACTTGTACGTCGAGATTCACATCAAGCAGCATTCGGTGTTCGAACGCGACGGCGACGACCTGCATTGCCAGATGCCGATTCCCTTCTCCACGGCGGCGCTTGGCGGCGAGATTGAAGTGCCCACGCTGGCTGGCCGCGCGAGTTTCACCGTGCCGGAAGGCACGCAGTCGGGCAAGACGTTCCGGCTGCGTAGTAAGGGTATCAAGGGATTGCGCTCGAGCATTGCCGGGGACCTATATGTGCATGTGCAGGTCGAAACGCCGGTCAAGCTCACCGACCAGCAACGTGATCTGCTCAAGCAGTTCGAGCGTTCACTGACGGAAGGCGGCGCGCGTCATAGCCCGCAAAGCAAGAGTTGGTTCGATCGGGTGAAGAGTTTCTTCGATTGAGGTTCTCTCGACCAAGGCGATGATCATGCAGCAACGCCGCGAGGTTTTCGCGCTGCTCGACGATTGCGACTCGACCGCCGAAAGGCGGTCGAGTCGCCTGTACGCCAGCTTCTTGCATGAACGGTCGTGCCATGATCCCGCCCAACTCGACGCAGTATGTGCGAGTGTTGAAGCAGACCTGCGCGACGGATTGCACGCCGTCATGCTCGCGGATTATGAATTTGGCCGCAATCTTCAGTTAGCGCAGCCCGGCGATGCCGCGCTGCGCTTTTTGTTGTTCCGCGAGTGCACGTTGTTATCGTGTGAAGAGGCGAATCAATGGCTCGTCGCGCGTGATAACGGCCTGGCCGGCCAGCCATCGGTGGCGGGTGTCGCGAACGTTGAAGCGAGCGTGACGCCCGACGCGTTCGAGCAGGCCATCGCGGCCGTTCAGGAAGCGTTGCAGGCCGGCGATTCCTATCAGATCAACTACACCTTCCGTCTCGCCTTCGATGTCTTTGGCTCGGCAGTTGGGTTGTATCGACGGCTGCGGGAGCGGCAGCCTGTGCAATACGGCGCGCTGATTGCGCTGCCCGATGGGCGCGATGTGCTCTCGTGCTCGCCCGAGTTGTTCATCCAGCGCGAGGGCGACGTGCTGCAGGCGCGGCCGATGAAGGGCACGGCGCCCCGCAGTGCGGACCCGGAATGGCTGAGGCTCGACCCGAAGAATCGCGCCGAAAACGTGATGATCGTGGACTTGCTGCGCAACGACATGTCGCGTGTCGCGGTTACGGGAAGCGTGCACGTGCCGCGCTTGTTTTCGGTTGAACCGTACACGTCGGTTTGGCAGATGACATCGACGGTGGAAGCACGGTTGCTTCCCGGCACCACCTTCGCACATATCCTTCGGGCGCTTATGCCGTGCGGGTCGATCACGGGCGCGCCCAAGCACAAGACGATGCAACTGATCGATGCGCTGGAAAGCACGCCGCGCGGCATTTATACGGGCGCGATCGGCTGGCTGGACAAGCGCCGGGACTTCTGTTTGTCGGTGCCGATCCGGACGCTGGAAATACGGCACGGCAGAGGCAGGATGGGCGTGGGCGCGGGCATTGTGCTGGACAGCGTCGCCGCCGATGAATTCGAGGAGTGCGAATTGAAGGCTCAATTCCTGATTGGCTCCGATCCGGGTTTCCAGCTCTTCGAGACCACGTTCGCGACTAAGGAAGAAGGGATTCGCCATTGGGATCGCCATCTTTCGCGGCTTGAGGCCAGTGCGCAATGGTGTGGCTTTCCGCTTGATCGGGCGAAGCTGCAGGAATGTATCGATGAAGCATGCGCGAGCTTCGAAGCGCAGGCGGGTTATCGGTTGCGGATTGCGTTGAGCAAAAGCGGCGAGATTACCGTGACGAGTGCGCCGCTCGTGCCGTTGGCGGCGTCGACGGCCGACGTTTTGCTGGCATCGGAATATGGCTTCGCAGCGCGATCGGCGGACGATCCGTTGCTCAGGCACAAGACAACGTCGCGTGAAGACTATGACCGTGCGTGGCGCGAGGCCGAAGCGCTAGGCGCGTTCGACATGCTGTTTTTCAACGAGCGCGCAGAGCTGACGGAAGGCGGGCGATCGAACGTGTTCGTGAGACTCAATGGCCGCTGGAGCACGCCGCCGCTCGACGCAGGATTGTTGCCGGGCGTGATGCGTGGTGTATTGATCGAAGAGCTGGATGCTGAGGAACGCACGCTGACGCGTGAGGACCTTGACCGTGCAGAATCGTTGATGATCTGCAACGCGCTGCGCGGCGCGATGCCGGCGCGGTTGAAGCGGTTGAGCTAAGCAGAGGCGAACAAGAACGCCGCCTCTGACAGAACAACAAACGAACAACAACCCCCTTAAAACGTATGCTCCGGCCCCGGAAATGTCTTCTCCCTGACAGCGCGAACATACGCTTCGACGGCTGCAAGAATACTCGGCTGCCCTTGCATGAAGTCTTTAACAAACCGCGGCCGTTTGCCAGGAAAAATCCCGAGCATGTCGTGCAGCACGAGCACTTGGCCCGAACAATCGAGCCCCGCGCCAATGCCAATAGTCGGGATGACCAACTGCTGCGTCACCTCGCTAGCCACCAGCGTAGGCACCGCTTCGATCACCAGCAACTGCGCGCCGGCATTCTGAAACGCGAGGGCATCGCGGCGCATTTGCTCGGCGCCGGCGTCGGTTTTCCCTTGCACCTTGAACCCGCCAAACGCGTGCACCGATTGCGGCGTCAACCCGACATGCCCGCAAACGGGAATTGACCGGTCGACGAGAAACCTGACCGTATCGGCGACCCATTCACCGCCTTCGATCTTCACCATCTGCGCACCCGCGCGCATCAATTGCACGGCGTTTGCATAGGTTTCCTCGCGCGAGCCGACTGTGCCAAACGGCATATCGGCGACGACCAGCGCGTTCTTGTTGCCGCGTGCGACCGCGGCGGTGTGATACGCAATATCGGCCAGCGTCACGGGCAGCGTCGTGCCATGCCCTTGCAACACATTTCCAAGCGAATCGCCGATCAGCAATACATCGACGCCCGCACGATCCAGCAACGCGGAAAAACTCGCGTCGTAGCACGTCAGCATCGTGATTTTTTCGCCGGCTTCACGCATGGTCCGAAGCTTCGGGACGGTGATCGCGGTGCGGCTGGTTTCCTGCAAATACGCCATGAGAATTTCCACATCGACTAGATAAGAGACGGCACGCCTGCGCGCAAGCCGGACGGACTTAAAGTGACGTGCCCTTGACAAAGAATTCCTTGCGCCCACGCATGGTTTCAATTCGATCAACCAGCAGCGCCAGATCGGCGTCCGATTCCAGCGGATTCAGATGCTCGGCGTTCACCGTCAACAGCGGCGTGGCGTCGTAGTGATAGAAGAAGTCATTGTAGGCGTCGCAGAGGGCGCGCAGGTACGCGTCCGGGATTTGCAGTTCCATCGGTACTGCGCGCTTTTGAATGCGCGCGAACAATACCTCGGGACTCGCCTGCAGATACACGACCAGATCCGGCGCGGGCGCTGACGTATCAATACGCTTGGCGATCTCCCGGAACAGCTCGAATTCGTCGTCGGGGAGCGTGAGACGCGCGAACAACGCGGTTTTATCGGTGAGGAAGTCGGTGATGAGCGGCGCGCTGGCGTGTTGCCCGAGATGCCCGGGTGCGCCCAGCAGCGCCGCTGCGATCTCCTGCGTTTGCTGCGCGCGCTGCAACGTGAATTGCAATTGCGTAGGCAGCGCGTAACGCGTGTTGTCGCGATAAAACCGCTCTAGAAACACGTTCTCCTGCGGGCGCTCGAACAGCGTGCGCATTGACCAGCGTTCGGCGAGCAAGCGCGCCAGCGTGGTCTTGCCGACGCCAATAGGCCCTTCAATCGCAATATACCGATGCGGCGGGCGCAACTGCGGCGCGGTGACGGTAAGGGGCGACATGCTCATGGACTATTCACCTTTCAGGCTTCGCGTCGCGGAATTTCGGGCTTCGCATCGCAAATTTTTCAGGCTTCGCGTCGCGAAGTGCAGCGGGAAGCGAATAGCGGGCACTGATGTGTCGCCACTTTTTCAATACGTTGATCCTGAACCGAGGCGAGGAATGCATCGGCTCGGCCGCGTTGCGCGATGACCACATCGCGGTCGAGTTCGACCAGCGGCACGAGTGTAAACGCGCGCTCGGTGAGACGCGGGTGGGGCACGACGAGATCGGCTTCCTCGATGCAGGAATCGCCGTACAGCAGGATGTCGATATCGAGTGTACGCGGCGCGTTCCTGTATGGCCGCTCGCGTCCGAAATGGCTTTCTATGCCGTGGCACAGCCGCAGCAACTGGCGCGCGGCCAGCGTGGTATCGATCTTGACGACGTAATTGAAGTAGTCGTCGCCACCGGCGTCCACGGGCGCGGTGCGATAGAGGCTCGACTTCGCGAGCACGGTGATCGTGTTTTGCTGAGCAAGACACACCACTGTGTCTTTCAGGGTCTGGCGCGCGTCACCAAGGTTTGCGCCCAGGCCCAGATAAGCTACCGTCATGGCATGAATCCTACGACTGTCGTTTGGCGTTACACGGCTCACGCGCGTTGATCGACATGATCAAAACACGCGCACGGTCCGTGTCAATCGTCGCGCTGGCCACCGCTTTCGTCGCCATACCGTACATCACGCACGTCACGCTCTTCGCGATTGTCGCGAGCTGACCCTTCTACGGTGCTCGCGCCGCCCTCCATTCCGTCACCCGGCCTGCGGCTTTTGGCGTTGCTGCTACGCCGCCGTCGTTTCGTGGGTACCCGGTCCTTCCCGCCGTGCGAAAGCAGTGACTCGCGCGCGGCAGCGTCCCCAGCAATGAAATCCGTCCACCACTGACCAACCGATGCATCCAGTTCGCCGGATTCGCATCGCAGCAGGAGGAAATCATAACCTGCCCTAAACCTTTGGTGTTCCAGCAGCTTCATCGCGCTTCTGCCCGAGCGTTTTTCGAGCCGAAGTTGCAGGCCCCATATCTCGCGCATATCCGATGAAAACCGCTTATGGATAGCGAGTTTTTCAGTCTGCATGTCGAGCACGTCGTCCATTGCGCGATGCAGTGCGGGCACGGGGAATTCACCGGCCGCCGTGAACTGCTCCCAGCGCGTCTGCATGTCGTTCCAGAGCAGCGTGGCGAACAGGAAACCCGGCGATACACCTTTGCCGGCGCGCACGCGTTCGTCGGTATTGGTCAACGCGAGCGTGATGAATTTCTCGCCGTGCGGCGATTCGAAAATCACGTCGAGCAGCGGCAATACGCCGTGATGCAAACCTTCCGCGCGCAGCCGCGTCAGGCACGCGAGCGCGTGGCCTGAGAGCAGCAGCTTGAGCATTTCATCGAAGAGGCGGGCGGCCGGAACGTTGCTGATCAGGTCGGCCAGCTCCGCGATCGGCGCGCGCGTGGCAGGCTCGATCTCGAAGCCGAGCTTCGCGGCAAAACGCACGACACGCAGCATGCGCACCGGGTCTTCGCGATACCGCGTGGCCGGGTCGCCGATCATGCGCAGCAAACGCGCGCGGATGTCGGCCATGCCGTCGTGATAATCCAGCACGGTTTGCGTGGCCGGATCGTAATACATGGCGTTGATCGTGAAGTCGCGGCGCGTGGCGTCTTCGTGCTGCTCGCCCCACACGTTATCGCGCAGCACGCGGCCGCTGGCATCGACCGCATGCGTGCGCGTGTCCATTTCACCACGTCTCAGGCGCGGCGGAGGCGGTGAGGGTGGTGCGTCGGCGGGGGTATCGACGAGCGCGCGGAACGTCGATGTCTCGATGATGTCCTGGCCGAACTGCACGTGCACGATCTGGAACCGCCGGCCAATGATGCGCGCGCGCCGGAACAGCTTCTGCACCTGGTCCGGCGTAGCGTCTGTTGCAACGTCGAAATCTTTCGGCGCGACGTTCAGCAGCAGGTCGCGCACGGCGCCACCCACGATAAACGCGCGATGCCCGCCTTGTTGCAGACCTTCGGTCACGCGAATCGCGTTCTTCGAGATCAGGGCCGGGTCGATGCCGTGCACGTCCGCCGACAGGATCACGGGTACGTTCGGATCGCGCTTTGCCACGGCCGGCGCGGCCTTTTTGCGCGTGCTTTTGCGGGCGGGTTTTACATCGTCGGAGAGCGGGGCGGTTGCCGGGGTCTCTTCTTTGGCGCTTTCCTGGCCGAACAGCTTGCGGATGAGTTTTTTAATCACGTGGGGAGAAGATTTCCAGGATGCGCCAGCCGCGGGCTTGCGCATGCGCGCGCAAGGTGTCGTCGGGATTGGTCGCGATCGGGTCGGTGACTTTCTCGAGTAGAGGAATGTCGTTGTGCGAGTCGCTGTAGAAGTAGCTGTGTTCGAAGTCGTTCAGGCTTTTTCCCATGGACGCGAGCCACGCTTCGGTGCGCACGATCTTGCCCTCGCGATAGCTCGGCGTGCCCGTTGCGCGGCCGGTCAGCTCGCCGTTGGGGATATTGTCGACCGTTTCGACCTCGCACGCGATCAACGCTTCAATCCCGAACGCCCGGCCGATCGGCGCCGTGATGAACGCGTTCGTGGCGGTGACGAGGCAGCAGAGATCGCCCGCTTCCTGGTGGCGGCGCACGAGCTCGAGTGCCGCCGGAGCGATGGCCGGCGTGATGATTTCGCGCATGAATTGCGCGTGCCAGTCGTCCAGTTGCGCGCGCGGGTGCTGGGCGAGCGGAGAAAGCTGGGCGGTCAGGTACGCGTGGATATCGAGCGTGCCGGCTTTGTAGTCTTCGTAGAACGCGTCGTTTTGCTTCGCGAACTTCTCAGCATCGACAATGCCGAGCTTCGCCATGAAGCGGCCCCATTCGTGGTCGCTGTCCGTCGGGATGAGAGTGTGATCGAGATCAAAAAGGGCTAGGTTCATGGGAGCGCATTTTACTTGAAGCGGGTGGAAGCGTTCGCTGGCTGCTCGCGGCGCGGTGATGGGCTTGAAATCGGGCCTAAAAAAGCTCGGTCTGCGGACGGGGCGCGTTGTCTTCTTTTGCGGCGAGCATCGTGCGTAATAAGGGCAGAGTCACGGCGCGCTTTTGTTCCAGCGAAAAGCGGTCGAGTTCATCGAGCAAGGTCATGAGGCTTGGCATGTCGCGGCGAAAATGCGTGAGCAGATAGGCGGGGACGTCGTCGGCGAGCGCAATGCCGCGCTCGCGCGCCGCGTGTTTCAGCGCGCTGGCTTTGCTTTCGTCTGAGAGGGGCGTGAGCTGGAATACGAGTCCCCAGCCGAGGCGCGTGCGCAAATCTTCTCTCACCGATAACCCCAGCGGCGCCACATTGCCCGTTGCCACCAGCGCGCTGGCCGGATGCGCGCGCACCTCGTTGAACAGGTTGAATAGCGCGATTTGCTGGGCACCGGAAAGCTGCTCGCAGTCGTCGATGGCGTAAATGCTCGCCTTGGGATCGAACGTGAACGCGGCCAGCGGCGCTTGCGGACTCAGAAAGCGCGCCCGCCCGTTCGCTTCGTGCACCAGCGCCTGCAGCAGATGGCTGCGGCCGCTGCCGGCTTCGCCCCAGACGTAGAAGGTCCGGTCGGCCACGGGGCCGGCTGCGAGCGCACCGTCGAGTTCGCGCAGGCGGGTCACCAGTTCGTGGTTGCCGGCGGCGAAAAAATTATCGAAGGTGGCGAGCGGCGGCGTGCCGAGATCGAGCGTCAGTTGGCGTTGCACGGGCAATCGGTTCCGTCAGGGCGTATCTTGAAAAGCGGCGCGCTCAGCATACCGATGCCCGGTTTATGCCGTGGCGAAAGGCGTTGAGCGCAGGGTCGAGTTTCCAGCCGGATGGGCGCGAGTCTCGAAAAGGGTTTGGTGCGGTCTTTCGGAGTCAGGGCCGCGAACTGCGAGAAATCCGGCTGGGCGGCTGGCATCGGTTAAAATCTCATTTTACCGACCTTCTCGCCGATCCCCCATGAATCAACCGAAATCCGCCTCAGACGCCCAAGGTTTGTCCTATCGCGACGCGGGCGTGGACATCGATGCCGGCGACGCGCTTGTCGACCGGATCAAGCCCTTTGCCAAGAAAACCATGCGCGACGGCGTGTTGGGGGGAATTGGCGGATTCGGCGCGCTGTTTGAAGTACCTAAACGATACAAAGAGCCGGTGCTGGTATCCGGCACGGACGGCGTGGGTACGAAGCTGCGGCTGGCCTTTCAACTGAACAAGCATGACACGGTTGGCCAGGATCTGGTTGCCATGAGCGTCAACGACATCCTGGTGCAGGGTGCTGAGCCATTGTTTTTCCTCGATTATTTCGCTTGCGGCAAGCTGGACGTGGATACGGCGGCGACCGTGGTGCAAGGGATTGCGCAAGGTTGCGAATTGGCCGGGTGTGCGTTGATTGGTGGTGAGACCGCTGAAATGCCGGGCATGTATCCGGATGGTGAGTACGATCTGGCCGGGTTTGCGGTGGGTGCGGTTGAGAAGAGCAAGATTATCGATGGCTCGACCATTCAGCCTGGCGACGTCGTGTTGGGTCTTTCTTCTTCTGGGATCCATTCAAATGGGTATTCGTTGGTGCGCAAGATTATTGAGCGTGCGCAGCCTGATCTGAATGCTGATTTCGATGGCCGTTCGCTTGCTGATGCGTTGATGGCGCCGACGCATATTTACGTGAAGCCGTTGTTGTCGTTGATGTCGCAGATGGCTGTGAAGGGTATGGCGCATATCACCGGCGGTGGGCTGGTTGAGAATATTCCGCGGGTTCTGCGCGAGGGCTTGACGGTTGAGTTGGATCATCGGGCGTGGCCGTTGCCGCCGTTGTTTTCGTGGCTGCAGAAGCATGGCGGTGTGGCTGATGCCGAGATGCATCGGGTGTTTAACTGCGGAATCGGAATGGTCGTTGTGGTCGATGCTGCGGACGCTGAAGCCGCTACGGGGCTTTTGTCGGCTGCGGGTGAGCAGGTTTGGTCGATCGGTGTAGTGCGGGAATCGCTTGCCGGGGAAGCTCAGACTGTCGTGGTGTAGGTTTTCGTTCGCACTCGGTTGGGATTTGGGGGCGGGTTGCTAGGTTCCGGGGTTAGCGGTCGGGGTCTATGCCGGGTTGCTGCTTTCAGTGTTAGTGGTCTGCGAGAGTCGGATATTCTCTTTATCACTATTAGCCACTGTGCGTGGCGGCACGTCATTTCTTTGTCCAAAGCGACAAAGAAACGAAGCAAAGAAAGCGCTTTCAACCACGCTACCCTAAGTGTCCACAGCGTGCAGTTTTGATTCATAGGTGCCCCAAAAGCACGGTGCTCGCCAGAGCGACGGATGTGTGAACCCCTCCTTCTCGCGAATCCTGACACGAACACGCTTCGCCCCGTACGCTCTCGGGCAAGCACCATTGCCAAGGAACCACCCCGGCCTCACGCGTCTTTGGATGTGTGAACCCCTCCTTCTCCGAACACGGATACCCACCGCTTCGCCACCGGTGATTGAACCTGCCCAAGGGACACCCCGCGCTATCCGCGAACAACCTCCCTCCAAATGTGTACGCGCCTCGAACCACGTCGCCAACCCTGCTGGAAACGAGGTCGCGAAGATGCGCGCGGCCGTAACCGACGAAAATAACTGTGCGGACCGCGCGGGTAACTCACCAAAACCGGAGCAACAACACGCGTGGTGCCGTGACCTATGGACATAACCGTCAGACCACGTAGCTGACACGCGAAGAGCGCGGCATCCAGAACGCGTGAGGCTGCGCTGATTCTTGAACGCTGGTGCTTGCCCGAGAGCGTACGGGGCGAAGCGTGTTCGTGTCAGGATTCGCGAGAAGGAGGGGTTCACACATCCGTGGCTCTGGCGAGCACCGTGCTTTTGGGGCACCTATGAATCAAAACTGCACGCTGTGGACACTTAGGGTAGCGTGGTTTGAAAGCGTTTTCTTTGCTTCGTTTCTTTGTCGCTTTGGACAAGGAAATGACGTGCCGCCACGCACAGTGGCTAATAGTGATAAAGAGAAAATCCGACTCACGCAGACCACTAACGCTGAAAGCATCAACCCGGCATAGACTCCGACCGCTAACCCTAGAACCTAGCACCCCGGCATAGACCCAAAACCGCTAACCCCGGAACCTAACACCCCCACCAACCCCCCCCAACCCCGAGTGCCAACTCAACCCACTGGCATTGGCGCCAGCAACGCCTCAATATCCTCGGCAGAAAACTTCACCGCCCCAGCCGCGTCCTCACGCAAAATACTATCGGCGAGAGCGGCTTTGCGGCCCTGCATCGCCACAATCCGTTCTTCAATACTCCCCGCCACAATCAGCTTGTACACAAACACCGGCTTCAATTGCCCAATCCGATGCGCCCGATCCGTCGCCTGATTCTCCGCCGCCGGATTCCACCAAGGATCGTAATGAATCACCGTGTCCGCAGCCGTCAGATTCAATCCCACGCCACCCGCCTTCAAACTGATCAGAAACAACGGTACCTCACCATCCTGAAAACGCGTCACCGGCGTAATCCGATCAGTCGTATCTCCCGTCAACATGACATAAGGAAGCCCGCCTTTATCGAGCGCGGCAGCAATAATCGCCAGCATCCCGGTGAACTGCGAAAACAACAGCACCCGACGCCCTTCTTCAAGCAACTCCGGCAGCATATCGAGTAACAAATCGAGCTTCGCCGATTCCTCCACACGCTTCGCCCGCGCCAGCTTCACCAACGCCGGATCACAGCAAACCTGCCGCAACTTGAGCAACGCCTCAAGCACGACAATATGGCTGCGCGCCAAGCCCTGATCCGCCACCGCCATCCGCACTTTTTCCTGCATCGCGATCCGCACGGTCTCGTACAGATCACGTTGCGCACCCTCGAGCGCCACGGTCCGCACAATGGTCGTCTTCTGCGGCAACTCCTTCGCGACCTCATCCTTCCTTCGACGCAGCATGAACGGCCGAATCCGGCGCACTAGCAAATCACGCCGCACCGGATCGTCGTATTTCTCGATCGGTGTGCGCCAACGCTTCGTGAAATCTTTCTGCGTCCCAAGGAAACCGGGCAGCAAGAAATCGAATTGCGCCCACAACTCACCCAGGTGGTTTTCCAACGGCGTGCCAGTCAAACATAGCCGATGTCGCGCGCGCAAATCGCGAATACCCTTCGCGGCCTTGGTCGCGACGTTCTTCACTATCTGCGCTTCATCAAGGATCAGCAGGTGGTACTCGTGCAACGACAACATCGCCTGATCGCGCCACAGCAAGGGATACGTGGTCAATACAAGATCGTGCTCATCAATCTGATCGAAACGTTCCTTGCGCTGCGGGCCGTGCAGATCCAGCACCCTCAAATCTGGCGCGAACTTTTTCGCTTCCTCACGCCAGTTGTGAACCAGCGTGGTCGGCAACACCACCAGCACCGGCCGGTCCAGCCGTCCTGACTCCTTCTCGACCAGAATGTGCGCCAGCGTCTGCACGGTTTTGCCGAGACCCATGTCATCGGCGAGAACACCCGACAGATTGCGTTCGCGCAAATACTGCATCCAGTTGAGCCCTTCGCGCTGATACCCCCGAAGCTCGGCATGCAAGCCAAGCGGCACGGGCACTTCCCGCAGCCCCGGCCCTTCCTGCAAACGCTGAGCAAGCTCGCGTATGGACACATCGCCGTGAAACTCCCAGCGGCCCGTGTCGCTGAGCGCTTCCAGCCGCCCGGCATCCTGTTCGGAGACGCGCAGCGGATGCGTGCCGAGGGTATCGAAGAGATCGATCAGTACGCGTACCACCGGCTTGATCCGCGACGCCCGCACCCGCAGCCGCTCGCCAAGATCGGTCTTGAGCTCGATGCCTTCGTCGTCGTGGATTGAATCGATAGCGCCCGCGAGCCAGCGCCGGTCGCGCTGGAACAGGTCAGCCAGCAGCGGTTCGAGCCGAACGCTCCGATCCCCCACGGCAATGCCGAGTTCCAGGTCGAACCAGCCATCGGTTCCCTGGCGCGCGGTGCCCTGGATGTCATCGATCTCAATAAAGTCGAAGCGAAATTCCGGCGTCATGCTCACGCGCCAGCCGTCCTCGCGCAACGCGGGGAGCGCGTCGTTGGTGAACACGGCCCATGCGTCGGGCACGGGCAAGCCGAGCACGCCACTGGGAATGGGCTTGGGTCCAAAACGTTGATGCGAGGGAATCTGGCGGAAGCCAAGATCGTAGAGCGACGCCAGATAACGCGCTTCAACGTCGTGGCGGCGTCTCACCTGGACCATCTCGCCGGACGCGGCGCGCATGACCGTGGTGGCGCGCGTGGGGTCGATGCTGAAACCGTCGTAATCGAAAGTCACGAGGGCAAAGTCGAGCACGTTCGCAGCGGTGCGCTCGTCGCGGGGACGCCAACTGCTGTTGACGGGCCGCGTATCGAGCACAAGCACCGGCACCGGTTCCGTATCGACAATACGCACGTTCAGCGTTTCCGGCTCCGGCGGCGGAGGCAGATCGGAGTCGACCTCACGCAACATTGCGCTGACCAACGGCGCTTCGGCAAGCGAGATGGGCGGCATCGACAAATAATCGGCCAGTTGCCGCGCGGGTTGCGGCATATCGACGATGCCCGCTTCAAGCGTCTGCGCGTCGGCGAACCACAGCGGTTCGGTGGGAATGACCAACGTGGCGGGCGGCTCGGTTTGCAGCACGGGACGCACGCGATCGTCCAGATCGGGCGTCCACTCGATTCGTCCCGGCCGTTGCTCACCTTCACGCAGCGGCCGGCGCGGCCCCGAGGTCTCGTGGCTGGCCAGCCTGGCGCTGAATAACCGTCCTGTCGCCAGCATGCGCTGCAGCAAGTCCGAGCCTTCTTCGCCGTGGAGCCCGAAGCCGCCGAAATCGTTGCGGGTACGTCCAATGAGGAGCCCCCGCACGATGCTCATGTCTTCATCGCCGACGAACTTCGGCTGCTTGACAAGCGCCGCGTCCAGATTCGTCCAGGGCCGGTCGAACGTGTGGACCGAACCGTCCGGACTGAGCCGCACTTTATACAGCGTGACTTCGGCGGTGCGCATGATGCGCGACGTTCCCAGCATATAAACGAGCGCGAGCGCGCCGCTCGACTCGCCGGGCTTTTTTGCGGAGGCACTGCGAGTGGAGGCGAACCGCGAGCGGAATCCTTCAAGCCAGCCTGCTACTTCGGGGCGCACGGTTTCGGACTCGCGCGGTCTGTCCGCGGCGCTCGCGAGCAATACGGCGGCGGCATGCTTGCAGCCGAATCCGACCGGGCACGAACAATGGCCTTGCGCGGAAAGTTTGCCGTGCTGATCGTTAAACGTCACCTCCACGGTATAAGGCTGGCGTTGCATCCCTTGAACGTTGGCGCGCAGCACGTCTTCGTCCCAGTGCAGACGCGTCACGTCGTCCACATACCCGCGTGCCTTGGCAACGGTATGCGCGCCGAGCCATTTGACGATTTGCGCCGTGTTGTACACAAACGCCGGCATCAGCAAACCCGCCCGTGCATGGCCCTTCGTGTCTCCGCCTGTCTTGCCGCCATCCGCTCGATCACCGTCTTCTCACCGTTCCCTTCGTTCCAATAGTTCCAGCAAGCCGCGCAGCGCGTACGCCGCCGCCTGGGTGCGAATCTGCTCGCGATCGCCCTTGAATTGCTGCGTCTCCACCGCCGTGTGCAAGCGGTTGCTCCATGCAAAAGACACCATGCCGACGGGCTTCGTTTCCGTGCCGCCGCCCGGTCCGGCCACGCCGGTTATCGATAGCGATACCTGCGCCCGGCTGTTCCTCAGCGCACCCTCCGCCATGGCTTTGGCGACCGGTTCGCTGACCGCGCCGTGGCGCTCGATCAGGTCAGGCGGCACGCCGATCATCTCGGTCTTCGCCAGGTTCGAATAGGTGACGAAACCGCGCTCGAACCACGCGCTGCTGCCGGAAATATCGGTCATGGCGGCGGCAACCATCCCGCCGGTGCACGACTCGGCGGTCGCGAGCATCAGCCGCTCGTCGCGCAGTTTGTTGCCGGCACGAATGGCGAGCTGGTGGACGACGTTATCGGTAGCCATGGCAAAGCCTCGGGTGGGGGCGGTCGGAAACGTGAGATGCGGGCAAGACAGAAATCAAATGGTCATGCGCCATAGCGCAATTACGAGCAGCGTGAAGAACGCAGCGGCAATATCGTCGAACATGATGCCGAAACCGCCTTTCAACCGGCGGTCGAAATAACTGATGGGCGGCGGTTTCACCATGTCGAAGAAACGGAACACGATGAACGCCCACAACTGCCCCGTGAACGTGGCCGGCGTGACGAACAGCAACACCAGCCAGAACGCGATGATCTCGTCCCAGACCACCGGCGACGGATCGGAAATGCCCATTTTCTTCGCCGTGAAACCGCAGAACCAGCAGCCGGCCACGAACCCCACGGCGATCAGCAAGGCCCATTCGGCAACCGTCAGGTGCGGGTTGAACACCACGAACGACGCCCACGCGAACAAGGTGCCGACGGTGCCGGGCGCGATTGGTGACAAGCCGCTGCCGAAGCCCAGTGACAGGATATGCAGCGGATGCGACAGCATGAAGCGCGCGCTCGTGCGGCGCGACGGCTTCGGGCGGGGTGTCTCGTCAATTGTGTCGATGATCGGATCAGTCTGCATGAAAATGGTCGAAGCCCGTGTCGGGGAAAGAAACCGGACCGGTGTTGTCGCGCCAGTCGATGGCCGGCAAGTCCTTCGGCGCTGTGCCGGACGTGTTGGACGCCGCTCGTCCTTCCGCGGCCGGACCCTCGATTGTACCGATACGCGTCAACAAAACTCCCTGCGCCGTCCCTATCCGTTCGATTTCGGTCCTCACGGCGGCCGGCGCGGTAAAGCAGAGTTCGTAGTCGTCGCCGCCCGCCAGGATGCAATGCACCTGCGTGGCCGCGGGCAGGCCAGCGAGCGTGCCGGAGCGCGGTATCTGATCGATATTCACCGTCGCGCGCACGTTCGAGCGCTTCAATACGTGGAGCAAGTCGCCGGCGAGACCGTCGGAGATATCGAGCGCGGCGTGCGCGACACCCCGCAACGCGATGCCGAGCGCCACGCGCGGTTCCGGCAGTTCGAGCGCCTTGATTGCGATGGCTTCGCCGGCAGGATCTTTCATCGACCATTCGCCGCGGCGGATACCGAGCCCGGCACGCGCGCCGCCCAGCACGCCGGATACCCAGATGTCGTCGCCTGGTCGTGCGGCATCGCGCCGCAGTGCCTGCGCAACAGGGACATCGCCGAACACGGTAATGCTGATGCACACGTGCGGGCCACTGGTTGTATCGCCGCCGATCAGCTCGCAGCCGTACTGGTTGGCTAGTTGGAAAAGGCCGCTGCTGAACGCTTCGAGCCAGCTTTCATCGGCTTTCGGCATCGACAACGCTAGGGTGAACGCGCGCGGCTTCGCGCCCATGGCGGCGAGGTCCGACAGATTCACCGCCAGCGCCTTGTAACCCAGCGCCCACGGGGACACATCGGGGAAAAAATGGCGGCCCGACACGAGCATGTCCGTGGAAATTGCCAGGTGCTGTCCGTGCTTCGGGGCAAGCAACGCGCAGTCGTCACCTATGCCGAGCGTCGCCTTCGGCGCGTCGTCCGTTGCCGGGAACGCGGCGGCGGGCTGGGAGAAATATCGTTCGATCAGGGAAAACTCTGAGAGCATCAGCAATCCGGCGACGTGGTGGGAGAGAGTTGGCGACGATGCGTGCCTGTTGACGCGCGTTTCATCTCAATAAGGGAATTTTGCGGCGTGAACCCGCTGCCGGCGTACGGCTGATGCTGCTTTTCCAGGCCTTGTCCAAATGGGCTATGTGCCGCGAATTGCCGGTATTGCCATCCGGAGGGTCGGTTGATTGGCGCTACAATGCGTTCGAACTTCTATTCTAATCTCGCCTAAAGCCAGACGCCTCATGACCTCTCCTGCCGATAGCGCCAAAGCCAAGCTCCGCGAAGCCGCACTCGATTACCACGAGTTTCCCACCCCCGGCAAAATCGCGATTGCTCCCACCAAGCAGATGATCAACCAGCGTGATCTAGCGCTGGCGTATTCACCGGGCGTGGCGTTCGCGTGCGAGGAAATCGTCGCCAATCCGCTGAACGCCGCGCGTTTCACCGCGCGCAGCAACCTGGTCGGCGTCGTGACGAACGGCACGGCGGTCCTCGGGCTCGGCAATATCGGGCCGCTCGCGTCGAAGCCGGTCATGGAAGGCAAGGCCGTGCTGTTCAAGAAGTTCGCCGGTATCGACGTGTTCGACATCGAGCTGAACGAGATGGACCCGCTGAAGCTCGTTGAAGTGATCTGCGCGCTCGAACCCACGTTCGGCGGCATCAACCTGGAAGACATCAAGGCGCCGGATTGCTTCATCGTGGAGCGGGAATGCCGCAAGCGCATGAAGATCCCGGTGTTCCACGACGACCAGCACGGCACGGCTATCGTTGTCGCGGCTGCTATTACCAACGGCCTGGTCGTGGTCGGCAAGAAGATTGAAGAAGTGAAGCTGGTTACCTCGGGCGCGGGCGCCGCAGCGCTGGCCTGTCTGGACCTGCTGGTTGAACTTGGCCTGAAGCTCGAAAACATCTTCGTGACCGATCTTGCCGGCGTGGTCTACAAGGGCCGCGTGGAGTTGATGGACCCGGACAAGGACCGTTTTGCGCGCGAAACCTCGGCGCGTACGCTGGCCGACGTGATGGAAGGCGCCGACGTGTTCCTCGGGCTGTCCGCTGGCGGCGTGTTGAAGCAGGAGATGGTCAAGGGCATGGCGCAAAAGCCGCTGATTCTCGCGCTCGCCAACCCGACGCCGGAAATTCTGCCGGAACTCGCACTGGAAGTGCGTCCGGACGCGGTGCTTGCCACCGGCCGTACCGACTATCCGAACCAGGTCAATAACGTCCTGTGTTTCCCGTTCATTTTCCGCGGCGCACTCGACGCAGGCGCGAGCACGATCACGCGCGAAATGGAAATTGCCGCGGTGAATGCGATCGCGGAACTGGCGCGGCAGGAACAAAGCGATATCGTGGCAACGGCTTATGGCATTCAGGACCTGTCGTTTGGTCCCGAGTACCTGATTCCGAAACCGTTCGACCCGCGCCTGATCGTGAAGATCGCGCCGGCGGTGGCCAAGGCCGCTATGGATTCAGGCGTGGCCACGCGTCCTATTGAAGACATGGACGCGTACGAACAGCATCTGCAGCAGTTCGTCTATCACAGCGGCACGACCATGAAGCCGGTGTTCCAGCTCGCACGCAGCGTGGATCCGGACAAAAAGCGCATTGTGTTCGCGGAGGGTGAAGAGGAGCGCGTGCTGCGCGCGGTCCAGATCGCGGTGGACGAGAAGATTGCGAAGCCGATCCTGATCGGACGACCGGCCGTGATCGCTCAGCGCATCACGAAGTACGGTTTGCGTTTGACCGCTGGCGTGGACTTCACGGTTGTGGATACCGATCACGACGAGCGGTATCGCGACTTCTGGCAGACATATCACACCATGATGGCCAGGAAGGGCATCAGCGCGCAGATGGCGAAGCTGGAGATGCGCCGCCGCACCACGCTGATTGGTGCGATGCTGGTCAAGAAGGGCGAAGCGGACGGCATGATCTGCGGCACGATCAGCACGACGCACCGCCATCTGCATTTCGTCGATCAGGTGATCGGCAAGAAGGAAGGCTGCAGCGTCTATGCGGCAATGAATGCGCTGGTGCTGCCGGGCCGGCAGATCTTCATTGTCGACACGCACGTGAACGTGGACCCGACCCCCGAGCAGCTCTGCGAGATCACGATCATGGCGGCGGAAGAAGTGCGACGCTTTGGCATTGTGCCGAAGATCGCTCTGCTTTCGCATTCGAACTTCGGTACCAGCAACGCGCCGACGGCCATCAAGATGCGCGACACGCTGGCATTGTTGCGCGAGCGTGCGCCGGATCTGGACGTGGACGGCGAAATGCACGGCGACGTAGCGCTGGATGCCAACCTGCGCCGCGAAGTCCTGCCGGAATCAACGCTGGTAGGCGACGCGAATTTGCTCGTACTGCCGAATATTGATGCCGCGAATATTTCGTACAACCTGCTGAAGACGGCAGCGGGCAATAACATCGCCATTGGGCCAATGCTGCTGGGCGCGGCTCAGCCCGTGCATGTGCTGACGGCGTCGGCTACGGTGCGCCGGATCGTCAATATGACGGCGTTGCTGGTGGCGGACGCAACGGCTGCGGCGCGGTAAGGGTTCGAAGCGAGATTAAAGCTCGCCGGACAGGAATCCGCGCAGGGCTGGCGGGTTCGAGTAGAACTCCGGGAAGAGGGGTTGCAGAAATAGAAAGACGGATTGCAAAGAGGGATTGCGGCAAGTGGTCGCAATCCCTCTTTTTCATTTCCGCGACGATTGGACCGCATAGTTGCAGCGTTTCGTCGGCTTAATGATCGGATTCCTGATGGTCACGTCGGGCGCCGGAACAAAAAAAAGCGTGCCGGATGATCCGGCACGCCACGAGGCATGCAAGGGGATTTGCTTTCTCCTCCAAACAGCAATGATGCCGGCTTTTACACCGTAGGAGCTTCGCGAGAGAGGCGACGCTGGCTCCGCTCCCCAAACCATGCATGAAGTCATTTTCAACCTAAATGAGATAAAAATATCTCAGACTGATCCTAAATATGATCGAGGCCTATTTTTTTGTCATTCATGAAAAAGCGTCGGCGAGCCGCATGTAACGGTCAGATAAGAGGCAAAAAGCGCCTGAAAAACGGGCATCTTCCGAACCAACATTGATTCCCGGTGTCATTAGCGATACCCTTACGTCTTTAATGGTCGTCATATTTCTGGGTTCAAAGCGGGGACAGGTTTCGTGAAGCGCGCATGGTTTTGTGGGTTCATTGTGGCGCTTTCGTGGGTGTTGAGCGGCTGCGGGAAAGGCGGGCCGGATTCCCCAAGCCCGGCCGCGAGCACCTTGGCAGGAGCGTCGCAGGCGGAACCGCCGCACGTGTTGCAAGACAAGGACAAGCTGAAAAGCGATCCGCGCGCAAAGAGCTGGCGCGATGCCGCATCAACGGGTTCGGAACCGTCGCAGACTACCGTCGACGCCGCACAATTGCCGAAACAGGCTGTTGTGACGCTGCGGCGGATCGAGGCTGGCGGGCCTTTCCCGTATGAGAAAGACGGCATCGTGTTCGGCAACCGCGAGCGTATGCTGCCGCCGCACCCACGCGGCTTTTACCACGAATACACCGTTCCCACGCCGCGCGCCCGCGATCGCGGCGCACGGCGGATCGTATGTGGCGGGCCCCGCCGGCAGGTCGACAACTGCTTCTATACCGACGACCATTACGTGAGTTTTAAACGCATTGCGGGATTAACTTCGGGATGAACGGCATGAGCGACAACATCTACGCGCACGACAACGGTGTCGCGGGTGATCTTTTCGCCGGCGATGGCAACATGTTTCAGCGAGTTTTGCGACTCCGCACGACAGACGAAAATCGACCCGACGACGAACAGAGCACGGCGCTGTCATCATTGAACGAGGGGTCTATGAGTCTTTTCAAGACGGTACGATCAAATATCGTGCAGTCGATCCGCGCTTTCAGGGTCCAGGATCTCGCCGACGAAGCGAGCAAGCTCGGCCAGCATTTTCTCTACGCGTATTGCGGCCAGGCCCAGAGCAAGCAGGAAGTGCTCGAAACCATCGCCACGTCGTTTTTGTTTCCGAAGCACTTCGGGAAGAATTACGACGCGCTGTACGACAGTCTCACCGACCTCGTGCACAAAGCCGGTTCGCAGCCGGGTTTCGTGATCGTGCTGGAAGCACTGCCTGTTGCGCAGAAATTTGACAAGGAAGGGCGCGAGACCTTGCTCGACGTGTTTCGCGAAGCAGCGGAATTCTGGGCCGAACGGCGTGTGGCGTTCAGGGTGTTTTACTCGTTCGCCTGAGCCGTTCGCCTGAGCGCAAGCGGCAAGCGCCCGAGTTCTGAACAAGTTCCATGCGCAAGGCGTTGAGTTTTCTCGGCGCAGAGAAGTTAGAAAGCCGGTCATCGTCTGTTGAACACAGGCGCTGACTGGCTTTTTTGCGTTTTATTTCGAGATGGATCGCAGCGATGCCGCGGTTAATTCACCACCCGCCCCAGCGCGCGGCCAGTGCCGCGAGGACTGCAATACCCGCTGTCTCGGTGCGCAAGATGCGAGGTCCGAGACCAAGGGTGACAAAACCGGCATCGAGAATGGTCGCTTCCTCTGGCGGCGAAAATCCGGCTTCCGGCCCGATCGCGATAGTTACGGGCGCCGTGGGCGCGCTCGCGGGCAAAGAGGCGAACCCAAGCTGCGCTCGTGGCGACAGCAGCAACCGCAACTCGCCGTCTTCGGCGGGCGGCAGATTGCCGAGCCATTTATCCAGGTCCTGAGGCACTGCTACGTCCGGGACCCGATTTCTTCCGCATTGCTCGCACGCGGCTCGCACCAACGCCTGCCAATGTCCTTGGCGACGCGCCGCGCGTTCGCCCGATAACCGCACCACGCCGCGCTCGGCAGTGAGCGGAACGACGGACGTGGCGCCTAGTTCGACCGCCTTCTCGATCAGCCAATCCATCTTGTCGCCGCCCGCCACACCTTGCACCAGCGTGACGCGATACGGCGGCTCCGCTTCGCGATCGGTGAATTCATCGAGTTGCACGGTCGCAGTCCGCTTCCCGATCTCAACCAGGCGCGCGCGATATTCGCCGCCCAAGCCGTTGAACAGGTGGACCGTGTCGTCGGTTTGCAGGCGCAGGACGTGAACATGGCGGACGACATCGTCCGGCAAGGGCATGATTTCGCCCGCGACGAGCGGACTGGCAACAAAGAAACGTGGCATGAAATGACTCGCCCGGACGCTGCGAAGCGCGCGGGCAGGGAAGTGATGGAGCTTGAGCGCGACCTGATCAACGTTCAAGGTTCGACGAACAACCGTGAACGCGACGTACCCAGCCTAATTCAAATGCCGGGCGATTGCCCAGCGATACCCGTCCGGGTCTTCGAACTGCGCAAAACGGTCGCCCCAGTACTGGTCTTGTGGTTCGATCAGCGGCTTCGCGCCAACCGCGACTGCACGTGCGAACGCGGCGTCTACATCGTCTACGTAGAGATAGAACGATTGCGGCGCCATCAGACCCGTGCTTTTCGGCGTCTTCGCGTGCGAACCATAGGCGCCTTCGGGGGCGAACATCAGGATCAACTGTCCGCGATACGTCATCTCGACGTGGATCACGGCGCCGTCGTCGTTGACGCTGTCACGCACCGCAAAACCTAGCGCCTGTTCGTAGAAACCGGTGGAGACACGGGCATCGCGAACGGTCAGGTAAGGCGTGAGCCACGGCACATCGGCGGGGCGGGGGTCGGACATAAGGGCTTCTCCTCGAGCTCGGCTTGATCAGTGCATTGTGCCATGACGCCCTTTGGCAGAAGGGCTGCGCGGATTTCTGTTGCTGCGCGACGTCGCGTCCGCTCGCTATGCCGGTGCAGGGAGCGTGCCCGCGCGAAGCGTTCGTTATGATCTACGTTTGCGGCGGCAGCCAATTTCCAATCTAATTCCTCCGGCGCCGCGACGGCCCTCGCGGCAGTGCGCCAAAGTCGTCTGCTAGAATAACCGGCTTCCGATCCTCTTCGTTTCTCGTCGCTCCGGGTGTTGAAAACGTGGTTTCATCGTTTGCTCCGGTGCGTCGCCGAGAATCATCCCAGGATTTTTTCAGGACCTACCGGACTCGACATGACGACCCCGAATTCCAGCCAGACCAGCCTGATGGCCAACGCAATCCGTGCGCTGGCAATGGACGCTGTTCAACAAGCCAACTCCGGCCATCCGGGCATGCCAATGGGCATGGCGGAAATCGGCGTCGCGCTCTGGTCGCGTCACCTGAAGCACAACCCGAGTAACCCGCACTGGGCTGACCGCGATCGTTTTGTCCTGTCGAACGGTCATGGTTCCATGCTGTTGTACTCGTTGCTGCACCTGACCGGCTATGACCTGCCGATCACCGAACTCAAGAACTTCCGCCAACTGCATTCGAAGACGCCGGGACACCCGGAATACGGCATCACGCCGGGCGTCGAAACGACCACCGGCCCGCTGGGCCAGGGTCTGGCGAACGCGGTCGGCATGGCGCTCGCCGAAGCGCTGCTCGCGGCGGAGTTCAACAAGGACGACGCGAAGATCGTCGACCACCACACGTACGTGTTCCTCGGCGACGGCTGCATGATGGAAGGCATCTCGCACGAAGCCTGTTCGTTCGCGGGCACGCTCAAGCTGCACAAGCTGATCGCGCTGTACGACGACAACGGTATTTCCATCGACGGTCACGTTGAGCACTGGTTCCACGACGACACCCCGAAGCGCTTCGAAGCGTACGGCTGGAACGTGATCCGCGCGGTAGACGGCCACAACGTGGACGCGGTGGACGCAGCCATTGCGCAAGCGAAGAACTCGGATAAACCCACGCTGATCTGCTGCCGTACCACTATCGGCAAGGGTGCGCCGACCAAGCAAGGCAGCCACGATTCGCACGGCGCGCCGCTCGGTCTGAAGGAAATCGCCGATGCACGCGCAGGAATGGGCTGGAGCTGGGAACCGTTCGTGATTCCGCAAGAAGTCTACGCAGCATGGGACGCGAAGGAAGCGGGCGCGCACGCGGAAGCGGAATGGAACAAGCAGTTCGATGCGTACCGCGCGAAGCATTCGGCCGAAGCCGCCGAATTCGTGCGCCGGATGAACGACGAACTGCCGGCCACGTGGGCGCAGGACGCGAAGAACATTATTGAAGCCGCGAATCAGAAGGGCGAAACCATTGCCACGCGCAAGGCTTCGCAGCAAACGCTCGACGGCCTCGCCGCTGCGCTGCCTGAACTGCTTGGCGGTTCCGCTGACCTGACGGGTTCTAACCTGACCAACTGGAAGGCATCGAAGCCGGTGCGCGCCGGTGAGAACACGAACGAGATCCAGTGGGGCAACCACATCAACTACGGCGTGCGCGAATTCGGTATGAGCGCGGCCATCAACGGCATCGTGCTGCATGGCGGTTATCGGCCGTTTGGCGGCACGTTCCTGACCTTCTCGGACTACAGCCGCAACGCGCTGCGCGTGGCTGCACTGATGAAGGCGCCGTCCATCTTCGTGTTCACGCACGATTCGATCGGCCTGGGCGAAGACGGTCCGACGCACCAGTCGGTGGAACAAACGTCGAGCTTGCGGCTGATTCCGCACTTGCAAGTGTGGCGTCCGGCAGACACCGTCGAGACCGCGGTCGCATGGACGCATGCCATTGAGCACAAGGGTCCGTCAGCGTTGATCTTCACGCGTCAGAAACTGCTGTTCTCGCCGCGTAACGACGTGCAGATTGCGAATATTGCGAAGGGCGGCTACGTGCTGCGGGACTGGAACGACGACATCCCGGCACGCAAGATCATCCTGATCGCGACGGGCTCGGAAGTCGAACTGGCGCTGAAGGCCGGCGAGAAACTGGCGCAGGAAGGCGTTGGCGCGCGCATCGTGTCCATGCCGTGTACGAATGCGTTCGATCTGCAAGACCAGGAATATCGCGACCGTGTGCTGCCGAAGGGCGTCGTGCGCGTGGCGATCGAAGCCGGTGTGACCGATTTCTGGCGTAAGTACGTGGGCCTCGAAGGCGGCGTGGTGGGCATCGATTCGTTCGGCGAATCCGCGCCTGCCGGCGAGCTTTTCAAGTATTTCGGCTTTACCGTCGAGCATGTCGTGGAGACGGCGAAAGCCGCGCTCGCGGGCTGACAGGGCGCTGGGTCAGAGCTTATGACCAAGCCAACCCAGCCAACCCAGCCAACCCGGCAGCAGCGAACTGGAACCTTTTTTCAGCCATCAGGAGATAGATCATGACGATTCGCGTTGCAATCAACGGCTACGGCCGGATCGGCCGCAATACGCTGCGCGCCTTGTATGAAAACGGCAAGAAGCACGACATCGAGATTGTTGCCATCAATGACCTCGGCGACGCCAACACGAACGCGCACCTGACGCAGTACGACACGGCGCACGGCAAGTTCCCCGGCGTTGTGTCGGTGGATGGTGACTACCTCGTGGTCAACGGCGACCGGATTCGCGTACTGGCCACCCGCAATCCGGGCGAATTGCCGTGGGGCGAGCTGAACGTGGACGTCGTGATGGAATGCACTGGCTTCTTCACAACGAAGGAAAAGGCCAGCGCGCACATCAAGGCTGGCGCGAAAAAGGTCATCATCTCGGCGCCGGGCGGTAAAGATGTCGACGCAACCATTGTCTATGGCGTGAATCATCACGTGCTGAAGGCGTCGGATACGGTGATCTCGAACGCATCGTGCACAACGAACTGTCTCGCGCCGCTGGTCAAGCCGCTCAACGACAAGATCGGCCTGGTGAACGGCCTGATGACGACTATCCATGCGTACACAAACGACCAGGTCCTGACGGACGTGTATCACGAGGATTTGCGTCGCGCGCGCTCGGCCACGCATAGCCAGATCCCGACGAAGACGGGTGCTGCGTCGGCGGTGGGCCTGGTGTTGCCGGAACTGAACGGCAAGCTGGACGGTTACGCTATTCGCGTGCCGACCATCAATGTGTCGATCGTGGATCTGTCGTTTATCGCTGCACGCGACACGACCGTGGACGAAGTGAATTCGATCATGAAGGAAGCATCGGAAGGCTCGTTGAAGGGCATTCTGGGCTACAACACCGCGCCGCTGGTGTCGATCGACTTCAACCACAACCCGGCTTCATCCACGTTCGACGCGACGCTCACGAAGGTGTCGGGCCGTCTGGTGAAGGTATCAAGCTGGTACGACAACGAGTGGGGCTTCTCGAACCGCATGCTGGACACGGCCGTAGCACTGGCTAATGCAAAGTAAAAGCCGCAAATTAACGCGGTGAAATCAAGCTGAAAAAAAAGCCGCCGGTTTGCAAGAACCGGCGGCTTTTTTACACGTTGCGCACTGAACCACACGCACGAACGGTTAATTGAAATCAGTTCTTTCGGTGTGGACACTGCTCCTTCGTACACGTGCCATACAGTGCAAGCGCGTGTTCGTGCAGCTTGAAGCCGCGTTCCTTCGCGATATCCTGTTGACGGCTTTCGATTTCAGCGTCGAAGAACTCTTCCACCCTGCCGCAGTCCAGACACACCAGATGGTCATGATGGGTCCCTTCGTTGAGCTCGAACACGGCTTTGCCCGACTCGAAATTACTGCGCGTCAGCAGGCCGGCTTGCTCGAACTGCGTAAGCACGCGGTACACGGTGGCGAGACCGATGTCGAGTTCTTCGTGCAACAGGTTTCTATACACGTCTTCTGCAGTCAGGTGACGCACAGGACTATGCTGGAAAATCTCAAGGATCTTGAGCCGGGGCAAGGTTGCCTTCAGCCCGATATTTTTCAGATCGGCGGGATTGGTCATCGCTAGGCATCCCTAGAGTACAATTCAAGGTTCTCATAGTAATGCGTTTTTACCGTTCCGGTCACCATCCGAACGAAATGGCGCGATCTCCGAAAGACTCCGAAACTTCTTGCGCCCCCACGGGCGATGGGTCAGGCGAAGGGTGAAATGAAGGGTGAAATGTTTCTAAAATCTTTATTGAATAGCCGGGAGAGCCGTCGTATGCGCGGAACCTTGATCGCTGCCGCCACTATGACCGTCCTGGCTGGTTGTTCCGCTTACGATAGCGTTACGCAAAGCATCGCGCAGCGCATCACACCGTACCGGATCACGGTTGTGCAGGGGAACTTCGTTTCAGCGGAAGCGGCGAGCCAGATGAAGGTCGGCCTGACGCGCGACCAGGTGAAGACGCTGCTCGGCACGCCGTTGCTGGCGGACATGTTCCATGCGGATCGTTGGGACTACGTCTTCTACTTCAAGCGCGGTTCCACGTCGGTCGTGCAGCAGCGTGATTTCGTCGTGTTGTTCGCGGGCGATCACGTAGCTAGCTGGTCGGGCGGCGAGGGGTTGCCGTCGAATCTCGAATTGCTTGCCGAAATTGACGGCGACAAGGGCCGCAAGCTCACCGCCGCTACGGCTGCGGCCACGGCCGTTTCAGCCAGCGGCGCCAGCGCAACGGACGCAGCTGCTGCAGCGGGTACGTCCGCTAGCGGCGCAGCGGTCGCGGGAACGGCGAGTGCGTCGGGCGTCCAGCCGGATGCATCGAATGCGTCGAACGCATTTGCCGGCGACGCCAACCAGCAAGCCGCTCAAGCTGCCAATCGCGCGACCGACGCCGTGCAGGCACCCACGGGCCGCACCCGCTCGTCGGCCATGCCGACCGTGCCGGGCAACCCGGGATTGCCGCCGAACGTCAGCGCGGCAGGCAACTCGCAGATCCAGCTGCAACGTCGTCCGAATACGATCACGATCCCGGACAGCACTGCTGTGGGTCCGCAAGGCACGTCGCCTGCCCCGGCGAACACGAGCAACGGTTTAGGCGCGTCCTCCGTGCCGGCAACGACTACCAACTAAGCAGAACGGCGGGCCGACGTACGTTGCCCGCCTGCTTTGTCTGGTTTCGTCGAGACCTGTCCTGTTCGGGCGGCCGTGTGCCATGCGGCCGCCGTATCTGTCGTATCGCTGCCATGCTTCTGACTTCATCGCCCCAACTCACGCGAGACACGCCATGAAAATCGCCATTGCCGGCGCATTGGGCCGCATGGGCCGCATGCTCATAGAAACCGTTCTCAAGGACGCCAACGCCACGCTGGCCGGTGCGCTCGACAGAACCGGATCGCCGCAACTCGGCCAGGACGCGGGCGCGTTCCTCGGGCAAGAGACGGGCATTTTGCTGACTGACAATATTGAGCAGGTTTTCGCCAACGCGGACCTGCTGATCGACTTCACGCGTCCCGAAGGCACGCTCGTGCATCTGGAAGCGGCGTTGCGGCATAACGTGAAAATGGTGATCGGTACCACCGGTTTCAGCGATGAGCAGAAAGTCCGCTTGCGTGCGGCCGGCGAAACAATCGGGATCGTGTTCGCACCGAACATGAGCGTGGGCGTGAACGTGACGCTCAAGCTGCTCGAATTCGCGGCAAAGCATTTTGCCGAAGGTTACGACATCGAGATCATCGAGGCGCATCACCGGCACAAGGTTGACGCGCCCTCGGGCACCGCGCTTGCAATGGGTGAAACCATCGCGCACGCGCTCGGCCGCGAGTTGAAGGATTGCGCCGTGTACGGCCGCGAAGGGGTGACGGGGGAACGCGACCCATCGACCATCGGTTTCGCTGCGATTCGCGGCGGCGACATTGTCGGCGATCACACCGTGTTGTTCGCGGGCATTGGCGAGCGGGTCGAGATCACGCACAAGTCGTCCAACCGCCTGTCTTACGCGCAGGGCTCGTTGCGCGCCGCCCACTTTCTTGCGGGCCGCGAGCGCGGTTTCTTCGATATGCAAGACGTGCTTGGTTTGCGCTGAGCCTGATTCTGAGCTGATTCTGAGCCACCCAAACCCGGGGTTCTTGTCCGATGGCTACAACCGGCATCATCCATTACCTGCAGAGCAGCGACGGCATCACACATGGCGTCGCGGGCGTGCTTCTGGCCATGTCGGTGGCGAGCTGGTGTTTTCTCATCGTGAAGGCGTGGGTTTTGGTGCGCGCGAAGCGTCAGGGGCCGCGCGCCGTGCAGCGTTTCTGGCAGGCGCCGACGCTGGCCGAGGGCATCTCGGAATTGCGAAAAGTGGATCGGGAGCGCGTGTATCTGCCGCTCGCGGTTGCTGCGTGGCGAGCCACGGAAGCAGAAATGCCGGGGGCGCTGATCGCGCATGTGGAGCCCGGCGAGCGGGTGTTGCGCGCGTTGCGGCATGCGTTGCTGGCGTCTCAGCGGCGGCTTGAGTTCGGGCAGGTTTTGCTGGCGTCGGTGGGGAGTACGGCGCCGTTCGTCGGCTTGCTGGGCACCGTGTGGGGCATTTATCACGCGCTCGGAAGTATTGCGGCGAGCGGACAGGTGATGATCGAGAACGTAGCCGGCCCGGTCGGCGAGGCGCTCATCATGACCGCGTTCGGGCTGGTCGTGGCAATCCCCGCCGTGCTCGCGTACAACGTGCTGGGGCGGCTCGTGCGGCAGATATCGGAAGAACTCGACGGTTTCGCACACGACCTGCACGCCTATACAAGCGGTGTGGCGCCGCGCCGCGTCAAGAGCGCGCCCGTCGTTCAAGACCACGCGATTTAAGACGTCGCGGTATTCAGACCTGACCCTTCAAGACCACGCATCCGGACGAGCACATCATGGCATTCGGCGGACTGGACAAGAAATCGAACGGCGCGCCAATGGCGGAGATCAACATGACGCCGTTGATCGACGTCATGCTGGTGCTGCTGGTGATTTTCATCATCACGGCGCCGTTGTTCACGCATGCTATCCGGCTTGATTTGCCGAAGGTCGCGTCGCAAGCCGCGCACGAGACGCCGGACACGATCACGCTTTCCATCGATGCCACCGGCAAGCTCTACTGGAACGACAAGCCGATCACGCTCGAGCAGATGCGAAGCCAGTTCGCGGCTGAAGGTAAACGCGCAACGCCGCCGGAGATTCACTTGCGGGCGTCGAAGGAAACGCGCTACGACGTGATCGCGCAGGTGATGGGGGCGGCGCAGGGCGCGGGGCTGAACAAGATCGGCTTCGTGACGGATCAGGTGAAGCCGGCGCATTAGCACCTGGACGAGTGACGCTCCAAAGCCAAACGGACGCAGAGCCCGCGACTGCAGTGCTTCGCCGGGATAAAAGTCCCATGCGCGACGCAAGCCCAAGGCGCAGGAACGCACACTGCCGGAACCTTCTGCCCCAACGGTATAATCGCGTTTTGGCCGCGCGGGCGCGCCCAACCGGGGTTGGAATAGCGCCAGGCAGCGGCCCGAGGGGCTGCGATCCTGGCAAAGCCCGGGCAGAATCCGGGCAGAACCCGCAACCGACGCCAGCCGAGCACCGCCGCCAGGCAGTACTGCCGCAACGCCGAAAGGCAAAACCGCCAAAAACCACACCATGCAAGATAAATACGTACCCGCCGACGTCGAATCCGCAGCGCAAAGCGACTGGCGCGCGAAAGATGTCTACCGGGCGACCGAAATCAGCGACAAGCCCAAGTTCTATTGCGTCTCCATGCTGCCGTACCCGTCGGGCAAGTTGCACATGGGCCACGTGCGCAACTACACCATCAACGACGTCATGTACCGCTTCCTGCGCATGAACGGCCACAACGTGCTCATGCCGATGGGCTGGGACGCGTTCGGCATGCCCGCGGAAAACGCCGCGATGGCGAACAACGTGCCGCCGGCGAAGTGGACTTACGACAACATCGACTACATGAAGAAGCAGATGCAGTCGATGGGGCTGGCTATCGACTGGTCGCGTGAAATTGCGTCGTGCAAGCCCGAGTACTACAAATGGAACCAGTGGCTCTTCCTGAAGATGCTGGAAAAGGGCATCGCGTATAAAAAGACCGGGACAGTGAACTGGGACCCGGAAGACCAGACCGTGCTCGCCAATGAGCAGGTGATCGACGGGCGCGGCTGGCGCTCGGGCGCGCTGGTGGAAAAGCGCGAAATCCCGATGTACTACATGCGCATCACGGATTACGCGGATCAGTTGCTCGGCGACCTGGAAGGTCTCGGCTGGCCCGAGCGCGTGAAGGTGATGCAGCAGAACTGGATCGGCAAGAGCTTCGGCGTGAATTTCGGCTTCCCGTACGAGATCGACGGCGAAAGCAAATTGCTGCGCGTGTTCACCACGCGCGCCGACACCATCATGGGCGTGACCTTCGCTGCCGTTGCTGCTGAACATCCGCTCGCCACGCGCCTTGCTCGCGATAACGCGGGTTTGCAAGCGTTCATAGAAGAATGCAAACGCGGCGGCGTGGCTGAAGCCGACGTCGCGACGATGGAAAAGAAGGGCATGCCGACCGGCTTCTTCGTCACGCATCCGCTGACGCAGGAAAAGGTCGAAGTGTGGATTGGCAACTACGTGCTGATGAGCTACGGCGAAGGCGCCGTGATGGGCGTGCCGGCGCACGACGAACGCGATTTCGCGTTCGCGAAGAAATACGCGCTGCCGATCAAGCAAGTGGTCGCGGTGCAAGACAAGACCTACAGCACGGACGCCTGGGAAGAGTGGTACGGCGAGAAGGGCGTGGGCACGCTGATCAACAGTGGCAAGTACGACGGCCTCACCTTCGAAGACGCGACCAGCGCAATCGCGGCCGACCTGAAAGCGCAAAATCTCGGCGATAAACAAATCACGTGGCGTCTGCGCGACTGGGGCATTTCCCGCCAGCGCTACTGGGGCACGCCGATCCCGATCATCCATTGCGCGACTTGCGGCGACGTGCCGGTGCCGGAAGCCGATCTGCCGGTCGTGTTGCCGGAAGACCTGGTGCCGGACGGCACGGGCAATCCGCTCGCGAAGTCCGAAGCCTTCGTCAATTGCACGTGTCCGAAGTGTGGCGCGCCGGCGAAGCGCGAGACGGACACCATGGACACGTTCGTCGATTCAGCCTGGTATTTCTCGCGTTATGCCGCGCCGGACGCCACGTCGATGGTCGACGAACGCACCGATTACTGGATGCCGATGGATCAGTACATCGGCGGGATCGAGCATGCGATTCTTCACCTGTTGTATTCGCGTTTCTGGACCAAGGTCATGCGCGACCTGGGCTTGGTGAAGTTCGGCGAGCCGGCGAAGAACCTGCTCACGCAGGGCATGGTGCTGAACGAAACCTATTTCCGCGAAGACGCGGCGGGCAAGAAGACGTGGATCAACCCCGTCGACGTAACCGTCACGCACGACGACAAAGGCCGCCCGGTCGGCGCGGTGCTGAACGCCGATGGCAAGCCGGTGGTGATCGGCGGCGTGGAGAAGATGTCGAAGTCGAAGAACAACGGTGTTGATCCGCAATTGCTGATCGATGCCTACGGAGCCGACACCGCGCGTCTCTTCGTCATGTTTGCCGCGCCGCCGGAGCAGTCGCTCGAGTGGTCGGGCACGGGCGTGGAAGGCGCGAGCCGCTTCTTGCGCCGCGTATGGCAACTCGCGCATGGCCGTGCCACTGTCCTTAAAACACATGCCAAGCTCGATTCATCGAAGTTCAACGACTCCGATCGCACGCTGCGTCGCGAGATATACACCATCCTGAAGCAGGCCGATTTCGACTACGGCCGCTTGCAGTACAACACGGTGGTATCGGCGGCCATGAAGATGCTGAATGCCGTGGATAGCGCGAAGGACGCAACGCCCGCCGTGCTGACCGAAACCTTCGGCGTATTGCTGCGTGTGCTGTATCCGGTCGTGCCGCATATCACGTTCCAGTTGTGGCAGGAACTCGGTTACGCCAATTTGCATGGCGGTTTGCTCGACGCATCCTGGCCGAAAGTGGATGAAGCCGCGCTTGAACAAGCTGAAATCGAGCTGGTCTTGCAGGTCAACGGCAAGGTGCGTGGTTCGCTGATCATGGCGAAAGATGCGTCGCGCGAGGACATCGAAAAGGCGGCGGTCGCCCATGAGATGTTCGCGAAGTTTTCGGAAGGGCGCACGCCGAAGAAGGTCGTCGTGGTGCCGGGCCGGCTGGTGAACGTGGTCGTATGAGCCGGAGATCGCGCGCCATGAAAATCCTGGAGGACGTTGTGAGCAGGAAAGCTGTCAGCTTGAATTCGACCAACACGATGACGAAGCGCGCGATCAGCCGGCGCTCGATCCTGACGCTGGCGTGCAGCGCGGTGCTGCTGTCCGCCTGCGGCTTCCAGTTGCGCGGGCAGCAGGACTACGCGTTCAAGCGGCTCGCCATTAGCGGCGGCACGCCGGAAATGCTTGGACGCCTCCAGCGAGTAGTGGAAGGCGGCAGCGACACCGTGATCGTCAAGGTGTCGGAAAAGCCCGACGCCATCCTTTCGCTGACCGGCGGCAACGGCATGAAGACCTTGAGTCTGAATGCACAAGGCGTCGTGCAGGAGTACGAACTCGACTACAACCTGAATTATTCGATGGTGGGCGCCGACGGTACCTTGCTGATTCCGCCGAGCGTGATTTCGTTGAACCGGGCGCTGACATATAGCGATCAGTTCACGTTGGCGAAGGGTATTGAAGCGCAGACGCTGTATCGCGACATGCAGTTCGACGCTGTGGACCAGTTGACGCGCCGGCTTGCCGTCGTGCGTTCCCTGCATCCGGCGCCGAGCGAGGCTTTGCCGGGCATCGCGCCGCGTGCGCCGTTGCCTGTGCCGCCGCTCTAAGCGCCGGAACGTCACGAAAAACCATGCAACTTCGACTCGACGCGCTCGACGCGCACCTCGCGAAAGGCCTGAAAGGCTTGTACGTTGTCTATGGCGACGAGCATCTGCTCGCGCAGGAAGCGTGCGACAAGATTCGCGCGGCGGCCCGGGCGCAGGGTTTCACGGATCGTTCGGTGTTTGTCGTCGACCGTTATTTCGACTGGAGTTCGCTGCTGGGCGCGAGCCAGTCGATGTCGCTCTTCGGCGATCGCCAACTGGTCGAGTTGCGCATTCCCACCGGCAAGCCCGGCAAGGAAGGCGGCGAGGCGTTGAAAACCCTGGCCGCCGCCGATAACCCCGACGTCCTCACGCTTATCACCTTGCCGCGGCTCGATGCCGCCACGCAAAAGTCCGCGTGGTTCACAGCGCTGAGCGGGCCGGGCGTGATGATGAAGATCGATCCGGTCGAGCGTGCGCAGTTGCCCATGTGGATCGGCCAGCGGCTGAGCGCGCAAAACCAGCGCGTGGCGCCGGGCGAGGACGGACGGCGGGCGCTGGTGTTTATCGCGGAACGGGTGGAGGGCAATCTGCTTGCCGCGCATCAGGAAATCCTGAAGCTTGGGCTTCTGCATCCCGCAGGCGTGCTGACGTTCGAACAGATCCATGACGCGGTGCTCAACGTCGCACGCTATGACGTGTTCAAGCTCAACGAAGCCATGCTGACCGGCGACGTCGGCCGCCTGACGCGCATGCTCGACGGCCTGAAGGGCGAGGGCGAAGCCGGCACGCTCGTGATATGGGCGCTGGTGGAAGAAATCCGCACGCTGCTGCGGATGAAACGCGGCGTTGCGGCGGGAAAGCCGCTCGCCACGCTGCTACGAGAAAACCGCGTGTGGGGACCGCGCGAGCGGTTGATCGGCCCCGCGCTCTCGCGCGTGAGCGAAGCGGCGCTTGAAAAGGCGTTGTCGCTGGCGGCGAAGCTGGACAGGCAGGTGAAGGGATTATCCGGCGGTGGCGGTCCGCGAGGCAGCGCAAACCCGGGCGATCCGCCGCCCGATCCGTGGGACGGCATGTTCGAACTCGCGATGACCGTCGCGTCGTCGGGCGGTCCGCTGCACGGCAAGCCGCTCGCAGCCGCGCCGGCTACCAAGCGCCCAGCCTGACAACGGCTTAAAATCGGTTGCTGGCACGCCGTCCGATCTGACAGCCTCGCCACATCAAGCGTCGAACGAACCAAGAGAATGACGATGACCAACATCGACGAATACATGACCGACCTCGGCCGCCGCGCGCGCCAGGCTTCACGCGCGATGGCGCGCGCGTCGACGGCTGCGAAAAACGCCGCACTCAACGCGGTCGCCGACGCGATAGAACGCGAGCGCGCCACGTTGAAGGACGCGAATGCGCGAGATCTCGCCCACGCTCGCGACAAAGGCCATGACGCCGCGTTCATCGACCGCCTGACGCTTTCCGAGAAAGCGCTGAATACGATGATCGAAGGCTTGCGGCAAGTCGCCGCGCTGGCTGACCCTATCGGTGAAATCAGCGGGTTGAAATTTCGGCCGAGCGGGATTCAGGTCGGCCAGATGCGCGTGCCGCTGGGCGTGATCGGGATCATTTATGAATCGCGTCCGAATGTGACCATCGACGCAGCCGCGCTTTGCCTCAAATCCGGCAACGCGACCATTCTGCGTGGCGGTTCCGAGGCGCTGGAATGCAATACGGTGCTGGCGAAATTGATTGGTGAAGGGCTGGAAGCGGCCGGCTTGCCGCAGGACGCGGTGCAGGTCGTGGCGACGGCGGATCGCGCGGCGGTGGGCAAGCTGATCACCATGACCGATTACGTCGATGTCATCGTGCCGCGTGGCGGCAAGGGCCTGATCGCGCGATTGATGGAAGAAGCCCGAGTGCCGATGATCAAGCACCTCGATGGCATCTGCCACGTCTACGTGGACGACCGCGCGGATCTCAACAAGGCGCTCAACGTGTGCGACAACGCCAAGACGCATCGCTACGGCACCTGCAACACCATGGAAACGCTGCTGGTGGCGCGCGGCATCGCGGCTCAGGCGCTGCCGGTGCTGGCAAAGGCGTTCCAGGCAAAAGAGGTGGAACTGCGCGTGGATGCCGCGGCGCGCGCCGTGCTGAACGAGGCAAAATTCAGCGGCCCGCTCGTGGACGCCACCGAAGCCGACTGGAGCACCGAATATCTCGGCCCCATCCTGTCGATCAAGCTGGTGAACGACCTTGACGAAGCCATCGATCACATCAACACCTATAGCTCGCATCACACGGATGCGATCGTCACGGAAGACCACGACCGTGCGATGCGTTTCCTGCGTGAAGTCGATTCGGCGAGCGTGATGGTGAACGCCTCAACGCGTTTCGCCGATGGTTTCGAGTTTGGCCTGGGTGCCGAAATTGGCATCTCGAACGACAAACTGCATGCGCGCGGCCCGGTTGGACTGGACGGACTCACATCGTTGAAATACGTGGTGCTGGGCCACGGCGAAATACGCCAATAAATCGAGAAAATGCTTCCGATGCTCTGGATCAAATCGCTGCACATAGTATTAGTGGCTTCGTGGTTCGCCGGCCTGTTCTACCTGCCGCGAATTTTCGTCAATCTCGCGTCGGAAACCGACGCGGCAGCTACGCGGCGACTGCTGCAGATGGCGCGCAAGCTGTTCCGCTTCATGACGTTTATCGCTGTGCCGGCGCTGGCGTGCGGCTTGTGGCTGCTGCTGGTAATGGGAATCGGGCGCGGGCAGGGATGGATGCACGCCAAGCTGGGCATTGTCGCGCTGGTGATTATTTATCACGCTTATTGCGGGGTTTTGCTCGGGCGGTTTCAACGTGGCGAAAATAAACGTTCGCACAAGTGGTACAGGCTGTTTAACGAGTTTCCCATCCTCGGGCTGCTCGGTGCGACGCTTTTGGTGGTGATCAAGCCGTTCTAAATCGCGTTACCGCATGGTCACGTCAAGCGGTGCACGTGTTGCCACGCTTGATTCGCTTCAGAAAGAATCTGTTTCACCAGGTCAGCCGACGTCTCCACGATCGCGTATTCATCCTGTCCCGGACCGCCCATTTTTACCCGTTCATTGCGATAGCGCATGCCACTGGGGAAGGGCGCGCGTCCGGAGGTGTGGTACTCGATGCAACCGGTTTGCGCGACCAGTTGCGCAATATTGTTCACCCGCACGCCCGCGCCCGGCATGATCACCAGGCGCTCGCCGGCGGCCTCACGCAGCTTGCTGATGAGCGCAGCACCTTCCGGTGCACTGGTTTCCTGTCCGGAGGTGAGGAGGCGGTTGCAGCCTGTGGAAATGATGTCTTCCAGCGCTTCAAACGGATCACGCGCTACGTCAAACGCCCGGTGAAACGTGACCGGCATGGACGCAGCCAGTTCCACCAGATGCCGGGTACGGGTCACATCGATATCACCCTCGGCGGTGAGCAACCCGATCACCACGCCGTCGACGTCGAGCTGTTTGCAGGCGAGGATATCTCGCTCCATCACGTCAAACTCGACATTTGAATATAGAAAGTCACCACCGCGTGGGCGGATGATGACGTTCAACTGTATCTGCAGTTTTTCGCGCGCGCTGGCGATCGCGCCATATGAAGGGGTAGTGCCCCCTTCCAGCAAGTTGTCGCAAAACTCGACACGGCTCGCGCCGCCTTCTTGCGCCGCCAGGCACGAGGTAACCGAACCCGCGCAGATTTCGAGCACGACAGGGGAGGTGGACATGGAGGGGTTTCCTCATTGAGACATAGCCTCGCAGCTTAAAGCACGCCAACCCGGGCATCGTCCTGCTTGTGCTTATTTCTCACGCTTATTGCGGTGTTTTGCCCGGGCGGTTTAACGAGGCGAAAATAAGCATTCTCACAAGTGGCACAGAATGTTTAACGAATTTCCCGTCCCCGGATTTGCTGGTGCGACGCTTCTTGTTGTTATGACGCCATTTTAATCATCGTTACGTTCTGCTTCGTTAATCAAAATGCCGGCCCGCGTGCCGGCATTTTTGCGTCTGGCCATCCCGTCCGAATTCCCCATCGCTATTCGTTTAAGTAGGCGTAAGCCGCTGATTTTTCAGCTCATGTTCACGAACAACTCAAGAGTTCGGCATCCGTTTAATTAGGACCATTCTCATGGTTCTCTGAGCCTCCGACGACGAGAATCAACTCATCGCATTAAGTCAGTGCGCTGAGCAGCAATTACGGATTCCCTTCGCTGTTTGTATTTAGGACGCTTCTTATTTTCGGTGTCCGAGCCCGTGCAGATAATGCATCCGCTGAAATAAATGCATCCCGCGACGAATCGTTCCGCGTCGTTACCGAACGACGTATCCACCCCGGCTGGTCCGGAGGCCCAAGCCTCCTCACCAGACGCTCAAAAGTCAAATGCCATGAAAAATGAAGTACCGGGCGCGATAACGCCCATTCAACCGGACGGCGACGATGCATTGGCGCTATCGACGAAGGTTGACGACACGCTGTTGAAAAGTCTCGTATGGATGGCCGCGTACCACGGCAAGCCGACCAGCGAAGCGGCAATGCTCTCGGGCCTGCCCGCGGGACGATTCATTTCCCCCAAGCAAGCACAGCTCGCGATGGAGCAGTCGGGTTTCAACGTCGGCGTGGTCGAACGCCAGCCCAACGAAGTGTCGCCCATGTTGCTGCCGGTCATCCTGTTCCGCAAGGACCACGGTGGTTGCGTCCTGCTCGGCCGCGCGCCCAACGACGTCAAGGTCATCAAGCCGGCCGCTGAAATCAAGGAAGGCCAGCAACCGGCCCAGGACGAAATGGAAGCCGCCTACCTGGTGGTGCTGCCGGAGACGGGCTCGAAGGTCGTCTCCATCGGCGTCAGCCAGCTCAAAGCCAACTACACCGGCTTTGCGATGCTGGTGAAGCCCGTTGGCAAGGTCGACACCCGCGCAGGCATACCTGAGGAGAAGTCGGACGGCCACTGGCTGTTGAGCACGTTGTGGCGTTATCGGCGTTACTACTGGAGCGCCGCCCTTGGTGCGCTGCTGATCAATGTGCTCGCGCTGGCCGGCACCTTCTTCACGATGAACGTCTATGACCGCGTGGTCCCGAACCAGGCGTTTGTCACCTTGTGGTCGCTCGCGATCGGCGTGGCGATCGCCATGCTGTTCGAGTTCATTGCAAGAAACGTCCGGGCTCATGTGCTCGATGTCGCCGGCAAGAAAGCCGATCTGATCATGGGCGCCATGTTGTTCAAGAAGGCGCTCGCCATTCGCATGGAGCACAAGCCGGCATCGTCGGGCTCGTTTGCCAACCAGTTGCGCGAGTTTGAATCGGTACGCGACTTCGTCGCTTCAGCCACGCTCGCCACGTTGTCGGATTTGCCCTTCACGTTCCTGTATATCGCGGTGATCTTCATGATCGGCGGCATGCTTGGGTTTATCCCGCTGCTGCTGGTCCCCGTGATCGTCGGCGTGAGCGTGTTGATTCAATGGCCGCTCAAGAGGGTGATGAAGGAAAACCTGCGCGAATCGTCGCTCAAGCAAGGTGTCCTGATTGAAAGCGTGGAAGGCATTGAAACGCTGAAGGCCACTGGCGGCGAGCGTTACATGCAGGAACGCTGGGAACTGTTTTCAGCCAAGGCGTCTGACACTTCGATGAAATCGAAGCATCTCTCGGCGCTCGCCATGAACTTCGTCTCGTGGATCACGCAGTTCGAGACGGTGATGATCGTGGTGGCCGGCGTGTACATGATTTCCGCAGGCAAGCTGACGCAGGGCGCCTTGATCGGTTCTGTGATCCTGGCTTCCCGAGCATTGGCACCTCTGGCGCAAGTTGCCGGTCTGGCCGTGCGCTTCCAGCAAGCCAAGGCTGCACTCGACTCGCTCAGCGGGCTGATGAAGAAACCGGTGGAACGCGATCCGGACGTCCAGTATTTGAACAACCCGGGTATCAGCGGCGCGATCGAACTCCGTCAGGTGGGCTTCCACTACCCGGTTCAGAACGGCATGAAGCCGCCTGAATTCCTGAAGAACATCAACATCGACATTCGTGCAGGAGAACGCGTCGCCATTCTGGGCCGCGTAGGTAGCGGCAAGTCATCGTTGCTGCGCGTGATGTCGAATCTTTATCGTCCGACGAGCGGCCAGGTGTTCAGCGACGGCATTGATATCACGCAAGTCGATCCGGCCGACTGGCGCGAAAAGGTGGGCTATGTGTCACAGGACAGCCGCCTGTTCTACGGATCGCTTCGTCAGAACGTGATGATCGGCCGTCCTGATGCAAGCATCCACGAGTTGCTGCGAGTAGCCAAGCTGACCGGACTCGACGCAATAGCCGCCGGCAATCCGCACGGCTGGAACATGCAGATCGGCGAAAACGGCGACGGTTTGTCGGGCGGTCAAAAGCAACTTGTCGCCATCGCTCGCTGCCTTATCGCGCGTCCCACGCTCATTTTGATGGACGAGCCGACCAGCGCAATGGACACGCAAACCGAGAGCGCATTCATCAGGGATCTGGCCGAAGCCACGCGCGGCACCACGCTGGTCGTGGTCACGCACCGGCCTTCGCTGCTGCAACTGGTTGATCGCATCGTGGTTATAGATGCAGGAAAAGTGGTCACCGATGGCCCGAAGGAAGAAGTGCTTGCCGCGTTGCGCAACCCTGCCGCTCCAGCCGTGAGTCACGCGCAGGGAACCGATACACAGGCGCACGGCGCCATCAAGGAACCATCATGAAATTATTTACGCGATTGGGCTATTGGGCCCGCTCACTGACGCCGGGTGGCCGCAAAAAGAATGCCGCGCCTTACGTCCATCCGGCTCATACGGCCTACATGAACGACTTGCGCGAATCGATGCTGGCGCAGTCGATCCCCGGCACCATGGCCATGCTCTACCTGGTTGCCGCCGTGATTGTTGGCGGGTTGATCTGGGCGAAATTTGCCCACGTTGAAGAAGTCACGCAGGGACAGGGGAAAGTGGTTCCGGTCATGCGTGAGCAGATCATCCAGAGCCTGGAAGGCGGAATTCTCGCCGACATGCATGTGAAAGAAGGTGACGTAGTCGAGAAGGGCCAGCTGCTGTTGAACATTGACCCGAAGCGCGCTGATTCGTCGTACTCCGAAGGGCATTCCAAGCTGATCGGTCTCGAAGCCAAGGTTGCACGGCTGCGTGCCGAAGCGAATGGCACGGCCCTCGTGTTTCCCGACGATGTCCTAAAGGACCCGGCAGTGGTCCTGAGTGAAACGCAGACGTATCAATCACGTCGCCGCTCCCTGCAAGACACCGTGGCTTCGCTTCAAACAAGCTATGGGCTGGCGATGAACGAAATCAACATGACGGAGCCGCTCGCAGCGCGTGGCCTGATTTCGGAAACCGAAGTTCTGCGCATGAAGCGCAGCGCGAACGAGTTGCAGTCGCAGATTGTGGATCGCCGCAACAAGTACAAGTCCGATGCCAACGACGAAATGTCGCGCCTCGACCTCGAGTTGTCGCAGACGAAGGAAAACCTGGTAGGACGCGCTGACGTGCTGGAACGCACCACGCTGGTCGCGCCGGTCAAGGGCACGGTCAAGGACATCAAGATTACGACTATCGGCGGCGTGATTCAGCCAGGCGCGCAGATCATGAGCATCGTGCCTTATGCCGACCAGTTGATTGTCGAGGCGCGTATTCAGCCGAAAGACGTGGCCTTTCTTCATCCGGGCCTTCCGGCCATGGTCAAGATTTCTGCTTACGACTTCGGGATTTACGGTGGCTTGAAGGGGCATGTCATTGACGTCAGCCCGGACACGCTGCAGGACGAGAAAGCGGCGCCGGGCAAACCCGATGCCATCTATTACCGGGTACAGGTTCTGACTGATAAAAGCGAACTCGTGGCCGCCGGCAAGCATTTGCCGATCATTCCCGGCATGACCGGCAACGTCGAAATTCGCACTGGCGAAAAGACCGTGCTCTCGTACCTGCTGAAACCCATTTTCAAGTCGCGTGAAGCGTTCCGCGAGAGATAAGTCGACATGTCAACACAATCAAACAAAGTGCGGTTGATCCGCGCCGGAAACAAGCTTGATGGCGCGCTTCCGTATGGCATCACCCCGAACCGGACGTTGTTCTCCGCGATGGGCGTATTGGTCGGTAGCGGTGTTATCGGGCTGGCATTCAGCGCAACGGACGCAAAGGCCAGGTCAGCGCTGGACGACATGGCGTGGGCGCCGCAGCAGTCACGGCTAACCCAGCCGGCAGCTTCGGCCGACAACAACATGGACGGGGCGGTAGCGCTGGCTCGCGCCATAGCGCCGGGCGCACCGCGAGCCCAGCCGGTGGCGGTGGCTCCTGCCGCGGCTGCCGTGTATGAGTCGCCGCAAGCGGTTGCGGTGTCACGCGCTATTGAAGCGAATCCCGCGGCCATGCAGCCCTTGCAGGCAAGCGCTAGCGAAGCGGTGCAACCCTCGGCCGCGCGTTCAGGCGCGAGCTTGCCGCCGTTATCGGGCAGTTTTGCCCAGGCCTTCGCGAACGCCGGCATTGTGCAAGCTTCGCAGCAACCCGCCGTGCCGGCAGTTCAGGCCGCGGCGCCGCAGATTGCTGTCCCTGCGTCGGCTGCTGTGTCTGCCCCTTCCGCGCTGCGTCCGGAATTTACCGCTACCAATAGCGCACGCATCGGCATGGCGCAGTCGCCCATTCGGGCCGTCAGCCCGACGCAAACAGCATCCGCCGTTTCTCCGCGGATGCCCAACGTGCTAAGCGATCTCCAGTCGCTGCGAGGCTCGCTGGCTACAGGCAGTACTGCACGAGCAGACAGTGATTCGTCTTCCGTATCCGGTGAGGGCATGGCGAACAAGGCATCGGTGCAGGCCACGCTTGACGCCCGATCGGCCATGGTGATGGCCAATCCTCCCGCCGGCATTCGCCGCACCGTGCGCACCATGCGCTCGAACGACCAGACGTATTCGGACTGGCTGGACGACGGCAGCACGTCGCGTTCGGTCCTCAATACAGCGGTCGTGCCGGAGCAGGCAGTACGCGCCGCCCTGCGCAACGCGGCAGACGCCGCTGCTGCGCGCAGCCCGGCCCTCAAGCAGGCGCGCAATGACTGGGACGCGGCAAAGTTCGACATCGATCAGGTGAAGGGCCAGCGTTATCCGCAGATCCAGGTTGGCGCGAATTCGCCTGCCATTACCGGCGACAGCGCGAGCTTTAACCAGTACAACCGTCCGACCGCGAGTGTTGCGATCACTACCCTGATCTATGACTTTGGCAAGACGAGCAAGAGTATCGACAGCCGCACGAAAACGGCGCAGGCCGCGGAGCTGTACTACCAGACCCTGGCGCAGCAGAATGCTTACGACACCTCGAGCAGCCTGGTCGAGCTGGCCAAGAACCGCGCCGTGTATGCGATTGGCGAGAACTACGTGAAGCGCATGTCGCAACTCGTGCAAATGCTGGAAGAGATCGTCAAGGCCGACCCGGGTCGCCTGAGCGAGTTGACGCAAGCTCAGGCCCGATTGCTGCAGGCCCAGACGTCCCAGGCAACGGTTGCAGCACAAGTGCGCACGCAAGAGATCGCGGTCCGCAAGCTGGTAGGCGAAGAGCCCACTCCCATGCCCGGCGGCGTTCACTGGCAATTCATGCTTGATGGCGTAGATTCAGCGGTCAGCGCCGTGGCGCAGAACCCGGCAATCGCGCAGGCTGACGCGGAAGCCGAAGCTGCGAAGTTGAACGCTCAGTCGGTGCGGGCAGACTCAATGCCCAAATTGAACTGGGTGATCAACAAGAATACGGCGCCGGACGTGTTCGGCAACCGTCAGCCCTGGTCAACCATGCTGCAACTGTCCTGGACGCCATTCCAGGGTGGCAGCCAGCGTGCCGCCGAGCGCGCAGCGCTCTCGCGTGCTTCGTCGAGCCTTGATAAGCGCGACCAGCTGGCGCTCGACTCGGAATTCAAGGTACGGGATGCCTACCATGACGCGCTCGCCATGAGCACGCGCGCCAAGCTGTACGACCAGCTTTCCACGGAATCGGATCTGATCCGCAAGCAGTTTTTCGAGCAGTGGTATCACCTGAACCGACGGACGTTGCTGGACGTGTTGTCCGCTGAAAGCGATTTCTATAACAACCAGGTTAGCGCAGTTACAACGCAGTTCGACGCCTATCAGGCTGTTCTTAAAATCCATCTCAATAATGGCACGCTGGATTCGTGGTTGACGGGCGCTTGACAGCCCGGAGTCGCTGTAAATTAATCCGCTAGATCAACGTTTTTATAGATTGCCGAACGGCATGGATTCGCACGTATTTTCAAGGCCAATTAACGACTTGTCGTTAATTGGCCTTTTTCATTTTTATAAATTGATTGATTAAGTCTGTTGGTCATTAATCGAATCGGCATATTTATTAGTAACTTATATTTTACAAATTTCGACAATTTATGACGAAATTGACGTTGCTTCGGTTGTCAGCGTGCAACGCTTTTTCTTTATAAGAATAATCCTAATTGAATGAGGCCGTTTAAGAGGCAGGGTGTGTGCCGGCCTCTTCGCCTTTGCCAGCAATGGACTTGACCAAATAACCGGTGCGCGGTTTCCTGGATTCGTACGGAGGATCAATGTCGAGAAACAAGGATTCAGTTTGCGAGACGCAAATTAGGAGTTTTCGCATTAAGTCGCTTCGGTTCCAAATCTATAGTTCGTTTGCGTTCACAAGAACCGGGCCTCACAAGTAACCCCGGTTTCAGTGCTTCGGTATTAAAGAACCGAAAGAGGCATCGAACGCCGAGCGTTACGCGGAAGCTGCAAACGCATTGGCCATCCGGAATAAAGGTGGCGATCGATCTCTGCCGAGCCGCAAGGCGATTTTCTATTTTTGTAAAAAGGTATTCATAGCATGAACAAGTCATACAAATCAGTCTGGAATGAATCGACGGGATCATGGGTCGCAGTTTCGGAACTGGCAACTGGACGCAGCAAGAGCAAGCGTGCAAAAACAGCCATCTCCAAGGCTATCCTGACGCAGATCGCGGTCGGCGGCATGAGCCTGGCAGGCGCCGGCGTCGCCATGGCTGACGACACCGTCAAGTCGGGCACGAACGCGACTGTCAATATTGCAGACGGCGTAGCGATTGGTGTCGATTCGCTAGTCGATGCAGACGCAGCGGCCCCCACCAAGATTGGCGGTATCGCGATTGGCGATTCGGCATACTCGATCGGATCGGGCGTGGCCGTCGGCCAGAACAGCCAGGCCAGCTCGGACAGCCTTGCGTTTGGTTCGGCTGCAGTGGCTGGAAACGGCGGCACGGCAATCGGCGCCAACGCTTACACGATCAACAACGGTGGCGTTGCAATCGGTCAAAGCGCTTCGGCAACGGGCTCCGGCGCCATGGCTTTGGGCATGAACGCCTCCGCATCGGGTTCCGGCTCGGTAGCACTGGGTCAGGATTCAGTTGCAACCGACAAAAACACGATATCGGTAGGTAACGCAACAACGCAGCGCCAGATCGCGAATCTGGCTGCCGGCACGCACGCTACGGACGCAGTGAACCTGGGTCAGTTGGCAGCAGCAGGCTTGAACATCAACACGAGCGGCGTGGTAACGAACGCATTCGTGGCGTATGACACCACGGCGAAGACGGGCGTGACGCTGGGCACGGGCACGGTTGGCGCCCAGATTCACCAATTGGCGGCTGGTACTGTAGCAACGGACGCAGTGAACGTCGGCCAGTTGACAGCAGCAGGCTTGAACATCAACACGAGCGGCGTGGTTCAGAACGCATTCGTGGCCTATGACACCACGGCCAAGACGGGCGTGACGCTGGGCGTTGGCACCGCAGGTGCGCAAATTCATAACCTCGTTGCCGGTGTTGCTGACACGGACGCAACCAACGTTGCTCAGTTGAAGGCATTGGGCGCGACCATTGGCACGAGCGGTACGGTGACGAACTCGTTCGTTTCTTACAGCACGACTGGCAAGGACCTGGTTACGTTGCTGGGCGCGTCGGGCACGAAGATCTCGAACGTAGCAGCAGGCACAGTCGGTGCGACGAGCAAAGACGCTATCAATGGTTCACAACTGTACGCTGCTGAAAACAGCGTAGCCACAATATTGGGCGGCTCGGCCGGCGTCAACGCTGACGGCACCATCAAGGCACCGACCTACACGGTCGGCGGCAAGACATACAACACACTGGATTCCGCGCTGACGGCTGCTGCCGCGGCAACGGGTACGGGCGGTTCGGCCGCCAACAGCGTCGTCTATGACCAAGTGGGCCAGACCTCAGTAACCCTGGGTGCTGCAGGCACGCCGGTCAAGATTTCGAACGTGGCGAACGGCACGACCGCCAATGATGCAGTCAACCTCTCGCAGCTCACTTCGGCGACCGCAGGTTTGGCAACGTCAGTTGCGAACTCCAAGTTCATCGGCATCAGCGCGGTCATGAACGGCAGCCAGGCGCAGGCCAGCGGCCAGGATGCGGTCTCTATTGGCGGCAATGCTGTCGCCAGCGGCGACGAAACGCTCGCTTTCGGCACGAACTCGAAGGCTACGGCCCTCAATTCCATTGCGATCGGCTATGGCTCGAATGCTAACCAGGCAAACACCGTTTCTATCGGGTCGCTGGGCAAGGAACGTCGCCTGACGAACGTGGCAGCAGGTACGGGTAACACCGACGCAGTCAATCTCGGTCAGGTCATGACCCTGTTGGCTAACGAAAGCACTGGCCTTCAGGCTACGCTGAAGAGCTCGCCGACCCTGTTGGGCGCAAGCAGCCCGGCTCTCCTGGGCGCAAGCGGCGGTCTCCTCGGTGCTGTCACGCCGATCACGCTGGACCAGGTTATTGCCGTCGGTCCGACCAACAAGCTTGGTTCAATCTCGGCAATCGGAACGGATTCAGTTTCTATCGGCTTGAACACGTCGTCGACCAACACGAACTCGGTCGCAATTGGTTCGAACATCAATTCAGTCGGCGTGAACTCCGTGGCAATGGGTTACGGCACGATTGCCAACGGTTCGAATTCGATGGCGTTCGGCAGCAACGCAACCTCGGTATCGGACGGCGGCCTGTCGATCGGCAATTCGTCCGCTGTTGACGTGGACTCACCGGACGGTATTGCGATTGGTACAAACGCAGAGTCCGCCAACGACCGCGCAATCGTCATTGGTAAGAACTCAGGTGCTACCGGCGTGCAATCGTTGGCCTTGGGCAACCAGTCAATGGCGCTTGCTGATGGATCGTTCATCATTGGTAACAACAGCACGGTAACAGGTACCAATTCGTACGTGTTGGGCAGCAACAATGCGAAGGTGTCGGGTAGCAACAGCGTGGTCCTCGGTAACGGCAGCGATGGTACGCAAAGCAATGTCATCTCTGTTGGCGCGAAGGGTTCGGAACGCAAGATCGTGAACGTCGCAGCAGGCACGACCACGACCGATGCAGTGAACCTGGGTCAGATGACGACCGCAATCGCAAGTGCAACGGCCAGCACGGGTGCAAACCCGAACGCTGTTTCGTATGACACCTCGGCACACGACAAGATCACGCTGGGTACGGCTGGCACAGCTGGCACGCCGGTCACGATCGCAAACGTAGCTGACGGCAAAGCCAATAACGACGCAGTGAACGTTGAGCAATTGAAGGCAGCTGGCCTGAATGTCGACACGAACGGCGTGGTTCAGAACGCGTTCGTGGCATACGACAGCACGGCCAAGACTGGCGTAACGCTGGGTAATGGCACGGTTGGCGCGCAGATTCACAAATTGGTTGCCGGTACGACAGCAACCGACGCAGTGAACCTGGGTCAGTTGACAGCAGCAGGCTTGATCGTGAACTCGAGCGGTGTGGCTCAAAACGCATTCGTGGCATACGACAGCACGGCCAAGACTGGCGTAACGCTGGGCACGGGTACGGTTGGCGCGCAGATTCACCAAGTCGTTGCCGGTACTACGACAACCGACGCAGTGAACCTGGGTCAGTTGGCAGCAGCAGGCATCATTGTGAACTCGAGCGGCGTGGTTCAGAACGCGTTCGTGGCATACGACAGCACGGCCAAGACTGGCGTGACGCTGGGTACGGGTACGGTTGGCGCGCAGATTCACCAAGTAGTGGCAGGCACGACCACGACCGACGCAGTGAACCTGGGTCAGTTGGCAGCAGCAGGCATCATTGTGAACTCGAGCGGCGTGGTTCAGAACGCGTTCGTGGCATACGACAGCACGGCCAAGACTGGCGTGACGCTGGGTACGGGCACGGTTGGCGCGCAGATTCACCAAGTCGTTGCCGGTACCACGACAACCGACGCAGTGAACCTGGGTCAGTTGGCAGCAGCAGGCATCATTGTGAACTCGAGCGGCGTGGTTCAGAACGCATTCGTGGCATACGACAGCACGGCCAAGACTGGCGTGACGCTGGGTACGGGCACGGTTGGCGCGCAGATTCACCAAGTGGTTGCAGGCACGACAGCAACGGACGCAGTGAACCTGGGTCAGATGACGACGGCAATCGCAAGTGCAGTGACTACCGGTGGTGCGAACCCGAACGCTGTTTCGTACGACACGTCGGCGCATGACAAGATTACGCTGGGTACGACTGGCACAGCTGGCACGCCGGTCACGATCGCAAACGTAGCTGACGGCAAAGCCAATAACGACGCAGTGAACGTTGAGCAATTGAAGGCGGCTGGCCTGAATGTCGACACAAACGGCGTGGTTCAGAACGCATTCGTGGCATACGACAGCACGGCCAAGACTGGCGTAACGCTGGGCAACGGCACGGTTGGCGCGCAGATTCACCAAGTAGTTGCAGGCACGACCACGACCGACGCAGTGAACCTGGGTCAGTTGCAAGCAGCAGGCATTGTTGTGAACTCGAGCGGCGTGGTTCAGAACGCGTTCGTGGCCTACGACAGCACGGCCAAGACGGGCGTGACGCTGGGTACGGGTACGGTTGGCGCGCAGATTCACCAAGTCGTTGCCGGTACCACGACAACGGATGCAGTGAACCTGGGTCAGTTGGCAGCAGCAGGCATCATTGTTAACTCGAGCGGTGTGGTTCAGAACGCATTCGTGGCCTACGACAGCACGGCCAAGACGGGCGTAACGCTGGGCAACGGCACGGTTGGCGCACAGATCCACAAATTGGTTGCCGGTACGACAGCAACGGACGCAGTGAACCTGGGTCAGTTGACGGCAGCAGGCTTGGTCGTGAACTCGAGCGGTGTGGCTCAGAACGCGTTCGTGGCATACGACAGCACGGCCAAGACCGGCGTGACGCTGGGTACGGGCACGGTTGGCGCGCAGATTCACCAAGTCGTTGCAGGTACCACGGCAACGGACGCAGTGAACCTGGGTCAGTTGGCAGCAGCAGGCATCATTGTGAACTCGAGCGGCGTGGTTCAGAACGCATTCGTGGCATACGACAGCACGGCCAAGACTGGCGTGACATTGGGTGTCGGCACAGCTGGCGCGCAGATTCACAACCTCGTGGCAGGCGTAGCTGATACGGACGCAACGAACGTTGCTCAGTTGAAGGCAATGGGCGCTACGTTCAACTCGAGCGGTGTGGTTCAGAACACGTTCGTGGCCTACGACAGCACGGCCAAGACCAGCGTAACGCTGGGTACAGCAGGTACGCCGGTCAAGGTTGCAAACGTAGCTGACGGCGTTGCCAACAACGACGCAGTGAACGTTGAACAGCTGAATAGCGCTATCAGCACAGCGACGTCCGCTAACCAGATCCTGAGCTCCAGCTTGAAGTATGTCCGCTTCGGCGCCAGCTCTGCGGCTACGGCGCAAGCAACGGGCACGGATTCAATGGCAATCGGCGGCAATGCATTCGCCAACTCAACAGGTGGCCTGGCCTTCGGTCTGAATTCGCGTGCAACGGGTGCAAACTCGGTGGCACTGGGTACGGGCTCGCTGGCTAGCGTGGACAACACGGTATCGGTTGGTACGCAGTTCGCACAACGTCGGATCGTGAACGTGGCAGACGCCACGGGCAACAACGACGCTGTCAACCTGGGTCAGGTTGAAACCATGTTGGCGGGTGTAACTGCCACGCAAACGCCGGTCAAGTCTGTGCAGCAGCTTTCAGCGACGCGACTCGGTAGCAACGCAGACGGTTCGCCTGCCACCGTGTTTGCCTTGACAGATGTAATGGGCGTAGGCACCACGGACAAGCTGGGTCAGGTTGAAACGTCCGGTACTGATTCAATCGCAATTGGCTTGAACACGAAGGCCAACGCTGACAACACAGTATCGATTGGTACGAACGTCAGTGCGACGGCTAACCAGGCGGTAGCTATTGGTAGCGCAGTGATCGCGAACGGCGTCGGCGCCACGGCAATCGGCGTGAACGCTTCGGTTATTGCTGACCGCGCGCTGGCAATTGGTAACGGTTCGGATGCTGAGACCACGGACTCGATCGCTTTGGGTACGAGCGCAGCAGTGGGCGGTGCGGGCACAAGCGGTATTGCGATTGGTAACGGCGCGGCAGTCAGCGGCTCTGGCACCATCGTAATGGGTAACAACAGCTCGGCGTCAGGCACGAACACGGTTGTCATCGGCAATAACATTGTTGGTTCCAAGGCGAACACTTATGCTTTGGGCAGCAACAGCGTGATTCTCGGTAACGGCAGCGATGGTTCGCAGAGCAACGTTGTGTCTATCGGTGCAAAGGGTTCGGAACGCAAGATCGTGAACGTGGCTGCTGGTACCACGACCACGGACGCGGTCAACCTGGGTCAGATGACCTCGGCAATCGCCGCAGCAGGAACAGGCGGTGGCGGTTCGACACTGATCACGCAAGCTGCTGCAGGTGCTGACCTTCTGGTTGGCGGTGCAACGGACGGTACGCATGTGAACTTCGCTAACAACGCGGGTGTCGCACGTGAACTTCTGGGGGTAGCGGCAGGCACGAAGGCCACGTCCGCAGTGAACCTGAGCCAGTTGACGCCGGTAGTTGCGGCTCTGGGTGGCGGCGCAGCGATCAATTCGACCACGGGTGCCGTAACTGGCCCGACGTATTCGATCGGTGGTCACACAACCACGAACGCAGGCGATGCATTCAAGGACGTTGATACCGGCCTGACGAACCTGAACAACGCGGTCGCAGCAATCTCGGCGGATACGGGCGGTACGGGTCTGGTTGCTCAAGATCCTACGACGCAAAACATCACCGTCGGCAAGATGACTGGTGGCACTGTTGTCGACGTAACGAATTCGTCGGGTGTTCAGCGCACGATCACCGGTGTAGCTGCCGGTGCCGTGAACTCGTCGAGCTTCGACGCAATCAACGGCTCGCAACTGTTCAACAACGGGCAAAGCATCGCAACCGCGATCGGCGGCGGCGCGCAAATGAACTCTGACGGTTCGTTCACGCAGCCTACGTTCAACGTGGGTGGTGGCACGGTTCATAACGTCGGTGACGCAATCAGCAACCTCGACAGCCGTGTTACGCAGAATGCGGACAACGTGACGAATCTGCAGACCACGGTGAACAACATCACCGCAGGTGGCGGAGTGGCAGCGCCGAACGCAGTGTCGTATGACTCGTCAGCACATGACCAGATCACGATGGCTGGTACGGCTGGTACGAAGTTGACGAACCTGACGGCAGGAACGTTGGCAGCAGGTAGCACGGATGCAGTAACCGGCGACCAGTTGTACACGACGAACCAGGACGTTGCTGCTCTTCAAGCTTCGGTGACGAACATCGCCGCGACGGGCTCCACGAGTATCGGCATCAACGGTATCAACGGTACGAATGGCGCGGACGGTACACCGGCTGCAGCAGCATCGGCAACCGGCAGCGACGCAATCGCCATGGGTGACAACGCTTCGGCTTCCGGCGATCACGCAGTTGTGATTGGTGGCGGCGCGAGCGGTACGGGTGACGGCACGATCGCTATCGGCGGCAACGCTGGTGCGTCGGGTACGAACTCGATCGCTATCGGTAACGGTGCTACGGCTCCGGCGAACAACGCAGTCGCACTGGGTGCAAACTCGGTGGCAGATCGTGACAACAGCGTTTCGGTTGGTTCGCAAGGTAACGAGCGTCAGATCACGAACGTTGCAGCGGGTACGCAAGGTACGGATGCAGTCAATCTGAACCAGATGAACTCGGCAGTGGGCGGTATTGCTCGCAAGGCGTACAGCGGTATTGCGGCAGCCACAGCGCTGACGATGATCCCGGACGTCGATGCTAACAAGACGTTGTCGATCGGTATTGGTGGCGGTACGTTCCAGGGCTATGCAGCATCGGCCATTGGCGGTACGGCTCGTATTACGCAGAACATCAAGGTGCGCGTAGGCGCAGGTTGGTCGGCAGCGGGTACGACGGTTGGTGCGGGTGCTTCGTACCAGTGGTAATCAGGGCTTAAGCCTCGGGCCCGGTTCGTCAAGAACCGGGCTGGTTCAAGGGCTTTTGCACTACAAGTTGTTCATGTTGTAGCAGTACCTTAAGGCAGTACTTGAAGCGGGTTCTTCTTCGGAAGAACCCGCTTTTTTTTGGGGCTTACGCGGAGCGTAGGCGCAAGCATGCAGATCACGCGCACACGGCCGCGACCTGTTTGCGGCATGGTCATGGTCAGGTTCCCTGGCCGTCAGGCCACAGCAACGCTTCCCAAGTAACCTTCCTAATTTCCGACTCGCCTTCTGTCGAGCACGCCCTTGGCGTCCGCCAGCCTTTCCGCGAACTCGGGTCCCCTCGCCAGCGCTACCCCAACCGCCAGAATGTCACCTATAGCGAGATGGGACACGCGAGAGGTCATCGGCGAGAAAATGTCGGTGTCTTCATCGACGTTCGCAAAGAGTCCCACGCTCGCGAGCCGTGCCAGCGGAGAGCTTCCATGCGTGATCGCAATGACCTTGGCGCCGCCCTGGAGCGCGGACTTCACGGCGTCCAGAATGTCGCGCGTGCGTCCCGTATTCGATACCGCCACCACCACGTCCCCCGCGCCCAGCAGCGCGGCGGAGGTGGTGTAAGTGTGCGGGTCCGAATAGGCCACGCTCGGCACGCCGAGCCGGAAGAATTTGTGCTGGATATCGAGCGCGGCAATGCCGGAGCCTCCCGCGCCATAGAACTCAATGCGTCGCGCTTCAGCCAGCAAATTGATTGCCGCGGCCACGCTATCCGACGACAAACTATTGCGCACCTGCAATAGCGCGCCAATGGTCCTGTCGAGAACTTTTGCGGCTACGCCGGCGGCGGGTTCGTCGGCGCGAACGTCACGAAACACAGCGGGGGCGGGAACGTCGGACGCAATGCTTTGAGCCAGCCGGATCTTGAACTCGCGGAAACCTGAAAATCCCAATGCCTGGCAAAAACGCGCAATGGTCGGCTGGCTGACACCGGCGCGTTTGGCGAAATCGGTCATTGCAAGATCCAGCACCTCTCGCGGAGCGTCAATCACATAATCGGCAAGCTTGCGCTCGGATGGGCGCAATTGCTCGCGCATTGCTTCGACTTGGGACAGCAACATCGTGAATCTCACCTATGCTGGAATTGAACGGACTATAGCTGATTCGCGGTTATGTACAAAAACTACAAATACAAAAGCGATTCGATGACAATTTCCGTTGATTATCAACCGTATCATGCGTCTATCAGTTCGCGGTGAACGAACAAGTAAGGGTTTTCCAGATATGAAAAATGTAGTTTTTCTACTAACATTCGTCTGATCCGCTCGGTTATCGTCAAATACCAAACTGCCGACTCCGAGCTTCTATTCGTCCCGGGCGCCCCCGGATGCTCGCCGACCCCAGGCGAAGGAGTTTCGATGGTTTCCCCGCATTCGCATCTCAACAAAGTGACGCAGCGCGTGATCGAGCGCAGCAAGCCGACGCGCGCGGCCTATCTGGCCCGTATCGCCGGCGCACAGGGGCACTTTCCTGCCCGTGGCGCGCTTTCATGCGCCAATCTCGCGCATGGTTTTGCCGGCATGGAAGGTCAGGAAAAGATCTCGATCAAGGCGATTCGCGAGCCGAACATTGGCATTGTTTCGTCCTACAACGAGATGCTTTCGGCTCACGCGCCGTTCAAGAATTACCCCGACATCATCAAGCACGCGGCGCGCGAAGCGGGCGGTGTGGCGCAGTTTGCGGGCGGCGTTCCGGCCATGTGCGACGGCGTTACGCAAGGCAATGCGGGCATGGAGTTATCGCTGTTTTCGCGCGAAGTCATTGCCATGAGCACGGCGGTGGCGCTGACCCACAATATGTTCGATGCCGCGCTGTGCCTCGGCATCTGCGACAAGATCGTTCCCGGCTTGCTGATTGGCGCGCTGCAATTCGGGCATTTGCCGACTATTTTCGTGCCGGCCGGCCCCATGACGAGCGGCCTGACCAACGACGACAAAGCCAAGGTTCGCCAGCAGTTCGCCACCGGCGGCTGCGACCGTGACGCGTTGCTCGAAGCAGAAGCGGCGGCGTACCACGGCCACGGCACATGCACGTTCTACGGCACGGCGAACAGCAACCAGATGCTCATGGAAGTCATGGGCCTCCACTTGCCGGGCTCGGCCTTCATTCACCCGCACACGCCGTTGCGAGACGCGCTCACCGCCGAAGCGGCGAAGCGGGTGCTTGAGCTGACTGTGGAGCGGGGGCATTACACGCCGGTCGGCCACGTGGTCGATGAAAAAGCCATAGTCAATGGCATCGTCGCGTTGCTGGCTACCGGCGGTTCGACCAATCACACGCTTCACCTGGTAGCAATCGCGCGGGCGGCGGGCATCGTGATTGACTGGAATGACTTCGATGAACTCTCGCAGGCCGTGCCGCTTACGGCGCGGATTTATCCGAACGGGAAGGCCGACGTGAACCACTTCCACGCGGCAGGCGGTATTGCGTTCCTGGTGCGGGATCTGCTGGAAGCCGGTTTGCTGCACGAAGACGTGCAAACGGTGGCGGGTCATGGCCTCAAGCATTACACCCGCGAGCCAAAATTGATCGATGGCAAATTGCAATGGATCGATGGCCCCGAAGCCAGCCACGATACAAAAGTGTTGCGCAGCCACAAGGAACCCTTTGCGCCCGACGGCGGTCTTCGCCTGATGCAAGGCAAGCTGGGGCGCGGCGTGATCAAGATATCGGCGGTGGCTGACGCGCATCGGCATGTCAAGGCGCCGGCAATTGTTTTCGATTCGCAGGAACAGGTCCAGGAAGCCTTCGATAACGGCGAGCTCAAGCGGGATTTCGTGGCGATCGTGCGGTTCCAGGGCGCGCGCGCCAACGGCATGCCGGAGTTGCACCGGTTGACGCCGCTTCTCGGCGTGTTGCAGGATCAGGGCTTTCATGTTGCTTTGGTCACGGACGGGCGTATGTCGGGTGCGTCGGGCAAAGTGCCCGCGGTGATTCACATTTCGCCGGAAGCGTTGCTGCAAGGGCCGTTGGGCAAGGTGCGCACGGGCGACATGATTGTTATCGATGCAAACAAGGGTGTGCTTGACATTGAAATAGATGCAAACGAATGGAACGCGCGTCCGGTCGAACAGCCTGCGCATCAAGCTGAGAACGAAGTCGGATTCGGGCGCGAATTATTCGGCGTGTTCCGCAGCGCGGCCATGCCGGCAGAACTGGGGGCATCGGTATTCGGCCCCATGGTGGGCGAACAGAGCGAACTGAGCGAACAACACGCAAACATTGCCGAGCGCCGATAAAACCGCCGGTCGAGCCTGAGAGAACCAGAACCAGAACCACAATATAAGGAAGGAGCAGAAAATGAAGTCAGTCAGTGAAATAGTGCGTCTTGGGCCGGTCATACCCGTGCTCGCGTTTGAATCGGCGGAGCAGGGTGAGAACGTGTCGCGCGCATTGCACGCGGGTGGCGTCAAGGTGCTGGAGATCACGCTTCGCACGAAGGCGGGACTGGAGGCAATAGAACGCGCATGCGGACTGGGCGATGACATCGTGGTCGGCGTGGGCACCATCACCCGGCCGGAACATTGCGCGCAAGCGAAGAAAGCGGGCGCGCAATTCGGGGTATCGCCGGGGTTGACGAAGGACATTCACATGGCCGCTCTCGACGCCGGCTTGCCGCTGCTGCCGGGTGTGATGACGCCGACTGACATCATCACGGCCATGGAACTGGGTTACGAAATCGTGAAGCTGTTTCCGGCGCAACAGGCGGGGGGCATTGCGATGCTTCAGGCGCTGAACGGTCCGTTCCCCGGCCTGAAATTCTGCCCGACGGGCGGCATCACAGCGGAAACCGCGCCGAGCTTCCTGGCGTTGCCGAATGTGGTGTGTGTGGGTGGATCGTGGTTGACGCCCAAGGCGGCGCTCGCTGCGGAAAACTGGGAAGAAGTGACGCGTCTGGCGCGCGCTGCCAGCACCCTGGCGCCGCGGCCGTAAAGCGCCGCACAAGCTCCGCCCTTGAATATCAAGGAACGACCGAAGCCCCTGCGCTCTGCCCGTAGGGGCTTTTTCACATCAAGACACGTTTGAAAGACGTATTTCTCTACCTGCAAGTAAAATCCCCGGGTTGAACACCGGCTGCGCTACGGCGTGTTGTGACGACCAGGCCCCGACGGGCTTGAGATCCAGTCTGCTGCCGCGCGGCATATCTACTAAACAACCTCGGAGGCGCTTAATGGAGCCAGTCCACGGCAGCATGCTGTTGGTGTACGCGGTTATTGTCATCGCATTGCTGATCCTGCTGATCACGCGTTACAAGGTTTACCCGTTTCTTGTCCTGGTGATCGTTTCGTTGTTGCTTGGCCTGGCAGTCGGCATGCCGATGGAGAACATCGTCAAAGCGTTCGAGACCGGCAATGGCAACACGCTGGGGCATATAGCGATCGTGGTCGGACTGGGCACCATGCTCGGCAAGATGATGGCCGAGTCGGGCGGAGCGGAGCAGATTGCCAATACGCTGATCAAGTGGTTTGGCGAGAAGCATATTCACTGGGCCATGATGTGCGTGGCGATTATCGTCGGCTTGCCGGTGTTCTTCGAGGTGGGTTTCGTGCTGCTGATCCCCATAGCGTTCAACGTCGCGAAACGCACCAACAAGTCGCTGTTGCTGGTTGGCTTGCCCATGGTCGCCGGGCTTTCGGTCGTGCATGGATTGATTCCTCCCCACCCCGCCGCGCTGCTTGCCGTGCAGGCTTACCACGCGGACATTGGCCGCACCATAGCGTATGGGCTCATTGTTGGCATTCCTACTGCGATTGTTGCGGGCCCGCTGTTTGCGCTGCTGATCAGCAAACATATCAAGCTGCCTGAAAACAATCCGCTCGCGGCGCAGTTTATCGACTCAGGCAAGGACTCAGGCAAGGAAGGTAAGCAAGGCGAGAAGCGCGAGCTGCCCGGGTTCGGCATCACGCTGCTCACTGTCTTGCTGCCCGTGATCCTGATGCTGATTGGAAGCTGGGCCGACCTGATTTTCGCGCCCAAATCGCTGCCTAATAACTTGTTGAAATTTGTAGGCAATGCCGACGTCGCGTTACTGATTGCCGTGCTGTTCAGTTTCTGGAGCTTCGGGGCGTCTCGCGGCTTCAACCGTGAACAGATCCAGAAGTTCTGCGGCGATTGCCTCGCGCCCATTGCGGGCATTACCTTGATCGTGGGCGCGGGCGGCGGCTTTGGGAACGTGCTGCGCGAAAGCGGGATCTCGCAGCAGCTGGTTGCCACTGCTTCGGCTGCGCATTTGTCGCCGTTGCTGCTTGGCTGGTTCGTGGCTGCGCTGATCAGGCTGGCAACCGGGTCCGCAACAGTCGCCATGACCACGGCGTGCGGGATTGTGGCGCCTATAGCGGCGGCATCGAATGGCGCGGTCAGCGCAGAATTGCTGGTGCTCGCCACCGGTTGCGGATCGCTGATTTTCTCGCACGTGAACGACGGGGGATTCTGGCTCGTCAAGGAATATTTTGGCATGACGGTGGGTCAGACGTTCAAGACGTGGTCGCTTTGCGAAACCATCATTTCGCTAATGGGATTAGGTTTGACCTTTGCGCTTGCGACGGTCGTATAAGGAGATTCCGATGATATTGATTGCGATGGGCGTATCCGGCTGTGGCAAGACCACAATAGGCGAGATGCTGGCTGAACGGCTGAACTGCGATTTCGCCGATGCCGACAGTTTTCATAGCCAGGCAAACAAAGACAAGATGCACCAGGGCATTCCATTGACGGACGAAGACCGCTGGCCGTGGCTGAACGCTATTCGCGCTTCGATTGTGGAGAAGCAGGCTGACGGCACGCCGCATGTCTATGCCTGCTCGGCGTTGAAGCGCGTTTACCGTAACATTCTTCGCAACGGAGACCCGGACGTGACTTTCGTTTATTTGAAAGGATCGGAAGAACTGTTGAGAGAGCGCATCAAGACACGCAAAGGGCATTTCTTCGACCCGGCATTATTGCAAAGTCAGCTTGATACATTGGAACCGCCCGGCCCCGACGAAGCCATTGAAGTGGATATTGCGTTAGCGCCGGAGAAAATTGTGGATACAGTATTGAGTGCAATGAGCGACCGCGGTTTCTAAATTCAAGCATCTATTACGCGCACGCGCTTCGCATGTGTTTCAAAATTAAAGCGGGTTCAGTGCAACACTGAACCCGCTTTATTTTATTCAGGCCGGTTTCTCATAGTCCGAATTGGGCCTGGCCGTCCATTGCGCGGCAATGGGCGGTTTTATCTGTGGCGGCGCAGGCGGACGGACCTGGGCAACCCTATTTGACTTTTGACTGCTCGACAGTGGCGCGGTGTAAGCCGGATCGACACAGTCGGGTTTCGTCACGGAATGGCGAATACATCGTTTGCAAAGGCCTGTGTAATTCGGCCTGGCGTGCCACTTATCAACCACGCGGTTGGGAAATTGTGCGTTTCAGCGTTGTACTGGAACCTTGCATAAGGGTCCTATATTGTCGAGCGCGGTGAAGAAATTAGTTATGCAAAACATAGATACGATTGGAGAAATATTTTCAACAAATGTTGGGAGCATCTGTGTGCCAGTTTGACTCATTTTAACTTTGCATTTAGGACTTTTCCTGTAGGTGCGTATTCCTTTAACAGTCAGAATCGCCGTTCATGCGTTGGAACTCACTATTTCATAGTTGTCCGACTCGTTCATCTGGGTGGTTGGCTCGGTTCGCGCTGAACGTGGCTCAGAGTTGCACCCTTTCAATTCACTGTAACAAAAGGTAATAACATGGCACTCCAAACATCCGATCCGTCAGCGGCAGTCATCACGTCAGTTGGCTCGGTAGGGAACGGCGGCACGATCTCGAGCACCACGCCGGTCATCACAGGCACGGCGGACGTGGGCGACATCGTCAGCATTTATGACGGCGTGCGGCTGCTCGGCACGGCATTGGTGGGTGTGAACGGCACGTGGTCGTTTACGCCAACCGTAGCGCTCAAACTTGGCGCGCACAGCTTCGCGGCCATCCCCCAGGACAGCCACGGCAACTTCGGCGCCTCCTCGGCGACGGTGGGCGTGCAGATCGCTTCGAACGTGCCAGTCGCGCCGGTGATCACGAACATCGTGAACGCGTCACAGGTGACGATTCCTTCGGGCGGCATTACCAACAGCGGCACGGAGACGGTAAGCGGCACGGGCGTGGCGGGCGCGACGGTGCATCTGTACGAAAACGGCTATGCTTTCGGCAGCACGACGGTGGACGTCACGGGCCACTGGACGCTGACGATCAACCTGGGGGGGCAGGGCGACCACACCTACGCGATGACCGCAACGCAGACCACGGGCGCTTCGCCTAGCGTTGCATCGAACACCTGGACGCTCACGCTCAACACCACCACGCCGGCCACGCCGGCGGCACCGACCACCACGGACGACAGCGGCAACCCTATTCCCGCAGGCAGCACGACAGCTGACGCGCATCCGCATATCCACGGCAAGGGCACGAACGGCGACACCATCACGGTGTACGACAACGGCGTCGTCATCGGCTCGACCACGGTTGCAGGGGACGGCACATGGACCTTCACGCCGTCGCCGGATCTGCCCAATGGCTCGAACAGCATCACGGTGATTGAAACGAACCCTGCGGGCACGCCGAGCGCGAGTTCCACGCCTATCGTGGTGGTGGTGGACACGACCACGCCAGCAAAACCGTCGACGCCGGTTCTGACGGACGACAGCAACGCATCAATTCCTGCGGGCAGCACCTCGTCCGACGGCCATCCGCACATCAGCGGCACCGGCACGGCAGGCAACATAGTCAAGGTCTACGACGGTGCGACCCCGATCGGCTCGGCCGTGGTTGACGGCACCGGCAAATGGACCTTCACGCCGTCGACGGACATGGCCAGCGGCCCGCACAGCATCTCGGCCACGCAAACCAACGCGGCGGGCACGACGGGGGCGGCATCGGCCGCAATCGCGTTCACGTTCACGCCTGTGGCCGGGGCGCCGGTCATCACGAATGTGCTTGATACAGTGGGCACGAGCCCGACTCTGGTGAGCATTCCGAGTGGCGGGGCGACCAGTGGCAATCAGCCCACCATCAGCGGCACGGGTGTGGTCGGCGACACGGTGTACATTTTCCAGAACGGCGCTGGATGCGGCAGCACGACAGTCGACACCACCGGTCACTGGTCGGTGAAGGTTCCGGCAGCCATGACGGACGGCGCGCATATCATGACGGCCACGCAGTTCGCCAGCGGACAGGCACAAAGCGTTGCGTCGAACAGCTGGACGATCACGATCAACACCACCACGCCGGCTACGCCGGCAGCGCCGACCCTGACCGACGACAGCGGCCACGCGATTGCCGCAGGCAGCACGACGGCCGACGCGCATCCGCATATTGCGGGCAAGGGCACAACGGGCGACATCATCAAGGTGTACGACAACGGAGTGGTAATCGGTTCGACCACGGTTGCCGGGGATGGCACGTGGAGCTTCACGCCGTCACCGGACTTGTCGAACGGCTCGAACAGCATCACGGTGATTGAAACGAATCCGGCGGGGACATCGAGCGCGACGTCGGCAGCAACGGCCGTGGTGGTGGACACCACTACGCCGGCAAAACCGTCGACGCCGGTTCTGACAGACGACAGCAACGCATCAATTCCTGCGGGCAGCACCTCGTCCGACGGCCATCCGCACATCAGCGGCACGGGCACGGCAGGCAACATAGTCAAGGTCTACGACGGTTCGACCCCGATCGGCTCGGCCGTGGTTGACGGCACCGGCAAGTGGACCTTCACGCCGTCAACGGATATGGCCAGCGGCACGCACACGATCACGGCCACGCAAACCAACGCGGCTGGCACGACGGGCGCGGCATCGGCCGCAATCGCGTTCACGTTCACGCCTGTGGCCGTGGCGCCGGTGATCACAAGCGTGGTCGACGCCGTGGGTCCGGTTCAGGGCCCGGTCCCGAATAACGGTACGACCGACGACAACCAGCCGACTGTCGGCGGCACGGGCACGGTTGGGGACACCGTCTACCTTTTCATGGATGGCGTTGGGGCCGGGCAAGCAACCGTGGACGCCACCGGTCACTGGGCGCTTAAGCCGCAGTGGACGATAAATGATGGCCTGCATACTTTTACCGCCACCCAGTTCGCCAGCGGACAGGCACAAAGCGCTGCGTCGAATTCCTGGACGATCACGATCACCACGACCGCGCCGGCCACGCCGGCCGCGCCGACCTTTACGGACGACAGCGGCAACGCGATCGCCGCCGGCAGCACGACGACCGACGCGTACCCGCACATCAACGGCCATGGCACGGCGGGCGACACGATCACGGTGTACGACGGTGCCAAGGTGCTGGGCTCGACGGTGGTGCAATCCAACGGCACCTGGACGTTCCAGCCGACAACGATGTTGGCTGCGAATTCTACGCACAGCATTAGCGTGACGGAGTCGAACGCGGCCGGTGCGAGCGCGTACTCGGCAGCCTCGTCAGTGAGGATCGGGGCCGGGCTTGTCATCACAGGCGTGTACGATAACAGCGGTCTACTGATTGCGAACAACGCTTCTTCGACGGGACCATTAACCGTTAAGGGCTGGGTCAACGGTTACACCGCTGGCACCCAGCAACTTGTACTTCTCGTTGGTGGGGCCGCATCCACTATTGGGAGTGGAAATCACCTGGTCTTCGTGACGGTGAATTCGGACGGCACGTTTGCCTACACCTTTTCTTCACAGTCGAAGGACACCGTGGGGTCGCCGTTGTTTACTGGTTCGCCGGGAACCATTGATTTCACTGGAACTGTAATAGTAGTAGCCAGTGGAAACGCTGTCATGAGCAGTTCGACCTGGACGGCCAATGAAACCAGCTGGAACTACAGTGCTCCTCTCGTCAGCGCGACGCAACACGCACCGGTCACCGACGACACCGTAGTCGCTCTCGACCCGACGGCCTCTACGCCGGCTCACCACACGGTAGTCGGCGAGCACGACGCCTTCATCGGTACGGCGGCCAACGGCAACGAGACGGTGGACCTGAACGCGGACCCAGCGTCCTACTTCAAGGAAACCACGGCGCATATCCAGGGCTCGGGCGGTACGGCGATCGATACACTGCACCTGACGGGTGATCACCAGGTGCTCGACCTGACCTCGCTGACCGGCCAGACGGCGGCGGCGAAGATCTCGGGTATCGAAGTGATCGACCTGGGTGGTCACACGAACAACCTGAAGCTCTCGCTGACGGACGTGCTGAATCTGGGTGAACAAGACCTGTTCCAGAAGGACGGCCATCAGCAGTTGATGGTGAAGGGTTCGGACGGTGACACGGTTGATCTGTCGAACGCGCACATTGCTGGCGTGGCCGACGGCGTGTGGCAAGCCGAAGGCACGGCGGTGGTGGGCGGCGTGACGTACAACGTGTACGAACACTCCGGCGCGCACACCGAGTTGCTGGTTCAGCAAGGCGTGCAGATCGCGTTGCATAACTAAGCAGCGCAATTGAGGAGAGCGGTTCCCGGAGGGAGCCGCTCTCAGCTGACGGAAACATGGAAAGGCCGTTGCGGGAGCAATCCCGCAACGGCCTTTTTTGTTGGTTTTTGATAGTTCGGCAAGGCTTCAAACAAGACCGCCTCGGCATTCTGATTGCCCTGCCGGTTACGTGGCTAACATAAGCCATCTCGTATTGCAGCGGCCGCCGCCGTGCGAAGGCTACCCGGCGGAGTTGCGCGGTGGCCGCCGCTTCAAATTGTGTGACCAGCCGCGCAGACCCGACGCGTTCCATGCACTGAAGCGCATGCCGCGCGTTGCACTTGGCTATCGTTACTTTCCTTTTCGCGCGGGTCGTCCTTGGAGTATCGCCTTTAGGATTTCTCCTGTATCGACGCCGTTGATTTGCATGGAAAATTCGCGGTCGCACGTTGGGAAACGTGCTGTTGTGCAACGGATAAATCCGTTTCCGAGGGGCGGGTCGAACCAAGCGGCTTGACGCCCCATCGACTTCATAGCAATCAAAGGTAATTGATCAATGGCGCTTCAAACACAAGACCCGTCTCAGGCAGTCATCACGTCGGTGGGCGCAGCGCTCAACGGCGGCACGGCCAATAGCACCACGCCGGTCATCACGGGCACGGCGGACGTGGGGGACATCGTCAGCATTTATGACGGCGTGCGACTGCTCGGCACGGCATTGGTGGGTGTGAACGGCACGTGGTCGTTTACGCCAACCGTGGCGCTCAAGGGCGGCTCGCACAGCTTCGCGGCCATCGCGCAGGACAGCAAGGGCAACTTCGGCGCGTCGTCGGTTCCGTTGACCGTGCAGGTCGGCTCAACCGTAGTTGCACCGGCCGCGCCGGGCATCACAGCGCTGACCGACAACGTGGGCACCAAGACCGGGCCGATCACGAACGGCACGATGACCGACGACTCGCGGCCCGTCCTGACGGGCACGGGCACGGCGGGCAACACGATCACGCTGTATGACGGCGCTACTGTAATCGGCTCGGCCACGGTGGCAGGCAACGGCACGTGGAGCGTGCAACCCGCCACGGCGCTGATTAATGGCACGCACGATCTATACGCCACGCAGACCAACGCAGCGGGTACGAGCCCGCACTCGACCGATATCAGCTTCACGGTCAACACCACCACGCCGGCTACACCGGCTGCGCCCACTACCACGGACGACAGCGGCAACGCAATTGCCGCAGGCAGCACGACAGCTGACGCGCATCCGCATATCCACGGCAAGGGCACGAACGGCGACACCATCACGGTGTACGACAACGGCGTCGTAATCGGCTCGACCACGGTTGCACCGGACGGCACGTGGACCTTCACGCCGTCGCCGGATCTGCCCAATGGCTCGAACAGCATCACGGTGATTGAAACGAACCCCGCCGGCACGTCGAGCGCGAGTTCCGCGCCTATCGTGGTGGTGGTGGACACGACCACGCCGGCAAAACCGTCGACGCCGGTTCTGACAGACGACAGCAACGCATCAATTCCGGCGGGCAGCACGACAACCGACGGCCATCCGCACATCAGCGGCACCGGCACGGCAGGCAATATAGTCAAGGTCTACGACGGTGCGACCCCGATCGGCTCGGCCGTGGTTGACGTCACCGGCAAGTGGACCTTCACGCCGTCAACGGATATGGCCAGCGGCACGCACACGATCACGGCCACGCAAACCAACGCGGCCGGCACAACGGGCGCGGCATCGGCTGCAATTGCGTTCACGTTCACGCCTGTGGCAACGGTACCGGTCATTACGCTTCTGCACGAATACAACGGTTCGGTCGACGTCAAGTCCGTACCGAGCGGCAGCACGACGCCGTACACGGGCAATGTTATCTATGGAACGGCGCACTACGGCGACACGATCTCCGTATACGACGGCGCGAGCCTGTTAGGTTCGGTCGGTGTGTCAGTAGACGGCTCATGGTGGATCGGGTCGGGCATCACCTGGGCAAGCGGCGTGCACACCATCACCGCTACGGCCAAGACTTCCGGCGGTGTGACGAGCACGGTTTCAAACACGTTCACTTTCACCGTGAACACTAGCACGCCGGCGACGCCGGCCGCACCGACCTTTACGGACGACAGCGGCAACGCGATTGCCGCAGGTGGCGCGACGGCCGACCCGCATCCGCACATCAACGGCAAGGGCACGGCAGGCGACATCATCACGGTGTCCGACAACGGCGCCGTAATCGGCTCGACCACGGTTGCAAACGACGGTACATGGTCGTTCACGCCGTCAACTGATATGGCCGCTGGCAACAACAGCATCACGGTTACTGAAACGAACCCGGCCGGCACGTCGAGCGCGGCTTCGACGCCGGTTGTCATCACGGTCGTTACGACCGCGCCGGCCACGCCGGCCGCGCCGACCTTTACCGACGACGCGGGCGCAGCCATTCCCGCAGGCAGCACAACCCCCGACGCCGCTCCGCATATCAACGGCAAGGGTACGGCGGGCGACACGATCACGGTGTACGACGGCACCACGGTGTTGGGCACGGCGGTCGTGAACTCAAACGGCACATGGACATTCCAGCCGGCGACGGCTTTGTCTAGTGCTGCACACAGCATCAGCGTCACGGAATCGAACGTGGCCGGCACGAGCGCGAAGTCGGCAGCCTCGACAGTGACTGTCGGTATACCTTCGCATTCGATCGTGATTACTGGCGTGTACGATCAGGATGGTCTTCTGATCGCGAACAACGGTTCGATGACTGGGACAATCACTGTGAAGGGGGCCGTTATTGGGTACGCCGCTGGCGATACGGTCCAGATATTTGTTGCTGGCGACCATATAAGCGGGTCAGGTAGGCCGTCGATAACCGTAACGGTGGGGCCAGACGGCACTTTTTCCCAGACGTTTTCTGCGACCACAACGTTCGCTGACAATACGCCGGTCTTTCTCGCGGGTACAGCACCAGGGAAGACCACTTTCACGGCCATTGACTACCCTGCTACCGGAAGTTCTTACAAGTCGGCGGATTACGTCGTCAACGACACCAGTTGGACTCACACCGGAACTGCCCCGGCTACGCCGGCTGCGCCGACCATGACGGACGACAGCGGCGCTGCGATTGCTGCGGGCGCGACCACCTCCGACAGCCATCCGCATTTCAATGGCACGGGCACGTCGGGCGACATCATCAAGGTGTACGACGGCGCGACGCTGCTGGGTTCTGCAACGGTGGCACCGAACGGGCAGTGGACGTTCTCGCCTTCTACGGATTTTTCCAGCGGCCCGCATAGTGTGTACGTGACCGAGTCGAACGCAAGCGGCACGAGCGCGGCCTCGGCCCCGATTGCGTTCACCTTCGCCGTGGCCGCCCCGGCCACGCCGGCTGCGCCGACCTTGACGGACGACAGCGGCGTAGCGATTACATCGGGCACAACGACCGACGGTCATCCGCATATCAATGGCACAGGCACGTCGGGCGACATCATCAAGGTGTACGACGGCGCGACCGTAATTGGTTCGACCACCGTTGGCACGGACGGCAAGTGGACGTTCATGCCTGCAGCCGACTTGAGCGTTGGCAGCCACGATCTGTACGTAGTGGAAAGCAACGCGGCGGGCTCGGCCACTTCGCCGCATGTGCCGCTTACTGTTAATTTACCTCTGGTCATTTACGGTATAGGCACCGCCGCTGGTGACCTTTCGTACGCCCGCGAAGTTTTGATCTCGTCTGGCGGTACGACCATCACAGGCGGAGTTGCCGATTTGGCGGGAAGCGGCACAGTGGGCGCTGTCATCCGGATCTACCGCGATGGCTCGCTACTAAGCACGACAACGGTCGACGCAACGGGCAAGTGGGGGGGTACGAGCAAAGCTAATTACGATTACCCGCCAAACGGCGTGCATACCTATACCGTGACGCAAACAGTGGGCGGCGTGACGAGCGCCCCTAGCGCGGGTTGTGTATTGAATGTGGGCGGCAGCGTGGTGATCAACGGCGTGCCAGCCGTGCCGACCATAACAAACGATTCGGGAGTGGTGATTCTTGGGAATACAACGACTCAATCCGCGCATCTGAGCTTTAGCGGAACCAGTTCTCCCACGGGGAACGACATCATTACGCTATACGATGGCAGCACAGCGATCGGTTCAGTTACTGCGGATCAGAACGGAAAATGGAAAATCGCACCCACGGCCAATTTTGCAAACGGCGCGCACGATTTTTACATCACGGACCTACCGTCTATTGTGGCAGGAGGCAGTTACCTTCCGGGTACTTCGCTGCACGTGCCGCTGACGGTGGCGACCGGACTGTCGTCCATGTTGCAGCCGACAAGTTCGGACGCAACCGACGACACAGCCCAAGCAGCGTCGGGCGTAGATTCGACTCAACCCGACCACCACACGGTAGTCGGCGAGCACGACGCGTTCATCGGCACGGCGGCCAACGGTAACGAGACAGTGGACCTGAATGCGGACCCGGCGTCTTACTTCAAGGAAACCACGGCGCATATCCAGGGCTCGGGCGGTACGGCAATCGACACGCTCCACCTGACGGGCGACCACCAGGTGCTCGATCTGACCTCGCTGACCGGCCAGACGGCGGCGGCGAAGATCTCGGGTATTGAAGTGATCGACCTGGGCGGTCACGCGAACAACCTGAAGCTCTCGCTGACCGACGTGCTGAACCTAGGTGAACAAGACCTGTTCCAAAAGGACGGCCATCAGCAGTTGATGGTGAAGGGTTCTAATGGCGACACGGTTGACTTGTCGAATGCGCACATTGCGGGCGTGGCTGACGGTCAGTGGCAGGCGGAAGGCACGGCGGTGGTGGGCGGCGTGACGTACAACGTGTACGAACACTCCGGCGCGCACACCGAGTTGCTGGTTCAGCAAGGCGTGCAGATCGCGTTGCATAACTAAGTAATACCGTAGGGAAGCGGGCGGCCTCGGCAAAAGTTCAGCCGGCGCCGCCCGTATCTTTAATTGGTTGCAAAACAAAAGGCCGCAACGGGAGCAATCCCGCTGCGGCCTTTTGTCTTGTATTCACACTTCGGCATAAATTCGATCAATTTAGCAACAAATAGCCGCAAAATCGGCCCATTTTTAAGAGCTTTCGGATATGTAAGGCGAAGAGGTTCTGGTTAGAATCAGCCGCACGTATCGGGAATATTGCGCGTTGCGCAATGGACCGGTGCGCTTTCTCGAAGCCGTGCGCGTGCGTGTCTGACCGAGCACCGGCCAAGTTTCATCGTTTCACTAGCAATAGAGGCAAAACACATGGCACTGCAAACACAACAATCCTCCCAAGCGGTCATTACGTCGGTCGGCATGGCGTCCAACGGCGGAACAGTTGGCAACCCGACGCCGGTTATTGCCGGGACTGCGGACGCGGGAAGCATTGTCAAAATTTATGACGGCATCAGGCTGCTTGGTACGGCCATTGCCTCGGACAACGGCACATGGTCGTTCATTCCCGTGGTCGAGCTGAAGGTCGGAATGCATAACTTTGCCGCCATTGCGTCGGACGGGCTTGGCCATGACAGCGCGTCATCGGCTGCAATGAGCGTTCAGGTTGCCGCACCCGTTGAACCGGTCCCGCAACCCGTGATGCATTTCATGAGCACTGCGCCCCAAACCGTTGTTGTGTCGGCAGCGGACGATTCGCGTCCCGTGCTGACCGGCGGCGGCAATGGCACGCCTGGCGACGTCGTCACCGTACTCGACGGCAGCACGGTTCTTGGCAGTACTACGGTGGATACTAACGGCAATTGGTCGTTCACGCCCGAGGCCCATCTGTCGGTCGGCACGCACAGCATTCGCACGGTGGAGTCGAATCCATCGGCACCCGTGATCACGAGCCTGGTCGACAACCAGGGTCCCCTGGCCGGCAACGTTGCGCCGGGTGGCCTGATCACTGACGCGCAACCCACGCTCAACGGCCTGGGCCATGCGGGCAGCACGATCAATGTCTTCGACAACGGCACCCTGCTCGGCACCACGGTGGTTAGCGAGAACGGCACCTGGAGCTTCACGCCGGCAGCGGCATTCCTGGTCGGCGGCCACGGCCTGACGGCAACTGAAACCAGTACAGGTCATGTGACGAGCGCGGCATCGCAGGAGTTCGACTGCACGTTCACCAAGATCATGGTGACCGGCGTGACCGACAGCCACGGCGCGTCGGTGGGATACGGCGGCATGACAGACGGCACGGTGACCATTACCGCCTGGATCGATTCGAGCATTTCGTCGCAGGGCGCGACCTTCATGTTGTCCGGCCCCGGTACGAATGGCTGGGAAAGAATGTCGACCCAGCCGGTGCTGAATGGCAACACGCTGACCGTTGTGCTGAGCCAGCATGACTGGGACGGAATGGGCGGCACGCTCACGGGCGGCAACTATTCCATTGGCTTCCAGACCGCCGCCGGTTCGACCATGTTCAATCCGGACCTGGGCTTTACTTTCATGGACACCTTCAGCAGCGCTACGGTTCCGTCCGCGCCGGTCATCAGCACGGTGACGGACGCCACAGGGCTTATCACGAACGGCATGACGACTGGGGAATCGCATCCCACGTTCAGCGGCACCGGCGTTCCCGGAACCGTGGTCACGCTGTTTGACGGCAACACGGCAATCGGTTCGACCACGGTCAGCATGAATACGTCATGGGACATCACGCCCACGGCGGCGCTCGCCAACGGCTCGCACGACATTTTCGCGACGCAATCCAGCGCGGCAGGCACGAGCGGCCACTCAGCGGACATCCACTTCACGGTGAACACGAGCGTGCCTGCTGCGCCCGTGATCAACGAACTGATGGATCACAACGGCGGGATCATCGTGACGGGCGGGACCACGGCCGACACGCATCCTTCGATCAGCGGCACGGGCGCTCCGGGCAACTCGATCATGATTTACGACGGCATCCGGATGATCGGCATGACCAAGGTTGCCAATGACGGCACCTGGAACTTCCAGCCGAATTCGTTGTTTGCGCTCGGCTCGCACGACATCTACGCCATGCAATCCAGTTCGGCGGGCACGAGCGCGCAGTCCGCGGATATTTACTTCACGGTGGGCTCGGGCACGCCGCAACAGCCGTCGCGTCTTGTCCTGACGGACGACAGCGGCGCGTCGATCGCCCAGGGCGGCATATCAACCGACGGCCATCCGCATATCAGCGGCACAGGTACGGCGGGAGACGTGATCCGCCTGTTCGACAACTCGTTCCTCATCGGCTCTGCGGTGATCGACACCAACGGCCGCTGGACCTACACGCCCGGCGCGGACCTGTCAGTGGGCACGCACAACCTGTTCGTGACCGAAACGAATGCGAGGGGCGAGACCAGCCCTCAGTCCAGCGTCTTTTCGTTCATCTTCAACCCGGGTAATCCGGTCACTCCGTCAGGCGCTCCCACAGCGCCGCTGGTGACGGGCTTGATCGACGCCTCCGGTTCGGTTGTCAGCCTGATCTCGAATGGCATGGACACGGCAGACGCGCGTCCTACGCTGACAGGCACGGGAACCGCCGGCGACGCCATCAGGCTGTTCGATGGCACGTCAGTCATCGGCATGGTCACGGTCGGCTCGAACGGCACCTGGTCGGTCCAGCCTTCCACGCCGCTGTCCTCGGGCCCGCATGATCTCTATGCGGTCGCTATAAATGGTCAAGGCACGAGCGCGCGTTCCGCCGACATCAATTTCAACGTGACGGTTGCTCACGGGCCGCAACAGCCATCGCTGCCTGTCCTGACGGACGACGGCGGCGCGGCCATTGCCCCGGGTTCTGTCAGTACCGACGGCCATCCGCATATCAGCGGCACGGGCACGGCGGGCGACACCATCCGCGTGTTCGACGGCTCCACGCCGATCGGCTCCGCGCTGATCGATTCGAAGGGCCACTGGACCTTCACGCCGGCGGCGGACTTCGCCGTGGGCACGCACAACCTGTTCGTGACCGAGACCAATCCGGCGGGCGACACCAGCCCGCAGTCCGATGCTTTCTGGTTCAGCTTCAACCCGGTTGTCCCCGTTGATCCGTCCGCTCCCTCTGCGCCGGTGATCACGGGCCTGATCGACACCGCCGGCCCCCTGGCAGGCAACGTTTCGCCGGGCGGCCTCGTGACTGACGGACAACCCACGCTTAACGGCACGGGTCATGCGGGCAGCACGATCAACGTCTTCGACAACACCACGCTGCTCGGCACCGCGGTCGTGAACGATAACGGCACGTGGAGCTTCACGCCGGCAACCGCGCTGCAGGTCGGCGGTCACGGTTTGACGGCAACTGAGACCAATTCGGATCACGTGACGAGCGCTGCATCGCGGGAGTTCGACTTCACGTTCACCAAGATCATGGTCACGGGCGTGACCGACAGCCACGGCGCGTCGGTTGCACAAGGTGGAATGACCGATGGCACGGTGACCGTGACCGCCTGGATCGACTCGAGCATTTCGTCGCAGGGCGCGACCTTCATGTTGTCCGGCCCCGGTACGAACGGCTGGGAAAGAATGGCGACTCAGCCGGTGCTGAATGGCAATACGCTGACCGTTGTGCTGAATCAGCAGGACTGGAACGGGCTGGGCGGCAAGCTGACGGGTGGCATCTACTCGTTCGGTTTTTCGACCGGATCAGGTTCGACCCTGTTCAATCCGGACCTGAGCTGGACCATCATGGACACCTTCAGCAGCACGGCTATTCCGTCCGCGCCGGTCATCAGCACGGTGAGCGATGCAACTGGCCTGATCACGAACGGCATGACGACTGGGGAATCGCATCCCACGTTCAGCGGCACCGGCGTTCCAGGAACCGTGGTCACGCTGTTTGACGGCAACACGGCAATCGGTTCGGCCACGGTCAGCGTGAACACCTCATGGGACATCACGCCCACGGCAGCGCTTGCCAACGGCTCGCATAACATTTTCGCGACCCAGTCCAGCGCGGCGGGAACGAGCGGTCACTCCACGAATATCCGCTTCACGGTGGACACCAGTGCGCCTGCGGCCCCGGTGATCTCGGAAATCATGGACCACGGCGGCCACCTGGTCGTGGCGGGCGCTACGACAGTCGACACCCATCCTTCCATTAGCGGCACGGGCGTTCCCGGCAGCACGATTACCCTGTTCGACGGCGGCAGCAGAATGATGGGCGTGACCAAGGTCGGCAATGACGGCACGTGGAACTTCCAGCCGAACGCGTTGTTTGCCACCGGTCCGCACGACATCTACGCCGTGCAATCGAATTCGGCCGGCGCGAGCGTTCAGTCCGCCACTATCCACTTCACGGTGGATCCGAGTTCGGGCACGCCGAAAACGCCTGTGATCAGCATCACGGACGACAACGGCGCGCCGATCCCACAGGGCGCGGTCAGTTCGGACGGCCATCCGCATATCAGCGGGACGGGCGCGGCAGGCGACGTAATCCATGTGTTCGACAACTTCATGGTGATCGGATCCGCGGTGATCGATGGAACTGGTCACTGGATGTTCACGCCGGGTGCGGATTTGTCGGTGGGCACGCACAACCTGTTCGTGACCGAGACAAATTCGTCGAATGCGAGCAGCCCGCAGTCCAACGTTGTCTCGTTCGACTTCTCGCCGTCCAGCACGCCGGTTGTCAACTCGGACGCTCACTCGGCAGTCGATGAGCATGGCGCCTTCCTGGGCACGGCGGCCTATGGTAACGAGACGGTGGACCTGAACGCGGACGTGAGTTCGTACTTCAAGGAAAACACGGCGCACATCCAGGGTTCGGGGCACGGCGCGATCGACACGTTGCACCTGACGTTCGCTCACCAGGTGCTCGATTTGACCTCGCTGACCGGCCAGACGGCGGCGGCGAAGATCTCGGGCATCCAGGTGTTCGATCTGGGTGGCCACTTCAACAACCTGACGCTTTCGCTGACGGATGTGCTGAACCTTGGGCAGCAGGACCTGTTCCAGCAGGACGGCCATCAGCAGTTGATGGTGAAGGGTTCGTCCCTCGACTCGGTGGACCTGTCGAGCACGCACATTTCAGGCGTGGCTGACGGTCAATGGCACCAGGAAAGCACCGCGGTCGTGGGCGGCGTGACGTACAACGTGTACGAGCACTCCGGCGCGCATGCGGAATTGCTGGTGCAGCAAGGCGTGCAGATCGCGTTGCATAACTAGGCAGCGCAGTAGAGGGGAGAGCGGTTTGCAGATAGAACCGCTCTCCTCTTGGTAGGAGCCAAGGAAAAGGCCGTCACGGGAGCAATCCCGAGACGGCCTTTTTTCTTGGCTCTAACCCTTCTGCAAGGCCAGAAGCAAGCGCCTTTTTAATCGGGTCCAGCAACTTTCGCTTCGATGCCTCTTTGATTTGTTAACGAGCATTCATGCAATTGCCCTGTCCGATACGGATGCATTGCATTCATTTAGGACTTCTCCGATATCAACACCGCTGACTCGCATGGAGGATTTGCCGTTGCACGTTTCGAATTGTGCAATTTACTTCCAATTCGTTTCCTTGGGGCGCGTGCACCGGCGGGTTCGACGCCCCGTTGACGTCGGAATAATTAAAGGAGATTGAATGATGGCGCTTGGAACACAAGACCCGTCTCGGGCAGTGATTACATCGGTTGGCGCGGCGCTTGACGGCGGGGTGGCGAATAGCACCACGCCGGTCATCAAGGGGACGGCGGACGCAGGCGACACCGTCACCATTTATGACGGCGTGCGGGCGCTTGGAACAGCAATGGTGGGGATAGACGGCTCCTGGTCATTCACGCCGTCCGCAGCGCTCAAGGGCGGAATTCACAGTTTCGCGGCGATCGCCCAGGACAGCCAGGGCAACTTCGGCGCCTCGTCTGTGCCGTTGAGCGTGCAGATCGGCGCGACCGTCGTTACGCCGGTCGCGCCGGGCATTACAGAGCTGACCGACAACGTGGGCGGCATCACCGGGCCGATCACGAACGGCATGACCACGGACGATTCCCGGCCGGTCTTGACGGGCACAGGCACGGCGGGTAACACGATCACGGTGTACGACGGCGCTACGCTGATTGGCACGACCACCGTGGCGGGCAACGGCACGTGGAGCCTGAGGCCCGCAACGGCGCTCACCGACGGCGCGCATGATGTCTTCGCGACTCAGAGCAATTCGGCGGGCACAAGTCCGCATTCGACCGACATCAGCTTTAAGGTGGACACCAGCACGCCGGCCACACCGGCCGCGCCCACCTTGACCGATGACAGCAACGCGTTGATTCCTGCGGGCAGCTCGACGACTGACGGCCATCCGCATATCAGCGGCACGGGCACGGCGGGCGACATCATCACGGTGTACGACGGCGCCACGGTGCTGGGCACGGCCACGGTTGGCCACGACGGCAAATGGACGTTCACGCCCGCAACAGATTTGGCGATAGGCGGGCACAGCATCAGCGTGACGGAAATGAATGCGGCGGGCACGACGAGCGCGCATTCGCCCGACACTGGTTTCACCTACGGGGTCGCACCCACGGAAACGGTAACGATCACGAATTTGCTTGATACCGTTTCTGCCGCGAACACGTATGTCAGCAACAATGGTTTGGTGCTGGGCGCGAGTCCGACGGTTCAGGGTTCCCTTTCCTCAGTTCTGCAAACCGGCGAGACCGTGGCTCTCTACCGGGACAATGCGTTGATTGGCACTGCAACGGTGAACGGTAGCACCTGGTCATACAAAGACTCGGGTGTAACCGGCGGCTATCACACGTATACGGCGAAAGTGGTGAGTGGCGGCTTGGCAGGGGTAACGTCGAATACTTTCGGGTTCACCGAATCCACGTCGTCTGGCGGGCAGGTATGGAATGTATCCACCTCAGGATACCAAACGATCTATATCGACATTACCGGGATGAATCTTGCGGGACTCTACGGTGCGGGATCGCTCTGGACGAACACCGCCTATGCGAATAATCCCGGCGCAACAGCCACTCTGACTTCACGAGGAAACAACATTTACAGCTACGGTTGGGGCTATACAACGCCCAAAGGGGTGGAGGAAAGTATTTTTTGGAAAACGACCAACGGAACGCTTTATCTGATAGATGACAAGCGTGCCGAGTCCAGTTGGAACCTGGTCGGGTTCAACGTCCATTTACCGGTTTCGGGCGGGGTCTGGGCGCCAGCGGTGCCGGTTCAATCGGTAAGCGCCGTTCACCAAACGGACGACCAGGCGCTTATCGGGTCGTCCGATCAGGCGACGACCGACGACTCAACCACGACGAATCATCACACGGCGGTGAGTGAGCACGACACCTTCGTCGGCCACGCGGCCAACGGTAACGAGACGGTGGACCTGAATGCGAACCCCATGTCCTACTTCAAGGAAACCACGGCGCATATCCAGGGCTCGGGCGGTACGGCGATCGATACGCTGCACCTGACGGGCGACCACCAGGTGCTCGATCTGACCTCACTGACCGGTAAGACGGCGGCGGCGAAGATCTCGGGTATCGAAGTGATTGATCTGGGCGGTCACACGAACAACCTGAAGCTTTCGCTGACGGACGTGCTGAACCTCGGTGAACAAGACCTGTTCCAGAAGGACGGCCATCAGCAGTTGATGGTGAAGGGTTCTAATGGCGACACGGTTGATCTGTCGAATGCGCACATCGCGGGCGTGGCTGACGGTCAGTGGCAGGCGGAAGGCACGGCGGTGGTCGGCGGGGTTACGTACAACGTGTACGAACACTCCGGCGCACACACCGAGTTGCTGGTGCAGCAAGGCGTGCAGATCGCGTTGCATAACTAAGCTAAGGAAGTCTTTAAGACCGATGATTCCAAAAAGGATCGTCGGTTGCATGACCCGAAAAAGCTAATCGGCCGCCGTTGCAGAAGTGATTCTGCAACGGCTTTTTTGCGTCCTCTTAACAGAGCGGATTGTCTTGACGGCATCATCATTTCATCTCCCACGTAACAGCCGGCGAGACGCATTGACAGCAACCAATTCAGCATCGCATCGACACGTTCAAAACAAGCACGGTTGTCAACACATCCCTACGCGTCGTCCCAAAACTCTGAATTTCAATGTTGAGATGGAGCCGTCACGCGCGGTGCTTTATCGTCGAACGCATCGCAATTTTCTGGGAGGCAGGATGTCGAGCGCATCATCCTTGCCTGAGCGACCTGTCTATCGATCGCATGTCGCACAGCGTCAGCGGCATCAAAAGCGAAGAGGACTTGTTCCGCAAGGATGCACGCAACAGTCTGCGTTAAATGGCAAGGAGGGAAGTTTCGTTGACCTTTTCGAACTTCCGATGGCCCAGTGATGAAGGGCAACGAATAAGAACACGGGCGCGCAGGTTGACGGCGTTTATGCATAACGTCGACCCGCATTTGAACACCCATGCCGAATTGCCGGTGCAGCAGAAAGTACAGGTCGATTGGATTGTATTGACACGGTGAAAGTCGCAGCCACTTCTTGATCAGTCATGCGCGGTTGCATTGACTCGCTATAAAAAAGGATTCGCGAAAATGGTCTCTAACCTAGATGTTCGCGCACAAGCTGTCATAACCGAAGTGGGAGGCGCGAAAGATGGCGGTACGATCCACACTGAAAAGCCATTGATTGTCGGCACGGCCAATCCGTTCGCAACTATAGACGTGTACGACAGTGCAACGCTGCTCGGAGTCGTAGTCGCGAATGGGCAAGGGGGATGGTCGCTCCAGCTCTCCACACCGCTTTTCGATGGCGTCCACGACTTGTCGGCGGTTCAGGCTGCAGACTATGGCGGCGACCGCACGGTCAATTACTTCGCCGTTACAACCGAAGCGGTTGAAACCCCGCTCATTGACGACGTCGTCGCGAACCACGCGTCCCTCTACGCGACAGGCGCGGCGGCTGACTCCGGGCTCAGCAGCGCGCCCTATTTTCCCGAGAACGTCTTTCACGTCCGGTCTGCCGCGAGGGTTCCAGACAGCGACGTCTCGGGACACACTGTTTCCAGTGCCGTCAATGCCGCCGAGCCGTCAGAGCCCCCAAAGCCGTCCGAGCCTTATGCCAGGCGAACACTGGAGTTCGCCCATGGTGAGAAGAGTGTCGAAACGTTCGCGTTTCTCGGTCATCACCAGGTTCTGGATCTTGGCGCGCTGACGGACAGATCGCTGGCGACGTCCTCAGGGATTGGCGGCTTCGATCTTGGCGGTCAACACAACGCGTTGAAAATGTCGCTGGCCGACACACTCAGCCTGGGCGAGCACAATCTTTTTCTCGACGATGGCAAACAGCAACTGATGGTCACCGGCAAGGATGGCGATTCAGTTGACCTGAGCAACTCACCTGTTGCGGGATTGTCCGACGGTCAATGGCAGCATCATGGAACCGCGCAGGTTGGCGGACACACGTTCAACGTGATTGAGCACTCGGGTAGCCACACTGAATTGCTGATCGAGCAGGCAGTACGAATCGAGTTGCATTGAGCGGGCAGCAAAAAGCAGTTCGGGACAACCTTCCCCGAACTGCTTCCGGTCAAAACACGCGGCTACGGTGTTACTTGAGCGTTACTTGATCCGATTCGCCAATTCGACAGCCTTACCCACATATGACCCGGGCGTCATGGCGAGTAGCAATTGCTTGGCTTCATCCGGAATGGCCAGTCCGCTTATGAACGTCTGCAAGCCTTCGCGCGTAATGCCTTTGCCGCGCGTCAATTCCTTCAACTGCTCATACGGATTTTCAACGCCATAACGCCGCATGACCGTTTGCACCGGTTCAGCCAGAACTTCCCAGCAATTATCCAGATCTTCATTCAGGCGTGCGGCGTTCACTTCGAGTTTATCGAGTCCGCGAATCAGAGAGTCATAGGACAGCAGCGAATAACCGAACGCCACGCCAATGTTGCGCAGCACCGTTGAATCCGTGAGATCCCGTTGCCAGCGCGAGACGGGGAGTTTGTCGGCGAGATGGCGCAGCGTTGCATTCGCCAGGCCCAGATTGCCTTCCGAATTTTCGAAGTCGATAGGATTGACCTTATGCGGCATGGTCGATGACCCGATCTCACCCGCTTTGGTCCGCTGCTTGAAATAACCGACGGAGATATAACCCCACACATCGCGATCGAGATCGAGCAGGATGGTATTGGCGCGCGCCATGGCGTCGAACAATTCGGCCATGTAATCGTGCGGTTCAATTTGAATGGTGTACGGATTGAACGTGAGTTTCAGCCGGTCTTCCACCACGCCTTCAGAGAACACTTCCCAGTCGAAATCCGGATAAGCAGAAAGATGCGCATTGAAATTGCCGACCGCGCCGTTCATTTTGCCAAGAATCGGCACTTCCGCAATCCGTTCTATCGCGTTTTGCAAGCGCGCCGCCACGTTCGCCATTTCCTTGCCGAGCGTTGTCGGGCTGGCCGGCTGGCCGTGCGTGCGTGCGAGCATTGGCTGCGCGGCATGCGTGTGGGCGAGTTTGATCAGGCGCTCGTGCACGGAGCGCAGCGCGGGCAGCATGACGTGTTCGCGCGCGCCCGCGATCATCATGCCGTGCGACGTATTGTTGATATCTTCCGATGTACACGCAAAGTGGATGAACTCGCTCGCGCGTTCCAGCTCCGGCTGTCCTTTTACGGATTCCTTGAGCCAGTATTCAACGGCCTTGACGTCGTGATTCGTGACCTTTTCGATGTCCTTGATGCGGGAGGCATCGTGCACGGTGAAGCGTTCGGCGAGTTGCAGAAGGAAATTCTCGGACGCTTCGGAAAAGCTCGGAATTTCGTCGAATCCCGCTTGCGACAACGCGATCAGCCAGTGAACTTCGACCTTCACGCGATGTTTCATGAACGCGTATTCGGACAGCCACTCCCGCAGCGCTTCAGTTTTGGCGGCATAACGGCCGTCGAGCGGCGACAGCGCGGTCAGCGCGAAGAGGGTATCGGAACGGGTATCGGACATGGGCAACCGCGAAGAAAAGGCGAAAGGGAAGGAGAGATTTTAACATTTGCGAACCAGTCACCGAATGGAGCGTGTGTCGACCTGCTGGCACGAGACCATTCTATGCATTTTATGATAGCATTGCAGTCAATGACAGCAAAATGGAGTGCCCAATGGCAACGCTGACAATTCGCAACCTGGACGACCAAGTTAAGGCATTGCTTCGTGTGGAAGCTGCCCGGCATGGCCGTTCCATGGAAGAGGAGGTGCGGGTGATCTTGCAGAATGCGGTAGCGGGCACAGCAAACGTTACGGGTTTCGGCAGCCGTATCCATCAACGCTTTGCGAGTCTTGCCGACAACGGTCTGACGCTACCGGAACGGACTGAACGGCCACGGGCCGCTGAGTTTCCGGAATGATTATTCTGGACACGAATGTCTTGTCGGAGCTCATGCGCGCCCACCCCGACGAAAACGTGCTGGCCTGGCTGGATGCGCAAAACTCGCATGACTTGCACACCACGGCCATTACTGTTGCAGAATTGTTGTACGGTGTTGCGCGGCTTCCGCACGGCCAACGCAAAACCGCGCTGCGCGGCGCGATCGAGTCGATGCTTGATGGAGAATTAGCAGGCAAGGTGCTAGCCTTCGACCAAGGTTCCGCGCGTACGTATGCGGCCCTCGTAGCCGCACGCGAGGCGCAAGGCCGGCCAATCAGTTCAGCCGATGCGCAAATCGCCGCTATCTGCCACAGTTGCGACGCAGTGCTCGCAACGCGAAACGGCAAGGACTTCGAAGCGACAGAAATCCCGGTCATTGATCCCTGGACGGCAGCATAGCGTGCAGCGTCCGCTTGCGTCCACTTTTGCGTTCACTTGCCCCTCAGTTCGCGATCCAGCGCCTCTAACTGCGCCGCCGTTCCAACGTTCTCCCATCGGCCTTCATACAACTCGCCTGTAGCACGTCCGGCCGCGACCGTCTCCTGGTAATACGGCGTCAATGCGCGCCGTGTGTTGGGCGCGAGATCGCGAAACATGCGGGTATCGTATAGGCCGATATTGCCGAACGTGAAGCGCGGCGAGCCATCAAGAGAGAGCCGGCCATTCGGATCAAGCGCGAAATCGCCGAGGGTGTGAAAGGGCGGATTCGGCACCATCACCAGATGCATTGCCGGTTCATCGCGCAACGCCATCTGTGCGGCGCGTTCGTGCAAGTGTGCGTAGTCGAATTCGCAGAACACGTCGCCGCTGACCGCCGCGAAAACGGTGGCTTCGCCATGCTCTTCCAGCAGCGGTAAAGCCTTGGCAATTCCGCCCGCCGTCTCCAGCGCATGTATTTCAGGCGAGTAGCGAATTTCAACGCCCCAGCGCGAACCATTGCCGAGATTCGATACAAGCATGCGCCCAAGCCACGCGTGATTGATGACGATCGTCTTGAATCCGGCGGCAGCGAGCCGTTCGATTTGCCAGACGATCAACGCTTTGCCACCGGCTTCAAGCAAAGGTTTGGGACGTCTGTCAGTCAGGGGCCGCATGCGCTCGCCACGCCCGGCGGCGAAAATCATGGCTACGTTGAGAGCCGTCAAAACGTATATCCCACATCCACGGCGCGGCCTTCCAGCGTATCGAGCAAGCGGGCAAATGGCCTTAACGGCCTGTAGCGTTCGGACACCTTTCTCGCATAGCCCAAGAACCGCGGCAGATCGGCCAGATATTGCGGCTTTCCATCGCGATGATAAATCCGCGCGAACAGCCCCAGAACCTTGATATGCCGCTGCAAGCCCATCCACTCGATCTGCCGGTAAAACTCGCCGAAATCGGCGTCGACGGGCAATCCTGCTGCGCGCGCGCCTTCCCAGTAATAGACAAAACAATCGAGTTCGAACGCTTCTTCCCAACTGATGAACGCGTCGCGTAACAAGGAAGCGATGTCATAGGTCAACGGCCCGTAAACCGCGTCCTGGAAGTCCAGCACGCCAGGGTTCGGCTCGCTCACCATCAGGTTGCGCGGCATGAAATCGCGCAGCATGAAGATTTGCGGCTGTGCCAGCGCGCTTTGAACCAGAACGTTGAATGTGTCGTCGAGTACCTTGCGTTCAGCCGCGTCCAGCGTGTGGCCGAGATGACGCGTCACGAACCACTCCGGCATCAGTTCCATTTCGCGACGCAGAAAGGCTTCGTCGAAAGCAGGCAAGACGCCTTCGCGCGAGGTCGACTGAAACCGGATCAAGGTATCGATAGCCGCGCGCATCAGCGGCCGCGCGTTTTTTTCATCGAGTACGGAGAGGTACGTGGTCGTGCCGAGATCCGTCACCAGCATGAAACCGGCATCGAAATCTGTCTCCAGGATCTGCGGCACATGCACGCCGGCTTCGCGCAACAAACCCGCGACCTGCACGAATTCGCGGCACTTCTCGGGCGGCGGGGCATCGACGGCAATCAGGGTCTTGCCGAATTCGAGCCCGGCGTTGCTCGCCAGCCGGAAATAGCGCCGGAAACTGGCGTCGGTGGAAGCGGGCGCCAGCGTGGAAAGATCCAGCCGATACCGCTCGGCCACAGTCTGCAGCCAGTCGTGAAGTTGTGTAAGGCGGAAATTCGAGGAATTGGGGGGATTGGGCGTCATAAACTCGAGGGGTGAAACGTCTTGCCATATAATACCCCACGACTTTTTAAGCATTCCGTTTGCGCCCGGCGCGAAGCCTCCGGCAAGCCATGACGGCTGCCGGTGGTTAAGATTACCGCCCGACCATCCATCGATCGATTCACTTTCGTTCGCAGCGAACCGTCAACTCCGGTGGCGCGAGTTCCGGTGACTGTGCCAGGACGCTCTCGTCGAGCGCCGAGCGTGACGCGATTGAACAGCACTCAAACATGCCGCCACGACAGTTTTCCAAACCAGTTCCATTGCGCGAAACGCGGCTACGCAGACGGCGGCTGTTCGCCGCGCTGATAGCCGTGCCGGGCCTCATGCCGGCGCTCGCGCACGCGCAGCTAGCGGGCGCGGCAGCCGACTCGCAGCCGCTCGGCGACGCCTGGAGCCTGCGGCTTGCGCCGCAGCTCGAAGAGCGGCCGTTGCGCCAGGGCAGCCAGCCGGCCACGTTCGTGCTCGGCGACCACACCACGGGCACGGCCGACCAGGACATGGCCGCGAAGGGTTCGGCCGAATTGCGCCGTAACGTCTCGGTGATCAAGTCGGATGCGCTGCATTACGACCAGGACACCGACATGGCCGATGCTTACGGTCATGTCAGGATCTTCAACAACGGCAATTCGTTCATCGGCCCGGAAGCGCACTTGAAGGTGGAGGCGAACGAGGGTTACATGACGAACCCGAAGTACCGCTTCAATCTCTCGAATGGCTCGGGCAGCGCGCAGCGCGCGGACCTGATCGATGACGAACAAACGCGCGTGGATCACGGCACGTACACGGCGTGTTCGTGCGAGATGGATCCGGCCTGGTACATCAAGGGTACGTCGTTCGACTTCGATACCGGCGCGAACGAAGGCGTCGCGCACAACGGCGTGCTGTTCTTCCAGGGCTTCCCGGTGTTCGCGAGCCCGTGGCTGTCGTTCCCGCTGACTGGCGAACGGCGCAGCGGACTCTTGCCGCCCACGGTGTCGGTGAATTCGACCACCGGTTTTGAAGTGGAGATGCCGTACTACTTCAATATCGCGCCGAATCGCGATCTGGTGGTCACGCCGCGCCTGATGACACGCCGCGGTATTCAGATCCAGTCGACGTTCCGGTATTTGTCGCCGACTTATTCGGGCACGATCACCGGCGAATTCCTGCCGCAGGACTTGCAGACGCATACGAACCGCTATGCGATCTACATCCAGCACCAGCAGAACTTTGGCGGCGGTTTCGGCGCTTATATCAACTACAACAAGGTCTCGGACAATCAGTATCCGGAAGACCTGGGCAACGCGTCGAACCAGATCATCAACGGCACGCAGGTGCTGTATCAGCAGGAAGTGGGGCTCACGTACAACAACGGACCGTGGTCGATTCTCGCTCACGAGCAGCGCTGGCAGGTGTTGCCGCCGGCGACCTCGCCGTATGCGCGCGAACCGCAGTTGAACGTCCTGTACAACAAGTACAACGTCGGCGGTTTCGACTACGGCGCGGAAGCGGACTACACGCGCTTTACGACCACCATCGCGGACTCCACGGAAGGTCAGCGCGTTGTCTTTAATCCGTACCTGAGCTACAGCGTCACCGGACCCGGTTATTTCGTTACGCCGAAGATCCAGTATCACTTTGCGTCGTACGACCTGAATGAGATCGGCAGTGCGGCCAACGGCACGCCCCCGAACCAGCCGAAGAGCCTGTCGGAATCCATTCCTACCGTCAGCTTCGACACCGGCCTGGTGTTCGACCGTTCGGTGCGCATCTTCGGGGAGGATTACATCCAGACCCTGGAGCCGCGCCTGTATTACGTGTACACGCCGTACCGCAATCAGGAATTCGCGCCGATCTTCGACACCGGCCAGTCGGACTTCAGCCTCGCTGAAATCTATACGCCGAACACGTACGCGGGTAACGACCGTATTGCCGATGCAAACCGTCTGACGGTGGGCCTGACCTCGCGTTTCATCAACCCGGCAACGGGCGACGAACGCGCGCGTTTTGTGATCGCGCAGCAGTATTATTTCCAGCCGCAGCGCGTCACGATCACGGAAGGCCAGCCGCTCGACCAGGCGAAACACTCGGACCTGATCCTGGGCGCGTCTTTCAAGCTGGGCGCTGGTTTTTCACAGGAAACTGCGTTCCAATATAATGCCGACAACAACCAGTTGGTGCGGTCGAGCATCGGTTTCGGGTTCAGCCCGGCGGCGCGCGAAGTCATCAATATTGGGTATAGGTACACGCGGGCGAACGAAACCACGCTGTCCACTTCGCCGATCAACCAGATTCTGGTTTCGGCACAATGGCCATTGTCGCGACACATTTATAGCGTCGCCCGGGTGAACTACGATCTGGCAGGGCATCGACTCGTCGACGGGCTGCTGGGCTTCCAGTACGATGCCGACTGCTGGACCTTGGGCGTCGGCTTGCAGCGTTACGCAAACGGTATCACCAGCACCGGAAGTAACACTGCCGGGACGCGTATTCTCGCTCAAATGACGTTCAAGGGCCTGTCGAACGTCGATAATGGGCTGACCGCGGCGTTCCGTGCCGGCGTCAACGGTTACACGCCGCCACCGCCGCCGCCCGCACCGCTCGCGCGTTACACGAATTACGAATGAGCGTGCGGAGTGTGTGCCGGGGAATACGCCAGGATACAGGCAGGAAGCCGTAGGTACAGGGCAGAAGGGCAACAGGCAACAGGGTCGGTCACCGGCCGCAATCGATGGAGTATCTGTGTCAAACATGAACAAGTTGAAGTGCGCAATGTTCGCGGCAGGTGTTTTCGCCGCAGCTTTACTGGCCGGACCGGTGGCGCACGCTCAGGCGCTGGCGCCCTCGCCCACGGCGGGCGGCGCGCAGATTGCGGACTCTGTCGCGGCTGTTGTGAACAGCGACGTCATCACGGAACGTGAACTCGCCGACCGCACGGGTCTGATCGTGCGCCGCCTGCAACAGCAGAACGCGCCGGTTCCGCCGGCGGATCAGCTGCAACGTCAGGTGCTCGACCAGATGGTGATCGAGCGGATTCAGTTGCAGAAGGCGAAGGAAGACAACATCACCATTGACGACGCGACCGTGCAACGCACGCTCGAGCGTCTCGCGCAGCAAAACCAGATGACGCTCGACGTGTACCGCGCGCGCATCGAGGCGCAAGGGGTGCCCTGGACGACTTTCCGGCGCGATGCCCGCACCGAGCTGACGCTATCGAAATTGCGTGAGAAAGAGGTGGACAGCAAGATCACGGTGTCGGACGGCGAAGTGGCCAACTACGTTGCCAGCCAGCGCGGACCGAACGCCCTCCAGTCCAATGACCTGCATCTCCAGCACATCATGTTCAAGGTGCCGGAGAACGCGTCGCAGGCTGACATTGCCGCTATCCAGGCGAAGGCCGAAGGCGTGCTGAAAGACGCGCAAAGCGGATCGGACTTTGCCAAGCTGGCCAAGAACAATACGCAGGATACCGACGCAGCCAAGGGCGGCGATCTCGGTTTCCGCACGCAGGCTTCGTTGCCGGCTTCCATTGTGAGCGCGGTTGCAACGCTGCGTCCGAACGAGGTGAATCCGCAACTGATTCGCACCGACGGCGGTTTTGAGATCATCAAGCTGGTGGAGCGCCGGACAGGCCAAGGCCAGGCCGCCGATGCCCCGAAGCTCGTGCAAACCCACGTCCGGCACATCTTGCTGCGCGTAGCCGATGGCGTGTCCGAGTCGGCCGCCCGTCAGAAGCTGCTGGAAATCAAGGATGACGTTCAGAAGGGCGGCGATTTCGCCAACTTCGCGCGGACTTATTCGCAGGACGGTTCCGCGTCGCAAGGCGGGGACCTCGGCTGGATCAGCCCGGGCGAAACCGTGCCGGAATTCGAGCGCGCCATGAACAACCTGAAAGACGGTCAGGTCAGCGACCCGGTTCGCAGCGAGTACGGTTATCACTTGATCCAGGTGCTGGGACGCCGCGAGGCAGAAGGTTCAGTGCAGCAGCAACTGGACACGGCGCGTCAGGCGATCGGTCAGCGCAAGGCCGAGCAAGCGTATTCCGACTGGCTGCGTGAACTGCGCGACACCGCTTACGTGCAGTACAAGGGCGTCGCGGCTCAACAAGCGCTGAACCAGTAAGGTTTGGTGAGATGAACGCAGCAAGCCGCTCACCGTCTCTATTGTCCATAGCCATTACCACCGGGGAACCGGCGGGCGTGGGGCCTGAATTGACGGTGGCGGCGCTGGCTGAAGCGGCTCAGCGCTGGCCGTCGGTGCGCTTTACCGTGCTTGGCGACCGTGAGCTGATGGCCGAGCGGGCTGGTTCATCGCCGTGGCTTTCAACGGGCGCGGCAATCGAGATCGAGCATCACGCGCTGAGCGTGCCCGTCACCGCGGGCAAGCTGAACGCCGCGAACGGGCGTTATGTGCTCGGCCTGCTCGATGCAGCCATAGACGGGGCGGTGAGCGGTCGGTTCGATGCCATCGTCACCGCGCCGCTGCAGAAAAGCACCATCAACGACGCCGGCGTTCCGTTCACCGGCCACACCGAATATCTCGCTGAACGCACGCATACCCCGCGCGTGGTCATGATGCTCGCGGGCATGGGCGACCGGCCGCTGCGCGTCGCGCTCGCTACCACCCATCTGCCGCTGAAGGACGTGTCGGCGGCGTTGACGGTGGATGGCATTGTCGAGACGTTGAGCATTATCGACCGCGATCTGAAAGCGCTGTTCGGTCTGCCGAAACCGCGCATCCTCGTGACCGGGCTCAACCCGCACGCGGGCGAAAACGGTTATCTGGGCCGCGAGGAAATCGATGTCATCACGCCCGCGCTGCTGCAAGCGCGCGCGCTGGGTATCGACGCTCCCGGTCCCTATCCGGCGGATACCTTGTTCCAGCCGCGTTATCTCAAAGACGCCGATTGCGTGCTCGCCATGTTCCATGACCAGGGTTTACCGGTCCTGAAATTCGCGACGTTCGGCGAAGGCATCAACATCACGCTGGGGCTGCCGATCATTCGCACGTCTGTCGATCACGGCACTGCGCTCGATCTGGCCGGTACGGGCCGCGCCGATCCGGGCAGCTTGATAGTGGCTATCGACACAGCCGTCGCCATGGCGCGCCACCGCCGCACAGCCTGATTTCTTTTGCCTCGTTCCTTGTCTGTTTCCTTTTCATTGCGGTTTTAATCGGCTTCTCCGATGTCCATCAAGCACCAGGGCCACTTCGCGCGCAAGCGCTTCGGGCAGAACTTCCTCGTCGATCAAGGCGTGATCGATTCGATCGTCGACACCATCGCGCCCAAGCGCGGCGAACGCATGGTCGAAATCGGCCCGGGTCTTGCCGCGCTCACCGCGCCGCTGGTCGAACGGCTCTCCACGCCCGAATCGCCGCTGCACGCGGTAGAACTGGATCGCGATTTGATCGGACGGCTTGAGAAGCGGTTTGGCAATCTGCTGGCGCTGCATGCCGGCGATGCCCTCGCGTTCGATTTTGGTTCGCTCGCGCTGGAAGGTGAAAAACCGTCGCTGCGGATTGTCGGGAATTTGCCGTACAACATATCCAGTCCGCTGCTGTTTCACCTGACCGCGTTCGCGCCGAAAGTCATCGATCAGCATTTCATGCTGCAGGATGAAGTGGTGGACCGGATGATCGCCGAGCCGGGCAACAAGGACTTTGGCCGCCTGACGGTGATGCTTCAGTATCGCTATGCAATCGATAAGCTCATCGACGTTCCGCCCGAATCGTTTAATCCGCCGCCGAAAGTGAATTCTGCGATCGTGCGGATGATTCCCTTTGCGCCGCATGAATTGCCGGACGTGGATGACAAGGTGCTCGGCGAAGTCGTGCTCGCAGCGTTCTCGCAGCGGCGCAAGATGATGCGCAATACGCTGGGCGTGTATCGAGATCGGGTGGATTTCGATGCGCTGGGATTTGACCTTTCACGCCGCGCGGAAGAAGTGCCCGTGGCCGAGTTCGTGAAACTGGCGCAGGTGGTGAAGGCGGCGCAGTAGTCGCTTTTAAGGCCGCAGACGGGTTTCGATAGCGCGTGTGGTGTTTCTCTCTCGCCTGAGCGGGCCTCGCCGGTCGCGCCAAGGCAGTTTTATCAAGCCGCTATCGCCCTTGCTGCCGCTCCTTTCGTCTTTTTTATCTCATTATTCCGGGTTCGCTGACGCGAATCTCGCGACCTCTGTCCGCTCCTCTTTTCTTCATGCCTTCATGCGGCCACTGCATCCTCGCGATGCAAGAAATGCACTGGAGTTAATCCTGTCGCTGGTCTCAAATTGGCAGCGCAAACGCGCAGAAAGACTCTTGTAAGGAGCAATCGCTTCAGCGGCATGACGCGGGTGTGCATCGGAGACGGCAACGACTTCTTTGATTCGTGGCGATACAGGCGAGGCTTGATCGTCGCATGACGACATCACGAGGAGACGTATGAACAGGTCGGGACAACTTAAAAAAACGGGTGGATTGGGAAAATGGTGCAAGGTGACTTACGCGTTGCTTCCCGCTGCGTTCGCCTGCGAAACGAGCCACGCACAATCCAGCGTCACGCTCTACGGCATCGCCGACGTGAGTGTGCGCTATCTGTCCAACGCCGACACACGGGGTAACGGCCGTTTCCTGATGGGACCTGGCGGCATGAGCGAGAGCCGCTGGGGCATCAAGGGCGTTGAAGACCTGGGCGGTGGCTGGTCAACCTTCTTCAAGCTCGAAAACCGCTTTCTCCTGAACAACGGCCAGAGCGACACCACCATGCCGTTTTTCAACGAAGCGCAAATCGGCCTGCAGTCGTCGACGTATGGACAGGTTGTGTTGGGCCGTCAGTACAACGTGATGATCGAAGGCATCACCATGGGCGGGTACTCCAGCAATCCATGGATTCCCTACGACTTCAACTTCCAGCCCGAAGTCACCATGACCGGCGGTATCTGGAGCAGCAACCAGATCCAGTATCACGGCAGGTACAAGGACTTTCGCATCTCGACCGCCTATTCGTTCAGCGGCAACGCCGGCCATATGGCATATGGCAGCCAGTACGGCGTAGCAGCAGCCTACGCGCCGGCGAACGGCCCATTCACGCTCGGTGGAGCGTTCAAGGAGACGAAGGACTCGCTCAACGGCAGCAACGCAAAGGCGTGGACCGTTGGCGGTTCGTACACGTGGGACAAGACGCGTTTCGCGCTGGGTTATATCGTCAATCAGAACGACAAGGGGTTCTCCACCTTCGCCAACGGACCGTTCGCCGCGCCGGGACTCGCCGCGCTGAAATACTCCGACTTCAAGCGGCGCAGGATGATACTCGGCGGCGTTACGCAGCAAGCAGGTGCATGGCACTTCGCCGCAAACGTGTGGCGCACGCTGCAGGCCGGCAAGACCCAACCGCAGGACGGCTCGGCGTGGCAATTTCAACTGGTCACCGATTACGACCTGTCCAAGCGCACAGACGTGTATCTGGAAACCGATTATTCACTCTATAGGGGCGATCTGATCGGCTCTCAGTTGCAAGGGGTCAACGCTGTCAGCCTCGCGCAGAAAAGCACGCAGCTTGGCGTGATGGCCGGAATCCGGCACAAGTTTTGAGCCGGGACCGGCGGCATCCTGCTCGGGACACCGCCGGTCTTTTGCAATTTTTCACGAACCTTCGGCGCCGGTATGCGCGGCTCCGCGGCAGCAGGAGGTGATATAACCACCCGGCTCCGAAACCAGCGATCATTATTTAGGGTTCCGTTTTAAATCATGCATGAGATCAATTCGCGTCGCCTCGCGCATATGGTTGCGCTCGCCGAAGAGGGTAGTTTCGCGCGTGCGGCGGAGCGGGTTCATCTGAGTCAGCCCGCGCTCAGCCGTAGTATCCAGGCGCTGGAAGACGAGTTCGATATCAAGCTCTTCGATCGCGCGGCACGCGGTGTGGCGACAACCGCCGCCGGCCGGATGCTGGTCGAGCGTGCCCGGCGCGTGCTGTTCGAAACACGCTGTCTTTTTCGCGATGTCGAGCTGATCAGGTCGGACGCGCTGGGGGAAGTGAGAATCGGAATGGGGCCTTATGCCGCCGCCATCCTGTTTCCAGATTTACTGGTCGAATGTGCACGGCGGTTTCCAGCTACCAAGGTATCCGTACAAATAGCAGAAGCCAGTATGCTGATGCAAAGCTTGCGCTCGGAGGATGCTGACTTCGTGGTGATGGATCGTCGTGAAACGCCGGCTGTGCCCGATGTCACCACTCATCGCCTGGCCAGTCACGACGGCGGCTGGTTCGTGCGCCCCGGTCATCCGTTGCTCGCGCGTGCGCCGGTGCCGTTGGCGGCATTGCGCGAATTCCCCATGGTGTCCGTGCCGCTGTCTGCGTTCATGGAAGACGCGTTGCGCCGGCTGCTGAAGTTTCGCGCGCACGAGGCCGTTCCCGTGCAGTTGGAATGTAGCGATGTCATCGTGCTCAAGGATGTCGTCGCGCGATCGGATGCCGTGATGTTCTGCACGGCTTCAGTGTTACAGCGAGACCCCGATGACCAGCGCCTGGTGCGTGTGTCGATTGTTCATCCGCGCAAACTGGGGCTTCAGTTCGCGCTTGTTTGCCTTGCGGATCGAACGCAATCCGCCGCGGCGGAGGCGGCGCTTGCGCTCGCCGGGCAGATCATGAATGACGCCAGCCGCGCCGCGCAAGCGGCCGGGCGTGCCCGGTAGCCGGCCTTTTCAGGTACGTCGCCGGCCGGCGGGTGCATTGACCAGCGCAATGCCCGTGACAACCAGGGCCGATGCAAGCATGAAACGCGTAGTCAGCGTTTCCCCCAGCAGCACGACGCCGAACGCGACACCAAAGATAGGTGTGAGAAACGAGAACACCGAGAGCCGCGACGCCATGTAGCGCGTCAGCAGCCAGAACCACGTGAGATAGCTCAGGAACGCCACCACGATCGCCTGATACGCGAGGCTGGCGACGGCAGTTGGTGTGATCGTGCTCACATGCGTTTGCCCGAGCGCGAAGGCGAGCGCAAGCAAAACAATTGCCGATACCGCGAGCTGATAGAGGAGCGTCTTGCTCGCGCTTGCACGAGCGAGCGGTGATGCGCGGATGACGACCGTCGTCGCTGCCCAGAACACGCCGCCGAGTACGCCGAGAGCATCGCCGGCGGTGCCTTGCCATGTCGATGCGCTGCCCGTTGCCGGGTGGAGGAAGCCATCGGCGAAAGCGAGTGCGATGCCGCCGAACGCGAGCGCTATTCCTGCCCACTGCACCCGCTTCAGCTTTTCTCCCGCGACGAACCAGTGCAGGCCAAGGGCCATGAAACACGGCGCGGTGTAGAGAAAGACGACCATGCGCGTGGCGCTGGTCAACGTCAGTCCCAGGAAAATGCACACGAACTCGCCGCCGAACAGCACGCCGGCAAGCAGGCCGGATGCGAGGGTGCCGTCGCGGCGAAACAGCGCGACGCCGCGTGAACGTGTCCATATCCAGACGAGAACTGTTGCTATGGTTGAACGGATGCCAGCCTGAAGCAGCGGCGGGAAAGAGCCGTTCGCGCCCTTGATGGCGACTTGCTGGAAACCCCACACTGCGCATAACGCGATCATCAACAGGATGGCGGTCGCGTCGGGCGCGCGGCGCAAGGGCAGGGCTGTGGTGCTCATTGAATTATTGTGGTTTACCGGTTGCTGAGCCAAGTCTCTGGCGCATTTTGCCATCGATGGCGCAAGGCTGTCATGCGGGCGCGTTGCGCATGGAGTCAGCGTTACCGGCACTTGGTTCGCCGCCCGGCAATGTCGAGTGACTAATCTTGGCGCGTTGTGTGCTGGACGAATTTGGTGGCGCGCTGGCCTTTGTTCACTTTGTTCACGCTGAATAGATCGCGCTGGTGAACATCAATAATTCAGGATATCTGATGATAATTCGCGAAAGGTCGGCATCAGGCGGAAACGAATGAGGCTCCCGAAGGAGCCTCAAACAGCGCGGGAGCGCTTGGCTGGAAACCTGCATGCCAGCACGGCTGGACCCTGCTCGCGCAGGAGGCAGATAGACGTCCTTGCGAACCCCGTACACCTACCTATCTGTAACCGGTGAAATTTCGCGGCATCGAAAAGCGCCATTTTTTGGGGCTGGGAGCAACAAGTGCAAATATGACCGTCGCAGAAAGTCTGGAGATAACCCGCCATCGCTGGCAGGTCGTTACCCCCAAACCGCCTCAAGCATGCTTCTCGATCAACTCGACCTTGTAGCCGTCCGGATCTTCAACAAACGCGATCACCGTCGTCCCGCCTTTCACCGGACCAGCTTCGCGCGAGACCTTGCCGCCGGCTTCACGGATGCGATTGCAAGCTGCCGCCGCGTCGTCTACTTCCAGCGCGATGTGGCCGTAAGCCGAGCCCAGGTCGTACTTGTCGACGCCCCAGTTGTAGGTCAGTTCGAGCACGCTGGTTTCGCTTTCATCGCCATAACCGACGAACGCAAGCGTGTATTTGTACTCGGTGTTTTCGCTTTGACGCAGCACTTTCATGCCGAGGATACGCGTGTAGAAATCGATGGATCGCTGCAAGTCGCCGACTCGCAGCATGGTGTGGAGAAGTCGCATGATGGGGTTCCTGTGGGGAATGTCGATGGAACGGGTGGTCCGCTTTACCGTGTCTTTTACTGTGTCTCAGCGAACAACGCGCACGATTAAAACAGCCACATCCAAAATTGTACCGCCCGCCGCAAAGGCTCGCAGCGCGATGCTCCGCGCCGCCGGGGCGTTAAAGCAGGGGCAGCAATTCGGGCGGATGATGTTTGAGCGTATGCCGCGCTTCGCGGAAATCCGGGAAAATGGATTCGACGGTGGCCCAGAAGCGCGCACTGTGATTCATCTCTCGAAGGTGCGCGAGTTCGTGCGCGACCACGTAGTCGATAACATGCACGGGGAAATGAATCAGCCGCCAGTTGAGGCGGATCTTGCCGTCGCTGGAACAACTGCCCCAGCGCGTAGCCGCGGACGACAACGCATATGCCCTGAACTCCACGCCCAATTTGGCTGCATACACGGGCAACCGCTCGCCGAAAACCTGCAACGCCTGAACATGCAGCCAGCGTTGCACACGCTCGCGAATGAGCTGACCCTCTGCCATTGCGGGAAGGCCGAGCCAGAGCACGTCACTTTCTGTATCGAAGGCCGGTTGCGTCGCGCTCTTGCCCGTCGTACCCGGCGCAGCGGTCATCATGACAGTGACGGTCCGCCCGAGATACGGAAGCTGCGCCCCATCCTTCCATTCAATCCGCGGTACCGCGCGTTGCTCCACGCGCGTTTGCCATTCGGTGAGCTTCTTGAAGATCCACTTTTCCTTCTCGGCAATCGCGCTTTCTATTGCCCCGATCGTCACCCAGCGCGGCGCGGTAATCGCGAGACCGGTACCGTCGATAGTGAAGCCGATCGTCCGGCGCGACGAACGTTTCAAACGGTAATCGAGCATCTGCGAACCGAGCACGAGTTGCCGGTTGCGCGTGCCGTCGGGCGCAACGGGTTTGCGCAAGGGCGGCGCGGGTGTGCTTGCCGTCTCGGTAGTATCGGTCGGCGCGATGTCGCCACGCAATGTTGCTGGCATGGCGGGGGCGGGTGAGGCAGGAGCGCCCGACGTAGCAGGCGATGGTGCCGCACTCGACAGCCTCGGCTCACTGGGGAGGTTGAGCGGCAGGTCGAGTTGCGGGTTGTCGAGCGCGGCAGCGGGACGCTGTCGCGAGGGAGTCTTCTGCATCGGCTCAGCTTGGCGCACGCGGCGCAGGAATGACGGGAAGAACGACACTAACGATAGAAACAAACGTAACGAACGTAGCGATAACGACACCCGGGTCTACAGGCCGGTAGCCGCGCCGTGAGACTTGGACTCTGACTCTGACTTAGAGTCAGACTTAGCGTCAGCCTTGGCGGCGAGACCATCGGCGGGACCGTACGCGTCCGGATCAATACGACGCATTTCCGCTTCGATCCAGCGCTCCACGCGCACGTTGACTTCATCCGGCGTGAGGCCTGTCGTGTCGATCGGACGACCGATCGACATAGTGACTATACCCGCATATTTGAGAAACGATTTCCGCGGCCATACGTGTCCGGCGTTATGGGCAATCGGGACGACCGGCGCGCCCGCCGCGCACGCGAACCGCGCACCGCCTGACTTGTACTTGCCCTGCTGGCCCACGCGTGTACGCGTGCCTTCCGGAAACATGATGACCCACGCTCCCTCGGCCATGCGCTCGCGCCCTTGCCGCGCCACCGATGCAAACGCATCCTTGCCCTGACGCCGGTCGATATGAACCATCTTCAGCATGCCCATGGTCCAGCCGAAGAACGGTACGAACAGCAACTCACGCTTGAACACATAGCAGAGCGGCCGTGGCATCAACGCGGGGAATGCGAGCGTTTCCCAAGCCGACTGGTGCTTCGACAACAGCACGGCCGGACCGTCCGGCAGGTTCTCCATACCTTCAATCTGATAGCGGATGCCGTTCAGGTATCGCATCACCACGATGCACGACTTGCACCAGTACGCCGCCATCCAGTATCGCTTTTCAGCGCGCATGAACGGGAACACGAGGAAGCACGTGCACGCGTACGGCACCGTATAAACGACGAAAAAAACCATCAGCAACAGCGAACGAATGAAGCGCATCGGCTTGAATAAGTCTTATGTGATGTGACGAAAAAAACCAGCGTCAGGTCAGTCAGGTCAGTCTTGATGTGCGGCGAGGAAGTCGAGCGCGAAGGTGCGCAGGTCGTCGTGTACTTTCGTATTCGACGGAAGATTCCCCGCTGCCAGCGTTTTATGCCCCTTGCCGGTCAGCACCAGATGCAGCGCGAAGCCGAGCGCCGCGCCTGCTTGCAGATCGCGCAGCGAGTCGCCGACCACGGGCGTGTCAGCAGGATCGATCTCGAAGCGCTCGATGATCTGCTTCAACATGCCGGGCTTTGGCTTACGGCACTCGCACTCGTCTTCCTGCGTGTGCGGACAGAAAAACACCGCGTCTATACGGCCACCGACCGCCGCCGCCGCCCGGTTCATCTTTTCGTGCATTGCGTTGAGCGCGGCCATGTCGAACAGACCACGGCCTATACCCGATTGATTCGATGCAATCGCCACGCGGTAACCGGCCTGGTTCAAACGCGCGATTGCTTCCAGGCTGCCGGGGATGGCAACCCATTCGTCGGGCGATTTGATGAATGCGTCCGAGTCGACGTTGATCACGCCGTCACGATCGAGAATCACCAGTTTCTTGTTTGCGTTGGTCGGCATGGTGTGGCGCATCAGGTGGCAAGCTTCGAAATGTCCGCGACGCAATTCATCTGCTGATGCAGTGCGCCGAGAAGAGCCAGGCGGTTACTTCGCAGCGCCGGATCTTCCGCGTTCACCATCACGTCGTTGAAGAAAGTATCCACGGCGTCGCGCAACGCGGACAGCGCCGACAGCGCTTCCGTGTAGTTGCGCTCGGCCAGTTGCTTTTGCACGCGCGGCGCGACTTGCTCGAGCTGCGCGTACAGCGCCTTTTCGGCCGCTTCTTGAAGTAGCGCTGGCTGCACACTCGACGGCACGGGTTCCGCCGACTTCTTCAGGATATTCGAGATGCGCTTGTTCGCCGCGGCAAGCGATGCGGCTTCCGGCAACGACGCGAATTCGCGCACAGCGTCCAGACGCGCGACGATGTCGTCCAGGCGCGTGGGGTTCAGACTCAGCACAGCGTCGATTTCAATTGCGTTGAAACCGCGCTCGCGCAGCACGCCGCGCAACCGGTCCATGAAAAACGCGTAGATGGCGTCGCTTGAATCAACGACTTGCGGCATGCCGGCGAATTGCTTGTGTGCGATACGCAGCAAGTCGAACAGGTCGATGGCAAGGCGCTTTTCCAGCAGGATGCGCAACACGCCGAGCGCGTGACGACGCAGCGCGAACGGATCTTTCTCGCCGGTTGGCTGCAGGCCGATGCCCCAGATGCCGACGAGCGTTTCCAGTTTATCGGCCAAAGCGACGGCGCTGCTCACGCCGTTGGGCGGGGTTTCATCGCCGGAGAAACGCGGCTGATAATGTTCCGAACACGCGAGCGCGACTTCTTCCACCTCGCCGTCGTGGCGCGCGTAGTACGTGCCCATGGTTCCCTGCAATTCCGGGAATTCGCCGACCATGTCGGTGATCAGGTCGGCCTTCGCGAGCAGGGCGGCGCGCCTCGTGACGGTTGCATCCACGCCGATCATGGGCGCGATTTCACCGGCCAGCGCTTCAAGCCGCTGCACGCGTTGCAACTGCGAACCGAGCTTGTTGTGATACACCACGTTCGCGAGCAGCGGCACGCGGTCGGCGAGGCGTTTCTTCTTGTCCTGCTCGAAGAAGAACTTGGCGTCGGCCAGACGCGGACGGACCACGCGTTCGTTGCCTTCCACAATATCGCCCGGCGTCTGCGTGTCGATGTTCGACACAATCAGGAAACGCGAACGCAGCTTGCCGTGATCATCAGTCAGCGCGAAATACTTCTGGTTCGTCTGCATGGTGAGGATCAGGCATTCCTGCGGCACTTGCAGGAACGACTCGTCGAAACGGCACTGATACACGACCGGCCATTCGACCAGCGCATTCACTTCATCCAGCAACGACTCAGGCATGACCACGCGATCTTCACCCGCGAATGCCAGCAATTGCGTCCGGATGGATTCGCGACGGTCGTCGAAATTCGCCACGACCTTGCCCTTCGAGCGCAGCGTCTCGGCGTAATCATCGGCGTGCGTGATCGCGACAATCCCTTCCGACATGAAGCGATGCCCCAGCGTGGTGTCGCCGGAGTCGATGCCGAGCGCGCTCACCGGCACGATTCTGCGGCCATGCAACGCGACCAGCCCATGCACCGGCCGCACGAACTGCACGCTGGTGCCGTCGGGGCGTTGATAGGTCATCAGCTTCGGGATTGGCAACTTGCCAAGCGTTTCTTGCAGCGCGGTCTGCAGGCCGTCGGCAAGCGTTGCTCCGGGTGCCGCGTAGCGCAGGAAAAACGCTTCGGCCTTGCCGTCCTGGGCGCGTTCGAGGTCGCCGATGGGGAAATCAGGGAAACCCAGCGCCGCGAGCTTCTTCGCGAGCGGCGCGGTGGGCTGGCCGTCTTTGTCCAGTGCGACGGAAACCGGCAGCACCTTCTCGCGTACCTGCCGTTCCGGCGCGACTGCGCGCACGTTCTTGATGACCACGGCGAGACGTCGCGGCGTGGCGTATTTTTCGAAACTCGCTTCCCCTTCAATCAGGTCGCGCGCGGCAAGCCGCTGCACAATCCCTTCGGCAAACGAGGTGCCCAGGCGCGCGAGCGCTTTCGGCGGAAGTTCTTCGGTCCGCAACTCGACGAGCAGCGATGCAAGGTTGGTTTCAGTCATTGTTATGTCGTGCTCTGGTCAGGCCTGATCGATATTGCGCTCGACCTTCAGCGCCGGCGCCCATGCGGGCTTGGCGGCATCTTGTGCGTCCGTGGTGAGTCCGGCCGCGGCGTGTACGGGGTTGCCCAGCATCGGGAAACCGAGCGCTTCACGCGACTCGTAATACCCCTTTGCGACCGCACGCGACAAATCGCGAATCCGGCCGATATACGCCGCGCGCTCCGTCACCGAAATCGCGCCACGCGCGTCCAGCAAGTTGAACGTGTGACCGGCTTTCAGCACGAGCTCATACGCGGGCAGCGAGAGCTTCGCTTCGATCATCTTCTGAGCTTCGGCTTCGTAGCTCTTGAAGAACGTGAACAGCAGGTCGACGTTCGCGTACTCGAAGTTGTAGGTGGATTGCTCGACTTCGTTCTGGTGATAGACATCGCCATAGGTCAGGCGCCGCAGTTCGCGGCCGTTCGGCGTGTCCTCTTCCCATTCGGTCCACACGAGGTCGTAGACGTTCTCCACTTTCTGCAGATACATGGCGAGCCGTTCGAGACCGTAGGTGATCTCACCGAGCACCGGCTTGCAGTCGATACCACCGACCTGCTGGAAGTAGGTGAACTGCGTCACTTCCATGCCGTTCAACCAGACTTCCCAGCCAAGGCCCCATGCGCCGAGCGTTGGATTTTCCCAGTCGTCTTCCACGAAACGCACGTCGTTCTGCTTCAGGTCGAAGCCGAGCGCCTCAAGCGAGCCGAGGTACAGGTCGAGGATGTTTTCGGGCGCGGGTTTCAGCACCACTTGATACTGGTAGTAGTGCTGCAGGCGGTTCGGGTTGTCGCCGTAACGGCCATCCTTCGGACGCCGGGACGGCTGGACATACGCCGCGCGCCACGGTTCCGGGCCGATAGCGCGCAGGAACGTGTGAACGTGCGAGGTACCCGCACCGACTTCCATGTCGATCGGCTGGAGAAGCGCGCAACCCTTGTTATCCCAATAGGATTGCAGCGTCAGGATGATTTGCTGAAAAGTGAGCATGAATGCCTTTGAAGCGTGCCTTCGAAGCTTGGGGCCGGTGGGCCGGCGCGTGGTCGAAGCGGACCGGAAAAATGCACCGGCCGGAGGGCTAAAACGTTGAATTTTAGCGGGAATGAGGGGCTTGTGCGACTTTCCGGGGATGACCGGCGGACTCATCGGCCATTCGGCCGGTAAAAACGGGGATTATCCGCCGAGCCGTTTCCTCATCGGCACACAATCCATGGTCAGGCCGCGTGGCGAATGGTACGGCGCGATTTCATCGCCTTGGAAACCGAGCGCGCGATAAAACGCCGCGGCGTTCAGCGTGGAGTCGAGCTTGAGTTCGCGGAGTCCTTCCGAGCGGGCGAGCGTTTCAAGGTGACGCATCATTGCCGCACCGATGCCGCGTTTCATATACGCCGGATGGACAAAAATCGCATCGATCTTGCCGGTCGCGAGGTTGATCATGCCGGTGCCCGCCACGTGCTCGTCAATGGTGGCCACGAGGAAACGCGCTTCGACGGCATCGGCGAATGCTGCCGAGGTCGTACCGCCCGTCCATTCTTCGAGCTGATCCAGCGGATACGCGCCCGCGCATTCATTCATCACGGCGGCGCGGCGGATGTCCCACGCGGCGTCCGCGTCTGCCCGCACTGCTTTGCGGATAATGAACAGGGCGGGTTCAGGATTTTCCGATGCCACTGTCGTCAGGTTTGTTGCGGCCATTCCTGCCCGGCGCGAACGCGAATCCGAATGCTAGCAGCAACAGCGACACCAGGATCACGGTCATGTTGCCGCTCGTGACATAGGGCGTACGGCCGGATGTGCCCTGCACGATGGCATCAAGAGAACCGACTGTGTACACGGGCAACCGTCCTACTACAGCGCCATTCGCCGCGATCACCGCGGTGATGCCCGTGTTGGTCGAGCGCAGCATCGGACGGCCGGTTTCGATCGAACGCATGCGGGCCATTTGCAAATGCTGATCCAGCGCAATGGTGTTGCCGAACCACGCAAGATTCGTCGAGTTCACCAGAATGCCCGCGGGCGCTTCCTGTTCGCGAATCGTCCGCGCAATCTCTTCGCCGAAAATATCTTCGTAGCAGATATCGACGGCAATCGGCTGGTTGTGTACGAAGAACGATTTCTGCACCGGCGGCCCGCGCCCGAGATCGCCGAGCGGAATGCCCATGAGCGCCACGAACCAGTGGAAACCCGTCGGCACGAATTCGCCGAATGGCACGAGATGATGTTTGTCATAGCGGTACACGTCCCGCTGATTCGGCGTGATGCCGAACAGGCTGTTCGTGTAGCCGGTTACGCGGCCTTCCGAAGCCGTCACGCCGATAGCGCCAAACAGAATGGACGAGTTGGTTGTATCGGAGAAAGTGCGCAGCGCAAGCGCCAGGTCAGGCGGCACCTGGACGGCAAGAATGGGCAATGCCGTTTCCGGCGTGACAATAAGATCCGCAGGCTTCTCGGTGATCAGCTTTTTATACAGCGCCAGCGATTGATCAACGCCTTCCTGCTCGAACTTCATCTCCTGCTTCACGTTGCCTTGCAGCAGCCTGACGGTAAGCGGCGCGTTCGCCGGGATCGTCCATTCGACCAGCGACAACAACATGCCGGACGCAAGCAACCCCACCGCCACGATGAACGGCGCAAGTCGCGCAGCCTTGGACGTTTCAGCCGCTGAGTTGCGCCGAAAGCCATAGAACCCTTGCACGAGCAACGCCGCCACAAGCCCGAGCACCCAGCCCACGCCATACACGCCCGCGACCGATCCGAACCCCGCCAGGGGGCCATCGACTTGCGCATACCCGCTGGCAAGCCACGGGAAGCCGGTGAACACAAGGCCGCGCAACCATTCGCCCAGCGCCCACGCGCTCGCAAAGGCAAACGCGCCGTGCCAGGTCGGCACGAAGCGCGGTTCATCGGTGGGCACGAAGCGCGGTTCATCGGTGGGCACGGTAGCAGAGGAGCCCGTGTCGTCCTCATTGTCTTCATATCGCGCACGACCCGCGCACAGCGACCAGACCACGCCCGCCAACGCCGGATAGATCGCGAGATACATTGAAAACAACGCGACGGCCGCAGCCGCCAGCGGCGCCGCCATGCCGCCGTAGTCGTGCATGCTGACATACAGCCACCACACACCCGTCACGAAGTTGCCGAATCCAAATGCCCAGCCCGTCAACGCCGCGCTTTTCCAGCCATTGGTGCGCGTAAGCCACGCGAAAAACAGCGTGAAAATCACCAGTTCGACCCAGCCACCGTGCGGCGTAGGTGCGAACGAAAGCGTATTCGCGGCGCCCAGCACGGCCGCGACGAGGTAATGCCAGAACGGCAAGGACTGAGCCGTGCCGGCGCGTTTTTCAGCGGGTATCGGCTGGGAGCCGCGCCGCGAGGTAACAGGAGACGAAGAGTCGGCCATGGATTACGGGTCGGCAGAAAGTAAGCGAATGACAGAGCGTGACCGGCGCTCGTCATGTCACGAAAAAGGCGCAAAACGCCTGCATAGCCGACACACCACCGGCCACTGACGCGTAGTGTGAACAGTCAGTGTTACAGGCTTGAGCAGGTCAGGGCCGCTCAGTGTGTGTGGCGTTCCGACGCGTTCTCTATTTTGATCAAGCGAAAGTAATCGCGTTCAATCGCGTTCGTCGTCGTGGTCGCGCCGCGAATTCCCGTCGAGCAGGTTCGTATTCGGCGCGCGCCGTACGCGCAGCACATGGATCTGGCGAGCGTCGCCGCGCAGAATCTCGAACACGAACTCGTCGATCCGCACCTTTTCTCCACGATGCGGCACACGTCCGAACCGGTGCGTGACCAGCCCGCCGATGGTGTCGACTTCGTCGTCGGAGTAATGGGTGCCGAACTGTTCGTTGAACTGCTCGATGCCGGTCAGCGCACGCACACGATGCGCGCCATCCGGTGTCGCAATGATGTTGCCGGCTTCTTCGTCGAAGTCGTACTCGTCTTCAATGTCACCAACAATCTGTTCCAGCACGTCTTCAATCGTGATCAGTCCCGCCACGCCGCCGTATTCATCGACGACGATGGCAATGTGATTCCGGTTCACGCGGAAATCGTGCAGCAAGACGTTCAGGCGTTTCGATTCGGGGATGAACACGGCGGGGCGAAGCATGCCGCGGACATCGAATTCTTCTTCGTGGTAATAGCGCAGCAAGTCTTTTGCAAGCAGCACGCCGATCACGTTGTCACGGTTGCTTTCGAATACCGGATAGCGCGAGTGCGCTTTTTCGAGCATGAACGGAATGAACTGCTCGGGCGTTTCGGCAATGTTGATGGCGTCCATCTGGGCACGCGGAATCATGATGTCGCGCGCGCAGAGTTCCGAAACCTGGAACACGCCTTCGATCATGGAGAGCGAATCCGCGTCGAGCAGATTGCGTTCGTGGGCGTCCTGAAGGACTTCCAGCAATTCGTCGCGCGATTCAGGTTCGTGCGAGATGAAATCGGTCAGGCGCTCAAGCAGCGTGCGCTTTTCCGGCGGTTTGTCGGTGTGTCGTCGACTGGGATAGGCGTCGTTCATAGTGGGGCGCCCGGAGTGTTCCGGACGCGAAATTACGGAGCGTTAAGAATACACCAAGGAAAATTCGCGCCAGTTCAAGCGGGCACGAAGACGTTCAAATCTCGTAGAAACATCGTAACTGATAAATATCGGCTGAGTATGTCGAGCCGGTGACGTTGGCCGATCGGTCGCAGTTGGGCATATTACTGAGCATTCTCAGCAGGTTCATGCGTGCCTTCATGCGTACCTCTAACGTGTCCCGTCACATTCATTCCTGCGACGAATTCACGGAATTCACATTCTGGCAGCGCTGCAACAGCGCTTCGAGCTGCCGGTCGGGCATGCCGCATTCGCGTAGTGCGGCGACCGTGCGGCTGACGTAATCAAGCGTAGTGCCATAGCGGCCGGTGGCGCAGCCGAGCACGTGGCGCACCATCGGGTCTGCCAGCTTGCCGGTATAGGTGGAAGCCTCGCGTCGCATCACAAACGCCAGCGCGTCGACACGGCGGCCGTCGACCAGCGTGCACGGCAACCAGGCCACGCGGTACGAGTTCATCGCCATTTCGCGTCGCCACAGCACGTCAAGGTGCGGCTCCGCGCCAACGGCTGCAAGCCGGAACGCCATGCCCGTGCATGAACCGCCGCGATCCAGCGCCAGTACAAGCCCAGGCTGTTCGGGCGTGCCGCGATTCACGCGCGACCACAAATACAGTCCGCGATGATAACCGTGCACCTTGCTGCGCACCGTTTCCACGGCGGGCAAGCCCGGGTTCCAGATCAGCGAGCCATAGCCGAACAGCCAGAGATCCGTCTTGCGATCCCAGTGCGCCAACGCTTTTTCACGCGACGCCGCAAGTTCTTCATCGGTGAGAAGACGCGACTCCTCGAACACCGGCGGATAGTCGTCGGGAGTCTGCGCAGGCAGGTCCTTCAGCAGTTCGGGGAGCGGGGAAGGGTCGTCAGTCACGGCTTAGTTGGGCGGCAACGGCAAGTAAGGATCGGTGAAACCGAGCTTTTGCATGATGCCGGTTTCGATCGATTCCATTTCCTCCGCTTCCGCCGAATCTTCATGATCGTAGCCCTGGGCGTGCAGCGTACCGTGCACGATCAGATGCGCGTAATGCGCGGCGAGCGGCTTGTTCTGCTCGCGCGCCTCGCGTTCCACTACCGGACAGCAGAGCACCAGGTCGCCCGTGACCGGATCGTCTTCCGATTCGGCGTACGCGAACGTCAGCACGTTAGTGGCGTAGTCCTTCGTCCGATAAGACCGGTTCAGCGTCCGGCCTTCGTCGGTATCGACGAAACGCACGGTCAGTTCCGCGTCCGCGAACAGCGACGCCTTGATCCAGCTGGCGACGGTTGCGCGCGGCAACAGCGCCTTGTGCCCAGGGAAGGCTTTAGCGGCGGGAAACTGCAGCGTCAAGGCAAGTTTGGGCATGCTTATTCAGAGCGATATTTTGCGGCGGCAATCGCGGCCGCCGCGGCATCACGGTCCGACTGCGCGTCGTACGCTTCCACAATGCGCGCGACCAGCGGATGGCGCACCACGTCCACGCTGGTGAACTTCGTCATCGCGATACCGCGCACGTCAGCCAGTATGTGTTGCGCTTCAATCAGCCCGCTTCTGTGCCCACGCGGCAAATCGACCTGCGTGGTGTCGCCGGTGACAACGGCCTTCGACCCGAAACCAATCCGCGTCAGGAACATCTTCATCTGCTCGGGCGTGGTGTTCTGCGCTTCGTCCAGAATGATGAACGCGTGATTCAGCGTCCGGCCGCGCATGTACGCGAGCGGCGCGATTTCGATCATCTGGCGCTCGAACATTTTCGCGGTTTTATCGAAGCCGAGCAGGTCGTAGAGCGCGTCGTAAAGCGGCCGCAGATACGGGTCCACTTTCTGCGCGAGATCGCCCGGCAGGAAACCCAGCCGCTCGCCGGCTTCTACGGCAGGACGCGTCAGCACAATGCGCTTCACCTGATCGCGTTCGAGCGAGTCCACCGCGCATGCGACCGCCAGATAGGTCTTGCCCGTACCCGCCGGGCCGATGCCAAACGTCACATCGTGCGCAATGATCTGCTTCAGGTATTCACGCTGCATTGGCGTGCGGCCGCGTAGATCGGCGCGTCGCGTGTACAACTTTGGCCCTGGATCTTCCTCGTCGCCCAGGTCGATGGTCACGTTGGGTTCATCGAAGGGATGATCGGGGTCGCCGCGAAAACGCGGATCGACAGGGTCGGAATTGAGATTGTTCGAAGGTTTGCTGACATTCAACCCGCGCCTCGCCGCATTGCGCGCTTCGACCAGCGCCAGCTGGATGTCGTCCACCGACAACGTGTCCTTCGCGCGATTGTAGAAATTCTCGAGCGCCGCCAGCGCAACCTTCGCGCCGCGCCCGCGGATGGTGATCTTGTGTCCGCGACGCGTGAGCGTCACGTCGAGCGCCTGCTCGATCTGCCGCAAGTTTTCGTCGAGCGGGCCACAGAGGTTGGCGAGCCGCGCGTTGTCTTCGCGCGGTGCGGTGAATTCCATATGCTGCTGAGCGGTCTTCAAGGCGAGAGTCGGGTTCCTGTCGAAGCTGCGGTTTAGTGAGTTGTCGCTGGCGTCATAATCAGTTCGCCGCGCAACGAATGCGGATACGCCACGTTGATTTCCACATCGACCATCTGGCCGATCAGCCGTTTGTGCGATGAGATTGGCGCCGGGAAATTCACCACGCGATTATTCTCCGTGCGCCCGGCGAGTTCGCTCGGGTCCTTGCGTGACGGGCCTTCCACCAGAATGCGCTGCACCGAACCCAGCATGGCGTTGCTGATCTTCGCCACGTTCGCCTCAATGGTCGCCTGCAAATGTTGCAAGCGCTTGAGCTTCACTTCGCGCGGGGTGTCGTCGTGCAAGTTTGCGGCGGGCGTGCCGGGACGCGGGCTGTAGATGAACGAGAAACTGGTGTCGTAACTCATTTCGTCGATGAGCTTCATCATCTTCTGGAAGTCATCTTCCGTCTCGCCGGGGAACCCGACAATCATGTCCGTGGACAGCGACAAATCCGGACGAATCGCGCGCAATTTGCGGATCACGGACTTGTATTCGAGCACGGTATAACCGCGTTTCATGGCCATCAGGATGCGATCGGAACCATGCTGCACCGGCAAGTGCAAGTGGCTCACGAGCTTGGGCACTTTCGCGTAGGTGTCGATCAGGCGCTGCGTGAATTCCTTCGGATGCGACGTGGTATAGCGAATCCGTTCGATGCCCGGGATTTCGGCCACGTATTCGATCAACGTAGCGAAATCCGCAATGTCCGTGGAATGCTGTGTCACCGGTCCACGATACGCATTCACGTTCTGACCCAGCATGGTGACTTCGCGCACGCCCTGGTCGGCGAGGCCGGCAATTTCGGTCAGCACGTCGTCCAGCGGCCGCGATACTTCTTCGCCGCGCGTGTAGGGCACCACGCAATAGCTGCAGTACTTGCTGCAACCTTCCATGATCGATACAAACGCGCTCGGGCCATCAACGCGAGCCGGCGGCAGATGATCGAACTTTTCGATTTCCGGAAACGAGATATCAACTTGCGCGCGGCCGCTGGAACGCCGTTTCGCGATCATTTCGGGCAGGCGGTGCAAAGTCTGCGGGCCGAATACCAGGTCCACGTACGGCGCACGGGACACAATAGCCGCGCCTTCCTGGCTTGCCACGCAACCGCCCACGCCAATGATCAGGTTTGGGTTCGCTTCCTTCAACTCGCGCACGCGGCCAAGGTCCGAGAAAACCTTTTCCTGCGCTTTTTCGCGCACTGAACACGTGTTGAAGAGAATGACGTCCGCGTCTTCCGGCGTATCCGTCTGGGTGAGGCCATGGGCTGCTCCGAGCACGTCGACCATTTTGTCGGAGTCGTACTCGTTCATCTGGCAGCCAAAGGTCTTTACATATACTTTCTTGGTCATGAATTTCGCCGGTCGCAGTGATTAGTCTGGGGGCGCGGTTTTTAATGCGTTGAAGGGACTTACCTATTTCGTTCGTCGGCTTTTGCGCTCGCTTTTAGCCCTGCTTTAGCCCGATTTCGCCTGAAATGGCCGAAATTCGGACGCCGCGTAGCTCGACGCTTAACTTAATATTATAGCGTCCGCTCGACTTCGTGACCCTGCTGGCCGGGCGGGTAGGCCAAGTCGCCAAGCAATTCCGCCGTCGCCCGGGCGAAGCGTTCGATCAGGAAATCCAGCAGCACGCGCACCCGCGGCGCCATATACCGGTTGCCGTGGAACACCGCGTGAACCGCCGCTTCGTTCGAACACCAGTCTGCCAGCAAAATTTTCAGCGCGCCGGAGCGGACGTCGGCGGCTATATCCCAGATTGATTTGTGCGCAATACCCTGGCCAGCCAGCGCCCAGGCCCGCGAGAGCGCGCCGTCGTTCGTTTCCCAGGCTTCGTCGAGGGGCACGGTGTGGGTGAAACGCTCGTCGCCGCGGACGAACTGGAACTGATTGAACGTAGCCGTCGATGTCACCAGCACCGTGAACGTATGCGCGCTGAGATCGGCGGGCATTTTCGGTTCGCCGTGCCGCGCCAGATAGTCCGGCGATGCACACAGCACACGCCGGTTCGGCGCCAGCCGCCGCGCGACCAGATTGCCCTCCGGCGGTTGGTTGAAGCGAATCGCCAGATCAATATCCTCCAGCAGCAGATTCGACACCGAATCCGACAGCGTCAGCGAAAAACTCACATCCGGATGCAGGCGGCTGAATTCATCGAGCCAATGGCACAGCAGGTTGCGGCCGAAATCCGATGTGGCTGAGATTCGCACCTTCCCGCGCACGAGATTCTGGCCGGCGTGCAGCGCGGCTTCGCCGTCGTCGATAGCCTGCAGCGCAATCCGGCAATGCTGCAAATAAAGCCGGCCTTCGTCGGTGAGCCTGAGCTGGCGGGTGGTGCGCTCGAACAGCCGTGCGGTGAGGGATTTCTCCAGTTTGAGCAGCCGGGCGCTGGCCGCCGCCGGCGATAAACCCAGCTTGCGCCCCGCCGCCGACAAGCTGCCGAGCGCTGCCGCTTCGGTAAACAGGCGCATATCGCCGAGTCGATCCATCGTCATTCTCAATTTACTTTTGATAATGCTTCAAATGCTACGCCAATTATCAAAATGTCTCTTTGCGCGCAGAATTTGGTGCATTGCAGCGTGTGAAGCTGGAAATCATGCCGCCCGACGTGTCTAAACCTGCCCCGATGAAACTCGATCACGTCACGATCGTCGCGCCCGATTGCGAGCCGATCCGCCATTTTCTCGTCGATATAGCCGGCATGAAAGTCGGTCCGCGCCCGCCGTTCGGCATAGGCGGGTACTGGCTTTATCTCGACGACGTGCCGGCCGTGCATCTGATCGAGAACGGTTCGGTGCTGGCGTCGCCGCCCGGTGGCCGGGCCGCGACGCGCATCGATCATCTCGCGTTGCGCGTGCAAGGCGCGGCCGAATGGCAGGCGTTGCTCGCGCGTCTGCACGAACACGCGATTCCGTTTTCCGAAGCCGACGTTCCGCTCGCCCGCGAACAGCAAGTGTTCGTGCAGCTTGCGCCAGGCGTGGTCATCGAATTCGTGACGTCGGTTTCCTCACCATCGTCACCATCCTCACCCTCCTCACCCTCCGCATTCTCAAACTAAGGGGATTTCCATGCCTATTCCACTTCTGGCGCTCGCGATCAGCGCGTTTGCCATCGGTACAACTGAGTTCGTGATCATGGGTTTGCTGCCCGACGTGGCCCGCGATCTGGCTGTATCGATTCCATCGGCGGGTTTTCTCGTCACCGGCTACGCGCTGGGCGTAGCCGTCGGCGCGCCGCTGCTCGCCGTGCTGACCGCAAAAATGCCGCGCAAACTCGCGCTGCAATTGCTGATGGGCGTGTTTATCGTCGGCAATGTGCTGTGCGCCGTTGCCCCCGGTTATTCGATGCTCATGGTTGCCCGCGTGGTGACGTCGTTCGCGCACGGCTCGTTTTTCGGCATTGGCGCAGTGGTCGCGGCGTCGCTGGTTCCCGCTGAAAAGCGCGCGAGCGCGATTGCGCTGATGTTCACGGGGCTCACGCTCGCGAACGTGCTCGGCGTGCCGTTCGGGACGTTTATCGGTCAGGAGTTCGGCTGGCGCTCGACGTTCTGGGTCGTGGCGGCGCTCGGCGTGCTGTCGCTGATCGGCGTGGCCGCGCTCGTACCGAACAAGCACGATTCGGGACCGTCGAACCTCGGTCACGAACTGCGCGTGCTGAAGGAGCCTCAAGTCTGGCTCGCGCTGGCAATGACGGTGCTCGGCTTCGGCGGCGTGTTCGTGGTCTTCACCTACATCGCGCCGATCCTCGAACAGGTCAGCGGATTTTCGCCACACGGCGTCACGTTGGTGCTCGTGCTGTTCGGCGTTGGATTGACGATCGGCAACACGATCGGCGGCAAGCTGGCCGACCGGGCGCTGATGCCGTCGCTGATGGGCATTCTCGTCGCGCTGGCCATCATCATGGCGGTGTTCGCGAAGACCAGCCACAACCAGACGCTGGCGGCCATCACGATCTTTATCTGGGGCATCGCCGCGTTCGCTACCGTACCGCCGCTGCAAACTCGCGTGGTCGAGAAGGCGAAACACGCGCCGAATCTGGCGTCGACGCTGAATATCGGTGCGTTCAACCTGGGCAATGCGGGCGGCGCGTGGCTTGGCGGCGTGGTGCTGCAGCAAGGGCATCCGCTTGATTCGCTGCCGTGGGTGGCGGCCGTGGTGGCCGTGGTCGCGCTCGGCGTGACGTGGTACGCGGCCCGGCTTGATCGCGGCGGTCAGGGAGCGAGCGCGGGTGCGGTCGATGCGGTTTGAATCCGTGGGGCGTGTGGGATGGGGGGAATACGCGCGTTGATTCAGCGTGCGGCATGGGACGGTACGCGCGCCGATCCGCCCTGCGCGATAGGGCGGCCTCCACGCCGATCTAGCCGGATGTTGACCCGGCGTCCTCAACCGACTAGCGTGTCGTGCGAGCCGCATCCGCGGCTTCTCGCTTCATCACGCTTTTCGACCGAGGTTTTATGGAAGACATCACGCTGCGCCAATGCCTGAAGGGCGCATGGCGCGACGCCGCCTCCGCCGTGCGGCACATGCCGATCGTATTTCTAGTGGCGTTCGTAGCCGTGCTCGCGACGGCAACCGCCGGCTATACGGCGCAATTTCCCGGCATGGCGGAATCGGGCGGTTCGCTCACTGCGATGACCGGCAGCAGCGCCGGTCATGCCGCCGGGTTCGGACAGGCGCTGGTTTCTCTTGGCGTCACGTTTGTACAGACATTGATACTCGCCGTGCTGGCCGTGTTCGTGGTCCGCTTCGCGATGAAACTGAGCGCGGAGCCCGCCGAAGCTTCCGCCACCTCCGCGTCCGTACTGCCGTCGGCACGTCTCTGGGACGCCGGTATCCGGCGCTATTTCCTTCTCTGCATCGCGCTGGTTGCCGGTTACGTGGGGGCGACACTCGCGGTCGTTATCGTGTGGATCGGGTTGCGGCTGGCGGGATTGTCCAGCGGCACATCGATGGCCGCGACCGCCACGCTCGCGGTGCTGGCCGTGTGCGGCGTGAGTTATGTGTCGGCGCGGCTTTCCTTGCTGTTTCCGCACACTGCCGCCGGTGGCCGGATTCAATGGCGTGCCGCCTGGGAGGACACGCGCGGGCATTTCTGGTTTATCACGACGGCGGCCGTGCTCGCGATCCTGCCTATCATTTGTATTGCGACGGTGTTGACGGTGATCGCAGAAATGCTGGCGACGGCAGGGTCCATCGGTAGCCTGACGATGGGTTTGATGGTCGTGCAAAGCGTGGGCACGCTGCTTTATACGGCAACGGGCGCAACCTGCTCGGTCTGGCTGTACAGGAAGTTCGCGGCGATTTTGAGAGAGGAATCTGTGTGATTTTGTGGTGGCGGCGTTTGTTTTTCATTGGCCGCGACGCTTGTTCGCGGTTTGCAGTTCGTGGTCAGGCGAGATCGAGCGTAGCCGTCATGCCCCCTTCGACGTTTGCATGAGAACGGTTTGAAACGCGTCGACCGACGCGGCGGCGGTGGTTGAATTGCTTTGTCGCCGGATGCAACCGTTCCCAGCTTTCCCACGACGCCCAAACGCAAAACGCGGCCCTTCAACTCAGGGCCGCGTTTTTTATTGCTCTCGATACTCCGTCGAACGGAGCCTTCCGCCGTTAAACCGTTTCTTCCGCCAGTTCGCGTGCGGCGGCGAGCGCCATGCGGAAATCAGCGAGTTCGGCGATGGTCAGCACCGGAATGTTGCGCTCCTTAACAAACGCATCGATCTGCGCACCGCGCGCCATCGTGCCGTCCGGATTCATCAGTTCGCACAGGACGCCAGCCGGCTTCAACCCGGCGAGGATCGTCAGATCGACGGTTCCTTCCGTATGACCCCGCCGGGTCAGCACGCCGCCCGGCTGTGCGCGCAACGGGAACACATGGCCGGGACTCACGATGTCACCGGCCTTGACGTTGTCGGCGATCGCGGCGCGGATCGTGGTCAACCGGTCAATGGCTGATACGCCCGTCGTCACGCCCTCGCGTGCTTCTATAGACACCGTGAATGCCGTGCCGTATTTGCTGCCGTTGTCGGCGACCATCGGCGGCAGGTGGAGCGCGCGAACGGTCTCGTCCGGGAGGCACAGGCACACGATGCCGCTGCACTCGCGGATCATCAGCGCCATGCCTTCGGCGTCGAGTTTTTCAGCGGCGTAAATGAGGTCGGCTTCGTTCTCGCGATCGTCGTCATCGAGCAGGGCGACCGCGCGGCCTTCGCGCAATGCTTGCAGGGCCGCGGCAATTCGGGGAGGGATGACAACGGAAGCGTCGCCTGCGCGAAGTTGCGCAAGATCAGCAAAGGCGGTGGCGGGGGAGGTGAAGCTGGACACTTTGTCGAACATGGGTGAAACGCTCTCGCAAAAGAAATGGGGCGAAAAACGTTTCAGGGCATTGCAAACAGACAGAACGACACGCGTTTTCAGCGCCATCAATCGACAGCGCCCGTTCAACGCGGACACAAGAACGCCGCGGCAAACACGCGAAACGGACATGACCGTCTGCACATCTTCTCTCATCCGGACTATGACCGTCGGCTCTGGCATCTCACCAGATCTGCTGACCCCGTTACGTGGCTCGCAATGACTTGCAAGCTGCGTTCACGGGCGCTCGCGGGCTCGCGGGAGGCTTCAGCCACTCGCATACCGCCGGTGGGGAATTACACCCCGCCCTGAAGACGTACTGACTTGTCGCTAAACACTTAACAACGCGACTAATTTCAGGATACAACAGACCAGCCGATGTTGCAGTACTGCATGTTTATAGCTTGGACGCAAGCGCGCCTAGCTGGCATCGTCGATACGACGTGAATCGGCCGGAACATGCCAGCGCGGCGGCGTTTCCGCGTTCACCGTGACCTGATAGGCGCGTGCTTCCGTGTTGCCGGGATTGCGCAGCGTGTGGGGCTGATCCGCGTCGAACACAATGGCGTCGCCCGTGGCCAGCAACTGCGCCCGGTCATGCACGCGGATTTCCAGCGTGCCGTCGCTTACAACCAGATTGATCGTGGTGCCGGGCGGGTGCGGACTGCCGGATTCGGCGTGCAGCGGCGCAATGCGTAGTTCGTGGAATTCCGCCGATGCCGGCGCGCTCAGCGGAAACAGCGGCCGGGCCGAAAAGCGTCCATTCGATGTCACGAGGCGCGTTGCCTGCTCGGCCGGCAAATATTCGATGCCATTGGTCGCGTGGCGTCGAAGGAACGCCGCCACCGACACCTTGAGCGCGCTCGCGATCTTGTGCAGCACCTTGATGGACGGCACGCTCCGCCCGGATTCGATCTGTGCCAGCATGGCCCGTGATACGCCCGACGCGCGAGCGAGGGCATCGAGCGAAAGCTGGCGTTCGGCACGCAGCCGCGCCAGGTTCACGCCAACGAGATATTCGAGCGCGTCGTTCGCTTCCTGCGCGTCGGTGTTATGCGTTTGATGAACGTTAGCCGATGCCGCCCGTGTTGCCTCGGCGAGTTCGGCCGGCGCGTGCGCATCGAACGACTCGCGCACGAGTTCCAGCGATGAATAAGCCGGTGCAACCATGATGAGCCTCCAGTCTTTCATTCGTTCAGTCGATAAGACCCGCCCAGCGAAACGGCGCGGGGACAAGTGAAAGCAAGACTAGCATCGGCTTAACGTGGGTCAAACGAAGATATCGTCACACCGTTATCAGGTGCCGCAGGGTAGCTATTCGCGGCAACGCTCGGTTAAACGACCGTGCGAGTGGGCATGGATGAAGCCGCCCGCGGTTCCTTCTCCGGCTTGCCGGATGCGAACCACCCGTCGATGCGGCGAATCACGTCATCCAGTGACCCCGGCTCCAGGTGCAGGCCGAGTTTCGAGCGGCGCCAGAGCACGTCGTCCGCACAGGTCGCCCATTCGTTGTCGCGCATGTAGCGGAGTTCCGCTTCGTAGAGGCCGGGCGCCAGGGCCTCGCCGAGATCGGCGAGCGAGCTTGCATCGCCCAGCAGCTTCTGTGCACGCGTGCCGTAAGCGCGTGCATAACGATGCGCGAGCCCGCCGGGCAGCCAGCGATTGCGCTCCTTGAACGATCTGAGGAAAAGCGCGAAATCGGCATGGGCAATGTCCCCGCCGGGCAGCGGTGCGCCTTCGGTCCAGGGTTTATTCCGGGCCGGCGACTGCAGCGCCTCGCCGAGCTTGTCGACGGCTTCTTCGGCCAGCTTGCGGAACGTGGTGATCTTGCCGCCGAATACCGATAACAACGGCGCTTCGTTCGCGGGCGTGTCGAGTTCGAGCAGGTAATCGCGCGTGACGGCCGACGCGTTCTCCGCATTTTCGTCCTCGAGCAGGCCGCGCACACCGGCATAGGTCCAGCAGACGTCGGCCGGACTGATGTGTTTCTTGAAGTAGCGATTGATGGAGTCGCAGAGGTACGCGGTTTCTTCCGGGCTGATGGCGACTTTCGACGCGTCGCCGTGATACTCGAGATCCGTCGTCCCGATCAGCGTGTACTCGTGCTCGTACGGAATCGCGAAGATGATGCGTTTGTCCGGATTCTGGAAAATGTAGGCGTGGTCGTGCTCGAAGAGGCGCCGGGTGACGATGTGGCTTCCCTTGACCAGCCGCACGGTGTGGCGTGTGTGCGTGTTGCTGTTGAGTGAATCCTTGAGCAGATCACTGACCCACGGGCCGGCAGCGTTCGCGATGGAGCGCGCCCGAATGTCAAAGGTCGCCCCGTGGTTGTCGGCAAGTGTGGCATGCCAAACGCCTTCGCCGCGGCGCGCACTGACCAGGCGCGTGCGCGTCTTGATTACCGCGCCGTGTTCCTGCGCGTCAACGGCATTGAGCGCGACGAGCCGTGCGTCGTCCACCCAGCCGTCGGAATAGACGAAACCGCGTTTGATGGAGTCGATGAGCGGTGCACCGGCCGGGTGCCGGCGCATGTCAATGCCCCGGGAGCCGGGCAGCAATTCACGGCGTGCGAGGTGATCGTAGAGGAAGAGGCCGGCGCGGATCATCCAGGCGGGGCGCAGGTTGGGCATGTGCGGCATCACGAAACGCAGCGGCCACATGATGTGCGGCGCCGCGCGCAGCAACACTTCACGCTCTTGAAGCGCCTTGCGCACGAGCCGGTATTCACCGTATTCGAGATAACGAAGTCCGCCGTGAATCAGCTTTGTACTCGACGACGACGTGTGCGAAGCCAGGTCGTCCTTTTCGCACAGCATGACGGTGAGGCCACGGCCCGCCGCGTCCCGCGCTATACCCGTGCCGTTGACCCCGCCGCCCACCACGAGCACATCATAAAGATTGCCTTGCATCGCTTGTCCGCCCCATGGCCACCAACAGAGAACTCCGTCGGAACATAATAATGTTCGAATTCGAAATTTAACGAACAAAAACGAAAATGTAAAGTCGTCTGAATGGCTAACGCTCGCTATTACGGCGTTTTGCCGGAAAAGTGCAGGTCGTGGTCGTATTTGTTTCCGATTGGGCTCATAGGCCGTCCGGCCGAGTGGCGCGAAGCGGGCCAGCGACCGATACTGTAGACACTGGAGACCAAGGAGTGGACGCAATGCGAAAGATATTGATGGCCGGCGCGCTAGGCGCGCTGATGCTGGGCGGATGCATATCCGCGCCGGATGTTTCGGGATCAAGGGGGGCGCCGTCCCTGGCCGCGCTTCAGTCCATGTGCGGCGGGAGTGCTGTCGATTACGGCACGGACGCACAGGGCGTGTATTCGGCGCTTCTAGACGCTTACGTGGCGCAAAAGCGCGGCAAGTTGCCAAAGGAGCAGTTTTGCGCGTTCCAGGCGGGAATTGCGGGTCAATATACGAGCTTTAGTGCTAGCCGTACGCCGGCGGCTCAAAGCGCGTGGGCTTTGTTCTTCGCAGATCAGCGGGCACAAGCGCTTAGCTGGCGCGCAGCCGTCGACCCGACATTGCGCGGCTAGTTGGGCCGCTATCTGGTCCGCTACTCGGCTCGCTCATGCAGCCTGATTGGGCACGCTGGCGAGGGTGAGCTGACCACAGAGCAGATTTACGAATACCGTTTGATTGCTTTGATCGTGGAGTCGCCGGAAGCCGTCAGGCTCCACAACTGGCGTCCAGACGCAAGATTTTCCAACTGGACAAGCTGGCGTTCGAGCAGGGCGTCTAGTTCGTCGCGCACCATGTCCATCTGATGGGGCGCGTCTTGCAACAGGAGCAGCGTGGCAAATTCATGCGGACTGAGCATCGTGTTCTCCATGACGATCGAACGGCACTTTATCCGGTCGGTGACCGGCATCCGTGCTTGGGAACGTTGGGCGAGGCTGGAACTTCGTGTCCGGCAGACGCATGCTGCATAGCGTGGCTGGCAGCGCCGAAAAGCGGCGCTTCGTTGCCGGGGATTTGATTGTAGGCAAGTGCCGGACGAGTGCCAAACGCTTGCGGAAAATATTGGGTTTGACTTTTCAGGAGCGTGAAAGCGGTTCGGCGGACAAGCGGAATCGTAGAAATTACATGAGGTTCGTGCCGCAGTGCACACAGGCGGTGCAGGGTGTGCGGGCTGGCCGTTACTCCGCTATGAACACCTGCGTGTTTGCCTCGGCGAGCGTTTGAGCCATGTCGGGTGGCGCGGGGGCATCGGTGAAAAGCGCGTCGATCTGGCTCAGATGACCAAGCCGGACGAGTGCAGGGCGGCCGAATTTCGAATGGTCAGCGGCGAGGAACACCGTGCGGGCGTGTTTGATGATCGCTTCGGCCACGCGGACTTCGCGGGTATCGAAATCGCGCAGCGTGCCGTCGGTTTCAATGCTCGACGCCCCAATGATCGCGAAGTCCACCTTGAACTGGCGAATGAAGTCGATCGCCAGCTCGCCCACAATGCCCTTGTCCCAGGGCCGCACAATCCCCCCGGTGATCAGCACCTCGCATTCGGGGTAACCGCTCATCATGCTCGCCACGTTGAGGTTGTTCGTGATCACGTGCAAGCCGCGATGCCGGTTCAGCGCCCGGGCGACTTCCTCGGTCGTCGTGCCCAGGTTGATGAAGAGCGACGCCTGATCGGGAATGTGCTGAGCAACCAGCGCGGCTATGCGGCGCTTTTCGTCGTGGAACATGCGCTGGCGCGCGGTGTACGAGACGTTCTCCGAACTGGTCGGGAGGCTCGCGCCACCGTGATAGCGGCGCAGCAGGTTCATGTCGGAGAGCCAGTTGACGTCGCGGCGAATGGTCTGCGGCGTGACGTCGAAATGCGTGGCCAGGTCCTCTACCGTCACGAAGCCATCGCGTTGCACCCAGTCGAGCAGCTCTTGCTGTCGTGCGTTCAAGGTGATGCGGGGATCTCGTGTCATGGCGTCGAAGAGTGCGCTTTATTGTCGTGAGGTGGCCCGTATTGTAAGGGAAAGGCCCGGCAGGACGGCAATGCCCGATCACCCGCGTTGCCTTTGGTTATCGTTCCCCGATAGCCACGATGCAAGCGCGCCAACGAGCGCCTTGCCGGTGCTGTTTAGGGCTCGGGCGGCACATTGAGAGCGACAAGTTCGTTACCACGCGTTACGTCGATTACCTCGATTACGCCCGCGCCGCAACCGCGAACGATTTGGGATGAAGCCGTTCCCGCGTGATCCGCACATGTACATATCCGCATGTCCCCATGTTCGCACGGGCCGTACGGATTGCATGCTTCGCGTTCTGCGCAGCAACTCGTCAGGATGGCAAAATAGATGGTGTCGAGTCTGAATGCGGGTTAGCGGCCGGGACTCTACCGCGCTGTGTGCGGATTCAACAGGCAAATCGATCGGCCAAAACGCCATTGCTGAATCGTCTTTTAGCGGCTTGTCGAAATACGTCTGTAAGGGAATGGGAATCAAGCGTTGCATGCGTTATCGCAACGCGATCCGGCGCGGTACGATTTATGCTGATTTGTGCGGTATCCGGAACTGACATGTGGTTCTAACGGTCTGTGTTCGTGTCTGCAGCTTCGTTGCAACCCGGCTAAGATGCAGGCTCCAAGTCTTTAACCACATGAGGACGCCGCGACGTTACGTTCACGGCGTCGCCTGATTTTCGGCCGGTTTGGCTGACGGCGCGTTCAGTACAGCTTTGGGAGCGCGATTTTTATGCACACTGACAGTACCCATGTGATGCCTTGGCGGATCGAAGATATCGACCTGTCCCGGATCGACCGGCGTAAAGCGGCATCCAATGAACACCTTCTCCTGTTGCTTTGCGCGGCCTCGTTCATTGAGAGCGGGACCGATCTTTATACGAGCAACCTGAGTACGTATTTCAACGACGACCCCGAAGTTTCCGACTGGCTCAACAACGAGTGGGAACCGGAAGAAATGCAGCATGGCCGGGCGTTGAAAACGTATATCCATCATGTGTGGCCGGAGTTCGACTGGGACACGGCGTTCAAGAATTTCTTCGCCGAATACTCGCTGACCTGTTCGGTCGAGGACTTCGAAAAAACGCGTGCGCTGGAAATGGTCGCGCGTTGTGTCGTTGAAACCGGGACGGCCACGCTGTATCGGGCAATCAATGAGTGCTCGGACGACCCGGTTCTCAAGCAACTCACCGACAACATCCGTACAGACGAAGTCCGCCATTACAAGCACTTCTTTCGCTTCTTCAAGAAGTACAACAAGATCGAAGGCAACGGTCGCTTCGCCGTTCTCGGCGCGTTGCTGCGTCGTGTCATGGAAATCAAGAATGAGGATTCCGAGATCGCGCTGCGCCATGTGTTTGCGATCCGCTACCCGGAGCGCGCAAATGACACCGCGCACAATCGGGAGTTGGCGGCTCGGGTGAACGCGCTGGTCCGGCGCAATTTGTCGGCCGATATGTGCGTGAAAATGCTGCTCAAGCCGCTCGATCTGCCGGCCCGAATCCAGCCCAGCGTGCACTATCCGCTCGCGAAGATCACGCAGCACGTGTTCTTCCGGTAGGCCCAGCCGGCGTTTGCATCGAACAGTTTGCTACGCTTTAATCTGTTCGGGTCGAATTCCCCGCTGCTTGCAGCGTAAGCCTGTCAGGGCACTGCGGAGCCAGAGCCGAGGCGCGAAGCGTACGAGTCCCTGTGCAGCAATACCGCGCTGCTTGCGGCGGGGAAGCTTATTCGATGGCCCGCCTTCGCGGGCCATCGTCTTTTCACGGAGATCCGCATGACCGCTTCCACCGCGTCCGGTGCGTCAGGTATCGAGCAGGGCACGTTTGACGAATGGCCTGCCGAATTGCGGACCTTGTTCGACGGCACGTCGATCGAGACGAAAACGGGCTTCACGGCGTCGTTGCTCGCAGCCGATGACGGCCGCGTGCGGACATCGCTGTTGAGCGTCGGCGAGTTGTTCGCGCCGGATCCGGGCACGTTGTGTTTTTCGTTGTGGCCGCAGTCGAGGGCGGCGCGGTTGGTGTCGAAGACGGGTAACGCCACGCTGACCTTCGTCTTCGACGAAGCCTTCTTCCAGGTACAGCTTCAGGCGCGAATTGCGCCGTTGGAGGGTTCGCCGGTCACGTGTTTTATCGCGACGATCGAAAGCGGGGAATGGCAGAAAGTGCCTTACGCGCGGCTCGTGCAGGGCATTGGGTTCGAGTTTGCTCAGGGGCAGGGGGACGCGGTGCTGGCCCGCTGGCGAGAACAAATCGATGTGCTGAAGCGTGCGGCGAGCGCCGCTGCCTGAAATAAAAAAGCGGAGCCGAGGCTCCGCTTTTTATCGAACGCAGTGTGGGGCGGTTGCCCGCAAAAGAGTTCCATGTGACTTTCCGCCAGCATGGCGAAGCCGAAAGCAACCACCTTCCCCCAAGCGAAGAAGAAGGCGCAGGCGAACTTCCCACCCGCACCCACATCACGCTATTTAACGCCCGCGTTGTCCCGTGCGAGGCGTATCGCGTCGACCTGCACCGCCGCCGCCTTCACTGCGCGGCTTGCCGCCGAGCAGCGCAGCGCCGGGCGGCCGTGAGCCTTCGGGCTTGCGCGGCGCGGCGCCATTACCACCGGTTTTCGCCGCAACGGGTTTCGGCGAGCGCGAACCGTAGCCCCCGCCGTTGCCACCATTACCACCACCGCCATTGCCATTGCCATTGCCATTGCCATTGCCATTACCAGCCGGCTTGGCCGACGGCCGGCCGCCGCCGTTCGACTGCTTCGGCGCGCCCTGACGCGGCGCGCCTTGACCCTGACGCGCACCGCCGCCGCCCTGGCTGCGTCGGAGAATCGGTTCCGGCTTCTGCGTCAGATCCGGTTCAAAGCCCGCGATAACTTCCTGCGGAATCGGCCGCTTGATCAGGCGTTCGATGTCCTTCAGCAACTGATGTTCATCGACGCAAACCAGCGACAGCGCCTCACCCGTTGCTCCAGCACGCCCCGTACGGCCGATCCGGTGAACATAATCCTCCGGCACATTAGGCAGATCGAAGTTGACGACGTGCGGCAACTGGTCGATATCGATACCGCGCGCCGCAATATCCGTCGCCACCAGCACTTGCAGCGTGTTGTCCTTGAACTCAGCCAACGCACGCGTACGCGCCGACTGACTCTTATTACCGTGAATGGCCAGCGCGCTGATGCCGTCCTTCGTCAATTGTTCGGCGAGCCGGTTCGCGCCATGCTTCGTGCGCGTGAAAACCAGCACCTGGAACCAGTTGTTCTTTTGAATCAAATGCGTGAGCAACTCGCGCTTCTTGTCGCGATCGACGGGATGAATCTTCTGCGCGATAGCTTCGACAGTCGAATTCCGGCGCGCCACTTCAATCAGCGCCGGGCGGTCGAGCAGGTTGTCCGCAAGCGTCTTGATTTCTTCGGAGAACGTAGCCGAGAACAGCAGGTTCTGGCGCTTCGGCGGCAACTTGGCCAGCACGCGCTTGATGTCGTGAATGAAGCCCATGTCGAGCATGCGGTCGGCTTCGTCGAGCACGAGAATTTCGAGCTTCGACAAATCGATGGTCTTCTGCTGCATGTGATCGAGCAACCGGCCCGGCGTTGCCACGACAATATCCACGCCGCGTCGCAGTGCATCGATTTGCGGATTGATGCCCACGCCGCCGAACATCACGGTCGATTTCAGTTTCAAATACTTGCCGTAGCCGCGCACGCTTTCTTCCACCTGGGCGGCGAGTTCGCGCGTAGGGGTGAGGATCAGCGCGCGGACCGGGCGCTTGGCACCGGCCAAAGGTGCAGGCGCTTCTGACAAACGTTGCAGGATAGGCAGCGTAAAGCCCGCTGTCTTTCCCGTGCCGGTTTGCGCGCCGGCGAGCAGGTCACCGCCGTTCAGCACAGCCGGAATGGCCTGCAACTGGATAGGAGTAGGGATCGTGTAGCCGAGTTCGTTGACAGCGCGAAGCAAGGGTTCGGACAAGCCGAGGGAATCAAAAGACATAAGTGTTCACAGATTCGGTATGACGACCGGCGCTATCGCTAAAGCCCCAAAAGCTTAAAGCCCCAAAAGGCCTGAAGCCCAAAAAAAGGCGGCCCGCACCACTAGGTGCGTGCGTACGACGATCGAGGAAATCGGGCGGCATGACGTTCGGGGCGCTTGCTCAAAGCACAAGCTACGAGCGCCGGGAAAGTTGCCGCGAAGATCAACGCGCTATCAAGACACGCTGACTGGCGTTAAGTTGCATTTGAAACGCCGTAAAACGCTTCGCGTCAGGCATTGGGTGCCGTTTTAGGGCAGGCTCATGCTACGTATTCAAGCAACATACTCAAGCAACGTAGCGTGCAATGCTGACGAATTGACACAAGCTGCCGCCCAACACGAACAGGTGCCAGATGCCATGTCCATGCCGGATGCGCTCGTCGTTGATGAAAAAGTAAATGCCGGCGCTATAGATCAAACCGCCGGCCAGCAGCCACGCCGTGCCGGCGGGCGGTAGTGCTGAAACGAGAGGACGGATGGCTACGAGCGCGAGCCAGCCCATCATCACGTAAATCACCATCGATACGCTGCGGGTTCGACGCCCGAGCGTGAGTTCCTGAACGATGCCAAGAGCGGCGAGCCCCCAGCTTACGCCGAATAACGACCAGCCCCACGGGCCGCGCAGCGTGACAAGCGTGAACGGTGTGTAGCTTCCCGCGATCAGCAAGTAAATGGCCGAATGATCGCATTTTTGCAATACCGCCTTGGCCCGCGGGCTGCGGACCCAGTGGTACAGCGTGGAAATGGTGTACAGCACGAGCAACATGGCGCCGTACACGGCAAAGCTGACGATCTTGTACGGGTCGCGTTCCATCGCGGCCATGGTGACGAGCGTAGCGACCCCTGCCACCGACAGCACCGTGCCGACGAGATGGGTCACGCTGTTGAACCGTTCACCAATGTGCATCGACCATCCTCATCGCGGTATTGCGTCCTGTCTGCAGCGCCGCGCTTTTCTGCTTCATTTTCTACATCAGGAAATGTTGAGACCGGAGCAAAACCCGCGCAATCCGGCAAACCAACCCCGGGCATTTTACCGCCCCTGAGGCGCATCCAGACTGCCTACCCGCGTTCCAGCTTATTCGTGCTCAAAAAAGAAGAAGGGCGCAGCCCCGGTTTCGAGGCCTGCGCCCTGCTTGCGCCTTTCGGCGTATTTTACGCTACCCGCGGGAAAACCCTTCTTCAATCAGTCGAGCGGCGCCGAGCGCAGGTTGCTGACTTGTTGCGGCGACACCGGCGTGCCGTGGTTGCCCCATGACATACGAATGTACGTCACCACTGCAGCCACTTCCGTATCCGAGAGCGATTGAGCGAACGGCGGCATGCCATACGGATGCGGATTGCCTTCCGTGCTCGGCGGATAACCGCCATTGAGCACCATGCGGATCGGGTTCACGGCCGACTGCATCTGGATGGACTGGTTCGTGGCAAGCGGCGGGTAGGCCGGCGGTTTGCCGAGACCATTTTCCGCGTGGCACTTCGCGCAGTTTTCCGTGTAGATCTTCTTGCCCTGCTGCAGCAATTCCGAACCGAACTGCGCCGATGTTTCGAACTGCATCGTTTCCGGCGCTTCGCCCTTTTGCGGGATCGACTTCAGGAACGTCGACATGGCGTTGATGTCCGCGTCCGTCATGTACTGCAAGCTGTTGTGGACCACTTCAGCCATCGGGCCGAATACCGCGCCGCGTTGCGACACACCGGTCTTCAGCAGGTCGTTGATGTCCTTGATGTCCCAGTCGCCGAGGCCGGCTTCCTTATTCGACGTCAACGACGGTGCATACCAGTTCTGCAACGGGATCAGACCGCCGCCGAACGCTGCCGAGCTGACCGGGCCGCCCAGCGGGTTGATCGATGTATGGCACATGCTGCAATGGCCAAGCCCTTCGATCAGGTAAGCGCCGCGGTTCCACTCAACCGACTTGGTGGGGTCCGGCTTGAATTCGCCTTCACTGAAGAACAGCACGCGCCAGCCAATCAGCATGTTGCGCTGGTTGAACGGGAAGCGCAGTTCGTGCGGACGGCTGGCTACATTGACCGGGGGCACCGAGCGCATGTACGCGAACATGGCGTCCGAGTCGGCGCGTGTGACCTTGGTATAAGCCGTAAACGGCATGGCCGGGTACAGCAGGCTGCCATCTTTCGAGCGGCCGAGATGGATCGACCGGTAGAAATCCTCCGACGTCCACTTACCAATACCGTACTGGTCGTCCGGCGTGATGTTCGGCGTGTAGAGCGTGCCGAACGGCGTGAGCATGGGCAGACCGCCGGCAAACGTCTTGCCGCCGCGAACCGTGTGGCAGGCAATACAGTCGCCAGCACGCGCCAGATACTCACCGCGTTTGATCAACTCGGTCTGGTCGGCGGGCACGGCGGCAACGGCGCCGCCCGAATGGAAGGTGTCGCCACCTGACCAGAGTGCTGCGGCGGCTGCGGCGGCTGTAATCACAACAACAGCCGAAAGTGCGAACAGGGACTTGCGTTTCATATTCTTCTCGCTCCTCGCGCCTTATTGCGGTTCGCTGCCGCAGGCGAGCGGCGTTTTGCGCGAGCCTGCGGGCGCGGGTACCGGATTAGCCGGTGCGGTTTGCGTGGAGAGCCAGGCGGCGACAGCGGTCACGTCGTCGTCGGTCAGGCGGGTGGCAATCTGTTGCATGCAGTCAGGTGCTATTGCGTGGCGCGAGCCCGCACGCCAGGCGCCAAGCTGCGCGCTGATGTAGTCGGAGTGCAATCCCACGAGACCCGGAATGGCCGGTTGCATACCCGTCAGGTTCGCGCCGTGGCACGCCGCGCAGGCCGGAATACCGCGCCCTGCGTCGCCGTTCAGCACGATCTGCTGGCCCTTTGACAACGTGGACGCCGACACAGTCGGCTTGGCCGGCTGCGGATACGGCGGACGTTGTTCCGAGAAATACGTGGCGATCTGATGAAGGTAGTCGTCCGAGAGATACGTGACGAGGTAGTTCATGGGCGGATACTTCCGGCGGCCTTCGCGGAAGTTCTGCAACTGGTTGTACAGGTAGTCAGCCGGCTTGCCGGCAAGACGTGGGAAATAGTCGTTGTCCGTGCCTTCGCCGTGGACGCCGTGACATGCCGTGCAACCCTGTACACGCGCTGCCATGGTGTCCGGCGCCATTGGCTGGGCGGCGGCTTGAGCGGGCGCCGGGGTTTCTGCTGCGCCGGCGATGCAGGAGGCGCCGATCAGCGCCAGAGCCATTAGCGGGGCGAGCAACGGACGAAAGATGCGTCTTGAAGACACGCGACACTCCATGAATTTCGAGGACCTGCCGAGCTTCGTTCGGCCCGGTGCGAATATGTGGTGAACCATTGCCACATTGGCTCTGCGAGCCCGTGATGCGACGCGGCATTCTATCATCGTTGCCTGATGGTGACTATTTGAGCATTGCCCTGTTGCGCCTCGCTTTCAACGTGTACGCGACAATTTGCCGCGCGACCGATCGACAGGGGTTTTTGACTATGCGTGACAGTTAACAGTTGACGGTGTTTGACAAAGCATCGATGGGTTTTCCAGGGCTCGGCGGTGGTTTTGTGTGCCTCGGGTGTCCTTGCGCATGGGTGCATTCCATGTGGCCGTTCCGCTAGACTCGCGTTCCCGGTGGTTTGTTTAGTTTCCTCCTCGACCCTTCATCGAACCTTCAATGCATTCCTTGTTTACTTTCAGGCTGAATTTCTTCGTCAAGGCGCGGTCATGAGTGACGATCCGCTGTGGTTCGCTCAAGTCATCGTTGCCGCGATTGCCGATATTGCGTTTGCCTGCGCGCTCGGCGGGGCGTTCCTGAGCGTGTGGTTATCGAAGGAAAACGCGGCTGCCCCTGTTTCGCCCGCGCGTCTCGGCTGGGTGAGGGCGCGGCGGCTGAGCACGGGCGGCGCGGTCGTGCTCGCGGTGGCGGATCTTGTGCTGGTGTGGATGCAGGCGGCATCGATGAGCGGTGCGCCTCTCTTTCAAGCCTTCGATGCAGTCGTCACCGTTGTGACCGGCACGCATGCCGGCACGGGCTGGGCGATTGCGTTCGCCGGCAGCGTGCTGCTGATCCTGGCTACTGCGTTGGGTAATCCGAAGGGCGGACCGCGGATCGGGTTGTTCGCCATCGGCGCTCTGGTGGCAGCGGCGGGTAAGGCGTCGGTGGGACATGCCGCCGATGCCGGCGCGTTTTCGCTTGCCGAAGGCGTGCAGACGGTTCATCTGCTGGCAACGGCCGTGTGGGGCGGGTTGGTTATCGCGAGCGCGTGGCGAGTGTTGCCGGCGCTGGGGACGTCGCTGGCGCGGGCGTCCTTGATTCGTATTTCCGGGAAGGTTTCCACGGCGGCGGTGGTTGCCGTATCGCTCGTGATTCTCACCGGGATTTATAACGCTTGGCGCGGGTTGGGCGGATCGGTGGTGGCGCTCGAAGCGAGTGGCTGGGGCCATGCGCTGGTTGTAAAGGGTGTGCTTATTGCGACCGCGTTACTACTCGGCGCGATGAACCGATGGTCCGTCATGCCGCGATTGCAGCGCACTGCATCGACCGTCGATGCACACACGTTCACCGGCGTGATGCGGATGGAAGCGTTGCTGATTGTTGCTGTGTTTGTCGCGGCTGCCGTGCTGTCGCACAGCGTGCCGGGTTTTTCTGCGATGGGTTAATCGTCGGGGGCTTCGTGCGCTCAGTTACTGGACGCCAATATCTACTCGTAGCCCAGTTTGTGACTCACGATCGGTGCGCAGAACAGCGCCAGCGCGCAGCCGATCGCTTTGCCCTGAAGTTCGACGAAAGCGCGGTGCGACATCGGCCATGAGATCACCACATCGATGAGTTGCGGCAAGCAAAACAGCACCGCCGCGCCGACAAAACAGCGCGTCACCGTCGACATGCGCCAGCCGTGCTGGGCGCCCATCACGGCTCCGATCACGCGCAGCACGCCGAACAGCACCAGCGCGCCGACGGCCATCTGCGTGCGGACGAATTCATCTGGAAGGGTGTAATACATGCTGGACTCTCTAGCTTGATCGTCGCGCTCTTCCCGGGCGCTGGGTCGAAACAAACACACGTACGCCAGATAATGCAAGACGCGGGCCAGGCGTCCTCACCGCATGCAAATCCTTTCGGCACAAGGGTTTCGTGTACCGAAAGGAAGCCGTTTCCAGTGCTGTAACCCGTTGGCTTGTGCGATCTTGCCAGCAAGTTACGTAACGCCATCGAGACGGAATTCCTGTCTCAATAACGCCATTCTACGATGCCCGCCGCTTCTGCATAGTGCGGTGCAGCGCAATTCTTACATCACCACTCTGCAACGCTGCCATCCGCGTGACGCCACACCGGATTGCGCCAGCGATGCCCAACCTTCGCCATCTCGCGCACCTTCTCCTCGTTCACCTCGATGCCCAAGCCCGGCCCTTGCGGAATCATCACCATGCCGTCTTCGTATTTGAAGACTTCGGGGTTCTTGATGTAATCGAGCAGGTCGTTGCCCTTGTTGTAGTGAATCCCGAGGCTTTGCTCCTGAATGAAGGCGTTGTAGCTGACGGCATCGATTTGAAGACACGTCGCGAGCGCAATGGGCCCAAGCGGACAATGGAGGGCGAGGGCGACGTCGTAGGCTTCGGCCATCGATGCAATCTTGCGGCACTCCGTAATCCCGCCCGCGTGCGACGCGTCCGGCTGGATGATGTCCACGTAACCGCCCGCCAGGATGTGCTTGAAGTCCCAGCGCGAGTACAAACGCTCGCCGAGCGCGATCGGCGTGCTCGTCTGGTTCACGATGTCGCGTAACGCCTCAACGTTCTCCGACAACACCGGCTCTTCGATAAACAGCAGCTTGAACGGATCGAGTTCCTTCGCGAGTACCTTCGCCATCGGCTTGTGCACGCGGCCGTGGAAGTCCACGCCGATGCCAATATTCGGTCCCACCGCCTCACGCACCGCAGCTACGTTATTGATGACGGCCTGGACCTTGTCGAAGGTATCGATGATCTGAAGTTCTTCCGAACCGTTCATCTTCACCGCCTTGAAACCGCGGTCCACGACGGCGCGCGCGTTGCTCGCGACATCGCTGGGGCGGTCGCCGCCTATCCACGAATACACCTTGATCCGGTCGCGGACCTGGCCGCCGAGCAGCGCATGAATGGGCACGCCGTGATGCTTGCCCTTGATGTCCCACAGCGCCTGGTCGACACCCGCAATCGCGCTCATGCCGATCGGCCCGCCGCGATAAAACCCCGCGCGATACATGACCTGCCAGTGATCCTCGATCAGCAACGGGTCCTTGCCGATCAGATAGTCCGACAGCTCATCGACTGCCGCCGCGACCGTATGCGCGCGGCCTTCCACCACCGGTTCGCCCCAGCCGACGATGCCTTCATCGGTCGTGATCTTCAGGAAACACCAGCGCGGCGGAACGATAAAAGTCTCGAGTTTGGTGATTTTCATGCTGGCGTCTCCTGATTTTTCCGGTGAGTGAGGAACGAGGGTTTCTATGCTATCAAAAAACCGTTTGATGTGTATATTAATAGTACTATTGGATGGAAACCCTTGTCGGGGAAGGGTCCGTATAATCGCGTGGTTTTGATTGCCTGGCATCAACTTTGGGAAAGGGGAAGGATATCCAGCACGATCTGCACGGACGCGTGGCGTATGAGCTTGGCACCGAGATTCTGCGCGGCGATTTCCCGCCGGCGTCCACGTTGCCGCGTGAGGCCGAATTGATGGAGCGTTTTGGCGTCAGCCGGACGGTGTTGCGCGAGGCGCTGCGCACGTTGACATCGAAGGGATTGATTGAATCGCGGCCGAAGATTGGCACGCGCGTGCGGCCTCGGCAGGCCTGGAATCTTCTCGATGCCGACGTTTTGGAATGGTATTCGCGGGTTGCGAAGCCGTTGCAGTTCGCGATCAAGCTGCAGGAAATGCGCGAGATGATCGAGCCGTATGCCGCTGCATTGGCCGCCGTAAATCACGATGACGCGGCGTTATCACGTTTAAGCCAGGCACATCAAGCGATGCTGGATGCGCGCAATGTCGATGAATGGGTTCGTGCCGATTTGCGGTTTCATCTGAGCGTGTTGAACGCGTGCAGCAATGAGTTGCTGGTGCCGCTCGGGACGTTGATCGAGCGCACGCTTGAGGCGCAGTTGCGGTTGAATGCGCGGCGGGCGGAGGTTTTCAACGCATCGATGGCGGAACATACCGCCGTTTTCGATGCCATCGTCGCGCGGGATTCGGCGGCGGCGCGTGACGCGATGGGCGGTTTGCTCGGCGTGACGCGGGCGCGAATTGAGGGGTAGAGCGGAGATAAACGACGTTCGGCGCACTCGGCGATATTTTCATTTTCGGGATAAAGTTGCGGGTCCGAGCGCTGTTTTGGCATGGTTTTAGCCGACGTTTTTAGGTGATCTATCCGACACGCGGCGCTCCGCACCGTCCCGAAGGAGCCCGAATGCCGTACGTCCCGATCTCCGTTGTGTCGTCGTGGGGCGCGTGGGCCGTGTTCGTCAGCGTGCTCGCCACCCAGCTCGGCGTTCCCATTCCTGCTGCACCCATGCTGGTGCTGGCCGGCACTTTAGTCGCGGCCGGGCTGGCTTCGTTCTGGCATATGTTGGCGGCTGCGGTCATCGCGGTGATCATCGCCGATTCGCTTTGGTTCGCTGCCGGAAGGTTGTATGGCCGGCGATTCCTGAACTCGCTCGTGCGGTTTTCGCTTTCCCTCGATACCACTTTGCGTACCGCCCGGAGTTGGTTCGAGCGATTCGGCGTGCCTTTGCTGGCGCTTTCTAAATTCGTTCCGGGATTGGGATTGGTGTCGTCGCCGTTGCTCGGGACGACGCAGATCGATGTGCGGGTTTTCGTGTTCTGGGATCTGGTGGGCGCGGCGCTCTGGGCTTCGGCGTGGATGCTCGGCGGCGCGATCTTGAAGGCCGAAGTCGCGCACCTGCTGGCGTTCGTCAGGACGTATGGGCTCACCGCGCTCGATGTGCTCGCAATGGCCGCAGGCGCGTTTTTGGCGTACCGATGGGTGCGTCGAATGCAGTTTCGTCGATGGCTCGCGAAGTATCGGATATCGCCCGAACAACTCGATGAAATGATGCGGTCGGATGCACCACCCGTTATTTTCGATGCCCGGCCGGAAGAGGTGAGGAGGAAGGAGGCGCATCGGATCAAAGGCGCGATCCCGCTGGATTTGGAGTCGACAGGGAAAATCGATCCGATGTTTCGGGAGCACGAGGTCGTGGTGTATTGCGTGTGTCCGAATGAAGCGACGGCCAAGCAGATCGCGCGGCAGTTGAGGGCGAAGGGGTTCCGGAACGTGCGGCCGCTGAAGGGCGGGTTGGACGCGTGGGAGAAGAAGGGGTTTCCGGTGGAGGCTATTCCGTTTGATTCTTTTGGGGCGGTTGTGGGGGCGTTGGATTCTGTGTCTTCTTCTTCGGCTTCTTCTTCGCTCGATGATGACGATGATCGGAGCCTGGGCGATATGGTTACCGTTCGGGCTACGGCGCCGGAGTGAGGTTTTTTTGCGGGCTTTTGTTTTTTGCGGTCTTTCGTTAAGCGGAGTTGCATCGGATGAAGCTGTTGGATGGGGTGGATTCCTCGCAACTTTTTGGCCTGCCTGCGCCGGATATCGCCACGCTTGATGATGGTTTGCAAGTTCCCTTTGTACAGACTGGGCATGAGCATCATGAGGTGATGCTGTTCGTGCATGGGTCGCTTTGTGACTTTCGATACTGGAAGCCGCAGTTAGGGCCACTTGGTAGGCAGTATCGATGTGTCGCGCCGAGTCTTTCGCATTACTGGCCTTCGGGGGTGCTGGGGTTTGGTGCGATGGCTGGTGGATCAAGGCAGTTTAGTTGGGACTCGCATGTTGATGAGTTGGGGCGGTTTATCGAGCGGTTGGGCGTTGGGGCTGTGAATGTTGTCGGGCACTCGCGGGGTGGGTGTGTTGCGTTTCATCTGGCCGTGAGATATCCGGAGTTGGTGAAGTCGTTGGTGCTTGCTGATCCGGGTGGGGCAGTGGCTCGGCCTGGGGATGATGGGCGAGGGCGGACGGTGTTGCCTGCGCCGATTAATGCGCTGCGGGCGAAGGCAGCGGAGTTGATTGGTAGCGGGGATGTGGATGCGGGGTTGGAGCTTTTTGTCGATTCCGTGAGTCGGCCAGGGTTCTGGGCGAGGAGTCCGAAAGAGTTCAAGGCGATGGCGATGGATAACGCAAATACGTTGGCGCTGCAGTTTAGAGATCCGTTGCCTGCCTACGATGCGAAGGCTGCGGGGAGGGTGCAATGCCCTACGCTGCTAATCGATGGGGAGAAGAGTCCGCGGATGTTTAGGGATGCGGTGACAGCTCTGGAGGGGTGGATTGAAGGGGCGCGAAGAGTGACGATTGAGGGCGCTTCACATGGGATGAATGTGACACACGCGGGAGTTTTTAATCGAACCGTCTTAGGATCGATGGTGCTCGGGATTGCCGTGCAGTGAAATCATTTTGAATGTTCATTCACTGGGAGAGCGGCCACTGCCATCCAAAGTTGTAGGTTTTTACAGGTTAAGCACCGAATTTAGCGAGGCGATCTCGGAATCGTACTAGGCACGCGATGGGAGCAAGTTGCAGCCCTTGCGCGTTAATGGTTTCTGGAAAGTCATCAAACGAGGAAATTTTTGCCCTTTGGCTTGGCGCTGCCTTATTATCGAAACCGGAACTTCGCCGCCAGAGGCGAAAAGTTAGCGAGACCGACGTACGTTTTTCCAAACGGCGGTTTCAAAGCTGAAATGCAACAGCGGGTTAATGAACGGAAGCTGAGGTTATCGAAGCGGTTGCGAGCATACGTTCGAAGACCTCGAATGGCGAATGAAATGCATGGGTAGCGCGAGGTCGGCTGTTGAGGCTGTCGGCGATGGCATCGAGTTCGTCCTGACTGTAGATCGAGAGGTCAGTACCCTTGGGCAGATACTGCCGCAGCAGCCCGTTGGTGTTCTCGCAGGTACCGCGTTGCCATGGACTGTGCGGATCGCAGAAGTACACGCGCACGCCGGTGGCGGCGCTGAGCTCCTGATGCCGGGTCATTTCCTTACCCTGGTCGTAGGTGAAGCTCTGGCGCAGTGGGGCGGCGATCGAATTCAGTTTGGCAGTGAAGCCCGCCAGTGCCGAGGCGGCGGTGGCGTCTTCCATCTTCGCCAGCAGCACCAGGCGACTGGTGCGCTCAACCAGCACGCCGACGGAAGACTGATTGCCGGCGCCCTTGATGAAGTCACCTTCCCAGTGACCTGGCATCACCCGGTCGTCGACCTCAGGCGGGCGCACATGGATGCTCACCATGTCGGGGATCTGGCCGCGCCGGTCAGTGCCCCGCTTGCGTGACATGCGGGTGCTGTGACCGTGGCGCAGACAGGCGATAAGCTGGCGGCGCAGCTCACCGCGTGGCTGCGCATAGATGGCAGTGTAGATGGTCTCATGCGAGACGTGCTGGGTTGGATCGTTGGGCCACATGCGCTTGAGCGTACCTGAGATCTGCTGGGGCGACCACTTCCATTCCAGCAGGGTGAGTACGACGCGCCACGACATGCTTTGAGGGTGCAGCTTGGGACATGGGCGCGCAGCCTCGCGTCGGCTCGTGCTGAGCGACTGCGCCGGGGCAGACGCATAGCCCACGACAGAACACGTGTTCCTGGTCAGCTCGCGGCTCACAGTTGATGCCGAGCGCCCGAGTGTTCGGGCCATGGCCCGAACACTCGAACCCAGCTGCTTCATGCTTGCAATGGTCATGCGCTCTTCAGGCTGAAGCTGTTGATACGTTCTTCTTTTTTGCATGTGCGCACCTTACACGAGGAAGGTGTTGCACTTCAGATTTGATGGCGCCAACCAATAGCAGCAGAGCGAACGATGAAAAGAAAAGAAACCGGGCTGGATGCTGGCGCTGTCACCCTTCTTCAATTATTCAAAGGCGAGCGTGAATATATATCGCCGTTGTTTCAGCGCCGCTTTGTATGGGGTGTGGCCGAAATTGACTCATTGTGGGACGGAGTGGACAACATCTTGCAAGGTGAAGACTCCGAGCGGTTCCTCGGTGCACTCGTGCTTGAGGTCAAGTCTGCAGGCATGGCCTTCAGGCCTGACTCGGCTTGGATTGTCGACGGACAGCAGCGGCTAACAACGCTGTACCTTACATTGATTTTGTTGGCCCGGCACGCGCGTGACGCTGGCAAAACAGAACTATCTAATACACTTTTCGAACAATATGTATTGAATCAGGGCGGCCAATACAAGAATCGCCCAAAGCTTCAGCCGACGCTGGTCGACTTCACACAGTTCAATCATCTCTTTTCCGATATAGGGTCAATCGAACCTAAGCTAGCAGCCAACTTCGGTGAGTCCACTGGCGCGATGACGGACGCAGCCAAACGAACTGAATCTCACATCAGACAACGATGCTACGTCGACAAAGTATTTGATGAAGAAATCGCAGTCAAGATTGTCACCACCTTGCTCGAGAAGCTTGCATTCGTGCAAATCATTCTGGGCGATGAGCACAATGCACACCAGGTGTTTGACAGTCTAAATAGCAAGGGAATTCGCCTAGAGAACCGGGACCTTATTCGCAATTTGGTTTTCCAAAAGCTCGCGGACTCACCGGAACAGGCGCAGCAGCTTTATCAAAAAAGCTGGGTTCCGCTCGAGGAGTCTCTCGGCGATCGATTTGATGGGTACTTTTTCCCGTTCGCACTGGTCGACAAGCCAACCGCCACTAAATCAAATCTTCTTGCTGCGCTAAAAGATCGATGGCAAACCAAAGCAGCCTTCGAGATCATTGAGGATCTTAAAGTTCATGTGTCGACCTACAACGCTCTCACGGCGAGAGAAGGAAAGCCATGGAGCAACTTGACAACGTCAGATGCGATTAACAATCGTATGAGAGTCCTGAACCGCATGAAGACTCCGGCGAGCGTTTTTCCTTTCATCTTCCGCCTTATCCGGGCGTTTAACAGCGATGCATTAACGGAAGGCTGGGGGGTAGCAAATCTGCTACTGATTGAGTCCTTCCTGGTTCGACGCGCATTTGCGGGCTTTGAGCCAACGGGATTGCATGTAGTTTTTAAAGACCTATGGCATGCAACCCAAGGCGACCCAGCGAAATTTATTTCGACCATCGACGATAAAGCCACGGTTCGGTTTCCGGACGACCAAACGTTCAAGACGGATGTCGCTACGCGACCACTCTACGGTCGCAAACTCGCCATGTTTATCATTCGCGAATACGAGCACGGGCTAGATGGTGGAGATCTGTTGCCTGAGGACGTTGCCTTCTCCCTTGACCACGTTATCCCGAATGAGATCACCAGCGAGTGGCTCGAGGAAATTTCACAGGAGGATCACCTTCAACTAAGGCATGTGTGGGGGAACCTCGTTCCGCTCACTATTAAAGCGAACTCCGAGAAAGCGCGTAAGAACTGGTTGGCGTGTCGAGCTTTTTTTCAAACAGAAACCATTTTTAAAACCACAAAACGGTTGGCGCAGGACCACAGCTCGTGGAACGCTGATTCCGTGCGAGCGCGTGGTGCACTTTTGGCGGAATGGGCTCGGCAACGTTGGCCAAAGGAATCTTTAATCGACAATACAGCCCCTGCTTTAGCGTCCGACTCCGGTCCCCTGTGATTCTGGACATCCCAGCCGCAACTGCTTGTGTCACATTGCATGCCTTGACAATCCCATAGGTCCTTCTCGCTTAACGGAAGCCCACTGAAACCCCGGTGGGAGTTTGTCGAGCGAGGGGGGGGGGATGCGCGTGAATTCAATGTTTGCGAAGCTGCCAGCGACCAATGAAACGGAAAGTTTTCAGATCAGCGGTGTTTTTTGAAAATTTGGCGGTGAATCAGGGATTCGAACCCGGACCTGCGGATCATGATTCGGCGAGTGACGCGGTCATTCAATGATAAATAAGAGAAATCAACCGTACTCTGGCTAAATCAAAAAGTGTTTAGCGTCAGTAACTGTAGCGATGCAACGAGGCCTCTATACGAGGCTGGCGGCTTTCTCTATTGTACGTCGACCAAATCATTCAGCGGATGCGATGCGTGGATAAGGCATTGAGTGGGCGCGGTGCCGAAGGTCGATATAAGCGGCCCTATTTTCCCATGGAGTACAAGCGACAACTTGCCGAACAATCGTTCGAGCCTGGCGCTTCCGCGACGTTGATTAGCCGTCAGGGCGACATCAGCATCAACCTGCTGTTCAGGTGGCGTGCGCCAACACTTTATACAGGAGCGCGCACGGCCACTACTCGACAACCTCGAACGCTGGTTACGGGAGCGGCTGTTGACGCCCTCGCTACAGTCCGACACGACGAAGGCAATCAACTACATGCTCAATCAGTGGCAGGCGTCGAACTACTATTGCGAGAACGGCGTTGCGGATAGATAACAACGTCGTAGAAAATGCGTTGCGTGCGGCCAGTCTTGGAAGAAAAGAACCTCTTATTTATGGGCGCCGACAGCTGCGGCGATCGCCCTGCCGGCAGGTACTCTCTGATTGGCTCGTGCAAGCTCGGGGATGTCGATCCAGAGGCTCACCTGCGCCACGTGCTCACCCATATTTCAGATCACGTTAATCGATCGTATCGACCACTTTTTGCCCCTAGAACCTGGCGCCGCAGCTTCCGACAAACGGCCGCTTCTAACAGGACACCATTCGCCGGTCGCGGTCAACGACGGTGCCGGTGCAAAGCTTACGTTTGACGAGAAGAGCCGATTCGTGCGAAATCGGCCTTTTTCAATAATTCGACCCTCGCTCGCTGATCCATCGCTACGTCTCGCGATCAATCGTGTTGACAGGATTACTCTGCTAGCTACGGGCCGTTCCCGGCCACGACGAGATATTCTTCTTGCGGGCCGGACGACCGATTCTGCGACTAAAAACTAAGGCCGAGGACTCACTATGCTGCCTCGGGTAAATGCGATAGGGCATGACCACGCGTTGCCTTACAATGCGGCAGTCGTCATGGCGTCCAATGCCGTTCGGTGAGATTCACTGGCCAGAGCGAGTGTTGCTGGCCAGAGTTAAACATCAGACCCGTTTTTGGTTGCAAACAGTTCCTGACATTACAGGCGCAGCGCATCCGCTGCCATTGCGAAACGTATGGCGTAATCGGAATTCGTTATGGCGGAGCACAGAAAATTGACGTTGAGCGCATATTTTCGGCGCAAGACGAAGGACTAGACCTTTGAGTTTCCCTGAAATCACATTAAGCCAGCTCGAAAGTCACCTCTGGGAGTCTGCAAACATTTTGCGTGGTCCGGTGGATGCGGCCGACTTCAAGACCTACATTTTCCCGCTGCTGTTCTTCAAGCGCATCTGCGACGTCTGGGACGAGGAATACCAGGAGATCGTCGACGAGACCGGTGATGAGCAACTGGCCTGGTTCCCGGAATCACACCGCTTCCAGATCCCGGAAGACTGCCACTGGAATGATGTCCGCACCAAAGCCCGCAACGTGGGTGCAGCGCTGCAGCGCGCGATGCGGGAGATCGAAAAGGCCAACCCGGAAACGCTATATAGCGTATTCGGCGATGCACAGTGGTCGAACAAAGACCGGCTGTCAGATTCCCTGCTCAAGGACCTGATCGAGCACTTCTCCAAGCTGCCGTTTGGTAACAAGAACGTCAATTCAGACCTGCTCGGTGACGCCTACGAATATCTGATCAAGAAGTTTGCCGACGCGACCAACAAGAAGGCTGGCGAGTTCTACACCCCTCGCAGTGTGGTGCGGCTGATCATAGACGTGCTCGACCCGAAGGAAGCAGAAACCATCTACGACCCGGCTTGCGGTACCGGCGGCATGTTGCTGGCCGCTGTGCAGCACGTGAAAGAAATGCACGGCGACGTCAAGCGTCTATGGGGCAAATTGTACGGTCAGGAAAAGAACCTCACCACCTCATCCATCGCGCGGATGAACTTGTTTCTCCACGGCATTGAGGACTTCCAGGTGGTGCGCGGCGACACGCTGCGCAACCCGGCTTTCTTCGCGGGCGACCTCTTGGCGACCTTCGACTGCGTGATCGCCAATCCGCCGTTCTCGCTGGAAAAGTGGGGCGAGGACGTGTGGTTGAACGATCCCTTCGGCCGCAATTTTGCTGGTCTGCCGCCTTCATCAAGCGGTGACTTCGCCTGGGTTCAGCACATGGTCAAGTCGATGGCTGATGTGACCGGCCGAATGGCCGTAGTGCTGCCTCAGGGAGCACTTTTCCGCAAGGGCGTTGAAGGCAGCATTCGTCAGAAACTGCTGGAGATGGACCTCGTCGAGGCCGTGATCGGGCTCGCGCCCAATCTGTTCTACGGCACCGGGCTCGCCGCATGCATCCTGATCCTTCGTAAGCGCAAACCGGCCAAGCGTAAAAAGAAAGTCTTGATTGCAGATGCCTCACGACTGTTCCGCCGAGGCCGCGCGCAAAACTATCTGGAGCCCGAGCATGCAGCGGACATCCTCGGCTGGTATCGCGGTTTCACTGATGTGCAGGACGCGGTCCGGGTGGTTGGCCTCGACGAGATCAAAGCTGAAGATTGGACACTGAACATCTCGCGCTACGTGCTGCCGCCGCTGCAAGAAGACATCCCACCGCTGCCCGACGCCATCGCGGCGTTCAAAAATGCGCTAATCCGCTGTCGCGAGGCCGAAGAGCGGCTCGCGCAGGTCATGACTGAAGGGGGATGGCTGCAATGAGTCACCCAAGCAAACGCATCAGCCAGCAAGAGCTCGAAAGCTACCTGTGGGGCGCCGCCGTGCTGCTGCGCGGCCTCATCGACGCCGGTGACTACAAGCAGTTCATTTTCCCATTGCTGTTCTATAAGCGTGTGTCCGATGTATGGGACGAGGAATACCAGGCGGCGCTGGCCAACTCAAATGGCGACCTCTCCTATGCGCAGTTCGCCGAGAACCATCGCTTCCAGATTCCCGATGGCGCGCGCTGGAATGACGTGCGCCAGATCCCGAAGAACGTTGGCGCCGCCATCCAGAAGGCAATGCGCGCGATCGAGACTGCCAACCCAGATCTGCTCGATGGCATCTTCGGTGACGCGCCGTGGACCAACCGCGAGCGTTTGCCTGACGAAACGCTGAAAAACCTTATCGAGCACTTCTCATCCCAGACGCTGTCAGTGGTTAACGTGCCCGAGGATGAGCTCGGCAATGCCTACGAATACTTGATTAAAAAGTTCGCAGACGACTCCGGACACACTGCAGCCGAGTTCTACACCAATCGCACGGTCGTTCATTTGATGACGCAATTGCTCGCCCCACAGGCCGGCGAGTCGATTTACGACCCCACGTGCGGTACCGGCGGCATGCTGATTTCGGCACTAGACGAAGTAAAGCGCTCCGGCGGCGAATTCCGCACGCTCAAGCTCTACGGGCAGGAGCGCAATCTCATCACCTCGTCCATCGCCCGCATGAATTTGTTCCTGCACGGCGTCGAAGACTTCGAAATCATCCGGGGGGATACCTTGGCTGATCCGAAGCACATCGCGGGTGATCGTCTGCGCCAGTTCGACGTGATCCTGGCCAATCCCCCATATTCAATCAAACAGTGGGACCGCGAAGCATGGAACAGTGACAAGTGGGGACGCAATTCCCTGGGCACTCCGCCGCAGGGCCGTGCCGATTACGCCTTCCAGCAGCATATCCTGACCAGCCTCACGGCCAACGGCCGCTGCGCCGTGCTTTGGCCCCACGGCGTGCTGTTTCGCAATGAAGAACAAGCCATGCGCTCAAAGATGATCGAGCAGGACTGGGTGGAGGCCGTGATCGGTCTGGGCCCCAACCTGTTCTACAACTCCCCAATGGAGTCGTGCATTGTCATCTGTAACCGCAAAAAGAAGGCTGCGCGCAAGGGCAAGGTGATCTTCATCGACGCGGTGAACGAGGTCACTCGCGAGCGAGCGCAGAGCTTCCTGAAGGCCGCACACCAGCAGCGCGTCCTGACCGCTTATAAGACCTTTGCTGATGTGCCCGGCTTCGCCAAGGTCGCCACCTTGGCCGATATCGGAGCCAACACGGCCAACCTGTCGATTCCGCTGTATGTGAAGCGCGTTGCCGCCACGCCCGAAACCGACAGCAATGGCGATGCGGTATCGCTTCGCTCCTCCTGGAAGAAATGGCAAACGGATGGTCGGGCCTTCTGGCAACAGATGGACGCGTTGGTGGAAACGCTGGCTGGACTGATTACGGAGGACATCGAGCGTGTCTGAAAACAAAAATAATCTGAAGCCGGGCTGGAAGGTTTGGCGCTTCGATCAGATGGCGACCAACGTCAATGTCCGCATCGACAACCCGTCCGAGTCCGGAATGGAGCACTACGTTGGCCTCGAACACCTCGATGCAGGCTCGCTCAAGATTCGTCGCTGGGGCACACCCGATGACGTGGAAGCCACCAAACTGATGTTCAAGAAGGGCGACATCATTTTTGGTCGCCGTCGAGCCTACCAGCGCAAATTGGGCGTTGCGGACTTCGATGGCATTTGCTCTGCGCACGCTATGGTGTTACGGGCGAAACCCGAAGTCGTGCTTCCCGAATTCCTGCCGTTCTTCATACAGGGCGATCTGTTCATGGATCGTGCGGTTGAGATTTCCGTCGGCTCTTTGTCGCCGACGATCAACTGGAAAACGATGGCGGTACAGGAGTTTTCACTACCGCCAATAGACGAGCAACGGTGCTTGGTTAGGTTGCTCATGAGCGCTGAGGCAGCACGAACAGCAGCAGAAGACGCGGCGGCTCGCTCGGAGAAGCTGAGAAAATCACTTCTTCTCGAAACCTTTGATGCGCTACAGGGCGGTGACACGGTCCGTATTGCATATCTAGCGACTGATGTCGATTGCCGGTGGATCAAGGCGCGTGATGCGGGCGAGATTCTTATGGGCCGACAGTTGTCACCAAAATACAAGACCGGGAAGAACACAAGAAAGTATCTGCGTGTGGCCAATGTGTTCGACGGCTTCATTGACACGAGTGATGTCAATGAAATGGACTTCAAGGAGAGTGAGTTCGCGACATTTAAACTTCAGAGTGGCGACGTGTTGTTGAATGAGGGCCAAAGTCGCGAGCTTGTTGGCCGCAGTGCAATATTTCGTGATGACGTTCGCGACTGCTGCTTCCAAAACACTTTGATTCGGTTTCGGCCGAATGCCGACGTGTTGTCCGAGTTCGCACACTATTATTTTCAGTATTGCCAATACACATCGCGATTCATCCAGGTTTCGAAGCAGACAACATCAATCGCACACTTGGGTGTTCAGCGGTTTTCCGAAATGAAGTTCCCGCTCGTGCCACTTGATGTACAAATAGCAATGGTGAAGGCCCTATCTGCTGTGGTGACTGCTATCCCTCAACTCAAGAAACGCGCCGAGACAGCAAGCGCAATAAGAAATCAAGTTCTTATGGAGGGGGCTTCGAGATGAGCTTTACGGAATCCAACACCGTCGAAGCCTACGTCCGCGACCTGCTCGCCGGCCCGATCAAGGCTACGCCAACCAACACCTTTCAAGAGCCGATCGCCAGTTACGGCCTGAGTCCGAGAGGCATCGGCTGGCGCTACGCAGCGCCGGCTGACGTACCTCGCCCGATTCAGGACGTGCTGGTCGAATCGTGGCTGCGGCAGGCGTTGATCCGCCTGAACCCGGAGATCGCCGCGCAGCACGACCGTGCCGATGAAGTGCTCTACAAACTCCGCGCCATCGTGCTGTCGGTGCGCTCGGATGGGCTGATTCGCGCCAATGAGGAGATGACCGCGTGGATGCGCGGCGAGCGCTCCATGCCCTTCGGGCAGAACAACGAGCATGTGCCCGTGCGGCTGATCGACCTGGATGATTTGTCGCAGAATAAGTACATCGTCACCCAGCAGTTTATTTACCGCGCCGGCTTCACGGAGCGCCGTGCTGATCTGGTGCTGCTGGTCAACGGCTTGCCGCTGGTGCTGATTGAGGCCAAGACGCCGGTCAAGAAGTGCATCAGCTGGGTCGACGGTGCGGTACAGGTGCATGACGACTACGAGAAGTTCGTGCCCGAGTTGTTCGTTTGCAACGTGTTCTCGGTGGCCACCGAGGGCAAGGCCTACCACTACGGCTCCATTAGCCTGCCAGTCAAGGATTGGGGCCCGTGGCATCTGGATCGCGAAGGCGATGACGGCCAACACCACTCATTGAAATCCATGAAGCTGTCGGCCGAGAGCATGCTGCGACCCCATGTGGTGCTGGATATCCTGGGCAGCTTCACCCTATTTGCCACGGACAAAAAAAAGCGCCGCGTCAAGACCATCTGCCGCTACCAGCAGTACGAGGCGGCAAACATGATTGTCAAGCGTGTGCTCGCAGGCTACCCCAAGAAAGGTCTCATCTGGCACTTTCAGGGTTCGGGCAAATCCCTGCTGATGGTGTTCGCCGCGCAGAAGCTGCGTATGCACGCCGGTTTGAAGAACCCCACGGTGCTGATCGTGGTCGACCGGGTCGATCTCGACAGCCAGATCACCAGTACCTTCACCGGGGCGGATATTCCCAATCTGGAAAAGGCCGAAAGCCGGGAGAAGCTGCAGCAGTTGCTGGCGCAGGATGTGCGCAAGATCATCATCACGACGATCTTCAAGTTCGGCGAGGCCCCAGGCAGTCTGAACGACCGCAGCAACATCATTGCGCTGGTCGACGAAGCGCACCGCACGCAGGAAGGTGACCTGGGCCGCAAGATGCGCGAGGCCCTACCCAACGCTTTTCTGTTCGGCCTGACCGGCACGCCGATCAACCGCGCCGACCGTAACACCTTCTACGCCTTTGGTGCCGACGAGGACGAGAAAGGCTACATGAGTCGTTATGGCTTCGAGGAATCGATCCGTGACGGCGCCACGCTGAAACTGCACTTCGAGCCGCGCCTGATCGATCTGCACATCGACAAAGCCGCCCTCGATGCGGCCTACAAGGATTTGACCGGCGGCCTGTCGGACCTGGACAAGGACAACCTCGCCAAGACTGCTGCCAAGATGGCAGTGTTGGTCAAGACGCCCGAGCGCATCCGGAAGGTGTGCGAGGACATCGTCGAGCACTTCCAAACCAAGGTGGAACCTAACGGGTTCAAAGGGCAGATCGTCACCTTCGATCGGGAGTCCTGCCTGCTGTTCAAGGCCGAGCTGGACAAGCTGCTTCCACCGGAGGCGACCGACATCGTCATGTCGGTGCAGGCGTCCGACAAGAAGGAGCATCCGGAATACGCTCCTTACGACCGCAAACGCGATGAGGAAGAGCGGCTGCTGGACCGCTTCCGCGACCCCGCCGACCCGCTGAAGCTGATCATCGTCACTGCGAAGCTGCTGACCGGCTTTGACGCGCCCGTCCTGCAGGCTATGTATCTGGACAAGCCGCTGCGCGATCACACGCTGCTCCAGGCAATCTGCCGAGTGAACCGCACCTACTCCGAGGAAAAGACCCACGGCCTGATCGTGGACTACCTCGGGATCTTCGATGACGTGGCGGCGGCGCTGGAGTTTGATGACCAAAGCGTCAAACAGGTGGTCAGTAACATCCAGGAACTCAAGGACAAGCTGCCCGAGGCGATGCAGAAATGCCTAACGTTCTTCACCGACTGTGACCGCACACAGCCAGGCTACGAGGGTTTGATTGCCGCGCAGCAGTGCCTGCCCAACAACGAGGTGCGAGACAACTTCGCCGCCGAATACAGCGTTCTCAACAAGATCTGGGAGGCATTGTCACCCGACACTGTGCTCGGCCCCTTCGAAAAGGACTATAAGTGGCTGTCGCAGGTGTATCAGTCTGTGCAGCCCTCCGGCGGCCACGGCAAACTAATCTGGCATTCGCTCGGTGCCAAAACCATTGAGCTGATTCACCAGAATGTGCACGTGGACGCGGTACGCGATGACCTCGACACCTTAGTGCTGGACGCAGATCTGCTGGAGGCGGTGCTGTCGAATCCTGAGCCGAAAAAGGCCAAGGAGATCGAGATCAAGCTCAAGCGTAGGCTTCGCGGCCATGGCGGCAATCCCAAATTCAAGGAGCTGTCGGAACGGCTGGATGCGTTGAAGGATCGCTTCGAATCTGGACAGATCAACAGCGTGGAGTTTCTGAAGCAGTTGCTGGAGATCGCCAAAGATACCCTTCAAGCTGAGAGCGAAATTCCACCCGAAGAAGACGATGATCGCGGCAAAACGGCTCTGACTGAACTGTTCAACGAGGTCAAAACGGCGGACACGCCCATCATTGTCGAGCGCGTCGTTGCCGATATCGATGAGATCGTACGCCTGGTACGCTTTCCCGGTTGGCAGGGAACGCAGGCCGGCGAGCGTGAGGTTAAGAAGGCACTCCGCAAGGCCCTGTTCAAGTACAAGCTTCACGCGGACGAGGACCTGTTCGAAAAGGCATACAGCTACATCCGGCAGTATTACTAGGGGAAGGATGATCGGTGAGAAGAACGAAATCTCAACGGATGCAAGGTGAGTCCCGCCCTTGACTCGTGCCCCGGAGGGGCACGAGAGAGTCGCGTCGCGGCCTTCATCACGTCATCCCGGGGAACGCGTTCCCGCGTCGTTTGTAGGAATCGGATGGGGCCCATATCGCTAGAGGAAGTCCCGTAAGTATATGGAGAGAGACAAAAACAAAAGGGGTTAGCGGAAGCTAACCCCTTTGAACAACTTGGTGACGAGTCAGGGGTTATCACCACTCAGAATCAACCGTTACGGCTGCCCACCGCCAAAAATGTACCCTCACTTTGTACCGGTAGCCCTCATTCATTGCAAGTCTACTGACCTATTCAAATTGCTTGTTAAGTCGTCCGCTTGGGCGTTGCCCGCTTTGGTGTGGTATTTCGCTTTGAACTTTGAGCCGGTGGCTTGCGTTCGGTTTTCCCACTCGGTTCAGGTGGTGCGCTTGCCGGTATGAGCTCAAGCTGTCCTTGCCTCAGGTTTTTCAAAGACGATAAGGCGACATTAAGGGTGCGTTCGACTTCTGCGACTACTTGAGCGTGCTGTCGCCGCTCACTTTCCATGATTCGCTGCAACTCCTCCGCAGCGGGTTCCGCTTGAGTGGCCGTGACCTTCCGTCCGCTTGGGGAAGCCGGCTCGTCCAAGCGCATTTGGCAGGTCGCTCCAGGCACGATTTCGACTGAGAGCAGTTTGGGATAAAGCTTCGGGAGGTCTTTTAGCCAAGCCACCGGTTCGCGTTGACCTTCAATGAATCGATACTCCTCCCAGCACAAGTCGAAGTTTGGCGATTCCTGAAGGCTAAAGCTGGCGCGGAGTAAGCGCTCGATTGAGTTGCTCGCCCGTATCCATTCTCTATCCCAGTGCTTTGGTCCAGCCAAGCCTGCTAGTAGCCCAAACCAAGCGTACGAACCCGGGTATCGGGCCTTAAATTCATCCAGCAAGCTGATGTGACTGCTGCCAGAACCGACCCAGACCGCAAATGCGGCGAGGTGCAGGGGCATTAGTCGGTGCGTCGTGGAATCCGTTGCCGCAAGTGCTTGAAGTGCGATTACGGCGCGTTCAAACTCGATGACTCTCTGTTCCAAAGAGCCGGAAGAAATCTCAGCGATTTTCAAGGCAACTCGAGAATAATCGCTGGGAACCTCAAGTTTGCCAATTGACCCGTTGCCATCTAAGGCGGCCATGACAAATCGCACTACGCCGGAGATTTCCCGGGCTTTCGGGAGTTGGTCGTCGACGAAACTCCAGATTGGCGCCAGGTCATCGACCGGTAGAAGCCGCTTTACAAACAGCCCTGAGCGCGAGACCAAGCGGAGGCGTTGCACTGTTGAAGCCATGGCCGGAGCTTGCGACCCATAGAGCATAGATGCGCGTGCTTGTGTGAAACTAAAGCATGCGTACGCTCGAGACATTGGAAGGTTGCGGACTTGAAAGTCGGCGTCGCCCTGGGCTAGCATCTCGCCTAAGACGACGCTTGGCCAAATAGCATCTTTTCCCGGATAAACACGCTCAGTTTTTATCTTCTTCGCCAATTCCCAGTCGTCGAAGCCTAACACCCGCGATGTCTGGCTGATTGGAAAGCACTCTGGCGCGTAAGTGGAAACCCAGGCGAGCAACTGCGCAGCTTCGGATTCGCGGACTATGGTGATAGCGGCCCCATTTTCTGTGCGATTCTTGGGAAAGCCGACGGCGTAGGTCCCTGCTAACGATTGTTCAGGTTCGCCCATCCGATTGCCATCCATCGCCGCAGACGAACGGGCAAATAGCGCCTCTGGCAGTTGGCTCGGGGGAATTGAGAACCAATCAAACTGGTGATGCGTCATTGATGGGTTCCCATTAGTCGAATAGATTCTTAAGGTCTGGGACAGTCGGCTTAGCGAAGGCCGATGCTAAAGAGGGTGGTAACGAGTCGCTGTAGTAGACGGTTAAAGACGTCTTCGCTCGAGTCACTGCCGTAAAAATTAGTGCCCGGCGCGCCAACGGTCCTTTAATCATCCGCTCCGCCGCTAAAAGGTGAACAGACCGAAATTCGGTCCCTTTTGCCGAATGGCATGTCAAAACAAAGATTCGTTTTTCGGTCTCGAAACTTCTGCCGTTTTCGTCGTGATAGCTGACAAGGTTCGCGAAATCAGCAGCATCCAAATGGGCGCGCAGAGTATCCAGGTTCCCGTGCTTGAACGTGGGAAGCAAAATTCCGATTCCTTCTCCAGGATAGGCTTTCAACTGCGTCTTGATGTTTTTGACCAATTCCTCGCACTGCGTGTTGAAGTCTTGGCAATCTATGCCGCGAGCCGTAGAGGGCATTTTCCCCTCTGGGTATTGACTTTTCTGAAGTAGCGGCTCGTCTCCTTCAGACGGCGGATAAACTTTGTCCGCCACTACGCAAATTGCGTGTCCAATTCGATAATGGAAATCGAGCGTTGATTGAGTGAAATTCAGATCCTGGGCTGCAGCTATACCGGACCCAGCATATATTTTTTGTCGGGTATCGCCAGCTACGATTAAGCGAGGCGTTAACCGGGAAAGAACTTCCAACTCTAGACTTTTCAAGTCCTGTATTTCATCGACGGCAATTGCTTCATAGTAGTCGTTCGGTAACCCGGAGGTCGCCTGATTGAGCGCGTCGGCATAATAGTCACGCGCTTCGTCATACTCGGCGGGTGCCCCGGCGAGTAGTGACGGCATGTGGTCGGCTATTATTTGTTTGGACCAGCCGGCGAACGTCATTATTTGACTCGTCTCGATAAGTTTTTTCGCGCCTACGCCCGTTCGGATGAACTCGGCAAGGCTTCTACCTAGCGTCAAAAACAGAACGTTTCGTTTTCCGGCGCTCGAAAGCCACTGCATCCGGAGTATCAATAGATTCGTTTTTCCGCATCCAGGGGGGCCTTGGACGAGATAATTTCCCTCGACTGGGAGTGCAACAATCTTTTGCTGCTGCTTGTCCATCTCATTCGGGTCTTTCCACCAGCTACCTTCCATGTCTGTCCCCGTTATGCCAGCTTAAGTTCAAGTCCATACACCGCGCCTGGGTCTTCGGCGGTTTCGATCTGATTCATCGCTTCAGTTGCGAGGCGGATAAATGCGTTTTTTAGGGCTTCGGTTGCCGCCGGCGCGTTCGATGCAGACTCCGACAACAGGCTAACCTCTGCCCCGTCGCCTTCAAACCTCGCTCGCCCCGTAGAACGAGCGAGACGACCTCGCACAGTCAACCCGGCTTCTTCCCCATCTGACCAGCGAGCTTCGATGGACATGTCTACGGCTAGGTCAGTATCTGGCAAGTGGAAGCGCAGGAGCGCAGCGCAGCTGGGTTCCGGCTGTCCTATAGGTTCAAGCTGCGTGCCAGGAAACGACTCGCGAACCTGCATACCGAGAGCGGTGACTACCGTGGTCAAAGCTTGCTCTCTGGCCAATTGCGTGCGAATACGCTCCTGTTCGGCTGCGACGTGTTCCGGCCGCTCGGCGCCCAAGCGCTGCAGTCGTCGCCTGAGTTCTGTCTCCGGGTCGTCGCCCGGTGGCGCGAAATCCCCCCAGCTGACAAGGCGGAGTCGACGAGTCAAGTCCTTCGCAAGGCAATGAGAAGCCAACGTGCATAACGATGGCGGAACGTGCCCATCAGGATTAACGTCCGGAGTCTTTCGTAGGACAGCCATGGCGACGGCGTACCGATTACCAGTCTCCACCTCGTCTGCGAAAAGTTGCTTTTGCATTATCAAATCATGCATCACTGCGCCGATTTGATAAAAAGTCAGCCCGCGCCACAGCTCCGGTGACGGCTCCGTTAGCCGGAACAGGTACTCTGGCGAGCTGTACTGTGCGGTGGCCAGAAACGGTCGCCGGTGGCCGTGATCGGTCCCATCGGCACCGCCAGCAGCCTTATCGGAGTCGAAAGGACGGACCACTCCGAGGTCAATAAGCTTCAAGGCAGAAAAGTCCGCGCTAACCATGATGTTGTGCGGTTTGATGTCCCGGTGCACGAGCCCCACGTCTTCGAGATAGCGCGTCGCATCGACCAGTTGTGAAATCAGGTTTTGAATTAGCGCGCGAGGAACTTTGTCCAAGCATTTACTCAACTCGTGCCACGGGAGATATTCCATATGGACGAAGCACGTGTCGACTGCAAATTCAATGTCGTGAACCTGTACCAAGGTCGGACAAGAGTGGCCGACCAATTTGAGCTGAAGGTCGATTCGTCGGCGCTCCGCAGTTCCCTCATCACCGAGAAAGAATGCGGGGTCGTAAACTTTTAGGGCAACATCTTTACCATCGACCTTTACTAGGAAAACTGCGGCTGAGCCACCTGACCCGAGCTCCTTGACTATCTCGCCGCCTTTTGAAGCAAGATATGCTTCGGCTGTACTCTGAAGCGCTGCCAGTTTTTCTTTGTTCATTTCAGGCATTGGACCTCCAGCAACCGCAAGCGGTCTGTTCTCTCATTTTGGTGTTCTATGAAGTGACGTCTCTGAGATTCTAATGTATTTGATGTGAGGAAATCTCCTTGGAAAACACGTTTTTTACGCTTCAGCCGCTCTCGCAGACCTCTTTCTATTTCTTCATCTTTTTGGCGCATACCCGAGGTCCGATTCAAACAACGCTTGTCCTGAAGGCGAGAGTGCAAAGTGCCGCATAGCAGCACACTCGGCGAATCGTTAGCAATCTGGGAAGTAGATGTAATGGTTGCGCTTCTTCAACTGGCTCGTGAAATTGGCGGCCTCCAGCTCCGCAGTCCTTACCTGAATCAACTCGGGCGGAAGGTGATGTAGCGCAGTTCGGAAATGAATCTCTGGGTCGTCGTCCCATGGCAGCGGGAAGGCCAACAGCGCCGAAAATTTCGCCAGCCCGTCGATGAAGTGGGATAGTGCATCATCGTTTGCCTTGGCGTTTTATCCTGGCGATGTCAGCAACGGTAAGCGGAAAGTTAATTTTTTCCGAGCCCTTTCCGGTTCTCACTTCCAACTTGGCTTCGCCCAGAGCTACGACAGCAGCAATCGTAGCAAGATGGGTAGTAGCTAAGAGCCTGCGGTCATCTGCATAAAGGTCGCTAACATAAATATCGGACGTGTTTTTAAGGAATCTTAGATTAAGAAAGTAGCTCGCGGAAACCCCGAATGCTTGACAAAAATCACAACAGATCAGAGAGTTCAGAGCGTGCGGTAGCTTCCTTCGAATAAGGGATGACCCATGCATGAAGCGTCCGGTTGTATGACGCATACGACAACACTGAAAGGCGTTCTCTGTGAGAAGGATTGTCACTCTTAAGTAAGAACGATTTCTTGTAGCGTTCGATCTTTAGCTTTGTCGTGGCTGCAGGATCTACAAATTTCGACGATTCCCCAGATGCGGCATCGGTTACTTTTGCAGTAACGCTTTCCTCATTGATGTCTTGAGAAAACCTCAATTTATTCACAACCCGAAGTATCTGCGTGCATGCTGGATTGACTGCAGCCTCCCAATTTGAATCGCGGCGATGAGATTCATACTTGGTTGGACTAAAACCGAAAAGATCTGTGGGTAGTCGCATTCTCTCGGAGTCGGGAATGAGAAAAAAACATCGCTCTTGCCCAAGTCGACCAATGAAGAGACCAAGCTCGAAAAGAACATTGTCTCGCACGACGTGGTCTGCTGCAGATCTCATGATCGAGACGTCGTCGGGACTAAATACGAAAATCGCAAAATCCGAATCATGGAGCATCCCCATCAAATCGGACAATGTGGACGAAGACGGTTGGAAAACACCGTCTTTCCAAACGGTGCATTCGGCGTCGTTGGTTAGATTCGAATGAATTGCATTCGCAATTGAAATTCCCTCTCGGGATGAACCAATAAAGATCCTGGGTTTCATAATTTTTCTGATGTCTAATGTTCGCGTTTTCGAATGTCTTGGTGGGGCTTCGATTCTCTTGATCCTAGTCCTGCTTCCATCTTTGCCAAGCCTTGCTCCTGCAACCCGGATCGTATAGCGCTTTTCTCGAATTTAACGCTGGGACGCAAATTTTGACTTTTAACGATTTTTAAACATGAAACGTAAAATAAACGTCAATGCCAGGGTGCTAGCTTTTGGGGCAGGCGAGAAAACGATGCGGCCGGGCGCGTAATCAATAATATCGAGCTACCAAATTCGGAGAGGCGGCCGGATCGGTCGCCTGAACCCTGTATCCGATTCATAGTCACAATCCGCGCGCTTTCCATTCGAGGGCGCCCAAAATCTCGATTTGTAACAATCAGTTGATTTGCTGTGCAGCTAATTTAGCCGAGAATGCTAAACCAAAGACTAACCATCAATTTTGCTGAGCAGCAAACGATCGATGACCGAAGATTTCTGCGACGTCTTGGTTAGCTGGTTTGTAACCGCATTCGAAGAGGCGACCGGAAACACCATATCCACAGACCGGCGCCACGAAGTGGCATTCCAACGGCGGGCTCTATCCGCCGTCTTGTAGACACGCCGTATACACATTCGTGAAAACGCGCTACAGTGTGTCTATGCGGTATCTACCGGACGCCGCAGTTGTTTTGAAATCTAACGGCTACGAAAGCCGCTCAATAAGGAGCCGACGCATGGCACTTCAACAGGTGAAGCGGTGGGGCAACAGCCTCGCCGTGAGAATTCCTGCAGGGCTCGCAGAAACTCTGCGCCTGCAGGAAGACACGGACGTAGAGGTGAGCGCAGAAGATGGCGCTCTTGTAATTAAACCAGCGGGCGTGAAAAAGTTCTCGATGGCGCGCTTTCTTGAGGAAGGTCCGGCGCGCAAGCGAGAGCGACAGGTCGATCCGTTGCTGGATGACGAGCCGATGGGTTCAGAGGCCGGCGGCCCGGATGACCCCGCCCGCAATGACGCGTGGTGATAAATGGACGATGGCATTCCAGAGGCCGGTGAGGTGTGGTGGGTGCAGTTAGCGCCAACGATGGGAACTGAGCAGAGCGGCAAGCGGCCGTTTCTTGTGATTAGCCCGAAAGCAGTCAACGGCGTGATCCATCGGGTCATCGGCGTGACGATCTCGAGGACGAATCACGAGTGGCAGACCGAAATTCCGCTCTCAACGCTTCCCGAGCCTTGCGTTGCTCAGGCTGACCAGATTCGGTCGGTCGATATCGAGGCCAGAAAGGCTGAGTTTCGCGGGCACAAGGTGACAGAAGCGGAGCTGGAATCGGTGAGAGATGCGGTGCGACCGCTAATCGGTTTGTAACGATCAAGGGGCTCGGAAACAAGCCATTTTTGTCGAGTTAGGTGAGGCGGCGACGCTGCCTTAGCGGATGGTGGTGCGCGACAATTGGAAGGTCGACCGGCCATCATAGTTGTCGCGCAACCGGAAATCGTAGTTGACGATATCCAGTGTTGGCGGAACGTAAACACCGCTTCGCGGCGTGAGCATGCAGCCTTCCTACCGTAAATACTGCTCGAGCCCACCAAGAGCAAAGGTGCGACCGTCGGCCGGTCGGTGTGCTGACAACAGCTATACGCAAACGTATTATGTGTATCTGTTGTGCATACACAAAGGAGAAGCTTTATGCATGACGTCTCCATAAATTTACGTGCGCTACCCGAACAGCGCGACCTGATCGACCATGCGGCCAATCTGCTGGGCAAGAATCGCTCGGACTTCATGCTGGAAGCTGCATGCGAGCGCGCGCAAGCTATTGCGCTGGATCAGGTCTTTTTCAGCTTGGACGAGAACAGGTTCCGCGAATTCACTGCATTGCTCGACGCACCACAAACCGCCAACGCGGGCTTTGAGCGTCTGATGGCCGTCAAGGCTCCGTGGGACACGGGCAAGGAGTGAGCGTTCAACTTTCGGCACCTCAGTCGCTCGCTGCGACGCATCTACTCGATGGCTTCAATTGCGGCGAGCCATCACCGGACGATTGGCTGAGGCGGCGCGCATTGACCAACCATCTGAACGGCGCCAGTCGCACCTTCGTCGTGGTCGATCCCGACCAGTGCGTACTTGGGTTTTACGCTTTGGCGGCGGGTGCAGTCGCGCACCAAGATGCCACTAGCGCCGTCCGTCGCAACATGCCGAATCCAGTGGCAGTGATGGTGCTCGCAAGGCTCGCGGTCGATGCTTGCGTTCAGGGTATCAAGCTTGGCGCCGCCTTGCTCCAGGATGCAGTAACTCGTGTGCGATCTGTCGCAGAGAATGCCGGTGTCCGCGCGTTGCTTGTGCATGCGGTGAACGAGCGCGCGAAGCAGTTCTATGAGTACTACGGATTTAGGGCATCGCCGGTAGATTCAATGACCTTAATGCTCCCTCTAAAACGGCATCCGTAGTAGCCGCACTAGCAGCTTTAGGTCGGAAAGAGGCAAGGTGCACTGTCGCGCCCTGACCAGAACGCAAGACGCGTTCTCGGCCTGCTCACCCACATAGTCAAAAAGGCTATAACCATCAAGAACTGGCAGCACGCAGCCAAACAAAAAGCCGCTACTTCTTTCGAAGCAGCGGCTTTCTTTACAACTTGGTGGCGAATCAGGGATTCGAACCCCGGACCTGCGGATTATGATTCCGTCGCTCTAACCGGCTGAGCTAATTCGCCAAGAGATCGAGATTATGAAGAGGGTTGCGAAACCTGTCAACCCCTTCCAGGCTCATTCCTAGAGACAAAATGATCCAGCGGGCGGCCCCTCAATCCGAGTCATAAACCGCCGTCCCCCTCGTCTCCTTAACAAACAGCATCCCGATCACGAACGCGGCCAACGCGATCACAATCGGATACCACAGCCCCGAGAAAATATTCCCCTTCGCGGCCACGATAGCGAACGCCGTCGCCGGCAAGAACCCGCCGAACCAGCCATTGCCGATGTGATAAGGCAGCGACATCGACGTATACCGGATCCGCGCCGGGAACATCTCAACCAGCATCGCGGCGATAGGCCCATAAACCATCGTCACGTAGATCATCATGATGGTCAGGACGACAATCGCCATCGGCCAGTTGATCAGCGCCGGGTCAGCCTTCGCCGGATAACCCGCCGACTTCAGCGTGCCCGCCAGCGTCTTGTCGAACGCGGCGCCTTTCTCCTTCGCATCGGCGGCCTTGCCGTCAAACGTATCCACCACGGTGTCGCCCACCTTGATCTGCGCGATCGTCCCAGCCGGCGCTGCCACGTTCTCGTAGTTCAAACCAGCCTTCGACAACGCGCCCTTGGCAATATCGCAGGAGGTCGTGAACTTCGATGTCCCCACCGGGTTGAACTGGAACGAACACTCATCCGGGTTGGCTATCACGCTGATCGGCGCCTTGGCCGTCGCGGCTTCCAGCGTCGGATTGGTGTAATGAGCCAGCGCGTGAAAGAGCGGAAAGTACGTCAGTGCGGCAATCAGGCACCCGCCCATGATGATCGGCTTGCGCCCGATCTTGTCCGACAGCGACCCGAAGAACAGGAAGAACGGTGTCCCGATCAACAACGCCACCGCCACCATGATGTTGGCGCTGGTGCCATCAACCTTCAGCGTCTGCGTCAGGAAAAACAGCGTATAGAACTGGCCCGTATACCAAACCACGGCCTGTCCCATCGTCAGCCCGAACAGCGCAAGCAGCACGATCTTCAGGTTCTTCCACTGGCCGAACGCTTCGGTCAGCGGCGCTTTCGACGTCTTGCCTTCCGCCTTGATGCGCTCGAACACTGGCGATTCGTGCAGCTTCAACCGAATCCACACGGAGACGGCGAGCAGCAGGATCGACACCAGGAACGGCACACGCCAGCCCCAGGCACCGAACGTTTCCTCACCGACGGAACTCCGTACAAGCAAGATCACGATCAGCGAGATGAAAAGCCCAAGCGTCGCCGTGGTCTGGATCCACGCCGTCCACGCGCCGCGCTTGTTGGCAGGCGCATGTTCAGCCACGTAAGTCGCAGCCCCACCATATTCCCCGCCGAGCGCGAGCCCTTGCAGCAGCCGCATCGCGATGAAGAGCACAGGCGCGGCAATCCCGATCGTGCCGTATCCGGGCAGCAGCCCGACCACGAACGTGGAAAGACCCATGATCACGATGGTCACGAGGAAGGTGTACTTGCGCCCGACCATATCGCCGAGACGCCCGAACACTATCGCGCCGAACGGCCGCACGGCAAAACCCGCCGCAAAGCCGAGCAAGGTGAAGATGAAACCGGCCGTCGGATTGACGCCGGAGAAGAACGTCCTGCTTATATAGATAGCAAGCGAGCCCGCCAGATAAAAGTCATACCACTCGAACACCGTGCCTAGCGATGACGCGAAAATCACGCGCCGTTCTTCGCTCGTCATCGGTGCGTGGGAAATGCGCCCCTCGACCGTTGCCATGAAGTCGTCTCCTGTATTGATCTTTGAATGGCATCCGCGGATAGCAGCGCCGTGCAACGATTATTGGAGGGAAAACTTACGGCGTTCTGACGCCGAGCGGGTGGGCGTTAAGACGCTTCGTTATCTTGTTATTGATCTAACGTCTTCAAATATTCGTTCTTCTGCATCAATAAATTAGCTAACATCCGTCTAAATCGGGTCGTGCAAAAATGCCGGGCGAACTGCGATCAGGGTTTGTCCCGGGCAGGATAAACCCGCTTTAAGCCCACTCGGACAAGCGTTCCGGCTTGCCGCGGCGCTTCGCTGTACACGTGATCGTCAATATCGAGCGTGCCGCCGTGCATCGTCGCGATCTCCCGGACGATGGCAAGACCGAGTCCGCTGCCATCGCCTTCACGGCCAAGAATGCGATAGAACCTCTCAACCACACGCGTGCGTTCCGCTTCAGGAATGCCCAACCCCGTGTCCTCCACTTCGAGAAAGACGTGCCGCGTGTCGGACTCGTCGGTGCGCACGCGGACCGTGATTCGCCCTCCGGGCGGGGTATAGCGAATGGCGTTATCGATAAGATTCGACAGCATTTCGCGCAACATCACCGCGTTGCCTTCAACCTCGACCGGATGCGGCGGCTCCTCATAACCAATATCCATCCGCTTGGCCAACGCCGCCTGCACCCAGTCGCGCACGGCGAGCCGCGCGAGATCGGTCAACTCCACGCGCGAAAAAATCTGCCCCGACATCCGGTTCTCCGCCCGAGCCAGCGCGAGCAGTTGTGTCACCAGCCGCGCGGCGTGCTCGGAACTCGTCGCTATCTGTTCAAGCGAACGCTGCACTTCTGCCGATACATCCTGCCGCAACGCCAGCTCTGCCTGCGTCCTCAAGCCGGCGAGCGGTGTTTTCATCTGATGCGCGGCATCGGCTATGAACCGCTTCTGCAATTGCATGTTCTGCTCGAGCCGGTTGAGCAGATCGTTAAACGACGCCACCAATGGCGCGATTTCCGGCGGTGCGCGGCTGGCTTCGAGCGGTGAAAGATCATCGGGACGCCGGGCGCGAATATTCGCTTGCAGGGCATGCAGCGGCGCAAGCCCGCGCGACAACCCGAACCAGACCAGCACGATAGCCAACGGCAAAATCACGAACTGCGGCAGGATCACGCCCTTGATGATGTCGTTGGCCAACTGGCTGCGTTTATCGAGCGTCTCGGCCACCTGGACCAGCACCGGATGAGCGAGCGTCGGCGCCTCCACCGTCGTATAAGCGACGCGAATGTCGTTGCCGCGCAGCACGTCGTCACGAAATTCCACGATGCCGGGCTGTGGCCGATCATCGTCATGAGGCAAGGGCATATCGGCGTCGCCGCCCACCAGTTCACCGCGCGTCCCCAGGACCTGGAAAAACACGCTGTCCACGTTATCCGCGCGCAGGAAGTCCCGCGTGGCGTTCGGCAGCCGCAATTCCGCGACGCCATTCACCGGCGCGATCTGCCGCGCGAGCACGTAGGCATCCGTCTCAAGCGCGCGGTCGAACGGCCCGTTGGCAATCGACTTGGCAACCAGATACGTGACCGCAATACTCATGGGCCACAAGAGCAGCAGTGGCGCGAGCATCCAGTCCAGAATTTCGCCGAACAGAGAACGCGGCGCGGGCTCGCCGTCGGGCTCGAGCTCGTCGGGCGGCGCGAACGGGTTCGCGTAACGCGCGTCGCGAGAAGCGTCGGGGTCGGCTTCGGGCAAATCGGGCGAAAGGGGTGACAGCTCGCGCAACGCCGGAGCGGCGCGCTCGGGGGATGCTGGCGAGCCCATGGCGTGTTTACTCGTGGTTACTTGCTACTTGTACTGCGGGCTGGGCGAGGCAGGCTCGTCGGTATTTGCCGGGGTAGAAGGTACAGAAGCGGCTACCGCGGCAACGGCTTTTTCAAGGCTATAGCCTAACCCGCGAACGGTTATGATCCGCGCGCCGCCGGGCTCGATTTTTTTTCTTAGCCGATGGACATAGACTTCGATCGCGTTGTTGCTGACTTCCTCACCCCACTCGCAAAGGTGGTTGACGAGTTGTTCCTTCGAGACCAGCCGGCCAACCCGTTGCAACAGGACCTCAAGCACGCCGAGTTCGCGTGCCGATAACTCGATCACCTGGTCGTTGATAGACGCAATGCGTCCGACCTGATCGAACGCGAGCGCGCCATGCTTGACGACGGTGGGGCCACCGCCCGCGCCCCGTCGGGTAAGGGCGCGCACGCGGGCTTCGAGTTCGTTCAGCGCGAACGGTTTGGCCATGTAGTCGTCGGCGCCGAGGTCGAGGCCCTTGACGCGTTCATCGACACTGTCGGCGGCCGTCAGGATGAGCACGGGCATCTGGGAATTGCGTGCCCTGAGGCGTCTCAGGACCTCCAGGCCGGACATCATCGGCAGGCCCAGATCGAGGATCAAAAGGTCGAAAGTCTGGAGCGAAAGGGCAGTGTCGGCTTCCACGCCGTGCCGCACGTGATCCACGGCATAGCCCGATTGGCGGAGTGATCGAATGAGACCGTCCGCGAGTATGCTGTCGTCTTCGGCAATGAGGATTCGCATCGTAGTGTGCGCAAAAAGCATTGCCGGCACCGCAATTCGCCCGGCGCGGCGGTCTCCAGGTGTAGTGGTGTCCTGCAGGGGTCGAACGTGGCGCTGAAACTACGCGCTTCGATCGGACTTGCAAAAACACCTGTTTTTTTATACAGTGTCTGCAGCAGTGCGCCCAGCCGGGAAAAAACTCCCAAGGGCATGCGCCAGACGCCGTTCATCATAGCAAAGGACGATTCATGGAAGATAGCAAGAAAGGCCCGGGCGGGATGTCTGCAGAGAAGAGCAAGGCGCTGGCCGTCGCGCTCGCGCAGATCGAGAAGCAATTCGGCAAGGGGTCGATCATGCGGCTCGGCGCTGGCGAAGCCATTGAAGACATTCAAGTGGTCTCGACCGGTTCGCTCGGACTGGATATTGCATTGGGCGTCGGCGGTTTGCCGCGTGGACGCGTGGTGGAAATCTACGGTCCGGAATCGTCGGGCAAGACCACGCTGGCGCTGCAAGTGATTGCGGAGATGCAGAAGGTCGGTGGCACGGCAGCGTTTATTGACGCGGAACATGCGCTCGACATCGGTTACGCGCAAAAGCTTGGCGTGAGTCCGTCGGACCTGCTGATCTCGCAGCCGGACACGGGCGAGCAGGCGCTGGAAATCTGCGACGCGCTCGTGCGTTCGGGTTCCATCGACATGATCGTGATCGACTCGGTTGCGGCGCTGGTGCCGAAGGCTGAAATCGAAGGCGAAATGGGCGACTCGCTGCCTGGTTTGCAAGCACGTTTGATGTCGCAGGCGCTGCGCAAGCTGACCGGCACGATCAAGCGTACGAACTGCCTGGTGATTTTCATCAACCAGATCCGCATGAAGATTGGCGTGATGTTCGGCAATCCGGAAACCACCACGGGTGGTAACGCGCTGAAGTTCTACGCATCGGTGCGCCTGGATATTCGCCGTATTGGCTCGATCAAAAAGAATGACGAAGTGATCGGCAACGAAACCCGCGTGAAGGTGGTGAAGAACAAGGTTGCGCCGCCGTTCCGCGAAGCCATCTTCGACATCCTCTACGGCGAAGGTATTTCGCGTCAGGGCGAAATCATCGACTTGGGCGTGCAAGCCAAGCTCGTCGATAAAGCGGGCGCCTGGTACAGCTATAACGGCGAACGGATTGGTCAAGGTAAGGACAATGCACGCGAATTCCTGCGTGAGAATCCTGAAATGGCGCGTGAAATCGAAAATCGAATTCGCGAGTCGCTGGGCGTCAATGCAATGGCCGACGCAATCGCTCCGGGTGTTGCCGAAGTGGCGGATGAAGAAGAATGAGTTTTAGGCGGTAAAAGATGATGCGCAGCAAGAGCCGGTTCGGATCGAAGACCGGTCGCGATTCAAATCGTGACGCGGAGCAGGACGTAAAGGAAGATCCGGACGGCTCGAAGTCCATAAGCGACGAAGACGAAAGTCTCAGCGCCGAGGAAGGAGTCGACCGCTACGAACGAAGCAGCGATCGATACCGCGCAGCAGCAGGCGAACGCGTCGGTGTGGAGGGATCTGCTCCGGCGCGTCGTTCGTTTGGAAACAGCTTCTCGAAGGGCGGTGGAGTTTCCGGCGAGAAGAGCGGAAGCGGTGGGTTTAATAAGGGTGGCGGGTTTTCCAGCGGCAAGAGTGCTGGGAGTAGCAGTAGCGGTAACAGTAGCTTCGCCAGGAAAAGCAGCTTTGGGCGACCCGGCGGTTCAAGTTTGTCGTCTGGCAGCAGCAAGGCTGAGGCGATCGCCGCGAGTCTGCAGGAAGCGGGTGAAACCACACAGCAGGACAGCGAGCCGGTGTTCGAACGGTCGAGTGATCGTGCGTATCCGAAGCGTGGATCGTTCGGTGGTGGGGGGGCGGCGCGGTCATCTTTGAAGAGTGCGTCGGCAGAGGCCCCGGCTGAATACGAGCGATCGAGTGATCGCAGTAAATTTGGACGTGGCGGGTTATCGGGGCGCAAAGCAGCCGGTTCGACTACGCGTGGCAAATCTTTGCCTCAGCCTGTTGACGGCGTGGATGTTTTCGAACGGTCCACCGATCGACAAACCAGTCGTCGTAATTCGCCGAAGCCGGCAAAGCTCGCTGATGAGAACAGCGCCAAAATCGCCGACATTGCGGTTGCGCCGCAAGTCGACCATCAACAATTTGAACCCGCGCAGCCTGATTCGGCAACTGGATTGGACGCGGTCGATGCCGAGGAACGCTTAAAGCGCGCTCGGGCGGTCCTGGAACAGGCACAGTCACTTGTTCAATCACAGGCCGCTCCGGCAAAAGCTGCCCGGAAATCGCAATCGAAACCTGCAGTTATTTCTCCGGGCGTCGAGCGAGAAACAGGCATTGACGTAGCCGATCCATTCGAGTCCTTCGAACAGTGCGTGCCATCTGCAGCGGATGCAGTTAGCGAAAGCCAAAACGCCGAACCGGTTTATTCGCGCGGCTCTACCGGACGCGGAAAGTCATCGGCAACGGGCGATTCCAAGCGAAAGGGGCCGCAATTATCGTTACGCGGTCGTGCGCTGGGTTATTTATCGCGCCGTGAACATAGCCGCACGGAATTGTCGCGCAAGCTGACGCCGCATCTCGGCGAAGGCGATTCCCTCGATACCTTGCTCGACGCGCTTGAACAAGAAGGGTGGTTGTCGAATGAGCGATTTGTGGAGAGCGTTGTTCATCGGCGGGGCACTCGTCTTGGCACAAGCCGGATCGTGAATGAGTTGAAGCGCAACGGTATCGACGAAACGTTGATTCAGGACGCTGGCGCCGAGTTGAAGAAAACCGAACTCACTCGTGCTCGCGAGGTCTGGAGCAAGAAATTCGGCGAACCGCCGACGACGCCGGCCGAACGTGCGAAACAAGCGCGCTTTCTCGCCACGCGGGGATTCAACGGCGGGACGATCGTGAAAGTGCTGAAAGCTGGCGACGACGAATTTATCGATATCGACGAATAGGCGCCGGCGGAAATTTTGGCGCTACGACCCCAACCCCGGCGCTGAGCGAAATCCCCCACCGCGCGCGGCCCTATCGAAACAAACGCGAAACAAACCGCCGCACAAGTCTCCGCATTGCCCCTCAAGCTCCCCCGCGGCAACTTGGTCCGGCTGAAAATGCCCAGTATGGTAAAATTTTGGCGTTTTCCCATTCCGGCCTTCCTCTGCACATGCCGCTTTCTCCGCCCGTTTCCCGACAGTTGCGCCATCGCCGCGCGATTCGATTGGAAGCGTTTGAGCGTGAAGATGGCTTGTGGGATATCGAAGCCTGTCTAACCGATGAAAAGCCGCGCGACGTCAAACTCGCGGCGGGCGTCCGGCCTCAAGGCCTGCCGATCCATGAACTCTGGCTGCGCATCACTATCGACCGAACGTTCACTATCGTCGACGCCGAAGCGGCTTCCGAGTGGTCTCCGTATGCGGGGCTGTGCGCAGCATCGAACCCCGCTTACCGCGCGCTCATCGGCCTCAATCTTGTGCAAAATTTCCGTCGCGAATCCAGCCGTTTGCTGGCCGGAACGACCGGTTGCACGCACATCACTGAACTTTGCGCCGTGTTGCCCACAGCCGCCATCCAGGCATTCGCCGGCGAAGTGTGGAACACCGAAAAAGGCGGCGCGCCCGGCAAAGCATCGGATAGTTCAGCAAGCACAGCAGCAAACAAAGCAGCAGAAACCGACAAACCTCCATTCCAGCTTGGCCGTTGCAACGCGTTGCGTTTCGACGGTGAAGCCGTTCGGCAATATTATCCGCGCTGGTTCGGCCACGCGCCCCGTGGCGCGGCAGACCGGATAGTGGATCAGGACAACTCCAAAAAGGCCGGAAGCGAAGTGGAGCCGGCTCAGCGAAATTAATCGGAATTAGTCGACACTAATCGAAATTAGCAAGAGCAGGTTCCCAGAACTGGCCGACCAGGAAACATCAGCATGACTCCGGACGCGGATACTTTTGACGCCGGAAGCAACGCTCAACGTAATTCAAGCATTCCAAGCAATCCCTTAATCCACGTAATCGAAGTTCAATCCAACTCTCAGACTGAAGGAATCACGCATGAAGATTCACGAGTACCAGGGAAAGGAAATCCTGCGGAAGTTCGGCGTCGCGGTCCCGCGCGGCAAGCCCGTGTTCTCGGTGGACGATGCGGTCAAGGCCGCTGAAGAGCTGGGCGGCCCGGTATGGGTCGTCAAGGCTCAGATTCACGCTGGCGGTCGCGGTAAGGGCGGCGGCGTGAAGGTTGCAAAGACCCTGGAACAGGTTCGCGAATATTCGAACCAGATCCTCGGCATGCAACTCGTCACGCACCAGACCGGCCCTGAAGGCCAAAAGGTGAACCGCCTGCTGATCGAAGAAGGCGCGGACATCAAGAAGGAACTGTACATCGGCCTCGTGCTCGACCGTATCACGCAAAAAGTCGTGGTGATGGCATCGAGCGAAGGCGGCATGGACATCGAAGAAGTCGCGGAAAAGACGCCGGAACTGCTGCACAAGTTCGCCGTCGAGCCGGCGACGGGTCTGTTGGACAAAGACGCCGACGACCTCTCGCGCAAGATCGGCATTCCCGAAGGCTCGATCCCGCAAGCGCGCGCGATCCTGCAAGGCCTGTACAAGGCATTCTGGGAAACGGACGCATCGCTGGCGGAAATCAACCCGCTGATCGTCACCGGCGACGGCAAGGTGATCGCACTGGACGCCAAGTTCAACTTCGACGCCAACGCGCTGTTCCGTCACCCGGACATCGTCGCGTATCGCGATATCGACGAAGAAGATCCGGCTGAAGTGGAAGCGTCGAAGTTCGATCTGGCCTACATCTCGCTCGATGGCAACATCGGCTGCCTGGTGAACGGCGCCGGTCTGGCAATGGCCACCATGGACACGATCAAGCTGTTCGGCGGCGAGCCGGCCAACTTCCTCGACGTGGGCGGCGGCGCTACGACCGAGAAGGTCACGGAAGCCTTCAAGATCATGTTGAAGAACCCGAATCTCAAGGCAATCCTCGTGAACATCTTCGGCGGCATCATGCGCTGCGATGTGATCGCGGAAGGCGTGATCGAAGCGTCGAAGGCGGTGTCGCTGAAGGTGCCTCTGGTCGTGCGCATGAAGGGCACGAACGAAGATCTCGGCAAGAAGATGCTGGCGGATTCAGGCTTGCCGATCATCGCGGCCGACAGCATGGAAGAAGCTGCGCAGAAGGTTGTCGCAGCCGCCGAGGGCAAATAATCCGGGCTGTTGGTTGTTAAACCAGACACCGGATTACGAGCGTTCCACCAGATACGAAAGGCGGCGCCTTCCCGCCCGCCGCGCCTTGAAACAAGGCGCGCAGGCGAAAGGCGACGTCGACGAACAGAGGTCACACTATGTCGATTCTGATCAACAAAGACACCAAGGTCATCACCCAGGGTATTACCGGCAAGACCGGTCAGTTCCACACCCGCGCTTGCCGCGAGTATGCGAACGGCCGTGAAGCGTACGTTGCGGGCGTGAACCCGAAGCGCGCCGGCGAAGATTTCGAAGGCATCCCCATCTACGCAAGCGTCGCGGAAGCAAAGGCTGAAACGGGTGCAACCGTTTCGGTGATCTACGTGCCGCCGGCTGGCGCCGCTGCTGCAATCTGGGAAGCGGTCGAAGCTGACCTGGATCTCGCCATCTGCATCACGGAAGGCATTCCCGTGCGCGACATGCTCGAGATCAAGGACCGTATGCGTCGCGAAAATCGCAAGACGCTGCTGCTCGGACCGAATTGCCCGGGCACGATCACGCCGGACGAACTGAAGATCGGCATCATGCCGGGTCATATCCACCGTAAGGGCCGTATCGGCGTGGTGTCGCGTTCGGGCACGCTTACGTATGAAGCCGTCGGTCAGTTGACAGCTATTGGCCTTGGCCAGTCGTCGGCAGTGGGTATTGGCGGCGATCCGATCAACGGTCTGAAGCACATCGACGTCATGAAGATGTTCAACGACGATCCCGACACGGACGCCGTGATCATGATCGGCGAGATCGGTGGCCCGGACGAAGCGAACGCCGCTTACTGGATCAAGGACAACATGAAGAAGCCGGTGGTTGGCTTCATCGCGGGCGTCACGGCTCCGGCCGGCAAGCGCATGGGTCACGCGGGCGCGCTGATTTCGGGCGGCGCGGACACGGCCGATGCCAAGCTGGAAATCATGGAAGCATGCGGTATCACCGTCACGAAGAACCCGTCGGAAATGGCGCGTCTGTTGAAGGCGATGCTGTAAGGGTTAAGGAACGGCCGATCGACAGAAAACGCAGGGCTGCGGTATGCTTGCGTAAGCCTTTCGTAAAACGTCGGTTCTAAAAGCGGGGGAGCCAAGGCTTCCCCGCTTTTTTATTGCGCGTACTTTCTGTCGCTGTCGTTCATCGGTTCCTTCATGCTCGAATTCTTCGCCACGCTCCATTGGGGCGCTGTTCTACAGATTATCGTTATCGATATCCTCCTTGGCGGCGACAACGCCGTCGTCATTGCGCTCGCCTGCAGGAATTTGCCGCCGCAGCAACGCACGCGCGGCGTGCTGCTGGGTACGCTCGGGGCGATCGTGCTGCGGGTCGCGCTGATCTCGTTTGCCGTGCTGCTGCTCGATATCCCGTTCCTCAAGTTCGCGGGTGGCCTGATGTTGCTGTGGATCGGCGTGAAGTTGATGATGCCGGATCACAGCGACCCGAATATCAAGCCGACCGACCAGCTTTGGGCCGCGATCAAGACAATCATCGTGGCCGATGCCGTGATGAGTCTCGACAACGTGATTGCCGTGGCAGGTGCTGCGGAAGCTGCCGATCCGCAGCATCGGCTGGCGCTGGTTATTTTCGGCTTGCTGGTGAGCATTCCGCTGATTGTGTGGGGCAGTACGCTGGTGCTGAAGCTGCTCGACAAATTCCCGATTGTCATTGCGCTCGGCGCAGGTTTGCTCGGGTGGATCGCGGGCGGATTGATGATCGACGACCCGTTCTTCGACCGCTGGCCGGCGTTGAACGTGCTGGGCGCCGAGTACACGGCGCACGTGGCGGGCGCCGTGCTGGTGCTGGCCTTCGGCTGGTACTTTCGGCGGCGCGTGCTGGCGGCGGAATCGAAAGCCGCGCATTGATTTTGGGTTCGACCGTTGGCCGTCTGGCTGACTGTTGAGACCGGCTAGCGCTCAATAAGATCGAAGCGTCTGGATTGCATCACGCAACCAGGCGCTTTGTCTTTTTGGGAGTTCAGCGATGGCAGCAGCAATAACAGCAGCGGTGTGCAGGGTAGATGGTGCGGGTAGTGACGCGAGTAGCAGCAAAGCGTGGTTTCGAAGGCTGATTACGCGCGGCAAGATAAAGCGTTTCGGAATGGGCTTCACGTTGATCGAGTTGATGATCGTGCTCGCGATTGTCGGCGTGGTCGCGGCGTACGCCATTCCGGCTTATCAGGATTATCTGGCACGCAGCCGGGTGGGCGAGGGCTTGTCGCTGGCATCGTCGGCACGGTTGGCGGTGGCGGAAAATGCCGCGAGCGGCTCTGACCTGGGTGGCGGATATTCGTCGCCGCCGGGGACCCGGAACGTGGAGTCGATTCACGTCGACGATACCAATGGGCAAGTCACCATCGCGTTTTCCACGCGTGTGGCGCCGGCAGGATCGAATACGCTCGTGCTGGTACCGTCAACACCGGACAACGCCGAAACGCCGACGGCGCGTACCGTTCTGACGAAGGGCTCGGTACAGGCCGGATCGATCACGTGGGAATGTTTCGACGCCACGAAAACGGCGTCCTCCTTGCCGGCGCCGGGCGCGGGTCCGTCACCCTCGGAAGCACCAACATTACCGCCTAATCTCGCACCGCCGGAATGCCGGACTTAGCGAGTCGAAAGGCACTGAGCGAAGCTGAAAGGCTGTCCGCATGAAACCGTAATCGCGGTGCATCGTCGCCATGACGCTTGTGAGCGAGCACGCGGATTGCGGACAGCCTCGATGTTTCGCCTAAACCACCACGGAATTTTCAGGAATGGCGGCGATTTCGGCGCATTTCATGCCAGGTATCGCACAGCAAGGGTAATTTTTTGTATAGTGCGCCGGTTGCCGACGTTCCCGACCCCACATGCCTTCAAACATCGCGCGCTACCTTTCTCTTGCTGTCCTCTGTCTGGCACTGACGATCCCGTTCTCGGTCGTCAACCACACCTATCCCATTCCGACCTTCTATGCCGAGTTCAGCGCGCTTGCACTGTTCCTGATGCTTGGCGGGGGAATGGCGTTGACCGTGCGTTTGTCCGAACCGCGTGTGCCGTTCGCGACGCCGGTCATCGCGTTGATGCCACTTGTGCTCGGTTTGCTGCTCGTGGCGCAGACGGTGGTATTGCCGGTGTCGCAGCCGTCGATGAACTGGCTTGGCGGCGGCTATTTGCTGGCATCGTTTATCGCGGTGCATACGGGTTATGGCTTCGTGCGCGCGGGTCTGGGCGAGAAGGCGTTGCGCTGGGGCGCGGCGGCGTTGATCGTCGGTGGTTTGTTCGCCGTGTTCTGTCAGGTCGTGCAGTTGTTTCATATGGAGGCGAAGTTTTCGCCGTTCGTGGTGGCCTACAACGTTGCGATTGAACGGCGGCCGTTCGGCAACATGGCGCAGGCGAATCACCTTGCCACGTACATTGCGTTCGCGACGGCGGGTGCGCTGTATCTGGTGCAAACCCGACGCCTGCCGGTGATCATATGGCTCATCCTCTCCGCAATATTTTCGGCCGGCCTCGCGTTGACCGTGTCGCGTGGGCCATGGTTGCAGATGGGCGTGATCGTGCTCGCGGGATTCTGGATGGCCTTTATTCAGGGCCGTTCGACCGTGGCCGACGACCCGGATGGTCCCGACAGCCGCGCCGCTCGCAGCAAAACGCGCGCATGGCTGATTCCGATCGTGCTGCTCGTATTGTTCTTCGCCGTGAACGCAGCCATTCGCTGGGCGAACTTGCGTTTTCAGCTCGAACTTGGCCAATCGGCGGCGGAGCGGATGCAGGACGCGAACCAGATCGCGCCGCGGCTTGCGCTCTGGAAGTACGGCTGGACCATGTTCCTGACGCATCCGTTGCTGGGTGTTGGCTGGGGGGAGTTCCCGCTGCATCAGTTCGAGTTCGTGCGTGAGCTTGGCGGTGTGGAGATCGCGAACAATTCGCACGATATCTTTATCGACGTGCTGGCGAAAACCGGTCTGCTCGGCATGGCGATCGTGTTGTTCAGCGTGGTGTGCTGGCTTGTGCGAGTGCTGCGTGCACCGCATACGCCTGCGCGGATTTTCGCGCTGTCGCTGCTGGGCGTGCTGATGATGCATGCGCTGGTCGAGTATCCGCAGCAGTACATGTTCTATCTGATGCCCGCGATGCTGATTTTTGGCTTGCTGGAGACGCGGCCGTTGCGGTGGGTCTCGCGGTCGTTTTCTTATGGGTTGTATGTTGTGCTGGTGGTGCTCGGGCTCGCTTCGCTGTATCCCATCTTGCGCGATTACAACCGCTCGGAAGTGCTCTATTACGGTTCGCAGCCGGCTGAGCAGTATCGTGCGGATCCGTCGTTTCTGTTTGGCGCCTGGGGTGAGTATGGCGCTGCGACGTTGCTGCCGATGAACAGCCAGGACCTCGCCACCAAGCTCGTGATGCATCGTCAGGCGCTGGCGTTGTTGCCAGGGGAGACTGTATTGAGGCGCTATGCGGTGTTGCAGGCGCTGGCCGGACAGTCGCAGGACGCGCTCGATACCATCGCCCGGTTGAAGATATTCTCCACCGAGCTGCACGACTGGCCGCAACAACTGTCGGATGTTTATCAGTTACTCGACGATCAAGGTAAGCCGCTGGCCGGGTTCAAGGCCGAGTTGATGAAGAAGTATGGCGTGCCTACGCCGTCGACTACTGACGATGATAGTGATGACGACGATGATTGAGACGGCGGTTTGATCGCCGGCCTCGCTGCGGCCGAGCGTCTTGAAGTCGAAGAGATCGATTGCGGCTAAAAACAAAGGCAGTTCCGACGTGAAAGTTGGAACTGCCTTTTTCTCAGCTAAGCATTGTCGGTTTCCAATGCGGGTTACCAGGCAGCGATAGCGATTGACCAAGGATCTGTGCACGCGACCATATTCAGGCGCCCGTGATCAACTCCCCACCACCCAATCCCCCGATTTCCCGCCGTGCTTCTCCAGCACCTTCACATCGGTGATCGTCATCCCACGATCCACCGCTTTGCACATGTCATAAACCGTCAGCAGTCCCACCTGAACGGAGGTCAGCGCTTCCATCTCCACGCCTGTGCGCCCGACCGTTTCCACGCGTACTTCGCAAAACACGCCGGGCAGGTTTTCATCGATGGAAAAATCCACCGCCACCCGGGTCAATGCCAGCGGATGGCACAACGGAATCAGATCGGAGGTGCGTTTCGCGCCCTGAATCGCTGCGATGCGCGCGACGCCGAGCACATCGCCTTTTTTAGCCTTGCCGTCGCGGATCAACGCAAGCGTGGCCGGCAGCATGACGATCGAGCCGCGCGCGATGGCGACCCGACGCGTCTCGCTTTTGTCGCCGACATCGACCATGTGAGCTTCGCCAGAAGCGTCGAAATGTGTAAGTCCGGACATAACCTCTCCTTGCAACGGGCGCTCATCATAACAGCGGCACGCGGGTGATCCAGGCGCGCACACGCCGCTACGATAAGCCTTTCAAGTCGTTTTCGCTTTCGCTTTACAAGGCCGCCGCTTTCGCCGCCGGGCTGGTGACAAAGCCAAACTTGCCCGGCACATCGGCTCGATCGATACGCCCCAACGTCAGGTCGAGGCCAGCCGCGAAATGGAATACGCCGCCGTTATCATCGAGATCGGCGTGTGTGGAAAACAGATCGAGATCGTGATCGTGCAACGCGGCGACGCGTGGAGTACGGGGAGCGTCCGACGCATCGGCGCCATCTGAAAACAGCACGCCGCCTTCATCGTCGAGCCAAACCGCCGTCGGCTCAAACCGCCCACCCGCGTGATCGGTCAGCCGCAGCGCGCCAGCTGTCGCGCCATCCAGCGCGCCGTCAATTTCACTCAGCCGCACGATCCACGGCGTGTAACCCAATTCCACATACACGCGCTGCGGGCCGTTTTGAAAGAACCACTGACCGTCGGCATCGGCGGCGTAGTTGCGATTGATGAAGCCCAGCAACGCGTCGTGCCGGATGATATCGCCGGGAAGACCGGCCGCCTGCGTGGCGTCGTCGCGCATGCGCCACTGGCCGCGGCGATCAAGCAGCAGCCAGCCGGTGCAATGCGGGACGTTGGGCCATTTGGCCAGCGCCTGTTTGACAATCTCATCCATGCTCGGAATCCGTTTGGTGTGCCACGTGATGAACCTGATCCACGGGACGCACATAGGTTTGCAAATAGCCGAACACCCGCTGCGACAACCAGTCGATCCGCCCCGGAAACGGCCCGGTCATAAACCCGACGTGCCCACCATGCGCGGGTTGATCGAGCGTCACGGCCGCGGAAACTTCTGTCGCCGACGGCAACACCCGCCCAGGCAGGAACGGATCGTTGCGGGCGTTCAGAAGCAGCGTTGGAATCGCGATGCGCGGCAAATAGGGCCGCGTGGTGGCACGGGTCCAATAATCGTCGGTATCGCGGAAACCGTGGACCGGCGCGGTCACGGCGTTATCGAAGGCGTGCATGGTGCGGGCCGCGAGCATGGCGTCGCGGTCGAACAGGCCCGGATACTGGTCGAGTTTCGCCAGTGCCTTGCGCTTGAGCGTCTTGAGAAAGCTGCGCGTGTAGACCATGCCGAAACCCTGCGATATCGCGTGACCGCCGGCGTGGACGTCAAGCGGTGCGGAGATCGCGGCGGCGGCGTCGAGAATGGCGGCCGCATCCTGTTCCTGCTCGCACAACCAGCGCAGCAACACGTTGCCGCCCAGCGATACCCCCGCCGCGATCACCGGCCCGGCATGTTGCGCCTTTAACCGACGCAGAACCCAGTCGACTTCGGCGCTATCGGCGAGATGGTAGAAGCGCGGCAGGAGATTCATCGAGCCGCCGCAACTGCGGAAATGCGGCACGACGCCGAACCAGCCGCGCGCCTTCGCTTCGGCCATCAGCACGCGTGCATAGTGCGAGTCCGAGCTGCCTTCAAGTCCATGGAACAAGACAAAAAGCGGTGCGGCCGGGTCGGGAGGGGGATTCGTTCCTCGCGACGCCGCCGTGTGGCGGCCAGCACCATCGTGCGAGGGCGCGGTTTCATCGAACGATGTGGCGACTGCGTTTCGAAGCTCGCGCGGTGCAACAGGAGGCGAGGCGTTCGCGGTGGCAGCACTGGAATGAGCGTGTTTGCCACCTTCACCTTCACCATCGACGTCATAAGCCAGCCAGTCGAGATCGATGAAATCGCCGTCCGGGGTTGTCCATCGTTCCCGCCGGTATTTCACCGCCGGCCGCTGTGCGAACAACGCCGGCACGATAGTCTGCGCGTGCGCGGTGGGCAGCCATCTTGGCGCTCGATACAGCCATTCGGCCAGCGGTTCAAGCGTTGTTTGGCTCACTGCGTCGAGAGCGGCCGAAGCGGTCTGCTCAAGCGCAGACGAGGCATCCAGCGCCGGAGCGTTAGGAAGGAGATGAGCGTGATCGCGTTTCATGGCGCGTCTTCAAACAGGATGCAGGATGCGAACGGATGGCGACAGTCTGCCGATCAGTCTGGCCAGGCAATCGTCGAACCGCGGACGCCGGCTACCCTGCCCAGCGTACCCGCAAAACCGATGTCAATGCAGCGGACCTTGTCCATGTCGCATTTTTGCAGCAATTTGTCCTGCGGCTTCGTCTGGCATCGCACTAGCGTGGACATGTGCAATGCGCCATTCGCCACGTTCGTGGACCATCACATAGGTGCTGAACACCATGGTGGGTGAGCTGCCCGGTTCGACGGGCTGATGCGCTTCGGCGATGGCGTAGACCACGGTGCCGAGACTGTCGTATACGCGGATATCGAGCGGCTCGACCGTGACTGGCCGGTTCCCCAATTGTGTGGAAAGGCCCGCACGGATGCTGTCCAGGCCGCTCAGATGCGAGCCGTCCGCACAAATGAAGGTGGCGAATTCCTCGTCGATCCAGAGCGCCATGATGCTGTCGATATTGCTCTCCGCGACAGCCTGGTAATAGGCGTTGAGGGTATCGGCGGCGGCTTCGAATAGGCGGGCAAAACGTGGCATGGCTAGTGGGTCTCTAACGGTCGATGCATGGCGCCGGATGTTCTCGGACAGTGAGCGCCACGGTTCGGTCAAGTTTCAAAAGCATGCCCCGGCTTAGGGACATTGGCATGTCAGGAACCACGGACACCGCAAACGTTCCACCGATCGGGAATCGGCAGGACTCGGTCACGGCGCCGGTGATCATGACGTGGCAGACGGCTGCCCTGACGAAATCATGAAGCAGTCTTTGAAGCTGAAGCGGCGGCCCAGGCTTGCTCGATCAGCATGAGCCGTGGCGCCGAAGCCGCTTCAGCCCAACCCGTTTTAATGACGCTGCATCATCAACATGCCGCGTAGATCGCCGAAAACCTGCTCGGCGCCGAGTTCACGCAAACAGTTCAAATGACCCAGCGGACACTCGCGGGCAAAGCACGGACTGCATTCGAGGTGCAGCCATTGTACCTTTGCGAGATCGGAGAGTGGCGGTGTGTGGCGCGGGTCGGTCGAGCCGAACACGGCCACCAGCGGGCGGCGCAGCGCGGCGGCCACGTGCATCAGGCCGGAATCGTTGGTGACCACGGCGCTGGCTCGCGAGATCAGCGCGCAGGCTTCGCCGAGCGACGTCTGCCCGCACAGGTTACGCACGTTCGGCGCACGATCGGCAATGGCCTGTGCGATGGGTGAATCTTTCGGCGACCCGAGCGCGACAATCCGCGCATACGGAAACGACTGCGCGATGAACTGCGCGAGCGCCGCGAAATGCTCCGGCGGCCAGCGTTTTGCCGGACCGTATTCCGCACCCGGACAAAACACGACGAGCGGCGCGCGGGTATCGAGATTAAAGCGGGTGGAGACGCGCGCCGCTTCGTTCAGGTCGGCATCGAGCCGTGGTACCGGCATGGGAACCGTGGCGTTTTCCTGCAGCCACGGCAGCTTCGCGCCCGGCGCGTAGGCGAGGGCGGCGTACTGGCCCACCATGGGCGGACGTTGACCCTTGGCCGGATTCGCGTGCCGCACGTTCAGCAGGCCATAACGGCTTTCGCCCGTATAGCCGACCCGCAGATTGACGCCCGCCATCCACGGAATTAGCGCCGACTTGAACGAGTTCGGCAACACGTACGCGGCGTCGTAACCCACGTCGCGCAGATCGCTCGCGAGTTGCCAGCGACGCAGCATTTGCAGCTTGCCGTGGGCGAGATCGGTGGCGTAGACGTCGTGGATCTCGGGCATGCGTTCCAGCACGGGCGCGACCCAGGTGGGCGCGACAGCATCGATGACAATGCGCGGATGCAACTTCTTCAGCAGCGAAAACAGCGGCTGCGCCATCAATGCGTCACCAATCCAGTTCGGTGCGATAACCAACGCGCGACGCATCTATGTAAGTTCCAGTCTCAAAAATAACGCAGCTCACACCATGTGGGCGGGCGCGTTGTGGCAATGGGGTGAGGGCGCCCGGCATCCAGCGTGTCCGGCGTAGGGGCGCGGTGTTGTGCGTTCTTTCAAAACATGGAGTGCGGCCGGAGCGTTGTGTTCAACGGGATCGGCAGCAGCATGGCTGATTGCGGCACAGCATTGCTAGTGGCCGCGGAGACCAGGCGGGCGGCGCGGTTCAAACCGCACGCCGCTTGGTCTTCGCGAAGACGAAGATTCAATGACCCTTGATCGTTTCGCCGTCTTTCAGCTTGTAGCGCGTGCCGCAATACGGGCAACGTGCTTCGCCGTGGGAAATATCGAGGAAAACGCGCGGATGCGTGCTCCAGCGCGGCATGTTGGGGTTCGGGCAAAACGCCGGCACATCTTTCGCCGACAACTGGACCAGCGGCATTTCCTTCAGTTCGCTCATGAGGAATCTCGTTCGTTCTAGTCTGGGGACGCGGTGAATCGGGTCTTTCGAGTCCGGAATTCAAACCCGGAAACCCTGAAAACCCGCCTCACCGCCGCACGTCATGTGTCGGATTGCGCGTTAAGTTACTTCGTTGCGTTACTTAACCTGCGCAAGCCAATCGGCGTACTTTTCGTTCTTGCCGCTCACGATATCGAAGAAAGCGCTTTGCAGCTTTTCCGTAATCGGACCACGCTTGCCTTCGCCGATGGTGCGATTGTCCAACTCGCGGATCGGCGTGACTTCGGCGGCTGTGCCGGTGAAAAACGCTTCGTCGCAGGTGTAGACCTCGTCGCGGGTAATGCGCTTTTCAATCACCGGAATGCCGAAGTCCCGTGCCAGCGTGATGACCGTGTCACGCGTGATGCCGTCCAGGCACGAAGCCAGGTCTGGCGTGTACAGCTTGCCGTTGTTCACGAGGAAGAAGTTTTCGCCGGAGCCTTCGGAGACGTAGCCGTCGACGTCGAGCAGCAGCGCTTCGTCGTAACCGTCGGTGATGGCTTCCTGATTCGCGAGAATTGAATTCACGTACCAGCCTGACGCCTTCGCGCGGACCATGGCGACATTCACATGATGGCGCGTGAACGATGACGTCTTCACGCGGATGCCCTTCGCAATGCCGTCGTCGCCGAGATAGGCGCCCCACGGCCACGCTGCGATTGCCACGTGAATGGTGTTGCCTTTCGCCGATACCCCCAGTTTCTCCGATCCCACCCAGATGATCGGCCGGATGTAGCAGGATTCCAGCTTGTTCACGCCGACCACTTCGAGTTGCGCGGCTTCAAGCGTTGCGTGGTTGAACGGCACTTCCATCTGGAAGATCTTGGCGGAGTTGAGCAGGCGCTTGGTGTGGTCTTTCAGGCGGAAGATCGACGTGCCGTTGCCGGTTTTGTAGGCGCGCACGCCTTCAAAAACGCCCATGCCGTAGTGCAGCGTGTGGGTGAGCACGTGGATGTTGGCGTCGCGCCAGTCGATCAGCTTGCCATCCATCCAGATCTTGCCGTCGCGGTCGGCCATTGACATACGATTTCTCCTGGCGAGTAGTGTGCAGATGTTGAATGGGTCGCCCGTTTGCGCCAGCGTATTTCGTCGTCCGATTAACCGGCATGACGATGACGACGAGCCTTCTGCGCCTTGTTCCGGTCCGTGGCGCCTGTTCGGAAACAGCACGCGCGGCATGGGATTTCAGCGCAAAACCGGCAAGCGGCTGGGCGACCAAAGACCGTCATTTTAGCGTCTTTTCGATTAAAAAATGGGCGCTATCGGCCATTTGGCGCCTTTCACGACGCTATAATTTGCCTTTCATCGTCACGCGATGTGCTCAGGGTGCAGCCAACGTTGCGGTTCGAAAGCAAACCGTGAGGAAACGCACGAAAGCCCGCCGTTCGGATCGGTTGGCTTGATAGAGCGTCAGACTGGGCGTGATTCAAGGCCCGGCGCGGCGGTTTCGGGTCGTGTTTTGGGTTGTTTTAAACAGCAATTCAGGCTCGATCCGCAGCGGGTCTGCGGCAATCATCCGGCCGGCTGCCCGTTCTTCGCCGCATCCGTTGGATCCGCCGCTCAACCGCACAAGCACACCACGCCTCGCACCCATCTCCATGTTCGACCGGCTGTCAGACCTGAACCGACGCGCGTTTCTCGATGGCGTCAAAACCCTCTCTCCGGCGGTTCCGGCCACGTTCTCGTGGGGTCTCGTCACCGGCATTGCGATGGCCAAGTCCGTGCTGACCGTGCCGCAAGCACTCGGGATGTCGCTCGCGGCCTATGCCGGATCGTCGCAACTGGCCGTGCTGCCGTTGTTCGCCGCGAAGCTGCCGCTCTGGACCATCCTGCTGACCGCTGCCATGGTCAATCTGCGGTTCGTCATTTTCAGCGCGGGGCTTGCGCCTCATTTCGCCTATTTGCCGTTGCGCCGCCGGCTGGTGCTCGGTTATTTCAATGGCGACATCATTTACCTGATGTTCCAGAAGCGTAATTTCCCAACCGGCTATCAGCCCGGCAAGGAGGCGTTTTTCTGGGGCATGGCGGCGACGAGCTGGTCCTCGTGGCAAGTGTCATCCATAGTGGGAATTCTGCTCGCGAGCCTTTTCCCCGATAACTGGGGCCTCGAACTCGCCGGCACGCTTGCGCTGATTCCGCTGATTGTCTCGGCTATCGCCACGCGCTCGACGCTGGCGGCCGTTGGCGTGGCGAGCGTGATCGCGTTGATTGCGCTGGACCTGCCGTACCGGCTTTCATTACCGCTGGCCGTGGCGGCGGCCCTGCTCGCCGGAACGTTTGTCGATGTCATGGCGGAGAAGCTGGGCCGCAAAACCAGCGGCGCGCCAAGGCGTGTGGAAAACTCCGCGCCCCGTCTCATCGACGCCGAGCCATTGAGCCCGTCATTCGATCCTTCATTCGATATCCAGCCATCCGATCTCGACAAATCACCGGTCGGCCCCAAGGGCGCCCGGAGCGTCCGATGAGCGCGGCGCAAGTCTGGCTGGCCATAGCCGGCATGGCGCTGATCACGGGCATCACGCGCGCGCTGTTCCTGATGGGCGGCGAGCGCATGATCCTGCCGGAGCGCGTGCAGCGCGCGCTGCGCTACGCGCCGGCTGCGGCGCTGGTTGCGGTCGTCGTGCCCGACCTTCTGACTACGCCGACCGGCCTGTCGATCTCTTTCTCGAATCACGCGCTCTACGCTTCCCTGTGCGGTCTCGCCTGGTTTCTCTGGCGCCGCGGCATGCTGGGGACGATTGTCGTCGGCATGATTGTCTTCACGGTGTTGCGGCTGTTCGCTTGACGCTGGTTTTGCTGCGGTGCGTCATCCAAGCCATCGCAAACTCGCCGATCCCGAATCCTGGGGATTTGCGTTTCCTGCGTCGGACGGGCATGGGTATCGGTTAAAATGGTGATCTCGCTGTCGTATCGAATGAGGTCGAAACGTGTATCCGGCAGTCACCGCACACCAGCTTCACTCGCTCCATTCTCTGCTGCAACGCCTCGTCGCCTGGGTATCCAGGTCGCCGGCGAAAGGCGCGGCACGCCTCGTTTTATTGTCCCTTACCTGTTCGAATCCTCCGCTTGGTGCTGGTCGCCTTGCGATGTTGCGCGCACGCCGACTTATCGCCGGGATGGTTTTGAGCACTTCAATTTCCCCGTAGCGACCTGTGTGAGCCCGCTGGCATAAATCCACGGCGCGCAGATTCAACTCGCCCGAACCGCTTTCCAATTACTCGCTCACCCGCTGACTCCCATGACGAAAGTATTGCGTTTCACCGATCTGATCGCCGAAGGCAAAGTGTCCGGCAAACGTGTTTTCATCCGAGCCGACCTCAACGTCCCGCAGGACGATCAGGGCAACATCACCGAAGACACCCGCGTGCGCGCCTCGGTGCCGGCCATTCAGCAAGCGCTGGCAGCGGGCGCCGCCGTGATGGTCACGTCCCATCTCGGCCGCCCGACGGAAGGGCAATTCAAGCCTGAAGACTCGCTTGCGCCCGTGGCCAGGCGCCTTAGCGAACTGCTTGGCCGCGATGTGCCGCTGATCGCAGATTGGGTTGACGGCGTGCAGGTGCAGCCGGGTCAGGTCGTGCTGCTCGAAAACTGCCGCTGCAACAAGGGTGAGAAGAAGAACGACGACGCGTTGTCACAGAAGCTCGCCAAACTCTGCGATATCTACGTGAACGACGCGTTCGGCACCGCGCATCGTGCGGAAGCGACCACGCATGGCATTGCGAAATACGCACCCGTGGCGTGCGCCGGTCCGCTGCTTGCCGCTGAACTGGATGCATTGGGCAAGGCGCTCGGCGAGCCGAAGCGCCCGCTGGTCGCCATTGTCGCGGGATCGAAGGTATCGACGAAACTGACCATCCTGAAGTCGTTGGCCGAGAAAGTGGACCAGTTGATCGTGGGCGGCGGGATTGCCAATACGTTCATGCTCGCGTCGGGGTTGAACATCGGCAAGTCGCTGGCGGAGAAGGATCTCGTCGATGAAGCCAAGACCATCATCAGCGAAGCGCGGGCGCGTGGGGCGTCGGTCCCCATTCCTAGCGACGTCGTGACTGCGAAGGAATTCGCCGCGACTGCCAAGGCTGAAACGAAAGCCGTGGACCAGGTGCAGGACGACGACCTGATTCTCGATATCGGCCCGGACACCGCCAAGGCGCTTGCCGCGCAGTTGGAGAAGGCGGGCACGATCGTGTGGAACGGGCCGGTCGGCGTGTTCGAATTCGACCAGTTCGGCAATGGCACGAAGACATTGGCGGATGCGATTGCCAAGTCATCGGCATTCTCGATTGCAGGTGGCGGCGACACGCTCGCGGCCATCCAGAAGTACGGCATCCACGACAAAATCAGCTATATATCGACTGGCGGCGGCGCGTTCCTGGAGTTTTTGGAAGGCAAGACGTTGCCGGCGGTGGAAGTACTCGAATCGCGGGCCTGAGCCCATGAAACGAGCCACGTCGAAGAGCAATCGTCCTGAATCCGTAGTTGCTGAAGTTGCTGCAGATAAAGAAGAGTTGGCTGCTGACGCTGGTTTATCAGTGGCGGCCGAAATTGGTTCGAGGGTGGCGGTCGGGGTGAAACCTGACCCCGGCCCCGCTCGCGCACCGGCCAAGTCGAAGCGTTCCGCTGCGGCGCCGGCCCGGCGTGGTTCGAATTTAAAGCGGGAAGTAAGGAAGGAAACCGCGGTCATGATTGGTGGCGCGAGTGCGTCGCTGATTCCGGTCGCCGGACAGATATCGAATAGCTATCACAAAGCGACGCCGGCCCGAGCCGGCGCGCGTTCGCAGGCGGAGACATCTTCATCCCCGTCGGCACACCGTACTCGCAGCGCTGTTTCAGGCGATACCACCCAGACGAGGAATTCCATGCATCGCGCTACAAAGATTGTCGCCACTATCGGCCCCGCTTCCAGCACTCCTGAGATCCTGCTGCAAATGATGCAGGCCGGTCTCGACGTGGTCCGTTTCAACTTTTCGCACGGCACGGCCGACGATCATCGCCAGCGCGCGCAATACGTTCGCGACGCCGCCAAGCAATGTGGCCGTGAAGTGGCGTTGATGGCTGATTTGCAAGGCCCGAAGATTCGCGTGGGCAAGTTTGAAAACGGCAAGATCACGTTGATTGCGGGCAATTCGTTCATCCTCGATGCGCGTTGTGAGCTGGGCAATGATGAACGTGTTGGCCTGGATTACCCGGATTTGCCGCGCGACTTGCGGGCGGGCGACATCCTGTTGCTGAACGACGGGCTGATCGTGCTCGACGTGGTCCGTGTGATTGGCGAAGAGATCCATACCACGGTGAAAGTGGGCGGTGATCTTTCGAACAACAAGGGCATCAACCGGCAGGGCGGCGGCCTGACGGCGCCGGCGTTGACCGAGAAGGACATGGAGGACATCAAGACGGCCATGTCGCTTGGTGCGGATTTTGTGGCGGTATCGTTTCCGAAGAACGCCACGGACATGGAGATGGCGCGGCAACTGGCGAACATCGCGGGTGCGCCTTATGGCATCAAGCCGAAGATGATCGCGAAGATCGAGCGTGCGGAAGCCATTCCGGCGTTGCAGGGCATTCTTGATGCGTCGGACGGCATCATGGTGGCGCGTGGAGATCTGGCGGTGGAAGTGGGTAATGCGGCTGTGCCGGCGTTGCAGAAGCGGATGATCCGGATGGCGCGCGAGTCGAACAAGTTTGTGATTACGGCTACGCAGATGATGGAGTCGATGATCTATGCGCCGGTGCCCACGCGAGCTGAAGTTTCTGATGTCGCGAATGCGGTGCTGGACGGGACGGATGCGGTGATGTTGTCGGCGGAGACGGCGGCGGGTAAGTATCCGGTGACGACCATCGAGACGATGGCGGCCATTTGCCTCGAAGCTGAGAAGTCTGAGCAGAGCGAGCTTGACAAGGATTTCCTTGATCGCACGTTCACGCGGATTGATCAATCCATTGCGATGGGTGCGTTGTTCACGGCTTACCACTTGGGTGCGAAGGCGATTGTTGCTTTGACCGAGTCGGGGGCGACGGCGTTGTGGATGTCGCGGCATTGGTCGCATGTGCCCATTTTTGCGCTGACGCCGCGGATTGGCAGTGAGCGGACGATGGCGCTTTATCGGAATGTCACGTCGTTGCACTTGGATACGAACACCGATCGCGATGTTGCGCTTCAGCAGGCGCTGGAGGTGGTGGTGTCGAAGGGGTATGCCGCTCGCGGCGATATGGTCGTGTTGACTGTTGGTGAGCCGATGGGGCAAGCCGGCGGGACTAACGCGATGAAGATCGTGCGGGTGGGAGATCCGTTTTAATTTCGTTCGCACTGGTTGGTTCGTTCGCACTGTTTGGTTCGTTCGCACCGGTGGACGGTTTTTGGGATTGGTCGGGTTTGGGGTGGATGCTGGCGGGGGAAGTTCCGGGGTTGGCGGTCGGGGTTGATGCCGGGTTGGTGCTTTCAGTGTTAGTGGTCAGGGGTCTATGCCGGGTTGGTGTCTTTCGGCGTTAGTGGTCTGCGAGAGTCGGATTTTCTCTTTATCACTGTTAGCCACTGTGCGTGGCGGCACGTCATTTCTTTGTCCAAAGCGACAAAGAAACGAAGCAAAGAAAACGCTTTCAAACCGCGCTACCCTAAGTGTCCACAGCGTGCAGTTTTGATTCATAGGTGCCCCAAAAGCACGGTGCTCGCCAGAGCGGAGGATGTGTGAACCCCTCCTTCTCGCGAATCCTGACACGAACACGCTTCGCCCCGTACGCTCTCGGGCAAGCACCATTGCTAAGGAACCCGCACGGCCTTACAGGTATTTACGGCTGCGGTTTTTTGACAGGTTAGCTACCTGGTCTGTGCGACCGTATTCATAGGCCACAGCTTGATGCGTGTTTGTGTTTACTGCTTCAGTTTTTGTGAATTGGCTGCGCGTTCTGTACGGCTATTTTCGTCGGTACGGCCGCCCGCATCTTTGCGGCCTCGTTTCCTGGCGGGTTGGCGACGTGGTTCGAGGCGCGTACAAATTTGGAGGGAGGTTGTCCGCGGATAGCGCGGGGTGCTCCTTGGGCAGGTTCAATCACTGGTGGCGAAGCGTGTGGGTATCGGTGTTCGGAGAAGGAGGGGTTCACACATCCTCCGCTCTGGCGAGCACCGTGCTTTTGGGGCACCTATGAATAGAAACTGCACGCTGTGGACACTTAGGGTAGCGTGGTTTGAAAGCGTTTTCTTTGCTTCGTTTCTTTGTCGCTTTGGACAAAGAAATGACGTGCCGCCACGCACAGTGGCTAATAGTGGTAAAGAGAAAATCCAACTCTCGCAGACCACTAACACCGAAAGCACCAACCCGGCATAGACTCCGACCGCTAACCCCAGAACCGACCAACCCGGCATTGACTCCGACCGCTAACCCCAGAACCGACCAACCCGGCATTGACTCTGACCGCTAACCCCAGAACCGACCACCCCGGCATAGACCCCTGACCCCTGGCCCCACTGGACGACTTTTTTTGAGATAGCCATCCTCAACAGCATAGCGGGCGGTTTCGCCGAAAACCTTACCCTCGATGAACCAAAACCGGGTCGTCCGCCCGACCGGTTTACAATAGCGGTGAGTCGCGCTTGTCGCCCGGTTTTGCGCCGGGCATCAATACGAAGAATGAATGCAAAGGCTGACCCCGGGCGCATGACAGGGCCAGTCGACACGAACCGCCGTTCCCGCAATTCCGGGGAACGGCGTGTTGGTTTTTTCTCTCAGCCTGATTTGCGGCACTTTTCCGGTAGATGACGATGTCCACCTCACATTCCCCGCTGTACGAATCCACGCTGAAATCATTGCCCCTGCTGGGGCGCGGCAAGGTCCGCGACAACTACGCAGTCGGCAACGACAAGCTCCTGATCGTCACGACCGATCGCCTCTCGGCGTTCGACGTGATCATGGGCGAGCCCATTCCGAACAAGGGCCGCGTCCTGAACCAGATGGCCGATTTCTGGTTCGCGAAGCTCTCGCACATCGTGCCGAACCACAATACCGGTATCGATCCGGCAACGATCGTCGCCGCCGATGAAGCCGATCAGGTCAAAGGCCGCGCCGTCGTGGTGAAGCGCCTCGAGCCAATCCTGGTGGAAGCGGTCGTGCGCGGTTATCTGGCCGGCAGCGGCTGGAAGGACTATCAGGCAACGGGTTCGGTCTGCGGCGTGGCATTGCCGCCGGGCCTGAAGAACGCCGAAAAACTGCCCGAGCCGATTTTCACGCCGGCAGCGAAAGCGGAAATGGGCCATCACGACGAAAACATCACCTACGATGAGATGGAACGCCGGATCGGCACGGAACTTTCGGCGACCATCCGCGAGATTTCGATCAAGCTGTATAAGGAAGCGGCCGAGTACGCGGCGACGCGCGGCATCATCATCGCGGACACGAAGTTCGAATTCGGGCTGGACACGCGCGGCGAACTGTTCCTGATGGACGAAGTGCTGACGGCGGATTCATCACGCTTCTGGCCGGCCGATGGGTATCAGGTCGGCACGAACCCGCCATCGTTCGACAAACAATTCGTGCGCGACTGGCTCGAAACGCAATCGTGGGGCAAAACGCCTCCGGCGCCGAAGCTCCCCGACGATGTCATCGCGAAAACGGCCGAGAAGTACGAAGAAGCGCTGCAACGGTTGACCGGGCAGTCGCTGGCGTAATTTTTTAGGCGGGGCCGGCCTGGCGCGCAATTCCGCTCGATTCTGCGGGCGGGTCCGGTGGCTCAAACGTGATAACGGTGACGGCAAAAGCTGTCCGGAATCAGCGCACGAGAGCAACGGACCGAAGCAACGGACCGAAGCAACCGGGCCGAAGCAACGGACCCGATTAACGGACCCCGGCGTCCGGCCCTGCAGCGCCCAGTCCCCAAAGCCGTTCCATGACGACTGAAATGCTTTCTATCCGCATCACCCGAAAAAGGCCGCCAAAGGCCTGTCCACCCCAAAGGAATGCAGCACGATGAGCGAAGTCCAGACCGCCACCGCGGCCCACACGCATGACGCACCGTTGATCGGCGTGTTAATGGGTTCCAGTTCCGACTGGGACGTGATGAAAAACGCGGTCGCGATCCTCCAGGAATTCGGCGTGCCTTACGAAGCCAAGGTGGTGTCGGCTCATCGCATGCCCGACGAAATGTTCGCCTACGCCGAAAGTGCGCGCACGCGCGGGCTGGCCGCGATCATCGCGGGGGCGGGCGGCGCGGCGCATCTGCCGGGCATGCTCGCCGCCAAAACCACGGTGCCGGTGCTGGGCGTGCCGGTATCGAGTAAATATTTGAAGGGTGTGGACTCGTTGCATTCGATCGTGCAGATGCCCAAGGGCGTGCCTGTGGCGACGTTTGCTATCGGCGAGGCGGGCGCGGCGAACGCGGCGTTGTTCGCGGTCTCCATACTCGCTGTCACCCAAACCGCTTACGCGGACAAACTCGCGGCATTCCGCGCGCGCCAGAACGACGCGGCGCACGCCATGGTCCTGCCGCCGCTATAAACGCAGCAGTTTTACGGAACACCTCCGGCACTATTTCCGGCCCGAGACCGACTGACCGACCCCACAAGATGAACGCACACACCCAACCCAGTTCTCCCATCCAGCCGGGCGCATGGCTCGGCATGGTCGGCGGCGGCCAGCTCGGCCGCATGTTCTGTTTCGCCGCACAGTCCATGGGCTATCGCGTGGCGGTCCTCGATCCGGACGAGACGAGTCCGGCCGGTTCCGTCGCCGATAAACACATCCGCGCCGCGTACGACGACCCTTCCGCGCTGACCGAACTCGCGCGTTTGTGCGCGGCGGTATCGACGGAATTCGAGAACGTGCCGTCCGCCAGCCTCGATTTCCTCGCGAAAACGACCTTCGTGAGCCCCGCCGGCCGGTGCGTCGCCATCGCGCAGGATCGCGTGGCGGAGAAGCGGTTTATCGCGAGCACTGGCGTGCCTGTGGCGCCGCATGTGGTGATCGAGTCGCCCGAGGCGCTGGCCGCTTTAAGCGACGAACAGATCGCCGCCGTGCTGCCGGGCATTCTGAAAACGGCCCGTCTCGGTTATGACGGCAAAGGCCAGACGAGCGTGCGCAACGTCGATGAAGTGCGCACCGCGTACGGTTCGCTCGCGGGCGTGCCTTGCGTGCTCGAAAAGCGCATGCCGCTCAAGTTCGAGGTGTCCGTGCTGATCGCGCGTGCCGGCGACGGGAAGTCGGTCGTCTTTCCGCTCGCGCAGAACGAACACGTCGGCGGCATCCTGGCGAAGACCGTCGTGCCGGCGCCGGACGCGTCGCCCGCGCTCGTCGCCCAGGCACAGGACGCGGCGCTCACGATCGCCGCGAAGCTGGATTACGTCGGCGTGCTGTGCGTGGAGTTTTTCATCTTGGAAGACGGCACGCTGATCGCCAATGAAATGGCGCCGCGTCCGCATAATTCCGGCCATTACACCGTCGATGCCTGCGCTACCAGCCAGTTCGAACAGCAAGTCCGCGCGATGACCGGCATGCCGCTTGGCGACACACGTCAGCATTCGCCGGCCGCCATGCTGAATATTCTCGGCGACATCTGGTTCGAGGGCACGAAAGCGCGCACGCCGCCGTGGCATGACGTGATCGCGTTGCCGACCGCGCGGCTGCATCTGTACGGCAAGGAGGAAGCGCGGGCCGGCCGGAAGATGGGCCACGTGAATTTCACCGGCGCCACGCTGGAAGAAGTGCGCACGGCGGCGCGCGATTGCGCCCGCATGCTGCACATTGCGCTGGATTAACGTTGATGACTTTCGAAGCTCCCACCGTCGCGCAGATCCAGGAGGCGGCCGCGTTGCTCGATGCCGGGCAACTCGTCGCGTTTCCGACTGAAACCGTCTACGGACTGGGCGGCGATGCCGAGAATCCCGAGGCCATCGCAAGGATCTATGCGGCGAAAGGAAGGCCGTCGAATCATCCGGTGATCGTGCATCTCGCGCCCGGCAGCGACCCGGCGTACTGGGTTCAATCCCTTTCAGCCGATGCGCAGAAACTGATCGATGCCTTCTGGCCCGGCCCGCTCACGCTAATTCTGAAGCGCGCGGCGCACGTGCCGGCGGCTGTCAGCGGCGGGCAGGATTCCGTCGCTATCCGCTGTCCGTCGCATCCAGTCGCGCAGGCGCTGCTCACGACCTTCAGCACTTTGCGCGATGGTCATGGCGGCGTGGCGGGGCCATCGGCGAACCGGTTTGGGCATGTCAGCCCGACCACGGCGCAACATGTCCGCGATGAATTCGGCGCAAGCGTGCATGTGCTGGATGGCGGGGCGGCGAAGGTGGGTATCGAATCGACGATTCTGGATTTATCGCGGGGCTTTCCCGCCTTGCTCCGGCCGGGACATGTGAGTCCGATCGAGATTGCCGATGTGCTTGGCGTGATGCCACGTCTGCCCGATGGCACCGACGCCAGCGCGCCGCGCGCCTCCGGCACACTGAAGGCGCATTACGCGCCGCGCACGCCGCTCAGCTTGTTGCCGTTCGCGGCGCTGGAACCGTTGCTCGCTGCGCATCCGTTCGATGCCAGCAAGAAGCTGGCGCTGGTCGCGCGGGCATCGAGCGCGGGTAAATGGGCGGACGCGCCGAACGTGCATTTCATCGCCGCGCCCGACGATCCGCAGAGCTACGCCCGCGAACTGTACGGGCTGCTGCGCGCGCTCGATTGCGCTGATGTCGAGAGGATTCTGATCGAGACGCTGCCGGTATCGGCGGAATGGAGCGCGGTGAACGACCGGCTGGGGCGTGCGGCAGCGGCGTTTGAGGGGTAGAGGCGCGGCGGGCTGGTGTCCTGCAAAGCAGGATTAGCTAAAAAACCTTTCGAAGTGTCATCACGAAGAGAATTGATATTCCGCTAGCTGACCCGCTTTGGCTTCTTCGACCGCGAGGAGCGTGACCTGGATGAACTGGACGGGAAGCTCAGGATTCTCTTCAACCGCCTTTCCGAGTCTCGCCCAATACTCGATTTGCTTTGGAACCGAGCAATTTTTTGCCGTCGCATGCGGCTTCGCAATCTCGATCAGTTCATCCGATAGTTTGAGTGGCACCGCCATGATGAAGGCCTTCTGAAGTAGGAGAAGCATTATGGCTGATATGCGATTTTTGCAGCCTGCGTGCCCGGAGATTATGGCTTTCTGATCAAAGGCCGCCATCCTCGCGAAGACCGTCGAATAGAGCCTCGGCCGCCCCTCCAAAAAGCAAAACGCCCGGTCTTCCGACCGGGCGTTTCAACATCATCGGCTCATCCGGCCGCGCTTATTTCCCCAGCCCGCTCGCAGCAATCTGCTGTTCCACGTACGTGGAGAACAGCGCATGCAGATGCGTCGTCGGATGGACCGTATCGGCGTACATATACGTCTGGTCCGCGCCGGCAACCGTGTAGGTTTGCGGCGAGCAGAACAGCGACGTAGCGAATGCCGAGGGGTCCGGCTCGCCCAGCTTGGTCGCGGCGGCGGTCATCGCGGCGAGATTACAGGCGGTGTCCGTATTCGATACCGTGAAGCCGTTCGCCTGAAAGTTCGCCTGGATGCCGTCGACCCAGGTGTAGGCATCGACGTAGACCACCTTCGACAACAAGCCCGACTGCTGCAGCGCGCCTTTCAGCGTGCCGTTGAACAACTGCGTTACTTGCGACAAAGTCACGCCTTTATCGGCGCTGGCCAAGCCCTCAGGCGATCCGCCGATGTCAGGAATCGCCGATACCACCACGTGTGTCGCGCCGGCTTGGACCACCCGGCCAACGACCGTCGCCAGGTCGATTGCCGCCTGGCTGATGGCGGTCGTCGCGGCGGTCGTCGCAGCAGTGCCCGCTGCCGTAGCCTGCGCCGGCGTGATGGTTCCCGCGGCGAGCTGGGCCTCGATGTCGGCGGCAGTCGCTTGCTCCACGGTCAGGTTGTAGAAGATGTCGTTGGCGCCGCCGTTCACCAGCACGAGCTGGTTCGCGTTGAACGTGCCATAGGTCCCAATGTACTGGGTCACCTGGTCGTTGATCGGGACAGTCGTGGCCTGCGCAAAGTCGGCGTTCGCCGTGCCCGGGGTGGCGTGGCCAACGCCCGGTTGCGACGTCACGCGTGAGCCGCCTTGTGCATAGCCCAAACCGCCGGCCGGCGAAAGCGGGATGCCGAAGCCGCCGGTGTTCGCCGCCGTCAGCGTGCTGCCGTAATACTGCGCCACGTTCTGGGTCCAGATCTGGCCGGGGTTCGTCGTGAAGCGGCCGCCGCCGAAGCTTGCCGTTGCGACTGGTGCATACGTGCCGACGTCCGAGAGACTGTCGCCGAACGACACCGCTTGCAGTTTCACGCCGCCCGCTGGCGTGTTGTTATTGTTGTTATCGCTGCCGCCGCCGCACGCGGCCAGCATGGCGAACGCGGCGCACGCAGTGGCCGTCTGGATAGCGAGCAGCCAGCGCGTTTGACGCGCGGCGGGTTTCGTCAGGGCGGGTTTCATCGACTTCATCTCCTCGTTCCTCGTTTATCTGGTCATGTGGTCTGCACGCCGCTTCGAGGTTGCTGTCGGCTGGCTTTCCGCTTGAGCGTTGGCTTCGAATCTTCGAACAACATGCACTGCGAACAATGCGTGTCGTCGGCCAAGCGTGGCGATAGCTTACCGAATCTTTAAGAGGATTTGAGATTGTTTCCTACGAGGGTTTGCCTGTGCTTGCAGACCGCGCGCCCTCGGGTTCTAAGTCGGCCAGGAAGCGGCTCATTCAGCCGGTCCCGTGCGGCGCGCGCCCTCGTAAACCCACTCGAGCAGCGCGTCATGCGCCGCCCGGGCCGCTTCGGCACGCGGGTCGTTGATAAAACTCACCACCACGTAGCTCTCGCCATTCTCCGCGCCCACGTAGCCGGCGATGGCCCGCACGTCGCGCAGCGTGCCCGTCTTGATGTGGGCGTTGCCGCCCGCGCCCGCGTTGGTGAGCCGGTTGCGCATGGTGCCGTCCACGCCCGCGATAGGCAACGACTCCACGAAGACCTGCGCCACCGGGCTCGAATTCGCGGCCGTGAGCAGGTCGGCGAGCGATTGCGCCGTGATGTGTTCTTCGCGTGACAGGCCCGAGCCGTTATCGAGGTAAAGGTCGGTCATGGGCAGCGCGTTGTGATGCAGGAACGCCGTGATCGCCGCCGATGATTTCTGCGTGGTCGCGGGCGGTTTGCCCATCGCGGCGCCGATGGTCAGGAACAGGTTGCGCGCCATCACGTTGTTGCTGAACTTGTTGATGTCGCGAACGATGTCCGACAGCACCGGGCTGCGGTGCGTGCCGACGAGCCGCGCGCTGACCGGCGTCGGGCCTTCGCGGGTGGTGCCGTTGAAGGTGCCGCCCGCCTGTTTCCAGAGCGCGAGGAAGCCGCCGGCAAAGAAGGTGGAATGGTCTAGCGCAGCGACGTTGATGGTGCGCGGGCCGCAGCGCAGCGGATAATCGCCGATAAACGATGCCTGCACAAAACCGCCCGTGGTTTGCGCCACGCTCGGCGACGCCGCCGGCAGTGAGCCCGCGCAAGCGCCGCGCGTGACCTTGAGTTCGTTGTCGATCTGCAACTGCGCGAGTTGCGGCAGCACATCGATTGCAACCTGGCCGTCGGGGCTCGGCGTCAACGTGAACGACAGCGACTTGAACGCATACAGCAGCGGGTCCGGGCCGACGTTGTAGGGTGCGCTTTCGTCGGCGTCGAAGGCGGGGAGATCGCGCGTGGAGGCATCGAAGTAGCGTTTGTCCAGGACCAGCGCACCGTCAATGCCCGTGATGCCGTTGCGGCGGATCTGATCCACCAGGTCGATGAGTTCTTCCGGCACGAGTTTCGGATCGCCCGTGCCCTGGATGTACAGGTTGCCGTGAAGGACGCCGTTTGCATCGACTTCACCGTCGGCGTAGGCCGTGGTTTTCCAGCGGTAATCCGGACCCAATAACGACAAGCCCGAGTACGTGGTGACCAGCTTCATGGTGGAGGCGGGCATCATCGGCTGGTTGGCGTTGATCGCGACGAGCGGCACGCCGCCGCTGCCAATTCGTTCGACCACGACGCTCATCGACGAAAGCGGCACGTGGGCGCGTGCAAGCGCCGCCATGACGGTGGCCGGCAGCGGACCGGCCGGGACCGCGACGCGCTGGAACTTCGTCTTCTTCGCCGTTGCGCGTTTCGGCGTTGGTTTCTGCGTTTCCGCCTTTGAGCCGCCACCACCGCGGGCCTCGACGGGCGTGTTCATCGCGAAGGTGAAAGTGGCTGCGGCTATAACCAGGGTCGCGGCTGCGCGCCAACGTTTGGCAAGTGGATTTGTCCTGTTCAGAAATGGTGCTCTATACATGTGGTTGGATCGTGATGTGGTGCGGTTTTGCGGATTGCAGGGCGAGGGTGCCCCAAGCGGTGCAGCTATTGTATGGGGGTTCTGCTTACGGTTTAAGGTTTGCGGGCTTTCAACCGGCAGCGGGTGTAAAGCCTTGGCACTTGGGCCTCAGCGCGGGGCGAGCCGTTCGGGCAGTGAATAACGCTGCATCGTGCGCTCCATGCCATCGATGAACGCCTGCTCCGCCGCGTTCATCTTGCGTCCGCGATGCCACAGCAGATCGACGTCGACATCGACCAGACCCTCTTCCGGCGGCAAACGCCACAGGCGCTGCTGCGTGAGGTCGTCACGGACAATGTGCTCGGGCAGGCAGCCGATGCCATACCCCGCGAAGATCAGCCGCCGCACTTCGTCCAGACTGGGCGACGCCGCCACGATCCGTCCCGTGAACCCACGCTGGTCGCGAAAGACGGTCAGCGGCGACAGGCTGTCGCCAATCTGGTCGCTCGTGAATGACACGAAGTTCTCCGCGAGCAAATCTTCCATGGTCAGCCCATGCCGCCCGAACAGGCGATGGTACCGGCCACAAAAAATGGCATATCGTTGGCGCAGGAAACAACGCTGCTCGAGTTTATCGATGGGCGTGCGGCACAGGCTGAGCCCCGCCGTCGCGGTTTTTTGCAGCAGAGACGAAATGATGTCCGACGACCGCATTACCTCGATATGCAAGTCGATACGCGGATAAGTCCGATGGAATTCGCCGAGAAACTCGTCATACACGCCTGAATCGATACGGCTCACCGTGAGCAGGCGGATCGAACCGGTGATGTCTTCGCTGCGGTCATCGAGCTCGGTTTCGAGCCTCGACATATGGCCGTAGATATCGCTTGCGATCCGGTACACCTCTTCGCCCGCGTGCGTTGGCTCGAAGTGCGGGCCACGGCGCTGGATCAGGTTGCGCCCGAGCGTGTCCTCCAGGCGCTTGAGCGCCTGGCTCACCGCCGGTTGCGTGAGATGCAGGCGCGCGGCGGCGCGGCTCACGCTGCGCTCCTGCATGATGACGAGGAAGGTCCGCAGCAGGTTCCAGTCGAGCCGGTCGTTCAGGAACCGCGCGATATCTACACGCCGTTGAGCCATGGGGAAATGTCCTGGGTATTAGCCAAACTTATACGGCGAATAATAAATCGAAATTGGACTAATGTTTTATGGCTGGCGATAAAACGCCCTGACCATCTGCATTAAAACAAGCGAATCAGGAGCCACCGTGACCCCAACACCCAGTCCGACTCGCCAGCCCGTGCGCGCGGCGGCCGCCGCTTTCATCGGCACGATGATCGAGTGGTACGACTTTTATATCTACGCCACCGCCGCCGCGCTTGTGTTCGGCGAGCTGTATTTTCCATCGCATGATCCGTTCATCAGCACGATGGCGTCGTTCGCCACGTTCGCCGTCGGATTCTTCGCGCGGCCGCTGGGCGGGCTGATCTTCGGTCATCTCGGCGACAAGATCGGCCGCAAGAAAGCGCTGATGACCACGCTGATGATGATGGGTGTGGCGACCGTATGCGTCGGCTTGCTGCCGGCTTACGCGAAGGTCGGTCTGCTCGCGCCGGTGCTGCTCGTGTTGCTGCGCGTGGTTCAGGGCATTGCGGTGGGCGGCGAATGGGGCGGGGCGGTGCTGATGGCGGCCGAACATGCGCCTAAAGGAAGGCGGACGTTTTTCGCATCGTTCGCGCAACTCGGCAGCCCCGCCGGACTGATTCTTTCGCTGGTCGCGTTTCGCGCGGTGACGTCGATGCCGCATGAGGCGTTCATCGCGTGGGGCTGGCGCCTGCCGTTTCTGGTGAGCGCGGTGTTGCTTGTGGTCGGCATCTTGATTCGAATGGGCGTGAACGAGTCGCCGGAATTCGAGCGCGAGAAGCTGTCCAGGCGCACGGTGGAATTGCCGATTGCCGAAGTGTTCCGCTCGTCGGGCGCGCTGGTCGCGTTTTGCATCGGTGCAAATACGATTGGCATTGCCGGCGTGTATTTCACCAATACCTTCATGATTTCGTACACCACACAGTATGTGGGCGTGACGAAATCGCTGATCCTCGATTGCCTGTTTGCGGTCGCGATCATCCAGTTCTTCACGCAGCCGCTGGCCGCGTTGCTCGCCGAAAAGATCGGCAGTGCGCGCTTCCTGAAGCTCACGGCCCTGTGCGCGATGATCTCGCCGTATCCCATGTTCATCCTCGTGCAAAGCGGCAACATGGTGTCGATGATTATCGGCATCGCTATTGCCGTGGTCTGCATGGCGAGCTTTTATTCGGTCATCGCAGGGTTTGTCAGCGGCGTGTTCCCGGTGCGTGTGCGCTACTCCGCGATCTCGATTTCGTATCAGGTTTGCGGCGCGATTGCGGGCGGCTTGACGCCGCTTGTCGGCACTTGGCTTGCACATAGGTTCACGGGGCAATGGTGGCCGCTGGCGGTGTTTTATACGTGTCTCGCCGGGATTTCGCTGCTGTCGATCGTCGCGCTTGATGCATTGAAACATCGTCGCGCCGATGCACCGGAAGCACTGGCTACTCGCTGAATCTAGAGGATAACGAAGCATGTTGAAAATCGACGGCCCACGCCTGTGGGCGACCCTGACGGAGATGGCGAAAATCGGCGCGACGCCCAAGGGCGGCGTGCGTCGTCTTGCGCTGACGGAAGAAGACCGGCGTGGCCGCGAGTTGTTCGCCACGTGGTGCAGCGAAGCGGGAATGACCGTGCGTACCGATGAAGTCGGCAACCTGTTCGCGCGTCGCGAAGGCTCGGATGCGAAAGCGAAACCCGTGCTGATCGGCAGTCATCTCGACACACAGCCTGAAGGCGGTCGCTTCGATGGCGTCTACGGCGTTCTGGCCGCGCTCGAAGTCGTGCGCACGTTGAACGATCACGGCGTGTTGACGGAGAAGCCCATCGAGATTGTCTCGTGGACGAACGAAGAGGGTGCGCGCTTTACGCCGGCCATGCTTGGTTCGGCGGTGTTTGTCGGCGCGACGCCGCTGGAAACAGCATTGCAGACCAAGGACGCAGACGGCGTGACGTTGCGCGAGGCTTTGAATGAAAGCGGTTACGCCGGAACGCGCGGACTTGGCGTTGAGAACGTCGATTCGTATTTCGAGGCGCATATCGAACAAGGGCCCATTCTGGAGAGCCACGGCAATCCTATCGGCGTTGTTACAGGCGGTCAGGCGATCCGCTGGCTTGATGTCGAAGTGATGGGCGTGGCCGCCCACGCCGGCACGACGCCGATGCCGTATCGGAAGGACGCGTTGTTTGCGAGCGCGGCGATGGCGCTTGAACTTGAAGCCATCGCGCAACGTTTCGCGCCGCTCGGCTTGGTCACGATTGGTCAGGTGGACGTGCCGAATTCATCGCGTAACACCATTGCCGGGCGCGTTGCGTTCACCGTCGATCTGCGTCATCCGGATGACAAGAAAATCGACGCGATGGAACACGAAGTCCGCACGGCCTTCGGCAAGATCGCCGGGGATCGTGGGCTTGAAGCCGCCATCGCAACATACTGGAAAAGCCCTGCCACGCCGTTTGATTCCGCGTGCGTAGATCTCGTGGAAGAAGCCGCGGAAGGCTTCGGCTACGCATACGAGCGTATTGTCAGCGGAGCGGGTCACGATGCAATCCACCTCGCGCGGCACGTGCCCACGGCCATGGTTTTTATCCCCTGCGTAGACGGTCTTTCGCACAACGAAGCCGAGGACGCGCTTCCCGAAGACGTCACCTGCGGCGCGAATGTTTTGATCAATGCGGTACTGGCGCGTGCGGTGATCGGCGCAACGGTTGACGCGTAACAAGGACCGGACAATGCTGACTTATTTCCATCCCTCCCAACTGAAACATCATCCACGCACGTACCTTTCTCGTGGTCAGATGCGCACGCCGCAGGAGATTCCTGAGCGCGCGTTGCGACTGGTCGATGCGTCGAAGGCCATGGGTTTCGATGTCCGCGAACCCGCCGACTTTGGCGCTGCGCCGCTCGCTGCCGTGCATGGCATGAACTACTTGCGCTTCCTTGAGGAAGCGCATCGCGAGTGGAAGAAGGTGCCGGCTGAATGGGGCGACGAAGTAATGTCGAATGTGTATATCCGCGAGAACAATCCGCTGCGTGGCGTGCTTGGACAAGCAGCACGTTATCTCGCCGATGGCAGCTGCCCGGTCGGCCCCGACACGTACGAATCCGCCTACTGGTCGGCGCAAAGTGCGCTGGCGGGGGCGAACGCGATCATCGAAGGCGCGCGCGAGGCGTATGCGTTGTGCCGGCCGCCGGGGCATCATGCGCGCGCCGAAGCGGCGGGCGGTTTCTGTTACCTGAACAACGCAGCAATCGCGGCACAGGCGCTGCGTGGGAAATACGGCCGCGTCGCCATCCTCGATACCGACATGCACCATGGCCAGGGCATACAGGAAATCTTCTACGATCGCAGCGACGTGCTGTACGTCTCCATTCACGGCGACCCGACGAACTTCTACCCGGTCGTAGCCGGCTTTGACGACGAGCGTGGCGAGGCAGCCGGCGACGGTTACAACGTGAATTTGCCGATGCCGCATGGGTCATCGGAGGAAGTGTTTTTTGATTCCCTCGATACCGCCACGCGTGTGCTTGAGCGCTTCCAGCCGGACGTTCTGGTGCTGGCGCTGGGCTTCGACATCTACAAGGACGATCCCCAGTCGATGGTCGCGGTGACAACCGAAGGATTCGGCAAGCTGGGCGCTCAGATTGGCGCACTGAAATTGCCGACGCTAATCGTGCAGGAGGGCGGGTATCACATCGATACACTGGAGGTGAATGCGCGCGCATTCTTCGATGGGTTTGGCGCGGGACGTTGATGGGTAGTTCTGAGTAGACTCCATCAATCATGCTCACGAATGCACCAGCCCGGTGTCGGATTGAATACGGAGCGATGATGCAGGGTAGAGATGCGAGCAGACAGTTAGTGCGGAAGATCGAGTAGCGTTGATGCGATTGAGCCGATCCTCGGACAGGCGGGAGGCCGATAGGGCGCGTGCAAATCTTTGGAGTCCGGACGGGCAGTCCGGCGAGTGATCGGCACGCGAGCCGAAGGAGTGCACCATCCCACGCGGCGATTAGCTCGGGCGGAGTGGATGCATTTCAAGCCCTGCCAAGAACCGGTCGGCCGGGCAGCGCGGACGAAGCAACCGTGGGCTGCGCGAGAGTGATCCTCTGCGAACCAGGACCGACTTTGTGGACCTTGCCGTGCCTGGAGGCGGAAATCGACCGCCGATGCGCCGTCGCTATCGCGCACGGCTAGTATTATGCTGCCCCAAAGAAGGGGGCCGGCGTCGGCTATGGCACACCCTGAGCGGGCGTAGCACCAAGAGGCGGCAGAGCGCTCGGGCGTACGGTTGCAGCTTTGTAGTGGTCAAGTTATTTCGGACAGGTTGTTAGGTACTTTTACTGCCATTTTGGCCTCGTAGGCACTGGGCGACAGATAGCCCAAAGTCGAGTGCAGCCGCACGCAATTGTAGAAGCCGACGATGTACTGATTGATGTCGCTTCGGGCCTCATCATGGTTGGCGTATTGACGCTGCCACAAGCGTTCCATCTTCAGATTCAGAAAGAATCTTTCCATCACAGAATTGTCCCAACAATTTCCCTTGCGACTCATACTGCAAACGACATGATGTTGCTTAAGCAAGGCTTGGTATTCAGCACCCGCATACTGGCTACCGCGATCCGAATGGAGTACCAATCCCGGCGCTGGGCGACGTTGCTGTAGGGCTTGATCCAGTGCCGAGACGACCAATCCAGCCAGCATGGTCGGCGCCATCGCCCAGCCCACCACCTTGCGTGAATGCAGGTCCAGCACCACGGCCAGGTAGAGCCACCCCTGCGCAGTACGGATGTACGTTATATCCGACACCCACGCCCGATTGGGCTGTGCCACCTCAAATTGCCGCTGCAGCACATTCTCGGCCACTGGCAGCTTATGACGGCTGTCGGTGGTCGAGACGAACTTACGTTTCCAGTTCGTACGCAAGTCCATTTCGCGCATGAGCGTACGCACGCGATGACGCCCGATGCGCACTCCCTTGGCTTGCAGCGCATGCATCACACGTCTGCTACCGTAGTTCCTGCCGCTGGCGGCGAAGGCAGCCCTGACATGTGTTTTCTCTTGCACACGCCTGGGGCTAGGCCGTGTCTGCCGGTGTGCGTAATATCCCGAGCGGCTCACCTGCAATAGCCGGCAAGCGTGACTGACCGAGACGGCCTTCTCTTGCAATTGAGTGACCACTCGGTAGCTCACTTCAGTTCCCGTGCAAAGAAGGCCGACGCTTTTTTTAGTATGGACACGTCCTCGCGCAATTGCCGGTTCTCCGTTTCGAGTTGCCGGATGCGTTGTTGTTCGCTTGTCAGCGGCTTACCCTCGCCGGGACCACCCGCGCACTCCGCGTCGTATTGAGCGACCCAGCGTCGAACCGCTGTATCGACAAGCCCCATCGACCGGCAAACCTCGCCCACCGATAATCCCTGGTCCCTTACCATACGTACCACTTCCAGCTTGAAGCTGGCGTCAAATTGTCGGCGCCTTTTTGTCATTTACTCTTTTCCCTCATCGATTCAGCATTGTCCGCCTATCGACCTGTCCGAGGAAATTAGACCACTACACTTTTGTGCCAGCAGGCGCGCGGTGAGATTCGACCGTTCTCGCAGGACGAATCCGACGCGCTCTCGCATGCTAACCTCGCTCATATATGGGCAGAGCGCAGAGCTGATCTTCGCGGTGAGACACCGGCCAAAGTCGCAAGCGCTGCAAGTTGGCTTGCCGGATGCAACAGTCGGGAACTGACGCTTCTCACCAGCGCTGCTGCGCGCCGTACCCTCTCCGTTTGCCTGCCGGAAGACCTGAACCGGCGATGCGCACGTCACTCCCGTGTACCTGGCAATCCGATCGTGATGGTGCTCTATAACGGCCCATCCGCACCAGCAAACTCACGACAAAGCGCTCGACTAGCGGGCATGGCTGACTGTCGGATGATTGCCAAAATATGCGCCGGGACCCAACGTCATCGAACGCACTTGGCGTGACCTCAAACAGCGGTGTCTTGCCAATCGCACTTTCCGGTATGTTGAATATCTCGGTTCTCAATGTACCAGCGCAATCGCGTGAAACGTTAGGAATATTGAGATGCTGTTTGTGAGGATTGTAAATTCGAATGCGATGGCAGTTATCCCAAAAACATGAGCATCCAGCAATCTGCTAGATTTAGCCCATCGTTATCAACAATCTGATATATCAAAATTGAAAAGGGCACTTTCGTACTTGCCCGTCTCCGACGATGTTTTTGCTCAACGCTTTAAAGTGGTTCCTTCCCTGACTATCGGGTTAGGCTTCCTCGGCTATGCAATCATTTCAGTTTTGTATACACGAGTCTTCATCCAGTACTGCTAAATTTAAAGGTTGCGAGATTTTCATGGCACAGGATATTTTCCTTAAAATAAATGGCATTGACGGCGAATCGCAGGATGCCTCGCACCTGAACGAGATCGATGTGATCGGTTGGCGTTGGAAGGTCTCGCAGCAATCCGCCATGATGTCGGGTTCCGGCGGCGGCGCGGGTAAGGCCACGGTTTCCGATCTGGCATTCACGCACCAGCTAGACCGCGCCAGCCCGAACCTGGCCAAATATTGTTTCACGGGTAAGCATATCGACCAGATGCAATTGACTATGCGAAAGGCGGGAGGGCTACCATTCGAGTACCTCAAGATCACCATGTATGACGTGGTCATCACCCAAGTTGAGCTTGTCGGCGGCGGCGATGTTTGTCACGAAGACGTACACCTTTCTTTTTCAACGATGAAGCATGAGTACTTCGTACAGAACCAGTTAGGGGGAAGTGGCGGCGCTGTAACCGCTACGTTGTACATCAAGGACAACACGACAAAGTGACCTGAGGTAAAACAAATGCCGGTCAAATGCACTTTTGTTCTTAACAAGCTCACGACTTCGTCCCTTACCTGCGAGGGAACCTCATCAATTGCGGCCTTTTCGGGAACGGATCAAGGCCTGGACAATCCCGATGAAACGGCTATGGAAAACGTCGGACCGCTTCCCAAAGGGACGTACTACCTCGTAGACCGCCAGTCGGGGGGCTACCTGGGTTTCCTATACGATTGGTGGGAGGCGCACGGCTACGGTTCAACCGACAGACGTACTTGGTTCATGCTCTGGAATCCGACATCGGGCGACACGACAAACATCAATGGTATCAAGCGAGGTAATTTCAGGTTGCACCCCAAAGGCCCCTTGGGTTTAAGTCACGGTTGCATTACGGTCGTAACCCCCTATGAGTTCGACCGCCTTCAAAAATTCATCCGTTCGCAAGGACAGACCCTGCCAGTACCGGGCACAACGTTGCGAGCCTATGGAACAGTCGAGGTCAAGTGAGAAATGTCATTTGTGAAACGGGTATTGCGATACGTTGCTTGGGGCATGGCGTCATCTATCGGAGGATGGCAACTAACGTATGTCATCGCCGCGCTCCCGTTCAATATGCCGATGTTTGTGGAGACATTTATTCGATTCTGCCTGTCCGTAACCGGAGCCGAATATCTGGGAAACCCAGAGGATATGGCAACACTCGCGTTGGTGCTCTATTGGGCAATAGCTACGCTACTAGTCGGCGCTCTTCTCTTCCTCTGTTATTTCGCACTATGCGGCTATCGAGTCAGAAAAATCCGCAGCCAGTGAGACATGATCAAGTCGCACTTTCACGGCACAGCTTCACAACAAAGTGCTAAGGGGGCCGTGGGACTATCGAGCATCTGGCATTGGCTAATTTTGATGACAACAGCCATCATTTTTATGTTCCCCTATTTCAGCGTCACCAAGCGGGCGGCTTTTCCGGCAGGGAGATACTTAACTTGCCATTTTGGTGTCCATCGTGAACTTGATCATGATCTGGGTGTTCGTGCTCGCGAAGTGGCCGACTGTCGATCGGGTCTATTTAGGAAAACCGCTTCTCTTGGTCTTAAGGCCCCTTTAAGCCCGCCTTAACCCGTCCCGGCTAGAATGAACGTCCGGGCTGCAAAGCCGAGACAAGCCGTGACCCAAATCGATGCGAATCCTACTGGTAGAAGACGACCGAATGATTGCGGAAGGCGTCCGCAAGGCGCTGCGCAACGACGGATTCGCGGTGGACTGGGTGCAGGACGGTGAAGCGGCCCTGACGGCGGTAGGCGGCGAACCTTACGATCTCATGCTGCTGGACCTGGGATTGCCGAAACGCGACGGTCTCGATGTCCTCAAAAGCCTGAGAGCAAAAGGCAACGCATTGCCCGTGCTGATCGTCACCGCTCGGGACGCCATTGCCGACCGTGTAAAAGGCCTGGACGCCGGCGCCGACGACTATCTGGTCAAGCCTTTTGACCTCGACGAACTGGGCGCCCGCATGCGCGCCCTGATCCGCCGCCACGCCGGCCGCGGCGACTCCCTGATCCGCCACGGCGCATTAACGCTGGACCCCGTGGGCCACCAGGTCACGCTGGAAGGCAACCCCATTGCCCTCTCCGCCCGCGAATTCGCGCTGCTCGAAGCCCTGATGGCACGCCCGGGCGCGGTTTTATCGAAGAGCCAGCTTGAAGAAAAAATCTACGGCTGGGGTGAGGAAATCGGCAGTAACACGGTCGAGGTCTACATCCATTCGCTGCGCAAAAAGCTGGGGCCTGACCTCATCCGCAATGTCCGTGGACTCGGTTACATGGTATCGAAGGAAGCCTGATGCATTCCATTCGCCGCCAATTGCTGGTCTGGCTGCTGGCACTGGTGATCGTCGGCGTGGGGTTTGCGGGCTGGCTGATCTATCGTCAGGCGCTGGCCGAAGCGAACGAACTGTTTGATTATCAACTGGAACAGATTGCGGCCGCGCTGCCGTCGGAACCGTTTTCGTCCGTGCTGCAATCACGCAGCGACAGCGACGAGGGCGTCGTGATCCAGATCTGGAACCGCAACGGCGTGCTCATGTATTACTCGCACCCGCGCGTACCGCTTGCGCCCCACGCGGAACTGGGCTTTTCCACCGAATCCACGCCGCGCGGCGTATGGCGCGTCTACAGCGCGATTGTCGGCGATAACGTCGTCCAGCTCGCGCAGCCGGTGTCCATCCGCAATCGGCTGGCGGCCGGTGTGGCATGGCGGACCTTATGGCCGCTGGTAGTGTTGCTGCCGCTGCTCGGCCTGGCAATATGGATCATCGTCGGACGGGGTTTGAAGCCGCTGCAGCGCGTCACCCGCGCGCTCGACACGCGTCATCCCGAAGCGCTGGAGCCTTTACCCGACAACCGTTTGCCGGAAGAAGTCGTGCCCGTCGTGCGCGCGTTGAACGCGCTGCTCGTTCGCCTCGCGACTGCGCTGGATACGCAAAAGGCTTTCGTCGCCGACGCCGCCCACGAGCTTCGCACGCCGCTCGCCGCCGTGCAGATCCAGTCGCAACTGGTGGCGCGCGCGAAGGACGACGAGTCGCGCAAGGAAGCGCTCGACGACCTGCAAGCGGGTATCACGCGCGCCACGCGTCTGGCCGAGCAACTGCTTGCACTTGCGCGCTCCGAACCCGACGGCAAGCGTGAAACCAAGCCCGTGGACCTGCACGCGCTGCTGGATGAATGCGTTGGCGCGTCCGTGCTGGTGGCGCAACAGCGCGGTGTCGACCTGGGCATTGAAGCGAACGAACCGGCAACCATTTCCGGCGATGCCAACGCGTTGCGCGTGATGTTCAACAATCTCATCGACAACGCCACGAAATACACGCCCGACGGCGGACGGGTGGACGTCTGCCTGCAGGTGGACAACGGCACTCCCACGGTGGAAATCGCCGATACGGGCCCGGGCATTCCCGCCGATGAGCGCGAGCGGGTGTTCGACCGGTTTTATCGAGCGGGAATGGGCGCCAGCCGGGCGCGCACGGACGTGGCGGGCAGCGGCCTGGGCCTCGCGATCGTGCGCCGGATCGCGATGCAGCATGACGCGAAAGTTTCGCTCGCCGAATCGAAAAGCGGTGGTTTGCTGGTCTCCATTCAATTCAAAGCTGCTTTAAATCCCCCGCTTTAAGTGCCCTTTAAGCGGCGCCTCGTAATCTTCGTTTCATTCTGAAGCGCATCCCCGAGGAGCACACGATGAATTCGAAGATCATTTCCCGCAGCGCCATTGCGGTAGCCGTTGCCGCCGCCCTGTCGGCGGGTTACGTCGCAGGAAACCGGAACGTCCCGGCACCGCAGGTCATCACGCCGGCACAAGCCGCCATGATGCCGGCCGAAGCCGCTGCAAAGACCGGTATTCCGGATTTCTCCGGCCTGGTCGAAACCTACGGCCCGGCGGTCGTCAACATCAGCGCGAAGCACGTGGTCAAGACCGCGTCGCGCCGCAACGGCATGAATGGCGGCGGGAATGGCGGCAATCCGCAATTGCCGATCGATCCGAGCGATCCGTTCTACCAGTTCTTCAAGCACTTCTACGGTAATGGGGTGCCGGGCATGGGCGGCAACGACGGCCAGAACGCCGCCGATACCCCAAGCGAAAGCCTGGGTTCGGGCTTTATCGTGAGTAGCGATGGTTACATCCTGACCAATGCACACGTGGTGGACGGCGCGAACGTCGTCACGGTCAAGACCACCGACAAACGCGAATACCGCGCGAAAGTAATCGGCTCAGACAAGCAGTCGGATGTCGCCGTGCTGAAGATCGATGCGAAGAACCTGCCGACCGTCAAGATTGGCGATCCGAACGGCAGCAAGGTCGGCCAGTGGGTGGTCGCGATCGGCTCGCCTTACGGGTTCGATAACACCGTGACGTCCGGCATCATCAGCGCGAAATCGCGCTCGTTGCCGAACGAGAACTACACGCCGTTCATCCAGACTGACGTGCCGGTGAATCCGGGTAATTCCGGCGGCCCGCTTTTCAACCTGCAAGGCGAAGTGATCGGCATCAACTCGATGATCTATTCGCAGACCGGCGGCTTCCAGGGACTTTCGTTCGCAATCCCGATCAATGAAGCCATGAAGGTGAAAGACGCGCTGGTGAAGACGGGCCATGTGGATCGCGGCCGTCTTGGCGTGACCGTGCAGGGCATGGACCAGACGCTCGCGAAGTCGTTCGGCCTGCAAAGCCCGAATGGCGCGCTCGTGAGTTCGGTCGAAGCGGGCGGTCCGGCGGCGAAAGCCGGCCTGCAGCCCGGCGACGTGATCCTCTCAGTCGATGGCCAGCCGGTTGCGGATTCGAACGCGTTGCCGTCGCAGGTGGCGGCGCTCGCGCCGGGCACCACGACGAAGGTGCAGGTCTGGCGCGACAAGGCTACGAAGGACCTGAGCGTGACCGTCGGCACGTTGTCCGATGCCAAGACCGCAAGCGCGGGGCAGGGTGCCGACAAGGCCGATTCGGCATCGCAGGATGCGCGGTTGGGCGTCGCGGTCCGGCCACTGACGCCTGAAGAGAAGCAGAGTGCATCGCTGTCGCGCGGTCTGCTCGTGCAACAGGCGGGCGGCGCGGCGGAAAGCGCGGGCATCCAGGCGGGCGACGTAATCCTGGCGGTCAACGGCCAGCCTGTCACGACCGTGCAGCAATTGAAGACGATGGTGGCTCACGCTGGCGACAGCATCGCGTTGCTGATCCAGCGCGACGATGCGCAAATCTTCGTGCCGGTGGATCTCGGCTGATTGGGGATGATTGCCGGGTGATTTATTTAAATGTCGACTGAACGTCGGCCGATGCGGGAACAGGGCGGCGCCGGGTAGGCAACGGCGCCGCCCTGAAAATAGGGTAGATGCAGGTACGAACCGTGCTCATAGCTTCTCTCCCGAACCGCTTCGGCCCGACTGCCTTAAACATCGTGTGCTGGACGGCGGGAGACAAGCGGAACGCCGATGAAGGCGTCTGAAGTCCATAAGGAGCCGAGCACGATGACCAAGACGACTAAAGCAGCGATTGAAGCAACTACCGAGTCAAACACTGAAGCAAACACCGGCGCGTTGACTAAACACCACAGGTCCGCCGTGAGAAAGGCGTCCATTGCCCTGCTAGCGGCCGCGACGACGTTCGGGATGGCTGGCGGTGCATTCGCGCAGACCGTGGGCGGGGGAACGAGCGACACGAGCAGCGCCGGCAACACGAACGGCGGCGGGCTGCCGCAGATCCAGACACAGGGCGACGTTTCGTTCACGTCCGGCGGCGTGGGGTTGGACGAATCGCACGCGCTGATTCGCGAGCAGGCGCATTGGCCGCTTTCGTTGCGTTTCACGGGGCCGACGTCGGACTATCTCTCTGACGTCCACGTGCGGATTGCCGATGCAAAGAACGCCGAAGTCCTCAAGACCGACGCCATGGGTCCGTACATGCTGGTGAAGCTGCCTCCAGGCCACTACACGGTCTATGCCCGCTACAAGGATTCAGAAAAGAAGCAAGGGGTGACAGTGGCCGGTAACGGTGGAGCGAAGGCTGATTTCCATTGGTCCATGCAATAAACGTTTAAACACCATCAGACGCACCATCCGGCGCGGTGAGAAACCGTACGCAAAACCGCATATGAAACAAACGACTGCGGCGATGCTTTAAATATGGCCCAGGGTGTGGCGCTGGTACCAAAGACGTTGGCGGGGCTTGCACAGGCACCCCAAAGTTGTCCCATAATGAAAGCCACGGGTCCCGGAAAACCCGTGGTTTTTTTATGTCGCTGCTGCAAACGCGGCGGTGGCGGTTTAGTTTTTTTGTACCGGGAGCGCGCGATGAGCACCGACACCCATCACATTGAAATCTCGCTGAATACGCGACGCCATCGCGTGATTCATCAGGGCGTGACATTCGCCGACACCCGCGCAGCCTTGACGCTGATCGAAACAGGCAACGATCCGGTGCATTATTTCCCGCGCGCCGACGTCAATCTGGCACGGCTCTCAAAATCCACGCATACCTCGCATTGCCCCTACAAGGGCGATGCTACGTACTACCATCTGCTGACGGAGGACGGTCCGGTCGAAAACGCCGTCTGGAGTTACGAGCAGCCGAAAGAAGGCGTCGCGCAAATTAAAAATTATCTGGCGTTTTATCCGTCGCGGATCGATCGTATCGACGAGACGGCGGGTACCTGAAACGCCAGGTCGAAATCAAAACAGTCGACTGGCATGAGACCAGAGTAGGCGCTATGGGACCAGAGTAGGCGCTGAAGCGCTAACTCTGGTCGACACGCTAACTCTGGTCGACCGCAGATACCTGCATGGGACCAGAGTAAGCGCTGAAGCGCTAACTCTGGTCGACACAACGGGAGGGCCCGATGGAAGTCGCCGATGCCTTATGCATTCCGCTCGAACCCGCTCAGGTGCGCGAGGCTTTGGGAGATCTTGCGCTGGTGCGCGCGAGTATCGATAACTGCGAATCCCTGGTGCGCCTTGCCGGTGGCGAATACACGTTGAGGCTGACGGTGCCGCTTGGCGCGTTGCGGGCGCACTACGCGATTCGGGCACATGTTGCCGACGCAACCCGTTTGCCGCGCCATGATGGCCAATCCGGCGATGTCGACGCGCAAACCCTCAGTTTCAAGGCGCGTGGCGAAGGCGTGGGATCGTTGCGCGGACAAATCGCGGTGGCGCTGATTCCGGACGCGAACAGCGCATCGACGTGGATTGAATACACCGTCTGGGCGACGCTCACCGGGCCGCTGGCAGGTTTGCCGGCACGCCAGATCGAAAACTCGCTGCGCGAAGTTGCCGACGATTTTTTTATCGAATTCTGCGAAGTCGTACGCGCGAAGCATGGTCAGCCGCCGGCGGTTGTGCCCGGCCCCGCTGTTTCGCGCCGGCACGTATTCTTGCGACCGATCTCCATGTCGGCGGCGTTCGCGCGTCACGGCACGCCGGCCGCGCAAAAATCCCGCACGGCGGCAACCGCCGACGCTATTGGCGGCGTATTGCGCCACCGGCTGCCCGGTCACGCGCCTCGCCATCCTCATCCGCACAGCCTGCCCGCATGGGCGTGGGTCGCGATGATCTGCTGTGTCGCCGTGTTCCTGTTTCTCGCGCAGCGCTACGGCCTGCGATAGCAGCGCCGGCATTTTCGGCTAGCCCGCGGTTACAGAGGTCCGGCGGGACGCAGCAGCATGTGGGGGCTGTAGCGCATGACGTCGAAACAGGAATCGATCAGGCGCTCGGCATCATTCTTGAGGTCGATGCTCTCGGGCCACATCAGTGAGTCGTACAGAATGCCGGTGAAGAGCGCGTGCAGGATGGTGGTGGCGTGGTGCGTATCGAGCAACGCCGGCAACTGGCCTTTATCAACCGCATTGCGCAGTCCGCGCCCGATCTTCTCTTTCCCTTCGCGCATGTTCGTCTGATGCCGCTCGCGCACCGGCCCCATGTCTTCCACGAACTCACATTTCAGAAACAGGATGTCGAATACGCGCCGGCGCTGCTCGTCGAGCGCGATATTGCGCATGCACCAGATGAAGATGTCGCGGATCCGGCCAAGCGGATCGGCCTCTTTGGTGTCGAGCGTTGCTTCGACCAGTTCGTCAAGCGGCAACAGGCTGCGGTCGAACATGGCGGTGAACAGGTCGCCCTTGTTTGCAAAATGCCAATAGATTGCGCCGCGCGTAACGCCGGCTTCCAGCGCGATGTCGGCTAGTGTGGTGCGCGAAACGCCTTTCTCGAAAAAAACCCGTTCTGCTGCATCGAGAATACTATTGCGCGTCTCCGCCGCTTCTTCCTTGGTTCGTCTGACCATTGTTTCGTGGGTCCCAGCTAGCTCGCCTCGGCGCGATAAATGAGCGCCGTCTTACATTTGTACTGCAGCGACGTCAACCATTTGTTCATCGCTCGCCAGCCCTTCGAGACGATTCCCCTCGCACTGCTCTTGTTCACGTACGATCGTCTCTTTTACGTTCATTCATGAATGTATATACAATACCATCCGTCCAACGATAGCCCAAGTAGCACTGACCGGTTAATATCCGACACAGCTTTCATTCCGCCGTCCGTCCGCGTGGTCCATCCCTAAGGTCGTTGTCAGCGGCAGCCGTACATAGAGACGGCTCCCGGCGCGGAGGAACAATGATGGTCGGGGCACTGGTTTTTGCGCCCAATGGCTACTGGTAAGCGTCTTCAGACGCTCGTAGCGGCCCGCCCGTAGAAGGCGGCCGCGCACTTATTTCAATCTCAGTCTTTGACAGAGGTCGCTCCATGCGCGTCGAACGGGTTCCATTCCGCTTAATCAGTGCCGCGACGGCTGCCGTGATTCTTGCAGCCTGCGGACAAAAACAATCAGCACCGCCGCCCCAGACGCCCGAAGTCGGGGTCGTCACGATTCAACCCACCACCGTTCCTGTCGTGAGCGAACTGCCCGGCCGCACGAGCGCGTTTCTTGTCGCCCAGGTTCGTGCACGGGTCGACGGCATTGTGTTGCGCCGTGATTTCACGGAAGGCGCGGACGTGAAGGCCGGCGATCGACTTTACAAGATTGATCCGGCGCCGTACATCGCGGCCCTGAATACCGCCAAGGCAACGCTTGCCAAGGCGCAAGCCAACGTGATCACGCAGAACGCCCTGGCGGCGCGCTACAAGATCCTCGTCGCGGCAAACGCGGTCAGCAAGCAGGACTACGACAACGCCGTGGCGACTCAAGGGCAGGCCGTGGCCGACGTCGCGTCGGGCAAGGCCGCAGTAGACACGGCGCAGATCAACCTCGGTTATACGGACGTAGTCTCGCCTATCACGGGCCGCACGGGTTTGTCGCAGGTCACGCCGGGTGCTTACGTGCAGGCTAGCGCCGCGACGCTGCTGACCACCGTGCAACAACTCGATCCGGTCTATGTCGACCTGACGCAATCGAGCGTGGACGGTCTCAAGCTGCGCCGCGATATCCAGGAAGGCCGCTTGCAAACCAGCGGCGTCAACGCCGCCAAGGTCACGCTGATTCTCGAAGACGGCCGCGCGTATCCGGAACCGGGCAAGTTGCAGTTCTCCGACGTGAGCGTGGACCAGGGCACCGGTTCGGTCACGGTGCGCGCGATTTTCCCGAACAAGGACCGCGTGCTGCTGCCGGGCATGTTCGTGCGCGCCAGTATTGACGAGGGTGTGAACGACAAGGCGCTGGTGGTCCCGCAAGTCGGCGTGACGCATGACCAGAAGGGCCAGCCGACGGCGCTGGTGGTCGGCCCGGACAACAAGGTCGTGTTGCGTCAACTGGTGACGTCGGGTACCTACGGCGACAAGTGGGTCGTGGATAGCGGCCTGAATCCGGGCGATCGCGTGATCGTGCAGGGGACGGAAAAAGCCCGGCCCGGTGCAACCGTGAAGGCTGTCGATGCACAACTGCCGGCTCAGGCGGCGTCAGACGCTGGCGCGGGCGCGGCTCCGGCTGCTGCCGTCGCTGGCGCAAGCGGCGCGGCGGCTTCGAGCAATCCGGCACCCGCATCCGCGGCATCAGGCGCGTAATCAGGCGCAATAAAAGGGAGCCTGTTTCATGGCAAAGTTCTTTATCGATCGCCCGATTTTCGCGTGGGTGATCGCCATTATTCTGATGCTGGCGGGGATCGCTTCGATCTTCACCTTGCCGGTCGCGCAGTATCCGACCATCGCACCGCCGGCCATTCAGATCAGTGCTACGTACCCGGGTGCGTCCGCCAGCACGGTGGAAAACACGGTAACGCAGGTGATCGAGCAGCAGATGAGCGGCCTCGATCACTTGCTCTACCTGTCTTCCACCAGTGATGACTCCGGCACGGCCACCATTACGCTGACCTTCGCGGCCGGCACGAATCCGGACATCGCGCAGGTTCAGGTGCAGAACAAGCTGCAACTCGCGACGCCGCTCTTGCCGCAAGCCGTTCAGCAGCTCGGCTCCAAGGTGACGAAGTCGAGCAGCAGCTTCTTGATGGTGATGGCATTCGTTTCCACAGACGGCAGCATGGGCCGTTACGACCTCGCTAACTACGTGGCGTCGAAGGTGGAAGATCCGGTCAGCCGTATCGACGGGGTTGGGACAGTGACGTTGTTCGGCTCGCAATTCGCCATGCGGATCTGGCTGGATGCGACCAAGCTGAACAACTTCGCGTTGACGCCGCTCGACGTGACGAACGCTGTCGCCGCGCAGAACGTGCAGGTGGCAGGCGGCGGCTTGGGCGGTACGCCGGCGGTGCCGGGCCAGATGCTGCAGGCGACCATTACGGAAGCCACGTTGCTGCAAACGCCTGAGCAGTTCGGCAACATCCTGCTGAAGGTGAATCAGGATGGCTCGCAAGTGCGCCTGAAGGACGTGTCGCGCATCGAGCTGGGCGGTGAGAACTACAACTTCGACACGAAGTACAACGGTCAACCGACCGCCGGCTTCGGTATCCAGCTCGCCACGGGCGCCAACGCGCTGAACACGGCGAAACTGGTGCGCGCGAAGATCGACGACCTGTCGAAGTATTTCCCGCCGGGCCTGGTCGTGAAGTATCCGTACGACACCACGCCGTTCGTGAAGCTGTCTATTGAGGAAGTGGTCAAGACGCTGATCGAAGGGATCGTGCTGGTGTTCCTGGTCATGTATCTGTTCCTGCAAAACCTGCGGGCCACGCTGATTCCGACCATCGCCGTGCCGGTCGTGTTGCTGGGTACCTTCGCGGTCATGGGGCTGGTGGGTTTCTCCATCAATACGCTCTCCATGTTCGGGCTGGTGCTCGCCATCGGCTTGCTGGTGGACGATGCGATCGTGGTGGTGGAAAACGTCGAGCGAGTGATGGCCGAGGAGGGCTTGTCTCCAAGGGATGCCACCCGCAAGGCGATGGACCAGATTACCGGCGCGCTGGTGGGCGTCGCGCTCGTGCTGTCGGCCGTGTTCGTGCCGGTGGCGTTCTCGGGCGGGTCGGTGGGCGCGATCTACCGGCAGTTTTCGCTGACTATTGTCGCGGCCATGATCTTGTCCGTGCTGACCGCGTTGATTTTGACGCCGGCATTGTGCGCGACCCTCCTGAAGCCAATCGAGAAGGGTCATCACGACGAGAAGAAGGGGTTCTTCGGCTGGTTCAACCGCACTTTCGCCAAGAGCCAGGACAAGTATCACAGCGGCGTGCAGCACGTTATCCGCCGCTCGGGCCGTTGGCTGATCATCTATCTGGTCGTGATCGTCGCGGTGGGTTTCCTGTTCGTCCGCCTGCCGAAGTCGTTCTTGCCTGACGAAGACCAGGGCACGATGTTCGTGCTCGTCCAGGCGCCGGCGGGTTCGACGCAGGAGCGTACGGCCAAGGTGCTCGCCGACGTAACCAACTGGCTGCTGACGGACCAGAAAGACATCGTCGAAGCGGTCTTTACGGTGAACGGCTTCAGCTTCGCGGGCCGCGGCCAGAACGCGGGCCTGGTGTTCGTGCGGATGAAGGACTACGGCGAACGGCAGCGCGCGGACCAGAAGGTGGGCGCGCTGGTCGGACGCATGTTCGGGCACTTCGCGGGCTATAAGGACGCGATGATCATCCCGGTCAATCCGCCGTCCATTCCGGAACTGGGCACGGCGTCGGGCTTCGACTTCGAGTTGGAGGATCGCTCGGGTGTTGGTCACGCAAAGCTGATGGAAGCGCGCAACATGCTGCTCGGCATGGCGGCGAAAGATCCCACGCTCGCGCAGGTTCGTCCTAACGGCCTGAACGATACGCCGCAGTTCAAGGTGAACGTGGATCGCGAGAAGGCGAACGCGCTGGGTCTGTCGCCTGCGACCATCGACAACGTGTTCTCGATCGCGTGGGCTTCGTCGTACGTGAACAACTTCCTGGACGTCGATAACCGGATCAAGAAGGTCTACGTACAGGGCGACGCGCGGTTCCGCATGAGCCCGGAAGACCTGAACAAGTGGTACGTGCGCAATAGTGCCGGCGCGATGGTTCCGTTCGGTGCGTTCGGTACGGGCGAATGGATCTACGGTTCGCCGAAGCTCGAACGCTACAACGGTATTTCAGCGGTTGAAATCCAGGGTGCGGCAGCGCCGGGCAAATCGACGGGTCAGGCCATGCAGGCCATCGAGGCGATCGCGGCGAAGTTGCCGGCCGGTATTGGCTACGAATGGACGGGCTTGTCGCTGCAGGAACGCCAGTCGGGGTCGCAGGCGCCAATTCTTTACGGCATCTCGATTCTCGTCGTGTTCCTGTGTCTTGCGGCGTTGTATGAAAGCTGGTCGATTCCGTTCTCGGTGATCATGGTCGTGCCGCTCGGTATTTTGGGCGCGTTGCTCGCGGCTACCTTGCGCGGGCTCGAAAACGACGTGTTCTTCCAGGTCGGCTTGCTGACTACGGTCGGGTTGTCGGCGAAAAACGCGATTTTGATCGTGGAATTCGCACGCGATTTGCGCAGTCAGGGCAGGACCACGGTCGAAGCGGCAATGGAAGCGGCGCGCTTGCGGTTGCGCCCGATTCTGATGACGTCGCTGGCGTTCATTCTCGGCGTGTTGCCGCTTGCAATCAGTAACGGCGCGGGTTCAGCCAGCCAGCACGCAATTGGTACAGGCGTGATCGGCGGGATGTTGACCGCAACCTTCCTGGCAATTTTCATGATCCCGATGTTCTTTGTGGTGATCAGCAAAATCAGCCACGACAAGGGTACGCCGCACCACGAACACGACGGCGATGGCAACGGCGGCAATGGTGACCACGGCGGCACGCCTGCTCCGGCCAAGGAAGGACATTGAGATGCTAAAACACTCCTTGATAGCGGCAGCGGTCGCGCTTTTTGCGGCTGGCTGCACGATGGCGCCGAAGTACGAGCGCCCGGCGGCGCCCGTCGACCAGACGTTCCCGACGGGCGGCATCTATGACAGGCAGCCGGACGCGGCTTCGCCAGGCGGCGCGGCGCAGGCAAAGCCGGCGGTGGACATCGGCTGGCGCGATTTCTTCGTCGACGCGCGCTTGCAGCAGATCGTTGCAATCGCGCTGAAGAACAACCGCGATCTGCGGGTGTCCATGCTTAACGTGGCCGCGGCGCGCTCGCAGTATCAGATCACGCGTTCCGAGTTGCTGCCCACGCTTGACGCAGTCGGGTCGCAGACCAAGACGCGAACACCGAGGGATCTGTCGTTGTTTAATCAGACGCTCTCTACCGACTATTCGGTCGGGGTGAACGCGTCCTGGGAAATCGACTTCTTCGGGCGGATTCAGAGCTTGAAGGATCAGGCGCTCGAGCAGTATTTCGCGCTTGCGGAAACACGCAAGGCGGCGGAAATCTCGCTGGTGTCGCAAGTTGCCGACCAGTACCTGACCATGCTTTCGGACGACGACCAGCTCACCGTCACGCGCAATACGCTGAAGACGGCGCAGGAGTCGTATCGGATCACGAAGCTGCAATTCGATAACGGCGTGGGCACCGAGCTCGACGTGACTCAGTCTGAGGGCATCCTGCAGCAGGCTGCCGCCAACCTGCAGTCGCAATTGCGTCTGCGGGCGCAGGCCGAGAATGCGCTGGTGCTGCTGATCGGTGAGCCGTTGCCGGCAGATTTGCCGCCGGGCCTGCCGCTCGACAGCCAGAACCTGCTCGCCGATATCCCCGCCGGGCTGCCTTCGGACCTGCTTGTGCGGCGTCCGGATATTGCGTCGGCGGAGCATTCGCTGCTCGCGGCGAACGCGAATATCGGTGCGGCGCGTGCGGCGTTTTTCCCGAAGATTTCACTGACGGGTAACTTCGGGACGCTCGCGCCTTCGCTTGGCACGTTGTTCAAGCCGGGTTCGGCGGCGTGGTCGTTCGCACCGCAAATCTCGATTCCGATTTTCGAGGGCGGCGCTAACCTGGCCAACCTGGATCTGGCTCAGATCCAGAAGCGCATCGAGATCGCGAATTACGAGAAGGCGATCCAGACGGCGTTCCGCGAAGTAGCGGACGGGCTGGCCGCGCGCGGCACGTACGACGAGCAGATCAAGGCGCTGGAGTTGTATGTGAAGTCGCAGGCTCGCGGGCTGGAGCTGTCGGATATGCGGTATCGCAACGGCGTGGACAACTATCTGAGCGTGCTGACGGCCCAGACGAACCTGTACACCGCGCAGCAGTTGCTGATTACGGCGCGGCTGAACCGGGTGACGAATCTCGTCGATTTGTATCGTGAGCTGGGCGGCGGCTGGGTCGAGCATGCGGGCGATCAGCCACGTCCTTCGGATGCAATGCCGAATTACCGTGATATCGGCACGCCGACGGCGGCTGTTGCGCCTGCGGCTTCCGGTACGACGGTCAGCTCGGCTTCGGCTTCGGCGGGTTCTGCGAAGCTGGTACCGGTACAACATCTGGTGCCGGCGGCGAAGCCGCAGGTTGATGCCGAGGGGAAAACAGTGGGATCGGCAGGGTAAATTTGTAGGTGGTTCAGATGTTGAAAAACCGCAGCCTTTTGGGGCTGCGGTTTTTTTATTGGTCTCTCAGGTTTGCACTGACATCGATTCGCTCAAGGAATCTTATGAATGGTCTTGATGCGTTTCCTCAGTGCTTCACCTTCGCCGTCCCATCGAAATCCCTTCCGGCATGACGGATCGCGCAGGTCGCGTCGCGTTCCTTCTTCACCCCGTTAAACACAATATTCAGCAGCACCGCCGACACCGACGCCAGCAAGATTCCGCTATGAAGAATGGGTTCCAGCGCATGCGGCAACTGTGAGAAGAACTTCGGCGCGACCACCGGCACGAGTCCCAGGCCAATACTCACCGCGACGATAAACAAGTTGTGGTGGTTCTTGACGAAGTCGACCTTCGACAGCACCTTGATCCCGTTCGCCGCGACCATGCCGAACATGACGATGCCCGCGCCGCCGAGCACGAACGGCGGTACCGATGCCACCACCTGCGCCATCTTCGGAAACAGCCCGAGCGCCACGAGGATCACGCCGCCGGTCGCACAGACGAAGCGGCTCTTCACACCCGTGACGCCGATCAGCCCGACGTTCTGCGAGAACGACGTATGCGGAAACGAGTTGAAGATCCCGCCAATCAGCGTGCCCAATCCATCCACTCTCAGTCCGCGCACCAGCGCATCCTGATCGACGGGACGCTCGACCATGTCACCGACAGCCAGGAACATGCCCGTCGATTCGATGAAGGTCACGAACATGACGATGACCATCGTTGCAATGGAAAGCGGGTCGAAGTGCGGCAGGCCGAAGTGAAACGGCAGCACGATGCCGACCCAAGGCGCGTTCGTCACGCCGTCGAGATCGACGCGCCCAAGCGACATGGCAATCCCGAACCCCGCCACGATCCCGAGCAACACCGAAATATTCGCGACAAACCCGCGAGCAAACTTGTTGATCATCAGGATCAAGGTGAGCACGACAAGCGCCAGCAGCAGATAAACCGGATTGCCGTACTCGGGGTTCCCGACACCGCCGGCCGCCCAGTTGATACCCACGCCCATCAGCGACAAACCGATCACCGCGATCACCGTGCCGACCACCACGGGCGGGAAAAAGCGCAGCAACTTGCCGATCATCGGTGCGAGAAAAATCCCCACCACGCCCGCTGCGATCGTCGCGCCGAATATATCGAGAATGCCGAGCCCCGGATTCGTGCCGATAGCGACCATCGGGCCGACGGCGGCAAACGTGCAGCCCATGATGACCGGCAAGCGGATGCCGAAGATCCACAGGCCCAGCGTCTGGATAAGGGTCGCGACGCCGCACGAGAACAGATCGGCGCTGATGAGGAACGCGATCTGGTCTTTCGGCAGCTTGAGCGCCGCGCCGAGAATCAGCGGGACCGCGACGGCGCCTGCGTACATCACGAGTACATGCTGAATGCCTAGCGTAAGCAGCTGGGCGGCGGGTAACCGTTCGTCGCACGGGTGAACCGGGATTGATGCCATGTCGTTTCTGTCTCCAATGTCGACCGGAGTTGGCGCTTTAGCGCCTTACTCCGGTCCCATGCAATTGTTTGCGTTGATCCGAGCGTGTCCCTCGAATTAGTGATTCAAGGTAAGCGGCGCAAAAAATGAGAACAAGTCGACGTTGGCGTATGGCCCCCTTAGCCGCGCTGATATGCCGCGAGTGCCTTAATATCGCGTCTGGCGCAGTGAAGCCACGGCTGGCGGGCGAAGGACGATTTGCGTCGCGCTTCGCAAGGCGTCCAGATACGAGGCGTGGTTATGATGGTTATCCGCCGCACCGCATAGTCTGTTTTCCAGAGGCGCGGCGCGGGCAGCGGGTAAACCCGTCGCAACCCGTTTTTTCAGCTTATTTTTCTACGAATCTCCATGCGATTTCTTGGCATCGATCTGGGCACGGCATCGCTGAAACTCGCTATCGTCGATGAAGACGGTCACGAACGTGCCTTCGCGAGCGCCGCGTACGCAGTCACGACGCCGTTTCCCGGCTGGGCCGAAACGCCCGTCGAATCCTGGTGGAATGCGCTGCGCGATGCAGCCGCACGCCTGCCCGCCCATGAGCGCGAGCAGGTGAATGCAATCGGTTTCTCCGGGCAGATGCATGGCGTCGTAGTCACCGACGAGAACAACCACGCGCTGCGTCCCGCGATGTTATGGCCCGATACCCGCGCGCTCGATTTGCTCGACGCGTGGCGCCCGCCGCAAGCGAATCCCGTCGCGCCCGGCATGGCGGGGCCACTGCTGCGCTGGCTCGTGGTGAACGAGCCCGCAGTGATGAGCAAGACGCGCTGGGCCTTGCAGCCGAAAGACTGGCTGCGCACGGCGTTGGGCGGCGAAGTCTGCACTGATCCGTCGGACGCGTGCGCCACCGCGCTAGCCGCACCTTCGGGCGTGTGGGACGACGCGCTTATCGCGGAAATCGGGCTGCGGCGGGAGTGGTTCGCGCCGCTCGCGCCATCGTATGCAGCGGCCGGCACGTTGAACGCGGAGGGCGCGAAACTGCTCGGGCTGCGCGCGGGAATAGTGCTGGCTGTGGGCGCGGGCGACACTGCTTGCGCCGCGCTCGGCAGCGGTCTTTTTGCCGATGGCGACGCGTTGCTGACCACCGGCAGCGGCGGCCAGATCGTGGTGATGTCGACGGATGCGCCGGCCTCTGTCATCGGGCTGCACGCGTATCGCGCGGCGACTGACCAGTGGTATCGGATGGCTGCGATGCAGAACGTGGGCGTGGCGCTCGAAGCGGTGCGCGGCTGGCTCGGCTACACGAACTGGCCGAGCGCTTATGAAGACGCGTTCAGTGCGCCGGCATCCACGCGCGTGACGTTCTTGCCGTACGTGAGCGGCGAACGTTCGCCGTGGATGAATCCATCGGCGAGGGGCGGGTGGCTCGGCTTGGGTCTTGGCGACACACGCGGCACGATGATGCGCGCGGCTTTCGAAGGCGTAGCGTTTGCCTTGCGTGCCGGCCTCGATGCCATTCGTCTGAACGCGGGACCCTCGGCCGCGGTACGAACCCTGCGGCTTGCCGGCGGCGGCTCGATCGATCCGCGCTGGCGTCAGCTTCTTGCCGACGCGCTGGACGCCGAGCTGCAAGCCGTCGATTGCCCGAACGCGGCGACGCGCGGCGCGGCGATCCTTGGCGGCATCGCGCTCGGGTCCTGGCACGCGGCGGATCTGGAGGTGCTGGCGCCGTCGGCGACGCTGGTTGCATCGCCGGGTGGTGCAGATAGCGACGGGGCTTTGGCGCTCCGTCATACGCGTTTCATCGATTTATACCAGCGTAACGCGAGCTGGTTTTAACGCTCGTTTCCACCTCCGCTTACACTAACGCTCGCCCAAGCGAATCCAAAGACAGTACGAACAGCCTCATACGAATATGTCCGATACAACCACGTCCCCGGCTACACATCCCGACCATCCCGACTTTCGCTCGCGTGAGTTCCTGCTCGATCACGCACTGCGGACCATGACGTTTTATCATCCGCACTGCATGGACCCGGCGGGCGGTTTCTATCATTTCTACAAGGATGACGGCACGATTTATGACCGCAAGTCGCGGCATCTGGTGTCGAGCACGCGCTTCGTTTTCAACTATGCCATGGCGTACAAGCACTTCGGCCTCGATGAGTATCGCGGTGGTGTCCGGCATGGCATTGAATACTTGCGTGAGTTTCATCGTAATCCGCAGACCGGTGGTTATGCGTGGACGCTCAGCGGCCGCGATGTCACCGATGCCACCAATCATTGCTACGGCCTCGCGTTCGTCGTGCTGGCATATGCGAAGGCACTGGAAGCCGGATACGAAGAAGCGCGCGGGTACCTGGAAGAAACCTGGGACCTGATGGAGACGCACTTCTGGGACGCGGCTCACGGCCTGTACAAAGACGAAGCGAGTGCGGACTGGGTGGTGTCGGACTATCGCGGACAAAACGCCAACATGCATGCCTGCGAAGCGATGCTCGCTGCGTTCGAGGCGTCGCAGGATGTGCGTTACCTGGACCGTGCCGCGCTGCTTGCGGACAACATGGTGAATCGTCAGGCTGAGCTTGCCGGCGGCCTGGTCTGGGAGCACTACAAGCCGGACTGGTCGGTCGACTGGGAATACAACAAGGGCGACAAGACCAACATCTTCCGGCCGTGGGGATTCCAGCCGGGCCATCAGACCGAATGGGCGAAGCTGCTGCTGATTCTCGACCGGCATCGTCCGGACCCATGGCACGTCACGCGTGCACGAGAACTGTTTGATCGTGCGCTGGAATTTTCCTGGGACCACGAACACGGCGGGATGGTTTACGGCTTCGATATCAAGGGCGAGTTCTACGACGAAGACAAGTATTTCTGGGTCCAGGCAGAATCATTGGCCGCCGCCGCGTTGCTCGCCGATCAAGCCGCGCAAGCCGGTGATTCGGCTACGGCAGCGCGTTACTGGACCGAGTACGACCGTTTGTGGACCTACAGCTGGGACCATTTCGTCGATCACAAATGGGGCGCGTGGTACCGGATACTCGTGCGCGACAACACGAAATACAGCAACGAAAAAAGTCCGGCCGGCAAGGTCGACTATCACACCATGGGTGCATGCTACGAAGTACTAAATGTTGTGTCATGACATGGTGCGACGCATTGCCTGCCCACTCTGAATCAACGATCAACGAAAGGAGCCAGACATGAAGACCAAAGCCGCCATTGCATGGGAAGCCGGAAAGCCGCTCACCATAGAGGAAGTCGATCTCGAAGGACCGCGCGCCGGTGAAGTGCTGATTGAAGTGAAAGCGACCGGCATTTGCCATACCGACTACTACACGCTCTCGGGCGCCGATCCGGAAGGCATCTTCCCGGCAATTCTCGGGCATGAAGGCGCGGGTATCGTGGTCGATGTCGGCCCGGGCGTGGGCACGTTGAGGAAGGGCGATCACGTCATTCCGCTCTATACGCCTGAATGCCGCCAGTGCAAGTTCTGTCTGTCGCGCAAGACTAATTTGTGCCAGGCCATTCGTTCCACGCAAGGCCGCGGCTTGATGCCGGATGCCACGTCGCGCTTTTCCATCGGCGGGAAGCCGCTGTTCCATTACATGGGCACATCGACGTTTTCGAACTACATCGTTGTGCCGGAAATCGCGGTGGCGAAGGTGCGTGAAGATGCGCCTTTCGACAAGATCTGCTACATCGGTTGCGGTGTGACGACGGGTGTGGGCGCGGTCGTGTATTCGGCGAAGGTCGAAGCCGGCGCGAACGTGGTGGTGTTCGGGCTGGGCGGTATCGGCTTGAACGTGATCCAGGGCGCGAAGATGGTTGGGGCGGACAAGATCATTGGCGTTGACCTGAACCCGGGCCGTGTGGAACTCGCGAAGAAGTTCGGCATGACGCACTTCATCAACCCGAACGAAGTGCCGAATGTGGTCGACCACATCGTGCAGTTGACCGACGGCGGCGCGGACTATTCGTTCGAATGTATCGGCAACACGAAGGTGATGCGTCAGGCGCTGGAATGCACGCATAAGGGCTGGGGCCAGTCGTTCATCATCGGCGTGGCGGCGGCGGGCGAGGAGATCAGCACGCGGCCGTTCCAGCTGGTCACGGGCCGTGAGTGGAAGGGCTCGGCGTTCGGCGGCGCACGCGGGCGTACCGACGTGCCGAAGATCGTGGACTGGTATATGGAAGGCAAGATCAATATCGACGATCTGATCACGCATACGCTGCCGCTCGAACGCATCAATGAAGGTTTCGACCTGATGAAGAAGGGCGAATCGATCCGCTCGGTGGTGTTGTATTAAGCGAAGCGCCAACTGAGGCGGCGCGCCAAAAACGGCGCGCTGTCCCGGCGAAAAAAAGAAGGGGTGAAGCAATGCTGGAACTTGTGGAAGAACATCGGTGCTACGGCGGCGTGCAGCGAACCTATAAACACGACTCGCAATCGATCGGCTTGCCGATGCGGTTCTCGGTGTTTTTGCCAGCCGAGGCATCGACCGGCAAAGTGCCCGCGTTGTTCTATCTCGCTGGCCTCACTTGCACGGAAGAGACCTTTCCGATCAAGGCCGGCGCGCAGCGTTATGCCTCTGAGCATGGCATCGCGTTGATCGCGCCTGATACGAGCCCGCGCGGTGCGGGCGTACCGAACGAAAGCGCTGCGTGGGACTTCGGCGTAGGTGCGGGGTTTTACGTCGATGCCACGCAGGAACCGTGGGCGCGTAATTATCGGATGTACTCGTATGTGACGCAGGATCTGCGCACGGCGGTGCTTGCCGAATTGCCGGTGCGTGAGGATCGGCTGGGTATTTTCGGACACTCGATGGGCGGCCACGGCGCGCTGGTTCTCGCGTTGAAGAACCCGGACATTTATAAGTCGGTGTCCGCGTTCGCGCCGATCGCTGCGCCCGCGCAATGTCCTTGGGGCGTGAAGGCGTTTTCAGGCTATCTCGGCGAGGATCGGGAAACGTGGAAGCAGTATGACGCGAGCGAACTGGTGAAGAACGCGGCGTCGAACTTTGCAGCAGGGATCCTGATCGACCAGGGTCTCGCCGATAACTTCCTCGCAGCGCAGTTGCATCCGGAGTTATTCGAAGCGGCGGCGAAGGCGGCAGGGCAGAAGGTGACCGTGCGCAGGCATGATGGCTATGACCACGGGTATTACTTCATCTCGACGTTTATCGGCGAGCATATTGCGTTTCATGCACGCACGCTGTGTGCTTGAGAGTGGGTCAGGCGGAAGCGCGTGGGGCGCTTTCGCTTGCGATTTCATCGTCCGGGTTTTCAGGCGGTTCTGCCCACCCGTCGAACGGATCACGGGCATAGATCCCTTGATTACGGTCTTCCATGCTCAGGAAACCCTCGGGCACGTCAACGTCTTTAAGCAACGCGAAGAACTCATTCCAGTCAGCGGCTCGATTCATTTTCGTCCCAACAAACTCAACCCATACACCCCTGCCGCGAGGATCGTGATCCAGAAGCTTGTCGGCCAGTCGGTGTAATACGCCAGCGTCAATCCCAACCACGCCTGCACCAGCGCAAAAACCGCCGCGAGCAGTACGCCGGTCGATAGCCGCGTCGCCAGGTTTTGCGCCGCTGCGGCCGGTCCCACCATCAACGCGAAGACGAGCAAAACGCCCACGATCTGCGTCGATGCCGCCACCGCCAGCGCCGTGATCGCAAGGAACAGGATGGACACGAGGCGCAGCGATACCCCTTTGGCTTCGGCCAATTCGGGTTGGAGCGAAGCGAACAACAACGGCCGCATGATGATCGCGAGTGCGCCGAGACTGACCACCGCGAGCCCGGCCAGCACCACGAGCGTGTCATGGTTCACGCCGAGCACATTGCCGAACAGCAGCGCCGTTGCCTGACTCGCATACGCGGTGAAGAAGTGCAGGAACAGCAAGCCGAAGCCGAGCGACAACGTCAGGATCACGCCGATGGCGACATCGCGTCCGGTCAGCTTTTCGCCGAGCGCGCCCATGCCGATACCCGCCGCGAGCGTGAAGCCGATCATGCCCCAGAGCGGCGACATGCCGACCAGCACCGCGCCGGTCGCGCCGGTGAAACCCACGTGCGATAACGCGTGACCCGCAAAGGTCTGGCCGCGCAGCACGAGGAAGTAGCCGACCACGCCCGCGAGCACCGCGACAATCCCCGACGCCGCGAAGGCGTTTTGCATGAACTCGTATTCAAACATCGTGGGAATGCGTTCCGGTGTGGTGGTGAGTGTGACTGTGATCGTGGTCGTGGTCGTGGGAATGTCCGTTCGGACCGTCCTCGTGCGCGTGATCGAGCTTGTCGACTTCCACGTCGCCGGCCATCACGAAGATGCGGCCGTTCACGCGCATCACGTCAATCGGCGATCCATATAGCTGCGATAAAACCGGCTTCGTGATGACTTCATCGATCGTACCGAGCGCCGCGCGGCCATTGCCGAGATACAGCACACGGTCGATGGAGTTCAGCAGCGGGTTGAGCTCGTGCGCCGAGAACAGCACGGTAATGCCGAGTTCGCGCTGCACGCTCCGCACGAGATCGACCACGCCGGTTTGATGCCGCGGATCGAGGCTGATCAGGGGTTCATCGAGAAGCAGGAGTTTGGGGTCGCCGAGCAGGCATTGTGCGAGCAGCAAACGCTGCCGTTCGCCGCCCGACAATTCCGACAATGGCCGCGCGGCGAGCGAGCGTCCACCGACCAGATCGAGTACGCGATCGACATCGGCACGCGCCGCGGCGCTTGCGCGCGGCAGGCCCCAGCGATGACCATCGGCGGCCATGGCGACGAAGTCGCGGCCGCGCAGATGCCGGCCGGCAAGACCGCTGCGCGTTTGCGGCATGTAGCCAACGGACGGATTACCCCGTACGACCGCCGCGCCGTTCACATGAATCGTTCCCTTCGATAACGGCAGCAACCCCAGCATCGCGCGCATCAGCGTGGTCTTGCCGGCGCCGTTCGGACCCAGCACGCCGATAAACTCGCCCGCCGCCACGCTGAAGCTGGCGTCCTTCAGGATCGATCGTCCGCCAAGTTCGAGCGCAACGTGCTCGACTTCCAGCGCACCGGCTTTACCTCGTGTGGAACCCGTCATTGCAACGCGCCTGCAAGCGCGAACGTCCTATTGCCACATCCCGTCATTGTGTCTTTCCCTGCAGCGCAACCGACAGCGCGTCGAGTTGCGACGTCATCCATGTCTGGAAGGTCTTGCCGGCGGGCAGCGTCTCGGTGACGCTGATGCTCGGCACGTGTGAATCGTGGGCCACTTTCAACATGCGCTTCGTGAGTGCTTCCGTCGCCTGACTGTTATAGATCAGCACGTGCACGCGACGCTCGCGCAGATCTTTTTCGAACGCGGCAATATCCGTTGCGCTCGGTTCCGTGTCGTTCATCGCGGCCAGCTGGAAGCGGTTATTGCGCATGTCGAGGCCGATCGCGTCCGACATATAACCGAACACCGGTTCCGTCGCTGTCACGGGTACGCCCTTATATTGGCTCTTGAGCGCGGCAACCTTGTCGTCGATGGGTTTCACCGATGCCAGGAACGTCGCCAGACGCGCGTCGTAGTCAGCCTTGTGCGCCGGGTCCGCCTGGACCAGATAGTCGCTCACCGCTTTCGCCACCGTCGGCATGGTCGCCGGGTCGTACCAGAGATGCGGATTATCGCCGGATTTCCTGCCCATCAGTTGCGCCGCGACGATAGTCGTGCGCCCCTTGCCCTTCGATGCCGACAGCAGCTTGTCCATCCACGGATCGTAGTCGGCGCCGTTATACACGACAAGCGCCGCATTCTGCAACGCGCGCGCGGTCTTCGGGCTGGCTTCGAACAGATGCGGATCTTCGTCGGGGTTGCTCAGGATGCTCGTCACCTGGACATGATTGCCGCCGAGCTGGCGCACGACATCGCCGTAGAAATTCTCGGCCGCGACCACCGGCACCACGCCTGTGGATGCCGTTTGCGCCGTGGCTGGGCCGCAGAAGCTGGCAGATAAAAGGGCGGCGCAGCTCAGGATGACGGCGGCAAGTTTGCTCATGGTGTTTCCTGGAATAAGGGTGGATAGAGGCTGACGGTGTGTATAGCGTCCGCGTTCTGCATGCCCACTGTGCAGGCGTGACTGCCGGCGTGACCCTCTCGGCTACGTCCGTTCGAACCGGTCGTGATGATATAACGTATCACTACATTTTGCATCCACTGACGTATTACGAAAGCCTATCCGGGCCTTGTTCCAGACACTCGCCCATAACCCGCAAACCCGCGCCGGTTGGGGTTTTCCCGCAGTTTTGAGGTGCTTTGCGCGCCGCAGCATCGAAACATGGCGGCGTGCCTTGACACCGCCTCACACCTCACCGATCATTCGACCAAACAGAGAGCAATTGATCGCGCATAGAGCGTTCGCTCACTATCGCGTGTTTCAAGTGTGCAATTTCAAGTAGCCGAATCAGAGACGAACCAACCGGAGACAGCCGTGAGACTGCAGGACAAGGTAGCAATCGTGACGGGTGCGGCAAGCGGGATTGGCGAAGCGGTCACGAAGCGATTTCTGGACGAGGGCGCGAAAGTCGTCGTCGTCGATCTGAAGGACGAAACCGAGTTGGCGCAGCGTTTTGCGGACCACGCTGACCGCGTACTGGCCATCAAGGCCGATGTCACGAAGCGCGAGGACCTGGAGCGCATTGTCGCGACCTCCGTCGATAAGTTTGGCGGTATCGACATCCTGTTCAACAACGCGGCGCTCTTCGACATGCGCCCGATCCTCGACGAATCCTGGGACATCTTCGACCGCCTCTTCTCGGTCAACGTGAAGGGCATGTTCTTCCTGATGCAACTCGTCGCGCAACGCATGGTGGAGCAGGGCCGTGGCGGCAAGATCGTGAACATGTCGTCGCAGGCCGGGCGTCGCGGCGAGGCGCTAGTTTCCCACTATTGCGCAACCAAAGCCGCCGTGATCAGCTACACACAATCGGCCGCACTCGGGCTCGCCCAGCATGGCATCAACGTGAACAGCATTGCACCAGGCGTTGTCGATACCCCGATGTGGGAGACGGTCGACGCGCTCTTCGCGAAGTACGAAAACCGCCCGCTGGGTGAGAAAAAACGGCTGGTTGGCGAGGCCGTGCCGCTCGGCCGCATGGGCCTGCCGAACGATTTGACGGGTGCGGCGCTGTTCCTCGTATCGGCGGATTCGGACTACATCACGGCACAAACGCTGAACGTGGACGGCGGCAACTGGATGAGTTGACGGCGCGCGTTGCATGCGCGCATCAGGACGCCGTCGCAGGGAAGATCGCCAGTGAAGATCAATTACCGCAACACCTGTACTACCCGAGTATCGACTGCTTCAAGCAACGCCACGCAAGACCAGCGCCCGTGCTAACGATAAAGGAGACGAAACAACATGAAACGCGCCAACTTCACCCTCAAGACCCTGCCGATGCGCTCGCTCGCATTCGCCGCATTCGCTGTTGCCGCGATTGCGCCAATTGCCGCGAAGGCCGCGACCGTGACGATCGCGACGCTCAACAACCCGGACATGATCGAGTTGAAGAAGCTGTCGCCGGCGTTCGAAAAAGCGAATCCGGACATTCAACTGAAGTGGGTCATCCTCGAAGAAAACGTGCTGCGCCAGCGCGCCACCACCGACATCACCACGAACAGCGGCCAGTTCGACGTGATGGCGATCGGCACCTATGAAGCGCCGCAGTGGGGCAAGCGCGGCTGGCTTGCGCCCATGACGAACCTGCCGGCCAATTACGATATTGACGATGTGGTGAAAACCGCGCGCGACGGCCTCTCGTATAACGGCCAGTTGTACGCGTTGCCGTTCTACGTCGAAAGCTCGATGACGTATTACCGCAAGGACCTGTTCGATGCCGCCGGCCTGAAGATGCCAGACCAGCCGACCTACGACCAGATCAAGCAATTCGCCGACAAGCTCACCGACAAATCCAAAGGCCAGTACGGCATCTGCTTGCGCGGCAAAGCGGGTTGGGGCGAGAACATGGCGTTTTTCTCGACGGTCGTGAATACGTTCGGCGGCCGCTGGTTCGACGAGAAATGGCAAGCACAGCTCAATACCCCGGAATGGCACAAGGCCCTCACGTTCTACTCGGACCTGCTGAAGAACGATGGGCCGCCGGGAGCCAGCTCGAACGGTTTCAACGAGAACCTGACGCTGATGTCGTCGGGCAAGTGCGCAATGTGGATCGACGCGACGGTGGCGGCGGGCATGTTGTACAACAAGGCACAGTCGCAAGTGGCTGACAAGATCGGCTTCGCGGCAGCACCGGTCGCGGTCACCCCGAAGGGCTCGCACTGGTTGTGGTCGTGGTCGCTCGCGATTCCGAAGACCTCCAAGTCGCAGGACGCCGCGAAGAAGTTCGCGACGTGGGCTACGTCGAAGGAGTACATCGAACTGGTTGCGAAGGACGAAGGCTGGGCCTCGGTTCCCCCGGGCACGCGCAAGTCGACCTACGCCAATCCGGAGTACAAGAAGGCGGCACCGTTCGGCGACTTCGTGCTGAGCGCTATCGAATCGGCGAACCCGAACGATGCAACGCTGCAAAAGGTGCCGTACACCGGTGTCCAGTTCGTCGGGATTCCTGAATTCCAGTCGTTCGGAACCGTGGTTGGCCAGTCGATCGCCGGTGTGGTCGCCGGACAGACGACGGTCGATGCCGCGCTGACAGCCGGCAACGCCGCAGCGAATCGTGCCGTGAAGCAAGCTGGGTACCAGAAATAAGGGCTCAAAGCAGCAACTTGTTGCGCCTAACGTAGGACAGCGGGCCGCGCCGCTTCTGTGAAGAAGCCTGGCGCGCGGCCCGCGCATCATCGAGAGGTGACACGATCATGAGTCAACTTAATCCCCCCCTCACAGACGGTTACGCGGAATCCGCCGCAGCGCGCGACAAGAAGCGCGCGAAGTCGGTCCGCTGGCTCATCATGCCGTCGACCGCTGTACTGTTCCTGTGGATGGCCATCCCGCTCGCGATGACCATCTGGTATTCGTTCTCGCGATACAACCTGCTCAACCCCGATGTCAAAGGGTTTGCCGGGCTCGATAACTATGAATTCCTGGCCACCGATCCGGCCTTCCTGCCGTCGATTGTTCATACGCTGACGCTGATTGGATCGGTGTTGCTGATTACCGTAATTGGCGGCGTGCTGCTTGCCGTGCTGTTTGACCGCAAGTTCTATGGTCAGGGCATTGCGCGGCTGCTGGTAATTGCACCGTTCTTCGTCATGCCTACGGTCAGCGCGCTGATCTGGAAGAACATGATCTTGCATCCGGTGTATGGCCTGATCGCCGCGTTGATGCGGTCGTTGGGGCTTCAGCCGATCGATTGGTTTGGCGACTATCCACTCTTTGCTGTGATCGTGATTGTTGCGTGGCAGTGGCTGCCGTTCGCGTTCCTGATTCTCTTCACGGCGATCCAGTCGCTGGATCAGGAGCAAAAGGAAGCGGCGCGCATCGACGGTGCCGGCGCGTTCTCCATGTTCTTCTACATCACGCTGCCGCACTTGAAGCGCGCGATTGCCGTGGTGGTGATGATGGAAACCATTTTCCTGCTCTCCATCTTCGCTGAAATCTATACGACGACCGGCGGCGGCCCGGGCACCGCGACCACCATCCTGTCGTACCTGATCTACGCGCTCGGCCTGCAGCAATTCGACGTCGGCCTGGCTTCCGCCGGCGGCATTCTGGCGGTCGTGCTGGCGAACGTCGTTGCGTTCTTCCTGGTGCGCATGCTCTCGAAGAACCTGAAAGGGGAGTACGAATCATGAGCCATCCCGTTACCGCAACAACGTCCGTGCCGATCCTCGACACGCTCAAGCGCGGCGTGCTCGGTGTGATCGCGTGGCTGTTCGCGCTGCTGCTGTTTTTCCCGATCTTCTGGATGACCATCACGGCGTTCAAGACCGAGCAGCAGGCGTATTCGTCATCGCTGATTTTCACGCCCACGCTCGACAGTTTCCGCGAGGTGTTCGCGCGCAGTAATTACTTTGCGTTCGCGTGGAACTCCGTCCTGATCTCGGTCGGCGTCACGGTGATCTGCTTGCTGTTCGCTGTGCCGTGCGCGTACGCCATGGCGTTTTTCCCGACCAAGAAAACGCAGAAAGTGCTGCTGTGGATGCTCTCGACGAAGATGATGCCGTCGGTCGGCGTGCTCGTGCCGATCTACCTGCTGTGGAAAAACACCGGCATGCTCGACACGGTGTGGGGTTTGATCGTCGTCTATACGCTGATCAACTTGCCGATCGCGGTCTGGATGTCCTACACGTACTTCAACGAAATCCCGCGTGACATCCTGGAAGCCGGGCGTATAGACGGCGCGGCGACGTGGCAGGAAATCGTCTATCTGCTGATGCCGATGTCGCTCCCCGGGCTCGCGTCCACCGCGTTGCTGCTCGTGATCCTTTCGTGGAACGAGGCGTTCTGGAGCATCAACTTATCGAGTTCGAACGCGGCGCCGCTGACGGTGTTCATTGCGTCGTATTCGAGCCCGGAAGGTTTGTTCTGGGCCAAGCTCTCGGCGGCTTCACTGCTGGCCGTGGCGCCGATCCTGATTGTCGGCTGGTTATCGCAGAAGCAACTGGTGCGCGGCCTGACCTTCGGCGCGGTGAAATGAAGCTTAACCCGAGGTCGATCCAGTGAACCTGAACTTGTCCCAAGCCGGCGTACCGGACGCGCTCGCTCCAGCCGATGCCCTCGACGGGCATCTGCTGATCTGCGACTGCGACGGCGTATTGATCGACAGCGAAGCGATTGCGGGACGCGTGCTCGTGCAGCAGTTGGAGGCACTCTGGCCCGGCGTGGATGCCGAGCCGATCGTCACGCCGCTGCTCGGGCTGCGAATCGAAACGGTGCTGCTGCGCACGGCCGAAGCGCTCGGCCGGACGCTCGATTCAGCCCAGATCGATGCAATCCGGGTGGTCGTGGAAGCCGCGGCCGTGGAAGGGCCGGCAGTCGATGGAATCGAGGCCGCGCTGGCCGCGATTTCCTTGCGCAAGGCCTGCGCGAGCAACAGCTTTACGTCGTATGTGGAAGCCGTGCTGAGCCGCACGGGCCTCGTGCGGTTTTTCGGCGAGCGTCTGTTTTGCGCCGATAAAGTAGCAAACCCGAAACCCGCGCCCGACGTGTACCTCGCGGCGGCGCGAACTCTGAGGGTGGCGCCCGAACGCTGTGTGGTGGTAGAAGACAGCGTAACCGGCGTCACGGCGGCAGCGGCGGCGGGCATGACCGTGCTCGGTTTCGTGGGCGCCGGTCATGCAACTGAAGGACAAATTGATGCGCTGAAACGTGCTGGCGCAAGTGTCGTGTTCGACGAGATGGGACAACTCCCCGCGCTCGTTGGGCAGTGGCTGCAAAACGCAAGCTTCGAACTGCCGTGAGCCTCTTGCTCGCAGAAAACGAAGCCAAGTTAAAGACGGAGACTCCATCATGGCAAGCCTGAATCTGCGTAACATCAACAAGCGCTACGAAGAAACCGAAGTGATTCGTAGCGTGAACCTCGATATCGCCGATGGCGAATTCGTCGTGTTCGTGGGCCCAAGCGGTTGCGGCAAATCCACGCTGATGCGGATGATCGCCGGTCTGGAAGATATCAGCGGCGGCGACCTGATGATCGACGGCGTGCGCGTGAACGACGTGCAGCCGGCCAAGCGCGGCATTGCGATGGTGTTCCAGTCGTACGCGCTGTATCCGCACATGACGCTGTACGACAACATGGCGTTTGGCCTGAAGCTTGCCGGCACGAAGAAGCCGGAGATTGATGCAGCGGTCAAGCAGGCAGCGAAGATCCTGCATATCGATCATTTGCTCGATAGGAAACCTAAGCAATTGTCGGGCGGCCAGCGTCAGCGGGTGGCGATCGGCCGCGCGATCACGCGCAAGCCGAAGGTGTTCCTCTTCGACGAGCCGCTGTCCAACCTGGACGCTGCGTTGCGCGTGAAGATGCGTCTGGAGTTTGCGCGTCTGCACGACGAGTTGAAGACCACGATGATTTATGTGACGCATGATCAGGTGGAGGCCATGACGCTGGCTGACAAGATCGTGGTGTTGTCGGCGGGGAATGTGGAGCAGGTCGGAACGCCTAACCAGCTTTATCACGCGCCGCAGAACAAGTTCGTGGCGGGTTTTATCGGCTCGCCGAAGATGAATTTCTTTAACGCCGAAATTACGCAGGTGTTAAGCGATGGTGTGCTGGTGAAGTATGCGACGGGTGAGACCCAACTGACGGCGGTCGAGCCGGGTAGTGCGAAGGTCGGCGATTCGGTGACAGTCGGGATTCGTCCGGAGCATTTGCATGCAGGGACGGCGGCGACGGTGGAGCACGGGGTATCGGCGAAGACGATGGCCGTGGAGTCGCTTGGCGATGCCGCTTATCTGTACTCGGAGTCGACGGTGGCGCCGGAGGGGATCATCGCCCGGATTCCGCCGCTGGAGCGCCATTCGCGTGGCGAGGTGCTGAAGCTTGGCGCTTTGCCTGAGCATTGCCATTTGTTTAATGCTGATGGGATTGCTTATCAGCGGAAGATTGTTGAGGTGTTGTCGGCGGCGTAGGGGGGCTCGCGCCGGTGGACGGGGGGTTGGGGTTTTGGCGAGTTGAGAGAGTGGGGCGGGCGGGGATTTCGGCGTTAGTGGTCGGGGTCTATGCCGGGTTGGTGCTTTCGGCCTTAGTGGTCTGCGAGAGTCGGATTTTCTCTTTATCACTATTAGCCACTGTGCGTGGCGGCACGTCATTTCTTTGTCCAAAGCGACAAAGAAACGAAGCAAAGAAAACGCTTTTAAACCACGCTACCCTAAGTGTCCACAGCGTGCAGTTTTGATTCATAGGTGCCCCAAAAGCACGGTGCTCGCCAGAGCGAAGGATGTGTGAACCCCTCCTTCTCGCGAATCCTGACACGAACACGCTTCGCCCCGTACGCTCTCGGGCAAGCACGAGGCGCCCAGGAATCAGCGCGGCCCCACGCATCTTTACTGCTTCATGTCTTCGTGGTTGACTGCTTGGTCTGCGCAGCTATTTTTGTGGGCGACGCGGCCTGATACGTATTAACAACTTCGTTTTGGTAAGTTGATCAGGCTGCTTCTACGGTTTTCTTCGTGGGTATGGCCCCACACATTCTGCAGCTTCGTTTCTGGTGGGTCGGCCGTGTGATTCGTTATGCGTACAAATTCGGTGGTTGGTCGTCCGCGGATAGCGCGGGGTGCCCCTTGGGCAGATTCAGTCACTGGTGGCGAAGCGTGTGGGTATCCGTGTTCGGAGAAGGAGGGGTTCACACATCCTCCGCTCTGGCGAGCACCGTGCTTTTGGGGCACCCATGAATTGAAACTGCACGCTGTGGACACTTAGGGTAGCGCGGTTAAAGCGCTTTCTTTGCTTCGTTTCTTTGTCGCTTTGGACAAAGAAATGACGTGCCGCCACGCACAGTGGCTAACAGTGATAAAGAGAAAATCCGACTCTCGCAGACCACTAACACTGAAAGCACCAACCCGGCACTGACCCCGACCGCTAACCCCGAACCCGACCAACCCGACCCAAACCCCGACCCCACCAGAATCCCGACCACCCTCAAGCGTCCAGCGCCGCCTGCGCACACAACTCATCCGTCACCAGCCCGGAAAGCCATTTCCCCTGCAACGCGGCGATCACCGCGTCACGCTTTCTCAACCCGCCCGCAAACCCTATAGTCGGCCGCTTCGGCGGGGCATCCAGCCGCAAACTCGTCACACGCTCGCCAGTCGTCGATTGCACCCGCACGCCTTGCGCATCAATCGGCAGCCCGAGCAACTCCGCCACCGCGCCGGCCTGCATCATCTCTTCCACCTCGGCGGTCGTGATAAACCCATCCTCATGCAACGGACAATTAATCCCAATATTGCCAATCCCAATAAACGCGACATCCGCGTTCCCGGACAACGCATCGACAATCCGATACAGCCGATGATTGCACCATTGCTCACGCTCGGCCCGGCTGTCAGCCATCAACGGCGCGGGCAACATGAAATGCTTGCCGCCGGTCTTCTCGGAGAGGTGCTGCGCGACGTCGTAGCGGTTCGAGGAACCGTCCTGGGCAATAGCCCCGACCATCGACACCAACCGGTGCTGCGGACGCTCCAGTTGCCCGATTTGCGCGACCACGGCCTTCAGCGTCCGGCCGGTGCTGATCGAGATCACCAGCGGTTTTTCATCGGTGAGATAACGCTCCATCACTTGCGCGCCCGCGACCGCCAGCTTGCGATCCACTTGCTCGGGCGAATCGCCGTCTATAGGCACGACTTCGCACATCGACAAACCGTATCGCTTCGATAACTTCGCCGCCAGCGCAAGGCAATCGGCAATCCGGTGGTCCACGCGCACGCGGATCAGGTTCTTTTCGACCGCGAACGCGACCAGCCGCTGCGCGACGGGCCGCGAGATCTGCAACTTCTCCGCTATTTCATTCTGCGTATTGCCCGCGACGTAATACAGCCACGCGGCGCGGGTGGCGAGATCGAGTTTTTCGTTGGACTTGGGCACGGTGGCTCGATGTCTGGTCGTTCGTGTCGAATATAAAGAGAATCGCGCGCCATAAAGGCACGCGAAAGATCGACATTGTGCACGCTCGGCGGCCGAGGGCAGAAACTCCCCCGGCCGCCTTTTAAACCATCACGCGAGCCGCGGACGCGCCGGATCGAACAACGGGCGCACGTGCCGATACAACTCGCGGAAACCCTTCAGCCGCTGCCGCAGAATCGCATGGCGTTCCGCGTTCGGGATGAACTCATCCTTCACGGGTGGCTTGGCAAGCACCACGGCCGGATCGCCGCCCGCCGCCAGCCAGCCAAGCCGTGCCGCGCCAAGCGCCGCGCCGGTCTCGCCGCCGCCGTGCGTGCGCGTGCGGGTGTTGAGGGCGTCGGCTAATAACTGGCCCCAGTACTTGCTGCGCGCACCGCCGCCCAGCAGCGACAGCGCGTGGACTTCCGTGCCGGCAGCCTGCAACGCGTCGAGGCCATCGGTCAGCGCGAGCGTCACGCCTTCAAGCACTGCATAACCGAGCAACGCGCGGTCGGTTGCGTGCGTCATGCCGAAGAACACGCCTTGCGCGTACGGGTCGTTATGCGGCGTACGCTCACCACTGAGATACGGCAGGAAGAGCGGCGCGATCTCAAGCGCAGCGGGATCGAGCGCGGCGATTTCAGCGAGCAACGTGGGTTCGTCGGTCGAGGTGAGCTTGCAGACCCAGCGAAGGCAACTCGCGGCCGATAACACCACGCTCATCTGATGCCACCGATCAGGAATGGCGTGACAGAACGCATGCACCGCCGACGATGGATTCGGCCGGAAGCGGTCGCCGACCACGCACAGCACGCCCGATGTTCCGAGTGACAGGAAACCATCGCCCGGTTCCGTCGCTCCGATACCCACTGCGCTTGCCGCGTTGTCGCCACCACCGGCCGCGACGATCACGCCATCGGGCAATCCGAGTTCGCGAGCGAGCGCGGGCAGCAGCGTGCCCGACGGCTCGCTGCCTTCGGCCAGTGCCGGCATTTGGGCGCGCGTCATGTTGCAGGCGGCGAGCAGTTCATCGGACCAGTCGCGGCGCGCGACATCGAGCCACAAGGTGCCGGCGGCGTCCGACGGATCGGATACTTTCGTGCCCGTCAGATGCAGCCGCAGATAATCCTTCGGCAGCAACACGCATGCCGTCCGATTGAAAATCTCCGGCTCGTTGTGCTGCACCCATAGCAACTTCGGCGCGGTGAAACCGGGCATCGCGAGATTGCCGGCGATTTCATGCAACTGCGACGCGCGCTCGGTCAACTCGTCGCATTCCTTGTCGCTGCGCATGTCGTTCCAAAGGATCGCCGGCCGCAGCACGCGATCTTCGGAATCGAGCAGCACTGCACCGTGCATCTGTCCCGACAAACCGATGCCGCGCACTTGCGCGAACTCCTGCGGGAATTTATCGCGTAAAGCGAAGAGCGCGGCGCGCGTGCCGTTCCACCAGTCGAGCGGATTTTGCTCGGACCAGCGGGGTTTCGGACGCGAAACGGTGAAGGGCGTGCCCGCCGTGCCGACGACATTGCCGTCGCTCGCCAGCAGGAGAACTTTTACTTCGGAGGTGCCGAGATCGATGCCTAAATACATGGACGAACCCTTGATGAAGGCTTAAAGCCACGGGAAACCGGAGGCGCTAATGTAGCGCCGCTGCCAGTGTTACGCCATTGGCAATAACACCGGACAGGCATGAAGATGAGTAAGCTGCTCAGGCCCGCGTGGCGAGCCAGGCATCGACACGGCCAAGCGCCGCGCGCAGCACGCGTTCCAGATCGGCGCTTTGCGCGAGGCTGCCCCAGAGCAGTTTATCGGCGACGAAAGCCTTCACCGGATCGTCCGCTTCGAAGAAAGCGTGCGCGGTGGCGGGGTCCATCACGCCGTCCTGGTACGCGTACGGCAGCTTGCCTTCGTGCCAGCGTTCGAGGAAGCGGAAGAACAGCGCGGGCAACATGGCAGTCGCGTTCGGATCGACGTGACGCGCAAAACATTCACGCAGAGTCGGCGCGATAAAACCGGGGATCTTGGAGAAGCCATCGGCGGCCACGCGTTGATTCGTATCCTGGATATACGGATTGACGAAGCGGTCGAGCACCACATCGCGGTACTTGGCCAGGTCGATCGGACTCGGCGACAGGCAAGGAATCACGTCTTCGGTGACGTAGGTTTCGGCGAGCGCGCGGATATCGGCGTCCTGCGTGCCTTCGTGAATGTATTGATGGCCAACCAGAGTCCCCGCCCATGCAATACAACTATGTGTTGCGTTGAGAATGCGGATTTTGGCTTCCTCGTACGGCAGTACCGAGTGAACCATTTCCGCGCCGACTTTTTCCCATGCCGGCCGCCCTGCAATAAATTCGTCTTCGATCACCCACTGGATAAACGCTTCGCCCATGACGGGGGCTTTATCGTCGAAACCGGTGGCGGCTAGCACGCGCTCGCGGACATCGGGCGTGGGGCGTGGCGTGATGCGATCGACCATCGCGTTCGGGCATGACGTATTCGCGATCATCCATTCGCGCAGCGCAGTTTCGCCGCGCAATTGGAGGAATTCGAGCATGCCGGCTTTAAATCGATCACCGTTGCTGCGCAGGTTGTCGCAGTTCTGCAGCGTCACCTTGCCCGCGTTCTGCTTCATGCGGGCGTCGAGAATAGCGGCGAGTGCGCCGTAGATCGTCGTGCGGGCGCCTTTCAGGTCGGCGGCCAGATCCGGATTCGCCGTATCCAGCTTATGGTGTTCATCGAGGTAATAACCGCCCTCGGTCACCGTGAACGACACGATCTTGCATTCGGGCGCAGCGCCCGCCGCCACAAGCGCGTTCAGGTCCGCCGCCCATGGCACGACCTTCGTGATCGAGCGGATGGTTTCATACGCGCGCTTGCCGTGCGGCGTGACGGTTTCCAGCGTATAGGTGCCGTTCTGTGCGGCCAGCGCTTCCAGTACGGCATTCATGTCGCCGCGAATATTGCCGACCGTCAGAGACCAGCGCGTATCGCCGGATTCAATCAGCTTGTGCAGATACCACGCCTGATGCGCACGATGAAAAGAACCCGCGCCGATGTGCAGGATCACGTCGGCGGCTGCGTGGCTTTCGGTAGTCATGTCGTCCTTCCTCTGATCTGGATGCGCCTCATGCGGTGCCGGGCGCTGTGCTGTGTCTCGTTGTCGTCGAACGCGAAGTGGGCGCTGAGCCAAATCCGTGTTGCGTCGATCATTTGCTCGTTCTGTGAGCGAATGATCGTATTCGATTCGATGAAAGTCAAGGCACTACGCAGCATTTCGGTTTGCGTTTTTGCGTGGATTTTGGGGCTGTGGTTTGGATGGTTCGGCGTGACATGAAGGCTATTGCGGTGCACAAAATCTGACGCCTTGGTATCTATGGCATCGATTTGCGCTGCAGATTTCGATCGGCTTATGGCGGCGGATGCCAGTGGCGTGGTGTTGTTGATATATCGAGTCAGGCGGCGGTGGGGATTGAAGATCGGTCTGCGTATTGCGCGTCGAAGCGGCCGCACCGATTTTGTATTTGTTGAGTGAAGCTGCCGCGACGATTCCAGGCATCGTCATTCCTATTGAGGACAGGTTCACCGCCCGGTGAATTTTCGCTCGTAACGGTGGACGGATCTGGAGGGCCGTGGGGTCAGGAAGTGCGAACGCTCCTACCGTCCCCCCGGCCCAATCGCATGCGCCTCAAACGCGGGCCCTTGCACAAAACTCACATCGAATTGCTGAAGCGCTTCGAATTGCGCTTCGTCTCCGACGTGGCTAAATATGAGGGGAATCTTTAGCCGGTGCGCATACCCCACCAACGGCTTCACCACGGAATCCCTCAACGCCAAACCCGCATCCATCTTGATGAAATCCAGCCGAGCCATATCCGACACCGACATGATCTGCCCGGCATTGGGCAAATTCCCCGCGACCTTGAATCCATACTTCTGATAACTCTTCACGAGATACCCGAGGAACGTCCGATGCGCAACCGCCGCCGGCGGCAACTCAATCACGATCCGCGCCGGATTCAACCCAAACTCGATCAATACCGAAGAGAAGTGCTTGCCATGATCGTATTTCACGCTCTTCAGCAGACGCTCATGGACACGCAGGAACAGCAAACCCGGCCGCTGTGCGCCGAAAAAATTAAACGCGTGCAATGCGCGTGAGAGCCGGTCGAGCTCGACCAGCTTCGGGTCGTCGTCGAGTTGCGCGAACGGATCGAACGACGCGCCATCGGCAGTGAGGGTAAGCGCCTGAAAACCGAGTTCATCGCCGAAACGCTCCGCACTTTCCACCGATGCCGTCAGCGATTGCGGCAAGCCTCGCGTGGTGACATCGAAGATAGGCTCATACGCGCTCGCCAGACAAAACCCTTCGTAAAACGCGATGGCCGTACTCGCGCTCGCTCCCTCGCCCATGACGATGCGCGCGCCGGGAAACGGATAGTCCGCTGCGCGAGAAACAAGTTGCTGGACGGTTGGGGCAATCATGAAGGGAAGGTGTGAGAGGTGTAGCGTCGATGGTAGCAGTGCCGCGCGTGACGCCTTGCACAAAATCCACATATTCATATGACCCGAAACCAACTCGACGCATATGACTAGGGTTAACAATAATTTCACTTATCGTAATTAATTTTACTATGCGTAATTGAGGCGATAAACCATCAGGAGGCTTTCATGGCGGCCGAGAAGAAATTTGCATCGCAGGCGGACTTGGCGGAAAAGAAGGTGACATTCGAGCGCCTGTCCGAGCACGCCTACGCGTACACGGCGGAAGGCGATCCGAATACGGGCATTGTGATTGGCGACGACGCGGTGCTCGTCGCCGACACGCAAGCCACGCCCGTCATGGCGCAAGACGTGATTCGCCGGATCCGCGAAGTCACCGACAAACCCATCAAATACATCCTGCTCACGCACTATCACGCGGTGCGGGTGCTCGGCGCGTCGGCGTATGGCGCGCAGCAGATCATCGCCAGCCAGGACACGTACGACCTGATTGTCGAGCGCGGCGAGCAGGACATGAAGAGCGAGATCGAGCGTTTTCCGCGCCTGTTCAATGCAGTGGAATCGGTGCCGGGCCTGACGTGGCCAACGCTTACCTTCAAAGGCGAGATGACGCTCTGGCTAGGCAAGCTCGAAGTGAAGATCATGCAGCTTGGCCGAGGTCACACCAAAGGCGACACCGTGCTGTGGTTGCCGCAGGACAAGGTGATGCTGTCCGGCGATCTGGTCGAATACGGCGCGACGCCTTATTGTGGCGATGCCTATTACCAGGACTGGCCGGCAACGCTCGACGCGCTCGCGGCGTTCAATCCCGAGAAGCTGGTACCCGGCCGCGGTGCTGCGCTGAAGACGCCGAGCCAAGTGGCGGACGGTATCGCGGGAACGCGGGCTTTCGTTAGCGAACTGTTCAATCAAGTGAAGTTGGGCGCCGCAGCCGGCAAGGACCTCAACGAGATCTACAAGCTCACGTATGCCGCGCTCAAGCCGAAGTTTGGCGACTGGGTCATCTTCGATCACTGCATGCCGTTCGATGTCACGCGCGCCTTCGACGAAGCCACGCAATATCGCGATCCGCGCATCTGGACGGCGCAGCGCGACAAGGAAATGTGGGAAACGCTCGAAAGCTGATTGGCGACGAACAATGACCATGGCTATCGATTTTCAGGCGCTTACGTTCGAGTATCGCCGCTCATCGGATCAAGATGGCGATGCGCCGCTGCATCCGGTCGTCGTGATCGGCGCGGGGCCGGTGGGTCTCGCGACCGCGATCGACCTCGCGCAGCAGGGCACCCCGGTCGTGCTGCTCGACGATGACCACACGTTGTCGTCGGGATCGCGCGCTATCTGCTTTGCGAAACGTACGCTCGAGATATTCGATCGGCTCGGCTGCGGCGAACCAATGGTCGCGAAGGGCGTGAGCTGGAACGTGGGCAAGGTGTTCCTGCAAAACGAACTGCTCTACGCGTTCGATTTGTTGCCCGAAGCGGATCATGCGCGGCCCGCGTTTATCAATCTGCAGCAGTATTACGTCGAAGGGTATCTGGCTGAGCGGGCGCGCGAGTTGCCCTTGCTCGATGCCCGCTGGCGCAACAAGGTCATGGGTATTACGCAGTCCGATGAATATGTTTCGCTGCAGATTGACACGCCTGACGGTCCGTATACGTTGCGAGCAAATTACGTGGTCGCCGCCGATGGCGCGCGTAGCCCGGTGCGTGCACTCATGCATCTCGATACCCACGGCCGCACGTTCAAGGATCGCTTCCTGATCGCCGATGTGCGGATGAAAGCCGACTTCCCGACCGAGCGCTGGTTCTGGTTCGATCCGCCGTTTCATCCGAATCAATCGGTGTTGCTGCATCGGCAGCCGGACAATGTGTGGCGCATCGATTTCCAGTTGGGCTGGGGCGCCGACCCCATCGCGGAGAAAGCGCCGGAGCGTGTGATTCCGCGCGTGCGCGCGTTGCTCGGACCGGACGTCGAATTTGAACTGGAATGGGTGAGCGTCTATACCTTCCGATGCCAGCGCATGGATAAATTTCGTCACGGGCGAGTGCTGTTTGCGGGCGATTCGGCGCATGGCGTATCGCCGTTCGGCGCGCGCGGCGCGAACAGCGGTGTGCAGGACGCGGACAATCTTGGCTGGAAATTAAAGTTGGTGATCGACGGCGATGCACCCGACGCGTTGCTCGACACCTACGCCAGCGAGCGCGAAGCCGCCGCCGATGAAAACATCCGCCACTCCACGCGTTCAACCGATTTCATCACGCCGAAGAGCGACGTGTCCCGCGTGTTCCGCGACGCCGCTTTGCGGCTCGCGAAAGATTGCGCGTTTGCGCGGCGGATAGTGAATAGCGGACGGTTATCGACGGCTTCGGTGCTGCATGATTCGCCGTTAAACACGCCGGACCGCGATGCCTTCCACTGCGCGCTTGTGCCGGGTGAAGTGGCGGCGGATGCGCCAGTGTTTTTTGCTGGCCGCAACGGATGGTTCTTGCAGCGCCTGGGGTCGTCGTTTGCGGGTGTACTGTTTGGTGAATCGTCGGATGCGCTGACCGCGTTGAAAGATTTTCGCCCGCAAATGAAGCTATTTTTGATCGTGCCAGCGCGTTCCGACGTTAAATCTCGCGAAGGTGTTGAGGTACTGGAAGATGTGAAGGGTCTCCTGTCCCAACGTTTCGATGCACATCCCGGCACGTTCTATTTGCTGCGCCCGGATCAGCACATTGCGATGCGCGCTCGTTCGTTAGAACCTCAGACCGTCCGTGAAGCACTCGCCCGCGCAACTTGCGCCCTGAACGAAACCCAGCCCGCATGATGAGGTCCGCCATGCTCGATACCACCTTGCGCCTTGCCGATCCTGATGCCTTCTATGAAGCGCTGATCGATATGCATCGCGACCTTGGTAACGACGAAAGCCAGCTAGTGAACGCAAAACTGATCCTGCTGCTGTCGAACCAGATCGGCGATATGGATGTGCTGCGCGAAGCGATGTCGATGGCACGCAGCGGCGTTGTGACTTCAACCGCCAGCGTATGAAACTGTAGAAAAGGACAAGACCATGAAACCAGAATCGCCCGGCGCGTTCACGAGTCATACCGACACGAGCCGCCACTATCAATCGGGATTTGCCGCCGACTTCGCCAGCGAGGCGTTGCCCGGCGCGCTGCCGCTCGGCCGCAATTCACCGCAGCGTGTGAACTACGGTCTCTATGCCGAGCAGCTTTCGGGCACCGCGTTCACCGCACCGCGCGGGCATAATCGGCGCTCGTGGTTGTATCGGATACGGCCGGCGGCGGTGCATCAACCGTTCACTCAGATTGAAGGTAATGACCTGCGCGCGAAGCTCGTCGCGAACTTCGCCGAGGTGCCGCCTACGCCACCGAATCAACTCCGCTGGGACCCGCTGCCGATGCCCGATGCACCCACGGATTTCATCGATGGCTGGGTGACGATGGCCGGCAACGGCGCGGCCGAATCCATGCAAGGCTGCGCGATCCATCTCTATGCCGCGAACCGTTCGATGCAGGATCGTTTCTTCTACAACGCCGATGGCGAACTGCTGATCGTGCCGCAGGAAGGGCGGTTATCGATCGCGACGGAACTCGGCCGGCTCGATATAGAACCCTTTGAAATAGCGGTCATTCCGCGCGGTGTGCGTTTTTCCGTCACGCTGCCGGACGGCACCGCGCGTGGCTACATTTGTGAGAACTTCGGCGCTTTGTTGAGGCTGCCGGACCTTGGGCCTATCGGTTCGAACGGTCTTGCGAACCCGCGCGATTTCCTCACGCCGCACGCGGCTTATGAAGACCGCGAGGGCGCGTTTGAACTCGTCGCGAAGATGAACGGCGTGTTGTGGCGCGCGGATATCGGCCATTCGCCGCTTGACGTGGTCGCGTGGCACGGTAACTATGCGCCGTACAAATACGACCTGCGGCTGTTCAACACCATCGGTTCGATCAGCTTCGATCACCCCGATCCGTCGATCTTTCTTGTACTGCAATCGCAGACGGATTCGCCGGGAGTGGACGCCATCGACTTCGTGATTTTCCCGCCGCGCTGGCTTGCAAACGAAGATACGTTCCGGCCGCCGTGGTTTCATCGGAACGTCGCGAGTGAATTCATGGGCCTCGTGCATGGCGTCTACGATGCGAAATCCGAAGGGTTCATGCCCGGAGGGTCGAGCTTGCATAACTGCATGTCGGGACATGGGCCGGACGCGGGGACCTTCGAGAAAGCATCGAAGGCGGATACATCGACACCCGTGAAAGTAGGCGACACGATGGCGTTCATGTTCGAAACACGCACGTTGATCAAGCCAACCCGCTTCGCTCTGGAAACCGCGCAATTGCAGGCGCATTACTACGAGTGCTGGCAGGGACTGACCAAACATTTCAACCCGGAGCAACGATGAGTTTTTCAGCCGGCCCGACTCATGAAGCGCTTGAAGCGACGCGCAATCCAGCGCTTAAAAGCTGGATCGAATCCGCGAATAATCCATCAAGCGACTTCCCGATCCAGAACCTGCCGTTCGGCATTTTCACCGATGAAGTCAATCCGTTGCCGCGCGCGGGCGTGGCGATCGGCGACTGGATTCTCGACCTCGCCGTCGTGCATCGCGCGGGGTTGATCGAATGCGAACCGGTGTTCGCGCAGCCCACGCTGAATGCGTTTATCGCATTGGGAAGGGATACATGGCGACACGTTCGTGTCCAGGTGAGCGCGCTGCTTGCCGCCCATTGCGACACGCTGAAAAACAACACGGCGTTGCGTCCACGCGCGCTCATACCCCGGGCGAGTGCGATGCTGCATCGGCCTATCGATATCCCTGGCTACACGGATTTTTATTCATCGAAGGAACATGCGACCAATGTGGGTTCCATGTTCCGCGATCCGAAGAACGCGTTGCTGCCGAACTGGTCGGAGATGCCGATTGGGTACAACGGGCGCGCTTCATCGGTGATCGTGAGCGGGACGCCGGTGCGCCGGCCGAGCGGCCAGATCAAGTTGCCCGATGCTGAGCGGCCGGTGTTCAGTGCATGCCGGAAGCTGGATATTGAACTGGAGACGGGGTTTATCGTTGGCGCGGGGAATGCGCTGGGCGAGCCGATTGACTGTGAGGATGCGGAGTCGCATATCTTCGGCATGGTTTTGCTTAACGACTGGAGCGCCCGCGATATCCAGCAATGGGAATATGTGCCGCTTGGGCCATTCAACGCGAAGGGTTTCGCGACCACGATTTCGCCGTGGATCGTCACGCTCGATGCGCTCGAACCGTTCCGTGCCGCCACGCCGAAGCAGGAGCCTGAACCGCTTCCGTATTTGCGCCACGCTGGTAATCATGCATTCGATATCGAGCTTGAAGTGCATTTGCGGCCGGCGCTGGCTGAGTCGGCGACGAAGCTCACGCGGACTAATTTCAAGCTGATGTACTGGTCGATGGCGCAGCAACTTGCGCATCACACGGTGGCGGGTTGCAACACGCGCGTGGGCGATCTGATGGGTTCCGGCACGATCAGTGGGCCGACGCCGGATTCATGCGGGAGCTTGCTTGAGATGACGTGGAACGGGCAGCGTCCGATTGCGCTGGATGAGGGCGGCGAGCGCAGGTTTATTGAAGATGGGGATGAATTGACGCTCACCGGATGGTGTCAGGGGGAGGGATATCGGGTGGGGTTCGGCGAATGCCGAGGGGTGGTTTTGCCGGCGCGGGGCGTGGCCGAGGTTCCGGTTAGTGGTTGGGGTTGATGCGGGGGTTCTGGGGGTAGCGGTTGGGGTTGATGCCGGGTGGGTGCTTTCGGCGTTAGTGGTCTGCGAGAGTCGGATATTCTCTTTATCACTATTAGCCACTGTGCGTGGCGGCACGTCATTTCTTTGTCCAAAGCGACAAAGAAACGAAGCAAAGAAAGCGCTTTTAAACACGCTACCCTAAGTGTCCACAGCGTGCAGTTTCTATTCATAGGTGCCCCAAAAGCACGGTGCTCGCCAGAGCGACGGATGTTTGAACCCCTCCTTCTCGCGAATCCTGACATGAACACGCTTCGCCCCGTACGCTCTCGGGCAAGCACCAGGCGCCCAGAAACCCGTACGGCCTCACGCGTCTTTACTGCTTCGTGTCTTGGTGGGTTGACTGCTTGGTCTGCGCAGCTATTTTTTGGGCCACGCGACCAGATACGTATTAACAGCTTCGGCATTTGGTGAGTTCATAGCGTGGCTTGTACGGTTTTCTTCGTGGGTATGGCTCCACGCATTCTGCGGCTTCGGTATTTGGTGGGTTGGCCGTGTGATTCGTTACGCGTACAAATTCGGTGGTTGGTCCTCCGCGGATAGCGCGGGGTGCTCCTTGGGCAGGTTCAATCACTGGTGGCGAAGCGTGTGGGTATCGGTGTTCGGAGAAGGAGGGTTTCACACATCCGTGGCTCTGGCGAGCACCGTGCTTTTGGGGCACCTATGAATGAAAACTGCACGCTGTGGACACTTAGGGTAGCGTGGTTGAAAGCGTTTTCTTTGCTTCGTTTCTTTGTCGCTTTGGACAAAGAAATGACGTGCCGCCACGCACAGTGGCTAATAGTGATAAAGAGAAAATCCGACTCATGCAGGCCACTAACTCTGAAAGCAGCAACCCGGCAATGAACTCGACCGCTACCCTCAGAACCTAGCAACCCGGCATTGACCCCGCCCACTAACCTCGAAACCGACCGATCACCAACCCCCAACCCCCCCACCCCTGTCCACCGGCGCGAGCGAAACTAAACCACTCCGATGCTCGCGCGCCGCGCCCGTCGATCCATCGACGCCGACAGCAACGTCAATCCAAACGCGCCGCAGGCCATCACCACGCCTACCCACGGCAGCGCCGTGAGCGCCGCCCCCGCGCCAATCGTCATGCCCCCGAGCCACGCGCCAATCGCATTGCCGAGGTTAAACGCACCCTGATTCAACGTAGACGCAAGATTCGGCGCATCGCTTGCACGGTTCACGATCAACACCTGCAACGGTGGAACGATCGCGAAAGCCAGCACGCCCCAGACGAAGACGGTGATCATCGCGGGAATGGCGGCGTGCATCGTGGCGGCAAAAATGGCCTGGACCACAATGATCGACACAAGAAACGTCAGCAGCGAGCGCAATAGCTTCCAGTCCGCGAGCTTGCCGCCGAGCGTGCTTCCAACCGTCAACCCAAGCCCGAACAACAGCAGCACCAACGTGACCGCGTGCGGTGAAAAACCGGTGACGTCTTCAAGGATCGGCGTGATGTACGTGAACACGGAAAAGAGACTCGCCGATGCCAGCACGCTGATGCCGAGCACCATCAGCACTTGCGGATTCTTGAGCACGTTGAATTCGCGCAGGATGCTCGATTCCCTCATCTCGATGTGCTTCGGCAGGCACACGGCCAGCGCACCAGCCGCGACCAGGCCGATCACCGTCACCACCCAGAACGTCGCGCGCCAGCCGGCCGCCTGACCGAGCGCGGTGCCGAGCGGCACGCCGAGCACGTTCGCCAGCGTGAGGCCGGTGAACATCAGCGCGATGGCTTGCGCGCGGCGGTTGGGCGCGACCAGGTCCGCAGCGACCACCGAGCCGATGCCGAAGAACGCGCCATGACAGAACGCGGTCAAAATGCGCGCGGCCATCAGCATCCAGTAACCCGGCGCGATGGCGCACAGCAGATTGCCGACGATGAATACACCCATCAGGCTCATCAGCGCCTTCTTGCGCGGCATTCTCGCGGTGACGATAGCGAGAATAGGGGCGCCGATAGTCACGCCCAGCGCATAACCCGACACAAGCATGCCGGCTGCGGGGATGGATACCCCGAGATCCCGCGCGACGTTGGGCAACAAGCCCATGATGACGAATTCGGTCGTGCCGATACCGAACGCGGCAATGGCGAGGGCGAGAAGGGGCAGAGGCATGAGGTAAGCGGTGACTGAGTGCTGGCCGGTCGCGCGTTATCGGGGTGAAGAACGCAGGCTCGGGCGAGCTGAAGGAATCAAATTGTACCGAACGTTGTTGCGTTTGCTCGGTGGAAACCCCGAGATTTGTACAGTTGATTCAACGAGTTGGATTTTCAGCCTTTTGCGAGACTCTCACTGTTGCTTTTTGCCATCGGGCAGACTAGGTTGCAGGGTTGCTGCTTTACAACCAAGGACCTTCATGACTGCACTCCGGCATTTTTTCCCGTTGATTGTTGCCGCGCTGTTGGCATTCGCGGCCGTGCCGGGGGTGTTCGCTCAGGAAGCCGACGCGAGCGCGGGACCGATCCGCACCAGTGGCGGCAGCGTGGTGTTCGTTCAGCAAGGAGCCACTTTCGAAGCCCAAATCGATGGCAAACCGTTCGATCAGCTGAACGCCCGCCGCATTGCGCATTTCGAAGAGCCGTCGGGGGCGCGGATGATTGTCGAAGCATTCGATACCGGCTCGCCCGAACTCGTTCTCTACGATTTCACCAGGCGCCCGCCCACGGTTGAGCACATGACAAAGCGCATGAAACTCACCAATGTGTTCTGGCAGCGCGATGAAGTGGTGCTGAAAAGTGCCGACGGCTGGTACAGGTTCCAGCGCGGGACGCTGACGAAACTGACATCATCGAAGATGACTTATCACTGAGTCCGCACCGCCATTACCCGATCCCCGGCGACCACGAAAATTCGCTCGCCCCAACGTCCCGATCGATGACTATCGGCACCGGCTTTCGCCTGCGCTGCGCGTGTTCTCGGTATCCGACGCGGTCGCGGGGCACGGATTTTCGTGTCGCTATTTTGTTTGGTATCCTGATTATACGTGCCCTCGTCATCGGCTGGCATGCTCATGGTGCCGCCCCTTCGAGGAACCCCTTGAGCATGCCGAGCGTATCGGCGTCGTCAATATGTTTGTCCGTACGCCATCTCAACATGCGTGGAAACCGCACGGCAATGCCCGACTTATGACGCGGACTCGCCTGAATCCCTTCGAAACCAATCTCGAATACGAGCGTCGGCGTGACGCTGCGCACCGGCCCGAATTTTTCGATGGTCGTCTTGCGCACGACCGCATCGACCTTGCGCATCTCTTCGTCCGTCAAGCCGGAATATGCCTTCGCGAACGGCACAAGAGTGCGCACGCCATCGGCTTCGTCCCACACGGCGAAGGTGAAATCGGTGTACAAACTCGCCCGTCGGCCGTGGCCGCGTTGCGCGTAAAGCAAGACGGCGTCGATGGCATACGGATCGATCTTCCATTTCCACCAGGTCCCGGAAGCCTTCGTGCGCCCGACGCCATAAAGCGATTCACGTCCTTTCAGCATCAAGCCTTCAACACCTCGGCCGCGGCTTTCGTCGCGCAACGCGGCCAGGGTCTCCCAATCGGGCGCTTCAACCATCGGCGACACCCGCAGCAGGTCGACCGCCAGCGTCTCACCCAACGCGGTGGCCAATGCATCGAGGTGCGCGCGGCGTTCGATCAGCGGCGTGACGCGCAGATCGCGGCCATTGGCTTCCAGCAAGTCGTAGGCGAGAAACGTGGCGGGCGAATCGGCAAGCACTTTCTTCGACAAGGTCTTGCGCGTGATCCGCGGTTGCAGCCGCGCAAACGGCAATGGCGCGTGACCACCGGGTTCCCACGCAAGAATTTCGCCGTCTATGACGGTGCCGTCCGCCAGCGCGGCGCCGAGCGAGGCGAGTTCGGGAAAGCGGTCGGTGATGAGATCTTCACCGCGCGACCACAGCCACACCCGGCCGCCGCGCTTCACGAGTTGCGCGCGAATCCCGTCCCACTTCCATTCGATCACCCACTCCGACGGCATGCCGAGCGTCGCCGGATCGGCTTGCAAGGGATGAGCGAGAAAAAACGGATAGGGCAAACCAAGGTCGCTTTCATGTGGCGTGGCGGCGTTTTCATCGTCCGTGCTTTCCGGTGCGATCAGCCGCAAATAACGCGCTGCGCCCGGCGCTTGCTGCGAATCGGTCCAGCCGACCATACGCTGGGCAATGCGTTTGTGATCCACACCCGCGACTTCGGCGAGTGCGCGCACGACGAGTTGGCGCGCGACTCCCACCCGAAACCCTCCGCCTATCAGCTTGGTCAACAAGAAACGTTCGCTCCAGTCGAGTTCGTCCCAGTAGCCGAGCAAACGGGTTCGTAGCTCGCTCGGCTCCAGGCCGCGCAAGGTCAGCACGCGTTCCTCGATCCATTGCGCGAGGCCGAGTTCGGACGTGCGCTGCGCGGGCGGCAGGATATGCGCGATGGTTTCGGCCAGATCGCCGACCGCCTGATACGACTCGTCGAAGAGCCATTCCGGCAAGCCGGCGCGCTCGCGGGCAAATTCGATGAGAAGGCGGGTGGGCACCGATTGGCGAGGTTTGCCGCCGCTGAGAAAGTACGACGCCCACGCGGCGTCCTCGGGTTCGGCCGCCGAGAAATACGCGATCAGCGCCTCGAGTTTTTCTTTCGTCGACGTGGTGCCGTCCAGAGCGGTGTACAGCGCGGCGAAGCGTTTCATCGCGAGTTGGCCTCAGGCGGAGGAGGGGGTTCGACGGCTTGCTGCGCGGACTGGCTCGCTTGACCGCTTTCCGCTGCGTCGGCTTCTATCGCGTCATCGCCGTATTCGGTCGTGAACGCGCCCGCTTCCAGACCTTGTTCGCGAAGCCAGCGCACCATCGGCTCGATTTGTCCGTGCGTCACAATTACGCGTTGCGCGCCCGTTGCACTAATAGCGGTTTGCAAACCCGGCCAGTCGGCGTGATCGGAGAGCACGAAACCACGGTCCAGACCGCGCCGCCGTCGCGTGCCGCGAAGCCGCATCCAGCCCGACGCAAACGCATCGCTATAGTCGCCGAAGCGACGCATCCACGGGCTGCCTTGAGCGGACGGCGGCGCAATGATCAGTGCGCCCTTGAACGCCGTCTTGTCCTTCGCGGCGATGTCGCTGACGGGCCGTGTCGCGGGCAAATGCACACCCGCTTGCGTGTATGCCCGGTTCAGCGGTTCCACGGCGCCATGGCAAAAGATCGGGCCAATGGCCGGATCGACGCCTGCAAGAATCCGCTGCGCCTTGCCAAACGAATAGCAGAACAACACGCAAGCCCGACCTTCAGCCGCGTTATGCCGCCACCACGAATCGATGCCATCGAAGACAGCGCGGGACGGTTCCCATCGATAAATCGGCAAGCCGAACGTGGATTCCGTGATGAAGGTGTCGCAGCGAACCGGTTCGAACGGTGCGCAAGTGGGATCGGGTTCGACCTTGTAGTCGCCCGAGGCGACCCAGATGCGCCCCGCGTGTTCCACGCGCACTTGTGCAGAGCCGAGCACATGGCCGGCCGGATGCAGCGACACGGAGACGCCGTTGACAACCAGGCGCTCGCCGTACGGAACACCCTGCAATGAAATGCCCGGCAGCCGCGACAGCAAGACGCCGACACTCGCCTCAGCCGCGAGATAACGGGCGTGCCCGGCGCGGGCGTGATCTGCATGGGCGTGCGTAATGATTGCCCGATCAACGGGACGCCACGGGTCGATGTAGAAATCGCCCGGCGGGCAATAAAGGCCTTCCGGCCTCGCGACGATCAAGTCTTGCGATGCGTCCAACCGGTCCCCGCTCGCGGATAAAAGATAACGACAGGAAAATACGGCGCCAGGACGGCCAGGCGGAAATAGCCGCAGCGGCCGAAGGGTTATTGGATTACAGCAAACGGCATGCCGTCCTGAGGTAATGCAACCACAATATTCTTGAAAATTTTAATTGTATGAAGAATACTCTGATTATCCAAAAAGCTGATTTATCGGACGGGAAGTATAAAAATACCCGCCGATAAACTTCGCATTGAATCGCGCAATTGGATATTCAGGGAAATACCTGATAGCGCGGAGAGCCGTCAAACCAGGCTTTTACATTCCCGAGCGTGGTAGTGGCGATCTCGCCGAGGGCTTCGCGTGTGAAGAACGCCTGATGGGAGGTAACGATTACGTTTGGAAACGACAATAGCCGCGCGAGCACGTCGTCCTGCAGCATGTGATTCGAATGGTCTTCGAAAAAGAGACCACCCTCTTCCTCGTAGACGTCGAGGCCAAGAAGGCCTAATTGCCCGCTTTTTAACGCGCCAATGAGCGCCCGGCTGTCGATCAAACCGCCGCGGCCCGTATTAATCAGCATGGCGCCGTGTTTCATGCGGGCGAGTGCGGCGGCGTCGATGAGGTGATAGGTGGAAGGTAAAAGCGGGCAATGAAGGCTGACAATATCCGACTCAGCCAGGAGGGTATTGAGGGGAACATAACGCGCTCCGGCTTGCAGAAGATCAGCTGCTGGCGTTTCAGGATCGAACGCCAGCAGCTTCATGTCGAAACCGGCCATGATGCGGCCGAATACCCGCCCGATTGCGCCTGTGCCGATAATGCCAAGCGTTTTGCCGTGCAGGTCGAAACCCAGCAAGCCGTTGAGCGAAAAATCGCCATCGCGAGTCCGGGCATAAGCGCGATGCAACTTGCGATTCAGCGTCAGGATCAACCCGGCGGCGTGCTCTGCCACTGCATGCGGAGAATAAGCCGGTACACGTACCACGCCAATTCCGAGCCGGACTGCCGCCGCCAGATCGACGTGATTAAAACCTGCCGAACGCAGCGCCACGAGCTGCGTTCCGCCCTCACGAAGTGTTTCCAGGACAGCTTCGTCAAGGATGTCATTCACGAACGGACATACCACCGCACACCCGTGGGCAAGAATGGCCGTTTGCGCGTCAAGCTGTGATTCCTGGAATTGCAGGGAGTAACCAAATGCCGCGTTTGCCTCGGTGAAGACATCACGATCATATTGCCGGCTGCTGAAGACGATTATATGAATCGGCATCGAACGGTCTCCCCGTCAGCCTTAAAAACGTATATCAGTTAACGACCGCGCTCGTCGGGGGCACCATGGAAAGCCGCGAAAGAACGGTTTCCGGCTGCGGTAATCCGACTTCGCCGCCCGGGCCCATATGTTCAAGCGTGTAGTCAATGAATGCGCGCGTCTTGGCCGGCAGATATTGTCGACCTGGATATACGATAGACACCTTCACGTCCGGATCGTCAATAGCGTAATCACCCAATACCCGTACCAGCGAGCCGTTCTCCAGATCTGCCGCGACAATTCCTTCCGGAATGATCGAAATGCCCATGTGCGCAAGCGTTCCCAGCCGCACCATCAATGCGCTGTTGACAGTATAGACAGGGGCGAGCGTGACCTGGTCGGCGCTGCCGTTGTTGCGATGCCGGAAGTGCCAGGTGGCGCTGCGCATTTCGCTGGGGAGAGCCACGAACGCGTGGTGCAGCAAATCGGTCGGCGTGCTGGGCGAGCCGTGCTCTTCCAGATAAGCGGGCGTTGCGACGGGAATCAGTGTGTTGGTGGCGACCGGGCGTTCTACCAATGCCGTGCTCGTCACCATGAATGCCGTGACAATACCGACATCGAATCCGTCTTCCACAAGATCCACATGACGCTCGGATAAGGTTAGCCGCACATTCACCTTCGGATAGACCTGCCGGAAGCCGTCGATCAGTGGCGTCAGCGCCATGAGCGAAAGCGACCCGGATGCCACCACGCGCAATGTACCGCTAGGGTCGCCTTCGGTATGCGCCACCATTGACTCGAGATGATCAAGTTCTTCGAGCAATGCCCGGCAGCCTTCGAGATAACGCGTGCCAGCTTCTGTAAGTGAGAGGTTACGAGTAGTGCGATTGATTAACCGGGTACGTAGATGCGCTTCCAGCATTGCAATTGCGCGAGTAACAAGCGCGTTCGATACATCAAGTTGTTGTGCTGCACGCCGAAAGCTTTCGGTTTCCGACACCCGCACGAACACCCGCATGGCATGAATTTGATTCATCGTCTCTTACCTCTCAGTGTCCAAAAAAGCGTGGGACCGTATTACGCATCACCGCGCATACGGCATTGTTGATCGGCGCCAAAAAGCGTATTGACACCCATGCGGAATTGCAATATCTCGTTCGTTTCCTGTTTGCATTCCGCATTAACCGCAAGACTTTCACATTTGCTAACTCATTGCAATGGAAAATTACACTTCTCCGGATTTTGGAATGGATCGTCTGATTTATGCAGATTCTTGTTTCAAGAGTTGTGTTACGTCATTCGACTTTGGAAGCGTTCGATAAATAGCTTGGCTTATTGCATACAAACAGGCGGTCCGACTAGCCGAACCGCGATAAGCTCTGCCGGACGTTGTCAATACAGGGGTTTTATTGAATGGAAACGATGCCAATCAGTGCCAAAAATGAAGGCGGGCGTTAAATTTATACCGTCCCGACTTGACCACTGGCAAACTGACATCCCGGAGATGCACTGTTCATCGATTCCAGAATCACGATCACAATTAATCATGTCCTTAATTTGAGTCATTCAAAGCCGTTTGATAGTTTCATTTAAATAATCAATAGAGGCGATAATTTCATGATCTGGAACTTGCTGGCGAGCCAACCGGAAATTGCGTTGTTTGCGAGTCTGGCACTCGGTTTTTTCATTGGCTCTTTCAAGTTCGGACCCATACAGCTCGGCGGGGTATGCGGCACCTTGATTGTGGCGCTGATTCTCGGACAAAGCGGTGCGCGTCTTTCGCCGGATCTGAAGAATATTGCTTTTGCGTTGTTTATCTTCGCTCTGGGTTTCACCGGTGGGCCGCAATTCTTTGCGAATATCGGGCGCGGCTGGCGCTATGGGCTCCTTTCCGTCGTTGAACTGGTGGTGGTACTCGGGCTGGTGCTTGGGGCCGTCGCACTCTTCAAGCTCGATCGCGGTACCGCGGCCGGGTTGCTCGCCGGCGCTGCGACGGAATCGGCCGTGGTCGGCACGGCGTCCGAGGCAATCGGCAAGCTCGCGCTGCCTGCTGCCGAGATTGCCCGGCTGCAGGCAAATATCGTCACGGCCTACAGCGTGAGTTACCTGTTCGGGCTCGTCACCATCGTATTGTTCACCAGCCAGATCGCGCCGCTCATGCTGCGCGTGAATCTGCGCGACGAAGCCGAGCGCCTGTGGCGCGTGCTCGGTGGCGACAGCGCGCTGGCCGACGGACAGCGGCTCGCGGCGCCGTCGCTCGTCGCGCGCGAAGTCCGCGTCACGAGTGCGGCGGATCTGAGCATCGATACCCTCGAAAAACGCTATGGCAACGAGATCACCGTGGCGCGCGTAGTGCGCGGCCGCTCGCTTGTGAAAGCGCAGCCGAATCTCGTGTTGAAGAAGGGTGACCGGATCGTGATTGGCGGGCGTCGTACGGCGCTCGTGGAGGCGCTGCCGGCCATTGGCGAGGAAGTCATCGGCCGCGATGTCGCCGACGTCTACGCCGACACCCTCGACGTCATGCTCACGCGGCGCGAAGTACATGGCCTGACCGTGGCGCAGGTGCGCGCCCGCGCAACGTCCGCCGATGGCCGCGGTGTCTATATCTCGGCCGTCACGCGGCTGGACAGCACGATCCCCGCGCTGCCGGGGACGGAATTGCATCGTGGCGACGTACTGACCTTGATCGGCTCGGCCGATGACGTGCGGCGCGGCGCGGCGAAGCTCGGCTACGTGGTGCGCGCGACGCTGAAAACCGACTTCGTGTTTCTCGGCATCGGCGTGATTGCGGGGATTGTCGTGGGGCACCTGAGCGCGCGCGTCGGCGGCGTGGAGGTCGCGCTGGGTACCGGCGGCGGCTGTTTGTTGTCCGGGCTGCTGTTCGGCTGGATTCGTTCGCGCTATCCCGTGATCGGTTCGCTGCCTTCCGCTGCAGCGCAGGTGCTCAAGGATTTCGGACTGTGCACGTTTATCGCGGCGGTCGGGCTGGGCGCCGGCGCCGATGCGATCCGCCTGATCCGCGAATACGGCGTTGCGCTGCCGCTGGCGGGCGTGGTCATCACGCTCGGGCCGGCGCTGGTATCGCTCGCGGTGGGACGCTGGCTGTTGAAACTCGAAGTACCGATGCTGCTTGGCGCGATCGCCGGCCAGCAATGCAGCACGCCCGCGATCAGCGCGCTGGTCAGTGTGACGGGCAATGCAACGCCGGTGATCGGCTACACGATCACGTACGCGTTGTCGAATGTTCTCCTGCCGCTGATGGGACCGGTGATCGTCGGGCTCGCGGGGAAGGTGGGATGAACAGGCTTACGTCGTAGAAAACCGGAATAGGCGCGTGGTGGGAAGCGTCAGCATCAGGTTCAGGTTCGGATCCAGATTCAGCAGGTCGGGCAGGGCATACGAAACTAGCGAGGGCACTATGGAATGGATACATCAGGTTTTCACGAAGTCACCGGAGATTGCGCTATTCCTCTCTCTGGCGGTGGGGTACTTCATCGGCCAGATCAACTTCGGCAAGTTCCAGCTTGGCGGTGTGGGCGGGTCGTTGCTGGCGGCGGTCGTCATCAGTCAGTTCGGTGTACAGATCGATAATGGCGTCAAGTCTGTCATGTTCGCGATCTTCATCTATGCAGTCGGTTACGACTCGGGGCCGCAGTTTTTCAACTCACTGTCGCGCAAGACTTTGCGTGAGATCGCGATGGCGGTGTTCCTCGCGGTATCGGCGCTGGTGACGGTGCTGATCTGCGCGAAGCTGTTCGGCTTGAACAAGGGGATTGCCGCGGGATTGGCCGGCGGGGCGTTGACGCAGTCGGCGATTATCGGCACAGCCGGCGACGCCATCGCCCGGCTCGGGCTGCCGGTTGCCGAAACCAAAGCGCTCCAGGGCGACGTGGCGGTCGCTTATGCCGTGACGTACGTATTCGGATCGCTGGGCGCGATCATCGTGTGCGTGAATATCTTGCCGAAGTTCATGGGGCAGGGATTGAAGGAGGCCGCAGCCGAAGCGGAAAAAAGTTTGCTGGGCGGCACGGTCGCGCACGGAGCCGGCCAGACAGCGGCGATGCCGGAGCTGGTCGGGCGGGCGTATCGCGTGACAGGTGGCGGCGGTGCGGCGGAGCGCGCGGGTGGCGCGGATGCCGGGGGGCTGGCGATCAAGGCCGCTTCAGGCGAAGTGGGCGTGAGCGGTGCGGCGGGCCGGACAGTCGCCGAGATCGAGTTGGCCGAGTCCGACATGATCACGATCGAGCGAATTCGCCGGGCCGGTAAAGCGGTGGAGCCTCGCCCGGACGTGATGCTGCAAGTCGACGATATCGTGCTGGTCGTCGGCCGGCGTGAAGTGATGGTGACGGCGGCGTCGAACATTGGTGAAGAGGTCGCGGACACCGATGGCATCAGTGTCGTGATGCAGAACCGGCAGGGCGTGTTCACGCGCAAGGGCATGAATCACATGACGATTGCCGCGGTGCGCACGACCGTGGATCGCGACTTGCGGCACGGCGTATTCGTGCAGGAAATTCGCCGGGCGGACCAGCCGTTGCCGATCCTTCCTGAAACCCAGCTCGAACATGGCGATGTCATTACGTTCTATGGTTCGCCGCAGGATACGAAGCGCGCCGTGGATGCAGCGGGTTATGAATTGCCGATTACCAACAAGACCGATTTCATCTACATGGGCGTGGGGATCGTGCTCGGTTTGTTGATCGGGTTGATCGTGGTGAATGTGGGCGGCGTGCCGTTGACGCTGGGCTCCGGCGGGGGCTGTTTGCTGGCCGGGCTGCTATTCGGCTGGATGCGGGGCAAGCATCCGATGTACGGCGTGATGCCGTCGGCGGCATCGCAACTGATGAAGGATTTCGGGCTCGCGGCCTTCGTGGCGGCGGTGGGTCTGAACTCCGGGCTGGCGGCCGTGGTGACGGTGAAGAACAGCGGCCTCACGATCTTTTTGCTGGGCGCGATCGTGACTATCGTGCCGCTCGTTCTTACGATGCTTTTCGGCAGATACGTGTTGCGATACACAAACGCAGCGCTTCTGGCGGGCGCCCTGACCGGATCGCGTAGTGCGAATCCGGCGTTTGGCGGCGTGCTGGATAAAGCGGAAAGCGCGGTGCCGACGGTTCCGTTCGCGATTACCTATGCGTTGGCGAATGTATTGCTGACATTGCTGGGACCGCTGGTGGTGGGATTGGTCTGACGAAGGGATGAGTGCACGCGAGTGCACTCAAAAAAATTTGAACTGAGGCCGACGGCTGGAGCCCAACAACATTCAGGATAAAAGGGAGCCGCCCATGACGCCGCAGCAAAAAACCGTTCGTCTTCCTGCAGCAACCATGCATGGGACCGGAGAGCAACTTCCGGCCTTGGGCCAGGGTACTTGGGAAATGGGCGACAGCGCCAGAACCCGCAGCGCGGAAATCGCCGCGCTTACGACTGGCGTGGACCTTGGCATGACCGTGATCGATACTGCGGAAATGTACGGTGAAGGCGAGAGTGAAAAGCTGATTGCCGAAGCATTGAAAGATCGCCGTAACGAGCTTTTTATTGTCAGCAAGGTTTATCCGCATAACGGTAGCGAAGCTGGCGTGAAGGCCGCGTGTGAGCGAAGTCTCAAGCGGCTACAGACTGACCGTATCGATCTATATCTCCTGCATTGGCGTGGCGGTGAAGACCTGGAAGGGGTGATCGGCGGTTTTGAGGCTTTGAAAGCGCAGGGCAAGATTCGCCATTGGGGCGTGAGCAATTTCGACACCGGGGACATGGTCGAACTCTTTGCCCTGGAAAATGGCAACCGGTGCGCGACCAACCAGATTCTGTATAACGTCGCGCGGCGCGGTCCCGAATTTGAACTCCTGCCGTGGCTGCGCGAACGCAATATGCCGGCGATGGCCTACAGCCCTGTTGATCACGCGCGTCTGCCGAAACAAAGTGTACTCAACGACATCGCGAAGGCCCGCGGTTTGTCTGCGATGCAAGTCGCGCTTGCTTGGGTCTTGCGACAACCGCAGGTTATGGCGATTCCGAAAGCCGCGACTGTCGCTCATGTGATTGAGAACGCAGCGGCGCGAGAGGTGAATTTGTCGGGGGAAGAATTAAGTCTTATAGACGCGCAGTTCAAACCGCCGAAGTCGAAACGCCAGTTGGAAATGCTTTGAGACGGTAGGGGCGGGGGGCGGGGGGCGGGGTTAGGGCGGGGTTGGTCGGTTCTGGGGCTAGCGGTCGGGGTTGATGCCGGGTTGGTGCTTTCAGTGTTAGCGGTCTGCGAGAGTCGGATTTTCTCTTTATCACTATTAGCCACTGTGCGTGGCGGCACGTCATTTCTTTGTCCAAAGCGACAAAGAAACGAAGCAAAGAAAGCGCTTTAACCGCTCTACCCTAAGTGTCCACAGCGTGCAGTTTCTATTCATGGGTGCCCCAAAAGCACGGTGCTCGCCAGAGCGAAGGATGTGTGAACCCCTCCTTCTCCGAACACCGATACCCACACGCTTCGCCACCAGTGATTGAACCTGCCCAAGGAGCACCCCGCGCTATCCGCGGGCAACCTCCCTCCAACTTTGTACGCATGACGGACCACGTCGCCAACCCGCCAAGAAACGATGCTGCAGAATGCGTAAGGCCGTAACCGACGAAAATAGCTGTACAGAACGCGCAGCCAATTCACAAAAACTGAAAGCAGTAAACACAAACACGCATGAAGCTTGTGGCCTATGAATACGGTCGCACAGACCAGGTAGCTAACCCGCGAAGAACCGCAGCCGTAAACACCCGTGAGGCCGTGCGGGTTCCTTGGCAAGTGTGCTTGCCCGAGAGCGTACGGGGCGAAGCGTGTTCGTGTCAGGATTCGCGAGAAGGAGGGGTTCAAACATCGGTGGCTCTGGCGAGCACCGTGCTTTTGGGGCACCTATGAATAGAAACTGCACGCTGTGGACACTTAGGGTAGCGTGTTTGAAAGCGTTTTCTTTGCTTCGTTTCTTTGTCGCTTTGGACAAAGAAATGACGTGCCGCCACGCACAGTGGCTAACAGTGATAAAGAGAAAATCCGACTCTCGCAGACCACCACGGCCGAAAGCACCAACCCGGCATAGACCCCGGCCGCTAACCCCAGAACCGACCAACCCCAACCGCTAACCTCGGAACCCACCAGAACCCACCCCCAATCCACCGGCGCGAGCGTCTTATTCAGACTTTTGCAAGCGCTTCAATTCGGCTACGGGAATATGACACCGAATCCTGTGCCCATCGGCGGTATGCGCGTACGGCGGCTCCTCCTGCTCGCAGATCGCTCCAATCTTGCGCGGACAGCGGGTATGGAACACGCACCCCGACGGCGGATTCGCAGCACTCGGCAACTCACCTAAAAGGCGGATACGCTCGCGCGCCAGCGGTTCGTCGCCGACTGCCGGAATCGACGACAACAACGCCTCGGTATAAGGATGATGTGGCCCGTCGAACACGTCCGTCGCACGACCAATCTCCATCAGCCGGCCGAGATACAGCACCGCGATACGATCGGATAAATAACGCACCACGTGCAGGTCGTGCGAGATAAAGACATAACTCACGCCGCGTTCGCGCTGCAAGTCGGCAAGCAGGTTCAGGATGGCGGCTTGCACGGAGACGTCGAGGGCGGACGTGGGCTCGTCGCAGACCACGACGCGCGGATCACCCGCGAACGCACGCGCAATCGCCACGCGTTGTTTCAACCCGCCCGACAATTGCCGCGTGCGCGAGCTCAGGTAACGCTCGGGCAAACGCACGGCGGCAGTCAGCGATTGCAGCCGCGCCTCCTTCGCCGCCCCACGCAACGCGCCAAGTTTCGACAACGACCGTGCGATCAGCCGACGCACCGAATGCGCCCGGTTCAACGCGGAATCCGGATTCTGGAACACGATCTGCAGCGACTTGACCTGCTCGTCGTTACGGTTTGTCACGCGCGCGGGCAGGGCGGCGCCGTCGAGTTCTATGACGCCTCCCACATCCGGCGAGAGTAAGCCCAACAACAGCTTAGCGAGCGTCGTCTTGCCGCTGCCTGACTCGCCGACTAGCCCAAGCGTTTCACCCAGCGCCAGTTCCAGCGATACATCGTGCACCGCCCGCAGCGACTCCCCGCCGACATGAAACGTCTTCGATAAATTCTCCGCGCGCAACGCAACCGGCGCATCTGTCCGGTCGACAGCCGCGCTCAAAACCTCCGGCGTTGCACGCGGCAAGTCGATTGCACGTTCGTGATAGTGGCAGCGCGCCATTTGGTCGCCATGCGCGGCCGCGACCCGATACGGCGGCGGCGCGTCACGACGACAACGGTCATCGGCGAGCTTGCAGCGCTGCGCATAGATACACCCCTGCGTCACCGATCCCGGCAGCGGCAGCGAGCCGGGGATGGTGTCGAGCCGGCCCGTGTCCTTACTGCGTCCCGTGGTCGGCAGGCAGCGCAGCAAGCCCACCGTGTACGGATGCCGCGGCCGCGCGAATACATCGTCCGTCGTGCCTTCTTCAACCAGTTTTCCCGCATACAACACGCCCACGCGATCACACATCCGCCCAATCACCGCCAGGTTGTGGCTGATGAAAAGCACCGCTGTGCCAAGCTCCTCGCGTAATTGCGCGATCAGGTCGAGCACCTCGGCTTCCACCGTGGCGTCGAGCCCGGTAGTGGGTTCGTCGAGGATCAGCAACTCCGGATTGCACGCAAGCGCCATCGCGATGACCACGCGTTGCTGCATGCCGCCCGACAATTGATGTGGATAACTATCCATCACACGCTCGGGTGATGAGATCCGCACACGCCGCAAGATGTCGATGGTGTGTTCCAGCGCTTCATGCACCGACGCACCCGCGAGCTCGAACGCCTCGGACACCTGCCGCGCAATCGTCAGCGACGGATTCAACGCGCGGCCCGGGTCCTGATAAACCATCGATACCGCGTTGGCGCGCATGTGCCGCAACGCGTCGGCGTTCATCGAAGCGATGTCGTGGCCGGCGATCGAAATCTTCCCCGACTTCACACGGCCGTTGCGTGGCAGATAACGCAATATCGCGAGGGCCGCGGTGGACTTTCCACAGCCGGATTCGCCAACTAGCCCATATGCCTCGCCGCGTTTTATCCGCAGCGAGATGTCCTGCAATACTTCACGGTCCCGCCCGCGCGAACGGTACGCGACCGTCAGGCCGACAAGAGTCAGCGCATCGGTTTCGGCGCTCTTCGATCCATCGAAGATGGGGAAGGCCGAGGGCGGCGGTCCGTTCATCGGTCGAGCACTCCCTGGATACCATCGGCGACGAGGTTCACGCCCACTACCAGCGAGGCGATTGCGGCGGCGTCGAACACGACGGTCCACCATGCGCCGCCCGCCATCAGCGTGTAGCACTCGGAGAGGGCGAGGCCCCAGTCGGCCGATGGCGGCTGAATGCCGAAGCCGAGGAACGACAGCGTGGCGACCGCGAAAATAGCGTAACCGAGCCGCACGGTGGCTTCCACGATGATCGGCTGCAGCACGTTCGGCAGGATCTCCGCGAACATGATGTAGAACGCGTTTTCGCCGCGCAATTGCGCCGCCAGCACGTAGTCCAGATTGCGCTCGGCGAACACGGCGGCGCGCACGGTGCGCGCGGTGATCGGCATGAAGGTGATGCCGATCACCAGGATCACGGTGACGTTGCTCGCGCCGACCGCCGCGAGCGCGAGCAGAGCGACGATCACCAGCGGCAACGCGAGCACCGCGTCGATCAGCCGGCCGATCACGTTGTCCACCCATCCATCGAAATAACCCACGATCAAGCCAACCGCCGTCCCGGCTAGTGTTCCGAGCAGGGTCGCCAGCGGCGCGATGGTAAGAATGTCGCGCGCGCCAACGATCACGCGCGCGAATACGTCGCGGCCGAGTTGATCGGTGCCGAACCAGTGCGTGGCGTCAGGTGGCGTGAGCGAGTTCAACGGATCGGACGCGTACGGGTCCTGCGGCACGACCCAATGTCCGATCAGCGCGCACGCGACCCAGAACAACAGGATCAGCACGCCGACCACGAACGTGGGTGAACGCAGCAAGGCCTTGCTGCGTTCGAAACGCGGCGCCTTGTGCGGCGCGGGCGCGACGGTTGCGGTGCTCATTGCGCGTTCCTCACCCGCAAGCGCGGATTCAACACGACATACAGCGCATCCGCGATCAGGTTCGCCGCCGTATAAATCACGCCAACGGTCAGCACGCCGGCTTCGAGCATCGGAAAGTCCTTGCCTTTGGCTGCGTTATAAATGAGCGAGCCAATGCCTTGATAGTGGAACAGCGTCTCCACGACCACCAGCCCGCCGATCATATAGCCGAGCTGCGTCGCGGCGACGGTAACGGTTGGCAGCAACGCATTGCGCAGCACGTGGCGCATGATCACCACGCGGCGCGGCAGGCCCTTGAGGATCGCGGTGCGCGTGTAGTCGGCATCGAGTGCTTCAACGGTGCCGGCGCGCGCCATTCGTGCGATGTAACCGAAGAACACCAGCACCAGCGGCAACACGGGCAGGATCAGATGCTGCAACTGGACCAGCACGTTCGACCCGGGCGGAAACGTTGCTTCAATCGGCAGCCATTGCAGCCAGATGCCGAACACGAGGATCAGCACGATGGACGAGACGAACTCCGGCACGACCGTCGCCGATAACCCCGCAATGCTGATGGTCCGGTCGATCCAGCGCCCTTCATGCAGCGCGGAGTAAACGCCGCCGGCAATGCCAAGCGGCACGACGACGATAAACGCCAGCGCGCCGAGCTTCGCCGAATTCAACAACGCGTCGCCTATGAAGGGTGCCACCGGCGCGCGATACGCATACGACTCGCCCATGTCGCCACGCAGGAAGTGGCCGATCCAGCCGGCATATTGCGTGAGCAACGGCCGGTCCACGCCCAGTTGATGATTGAGCGCTGCGACCGCGCGGGCGTCGGCGAGGGGGCCGAGGATTGCGCGACCGACATCGCCGGGAAGCAACTGGCCGCCCGCGAACACGATCACCGACAACAGCCACAACGTGATGATCGCGAGCAGCAGCCGCACGCCGATAAACCGCGCAATGCGCGCGGCGCTTCCGGCGTTGCTGCGTGAGCTTACTTTCGGCGCGCCCGGCGCGGCGGGAGGAGAGACCGTGTTCATGATCGGAGCATCCTCGGGTCAGCCTTCAATGAGCGCGAGATTCAAAATGAACCGGCTACGCGCCGATAGTCGCGCGCTGGAAATACAACTGCGAAATGGCATTGAAGCGCACGCCTTTCACGTTCGCCCGCGTGACGATCAACTGATCGTAGAAGTACGGAATCACAACCGGGGTTTCATCGAGCAGCAGCGCCTGGATTTGCCCCGAGAGTTTTTTCTGCGATGCCACGTCGAGCGCCGCCACGAAATCCGCTACGAGCTTGTCGTATTGCGGATTCTTGAAATGTGCCGCGTTCCACGTACCTTCGCTGGTCAGCGGTGCATTGAGAAACACGTTCGGCACGCCGCGATGTCCATAATCCGTGATGCCGAGCGGCGAGTCGAGCCAGTCCGATTTGCCGTACGTGCCCGCGCCGTAATACAGCTCCTGGCTTTCCACCTTCAGCGTGATGCGGATGCCGACCGCCTTCGCCGCGTTCTGGATCACGACAGCGAGATCGGGAATTTCCATGTACTTCTCGGTCGTGAGCGTGACGTCGAAACCGTTCGGCACGCCCGCTGCCGCGAGCAATTGTTTTGCCTTCGCGACATCGAGTTTGCGCTGCGGCACGGACAGGTCGCTGGACGGAAACACCGGCGAGAACGGACTGTCGTTGCCGAGCGTGGCGTGGCCCTTGAACAACCCCTTCACGATCACCTCACGATTCACCGCCAGCGCCAATGCCTGGCGCACGCGTTTGTCCTTGAACGGGCCTGTGTCGGTGCGCATATGCATTTGCCGATGCGCGCTCGACTTCACGCCGAGCACCTTGAACTCGGGATTCGTCATCATGCTGAGTCCGCCCTGTACGGTGAAGTCGCCCATCACGTCGGCTTGCCGGCCTTGCAACGCAAGCAGCTCGGATTGTTCGTCGGCGTAGAACGCGAACGTCACCCGGTCGGGCAACGCTTTTTCGCCCCAGTAATCCGGGTTGCGTACAAACGATGCGCCCACTTTCGGCGTGTACTTTTCAAACTTGAATGGCCCCGTGCCTGGGAACGACTTCTCGTATGTGCCGCTGAAATTCGCCGGCAGGATCACGGCGTTGTACGTGTCCGAGGAAACGTAATACGGGAAGTTGCCGTTCGGTGCGTCGAGATGGAACTCGACCGTCATGTCGTCGACAACCTTCACCGAGCCCTTCGACAGCACGCCTTTGAGCACCGAGAGCGCCGCTGATCCGCTGGCCGGATCGGCGAGCCGGTTGAATGTTGCCGCGACGTCCTTGGCGGTCATCGACTGGCCGTCGTGGAACTTGACGTTCGGGCGCAGCTTGAAGGTCCATACATCGCCCTTGTCGTTCGGCTTCCACGAAAGCGCGAGGGAAGGGCGGAGCACGAGCGCCTGACCGTCATCGTCGATGAGAAATTCGCCCGTCTGATTGATCAGCGCGAGGCCGGCGGGGTCCGTGACGGTGAGCGGATCGACCTGGCCCGACGGCGTCAGATGCGCCACGCGGATCGTGCCGCCGGGCTTGCCCGCAGGCGCTTGCGCCCGCGCGCGCGGCATGCCGATCAACCCGCCAGCGGCCATCGATAAACCCAGCAAGCTCGCGTGCCTTAGCAATTCGCGTCGCGACAGCCGGCCGGCCTTGAATTCGTCGATGGCATGGTTGCCGAGTTCTCCTGCCGATCCCCTCGATTGCTCCAGCGCTGCATTGAAGGGGGAAAGCGAGTCCAGATCGGTTACGGTCTTTTTCATCGGGCTGTCCGGTTCGGGGTTCGGTTGTTGTTTTGACTCGACGATACCGCGCCGCCCGACGAGGGGCGGCGGCAGCGACGGAATCGGATGCGCTTTCAGTTTAGCGGAGCAAATAGTGTTTCGATTCCCGGCGCGCGTTTCACATGCCAATTAATTGCGCGTGCTGTGGGACAGCCACGACGTTGCGGAAAAGCTTGCAGACCAGGCGTGAGGAGGGCGGTAGAAAATTCCGCGCCTCCGTGTGGTCATGCCGTGGCGTTCAATGCTGATGCGGATGTTTATGGATCGGATCGACCCAGAACACTTCCTCGGGCTCCTCCACCGCATCGATATTCAGATTCACCACCACCGCCTCGTTGTCGCTGCGCACGAGTACGCATTCCAGTGGTTCGTCGGTGAGCGCATTGATCTCCTGATGCGGCACATACGGCGGCACGAAGATGAAATCACCCGGTCCGGCTTCGGCCGTAAATTCCAGATGATTGCCCCATTTCATGCGCGCCTGTCCGCGCACGACGTAGATCACGCTTTCCAGCGCGCCGTGATGATGCGCGCCGGTTTTCGCGTTCGGGTGAATCGTGACCGTGCCGGCCCAGATTTTCTGCGCGCCTACGCGCGCTGCGTTGATCGCCGCCGCGCGATTCATGCCGGGCGTTTGCGCGGTGTTGGTATCGAGTTGATCGCCCTTGATCACCTTGACGCCGTTCTCGCGCCAGTCGGTGTGCTCATGCTCGTGCTGATGTTCGTCGCTCATTGTCTTCGTCTCCGCCGATCCGTGGAAAAGCCGCCGTCGATCTACGCTACCTTCAATCTGGCTAAAGCCCCAAAAAAAGTCCGTTGCCGCCGGTAGGCAACAACGGACTTCTTCGGTCGCCCAACTCGTCGTCGAGCCCGGCAACGTCTACTTGGACTTTGAATTCACGATGGATTCCGCGACGTTGTTCGGCGTCTCGGCATAGTGCTTGAACTCCATCGTGTACGTGGCGCGGCCTTGGGTGAGCGAGCGCAGCGTGGTCGAGTAGCCGAACATTTCAGCCAGCGGCACCTCGGCGCGCACAATCTTGCCGCCGCCGCCCGCGATGTCCTCCATACCCTGCACGATCCCGCGGCGTGACGACAAATCGCCCATCACGTTGCCCATGAAATCCTCGGGCGTTTCCACTTCCACGGCCATCATCGGTTCGAGCAGCACCGGCTTGGCTTTCCTCATGCCGTCCTTGAACGCCATCGACCCAGCCATGCGGAACGCGTTTTCATTCGAGTCCACGTCGTGGTACGAGCCGAAGGTCAGCGTCACCTTCACGTCCACCACCGGATACCCTGCCAGCACACCGGCTTTCAGCGTTTCCTGAATACCCTTGTCGACCGCCGGAATGTATTCGCGCGGCACGACGCCGCCCTTGATTGCATCGACGAATTCATAACCCGTGCCCGGCTTTTGCGGTTCCAGCTTCAGCACCACGTGACCGTATTGGCCGCGTCCGCCCGACTGCTTGACGAACTTGCCTTCAATATCCTCGACCGGGATGCGGATCGTCTCGCGATACGCGACCTGCGGTTTGCCGACCGTGGCTTCCACGCCGAACTCGCGCCGCATCCGGTCCACCAGAATTTCCAGGTGCAGCTCGCCCATGCCGGAAATAATCGTCTGGCCGGATTCCTCGTCGGTCTGCACGCGGAACGACGGATCTTCCTGCGCCAGCCGATTCAACGCGATACCCATCTTTTCCTGGTCGGGCTTCGTCTTTGGCTCGACCGCCTGGGAGATCACCGGTTCCGGGAAAATCATGCGTTCGAGAATGATCGGATGAGCCGGATCGCACAGCGTGTCGCCGGTCGTGGCTTCCTTCAGACCCACGGCCGCGGCAATATCGCCGGCGCGCACTTCCTTGATTTCCTGACGCTCGTTCGCGTGCATCTGGAGAATCCGGCCAAGCCGCTCCTTCTTTTCCTTGATCGCGTTGTAGACCGTATCGCCGGAATTCACCACGCCCGAATACACCCGGAAGAAGATCAACTGGCCGACAAACGGGTCCGTCATGATCTTGAAGGCGAGCGCGGAGAACGGATCTTCGTCGGTCGGATGACGTTCCGCATGTTTGTCGTACTCGTCCAGGCCCATGATGGCGGGCACGTCCGCTGGCGACGGCAAGTAGTCGATCACCGCATCCAGCATGGCCTGCACGCCCTTGTTCTTGAAGGCGCTGCCGCAGAACATGGGGACGATCTCGCTCCTGAGCGTGCGCGCGCGGATGGCTGCCTTGATCTCGTCCTCGCTGATCGCCTCACCGCCGATGTACTTGTCCATCAGCGCTTCATTTGCGTCCGCTGCTGCCTCGATCATCTTCTCGCGCCATTCTTCAGCGGTGGCGAGCAGGTTGTCGGGGATTTCCTGGTATTCGAACAGCACGCCCTGGCTGGCTTCGTCCCAGATGATTGCTTTCATCTTGACCAGGTCGATCACGCCCTGGAAGTGTTCCTCAGCGCCCACGGGAATCTGCATAGGCACGGCGACGCCTTTCAGGCGCTCGCCAATCTGCCGTTGCACGCGGAAAAAGTCGGCGCCCACGCGGTCCATCTTGTTGACGAACGCAATGCGCGGCACTTTGTATTTGTTGGCCTGGCGCCAGACCGTTTCGGATTGCGGCTGCACGCCGCCGACCGAGTCATAGACCATGCAGGCGCCGTCGAGCACGCGCATGGAGCGCTCCACTTCGATGGTGAAGTCGACGTGTCCCGGCGTATCGATGATATTGATCCGGTGTTCCGGATAATTTCCCGCCATGCCTTTCCAGAAGGCCGTGGTGGCGGCGGAGGTGATCGTGATGCCGCGCTCCTGTTCCTGCTCCATCCAGTCCATCGTGGCCGCGCCGTTGTGAACTTCACCAATTTTGTGATTCACACCGGTATAGAAAAGAATGCGTTCGGTGGTGGTGGTCTTGCCGGCATCGATATGAGCGCTGATACCAATATTCCGATAGCGGTCGATGGGAGTCTTGCGGGGCACTTGAACCTCCTGTTGATTGGTTGGAGCTTTGTAGCCCGAACCGGACACAATGGCCCGTCCGGCGGCTCCGGAGCGAAGCTTTGTCGTGCTGGGTGCTCACTTCGCTGGTTTATTAGAATAGCGCGTCGACAGGGTCTTTGCAGGATTCTTGCCAGCTCGGCAAAAAAGATGAATCTTTGATGACGCGCGCGGTGTCCCGGGCGCCGTCCCGGGTTGAGTCCTGTGCAGTGAAAAGCAGAAAGCCGGCGTGCGCGCAAAAAGCGGACAGCCGGCTTCGGACACAACTCGCGGGACTAGCGCCGCGTGAGCGGGGGCGTGAAGAGACTAACCCCGGAGACTAACCCCGCTCGATGCATACGTTATTGCAATGCAGGTAACCCCTTGATCTGCATGCCCGGCTGAAGTCCTTTCGATGCAAACCAGCCTTTGCTCATTTCCAGTGCGAACACACCATTATTGCGCGGGCAGTGGTTGTTTTCCGTCTCGGCCTGCATTTCGTCGATATCCGTGATCGTTCCGTCCGCGCGCATGAATGCGATCGACAGCGGGATCAACGTATTTTTCATCCAGAAACAATGCACGGCTGTTTCATTGAAGACGAACAGCATGCCTTCGTTGGGCTCGAGCTTCGTGCGATACATCAGGCCTTGTTCGCGATCGGCATCGTTCGCGGCCACGGCTGCGTCGATCACATACATGCCCGCGGTGAGTTTCGTGTGCGGAAAATCGGCGGGCTTTTTCGCACCCGGCGGCATTTGTCCTGCTTCTGCAGCCAGCGGTTGAGCGTGTGCTGCCAGCGGCGCGACCGCGATCAACGAAACGAGTGGAACGGAGAACGCGACAATCGCGCGGCGCACAAGACGCCCAAGATGAAACGATGAAACCGAACGGGGCGAGAGCCATGAAAGACGCACGGCGAAACTCCTGGTGAGATGAAGCCGGTTAGCTGAAGAATCAGTGAAGACTGGCGCATGTTACTTGAGCGCGCGCACGCCGACAAAAAGTGAGTGGACGAATACAACCCGCATCAATAACCCAACCGATCCCAAGACCCAAAGAAAAAGGCAGAAACCTTTCCAGGTGTCTGCCTTTCAATGCCGCTTTCGCGGCAGCACTGCTTGGTGTAGCGTCGCGTTACCGCGATCTATTACCAACTTACTCCGACGCGGCCGAAGCAGCTGCAGCCGAAGCTGCCTTCTTGTGCGTAGCCTTCTTGTGGGTCGACTTCTTGTGTGTCGACTTGTGAGCGGTCGAAGCAGCTGCAGGAGCCGATGCTTCCGGAGCCGAAGCTTGTGCAAATGCAGCCGTTGCGAACAGGCCAGCGACGAGAGCAGCGATCAGTTTGTTCATGTTGTGAATCCTCAGCTTTAGTTTGATTTAACCTTATGACCCGGTCGATGGAGTCATGTCGGTAAACGAGCCATCCACCTTTTGGTTGACAGGGGATTCGAACAAAACTTCGATCCCGCTGCGAGCGCTTGAACCTTACATAAAGCCTTCGTGTGCCGGCTGTGTGTTGCGGTCCTTCGCTAATGCCGGATGGCGGTTTTAAGGCATCTGCAGCGAATAACGCCGCATGGAGGAAGTCCGTTGACCTGTTTTTTCGGAATCGTGCAGCGATGATTGTTTGGAAGCCGAAATTAATTTGTAATCTCCAGGTTCCGGTGAAACTTCACGCTTAAACGATGCCATTCCATGGCGCGCGCGGCGGCAGTTCGATCGATGCGCCCGGTGCGAGTCCGAGACTGAATATATCCAGCGCGCCGATACCCACGCGCACCAACCGCAGTGTTGGATATCCGACGGCTGCGGTCATTCGACGCACCTGCCGGTTACGTCCCTCGCTGATCGACAGTTCGATCCACGTGGTCGGAATGGCGGCGCGGTATCGGATAGGCGGGTTGCGTGGCCAAAGCTGGCCCACTCGTTCCACGGGTTCAACCCGCTTCACGCCACACGGCTGCGTCACGAATTCCCCCAGGTCCACACCTGCCGCCAGACGCTCGAGAGCATCTGCGTCGGGCGCGCCGTCCACCTGTGCCCAATACCGTTTGACCAGCTTGTGACGGGGCTCGGCTATGCGCGCCTGGAGCGCGCCATCGTCGGTGAGGAGTAGCAGGCCTTCGCTGTCCGTGTCCAGGCGGCCGGCCGGATAAACGCCGGGCGTCTTCACCCAAACGCCTAACGAAGGATGCTTCTCGTGCGGCGAAAATTGACAGATAGTGCCGAACGGTTTGTTAAGAGCAAGCAGCGGCATGGCGGGGAATCGATGAGGAGACGCAATAAGGAAACGAGGCGGCGCTCAAGCGCAGCGCGGGAATCCGGCTATGGCGGATGGCGCGATATTAATGCATAATCCGAAGCGCCATGTCTTATATAAGACATAAGACATGAATCGGGCAGCGGTCGATCGTAGGCACAACGGCAGCCACAATCGCGGCAATAGCATCAACGCACGGTCTTTCGGACCGCGCTTGCGTGCACCGTTTTGTTGCAACGCGGCAAGACGGGTGCCGGGCAGGCCCTGTGCACGGTGGGCTAGAATACCCTTCTGGTCGCCTCGGGCGCCGCGCCGGCATTGGCGCTGGTGGCCCGGCCACCGTTCGCTCATCCGCTTTTCGCCGAATTTCCGAACGCATTCTGCGCATTTCTGTTTTAGCTAGCCAGCCATCTTTGGAGTCGACCATGCCGTATCAGCACATCAAGGTTCCGACGGGCGGTGACAAGATCACCGTCAATGCGGATTACTCGCTCAACGTTTCCGACCAGCCGATCATCCCTTTTATCGAAGGCGATGGTACGGGTCTGGACATCACGCCGGTGATGATCAAGGTCGTGGACGCAGCGGTGGAAAAAGCCTATGCAGGCAAGAAGAAGATCCACTGGATGGAAATCTTCGCGGGCGAGAAGGCCACCAAGGTGTACGGCCCCGACGTGTGGCTGCCGGATGAAACGCTGGACGTGCTGAAGGAATATGTCGTTTCTATCAAAGGGCCGCTTACCACGCCGGTCGGCGGCGGCATCCGTTCGCTGAATGTCGCGCTGCGCCAGCAACTTGACCTGTATGTCTGCCTGCGCCCGGTGCAGTATTTCAAGGGCGTGCCGTCGCCTGTGCGCGAACCGGAAAAGGTCAACATGGTCATCTTCCGTGAGAACTCGGAAGACATCTACGCCGGCATCGAATGGGCGGCCGAGTCGGAAGAGGCGAAGAAGGTCATCAAGTTCCTGCGCGAAGAAATGGGTGTGACGAAGATCCGCTTCCCGGAAACGTCGGGGATCGGAATCAAGCCGGTGTCGCGTGAAGGCACGGAGCGCCTGGTCCGCAAGGCGATCCAGTACGCCATCGACCACAATCGCAACACCGTCACGCTCGTGCACAAGGGCAACATCATGAAATACACGGAAGGTGCGTTCCGTGATTTCGGCTATGCGCTGGCCCAGAAGGAGTTCGGTGCGGAACTCATCGACGGCGGCCCGTGGATGAAGATCAAGAGCCCGAAGGGCGGCGACGTTGTGCTAAAGGACGTTATCGCAGATGCGTTCCTCCAGCAGATCCTGCTGCGCCCGGCCGAGTACGATGTGATCGCCACGCTGAACCTGAACGGCGATTACGTATCGGATGCGCTGGCGGCCCAGGTTGGCGGTATTGGCATTGCGCCGGGCGCGAACATGTCGGATTCGGTGGCCATGTTCGAAGCCACGCACGGCACCGCGCCGAAATACGCGGGCAAGGACTATGTGAATCCGGGTTCGGAAATCCTGTCGGCTGAAATGATGCTGCGCCACCTCGGCTGGACTGAGGCGGCGGACGTCATCATCAAGTCGATGGAAAAGTCGATCCTGCAAAAGCGGGTGACGTATGACTTCGCGCGTTTGATGGAAGGCGCGACGCAGGTTTCATGCTCGGGCTTCGGGCAGGTTCTGATCGAAAACATGTAAGTTCGGCCAAGCTTCTTAAGGAAAGCCCCGGCGCGAGTCACTCGCCCGGGGCTTTTTCATGGGCAGCGCGAATGCCTTCGGGCTACTCCGCACAACTCTGTCAAAACTTGTCGCAAGCGAGTGTTTCACTGCAGCGGAGTGATACCCTCGATTTGCTGGACAACATATGTGTTTTTATACAGTTCGCCTTACGTTGGACGCGCCTATGTCTCACCAAAATTCGCACGTGACTACGTTGTTCGCCCGCTGGCTCGCGGTGGAAACCCGCGGTTTGCTTGGCGGCCTCGCCGGCGGCGTGGTCGGAGGTGTTGTGGCGTTCACGCTGATAAACCGGTTTAGTTCAACGAGCCTGGCGAGCGGTGCCGACGCAATTTCCATTGCGAACACATACATTGTCTACTCAACATTCATGATCGCGGCGGTTGCCGTTTTCCTGACCATGGCGGGTTTGATTTTCACGCAGCATTTCGCCATGGAGAAAGAACGGCACGTCGCGGACGCCTTTGCGGCATTGGTGGCCGAAATGGGCCGCACTAACGGGTGCGCGGTCGAAGTGGTGAAAGAAGTCATGAAGAACGCCGAGGTGGTCCAGCATTTCGACGATCAGGTAAAGGAAAAACTCAGGGAGGTGATGCGTGCGCAACTGGACAACGCGGACCAGCGTAAGGCGCGCGCGCGCAGCGAACATGATGCGCTGACCCGTATCGCCAGCGACCTGGAAAGTGCCTAGACCGTTTGAGAGGGGAGAATATGACAATCGTTTCCGCAATACCTGTCTTGCGAACCACCGCAGCGTTGGCGGCATTTTTGATGGCCGAGCGCCATTACGACATGGTGGAGTCCGCACCCCCCATCGACGTCGACGAAATCGCGCGGTTGCTCCAGATCGAGGTGACCGAACATGCGGATCCTGGCGCTGCCAATACGATCGGCAAGATAACGCTGAGTCACGAGGGGCCGGCAAGGGTCTGGATCAATCCGGCGGAAAATGCCTATGGCCCAAGGCGTCGATTCACCCTGGCTCACGAAATAGCGCACTTTTGCATGCACAGATCCACCGATCGCCACGAATTTATCGACGACAAAAGCACTATGAATCGCAGCGAATCCTATTGGAACAGTTACGAATCCGAGGCAAACCGGTTTGCTGCGGAACTGTTGATGCCGCAACAGCTCATTGAGTCGTTGGGACGGCGCGTAATCGATGCATACAAGGCGGAGCACAACACCGAGAAAATGCCGTTGACGCGGTTTATCGACGTGATGGCGGTTAAATTTCGTGTTTCCCATCCGGCCATGGAGTTCCGATTGAGGAATGTCGGAATTGGCAAACACAAATAGGTAAAAGGCCAGGGTGCGCCCTGCGGGTTTCCCCTCGCGATGCAAAAATAAAAAAACCCGGCGCAATGCCGGGTTTCGAGGACAGCGCGCTATCGAACGGTCAGGCAGCAGATTCCTGGATGTTCGACGCCTGTTTGCCCTTGGGTCCCTGGACGATCTCAAAGCTGACCTTCTGGCCTTCCTTGAGGGTCTTGAAACCATTCATCTGTATCGCCGAGAAATGAGCAAACAGATCCTCGCCGCCTTCATCGGGCGTGATGAATCCGTAGCCTTTCGCGTCGTTGAACCATTTGACCGTACCAGTTGACATCACTTCCCCTCTCACTCTCGTCGCTACCACGAGCACGCTCGAAAAGCTTGGCAACCCACAATGTGGATGGCCCCCTCCTCACAAGCTCACCGCGGCCTTTCTCCAACTGAAACGCTTTCGGAAAAAAGTGCCAGTTTGATTGTTTAATCTCTTAAATCACGTGTCAAGAAAATTTTGAGATGGTCGTCAAGGCGTTGTAAAGACCTCATTTCAAGGGTTTTTCCCGCTTTGCGCGTATCCCGCCGCACAAGCACGCCATCTTGAAAAGTCGCATAATCGACGCACATGAGGAGTACAGGCAACAGGCGGCTGGCACCAGCAGTCGCAGCGGGTTGCAGGAGTAGGTCGCATGAGTGATTCGAACAAGCGGGTTACTCAGTCAGTCGGCGCGTGGAAGGCGTCCAAGGTGGTACCGAAGGCAGACCGCGTCCGAGTGGACAATTCGTTTTTTTGAGAGCTGTGCGATACTGGATTCAACGATGTTTCAAGAGGGCCGGCCCGTGTCACAAGGGCTGGCGGAATTCAGCAAGCGACAGGTTGCGCGAAGTGTGCGGCGACACCGTTCAGTTCTCATCGCGAACGGAGTTTTGGCGAGATGGCGAGCCTGTCCGAGTTGTTTAGAATGGGCGTATGGCGATCAATCCCAACAAGCAGGATGGCACCGTACTGGAGCGGCAGGAACAAAAGCTGAAACAGCCGTCCATGTACAAAGTGGTGCTGCTGAATGACGACTTCACGCCGATGGAATTCGTCGTGTTCGTCGTGCAGGAACATTTCAATAAAGATCGTGAGACTGCGACGCAAATCATGCTGAAGGTTCATCGCGAGGGCAGGGGAGTTTGTGGGGTCTATACGCGGGACATCGCGTCGACCAAAGTTGAGCAAGTCGTTAGCCACGCGAGGCAAGCGGGTCATCCGCTGCAGTGTGTGATGGAGGAAGCATGATTGCCCAGGAACTGGAAGTCAGTCTGCACATGGCGTTTATGGAAGCACGTCAGGCGCGGCACGAGTTCATTACGGTCGAGCATCTTTTACTGGCCTTGTTGGACAACCCGACCGCGGCTGAAGTGTTGCGCGCATGCGCAGCAAATATTGAAGATTTGCGTCAAAACCTGCGCAATTTCATTCACGACAACACCCCGACCGTGCCCGGCACGGACGATGTCGATACCCAGCCGACGCTTGGTTTTCAGCGCGTGATTCAGCGCGCGATCATGCACGTGCAATCGACATCGAATGGTAAGAAGGAAGTGACCGGCGCGAACGTGCTTGTCGCTATCTTCGGTGAAAAAGACTCGCACGCTGTCTACTACCTGCAACAGCAGGGTGTGACGCGCCTCGATGTCGTCAATTTCATCTCGCACGGCATCGCGAAGACGAATTCCGGCGATGCAGCGAAGGCCAGCAGCGACGTGAACCCGGAAGCAGAAGATGCGGCTGCGCAGAAGGAAACTCCCCTTGCGCAATTCACGCAGAACCTGAACCAGCTCGCGAAGGATGGCAAGATCGATCCGCTGATCGGCCGCGAACTGGAAGTCGAGCGCGTGGTGCAAGTGCTGTGCCGTCGCAGAAAGAACAATCCGCTGCTGGTCGGTGAAGCCGGTGTCGGTAAAACCGCCATTGCCGAAGGGCTCGCCTGGCGCATTACGCGTGGCGAAGTGCCGGATATTCTTGCGGACGCTCAGGTGTATTCGCTCGATATGGGCGCATTGCTGGCCGGTACTAAATATCGTGGCGATTTCGAGCAACGTCTCAAGACGGTGCTGAAAGAATTGAAGGAACGCCCGCATGCGGTGCTGTTCATCGACGAAATTCACACGCTGATTGGCGCAGGTGCTGCGTCGGGCGGCACGCTGGACGCATCGAATTTGCTGAAGCCGGCGTTGTCGTCGGGTCAGTTGAAGTGCATCGGCGCCACCACGTTCACGGAATATCGCGGGATCTTCGAAAAAGACGCAGCGTTGTCGCGTCGTTTCCAGAAGGTGGACGTTGCCGAGCCGACGGTCGAGCAGACCATCGCGATCCTGCGCGGTCTCAAGTCGCGTTTCGAAGAGCACCACGGCGTGAAATATTCGTCGGGTGCGTTGTCGGCGGCGGCTGAATTGTCGGCACGCTTTATTACGGACCGTCATCTGCCGGACAAGGCTATCGACGTAATCGATGAAGCGGGCGCAGCGCAACGCATCCTGCCGAAGTCGAAGCAGAAGAAGACTATCGGCAAGAACGAGATCGAAGAGATCATCTCGAAGATCGCGCGCGTCCCGCCGCAAAGCGTGTCGCAGGACGATCGCAGCAAGTTGCAGACGCTGGATCGTGACTTGAAGAGCGTGGTGTTCGGTCAGGATCAGTCTATCGATGCACTCGCCGCCGCGATCAAGATGGCGCGGGCGGGTCTCGGCAAGACGGACAAGCCGATCGGCGCGTTCCTGTTCTCGGGCCCAACGGGCGTCGGCAAGACGGAAGTGGCGAAGCAACTGGCGTTCACGCTGGGTATCGAATTGCTGCGTTTCGACATGTCCGAGTATATGGAGCGTCACGCGGTAAGCCGGCTGATTGGCGCGCCGCCGGGTTATGTCGGGTTCGATCAGGGTGGTTTGCTGACCGAAGCTGTCACGAAGAAGCCACATTGCGTGCTGTTGCTCGACGAAATCGAAAAGGCGCATCCGGACATCTACAACGTGTTGCTGCAGGTGATGGACCATGGCACGTTGACCGATAACAACGGTCGCAAGGCGGATTTCCGCAACGTCATCATCATCATGACGACGAATGCGGGCGCCGAAGCAATGCAGAAGTCGGTGATCGGATTCACGAATCGTCGGGAAACCGGCGACGAAATGGCCGATATCAAGCGGATGTTCACGCCTGAGTTCCGGAACCGTCTGGACCAGATCATCAGCTTCCGCTCGCTGGATGAGGAAATCATCATGCGCGTGGTCGACAAATTCCTGATGCAACTGGAAGATCAGTTGCATGAGAAGAAGGTCGACGCGGTCTTCACCGACGGCTTGCGCGCGCATCTGGCGAAGCACGGTTTTGACCCGCTGATGGGTGCACGTCCTATGCAGCGCCTGATTCAGGACACGATTCGTCGTGCGCTGGCGGACGAACTGCTGTTCGGCAAGCTGATGTCGGGTGGTCGCGTGACGGTGGACGTGGACGAGAACGACAAGGTCGCACTCACTTTCGACGAAAGCCCGGTGCCGCGTAATCCGAATCCGGAAGCGGTCGAGGTTGAATGACTGATTAGCAGGCGATGACTGAAGTCAGGTGACGCACGCTTGAGGTGTGTCATCATCGGCGAGGCGGCGCGGGGAAATTTCTCGCGCCGCCTCGCTTTTTTGCGTGCGCATTTGTTGCGGATAATGACTTCAAGAGGTTGATTTGAGCTTTAAACGTGGGTCGTTCGAGACCATCGTAGAACGGGAGAAGGGGCTGCACCGGAGTTTGACCGCCGGACAGATGTCGATGATTGCTATCGGCGGCGCGATCGGAACGGGGCTTTTTTTAGGCAGCGGTTTCGCGATCGGTTTCGCCGGGCCGAGCGTGCTGGTGAGCTATGCGATCGGCGCGTTGATCGCGTTGTTGCTGATGGGCGCGCTGGCCGAGATGACCGTTGCGCACCCGACGTCCGGATCGTTTGGCGCGTACGCGGAGTTTTATATCGGGCCGCTCGCGGGATATCTGGTCCGCTACGCGTACTGGTCGGCCGTCGTGTTTGCGGTCGGCACCGAGGTCAGCGCGGTCGCCGTGTTCATGAAGTACTGGTTCGCGAACGTGCCGGGCTGGTATTGGATCGTGGGTTTTTCCGCCGCGCTGATTGGCGTGAACGCGGCGAGCGTCAAGGTGTACGGCGTGATCGAATACGCGTTTTCGATGCTGAAAATCGTGGCGATCGTCGCGTTTATCTTGCTCGGCGCGGTGTTCGTGTATGGCGCGCCGGTGTCATCCGGCGTCGGGCTGAACAACTTCACGGCGCACGGCGGGTTCTTTCCGCACGGCGTGAAGGGCATGTGGTTCGCGGTCATCGTTTCCATTTTCAGCTACCTGAACATCGAGACGATCGCGGTCGCGGCCGGCGAAGCGCGCGATCCGCAACGCGCCGTGGCCCGGGCTTTTCGCTCGACCGTATTCCGGCTGGTGCTCTTCTATCTGCTCACGCTGGCGTTGATGCTCGCGATTGTTCCATGGACGCAGGCCAGCACCGACGAAAGCCCGTTCGTCAAAGTGATGGCCGCCACGCACGTCCCGTTCGCTGCGGGCGTGATCAACTTCGTGGTGCTCGTTGCGGCGCTTTCCGCGATGAACAGCCAGCTCTACATCACCACCCGCATGATGTTCAGCCTGTCGCGGGCCGGTTACGCGCCGGCGCGCTTCGGGCGTCTGAGCGCGAATGGCGTGCCCACCGCCGCGCTGTCTTTGTCGACCAGCGGCATTGCGCTGGCCACCATCCTCACCGCGTTCTGGCCGGCGATGGCGTTCGGCTTGATGATGTCGCTGGCAATCTTCGGCGCGATGTTCGCGTGGCTGATGATCTTCGTCACGCACCTCTTTTTCCGCGCCCGCTACGACGGACCGGCACTGTCTTTCCGGATGGTGCTGCACCCGTTCGGAAGTTTGCTGGGCGCGGGTTTGATGGCCGCGATCATAATCACCACCGCCTTCACGAGCGAATTCCGCATGACGCTCGTCTATGGTCTGGCATTCATGGTGGTTCTCGTCGCCACCTATCTGCTCTGGTATAGGAAACGCGGGTAAACACCGGCCAGAAACCCCTTTGCATGTCTTTCGTTTCGAAACTAAAATCTTTCGAAACGAAAGTGCAAAGGTGGTGCTGCCCGTGTTGGCCAACAAGAATTCGCTTCATCGGCGTCTGCGTATCGTCGAGCTTGTCCGCAAGCGCGGTGAAGTATCGGTCGACGAACTCGCTACAGCGTTCGACGTGTCCAGCGTCACGATTCGGTCGGACCTGAATTACCTGGAGCAGCAGCGCTACCTCATCCGGGCGTTTGGCAAGGCGCGCTACGTCGCGCAACGGCCCGGCGAGAACCTGCTGGCAGCGGTGCCTCCGAGCGCGACACGGCAGGCCGCCGATATGGCGATTGCGCGCATGGCGGCGGATTTCATCGATGACCACGCGTCGGCGTTCATTGGCGCAGGTCTGATTACGCACAAGTTGCTGCCGCTGCTTGCCGACCGCGCAAACCTCGCGCTGACGCTTAACGACATCGCGATGGTGCCGACCGTCCAGCGTTTCATGCGCTGCGAATTGCGTCTCACCGGCGGTTCGCTCGATGACGATTCCACCGTGCTGCTTGGGCCGGACGCCGAGCGCTCGTTGTTTGCAATGTCGCTGGATCTGGTGGTGCTGGAGGCGAGCGGTATCGACCGCGAGGGCAATTTGCTGTGCGCCGATCCGCGTCTGGCAAGCGTATTCAAAGCCGCGTTAAAAAATGCCAAACGAATCGTAGTCGTGGCTTACCAGCCGGCGCTGCAAGGTGAGGGCGAGGTTTTCTGCCACGTGAGCCGCCTGGGCGGATTGGTACTGGATGACGCCATTGACCCGCCGACACTCGACCTGATTCTCAAAGCTGGACTGGACGTGCATCGGCGGGAAGAAGGGATTCTTGAATTTCATGGTCAGTAACCCTAAACAATAACTGGAGATAGTCACATGTTTCGTCGTCGTTCACTTCTTGCTGTTCTCGTCACCGCGTTCGCCGCAACTGCAACGGCCGCCCAAGCCGCCGATGTAAAGATTGGCGCATCTCTGCTCACGCAACAACATCCGTTTTACGTCGAACTCGCCAATGCGATGAAGGCTGAAGCGGCGAAGGATCACGCGCAGATCGATATCGCGATTGCGAATCAGGACCTGAGCAAGCAGATTGCCGACGTCCAGGATTTCGTGACGAAGAAGGTCGATGTGATCGTGATCTCGCCGGTGGATTCAAAAGGCGTGAAAGCCGCCGTGCTGACGGCGCAGCGCGCCGGGATTCCGGTGATCACCGTCGATATCAGCGCGCAAGGCGTGGAAGTCGCGTCGCACATCGCCACCGATAACTACGCGGGCGGCCTGCAAGCCGGCGCGTTGATGTGCAAGGTGCTGGGCGGCAAGGGCAAGGTTGGTGTGATCGATTATCCGACGGTTCAATCGGTGATCGACCGCGTGACGGGCTTCAAGAAGGCGCTGGAAGCATGTCCCGATGTGAAGATCGTCGCGGTGCAGCCGGGCATCACGCGCGCCGATGCATTGAGCGCGGCGCAGAACATGCTGCAGGCGAATCCTGATCTCGCGGGTATCTTCGGCTTTGGCGATGACGCTGCAATGGCCGCAGCGGTGGCGGGTAAATCGGCGGGGAATCACGTGAAGGTGATCGGCTTCGACGGCATGCCGGAAGCGCGTGCAGCGGTGGACAAGAACCCGAACTTCGTCGGTGTGATTCGTCAGTACCCGGACAAGATGGGCGCGCTCGCCGTGGACACTGCGGTGAAAGTTGCAGAGAAGCAGCCCGTACCGAAGCTGCAACCGGTGACGCCGGGTCAGTATCTGAACGCGTCGGTGAAATGAATACGGTTTTAAACCCGCGCCCGATGGTGCCGCTGCTCGAGTTGCGCGGTATCGCGAAATCGTTCGGTCCGGTCGAGGCGATCAAGGACGTCTCGCTCTCGATTTTGCCGGGCCGCGTTCATACGCTGCTCGGCGAGAACGGCGCGGGCAAGTCCACGCTGATGAAGATTCTCGCGGGCGTTCACGCGCCCACGCGTGGCGAGATTTTGCTGAACGGATCGTTGGCTACGTTTGCGAATCCCGGTGAGTCGCAGAAGGCCGGCATCGCGATCATCTATCAGGAGCTCAGTCTCGCGAAGAACCTGAGCGTGGCCGAGAACATGTTCGCGGGGCACGAGCCGCGGCGTTTTGGCATCGTCGATTTCAAGCGCTTGTATGCACAAGCACAGGCGTTGCTGGATGACCTGGGTATCGATATTGATGCCACTTCGTCCGTCTCGCGACTTTCCATGGCGCAGCGCCAGCTTGTGGAAATTGCCAAGGCGCTGAGCCGCGACGCATCGCTTGTAATCATGGATGAACCTACGTCCTCGCTGAGCGATCGCGAAGCCGAGATTCTTTTTCATATCGTCACGAAGCTGACGGCGACGGGCGCGGCGGTCGTGTATATCTCGCACCGCATGGACGAGATCATGCGTATCTCCGACGACATCTCGGTCATGCGCGATGGTCGCTACATCGCGACATTGCAGAAGGGCGAGACGACTATCGGTGCGTTGATCGCGATGATGGTCGGCCGCGAAATGAGCGATGTGTATCCGCGTCGCGAGACGCCTTATGCATGTCCTTCGTTGCCGTTGCTGAAGGTGAGCAACCTCACACTTCCCGGCCAATTTGAAGACATCAGCTTCGAGATTCACGCGGGAGAAATCCTGGGCTTCTTCGGACTGATCGGCGCGGGACGCTCGGAGGTGATGAAGGCGTTGTTCGGTATCGGCCGGCCAAGCGGCGAAATTACGATGAGCGGCAAGCGGCTGAAGTTGCGCAATCCGGCGCATGCCATTCGCGAGGGCATCGCGTTTGTCACGGAAGACCGCAAGCACGAAGGTCTCGTGCTGATGCATTCGATCGCCAACAACGTGACGATGGCGAGTTTCGAAGAACACGGTTCGCGCTTCGGCATCCTGAACCGCCGCTTCGAACGCGATGAAACCGCGAACGCAATCACGCGCATGAACATCCGTGCATCGGGGCCGTTTCAAGCGGTTGGAAACCTGAGCGGCGGCAATCAGCAGAAAGTGGTGTTCTCGAAATGGCTGGCGTTGAAACCCAAAGTGTTGATCCTCGATGAACCCACGCGCGGCGTTGACGTAGGCGCGAAGTTCGAGATTTATCGCGTGATCCGTGAGCTGGCTTCGACCGGGACCGCGGTCATTCTTGTCTCGTCGGAATTGCCGGAAGCACTCGCCATGAGCGATCGCCTTGTCGTGATGCGCGAGAAACGCATCGTCCATGAATTTGATGCGCATGGTCCAACGCAGGAAGACGTGATGTCGTACGCAACAGGAGCCAAAACAGCATGAACCCGACTCAACTCAGCGGCGCCGCGTCCACGCGCCGCTCGCACGCAAGCGGCGCGCTACAACGCGCGGCCCGGCACTACGGCGGTATCGTCGTCGGGCTGATTGTCCTGTGCGGATTTTTCTGGGCACTGTCGCCGAACTTCATGTCGGTGAACAACCTCGTGAATGTGGTGATGCAGGTTTCCATCATCGCGATCCTCGGGTTTGGCATGACGTACGTGCTTCTACTCGGCGATATCGACCTGTCGGTCGGTGCGACGATGGCGCTCGTCGGCACCGTCTGCGCATTCACGTTGGAGCATGGCGCGTCGCCGCTCGTGGCCGTGATCGCTGCGATGGTGACGGGGCTCGTTTTAGGGGCCGTGAACGGATCGCTGACCGCGTTACTGACGATTCCCTCGTTTATTGTCACGGTCGCCACCATGGGCGTTTTCCGGGGCTTGGCCTACCTCACGTCGAACGGCGTGCCCATTTCCATCGACGATGATCGCTTCGCCTTCCTCGGCAACGGTCTTGTGCTGGGTATTCCGCTGCCGATCTGGATCCTCGCGGTCCTGCTGCTGTTGAATCACTTCGTGCTCTCGCGTACCGTATTCGGACGCAAGGCGTATCTCGCGGGCGGAAACCGCGAGGCGGCGCTGTATTCGGGTATCGATGTCAACAGGCTGCGGATCATGATCTTCATGATCTCCGGCTTGCTCGCAAGCATTGGCGGCGTGCTGATGACCTCGCGGCTTTACTCCGCGCAGCCGAATGCGGGGATCGGCTATGAACTCGATGCCATCGCCGCTGCCGTGCTCGGCGGAACGAGTCTCTCGGGCGGCTATGGAACGATCACCGGGACGCTGATCGGCGCGCTGATTATCGGCGTCATCAACAACGGGATGAACCTGCTCAGCGTTCCGTATTTCTATCAACTCATCGTGAAAGGCATCGTGATCCTGGTCGCGGTGTGTATCGATGTTCAAACGAAGAAACGTCATGCCTAACTCAAACGGTATTCCCTCCAAGAAGCCCGGCACCATCGTCGCGATGGGCGAGATCCTGGTCGAAATCATGGCCACTAAAATCGGCCAGAGCTTTCGTGAACCGGGGACGCTCATTGGCCCGTTCGCGAGCGGCGCGCCGGCCATTTTCATCGATCAGGTCGCGAAGCTCGGCAGCCCGTGCGCGATGATCGGCTGCGTGGGCGACGACGACTTCGGCGTGCTCAACGTCGAGCGCTTGCGCAGCGATGGCGTTGACGTATCCGGTATCGCGGTGCTGAAAGATGCGACCACCGGCAGCGCGTTCGTCACGTATCGCGAGGACGGTGATCGCGACTTCATCTACAACATTACGAACAGCGCGTCGGCGCAGTTGTCGGTGGCGAATCTGCGGGACGATCTGCTCGCGAACTGCGGCAATTTCCACGTGATGGGGTCGTCGTTGTTCTCGTTCCGGATTATCGAGGCGATGAAGCAGGCTATCGAAACGGTGAAGAGGAACGGCGGCACGGTGAGTTTCGATCCGAACATCCGCAAGGAAATGCTGCGGATTCCGGAGATGCGCGACGCGCTCGACTTCATCCTCGACTACACCGATGTGTTCCTGCCGAGCGGTCATGAAGTGACCTTGCTGGCGAGCGCGACGTCGGAGCGCGGGGCGATCGATGAACTGCTGAAGCGCGGCGTGAAGGAAGTGATCGTGAAGCGCGGCGCGGAAGGTTGCAGTTACTTCGATGCCAACGGCGAGACGCATCGGCCGGCCTTCAAAGTGCAGGAACTCGATCCGACCGGCGCCGGGGATTGCTTCGGCGCGACGTATATCAGTTGCCGCGCGCAGGGCATGGACGTGGCTACATCGCTTAAATATGCATGTGCAAGCGGCGCGCGGGCGGTGGGAGTCAAAGGCCCGATGGAAGGAACGGCAACGTTCGCCGAACTCGATACCTTCCTGCAATCAGCCACGGAGTGAAGCCATGAACTCGATCGTTTCGCGTTTGAGCAATGCACACCCGGCGTCGGTGTGGCTGGCTGGCATCTATTCGATTTGCTCCGCGCACCCGTGGGTGCTGGAAGCGGCCATGCGGCAGGCGCTGGAAGACGAGACGCCTTTGCTAATCGAATCGACATCGAATCAGGTCGATCAGTACGGCGGTTATACGGGCATGAAGCCGGCGGATTTCGTGGACTTCGTTCGTTCGATTGCCGAGCGCGTTGGTTTCCCTCATGCACATCTGATTCTCGGCGGCGATCACCTTGGGCCGAACGCGTGGCGTCATCTTCCCGCAGAAGAAGCCATGCATCGCGCCGATGCATTGATCGACGCGTATGCATCGGCGGGCTTCACGAAGATTCACCTCGATACCAGCATGTCCTGCGCCGATGACCCCGAGCGCTTATCCGATGCGGTGGTTGCTGCAAGGGCCGCACGTTTGTGCGCGGTAGCGGAGGCCGCGGTGAAACGTGCGGGTCTCAGCGTGAGTCCAGTGTATGTGATCGGCACGGAAGTACCGGTGCCGGGTGGCGCGGCGGAAGAGCTGGACATCGTTGAGCCAACCTCGCGTGAAGCGGCGATTGAAACGGCCCTGATCCACAAACAAGCGTGGCAAGAACACGGCGTGCACGACACGTGGCCGCGCGTGATTGCCCTCGTTGTGCAACCCGGCGTGGAGTTCGATCACACGAAGGTGATCGACTATGAGCCGGCGCGTGCCGAGTCGTTGAAGAGCGCGCTGGACGATCTGCCCGGCATGGTCTTCGAGGCGCATTCCACGGATTATCAAACGCCCGAAGCGCTAAGCGCTTTAGTCCGCGACGGCTTTCGCATTCTCAAGGTGGGGCCGGGCGTGACGTTCGCATTGCGCGAGGCGTTGTATGCATTGGCCGACATAGAAACGCAGTTGATCGATGCGCATAAACGATCGAATCTGCGCACGGTCGTTGAGCGCGTGATGCTGAGCAAACCGGGTTACTGGGAAAAGTATTATCACGGCGATGCTGAGCAGCAACGCGTGTTACGCACCTATAGTTATAGCGACCGCGTGCGTTATTACTGGGCCGATGCAGAGATCGGCGCAGCGGCGCAAACGTTGCTGGATAACCTGAGCGCTTTGAAGATTCCGGAGAATTTGCTCAGCCAGTTCTTGCCTGAGCAGTATTGGGCGGTGCGCCGCGGGCAGCTGAAAAACGAGCCGCTCGCGCTCGTGCAGGATCGCGTGCGGCAGGTTATCCGAACATACGCGGCGGCGTGCCGCGCTTAATTTCTTCGAACCAGCTCAGTGCTTGCCCGTGCTCCCGAAACCGCCGGCGCCGCGCTCGCTCTGGGCGAAGTCATCGACAATATTGAACGTTGCCTGAACCACCGGCACGATCACCAGTTGCGCAAGGCGTTCAAGCGGGTTCAGCGTGAACGCCGTCGCGCCGCGATTCCACGTCGAGATCATCAACTGGCCTTGATAATCCGAGTCGATCAAACCGACCAGATTCCCCAGCACCACGCCATGCTTATGACCCAAGCCTGAGCGCGGCAGAATCAGCGCCGCATAACCCGGATCTTCGATATGAATCGCAAGTCCCGTAGGCACCAGAGTCGTCTGGCCGGGTTCGAGCGTGATGGGTTCATCGAGGCACGCACGCAGGTCGAGTCCGGCGCTGCCAGTCGTGGCGTAGGCGGGCAGATAGTCGCGCATGCGCGCATCGAGGATCTTGATGTCGAGTTTCATGGGTTCTGTTTGTTGAGTTCGAATGCTTCGGCCAGCAATTCATACGAGCGCATGCGCGCGGGGTAACTTCCCGCGACGGTCAGCACGATCAGTTCGTCGGCGTCGAAGCGTTGTTGAAGTTCATGCAATTGTTCGGTCACGCGTTCCGGCGTGCCAATGATGCTGCGATTTTTTTCCCGCGCAATCACGCTCAGTTCGCGTTCGCCAAATGCCTGGCCCGCACCTTGAGCAATCGATGGAATCGGCATGTTGAGGCCGTACGCCATTTGCACACGACGTAAATCAACCGCGCGTTCCAGTGCGGCGGCTTCTGCTTCGGTATCGGCGCAAATGACGAACACGGCGGCCGCGAGATAAGGCTTCGAGTCGTTGCGCGATACAAACCGGTCGCGATACGCCTCCGCCACCCTGTGTCCATATTGCGCATTAATAAAATGCGCGAACGCGAAACGAATGCCGAGCTGCGCGGCGAGCAGGCCGCCGAAATCGCTGGAACCTAGCATCCATAACTCGGGGCGCGTGGCGATTTCCGGCTGCAATAGCACGCCGTGCGCGAGATGATCTTCGGGCAGCGTGCCGTCGAACAGGCCGACGAGTTCGCCCACTTGCTGCGGGAAAATATCGCCGCGATTGTAGTCGCCGGCGGCCACTGCTTGCGCTGTGCGCATGTCGCCGCCGGGCGCACGGCCAACGCCCAGGTCCACGCGGTTCGGAAACAGTGCCTCAAGCATCAGGAATTGTTCGGCGACCTTGAACGAGCTGTAGTAGGGCAGCATGACGCCGCCCGAACCGATCCGGATGCGCTGGGTAATGCTGCCGATTCGCGCCAGCAATACCTCAGGACATGGATTCGATACCCCGCGCAAACCGTGATGCTCGGCGCACCAGTAACGCGTGTAGCCGAGGTCGTCGGCGAGGCGCGCGAGATCGAGCGTGGCCGCGATAGCGTCAGCGGTGCTATGGCCGTGAATGACCGGCGTTTGATCGAGTACGGAGAGTTTCGTCGTCATGGTCCTGGCAACAGCAATGGGCTAAACCGGCAGGCTAAGACAGCAGTGAACCGCCACGCGGCGCCCGCTTCGCAATCTCGGCAATCAACAAGCGCGCCAGCAGTTTTTTATCGGCGCGCGGCAGACGCGTGATACCCGATGCTTCGAACAGCACGACCTCGTTGTCGTCGAGACCGAAGGTCAGCGGCCCGAGATTGCCGATCAGCAACGGCACATTCTTGCGCGCGCGTTTCTCTTCGCCGTGCACTTCGAGATCGCCGCTTTCCGCCGCGAAACCGACGCAATACGGCGGGTTAGGCAAACGCGCGACGGTCGCGAGAATGTCCGGGTTTTCGACGAACGTGAAGGTGGGCATCGGCTGATTGGCGGTCTTCTTGATCTTGTGCTCGCTGAGGTGCTCAACGCGCCAATCCGCGACTGCCGCTACTGCAATAAAGATGTCCGCATCTGGTGTGGCGTGCAACACCACGTCGTGCATTTGCTGCGCGGTCTGCACATCTTCGCGATACACACCCCAAGGCGTTTCCAACGCAACCGGACCGGCCACGAGATGCACGTCGGCACCGGCCTGAGCCGCCGCACGTGCGAGCGCGAAGCCCATCTTGCCGGATGATCGGTTCGTAATGCCACGCACGGGATCGAGCGGTTCGAAGGTCGGACCGGCCGTAATCAACACGCGATGTCCTTGCAGAATCTTCGGCTGGAAGAATGCACAGATTGCTTCGAATGTCGCCGATGGTTCCAGCATCCGGCCATCGCCCACTTCACCGCACGCCTGCGCGCCGGAATCGGGTCCGAGCACTTGCACGCCGTCCCCGCGAAGTTGCGCAACGTTACGTTGCGTCGCAGGGTTCTGCCACATCTGGCGGTTCATCGCGGGCACGACGAGCAGCGGGCAATCCCGCGCCACACACAGCGTGGAGAGCAGATCGTCGCAATTGCCATGCGCGAGCTTGGCGATAAAGTCGGTGGAAGCGGGCGCGATCACGATTGCATCGGCTTCACGCGACAAATCGATATGCGCCATGTTGTTGGCAATCCGCGTGTCCCATTGCGATGTGTACACGGGACGGCCGGACAACGCCTGCATGGTCACAGGCGTGATGAATTGCGTGGCGGCATCGGTCATCACGATCTGCACGGTCGCTCCGGCTTTCACCAGCAGACGCGTGAGTTCAGCGATCTTGTAGCACGCGATACCGCCTGACAGCCCAAGTACGAGATGCTTTCCTGCGAGTTCTGCGTTGTCCAATCCCGCCTCCATCGTCATGCTTTACCGTGCGAAGAAACTTACTTTGCCCCGCGCACGCGCCGCAATTCATCGAACACGAGCAGCACGGCGCCGATGGTAATCGCACTGTCGGCGAGATTAAACGCCGGCCAGTGCCACGTATTGACGTGAAAATCCAGAAAGTCGATCACATGGCCATACGCAATCCGGTCGATCACGTTGCCAATCGCGCCACCCATGATCAGCGCCAACGCCGTGCAGAACAGCCGCTGCGTGCCGTGCCGTTTCAGCAAATAACAGATCACGATAGCCGCGACCACGCCGAGCGCGGTGAAACCCCAACGCTGCCAGCCGCCGGCGGTGGCGAGAAAGCTGAACGCCGCGCCGCGGTTGTAGATCAGGAACAGGTTGAAGAAGGGCGTGAGCGCGTGCGGCTCGCCATACGTGAACACGCGGGCGACGGCGATCTTCGACAACTGGTCGAAGAGAATCACGATCAACGCCACGCCCAACCACGGCGCGAGTGACCCGCTGCTTTGTTTCGACATCGTTCTTGCCATTATGCTGCGCTCCGCGATTCGCCGTTGCCGAAGAGATTGGTGATGCATCGGCCGCACAATCCAGGATGTTCCGCCGATGCCCCCACGTCCGCACAGTAATGCCAGCAGCGTTCGCATTTCAGATACGTCGATGCAATCACGTCAACGCCTTCTTCCGCTTCGCTCGCCACCTTCACCACCCGCGCCGCCGATGTGATCAGCACGAAGCTGAGGTCATCACCGAGACTGGTCAACGCGTTGTACCGTGCGCCGCTCGCCCGTACGTCCACTTCGGCCTGCAGCGACGAACCGATCAAGTTGGCCGTGCGCGCTTCTTCCAGTGCCTTCGTAACGTCGCTGCGCGCCGAGCGGATCAGCGTCCACTTGTCGAGCAACTCGCCGGCCTCGGGCACTTGCGGATACGTGTGATACACCTCGGTGAAAATGGTATCGCGGCCAGGTTGCAGCACCTTGTACGCCTCTTCCGCCGTGAACGACAGATACGGCGCGACCAGCCGCAGCAAACCGTGCGCAATGTGATGCAACACCGTCTGCGCCGCGCGGCGTTCGCGCGAATCGGGCTTCATGGTGTAGAGCCGGTCCTTCAGCACGTCCAGATAGAAACCGCCGAGGTCTTCCGAGCAGAACGTCGCGAGCTTCGATACAACCGGATGGAACTCGAATTTCTCGTAGTGCGCGAGCACATCGTCCTGCAGGTTTTGCGCGAGGGCGACGGCGTATTTATCGATTTCCAGCCAGTCTTCCACCGGACGCGCGTTCTTCTCGAAGTCGAAATCGGAGAGATTGGACAAGAGGAAACGCAACGTATTGCGAATTCGCCGATACGTCTCCGTCACGCGCTTCAGGATCTCTTCGGAGATCGCGAGTTCGCCCGAATAATCCGTCGATGCAATCCACAGGCGGATGATTTCCGCGCCCAGCCGGTTCGACACTTCATGCGGATCGACGCCGTTACCCAGCGACTTCGACATCTTGCGGCCTTCGCCATCGACGGTGAAACCGTGCGTGAGCAGCGCGTTGTACGGCGGCCGGCCGTCGAGCATGGAGGCGGTAAGCAGAGACGAATGGAACCATCCGCGATGCTGGTCCGAGCCTTCCAGATACAAATCCGCCGGGAATTGCAGCGAATCCTTGTGCGAGCCGCGCAGCACGTGCCAATGCGTCGTGCCGGAATCGAACCACACGTCGAGCGTGTCGCGATTCTTCTCGTACATGTTGGCTTCATTGCCGAGCAGTTCCGCCGGATCGAGCGTTTGCCACGCTTCAATACCGCTCACTTCCACGCGCTTGGCCACTTCTTCGAGCAGTTCCAGCGTACGCGGATGCAGTTCGCCGGTTTCCTTGTGGACGAAGAATGCCATCGGCACGCCCCATTGACGTTGCCGCGACAGCGTCCAGTCAGGCCGGTTCGCGATCATGCTGTACAGGCGCTGCTTGCCCCATGCCGGGAAGAACGCCGTGTTCTCGATCCCTTCCAGCGCCGTCTCACGTAGCGTGCGCGACGTATCGTTGGGCTTCACGTCCATGCCGGCGAACCACTGCGATGTCGCGCGATAGATGATCGGCGTCTTGTGGCGCCAGCAGTGCATGTAGCTGTGCTTGTACTTCTCGGTTTTCAGCAGCGAATGTGCGCCGCGCAAGGCTTCCACGATCTGGTCATTCGCTTCCCAGATCGAGAGTCCGCCGAACAACGGCAACGATTCGATATATCGCCCGTCGCCCATGACCGGGTTGATGATGTCCGAGTCCGTCATGCCATGCGCCTTGCACGACACGAAGTCTTCCACACCATATGCCGGCGACGAATGCACGATCCCCGTGCCGCTCTCAGTCGTCACGTACTCGCCGAGATACACAGGCGCCGTGCGTTTATAGCCGGGGTGGGCCGCGCTTAACGGATGATGAAAGCGCAGGCCGCTCAACTTCTCGCCCGTCGTGGTCGCGATGGTCGAACCCGTGAGGCCGTACTGCTTCAGGCATTCTTCCACGCGATCTTCGGCCAGGATCAGCAGGCCCTTTTCGGTATCGACGAGGCTATAGACGATCTCCGGATGCACATTGAGCGCCTGGTTCGCGGGGATGGTCCACGGCGTGGTGGTCCAGATCACCACGCCGCCTTCCTGCTTAGGCAACGCGTTCAGGCCGAACGCCTGCGCCGTCTTTTCCGGCTCGGCAAAAGCGAACAGCACGTCGATGGTCGGATCGACCTTGTCCTGATACTCGACTTCGGCTTCAGCCAGCGCCGACCCGCAGTCGAAACACCAGTTCACCGGCTTCAGCCCGCGATACACATAACCCTTCTCGAGGATCTTCCCCAACGCGCGGATTTCGCCCGCTTCGTTGGTGAAATTCATCGTCTTGTACGGATTGTCCCAGTCGCCGAGCACACCAAGGCGCCGAAAGCCGAGCTTCTGCTTTTCGATCTGCGCGCTCGCGTAGGTGCGCGCTTTTTCCATCACTTCGCGTGCCGGCAGCGACTTGCCGAACTGCTTCTCGATCTGGATTTCGATCGGCATGCCGTGGCAATCCCAGCCGGGGACATAGACCGCATCGAAGCCCGCCAGATTGCGCGCCTTCACGATCATGTCCTTCAGGATCTTGTTCACCGCGTGCCCGAGGTGGATGTCGCCGTTTGCATACGGCGGGCCGTCGTGCAGGATGAACTTCTTGCGACCCTTGCTGGCGGCGCGGATTTTTTCGTAGATCTTGTTGTCCTGCCATTCCTTCACCCATTGCGGCTCGCGCTTGGGCAAGTCACCCCGCATGGGGAACGGCGTATCCAGCAGATTGACCGGATATTTCGACTGGGGCTTGGCTTCTTTCTTGTTGCTCATGGATGACTCGATATCTATTCGATGAAGCGGCGGTGAGGCGGCGGTTCCAAGCGGACAAGCTCGGGAACGGGCTCGAAGATGCGTATTTAGCGAGGCAGCGGGCAGCGCGTCGGGGGCTTTATTGGCAATCTAAGCTCCCGGCGCCACGCGCTCACCTAATTCGATCGGTGGCCGAGATGGCGAAACCGCTGTCGCGGCCACTTGAGTTCACGTCTGCAGCGAAATACGCGCGGGCGTTGGTCACGTCGCGCGCGATGGCTGCCGTCAGGGTTTCGAGGTCCACGTATTTTTCCTCGTCGCGCAGCTTTTTCAGGAATTCGATACGCACGAGCTTGCCGTACGCGTCGCCATGCCAGTCGAGCACGAAGGTTTCGAGCAGCACGCGGCCGGAATCGTCCACGGTTGGGCGCAGTCCGAGGCTCGCCACGGCGGGCAGCGGGTCGGGTCCGAGCCCATGCACGCGCACGACGAAGATGCCTGCGAGCGCCGGCCGCTTGTGGGCGATCGGCATGTTGAGCGTGGGAAAGCCGAGATCGCGGCCGAGCTTTTGCCCGTGGACCACGTGGCCGCTGATCACGTAGGGGCGGCCGAGTGCGACGCGGGCGGCGTCCAGATCACCGGCTACCAGCGACGCTCGCACGCCCGAACTCGAAATGCGCGCGCCGTTAAGGTCCGCGACCGTTGCCATTTGTTCGACTTCGAAGCCGTGTTTGCGTCCGGCTACTTGCAACGATTCGAAATCGCCGGCACGTTTGGCGCCGTAGCGGAAGTCGTCGCCGATCATGACCCAGCGCGCGTGCAGGCCGTTCACGATCACGTTTTCGACGAACGTATCGGGCGGCTGGCTGGCGAAGGTGTGATTGAAATGTTCGACCACGACGCGATCCACGCCGTTTGTGCGCAGCGCTTCGAGTTTGTCGCGCAGCATGGCGATGCGGGGCGGTGCGCCGGCGGGATTGAAGAATTCGCGGGGATGCGGCTCGAAGGTCATCACGCAGACCGGCAGTCCGCGGGCGTCCGCGGCGGCGCGCACGTGGGCGAGCAGCGCCTGATGGCCTCGGTGGACACCGTCGAAATTGCCGATGGTCAGCGCACAGGGCGCGCGGCTTTCGGCATTGGGTAGGCCGCGAAAGACTCTCACGATATCGGTTGGGTCGGCGGTTGGCGGTTAAATGGGCGGGGGCACTGCCCGTTGGGGCACTGCGCGTGCAGCGCGAAGCCGCAAAGCGTTCGATTATAAACGTTCAGGGGCGGTGGGGGTTTCGTTCGCACTTGGTCGGGCGGGGTTTTGGGGCTGGAGCGCCCGGGGACGGTTTGGCGGTTGGTGGTCGGGGTGTTCGGTTCCGGGGTTAGCGGTCGGAGTCAATGCCGGGTTGCTGCTTTCGGCGTTAGCGGTCTGCGAGAGTCGGATTTTCTCTTTATCACTATTAGCCACTGTGCGTGGCGGCACGTCATTTCTTTGTCCAAAGCGACAAAGAAACGAAGCAAAGAAAGCGCTTTCAAACCACGCTACCCTAAGTGTCCACAGCGTGCAGTTTTGATTCATGGGTGCCCCAAAAGCACGGTGCTCGCCAGAGCGGAGGATGTGTGAACCCCTCCTTCTCGCGAATCCTGACACGAACACGCTTCGCCCCGTACGCTCTCGGGCAAGCACCAGTTGCCAAGGAGCCAGTACGGCCTCACGCGTACTCGTAGACTCGCGCTTGCCAATGAACACGTCTCGCCACCCGTGCTCTCGGGCAAGCACGAATTGACCAGGAACCAGCACGGCCTAACGCGTATTTGCTTCTACGGTTCTTCGTGGGTTAGCCGCTTGGTCAGTGCGGTTATTTTCGTAGGCTATGGCCTTACGCATCTTCGCGGCCCCATTTCTTGGCGGGTTGGCGGCGTGGTCCGTCATGCGCACAAAGTTGGAGGGAGGTCGTCCGCGGATAGCGCGGGGTGCCCCTTGGGCAGGTTCAATCACTGGTGGCGAAGCGTGTGGGTATCGGTGTTCGGAGAAAGAGGGGTTCACACATCGGTGGCTCTGGCGAGCACCGTGCTTTTGGGGCACCCATGAATGAAAACTGCACGCTGTGGACACTTAGGGTAGAGCGGTTAAAGCGCTTTCTTTGCTTCGTTTCTTTGTCGCTTTGGACAAAGAAATGACGTGCCGCCACGCACAGTGGCTAATAGTGATAAAGAAAAAATCCGACTCTCGCAGACCACTAAGGCCGAAAGCACCAACCCGGCACTGACCCCTGACCGCTAACGCCGAAACCACCAACCCAGCACTGACCCCCGACCACTACCCCCCAGAACCGACCACCCCGCCCCCAAAGCCCGACCAAGTGCGAACGCCCATCCCCGAACGATCTGCCCGGCCCTCCTTGAATGATAAAATCCGCGGATGAAAAAAATCGTCATCCTGATTTCCGGGCGGGGAACCAATATGGAAACCGTCGTGCGGGCTTGCGCGCGCGACGGCTGGCAGGCGTTGGTGGCCGCCGTCATATCGAATCGCCCAGACGCCGCCGGGCTTGCGTTCGCGGCGGAGAATGGCATCCCGGCAACTGTTGTGGATCACCGTGATTTCACCACGCGTGAAACCTTCGATCAGGCGCTTGCACGCGTAATCGACGGCTTCGAGCCAGATCTCGTCATGCTCGCAGGCTTCATGCGCGTACTGACCGACGCCTTCGTAGAACGCTACGCAGGGCGCATGATCAATATTCACCCGTCGCTGCTGCCGTGCTTTCCAGGGCTCAAAACCCACCAGCAAGCACTCGATGCCGGCGTGCGCGTGCATGGCGCAAGCGTCCATTTTGTAACGCCGACGCTGGATCATGGCCCTATCGTCGCGCAGGCGGCGGTGCCGGTCATGGCCGGCGACGACGCCGCCACGCTCGCTGCGCGGGTGCTGGCTGTCGAACACATTATTTACCCACGCGCGGTGCGCTGGTTCGTCGAAGGGCGTCTTGCCATCGACGGCGAGCGTGTCGTGCTCACGCCACCAGAGCCGCAATGGCTCTTTGCCGACATTGCCGGGGAGGGCGTATGAGGCTTCATGGATTTTTGATAGGACAAACAGAGACGTTGCTGGCAGACGTTCTACGCTTCAGCGGCCCCGCCGACGCGGCTACCAGCCGCTTTTTCCGTGCGCATCCGAAGCTCGGCCACAACGAACGCGGTGTGATCGCCGAAGCGGTGTTCGCCGTCCTGCGCCGCAAGATGGAATTTTCGCATCTCGCCGAAAGCGGCAGCGGCAACCTCGCGCGGCGTCTCGCCTTGCTGGGCTTGATGCAGACGGCGGGGTTATCGGCGGTAAAGCCCTTCATTTCCGCCGATGAATACCAGTGGCTCAACCAGGTATCGAAGATCGATCCGGGCAGCTTGCCGGTGCGGGTGCGGACCAATTTGCCGCAGTGGATCTACGACGCCATGACGAAGCGCTTCGATACCGAAGAGCTCGCCTTGCTCGCCGCCGCGCTGAACTACCCGGCACCGCTCGATTTGCGCGCAAACCCGATCAAGGCGACGCGTGAACTGGTCATCAAGACGCTGACCGAAGCCGGTATCGATGCAGGCGAAATGCCGTATGCCCCGTTTGGCGTGCGTGTGGACGGCAAGCCGGCGTTGACGCGCCTGCAACCGTTCCAGGATGGCTGGATCGAGGTGCAGGACGAAGGCAGCCAGCTTTTGTGCTCGCTGGTTGCGCCCCGGCGCGGCGAGATGATCGTCGATTTCTGCGCGGGCGCGGGCGGCAAGACGCTGGCGCTCGGTGCAATGATGCGTTCCACGGGCCGTCTCTACGCCTTCGACGTGTCCGACCGCCGGCTTGCCAAACTCAAGCCACGCCTGGCTCGCAGCGGTTTGTCGAATGTGAATCCGGTCCTGATCGACAGCGAGCACGACGCCAAGATCAAGCGCCTGGCCGGCAAGATCGACCGAGTTTTGGTCGACGCGCCGTGTTCCGGCCTCGGCACGTTGCGCCGTAATCCGGACCTGAAATGGCGCCAGTCGCCGGAATCGGTGGCGGAATTGACGCCGAAGCAGTTGTCCATCCTGACCAGCGCGGCGCGGCTGGTAAAAGTGGGCGGCCGTCTCGTCTACGCAACATGCAGCATGCTGGAAGCGGAAAACGAGGGCGTGGTCAACCAGTTCCTGGCAACGCATCCGGGCTTCAAGCTGGTTCCGGCGCGCGAGGTGCTGGCTGAACAACGCATTGACCTCGACACGGGCGACTACCTGCAACTTTGGCCGCACAAGCACGGCACGGACGGCTTCTTCGCTGCCGTACTTGAACGGTTGCCAGTTGCCGCGAAGGAAGCCGTAGTTGAGGAAGCCGCAGAGGAATAAGTAATATTTGCTCGGTTTGGCCGGCGGAATCGGGAAGCGATCCCCGGCCAAAGCTTTCAAAAGCGGGAAATTCGTGTTTACCGCACTAAACAGCAACGCGATTTAGCGGTCAAATTTCCTGTTGACCCTGCGCGAAATCAAAATTTTCCCTAATCGACACAAAGACTTGGAACGCATGACGTAAAATGCCGTCGAACCACGTGCATAATCCTTTCATGCACCCAACAGCCGTCGATTCGGTTTTCGTTCGGCTATTTTTTCCGCCTTTCAGGTAAATTGCCTTGCTGAATTCATCGCTTCAGTTTCTCGCCAACGGATTGCTCGACCTTTCGTGGTGGCAGATCTTGCTGTTCACGCTCGTGATGACGCACATCACGATCATCGGCGTGACCGTCTATTTGCATCGTTGCCAGGCGCACCGCGCGCTGGAACTGCATCCGGTCGTCAGCCACTTTTTCCGCTTCTGGCTTTGGGCCACCACCGGCATGCTGACCGGACAATGGGCGGCAATCCATCGCAAGCATCACGCTAAATGCGAGACCGAAGAAGATCCGCATAGCCCGCAAACGCGCGGCATCTGGAAAGTCTTGCTTGAAGGCGCTGAACTTTATCGTTCGGAAGCCAAGAACGAAGAAACCATGCGCAAGTTCGGTCACGGCACGCCGAATGACTGGATGGAACGCAACGTCTACACGCGCTACCCCATTCTCGGCATCAGCATCATGATGGTCATCGACATTGCGCTGTTCGGCTTTGTGGGACTGACAGTCTGGGCCGTGCAGATGATCTGGATTCCGTTCTGGGCAGCGGGCGTAGTCAACGGACTCGCGCACTGGTGGGGTTACCGGAACTTCAATTCGGCGGACGCCAGCACGAACATCTTCCCGCTCGGCATCCTGATCGGCGGTGAGGAACTGCACAACAATCATCACACGTATGCAACGTCGGCCAAGCTGTCGAACAAGTGGTACGAATTCGATATCGGCTGGATGTATATCCGCATCATGTCGGCGTTCAAGCTGGCCAAGGTCAAGAAGATCGCGCCTACGCCGCGTCTGTCGGCTTCCAAGCCGGTGCTCGATCACGACACGCTGCAAGCCGTGCTGTCGAATCGCTATGAAGTGATGGCGCGTTATGGCAAGGCAATGAAGCGTGCGTATCGGCAGGAATTGTCGAAGCTGAAAGAAGGCGGCTCCGCCGACAAATATCAACTGATGCGTGGCGCTCGCAAGTGGGCGCACAAGGAAGAGGCGGGTCTGGACGAGCCGCAACGCCAGCAGTTGCCGGCGCTGTTCTCGGACAACCACAAGCTGCGCACCTACATTGAATTGCGTCAGGATCTGGCCGCCATGTGGGACCGTTCCAATGCGTCGCGCGAACAACTGCTCGCGCAATTGCAGGACTGGTGTCACCGGGCGGAACAGAGCGGCATCAAGGCGCTGCAGGACTTCGCGTCACGCCTGCGACGCTACGCCTGACGGCAGCAACCGCGCCGACCTTCGTCATCGATATCCGTTAAAATTTCATGACGTCACAAGACCCCGCTCTGGCGGGGTTTTGTCGTTTTGGGGCCTGGTTTTCACGACAGGTTCACGACGGATTCACGGCGTATTCACGAGACACGGAGACGAGGAAGCGATGGAGCAGGCGATTAAAAGCGTCGAGTACGACCGGCCGCAGGGACTGACATGCGGCATCGGGCAGGCGTGGGCGAAAGTGCCGGACGCCCCGTCGCGCGAGGAAAAGCGCGAGTTGAAGGAGCACATCCGCGCGTTGCTCGTGCGCGAGAAAGCGGTGTTGGTCGCGCATTATTATGTCGATGCCGAGTTGCAGGAACTCGCCGATGAAACCGGTGGCTGCGTAGCGGATTCGCTGGAAATGGCGCGTTTCGGGCGCGATCACGCGGCACAGACGCTGATCGTGGCCGGTGTTCGTTTCATGGGCGAGACCGCGAAAATCCTCAGCCCCGAAAAACGCGTGCTGATGCCCGATCTCGACGCCACGTGTTCCCTCGACCTGGGTTGCCCCGCCGACGAATTCTCCGCTTTCTGCGATGCCCATCCCGATCGCACGGTCGTGGTGTACGCAAACACCAGCGCTGCGGTGAAAGCACGGGCGGACTGGATGGTGACATCGTCGATCGGGTTGGAGATCGTTGCTGATCTGCATGCGCGCAGTGAAAAGATCCTCTGGGCGCCCGACCGGCATCTGGGCGGTTATATCCAGAAGAAAACCGGCGCCGACATGCTGTCGTGGCAAGGTTCGTGTCTTGTCCACGATGAGTTCAAAGGCATCGAACTCGATCTGCTGCGCGCCGAGTATCCCGATGCAAAAATCCTCGTTCATCCGGAATCGCCGGAAGCGGTGGTCGCGTTGGCTGACGTGGTGGGTTCAACCACGCAGTTGATCGATGCGGCGGTGAGGCTTGAGGCGAAGCGGTTTATCGTCGCGACGGATCTTGGAATCCTGCACAAGATGCGGCTTGCGGCGCCGGACAAGGAGTTCATCGAAGCGCCAACGGCCGGGAACAGCGCGACCTGCAAGAGTTGCGCGCATTGCCCCTGGATGGCGATGAACGGCCTTGCGAACCTGGCGGCCGTATTGGAACGCGGCCACAACGAGATTTTCGTTGATTCCCAGATCGCGGCGCGCGCACGGTTGCCGATCGACCGCATGCTCGATTTCGCTGCCCGTCACAAGAAGCGCGTGCAGGCAAGCGGTGATCTCGCGAAGGATGTTTCGTTGTTTTCAAACGTAGGAGCGGCGTGATGGCGGCGAGTCAGTTGGTTTCTCCCTTGCTTGAAGAAATCCGGGCCTTGTACGGCGCTGTGTTCGATCAGGCGCTTCAGCGCAACGTCACCGATGCACTGACAGAAGATATCGGCGACGGAGACCGGACCGGGCTTCTCGTGCCTGCCAACGTGCAGCGTACGGCACGCGTCACGGTCCGCGAGGAAGCGGTGTTGTGCGGCGTTCCGTGGTTCGAAGCGGTGATGCGCCGGGTGGATGGATCTATTCACGTGGAATGGCTGTATCGCGAAGGGGCGCGAATGATCGCCAATACGCCCGTGGTTCTGTTGCACGGGCCGGCGCGCGCGCTGTTGACGGCCGAGCGTAATGGACTGAATTTCCTGCAGATGTTGTCGGGGGTGGCGACCGCGACGCGTCGTTATGTTGATGCAATCGAAGGGACGCGGGCGCGGATTCTCGACACGCGCAAGACCTTGCCGGGTTTGCGTCTGGCGCAGAAGTACGCCGTGCGGGTGGGCGGCGGCGCGAACCAGCGGCTGGCCCTTTACGACGGCATTCTGATCAAGGAAAACCACATTGCCGCGGCGGGCGGCGTGGGTGCGGCGATGGATGCGGCGCTCGCGCTGAATGTCGGCGTGCCGATTCAGATTGAAGTGGAGACGCTCGAACAGCTTGAAACGGCGCTGGCGCATCGGGCGGAATCGATCCTGCTCGACAATTTCGCCTTCGATGCCATGCGCGATGCCGTGCGGCTGACCGCCGGCCGGGCGGTGCTGGAAGTGTCCGGCGGTGTGAACTTCGATACCGTGAGGACGATTGCCGAGACCGGCGTGGACCGAATTTCCATCGGCGCGCTGACCAAGGACGTGCGGGCCACGGATTATTCGATGCGGCTTGAATAGCGGCGTGATGCCCGGTTGCTGTTTTCAGGCTGGGTGAACAGCCTGAAAGCAGCAATCCCGCACCGGCTCCGGCCGCTGCGCTCAAAACCAATCCGCCACAGGTCACCGCCGGCCGAGCAGCAATCAGCCGGCATTCTTCTCCCATTGTGTCTAGACAACTTCAATAAACCTTAAAACAAATCGAACGACCGCCCGTCAAATTCCCTGCATCAACCGTAGTAAAGCCTCCGTAAGCCTTATCCATCAAGCTCCTCAGTATTTTCCCTAACTTCCCCTGCTTAGGCGAAAAAAACGTTGCCAGTCCTTTTTGTTCACTCCATGCTTGTATATACAAGTTGGCGTTCGCCACTTGATCCAACAACCTTCGTGGAAGAGTGGCTTAACAATGACAGGCAAAACGAAATTGCTCGCCCGGCTGGCTGCATCGGTGGCCGTTGGTGTAATCGCTCTCGGCGCTGCCAGCGCCCAGGCAAAAGACTGGAAATCCGTCACGATCGCCACTGAAGGCGCGTACGAACCGTGGAACCTGACGCTTCCCGGCGGCAAGCTCGGCGGCTTTGAGCCGGAACTGATCGAGAACGTCTGCGCCCGCATCAAGATCCAGTGCAACTTGGTCACGCAAGACTGGGACGGCATGATCGCCGGCCTGCAGGCAGGCAAGTTCGACGTGCTCATGGACGCCATTTCGGTCACGCCGGAACGCGAGAAAATCATCGCTTTCTCCACGCCGTACGCATCGACGCCCGCCGCTTTCGTGTCCGCCGATCAAAGCCCGTCCGCGCTCGCGAAGCAACCCGGTGCAGGCCAGACCGTCAAGCTGACCGGTGACGCCGCGCACGACAAAGCCACCGTCGATGCACTGCGCGTCGCGCTGAAGGGCAAGACCATCGGCATCCAGTCGGGTACGGTCTACACCAAGTTCATCGATACGAACTTCAAGGACGTCGCGACCATTCGCGAATACAAGACCGCGCCGGAGCATGACCTCGATCTGGTAGCCGGCCGCATCGACGTGGCTTTCGACGACAGCACCTACTGGGCGTCGGCATTCACCAAGCCGGAAAACAAGGGTCTCGCGTTCACCGGCCCGAAGATCGCCGGAACGGTTTGGGGTCCCGGCGAAGCGCTGGCATTCCGTCAATCCGACAAGGATCTGAAGGCCAAATTCGACCAGGGCATCCAGGCGGCACTCGCAGACGGCACGGTCAAGCGCCTCTCGCTGAAGTGGCTGAAGGTCGACGCCACGCCTTGAGGCGCTGTTGATTCACGAAGCCCTGGCGAGCGCGCCTTTGTAACCCGGCGCGCTCGACGATGTGTCACCGTTGGAGATAAAAGATGAGTCTGGTTCAACTACTCGGTTTCGGCGAGCAAGGGTGGGGCAGCACCTTGCTGCTCGCGCTGCTCATGACCGTGGTGCTGACGATCGCCGCGCTCGCCGTAGGCGCAGTTTTCGGCGCGATGGTCGCCGCCGCAAAACTGTCTCGCAGCCGCACGCTGAGAATTCTCGGCGATGCCTACACCACGCTCTTTCGCGGCATCCCCGAGCTGCTGATCATCTATCTCTTCTACTTCGGCGGCTCGTCGGTGATGACCGCCGTCGGACATTTTTTCGGCGCCGATGGGTTCATCGGCGTGCCGCCTTTCATGGTCGGTGCACTTGCCATTGGCCTGATTTCCGGATCGTATCAAGCTGAGGTGTATCGCTCGGCCGTGCTGGCGGTATCGCGTGGCGAGATCGAGGCAGCGCGGGCCATCGGCATGCCGACGGCAACGTTATGGCGGCGCGTGCTGATTCCGCAAGTCATCCGTTTTGCGTTGCCGGGTATCGGCAACGTCTGGCAATTGAGCCTCAAGGACTCAGCGTTGATCGCCGTGACGGGACTCGCCGAACTGATGCGTACGAGCCAGGTCGCCGCCGGATCGACGCATCAATACTTCACGTTTTATATGGTCGGCGGGGCGTTGTACCTGGTCCTCACTAGCCTGTCGAACCGCGTCTTCGACCGCGCCGAAGCACGTATCGGCCGATCATTTCGCGGCACGCTCGCGCGCCACTGAGCCACCCATACGAACTCCCAAGCGAATCCGACCATGAATATCGATTTCGAATTTCTCGGCGATACGTTCTCCAAACTATTAGCCGCTGTCCCCACCACGCTCGGGTTGTTCTTCGCCTCGCTGATCGTGGGTGGGATGCTTTCTCTTGTGATTGTTGCGATGCGGGTGAGCCCGAACTGGGCGCTCAACCGTTTTGCGCGGGGCTATATCCTGGTGTTCCGCGGCTCGCCGCTACTGATCCAGATGTTCCTCGTGTATTACGGCCTGGGTCAGTTCCCGGCTGTGCGCGAGAGCTTCCTCTGGCCGTTGCTGCGTGTACCGTATGTGTGTGCGATCGTCTCGCTCGCGTTGTGCACGGCTGGATATACCGCCGAGATTATTCGCGGCGGTTTGCAGTCGGTACCGCACGGGCAGATTGAAGCGGCGCTCGCGTGCGGCATGTCGCGCTGGACCGTGTTGCGCCGGATCATCGCGCCGATCACGCTGCGTTACGCGTTGCCGGCCTACTCGACCGAAGCCGTATTGCTCGTCAAGTCGACGGCGCTGGCCAGTCTTGTCACGGTCTGGGACGTGACGGGCGTTGCGCAGCAGATCATCCAGCGCACCTACCGGACGATGGAGGTTTTTATCTGCGCGGCCGCTATCTATCTCGTGCTGAATTTCATCATCGTGCGGGCGCTGGGCATGCTCGAAAAGAAGCTCTCGCCGCACCTGCGCGATCGCAACGCTACGGCGCCGAAGAAGCAGCGTTCACAGGCCACGCTCAAAGCGGTGACCGTCCCCGACAGCCAACACATCGATTCCTGAATCCAAGGGAGAAAACCTCATGAACGTAAGCACCTCCATTGCGCTGTCCGCGACCAACATCCACAAGTCATTTGGCGACGCGCACGTGCTCAAGGGCATTTCCCTCGACGCGCACGAAGGCGATGTGATCTCCATCCTCGGCGCGAGCGGGTCCGGCAAAAGCACTTTCCTGCGCTGTATCAACATGCTGGAAACGCCCGACGACGGTGAAGTGAGACTCGCGGGCGAAGCGATCGAAATGAAGCGTGGCCGCGATGGCCGCCTGCAGCCGGGCAACCGCAAGCAGGTCGACCGGATTCGTTCGCAGCTCGGCATGGTGTTCCAGAGTTTCAACCTCTGGTCGCACATGACGGTAATGCAGAACGTGATTGAAGGGCCGTTGCGCGTGCAGAAACGCACGCGTGCGGAAGCCGTTGAAGAGGCGGAGCAGTTGCTGACGAAGGTCGGCCTCTACGAAAAGCGCGATGCCTACCCCGCGCATCTGTCGGGCGGCCAGCAACAGCGCGTAGCCATTGCACGGGCTTTGGCCATGCACCCCAAGGTCATGCTCTTCGATGAACCCACATCCGCGCTCGATCCGGAACTGGTCGGCGAAGTATTGCGCGTGATGCGCGCGCTCGCCGAGGAAGGCCGGACCATGCTGGTCGTCACGCATGAGATGGGCTTTGCGCGGCATGTATCGAATCGCGTGATGTTCCTGCACCAGGGACAAGTCGATGCCCAAGGCGCGCCCGACGACCTGTTCAACGGCCGCTGCTCGGAACGGTTCCAGCAGTTCGTATCGAGTCATCATTCACGTACTGCTAACTAAAATAGAGCGAGGTTGACGTGTTGGCAAGTTCCTTTTTACCGACGCCATCGATTGATCCTATCGTCATCGGCGCGGACTTGAGTGATGGTTGCGGCAACGAGCGCTCGGCGGCGGCGGTGTCTTCCGTGTGTATCGACAAGCCGCTTGACTGGCGTGGCATTGCCCAGATTGCGAATGGCGCGAAGCTGGTTTTGTCGCCGGGGGCGCGCTCGCGGATCGACCATGCGCGCTCGCTGGTCGAGCAGATCGTCGAACGCCGGATTCGCGCGTATGGCGTGAACACCGGCGTGGGCGCGCTGTGCGACGTGGTGGTGTCGCCGTCGGAACAGCGCGCGTTGTCGCGCAATATCCTGATGAGTCACGCGGTCGGTGTGGGGGAGCCGCTGCGGGGTGAGGAGACTCGCGCGATCATCGCGGCTGCGGTGAACAACTTCGCGCATGGGCATTCCGGCGTGCGCCTCGAACTCGTGGAACTGCTCGTCACGTTGCTCGACAGCGGGTTGACGCCCGAAGTGCCGGCATTCGGCTCGGTCGGATATCTGAGCCATATGGCGCATATTGCGCTGGTGCTCATCGGCGAAGGGTTTGTCCGCGATGACACCGGCCGTATGAGCGCCGCCGGCGCGTTGCAACGGCTGGCGCACGAACCGCTCGTGCTTGAGGCGAAGGAGGGCTTGAGCGTGGTCAACGGCACGCCTTGTGTGACCGGGCTTGCCTCGCTGGCGCTGGCGCGCACTGAGCGGCTGCTCGAGTGGGCCGACACCATTTCGGCGATGTCTTTTGAGAACCTGCGTGGTCAAGCGGCGGCCTTCGATGCCGATTCGCTTGCGCTGCGCATATCGCCGGGATTGTCTTTGGTAGGCGCCCACCTGCGGGCGCTTCTTGCTGACAGCGGCATTATCGCGGCGTCGTTCGGACGCAAGACGCAGGACCCCTTGAGCTTGCGGACGATTCCCCACGTGCACGGCGCGGCGCGCGACGTGTTCGCGACGACGGCGGAAGTGGTGAATCGCGAACTGGCTTCTGTCACCGATAACCCCGTCGTCGCCGGCACGCTCGCGTCGCCGCGGGTGTTTTCGCAGGCGCATGCGGTGGGCGCGTCGATTGGCCTGGCGATGGATAGCCTGAGTACCGCGGTGGCCGAGGTCGCCGCGATGGCTGAGCGCCGCATCGACCGGCTGGTGAATCCGCTGGTGAGCGGCTTGCCCGCTTTTCTCGCCGATAGCGGCGGCACGTGTTCCGGTTTCATGATCGCGCAGTACACGGCGGCTTCACTGGTTGCGCACAACCGGCGGCTTGCAATGCCTGCGAGTCTGGATGGGGGGATTACTTCCGGCTTGCAGGAGGATCACCTGTGTCACGCGACGCCGGCTGCATTGAAGGCTTTGGAAATCATCGCGAATGCCGAGCGCATATTGGCTATCGAGCTGCTGGCGGCGACTCAGGCGTATGACCTGCAACCCGCTGACTTGCCACGTGCGCCTAAAACCGACGCTATCTATAGGAGCGTCCGTGCAGTTATTTCGCGATACCGGGACGACCGGCCATTGGCGGGCGATATCGCCGCAGCCTGGGCGTTCGTCCACGACGCAAACCCCGAGTTTTAATTATCAGGGCCTTGTATAGACAGACCGCGCACGCTCCGTTGCCGCCGATTCTGCCGTTTTTACGCGGGATCGGCGTTGGTCGCGCGGTTTATACCGGGCTGTCAGCGTCGTTCAAGTAAACCCCTAGCCGAATCCCTCTGCCCACCGCTTGCGCTCTGATTTGTTTTAATTCAGACTTGTATATACAACTCGCCGACCAAGCTCCATTGCTGGCTGAAACGCCCCGAGGAATTGGCTGCAAGATACCGAATGTTCACCATCCCGTCCGAGGAGTGCTTTGATGAAAAACCACAACCCGCGTCCCCTGCGCGCACCGCGCGGCACCGAGCTTACGTGCAAGAGCTGGCTCACCGAAGCGCCGTATCGGATGCTGCTGAACAACCTCGATCCGGAGGTCGCCGAGAACCCCGACAAGCTGGTGGTCTATGGCGGTATAGGCCGCGCTGCCCGCAACTGGGAATGTCTCGACAAAATCCTCGAAACGCTGCAACGCCTGGAAGGCGATGAGTCGCTGCTGGTTCAGTCCGGCAAACCGGTTGGCGTGTTCAAGACGCATGCCGACGCACCGCGCGTGTTGATCGCGAACTCCAACCTCGTGCCGAAATGGGCGACGTGGGAACACTTCAACGAACTCGACCGCAAGGGTCTCTTCATGTACGGCCAGATGACGGCCGGAAGCTGGATCTACATCGGCAGTCAGGGAATCGTTCAGGGAACGTACGAAACCTTCGTCGAAGCCGCGCGGCAGCACTTTAACGGCGACTGGAAGGGCCGCTGGATCCTGACCGCGGGGCTAGGAGGCATGGGCGGCGCGCAGCCGCTGGCGGCGACGCTGGCGGGAGCGGTATCGCTGAATATCGAGTGCGACCAGACGCGTATCGATTTCCGTCTGCGTACGCGTTACGTCGACAAACAAGCGAAGGACATCGATCACGCGCTTGAACTGGTCAAGCAGCACACGGCCGCCGGCGACGCTGTGTCGATCGCGTTGCTGGGCAACGCAGCCGAAGTGCTGCCGGAACTCGTGCGCCGCGCCAAGGCGGGTGGCATCAAGCCGGATCTGGTCACCGATCAAACCTCGTCGCACGATCTGATCAACGGTTATCTGCCGGCTGGCTGGAGCCTGGAGAAGTGGCGCGCGGCGTCGCTCGACCCGTCCCAGCACGCTGAGCTAAAGGCCGCCGCGCAACGTTCGTGCGCCCAGCACGTCCAGGCGATGCTCGATTTCCACGCGATGGGCATTCACGCCGTCGATTACGGCAATAACCTGCGTCAGGTCGCTTTCGACGACGGCGTCAAGAACGCGTTCGATTTTCCTGGCTTCGTTCCGGCGTATATCCGCCCGTTGTTTTGCGAAGGCAAGGGGCCGTTCCGCTGGGTCGCGTTGTCAGGCGATCCGGAAGACATCTACAAGACCGACGCCAAGTTGAAAGAACTGTTCCCGCATAACGCAGGCATGAACCGCTGGCTCGATATGGCGCGCGACCGCATCGCGTTCCAGGGTTTGCCGGCGCGGATTTGCTGGCTGGGCCTGGGCGAGCGTCATGTCGCCGGCCTCGCGTTCAATGAAATGGTCAAGAGCGGCGAGTTGAAAGCGCCTATCGTGATCGGCCGGGATCATCTGGATACGGGTTCGGTTGCCAGCCCGAATCGTGAGACGGAAAGCATGAAGGACGGCACGGACGCCGTCTCGGACTGGCCGCTGCTCAACGCACTGTTGAACACAGCAGGCGGCGCGACGTGGGTCAGCTTGCATCATGGTGGCGGCGTTGGCATGGGTTACTCGCAACATGCTGGCATGGTGATCGTTGCCGATGGCACCGACGCAGCACAGAAGCGTCTCGCGCGCGTGCTGGTGAACGACTGCGCGTCGGGCGTGATGCGTCATGGCGATGCCGGTTACGAGCAAGCCATTGAATGCGCGAAGAGCTTCGGCCTCGATCTGCCGTTCATCACGACCTGATCATGGCACTGGCCTTCAGCATTATTCGCGCGGCCGATTTGAAGGCCGTGCCGTGGAAAAACGGAGGCGGTGCGACGCGCGAGATCGCCGCGTCGCCGCCAGGTGCGGCCTTCGATGCCTTCGACTGGCGCGTGAGCATCGCGGATGTATCGGAGGCCGGGGCGTTCTCGGTGTTCGAGGGCATTGATCGCGTGCTGACGTTGATCGAGGGCACGGAGATGGTGCTTACCGATGCAGACGGCCCGCGGCATGTTCTCGCTCTCTGGGATTCGTTCGCGTTCGCGGGTGAAACAAAGATAACGGCAGAATTGCCGCACGGTCCAACGCGCGATTTCAACCTGATGTTGAGGCGGGATCGCGTGTCGGGAAGTGTGACGGTGCGGCGTGATGCTGCAGCGTTGAGCGTGGCGCAAGGCAGCGTTGTGCTGGTCTGCGCGCTCGGCGAATTTGCGGTCAATGGCGAGCGTTTGTCTCAAGGCGATGCGCTTGTTTTTGAGGCCGGCGAACAGGCTTCTTTAAACGTCGAACCGGTTTCGGAAGGAGCGGTTCTCATCGACGCTCGTATTGTTTCGAAGGATCGCTGACATGACCAATAACAGCGTGCAGATCTGGCGCAATGCACGTCTTGCAGCGCGTGCGGATCCGGCAGATGTACTCGAAAACGCGGCGATTGTCGTGCGCGACGGGCGTATCGAATGGTTCGGCGCCGAGGCTGAATTACCGTCCGCGTTTGCCGGTGCTGTAAGCCACGATCTAAAAGGGCGGATCGTGACGCCGGGTCTCGTCGATTGCCACACGCATCTCGTCTACGCCGGAAACCGCGCAGAAGAATTCGCGATGCGGCTTGAAGGGGCGAGCTACGAAGACATCGCGAAACGCGGTGGCGGTATTGTCTCGACGGTGCGCAACACGCGCGCCGCGAGCGAGGACGAATTGTTCGCGCAGTCGCTGCGTCGGCTGGACGCGTTGCTCGCCGAAGGCGTGACCGCGCTTGAAATCAAATCGGGTTACGGGCTGGACCTTCCGACCGAACGCAAGATGCTGCGCGTCGCGCGGCGGCTCGCGGCGGCGCGGCCGGTGACCATTTCCACGACGTTCCTTGGCGCGCACGCGTTGCCGCCGGAGTACGCCGGCCGCGCCGATGACTACATCGCCCATGTCTGCAACGAGATGCTGCCGACGCTCGCGGCGGAAGGCCTGGTCGATGCCGTCGATGTGTTCTGCGAGCGCATTGCGTTCACGCTTGAGCAAGCGGAGCGCGTGTTTGACGCGGCATCGAAACTGAATCTGCCCGTGAAAATGCACGCCGAGCAGTTGTCGCTGATGGGCGGCGCGGCGCTCGCGGCGAAGCATCACGCGTTATCCGCCGATCACCTCGAATTCCTCGACGAAGCCGGCGCAATCGCGATGCGCGAAGCCGGCACCGTCGCCGTGCTGTTGCCGGGCGCGTTCTATTTCATCCGCGAAAAACAGTTGCCGCCGATCGAGCTTTTGCGTCGTCACGGCGTGCCGATAGCGCTCGCCACCGACAGTAATCCGGGCACATCGCCGAGTACGTCGCTGCTGCTGATGCTCAACATGGGCAGCACGTTGTTCCGTTTATCGGTGGCGGAAGTGCTCGCGGGCGTGACGCGTCACGGCGCAAAAGCGCTCGGTCACGCCGATGTGAACGGTGAGATCACCGTTGGCGCGAAGGCGGATTTTGTTGCGTGGGATATCGAAACGCTGGCGGAATTGGCGTACTGGACCGGCCTTGATCGTTGCGCGCTGGTCGTGCGCCACGGGGCGGTGACCGTGGATAAACGAAAATAAGCGGAATTAAGTAGGATTCCACATGAATCGAAATAGCTTGTTTGCCGAACACGCGCGTTTGCAGGACGGATGGCATCGCGACGTGCTGCTGCAATGGGACGATCACGGTACCTTGGTCGCCGTTACGCCGGACAGCACGCAACCGGCTGGCGTGGATAAAGCCAAAGGCCCGGTGCTCGCCGGCATGCCGAATCTTCACTCGCATGCGTTCCAGCGCGCGATGGCGGGGCTCACCGAATATCGCGCGAATCCTGCTGACAGCTTCTGGAGCTGGCGCGACCTGATGTACCGGTTTGCCGCGCGCATTTCCCCGGACAGCATTGGCGACATTGCGCGCTGGCTTTATATCGAGATGCTGAAGGCGGGCTACACGTCGGTCTGCGAGTTTCACTACGTGCATCACGCGCCAGACGGCAATCCGTACGCGAATCCCGCTGAAATGGCCGCTCGCGTGGTCGATGCCGCAGCACAAACCGGCATCGGCATGACGATGTTGCCCGTGCTTTATCAATACAGCGGTTTTGGCGAGCGCGAGCCTACGCCCGGTCAGGCGCGGTTTATCCACACGCCGGAAAGCCTGCTCGATGCCCTCGTTTCATTGCGCTCGACGCAGCCCGAAAATGGCAACCTCCGATACGGCGTCGCGCCGCATTCGCTGCGTGCTGTATCGAAGGAATCGCTGGGCCGTTTGCTCAGCGGACTCGACAGCGCTTTTCCAGGCGCGCCGGTGCACATTCACGTAGCCGAGCAGACGGCTGAAGTCGATGCCAGCCTTGAGACGCTGAAGGCGCGGCCCGTGCGCTGGCTGCTCGATAACTTCGACGTGAACGAACGCTGGTGCCTCGTGCACGCCACGCATGTCGACGAAGACGAAGTCCGCGCAATGGCCGCAAGTGGCGCCGTCGCGGGCCTGTGCCTGACAACCGAAGCCAATCTCGGCGATGGCATTTTCCCCACGCATGCGTACCTGAACGACGGTGGACGGTTTGGACTCGGCTCGGACAGCCATATCGCCGTCGACTGGCGCTCAGAGTTGCGCTTGCTTGAATACGGACAACGGCTGACACGACGCGAGCGCAACGTGCTGGCATCGAACGAACAGGCGCACGTCGCCGATCGTCTCTTCGACGCCGCAGGCCGAGGCGGCGCCAGCGCCACCGGCCGTGCGGTCGGCGCGCTGGAAGCGGGGCGCCGGGCGGATTTCATCGTGCTCGATCCAGATCATCCGGCGATTGCCGGGCATGCACCGGACGCGTGGTTATCGGGCGTGGTGTTTTGCGAACACGGCGAGACGCCGGTGCTGGATGTGAGCGTTGGCGGGAAGCGCGTGGTGGAGGCGCGGCGGCATCGCGATGAAGGAGAGGCGTTCGGGCAGTATCGAAACACGCTGGCCGGATTGCTCAAATAAAGGACACGCCTGTGACGGATCAAGTTTTTACGTTGAAGCGCGGCACTGCGCCGCTGCTGATTTCGATTCCCCATGCCGGCACGCAGATTCCCGCCGACATAGCTGCGTCCATGACGCCGATCGCCCGCGAAGTCGATGACACCGACTGGCATCTCGAACGTCTCTACGCGTTCGCAGTGGAGATGGGCGCGTCGATCCTCGTGCCCGCGAATTCGCGTTACGTGATTGACTTGAACCGTCCGCCGGATGGCGCGAATCTCTATCCGGGACGCGATACGACCGGCCTGTGTCCCGTCGATACGTTCAACAGCGAGGCGCTGTATCCCGCAGGCGCTGCGCCTTCGGATGCGCAGATCGCCGAGCGTCGCGAGAAGTATTGGCGGCCGTATCACGATGCGCTGACCGAGGAACTGGCGCGCTTAAAAGCCGCGCATGACAAAGCATTGCTGTGGGAAGCACATTCCATTCGCTCACATGTGCCGCGTTTCTTCGACGGCAAGCTTACTGACTTCAACTTCGGCACGGCGGCCGGGGAAAGCGCGGTTGCGGGTCTCGCGGAAAAGCTCGAAGCGATGGTGGTCGGGCAGGGTGCTTACACGGCTGTGGCTAACGGCCGCTTCAAGGGCGGTTACATCACGCGGCACTACGGAGCGCCGCAGGACGGCATTCACGCGGTGCAGCTTGAGTTGTCGCAGGTGACTTATATGGAAGAGACACGGCCGTACGCCTATGACGAAGCCCGCGCCGCACGGGTCGCGCCGTTGATGCGGGATCTGGTGCAGTGCGCGCTGGATGCGGTACGTTCGACGTAACCAGGCGCGGTTCAAATCGCCCGCTGCCCATTGCTCCCAGGCAGAAACGAAAAAGCCATTCCAATTCGTGTTGGAATGGCTTTTTCGCTTTTTCGCTTTTAGCTAACGGGCTGTTGCTGCATATCCGCTATCGCAGTGCAATCCGCGATTCCTTTCGTTCAAATTCCCCTGCGTCTCACAGCCGGCGGCGTCAATACAGTCGGCAGCGCCTTCGGCAAGGTCTCCGGCCAGTCGCGGCTGAAGTGCAAACCGCGGCTCTCGCGCCGTGAGCATGCGCTTTCCACAATCAGCGACGCGACATCAACAAGATTCCGCAATTCAAGCAGGTCGCGGCTCACCTTGAAGTTCGCGTAGTACTCGTGGATCTCGTCACGCAGCAGCGCTATCCGATGCTGGGCGCGTGCAAGCCGTTTATCGGTACGCACAATGCCCACGTAATTCCACATCAGCCGCCGCAACTCGTCCCAGTTGTGCGCGACCACGACTTCCTCGTCCGGATCGGAGACGCGGCTTTCATCCCAGGCAGGCAGGGGGGCATGGCCGCTCGCCGCGAAGCCGTCCTTTTCCATGGCTTGCGCCGCCGCGCGCCCGACCACCAGGCATTCGAGCAGAGAGTTGCTTGCCAGCCGGTTCGCACCGTGAAGCCCCGTGCACGAGGTCTCACCCACGGCATAAAGGCCGGCGCGATCCGTGCGGCCGGCCAGATCCGTCACCACGCCTCCGCACGTGTAATGCGCGGCCGGCACCACGGGAATAGGCTGTTTCGTGATATCGATACCGAACTCGCGGCAGCGCGCAAGGATGGTGGGGAAGTGCTCCTGAAGGAACGCTTCCGGCTGATGGCTGATGTCGAGATACACGCAGTCAATACCGCGCTTCTTGATCTCGAAGTCGATCGCCCGGGCGACGATATCGCGCGGTGCAAGTTCAGCGCGTTCGTCGTGGGCGGGCATGAACCGCGTGCCGTCGGGCAGGCGCAGGATGCCGCCTTCGCCGCGTACCGCTTCCGAAATCAGGAAGGACTTCGCATACGGATGGAACAGGCAAGTCGGATGGAACTGGATGAACTCCATGTTCGATACCCGGCAGCCGGCGCGCCACGCCATCGCAATGCCATCGCCGGTCGCGGTATCCGGATTCGTGGTGTACAGATACACCTTGCCTGCGCCCCCGGTCGCGAGCACGGTATGCGGCGCCTCGATGGTGACGGTACGTCCGCTCGCAAGATCGAGCGCATAAAGTCCATGACAGCGATGCCCGGGCAACCCGAGCCGCTCGGACGTGATCAGGTCGATGGCGTGATGATCTTCCAGGACCGTGATGTTCGGATGATTGCGCACGCGCTCGTTGAGCGTGGTGACCACGGCGTGACCGGTTGCATCGGCTGCATGAATGATTCGCCGATGACTATGACCGCCTTCACGCGTCAGATGAAAGCCGAGTTCGGCGGACAGATCCTTCGTGAACGGCACGCCTTCGCTGATCAGCCATTCGATGGCCGCCCGCCCGTTTTCCACGATGAATCGGGTAGCGGCCTCATCGCACAAGCCACCACCGGCGATCAACGTGTCGCGAACGTGGTTGTCGATACTGTCGGCTGAGTCGAGCACGGCCGCGATACCGCCCTGGGCCCAGTCGCTGGCGCCTTCGCTTACGCTGCGCTTGGCGAGGATGGCCACGCGCCGGGTGTCCGCCAGATTCAGCGCCACGCTCAGGCCCGCTAGCCCGCTGCCGATAATTGCCACGTCGAAATTCATCCCGCCCTGTCTCCGTCAATTTTATCCGCTGCGACTTTCGGGATTCACGCCGGTGGCATGTAGAAAGCCTGGTCGGTAAGGATAACGCGTGCCACGCTACGCGGCCACTTGGCCGTTCGGCCAGTAGGGCGAACAGAGCGCACGAGTTCGGCCGGACAGGAAGGATGCCGGCACCAAAGCAAAAAGCCTCGCGTGAGCGAGGCTTTTTGTGATGCTGCAGCGAAAGAGACCGGATCTTATTTGATCTTGGTTTCTTTGTATTCAACGTGCTTGCGGACAACGGGATCAAACTTCTTGATCGCCATCTTTTCCGGCATGTTGCGCTTGTTCTTCGTGGTCGTGTAGAAGTGACCCGTTCCTGCGGTCGATTCCAGCTTGATCTTGTCGCGTGCGCCCTTGGCCATGTTCCTGCTCCTTAGACTTCGCCACGTGCGCGCAAATCTGCGAGCACGGAGTCGATGCCGTTTTTGTCGATCAGACGAAGGCCGGCGTTCGAGAGACGCAGACGAACCCAGCGGTTTTCGCTTTCAACGAAGAAGCGGCGATTTTGCAGATTGGGCAGGAAACGACGCTTGGTGCGGTTGTTCGCATGGGAAACGTTGTTGCCGCTCATCGGCCCCTTCCCGGTTACTTGGCATACACGTGCCATGAGAGCACTCCTAATACGCTTTAATTCTGAGTTCGAACGCCAGATACATTTGGGACCGCTTCGGGCTACCGAGAGGTTTGCCCGAAATGATGACCGCGTACGCTCGGAACAGGTTGGTTGAAAGAAGCAAACCGAGATTCTAACCGCAAAAAACCAGCAAAATCAACTCTTTTTGGTACCGGACGAGGTATCCGCCCATCTGGTCCGGGGCAGGTTTCGTGCGGTTTTCCGCCCGCAATGCCTCATTCAGGCTTGGTTTTGCCGCCTTTTGCGGCCAGCGGGCTATTAAATCAGTGAAATCAGCGTTCGGCTGTCACTTCGGCTGCAACTCATGCCGGAATCCATCCCTGTCGCGAAAACGAGAAAACCTCGTTCGAGGTCACCACCAGATGATCCAGCAGCCGGACGTCGATCAGCGCGAGCGAGTCCTGCAGCACGCGCGTCAGCCTGCGGTCGTTTGCGCTCGGCTCGACGCCGCCGGAGGGGTGATTATGCGCGACGATCAGGCTGGCCGCATTTAATGTGAGCGCCCGCCGCACGATTTCGCGAGGATAAACGGCAACACGAGAGATCGACCCCTTCGCCGACTCGTCCACGGTGATCAGGCAATGTCTGATGTCGAGAAAAAGGGTGACGAACACTTCGTTGGGCCGCGTGCCGATCAGCCACTTCAAATAGTCTTCCACTGCCTGCGGGGCGTCCAGCAAGGGCCGGTCGCGGGTTTTTTCCGCGAGCGAACGCTGGCACAGCTCCGAGACAGCAAGCAGCAGCGCCGCCTTCGCCGGGCCGATGCCGCCGAACCTGCGTAATTCCGTCGCAGTCGTGCTCAGCACGCCTCTAATTGATTCGAACCGGACCAGGAGGTCGCGCGCCACGTCAACGGACGTCATGCCAGGGCGGCCCGTATTCAGGAACAATGCAAGCAACTCAGCGTCCGATAACGTCTGAGCGCCCAGTTTTAACAGGCGTTCGCGCGGACGATCGCGCGCAGGCCAGTCGAGCATGCGCATGACGGCAGGCTCGATATGTGCGGGAGGCTCCGCGGCGAGCAGGTCGGCGGCAGAATAGGGCGCGTTGTTTTGCACCAACTCGAGCCGGGCGTTCATGTCACGCTCCTGCCCGCGTGCAATCGCGGAAAGAACGTCAGAACCAAGGTTGAAATCGAGATTGAAAATAGCGTCGGAAGCGGCGACTGGCCGGCCCGTCCGCTATCACGCTGGAGCATTGGTCGGATCGAGGCGGGGCTGTCGTACTGTGGCTTACAATGTAGGTTTGGCACTTCCCCGAGCGCCCGTTCAGTGGTTTGCCCAACGGATGCTTCAGCTCCTGCGGCGCGGTGCCCGGGTGCCGGCCAAGCTTTCGCCACGACTGCGTCCCGTTTGGACGCCCGGCCTTTTATCGGACGGCGGGACCGGCTGAGAAGGTAATTACGGCTTTTACGGCTACCACGATCAAACATGAGCATCATTGATATTTCCGAGGTGAAACCCGGTTCGCATGTCACGCTTCATTACCGGCTTGCGCTTGAGGATGGAGCGGACATTGTCAGCACGTTTGCCGACAAGCCCGCCACGCTGTTATTAGGCGCCGGTCATCTTGCGCCGCCGCTCGAAGACATTCTGCTGGGTCTGAAGGTGGGCCACCACTCGACCTTTCGGCTGATGCCTGGCCAGGGGTTCGGTCCGCGCAATCCGGAAATGCTGCAATGGGTGTCGTTAGCCACGTTGCGTGAGAACGCGATGATCGGCGAGAATTTTTCTCCCGGCGACCTCGTCGAATTCAATGCGCCGGGCGGTGGCCGTTACGCGGGCGTCCTCAAGGAGGTCGGCGAGACCTCCGCGCTGTTCGATTTCAATCATCCGCTTGCCGGCCAGGCGCTGGCGTTCGAAGTGAAAATCATCGGAATTCTGTAGCCATGAGCTCCACTGACACCCTTCTCGATGTCGAAATTCTTCTCGCCCAGCCGCGCGGCTTTTGCGCCGGCGTCGATCGCGCAATCGAAATCGTGGAGCGGGCCATCGCGCTGTTTGGCGCGCCTATTTACGTACGCCACGAGATCGTGCACAACGCCTATGTCGTCGAGGATCTGCGCAAGAAAGGCGCGGTGTTCATCGAAGATCTGGCGGATGCGCCTGAAGGCAGCACGCTGATTTTCAGCGCGCACGGCGTGTCGAAAGCGGTGCGCTCGGAGGCGGAAACCCGGGGCTTGCGCGTGTTCGACGCTACCTGCCCGCTGGTGACCAAGGTGCATATGGAAGTCGCGAAGATGCGTCAGGAGGGCTTCGATATCGTGATGATCGGCCACAAGGGACACCCCGAAGTGGAAGGTACGATGGGACAGAGCGGTGAGGGCATGCATCTGGTGGAGGATATCGAGGACGTGGAAGCGCTCACGCTTGCCGATCCCGACCGGATTGCGTACGTGACGCAAACCACGCTGTCAGTGGATGACGCCTCCGCGATCATCGGGGCATTGAAGTTGAAATACCCGTCGGTAAAAGAGCCGAAGAAGCAGGATATTTGCTACGCCACGCAGAATCGTCAGGACGCGGTGAAGTTTCTCGCGCCTCAATGCGATGTGGTGATCGTGGTCGGCAGCCCGAACAGCTCGAATTCAAGCCGGCTGCGTGAAGTCGCTGAAAAGCGCGGAATCCCCGCCTATATGGTGGATTCACCCACGCAAATCGACCCGAAATGGGTGGAAGGCAAAAAGCGCATCGGCGTGACGGCGGGCGCGTCGGCGCCGGAAGTGCTGGCGCAAGCTGTGATCGCGCGGTTGCGGGAACTGGGGGTGCGAAACGTGCGCCCGCTGGAAGGGATCGAGGAGACGGTTTCGTTTCCGCTGCCGCGCGGGTTGACGCTGCCGGGGTGATGCGCCATCTGCGAAGCGTCGTCCTTCGTTCCTGAATTAGAGGCTTAGAGGCGAAGTCGAAATTGTATTGAGAGGCCGCTCCAACCCGTGTTGGCGCGGCTTTTTATTTGTGCGCCTTAAAAAATGTCGCGCCCAAACGCCGCACCCGCGAGCACGGCACCCGGGTCGCTACGAGAACGCCCGGATTGACCGGCTGATTTTGCACTCGCACCATGAAAGTGCGTTTTCGCGAATTCGCATGGCCGCCAAAGCAATGCAACGCATTGGTGTTTACCCACGATGCCAGTCAATGGTGCAACTTGCGCACCGGGGCGGGGCGCAACCGGGTTGCTCCGAGACCTCCGCCAGAGGCCAAAGAGAGGGTTGCAATGGAGGAAAACCCCTGTCGCTGAACAATATTGCACGTCTCAAAAACCGAGTTACAATGCGCGCGTTCCAAGCCGGATGGGCTGGAAACATCAGCTTCTCAGGGCGCCGGAGACCGATTGAATGCGAATTAAGTTTGGCTTTGTCGTGACCATCGCGGCTGCAGTTGCGATGGCAACGGCGTGCAGCAAAAAAAGTGACAACGAGCAAGCTGCGGGGGCGTCGGCGGTGCCGGAAGCCTCGGCGAGTGTGGGGGGAAGTGCGCCGGCCGTGGCGGCATCCGCATCGGTGGCTGCGGCCTCCGCGCCCGTGCCGGCCAGCACCGCGACTATCGTCAGGATCGGCCACGTCGCGCCGCTTAGCGGACCGCTGGCCCATCTTGGGCAGGACAACGAAAACGGCGCAAGGCTGGCCATCGAGGAAATCAGTGCTCAGGGACTGACTATCGACGGTCACGCGATTCATCTCGAACTGGACACGCAGGACGACGCAGCCGATCCCAAGAAGGGCATTGCAGCGGCGCAGCAATTGGTGGCTGACCACGTGGTGGCGGTGGTCGGACATTTGAATTCGGGCGTGTCGATTCCGGCATCGAAGATCTATAGCGACGCGGATGTGGCGCAGATCTCGGGTGCGACGACCAACCCCGCGTTCACGCAGCAAGGGTACAAAACGACGTTCCGTGTGGTGCCGACGGACGCGCGCCAGGGGCCGGTGCTGGCGACTTATGCGCTCAAGACGCTGCACGCGCGAAAAATCGTGGTCGTCGATGACGCCACGCTCTACGGCCGGGGTCTCGCGAACGAGTTTGCCAAGGCTGTGGTCGCAGGCGGCGGCCGCATCACGGGGCACGAAGTGACGAGCGAAAAAGCGCGCGATTTCAAGGCGATCTTGAACAAGATCAAGCACGTCCAGCCCGACGCGGTGATGTTCGGCGGCATGGACGTGACCGGTGGACCGTTTGCCAAACAGGCTGCAGCTTTAGGCATCAAGGCGAAGATTCTTGGCGGTGACGGCATGTGTTCCGCCGACATGGCCACGCTCGCGGCCAACGCAGCGCCGAACGTGGTGTGCTCGGAACTTGGCGTGGACGTGTCGAAGCTGGACAAGGGCGGGGATTTCGCGCAGCGCTATGAAGCCCGTTTCCATCTGCCGGTCCAGAGCTACGCACCGTTCACCTATGACGCCGTATATGTGATTGTCGACGCCATGAAGCGGGCTAATTCGATTGAAGCGCCAAAGGTGCTTGCCGCGATTGCATCGACGGATTTCAATGGCCTGACAGGACACATTGCATTCGATGACAAAGGTGATTTGAAAGGCGGCGGCGCAATTACGCTAATCGATTTCAAGGATAACAAGAAGAACGTCATTGACGTCATCACGCCGTAACCGTGTGTTGCGGCGCCGCGCGGCGAATGCACACCTGGTTGAGCAGCCCCTCGATTCGTAGTCACTTTCAGACGTTTTAGAGTTTTTTTTCAAGTACGCGCGGTGCGGTTGCGTTTTTTTCTTCCCTTCGGTTTATCGGCCAGCGATAAAGCGTAAATCTAGTCGCACGGGCTAAGGAGCCTTCAATGGATATCTTCATCCAGCAGATTATCAACGGGCTGGTGCTTGGCAGCGTCTACGCCATCATCGCGTTGGGTTACACGATGGTGTACGGGATTCTCGGCATCATCAACTTCGCTCACGGGGACGTGCTGATGGTCGGCGCCATGGTCGCGCTGTCCGCCATCGGCGTCATGCAGAACCACTTCCCGGGCATGCCGTTAGCGTTGGTGCTGGTCATCGCGCTACTGGTTGCCGCGGTCGTCTGCGCGCTGGTCGGCTACACCATCGAACGCGTGGCTTACCGGCCCTTGCGTCGGGCGCCGCGTCTTGCGCCGCTGATTACGGCTATCGGCGTATCGATTCTTCTCCAGACGCTGGCCATGATGATCTGGGGCCGCAATCCGCTGGCCTTCCCGCAACTGCTGCCGACCGATCCGATCAACGTGATTACGGCCACCGCCGATCGTCCGGGCGCGGTCATTTCGATGACGGAAATCGTGATTATCGTGGTGGCGTTCCTCGTGATGGGCGGCTTGCTGCTGCTCGTGCACAAGACGAAACTCGGCCGCGCGATGCGCGCCATTGCCGAGAATCCGGGCGTCGCGAGCCTGATGGGGGTCAACCCTAATTTCGTGATCTCCGCGACCTTCATGATCGGCTCTGCGCTTGCTGCGCTCGCCGGTGTGATGATCGCCTCCGAATACGGCAACGCGCACTTCTACATGGGCTTCATCCCTGGGTTGAAGGCATTCACGGCGGCGGTGCTGGGGGGGATCGGCAACCTGGGCGGCGCGATGGTGGGCGGCGTGCTGCTCGGCCTGATCGAACAACTGGGTGCCGGGTATATCGGCAATTTGACGGGCGGTGTGTTCGGCAGTAACTACCAGGACGTGTTCGCGTTCATCGTGCTGATCGTCGTGCTGGTGTTCCGTCCGTCCGGCCTGCTCGGCGAACGTGTCGCAGATCGCGCTTAAACAGGGAGACCAAGCATGACTTCAATTCAACCGATCGAGCCGTCGACCACGCTCATCCCTGAAAGAAAAACGGCGAAGAATTACGCCGTCACGGTGCTGGTTACCGCGCTCGTGATCCTCGCGCCCATGTTGATCGGCGCGGCCGGCGGCAATTACTGGGTCCGCGTGCTCGACTTCGCGATGCTGTACGTGATGTTGGCGCTTGGCCTGAACGTGGTGGTGGGTTTTGCCGGCCTGCTGGACTTGGGCTACATCGCGTTTTACGCGGTGGGCGCATACGTGGCTGCGTTGCTGTCCTCGCCGCAACTGACCACGCAGTTCGAGTGGATCGCGCACCTGTTCCCCAATGGCCTGCATACGCCGTTCTGGATCATCGTGCCGTGCGCGATGGCGCTGGCGGCCACCTTCGGCGTGTTGCTCGGTGCACCGACGCTGCGTCTGCGCGGCGATTACCTCGCTATCGTGACGTTGGGCTTCGGGGAAATCGTCCGGATCTTCATGAACAACCTGGATCGTCCGATCAACATCACGAACGGGCCGAAGGGGATTACGGGCGTTGATCCGGTGTCGCTGTTCGGCTTCGATTTATCGAAGTCCCATTCGTTGTTCGGGTTCAACTTCCCCTCGGTTTACAACTATTACTACCTGTTCGTGCTGTGTTCGCTGTTCGTGATCTTCGTGTGCGTACGCTTGCAGCATTCGCGTATTGGCCGCGCGTGGGCCGCGATCCGCGAAGACGAAATCGCCGCCAAGGCGATGGGCATCAATACCCGTAACGTGAAGCTGCTGGCCTTCGCGATGGGTGCGTCATTCGGTGGTTTGTCGGGCGCGATGTTCGGTACGTTCCAGGGATTCGTCTCGCCGGAATCGTTCACGTTCTGGGAATCCATCGTGGTGCTGGCCTGCGTGGTGCTGGGCGGCATGGGCCACATTCCAGGCGTGATCCTGGGCGCGGTGCTGCTCGCCGTGTTCCCCGAATTCCTGCGCTCGACTATGGGTCCGCTGCAGAACTTCATCTTCGGTCATCAGATCGTGGACACCGAAGTCATCCGCCAGTTGCTCTACGGTCTCGCGATGGTGCTGATCATGCTGTATCGCTCGGAAGGCCTGTGGCCGTCTCCGAAACACGAAGACAAGATCGCGAAGATTGCGAAGCGCGCTGGCAAGAAGCCGGTGCGTGCCTAAGCCTCGAGCAGCGGAGAAAAAACAATGAGCGAAAAACCCATTCGACTGTCCGTGAAGGGCGTGAACAAGCGCTTCGGCGGCTTGCAGGCACTGGCCGAAGTTGGCCTGGAAATCAGGGAAGGCGAAATCTACGGCCTGATCGGCCCGAACGGAGCAGGCAAGACCACGTTCTTCAACGTGATCACGGGCTTGTACACGCCGGATTCGGGTTCGTTCGTCCTCGATGGCACGCCGTACACGCCGACCGCCGTGCATCAGGTGGCGAAGGCGGGCATTGCGCGTACCTTCCAGAACATTCGCCTGTTCGGCGGCATGACGGCGCTCGAGAACGTGATGGTCGGACGCCACGTGCGAACGAAGCACGGCCTGATCGGCGCGGTGTTGCAGACGCCGTCGGAGCGTCGTGAAGAGAAGGAAATCAAGGAGCGCGCGCTGGAGCTGCTGGAGTATGTGGGCGTGTTGCAATACGCGGATTACACGTCGCGCAACCTGTCGTACGGGCACCAGCGCCGGCTGGAAATTGCGCGTGCGCTGGCCACCGATCCGAAGTTGCTCGCACTCGATGAACCCGCCGCCGGCATGAACGCGACCGAGAAGGTCGAGCTCACGCGCCTGCTCGACAAGATTCGCAGCGACGGCCGCACGATCCTCTTGATCGAACACGATGTGAAACTGGTGATGGGATTGTGCAACCGGATGACGGTGCTCGATTACGGCAAGGTGATCGCCGAGGGTCTGCCGCACGACGTGCAGAAGGATCCGAAGGTGATCGAGGCTTATCTCGGGGCAGGGGTTCACTGATGGCTACGATGAATGGCGCGAACGGCGCAATGTTGAAGATCAAGGGCCTGCAGGTCAGCTACGGTGGTATTCACGCCGTCAAGGGCGTGGACCTGGAAGTCGGCCAGGGCGAACTCGTGACGCTGATCGGCGCGAACGGCGCGGGCAAGACGACCACGATGAAAGCCATCACGGGTCTGAAGGCGTATTCGGCTGGCGATATCGAATACATGGGCCAGTCGATCAAGGGTGTGCCGTCGCATGAATTGCTCAAGCGCGGCCTCGCGATGGTGCCGGAAGGGCGGGGCATTTTTGCGCGCATGTCGATTCTTGAAAACATGCAGATGGGCGCGTATTTGCGTAACGACAAGGACGAAATCGACAAGGACACCGACCGCATGTTCGGCTTCTTTCCGCGGCTGAAAGAGCGGGCGTCGCAGTATGCGGGCACGTTGTCGGGTGGTGAACAGCAGATGCTGGCCATGGCGCGGGCTTTGTTGTCGCGGCCGAAGCTGTTGCTCCTCGACGAACCGTCGATGGGTCTCTCGCCGATCATGGTCGAGAAGATCTTCGAGGTGGTGCGTGAGATTTCGGGCGAAGGGCTGACGGTGCTGCTGGTCGAGCAGAACGCCCGGCTGGCGTTGCAGGCGGCGAATCGTGGGTACGTGATGGATTCGGGTCTGGTCACCATGTCGGGTGATGCAAAGACCATGCTGGATGATCCGAAGGTCCGGGCTGCTTACTTGGGTGAATAATCGGCATTGTTGAATGAAGAAGCCGCATGCCTTTGAAGAAGGGCATGCGGCTTTTTTTAATGCGCGATCAAAAGTTCAAAGCCGCTTACCGAGGCTGATCACTTCATCCCTCTGATAACCGAGCTTCGCGTAAAACGCCTGGGTTTCAGGCTTGTTCGCCATGATCTGCAAATTCAGCTTCGGACATCCGATGGCGGCAAGCGCGCGTTCCGCATGTTCAACCAGCGCACGGGCATAACCATTACCGCGTTGATCCTCGGCGACCGCGAGCGAATACATCCATCCGCGATGTCCGTCGTAACCCGCCATCACCGTGCCGATCAGACGCTCTTCCAGCATGCCGACGAAGAAGAACTCCGGCTGCATGGCGAGCTTGTTTCGAATCGATAAACGCGGGTCCCGCTGCGGTTTGCCAGGCGTGGCGTATTCGGGAAACGCTTGTGCCCAGAGCGCGAGCACGGCCTGCGTGTCGCGCTCATCGAAGACCCGGATAATCAAAGCGCGTCCAGCACGGACCGCAGCATCGACATCATCTGGTCGATCTCGTCCTTCGTCACGTTCAGCGCCGGCATGAAGCGCAGCAGGTTCGGCCGCGCTGCGTTCAGAAGCAAACCATCCGGTCCCATGTCGCGCGCCATTTCGACAATCTTTGGACCGTTGTCGTTATTGAGCAGCAACGCGCGCAGCAAACCTTCGCCGCGTTCGCCGTTAAAACCGCGCTCTTCCGAAAGCTGCAACAACTGCGCCTTCAGATACTCGCCGCGTTCCCGCACGCCTTCGAGAAAACCCGGCGCCGTCAGTTGCGAAATCACCGAAAAACCCGCCGCCGTCATCAGCGGATTGCCGTTGTACGTGCCGCCCTGGTCACCGGGTTCGAAGCACGCCACTTCCTTGGTCGAAAGCAGCGCGGCCAGCGGCACGCCGCCGCCAATGCCCTTGCCGAGCGTCATGATGTCCGGCTCCACGCCCGACAATTCATACGCGAACAAGGTGCCGGCGCGACCGCAACCGCTTTGCACTTCATCGACGATCAACAGCAACCCATGTTTCTCCGTCAGCGCGCGCAAAGCCTGCATGAACTCGCGCGTGGCCGGAATCACGCCGCCTTCGCCCTGGATAGGCTCGAGCATCACGCCAACGGTTTTATCGGTGATGAGCTTTTCCACCGATGCGATGTCGTTCAGGTCGGCCTTCGGAAAACCCGGCACCTGCGGTGCATAGAGGGTGTCCCAGCCCGGCTTGCCGCTGGCCGACATGGTCGCCAAAGTCCGGCCGTGGAAGCTGTGATCGAACGTGATGATCTCGTACGCGCCGCCCTTGAACTTCTTGCCCCACTTGCGCGCAAGCTTGATCGCGCCTTCGTTGGCTTCGGCACCGCTGTTGGCAAAGAACACTTTGTCGAAGCAGCTGTTGGCGGTCAGCAAGGCGGCGAGCTGGGCCATCGGCGCGTTGTAGAACGCGGGCGACGGGTTGATCAGCGTGCGAGCCTGTTTGTCCATGGCTTCGATCATGCCGTCGTTGCAATGACCCAGACTATTCACCGCCCAGCCCTGGATGAAGTCGAGGTATCGCTTCTCGTTGTTGTCGTAGAGCCAGGAACCCTTGCCGTGGGTGAACACGATCTCAGGACGGTTCGTGATAAACATCAGCGATTCGACGGGGTACTCTTGGAAATTCATGACGGCGGGCTCCACGAAAACAGCAAGTAAAAAAAGTGGCGAGATAAAAAACCGAACCAACAATGCAAAAAGCCACGGAATTCCGTGGCTTCATGGTGGCGAAATGTGCGCTGGTTCGAAAACTCAAGCGCCAATCCGTGACGAGCCAGCGGCATCCCTATGGGAGCGGCGAGCGACGTCGAAGAGTGGCGTAAATTTTGAGCATTCGCGAAGAATACGTTACGAAGTTCCTGCGTGTAAACCATGTCGGCCCGATTTTTTGTCGAGCCGCCACACTCGCAGGCTTTGGTGCGCCTAAACCGGATTGGCCAGATCCGCCGCGCTGGTGAACGAATCGGCGTAGAACTCGTCCTCCGGCAAACGGTGATGACTCGTGAAATCGCGTTGCGCCGATTCCACCATCACCGGCGCGCCGCACGCGTACACCTGATAGCCGCTCAAGTCTGGCAGATCTTCGATGACAGCACGATGAACAAAGCCCGTACGCCCGGTCCACGCATCGCTTTCATCGGGTTCCGAGAGCACCGGCACGAACGAGAAGTTCGGTACATCTTTCGCCCACTGTTCGGCCATGTCCATCATGTACAGGTCCTGCTTGCGGCGGCCGCCCCAATAGAGCGTCATGGGCCGGTTCAGGTTCTTGAACACAGCATGTTCAATGATTGCCTTGATGGGCGCGAAGCCCGTGCCGGAAGCGAGCAGCACAATGGGCTTCTCTGAATCTTCACGCAGGAAGAATGTGCCGAGCGGGCCTTCGAAGCGCAGAATGTCGCGCTCTTTCATGGTGCCGAACACGTGGTCCGTGAAGGTGCCGCCAGGCATGTGGCGAACGTGCAACTCGATCGGGCCTTCGTGGTGCGGCGGGCTCGCCATCGAATAGCTGCGGCGCTTGCCGTCCTTCAAAATGAATTCGATGTACTGGCCAGCCAGGTATTGCAGCCGTTCGTTGGCCGGCAATTGCAGCTTCAGTTCAATGACGTCGGCCGCCTTGCGTTCCAGCGCGTTCACCCGGCAAGGCAGCTTCTTGACCTGAATGTCGCCTACGCCTGCCACTTCGCGTATGTCGATCGTCAGGTCGCCCTTGGGCGTCGCGCAGCAAAGCAGGGCCATGCCGCGGGTTTTCTCGTCGTTGGACAACGCCGACGACGAATGCGGCGCCTGCTCGACTTCGCCGGACACAACCGTGCCCTTGCATGAACCACAGGCTCCGTTCTTGCAGCCGTAGGGAAGTCCTATGCCCTGACGCAGGGCGGCGAGCAGCACCGCTTCGTCGGGTTCTACCTGAAACTGCCGGCCGCTTTGCCGGAGCGTTACGTTGAAAGCCATAGATCCTGGATGAGTTGGATGAAACAAATGCAAAAGCTGTCGCGGCTACAATCGACAGCATGATAGCCACTCGAAAACTACGCCGCGCGCGCGTGCTGATTGCCGGTTGCGGCGATGTCGGCCTGCGTTGCGTGCCGCTTCTCGCCCACCGTGCCGCCGCGCCTCGCGTGATCGCACTTTCAAGTCAACCCGCGCGCGCAGCCGAATTGCGCGCCGCAGGCACAACACCGTTGATTGCCAACCTGGACGAGCGCCGCAGCCTGCGACGGCTGGCCGGTCTTGCATCCACGGTGCTGCATCTCGCGCCACCGCAGAAAACCGGCGACGACGACAGCAGGACCCGCGCGCTGATTGCCGCGTTGAGTGCGCCGCGACGCTCCGTTGCGCGCGAGGCGACCAGCGCCGTGGCCCGTCAGCGGGCATGGCGCGGATGGTTTCGTGCGACCTTCAAAAGCGCTATGCCTGCGACCGTCAGAATGGGCGGCAACGCGCACGCCAAAGCCATAAAAAGAGCGTCTATTGTACCCGACCGGGTTTCGGGCGCCGCCGCGCGCCGGGCGCGGATCCGCCTGATTTATGCGAGCACGTCGGGGGTTTACGGCGATTGTGGCGGGGCGTGTATCGATGAGACGCGCCCGGTCAGGCCGGACAACGCACGCGCGAAACGACGTGTATCGGCGGAAACGCAATTGCGGGGCGCTACGCGGCGCGGCGTGCTGAGTGCATCGATTGTGCGGATTCCCGGGATCTACGCCGGCAACCGTTTGCCCCTGGCACGACTGCACAAGAGGACGCCGGCGCTTGCGCCGGCCGATGATGTCTACACCAACCATATCCACGCCGACGATCTCGCCGCCATTCTCGTGCTCGCGATCCGGCGAGCGCGGCCGCAGCGCGTGGTGCATGCATCGGACGACAGCGACTTGCGCATGGGGGATTATTTCGACCTGGTTGCCGATGCGTTCGGCTTGCCGCGCGTTCCCCGCGTTTCGCGCGAGCAGGCGGAGGCGCAACTCGAGCCGATGATGCTCTCGTTCATGCGCGAATCGCGACGTCTGCAGAACACCCGGTTGCGAGACGAAATGCGTTACGCGCTGCGTTATCCGAGCATCGGCGACTTCTTGCGCCAGGCGATCGTTCATCCGGCCGTTACATCAGTACCGGCAGCGTCTCCAGCAGGATGAAGCACAGCAAGGCCCCGATCAGCGCACCAATCAGGTTGGGTTGATAGCGATGGTGCCGATGCATTGTCACCAGCAATCCGACGATAAACAACACGCTGATGGCAACGAACGCAATCATTGCAATGGTCGTGTGAGCGGCCATGGTGGCCCTCCTGCTTCTTTTAATAGTCGTGTAAGCAGTATAGATTTTCGTCGTAAGAAAGCCATGCTGCAGTGCGGCGTCAGCGTGTTGTGTTAACACCTATGGAATTGCCACGGCGAGCGTAATGTTGCGGTTATTGCGAATCGATGAACGCCGATATATCCGCGAGCACTGTGGAGCGTCCACGCAACGGCAACGCCAGCGCCGAAACAATCCGGATATGACCGAAGCCGTCGTAATGTTTGACCTCCACCGAGTCGCCATGTTTGCGCAGCATGGCCGCCAGACGGTCGGTGTTGCCGGGATCGACGACGGTGTCGTCCGTGCCGGCTGCAAGGAACATCGGCGGCTCGTGGCCGGTGACGAAATTGATCGGCTGGCTCTCGGCGCGCGTGCCTTCTGGAAATACGTCGAATAGCGTGGGATCCGTGAGCGGCAGGAAATCGTAAGGTCCAGCCAGGCCGATCACCCCGCGCAAGTCGGCTTTCGACATCGATTGCGAAGCGAGATAACGCGGATCGGTCGCGATCAGCGCAGCCAGATGAGCGCCTGCTGAGTGGCCCATGACGAACAGCCGCGACGGATCGCCGCCGAATTCATGCGCGTGGTCGCGGGTCCAGCGCGCGGCCGCCGCCGCATCATCGACAAAACCAGGAAACGCCGTTTCCGGATACGTACGGTAGTCAGGCAGCACGGCCACGTAGCCGCGCGAGGTCAACGCCTGCGCGACAAACAGATAATTGCCGCGATTGCCGGTCTGCCAGCTTCCGCCGTAGAAAAAGACGACAACCGGACGCGGCCCGGTAGCCGGCGCGGCGGCGGGTACGTATACATCGAGTACCTGGCGCGGATCGTTTCCGTACGCGATATCTGGCGTTTTCCTGTAACCACTCGACGGGATAGTGGCGTTCAAAAATTTGACGGGACTACAGGCGGCGAGCGCTGCAGCGCCAAGACTCGCAAGACCCAATGTCACGATGCGGCGTTTTTGTTGTGTGGGCATAAATGTCGAAAAGCAGGGGGGTGCCACCTTCTACGCTCGAAGCGCCGGGATGGATGCAGCGTGCGGGGCTGGTCTGATGGAGACGTTAAACCCGCCGTGATCGTGACTTGGCGCGCTGTCGCACGAATATGACACACGAAGCGCGTCAGCAATGCCTGAGCATGGCGAGGTCTGCATCGTCCAGCCAGCGCCATTGGCCTTCGGCCAGTTCATCGGGCAGAGCAAACCCGCCAATACGCTCCCGATGCAATTTCTCCACGCGGTTCCCCGCCGCCGCAACCATCCGCTTCACCTGGTGATACTTGCCTTCGAGCACCGAAAGCTCGAGCTGTCGCTCGTCGCGCTGTTCGGCGCTGACTGCTGCAACGGGTTGCGATTCGCCATGCAGCAAGACGCCATTGCGCAACGCCAAGAGTTGAGCATCGTCCAGTGGATGGCGCGTGGTCGCCAGATACACCTTCGGTACCTTGCGTTTCGGCGATGTGAACGCATGCACGAACGCGCCGTCATCGGAGAGGAGCAGAAGGCCGGTCGTGTCCTGATCCAGACGTCCCACGCATTGCACGCCGCGCTCGGTCAACTGTGGCGGCAATAGGTGAAAGACGCTCAGGTGGTGTTGCGGATCACGCGAGCACTCGTAGCCCGGCGGTTTGTTCAGCACCAGATACGCTTTCTCCCGATACCGCCACGTCGCGCCATCGACTTGAAACTCGAATGACGCGAGCGTGTCGGACGCAATGTCGATCGTGGCATTGGCGGCATTGCTACAGGACGAGCCCGCGATGGACACGCGGCCATCGGCTATCAGCGCGCGGCATTGGCGGCGCGAGCCGAAACCCTGCGTGAAAAGAATGCGTTCGAGATCCATCAGGGTGGTTCTTGGCTCAGGCAGAAAGAAGGGACGGACATTCTAGCAACCCGCGTGCTTCGATCCCTTGCGGCGGCCGCCGAGCAACACCGGGATTTAGGTGAGCACATCATGAACGAGGGCCCTGTTGAATGCATTGCATACCGGCGTATCGACCCTCAGCCTCTGTCGTCGGTCATTCGTAAAGCAGGCCGATTAAGGTCTTTTCATAGTTGATCCCCTGCATGACGTTTATGCTTTTCGCTTTGAGCCGTTTTGACCCGTTCCACGCGTATGACGAAAGGATGCTGACAATCCGGCACCCGATCGAGCACTCCGATCCCTCTTTTCACCCAAGGAGCAGGACATGGCAAGAAACACGGTTGCGGAATTTTTGGCCAGGACGCTGGCGGCAGCAGGCGTCGAACGTATCTGGGGCGTTACCGGCGACAGCCTGAACGGGCTCGCCTACAGCCTCGAGCAGCTTGGCTCCATTCGATGGATGCACACCCGCCACGAAGAAGTGGCCGCGTTTGCGGCAGGTGCCGACGCCGCATCCACTGGCAAGCTTGCCGTATGCGCGGGAAGTTGTGGCCCGGGCAACCTGCACCTGATCAATGGCTTGTATGACTGTCACCGTAACCAGCAGCCGGTGCTGGCGATTGCCGCGCATATTCCGTCGACGGAAATTGGACTGGGCTATTTCCAGGAGACGCATCCGACCGCATTGTTCAAGGAATGCAGCCATTACGTGGAACTCGTGTCGAGCGCCGCGCAGTTTCCCCGCGTGCTCGCACGCGCGATGCGCACGGCGATCGAAGAGCGCGGCGTCGCGGTGATCGTGTTACCCGGCGATGTCGCGTTGAGCGACGCGCCCGCGGAAAAGCCCGGCTGGTCCGCCACGGGACCGTCGACCATCCTGCCGTCGGACATCGATATCGACCGGCTCGCGGCCATGCTGAACGACTCGGAAGCGGTGACGCTGATGTGCGGCAGCGGCACCGTGGGCGCGCACGACGAAGTGGTCGCGCTCGCGGACGCGCTGGGCGCACCGGTCGTCCACGCGATGCGCGGCAAGCAGTTCATTGAATGGGATAACCCGTACGACGTCGGCATGACGGGGCTGATCGGTTTCAGCTCCGGCTATCACGCGATGATGTCGTGCGACACGCTGCTGCTGCTCGGCTGCGATTTCCCCTACCGGCCGTTCTATCCCGCCGACGCCAAGATCATCCAGATCGACTGGCGCGGCTCGAAGCTCGGCTCGCGCGCGCCGCTCGCGCTTGGGCTGGTCGGCACGGTCAAGGAGACCATCGCGGCGGTCCTGCCGAAGCTCACGCGCAAGTCTGACCGCAAGTTCATCGATACCGCCCGCAAGCACTATGCAACGGCGCGAAAGGGACTCGATGAACTCGCCACGCCGTCAGGCCCGGGTAACGCGATTCATCCGCAATACCTGACGAAGCTGATTAACGAAGCCGCCTCGGAAGACGCCATTTTTACCGTCGATGTCGGCACGCCGACCGTCTGGGCCGCGCGTTACCTCACGATGAACGGCAAACGCCAGCTTCACGGTTCGTTCAACCACGGCTCCATGGCAAACGCGATGCCGCAGGCGCTCGGCGCCCAAGGCGCGAATCCGGGGCGCCAAGTGATCTCGCTTTCGGGCGATGGCGGTTTATCGATGCTGCTCGGCGACTTGCTCAGCGCCCGACAACTCGACCTGCCGATCAAAGTGGTGGTTTATAACAACAGTCTGCTCGGCTTCGTTTCCATGGAGCTCAAGGCCGCTGGTTACCTCGATACCAACGTCGATCTGGCCAAAACGGACTTCGCCGCCATCGCTCAGGGTGCGGGCATTTTCAGCATCCGGGTAGAGGAGTCCGAGGACATCGCAGAGGCTCTGCAAAAGGCTTTCGCTTATCCCGGGCCGGCGCTCGTGGATGTGGTGACATCAAAGCATGAGCTGGCGATGCCGCCCAAAGTGGAATTGGCGCAGGCCAAAGGCTTCAGCCTTTACATGTTGCGCGCGATCCTGAATGGTCGCGGCGACGAAATCGTGGAACTAGCCAAGACCAATTTCCGATAGGAATATTCTGAATTCGTTGAATTTCTTTACATTTCGAACAACAATGCGATGCTGCAATCGATTCAACACTCCAGGGAGATTGGCAAATGAAGAAGTTCTCGCAAATTGCAATGGTTGGTGCGCTCGCATTCGCGTTCGCAGGCACGGCAATGGCACAAGGTGCGGGTGGTGGTTCGAAGACTGACGAAAGCAAGCCTGCTGTCAGCCCGAAAGAACCCAAGCCGCATCTGCCGCACTTCAAGCATAAGAAGAAGGCAGCATCTGGCGCAAGCGGTACGGCGGCCAAGTAAGACAAGGCATCGCACCTGAAGGGCGCATCGGCTGCCGCATCTCATCTGCTTCAGCCATGGGTATCAACGACAAGGGTCAACCGCAGTAAGCGGCAAGGCCTGGAGTAAGGCGCCCGGGACAGCATGTTTCAAGCGCCACATACGGCGGCACGCGCGAGCGTGCCGCCGTATTATTTTTGAGGCGCTGCGAACAACCCGGTAATTTCATACGATCGATCCGCGCACGCATTGCAGCGCGCAGTCCACCAGGCCGCGAATCAGCCGGTCACGTACCGACGCCCGTTTCCAGAGCACGCCGAAGCGGCGCGGCTCGGACTCCATCGGCAAGCTGATCCGCGCGATGCGCAGCGCGCTGGTCATCGGGGAGGCGACATCGGGTGCGAGCGATACCCCGAGTCCACGGTCCACCATCATCGCGATGGCCGCGAGCGAGCTTAGTTCGAAGCGCTCGTTGGGCACAATGCCGACTCGCCTCAGATAACACTCCGCTTCTTTACCGCCCGCGAGCGAGCGGTCGTAGCGGATCAGCGGCTCGTGCGCGAGCAGGTCATGTGCTTCGCGTTTCGCCAGGCTCTGCGGCGCGATTACCACCAGCGGTTCCTCTCGAAGCAGTTCCCACACGAAGGTTTTCGGCATCGCGAAGGCGGGATGCGTGCAGACGGCTGCATCGACGTCACCTTGCCGCAATGCTTCATACAATTCGTTCGAGGTCCCCGACTGGATGAACACCTTCACATGCGGATGAGCGCTGACAAAACGCGCGAGGATATCGGGCAGCAGGCTATGTAGCGCCGTATTGATCGTGCCGAGCTTGAGCTCGCCGGTTGCGTATTCGTCGTTGGCGAGGATCTTCAGGTCGGCGAGTTCACGCAGCAAACCCCGCGACTGCGCGACTATCCGGCTGCCTGCCGGCGTGACCGATACCGTCCGGCCGGCACGCGCGAGAAGCGGGGCGCCGAATTCGCGTTCGAGCGTGCGGATCTGCTGCGCGACCGCGGCAGGCGTCAGGTCGAGGCGGCGAGCGGCTTCGGCCATGGAACCGGTATCGACGACCAGCAGGAAACTGGTCAGGAACGAGGTTTCCATAAAAGATACTTTTAGTTCATTTTGAAGGGACATTCTATCGCTTTATCTTCATTGTGCCGATGACTAGACTGGCGGCATGAAAAGCAAATTATTTGTTCCGGGTTCGCGGCCCGAACTGTTCGCCAAAGCGCTGGCGAGCCAGGCAGACGCCCTTTCTTTCGATCTCGAAGACGCCGTATCCGAAGCGCGCAAGCCCGAAGCCCGGGCACATTTGCGCGATTTTCTCCTGGGTTCTCCGCCGGGTTCGAACGCTTCCTCTTCTCCTGCGGACCGGTTCGGCGGCAAGACGCTGATCGTGCGCGTGAACGCCATCGATTCACCTCATTTCGAAGCCGATCTCGCCGCCGTCGTGCAGGCGGGCGTCGATCTGATCAACTTGCCGAAACCGCGCAACGCTGACGACGTCCGGGCAGCCGCGAACGCGCTCAATGCCGCCGAACGCGCTAACGGCGTGACCGAGCCGATTGGCTTGCTGCTGAATATCGAATCGCCGGGCGCATTGCGGCGTGCGTTTGAACTGGCCAGCGCACATCCTCGCGTGAAAGGCTTGCAGCTTGGGCTGGGTGACTTGTTCGAGCCGCTGGGCATCGCGCGGCGGGAGACCGCTGCGATCCAGCAGGCCATGTTTGCCCTGAGCATGGCGGCGGGCGAGGCGGGCGTGTTCGCCTACGACTCTGCGTTCGCCGATATCCGCGATCAGGCCGGTTTCCGGGCCGAAGCGCGGCTTGCGCGCAGTCTTGGCTTTATCGGCAAGAGCTGCATTCATCCGAGCCAGGTTGCGCTCGCCAATGAAGTGTTCCAGCCGACGCCCGATGAGATCGCCCACGCGCAACGTGTGGTCGAAGCGGCGGCAGAAGCCGATGCGGCAGGCCGGGGCGCGTATGTGGTCGACGGCAAGATGATCGACGGCCCATTCCTCGCGCGGGCTCGGGCGATCGTGGCTCAGGCAGCTTCTAATGCGGCTTCTATTGCGGCTTCGACGGTTGCGTCAACGCAAGACCGGGAGCCGCAGGCATGAGCGTGTCATCCCGCAGACCCGATGGCGCACGCGGGCCGCTGAGCGGCATTCGTGTGCTCGACTTGAGCGCGTATATCGCCGGGCCGTATGGTTGCAGCCTGCTCGCCGACCAGGGCGCCGAAGTCATCAAGATCGAGCCGCCCGCAGGCGACAACCTGCGCAAATATCCCTCGACCCTTGAGAGCGAAAGCCGGGCTTTTCTCGGCGTGAACCGCAGCAAGCTCGGCCTCGCGCTCGACCTCAAACAACCTGAAGGGTTGGCCGCGCTGAAGGCGCTGGTGGCCAGCGCCGACGTCCTCGTGCACAACTTCCGGCCGAGCGTGCCGGCGCGGCTGGGTATCGATTACGAGCAGTTGAAAGCGCTCAATCCGCGGCTTATTTACTGCGCCGTGACCGGCTATGGCGAAACCGGGCCGCTCAAGGACAAGGCCGGTTACGACCAGGTGCTGCAGACCATGACCGGCATGTGCTCGATGCAAGGCAAGAGCGGCGGCCCGCCCGAGGTGCTGTACGGATCGGTGGTGGATTACTACGCGGCGGCGCTGGTGGCCGGTGGCGTGGCGTCGGCGCTGTTCGAGCGTGAGCGCAGCGGGGAGGGGCAATACGTAGGCGTGTCGCTGTTGCGCAGCGCGCTTGCCATGCAGTCGGCGCGTCTCGTCTGGGCCGACAGCGAGCCCCGCGAAGTCGGCCGGGACATGCGTTCGGGCGGCATCACCGGCATTCATCCGACGCGCGAAGGGTACCTCTACATCTCCGCCAACACGCCGCATTTCTGGCAGGCGCTCTGCCGCAAGACGGGCCTTGATGCACTCGCCGCCGATCCGCGTTTCGATACCGTCAGGAAGCGTGCACTGCACGTGAACGAAATCGTGCCGCAACTTCACGCCGCGTTGGCCGCGAAGAGCGCGCTGGAATGGGAAGCGCTGTTCGGCGAAGACGTGCCGTGCGCGGCGGCGCGCACGGTGGAAGATATGTTCGACGACCCGCAAGTGCTGGCCGAAGACATGATCGCGACGTATGAACATCCGGTGGTGGGGCGATATCGTGGGCTCAAGCGCTCGATCCGGTTCGGCCGGACGCCAGGTCCCGAACCGTTTGCCGCCCCCACGTTCGGACAGGATTCAGAGCAAGTGCTGAGCGAGCAAGGCATGTCGAGCGACGACATCGAAGTGCTGCGGGCGAAGCGCGTGATTGAATAAAAGCCAATAAAAGGAACGGAGACACGTCATGCCCGAAATCACTCCAGCGCCACCGTTTGCCTGCGATGCGCACATGCATGTCTACGATGCCCGCTTTCCGCACACCGGCACGATGGTGAACAATGCAACTGCCGATGACTACCGCCGTGAGTTGCAGGCGCGCATTGACACGACGCGTACGGTGGTCGTGACGCCGCGCATCTATGGCGTCGACAACCGCGTAACACTCGATGCCATCCAGCAACTCGGCGCCGACCGTACGCGCGGCGTGGCTGTGCTGCGCACCGACGTGACCGATGCCGAACTGGTCACGCTGCATGCCGGCGGTATCCGCGGGATTCGCTTCACGTTGTACACGCCGGTGCAGGCGGTGGTCGGCTTCGAGATGGTTGAGTCGCTGTCGCGGCGAGTGCATGAACTTGGCTGGCATGTCCAGTTGCATTGGACGGCGGCGCAGATCGTGGAACATGAGGCTTTGCTGAGACGCCTGCCGTCGAAGATCGTCTTCGATCACCTCGCGCGTTTGTCGTTACCCGAGGGCATTGATCATCCAGCGTTTGGCATCGTGCGCTCGCTGCTGGATGGCGGTCGTGCGTGGCTGAAGTTATCCGGTCCGTACCTTGATTCGCGCGTGGGCGAAGCGCAACGCTACAGCGATATGGACCGCGCGGCGCATGCGTGGGTCGGCGCCGCGCCCGAGCGGCTGGTGTGGGGCAGCGATTGGCCGCACCCAACCGAGGCTACCAAGCCCGACGATACCGCGCTGTTCGACCTGCTTGCGCACTGGGTGGAAAACCCCGTGCAACGCCGCGCGATTCTGGTCGACAACCCCGCCGCCCTATACGACTTCTAACACCGCTCGACGCTGAAACATCCAACAACAATGACAAGGAGACTGACATGAAACCGGCGAGCGCCTCACCTTCGGGCGGCAGCGGTAAAACGCGCTTCACCAACGCGACCATTGAGCTTTTCGAGCGAGTAATCCCCGACCCGTTTGTTCTCGCCATCCTGATCACCGCGTTCGTCGCAGTCGTTTCAGCGTTGTTCGCGCCTCATCCTTCGTTCATTGGAATTGTTGGCGGCTGGTACAAGGGTTTCTTCGATATCCTGACGTTTGCGTTCCAGATCACGCTGATCCTCGTCACGGGCCACGCGTTCGCACACGCGCCCCCTGTGCAGCGGCTTTTTCGTGCGGTCGTTTCTCTCGCGCGCACGCCGGTCCAGGCTGCCACGCTTACCTTTGTGTCGGTAGCCGTGGCGTCGTTTCTCAATTGGGGTTTCGGGCTCGTGGTCGCAGCGCTGCTCGCGCGTGAAGTCGCCAAGCGCATGCGCGTGGACTTTGCGTGGATCGTCGCGGCGGGTTTCTCCGGCTGGGTCGTATGGGCGAGCGGCATCTCAAGTTCAATCGCACTTGCCCAGGCGACGCACGGCAGCGCGATGAACGTCGTCGAAAAACTGACGGGGCAGGTGCTGCCGTTCAGCAGCACGGTTTTCACCGCGTTCAACCTGGTGCCGACCATCGTGATGCTGATCGCCACGCCGATCGTGCTTGCTTTCCTCAAGCCCGCCGATGAAGACATCGTCGTACTCGATCTCGACAAGAATCCCGATCCGCCAGCCAAGACGCGTCCGTCGGGCAAGCTAACACCGGCGAAGTGGCTCGAATATTCGTGGGTGGGCAGCGCGTTTATCGGTGCGGCGGGGGTGTCGTTCCTGGCGATTGCGTGGACGCACAAGACCAGCTTCAGCGGCGTGAACGCAGTGATCTTCGTGATGTTCTTCGCGGGCGTGGTGCTGCACGGCTACCCCCTCGCATACGCCGATGCCATCAAGAACGCCGCGCGCCAGACCGGGTCGATGATGCTGCAATACCCGCTCTACGGCGGCATCATGGGGATCATGGAGGCGACCGGTTTGCCCGACGTGCTGTCGCACTTTTTCATCGCCATTTCGAACGCGCATACGCTGCCTTTTTGGAGTTATGTGTGTTCGCTGATCGTGACCTTCCTCGTGCCGTCGGGCGGCGGCCACTGGGCGGTGCAGGGCCCGTTCGTGGTGCCGGCGGCGGTGGCGCTCCATGCATCGGTACCCGGCGCAACGATGGCAGTCGCCATGGGCGAACAGGTGTCCAACATGCTGCAGCCGTTCTGGGCCGCGCCGGTTGTCGCCATGGCGGGTGTCGGGGTGCAGCGCGTGCTTGGCTTCACCGTCATGACCTTCCTGCTCGGCGCCGTGGTGTATGGCGCGGCCTTGCTGTTGCTGATCTAAGCGTCCGCGTGACGGCAAAACGAAGTCATGGAGACTTGAATGGAGGAGTCTGAAACACGCAGGACCCATGCTGCTGCGCCCTCAAGCGCCACGGTATGGGGAGACTGACCGTGTTCGCCTACATGCGTTGAATCGATCACCGCGCTTTCACTCTCCGCGCTGCCCAAGCCCCTTGACGATCACGCCGACAAACGCCTCCGTCACGGGCGGCAGCGTGCGTCCGCGCTTCTTCACGAGCGCAATCGGCCGCACGAAACCCGGTTCATCGATAACCCGCGTCACCAGTGCCGGTTCCGCGCGCACTTCGCGCGCCGAGCGGGGCAGGATGGTCACGCCTAGCCCTGCCCGGACCATTGCAACCGCCGTCATCATGTAGGTCGGCTCGCAGGTGGGCACGGGGGCGCAGCCGGCATGCTCGAACGCGGCATCCACCACTGCCCGCACGCTCGTTCCCGCCGCCGTCAACACCAGCGGATAGCGGACGATCTCCTCCAGGCCGATCCGCTTCCCAGCCGTCAACGGATGCCCGTCCGGGCACACCACGCACAGCCGGTCCTCACCGGCGTGCAGCACTTCCAGCGAGGCATCGGTGACGTCGCCGCCGGTCAGGCCCACGTCTACATCCTCGTTACGCACCAGCGCGTTGACGACGCTCGCCACCACATCGCGGATCTGAAACGACACGTGCGGCAACTCGCGTCTGAAATCCTGGATCAGATCGGGCAGCAAACTTGCGGCGAACGACGGCAGGCACGCGAGCCGCACCGTGCCGGTGGAACCGTCGCTGAGCGCGCGGGCGTCGTGGAGAACCTGCTCCATGTCGCCGAGCGATTTTTGCAGGACGGGCAACAAATCCCGGCCGACCGGCGTCAACGCAACGCTGCGGCTATTGCGGTCGAACAGCCGCGCGCCGAGCGTTTCTTCGAGGCGCCGGATCTGCACCGTCAACGCGGGCTGCGACAGATGCAGCCGCACCGCCGCGCGCGTGAAATTGCCCGCCTGCGCGACGGCGATGAACGCGCGTATGTCGCGGAGATTCAGGTCCATGATTGTTAGCTATTACGAAACGTGATTGCTGCCATCAAATCATTTCAATTGTTTTATCGACGTCCAGAAATTACGCTTGGTTGACTCATAAAACAATCGATTAAAAAAGATCGGAGACAAACCTTGCTGCCCTTACTTGGCCTGGCCACTATCGTCGTCCTGCTCGCGGCGATTCTTTCAAAACGGATGTCGCCGCTGGTGGCGCTGATCATCGTGCCGATAGCGGCGTCGCTGATCGGCGGCTTCGGCTTGCAGACCAGCAAGTTTGTCATCGACGGGCTGAAGAGCCTTGCGCCCGTGGTCGGCATGTTCGTGTTTGCGATCCTGTATTTCGGCACGATTACCGACGCGGGCACGCTTGATCCGATCATCGACCGCATCTTGCGCACGGTCGGCACGCGGCCGACGCGCATTGTGATGGGTACGACGCTGCTCGCGCTGCTGATCCACCTCGACGGCTCGGGCGCAGTTTGCTTTCTCGTGACCATCCCCGCCATGCTGCCGCTTTACGACCGTCTCAAGATGGATCGGCGCGTGCTGGCTGCGGCGGCATCGATGGCGGCGGGGATCAATTTCCTGCCGTGGACCGGGCCGATGATCCGCGCGTCGGCGTCGCTGCATCTGCCTATATCGGCGTTATTCAATCCGTTGATTCCGGTGCAGATCGTGGGCCTTATATTTGTGTTCAGCGTGGCGTGGTGGCTTGGCCGGCGCGAAGAAAAACGCTTGGGATACACGGGTGCCGACGGCGCAATCCCGATGCCGGGGCACGTGCCGGCGCGCGAACTCACCGACGAACAGAAAGCGCTGCGTCGACCAAAGAATTTCTGGTTCAACATCGTGCTGACGCTGATAGTGCTCGGCACGATGGTGGTAATGGGCGAGAAGATTCCGCCGGCGATCATGTTCATGGTCGGGTTGTGCGTCGCGTTGCTCGTCAACTATCCGAACGTGGATATGCAGCGTCAGCGCATTGATGCTCACGCGCGCGCCGCGCTAATGATGGCCGGCATCCTGCTCGCGGCCGGCGTGTTCACGGGCGTGATGCAAGGCAGCGGCATGCTCAAGGCGATGGCGCAAGCCGCCGTTGGGTTCGTGCCGCCGTCGATGGCAACGCACATCCCGGTCGCACTCGGTTTCTTATCGATGCCGCTCAGCATGCTCTTCGATCCCGACTCGTTTTACTTCGGCGTGTTGCCTGTGATCGCGGAGGTGGCGGGACAACTTGGCGTGCCCGCCGTGCACGTTGGCCAGGCAGCATTACTGGGGCAGATGACAACAGGGTTCCCGGTCAGCCCGCTCACGCCCGCGACGTTCCTGGTCGTCGGGCTGACCGGCATCGATCTCGCCGATCATCAGAAATTCACGTTTCCGCTGTTGTTCGGCGCATCGATCGTGATGACGATCGCGTGCGTCGTACTGGGCATCTTTCCTCTTTGAGCGCGTTCTCTTCACGCAAGGAATGGGTATGACTGCTGCACTCAACGCTGTGACCCAAGCCGTCCGCGTGCGGATCGGCGCGGGCGCGGGTTACTCGGGCGACCGTATCGAGCCTGCGGTCGAACTGGCCGAACACGGAGCGCTCGATTATCTCGTGTTCGAATGCTTGGCAGAGCGAACCATCGCACTTGCGCAACAGGCGCGGCGAGCGAATCCGGAGCTGGGTTACGACCCGTTGCTCGAGGCCCGGATGCGCGCAGTGTTGCCGGCGGCTACGCGCAACGGCGTGCGGATTATCTCGAACATGGGCGCGGCGAATCCGCTGGCGGCGGCGCGCAAGACGGCATCGATTGCGCGCGAGCTGGGTTTGAGCGGTCTGAAAATCGCGGCAGTGAGCGGCGACGACGTACTCGATGTCGTGAGGCAAGGAGCGTATCGATTCGAGGAATCGGGCGATAGCGTTGCGGACTACGACAGCAGGCTCGTTTCGGCGAATGCGTATCTGGGCGCAGAGCCGATTGTCGAAGCATTACAGGCCGGTGCCGATATCGTGCTCACCGGTCGCGCCGCCGATCCGTCGTTGTTCACGGCGCCGCTGATCCACGCATTCGGCTGGGCGATGGACGATTGGACCACGCTCGGACAGGCGACGGTGGTGGGGCATCTGCTCGAATGCGCGGGACAGATCACCGGCGGTTATTTCGCCGATCCTGGGTTTAAGGACGTACCCATGCTCGCGCGCCTCGGCTTCCCGATAGGCGAGGTCGACGCTGATGGCTGCGTCACGATCACCAAGGTCGCGCACGCCGGCGGCCGTGTGACGGAGGCTACGTGCAAGGAACAATTGCTGTATGAAATCCACGATCCCCGCCGATATCTGCAGCCCGATGTCGTCGCCGACTTCACGCAGGTTCGCGTGGTGGAAGAAGGGCAGGATCGTGTGCGCGTGAGCGGTGGACGTGGGACATCGCGGACCGGGACGTTGAAGGTGACCGTGGCTTACGTGGATGGTTTTATCGGCGAAGGGCAGATTTCATATGGCGGTCCGGGTGCTGTCGCGCGTGCGAAACTGGCGCTTGAGATTGTGCGGGAGCGGTTGGAGATAATTGGCGTTTTGACCAGCGAACTGCGCTTCGATTTGGTCGGTATCGACTCGTTGCACGGCGCGACGCTGGGTGAACGTAACGCGGAGCCGTATGAAGTTCGGGTGCGTGTAGCCGGTCGCACGGATTCGATGGGGCAGGCGGTTCGTATCGGCAATGAAGTAGAGACGCTTTATACAAATGGTCCTGCAGGCGGCGGCGGGGTGACAAAGACCGCTCGGGAAGTGATTGCGGTGCAGTCGGTTTTGTTGCCACGAGAACTCGTGCGGCCATCGTTTGAAATGGTGGAGGCCTGAGATGAAACTACGCCAACTTGCTCATTCCCGAACCGGCGATAAGGGCAATACGCTGAATGTATCGGTGATCTGTTACGACGCACGGCATTACGATCATCTGCTCGCGCATGTCACGCCGGAGCGTGTGAAAGCGCATCTGAGCGACGTGGTAAAGGGCGACGTGATGCGCTTTGAATTGCCGGGAATAGCGGCGGTTAATTTCGTACTCGGGCGCGCGCTGGGTGGCGGCGTGACACGCTCACTCGCGCTCGATGCGCATGGGAAATCGCTGAGTTCAGCGTTGATGGATCTGGAGATTCCAGAGCCCCAAGGCGTCGAGTTGTTACGTTAAATGCGGAGTCGGATAAGTCCGGCCGCGGCGAGCCAAGCTCTCAATGCCCTAGCTGTCACCAAGGCGTTCCAGTCATTTAACCGCAAGCAATTTTTCAACAAACCAGCATCGCCATGACAACCACGTCATGGCGATTCCCCGTCTTCAACCGTTCACTCTTCGTTCGTTGCGGCCGCTGTCTTTCGCGGACGCCGGCTAGCGGGAGCCGTTTTACGTGGCGTCTTTTTCGCAGCCGTTTTCTTTGCGGGAGACGCGTCCGTTCTGTCAGCAGTTTCACCCGCAGCGGCAACCTCAACCGGCGCTTCCGGCTGCGTCTTTGCCACGACTTTCTTCGCTGCCGCCTGACGTCCACGCCGCGCCACGCCGCGTTTGGGTGACGGCGTTTCGCTTACTTCGCTGGGTGGCGCAAGTGCTTCTTCCGTGCGTTCCACGAACACGAATTCTTCCTTGGCCTTCGGCGGTAGCGTGAAGAACGGCTGCTCGTCAGCGGCTTCCACATGAGCTTCGGGTGGCGCTTCATGTGCTACATCGAACAGCGGTTCGTGGACCTGCGGCCTTGCGTTCCGGTTGTTTCTGCGATTGCGTTCGCGGCCCTGCCTGGGTCGCGTGTCCACCTGCGCCTCAGGTTGCTGCGCATCTTGCAGTTCGTTGAGGAGCGGTTCCACGACCTGCGATTGCGGGTTCGGTCCGTCTCTGCGGTCGTGCTCGCCACCCGATTTGGAGCGCGGTTCTATATACGTTCCGGATTGGGCCTCGCGCGGTTCATCGAAGAGTGGTTCGGAAACTTGCTGACGCGGGTTGCGGCCTTTCCGCCGATTCCGGTCGTTGCCCGAGCTACCCGTATTCCCCGTCTGGCGGTTTTCCTTCGGCACGACGGGCGCCTCGATGTCCCTCACGGGTTCCGTCGCGGCCACCGATTGTGCGCGAAACACGAATGAACCCGACTTTTCGTCCCGTCCCACTTCGAGCAGACCACGTACCTGCGCTTCCTCCAGCAGATTGCCGAACGCGCGAAAGCCGTAGTACGACTCGTTGAAATCAGGTTTGCGCCGTTTGATTGCGCTCTTGAGCACCGAGGCCCAGATCTTTCCGCTCTCGCCGCGCTCGGAAGCGAGGTCATCGAATGTTTCCACCGCAATCGCGATGGCCTTGGCCTTGCGTGCTTCGAGTTCCTGCTTGGGCTGGCGGTCGTCGTCGGGTGAGCGCTTCGCCGACGATGCCGTTGCGTTCGCCTCCCGGGCGTCGCGTGCTTCACGGGCCTCGCGCGCTTCGCGTTTCGCAATGCTGCGTTGCTGCTCGCGGACGAGGTCATCGTAGAAAATGAATTCATCGCAGTTCGCGACGAGCAGGTCGGACGTGGAGTTCTTCACACCGACGCCGATCACCTTTTTCGCGTTCTCGCGCAGCTTCGACACCAGCGGCGAGAAGTCCGAGTCACCGCTGATGATGACAAACGTATCCACGTGCGATTTCGTGTAGCAGAGATCGAGCGCATCGACGACGAGCCGGATATCCGCTGAATTCTTGCCCGACTGACGCACGTGCGGAATTTCGATCAACTCGAAACTCGCCTCATGCATGGCGGCTTTAAAACCTTTGTAGCGATCCCAGTCGCAATAAGCCTTTTTCACTACGATGCTGCCTTTGAGCAGCAGCCGTTCGAGCACCGGCATGATGTCGAACTTGTCGTACTTTGCGTCGCGCACGCCGAGGGCGACGTTTTCGAAGTCGCAAAACAACGCCATGCTGACGCTATCAGGGGATGAGGCCATAGAAACTCCAGCAAGGAATGCCGGGTAAGCACGGCAGTATTAACGAGCGCACATGATATCTGTTTGTGCGCCGGGGTTTGAGAGGAAGGAAACAATCGTGACGGGGGAGGGGCCAGTCAGGGCCTTTCGGTTGCGAGCCGCGTTACGAACAGATCGAGGAACGAAGGTGTTCTTATCGGGGCGATGGTGATGCCCGGCCATGCCGCTCGCCGGGGAATCGGCGGCGTTCGAATTCCGCCAGGACGATCTTCAGAATGGCCTGAGCGAGTTCGTAGCGGACCTGTCAAAGCAGCACCATCCCCAATCTTTCCGAGCGCCGCAGCGGGATCGCGGCTGTCGGGAGCCGCTTGGGTCGCGCGTGGCTAGGGACTGTCGTTGATCTGATCGGTGGATTCCCCGGACTGCCTGCCGCTTCTTGCGTGCGTTGATCCGGCGCGGGCCCAATGCGAAAAAGCCGTCTCTGCATACGCAGAAACGGCTTTTCGGAAATGGTGCCCGGGGCCGGAATCGAACCGGCACGCCTTGCGGCGGGGGATTTTGAGTCCCCTGCGTCTACCAATTTCACCACCCGGGCAAACAGCATTTGAACCAGCCGACTGGGGGGCGGAAAAATTCCGACGCCAACCGGCAAGTCAGCGATTATGCCGAAAATCGTTTCCGCGGGCAAGCCCCTGGATCCACGCAGCAGGCTACCGCGTTCACCGGCGAACTCACTGGCTCAAATACGTGAACTGGCCGTTCTTGATGATGCCCATCACGCTCGCCCGTTGATCCAACCCGACGTGATCGGTCGCGCTCGTGTTGACCACGCCGTTAGGCACGACCAGTTCATGCGCGTGTTCCAGCTCCGAGCGCAATGCCACCCGGAACGCCACCGTCCCCGGTTGCCCGGCTTTCAACGCACGCCCGACCGCATCCTGCAGCCGCGGATAGACCCCGGCCGCATCGCCGGCAAACTGCGTGACCGACCCCTTGCCGTACTTCGCCTCGTAGGCATCGACAAAAGCCAGCGCCGCTTTCTTCGATGGATGATCAGAGGGCAAAGTCCGCGCGACCACCACCGGCTGCGTCGGGAACAGCGTGCCTTCCACGTCCTTGCCGCCGAGCTTGATGAACTCCGGCGTCGCAATGCCGTGCGTCTGGTAAATCGCGCCTTTATAACCGCGCTCGATCAGCGTGCGTTCCGGCAACACCGTCGGCGTACCCGCGCCCGCGATCAGCACCGCATCGGGTTTCTCGGCCATCAGCTTGAGAATCTGCCCGGTCACACTCGTGTCGGTGCGATTAAAACGCTCGCTCGCGACCACCTTGATATGCCGCAACTCGGCGAACTTCGAGAATTCGTTGAACCAGCTATCGCCGTAACTATCGGCGAAACCGATGAAACCGACCGTCTTCACGTTCCGGTTGACCATCGTGCGGGTCATCACATCGGCCATTGCGCGGTCGGTCTGGGCCATCTTGAACGCCCATACCTTCTTGCCTTCCTGCGGTTCGACAACCGATGCCGAGCCGATCAGCGTGATCATCGGCGTCTGGTATTCGGCCACCGGATCGAGCGCCGCGAGCGCTGCCGGCGTGATATTCGGTCCGACGATCACATCGACCTTGTCTTCGGTAATCAGCTTGCGGATATTGCGCACGGCCGCGCCCGGGTCGGAGCCGTCGTCGAGAATGATGTATTCCGCCTGTTGACCCGCAATAGTCTTCGGCCACATCAGCATGGCGTTCTTGCTCGTGATGCCGATGGCGGCCGCCGGACCGGTGCTCGACAAATCGATACCAACTTTCAGTTGCGCGTTAGCCGCTGCACTGAAAAACGCGAGCGCGCTGACCATCAGCGCCGGGCGCATGAACTTCGACAACTTCATTGGAAGGTCTCCGCGAAGAGGTGTGGTTTAAAAATGCTGAAGTGTGGGATGACAAAAATCGCACGGCGCGGGTTTTGACGCGAGCGTTGCCCGTGTCTTAGGTCGTGCTCGAACCCCGGTCAATCAAAGCTCGTAGGTTTCGTGCTCGCCGGACAGCGCCTGCTCGATCAGCTTGCGGTTCATCGAAGGCGAGAGCAGTTCGACCAGCGTGTACACATAGCTGCGTAAATACGCGCCTTGTTTCAAAGCGAGCCGCGTGACATTCGTGCCGAACAGATGGCCGACGGGCATTGCGCGAAGGTGTTTGTCGCGTTCGGGGTTAAACGCGATATCCGCGAGAATGCCCACGCCCAAGCCCAGTTCGACGTAGGTCTTGATCACATCGGAATCAATGGCTTCCAGCACGATATCGGGCGACAGATTGCGCAATGCGAACGCCTGGTTGATCTTCGAGCGGCCGGCGAACGCGTTGTCGTAGGTAATGATCGGGTATTGCGCGAGGTCGTCGAGTGTCAGCAGCTTGCGTTCGAGCAGCGGATGGTCCGGCATCATCACGGCCACGTGGTGCCACTGAAAACACGGCAGCGACACCAGTTCCTTATAGTTGGCGAGCGCTTCCGTGGCGATGGCGATATCCGCCTGATCATGTATGACCATTTCGGCGACCTGCGTCGGGTTGCCTTGCAGAATCGAAAGATGCACCTTCGGAAAGCGCTTCTTGAACTCCGCGATGGCGTTCGGCAGCGAATACCGCGCCTGCGTATGCGTGGCCGCGATCACCAGATTGCCTTGATCCTGTGCCGCGTAATCTTTACCGACGCGCTTCAGGCTTTCCACTTCCTGCAAGATTTTTTCCACCGATGCCAGGATAATTCGCCCTGGCTCCGTCAGCGAACGAACCCGTTTGCCGTGACGCGTGAAGATCTCGACCCCGAGTTCATCCTCCAGCTCGATGATCGCTTTCGATACCCCCGGCTGCGACGTGAACAGCGCTTTAGCGGCTTCGGTGAGGTTGTAGTTCTGCCGGACGGCTTCGCGCACGAAGCGGAACTGGTGCAGATTCATATATAACCCATCCGCATATCAAAGTAATTTATCAGTCGTTTGCAATATATAGGAAGTTTATTACCATCGAGCCAATTTTTCCAATATCGATATCTGTATTTGTCATAAGCAAATGAACGCATCGTCCGAACGGCGTTCCAGGCAATGACTCTACTTATAGAGACGTGCGGCGTGGCTAGGACGCCGTACTGACGGAACTACTGAAAACTGGGGCCCCCGAATGTATCAATACGATCAGATCGACCAGAAAATCGTCGACGAACGCGTCGCTCAATACAGCGACCAAGTGCGCCGCCGTTTGTCCGGCGAGTTGAGCGAAGAAGAATTCCGGCCGCTGCGTCTGCAGAACGGCCTGTACATGCAGCGGCACGCGTACATGCACCGTATCGCGATTCCGTACGGCAACTTGCGCAGCGACCAGATGCGCATGCTCGGCACGATCGCGCGTGAACACGACCGCGGCTATGGCCACTTTTCGACGCGGACCAACATCCAGTTCAACTGGATCCAGCTCGAAGAAACGCCGGAAATCTTGCGCAAACTGGCGTCGGTGCAAATGCACGGCATTCAAACGTCAGGCAATTGCATCCGCAATATCACCGCCGATCAATTCGCAGGCGTCGCGCCCGATGAAATCGTCGATCCGCGTCCGTGGGCCGAAATCCTGCGCCAATGGTCGACTTTCCACCCTGAGTTCGCGTGGCTGCCGCGCAAGTTCAAGATCGCGGTCAATGGCTCGGTGGAAGATCGCGCAGCCGTGCAAGTGCATGATCTGGGCGTCTACTTGAAGAAGAACGCTGCGGGCGAAGTGGTGGCGAGCATCCTCGCGGGCGGCGGCTTGGGTCGTACGCCTATCGTCGGCGCGATCATCAAGGAAGACCTGCCCTGGCAGCATCTGCTGACGTATTGCGAAGCCGTGTTGCGTGTGTATAACCGCTACGGCCGTCGCGACAATATATATAAGGCGCGGATCAAGATTCTCGTGAAGGCGCTGAGCCCCGCGAAATTCGCGCAGCAAGTGGAGGAAGAGTGGGCGCATTTGAAGGACGGTCCTTCCACGCTCACGCAAGAAGAACTCACGCGCGTGTCGCAGTTCTTCGCACCGCCCGCGTATGAAAAGCTGCCGGATACGGATGTGTCGTATGAAAAGCATCTCATCGACAGCAAGCCGTTCGCGCGCTGGATCGAGCGCAACGTGCGGCCGCACAAGGTGGCGGGTTATGCGTCGGTGACGTTGTCGCTGAAGCCGACCGGCATTGCGCCGGGCGATGCAACGGACAAGCAGATGGAAGCCGTCGCCGATCTCGCCGATGAATTCTCGTTCGGCGAAATCCGCGTCTCGCATGAGCAGAATCTGATCTTGGCAAACGTGAAGAAGCGGGACCTGTACGCGGTGTGGGAACGCGCGAAAGCGCTGGGTTTCGCGACATCGAATATTGGTTTGCTGACCGACATCATTGCGTGCCCGGGCGGCGATTTCTGCTCGCTCGCGAACGCCAAGTCGATCCCGATCGCGCAAGCGATTCAAGAACGTTTCAGCGATCTCGACTACGTGTACGACCTCGGTGACCTGACGCTCAACATCTCGGGTTGTATCAACGCGTGCGGTCATCATCACATTGGCAACATCGGTGTGCTCGGTGTCGATAAAGACGGCTCGGAGTGGTATCAGGTCACGCTCGGCGGCGAGCAAAGCTCGGGCGCAACGGGCGCGCATCTTGGCCGCGTGATCGGCCCGTCGTTTTCGGCGGAAGAGATGCCCGAGGTCGTGTCGCAAGTGATCGATACGTTCGTTGAGAATCGCATTGAAGGCGAGCGTTTCATCGAGACGTATGGCCGTATCGGCATCGCGCCGTTCAAGGAACGCGTGTACGCGTCGCGCCAGCCGGCGCATGCTTGAAACGCTAAGGAATAAGCACATGGCTTTGATAATCAAGAACCGCGAAGTGGTTGAAGACGACTGGAACGTGGTGCGTGCGGCTGAAGATGGCACGTTGCCCGCAGTCGATGCATTGTTGCTGGGTAAGGTAATTGTGCCGTTCACGTGGTGGAAAGAGCACAAGAACGCGTTGACCGCGGCGCACAAGAAAGAACCGATCGGCGTGTGGCTCGCCCCCGACGATGAACCCGCGGAACTGGTCGAAGACTTCGACAAGATCGCGCTGATCGCCATCGATTTCCCCAAGTTCAGCGATGGTCGTGGTTTCAGCATCGGCCGCTTGCTGCGCGAGCGTTATCACTGGACCGGCGAGTTGCGGGCTATCGGCGACGTGTTGCGGGATCAGTTGCGCTTCCACGCACGTTGCGGTTTCGACGCCTTCGCCGTTCGCGCCGATAAAGACATTCACGACGCATTGAACGCGTTCGGTGAATTGAGCATCCCGTACCAGAGCGCTGTGGACAATCCGGAACCGCTGTTCCGTCGTCGTGGCAAAGCTGCCGCCGGAGCGTCTGCATGAATGCCGAACTGCAAGCCAAAGTCGGTCGTCTTGATGCGCTGCTCGATTCCATCGCGCAACGTCATGCGAACGTCAAGCTAGCCAGCAGTCTCGCCGCCGAAGACATGTTGCTCACGCACGCCATTCTTTCGCGCGGCGTAAAGATCGGCATTTTCTCGCTGAACACCGGTCGTCTGCATGCTGAAACGCTGGGCATGATTGATCGCGTGAAAGAGCGGTATGGATACGACATTGAACAGTTTTATCCGCTGCCGGAAGCGGTTGAAGCGTATGTGCGTGACCACGGTTTGAACGCCTTCTACGAGAGCGTCGATTTGCGTAAAAGCTGTTGCGGCATTCGTAAGGTCGAGCCGTTGAATCGCGCGCTGAAGGACGTGAGCGCGTGGGTCACGGGACAGCGGCGCGAGCAATCGGTAACACGCGTAGAGTTGCATGAAGAAGAGCACGACGCGCCGCGTGGTATCGCGAAGTTCAATCCGCTCGCGGACTGGACCGAAGCCGATGTCTGGGCCTATTTGAAAGCCTTCGATGTCCCCGTCAACCCGCTGCATGCGCGCGGTTATCCGAGCATTGGCTGTGAGCCATGCACGCGCGCTATCCGTCCGGGCGAAGATAGCCGGGCAGGACGCTGGTGGTGGGAATCGCGGGACACGAAGGAATGCGGCTTGCACGTGACGAATATAAGGATCGTGGAAGACCGCAGCGCAGCGCCAACCTCGGCGCTCTGAACGCATTGATATTGACGCACGACGCCACAAGTTTGGTGTCATGCAAAGCAACCAAGGAACGACGCATATGAGCAGCACGCTCGATTCAACAGTCAACGCTCCCATCGCGAATAGCGGGACCCGGATGGATCACCTCGACTGGCTCGAAGCCGAGTCCATTCACATCCTGCGCGAACTCGTGGCCGAGTGCAGCAAGCCCGCGTTGCTGTTCTCCGGCGGCAAGGATTCGGTCGTCGTGCTGCATCTTGCGTTGAAGGCATTTGGCCTGGGCTCGGGTCGCAAGACCGTGCTGCCGTTCCCGCTGGTTCATATCGATACCGGTCATAACTTTAGCGAAGTCATCGACTTCCGCGATCGTCGCGCCGCTGAAATTGGTGCGGAACTCGTGGTCGGTCATGTCGAAGATTCAATCAAGAAAGGTACCGTGCGTCTGCGTCGCGAAACGGATTCGCGTAACGCTGCGCAAGCGGTGACGTTGCTCGAAACCATCGAGGAATACGGTTATACGGCGTTGATCGGTGGCGCGCGTCGCGATGAAGAAAAGGCCCGCGCGAAAGAGCGCATCTTCTCTTTCCGCGATGAATTCGGCCAGTGGGACCCGAAAGCGCAACGCCCGGAATTGTGGAGCATCTACAACGCGCGTTTGCATAACGGCGAGCACTTGCGCGTGTTCCCCATTTCGAACTGGACCGAACTGGATATCTGGCAATACATCGGGCGCGAGAAGCTTGAATTGCCGTCCATCTACTACGCGCACGATCGCGAAATTATTCGCCGCAATGGCTTGCTCGTGCCGCTGACGCCGATCACGCCGCTGCTGGAAGGCGAAGTGTCCGAAGTCGCGCAAGTGCGTTTCCGTACCGTTGGTGACATCAGTTGCACGTGCCCCGTTGCCAGCGATGCCGACGACGTCGAGAAGATCATCGCGGAAACGGCCGTGACGGAAATCACGGAACGCGGCGCCACGCGCATGGACGATCAAGCGTCCGAAGCCGCGATGGAAACCCGCAAGAAACAAGGTTATTTCTAAGCATCACGCCGCAAACAAGGAACAGGGAAACATCATGAGTATTCATCAACCCGAAGACCTCGGCGTGTTGCGTTTCATCACGGCAGGCAGCGTAGACGACGGCAAGAGCACGCTGATCGGCCGCCTGCTGTTCGACAGCAAAGCGGTGTTGTCGGATCAGTTGTCGGCGTTGTCGCGGGCGAAGAACAAGCGCACCGTTGGTGACGAAATCGATCTGTCGCTGCTGACTGATGGTCTTGAAGCCGAGCGTGAGCAGGGCATTACGATCGACGTCGCGTATCGTTATTTCGCGACGGCGAAGCGCAAGTTCATCATCGCCGATACCCCCGGCCATGAGCAGTACACGCGCAACATGGTGACGGGCGCATCGACCGCGCATGCCGCGATCATTCTGGTGGATGCCACGCGCGTGACATTGCAGGATGGCGTAGCGCAACTGCTGCCGCAGACAGTGCGCCATAGCGCGATCGTCAAATTGCTTGGGCTGCAGCATGTGATCGTCGCGATCAACAAGATGGATTTGGTCGAGTTCAGTGAGACGCGTTTCAACGAGATCCGCGACGCGTACGTTGAACTCGCACGCCGGCTTGGAATTGCCGATGTGCGCTTCGTGCCGGTGTCGGCTCTCAAGGGTGACAACATCGTGACCGCGAGCGAGCGCATGCCGTGGTATGCGGGCGAACCGCTGCTCGATCTGCTTGAAGCGCTGCCGGTTACGCAGCCTGTGGATCAAGCGCTGCGTTTCCCGGTGCAATGGGTCGCACGGCAGGACGGCAGTCAGGCCGACGATTTCCGCGGTTACATGGGCCGGGTGGAATCGGGCGAAGTGAAACTGGGCGACACCATTACCGTGTTGCCCGCCAATCGCGATGCAACCGTTGCCGAGATCATCGCGCCGGTTCCGGGCGGCGTGGCGCAAGTGGATCGCGCGTTCGCGGGCCAGACGGTGACCATTCGCCTGGCGGAAGATGTCGACGTCTCGCGTGGCGATACGTTCGTGCCGCGCAACACGAGCGGCGCCAAGATCGAGCCGGCGAAGAAGCTGGACGCTGACCTCTGCTGGTTCGACGAAGAGCCGCTTTCACCGCAACGCAAGTACTTGCTGAAGCAGACCACGAATACGGTGTTCGCGCGGATTGGTGCAATCAAGGAAGTGCTCGACGTGCATACGCTGCTGCATTCGGTGGACCGCCATAACCTGACGATGAACGACATCGGCCGCGTGGCGCTGACGCTTCAAAAGCCGATCGTCTGCGATGCTTACGACACGCATCAGGGCACGGGTGCGTTTGTTCTTATCGATGAAGCGACGCATCACACGGTTGCGGCCGGGATGATTCGCTCGTATTCAGCCTGAGAATCGACTATGGGTAAGGTGTATTTGATCGGAGCGGGGCCGGGTGCTGCGGACCTGATTACGGTTCGGGGCGCCCGGTTGTTGAGCCAGGCGCAAGTCGTTCTGCACGACGCGTTGATCGAGCCGGCCATGCTCGACTACGCGCCGGACGCGCGCAAGATTGCGGTCGGGAAACGTTGCGGACAGCGTTCGACGGCGCAGCATTTCATCAACAAGCAGATCGTCGATGCCGCCCGCGAACACGAGATCGTCGTGCGCCTGAAGGGTGGCGACCCCATGTTGTTCGGCCGCGCCGACGAAGAAATGCGCGCGCTCGAAGCCGCGGGTATTGAGTACGAAGTGGTGCCGGGGATCACGGCCGCGCTGGCGAGCGCCGCGACGTTGAAGCGTTCGCTGACCTTGCGCGGGGTATCGCGTAGCGTTGCTCTGGCGACGTACAGCCGTGCCCCTGACAGCGATGAAATTCGCGAGCAGGCAAGCGCGGATTCGCTTGTGTTCTACATGGGTCGCGACAGCGCGCCGGAGATTGCGCAGCAACTGATCGATGCAGGACGGCCGGCGTCGACGCCGGTTGCTATTGTCGAGGCTTGCAGTACGCCGCGTGAACGTTCGCTTACGCTGACGCTGGGCGAAATGGCGATTGGCGACGCGCGGGATTGGCTCGATGCATCGCAGCCGAGTTTGCTGATGATCGGTGAGGCGTTTGCGGAGCGGTCGGTTATGGTAGTACCGGTCCAAAGCGTGGAAGCGGCATTACAACAGGCTGCTGCTTGATTGAGGCCGCAGGCGACGCGGCGAAACCGCGCTGCCCTGGCGAGCTTTAGACCGCTTGTGATTCGTCGTCTGAAAAGCCCCGTGGGTCACTGACCCACGGGGCTTTTTTCACCTGCGCCGGTTTCCTGATGCCTGCGCAATTGCGTGCTTCAACGACCCGTTTCGCGAGCGTTGAAGCACTACGCTTTCTCCACTTCACGCAGCCCAATGGCCTGCGGCTTGCGGAATGCAGAGGAGATTTTGTTGCACTCGGTTCGGGGAACACCGAACTCCTCGAAATAAGTCCGCCACTCTCTCACAACAGCCGACAAACGCTGGATGATTTCAACGGCTGCGTGTTTGAGCAGACCGAATCGGCCCGCCGCGGAGAGGGCATTGTCGAGCGTCGCCAGCCGGCCCATTGCCGGACCTACGCCCAGTACGAGGAAACGCTCGGAGCCGACCTGCGGCTTCGGCACGACGTCGTAAAGGTCGCTCAGGCGCCAGCCCTTGTTTGCTCCGTCCCACACGAACGCATGATTGCGAAGATGGTCATCGTCATTCGTCACGAGAATGTTGAACACCATTCGCTTGAACAACTCGATCTTGTCGGCCGCGACAAAGCCCGTGGCGCCGCGTTCACCGAGCAGGTCCGCCAGGTCCGTGTAATTAGCCGATGCGGTATCGCTTTCATGCATCTTGAGCATGGTCAGCGCGCTCACGACGTGGCGTTTGCCGAACGTACCGCCGGGCAACGGCACGCGGTCAAATCGTTCGATCAGCATGACATCGCGCCCGTCGGCCAAGTGAATGGGCCTGGTTGCGGGAACGCGCATACCGCACTCGCGGGCGAGTTCAAGCGTTGCACGCTCCACGACGGGAACGTTGAAACCGTCCCGGGCGACAGGAAATTTGGCGACCCATTGCCGGCCATCGTCCAGCAGCACGGCTTTGGGCCGCGCGCCGCCGAAAGTTGCGCCAACGCTAAAGAGTAACTGCAGCTTTTTCGGAACCGGCTTGCCGTCCTGGATCATGGCTGCAGCGTCGAGCAGATAAGAAAGCTCTTTTGCATCCGGCAACTTGCCGGGTTCTGCAGGTGCGGTGGGGGAGTCCCTGAAATCCAGCGCGCCAGTCCGGTGGGGGCCGGCATGAGCCAGATATTCAGTCTCGGGCAAACCGTCGGGCGCCGCCCTCAACATATTCTCAATCACGCGCCGTCCCCAGGAATCCGGAGCCGCGTCACGGATTGCGCCAAACAGCGCCAGTCCTGCGGGGGGCTGAAATACCGTTTCCTTGGACTTCTTCGCCTCGCTCAGAGGCATGCTGACCGGGTCCACGGCAGCGGCGTTCGCACGCTGTAAGTACTTGTTGCCGTAGACGAAGGTCGACCCGACGGGCTTGATACCTTCTTCGAGTAGTTCGAGCTTACCGGCAGGGACCGCCTCGGCCGCTCCTTCGAGGGCGATGAAGACGTATTTGCTCCAGGTTGTTGTATTAAAAATCATACTCGCCTGTCTTGGAAGCGGTCTTGCGTGGACGCACGCGAGATTCCGTCTTGCGCCGCGCTTCGCCGACCACGTCGTTTTGCGGATTCGCGAGCGGCTGGAGCAATCCGAGGAGGCCGGCACGTTCGAACGCGTGCAGCCACGACGAGAAACTGACCGAAACATCGCCATTTTCTATGCGTATCAGGGTACTCGGGCTGATGTTGGCTCGTTCGGAAAAATCCTTCCGGGTCATGTTGCGTGCGATCCGGGCGGCGGCGACCGCGCGTCCAAGTCCCGTGGCCTGAAGCCCAAGTTCTGGCGAAGAAAAATCCTTGTTGTTGCGCTTCATTTTGTCGTATCTGACATATAAACCCACTTAATTGGTCAGTATAGACAAAATCCTAAGATCGTCAATATTTCTATATGGAAAAATGGTCATATCTGAACAAATAAGTGGCTTAATTGATCAGATATGACCATTTTTGGCTGATTAGAACGCGTTTGTTTGATGATCTGGCCCGCACCGGGTGTCCGTTGAAGCTGGCTCCGGCCCTCTTCGGCGCGCAGGCACAATGGCGTCGGCCAGGAAAATCCTTCGGACAGAACAATGCCCCGGAAGTCCATGACTCGCGGGGCATTATGGAAAACGGTCGTGCTTTCGCCAGCACGCTAGTGAGGGGCGATAAACCTACTCAATCTGCCGAACGCAATATTGTGCGACCGCATCCAGCACCGAGTCGTCTTCACCCACCGCTGTTGCGCATTGGATGGTCAGCAATGGAAACATCGCGCGGCATCGATCGAGCAACTCAGGCAGGTCGCGCCGTATATGACCGCCTTGACCGAAGAACACGGGCACGACGGTGAGCGCGTCACACCCATCCACCGCCAGGCGTTCGACAGCCGTAGGTAAATCGGGGGTCATCAGTTCAAGAAACGCCAGCGATACCGGCGCGCTGCGCATTGCGCGCAGCTTCGTGGCGAGCCGTTCGAAAGGCTCGGCCCAGCGTGGATCGCGTGCGCCGTGACCGAACAGGATCATGCCGTGCTTGCTCATCGCGTTCTCCCTCGTCTCAAAGCGCTGACGCCTGAAGCCCTAATGCTTGAAGCCTAATGCCGGTCCACCCACCGCAACCCGATCAAGCCGACGATCAGGTACGCCAGCGCCGGCGCTGCGGCCGTCAATGGCGCGGGCCAGGTGTTCAGCGTACCAATGTGTGAAAACAGCGTGTTGACCAGCTGGAAGCTCATGCCGATCATGATGCCGCCGAACACCTTCACACCGACCACGCCGGCGCGCGTATGCAGGTACGCAAACGGCAGGGACAGCACCAGCATCACCAGCACCGCGAGCGGATACAAGATCTTGCGCCAGAACGCGATCTGATACCGCTGCGTGTCCTGATGATTTTCCGTCAAATGCTGGATGTATCTGAACAGGTTGAACATCGACATCCGGTCTGGCGACACCAGCAGCACCGACAAAATCTGCGGCGTGAGTTCAGAGCGCAGCGAATACTCGGGCAGGGTGATCTGTTTCGCGCGATACACGGGATTAAGCGCGTCGCCGGGATTCACGGTTTGTGGCGGCGCGTCGATGAGTTCGGTGTCCGTTACGTCGGTGAGCTTCCAGTGGCCCGGCGGCTGGAACACGCCACTTTTAGCGATGCGCACGTTCGTCAGCCGGAACAACGAATCGAATTCGTAGATGCGCACGTTCGCAATGGTCGTATCCGGATTCAGCGTGCCCACGTTTACAAAGCGCGTGACCTGTTCGCCGTCCGCGCGCGCGGTCAGCGTGTCTTTCACCCAGACGCCTGATTCGAAGTTCATCGACACCGACGAGCCCAGCGCTTCGAGCCGTACTTTCTCGGAGAGCTGGTCCGAGTAGGGGCCGACCACTTCGCCGATCACATACGTGAGCAGGACCATTGGTATGCCGATCTTGAGCAGCGAGCGCAGCGCCTTGCCGGTGGACAATCCGGATACGCGGAAGATGGTGAACTCGGACGCGGCGGCCATTTGCGCGAACACGTAGATGGCCGCAATCAGCGCGGCAACCGGAATGATTTCGTAGAAGCGCGAGGGCGTCTGCAAGCCCACTCGCAGCACGGCGAGCCCAAACTTGTAGTTGCCGTGGCCGACCGTGTTCAGCTCGTTGATCAAGTCGAAGAAGAAGAACAGGCCTGAGAACGCGAACAGGATGAAGATGAACGCGAGATAAATCTGACGCGCGAAATACCGTTCGTAAATGCGCATTGCGTCAGGCCCCTTTCGAGCGGGTAAACGCCGACAGCTTGAAGAGCGGCCGATTGCGTATGCGCAACCAGAAGATGAACCCGACCATGACCGAGACGATTATGTGCAGTCCCACCAGCCCGACAACAAACGACACCCGGCCTTGCTCGATCCACGACTGCACCACGTTCAGCAGGTTGGAATACGTCAGATAGATCAGTACTGCCATCACGAGATTGATTGTTCGACTGCGTCGGGGGTTTTGGTAGGAGAGCGGAATGGCGAGCAGCATCAGGTTGATCGCGATCAGCGGCAGACCCGCGCGCCACGCGATTTCGGCAAGGTTGTCGCGGGTGGGATTGGCCAGCAGCTCGTTCGTATACATGCCGGTCGTGGTAGGCGTGTTCACGAATTGCTGGCTTTGAATTTTCACGCCGTAGCGCTCGAACTCCATGATCCGGAAGTTCGGCTGCCCCGGAATGCCGTCGTAGCGCCGGCCGTTTTCCAGCACCACGAAACGATCGCCATTGGCGTGCGTTTCGGTATGGCCGTTCTTCGATACCACCACGTTGACCTTGCCGCCTTCCGTACTCGTCACGAACACGTTCTGCACGTGCCCCTGATCCGGCGACATCTTCTCGATGAAAAACACGCGGTGGCTGGTTTGCGATTCACGGAACTGACCCGGTGCGAGCAGCGAGACTTCGTCGCGTTGCTGGAACCGTGCCTTGATGAGCTTGCTTTGCAAATTCGACCAGGGCCAGACCACGAACGCGAAAAATACGATGGCCAGGATGATGGGCGTGGAGAAGAGCGCGATTGGTTTGATCAGCGCCGTCTGACTGACGCCTGACGCGAGCCACACGACCATCTCCGAGTCGCGATACCAGCGCGTCAGCACGAAGAGGATGGACACGAACAGGGTCACGATCATGATCACGGCGAGATAGCCGATGACGGTAAGGCCGATCAGCACGACGACGTCGCGCGGATCGACTTGTCCCGATGCGGCAAAGCCGACGATGCGGATCATCATCGTGGTCAGCATGATCGTGAGCAGCACCATGAATACGGCGCCAGCCGTATACGCGAGTTCACGCTGAAGGGAGCGTTCGAAGATCATTGATTGTCAGGTGGAAACCGGCGGCGACCAGGCGGTTGGATTATGTGCGGGCCGCGCTTGGACCACGTTTGGACCACACGCCATGACAAACGTGCCGGATGAACGAGTCGACCGAGTCATGAGCGAGACATTCAATCCGGGTATCGCTGCCCGCGACCGCCTCGGAAAAAATAGCGGATAATTGCGGCTTTCTTCCTTCAGCCCAGATTTTATCCGAGGATAAGCGCGATGGACTTTAGCATAAAAGCCTGTGATTGGAGCAAAGGCTCGGCAAATGGTTTCCTTAACGGAAAGGCCGATGTAGTAGTGCTCGGAGTGTTCGAAGCGCAGACGTTGACGGGCGCAGCCCGCGAGATGGATTTGGTGACCAAGGGGCTGCTTACGCGCACGGTGAAAGCTGGTGACATGAGCGGCAAGGCCGGTTCCACGTTGATGCTGACCGAAGTGACGGGGATTGGGGCGTCACGGATTTTGCTGGTCGGCCTCGGCAAGCAGGACGCTTTCAATCAGAAGGCTTACACGGAAGCCGCGCGCGCCGCATGGCGGGCGCTGCTCGCCACGAAGATCGCGAACGTGGCGTTCACGCTCGCCCAACTGCCGGTGCCCGAGCGCACCAGCGACTGGGGCGTGCGCTGCGCCATCCTCGCGCTGCGCGAGTTGACCTACAAGTTCACGCAGATGAAAAGCAAGCCGGAAAACGGCGATCGCGCGTTGAAGAAAGTGGTGTTCAGCATCGATGCCGCCGACGAAAAGGCCGCGAAGCTCGCGTTGAAACACGCCACGGCACTCGCCAACGGCATGGACCTGACGCGCGATCTCGGCAACTTGCCGCCGAACGTCTGCACGCCCACCTATCTCGGCCATACCGCGAAAAAGCTGGGCAAGGAATTCAAGCTGAAGGTGGAAGTGCTCGGCCAGAAGCAGATCGAAGCGCTGGGCATGGGTTCGTTCCTGTCGATCGCGAAAGGCTCGGTTGAACCGCCCGCGTTCATCGTGATGCATCACCAGGGCGCGGGCGCGAAGGCCGCGCCGGTTGTGCTGGTCGGCAAGGGCATCACGTTCGACACCGGCGGCATCTCCATCAAGCCCGGCGAAGGCATGGACGAGATGAAGTACGACATGCTCGGCGCCGGTTCGGTGTTCGGCACCATGCGCGCGATTGCCGAAATGGGGCTGAAGCTCAACGTGATCGGTGTGGTTCCGACCTGCGAGAACATGCCGGCCGGCAACGCGGTGAAGCCGGGTGACATTGTCACGTCCATGTCCGGCACGACTATCGAAGTGTTGAATACGGACGCGGAAGGCCGCCTGATTCTCTGCGACGCGCTAACCTACGTGGAACGCTTCAAACCCGCGGCAGTCATCGATATCGCCACGCTCACGGGCGCGTGCGTGGTGGCGCTTGGCCATCACAACACCGCTTTGTTCTCGAAGGACGACGCGCTGGCGGGCGAGTTGCTGGACGCGTCGAAGGAAGCCATCGATCCGACCTGGCGCATGCCGCTCGACGACGAATACCAGGACCTGCTGAAGTCGAATTTCGCCGATGTCGCGAACATTGGCGGACGGCCGGGCGGCGCGATTACCGCGGCGTGTTTCCTGTCGCGTTTCGCGCAGAACTATCCTTGGGCTCACCTCGACATCGCGGGTACGGCGTGGAAAAGCGGCGCGGCAAAGGGCGCAACCGGTCGTCCGGTGCCCTTGCTCACGCAGTTCCTGGTCGATCGCGCGGGCCAATGAGCGTGGTTGAACCAAGCGTGAGCGGGGAGGCACAGCCATGACGCGTATCGATTTCCATTCGAATGTGGGGGATTCGATCGCGTACGCCTGCCGCCTCGTGCGCAAGGCTTACCTGAGCGGTCAGCCGTTGATCGTGCTGGCCGAACCCGAGCGGTTGAAGCGGTTCGACGAGCAATTGTGGACCTTCAAGCCGCTCGAGTTCGTGCCGCATTGCATGGCGGACAGCGCGCTGGCGGGGCAAACGCCGGTGTTGCTGACTGCGTCGCTGGAATCGCTGGGGCAGGATCTGCAGCAGCAGATCCTGCTGAACCTCGGCGCAACCGTACCGCCGCAGTTCGCGCGGTTTGAACGCCTGCTGGAAGTGGTCGGCAACGAGGAGCAGGAACTCGTGGCTGGGCGCGACCGGTATCGTTTCTATCGCGATCGGGGCTATGTGCTCAACAATTACAAGCAGGGCGGCTGAGCGTCTTACCCAATCGCTGCGTGCGCTGGCCGCGCGGTATGATCGCGAAAACGCGCGCCGTTACCGTTGTTAGCCCGCACCCGGCCTGCCATCAGGTTTCAACAGCCTGCCATCAAGAGACGGAGTCCACTCGTGCCCATCACCACCGCGCCCGATACGGCTGAAACACCCGAAAACTTCGATTCCTCCATTCCCGTGCTGACCGATGTCATCGTGCCGGGCCGGCCGGACCGTGCCCGTGTTGCACCGCGTGCGCCGGAGCCGGTGTTATCGCCGGCGGCTGTGCCATCGCACGAGGAGCTTGCACACGGCGCGGATCGTGACGCCGATGTGATCGCAGACAGGCTGCGCGGGCGCTTCACGCACTTTTTGACTGGCGATGGCCGGGCGTTGATCGAGGAACGCTGCAGGGAATCGTTGCAGGAGCATTCCACGTGGCTAGTCAGCCAGATTACGCGGGAGGTTGCGTTGGCGCTGGAAACCGAGTTGACGCAATGGGTGCGCGAGGCGGTGGCCGACGAACTGGAACGGCGAGGGCGCAAGTAAGAAGGGGATTTCGGGGCAATTCCGGCTGCCGGAGCCGAGCCCGACCCAGCGCAGCGGCAATCCGGCATTAAATTCCCCGCCTACGCCGGCAGAACCTGAAACGGTCCGCCGGCGCGAGCGAAAAACAGCGAGCAATTACCCCGCGATCAACCCGTTACCGCGCCTTTGTTTGCCGGCAACGCGAGCGCAGCATACTTGGCCAGCACGCCACGCGTATAACGCGGCGCAGGCTGCGTCCACTCTCCGCGACGGCGCTCGATCTCGGCATCGTCCACGTTCAGTTGCAACAGCAGTTTGTGAGCGTCGATGGTGATCGAATCGCCTTCCTTGATGAACGCGATCGTGCCGCCCGCATAGGCTTCCGGGGCAACGTGACCCACCACCATGCCCCATGTGCCGCCGGAGAAGCGTCCATCGGTAATCAGGCCCACCGATTCACCCAGCCCCTGGCCGATGATCGCCGAAGTAGGCGCCAGCATTTCCGGCATGCCCGGACCGCCCTTCGGGCCGAGATAACGCAACACCACAATATCTCCCGCCTTGATCTGACCCGCGACAATCGCGGTCATCGCGCTTTGTTCGTCCTCGAACACGCGTGCCGGGCCGGTGATGACCGGGTTCTTCAGGCCGGTGATCTTCGCCACGGCGCCGTCCGGCGCCAGGTTGCCCTTCAGGATGGCCAAATGGCCTTCGTCGTAGAGCGCCTTGTTGATCGGGAAAATCACGTCCTGATCAGCACGCGGCTTTGACGGCACGTCCTTCAGTTCTTCCGCGATAGTCTTGCCCGTGATCGTGATGCAATCGCCGTGCAGCATGCCCGCGTCGAGCAGGATCTTCAGCACTTGCGGAATCCCGCCGGCCTTGTGCAGATCGGTCGCCACGTACTGACCCGACGGCTTCAGGTTGCAGATCACCGGCACTTTCTTGCGCATGCGCTCGAAGTCGTCGATGCTCCATTCCACTTCCGCCGCATGGGCGATAGCCAGGTAGTGCAGCACCGCGTTGGTCGAGCCGCCGGTCGCCATGATCAGCGCAACCGCATTTTCAATCGATTTCTTCGTGATGATGTCGCGCGGCTTGAGATCGGCCTTGACCGCTTCGACCAGCACGCGTGCCGATTCCGCCGCGGACGTGACCTTTTCTTCGTCGGGGTTGGCCATGGTCGATGAATACATCAGCGACATGCCGAGCGCCTCGAACGACGAGCTCATGGTGTTGGCCGTGTACATGCCGCCGCACGAACCGCTCGACGGGCAGGCGTTTTTCTCGATGCCGTCGAAATCTTCCTTCGACATCCGCCCGGCCGAGAATTCGCCCACCGCTTCGAACGACGACACAATGGTCAAATCCTTGCCCTTCCAGTTGCCCGGACGGATCGTGCCGCCATACACGTAGATACCCGGTACGTTCATGCGGGCGAGGCCGATCATGCCGCCGGGCATGTTCTTGTCGCAGCCGCCGATTACAACCACGCCGTCCATCCACTGGCCTTGCACGGCCGTTTCAATACAGTCCGCGATCACTTCGCGTGACACGAGCGAGTACTTCATGCCTTCGGTGCCCATCGACATGCCGTCCGAGATGGTTGGCGTGCCGAAGGTCTGCGGATTGGCGTCCGATTTACGAATCGATTCGACGGCGGCGTCCGCCAGCTTTTGCAGGCCGGAATTGCACGGCGTGATGGTGGAATGACCATTGGCGATGCCGATCATCGGCTTGTCGAAATCTTCGTCCTTGTAGCCGAGGGCGTAATACATCGAGCGATTCGGGGAACGCGCGATGCCTTGCGTGATGTTTTTCGAGCGGCGATTGAAGGCCATGTGGGGGCTCCTTGAGGATTTTATTGTCTGGTCGCGAAAGGATGAAGCTTGTACGAACGCGTGTCCAATATATTATTCAGGGTCTACTAGGTCGTGGAACATATCAGTGGAAACGCGGAACATTGAACTCAGATTGTTGCGATATTTTGTGACGGTTGCCGAGGAAATGCACTTCGGACGGGCCGCAGGGCGCCTCGCGATGACGCAGCCGCCGTTGTCGCAGGCTATCCGGGCGCTGGAGGAGATGCTGGGCGTCGCGTTGTTCGTACGTACGAAGCGTTCAGTCGAGCTGACGCCCGTGGGCAAGGATCTGCTGCCCGAAGTGCGACGGCTGCTCGCCGGCGCGGATGCGTTAAGACCGCTCGCGCAATCGCTCGCGCGGGGCGAGGCGGGGGTTTTATCGCTTGCGTTCGTTTCCACCGCCGATTACGGGCTCCTGCCGCTCTTGCTGCGCGATTTTGGCGCCCGTTACCCTGGCGTCCGGCTGCAACTCGTGGAAGCCACCAGCGACGTTCAGGTGGAAGAGCTGGTGGCCGGCCGCATCGACGCCGGGCTCGTCATTCCCCCGCTGCCGCCACGCCACGCCGTCGCGCTGTCGTATTTGCCGATCGCCCGCGAGCCGTTGGTCATCGCCATGTCCAGCGACGCCGCGGCTGCGCTCGGGCTGGGCGCCGAAGAATGGTCGGAGACGCCTGTGAGCCTTCACCAACTCGCCGATGCCCCACTCGTCGTCTTTCCACGGCGTCTCGCGCCCGGATTCTATGACATCATTATGGGTTGCTACGGCGCGGCTGGCCTGATGCCGCGGGTCGGGCAGGAAGCCATCCAGATGCAGACCATCGTCAGTCTTGTGTCGGCTGGCATGGGCGTCGCGCTCGTGCCGCAGTCGCTGCGTCATCTGCGCAGGACCGGAGTGGTGTATCGTCCGTTGCTCGAATCGGGGCCGGTGGTTGAGACCGGACTCGTGTGGCGCGCAGCGGAAGTCAGCCCGGTGCTCGCCGGTTTTATCGATATAGTGCGCGCTCATGCGGCTACCGTGCCTGCGTTGCCGTGACCCCAACACGTAAATAGAAACATGCTCATTCACCCCAATTTCGATCCCATCGCGCTTCATCTCGGTCCGCTCGCTGTGCGCTGGTACGGCCTCATGTATCTGCTGGCGTTTATCCAGTGCATCGTCATCGGGCGCTTGCGGCTGCGCTTGCCGTACGTCTCGGCGCAAGGATGGACGACGAAGGATATCGACGACATCCTGTTCTACGGGGTGCTCGGCACCATCCTGGGCGGCAGGCTTGGCTATGTCGTGTTCTACAAATCGAGTTTCTACTTCGCGAATCCGCTCGATATCTTCAAGGTGTGGGAAGGCGGCATGTCGTTCCACGGCGGCATGATCGGCGTGATTCTCGCGATGGTCCTGTTCGCGTGGCAAAGAAACCGGACCTGGCTGCAAGTCACCGATTTCGTCGCGCCGCTGGTCCCGCTCGGGCTGGCGGCCGGTCGCTTCGGCAACTTCATCAATGGCGAGTTGTGGGGCCGCGTGACCAATCCGAACGCGCCATGGGCCATGCTGTTCCAGAACGCATCTCCCGATGACGCCATCTGGCTGCGCACCCATCCGCAACAGGCCGCGCAGTGGCATTTGAATGAGATCTTCGAGCGTTACCAGATGCTGCCGCGGCATCCGTCGCAGTTGTACGAGATCGCGCTGGAAGGGTTCGCATTGTTTATCGTGATGTGGCTGATGTCGCGCAAGCAGCGGCCGGTGGGCGGGATTTCGGCGGTGTTCCTGATTGGTTATGGCCTCGCGCGCTTCACGGTTGAGTTCGCGCGTGAACCTGATGATTATCTGGGCCTGCTGGCCATGAACCTGTCGATGGGCCAATGGCTTTCACTGCCCATGATCATTGGCGGAATTGGACTGCTTGTCTGGTCGTATCGACGTGGGCGCGCAGTGCCGTCGGAGTCCGCGAAACTCTCTTGAACGAGAGATCAGCCTTTGCAAATGCCATGAAAAAGCCTCGCGCGCAGCGAGGCTTTTTTATATATAGCGAGACTTGAACTGAGCGTCTAGCGGTTCATCTGTACCGAACCCGACACGTTCACGGTCACCGTCGACGTGCCCCCTTCCAGCGCCATGGGTGCCGACATCTTTGCATCCGCGCTCATGTTGCGCGCGGCCATCATCATGACCGGACGCGGCGACGACCCGTTATGGCCGATGTTCACCTCGCGGATCGCATAACCGCTATAGCCGAATGCCTGGGCCGAACTCTGTGCCTGCTGCTTGAACGAAGCAATGGCCTGCGTCGAGAGTCTCTGTTCCGCGGCGCGCTGCGCTTCCGGCGAGAGCGAGAACGTCACACTGCCCACTTGCATTGAATCGCTCATCTTGCCCGCCAGCTTGGACGCAGCGGCGAAGTCCTTCGACTCCAGCACGACTTCCGTGCGGCCGCGCCATGCGGAAATACGGCCATCGCGATCGGTGGACGGATAGACGGTGAACGAACCACTGTGCGCGGTGACGTTATCGACACCCTTGGCCTGGCGCAGCGCGGCGTCCGCGCGTTGATTGAGCACCGACGTCAACGAGGCCGGGTCTTGCGCTTCCTGCTCATAGAACAGGGTGATGTCGACCACGTCCTGCGGCACGTCAGCACTGGCCTGTGCTGCGAGCGACAACACGCCCGACGGCTGGGCCTGAACGACGCTTTGCGCAAACGCGCTCTGTGCCATGGCAGCGCCTGCAAGCAGCACAGCGGCTGCCAGTGTGGAAGTGGTGTTTTTCTTTGTCATCGTGTAACTCCATAAGCATGAGTGCGCGTCATGTGACGCGAAGCTTAGGCGCTTCTCATGCTCGCGAAGTTCCCTTCAACGAGGTTACAAAAGGTGTTCGGTGATAAAGCGCCATTGCGTTTCGGTAACCGGTGTGATCGACAGCCGATTGCCTCGGGCGAGCACTTGCATATCGGCAAGCTCTGCGTGATCGCGTAGCGTGGCGAGGGGGATAAGCGGCGTCTTCTTCACGAAGTGGACGTCGACGAGCAACCAGCGCGGCTTTTCCTGCGATGACTTGGGATCGTAGTAGTGGCTGGAGGAATCGAATTGAGTGGGATCGGGATAAGCGGCCGACGACACCTTCGCAATGCCTGCGATTCCCGGCTGCGGACAGCTTGAGTGATAGAACAGCACACCGTCGCCAACCTGCATGCCGTCGCGCATGAAGTTGCGTGCCTGGTAATTACGCACGCCGGTCCAGGGCAGGGTTTTTTTGGGAGCGTGAGCGAGATGGTCGATGCTCGCTTCGTTTGGTTCCGACTTCATCAGCCAGTAGCGCATGAATGTCTTCCATGGAGAAAGGTGCCGTGCAAAGAAGCATGCACGATGCAGGATTCACGATGCAAAAGAAAACGGCGCCGGAGAAGCTCCAGCGCCGTTAGTCCATTCAGTCAACTCAACCGCTTACTAGCACGCGCATAAAAACACGCATGCTGTTGAAAAGGGTCCCCGCCCAAGCCGCTAGGCCGGCATCCTGAACCTGGGTTCAAGATTGGTCGCAGTAAGCAGCACTTTGGGCTCATCAGACAGAGTGACGCGCTCGCCAGTGCTACAAGGTCCCACAACCGTGCACAATGGCATTGGTTCAAGGAATATATGACCTTGGCAAACCAGGCAGGGAGCAGTCACTTTACACCAATCGACGAGACGATGCAGCAATGATCCAGGAAAACTTTATGGTGACCGATGAATTCGTTAAATGCCTGAAGACGTAGCGGTTGACGCAGAATCGTGCCAGCATTCCGGCAACAAAATAACATCCGGATATTAGCTCGTACGTCAAGCACTTAAAGCAAATTCCAGCCACTACACACTTACCGCTACCGTATCTATTGCAGCAACTACCTCAGCAACTACTGCGCTTCGTATTGTGAAATCACGACGCCCAGTTGCTCGTTCATTTGATGCATGGTGCGGCGAATTTCTTCGGCCGGGAACGCCTCGCCGTGACGCACGCTGTTTTGCAGCTTGAGCAATTCTGACGCCAGTGACAACGCCGCCATCACCGCGATCCGATCCGTGCCGCGCACGCTGCTTGCGTTTCGCACTTTCGACATTTCCGCATCTACGCGCGCGACCGCTTCGCGCAACGCGCCTTCGGTTTCCGGCGAACATGCGAGCCGATACGGCGCGCCGAGAATGGATACCTCGATCTGTTTCGTCGTCATGCCTTTTCTCCGTGATGGTGTGATTCTTCATGCAACGCACCGTGCGCCGAGTCGGCGGTATCCGGTTCGATGCCGCCATCGGGAGGCAAGAGGGCAAGCTGGTTATCCGGCTCCGGTGCAGCTTTCGCACGCGGCAATTTTTCGAGAATCGCGTTGAGGCGAATCTGCGCGTCGTCGATCTTGGCCGACAGCGAGTCGCGTTCCGCCACCAGTGCGTCGCGTTCTTCGCGCATGGCCGCAAGTTCGCCCTGCGTGTTGGCATAGTCGGCGCGCAACTGTTCGAGTTGCTGGGCCAACGCGTGGTGAGCTTGATGATGGCGTTCGCTGATCTTGATCAGCCGGCCGATATTCTGTGACAGTGATTCGAGTTCGTTGAGCATGTGCTGCGTCCTCTTAAGACCTCGCATTTTAGCGCGCTTCTCCGGCGCTTCAGAAATTTGGTTCGTTTCCAGACGTAACAGCATTCGGTCTTCAAAGCATGGGCACGGCCCTTTATTTGTAAGGGGAAACGTTTTATATCGATTCATTTTCCCATTCATTCAGGCGTGCGAGCGTTCTTCGGAATATCGCGCGGGAGCCTTTAAAACAGGGGTAAATCGAATAATCGAACCACGTTGTGGACGGTCAATATGCCCGCATGGTCCTGCTTTCTTGACGGGCCATTGTGCCGATCTTAAACTCCCGCCACCCTGGTGCTCATGCGTGCGCTGCCAGCGCGCAGTTAAACGGGAAGCAGGGAGCAGAGTCAGCCCGGACGACTCACTCTGCGCTGCCCCCGCAACGGTAAGCGACTCGAACCCAAGTTGCAAGCCGGTCCTGGCGCGTTGCCCCGCCCATTTCACCACTCGAAAAATGGCGTCCGGCAGCACGCGGTTGGCCACTGCGCGTCCGCGCACGGGAAGGTCGCCCGATGGGTCGACAGCCCGGATACCAGCTTTGGGGGAACGCAACGGCGGCGATCATCCGCCGTGCTTCAAGCTTCGACGATCTGTACTATCCGTTCAGCGGCAATCCGTTGGTCGCCCAAAGCTTGCCGTTCCGTGGGGCGGCGCGCTTATCGATAACCTCGGCAACCTCTTCAACAAGGACCATCAGCTTGCGCACTCGTACAGCACGCCGCACGCCGCGTCGCGGCGCCTCGATCATGCCCGGCCGACTGCCGCAGTGAACACCAAGCGCATGAACGCCCAGCGCGCTTTCATGGTCTGGACCGGGCTCGGCCTGGCCGCGCTCGCTGTGTTCGTGGCGTCGCTGGCGCTGGGGAGTATCGCCGTGTCGCCGCTGCGGGTGATGCAGGCGCTCGTGTCCCGGTCGACTGACGTGATCGATGAAATCGTGCTCAGCCTGCGCCTGCCGCGCGCGCTCGGTGGTTTTGCGGCGGGTGCTCTGCTTGGCATGGCCGGTGCATTGCTGCAGGTCTTGCTGCGCAATCCTTTGGCCGAACCGTATGTGCTTGGCGTATCGGGTGGCGCGGCTGCGTTCGCGCTCGCCGCGATGTTGTTCTCCCTGTCGTGGTGGAGCGTCGACGTTGCCGCGTTCACGGGCGCATTCTTATCGATACTGCTTGTGCTCGGCCTCGCCCGGCGCGAGTTGTGGCGTGGGGAACCGCAGGACACGTCGCCGAGATTGCTGCTCACCGGCGCAGTGATCGCGGCGGGGTGGGGCGCGTTGATCACGCTCATGCTCGCGGTCGCCCCCGAGAATCGCTTGCGCGGCATGGTGTTCTGGCTGACCGGCGACCTGAACGGCGTCGCGATGCCATGGACCGCTTTAATCGCGCTGGTGATCGCGTTGATCGCTATCGTACCGGTCGCGCCCCAGCTCAACATACTGCTGCGCGGCGACGTAGCGGCCGAGGCGCTTGGCGTGCGCGTCGTGCAGTTGAGAGTGCGCGTGTATCTCGTTGCGTCGCTGGCGGCAGCCGCTGCCGTGACGACGGCCGGGACCATCGGGTTTATCGGGCTCGTGGTGCCGCATGTGCTGCGGCTCGCGTTCGGCAACGATCAGCGCATGCTGCTGCCTGCATCGGCGCTGGCCGGCGGACTGGCGGTGATGGGAGCGGACCTGATCGCGCGCACGGTGATCGCGCCGGCGCAGTTGCCGGTGGGTGTCATCACCGCGCTGATCGGCGTGCCGGTATTCTTGTGGATGCTCCTCAGGCGCGCGCCATGAACGGACTTCAGATCACTCATCTCACGTTGCGCGCGGGTACTCGTGCAGCAACTCGCGTGTTGGTCGCGGACCTCACGCAGACCTTCGCGCCCGGCGAAATCTGGTGCATCGCCGGTCCGAATGGTGCGGGCAAGACGACCTTGATTGCAGCGATGGCGGGGGTATCGAAGACGGCATCGAATGCGATTTCACTCGATGGAAAAGCGTTGAGCGCCTGGGGCACTATTGAGTTGGCCCGCCGCCGCGCGTTGATGCCACAAGCCACGCACGATGCGTTCAGCGCGACCGTACTGGACACCGTCATGCTCAACCGCTTTCCGCATCTCACTGGCTGGGGCTGGGAAAGCGACGCGGACCGCGCGGCTGCGCACGCGGCACTGGATAGGCTCGGCCTTGCCGAATTCGCTTCACGCGATGTCCTGTCGTTGTCCGGCGGTGAACGTCAACGTGTGGCGCTGGCCGCGACCTTGTGCCAGGACGCGCCGCTATTGTTGCTCGATGAACCGCTGGCGCATCTCGACGTGCATCATCAGATCGATTGCCTCGAAGCGCTGAGCGGCTGGGTCGGATCGAAACAACGCAGCGTGATTTTCTCGTGTCACGATCTGAACCTTGCCCGGCGTTTCGCCACGCACGCTTTACTGCTCGACGGCGCGGGCCACACGCATGCCGGCCGCGTTCGCGATGTCCTCACGCCCGAGCGTGCCGGCGCGGCGTTCGGTTATCCGCTTACCCTGATCCAGCAGGATGGTCACGAGGCGCTCGTGCCCGTGATGCGTTCAACCTCTCCGTGAACAACACTATGAACGACATACTTCCCCGTCCTGAACCGCTCGCTCGATCGATGGCGGCCGAGTTGCAACATGTGATCGATACGAAGACAAAACCGCCCGGCAGTCTCGGGCGGCTCGAATCACTCGGGCTTCAGATCGGGCTGATTCAACGGACTTTGCGGCCACGTATCGAGCGGCCGGCGATCATTGTTTTTGCCGGCGATCACGGCATTGCGGCCGAAGGCGTGAGTCCGTTTCCGCAGGAAGTCACCGTACAGATGGTCGCGAATTTCATCGCGGGCGGGGCGGCGATCAATGCGTTGTCGAAGGCGGCGGGCATGACGCTCGAAGTGGTGGACGCGGGTGTGGCGAGTGCATCGCCGGCAGCGCCAGGGTTCGTCGATGCAGCGATCCGGCGCGGCGGTACGCGTAACTTCGCGAACGAACCGGCGATGACGCGCGATGAAGTTCTGCAAGCCATCGAACGTGGGGCTGCGCGCGTGCGTTTTCACGCGGCGCTCGGGACCAACGTGATCGGCTTTGGCGAGATGGGGATAGCGAATACATCGGCGGCGGCATGCCTGATGAGCCGGATCTGCAGCGTTGAAATTGATGCGTGCGTCGGACGCGGCACGGGTCTGGACGACGCCGGCTTGATTCACAAGCGCGACGTGCTTGCCGCGGCTTTAAAAAAACACGCGGCATCCACCGATCCGATCGAGACACTGGCCACTTTCGGCGGCTTTGAAATCGCGATGATCGTAGGCGCTTTCCTCGCGGCGGCTGAAGCGCGCATGACGATTCTAGTCGATGGTTTTATCGTTACGTCGGCGTTGCTTGTGGCTCACGCGCTTAATCCGGCGGTCCTTGATTACTGCGTGTTCGCGCATGCATCGGATGAAACGGGGCACCGGCGCATGCTGGAGTATCTCAACGCGGCGCCATTGCTGCAGCTTGGATTGCGTCTGGGCGAAGGCACCGGCGCCGCGCTTGCGTTGCCGCTGTTGCGCGCGGCGGTGGCGTTCATCAATGAAATGGCGAGCTTCGAATCGGCCGGCGTGTCCGACAAGGCCGTGTGATCCCGTGATGAACCGGCCATCGCAGGAACTTCGCTATTTCTTCACCGCGCTCGGGTATTTCACTCGCGTGCCGGTACCGCGTTGGGTCGGTTTCGAAGCGCATTATCTGAGCGCGGCGGCGCGCTATTTTCCGTTGATCGGCGCGCTGGTCGGCGGGCTCGGCGCAGTCGTTTATCTCGCCGCGCTGCAGGTGTTTCCGGCGGGCGTGGCCGTGTTGTTATCGATGGCGGCAACGTTGCTTGTCACGGGCGCGTTCCATGAAGATGGCCTCGCCGATTGCGCCGATGCCTTCGGCGGCGCAACTACCCGCGAGGACGTGTTGCGCATCATGCACGACTCGCGAATCGGCGCGTTCGGCGCTATTGCGCTGATCGTCGTGCTTGCGCTGAAGTGGCAGACATTGGCCACGATGCTGCCGCTGCGCACCGCATGGATGATCGTCGCGGCGCACGCGGCAAGCCGCACGTTCGCCATCAGCTATCTCTGTACGCTCGACTATGTGCGGGCCGAAGGTAAGGCGAAACCGGTTGCGCAGAAGATGAGCGCGTGGGCGTTTCTGTTAGCCGCGTTGTTCGGATTGCCCTGGCTTTTCTGGCCCGACTGGCGGCTCGGATGCGTGATGATCGTGGCGCTCGGTGTGTTGCGTTTTGCCATGGGGCGCTACTTCGTCAAACGTATCGGCGGTTATACCGGCGATTGCCTCGGCTTCGCGCAGCAAATTTTTGAGCTTACTATCTACCTGATTGGACTCGGATGGATCTCGTCCTGATTCGCCATCCGGCTGTTGGTATCGACACCGGGATTTGTTATGGCCGCACCGATGTCCCGCTTCTAGGCGATGCGGCCGATTCAGCGCGTGTGCTGGAGCAGCATTTGCGGCTGCTGAAAGTGCCTGCGTTTGAAGGTGTCTGGCATACAAGTCCATTAAGCCGATGCCGCTTGTTGGCCGAAGCACTCGGTCCCATTCAAGCCGATGCACGTTTGCAGGAACTCGATTTCGGCGCATGGGAAGGGCAGCGCTGGGATGGCCTTGATCGCGCGATGCTCGATGCCTGGGCGGAGGATCTTGAACACGCCCGCGAGCATGGCGGTGAGAGCGTCGCGCAGTTTGCCGAGCGGGTAATCGGTTGGGCCGATTCAATTTGTACCGCCAATACAACTGGCCCGGTTCACGCGGTGGCGCATGCCGGTGTCATACGTGTACTGACCGCTCATTTGCTCGGCGTCCCGCGCGCGAACGCGATCCAATGGCCTCTGGATTTCGGCGCGATCGTCTGGTTGAAACGCGTGCGCGATCAGTGGTTGTTGGTGCGCTGGAACGCCTGAATCTCTACTTCGGACGCCGCGTTCTGGCTACTTCCAGGTCTTCGCACAACGCAGCCGCTGCGAGCGCAAGACGCGGTGTTGGCCGGTTGATCAGGTCCCCATCGATACCGAACAGATTGTTGCGCGCGACGGCTTTGATCGTTGGCCATTTGCGCCATACATCCAGCGACGGCAACGCATGTTCCGAACTCGTCGCGCCCGGCGTGGCCGTCACGATCGCCTCGGGATCGGCGGCGAGGACGGCTTCAGTCGAGATGGTGGGCACCAGCGGTTTCAGGTTGGCGAACACGTTGTGACCACCGCATAGATCGATTACTTCGCTGATGATTTGCGACCCGTTGAGCGTCATCAGCGGGTCGTCCCAGACCTGGTAAAACACGCTTACCGGCGGCCGGTTCGAATAACGCGTCCGCAAGCCGGTAATGTCGTGACGGAATGCTTCCGACGCCTTGTTCGCCTGAGCCGATGTCCCGAGCAGGATACCGAGTTTATCGATGGTGACAGGGATATCGTCCAGCCTGTGCGGCTCGCTGAAAAACAGCGGCACGTGCAGTTCGCGCAACCTGTCGATCTGACGCATTGCATTACCGTGCCGCCAGACGACGATCAGATCGGGTTTCGTCGCCACGATGCGCTCGAGGTCCAGCGATTTGTTATCGCCAACACGCGGAATGGCTTTGGCTTGCGGCGGGTAGTCGCTATAGCTGACCGCACCGACCACGCGCGCACCGCCGCCCGCGGCGAACAGAAGTTCGGTGACGTGCGGTGCAAGGCTCACGACGCGCTGTGCGGGGGCGGCGAGGGTGACGGTGGCGCCGGTGTCGTCGGTGACAGTGAGGGTTTCGGCGCGGGCTTGGGCCGATGCAAAAATCGCAGTAGCGATGAAGGTGAGCGTGAGGAAGTGGCGCAGGGTCATGAGGAGTGTTGGTTCGGGTGCGTCATGTATGGCTCGGGCAGCATAACAAGCGGGTCTTGTGATCGAAGCACGAATACGGGCTCGATTTTGATTAGCAGTGGGAGAGTGAACCGCGCGACCGGAAGGGCTCAGTCGTTCAGCGGATCGCTTTCACCGCGACGTTAAACGCTTCCTCAAACCGCACCCATTCCTCTTCCGATTCCGTCAAACCAATCCGCAAACTTGGCAACGCGCCGTGCTCGAAGAGCCGTGTCCAGATTCCGCGTGTGGCTAAGGCATGCTGCAGTGTCTTTGCTTTGTCGGTCTCGAACCATACGAAAAGCGGCGTTGCATGGGGATCGAAACCTTGATTGCGGATCAACGCGGCCAGTCTTGCGCTATCGCGAGCCAGCGTGGCGCGAGTCTCTGCTTGCCACGAAAGATCATTAAACGCGGCTTGCACCGCGTGTCGTGCCGGACCGCTTACCGTCCACGCACCGAGCGCTTCCGAAAGCGCATCGCGTAGGGGTTGCGCCGCGAGCACAAACCCCGCGCGAATCCCAGCCAGCCCATAAAACTTGCCGACCGAGCGCAGCACGATCAATCCCGGCCGCCCACTCTCCGATGCCAGCGAGATCGCCGCATCGCCGTAGGCATCGGCGAACGCTTCATCAACGACCAACGTACCGCCGCGCGCCGCCAATTGCTCATGCCACCGCAGCAGGACATCACGCGTGATACGTTCGGTCGTTGGATTGTTAGGATTCGCAACGATCACGTGATCAATGTCATCCTTCAAATCGGCCGATGCGACATCGAGGCTGACTATCCGATGCCCCGCCCGTTCAAACGCCGGCCCGTACTCGCCGTAGGTCAAAGGTGCAACGGCCGCAACGCCTCGCTTCAACACGCCCGGCAGCGCACGAATCGCCGCCTGACTGCCCGCAACCGGCAGCGCCCCCGGCGCTCCATAGTGGCGCGCGGCAAGCTCGGCGAGGCCATCGGCGTCCTCCGGCAAGCGGCGCCATGCGTCCACCGGAACGGGCGGGACCGGATAGACCCGCGGATTGATCCCCGTCGATAAATCCACCCAGTCGCCCAGCGCGATTCCGTATCGACGCGCGGCTTCCCGCAGATTCCCGCCATGCCGGATGGGATCAGCCATGAAGCCCCACGCCCATGAAAGCCAGCACCAGCAGCACCGCGAGCCAAAGCAGGATCGTGCGTTCGACGAGCCGCAGCGCCGCCACCACGTGCCGCGGCGACGCAGTCATTCCAAACCCGAGCACGGGCCGCGTTTCCAGCGCGCCGTTATAAATCGCCGGGCCGCCGAGCAGCACGTTCAGGCTTCCCGCGCCCGCCGCCATCACCGGCCCCGCGTTCGGACTGTCCCACAGCGGCGCCTGCGTGCGCCAGCAGCGCCACGCCGTGCGGGTGTCGCCCATGAGGGCGTAGCTTGCGGCCGTGAGCCGCGCGGGCACGAAGTTCAGGACATCGTCGAAACGGGCGGCCGCCCAGCCGAAACGCAGGTAACGCGGCGTGCGGTAACCCCACATCGCGTCGAGGGTGTTGGCGAGGCGGAACATCAGCGCGCCCGGCCCGCCCGCGATGACGAACCAGAACAGCGCGCCGAAAATCGCGTCGTTGCCGTTTTCCAGCGCGGATTCGACGGCGGCGCGGGACAGCGCGGCTTCATCGGCGTGGGTGGTGTCGCGCGAGACGACACGCGCCGTCAGCTTTCGCGCGGCGGCCAGATCACCGAGCCCGAGGGCACGGGCAATCGGCACGATGTGGTCGCGCAGGCTTTTGGCGCCGAGCGAGAACCACAGCAGCGCGGCATGCACGGCGCACGCGGCAGCGAACGGCAGCACGCTCACCAGAATCCAGCTCACTGCCACCGGTGGCACGACGGCCAGCAGCCACGCGAGAATGCCCGCCGGCCGCGCCCGGAAACCCGTATTCATCTTTGCTTCGATACGCGTGGCAAGCCGTCCGAACGCGACCAGCGGATGCCGTGTGTCCGGTTCGCCAAAGATCCGGTCGATCACCACGCCGGCAATGGCGAGCATCGCCGTAACGTAGAAGGAGAGCAGCAGCATGTCAGCCTTTGAGGACGAGCGGCAGGCCGGCGACCATCATGGTCACATGCGTGCTCGCGGCGGCGACGCGCTGGTTGAGGCGGCCGAGTTCATCGACGTAAAGGCGCGTCACCGATCCCATTGGCACCACGCCCAGGCCGATCTCGTTGCTCACTATGATTACCTGGCCGCGGACGTTTGAAAGCGCGGCGTCGAAGTCGCTGAAAGCCTCAAGCGGCGGCTCGTCGGGTGTGCTGCCGTCAGCGGGGAACAGCAAATTGGCGAGCCATAACGTCAGGCAGTCGATCAGCACCACGTGACCTTCGCGATCCAGTTCGCGCAGCACGCCGCCCAGATCGAGCGGTGCTTCGACCAGCGCCCAGTGCGCCGGCCGGCGTTCACGATGCTGTTCCACACGCGCGGCGAATTCGGCATCGCCAATACGCGCCGTGGCCACGTAGGTAACGGGCAAACCGCTGTCGGCGGCCAGCCGTTCGGCAAACGCGCTCTTGCCCGAGCGAGCGCCGCCGAGAATGAAGGTGAGGTCGGGTGAAGTCATCGCAATATTGTACCGGCGGGCGCTACCATAGCGGCTTCCCAGAGAACCGATGAGCACGGAAACACCCATGCAATTTGCACCGCGCGGCACGCTGATGATCCAGGGCACGACCTCCGATGCCGGCAAGAGCACGCTGGTCGCGGGCTTGTGCCGGCTCGCGCGGCGCGGCGGCAGGAGGGTCGCGCCGTTCAAGCCGCAGAACATGGCGCTGAACAGCGCGGTAACCGTGGACGGCGGGGAGATTGGCCGCGCCCAGGCGTTGCAGGCAATTGCGGCGGGCGTGGATGCGGAAATCGACTTCAATCCCGTGCTGCTCAAGCCGACCAGCGATCGCGGCGCGCAGGTGATCATCCACGGCCACGCGCACGCCAATCTCGATGCCCGTGCGTATCACGCGTACAAAACCGTTGCCTTCGACGCCGTTCTCGCCTCGTACGCGCGGCTTCAGCAGCGTTTTGACGCGATTATCGTGGAAGGGGCGGGAAGCCCGGCCGAGGTGAACCTGCGGGACCGGGATATTGCCAACATGGGGTTTGCCGAGCGCGTGGATTGTCCTGTGGTGCTGGTGGCGGATATTGACCGTGGCGGTGTGTTCGCGCATTTGCTGGGGACGCTCGCTTGTTTATCGGAGACTGAAAGGGCGCGGATTCGCGGCTTCATAATCAACCGTTTTCGTGGCGATATCAGCCTGTTGCAGCCGGGTCTCGACTGGCTCGAAGCGCAGACCGGCAAGCCGGTGCTTGGCGTGGTGCCTTATCTGCATGGCCTGACGCTTGATGCCGAGGACATGTTGCCGAGCCAGTTGCACACGCGGGGCGAAGCCGGCGGCGAGTTGCTGAAGGTGATCGTGCCGGCGTTGCCGCGCATCAGCAATCACACGGATTTCGATGCATTGCGTGCGCACGCGCAGGTCGATTTCTCCTACGTGCGTGCGGGGACGGCGCCGCCACCGGCCGATCTGATCGTGCTGCCGGGATCGAAAAGCGTACAGCGGGACCTGGCTTGGCTGCGCGAAAACGGCTGGGATCGCGCGATCGAGCGGCATCTGCGATACGGCGGCAAGGTGCTGGGCATTTGCGGCGGCATGCAGATGCTGGGCCGCACGGTGGATGACCCGCAGGGGTTCGAAGGGCCGGCAGGCTGCGTGAACGGGCTGGGCCTGCTGGATCTCGACACTACGCTGACGGCGGATAAGCTGCTCGGCAACGTGACTGGCAGGCTGACATTAAGCGCTGGCCCTACGCCAGCGCCCGTGCGAGGCTACGAGATTCACATGGGCCGCACGACGGGCGCAGCGCTCGCCCGGCCGGCCGTGATGCTCGACGGCGAGCGTCCGGACGGCGCGATTTCCGCCGATAACCAGATCGCCGCAACCTATCTGCACGGCATCTTCGATACCCCGGAAGCCTGCGCGGCGCTGCTCGAATGGGCGGGTCTGCGTGATGCTGCGGCGCTCGATTACCCGGCATTGCGGGAGGCTTCGCTGGACCGTCTCGCCGATACGCTCGGGCAAGCGCTGGACCTTGACGCTATTGCCGCGATGTTCGCCTGAAAGCGGCGGGGCGGGGCGTGGTTCGGGCTCGGGTCGGGTTTCGGGTGAGGGCAACATCCGGCTAGCCGATACGCGCCTGGAGAAGCGCCTTGGCTGGCCCAACTTTATCCGAAGCGACACATCCCGTTGATGCGCCGTAACCGGCCCACGTTCGCCCAAACCTCTGCCTACCCCGGCTCAGCTTCAATACAAGATCATCTGCGTGCATCGAAACAACGCGATGGTTTTACCCTCGCCGTTCGTCACGACCGCGTCCCATACATGCGTGCTGCGGCCGAGATGAACGGCGGTCGCCTTGGCCGTGATGACGCCCTCGCGCGCCGTGCCCACGTGGTTGCTCTTCAGTTCCACGGTCGTAAAATTCTTCGCGCCCTCGGGCAGATGGGCGATGCAGGCGTAGCCGCAACACGTGTCGGCAAGGCCGACCACCGTCGCCGCATGCAGGAAACCGTTCGGTGCGAGCACTTCGGGCCGAACGGTGAGTTTGCCGGTCAGCGTGCCACTTTCCATCGATACGAGTTCCACGCCGAGCAGCTCCGGCAGACGGCCGCGCTGGCGTTCGCGCAGATAGTCAAGGGTGATTTCGGGGCGCAGTGTGGCCATGTTGCGGAGTCCTTGAAGTTGAGTGGCGTTGTTGACGCGCATGGATTGAAATAGGCAAATCCGATAGTATCAACGGCTCGAACTTTTCACTTAATGCAGCGCTTACAGCACGCCGGGGGTTATCGGCTGTGGAGCGCGGCCGACAACGCGTGGATTGAACCTATGACGGTGATCGTGGTGGCGAATCCGAAGGGTGGCGTGGGCAAGAGCACGCTGTCCACGAATCTGGCTGGTTATTTTGCGGCGAACGGCGAATGGGTCGCGCTCGCGGACCTGGACAAGCAGCAGTCTGCCCATGGCTGGCTTGGCTTGCGCCCGGACACGCTGCCGAAGATAGAAGAGTGGAAGACAAACGTTGATGCGCCGTCGAAGCCGCCGAGAGGCCTGGAGAAGGCGGTTATCGACACGCCCGCCGGGATTCACGGCACCCGTCTCGCGCTGGCGCTGGAGTTGGCGGACAAGGTGATCGTGCCGTTGCAGCCGTCCATGTTCGATATTCTCGCTACACAGGAATTCCTCGAACGGCTGCAGAAGGAGAAGGCGGTACGCAAGGGCACGATCGAGGTCGGCGTGGTGGGTATGCGGGTGGATGCCCGGACGAAATCAGCGGATCAGCTGCATCGGTTCGTGGAAGGGCTTGACCTGCCGGTGCTGGGTTTTATCCGCGATACGCAGAACTACGTGCAGGTCGCGGCGCACGGACTCACTATCTGGGACGTCGCTAAAAGCCGGGTGGAGAAGGATATCGAGCAGTGGCAACCGATCATTGAATGGGTGTCGAAGAAGTAGAGGGTGATGTAGACGACCCCGAAGACCATAAAAAAAACGCCGGTTGGCTTCATTTCCATGAAAGCCAACCGGCGTTTTTGCATTTTCTCAGCAGACCAGAACCCGATTCAGGTCCAGTTCTGCGTCGGCACGTGGTCGCGGTTTCCCTTGATGCGGTTCTTTTCATCGACAAACACGAGATCCGGCTTCCAGCCCGTCTTCAGTTCCGCCTCATCGACCAGCGCAAACGCCGCGATGATCACCAGGTCGCCCAGTTGCGCCCGGCGCGCTGCCGAGCCATTCAGCGAAATCATGCCGCTGCCGCGCTCGCCCTTGATGGCATAGGTCGTCAGGCGTTCGCCGTTGTTCACGTTCCAGATATCGATCTGCTCGTTTTCAACCAGATTCGCCGCTTCCAGCAAATCCTCGTCGATAGCGCACGAACCTTCGTAATGCAGTTCGCAATGCGTGACCGTGGCGCGGTGAATCTTCGATTTCAAAAGCGTTCGCTGCATGTGTTTCTCGTTCAAATTTCCAGGTTGTCAATCAAGCGCGTAGTGCCCAGCTTGGCGGCAGCCAGTACAACGAGCGGGGTCGCGGTATCGGCGGGGCCGGGCGGCAGCAGGTCCACGCGCTTTCTCACCGCGATGTAATCGGGCTGCCAGCCGCGAAGCGCCAACGATTCCACGGCTTCTTTTTCTATCGATGCAAAGTCGCGATTGCCCGCCAGCACCGCATCGCGCACGCGATTCAGCGTTTTTGCAAGGATCGGCGCTTCGGCGCGCTCGGCCGCTTGCAGGAAGCGATTGCGCGAACTGAGCGCCAGGCCGTCGGCGTCGCGCACGGTTTCAGCCGCAATGATCTCGGTGGGCAGCGCAAACTGGTGGCACATCTGCCGCACGATCATCAGTTGTTGATAATCCTTCTTGCCGAATACCGCCACGCGCGGCTGCACGCACGACATCAGCTTCATCACGACGGTACACACGCCCTGGAAGAAGCCCGGCCGGAATTCGCCTTCCAGGATGTCTCCCAGATTAGTGGGCGGATGAACCCGGTATTGCTGCGGCTCCGGATAAAGATCGGCTTCGGTCGGCGCGAACAGCACGTACACGTTCTCGGCCTGTAGCTTTTCGATGTCGTCTTGCAGCGTGCGCGGGTATTTATCGAAATCTTCGTTCGGTCCGAACTGCAGCCGGTTCACGAAAATACTGGCAACCACCGGGTCCCCATGCTGGCGCGCCAGCCGCATGAGCGACAAGTGGCCGTCGTGCAGGTTACCCATGGTCGGGACAAAGGCGGTTCGGTTCTGGCCGCGCAACTGGTCGCGCAGTTCATGGATCGAGCTGATGACTTTCATCTAGCAGGTGTCTCCTGGCGGGCAGCTTTGAAAACACTGCTCCAAGGGGAAAGAAAAGGGGAAGGGCGCTGCGCTGCTTTCGCGCTACTACTCGCAGCGGAAGGCTTAGGCCGGCGAATACGCGAGTCTCACGTAGATAGGCGCATACGGCTCGGCCTGGGTGATTTCAATCAGCGCTTCACGCGACAGTTCCAGCATCGCGATGAAATTCACCACCACGACGGGCACGCCGCGCGACGGGTCGAAGAGATCGCAGAATTCCATGAAGCGGGCGTTCTGCAGGCGCCGCAGGATTGTGCTCATGTGCTCGCGCACCGACAATTCCTCGCGCGAGATCTTGTGATGCTCGACCAGCCGGGCGCGCTTGATGACGTCGGCCCAGGCGGCGCGCAGGTCGTTTGCATCGACGTCGGGGAACCGTTGCGCCGAACTCTGCTCGACGTACACGTCTGCCCGCAGGAAGTCGCGGCCCAGTTGCGGCAGGTGATCCAGACGCTGCGCCGCGAGCTTCATCTGCTCGTATTCCAGCAAGCGCCGCACGAGTTCGGCGCGCGGATCTTCCGCTTCCTCGCCGGTATCCGCCTTTTTCACCGGCAGCAGCATGCGCGACTTGATCTCGATCAGCATGGCCGCCATCAACAGGTATTCCGCCGCGAGTTCCAGGTTGGATTCGCGAATCTGGTCGACGTAGCCCAGGTACTGGCGCGTGACGTCGGCCATCGGAATGTCGAGGACGTTGAAATTCTGCTTGCGGATCAGGTACAGCAGCAAGTCGAGCGGACCTTCAAACGCTTCGAGAAAAATCTCGAGTGCGTCCGGCGGGATATACAGGTCCGTTGGCAGCTTCCAGAGCGGCTCGCCGTACAGGTGCGCAAACGCCACGCCGTCAATGGTGTTCGGCGTGGAGTCGGTCGCGGGCGCGGCAAGCGCCGCGGCGCGATCATCCTTGCCGGAGTGTCCTGGGTGTCCCGAACGCTCCGGCGCCTCGCGGGCGGCACTCACGTTCAGAAATTCTGGTAATAGACGTAGGGCGTTTGTTCGACCCGCGATGTCTTGATTTCCGAGCTCTCGTCCAGGTCGATAGGCTGCTTGTCCCACAGCAGCGCACGGCCCTGGCGCTGCTCTGCTTCGAGCGACGGTTTCTGCTCTTTCATCTGGTTGATGAACTGGGTGATGTCCGACAGGTACATGATTCGACTTCCGTTGGCTCAGAGCGATTCGAAAACGGGCGCGGCGGGGGGCCAAGCGAGTTGCCACCGTGACTTGCCGCCGTGATTCATCGCAATTTTACCGCAAGCATCGGGGAGCGGAGCGGTTAACCCGCCGGAAGGTCGCCGGAAAGCGGGGACATCGGCCATCAGGTCTACCGGAGCGGCCGGAAAAGTGAACGAGACGTGAACGAAAAGCGACGGTAAAACGATGTCAATTATTGATGCAGCGTGGAACAAGCGCCGTAGAGAGCCGTCCAAGGCGCACCTCCGGCATTTTTAGGAGCGAGTGAGGCGAAGCCGGGCGACGGTCGGGTTGAACATTGTCCGATCGGCCAACCCGGTGGTTTTTGGGACAGCCGGCCGCGCCAGTGTGGTGAAATAGCGCCTGCTGGACCGACGCTCGGCGCTTGCCAGGCAAATGCGCCGGCAATTTGCCGCGACCGCCTCAGCATCAAGCCGGCACCGAGCGCGGGCCATTCCGTGTCACCCACGCAATCCCATTAATTCAACCCCGGAGGTCACGTTTGGCGGGGCGCCTGTTTGATCCGCTGCGCTTCAAGCGCGGGCAAGCCGATGACCGGCGGCTTCCGCCGCCGGTCATCGCGTCGTCGAAGGCGCCTTCCCGTGCGTGGTGGTGGATATCCGCGCGCCGTGTATTCTGGTCGCTCCACGCACTGGCGTTGTTTGCCGTGGCCCAACCGGCGCATGCGAAATACGACGTGGATATCGACGCGCCGCGCAGCGTCCGGGCGCTGTTGAAAGACCATCTCGATCTGTCGCGGTTCAAGAAGCGTGACGACATCAGCGACGAACAATTCGACTTCCTGGTCACGGCCACGCCGCAGGAAGTCCGCGATCTCGTCGCGACCGACGGTTATTTCACGCCGATCGTGCGCACCGACGTGAAACATGACGGCAATAAAAAGTCAGTCACCATCAGCGTCGATCCCGGTCCTCAGACCAAGATCGCCTCCGTTTCGCTGACGTTCAAGGGCGCAATCACGACCGAAGACCCGGCGCAGGAAAACACCGCGCGCCTCGCGTTTTCAGTCAAGGAAGGCGATCCGTTCTCCCAAAACGCGTGGGATGACGCGAAGAATGCCGCGCTCAAAGCGCTACAGGCCCGCCGGTATCTCGGCGCGAAAATCTCGGAGTCGAAGGCGCGGGTGAATCCGCGCACGCATATAGCGGATTTGTCGGTGACATTCGATAGCGGCCCGACTTTCACCTTCGGCCAGCTGGACATCAGCGGCGTGCGGCGGTACCCGGAAAAGATCATTCACAATGTGAACCGGATTCATCCAGGCGACACCTACGACGTCGCGCGCGTGAACGAGTTGCAGCGCCAGTTGCAGAACACGCCGTATTACGCGTCGGTTGCTATTGACGCGGACAACGACGTCACCAAGCCGAATGAAACGCCGATGCACCTGAAGGTCAGCGAGTATCCGTACAACAGCGTGCGTTACGGCGTGGGTTATGCGACAGATACGGGTCCGCACATCCAGGGCGCTTACAGTTACCTCGATACCTTCGGCAAGGCTTATCCGTTCACGATATCCGGCCGCCTCGACCAGACTCAGCAATACGGCCAGGTGCAGCTCGCGATGCCGCCGGACGGCCGCACCTGGGTGAACAGCGTGCTGGCTTCGTACACGAACACGAACGTATCCGACACACGCATCTACAGCGCACGCGTGGGCGTGCAGCGCACGCGCTCGCTGCAGAACATAGACACCACGTTTTCGCTGCTCTTCTATGCCGACCGGCTGACACAGAATCTTGGGCCCCCGACCACCAGCCGTGCGCTCGTGCCGTCGTGGCAATGGGTGCGCCGTAATGTGGACGATCCGCTGTTTCCGCGCTCGGGCAACCTGATTCGGGCGGAAGCGGATGTAGCGGTGAAGGGCATCCTCACCGATCAAACCTTCGGCCGCGTTTATACGAACCTGCTGCAATACCTGCCGCTGGGCAAACGCGACCTGTTTGTGTTCCGCGCGGAGTTCGGCGGGGTGTTTACAGCGGGCAGCTCGAGCGGCATTCCCGCGTCGCTGCTGTTCCGGGCGGGCGGTGCGAATTCGGTGCGCGGTTATGGTTATCAGGCTATTGGTAACGACGTCGATGGCTCCGTATTGCCGACCAAGTATCTGATGACCGGCAGCACGGAATACCAGCACTGGTTTTCGCACGATTGGGGCGGCGCGGTGTTCTTCGACATAGGCACCGCCACCGACACCTGGAAAGAGCGCGTATTCGAGCCGGGCACGGGTGTGGGGGTGCGCTGGCGCAGCCCCGTCGGGCCGGTAAACGTGGATATTGCGTATGGCTTCAAGAACCGGGACATCCGCCCGTACCTGACGCTCGGGATCGCCTTTTGATGAATTTGCCTGAATTATTTCGATTGTTCCTTCAAGCATGAGCGACCAGAACGGCCAATCTCCCGCAGATCAACCGGACCCTTCCGAGGACCGGGGAAACGGCGCGTCTGAAAACGGAACGCGTGATCCAAAGCCACGGCGTGGCGGCTGGCGGCGCCTGGCCAGATGGCTAGGCGGTTTCGTGCTGGTGCTCGTGCTGTGCTTCGCGCTCGGCGTCGCCATGATCCTGTACGCACTTAACAGCGAGCGCGGGACGCGTTACGTGTGGCAGGCGGCGACGTCGCTGCTCGGCGGCCGGCTGAGCGGCACGCTCGACGGCGGCGCAATATCGACGGGCCTGCGTTTGCGCAGCGTGCACTGGAAAAGTCTGGACGGCCAAGGAACGGATATCGCCGTGGACAGCGCTTCCGGCAAGTGGGAACTGACGCGCGCGCCGTTGCGTTTCACCATCGATTATTTGCATGTCGGTACGGTCGATGCGCGCATTGCGCCTTCGCCAAAAGACACCAGCAAGACGGAGTTGCCGCAAGATTTGCGTTTGCCGATCCAGCTTGCCGTCAGCGACGTCACGCTCGACAAACTGCGCCTCCACGAAGGCGCGACAACCACCGAATTCTCGCGGCTCGCACTCGACGGACATAGCGATGGCCGTCATCACGAGGCGCGCATCCAGCGTCTCGATACACCGTTCGGCGCCATTACGGCCGCATTGAAACTCGATGGCGGCGCGCGCCCGTTCCCGCTGACTGGCGATGCCGGTTATTCGGGCGAAGTCAGCGGCGAGGCCGTGCAGGTGGCCGCGCATCTGACAGGTTCGCTGGAAAATCTCGCCGCCGATATCAACGCCAGCGGTTTAAAACTCAAGGGCCAGGCGCACGTCGAGGCAGAGCCGTTCGGCGATGTGCCGCTCAAGCGCGCACTGGTTACTATCGATCACGTCAATCCGCAGGCGTTCAGCCCGAGCGCGCCGTTCGCGGACCTCGCGCTGCGGGCAGAACTGAAGCCCGATCTGGCGACGCCGAACACGCTGGTGGTGACCGGGCCGGTATCGATCGTGAACGCGAAGCCGGGTTCGGTCGACAAGCAACTGCTTCCCTTGATCGATGCCCAGGCGAACGTGAAGCTCGATGCGTCGGCGCAAGTTATCTCCGACCTGAACGTGCGGCTGTTGAAGGACGCCACCGTCACCGGCGGCGGAACGCTCAAGGGCGGGACAGGGCAGTTCGATCTGAAGGTCGCGAAACTTGACCTGAACGCGATCGAATCGACCATCCGTCCGACACAGTTTGCCGGGCCGATCGGCATCCATCTCGATGGCGACAAGCAGACCATTACGCTCGATCTCAACGACCCCAAAGCGGCGTTGCACGCGCAGGGCAAGGTCACGCTAGACGCCAAACAAACCGCGTTTGACGACGTGAAACTGAGCGTAGGGAAAGGCCGTATCGAGCTGAGCGGCGCGCTTCAAAAGGACGTGCATTCGAGCTACGACCTGAAGGCGAAGGTCATCGATTTCAATCCGCTGCTGCTGACCGACGAACTGGTCGCGACGCCTCCGCCGAAGGGATCCAAAGCGAAGCCGGCGGCGAAATCACGGCCCATCGAAGCGCGCGTGAACGGCACGCTTTCCGCGACGGGCGTACTCGCACCAACGCTCACCACCAAGGCGCAGTTCAAGCTCGGCGACAGCGTCTACGACAACCTCCCGCTCACCGGCGCGGGCACGATCCAGGTCGCGGGAACGCGCATCCTGCCGAGCACGGCGACGCTTTCCATTGCGGGCAACAATGTCGATCTCAATGGCAGTTTCGGCACGCCGGGCGATCGCTTGCGTTTTCGTATCGATGCACCGCAACTCGAGCGGCTGGGTTTCGGACTGGCAGGGCTTGTAAAAGCCGATGGCGATGTCACCGGCTCGTTCGCGCATCCGAATCTGGCGGCCAACTATCAGGCCGACAGCGTGGTGTTCGGTGCAAACCGCGTTGGCCATGCAGAAGGCCGGGCGGAAGCCCGCGACGGCGCGAATGGCGCGCTGGTGTTCACCCTGCAGGCCCGCGATGTCAGCGCGGACGGCGTCGATCTCGCGAGCCTCGACGCGAACCTGAACGGTACGCGCGCGAACCATACGCTCAACGCGACCGCTGTGGGCAAGGTGCGCGGTAACGCGGTCGACCTGACGCTGGCCGCAAACGGCCGCCTGACCGATGCCCGCGACGGCGCACATTGGGACGGTACCGTCACGCGCTTATCGAACAAGGGCACGCCGAACGTGAATCTTGATGCGCCGGTAACCGTGAGCTACGCGCCGAATCACGTGGCGCTGGGGGCGACGCGCTTATCGGCGGAAGGCGCCGTGCTCGACCTGAAATCGTTCGCGCTCGATGGCGGGCGCATCAGTTCGGCCGGCCAGTTGACGAACCTCTCGGTGGCGCGGCTGCTCGAAATCCGTCAGGAACTGGAGGGCGGACCGCCGCCAGCCAAGACCGATCTGGTTTTCGATGGCGACTGGAATTTCGCGCTCGGCGCCACCGCGACGGGCTACGTGCAGCTGAAGCGGCGTTCGGGCGATGTCTCCATCGACGCCGCCCGTGGTGTCGCGGCGCTTGGCATCACGGACATCACCGCTCGCGCGGACTTTACCGGCGGCAATCGGCTCAACGCGACGGTGCACGCGCAGGCCACGCGGATCGGTGTGATCGATGCCAATGTCCACACGAACCTGGTGGCGCGCGACGGCGTGCTCACGGTTGCCGACGAAGCGCCGCTGAGCGGAGCGATCGACGCCAACGTTCCCACGCTGCGCACGACCGGCGGGCTGTTCGGCCCGGCGTATCTGCTCGATGGCCACCTTGGGCTGAAGCTGACTATCGCGGGGATCGTGGCGAAACCGACGGTCTCCGGCATGCTCACCGGTGACGCCTTGTCGGTCACGGTCATCGATCAGGGCGTGCAGTTGAAGGACGGCGTGATCCGGATTGCGTTGTCGGAGAATCTTGTCGATCTGCAGCAGGTCGAGTTTCACGGCGCGAGCGGCACGTTGCGCGCGACCGGCAAGGTGCGGCTGGATCAGCAGCAGCCTGACCTGACGGCCAGCATCATTGCTGACAAACTCGAACTGTTTGCATCGCCGGATCGGCAGTTGCAGTTGTCGGGCAGTGCGTCCGTGGCAAACGCGGGTCTGCAGGGCGGCATGGCGATTGACGGCAAGTTCACCATCGATCACGCGCTCTTCGATTTGCCCGAGCAATCGGCACCGTCGCTTGGCGACGACGTCGTGATCGTGCGTCCCGACGGGACGGTGAAGGGCGAGGATCAGAAGGTGGTTGCGACGGGCGACAAACCCGTGGGCGCGTTCGCGCCGCGCGCGAATATCGATATCAATCTCGGCCAGAAATTCCGCTTCCGTGGCGCGGGCGCGGACCTTGGTCTCGCCGGCACCGTCACCGCGATGAGTGCGCCGAACATGCCGCTGCGGGCGGTGGGCAATGTGCGCGTCACGCCGGGTTCCACGTATACGGCGTTCGGGCGGAAGCTGGGCATCGAAAACGGCTTTTTCACTTTCAACGGACCGGTCGCGAATCCCGGCATCAATATTCTGGCGATGCGGCGCAATCAGGAAATCGAGGCCGGCGTGCAGGTGACAGGCACGGTGCAGTCGCCGGTTGCCAAGCTGATCTCAGAGCCGAACGTGCCGGATAACGAGAAGTTATCGTGGTTGCTGTTCGGTCATGGCACGGATCAGGGCAACAACATTGGTCAGCAAAGCGCGATGACGAATGCGCTCGCATTGCTGGGAAGTTCGCAGGGCAAGCGGATTGCGCAGACGTTCGGGCTGGATGAGTTTTCTATCGGGACGAGTGAGGTTGGGCTGACCGATCCGCAAGTCGTGATGTTGTCGAAGGCGATCAATGAACGGCTCGTGCTGGGCTATGAGCAGGGTCTGCAGTCGGCAAGCAATGCGATCAAGGCGACGCTGAGCCTGTCGCGGTTCTGGTCGGTATCGGCTTACGGCGGCACGTTCCAGGGCATGGATCTGCTTTACACGCGGCGATTCGATTCGTGGTCGCGAAGGAACGGGCCGACGGACTCGAAGTAGGTTGCGGACCGCATGAACGTTGTATGAAAGTCAAAAGGCCGTTTCCAGCGTGAGTTGGAAACGGCCTTTTGGTTTTGCGTCCGGGCGCGGTGAAAAACCGCGCGACCGGTGCTTTTACTTCACGCTTTACTTCACGCGCATACCCGGCTTCGCGCCGCTATGCGGTTCGAGGATGTACAAACCCGGTTCGGCTTTTTCGTCGTCGGCGGAAGCGGCCAGCACCATGCCTTCCGACAGCCCGAACTTCATCTTGCGTGGCGCCAGGTTCGCGACCATCACCGTGAACTTTCCGATCAGGTCCTGCGGCTGATACGCCGACTTGATCCCGGAGAACACGTTGCGGGTTTTTTCCTCGCCGATATCCAGCGTCAGCTGCAACAGCTTGTCCGACCCTTCGACCGCCGTGCAATTCACGATCTTCGCAATTCGCAGATCGACCTTGGCGAAGTCATCGATAGAAATTACGCTTTCCGCTTCCGGCTCTTTCACCTTCGCGGCTTTCTTCGACGAGGACGTGGAAGCAGTTGCGGGCGCGGCAGCAACCGCTTGCCCCGGCGCGACCGATTCCCGGTTCGCCGCGATCAGCGCTTCAACCTGCTTCGGATCGACGCGGGTCATCAAGTGCTTATACGCGTTGATCGGCCGCGAAGAACTGAGCGGCGCGGAGACATCTGCCCAGACGAGCGGCGCGATGCCCAGGAACCCTTCCACCGATACCGCCAGCACCGGCAACACTGGCTTCAACGCCAGCGACAGCAAGCGGAACGCCTCCAGGCTCACGCTGCACGTTTCGTGCAGCGCAGCCGGGTTGGCTTCGTCCTTGGCCTGATCCCAGGGCTTCGCGGTATCGACAAACGCGTTGACGGTATCGGCGAGATCCATGGTCGTGCGCAACGCCCGCCCGTATTCACGCGACTCGTAAAGCGCCGCGATCTGCGGCACGGCGGCGCGCAATTGCAGCAGCAGCGGATGATCCATTGCGCTGTCCAGCACGCGGCCGTCGAAACGCTTGATCAGGAACCCTGCCGCCCGGCTCGCGATATTCACGTATTTGCCGACCAGATCGCTGTTCACGCGCGCCTGAAAATCTTCAAGATTCAGGTCGATGTCTTCCATCGTGTGGTTCAGCTTCGCGGCGAAGTAGTAGCGCAGCCACTCGGGGTTGATGCCGGTATCGATCACGCTTTTCGCCGTGATGAACGTGCCGCGCGACTTGGACATCTTCATGCCGTCGACGGTGAGAAACCCGTGCGCGAACACGTTCGTCGGCGTCCGATGGCCGGAAAACTCCAGCATTGCGGGCCAGAACAGCGTGTGGAAGTACAGGATGTCCTTGCCGATGAAGTGATACTGCTCCGTCTTCGATCCCGGCCGGATCCATTCCTCGAAATCGAGGCCGCGCGCATCCGCCAGATTCTTGAAGCTGGCGTAATAACCCACGGGCGCGTCCACCCACACGTAGAAATACTTGCCCGGCGCGCCGGGGATTTCGAAGCCGAAATACGGCGAGTCGCGCGAAATATCCCAGTCGGCGAGTTTGGCGTCGCCCTTGTCGCCGAGCCATTCGCGCATTTTGTTCGTGGCTTCCTGCTGCGCGAGTCCGCCGACCCAGCCGCGCAGGAAATCTTCGCAACGCGGGTCGGAGAGCCGGAAGAAATAGTGCGTCGAGGTCTTGCGCACCGGTGTCGCGCCCGACACCACCGAATACGGGTTGATGAGATCGAGCGGCTGGTAGGTGGATCCGCAGACTTCACAGTTGTCGCCGTACTGATCTTTCGCGCCGCATTTCGGGCATTCGCCCTTGACGAAGCGGTCCGGCAGGAACATTTCCTTGACCGGATCGTAGGCTTGCTCAATATCGCGCGCGTCGATCAGACCGGCCGCCTTCAGCGACTCGTAGATGGATTCGCACAGCACGCGGTTTTCTTCGGCGTCGGTGGAGTAGTAGTTGTCGAACGAGATGCCGAAGCTGTCGAAATCGCGTTTGTGCTCTTTCCCCACGCGCTCGATCAACTGCTTCGGCGTGATGCCTTCCTGCTCGGCGCGCAGCATGATGGGGGTGCCGTGGGTATCGTCGGCGCCGACGTAGTAGACCTCGTGACCGTGCATTCGCAGTGAGCGCACCCAGATATCGGTCTGGATGTATTCGACCATATGGCCGATATGAATCTGGCCGTTCGCGTACGGGAGCGCGGACGTGACGAGAATCCGGCGATGGCCAGGGGTGGCTGACGCCGCTGCGGAGACGGGTGTGGACGAGGTGGGTGCTGACATAAGGCGCTGGCCCTGCGGTTGAAGAATTCAATGATTGCGTGAAAAAGCGAATCACGATTCTAACAGTCAAGGGGCTTTCGTTCGCACTCGGGGGGCGGGGCGGGGTGGGCGTGCGGGGTGTTGGGTTGGTGGTGGGGGCCAGGTTCTGGGGTTAGCGGTTCTGGGTCAATGCCGGGGTGGTGGTTTTGGGGTTAGTGGTCAGGGGTCAGTGCTGGGTTGGTGCTTTTGGCCTTAGCGGTCTGCGAGAGTCGGATTTTCTCTTTATCACTATTAGCCACTGTGCGTGGCGGCACGTCATTTCTTTGTCCAAAGCGACAAAGAAACGAAGCAAAGAAAGCGCTTTCAAACCGCGCTACCCTAAGTGTCCACAGCGTGCAGTTTTCATTCATAGGTGCCCCAAAAGCACGGTGCTCGCCAGAGCGCCGGATGTTTGAACCCCTCCTTCTCGCGAATCCTGACACGAACACGCTTCGCCCCGTACGCTCTCGGGCAAGCACCATTGCTAAGGAACCCGCGCGGCCTCACGCGTTCTGGCTGCCGTGCTCTTCGCGTGTCAGCTACGTGCTCCGACGGTTACGTCGGTAGGTCGTGGCACCACGCGTGTTGCTGCTCCAGTTTTGGTGAGTTACCCGCGTGGTCCCCACAGTTATTTGCGTGGGTACGGCCTTACGCATCTTCGCGATCTCGTTTCCAGCTGGGTTGGCGACGTGGTTCGAGGCGCGTACATAGTTGGTGGTTGGCGTCCGCGGATAGCGCGGGGTGCTCCTTGGGCAGGTTCAATCACTGGTGGCGAAGCGTGTGGGTATCGGTGTTCGGAGAAGGAGGGTTTCACACATCCTTCGCTCTGGCGAGCACCGTGCTTTTGGGGCACCTATGAATAGAAACTGCACGCTGTGGACACTTAGGGTAGCGTGTTTTAAAAGCGCTTTCTTTGCTTCGTTTCTTTGTCGCTTTGGACAAAGAAATGACGTGCCGCCACGCACAGTGGCTAATAGTGATAAAGAGAAAATCCGAGTCAGGCAGACCACCACGGCCGAAAGCAGCAACCCAGCACTGCCCCAGAACCTCTAACCCCGGAATCTAGCAACCCCCAACCCCAGACCCTAGCAATCCGGCACTAAAATCCCAGACAAAACCTTAAAACGACCAAAGGCCCTGACGCACCCTGCGCCCCAAAAAAAATTCCAGACGAAAAATTCCAGACGAAAAAAAACCGGGGCGATCAACGGCCCCGGAGCAACAACGACAAGAGGAGAATGGCACGTGGCGGCAAAGCCAGCCACCTACCGTTAAGACAGACACGGACAGCAAGGGCAAAGTTTCAAATATTTTCGTGTTCGCAGCGGGTTTACTGTTTCGCCGCGAAACGAATTGAATCTCCGAGCTTGAAATTGAATCTCGGACCCTGGCTACAGCGCCATTCCCCCTCATAAATCAAACGTCTTACTGAACCTGACCCGGCTGCGCGGTCGCGCGCAAATAGATTTCCACGCGACGATTCTGCGCACGGCCCAATTCAGTGCTGTTGTCAGCAATAGGTTGCGTCTGGCCCATGCCCTGCGCCGACAGACGCTGCGGTGCCACGCCGTGGCTAGCCAGATACGAAGCCACGCTTTGTGCACGATTTTGCGACAGCGTCTGGTTGTAAGCCGGCTGGCCGGTGCTGTCCGTATGCCCAACCACTTGCGCAATCAACTCAGGATGCTGCGTGAGCGTTTGCGTGACCTGGTCGAGCACCGGTGCAAAACCTGGCTTGATGGCGTAGCTGTTGGTATCGAACGAAATCGAGTTCGGAATGTTGACCTTCAGCGATCCGTCCGGCTGTTCCGTCACCTGCGTGCCCGTGCCCTTCGTCGCGCCGGTCAGCTTGCCCTTGATGGCCTGCCAGTTGTAACCGGTGATGCCGCCCGCCGCCGCGCCTACGCCCGCGCCAATGGCCGCACCCTTGCCGCCGCCGAAGATCGCGCCAAGCGCCGCGCCCGACGCCGCGCCAATGCCCGTGCCAACGGCGGCGTTATTGCCTTGCTGGGTGGCGCAACCGGCGACAAGCGCGCCCGCAACGGCGATTACACACAAGCGGGTCATCATTTTCGAGTTCATTTGTTCATTCTCCAGGATACCAATTCAGACAAAGCCGACACCGACAGCCCGAAGGGTCTTCCGGCGCGTCGTTACGGCTGCCACTACAATACGGCCAAGGATTCAAGCGATTATAACGATGCGTCCCCGAATCATGGCAGCGTCGGATAGTGCATCGCCCAGTGCTGCGACGCAACGTGGTGCAACAATTCCTTTCAATTTCATACTTTGCGCGCGGAACATTCGATCCGCTAAAGCAAAAAGCGTTCCCCTGGAGTTTCGATGAGTCTTGATCGCGCCCAGATCGATACCGCGCTCAGCGGTTTGATCGATCCGAATACCAGCCGCACTTTCGCGGACACGAAAAGCATCCGCAGCGTGGCCGTAGACGGGGCAAACGTCACCGTGAACATCGTGCTGGGTTATCCGGCGAAAAGCCAGTTCGACATCATCCGTGCGCTCGTGGCGGACGCCGTCGCCAGCGTGCCGGGCGTGACCGGGGTACAGGTCACGGTGTCGTCGCAAGTGGTCGCGCACGCGGTCCAGCGCGGCGTCAAGCTGCTGCCGAACGTGAAGAACATCATTGCGGTCGCGTCAGGCAAGGGCGGGGTCGGCAAGAGCACGACCGCCGTGAATCTGGCGCTTGCGCTGGCCGCGGAAGGCGCGTCGGTCGGCATGCTGGACGCCGATATCTATGGCCCGTCGCTGCCCATGATGCTCGGCATCAGCGGCCGTCCGGAATCGCCCGACAACACGTCGATGAACCCCATGATCGGCCACGGCATCCAGGCCAACTCGATCGGTTTCCTGATCGAACAGGACAACCCCATGGTATGGCGCGGCCCGATGGTCACGTCCGCACTCGAACAACTGCTGCGCCAGACCAACTGGAAGGACCTCGATTACCTGGTCGTCGACATGCCGCCCGGCACCGGCGACATCCAGCTCACGCTCTCGCAGAAAGTGCCCGTCACGGGCGCGGTGATTGTCACTACGCCGCAGGACATCGCGTTGCTCGACGCCAAGAAGGGCTTGAAGATGTTCGAGAAAGTGGGCATCCCGATCCTGGGGATCGTGGAGAACATGAGCACGCATATCTGCTCGAATTGCGGCCACGAAGAACATATTTTCGGGGCGGGCGGGGGCGAGCGGATGTCGAAGGAATACGGCGTGCCGGTGCTCGGCCACTTGCCGCTCGATATCGCGATCCGCGAGAAAACCGATGCGGGCCAGCCGACGGTGATCTCGGAACCTGACAGCAAGATTGCTGACGCTTACCGGGCAATCGCGCGCAAGGTGGCCATTTCGATTGCCGAACGCCAGCGCGACATGACGTCGATGTTCCCCAGCATCGTAGTGCAAAACACTTAGAGCGCAGCGGGGCACGGGCGATTTTAGCGGCGCGTGTCGCGGTATCATGTCGCCTTGATTGGCGCAGCCGGGTGAACACACGGGGTGGTCGCGGGTCGCCATGAGGATCGCATGAAACAAAGATTCGACGGGCCTGAATCGCGCAGACTGCCTGCCGCGAGACACCCGGTCCCGAGCGTGATACTGAGTTTGAGCACGACTGTCAGCGTGTTGGCCAGTGTCATGCTGCTCGGCGGCTGTGGCCTTCTGTTCCAGAACCACGAAAAACGTGCCGACGCCACGTTGCAGCCTACCGGCGGCAATGCGGCGACCGGCACGGTCACGTTCATCGAACGCTCAGACGGCGTCCAGGTGTCTTACAACCTGTCGGGAATGCCACCCAACAGCGAGCACGCGCTGCAGATTCATGAGCGTGGGGACTGCATCATTCCAGCCTCGGCGGACGTCGGCCCCGTATTCGCGCCCGCGTCCGAGCGCAGCGACTCCGGCTCCAAGGTGGAAGGCGACCTGGCCAGCATTCGCGCCGACGCAAACGGTACGGCGACGGGGTTCATCGTCGCGCCGGACGTCTCGCTCGACGGCGTGCGGTCGGTGTTGTCGCGCGCCATCGTGCTTCATCGCGACGCAGCAGACACCTACGCCATCGTGCCGCACGGCGCCGGTCCCGCTCTCGCGTGCGGCGTAATTCGGCAATGATCCGGCAGTGATCTTTCAATGAAATCAGGCTGTTGGGGCGCGTGACCCGGCCGGTTGGCATAGCCGCCTCGTGTAGCCGGCCGCGCGGCCGGCGCATCAAGTAAAATACGCGCTTCTCGTCTGGTCTGGCTGGCTTCGGCGTGCTTCTGCATTCATCCCAAGTCTCCGGCCACGCCCTGTTTCAAGCCCGGCGGCCCTCTCCAAGCCGCCTCTTTCGTTGGGTAGCGTTCCCTATGAGCATCAAGTCCGACAAGTGGATCCGGCGCATGGCCGAAGCGCACAACATGATCGAGCCGTTCGTGCGCGACCAGGTGCGAGTGTCTGAAGATGGCCGCAAGATCGTGAGCTATGGCACGTCCAGCTACGGTTATGACATTCGTGTGGCAGACGAATTCAAGATCTTCACCAACATCAATTCGACGATTGTCGACCCTAAGAATTTCGACGAGAAATCGTTCGTCGACTTCAAGGGCGACGTCTGCATCATCCCGCCGAACTCCTTCGCGCTTGCGCGGACGGTCGAATATTTCCGGATTCCGCGCTCGTGCCTGACGGTTTGCCTCGGCAAATCCACGTACGCGCGCTGCGGGATCATTGTGAACGTGACGCCGTTCGAGCCGGAATGGGAAGGATATGTGACGCTCGAATTCTCGAATACGACACCTTTGCCTGCCAAAATCTATGCGAACGAAGGCGTGGCGCAGGTTCTCTTCTTTGAAAGCGATGAGATCTGCGAGACCTCATACGCCGATCGTGGGGGCAAGTATCAAGGGCAAATCGGCGTAACGCTGCCGAAAACCTGACGTTTCTTGACTGTTCGAAACGTCATTGCAACGCTTTTTGAAAGACCGCTGGAATCGAGCACGCACAACTCGGCCAGCGGTCGTTCCATTTGGAGATTCGCCGCATGAAGTTCCGTTTTCCCGTCGTCATCATCGACGAAGATTTTCGCTCCGAAAACATTTCGGGTTCCGGCATCCGCGCGCTCGCCGAGGCGATCCAGGGTGAAGGCGTCGAGGTGCTCGGGCTGACGAGTTACGGCGACCTGACGTCGTTTGCGCAGCAATCAAGCCGCGCGTCGTGTTTCATCCTGTCGATCGACGACGACGAATTGCTGCCCTATGTAGATAACGTCGTGGTGGCCGAAGGCGATACGCCGGAGCTGGCCTCCGCGATTGTCGCGTTGCGCGCGTTCGTGCAAGCAGTGCGACGACGCAATGCGGATATCCCGATTTTTCTGTATGGCGAAACGCGCACGTCGCGGCACTTGCCCAACGACATCCTGCGCGAGCTGCACGGTTTCATTCACATGTTCGAGGACACGCCGGAGTTCGTCGCGCGCCATATTATCCGCGAGGCGAAGGTCTACCTCGACGCGCTGGCGCCGCCGTTCTTCAAGGAACTCGTGCAGTACGCGGAAGAGGGTTCGTATTCGTGGCATTGCCCGGGGCATTCGGGCGGCGTTGCGTTCCTGAAGAACCCGCTCGGGCAGATGTTCCACCAGTTCTTCGGCGAGAACATGTTGCGGGCGGACGTCTGCAATGCCGTCGATGAACTCGGCCAGTTGCTCGACCACACTGGTCCGATCGCGGCGTCCGAGCGTAATGCGGCGCGCATTTTCAGCGCGGACCATTTGTTCTTCGTGACCAACGGCACGTCGACGTCGAACAAGATTGTCTGGCACGCGACCGTTGCACCCGGCGACATCGTCCTGGTCGACCGTAATTGCCACAAGTCGATCCTGCACGCGATCACGATGACCGGGTCCATTCCCGTGTTCCTGACGCCGACGCGCAATCATTTCGGCCTGATCGGACCCATTCCGCGCGACGAGTTCAAGCCGGAAAACATTCGCAGGAAGATTGAAGCAAATCCGTTTGCGCGTGAGGCGCTCGCTAAAAATCCGAACGTGAAGCCGCGTATTCTGACCATTACGCAAAGCACGTATGACGGTATTGTCTATAACGTCGAGATGATCAAGGACCTGCTTGGCGACATGCTCGACACGCTTCACTTCGACGAAGCCTGGTTGCCGCACGCCGAGTTCCACGACTTTTATCAGGACATGCACGCGATTGGCGCGGGGCGTCCGCGTACGGGCGCGCTGGTGTTCGCCACGCACTCCACGCACAAGCTGCTCGCGGGGATTTCGCAGGCGTCGCAGATCGTGGTCCAGGACTCCGAGAACAGCACGTTCGACAAGCATCGCTTCAACGAGGCGTACCTGATGCATACGTCGACCAGCCCGCAATACGCGATCATCGCGTCCTGCGACGTGGCCGCGGCCATGATGGAGCCGCCGGGTGGCACCGCGCTGGTGGAGGAGTCGATTGCGGAAGCGCTCGATTTCCGCCGCGCGATGCGCAAGGTCGACGACGAATACGGCGACGAATGGTTCTTCAAGGTGTGGGGACCGGAAGCGCTGGCGGAAGAGGGCATTGGGGACCGTGAGGAATGGGTGTTGAAGCCGAACGATCGCTGGCACGGTTTCGGGCCGCTCGCGGAGGGCTTCAACATGCTCGATCCGATCAAGGCGACCATCATCACGCCTGGACTCGACGTGGACGGCGAGTTCGGCGAGACCGGGATTCCGGCCGCGATCGTGACGAAGTATCTGGCGGAGCACGGGATTATCGTGGAGAAGACCGGGCTGTATTCGTTCTTCATCATGTTCACGATCGGCATTACGAAGGGTCGCTGGAATTCGATGGTTACCGAGTTGCAGCAGTTCAAGGACGACTACGACAACAACCAGCCGTTGTGGCGTGTGCTGCCTGATTTCATTGCGCTGCATCCGTCGTATGAGCGCATGGGATTGCGGGATCTTTGCGCGCAGATTCACAGCGTTTATCGGGCTAACAATATCGCCCGACTGACTACCGAGATGTATCTTTCCAGCATGGAACCGGCCATGAAGCCGTCCGAAGCGTATGCGAAGCTTGTTCATAGGGAGATCGATCGCGTGCCTATCGATGAACTCGAAGGACGCGTGACCAGTATTCTGCTGACGCCGTATCCGCCGGGTATTCCGTTGCTGATTCCGGGCGAGCGGTTCAACAAGACGATCGTGGACTATCTTCGTTTTGCGCGTGAGTTCAACGAACGCTTCCCGGGCTTCCATACGGATATCCACGGGTTGGTCGGGGAGATGATCAATGGGCGTATCGAGTATTTCGTGGATTGCGTGGCCGTTGAGCGCTGATGTGACGGTGTAAGAACGTAGGAATGAAGAAGGCCCGCATTGCGCGGGCCTTTTTAGTTCAGGTAACAATAAAAAGACGCTCTGCCACGCCCGGTTCTGGCAATGCCTTGGGTGGTCGCGTGAAGGCGGGATCGGCGGCCATATCGTGGAGCGCGTTTTCCAGCGACTCGCACAGCGCGGTCAACGCCAGGTCGTTTTCTTCCAGACCGAACGGATCCTCGATCTGCGCCGCAATCGCCTCCAGCGACATGAACGCGTACGCGACCAGCAGCGCGAACAAGGGTGTGAGCAAACCAGCGCCATCGACAAGACCAAACGGCAGCATCACGCAGAACAGATACACGGTCCGGTGGATCATCACCGAATACGAGAACGGCAAGGGCGTCGATGCCAGCCGTTCGCAGCCGCCGATCACCGCGGACAACTCGTTCAGATTTTGCTCGAATGCGAGCACGGCGTAGCCGTCGAATGCGCCGTCGCGAGCGCGAGTGCTGGCCCATTCGCCGAGCCATCGCAGGATCATGGCCGAGCGATATTGCGCTTGAGCGACGCGCTGATAAAGCGTGGACGGAAGGCGCGTGGCGAGATCGGGGAGGGGATCGGTGCGGCGCATTTCGTGGCGCAGCGCGTGACCCAGTGCGCCGATTGCCGCGATGAACTCGCGCGTGTCTTCGTCTTTTACGCCGCGCGGCAATGTCAGCGCCTGGCGCGCGATCGAGCGGCCGTGGATCAACAGCGAACCCCACAGCTTGCGGCCTTCCCACCAGCGCTCATAACTCGCGCTATTGCGAAAGCCGAGGAACACGGCGAGCGCGATGCCAACCAGCGCGAACGGTGGTGTGCCGAGCCCGACCGGATAATTGCGCACGTGGTCGTGCATCACGATCGCCGCGACTGACAACACGAAGATCAATGCAAGGCGCGGTAATAGCTGCGGAAGTACGGACCCGCGCCAGACGAACAGCATGCGGAACCAGTTGAGTTTGGGGCGGATGATCATGGGCGCGGGAATAGGATAGACAGGGAATTATCCGGGAAATTCCTAGCTTGCTGTCGGGCTGTGTCGATCCGTCACGTTGTCAGCACGGCCCAGCACGAAGCAAACGACTCAGGAAAAGGCCGACAAGAAAATTTGTTAGCACCGGAGCGCTAAGCCCGTCCGCTCAATTCACTGGCTAGGCAAGTTCGGGCCGGTTAACGGTCAGCCACTTCTGCACGTCATCGAGAAGCGCCGTTGCGCTCGACATGCATTCGCGCACGGCGGCATCGGTCACGAGATCGCCCGAATAGTCGGAAAGATTGCGCTGTTTGCGCAGCGCATCGAGCACGATCATCCGATCCGTTGACAAGCCGACGGTAAGCGTCAACGATTGAATGGCGGTCTGGTGATGTCCCGGCCGGCTAGTCAGCGTCCGGAAGCCGTTGGCGTTGAGCGCCAGCATGGACAACTGCATGATGGCTTTATAGGCGGCATCGAATCGGTTCTCCTGGCTCAATGCGTCCAGCCGCGCGTCCATCAAGTTGCGCTGCGCCGCCGCGAGCAGACGCGCGATGGTTTCCCGATTCGGTGCGATCGAATCAAGGCTGATCCCCAACAAGTTTTGCAAGGTCATGCTCGTTGCCCACCACGTAGATCTTCGGCTTGTCCATCAAATCCAGCGCGAACCCGTCCTTGCGTTCAATACTGGCACGCCACTCATTTGCCGACATCACTACGGAATTAATCTCGCGTCCCAGCGTCGCTTGTGCTGGATACAACTGCCTGACTACTTCAGCGAAACTCGTCTCGCCGATAATCATCACGTCGATATCGCTATGTGCCGTTTCCTGTGCGCGTGCAACCGATCCGAACACGAACGCGACCTCAATCGATGCGGCACAAGAGGCGAGCGCATTAGCGATAACGTCGGTTAAACCGGAGGTTTTCCGCATGATGCTGGCTAGCTCATCGTAAATCGGCGACGCGCGATTAGCCATATAGACCAATTGGTTAGCGCGCCGCTCGGCGACGAGAATGCCTGCTTCCGCCAGCTTGCTGAGTTCTTTGTGAAGTGTGCCGGCGGCGGTGCCAGTCAGACGAGCGATCTCGCGGACGTGGAAGGACTCGCCCGGCCGAAGCAGCAGGAGTCCAAGAACACGCCGACGATAGCTGTTGAAGAGCGTTTCGGATGGAGAACGTAGCATGATTGGCTACGATCGTAGCCGATTCAGCTACGATATTCAAGCGAACGCGGGAGCATCTTATTTACCCAACGCCGCCCGAGCCGCCTTCGCCGCCGCCCGAACCTGCTCCGGCGCGGTTCCGCCAGCATGATTGCGGCTGGCGACCGAACCTTCCAGCGTGAGGTATTCGAACACATCGTCGCCAATCAAACGCGCCACGTTCGGCAATTCCGCGCGCATTTCATCAAGCGTCAGATCCGCCAGATCGCAGCCGCGGTCCACGCAGATCCGCACGGCCAGCGCCACCGCTTCGTGTGCATCGCGGAACGGCAGGCCGCGTTTCACCAGATAGTCCGCGAGATCAGTCGCCGTCGAGAAACCCTGCAGCGCGGCTGCGCGCATGGCATCCGGCTTCACCGTGATGCCCGCCGCCATTTCGGCGAAGATGCGCAGGGTGTCGGAGACGGTATCGACGGTATCGAACAGCGGTTCCTTGTCTTCCTGATTGTCCTTGTTGTACGCGAGCGGCTGGCCCTTCATCAGCGTGAGCAAAGCAACCAGATGTCCGTTCACGCGCCCCGTCTTGCCGCGCGCCAGTTCCGGCACGTCGGGGTTCTTCTTCTGCGGCATGATCGACGAACCGGTGCAGAAACGGTCAGCCAGGTCGATAAACCCAACCCGCGGGCTCATCCACAGCACGAGTTCTTCCGAGAAGCGCGACACGTGCGTCATGATCAGCGCGGCGGCCGCGGTGAATTCGATGGCGAAGTCGCGATCCGAGACAGCATCGAGCGAGTTCGCGCAGATGCCGTCAAAGCCCAGCGTCTTGGCCACCGCGTGACGATCGATCGGATAGCTTGTTCCGGCGAGTGCTGCTGCGCCAAGCGGCAGGCGGTTCACGCGCTTGCGGCAATCGAGCAGGCGTTCGCTGTCGCGGCTGAACATTTCGACGTAAGCCAGCAGGTGATGGCCGAACGTTACCGGTTGCGCGACTTGCAGATGGGTGAACCCGGGCATGATCGTTTCGGCGTTTTGCTCGGCAATATCAATCAGCGCGCGACGCAGCTCAACCAGCAGTTCGCCAATCCGGTCGATCTCGCCACGCAGCCACAAGCGGATGTCGGTCGCGACCTGGTCGTTGCGCGAGCGTCCGGTATGCAGGCGTTTGCCGGCATCGCCGATAAGCGCCGTCAGCCGCGCTTCAATGTTCAGGTGGACGTCTTCCAGGTCGAGTTTCCACTCGAACTCACCGCGTTCGATTTCGCCGCGGATCTGCGTCATGCCTTGCTGGATGGCCTGGAAATCCGCATCGGCGATGATCTTTTGCGCGGCCAGCATGGCGGCATGCGCCAGCGATCCCTCTATATCTACAAGCGCGAGGCGTTTGTCGAAGAACACCGATGACGTGTAGCGCTTGACCAGATCGGACATTGGTTCGTTGAAGCGAGCCGACCAGGCTTCGCCTTTTTTGTGCAGTTGGGACGTCATAGTGATGTTCGTAAGAGGGCGGAAAGTCGATGGCAGGCGGCCGGGTGTGGCGCAATCCGGATAGAAACCCGCGGAACTGGCGATTTTACAGGCAATGGGAACGAGCAACCATCGAACGGAGGGAAGCGGCTTAGTCCGGCGCAATCCGGTCGATCGGAGCTATACGTACATAACGACAAGGCGCAAAAGAAAAGGGCGTCTCGCGACGCCCCCTTACCCTTGATCAAACGATAACCGTCAAGCCGCTGGAATCACCTTACCCGTATAGACGACCGGGCCGGTCGGTCCATTCGGATTCGGCGATCCCCCGACCGGCTCCACGGACACCGCCAACATCGGATACGCGTTCACAGAAGCCGCCTTGAACCGCGCGGTTCCTCCGACTGGCAGCACGCCGAGCGAAACCGGGTGCCCTTGCTTGGGCAGACCCCAGAGTTGCATGGACTTGTCCGATGGATCCGACGAGCCGCTCAAACGGCGCACGGTCACTTCAGAAGTCCGGTCGTCCCACGTCACCAGCATCCTTGCGTTGGATTGCTGATCGGCGAGGGTCGCCACATACCCGATCCGCGGTTCCTGCGCGACTTGCGGCGCGGGCACGGGGGCAGGGAGGGGCGCGACCGTCGACAGTTCGCGAATGGAAACAACCAGCGCGATAGCCGCGATGGCGGTGGCGGCGATCGACCAGCCGCGCCAGAACGACAGGTTCTCGAACCAGCTCGGCTTCGGTCGAGTAACCGGCGCAGCGGACGGAACCGGGCCCGCCGTCGCATCGCGCCGGGCATTCACCAGGTTCAAACGTCGCTCGATCGCCGGCCAGATCTCGGGCGGCGGCGCGACCGCGGCCCCAAGCTCGTTCATTGCCGTCAACCGCAAACGCCAGGTTTCCACGGCGAGGCGAATCGCCGGGTCGTGCTGCGAAATAGCTTCAAACCGTCTGCGCGAACCCCCACGCAGCACGCCGAGCGCGTACTCGGCAGCAAGCTGGTCTACCAGGCCTGGGTATCGATGCAGATCCATCACAGACCTCCCAGGCACGTTTTCAGTTTTTCGAGGCCGCGCCGAATCCACGACTTCACTGTGCCAAGCGGTACTTTCAGGACATCGGCCACTTCGCTGTGGCTCTGATCGCGCAGATAGGCCAGCGCCACGGCCTGTCGCTGATTGGCTTCGAGCCGGCCCATGCAAAGGGCGAGTTGCCGTGCTTCCTGGCTCATCAACATCTGCTCGGAAGGATCTGCCTCATTTGCCGGCAAGGTATCGTCCAACGCATCGCTCCATTCTGTTTCGGCGCTTGCCCCGTTGGCCTTTTGCCGCCGCAAATAGTCGAGGGCCCGGTTGCGGACAATCGCCGCCATCCAGGTCATCGGTGCGGACAGGCCGGCTTTGTAGTCGCCCGCGTATCGCCAGATATTGACGAACGCGTCCTGCAAAACCTCTTCGGCCCACTCACGCTTCACCAATATACGAAGCGCGAGGCCAAACAGTTTCGAGGAAGTCAGATCGTAGAGCGCGCGCAGCGCGGCGGCATCTTCACTGGCGACACGATCGAGCAATTGCACGAGGGTGTCGGGGGTCGGGTCGTGGGGGAGTGTTGTTGTCATGGGACCGGTCGGGTGGGTGCGATTGATCTTATAGAAATAATCGATACAAACCGCGCTGGTTTTTTTGCATCCGGATGCATCCGTTTCGCTTTTACCTGCGTACCAACGGATACGAGCTTTGCGGCCCGCGAAACAATCAGCGCTGCACGCACAGCTCACCATGTGTCCCCGTTCTCCTCCGGCCCTGCCGGGGAGAGGCGGCTTTGCCCGACCGCGTAGGCCGGGCATTTTTTTGGGCTATCGGTTCAGAAACTTGCCAACAGCCTGGATTCGTGTGCCTCACGCGTATGCGGCAGCGCTCGGCGGGTGGTTATCGTATTGAACGGCCCTCGGAGCGGGGGCACCGCCCTCTTTGAAGGAGGGCGTGTGCGGGCTATTCTCGGTCGTTATGCCACGTCGGTACCCACCAGCATCACCAGTTTCAAATCTTCCCGATGCGCCGGCTTGAACGTAATCTGGTCGAACACCAGACGCCCGCGGGTTGGATGATTGAATTCCCGCATCCCGCCCTCCCGTTCACCGACGTCCTGCGACGCCCAAAAACGCGCGAACGCATCGCTGGCGGCACTGAGCGAATCGATCAGCGCTCGCGTGGGGGCATCGTTCAGATGGCGGATCGAATCTGCCCGGAACTCCGCTACCAGCCTTCGCGCGCGCGTTTCCCAATCTACGATCAAGCTCTGCGCCCCCGGCGCCGTAAACGTGAAGCTAAGCAGATTGCGGTCCTGAACGCCGTCCAGCCAGCCGACGAACAATTCCGCCGCTCGCGCGTTCCAGCGCAAGGCGTTCCACTGCCGGTCGAGGACGTAGGCGGGTGCATCGATCAATTCCACTGACTTCAACAGCGCTGCCGGCGCGTCCTGCGCCGCTGGATCGGGTTCGGTGGGGTCCCGCTGGGCGGCCAGTTCAAACAGATATGCCCGTTCGGCCCTTGATAACTGCAACGCGACGGCGATGCGCGCAAGCGCGTCGGCGGAAGCGGACACTGGCCGTCCCTGTTCGATCCACGTGTACCAGGTCGGACTGACGCCGCACAATTGGGCGACTTCTTCCCGCCGCAATCCAGGCGTGCGGCGGCGCGGGCCGGGCGGCAAGCCGACGGCCATGGGCGACAGCCGCTCCCGGTGCGCACGGATGAAGTCGCCAAGCGCGCGGGCCGGCGTGGCGTCGAGGGGAGGTGCGGCGTCGGTTTTGCTGGCAGCGGGGGCGGCGGATGACAAGGGCATGAGGTTCAATACACGCGTTGGAAAGTCCGGCAGTGGCTCGGGTAGTTTAGATACCAGAATAACCGCGCGACTTGTACCGGTACAAGAGGGTGCCATTGTAGCGTTGTGGGCGGCAAGAAAATACGGACGAAAACCTGGAGCGATGGATGAGACACGATTAGCAAGCTGCCGATGCGGCCGGTGCCCCTGCTGGGGTTCTGTAGCCTGCCCATAACGGCGCGACCGCTGCTCGACGGTCCCTTCGCCACGGAGCCACGCAGCACATCAAGTGCATCGGGAATCCGACAATTGCCCCCGGCGAGGTAATGAAAAAAAGCCGGCTGTGACGTGCACAAGCCGGCTTTTTCGATCAAGCGATCACGTCGCTACTGCTGGATCACCCCGTATTGCGCAACCCCGCCGCAATCCCGTTGATCGTCAAATGAATTCCGCGCCCCAGCCGCACGTTGTCATCCCCGGCACGATGGCGTTTCAGCAACTCCACCTGCAGGTGATTCAGCGGATCGAGATACGGGAAGCGGTTTTTAATCGACCGGGCGAGCAACGGATTATTCGCCAGCCGCTCGCTGTTCCCCGTGATCTCCGACAACACATTCGACGTCCGCTCCCATTCCGCCACGATCCGGCCGAACACATGCTTGCGGAGCTTTTTATCGGTGACGAGTTGAGCGTAACGTGATGCCACCGCAATGTCCGTCTTCGCCAGCACCATGTCCATGTTCGACAGCAAATTCGCGAAGAACGGCCAGGTCTTGTGCATTTTCTTGAGCGTGGCAAGACGCTTGGTGCGCTCGGCTGCATCCGGCGACGCATCGAGAAAACCGGTCACCGCGCTACCAAACCCATACCACCCGGTCAGAAGCAAACGGCACTGGCCCCACGAGAAGCCCCACGGAATAGCCCGCAGATCTTCGATCTTGCGCTGCTTCGGATCCTGCAGTTTCCGCGATGCCGGTCGGCTGCCAATGTTCAACTCTGCAATCTCCGAAATCGGCGTCGATTCGAAGAAATACTCCTTGAAGCCGGGTGTTTCATAAACCAGCGCGCGATACGCGGCCATCGCTGAATCGGACAGCGTCTGCATGGTGGCTTCGAACAGAGGCAACTGCGCCGGCGTGTTCTCGTGCGGCAAAAGCGATGCTTCGAGCGTAGCGGCAACAACAAGCTCGAGATTCCGCCGCCCGATCTCCGCATTGCCGAACTTGCTCGCGATCACTTCGCCTTGCTCGGTCGTGCGGATCTGGCCATCGACGGTACCCGGCGGTTGCGACAAGATCGCCTGATAGGTCGGACCGCCTCCGCGACCGACCGTACCCCCACGGCCATGAAAGAGCCGCAGCGTGGTCTTGTGCTGCTTGAACAAAGCCACCAGCGCCAGTTCCGCCCGGTACAGCTCCCAGTTCGACGTGAGAAAACCGCCGTCCTTGTTGCTGTCCGAGTAACCGAGCATCACTTCCTGCTCGCCGCCTTGCAGTTCGACCAGCTTGTCCACGCCCGGCAGCGCGAAAAAATCGCCCATGATGTGCGGCGCATTGCGCAAGTCGGCGATGGTTTCGAACAGCGGAATCACCATCAGCCCGTCGTGCGCGGGGTCTTTGGCATGTCCCAGCCGCCCGTGCAGCAAGCCCGTTTCCTTCTGCAGCAACATCACTTCCAGCAAATCGCTGACCGTTTCCGTGTGCGAAATGATGTAGTTGCGCACCGCGCGCGTACCGAATTTCTCACGCGTCACGCGTGCCGTTTCCAGCACGCCGAGTTCGCTCTTCGCGAGATCGGAGTAATCGAAATAGGGCAGGCGCAGCGGCCGTGGTTGTGCAAGTTCGCTCAGCAGCAACGCGATCTTGTCGGCTTCCGGCAGCGCGGCGTAGTCATCCTGGACGCCCGCCCGCGCGAGCAATTCCGCGATCACCGCTTCGTGGATATCGGAGCTTTGACGCAAGTCGATGCTCGCCAGATGGAAGCCGAACACTTCAGCGGCGCGCGCCAGCGGCGACAAGCGCGGCGTCGATAAATACTCGCCGTGATGCGCCGCCAGCGATTCGATCAGCACATTCAGATCGGCGCCGAATTCCGCTGCCGATGCATACGGTTTCGCCGGATGGCGGCTACGCGCCGCGACCAGGCCGCGTCCGAGCCGCTCGTCGGCGCTCGCCACGAGCCGTGCATACACGCCGATCAACGCGCGCCGGTAAGGCTCATCGATACGATGCGGCGACGCGTCCGGCGACGCATCGGCCAGCGTCTTCAGCGCATCGCTCGCGCCGGCCAGCAAATGCGACACCGACAACTCCGCGCCCAGCTTGTGAACCTGCTCAAGATAATGTTCGAAGATCACCGTGGCCTGACGCGTGATGGCGTGCACGAGCGTAGGCGCGGTGACGTTCGGATTGCCGTCGCGATCCCCGCCGATCCAGCTCCCCATTTGCAGGAACGGCGGCAGGCGCGCGGGCAGGCCGTGTTCGGTCAGCGCGGCTTCAATGTCGGCGTAAAGCGCGGGAATTTCTTCGAGAAACGTCGTGTGGTAATACGAGAGCGCGTTTTCGATTTCATCGGCAACGCTCAGCCGGGCCTCGCGCAGCATCCGCGTTTGCCAGAGCGACGTGACGCGCGAGCGCAGCATCGCCTCGTTGTGCGCCCGTTCGCGCGCGGTCAGTTCCTGATCGCGCTCGGCCAAGAGCCGCGCGACTTCGTGCTGCGCATCCAGGATGCTCTTGCGCGAGACTTCGGTCGGGTGGGCGGTGAGGACCGGAACGATAAGCGCGTCATCGAAAAATTTTTGCAGCGTAGCTTTCGCCGACTTCGCATTCGGACTCGCCTTCAGGCGTTCGATGGCATAGGCCATGGTGCCGGGCTGCGGGGTGGAACCAGCGAGCGCGTGAATCCGACGGCGCCGGTTGTGATGCCGGTCCTCCGCGATATTCGCAAGATGCGAGAAGTAGCTGAACGCGCGCACGACGCTCACCGTCTGCTCGGGCGAGAGCGATTTCAAGCGCTTTTCAAGTGTCTGCGACGCCTCGTTGTCTTCTTCACGCCGAAACTTCACGGCCGTCTGACGAATCGTTTCCACGACATCGAATACCTCGTCGCCTTCCTGCTCGCGCACCACGTCGCCGAGCAGGCGGCCGAGATAGCGGATGTCCTCAAAAAGCGGCTGGTCCTTGTTGTCGCGCGTGCGCGAGGGGGCTTTGCCGTTCTTCACAGTCTTCGCGGACGCAGGTGCAGGCGTGGCGGCAGCGCGGCCGTTGGCCACACGTTTAGTTGTCCCAGTTGCAGCCTTTTTCACGGGCGCGGCGGTTTTGGACGCCTTGCTGGCAGTAACGGTAGCCGTGGCCGCGCGACCATGAACGGCGGGCGCCGTGGCAGGCGCAACGGAAGAAGCATCCTTCGATACAGCGTTGCGGCGGGGGCGGGCGTTGCGCGCCGATCCGGGAGACGTCACGTTGAATTCCTCTTGAAAGCCAGAGACAGGATACCGGGGTGGCCGGGCGCCAGAAAACACGAAAGGGCGCGAGACCGCCTGCCGGTGCGACGTTCGACTGCTTTGCCATGCCTTACTACACCGTAGCGGATGAAACCCGAGATTGCGAAGGCGCCCTACCGCGGCCACACGATAAAATGCGTGCCCCGGCGATGCCGCGCGATGCGGCACACCCTTGCTGTCTCCGTCCTGCCGCCTCGCTCGAAGCCCGCGCCGTGGCGTTCGGGCGCGGGGTCCGACTGTAATTGGGCCATGGCGTGCGTGCTACCATTGTTTGTTATCCATCCCGTCATTCGATTGACTTTGCAATGAACTCCGAGACGCCTTCCACGCCACCGCCCGACACTCTGGTCATTGCCTCGCGGGAAAGCCGTCTAGCCATGTGGCAGGCTGAGCACGTGCGGTTTGCGCTGCACAAATTATATCCATCTTGCGACGTCAAAATCCTCGGAATGACGACACGCGGCGACCAGATTCTCGACCGGACCTTATCGAAGGTCGGCGGCAAGGGCCTGTTCGTCAAGGAACTGGAAGCCGCGCTGGCCGACGGCCGCGCCGACCTGGCCGTGCATTCGCTGAAAGACGTGCCCATGGAACTGCCTGATGGCTTCACGCTGAGCACGATCCTTGAGCGCGAAGATCCGCGCGACGCCTTCGTCTCGCCGCACTATCCGTCGCTCTCGGAACTGCCTGAAGGCAGCATCGTGGGGACGTCCAGCCTGCGGCGCGAAGCCATGTTGCGCATGCAGTTCCCTCATCTCGACGTCCGCCCGTTGCGCGGCAATCTCGATACCCGGCTTGGCAAACTTGATCGTGGTGACTACGCCGCGATCATTCTTGCCGCCGCCGGCTTGAAACGCCTCGGCCTCGAATCACGGATTCGCCAGAGCTTGCCGGTCGAAATCAGCTTGCCGGCCGCAGGACAGGGCGCGCTGGGTATCGAGATCCGCGCCGGCCGCGACAATCTTGCCGCGTGGCTCGCGCCCTTGCATCATGAGGCAACGGCCGCTGCTGTCGAAGCTGAACGGATGGTGTCGCGCTCGCTCGGCGGCAGTTGCGAAGTGCCGCTTGCCGCGTATGCCGATTGGCGCGACGGCGTGCTGCATTTGCGCGGCTGTGTATCGACGGTCGATGGCACGCGGGTCCTGCGTGCCGAAGGCTCGGCCCAGGCCGCTGACGTACAGGCCGCGCTGGATCTTGGCAGTCGCGTCTCGGCCGAACTCGAAGCGCAGGGCGCAATGGATATCGTCCGTGAGTTGAGCACCGCGAGCGGCGCGCATATTCCTCCCGCTCCTCCCGCTGCGTCGCCTGCCGACTGATGGCGAGCGCTCAAGGATCTGCCCATTCATCGGCGCAAGGGCCAACGCAATCGCCAACGCAGCCGCCAACCCAACGACCGGCTGTTGTCGTCACGCGTCCTTTGGGCCAATCGGCCGTGCTGCTGCCGCTGCTGGAGCGCGCCGGTTTCGAGCCAATTGAGTTTCCGCTCATCGATATCGGTCCGGTGGCCGATGCCGCGCCACTGCACGCCGCGCTCGGCGAACTTTACGCACCCGCGCCGCTTGGCTTTGCGCTGGTCGTGTTTGTATCGCCGAACGCGGTCGACCACGCGTTTGCCGCGCTCAGTTCCGCCTGGCCTTCACAGATACCCATTGGCGTAGTCGGCCCCGGCAGCGTGGCTGCGCTCGCCCGGCAAGGCGTGGCACCGCCAGCCTATAGGATCATCAGTCCGCTTATCAGTCCAGCGCCCGGCGCAACGGCAACAACGGCGGCGCTAACCGACCCCCGTTACGATTCCGAGGCGTTGTTTGCGGCTATCGAAGTGCACTTCGGCCTCCGCGGTCTCAGGGACAAACGCATCTTGATCGTGCGCGGCGATGGCGGCCGCGAGTGGCTGGCGGACGCGCTCAGCGCGGCGGGCGCGAAAGTGGAGAAGGTCGCGGCGTACCGGCGGATCGTGCCGGAACCGTCCATGCGCGACTGGGAACGCATCCATGCATTGCTCGCCGGCGTTCCGCACGCGTGGCTGCTGACAAGCTCGGAAGGCGTACGCAATCTTGAAGAGCTTGCCCGCGAACATCTCACCGTCGATGAAACCCTTACGCTCAAGCACGCGCCGCTCGTGAGCCCGCATCCGCGTATTGCCGAAGCCGCGCGGCAAGCGGGTTTTGATACGATTACGGTGTCCGGCGCTGGCGACGAGCGTATCGTGCAGGCGCTCACGGGCATCTTCGCCGCGGCAACGGAAAGAACGGAACAGACCGCGGAACAATCGAAACCCGAACAAGAACCCGGCGCGCAGGTTGCAAAAGCGCAGGAACATGGATACAAGGCCTCGACGGCAGCGCCGTTCAGCCAATCCAGTCAAACCAACCAGGAGTCCGCGCCGACGGATTCCAGGCCGGCTTCAACGCCGGCTCACCAACCGGCTCAATCACGCATGACTGATTCGATCGATTCAAGTAAAACCGCCCCGAAATCCGCTACGTCGACGCCGCCCCCGGCGTCGAACCCGCCGAACACACCGTTCACGCCCTACGAGTCTCAGCCGAAACAGCGTGGCGGCGGCGCGGGCACTGCGCTGCTGTGGCTGGTGCTGCTGATTGTCGTGGTGGTCGCGGGCGTGGGCGGTTTCATGCTCAACCGCAAGTTCGATCAGCGCGATGCGCAATTCGCGCAACGCTTGCAAGCGAATGACACGCAAACGGCCGCGTTGCAGGCCCAGGCAGACCAGGCCGCCAGTTCCGTGCAGGCGCTCAACACGCAGATCATCCAGTTCCAGGGCAAACTCACCGACGCGCAGGCGCAAAGCCAGGCGCTGCAACAGCAATACCAGGATCTGGCGAGCAATCGCGACGACTGGACCCTTGCCGAAGTCGAGCAGATCCTGTCGAGCGCGAGCCAGCAGTTGCAGCTCACCGGCAACGTCCAGCTCGCGCTGTTTGCGCTGCAAAGCGCGGACACGCGCCTGGCCGCGACCACGGGTCCGCAGATCGTGACGATCCGCAAGGCCATCGCGCAGGACATGGACAAGCTGCACGCAACGCCGTCCACCGATCTCACCGGGCTGGCCATCAAGCTCGATACCGCAATCGATCAGATCGATTCCCTGCCGTTGGCGGGCGAAGCGCCGATCACGCCGGCCACCGCCCACGCCGATACTCCACGCAACACCGCTTCCATCGCAGCCGCGACTGGCCAGCCGGTTTGGAAAGTGTGGCTGGAGCAGGTTGCCAGCGGGATCGGGCAGCAGTTGTCGAGCCTTGTGTCGGTGCGTCGCATCGATAACGCCGAAGCCATGCTCGCATCGCCGGATCAAGGTTATTTTGTGCGCGAAAACGTGAAGCTGCGTTTGTTGTCGGCGCGTTTGTCGCTGTTGTCACGCAGTGAACCCGCGCTGAAGTCGGATCTTCACGCTGCGGACACGGCGCTCGGCCGGTATTTCGATCAGTCGTCGGGCAAGGTCAAGGCGGTTCGTGCGCTCTTGCAGCAAGTCGATCAGGCGTCGCTCGCGGTCACCGTGCCCGACCTGAACGCGAGTCTCGCGGCGGTTCACCAGTTCAAGCGAGGCGGATGATGACGATGCGCGGACTCATCTGGTTTGTACTGCTGTTCGCGGCAGCGGCGGGCTTGGCGCTCGTCGGTGTCTTCGACGGCGGGCAAGTGCTGCTGGTCATGCCGCCGTATCGGGTGGATATATCGCTGAATCTGTTCGTGGTGGCGCTGGTCGTGTCGTTCATCGTGATCTACGCCGTGCTTCGCGCCATTCGCAGCGTGCTGAAAATGCCGCAGCGGGTGTCGGCGTACCGGACCCGCTCGCGGCTCGCGAAGGCCAATGCCGCGTTGCGCGATGCCATCGGCCATTTGTATGCGGGACGTTTTTCCAAGGCGGAGAAGTCCGCACGCGATTCCCTTATCGCCGATGAAAACGCCGGTGCTGCTGGGTTGATCGGCGCCAAGGCGGCGCACGAGATGAACGAGTACGCACGTCGCGACGAATGGCTCGCCAAGGTGCAGGGCAGCGACTGGCAGGATGCGCGTTTGATGGCCACCGCCGACATGCGCGCCGATGGCCGCGACGCGGACGGCGCGCTGGTCGCGTTGACCGAGATGCAGGCGCAGGGCGGCCGGCGCCTGCACGCGCAGCAGATTGCGTTGCGCGCGCAGCAGCAGCTGAAGAACTGGGGCGAAGTGCTGAAGCTGGTCAAGACGCTGGAGAAACGCGAGGCGCTGCATCCGGCTGTCGCGGTGCGTTTGCGCCAGGTCGCAGCGGAAAATCTGCTGCGTGATCGGCGGCATAACCCGGACGCGTTGCTGGAGTTCTGGCAGTCGTTATCGGCGACCGAGCGGCAATCGCCTCGTCTTGCTGACCTTGCCGCCGAATTGCTGATTGCACTCGATAGAAGGAACGACGCGCGCAAGATCGTGGAAGAAGCGTTGAATCACAACTGGGACGCGCGGCTGTTGCGGCGTTATCCGGATTGCGCGTCGCCGGGCGATGCATTGCCGTTGATCCAGCGTGCTGAAGCCTGGCACAAGGAACGCACCGAAGACGCGGATCTGTTGTTCACGCTCGGGCGCTTGTGTCTGCATCAGCAGTTGTGGGGCAAGGCGCAGGCGTTCCTGGAATCGGCGTTGAAGCTCGCGGACAACGAACCGTTGAAGATTCGTACGCATCGGGCGCTGGCCCGTTTGCATGAGCAACTCGGCGATAGCGAAAAGGCGAGCCTGCATTATCGCGAGAGCGCGCTGGCCATGAACGTGGTTTGAGTTTTTACCGGCTTTAAAGAAACCGCGGGCTTCTTTCGTTTTCGTATTCGTTTTCGAAAGATGTCCGCGGTTTTTTATTGCGGCATCGAGAGGCGGTTAACCGCGTTGGTCTTACGTGCCGTCGCGCCCAGACTGCTCTTCGCGTAACTTGTGACCAGATCGAGCGTCGGGTAATGGCCGGCCTTCGCCTTCAATGTCTCGCGCTGCGAGTTCGCTACGGCCAGTTGCTTGAGCACGACCTGATAGTTCGTGTCGCGTGCCGTATCGATCCATTGCTGCATGTCGGCCGGAACGGGCGGCGGCGTCACGCCGCGCGCGAGGCCATCCACCCCGGGTCGCCAGATGCCCGACGATCTGCTCCAGCGCCGCCAGCTTCACCTCAAGCTCGTTCTGCGCCGCAATTTCCTGCGGGATCGCGTGATCGTATTTGGCCTGGGCTTCGTTGGTATCGGTGAGTGCTGGGTAAAACGAGAATACTAAAGCGGCCGGATCAGTACGTCGGCACGGCCGGATCGACCTGACGCGACCATGCGTCAATACCGCCGAACAGGTTGAATACCTGCGTAAAGCCGCGGGACTCCAGGAACATGCCGACTTGCGCGCTACGGGCGCCGTGGTGGCAGATGCAGACGATCTGCGCTTCGTCGTCCAGTTCTTCGCTGCGCGCCGGGATATCGCGCATCGGGATGGCGACAATATTGGCAAGCCTGGCGGTTTCGATTTCCCACGGTTCGCGGACGTCGAGCAGGAGAGGGGCGGGACGCGATGTATCGGCGAGCCATTCGGCCAGTTCGGGTGCGGACAGATTTTGCATGGGATTCCGGTGAAAGTGGTCAGCGACAGCGAGCCGGCCGGCCCGCTGGTGCTACCCGCACAAACAAAGGTGCAGCGTGCAACTTGACGCTTCGGACTCGCCCCAGTAACGCGAGTCCGAGCGTGAAACCAGGTCGTGTCAGAACTTGAAGCGCGACGGTTGCACGGCGTTCTTGAGCGGCGGGATCAGCGTTTCGAAAATATCGGCGACGCGAAATTGCTTTTCGTCCACGCGCGTGATGATCTGCGCCTTCATGACCGGCGCGCCGCCGACAAACGCCGCCAGCCGGCCGCCGATCTTCAACTGATCGAGGAATTCCTGCGGCATGACCGGCAGGCCGCCCGACACGCAGATCACGTCGTAGGTTTCGCCTTCCTTCCAGCCGCGTGCGCCGTCACCGAGTTCGACCTGCGCATTCGACACGCCGTTCGCCGTCAGGTTTTCTGCGGCCAGCTTCGCGAGTTCGGGCTCGATTTCGACGGTGGTGACCGAACGGCCACGTGCGGCAAGCAACGCCGCCATGTAACCCGATCCGGCGCCGATCTCGAGCACGACTTCGTGCTTTTTCACGGCCAGTTCCTGCAACACCCGCGCTTCGACTCGCGGAAACAGCATGTGTTGGCCGGCGGGCAGCGGAATCTCGAGATCCGCGAACGCGATGTTGCGATACGCGGCCGGAACGAAATTTTCACGCTTGACGATCGACAGCAGGTTCAGGACGTCCTGGTCCAGCACATCCCAGGGACGGATTTGCTGTTCGATCATGTTGAAACGCGCTTGCTCGATATTCATGTTCAGTCTGCGGGTCGATCGACCGTTGGGGTGGAGTTGACGTAACGAGTTGATGTAAATGCAATGCCGGAAATAAGGCGAAAATCGAGGACAGATTGTAGCAAATAGCCGGCGGCCTTCGCTCGCGCGTGTGGGCGGGGCTGTGGCCGCGCATTTGCCGTAACGCTCCTGCGGCCTCGGATCAGTGCGGCAAGCGCACGTCCAGCTTGAGCGTGACCAGCCGTGCGAACAATGTAAACCCGGTCGATACCAGCACGTTGTACACCCCTTCCAGCCCCAGCCAGTCGAGTCCGAGATACAGCCAGCAACCCGCGAACGCGCAGACCGCATACGGCCGTGAATCGCGCAGGATCAGCGGCACCTCGTTGCACAGCACGTCCCGCATGATGCCGCCGAACACCCCCGTCACCACGCCCATCATGGCCGCGGTGAACGCGGGCATCTCGGCATCGAGCGCAATCGACGTCCCGGAAATGCTGAACAGGCCCAGTCCGATGGCGTCTGCAATCAGCAGCGCGCGCTGATCGAACAGGCGTGTGGTCGTGCGCAGCAGGAAAGGTGCAAAAATCGCCATGATGAAGATGACGATCACGTAATCCTGGTGCTGGACCCAGTAAAACGGCCGGCGCGACAGCAGCACATCGCGTATCGTGCCGCCGCCAAAAGCGGTGGCGAGCGCGACCAGAAAGGCCCCGACGGCATCCAGCCGGCGCTTTCTCGCTTCGATCAACCCGGAAATCGCATACGCGAAGATCGCGAACGCCTCCATGATGGAGATGGCCAGCGTGAGCCTCGGATGCACGGTTACGGCCCCTTTCGCTGGTCGCGCCGGTGGTCGGAATCGTGAATCCGGTGGTCCCGGTCTTGCGGATGACTGTGATGCTGCGATGAGGTGCCGGGCTGGAGCAGCACGAGCACGGCGCCGGCGCCGCCGTCATGAGGCCGCGCCTGACAGAATGCGATCACTTCCTCTTTCTGCACGAGCCACGCGCGCACTTTGCCTTTGAGCACTGGTTCGCGTCCGATCGACCCCAGTCCCTTGCCATGAATCACGCGCAGGCAGCGCAGCCCGCGTTTCACCGATTCACGGATAAATTCCGACAGCGCCTCACGCGCTTCCTCGCGCCGCATGCCGTGCAGGTCGAGTTGCGCCTGCACGATCCATGCGCCGCGCCGGAGCTTGCGCACCACTTCCTGACGCACGCCGTGGCGGCAGTAGGAGAGGGAATCGTCGGTATCGAGCAGGCTTTCGGGATCGTATTCGTCGGAGAGCGCTTCGTGCAGGACGGCCTCTTCATCCAGGCGCGTCTGCAACGGCAGCGGCGACGGCGGCACGCGCGGCAGCGGCATGCGGGGAGGGACTTTCAGCGGCGCTACTTCACCGATCGAACGACGGAATACATCCGCATCCGCCACGGCTTCGCGCTCGGCCGCCGCGGCCGCAGCGCGCTGGATCTTGCGTTTGGCTGCAGCAACCTCGAGGGAGCTGCGCAACGCGCCGAGCCCGGCGAGGCCATCGCGTTTCAACACCGCCGACAATTCTTCCGGCGTCGGCGCAGCGGCCTTGGGCGGAGCGGTGGCCGTGCCCGGCGCGGCGTCGCGCTGGCGTTTCAGCTTGGGTTCGTTCGGATGGGGCAGGTTCTTGGGCATTACACGGCAGAAGAAGATGCACGGCGGCAGAACACGGTTCACGCCGCTTTCGGAAACCCTTTTTAACATGGGAAGAGGAAAAATCGGCACGGAGGGCGTTTTCTTACTTGTTTTTTCAACCGCCTCCAACCGCGCTCAAATGAAAACGCCGGCCGATCCAAGGGATCTCGACCGGCGTTTCTTTGTACCCGGCATATACCCGTACGGGCAATACCGAGTCGTGTTCAAGCGGCGCGCAAATTCGTGTTAATCGGGCGCCGCCTCTCCCGCCGCTTACCGTTCCGCTTCGGCGCTCATCGAGTGCACGGCGGGATTTTCGTCGATACTTTCAAGATAACGCTGCGCATCGAGCGCGGCCATACAGCCCGTGCCGGCGCTGGTGACAGCCTGGCGATAGATGTGATCCTGCACGTCGCCGGCGGCGAACACGCCCGGAATGCTCGTGCCCGTCGCGTTCCCTTGCAGGCCGCCGTGCGTGATGATATAGCCGTTTTTCATCTCGAGCTGACCAACGAACAGGTCCGTATTCGGCTTGTGGCCGATCGCGACAAACACGCCTTGCAGCGGTACGTCGCTGGTCGTGCCCGTTTCGGTGCATTTGATGCGCAAGCCCGTCACGCCGGAAGCATCACCCGTGACTTCGTCCAGCACGTGGTTCCACTTGATGTCGACCAGGCCTTCTTTTTCCTTCGCGAGCAAGCGGTCGATCAGGATCGGCTCGGCGCGGAACTTGTCGCGCCTATGCACCACCGTCACCTTCTTCGCGATACCCGCCAGGTACAACGCCTCTTCCACGGCGGTGTTGCCGCCGCCGATCACGGCTACTTCGCCGTTCTTGTAGAAGAAACCGTCGCACGTCGCGCAAGCGGACACGCCCTTGCCCATGAACGCTTCTTCCGAAGGCACGCCAAGATATTGCGCCGATGCACCCGTCGCAATGATCAGCGAGTCGCAGGTGTACTCGCCCGAGTCGCCGATCAGGCGGATAGGCCGTTCGGTCAGCTTGGCGGTGTGGATGTGATCGAAGACAATTTCAGTGTTGAAGCGCTCGGCGTGATCCAGCAAACGCTGCATCAGCTCCGGACCTTGTACGCCCATTGCGTCGCCGGGCCAGTTTTCGACGTCGGTAGTGGTCATGAGCTGACCGCCCTGCGCCAGGCCCGTGATAAGCAACGGCGACAGGTTGGCACGCGCCGCGTAGACAGCGGCGGTGTAGCCGGCGGGGCCGGAACCGAGAATCAGCACTTTTGCGTGTTTGGGCGAAGACATGAGAGCAATCCGTTGTGGTTAGGGCCGAACCGTTGATCCGCATTGATCCGCGGTGATCGATGAACGATTCATATCGGCTTGAGCACGCGGACCGTGGAAAGTCGCTTGTGGCGGCTAACCGCTTGCCGCGCACCGTTGCCGATGACCTGTAGTTAGGTGCGAGTTCGCCATTATAAAGGGGGTAAAGAACGCTCGCCGAGTGATCCTTTTAATCGCGGCCATAGCACGCTGCAGGGCTTGCAGCGTGTAACGCGTGTGTTACAGGGTGAAACTGCAGACCATTTTTGCTCGATCATCGCAACGCAGCGTTTACAATGCGTCATTAAACCTGTCGACCTGCTGCACGCCGTGCGGCGGGTCAGAAAGCCTTACGGATCAATGGCAAAAGCTACCTATTCTGCAAGCGCCCAGGCATTGCCGCACCGCATGTCGCGCCTTTTCACCGAGATTCGATGGATCTTGCAGGTCGCGCTCGGCGTGTTCCTGCTCATGGCGCTGGTGAGCTACAGCCGCCACGATCCAAGCTGGACCCACGCCGCGCAAGTGGACCAGATCGCCAACTGGGCGGGCCGCGTGGGCGCGTGGACAGCAGACATCCTGCTGCTTTTGTTCGGGCTGTCGGCCTATTGGTGGGTCGTGCTGCTGGTGCGGCGGATCATCGCGAATTATCGGCGGATCACGAATCACGAAGCGGCTGACGCTGACGACTCGCCATCGAAAGATCGCACATGGCTGGCCGAGGCGTTCGCGTTCGTGCTGGTGCTGGCCGCAAGCGACGGCATTGAAGCGCTGCGGATGTGGTCGCTCAAGGTGCAGGTGCCGCGGGCGCCGGGCGGCGTGATTGGCGAGGCGGTTGCGCACGGGGTTTCCCATGCGCTCGGTTTCACCGGTGCTACGTTGTTCCTGCTGGTCGCACTGGCGATCGGCTTGTCGCTGTATTTCAACTTCTCATGGTTATCCGTCTGCGAAAAAACCGGTGACGCCATCATGGCTACCATCACCGGCGCGAGAATGCGCCGCGAGGCGGGCCGCGACCGCAAGCTGGGTGAAGTGGCGGCCGAGAAGCGCGAAGGCAAGGTGGTGCGCGGGCGGGTGAAGATCGAGGAGCAGGAACCGGTGATGATCGTGCCTCCCGTCGCGGCGGCCAAATCGGCGCGTGTGGAGAAGGAAAAGCAGGTGCCGCTTTTCACCGATCTCCCCGGCGACTCCACGCTGCCGCCGCTGGCTCTGCTCGACGCCGCGCCGGAAGTGAAGGAAATCATTTCCGCCGATACGCTCGAATACACGTCGCGGCTGATCGAGAAAAAACTGAAGGATTTCGGCGTGGAAGTGTCCGTGGTTGCCGCGTACCCGGGTCCGGTCGTGACGCGTTACGAAATTGAGCCGGCAACGGGAGTGAAGGGCTCGCAGATCGTCGGGCTGGCGAAGGATCTGGCGCGCTCGTTGTCGCTGGTCTCCATTCGCGTGGTCGAGACCATTCCGGGCAAGAATTTCATGGCGCTGGAATTGCCGAATCAGCGCCGCCAGACCGTGCGCTTATCCGAGATTCTCGGTTCGCAGGTTTATGCCGATGCCGCTTCGCCTTTGACCATGGGTCTGGGCAAGGATATTGGCGGTAAGCCGATATGCGCCGACCTCGCGAAGATGCCCCATCTGCTGGTGGCAGGCACCACGGGCTCGGGCAAGTCGGTGGGGATCAACGCAATGATCCTGTCGCTGTTGTACAAAGCCACCGCCGACGAAGTACGCATGATCCTCATCGACCCGAAGATGCTCGAAATGAGTGTCTACGAAGGCATTCCGCATCTCCTCTGTCCGGTCGTCACCGACATGCGGCAGGCCGGCAACGCGCTCAACTGGGCGGTGGCCGAGATGGAACGCCGCTACAAGCTGATGAGCAAGATGGGCGTGCGTAATCTTGCGGGCTTCAACAACAAGATCGACGAAGCCACCAAGCGCGACGAGAAGATCCCGAATCCGTTCAGCCTGACGCCGGACGAACCTGAACCGCTTAATCGCCTGCCGACCATCGTGGTCGTGATCGACGAACTCGCCGACCTGATGATGGTGGTCGGCAAGAAGGTGGAAGAGTTGATCGCGCGGATCGCGCAGAAAGCCCGCGCCGCCGGGATTCACCTGATTCTCGCCACGCAGCGGCCATCGGTGGACGTGATCACCGGTTTGATCAAGGCCAACGTGCCCACGCGGATGGCGTTCCAGGTGTCGTCGAAGATCGATTCGCGGACCATCCTCGACCAGCAAGGCGCGGAATCGCTGCTCGGCATGGGCGACATGCTTTATCTGCCGCCGGGCTCGGGATTGCCCGTGCGCGTGCACGGCGCGTTTGTATCGGATGAAGAAGTGCATCGCGTGGTCGCCAAGCTGAAGGAGCACGGCGAGCCGAACTACATTGAGGGCATTCTTGAAGGCGGCGTGCTGGGCGATGGCGAGGACGGTGCGCCAGGCGGCGCGGGCGCGGGCGGAGAAGGCGAAGCCGATCCGCTCTACGACCAGGCCGTCGAAATCGTTATCAAGAACCGCCGCGCGTCGATCTCGCTTGTGCAGCGGCATCTGCGGATCGGTTATAACCGGGCAGCACGACTGCTCGAACAAATGGAAAATTCGGGGCTCGTTTCGTCGATGTCCTCGAACGGCAATCGCGAAATCCTCACGCCGGCGCGTGAAGCCGAATAAGGTTATCTGGAGAGTTTTTATATGCAGTCAGTTTTGGGATCGACTTTGAGATCGGCCATGAAACATCAAAGCCGGACGATAAAAGCCGTTGTTTTCGGCGCTTCCATGCTGCTGGCGTCGCAGGCTTTCGCAAGCGGTACGGAGCAATTGAAGGCATTTATCGCGCAGGTTCACGCGGCGCATGGCAACTTTGTCCAGCGTGAGGTGAAGGCGCCGAGTAAGGCCGCTGCATCGGCTACGCAGGGCATGGCGTCGCGGCTTGGCGGCACGTCGAGCGGTACGTTCACGTTCGCGCGGCCGGGCAAGTTCATCTGGTCGTACGACAAACCCTACGCGCAAGTGTTGCAGGCGGACGGCGACAAGCTCTACGTCTACGACAAAGACCTGAACCAGGTCACGATCCGCCCGCTGGGCAATGCTCTAGGCGCGAGTCCGGCTGCGATTCTCTTCGGCAGCAATGACCTCGACAAGAATTTCACGTCGCGCGATGCGGGCGTGAAGGATGGCATCGACTGGCTGGAACTGACGCCGAAAGCGCAGGACACGCAATTCCAGCAGGTTGGCATCGGCTTCAAGAACGGCAATCTCGAAGCGATGGAATTGCATGACGTGTTCGGCAATGTCACCTTGCTGACGTTCTCGAATATCGAGAAAAATCCGCCGCTGAAAGCCGATCAGTTCAAGTTCATCGTGCCGAAGGGCGCGGATGTGATCAACGGGTAATGTAGTGCAGCTTGTTCGGGACAGGCTGCTCAGTCGGGCTTAGCACGCAAACTCAGCCAGCGAACTCAGCAAGCGGGCGAGGGGATCTGACGGTCCTCACGCCCGAATCGCTCGCCTAAGTCGCTGGTGAACTCATCGCGTGAATTTCCGCCCGAGTCACCGCCCGAACTACCGCCTAAGTCGCCGACGACCGTTGTTGCTCCCGGCGCCCGGACACTAACGCCAGATAAGCCAGCGCGCCGACCACGAGCGCCGGCAGCGTCGCGCCGAGATTCGGTAGCCACTGATTGATCGCGTGATACGCCGCGATTCCCAACGCCCACGCAATAAACCCGCTCACGTGCCAACCACCCGAGAACCCGTAGGGTCCGCGCGGATCGGTGAGCGCGGCGATTTCAACGCGACGTTTTCTCACGATAAAGTGATCCACCAGCACCACGCCAAATAGCGGCGCGAACACCGAACCGATCAGCAGCAGGAAGTTCTGATACTTGCCCATCTGCACGAGCAGCGCGATCAGCGTGCACAACGCGCCGAACGCCGCGGACAGCAACGGCACGCTCGCCTTCGCCCAGAACGTGCCGGTGGAAACGGCGGCCGAGTGGATATCGGCGAAAGCGTTGTCGATTTCATCGATGAGAATCAGCAGTAGCGCAATCCCGCCCGCCGCCTGGGCCAGCGCGACGGTCAGCAGCGCATCGCCGCCGCCGGCCGCGAGGCCGTAGAACGCGCCGAGCGCATAGAACCAGATGTTCGCGATTCCGTATCCGAACAGCGTGCCGCGGAACGTGCCGCCCGCGCTGCGCCCGAAACGCGTGTAATCGGCAATCAGCGGCAACCACGACAGTGGCATCGCGACCACCAGGTCGATACCCGCGCCGAACGGCATATCGCCCGTGCCGGGGCGGTTCATCAGCGCGCCAAAGTCTTGTTTCGACAGCAGATTCCACGTCAACCAGCCCGCGCCGCCGAGCAGCAGCCAGATTCCCCACGTACGCAAGAAGCGCCGGACGAACGACAGCGGTCCGGTGATCGCGAGCGTTGTCGCCAGCACGCCGAAGATCAAGGTCCAGATCAGCGGCATGGCGAGGCCGAATGATTGCTTGGCGAGGGCATCGGCGGAATCGCGCATCACGATGATTTCGAACGAGCCCCAGCCGACCAGTTGGACCGCGTTGATGACGGCGGGCACGGACGCACCGCGCAGTCCCAGTGTTGGGCGCAGCGACGACATGGCGGCCAGGCCCGTATCCGTGCCGACCACGCCGGCGAGCGCCAGCAAGACCACGCCGATCACCGTGCCGATCACAATGGCCGCGAGCGCATGCGGCAGCGACATGCCCGGTACGAGCAGTGCGCCGGCCTGCGCCACCAGCAAGCCGATGCCGAGTGAAAACCACAACGCGAAGGCGTCCGATGTGCCGAACGCGCGGCGCGCGGCGGGGACCGGCAGAAGCGGCGCGTAAGTCGATGTGCCGGTTTCGCCGCTCGCGCCTGTTGTGTTCTCCTTCATGTTCCCTTGTCCCATTCGCGTTTCGTCCTTATCTGTAGGGCTTGGCCCGGTTCATGCGCGTTTCTTCGGTTCGTCCGCGGCTGTCATAATCACCGTTGCGGCTCGATTCGCGTTTTTCGAGGCGAAACGTTCATTTTGACGCAGCGGCGGCGTCCGTCTCGAAAAGCGCACGATTATCGCTGTCTTTGCCCAAATTGCACCACCAGACCTATCCGGAAACCTCCAGAGCGCCATGTTCGAAGAAAACCGTGCCAATGTTCCGCTTGCCGAGCGTCTGCGTCCTCGCACTATCGACGAGGTCATCGGCCAGAAACACCTGCTCGGCGCCAGCAAGCCGCTGCGCGTCGCCTTCGAGTCCGGCGAAGCGCATTCCATGATCCTCTGGGGGCCGCCGGGCGTGGGCAAGACCACGCTCGCGCGCTTGATGGCGGCGGCGTTTCACGCTGAATTCATCTCGCTTTCGGCGGTGCTGTCGGGCGTGAAGGACATTCGCGAGGCGGTCGAACTGGCGCAGATTCATCGGGCGAACGGGCATCAGACGCTGGTGTTTGTCGACGAAGTGCATCGATTCAACAAGAGCCAGCAAGACGCATTCTTGCCTCACGTGGAGTCGGGCCTGTTCGTGTTCGTGGGCGCGACGACCGAGAATCCATCGTTTGAGGTGAACAGCGCGTTGCTGTCGCGGGCGGCCGTTTATGTGCTGAAAAGTCTCGAAGCGAGCGAGCTCACCGAGTTGCTGGACCGGGCGCAAGGCGAACTGGGCGGTCTCACATTTACCGACGACGCTCGCGACGCGTTGATCGGTTCCGCCGATGGCGACGGCCGCAAGCTGCTCAACAATCTCGAGATCGTTGCGCGGGCGGCGGCGCAGCAGAAGTCGACGCATATCGACGGGGCATTGCTGGGCAGCGCGCTTGCCGAGAATTTGCGTCGTTTCGACAAGGGTGGCGACGCGTTCTACGATCAGATCAGCGCGTTGCACAAGTCGGTGCGCGGCAGTAATCCGGACGCGACGCTTTACTGGTTTTGTCGAATGCTGGATGGCGGCGCTGATCCGCGTTATCTGGCGCGGCGCATTGTGCGCATGGCATGGGAAGACATCGGTCTCGCCGATCCGCGCGCGGGGCGGATTGCGCTCGATGCCGCCGAAACCTATGAGCGCCTGGGTACGCCGGAAGGTGAGCTGGCGCTGGCGCAGGCGCTGATTTATCTGGCGGTCGCGCCGAAATCCAACGCGGGCTACAAGGCCTATAACGAGGCGCGCCAGTTTGTCGGCAAGGATCAGTCGCGCGGGGTGCCGGTGCACTTGCGCAACGCGCCGACGAAGCTGATGAAGGAGTTGGGCTACGGGCATGAATACCGTTATGCCCACGATGAACCCGACGCGTTCGCGGCAGGGGAGACGTACCTGCCGGACGGCATGCGCGATCCGCACTGGTACGAGCCGACGCCGCGCGGGTTGGAAGGCAAGATCGGCGAGAAGATGGCAAGGCTGGCCGAGATGGACGCGCAATGGCGGCGCGAGAACAAAGGCGAGAAGAAGTGATCGTGGTCCTGTGCCGCGGTATTGCTGATGAATACCGTAACGACTAATTTCGAGACAGGTTTTTCTGGAACGGAAAACGCCCCGAACTTTAGTCCCAACGGCTAACCCGGCCAAAGCGCGACAATAACCCTTCGGTGCTGAGCTAAAATCGCGGATTCGCACCTACTAAGAACCAGCCCTGCCATGCTCGACATTCAACTTCTGCGCAAAGACCCCGACGCCGTCGCCCAGCGCCTGGCCCAACGCGGCTACACCCTCGACATCGCTGCGTTCGCGGCACTGGAAATTGAACGTCGCGAGATCCAGACGCGGACCGAAGAACTGCAGATGCGGCGCAATACGTTGTCGAAGCAGATCGGTGCAATGAAAGGCCGCGGCGAAGACACTGCTGCGGTGATGGCGGAAGTGGGCGGAATTGGCGACACCATGAAAGCGTCGTCGGCACAACTCGACGACATCCAGAAACGCCTCTCCGACCTGATGCTCGGCGTACCGAACCTGCCGCACGAAAGCGTGCCGGTTGGCCGCGACGAGACCGAAAACGTGGAACTGCGCCGCTGGGGAACGCCGCGTTCGTTCGATTTCGAGGTCAAGGATCACGTCGATGTAGGCGCACCGCTCGGCCTTGATTTCGAGACTGGCGCCAAGCTGTCCGGCGCGCGTTTCACGCTGCTGCGCGGGCAGATCGCGCGACTGCATCGCGCGCTTGCCCAGTTCATGATCGACACCCACACCGAGCAGCACGGCTACACGGAGGCGTACACGCCGTATATCGTGAATCCGGAGATTCTGGTCGGAACGGGACAGTTGCCCAAATTCGCGGACGACATGTTTCGGGTGGAGAAGGGCGGCGAAGAAAACACGGTCACGCAATATCTGATTTCAACGTCCGAGATTTCGCTGACGAACACGGTGCGCGAAAGCATTCTCGAGGCTGCTGCGTTGCCGGTGAAGCTCACCGCGCATTCACCCTGTTTCCGGTCCGAAGCGGGTTCGTACGGTCGCGATACGCGTGGCCTGATCCGCCAGCATCAGTTCGATAAAGTGGAAATGGTGCAGGTCGTGTCACCCGAAAAATCGTACGACACGCTCGACGAAATGGTCGGCCACGCCGAAGCAATCCTGCAGAAGCTCGAACTGCCGTATCGCGTGATCACGCTGTGCACCGGTGACATGGGATTTTCGGCGTCGAAGACATTCGACCTGGAAGTCTGGCTGCCGGCGCAGAACACCTATCGCGAGATATCAAGCTGCTCGAACACGGAAGCATTCCAGGCTCGCCGGATGCAGGCGCGGTTCCGCAATGCACAGGGCAAGCCCGAATTTGTTCATACGCTGAACGGGTCGGGACTGGCGGTGGGGCGCACGCTCGTTGCGGTGCTTGAGAACTTCCAGAATGCGGATGGATCGGTGACGGTGCCGGCCGTATTGCGGCCGTACATGCGTGGCGTGGAAAAGCTGGAAGTGGTGGGATCGGAATAAGCGGCGCAATGAGTCGGTGTGTTGTAACCGGCTCACGAAAAGGGGTTGGAAATCGATTCCGAGTCGTCTATAATCTTTCTCTTCGCTGAGCATCGACCCGTTCAGCGAAGGCCGCAAAGAGCAGTAACAGGCACTAAAGCGGTTGCAGTAAATGGAAAGGTGGCAGAGTGGTCGAATGCGCTGGACTCGAAATCCAGTGTACGTTTAGGCGTACCGTGAGTTCGAATCTCACCCTTTCCGCCAGTTACCCTTGTTTTACAAGTATCAAAACGGCGCAAAGCCTAGTAAATACAAGGGTTTCGGGGCTTTTATCATTCACTAGGATTCACGGGATATCACCTGAATCCACTGGGAAAACCGGGTAACTTTCAGGGTAGAGTGAAATCCCCTGAATTCGAGTTACCCCGGTCATGCCTACAAATCTCCTGTCTGACCTCGCCGCAAAGAACGCAACCGCGCAGGACAAGGCTATCCGCAAGCTAGCGGACGGCGACGGCCTGTTCCTATGGGTCTACGCTGACGGCACAAAGTATTGGCGCATGCGCTATTACCTTGCCGGGAAGGAAAAGGGCTTGTCGCTCGGCGTCTACCCGAAGATCACGCTAGCTGACGCCCGGGCGCGGCGGGCTGACGTACTTACCCAGTTGAAGGCCGGGCTAGACCCTAGTCAGGAACGCAAGGCCGTCAAAGCCGCCGCCGTGCTGTCAGCGGCGAACACGTTTAAGGCCGTCGCCGACGAATGGTATGAAAAGCAAGCGGGCACGTGGGCGGATTCGCACGCGCTGGACGTTAAGCGCCGGTTAGAAAGCAATATCTATCCGACGCTAGGCGCGCGCCCGATAGCTGACTTGAGCGCCCCGGAGGTCCTCGCCGCCGTGCGCAAGATCGAGGCACGCGGGGCCACGGACCTAGCGCACAGGGTCATGGGCGTAGTCGGTCAGGTCTTGCGCTACGGCATAGCCACAGGGCGGGGCGCACGCGATCACACGGCGGACCTACGCGGGGCGTTGACGCCGCACGTGAAAAGCCATCAACACGCCGTCAGTGAAAAGTCGCTGCCGCAATTGCTGGCCGATATCAGCCGATACGATCAGCCGCCGACTAACGGCGACAAACAAACCCGAATCGCCTTGCAAGTCCTAGCGCTTACCTTTGTGCGCACGTCCGAATTGATCGGCGCGACATGGGGCGAGTTGACGCTCCCGAAAGACGACGGCGACGGCGGTATCTGGATCGTCCCCGCCGCGCGCATGAAAGGCAAGAAAGATCATGTCGTGCCGCTCGCACCGCAGGCCGTCGCCGCATTTAAAGAACTACAGGTATTAGCCGGGGATTCGTCTTGGGTATTGCCGGGTCGTAATCCGGTTAAGCCGGTTTCGAACAATACGCTGCTATTCGCGCTGTACCGCCTCGGTTACAAAGGCAAGATGACGGGTCACGGATTCCGGGCGGTGGCGTCTACGGCGTTATATGAATCGAACCTGTTTCAACCGGACTGGATCGAACGGCAATTAGCGCATGTCCCTGATAATCAAGTCGCCGCCGCCTATAACCGCGCTAAATATTTGCCGGATCGTCAGCAAATGATGCGCTGGTGGGCGACGTACCTTGTCGAACACGGATTATTAGGAAAGCCGGATATGTTGGTTAGCGCACTAACAGCTTAAAATCAGTATTGACCCGCCGCTCGTCTTGTGTTCGTATACGCATTCCAGTGAACGCCGGTGAATGATCGGCGCGCGCTGTCACTATCGCAATCCGGCATGGAGGCCATCTAGCGTGAGGGTACGCGTATGGCCGTTCGTTTTGTTAATGCCGCTGACCGGCAAACCGCTCAATCGGCGGAAATCCCCCCTGTAGTCAATTCGCGTGCGGACGTGTCACATATCGACCTGTCGTTGCCGGGCCGGTTGCGTGCCGCTGAAGTACAAGCGATTTTACGCATCGGTCCCACCTGGCATTACAAAGGGGTAAAGACCGGTCTGTACCCGGCCCCGGACTATTACGAGGGGAAACTGCGGTTCTGGCGTCATTCGACTATCCGCAAGTTTCTCGAAAGCGGGGGCGATGCATGAGTAATTAACAACGTCCCCGGCAAGTCGGCTTCACTTAGTTATCAGATAAAAACCAGCGGAATCCGCTGGTTTCCCATTCAAATGGCTTACGCAATGGAGTGCGATATGAGCTTAATTTTTGATTCTAGGGCACTAGACCATGAACGATCTTACGGCACCGCAAAACGAACCCGGAAAATCAGAGGCTTTAACGACGCTTTCTAATTTGGCCGCCGCCGCGCATTTAGAAACCGGTGGGGATTTTCTCGCGGAAGTAGCACAACGCGTTCAGACGGCGAACGAGACGCAAGCCTGGAAATATACTGACGCGTTGTTCTTTGCCGCGAAAAAGAATTATCTCGAATCAGGCGCGTGGTTAGCGAAGATTCAAGACGAGAAATGGTACAAGATAGAAGGCTACGGCTCGTATTTTGACTTTATCGGGTGCAAATACGGAATGAAGGAGCGGCGGGTTGCCGAAATGATGGCTACCTACCGGGCCGTTAGGGATTCGGGCGTTGCATGGTCAAAGATTCAGAACGTCAAGCAATCAAAACTGATCTTACTGGCGCGTGTGCTGACTAAAGACACGGCGGAATTCTGGGTGGATTTGGCGAAAATCCTTGACTATTCCGCTTTGAAAGCCCGCGTCCAGAGCGAGGTCGAGAAGACGGAAAACGACGCCATCGACGTAGTAGATACTTTCACGCCCGCGCCGCAAGCACAGGCGGCGGACGTGTTCACGCAGGACAAGGCGTACGCTGACCCGGACGACGACGAAGCGGACGAAATTCCCTACCTCTCTCAGCCGGATGAGGAAGACGAGGAAGAAACGGCACCGGTTGTCCTTACGCTCGCCGAGCGCTGTATGCCGTTGATTAACCTTATGAAGGATTACGGCGCGCGAAACTCACGCGATTGTCTTTACGCGGCGTTTCCCGGCTTCTTGTCTGACCCGGATTTCACTCAGGACTGGGGCACGCCTAACGACGATGAAGACCAGGGCGACGAAGGCAAAGGGGAGTCAGACGCGGCGCTGTAACGGACCGGCGGCACATAGGCCCGGTTGCAATCAATTGCACGGGCCTTTGCCAGTGACGGACAGACAGGGATTCATGAAACGTCTTGGAACCCCCGTGTTTACAGGGGTTCCGCGCCGGTTAGCCCCGGAGTTACCCGGGAAGTTACCGCGATAGGGTAGGGCCTAGCGGGCGGTCACGCGTGTACGTTAACGGACACCCGCTGAAACGCGTGTGCTGTCATAGCGGCGTCGCGCTGTTTGCGCCGGGCTAGTCGATACGCGGTTTTACGTGCCTTTTCGGCGTCAGCGTGTGCGCGCCGATACTTGGCTTTGCTTGCCCTGAATATGTCGGGGTTCGCGCGTCGCCATTCGCGACAGCTTTCAAGTCGGCACGGCTTGCACAGCGAACGCCGCCCGTCTTTCATCGTGCGGTCTAAGCCGAAGTCGGCAACAGGCTTTTCACACAGGCAGCGCGCGCATTGTTTATTCGTTACGGGCTTCGGCTTGCGTGCGGGCACGGCCCGCGCTTGCACGACGCCCCGGCGCAATGCCGACAACACGGGCGGGAGCCACGGCGCGAACGCCGCTAAGGGCACGCCCGCGCCCGGCGGAACGATCCAGCGCTTTATCACGCCGTCATATTGCGCGCCTAATGCGCGTGCCCGGGCACGGTCGGCGTGCGGGACGATTAGATACGTTGTGCGATCTTGATCCATAGCGCTGTCACTACGCCCCCGGCGGGTTTGCCTGTTCCCGGGCGATACACCACGGGCACTTTTCAACCTTGGTATAGCCGCTCAAAAAGCGCTTCCACCTAAGTTTTTCGCAACGCGGGCACGGGCCGGTTTCGGCTTGCTTAGGCTGTTGCTGTCGCCGGGACTGTCGGGGCTTGAACCACTCCCGAAACGGCAGAATGTCTTTGCGCGGCGGCACGTAGAATTGTCGGCGGTCAGCGTCATACAGCGCGCCTAGCGCGATAGCCCGCGCCTCGTGATGGCGGGGCACGTATAGATATGTAGGGTCTTTCGGGTTCATGATATCGGGACTACCTGACGTCTTCGAACAATCGGCTAAGCGCCCTCTGCTTGCGGTCTAATACGGGGGCGGGGAGCGGCATGTGCGCGGCGTTGCGTATCGTGTGCCGCGCGGCGGCTTGCGCGCCGTGTTGATTAGTCGCCCGCCGACACCACCCGGCATCGTTCGGTTCGACATAGGGCAGGCGTTCTACTAAGGTGCCGTCCGCATCGCTGTAAAACTGTCGCCCCGGGTTCCAGCGCTTGAACAGCGTTATGTCCGCACCGCCGGGCACGTACCAACGGTTCTTGGTCGCGCTGAACAACGCGCCGAGTTCAAGCAACGCCCCGATATCAGCGGACGTGACGTTGACGAGGTATGTGCGTTTTCGGGTTACAGCCATGACACCGGCCTCCCGCTGTGTATTTCGTCAAAGACGTTCGTCAGGTAATCGACGGGGCACGGCCAGCCGCCGACAAAGAATTCGGTTGCGCCGGATTTACGGTCATGGCGCGCTTCGATCTTGACGCGCCCGTGTTCGTAGACGACGCGTCCGGTTTTCGCCTGACGGGCCTCATAGCCTAGGCGTGCCGCGTTGATTAGCTGCGCTGACGCCGTGACTGTGACGGCTACTGTAGACACGTCTAGCGCGCCTAGGCTTTCGGTGGCCGTCGCGCGTTCGAGTTCAGCCCGCCTAGCGCGTTCGCTGTTGATACACGCAATACATTTAACGGTCAGCCGGTCCTCGGTCCTCGCGCTCGGGTTGAACGCGCTTACCGGCTTGACGACGCCGCACGTCTTGCACGCCTTACCCGTGATCGTGCGTCGCCGAGTGCCTGCCGTAGCCGCCCACGCTTCGACTTTGCACGCCTTGCAACACGCTTCCCGATACGTGCTACGCCCCGCCGCAAGGTAGAACTCCGTCAACGGTTTGACGACGCCGCACTTAGTACACGCCTTGCCGCCCGCCGTTTCTGTGCAATCAATTGCAATCGATACGGCTTCCGCCGGGGCTTCGACTACGCGGGGCCGCTGAGTAAAGGCCAGGAAGGCCGCGCGACAACCGGGCGTGACGACAGGCAGAGACACGGGCGCTACGGCTTGCGCGCGTCCGTGCCTGTTACGACTATGTTTTGTGCTCACGATAGCTATCCCGTGTATCCACCGACAATCGACCCGCCGTTACCGGCAATGACCTTGCCTTGCTGACGCCACGGTTCGGCCAGCACACGGGCGAGCCATTCCTCGCTAACAATGTTGCAGCCGACGAAGAACGTCACGGCCTTGTTAGAAGGATCGATTTGCGCGACGATTTGCGCGTCACCTACCCTAACGACCGTGCCGGGGACGGCTTGCCCGTACCAGCCCGTTGTAGTGCCTGACAGCGCAAGGGCTTTGATTGATTCAACGGTGTGCACACAAGCCTCGACGAAAGGGGGCGGGGGAACCACCCCGCGTAGGGTTAGCGGTTGTTCTTGAAAATGCTGCGCGGGTCGCTAGGTTCCGGCGGGTTATCGCGGATCGTGTTGTTCTGACGCTCCTGCGGCGGGCGCATGTCCTTTTCCTTCTTGACTTGAACGTCCTTAGCGGCGGAACGGCTGTCTACGTCGTCTTTCTGTGCGGGTGTTAATGCCATTACTGAAAATCCTCTACGGGTTGAACAGTGGGTTATGCGACAGCGGGTTTATGCGCAAGCAACGCGTCTAAAACCCTTTCGGGCGATTCGATCACGTACAGGGTCGAACCACTAGTCAAGTTAATTTCGGCTCCTTTGCTAGACGGTCTGACGTCGGTCACGTGTGCGGAACTGATCCATACGGGCTGAAGACTTTTATCAACCATCGTGCCGAATGATTTGTGAAATTTCGCAAACATTTCATGCTCCTAATGGGTTATGGGACTACAGGAAAACAGCTTGAAACAAGCGTTAAACTACGTGCGCCCATGTACGGCGCTTCTGTACTGCTTGAATCGCTACCTGTGACACGCCGTAGGCCTTGCCTAGCGCGCGCTGAGTGTGCGGCGACATGCGAATAGCGCGGATATCGTCTTCACACAGCTTCGCGTGCGGGTTCGCCTCGCCCTTGCCTGACGTGCCGTGTGCGATCTTGTCTTGCATGTTCTGCGTGTGCGTGCCCCAGCACAGGTTGCCTAGCCGGTTGTTCAAGTGATCGCCGTCGCCGTGACGGCATTCAAGGCCGGGCGGGCACGACCCTACAAAGGCCTCAAGCACTAGCCTGTGAACTTGATACTTGATCGCCACGCCGTCGCGGCATAGCGTGACCTGACGCCGCCCTTGCTTGTTGTGCCCGAACTTCAACACGTGACCGGGGTACTTGTCGCAACGCTTAACCCGACCTTCGCTGCTGACTTTATAAAGGCCTTCATAGCCGGGGACGGCACGCCAGATTTCAATCATGATTAGTACTCCAAAACAGCGAAAAAATGCGTGTTATCGCTTTATAAAACCGGGTAACTACCTGGGTAGCTCTATACCTTTACCGCCCGGAATCCCTGTAGACACAGGGTTCTCACGGTCTGAAGTGAATGACAACATATCCGTCACGCGTCGCCGTCATAGTCCTCCGGCGCGTTCGATACCCGGGCTAAAACCGCTAGATCGCCGGGGCTGGGTCCCCGTGCCGCCGCCTCGATCTCGGCTTCGTCCTCGGCTTCCATTCGCGCGTCCTCGGCTTCGATGGCGTTCACGTCGATACCGAACGGGTTTGTGATTTGTTCACGCGTAATCACGCGTGTTTCAGCCGCTAATGCGACAGCGGCGGCACGTTCCTCGGGCGGCAATTCCCCCAACGGCACACGCGGCAAGGCCCCGGTGACGACGATGGTCTTCGTGCCGTCGATCTTGCCCGCGTGCGTGATCGTCTGGCGCTCGGTGTAGTCCTGTGACCGCCGGGACAGCACTTTAAAGCGGTACTCGACCTGTAGGCTGGCCTTCTTGATCTTGTCGGCGGTCTTAAGCTTAACGACCGTGCCGTCCGGCAATTTCCCCATGTAGTCGCCGATCTGAATCGCGTCGGGGATGTCGATAAGCTGATCGGCCCAGAACTCAAGCTGAAACTCCCGCGCCGTGTCATAGCGCGCTTTCAATTCGGGGTCGGCGCTGATCCAGCCGTAGACGGCGGAACGCGTCGGGAACGCCGGGTCCGACCTACACGCCTCCGTCAACGTCTTGCCCCCGGCGACGGCTTTCAGCACGGCGTCAATTACCGCCGGGTCGTATTGATGCGGGCGACGGGGCTTGGTCTTCTCCTTCGGCTTACCTGACTTGCGGGGCGCACGCGGCCCGGCCCCCGGCGGTTCAGCCCGGGAAAAAGTTTTGACGGCGGGCGCGGGCGGGAGGGCGATGCCTTCAGGTGCTGGCTTCGTTCCGTCTACCGGGGACGTCGTGTCCTGTGCGGGCGGTGCTAACTTGATCGTTACTGACATATCGTCGCTTCTCTGCTTGCTAGACCTAGCGTTTGGTGTCCAATTACTTAGCTTGTTATCCTTAGCGCGCTGTCCGCGTCGTTGTGTCGGCGAGGCCTTTACCGGCCTTCTGTCCCTGTCTGTGTTTTGCAATCAATTGCAAGCGCGTCGGCTCGACCGGTGTTTTTCCCGCCGAACCCCGCGCCCGCATTTTTAAAGCGCATATCGACGTAAAAGGCCTTGAAACAAGGGGTAAAACCGCTTCTGCCCGGCGTCGCCGCCCGCATTTACTGTGCGGTCAACGCCGTACCGGCTAGCCCGTTGATACCCAGACTGCCGTCAGTCGGGACCGCGTACGCGATGGCACCGCTAGCCTGTCCGGTTGTGCTGGGGATACCCGATACGCTGGGGGCTTGCCCGGTATTCAGCCCGCCCGCGATTTTGTTCATCAACGAATTCATGACTTGCGCCGCAAGATCGAGGGTAATCAGCGGTTGAATGAAGTCGAATTGCCATGCGTGCTGTACCTGTTTGCTCTCGCCGCCCGAAACGTCCCGAACACTTGTCAACAAACAGTTGCTGAAAATCTGGCCCGGCGTCGCAATTGAAAACGTGCCGCCCATGTTGGTGTGCGCCTTCAACGCCGCTTGCAGCACCGTCAGAGACGCGAGTTTCGCCGTGTACCCGCCCACGCTTTGCACAGGACAGACCATCAGCATTGCAATCGTCAGCGGGTGCGCGATTACGCAATCGGCGGCGGTCTGCTGATTCGCGAACGGGAATTGCCCGTATACGTTATGAATCAACGTCGTGCCCGCCAGCGGTTTCCAATGGGCGAAAAACTGATCGAGAGCGGGCACCGCTGTACCGTTCAATAGCCCGGCTGTGAACGACGCGGATTCCGTTAGGGCGACGATAGGCAACATCTGCCCGGGGATTTGTGAGGCTATGCCGTTCACCAAAATGATCGGGCTGATCTCATAGCCCAACTGAAAAACTTCACGTCCGAGGGAGGACATAGCGTTAAACCCCTGTAGTTATGCTAATTGTTGCGGCCCCGCTTAATGCGGGAGTCCTGCGGTGGTCACGCTCACACTTGAACCCGGGGGGGCGCTGACGTTAACGTTCAGCGTCGGCACGGCCGTGTTCCCCATACCGGCGGGCCGTGACAGGATCGGCGGTTGATTGCCGCCCGCTGTCGAACCCGTATCGATAATCTGATTGTCCGGATGGAACCCGGCGATGTTACGCACGGCGGTGACCGTGCCGACGCCGACGTGCCCGCCGCTGTTGCCGTTAAGGTCAACGCCTTGCGCCTCAAGCCGGTTCAGATAAGCGATGGTTTCCCCGCTTTTTTGATAGTCGCCGATGAAATCACGCCACCGGTCGCCGTGTTCGGCAATGTCGCGGTCAAGACCGGAGAATCCGTCAAAGCTTGCCGACGCCTTCGCCAAGTCGCCGCCGTATTTCCGGCGTAAGTCGGCAAGGTAGCGCGCCCCGCCTTCTAGCGAACTTTTCTCGCTGTAACGGTTCACCCCGTATTTTTCAGCGGTCGGCTGATCGAATTGCATCGCCCCCAAAACGCCCGGGTTTTTCGGGTTGACGTTGCGCGTGCCGCCCGACGATTCGATTTGTTCCTCTGCGGCTAGATAACCCGGCGGCATACCGTAGGTGCGTTCAAGCATGGTGATATCGGCTTTGCGATTCGGATCACGAACGAACGTGCCCGGCATTGTGAACGTCTCGCCGTTCGCGCCCGTGCCTGTGCCCGCGCCGTCTACGGACACCGCATTTTTAGATATTTTTTCCCAGTGCCCGTGCAGGAAGTTCTTAAGATTGGACTGAAACTGATCGTCGGCGACCAAACGCCCCATGTCATAGGCGACATGTCCGGCGTTGATTCCCGCGTCGTCTAAGGCGTCGCCCGCATTGCCGAAACTAGGGAGTTGCGGGCTGACCTTATCGGCAAGCTTTTCGACCCAAGCCATCGCGGCGTCGAGTTCCTTGAACGCTTTCGTCGCGTCGCCGATGTACATGTCTAACTGACCGCTTTTGCTAAAGGCGGAAATTGCGTCGGCGAATTTTTTCGTTAGCGTCGTGATTAGCGGGGCAAGTTCAACTAACGCGCCTTTTAACGCGTTTCCTACCTCCTTGCTTGACGTTTCGAAATCTTGCTCGGCGTCCGTGCCCTTGTCGTATTTACCTTGCGGTAACGCCAGCTTGTCGCGCCGGGCTGCGAACTCGGCGTCGGAGTTGGCCCAATCCGCCGGGTCCGGGTATGAAGCCGCTTGATTGAACGACGCGACGTCCATGCCCAAGGCATCTTGATGCGTACCGGAAAGCCATGACCCACGTACCGGACCTTCGGGCAAGCTATTCCACTTTTGCCCGGCCTTTTGCAAGTACGTGCGCGCAAGCTGTTCCGCGTCGTCGCCGTGAATTTCGTCTTGCGTCACGCCTACGGCAAGTAGCGGTTGCCAGAGAGACGAGTCAACCTTAGCCTGTGCGAAATTCGGCAATTGATCATTGCTTGCGCCGAACTTCTTGTAGGTAATGGCGTAGGCGTCGGCGACGCCGGGCTTAAGATTCAACTGCCTGTTTTTCGCGTTATCGGCGGCTAGACCGGACGCCGCCTTACGTGTACCCGCATACAATGACGCCGCGCCGCCGACCGCCGCGCCCGCAACGCCGGACAGTTTGCCGATAGTCAACATTTCACGCGCAAGACCGTTCAGGCCCTTGCTCGATTTTTCGATTTGCTTAGTGATTACAGTCCAGCTTTTGCCGGTTTCAAGCGACGACTTTTGGAACTTCGTGAACACGCCGGATTCCCCGGAAAATTTCGGATTGACAGCCGCTTTGTTCAAGCGGTCGAAACTACCCGCCGCGTCTTCGAAACGCGACGACAGAATCTTCACGGCGTCATTCGACCCCTGCCACGCCTCTTTCTGATGGGAAAGGTCTTCCTGATAGGCGGCAAACTTCGCGCGGAAATCCTCGAAATCGCTGTTGTCGATCAAAATTTTCAGAATCGGCTTGTCTGCCACGGCATGTTCCTAAATTTGCTGCAATCAATTGCAATCACAGGCATTTGACTAACGCCCGGATTGCGCTATTTCAATTAATGAATCGTCGCGTTTTTCGCGCGCCGGACCTCCCTGTTCATCGCCCCCACCACCTGGCCTCGTGCCTGATCGCGTGCCGCCGCAAGACCGGCAACCGCGCAACGCAATGTCTCGTCGTCAGGGTACGTTTTCAGCTTGTTTTCGACCTTTTCACAGGTTTTTTCCACTACGTCCGCAACGGCAAGCGCACAGCCCAAAGTGTCACGATGCGCGGACTTGATCGCGTTAATCAGGTCGGTGGCTGACGACAACAGGCGGTCAAGTTCTTCGGTCATTGCCGTTCCATGTCCGTCAGGTCTTCTTGCCATCCCTCGGCCATTTCACGGCTAAACGTGCGCAAGTGTTCAAAGCCGTATAACGAAGTCGGAAAGTGAATCGCGCCCTGTTCCGCGAACAGTTCGGCTTTCAGCGACAGGTCACGCAGCACCGTCATGGCCGCGCGGTCGCCCGCACTGGCGGCTTGCTCATGCAAGTCCATTTCGTGAAAAACCTTGTCGATTTCCATGCGGATAGCGAAGCCGTTTTCGGCGTGCTTGGCGTCCCGACGCTTGAACAATGCGAGACGCGTGACGGCGTTAAAACACGGACGCATGACGCTATCGAATGCTTGCTTGACGAACACGTTGCCGGGGTCAGCGTCCAACAGGTCTTCAAGCTGTTTCGCCGCTAGCGTCAGGACCCGGGCTTCGGCCTCGCATAACGCGGCGTCCTGATCGCTACCGGGTTTGGCCCGCTGTTCGTCTAGCGCGGCCATGCCGTCATACATTGCGGTCATCACTTCGGTAAGGCTGGTCATTCGTCGTCCCCCGGTCTGTCGTTTGCGCAATTTTTAAGAATCAATTCAACGTCCCAACTTTCACGGTTGCGACGTTGCTGTTCTTCACGGGTCAACGCGGGGCGGCGGGGCGGGCTGACGACAAGGATGACGCGCGATTTATCGCGGTGCTGGCCCCGGTACTCACGTCGATCATGGTTCATTGCACGCCCCCTGTGATAACCGCTTCTCCGCATGTCTAGCGCGTTGCTGCGCGCGTACCCTGTCACGATTCAAGCCGTACCAAGCCGCCATGCACGACTTGCAATGACCTTGAAGACCGTCCGGGGTTCCCGTGTGCTTACTGAACGCCGTTAGCGGTTTTGACCCGTGGCACTTAGAACACGTCTTCGTCGTCATAGCGCCCGCCCGCCTACAAGTCGTCCCACTTGCCGCCGACCTGAAACACATAGCGATGCACGGCAAGATGCGACAACGCGGCGACAGCCTTGCTCAACTCAGCGCGGGCGTCGGCTTCAATCTGATCGGCGTCGGCTTTCGTGATATCGCCCCGGGCCACGGCTTCCGCCAAACCGTCGCCGAATAGGCGGACCTCAATGATTTGCTTTCGCGCCATTTCTGTTTCAACCCATGTTAGGGATAGCGGTTGGTTTGCCATCGACCATCAAAACGCCGAGTTGCGTGGGGGCAATACAATCCGCATACAACGTTTTGAACGCGCCCGGTCCTTCGCCCGTGACGAATTCACTGTATTGACGGGTGCCGACTGTCTTCTTTATTTCCCGGAACTCGCCGGGTTTCAGGTCTAGCGGGTGCTTCGCTTGCCGGGCGGCGTCCGCGTAAATCCGGGCCTCGACCTCGGCCAGCGACGCGGGATCAATAGTCGGGCTGATTTCCGTATGCCGATACTTCTTGGTTTCGCCCGCAAGCGTCTGCGCAATGCGCACACGGTATTGCAGCGCGGTTTCGCCGCCGCGCGGTTCGACATGCATTGCCGCTGTCCGTCCGAATTCTTGGAACACTTGATCGGCGCGGAATTGAATCGCTTTGAACGCCTGTTTTTCTTCGGCGTTGGCGTATTCCTTAGCGTTATTCCAGGCGATTTCCGCTTCAACGTCCGCGATGCCGCGTTTGATATCCGCAAGGGTCGTCATTTCGAGCGCCCCCCGTCAGCCATCCGGTAGGGACTCGGCTTCGGGTCTTTAACGATTCGAATCATTAACTTTCTGGGCGCTTTAAACTGATCCATCCACGCGCTCTTTGCGCCGACGAATTCGCGGATTTTTCGACCGGTCACAGGGCAGTCGCGGTCGATTTCGACAAGCTTGCCCGCGCTCACGGCGTCAGCACGGACGGCTTCGCGTCGCCGTTCCTCAAGCGTTCTCGTGTCGTCTATCTGGGCATACGGATGATACGGGGCGCTCAGTTCGATCATTTCAGGCTCCTTAAACGGTTGTTTTTGCGTGACGTCGAGCCACGCCTTGCTGAACAGCCGCCACGTATCGCGCGGACAAGGCGGGGTCTTCCGATATCCAGCGATACCAGCTAGAGCGCGGCGGGAAACCAGCATTTGAGTCAAGCACGCTAACGAGCGACTTGCCCGCCGCAACCTGTTCCAAAATCACGGCAATCAATCCGTGCGGGGTAAGTGCGAGCGGCATATCGGGTTTGAGGTCGTCAGTCATGGCTAAGATCATTGGGACAGTTGTTTCATTGTCCGGACCTGACCGCTATCGGGGAATAGCGGCGACAACTATTTTTCGTAGTCCTGTGATTGCAATTGATTGCACACGCTAGCCCGCGTCCATCATCGATATCAAAAGATCGCGATGCCGCAAGACCGTACCGATTGAAGGCGTCTTCGACGCTACGGCGGTGCCCTCAAGTTCCATGTTGACCGCGTACCTAAACGTCCGCCAATTGCTCAGCGCATACGCCGTGGCGGACAGTGCTCGGTCCTCGCCTAACAAGCGGATCAGCGCGGCAAACTGTCCGAGTTGCGTGCGCTCGATGACGACTGATTCAGCGGGATAAAGATCGGCCATGCGACCCCGCCAAAATGCGCTTAAGACTGTCGGCGTGGTCACGACCGGCGGCACGATTTCACGGCGGGCGATCTGTCGCGATAGGTCAGTGGCTTTCATTGTTACCTCGTTAGCAATGCGAACGGCTTAGGACGGCGCTAGACGGGCTGGCACGTGCCGCCGCTACCCGCGCTTATCCCGTGTTGTGCCAGCGGCGTGGCGGTCACGCGGCGGGCGCGGGCGGCGGGGCGAAGCCAGCCAGCCGACTAGCGAAAGCACAAGGACGAGCAAAACCAACTTTCCTAAAATCGTCATGACAGGCTCCCCGGCGGTAAGGCGTGCTGTTGCTGTTCAAGGTCGTTAAGAAATAGGTTAACCGCCATCTTGAGATTCGCTTCCCCCGCCGCGCCGAACAGTGCCTCCACGTCGGGCCACATCCGGGCGGGTACGCGTTCGCCCTTCTCAAGACTCCAATACTCCCCAAATTCAAGCGCGCACGTGTACCAGCCGTCGCCGAAAACCCATTGCAGGAAGGCATGCTCGTCCGTCCCCCGGGCTTGCAGGCGTCCTGACTTGTGTAAGCGCACGGCGAGGGACGACAGGTTGTTCCTATGCGCTTTCTTGAACGGCATGAATGAATCGGGATGGTGCTCGCGCATGGCCCGGTAACAGTCGTCCACGTAGCTGCTAGTCCTCGCTTTCTTCGGCGCGGTATTAGGCTGTTTGTAAGGTGCAGGGGTTGACTCGGTTTCAGGGGTTGACTTGCTTTTGTCTTGGTTCGGCTTTTGACTCAGCACACAGCTTTTGCCTGAGGCAGTTTCAGGGGAAGCGTGAGTCGTGGTAAGCGAAGCGTCCACGGGTTTGCTTTTGCTTTCAGGGTTGTTTTTGTCTCCCGGGGGTTTACCTCCTACTTCCTTCAAACCTACTTGCAAACCTAAAGCTTTTATGGGGACAATTTTTGTCTTTGAGCCTGAGGACAAATCTTGTCCTACAGCCTGCGGACAATTAATAGGCTGTGTCCCTTGTCCCGTAAGGCTTTGCGGCTCCGACTCTGATTTCAATCCCGGGTAATTCGAAGCGTCCGGCGTTCCCGTTAGATACGCGGCCCCCTCGGCGACAAGCGGGCGCACTTGCAACATGTTGAAAGGCGTCTTTGCCATGCGCGTGGCAATCAACCCGAATTCGCGTAACTGTTTCAGTCGGTATTTGACCTGACGTTCGGTCCAGTGCATTTTTGCCGCGTATTTTTCCCACGACCGCCCCCACCAATAAACGCCGTCCCGTGTGTTCTTAACCATAGGGTCGCCCGCCTTATGCTTGCGTAAAAACGGGTCTAGGATTTCCTGATAAAGCTCGGCGGCTTCGATATGTCCGTGACAAAGACGACGGTTTAAACGTTGGCGTTCTCGATAAGCGCCGTATTGCGTCAAGTCGATAGCTGAAACGACTTTGATTGCGGGCGGCGGATTCCGCCGCTTGCGCGCGAGTTTCAGTTCAACGTGGGGAACAATATGAAGATTGGCGACCGCCCGGGACGCCTGTCCGGCATGGGCTGACATTGCGCCCGGGAGGCACGAGATTTCAACGTTTGACAATGCGGTCATTATGATTATCGTCTAGGTCAATAAAACAGTTTGTCAATGACCCGGCGCAATGAGATAATCACAGCACTAGGTCGTAAATAGGTTTGTTTCTTTGTCGGGACTACCTGTTTTCAGCGCGATTCCGTTTGCAGCGGGTCGCGCTTTTGTTTTACTGCGTGCGTTCAGCGTCCAGTTCTTCCATTCTTATTTTGTAATCGGCAACATATGCGGTTAATGCCTGTCGCGTGATTTCACCGAAACTCGCACCCGTCTGATCAGTAATGGCTTTTACCTCGGCCCGCAAAGTCCGGGGCAATACCAGCGTGCTAGTCGTATTGCACGCCTTGATAGTGGGTTTGATATTCGGCTTGATATCCGATTTGATATTCGGCTTGAAGATAATCATTGTCTTTCCGGAAAGTGACCTAAGATTTAACCATATTATTCAAATCCTTTTGACTTGGCTATCATTCATAATTCAAACTCCGTGGCTACAAAACTCAATAAAATCGCAGTCGGATTTAAATGGAGTTATTTAAGGCTTTTAACCGCGTCTAGCCGTGTGCTGACGCCGCGAAAATAGTTTTCTAATGGAGTAGTGAAATGCTGACGTTGACGCCGTTCGAAGTCCTGCCCGCCGCTGTCGCTGTCCCCGCCCCGGTTGTCGATTGCAATCAATTGCAATTTTCTGATGCCCAAGACTTACCCCCGGCTTTCGACTGTGGGCCGGACAACGTTGAACTACTTCAATACATATAGCGCGGACGCAAGGCCGTTAGACTTGCGTCTTCACTAAAAGCGGGGGGCGGCAATTGCATGCAACGGCAAAACAAGTGTGTGAACGGTTCACATTGCGTCTAGGCGATTGCCGTCATGTGCTGGCGGGCCTCCCTGATAACAGTGTTGACGCGATAGTCACCGACCCGCCGTATGAGCGCCCGAAAACCGCGCTGAAATGGGACGGCAAAGGCGTGGCGTTCGATTCGTTGTTATGGGCCGAGGCCTTGCGCGTGTTAAAGCCCGGCGGGCACGCCCTGATATTCGGACACAGCACGCAATTCCATCGGCTAGTCGCGGCGGTTGAAGACGGCGGGTTCGAATTCCGGGATTCACTGTACTGGGCGCGTCAAGGCGCGTTCCCCGTGTCCACGAACGTAGCAAAGGTAATCGACGGCGTGCACGGCGGGCAAGGCAAGGCGTTTGCCATTCATAGCAATGCCGAACGCTTCAAGGACATGTATGAACCTATCTCCGACGAAGCTAAGGCATGGTCCGGCTGGGGCACGGCGTTGCGGGGGGCCGTTGAACCCCTAGCGTTATGCCGGAAGGCACTTGTTAAGCCACCGCGCGCAAAAACACCGGCTAGGCCCGGTCAGAAAGGCGGGCGCAAAGGCGAACACCTTGTCGCCAACATTCGGGAGTTCGGCACGGGCGGATTGAACCTTGACGGCTGTTCTGACGGCGTATGGCCTACTAACGTGCTGTACTGTCCTAAAGACACGGGCGCTGACCGTCCGAACCACCCCACGGTAAAACCCGTTGCGCTTATGCGTTGGCTAGTCAGGTTGATAACCCCGCGTGACGGAATTGTGCTCGACGCTTTCATGGGTTCGGGCAGCACAGGGGTAGCGGCGTTACGCGAGGGCTTCGGGTTCGTCGGCATTGAACAGTCAGCCGAATACGTCGAAATCGCCCGGCGTCGGATAGCGAGCGAACTCCAATGCAATTGATAGCGCAGTCGCGACAGTCGCCCGAAAAAAACCCGCCGTTTGACGGGCGGGGCCGCATTCATCCCTGAGAGGACTGTGTGCGAAGGACGGCCTATCTTAGCGCGGCTAGAGCGTCCGGAGCAACCGGCGCGAAAGCGCGTTGCAGAGCTTGATTGCGGCGGCGTCAACGCGTCCGAAAGATAAGTGATTGTGCGCAACCAGTATTGCGGTTTGCTCGACTTCATCAAGGCGCGGCATGCGTTCGAACTGACCCAATAGAAAGACGACTTCCGGGCGCGCGTCTCCGTGCCCGGCTTGGCCCACCCGGGTCAATAGCGCGACCATCAGCGCGTGTAGGTCGTCATTCGATAGGTGCGCTGTCATGTCGGTCCCGGGCTGTTCCCGCTTACGTCAGCAACGTGCGTTCCCCTTGCCGCGCCGTGTCAGTGCAAGCGCTGTATTGATTGCAATCGGCGGAATCCGCCGGGCGGGGCGCGAACGTCCGAAAGCGCGAACGGAGGGTTTCGCATGACTTACCCGGGGTATCTATGCGTCTGCCCGGGTAACTCGTTGTCAAAAGTGTTGCGCGCGTGCGACTAGGGTAAAAAAATGGGTAACTCCTGGGGGTAATTCGGCGCTGACCCTTACCGGGCGGGCCTCACAGGCTCGAATGTGATTGACACCCTTTCCGCCAAATTCAAAAACCCCCGCTGATCTGAAGATCAGCGGGGGTTTTGCCGTTCTAGCACAGCTAGAACGTCTCGTAAGGTGTGCGACTCAGCCATCCACGCGGCTACCACGCATCACACCCATGCGCTCTTGTCTCAGCACTTCGGCAGCAGGTGTTCAATATCGAAGGTCGATTTGCCGTCGGGATTTTTGCTGGCGGAGCTCCGCGCCAGATTATTCGATGTCCGGCAGGCCCAGTTGTCCGGTTTCTCGACACTCGGCGTCGGCCGGTTCGACCCGTCATCGGCACCGGATGCGGGGTTTGCCACGGGTTCCGGTTGCGACGTCCCGGTAATCGAGGGCGACCGATACACATGGACCGGCACCACGGACAGCGAGACGGGATTGTCGGCGGACGGCGCGACCGCAACCGGGCCGGCAGTCTGGGCGTCTGCCGTTGAGCAAAGCGATGCAGCAGTCACCGCTGTGGCCAGCAAGCTTGCGCGGACGTTGAGAGCGAGGAGGTTCATGCGTGTACTTCCGTGGTGAGAGACCGGCAGCGGGCGCGGTGGGAATATCCAGGCAAAGGCGAAGCGTTCCGCAAAATGAAAACGCGATTTCACTTCTTTATCCTTGTCCAGCTCGCCGTTATATCAATCTCCGGTTCAAATCGGTAATTCGTTGCATTCTATTAAATAAACTGTGTGGACGTTCTATTGATCGCCGTTGCAAATGGAGAACAAAATCATCGCAACATTGTTCCCTTTAGTCAGTTTTGAAGGGAAAGATTATAAATAGTAACGCCAAAACAGGTAATTAGGATCGCTCTTATTGGTCCTGTACGCCCCTGCAATTTAGTCTTTCGCTTCGTTGCTAAATTCAGATCAATAGAAATCATGTGAATTCATATTCACAATGAATGTGCACGAAATGTGGCAATTAACGTTGCTTTTCGATTTAATGTTATGCATCAATCCCCATGTCCAACTTTAAGAAATTTTTTGCCGCACTGGTCATCGCCCTGACCGGTATTTCGTGCGCTCAAGCAAGCGAGTTCGCGGGCCCCTACGCCGGCGTCAAGGTGGGTGAGAACTGGTCTGACGCGTCCGGCGTCGTCAATGTCAAGTCCCATGCCACCACTTTCCCCGGCCTGACCGCGGGTTACGGATTCGATGTAAAGCAGTTCGTGATCGGCGCGGAAGTATTCGGGGACTTTCATCACGGTTCAACCACCTATAAGGATGCTGGTATAGATCTCAAGGCCGGAATGCCATTCAACACGATCATGCCCTACGCGCGTTTAGGCATGACGGGAACCTGGCCTAATGCGCGCCTTCATGGCGGCTTGGGCGTTGAATATAAGTTCATGAAAAAAGTTAGCGTCGCAGCAGAATGGACCGCTGATTCAAACAGTCATGACGGAACCAAACGTAGTAATAACAGCGTTACAGTCGGAGTTCACTACTACTTCTGATTGGTTTCAGTAATTTCTTGCATCAATATTAAAAAATCCCCGGTGAATGATTATTCGCCGGGGATTTTATTTGACCGATGCCAATTGAATTCAGGTCGTGCAGCGCGCTATATCGAAGCGCATTTCAGGCTCGGGCAACCCGCCATAATCTTCTGAAGATTTTTGCACCTTCACCGTCGACCCATATTGTGACGGCGTGAGCGTAACCAGCCACGCGTTCGGTCCAACCAGCAGTTCCGAGGCGCTACCCAGCTTCGATGTTGACACCGAAGGCAGCTTGTCCTCCAAACAATTCAGGACATCACGGGGCTGGCGATGCGACGACACAAAGATCATCGGACTCGAAGCGCGAAGTTCAGGGACGCTCGCGGAACTGCACGCAGCAAGCGCAAGCACGGATGCAAACAAGGACGTGAACGGGACAACTCGGCGTGAGAGCATAAGCAATGGCGTCAGTAGAAACAAGGCAACAAACAAGGCAACATCAGAACAGCAACAGGCCGCAAATCAGGGGCAGAAACAACTCACGCAACCCCCAGCCAGGCAAACTGAATCAAGCTGGATCAAAGCCTAAGGCATGAGGTCGCGCGGCCGCAAGGCAATCGAACGCGCCATTGAAAAAAGAGCGAAAAAAGAGCGAAAAAAGAGCGGGAAAGCGCGCGATGCTATCATCGCCGGCATCCTGAATTAATGCGTCAGCGAACCATTCATATCGCGCGCCGACACACCAACGCTCCATGGCCATTACACTCAAGTCGCCTGCCGACATAGAAAAACTGCGTATTTCCGGGCGCTTGGCCGCAGAAGTCCTCGCGATGATCGGCGAGCATGTGCAGCCAGGGATCACCACGGAAGAGCTGGATACGATCTGCAACCGGTTCATTGTCGAAGAACTGAAGGCGATTCCGGCAAACGTGGGTTACATGGGTTTTACCAAGACCATTTGCACGTCGGTGAATCACGTGGTCTGTCACGGTATTCCCGGCCCGCGGGCTCTGAAGGATGGCGACATCATCAACATCGACGTCGCGATCATCAAGGACGGGTATTTCGGCGATACCAGCCGCATGTATTACGCCGGTACGCCGAGCCGTGAGGCGAAACGGCTGTGCGACACGACGTATGAAGCAATGCTCGCCGGCATTCGCGCCGTGCGGCCGGGCGCGACGCTGGGCGACGTCGGTTATGCGATCCAGACGGTGTCTAACCGCGAAGGGTATTCGATCGTGCGCGAGTATTGCGGACACGGCATTGGCCGCGTGTATCACGAGGATCCGCAAGTGCTGCATTACGGACAGCCGGGAGCCGGATTGCGTTTGAAGCCCGGGCTGGTTTTCACGATCGAGCCAATGATTAATGCAGGCCGCGCCGCAACGCAGCAATCTCGCGATGGCTGGACTGTGACGACGAAGGACCGGTCGCTGTCGGCGCAATGGGAACACATGGTCGCGGTGACCGACGACGGCTTCGAATTGCTGACACCCTGGCCCGAAGGCACGGGCGAATACGCAGCACCCTGATGCACGCTGAGGCACCATAAAGCATCATGGACGAGCGGGATGGCAGGCCGGGAGACCCGCGGTGAGGGCACTTCGCGCATCGACTGAAATAATGATTTGACTCGTTCGCCTGTTCGGTTGAAGCTATTAAATAGACCAAGCCGGCTTAAGAAAGCTTAAGAAGCTTGTGAAAGCTTGAGAGAAAAACACCCGCATGAGTCCTTCACTAACTGTTCGCAGGATCGCCGCGCATCAAGGTGCAGTCCTGCGCGAGCTTCGCACGGCCTCATTGCGCGAGGCGCCTTACGCGTTCGGTGAGACGCTGGAGGAGGCCTTGTCCGCCGACGTCGCGAGCTTCGACGAAACGGCCGACCGCCACGCGAATTCACCCGCCACCGCGTCCTTTATCCTGTACACCGAAGGTCATCCGGCGGGTTTGGTCGGTGCGTTTATCGATGAAGCGCCTGCGCCGCGCGCGTTCGTCTACGCGTTGTGGGTGGCGCCGGCCGTGCGGCATCTGCGCGGTGGCGAGCTGCTCGTGAATGCCGCCACGCAATGGCTCGCGGAGCGGCGGGTGCATGACGTCTTTGCCTGGGTCACCGACGAAAACCGCAACGCCATGCGTTTTTACGAGCGCCTGGGCTTTGGTCCTACCGGTGAACGTCGCCGGATTCCAGCGCATCCCGAGGAATATGAAACGCTGCTTGTGCGCCGCGTGAGCGATTCCCGTGACGTGACCTGAGCGCATGACCTGAACATCTGATCCGCCAGCGTTCGTCGCGGCTGGATTGGCCACGGCTCGCGTGGCTTGTCCGTCGCCGCTCATCCTGCCGTCCTCTGTCTCGCTTCTCTCGTTTCACACCATGCTGCCCGTGCTCGGGCGGCAATCTGAAATATTCCGTTTGCTTGCGTCACGCCTGTAAAATACGCAAAATTTTTGGCTTTACCTATGTCGCTCAAAAAAACGCCCTTTTTCGAATTGCGCAGCGGCTCTGTCGACACGCTTCTGTTTGTCGTCAAGACTACCGACCTCGACGCGCTGCGAACGGAACTCACGCGGCGCTTCGAAGCGACTCCCGAGTTTTTCGCGAACGATACGGTCGCCATCGACGTGCGCCGCCTGGCTGCCGGCGAACGTATATCGATCAGCGAACTCGCGGCGTTGCTCGACAGCGTACGCATGCGCCCGATCGGCGTAGTTGCATCGGGGGACCAGGCATGGGCGTCCGAAGGCGCGCTGCCGTTGCTTGAAGCGCGCGACCGGCGTGGCGCGCCGAAGCCGTCGGTGGACGCGGGCGTCGAGAATACCGAGGCCGCCGCCGTGATCGAAGCGGCCGTGGCGCAAACGCCTGCGCCCAGCGCGCCGGTGCCGAAGACGACCATCATCGACCGGCCGTTGCGTTCGGGCCAGCAGGTTTATGCGAAGGGCGATCTGGTCGTGCTGGGGCTCGTGAGCTACGGCGCGGAAGTGATCGCGGAAGGCAACATTCATATCTATGCGCCGTTGCGTGGCCGGGCGCTCGCGGGCGTGCACGGCAATCTCGACGCGCGCATTTTCTGCACGTGTCTGGAGCCGGAACTGATCTCTATCGCCGGCATCTACAGGACGATGGAAACACCGCTCGGCCCCGATGTCCTGGGCAAGCCGGTGCAGATCTGGCTCGACGAAGAAAAACTGATGATCGAACCGCTGCGGCTGACCTGAGAGGCCTGAGACGAATCAGCCAGGCGCGCCTGATGGGGACGGCGCGCTTTTCGGACAGGACGCGAGCGGATTTAATTGACGAACACAAGGTACAGGAATGGCAAAAATCATTGTGGTGACTTCGGGCAAGGGCGGCGTCGGCAAGACGACCACCAGCGCGAGCTTCGCATCGGCCCTCGCGTTGCGCGGGCATAAAACGGCTGTTATCGACTTCGATGTCGGCCTGCGCAATCTCGATCTCATCATGGGCTGCGAACGCCGCGTGGTGTACGACCTCATCAACGTGATCCAGGGCGAAGCGAACCTCAACCAGGCGCTGATCAAGGACAAGAAGTGCGAGAACCTGTACATCCTGCCGGCCTCGCAGACCCGCGATAAAGACGCGCTGACGCAAGACGGCGTCGAGAAGATCATCAACGACCTGATCGCGATGGACTTCGAATACATCGTCTGCGACTCGCCGGCGGGGATTGAATCGGGCGCGTTGCTCGCCATGCATTTCGCCGATGAAGCGTTGATCGTGACGAACCCGGAAGTGTCGTCCGTACGTGACTCGGACCGCATTCTCGGGATTCTTTCGTCGAAGACAAAGCGCGCGATTGAAGGGAAAGAGCCGATCAAGGAGCATCTGCTGATCACGCGCTACAACCCGAAGCGCGTGAGCGAAGGCGAGATGCTGTCGCTGACCGACATCCAGGAAATCCTGCGGATCGAACTGATCGGCGTGATTCCAGAATCGGAAGCCGTGCTGCATGCATCGAATCAGGGTCTGCCGGCCGTGCACCTCGATGGCACTGACGTAGCTGAAGCCTACAAGGACATCGTCTCGCGCTTTCTCGGCGAAGAAAAGTCCCTGCGCTTCACCGACTATCAGAAGCCAGGTCTGTTGCAACGTATCTTCGGCAACAAGTAAGGGGACGCAATGTCGATTCTTTCGTTTTTGCTGGGCGAGAAAAAGAAGTCCGCTTCGGTCGCGAAGGAACGCTTGCAGTTGATCATCGCGCACGAGCGAGCGGGCGGACACGCGCCCGCCGATTATCTGCCGGCGTTGCAACGAGAACTCGTTGCCGTGATTTCCAAGTACGTGAAGATTTCGAGCGACGATATCCGGGTTAGCCTCGAACGTCAGGACGATCTCGAAGTACTCGAAGTGAAGATCGAGATTCCATCGGTTTGAAGGTGGATGACCGTTTGAACCAGCGCTGAAATATTTCCTTGGCGTGCAGCATCCAAAGGCCGGAATCACTTGATTCCGGCCTTTTCACAAGTGCGCCTGCACCTTCAAGTCGCATAAGCGACTTACATCAATATTCCGTTGCAGTTTAGCCATCGTCGTTACACGGGCGCTGTCGGCTAAACCGTGGCCTCGCGCATTGAGTGTGTATCGCCAATACAAGGCGACCAACTCAAAGAGGCCGATCATGAAAATACGTTTGTTCATTGCCCAAGCGGCTATTGTTCTGGCCGGCGTCGCGGCGGTCGCTGGAAGTGCGTCGGCTGAAGTGATTATCGTGGCGCCGAATGCGCCGCCGCCCGTGCGCGTGGAATCCGTTCCGCCGGCACGGGTGGGTTATGTGTGGGACAACGGCCACTGGCGTTGGGAACACGGCCAGTACGTGTGGAATCCGGGGCATTGGCAAGTCGAGCGCGTGGGGTACCACTGGGTGCCGGGACACTGGATCGCACGCGGCGGTGCATGGCGCTGGATGCCCGGACACTGGGCCTGACGCCCTGCGATACCTCGTTAGCCGCACGGGCGGCCTGTTAAGCGCCGCCCACATCCAATGAACCCGTTACCGGAGTTCCACATGAAAACCAAACTGTTGATTATCGGCTTGCTCGCAACCTTGCTGGGTGGCTGTATCGTCGTGCCGGCACATCCGTATGCTTATCATCCGGTGCCACGCATCTACGTCTATTAAGTTTGCCCGAGCGCTATTTGGTGACTGGCTCTTCGTTCTCGACGGGCGTTTCAGGCACTTCGGGCGATGCCCGGGGCACGGGCAAAGGCAGTGGGGTCATGTAGCGCTGAGCCAACGCTTCGTAAAGCGGCGGTGAGAACAAGCGCGACACCCGGCTCGCAATCAGGGCCGTTGCCATGAGCGAAATCACCAGCGCATGACCGTTGATCATTTCCATCACGATCACGAACGACATGATCGGCGACTGCGTGACGGCCGCCAGATAACCGACCATGCCGAGCGCAATCAGCATCGACAGCTGCATATGGCTGAAGACCATATGCAGCACGTTGCCGAAGCCGGCACCAATCGATAACGACGGCGCAAAGATGCCGCCCGGAATGCCGGGCAGATACGAGCCGATCATCGAGACCATCTTGAGCAGCGGATACAGTGGCGAAAGCTGCTCGTGGCCTTCCAGCAGGCCGCGCGCCTCGGCGTAACCGCTGCCGAAGGTCGTGCCGCCCGACACGAGCCCGATCACGGCGATAATCAGCCCGCAGAGCGTGGCGAACATAACCGGGCGCGTCGCGTGCATCTCGCGCAGACGTGCCGGAATCCATTTGGACGTATTGAGCAGCAACCAGCAAAACAGGCCGCCCGCGATGCCCGTCACGACGGCCGTGAGTACCACGGCGACCGCCAGCAGGTTGGGGAAATGCGCGCTGACGTCGATGGTGCCGAAATAGGTGTAATTGCCGTTCAGGCCGAGCGCGACGATACCCGCGAGGATGATGCCCGTGATCAGCACGCCGCTCGTACGCGCTTCGAAGCTGCGCGTCAGTTCTTCGATCGCGAACACAATGCCGGCGAGCGGGGTGTTGAACGCCGCCGATAACCCCGCCGCCGCGCCCGCCAGCACGAGTTGCCGTTCAATGCGGGCGTTCGAGCGCGGAAACAGTCGCCGCAGGTTGTACATCAACGCCGCACCGACCTGCACTGTCGGACCTTCGCGGCCGATGGTGAAGCCTCCCAGGATTGCGATAAACGAGATCCCCATCTTGGCGATCAGGATGGCCGGCGACAGCAGCCGTGTCCCCAGTCCGGGCGGACTATGCAATACGGCGATGACCTGTGGAATGCCGCTGCCTTCCGAGCCGCGAAAGAACTTTCGCGTGAGCCAGACGGATAACGCGGCCGCCGCCGGCGTGAGAATCAGCGGCAACCAGACATGGTCGTGCTGAACGGTACGAAACGCGTTATAGCCCCAGTCGATGAGCTTCGCGTACAGCACCGCGACGAGCCCGACCGCAATCGCGCCAACCCAGAAAATGCCATAGCGATACCAGAGGCTGCGTGCGCGCCGAAGAGTAAATCGGGGCAGAGAGCGTAACGCGCGAATCATATGCAGTGAGCCATGCGACCGGCTGTCGGCAAAGCGGTGATTATACCGATCTGTCTCAATAATCCAGCCGATTGGTGCCCGGCAACGTACTTGCGAAAGTACTTGCGAAAAGAAAACGGGGCGCAGCTATGAGCCGGCGCCCCAAAACACTCTCGTCGGGGTGGCGAGAGTGGAGAGAGGAATGTAATGAATAAGTAATGTATTATTCGGGCTTTTGAATGGCACGCAAACGTTTCAACGATGACCCAGGGCGATTGAAAGTTTTATCGATTACTGTATTAGACGGGACGTGGAGTGCTTACTAAAGATCAGGTGGTCATTACTTCGAAAGCGACTACGGCGGCAATGGCGCCGACGTTTGCAATCAGCGCCTGCAACACGATTCCGCGCCAGCTCGTCGTCCGGAAACGCACGGCCAGCATGAGTGCCGTGAATAGCGCAATAGCGATTATCGCAACCACATCAGCACTTTGAAGATGAATGCGCATGACGCTGGCCTCATGAATGTTCAGTCTGAGTTGAGTATAGACAGGACGTGCCGGTACGCAAGTTGCACAAAAATAAGCGAAGGCCCGGTCGTTGCATTTATCCAATGATCTGATGGGAATTTTCCGGGCGCTGTCCGTACTAACCCGAACTGATGTTTTCCCGTGCAGGGCGAGCCTTATCCACGGAGCTGCTTTATGAATCCCCCAAATCGCCGTTCTCTCGAAGTGGATTTCTTCAGGGGAGTCGTGCTGCTGGTGATTGCCGTCGATCACATTTCGGGAAGCGTCTTATCCACATTTACACTCCATAGCTACGCGTTCTGCGATTCCGCAGAGGTTTTCGTGTTTCTGGGCGGATATGCATCGGCAGCCGCTTATACAACGCTGGCCGCGAACCGGAGCCACGGGGCCGCCTGCCGCCGCTTCCTGAAGCGCAGTTGGGAGATTTATCGCGCGTACCTTTTCACGGCTGTGATGATGCTGTTGGGCGGCGCGCTGCTCATGTGGCTGCGCATCGATACCCCCATGCTCCAGATCACCGAATGGCCGTCGTTCCTGGCCCGGCCGCTGGGGCTGACGTTTGATATCGCTACGTTGCGGCACCAGCCGTATTTATCGGCCGTATTGCCTATGTACGCCATGTTCGCGCTCGTCGTGCCATTCGTTGTGCCGTTGGCCGAACGTAAGCCGGTGGTCGTGCTGTTTGGCAGTCTCGGCGTATGGCTTTTTGCATCATCGCTCGCGCAATGGCTACCGTCGGCTTACGCGGAAGGGTGGTCCTTCAACCCGTTCGCGTGGCAACTGATGTTCGCGCTCGGTATCCTGGCGCGCGTTCAGCCGATCCCCGCCGAATTCCACGATTCGAAAACCGCGCGCTGGATGACCCGTGCAGCCGTTCTCGTGTTCCTGACGTTTGCGTTCGCGAAGCTGTTCCTGGAGACGCAGGCGCCTCCGGGATATATGAAGCAGAACCTGGCGAGCTTGCGCATAGTGAGTTTTGTCGTCATCGCGTGGCTGTTCGCTCAGGCGGTGCACGCCGGATGGATCAAGGCGCTGGCGAAGAGCTTGCCGAGCGTGGTGAACATCGGCAAGCAGGGGCTGGTGTGTTTTATCGCGGGCGCGTGCATGTCGTTGGTCATCGACACGGCCTTGCGGCTCGTGTCGCTTGGACAATACCAGTGGATCGCGGGGCTGACCGGCGACGCCATCGCGATCGGCAGCCTGATCTGGCTTGCGGCCCTCTGGCGCGACCGTAAGGAGGCGCAGCGGGCGCGGCTGCCGAAACGTCCGCCGGTTCCGGCGCACGCCTCGAACCGGCGTGACAGATGAAAGAGGGGTCGTGAACAAACGCGTGCCGGCAAGTTCGTGAAACCTTGCCGGCACGCAAAACGCGCTACGAAAGCTTGATGTCCCGCGTTTCCCGCATGCACAGCACGCCGAGCAGGCTGATCGCCGCTGCGACCGACACATACCCGCCGACCCACGCCAACCCGCCCCGATTCGCCAGCAATTGCGCAATGTACGGCGCCACCGACGCCCCCAGGATCCCGCCCACGTTATACGCGACACCCGCGCCGGTATAACGCACGTTGGTCGGGAACAACTCGGGCAGCAGCGCGCCCATCGGGGCAAAGGTCACGCCCATCAGGAACAGTTCGATGGTGAGGAACAGCGCGACCGCGTAGGTGTTGCCGCTGCCGAGCAGCGGGGCCATGGTGAATCCCGACAGGATCGCCGCGATACAACCCACAATCAGCACTGGCCGGCGGCCGAATTTATCGCTGGCTAATGCGGAAATCGGCGTCGCGATAGCCATGAAAAGCACCGCGAAACACAGCAAACCGAGGAATTTCTCGCGCGTGAAATGCAGCGTCGAGACGCCATACGAGAGCGAGAAAACCGTCGAGATGTAGAACAGCGTGTAGCAGACGATCATCGCGATCGCGCCGAGCAGCGTGGGTTTCAGGTATTGGCTGAACAGCGTCGCGATAGGCACGCGCACGCGTTCCTTTTTCTCGATCGCCTCGCGGAACGCCGGCGTTTCCGCGATTTTCAGGCGCACATAAAGTCCGAGCGCCACCAGCACCGAGCTGACGATGAACGGCACGCGCCAGCCCCAGCTACGGAATTGTTCGTCGGTGAGCGAGAGCGCCAGTCCAAAGAACAATCCATTCGATGCCAGGAAACCCACCGACGGCCCGAGTTGCGGGAACATGCCGAACCAGCCGCGCTTGTTTTGCGGCGCGTATTCGGTGGCGAGGAGTGCTGCACCGCCCCATTCGCCGCCAAGCCCGATGCCCTGGCCGAAGCGCAGGATGCACAGCAGCACCGGCGCCAGGCTGCCGATGGACGCATAGCCCGGAACGAAGCCGATCAGCGTGGTCGACACGCCCATCACGAGCAGCGAGGCGACGAGCGTTGATTTCCGCCCGATGCGGTCGCCGAAATGGCCGAAGATGAACGAGCCGATCGGCCGCGCGATGAACGCAATACCGAACGTGACGAACGCCGACAACGCTTGCGCGGCGGGCGAGCTATGCGGGAAAAAGACCGGGCCGATAACCAGCGCGGCGGCGGTCGCGTAGACATAGAAATCGTAGAACTCAATCGCCGTGCCGATAAAACTCGCGAAGATCACGCGGGAACTGCTCATTTTCGCGTCGCTTGCGGGCGATGCGGGTAAGGAGCCCGAGGGTGAGGCTGATGACATGGTGTCTCCGGTTCGCCCTTCGTGTCGCGCCCGGGAACGGGGGCGCGCGTCGGGACGCTTTGTATTGAATGCGCAGCGTGCAACGGGCGCCGGGCGCTCGATGCGATGTACGTACGGCGATGAAAACGAACGGCGTTGGACTGCGCGCAGTGTGTCGCGGAGTCGACCGGTCAGGCGCGTCGATCAAGCGCTGGATGGGCGGCGGCGACGGCTTTGCCGGCATGGCCGGCGTGGGGTATCGAAAATTATAACGACCGTGCGCCGTGACCGGCAAGGAAACCGTATTGATGAATGCACCAATAGTTCCGCTCGGTTCCGCTCAATCGATGGTGGTTGCCTGCGGTGAATGGACGCTGCGTAGCTGGAATTGGCCGTTGTCGTTGAAGAGCCAGTCTTCGAACAAATCGAGCTGGCCGTTGCCGTCGAGCAGACGCGCGGGCGGCGTGGGCAATGGCGATGCGCGTCGCAGCGATGTGAGGGCAGTGGCTTCGGCTTCGTCGTCGCCATTGGTCCGGTAGACGGACGACCGGATCACGCGGCCGTTGCGGTCCACGGTGAACGCGACCACGACGAGCGAGCGCAGCATGGCTTGCGGCGTGCCTTTGAGTACCAGCGAAGGATTGCGATCGAAGATGTGTTGCGCGACGCGCACCTTGTACTGGTCGAGCGTCGCGCCGCTCACGGCGGCGGCGGGTTTGGGTTCAAGCGCGCTGGGCGGCGGGGTGATTGTGCAGGCGGCGATGGCTGCCGCGACTGCCATGGTGGTGAGCGCGATACGCGCGGTTTTCAAACGGGAGGTCATGGCTGGCGAAGCTCCACGAATCGTTGCACTCATGCTTAACAATACGCGGGTGGTCCGGGTCTTGCTGCCCCATTTTGCACGTCCACTGCATTTTGATGCGCAAGGAGAGAACCATGAGCAGCGATTCCACTGATGTGAAAAAGCCGAAGCCCGCCGAGCATAGCGATAACGAGGCAAGCAAGATGCCGGATCGTGCCGATGACGACCGTAAGCAGGCGCCAAGCGATAAGCCTGGGAAGAAGCCGGGGGAAGGCGAGCCGGATGTGGGGTGAGGTTTGGCGGTGTGTTGGGTACGCTAGCCCCGCATCGGTGACGACGCGGGGTTTTTTATCGAGCTAAAGCCAATTTTCGTACTAACAAAAAATGACATTGCTTTTGAGTTGATGTTAGTACAATAATTAGATGGGAATTATCTACGACAGCGCGAAGCGCGACAAAACCTTTAGTGAACGCGGACTGGACTTTGAGCTTGCTGCCGAGGTTTTTGCGGGCTTGACGCTGACGCAACCAGACTTGCGCTCCGATTACGGGGAACAACGATTCACGACTGCGGGCTGGTTGCATGGCCGGATTGTCGTGTTGGTTTGGACACCCCGCGGCGCGGACCGCCGCATCATAAGCATGAGGAAAGCAAATGACCGCGAAGCTAAAAGACTCACCCCGCACTTGGGTTGATCCCGACGATGCGCCCGAAATCACCAATGAATGGATCGCTGGCGCGGAGTTACGCGATGGGGGGAAGGTGGTTCGGCGGGGGCGTCCTCTAGGCAGCACGAAGACACCGACCACTGTCCGCCTAGACAACGAAGTACTCGAAGCGTTTCGCGCGACCGGACCGCGTTGGCAATCGCGCCTGAACGCTGCGCTCGCCGACTGGCTGAAGACTCACTCGCCGGACGAACTGGCGTTGTGATGCGCCTCACTTCGATCTTTGTATATACAAAAAGCCTGGCCTGGAGCGAATTTTGTATATACAATTTGATCGATGCAAGTCTCCTTCGATGTGAATAAGAGCGCCCGCAACATCGCTGAACGGGGTTTATCGTTCGAACGGGCTGCTGAATTCAATTTCGAGACAGCGTTGATCGGTTCCGATGATCGGCGTGTTTATAGCGAAGTGCGGTACGTCGCTTTGGGATATCTCGACGAACGCTTGCATGTTCTCTGTTTCGCTGAAACCCATGATGGAATTCGCGTGATCAGTTCGCCAAAGCTAATTCGAGAGAGGTGAATCACTATGCCAGCACGTAAGCCCATGATTGACGAGAGTGGCGAAGTCCGCGAACTGACTGCCGCGGACGTCAAGACGTTCAAGCGCGGTGGCGCTGCGTTACCCGCATCATTGCGAGCGAAGACAGGCGTTCGCGGTCCGCAAAAAGCGCCAACGAAAATTCCGCTATCGCTTCGACTTTCGCCGCAGGTCGTGGAAGCGTTTCGCGCGTCGGGTGAGGGATGGCAGACGCGAATCGACGTGGTTCTGGCCGATTGGCTCAAGACTCACTCGCCGGACGAACTGGCGGTGTGAATGGCTTGGTATGGAGGCGGGAGTTGAAGCAGAGGGTTGCAGACAAGGCGGAGTGCTGTTCTGGCGGAAGCGGTGAGATTCGAACTCACGGACGAGTCACCCCGTCGCTAGTTTTCAAGACTAGTGCCTTAAACCGCTCGGCCACGCTTCCACGTTTCACACACAGCAACTACTAGAAAAGTGCGCTCAAACCGCGCCGCACCTTTCCGGCAAGGCGCGTATTGTAGCGCAACTTTCTCTCGCGTCCAGCAAGCAAGACGGACTCAACCTTCCAACGATCGGGTCGCCCGCAAACCCGGAAACAATCGCATCCATAACAACGCAACGGCGATCGTGCCCACGCCGCCAATCAGCACCGCGGGCACTGCGCCGAACAATCCTGCCGTCATCCCCGACTCGAACTCGCCCAACTGATTCGATGTTCCGATAAACAGCGAATTGATGGCGCCCACGCGTCCTCGCATATCGTCGGGGGTTTGCAACTGCACGAGCGACATACGCACGACGACGCTGATTACATCGGAGGCGCCTAGCGCGGCCAGCGCGATCAGCGAAACGTAGAGGTTCCGCGATAACCCAAACACGATCGTGGCAATGCCAAACGCAATCACGCCGCCGAACAGCGCCGTCCCGGCCCGCTGCCGCAGCGGAAAATGCGCGAGATAAATCGATCCGGCCAGCGCGCCAACCGCAGGCGCCGCGCGCAGGACGCCGAGCGCCCACGGCCCGGCGTGCAGGATATCGCGGGCGAAAACGGGCAGCAACGCGGTTGCGCCGCCAAGCAATACCGCGAACAGATCGAGCGATAACGCCCCCAGGATCACGGGCTTGCGTCGAATGAAGGCGATGCCGGAGAAGAGCGATTCGAATGTCAGCGGCGTGCGCATGCGCACCACCTGTTCGATCTTTATCGATGACAGCACCACCGCCGCCCCAATGAACGCCACCGCCACCGCGCCATATACCGTAAGCGCCCCGAGCCCATAGAGCAGACCACCCATTGCCGGTCCGAGGATCTGCGCCGTCTGGTTCGCCGACGTCGACCACGCGGTCGCGTACTGTAACTGGGCGCGCGGAATCAGGTTGGGCAAGAGCGCGGCCATCGATGGCGACTCGAACGCGCGTGCTGATCCGGCAATGGCAGCGATCAAATAGATCAGCCCCTGGCTGGTGATCCCGCGCCACGTCGCCACGCACAGCGTCAACGCGGCCACGCCCTGAATCGCCTGACAGATGAACGCGATCGTGCGCCGGTCGTAGCGGTCGGCGACATGGCCCACCACCAGCGTGAGCATGAACATCGGCAGGAATTGCGAGAGGCCGACGAGCCCGAGTGCGAACGCGCTGTGGGTGATCGAGTAGATCTGCCAGCCGATTGCCACTGACATCATCTGGAACGCAACCGATGACATCACCCGCGCGCTCCAGAAGAGCGCGAAGGGACGGTGGCGCATCACGGAGCCGGTGGTCAGACTAGGGGCGGGTGCGTCCAATTTAACGCTCTTCCTTGATTTTTATCGAGGGCGTGTCCCTGAGAAAGAGCGCTTGCAGATCGTTGAGAAAATCCTGCCCGCGCTGCGTGGGCGCAATGCGTTCAATATCGCGCGTGATCAAGCCACGACGTTCCGCTTCAACCAGTCCCGGTTCGATCGCGGACATCGCAAGCCCGGTTCGTTCGTTAAACGAATGCACCGGAAACCCTTCCACAAGACGTAGCGTGTTCAGCATGAATTCGAATGGCAGATCGCGCGGCCCGACCTCGTGCTCTTCCTGCACCGCCGCGCCGCCGAGCGCTTCATCCATGTACGTTCCCGGATGTTTGTATCGCACCTGACGCACGATTTTCTGCGGAAACGACAGCTTCGTATGCGCGCCCGCACCAATGCCGAGATAGTCGCCAAAGCGCCAGTAGTTCAGGTTGTGCCGGCTCTTCCTGTGCGGCTTCGCATAGGCCGATACCTCGTAGCGCTCATATCCCGCCGTAGCCGTGCGCTCGTGAATCCAGTCTTGCATGTCGGCGGAGGCGTCGTCATCGGGAACGGGCGGCGGGTACTTGGCGAACATCGTGTTCGGTTCGAGCGTCAGGTGATACAGCGACAAATGCGGCGGCGCAAAGCTGATAGCCGTTTCGATATCCGCCCGGCATTCATCCAACGTTTGCCTGGGCAGCGCGAACATCAGGTCGAGGTTGAAGTTATCGAAGTTCCTGGCCGCTATTTCAACGGCCTGACGCGCTTGCGTTGCATCGTGAATCCGGCCGAGCGCTTTGAGATGCTGCTCGTTGAAACTTTGGATACCTATCGATAAACGGTTCACGCCGCTCGCCCGGAACTGCGCGAACTTCGCGGCTTCGAATGTTCCGGGATTGGCTTCGAGCGTGATTTCGGCGTCGGCATCGAGCGGCAGCAGCGCGCGGGCATCGGAGAGCAGGCGGTCCAGCCCTTTCGCCGACAGCAAGCTGGGCGTCCCGCCGCCGATAAAAATAGTGTGCACCTGGCGGCCCCAGACCATCGGCAACGCGTGCTCAAGGTCGGCGCGCAATGCATCGAGATAACGGTCCTCGGGAAACGTCTCGCCTTTCCATTCGTGCGAGTTGAAATCGCAATACGGGCATTTGCGCACGCACCACGGGAAATGCACGTACAACGACAACGGCGGCAGCGACGTCAGCCGGATACTGCCCGGCGACGTGAACGCCTTGACCACGTTGATCGTCTGAGGACCGCTTGAGCTATTCGTCACGAACCTTCCTTCAACCGCGCCAGCAAATGGCGAAGCGCAATCGCCCGATGACTGCTGGCGTTTTTCACGGCGGGATCGAGTTCGGCGGCCGTTTGTCCGAGCGACGGCACCAGGAAATGCGCGTCATAGCCAAAGCCGTTCGCCCCGCGCGGGGTATCGATGACTTCGCCGTGCCAGCGGCCTTCCGCAATCAGCGGTTCGGGGTCTGCCGCATGACGCACCAGCACGAGGACGGAGAAGAAATATGCGCGCCGATCTGATTCGCTAGCCAGATCATTCACGAGTCGCGCATTGTTTGCGGCATCGCTTTTCTCTCCACCGTTGAGCAATTGCGCATAACGCGCCGAATACACGCCCGGTGCGCCGCGCAACGCATGCACGCAGAGGCCGGAGTCGTCGGCGAGCGCGGGCATTCCCGTTGCCGCCGATGCATGCCGCGCCTTCGCCAGCGCGTTTTCGACGAACGTCACATGCGGTTCCTCGGCCTCGGACACACCCAGCTCGCCTTGCGTGACGAGATCGATGCCGGCGGTACTCAGCAGTGCTGCGAACTCGCGCAATTTGCCGGGATTATTCGACGCGAGTACGACGCGTTTCAACGCGTTATCGGAAGCAGAATCAGACACTGAGCAGCTCCAGCGCGACCTTTTGTTTCGCGATCAGCGTTTCGATACCGCTTTGCGCCAGATCCATCAGCGCGTTCATCTCGGCGCGCGTGAACGGTACGCCTTCGGCCGTTCCCTGTACTTCCACGAAACCGCCAGCGCCGGTCATCACGACGTTCATGTCGGTGTCGCACTGCGAGTCTTCGTCGTAGTCGAGATCGAGCACCGGCTGGCCGTTGTACACGCCGATCGAGATCGCCGCGACGAATTGATTGATCGGCGATTCAGCAATCTTGCCGGCGGCCAGCAGCTTGGTGACGGCATCGTGGGCCGCGACAAACGCGCCCGTGATGCTTGCCGTGCGCGTGCCGCCGTCGGCCTGGATCACATCGCAATCGATATGCAGCGTGCGCGCGCCCAGCTTGTTCAAATCGAATACGGAGCGCAGCGCGCGCCCGATCAGGCGCTGGATTTCCTGCGTGCGTCCGGTTTGCTTGCCGCGTGCAGCTTCACGGTCGTTACGGGTGTTCGTGGCACGCGGCAGCATGCCGTATTCGGCGGTGAGCCAGCCCTGATCACGGCCGCGCAGGAATTCGGGCACGCGCTCGGAAATGCTCGCGGTGCAGATCACTTTGGTATCGCCGAATTCGACGAGAACCGACCCTTCCGCATGCTTCGTGTAGTGCCGCGTGATACGCACGTCGCGCAATTGGCCCACGGTACGGCCGCTCGGGCGGTTGAACGGGGCGGACGGGTTCAGCGTGGAGTCGGTCATGGAGGCGGCAAAGTGAAAGAAACGCAGTGAAAGGAGCTTGGGCTTACGGTAAAAAAAGCGAAAAAATCGCGCCAAGGTTCGAATTTTATCCGTAATCGGAGTGGGCGTCCGGTGCGGCGTCCCGTGTTTATCCGCGCGCGCCGCATTGCGGCATCGCGTTTCCACGGGTGGGATCGGCAAAAATGGGATAATGCCAGCTTCCTCGCCCGGCCAACATTGCCTGCCATTCTCGTGCAGCTTCATACCGGGCGTTTCGAAGCGAACTGACCGTGCAGCGCAAGCAGCAAGCAATAAGCAGCAAAGCCGCCACGGCCTTCAATCACGGACGCGACAATGATCTACAGCATGACAGGCTACGCCAGCGCTACGCGCGAAGTAGCGTCGGACGGCGCGGGCGCCAATGGCTCGGGCGTGGGGGTATCGGTGGAATTGCGCACGGTGAATTCGCGCTTCCTCGATATGAATTTCCGCATGCCCGAAGACGTGCGCGTCTGCGAGCCGCAATTGCGCGAAATGCTGATGAACAAGCTCTCGCGCGGCAAGGTCGATATCCGCATCAACCTGAATCGCGCAGAGCAGACCACCATTGCAGGTGTGCTCAATCGCGATGCGTTGTCGCAACTCGCCGCGCTCGAGCGCTCGGTGCTGGATATTTTCCCCGATGCCGAGCGCATGCGCACCGGTGAAATCCTGCGCTGGCCGGGCATTTTGTCGGAGAGCGGGGTATCGGCGGAAACGCTGCGCGACGCGGTCCTGGCATGCGGCAAGCAGGCGATTGCTGAACTCATCGATGTCCGCGCCCGTGAAGGCGCCGCGCTTAGCTCCGTGCTGATCGCGAACGTGACGGAAATGGAAGCTATTGTGGCGAAGGTCACGCCGCTCGTGCCGGAACTGATCACGAAGCATCAGCAGAAAATTGTCGAGCGGTTGCAGGACGCATTAGGGATTGCGTCGCCGGAAGGCACGCAAACCAGCATCCCGCGCGAGGAAATCGCGGAACGGATTCGCCAGGAAGTGACCATCTACGGCATCCGTATCGACATCACCGAGGAATTGCAGCGTCTCTCCGCGCATCTGGCGGAAACACGCCACGTGTTGCAAAAGGGCGGCAAAGTGGGCAAGCGGCTCGACTTCATGATGCAGGAGCTGAATCGCGAAGCGAACACGCTCGGGTCGAAGGCGGCGGCGAAAGAACTCGCGGATTCGTCGATGACACTCAAATTGCTCATCGAACAGATGCGCGAGCAAGTGCAAAACCTGGAGTAACGCCGCTATGACCGACGCACAACGCAACACCTACGCCGGTGTTTATCCGGGCAACCTGTTCATGGTCGTGGCGCCGTCGGGCGCGGGCAAGTCGACGCTGGTCAACGCGCTGCTCGCGCAGGACGAAGCGATTCGCCTGTCCGTGTCGTACACCACGCGCGAACCGCGTCCGGGCGAGCAAAACGGCGTTCAATACCATTTTGCTTCCGTCGATGACTTCATGGCACGCCTCGCCGCCGGCGAGTTCCTCGAAAGCGCGGAAGTACACGGCAACTACTACGCAACGTCGCGCGTGTGGATTGAAGAGCAGATGAAAAGCGGTCACGACGTGCTGCTCGAAATCGATTGGCAAGGCGCGCAACAGGTCAAGAAACGCTTTCGCAATGCGGTGGAAATCTTCATCCTGCCGCCGTCGCTGGATGCGCTGGAAGAGCGCCTGAAGAAGCGTGGACAGGATGCGCCGAACGTGATCGTGCGCCGTTTGCTGGCGGCCGGAAGCGAGATGGCGCACGCGCCGGAAGCGGAATATGTGCTGATCAACGAGAACTTCGAGCGCGCGCTCGGCGAATTGCAGTGTCTCGTTGCTGCCACACGGCTACGTTTCGGTTCACAGTACGCCCGTCATACGCAGTTGTTTGTCGAGTTAGGCATACACTCGCCGCACGCCGAGTGAACGGGGCTTTCCGGTCACATAAGGTAGAATGAAGAACATATCGAGAAGGAATCAACCATGGCCCGCATCACCGTCGAAGACTGTCTGAAAATGATCCCCAATCGCTTCGAGCTCGCGCTCGCAGCAACGTATCGCGCACGCCAGCTCGCTCAAGGCCATACGCCGAAGATCGAAAGCCGCGACAAACCGACTGTTGTTGCGCTGCGCGAAATCGCAGCCGGCCAGGTCGGCGTCGAGATGTTGAAGAAGGTTCCGGTCTGATTACGGGCCCGGACGTCTACGCGCCTTGTCACTAACCGCGTCAGCAAACCACGGAGGCGACCATGAATCCTGTTCCATCGTCCGTCTCTGTGGACCCGCATAACGACGTCCTCAGCACAGAGCCTCACTCCGGCGCTCATTCCGAAGACCCTGCGCTCGATCATGACAACGCTCATGATGCCGATTCGCCCTCGGCGGCGCGCAAGTACATCGACGCAGTCCTCGAACAATCGTTTCGCCATTTGTTCGGGCCGACTGCCACGCCGGAAAAGCCGCGCCGCCACGACGTAGTTTCCATCGCGAAACTGACCACCGAGCTGGCCGCGTACCTTTCGCCGGAAGAAATCAAGCAGGTCAAGCAGGCTTTCCATTTCAGCGATGAAGCCCATCTCGGGCAATATCGTCAGAGTGGTGAGCCGTACATCACGCATCCGGTGGCGGTCGCGGAAATTTGCGCCAGCTGGAAACTCGACGATCAATCGATCATGGCGGCGTTGCTGCACGACGTGATCGAAGATCAGGGCGTGACTAAGACCGAGATTGCGGAACGTTTCGGGCCGAAGGTTGCAGAACTTGTCGATGGCTTGTCGAAGCTCGACAAGATGGAGTTCCGCAATCGCGAAGAAGCGCAGGCGGAAAACTTCCGCAAGATGCTGCTCGCCATGGCGCGCGACGTCCGTGTGATTCTCGTCAAGCTGGCGGACCGGCTGCACAACATGCGCACGCTGGGCGCGGTGCCGCCGGAAAAGCGGCGTCGCGTGGCGCGTGAAACCATCGACATCTATGCGCCTATTGCGCATCGGCTTGGGTTGAACAACACGTATCGCGAGCTGCAGGACCTGAGCTTCGCGAACTTCAATCCGCATAGGTACGCCACGCTCGAGCGCGCCGTGAAGGCCGCGCGCGGCAACCGGCGTGAGGTGGTGGGCAAGATCCTTGAAGCGGTCCAGCGCACAATTGCGGACGCGAAAATCAAGGCCGACGTGACCGGCCGCGAGAAGACCATCTTCAGCATTTACAAGAAGATGCGCGACAAGCAGTTGTCGTTCTCGCAAGTGCTCGACGTCTATGGTTTTCGCGTGGTCGTGGATACCGCGCTCGAATGTTATACGTGCATTGGCGCGCTGCATGCGCTCTACAAACCGGTGCCGGGCAAGTTCAAGGATTACATCGCCATTCCGAAGGTGAACGGCTATCAGTCGCTGCACACCACGCTCGTCGGTCCGTTTGGTGCGCCTATCGAATTCCAGATCCGCACGCGCAAGATGCATGAAATCGCCGAAGCGGGCGTAGCCGCGCATTGGCTTTACAAGAATGGCGGCGCTGACCTGAACGACGTGCAAAAGCGCGCGCACCAGTGGCTCAAGTCGCTGCTCGACATCCAAAGCGAAGCAGGAGATTCCAGCGAATTTCTCGAACACGTCAAGATCGATCTGTTCCCCGATGCGGTCTATGTGTTCACGCCAAAGTCGAAAATCATGCCGCTGCCACGCGGCGCGACGGCGCTGGATTTCGCGTATTCCATTCACAGCGATCTCGGTAATCAATGCGTCGCGGTGAAGATCAATAACGAGTTGCTGCCGCTACGCACCGAGTTGAAGAGCGGCGATATCGTGGAAGTGATCACGGCGCCTTATTCGAAGCCGAATCCCGCGTGGCTCGGTTTTGTGCGTACCGGCAAGGCGCGTTCGGCCATTCGCCACTATCTCAAGACCATGCGGTTGAACGAATCGGTTCAACTGGGCGAACGGCTCGTCGATCAAAGCCTCAAGGGCTATGGCCTGGCGTTGTCGGAAGTGACGCCTGAGGCCTGGGAAAAGCTGGCGCAATGGACTGGCAACAAGAGCCGCCAGGAAATTTTCGCGGATATCGGCCTGGGCCGGCGCGTGGCCGCCGTGATGGCGAAGCGCATTGAAGTGCTGATGACCGGTCGCGACGACGACGATTCCCCGCGCGAGAGCTTCAGCACGAATACCGCGCCGCCGGTTGTGATCACGGGCACTGAAGGTATGTCGGTTCAGTTGTCTGCCTGCTGTCGCCCGATTCCCGGCGACGACATCATGGGTTACATCGGCATCGGGCTGGGTATGGCTATTCACACCACCGAATGCCGTGTGGCCCAGCGGATTCACAAGCGCGATCCGGGCCGCTGGATTGACGTGGCCTGGGCGCCGCAGCCGGGCCGTCTATTCGATGTAGCCATCAAGGTGCTCGTCAGCACGTCGAAGGGCGTGTTCGCCCGCGTAGCGGCTGATATCACGTCCGCCGATGCCAATATTGTCCACATCGCCATGGACGAGGACGTGACGCAGGAATCCACCGTGCTGCGTTTCGTCATCCAGGTCAGCGATCGCGTGCACCTGGCGAACGTCATGCGGCGCGTGCGCACGAACCCGGACGTGATGCGCATCGCGCGTGAGCGGCCGAGTGACGAGCCGCATCATCGCAACACCGAAGGCGGCATGCGGATCGATCGCGAACGCGGCGATTATTAACGCCTGGCGTTCGCCTCTTGGCGAGAGCGGCTGGCGAGTTCTGAGTCTGAGTCTGAACCGCCGCCGCTGAAACGCGACCTGCGTGCCTGTACCCATTCTGCGTACACAGGGGCACTTATGAAAACATCAGAACTGGAAGGCGCCGAGCTCGACTATTGGGTCGCGCGCGGGCTGCATGACTTCATCCGCGAAATCCATTTCACCGATGGCGGCCAGACGCTGTCCATCCGCGGCAATGACCGTGGCCGGGCATGGGACGGGCGTTTCCTGCCATCGACGTCGTGGGAAGCGGCGTCAGTCGTACTGGAGCGCGCGTGCCGACTGGAGATGAACGACCACGGACGGGGCGAGGTCGTGTGCACGGCGATATTCGGCAAGGCCGGTGCGCAAGTGGAGGGGCGCGGACCGTCGTTGCGTATTGCATTGCTGCGAGCGTTTCTGCTGCATGCGTTCGGAGACACGGTGGACGATGAATTTCCGCATCGTTCGCAAATGCTGCTCGGGGAACGGGCGGAACTGCTGGGCGAGCAGAGCGCAGCGGCGACGGTTGAAGATGCACCGTTGCCGGACGGACGTATAGGCGATATCGGGTCGACTGCGCGGCAGTAAGCAGGTTGCTGCGCCTCGCGCCCTGGTCAGGGGGTCCAGTCCAGCGCACGTCCAGGGGAAGTCGCCGGACCGGCGTGCAGATTTCGCTCGCGCAAACGCCCGCACAAATAAAAAGGGCCTTCCGTGAGGAAGGCCCTTTTAAAACTGGTGCGGCTGGCAGGATTCGAACCCACGACCCCTTGGTTCGTAGCCAAGTACTCTATCCATCTGAGCTACAGCCGCGCATGAAACAGGGTAATACAAAAAGCTGATACAGGAAACGCTTGCTTGAAACAAAACAACTAAACGCTTTGAAGAAGTGGTGCGGCTGGCAGGATTCGAACCCACGACCCCTTGGTTCGTAGCCAAGTACTCTATCCATCTGAGCTACAGCCGCACGCGAGACCAAGAGTATAGCCAAGCTCTCCCAAAAAAGGAAGGGTTACGCCTCGATTTCTGTAATACCGATCTCCTTCGTGTTACCGTGCACAGGAGCTATCTCGCTCCTCTTCACGTTATTTTGAGCGGTTTGCACCATGAACAAAGCATTTGTAAAGGAATCGGACGAGAGCGACGACGATCTCGACCTTGAGCAACCCGCTGGCGTCCCCCCAGGCACCAAGAACTACATCACGCCCGCGGGGCACCAGCGTCTGCGTGACGAACTACTGCATCTGCTGGACGTCGAGCGGCCGGATGTCGTGAAACTGCTTTCCTGGGCGGCGTCCAACGGCGACCGGTCGGAGAACGGCGACTACATTTACGGCAAGCGGCGCTTGCGTGAGATTGACCGGCGGATTCGCTTCCTGACCAAGCGGCTCGACAAGGCGGAAGTGGTGGACAGCAGCCGGCAGGAAAACGTCGATCAGGTGTTTTTCGGCGCAACGGTCGATTACGCCGGCGACGATGGCGAAGTGCACACGGTGACCGTCGTGGGCGTAGATGAAGTGAATCTGGATGTCGGGCACGTGAGCTGGATCTCGCCTATCGCCCGTGCCTTGCTCAAGGCCAAGGTCGGCGATACGGTCACGCTGCACACGCCCGCGGGCGTCCAGCAAATCGATATCCTCGATGTGCGTTATCCGGCGAAGGCCTGAAGCGTTTCATCTGACGCAATAACGTCAGGAACCTCAAGACGAAAAAAAGGCGCCGCAAGCGGCGCCTTTTTCACATCGGTACAACCTTGAACAAGGCTTAGAAGCGGTGACGAATGCCAACCGTTGCCGAGACCTGGTTCGGGGTCGACGACATGCCTACGCCCGTGATCGGAGCGCCCAGGCCATCGCCCAGGTCGATCGCGTGAACGTATTCGCCTTGCAGGTACACGTCGGTGCGCTTCGACAGCGAATAAGCTGTTTGCAGGGCAAACGTATGGAACGAAGGCTTTTCGCCGTCAAGACGTGCGTCCGTGTACGTGTACTCGCCAGCCAGGCTCAATGCCGGGGTCAGCGCGTAACGGCCGTTCAATTCATAGTTATTGAAGCGAGCGTAGCCGCCCGACAGAGCAACGCCTGCGCCGCCGGTCGCGCCAGCCGTGATGGCTGCTGCGTCTTCAAGCTTCGTTTGCGTGAACACGAAGCCAACGGTTGCCGGGCCGAACGCGTAGTTCAAGCCAGCACCGAACGTGCGCTGCAGGCCAGCCACGAACGTGTTGTCAGTCGCGACAGCACCGCCTGTGTTCGAGATTGCTGCAGCAGTGCCAGCACCCGTCACCGAGTTGTTCAGTTGCAAGTAAGCAGCAGCAATATTCAACGGACCGTAGTTGTACGATGCGCCCGCGCTGTAAGCCCGGTTGTTCGAGAACCCGTCAGCCTGGTTCGAGAAGCCGTACATTGCGCCAAACTTGAAGCCGGCGTAGTTCGCGCTCTGATACTTGATCGTGTTGTTGACACGGAACGAGTTGTCGAGGTTGTCGTTGTCGAACGGGTGTGCGAACTGCGTGCCACCGTATTGCGTGCCGGTCAGAGCCAACGGGCCGAGATAGTCGACCACGGAGTCATACTGACGACCCAACGTGACGGCGCCGTACTGGTTGCTCGACAGACCAACGAAGGCTTGACGGCCAAATTCGCGACCACCTTGACCCAGCGTGCCGTTAGCAATACTGAAACCGTTTTCCAACGTGAAGATTGCCTTCAGGCCGCCACCGAGGTCTTCAGAGCCGCGCAGGCCCCAACGGCTGCCGTTCACGGCGCCGCTCGTCATCTTGAAGTTGTGATCGCCGCCTTGGTTGTTCGTGTACGTCAGGCCAGCGTCGATCAAACCGTAAAGCGTCACGCTGCTTTGAGCGTGAGCGGCGGTTGCAAATACGCCCGACAGGGCGGCGACCATGAGAGTCTTTTTCATCTTTGTAACTCCGAGAGCAGTTTGGGTCTGACAACCCAGGCTTGAAGGAAACCTTCACTCCGACGCGCTGCGAGAGGCGCTATCAGGTGATTTCATGTGCCAACAAAAGACACAGTCGTTTCCGGACCAGACGAAGTGTAAAGACGGCGTTACAGCACTGGCATTCCGATTTACGCAATAAAGTATTCTGCGATCGGCAATGATTGAGAAATGTAATCTAAGCCTTTGCTGGCAAGGCTTTGCGGGGGAATGGCGGGGTTGAATGCGCAGTGTCAACAGGGGTTCGTTGCGCAATTGCTACATGCGCCATCGTTAAAATACAACGCCAATAATCCTAGATGTCGATTGTTGACGGAACAGCAATAGATGATTGCCGGATCTGTTGGTGATTACGAGAAGGCGTGCCGTTATACTCAAATCTCTGCTTTCCGAGGCAGACTTTTTCGTTGACGGAAAAGATCTCCAAACCTTGTCGGCGCGACTTCCCAGTCGCGCTTTTTTTTGCCTGAACGGGCTCAATGCCCCGAAGCCTGTTCCAGGCACTTTTTACTTAATTAATTAGCCGCTTCAAGTACTTCTTCCCGCATCGCTTCAGCTTCATTCCCAATTTCGGGTGATTGCGCTTCGTCGCTACTATCGAATGTCAGCAGACTCGATATTGTCCAGTCTTCGATCACATAACGGCGTGCGTCCATTGGCGAGGACAGAAGGTTCTGCCAATGATCGCCATGCCATGCCGGGTCGAAATCCAGAGCTGAATGCGATTCCAATACTGCCTGGGACGCTACCAACGTCCTGATCCACGAAAACATGCTTTTGAGTTCGGTCGTCACAGCAATGACCTCCTTTAAAGTGCTTGCGGTACGCTTTTATGATGCCGACAGCCCATTTCGGTAACAAGACTCGTAAACGCTTACGATTCGATAAAAATAGTTACAAGTTGAGTAAATATTTCCTTCTGCCAGATATGGACGGTTTAATCTGGAATTATTACGTCGGATTGTTCTCTTTTCAGCCGTCGTGATTCAAGAGCGCATGCGTACTAGCGTTCGATGCTCCTTCCTTGCGTCGAACCGGCCCGGAACCGGGTGCCTGAACGGACGTGAGCTAAAATGGCCGATCGATACGCCTTTTCCTGCGCGGATCGCTTCCATTCCTCTTTTAGCGGTCAGCGCCGTGCTCCCAATCGTTACTACTAATAGTGTTAGCTCAGAACCGCTGGTTTTCGTCGATCTCGAAACCACAGGCGGCGCCTTCGGCGTGGATCGCATCACTGAAGTAGGCGTGGTCGAGGTCGGACCGGCCGGCGTGACGCAGTGGAGTTCGCTCGTCAATCCGCAGCAGCCGATTCCGTTCTTTATCCAGCAACTCACCGGGATCAGCGATTCGATGGTGCGCAACGCGCCGACGTTCGAAGCGATCGCGCATGATTTGCTGGCCCGTCTCGACGGGCGGCTGTTTATTGCCCACAACGCGCGGTTCGATCACGGCTTCCTGCGCAGCGAGTTCAAGCGGGCCGGCATCAAGTTCCAGCCCGACGTGTTGTGCACGGTCCAGTTGTCGCGCGCCATCTATCCGGCGCAACGTAGGCATGGGCTCGATGCACTGATCGAACGGCACGCGCTCGTGCCTGCGGCGCGCCACCGCGCGCTTGCCGACGCTGACCTGCTCTGGCAATTCTGGCAGCACCTGCATCGTGCATTTTCTGCCGATGCCCTGCATGGCTATATAGAACAGGTTGCCCGGCGTTTCCGGCTTGCCGGAGATATTGACGAGGACACCATCGAACAGATTCCGGCCGGCTGCGGCATCTACGTGTTTTATGGCGAGGACGACGTGCCGCTGTATGTTGGACGAAGCGTGCGCTTGCGCCAGCGCGTGCGTGCGCATCTGTCGGGGGTGAAACGTTCGGCCAAGGATCTGCGCCTCGCGGAGCTCATCCGGCGTGTGGAGTGGACCGCGACGGGCGGCGAGATCGGCGCGATGCTGGTGGAAGGGCGCTCGGTCGCACGGTTGCGTCCTGCACATAACCGGCTGTCCAAAGCGCGTCGCGATGACCCGAGTCACGCGCCCTGGACCTATCCTGGCGCCATCGCGATAGAGGAAACGGATGCGACGACCAGCGCGCGGGTGTGGCATGTCGTCGATGCCTGGCAGTATTTCGGCATGGCCGGGTCGCTCGACGAAGCCGCGCAACTGCGCGCGGCAGCGCCTGCGGCATGCTTCGAGTTATCGACGTACCGCATTCTCAGCGAACGTCTGTCGCGCGGACTGACAATCGTGCCGCTTGCAGCCACCGCGTGCCTGTCAAGCGAGCCGGTCTAGCCGACCGCACCCACGCCACCTGACGCGCACACATGCGACAACGCGCGTGCGAGCGGTGCGTTTTGGGCGGAATCGTAGCGGGTGAGATGTTTCCAGCGCGCGATGCTGTCGGCCAGTCGCACCGGGCAGTCATCGGCATGGCGCAACGGCTCCACGCCCGCTAACGTGGACAGTAACGCGTTGGTCACGCGATCGAGCTTCGGCCGGGTCTCGCGGGCGAGGTCCGGTGGTGTCCCTTCTGGCGCACGCAATTTCCGCCAGTTATCGAAGAGGGCGTTCTGCACGTCCTTGCTCGCCTCGATCTGATCACGAAAGAAAGCTTGTGCAAACGCCGGATCGATGCCGGCGGATTTCGCGCGGCTATCGATAACGGCCAGCAACGCGGCTTCACGGGGTTGATCGGTGATGGGCTCGTGACGCGCCCATTTCCAGCGCGCGACCGGCTCGGCGAGCGCCAGCCGTTGTGACGACAACGCAATGAGATTCGTGAAGGGCGTGTCGTCGCCATCAGCGAGAGCCGCCGAGGAACAAGCGGTGATGGCAATAACAAAAGCAGCCATGGAAGCCATGGCGCGGAGAACTTGCAGAAGGGAATGGCGAAGCATGAATACCGGAGCCAGAGCGAGAAAGCCGCAGCTTAACGTATGACGCGCGGGGCGCGCGTATGGCAATTGATGAGGCGATCGTGAAACGCGCCACGCTCGTGGCGTTATTAGGTGAACCGGTCCGGCTATTCCGGTCGTGCTATTAATACCCGCGTGCGAATCCGGCGCTGCTGCAAAGGCATGCTGCAACGATCAAGTGTGCAGAAACCGCGGCTTGCATAACATCTGCAAACACCGTGGGCGTACTGCGCATTTCAGCAATTACTTCGGGTCGCACAGGTTACGTTGTTCGTCGAAGAATGCCTGCACGTATTCGGGCAACTCTGCGAGGAATTCGACCCCGACCGGTTCTTGATCCGGACATTGCACCTTGTCGGGCGTCGGGATTTTCGTCGGCTTGGCGTCCATCATTTTCTCTCCTTGTATAGGTCGATTATCAATCTCGACTCTGGCTTCGCGCTAGCGTCGAATGCGCGGCTGGTGCATTTCCACGTTTCTGTGTTGCTTTAACGGAACACCCTTGGCGTGACTTAAGGCTGTGATAATTCATCGCGCTGCAGCCGATATTTTTCTCTGCCTCAGGATTCGTTCGCCAACTTGTTTTTCGAGCACTTCCACCTGATTAACTCGTCACCCGCTTATTGCTGATCTTTCCGGCACCTGACAGCCGCAGCGGCAAATATTTCGCAATCTACTTCAAAGTACATGGCTGACTGCCGGGCTGTTTCTGTGTTCGAAAATGCGAGTCGTTGCTTAAAAAACGAGTCTCCTTAATAGTGATAACGGCACGATTCAGTTGCGGTTGACCGTTTTACCTATCTTTAAAAAAATTTAACACTTCGCTGTGTCTGAAAGCGCACGTATTCATGCAAACGAATGTTCGCAAATCACGCGGGAAGAAAGCATCGGGGAAACGACGGGAAGTTTATGAATTACGCTCACTTAAAGTTTCACTTTAAGTACATGAACTTACCGATTGATCTTCAAGATTAATTTTGAGATGAGGCCGAAAAATTAAAAAACCCGCGAAGCCTGGAGGCGATGCGGGTTTCTTGAAATGAAGCTTGGTGCCGGAAAGAGGAATCGAACCCCCGACCTTCGCATTACGAATGCGCTGCTCTACCGTCTGAGCTATTCCGGCATCAGAGAAACGAGATTATAAGGACCTTCCGGCGAGTTTGGCAACACCCTACTGTCAATTAATTTCCGAGTGATAGCGTGTCACGCGTTCGACCTCGTTTTTCGATCCGAGGAACACCGGCACGCGCTGATGCAGGTTGGTCGGAACGATGTCGAGGATGCGCTGCTCGCCGTCCGTCGCAGCGCCGCCGGCCTGTTCGACGATGAACGCCATCGGATTCGCTTCGTACAACAAGCGCAGCTTGCCCGGACGATCGGGCGTGCGTTTGTCGGCGGGGTACATGAACACGCCACCGCGGTTCAGGATGCGGTGCACGTCCGCGACCATCGACGCGATCCAGCGCATGTTGAAGTCGTCCTTGCGCGGGCCGTCCTTGCCTTCGTTCAGCTCGTTCACATACTTTTGCACCGGTCCGTACCAGTGACGGCTATTCGATGCGTTGATTGCGTACTCGCGCGTGTCGGCGGGAATCTGCATGTTGCTGTGCGTGAGTACCCACGAACCCAGCTCGCGATCGAGCGTGAAGCAGTTCACGCCGTGGCCGGTGGTCAGGACGAACACGGTTTGCGGACCATAGACCGCATAACCTGCCGCGACCTGCGCCGAGCCCGGCTGCATGAATGCCTGTTCGCTCGGCTCCGCGCCGTCCGGGCATCGAAGCACTGAAAAGATCGTGCCGATAGACACGTTCACGTCGATATTCGACGACCCGTCGAGCGGATCGAACGTGAGCAAATAGTTGCCCTTCGGATAGCGGTTCGGAATGGGGAAGATCTTTTCCATTTCTTCCGACGCCATCGCGGCCAGGTTGCCGCCCCATTCGTTGGCTTCGAGCAGGATTTCGTTCGAGAGGATGTCGAGTTTCTTCTGCACTTCGCCTTGAACGTTCTCGCTGCCGGCGGTACCCAGCGCTTCACCTAACGCGCCCTTGCTCACTTGATAGCCGATCTGTTTGCATGCACGTGCGATCACTTCGATCAACAGCCGCAGGTCGGCGGGAAGGTTTTGATGTTCCCGCTGCTGCTCGATCAGATACTTGGTCAGCGTCGTGCGACGGGAAATGGATGAGGGGGTCGACATTGCGTTGGGCTCCGGGAGCGTTAGACGAATGCCTCAGATTCTACCCGCTCGGAATGTGTCTCCCGATGTCGCAGGAATGGGGTACCGGTTCGGCGAGTCTCTTCGAGTCTCACACTGGCTGATTTTCGGGATATGCGAGCATAAAAAAAACCGGCGCCGAAGCGCCGGTTTCCGATGAGCCCGAGGAAGGGGCCCAAAGGCTCAGAGGATTAAACGCTTAGCCGAGCGCTTTTTCCACAATCTCGCGTACATCGCGCGATTTCACCTTCGACGCTACCCGTTCCAGCGCCGCGTGCGCCTTCTCGCTCAAGGCGGGCGTGTACCGGCGCCATTGCTCGAGCGTGCGAGCAAGGCGCGCAGCCACCTGAGGGTTCATTGCATCGAGCGCCACGACCTGTTCGGCCCAGAACGCGTACCCGGAACCATCGGCGGCGTGGAATTGCGCCGGATTCGCACCGCAGAAACTGAAAATCAGCGAGCGGGCGCGATTCGGATTTTTCAGCGTGAACGCTGGGTGTTGCATCAGCTTGCGCACGATGTCGAGCACATTGCGCTTCGGTCCGCCGCGTTGCGTAGCCTGCAGCGCGAACCATTTGTCGATCACAAGCGGCTCTTTCTCGAAACGTTGGTAGAAATCGCTGAGCGCGGCGTCGGCGACGGTGGTATCGACGGAACCTGACGCGCCCGCCGTCAGCAACGCGGACAACGCGGCCGACCGGTCGGTCATGTTGTCCGCGGCGTCGTACTGGGCGCTTGCCAGTTCGATGGCGCGGGTGGGGTCGTCGAGCTGGCTCAGGTAGGCGAGGGCGAGATTCTTCAGCCCGCGCTTGCCTGCGTCGTCCGGCGTCGCGCGATATTCGCCCGGCGTGCGGTTCGCTTCGTACACGGCGAGCCAACGGTCGCGCAGACCCGTGGCGAGGCGGCGACTAACGAACACACGTGCCGCGTGCACGGCGGCAGGGTCCGACACAGCCATCTGTTCTGCAAGATATCCCTCGGACGGCAACATCAGCGCCAGTTCCTGGAATGCAGGCGTGAGCGTGCTGTCGTCGAGTACCTGGGCGAATGCGGATACCACCTGGTCGTCGAGTGTCAGTTCCTCACCTTTCGATGCCCGATCCGCCAGCGCAAGCAGTTCGCGCGTGGCGAGGCGCTGGCCGGCTTCCCATCGATTGAACGGGTCGCTGTCATGAGCCAGCAGGAAGGCCAACTGCTCATTGGTGTAGTCGTAATCCACCACCACCGGCGCCGAGAAGTTGCGCAGCAACGAGGGCAACGGCTCTTCAGCGACATCGGCGAACGTGAAGGTTTGTTCCTGTTCAGTGAACTCCAGCACGCGCGTAGTGCCTTGCGGCTCTTTCTCACCCTCAAGCTTCAGTGGCAGGTCAGCGCCGCTCTTGCCGATCAGGCCGACCGAGAACGGAATCAGCAGCGGACCCTTTTGCGTTGCGCGCGCGGCCTCGGACGCTTCGCCGTAGCCTTGCGTGAGCGTCAGCGTGTAACGCTTCGTGGCTGCGTCGTAGCGCGTGCGTACCGTGATCCGCGGCGTGCCCGCCTGACTGTACCAGCGCTCGAATTGCGCCAGGTCGCGGCCGTTTGCATCGGCCATTGCGTGGCGGAAGTCGTCGCAGGTGACTGCCTGGCCGTCGTGGCGCTGGAAATACAAGTCCATTCCGCGCCGGAAACCGTCACGCCCGAGCAGCGTCTGATACATGCGCACGACTTCCGAGCCTTTTTCATAGACGGTCATCGTGTAGAAGTTGTTGATCTCCACGTAACTTTCCGGGCGCACCGGGTGCGCCATGGGACCCGCGTCCTCGGCGAACTGCATCTGGCGCAGCACGCGAACGTCGTCAATCCGTTTGGTCGCGCGCGCTGCATCGCTGGCTGCGCCTGGTTCGAGCCCAGCGGCCATGTCGGCGGAGAATTCCTGGTCGCGGAACACCGTCAGCCCTTCCTTCAGGCTCAACTGGAACCAGTCGCGGCAGGTCACGCGGTTGCCCGTCCAGTTGTGGAAGTACTCATGGCCGACCACCGCTTCAATGTTGCTGAAATCCACGTCCGTAGCCGTTTCAGGATTCGCGAGCACGTATTTCGTATTGAAGATGTTCAAGCCCTTGTTTTCCATCGCGCCCATGTTGAAGTCGCTCACGGCAACAATCATGAAACGGTCCAGGTCGAGCTCCAGCCCAAAGCGGCGTTCGTCCCATTCGATGGAATGAACCAGCGAATCCATGGCGTGTTGTGTCTTGTCGAGATCGTGAGGTTCGACCCAGACCTGCAGCAGTTTTTCCTTCCCCGAACCGGTCTTCATGCGTTGCTCGAGCTTGACGAGCTTGCCGGCCACCAGTGCGAACAGGTAGCTTGGTTTCTTGAACGGGTCTTCCCACCGCGCAAAGTGCCGGCCATTTTCCAGATCGCCTTCTTCGATCAGGTTGCCGTTCGACAACAGCACTGGGTACGCTTTCTTGTCCGCCCGCAGCGTGACCGTGTAGGTCGCCATGACATCGGGGCGGTCAAGGAAATAGGTGATGCGCCGAAAGCCCTCGGCCTCACATTGCGTAAAGAAATTGCCGCCGGACACGTACAAGCCCGACAAGGTCGTGTTCGCGGCAGCGTTGCACACGCTTTCCAGCGTCAATTCGAACGCGTCGGGAATATTGCTCACCGACAAACCGTTCTCAGTAACGCGGACATCCGCATGCGGGCGCCCGTCGAGCGTTGCGCCAATGAACTCCATCTGCTCACCGAGCAACTCCAGCGTCGCCGCAGGCGCGGCGTCCGGGTTGCGGCGCAGGCGCATGGTGTTGCGCACTACCGTGCGTTCGGGGACGAGGTCGAATTCGAGCGCGACGGTATCAATCAGGAATGCGGGCGGCGTGTAGTCAGCGCGGCGGATTACGGCAGGTGCGGTCGAATTGGACATGGCGGTTCTGATTGAGTTGAGCGGGTGCCTTTGCTTTCGAGGCGGCCTTGTGTCGGATCATTGTACAAAGGCTCGCGGGATCGTGTGCTCGATTCGGGGTCGGCCGAACGGCCTGTTTCCCGAACTTCACCTGTCTGCGACAGTCTTTAAACAGGTGGAATCAGGCGGTTTTCGTGCGGTGCATGCGACACTTCGCGGTTGCTGTTTTACACATGACATCGCAACAAGATCAACAAGACAAATGAGGTCGGCCATGACGTTAGGACGGTTGTACGGGGAATTGAAGGGTGCGGCGCGCGTGGTGCTGATCGCCGGGTTCGCGCTGCTCGGGGGCTGTACCACCTATGTTCAGACGCAGGTGGCGGCGTTCTCCGACTGGTCCGGGACCGACGCCACGCGGACCTATGCGTTCGTGCGCTCGGCGCCGCAGCGGAACAGCATTGAACAGGAGACGTATGAGGTGCTCGCCGCAAACGAGCTCGCCACCCATTCGTTCAAGCAGGTTGCCGACGCCAGCGCGCGTTATCTCGTGGAATTGTCGTACTCCATTCGCGGCGACATGGTCACCGTGCGCCAGCCCGTCTATTACGATCCATGGCCCATGTACGGCGGCTGGTACGGCCGGCCGTACGGATGGGGTGGCTACGGCGGGTGGGGAGGATGGGGAGGGTGGGATATGGGACCGGCGGGTTATGTCGACCAAAGCTACCCGATCTTCGTCCACTCGCTGCAGATCCGCATGACCGAACGTGAAAGCGGGCGCGAGGTGTACAAAGTGACCGCGAGCAATTCAGGCGGCGAATCGTCGCTGGTCCGGGCCATGCCTTATCTAGTGCGCAGCGCGCTCACGGATTTTCCGTTGGGCAACGGCACCGTGCGCACGGTGAAAATCCCGTTCGATAAAACTGGCGGTATCAGTAACGAAGCGCCGGTTGCGGTGGGAGCAAACGAGAAGAGCGCTGTCCCGGCGCCCGCTCCCACGCCGGTTCCTGTGCAATAGCCGTCAAGCCGGCGCAGTTGTTGGGCCCCGTCTGAGAAAAATTTACCGCTATGGAGGCCGGCCGTTTGATCCGGCCGCCGCTTTGTTGCAGTCCGCGAAACGCTCGAATTTCGATTAAAAATCCGCCTTCTTACAGGTTTATGGCGGAGTGCCCTTGTATGCAATTAAATTCGAAACGAGATATATTTCGAGGATGAACAAACCCCGCAACGCTAAACACCATGCCGTTCCTGAGCCCGCAACCTGGGATGCGCGGCTCGCTCGGCGCCTCGTTACACCGCTCATCGGCACGCCGATTACACCGAATCATCTGACCACTCTGCGCTTGCTGATTGGCATTGCCGGCGCTTATTACCTGTCGGTCGGCAGCTTCTGGTCGTGCAGTCTGGGCGCCTTGCTGATCGCGCTCTCTAATTTCGTCGATCATACAGATGGCGAGCTCGCGCGAATCAGCGGGCAATCGAGCAAAATCGGTCATTTTTACGATCTTGCGTGCGATTCCGTGGTGACCGTGCTGCTGTTCGTGGGCCTCGGGTTTTATGTGAACGTGCATCATCCGGCCATGATCGTGTCGGCCGAATGGCTTGGCGGGATTGCGGGCGTCGCCGTCGCGCTGATCTTCTTCCTGCGCATGCGGATCGAATCGATGGCGGGCAAGAGCGGCACGAAGCAGGCCTCCATGGCGGGTTTCGAGACCGAAGACGTCCTGTATTTACTGCCGGTGGTGACGCTGCTCAACGGCATGACGCCGTTCCTGGTGGCTGCTTCCATTGGTGCTCCGCTATTTGCCGTCTGGGTTGTCGTGGATTACCAACGCGCGCTGCGGCGTTTCGCCCGGGCCACGGCGCGTAACAAAGACTCTGATGGTCAAGATCAAGATTTGCAGGCTGTTCAATGAATTCATCTGTCGATTCCCTATCCACGCGTGCGTTTGGCGGCAAGCCCGCTGATCGCAAGAGCCTTCATGCTCTCGACGAAACCCTGGACGCGCATCTTCAGCGCCTGTCTCCCGAGCGCCAGACCGCGAAGCTGCACGAAACCTTCGATAACCAGGGCGCGTTCCTGTATCTGGACGACTTTCTGCCGCGCGAGTTCACCGAGAAGCTGGTCGCGGCTGTCCACGCGGTCATGCCCGCCATCAATCGCAATTACTTGCCGGGACACAAGCAGGGCGGCAGCGTCAGCCGTCACGCGATTGACGAACTCGCGCCGTTCATCGCCGAGTTGTACCGGTCGCCGGCGCTGATCAGCTGGCTGGAGAAAATCAGCGGCGACACGCTCCAGGAGTCGCCCGCCGACGATCCGCACGCGTACGCGCTGTATTTCTATACGAAGCCGGGTGACCATATCGGCTGGCACTACGATACGTCGTACTACGAAGGCCGCCGTTATACGCTGCTGCTCGGCGTGATGGACGATTCATCGTGCCGTCTCGACTACGAGTTGCACACGCGTTCGCCAGAGATCCCCGACCAGCCGGGTTCGGTGCAGATACCGCCGGGCGGCCTGGTTTTCTTCGATGGCGACAAGCTGCGTCATCGCGTCACGCCGGCTCGCGCGAATGAATTCCGTGTGTCGCTGACATTCGAGTACGTCACGAATCCGAACATGCGGCCGTGGCAGCGGTTTATCTCGAACATGAAGGACTCGGTTGCGTACTTCGGCTTCGGACAGGTTTTCCGCCGCAAAGGCGGGAAGAACGGCGCCGCATGAGCCGCGCCGGAACGATCCTCCTGTCGCTCGGCGTGGTGTTGTTCATCGCGCTGCTGGGCTGGCAGGGCTTCGGTTCCGTAGCGACCGCGCTCGCGGCCGCGGGTTGGGGCCTGCTCGCGGTGGCGGCATTCCATCTGCTGCCTGTCGTGATCGACGCGCTGGCTATCGAAACGCTCTTTCCCCGCCATGAACGCGATGTGAGCTTCCGCGACGCGCTGTTCGCGCGCTGGACCGGTGAATCGGTGAATAGCCTGATGCCGGCCGGACAGATCGGCGGCCCGATGCTGATGGTGCGTTATCTCTCGCAGCGCGGCATGCGGGCGCGCGACGCCGCGGCAGTCATCACCGTCAGCACGACCATGCAATCCGTCGGACAAATGATCTTCGCGATGATCGGTCTCGCATTGCTGAGCAGTTATGCGTCGGGCGTGGGCATGCTGCTGCCGGTGCTGATCGTGATCGTGGTGTGCTCGCTGATGGTCGTTGGGTTCTTCTTCGCGCAGCGCAAGGGTTTGTTCGCCCGCGCGACGCGGTTTGCCTCGCAATTCGCGGCGCGCTTTTCGAAGAAGCGCGACTGGTCGTCGCTGGTGTCGCGCGCGGAAGCGGTGGATACCGCCGTGCTCGAACTCTACAAAAAGCCCGGACCGGTCGCCGCGAGTTTCGCGCTGAGCCTGCTGGGCTGGATCGTGGGCACCGGCGAGGTGTGGCTTGCGTTGCATTTGCTGGGCTCGCCGGTCGGCTGGGCTGAAGCGCTGATGCTGGAAAGTCTTGGCCAGGCCATTCGGGGCGCGGCGTTCTTCATTCCGGGTTCGCTCGGTGTGCAGGAGGGCGGCTATTTGCTGCTCGCGCGTCTGATCGGCTTGCCGCCGGAGGCCGCGCTCGCGCTTTCGTTAGCGAAGCGCGCGCGGGAATTGCTGCTCGGCCTGCCGGGTATCGTTTATCTGCATTTCGCTGAAAAGGGCTGGCAGCGCCGTCGTCTCGCGCGCGTGCCGGAAATCGAATAAAGCATCACCGATAGGATCAACATGCGCGCAATTATTCTTGCCGCCGGGATGGGTTTGCGCCTGGTTCAGCCGGAAGGGCAGCAAAAGCCGAAGTGCCTGCTGCGTTTCGGCGAGTCGTCGCTGCTCGAACGCCATCTGCAACTGCTGAAGACGGCGGGCGTTGACGAAATCGTCTTTGTGCTCGGCTTCAAGCATGAACAGGTGGAAGCTGAATTGGCTGCGATCGACTGGAAGCCGCATACGGAAGTGGTCGTGAACCGCGAGTTTTCGCTTGGCAGCGTGCTGTCCGTGCACACGGCGGCAGAAGCGCTGACGCGCGGCGGCGACGTGCTGCTGATGGACGCCGACGTGCTCTACGACGAACGTATTCTCGAACCGCTGGTGGCGGGCGCGGGACCGGTGAACCGGTTGTTGATCGACCGTGATTTCGAAGCCGGCGATGAACCCGTGAAGCTTTGCGTGGCGAATGGCGTGCCGGTGGAATTGCGCAAGCAAGTGCTGGCGGATTTGCAGTTCGACGTGATCGGCGAGTCGGTCGGATTTTTCCGCTTCGACGAAACGGCGGCGCGGCGTCTGGCCGAACTCGTCGCCGGGTATGTAGCGACGGGCCGTGCCAACCTGCCGCACGAGGAAGCCGTACGCGATTTGCTGCTGGAACGCAGCCAGGTATTCGACGTGGCCGATGTAACCGGCGCGCCGTGGATAGAAATCGATTTTCAGAACGACGTTAAACGCGCGGCCGACGAAGTCTTGCCGCAACTGCGTCAGCTTGCAGGAGCCCTACGATGAACGCACCGTATCAACTACCCGCGGCGTATGCCCGCTCCCTTCGCCTGCGCGAGATGCTGCAGAGCAATCAGCTCGAATTCCTGATGGAAGCGCATAACGGCTTGTCCGCGCGCATTGTGAAGGAAGCTGGTTTCAAGGCGATCTGGGGATCGGGTCTCACGATCTCCGCGCAGTTCGGCGTACGCGACAACAACGAAGCGAGCTGGACCCAGGTGGTCGACACGCTCGAGTTCATGGCGGACGCGAGCGACCTGCCTATCTTGCTCGATGGCGACACCGGCTACGGCAACTTCAATAACGTGCGCCGGCTGGTGAAGAAGCTGGAGCAGCGCGGCATTGCCGGCGTGTGTATCGAAGACAAGCAGTTTCCTAAGACCAATAGTTTTCTTAACGGCGAGCGTCAGCCGCTCGCCGAGATGGACGAGTTCTGCGGCAAGATCAAGGCCGGCAAGGACTCGCAGAGCGATCCGAATTTCTCCATCGTCGCGCGCGTGGAAGCGTTGATCGCGGGCTGGGGCATGGAAGAAGCGTTGAAGCGCGCGGAGGCTTATCGCCAGGCCGGCGCAGACGCCATCCTGATTCACAGCAAGCTGTCCAAGCCGGACGAAATCCTCACGTTTGCGCGCGAATGGGCCGGCCGCGGTCCGCTCGTGATCGTGCCGACCAAGTACTACAGCACGCCGACCGATGTGTTCCGCCAGGCTGGCATCAGCACGGTGATCTGGGCGAACCATTTGCTGCGCGGCGCGGCATCGACCATGCAGGCGATCGCGAAGGAAATCCACAGCAGCGAAACGCTCGTGAACGTGGAAGATCGCGTGGCGACGGTCAACGAAATCTTCCGTCTCCAGGACGCCGAAGAATATTCGACCGCCGAAAGCGTGTATCTGTCGTCGGCGAGTGCATCGCGTAACGCGGTCGTGCTGGCGGCAAGCCGGGGCGCGGGGCTGGAAGCCGTTACCGCCGATAAACCCAAGGTCATGCTGCCGATCGCGGGCAAGCCGCTGCTGCGCCGTCTGGTTGAAGCGTTCAAGAAAGAAGGGATCAACGACATTACGGTGGTGGGCGGTTATCGCGCCGATGCCATCGATACATCGGGGATCCGGCTGGTCGTGAACGAGAAGCACGCGCAAACGGGCGAACTGGCGTCGCTGGCATGCGCCGCGAAATCGTTCACCGCCGACACCGTGATCTCCTACGGCGACCTCTTGTTCCGCAGCTACATTCTTCGCGATCTGGTGGAGTCGGACAGCGATTTTTGCGTGGTCGTGGATTCATCGCAGACGCCGGCGGCTGGCGTGGCATCGACGGATTTTGCGTATTGTTCGACCGCTGACGATCGCGCGTTGTTCGGCCAGAAGGTCTGGCTGGAAAGCGTGACGAGCTCGGCCGGTCCGGCAAATTCAAAGACGCCGCAAGGCCGCTGGATGGGCCTTCTGAACGTGCGCGGCGCAGGCCGGGAGCGGTTGGTTGCCATGCTCGAAAAACTGCAGCAACGCGATGACTTCGACAAGCTTGACATGGCCGCGTTGCTCAACGCGCTGGTGGCCGCGGACGAAAAGATCGAAGTGCAATACGTGCACGGTCATTGGCGTGGCGTGAACGACCTCGACGAGTTGCGTCAAGCCGGCGATTTTGCACACGGTCAGGCGCCGTACGGATCGAACGGCTCGGGCTCCTCGGAGGCCGGCGCGTGATCGAAGCTGCACAATTTGTCGAAGCCGCGCGCGAGCGCGGTTTCGACTGGTACGCGGGCGTGCCGTGCTCGTACCTGACGCCGTTCATCAATTACGTGCTGCAGGATGAGACGCTGAATTACGTGTCGGCGGCCAATGAGGGCGACGCCGTCGCGTTGATCGCGGGCGTGGCGCTTGGCGCGTCGGGCGTGCATAAGGCGCGGCGCGGCATTTCGATGATGCAGAACTCCGGGCTCGGCAACGCGGTGAGCCCGCTGACCTCGCTCACGTGGACGTTCAGGCTGCCGCAATTGCTGATCGTTACGTGGCGCGGTCAACCGGGTGTCGCCGATGAACCGCAGCACGCGCTGATGGGACCGGTCACGCCGGCCATGCTCGACACCATGGAGATTCCATGGGAGCTGTTTCCTACGGAAGCCGATGCGATCGGACCCGCGCTCGATCGCGCGACCGCGTATATGGACAGTACCGGGCGCCCGTACGCGCTGGTGATGCAGAAGGGCAGCGTCGCGCCCTACAAGTTGAACAAGAAAGGCTTGAGCGGTGTGCGTCAGCGCGCGTTGACCGAGCGCGCGAAGGTCCAGTCGTTTGAAGGCGCAAGCGAGCGTGTGTCACGCCACGACGCGTTGGAGCGCGTGATCGCGCACACGCCGAAAGAGTCGACGGTCGTGCTGGCATCGACGGGATTTTGCGGGCGGGAGCTTTACGCTATCGATGACCGCGAGAACCAGGTGTACCTGGTTGGATCAATGGGATGCGTGACGCCTATGGCGCTCGGCCTCGCGTTGTCGCGGCCTGACCTGAACGTAGTAGCGCTCGACGGCGACGGCGCCGCGCTGATGCGCATGGGCGTGTTCGCGACGCTCGGCGCTTACGGGCCGGCCAACCTCACGCACTTGCTGCTGGACAACGGCGCGCATGAGTCGACCGGCGGTCAGGCGACGGTGTCGCAAGGCGTCGAGTTCGCGCGGATCGCTTCGGCGTGTGGGTACGCGCTGGCGCTGGACGGCGATGACCTCTCGATCATCGACCGGTTGTTCGACGCGAAAGACGTCGATGGCGTGCGTTTCGCGCGGCTGTCGATCAACACCGGCACGCCGGGCGACCTGCCGCGCCCGTCGATCACGCCGGAAGATGTGCGTCGCCGGTTGCAAACGCATATTGGACGCTAGGCTGTCGCGCTGATCTTGCTTCGAATGCCACGCTGTTCACCCAAAGGCCGCACCAACCCGATGTTGGCGCGGCCTTTGGCTTGGTGGGCGCGTGTTAATCGTGGGTGACCGTGGCCAATTGCGGTGAATCGGGCTTGCAGAAGATCGCGGTGATAAAAGGCGCGACGCGACGAATAACGGCGTCGCTGCCAGCCGCGCGAACTTTTTGCTTGACCGAATCTTCCCCGCCGATCACAACAGCGCCATAAGCCGAATCGGCGATAGGATCGCCGTTGCCCTGCTTGAAAATCGCGTCATTTTTCTGGAACCCAACCACCGCGAACACGCCGAAGTCGAACGCGGTGAGATGACTATCGCGCGTTGGTTTAAACGCGTTGATTGAATTGGGCTCCACGCGCATGGGGGTGGTTTCTATCGCGTGATTTTCCTGAAGCGGCGCGATGAACGCGTGCGCGGTCGACTTGCAGTCGAGTTGAGCATCCAGCGCATAGGCCGAAGCTTGCGCGGACAATGCTGCAATGAGCATGAATAAGCCGATGCGGACGGCTGGTACGAGTGGCTTCATGTTTGTTTGTTCCAACCCACGCGCCCGTGAAGGACGCGACGTGAGTACGCACACGGCGTTGCGAAAAGCCTAGACTTTAGCGGGAAGCTGGAAAGTGTGCTTAAACAAGTGCTTAGAGCCCGTCCGGCGGGGCGCTGCGGGGAGCGTCACGCTCGCCCGACTGTGGAATCTGACGGCGAGTAATCCTCAGCAGAATTAAGGTGAGCTGTGCAAATGGGTTTGAGGCGTGCTTGAACTGCCCCGTCGCTAAGGATAGTTAAGCAAAATCAAGGTGCGTAAGGAGGCTTCAGCGCTGAAGGCCGCGGGCACGCCGAATTTGCTCGGCGTGCTCAAGTTATTAAGGCGGCGTCCGGCGCGCGCGCGGCCCGATCGTACGCTCAGGCTACCGGGCCGCAACCGCTTCAAGCCGCAGCCAACTCCGCCACCGTCCCGCGCCGCGTCCCTCTCCGATGCACGCATTTTCCCGCCGCATACGTCTCGAACACGGCGCGGTCGTCGCCGAGCATCGCGAACGCGAACAGCAGTTCTTCCAGCGATTCAGCCCGCGAAGTCCGGCGATCAAGCAGAGGCGTACCAGCCGGGTCCAGCACAACGAAATCCGCCTCGCTGCCGGGCTGCAGCGTCCCGACACGGTCCGCCATATCGAGCACTTGAGCCGCGCCCGTGGTCGCCAGCCAGAACATGCGCGCCGCCGTCAGATGGTGTCCCGTCAGACGCGCGATCTTGTGCGCTTCGCCCATGGTTTGCAGCATCGAAAATGTGGTGCCGCCGCCTACGTCGGTTGCAAGCGCCACCGGCATCTTCGCGGCGCCGGCCTTTTCTATATCGAACAAGCCGCTTCCCAGGAACAGATTCGATGTCGGGCAATGCGATGCCACCGCGCCGGTTTCAGCCATGCGCTGGCGGTCGGTATCGTCGAGATAGATGCAGTGGCCATACACCGCGCGCTGACGCAGCAAGTCGTAGTGATCGTAGATATCCAGATAGCTCCGATGCCCCGGAAACAGGCTTTCGACCCATTTGATCTCGTCGGTGTTTTCGGCGACGTGGCTCTGGATATACACGTCCTGGTGCTTGCGCGCGAGCACGGCGCAGGCTTCGAGTTGCGCCTCCGTCGAAGTGGGCGCAAAACGCGGCGTCAGCGCGTATTCCTGCCGCCCGCGACCGTGCCAGCGCGCGATGAGTTCAGCGCTGTCGTCGTAGCCCGATTGCGCCGTGTCGCGCAGATACTCCGGGCAGTTGCGATCCATCAGCACCTTGCCCGCGATCATGCGCAGGTTGCGTGACTCGCTTTCGCTGAAGAAGGCATCGACGGATTGCTTGTGGACCGTGCAGTACACGAGCGCCGTGGTCGTGCCGCAGGCCAGCAGTTCATCGATGAAAAAGCTCGCCGTTTCCCGTGCATACGCCGGGTCCTCGAACTTGCGCTCGGTCGGAAACGTGTACGTGTTCAGCCACGGCAGCAGACCCGGCGCGGGCGAGGCGATCATGTCGGTCTGCGGATAGTGAATGTGCGAGTCGATGAAACCCGGCACGATCAATTTGTCCCGCAGGTCCTTAACGATTGCATCGGGCGCGATGGTCTCACGCAGCGCCGCATATGCGCCCGCTGCCACCACGCGGCCCTCTTCCACCAGCAACAGGCCGTCGGTTTCATGCACGGCGTTGTCGTCGGAGAATGCGGGATCGTCGCGGAACGTGAGTAGCTGTGCGCGGTAAGCGGTCTGAGTCATGGGTGAAACGTCTCCAGTAAAGCGGGTCAACGCCCTTATAGCTGTGTCAATAACAGCAACGACAGCGCGGCGACAATCCACATCGCCGGCTTGATTTCTTTTCTGCGGCCGGTGAACGACTTGATCACGACAAACGCGAGGAAGCCGTACGCTATTCCGTCGGTGATCGAATACGTCAGCGGGATCAGGATCATGGCGAGGAAGGCGGGAATGGCTTCGTCGAAACGGCTCCATTCAATCTTCGTGATCGACTCCATCATGAACACGCCGACCAGCACCAGCGCGGGCGCGGTCGCAATGGCAGGCACCAGCGAAAGCAGCGGCGAGAGGAACAGGAAGGGCAGGAAACACAGGCCGGCGACGACCGCGACCAGCCCCGTGCGGCCGCCCGCCGAAATGCCCGCCGCGGATTCGATGTACGCATTCGCCGGGCTCGTGCCGAGCGGCGCGGAGACCAGCGCTGCGAAGGAATCGACCATCATCGACTGGCGGATATTGCGCGGGTTGCCGTCTTTATCGTAGAGCTTGCCGGCTTCCGAAATCGCCATGAAGGTGGACAGCGCGTCAAAAAACGACGTGAACAGCATCACGAAAATAAACGGCCAGTAGATCACCTTCAGCGAGCCGAGCAGGTCCAGTTGGCCGACCGCTGAAAAGTCCGGCGCCGAGAACAATCCGTTCCAGTTCACGAGCGTTTTCGTGGCAATGGCGGCGGGCCAGTAAGCGGTGCCGTCGCCCCAGAAGCGGCCAATGGGAATCGCAATGACGGTCGTGAAAATGATGCCGATCATCAACGCGCCGGTTACCTTTCGTGCAACCAGAATCGTGGTCACGGCGAGGCCGATCAGGAACGTGATCACCACCGGATTCAGTGACGCCGAATGCACGATCGTCACCGGATCGCTGATAACAAACTTCGCATTGACCAGTCCGATCAGGCTGATAAACAGGCCGATGCCACACGACACCGCATGACGCAGGTTCGCCGGAATAGCATCGACGACCAGCTTGCGCGCGTTGAACGCTGCAAGCACCGCGAAGATCACGCCTGCCCAGAACACGCAGCCGAGCGCGGTCTGCCACGGCATCTTGCCGCTGTGAACCATCACAAACGCGAACAGCGCGTTCATGCCCATGCCGGGCGCAACCAGCACCGGGTTGCGCGCGTAGAGGCCCATCGCGCAACTGCCGAGGAAACTGACAATGACGGTGGCGGTCAGCGCGGCAGGGAAGGGGACGCCTGCCTGCGACAGAATCCCGGGATTGACGACGATGATGTACATCGCCGTGAGGAAGGTCGTGATGCCCGCAACAATCTCGGTCTTCGTGCGCGAACCCGCCGCGCGGATGCCGAAGAAACGCTCGAGCGTGGTTGTATCGTTGGTGATCGTAGCCATGGCGTTCTCGCTCATGCCGCCGCGTGCGAGTTGTGCCAATAGGCATCGAGTCTGGCTACCATCGCAACGCGTTCGGCGTCCGTCACGAACGACGCTTCCAGGCTGTTCTTCAGCAGCGTGTAACACTCGGCGTCATTGAGATTCAAGGCGTCGAGAATCGCGAAATAGTTGGCGTTCACGTAGCCGCCGAAATACGCCGGGTCGTCGGAGTTGATCATCACGGCCACGCCTTGATCCAGCAGCGCCTTGAGCGTGTGTTTCGCCATGTCGTCGAACACGCGCAGCTTCAGGTTCGACAGCGGGCAGACGGTCAATGCGATACGGGCATCGGCGAGACGGGCGACCAGCGCCGGGTCTTCCATGCTGCGCACACCATGATCCACGCGATCCACTTTCAACAGGTCGAGCGCTTCGTACACGTACGCGGGCGGCCCTTCCTCGCCTGCGTGCGCCACGAGCTTCAGGCCTTTCTCACGCGCCTTCGCGAACACGCGTTCAAACTTCGAAGGCGGATGGCCGCGTTCCGACGAGTCCAGCCCGACACCAATCAGCCGGTGCCTGTATTGATCGAACAAGGGCAGCGCTTCATCGAACGTTTTAAGCGCGTCTTCTTCCGGCAAATGGCGCAGGAAACACAGAATCAGCTTGCTCGTCAAACCGCGACGCTCACCTTCGGCCAGCGCGCTTTCGATACCCGCGACCGCGGTGGCGATCGATACACCGCGCTCGGTGTGCGTCTGCGGATCGAAGAAAATTTCGGTGTGCGTGACATGATCGGCGAGCGCGCGTTCAACGTATGCCAGGGTCATGTCGTGGAAATCACGTTCGTGCAGCAGCACGCTCGCGCCCGCATAGTAGATGTCGAGAAACGATTGCAGGTCGGTGAACGCGTAGGCCGCGCGCAATGCGTCGATGGAGTCGTACGCGAGCGTCACGCCGTTGCGTTTCGCGAGTTCGAAGATCAGCTCGGGTTCGAGCGAACCTTCAATGTGAATGTGGAGTTCGGCCTTGGGCGCGCGGGCGATCTTGTCAGCGAGAGTGGGATTCATGCTTGTTTTGTGCTTTAAAAGGTCTGGATCACGCGGTTTGCGGATGCTGCGCCGAATTGTAGCTGTGCGCGGCGCGTTCCTCGACCTTCTGCAGCAACTGCGCTGCCACCGATACTGCAATCATTTCCGGCGCTTTATCGTCAATGCCGGGTACGCCGATCGGGCACGTCATGCGCTTGATCCGCATGGGGTCTATGCCCCGTGAAGTCAGTCGGCGCTCGAACAGCACCTTCTTCGTATGCGATCCGATCATGCCGAAAAACGCGAAATCGCCGCGCCGGAGAATGCGTTCGGCGAGCGTCAGGTCGAGCGCGTGGTCGTGCGTCATCACGAGGAAATAGCTGTTGGCCGGTGCTTCGTCCACAGCGGCTTCCGGGATTCCGCTGGCGTCCATCGTGACATTGTCGGGGAGCCGGTCAATGGGCGGGAAGGTTTCATCGCGCTCGTCGACCCACACCACGCGGCACGGCAGATTCGCGAGCACCCTGACGATCGCCGCGCCCACATGGCCGGCACCGAACAGCACCACCGGAAACTCGCGCACTGCGATGGTTTCGGTCAGCAACGAACCGCTTTCATCGAAACCCGCGCCGTCCCAGAGCAGGCAATCGGGGCCGGCTACGCCCGGTTCCGGATCGGAGATCATCACGCTGTCCGGGACCGGCCCGAAGCCGACGCTGCGCACCGTGGATAGTCCCTGCGCCATGCGTTTATTCAATGATGTGACCCAGCCGAGATCGCCTACATCCAGCCGCTCGAACGTCAGCACGACCGCGCCGCCGCAGCATTGACCAAGGCTTGGGCCGAGCGCGAAACGCTCAAGGCGCCGCATGTGCGGACTGCGCGCTCCGTCTTTCAGCACCTGCCGCGCGGTTTCAATCGCCTTCCATTCCAGATGGCCGCCGCCGATGGTGTGGCGTGCATCGTCACGCGTAACGATCATCTTCGTGCCCGCTTCGCGCGGCGCCGAGCCCTCCACGCGCGCGACCGTCACCAGCACGACGGCGTCGCCATGTGCGAGAAGGTGTTGCAGATCGTGTAGCCAGGCTGGCATCAATAGGCTCCGGTTTATTAGTTGACCGACACAGGCTGCGCGACGTCTGCGGCCGTTGGGGCGAGCGCTTTCGCGGCCTGCGCGTCCAGCGCATTCAGGATCGATTCGGGTGTGGCCGGGGCGCGCAGTACCGGGGCATCGGATGAATCGGGCGCGACCGACGCCACCGCGGCGCGGATCGCCAGTAACACCGAGAAACCGAGCAGCAACGGCGGTTCGCCCACGGCTTTCGACAAGAACACGGTCGGCTCGACGTTCTGGTTATCGTAGAGCGCGATGTTCATCGCAGCGGGAATGTCGCTCACCGATGGAATCTTGTACGTCGACGGCGCATGCGTCATCAGCCGGCCATCACGATTCCACCAGAGTTCTTCGGTTGTCAGCCAGCCCATGCCCTGGACAAAACCGCCTTCCACCTGGCCGATATCGAGCGCGGGATTGATCGACTGGCCCGCGTCGTGGAGGATGTCCGCGCGCAACAGCCGCCACTCGCCGGTGAGCGTGTCCACGACCACTTCCGAGATCGCCGCGCCATACGCGAAGTAGTAGAAGGGCTGGCCGGTCAGCGTTTTCGAATCCCAGTTGACCTTGGGCGTGGCGTAAAAACCATCCGACCACAACTGCACGCGCGCCAGATAGGCCGCTGCGACCAGTTGGTCGAAAGGCATCTGGCCGCCGTTCGACTCGACGACGCCATCGTGAAAACGCACGTCTTCCGCGCGTCCGCCAAGCTGCTTCGCGGCGAGTTCTGCAAGGCGTCCGCGAATGGTGAGCGCGGCGGCTTCGGCCGCCTTGCCGTTCAGGTCGCTGCCGGTGGATGCGGCGGTGGCCGATGTATTCGCGATCTTCGAGGTATCGGTGGCGGTCACGCGCACGCGCGACAACGCCACGCCCAGCGCATTCGCCACGACCTGCGCGACCTTGGTGTTCAGACCCTGGCCCATCTCGGTGCCGCCGTGATTCACGAGCGCGGAGCCGTCTTTGTAGACATGCACGAGCGCGCCCGCCTGGTTCAGGAACGGCACGTTGAACGAGATGCCGAACTTAACCGGCGTGAACGCGATGCCGCGCTTGAGCACGGGACTCGCTTTATTGAACGAAGCAATCGCGTTGCGCCGCTGCACATAAGCACTCGATGCCAGCAGTTCGTCAGTCAGCGGCGCGATGATGTTGTCTTCCACGGTCTGGCCGTAGGGCGTCACGTTGCGCTCGGTGATGCCGTAGTAGTTGACGCGGCGGATATCGACGGGATCGCGCTTCAGACGGTGCGCGATTTCATCCATCATGATTTCCATTACCAGCGCGCCTTGCGGACCGCCGAAGCCGCGAAACGCCGTGTTCGACTGCGTGTTGGTGCGGCAGCAGAGCGCGGTGATGTCGACGTCCTGCAGGTAATACGCGTTGTCGAAGTGACAGACGGCGCGCGTGGCCACCGCGCCCGACAAATCCGCCGAATAACCTGCGCGCAACGCAATTTCCACCCGCGCGCCTTGCAAGCGGCCGTCGTCATCGAAACCGGCTTCGTAGGTGTAGACCGCGTCGTGGCGTTTGCCGGTGATCATGAAGTCGTCGTCACGATCCGCACGCAATTTCACCGGCCGATGCAGCAAATGCGCCGCCAGCGACGCGATGCACGCGAAGACGCCCGACTGCGATTCCTTGCCGCCGAACCCGCCGCCCATCCGGCGGCATTCGCAGATGACGTTATGCGTCGGCCAGTCGAGCATATGCGCGACCAGATGCTGCATTTCGCTCGGATGCTGCGTGGAACTGTAGACGAGCAAACCGTCGAGTTCCTTCGGAATGGCATACGCGATCTGCCCTTCGAGATAGAACTGTTCCTGGCCGCCAACCTCGAATTCGCCTTGCAGCCGATGCGCCGCCGACGCGATTTTTGTGTCTGGATCGCCGCGTTTCAGATGCAGTGGCGGCAGCACGAACTGCTGTTTCGCTTTCGCGTCGCGCGGCGTCAGGATGGCTTCGCGCGGTTCGTATCGGATCACTTCTTCGCTTTTGGCAAGCGCTGCCGCGCGGCGCGCGAGATCGTGCGTTTCCGCGATGACCACGAACACCGGTTGTCCTAAATACAGCACTTCATCTTTCGCGAGGATCGGGTCGTCGTGGAGTACGGGGCCGCAATTGTTCTCGCCGGGGATGTCGTCGGCGGTGAACACGGCGATTACGCCGGGCGCGGCCAGAACCAGATCGAGATTGATCGAGACGATGCGCGCATGCGCATGCCGCGACAGACCGAGCGCCGCGTGCAGCGTGCCACGCAGTTCCCCGATGTCATCGACGTAAGTCGCTTCGCCGCTGACATGCAGGGTCGCCGATTCATGCGGCAAGCCGACGCCGATCGCTGCGCGCTCCGGCTTGTTCGCGGCCGCGTGTAACGCGAGCGCGTCAGCGGCGGCACGGTCGATGTGGTGTGGGTCGGTACGCTTGTTCATCGCGTGGTCCTTGGGGCTTGGTGTGGCGTCATGTCGCGTATTGCACATCGAACGCGAACGCGTTGACGTCGCGGAGCGCGAGCGGCGAATCCTCACGGGTCTCGAGGAAGAAACGCCACAGCACATTGCGCGCCACCTTGCTGCGGTACGCGCTCGACGCCCGCATGTCGGTGAGCGGCTGGAAGTCGACGTCCAGCGCGCGCATGGCGGCTTGCACGTTCGCTTCGTTCCACTCTTCATTCACCAGCAAGGCTTCCGCATTCGATGCCCGCTTGGGCGTGGCAGCCATGCCGCCAAACGCGAAACGCGCGGTTACCACGCGGTTGCCGTCGAGCGTCACGGCGAACGCGGCGCACACAGCCGAGATGTCCTGGTCGTAGCGCTTGGATACCTTGTAAGTCCGAAAGCGCAGTTTCGTCGATGGCAACGGCACGCGAATTCCCGCGACGAATTCGCCCGTTTCCAACGCGGATTTTTGATAGCCGAGATAGAAGGCGTCGAGCGGCATCGTGCGGACCTTGGCGGCTTTTTGCAGCACGATTTGGGCATCGAGGGCAATCAGTGCCGGCATGGAATCGCCGATGGGCGAACCATTCGCCACGTTGCCGCCGAGCGTGCCGGCGTTGCGGATAGGCCGCGAAGCAAAGCGCGTCCACAATTCCGCCAGTTCCGGATACACAGCCGAGAGCGCGCCATATGAATCTTCCAGCGAGGCCGCTGCACCGATGCTCAGCCATTGGCCGTCGCGAGTGATCGACTTGAGGTCGTTCACATTGCCGATATACAGGATGTCGCCGAGATTGCGGAATTGCTTGGTGACCCACAGGCCGACGTCAGTGCTGCCGGCCAGGATGCGCGCGTCCGGATGGTCGGCGCGCAAGCGGGCGAATTCGGCGAGAGAGACGGGCGCGAAGAACGTCGGGTGGCCGAATGCAGCGCCGCGCGCGTCGGGCGCGGAGTATTCGAGCGTTTCCTTGCGCTGGATGGTTTCGAGCTGGCGCTTGAGCGTGTCGCGATCAAGCGGCGCGCGAGGGTACTCGAACATTTTCTGCGACGCATCCACGATCGGCCGATAGCCCGTGCAGCGGCAGAGATTACCGGAGAGGGCAGCGTTGATTTCGTCCCGGGTGGGCAGGCCGGCGTCGGCGGGCTGATTCTGATACAGCGCCCACATCGACATGACGAAACCGGGCGTGCAAAAGCCGCATTGCGAGCCGTGGCAATCGACCATCGCTTGCTGGACCGGATGCAGCGTGCCGTCCCTGGCGCGCAGGTCTTCCACAGTAAAGAGCGCTCGGCCGTCAAGCGTAGGCATGAACTGGATGCAGGCATTGACAGCTTTGAGAACGGGTTGGCCGTCTATATCGAGTTCACCGATCACCACCGTACAGGCACCGCAATCGCCTTCCGCGCATCCCTCTTTGGTTCCGGTGCATTGGTCGTGCTCGCGCAAATGCTGGAGCACCGTGCGGGAAGCGGGTACGTCGTGCACTTCTCGTACGGCGTTGCGCTGGAAGAACCGGATGGTTTGCGTTGTCATAAATAAGTCCGAGACATTGCGGATCGGGCGCGCGTTACGCGAAAATCGGCGTCGGATTCAAAAGAAATCAGGCCGAAAGCGCGCACGTGGATCGCCATCCAAAGATAACGATATCACCGCAATATCTCAAAAATATTCCGGCGAACGTATCAAGACTATGCGAAGAGCCGGATGAGGGTCGGCGGAAACGACGCCAGAACACCGAGGGATGGGACAGACCGCGATGAAGCGAGAGGAGACTTTTTGGGCCGTTGGTGTCGAAGTCCGGCGGACCGGATAACGGTGACAGACGTTCGTGCGCGGTGGCGCTACAAAAAAGCACGATTGGACAACAGCGTCTTTGGCAAGCCTGAGGCCGGCCACACAGCGCGGATCCCCAGTTCTTGCCGAAAGCGAGAGCAGTTCGGCCAAGGTCTAAGGCCTGAACCGTACGCCATCCCCATTCAACCGGCGCGCAACCTGCGCTTGCCCCACAAACTGCCGGCGACGGCCAGGAAGATCACCGCAAACGCAATAAGGCCCCATTGCGGAAGCGAGAGTCCGAAAATGGGCGGATAGGGCGTCTCGCAAAGCCCTGCGACCTTGAAGACCTGAGGCAGCCACTTCGCGGGCGGAAGAGAATCCACGACGGGCTGGAGGGCATCGAACCCACAGCTGAATCCCGGATGCGCCTGCACATAAACGTGCCGTCCGGCTGCTACCACGCCCCCGAGAGCGGACAGCGCAACCAGCGTTTCGAGCAGCGCGATCCCGCTCCATCCCCGGAACGAAGCGCCGAGCAGGGCAAAGACCGCGATCAGCACAAAAAAGTAGCGTTGAATGATGCAAAGCGGGCAGGGATCTTCACCTTTGACGAACTGAAGATAGAGCGCTCCGCCCACGAGCCCGAGAGAGATCACAGCGAGCAAGACCAGCAATCGTCGTTCGCGGCGAATCTCGCGCTCGTCGTGGTGCATGGTGAAATGGTTCAAGGAGTTGTTCATATTTTTCGAATTGTTCGAGAAAAAAACACCTGAAAGGGCACGTCCCGCGACGGAATTCTATCGCGATCCCTGCCCCAAGGCGGTTTCAGGCATGGCATGAACGGCTTAGCGCGTGGTTTCGAGTACGGCTTCCACGGCACGACCGATGGAGAGCAGCGTGTCGTCGCTGAACGGCGCCCCGGCCAGCATGAGGCCGACCGGCGCTTCACCCCGCGGATGGCACGGCAGCGACAATGCGCAACTATCGAGGAAATTGAAAACGGAGGGGTTGCGCAGGATCAGCGCGTTGGTCCGGCCAAACGCTTCGTCGTCGTGTTCGAGGTCGGCCACGCGCGGCGGCACGACCGGCACGGTCGGGCACACGATGGCGTCGAACCGCTGCCACAGCGCGCGCGCCTGCTCGATCATTACGGCGCGCGCCTGCAACAAGTCGATGTAATCAGCTGCGCTGGCGGGCTGGCCTTTCAGGATCCGGACGTGGACGCGGGGATCGTATTGATCGGCGTGTGCGTGCAGCAGCGGCCGATGCCATGCATAAGCCTCGACTGACGCGAAGCTGAATCGATTGACCTCGGCGAGTCGATCGAGCGGCGCGAAACGCACGTCTTCCACCAGCGCACCGGCTGCAGACAGATGTCCGATTGCCGCGGAGTAGGCACTGGCGACCGTTTCGTCGACACCGTCCATGACGTAGTTCGTCAGCACGCCAAGACGCACGCCGTCCAGGGGACGGATCGCGGGTACGCCGGAGTCCCGGCCGGCCAGGATGCGGTCGACAAGCGCGCAGCACGCCACCGACAACCCGATCGGCCCGAACGAGTCGAGCGTGGTGGACAGCGGCACGCCGCCTTGCGTAGGCACGCGGGCAGCGGTTGGCTTGAAGCCGGTGAGCCCGCAGAGCGCGGCCGGGATGCGTATGGAGCCGCCGGTGTCGGTGCCGAGCGCGATGGCCGCCATGCCGTCGGCCACCGACGCCGCAGCGCCTGATGACGAGCCTCCGGCAATCCGCTCGTCGCCCGCTACATTGCTTCGATATGGCGAGTGCGGCGTTCCGTAGTGCGGGTTCAGCCCGAGCCCGGAGAACGCGAATTCGCTCATGTTGGTGCGCCCGACGATCACGCCGCCCGCCCGCCGCAGCCGAGCAACGGCGACGGCGTCGGCCTTTGCCGGCAGTGCGTCGGCCAGTACACGCGAGCCGGCGCGTGTCACCTGGCCTTCGATATCGAAGAGATCCTTGACCGACACAGGAATGCCCGCCAGCGGCGAGAGGACGGTACCCGCACGGCGCAATGCGTCGTGGGCGTCGGCGGCGGCGCGGGCGCGCTCTGCATCGACGTGCAGGAACGAAACCGCTCCCTGCCCCGAAGGGTCGGCAATGCGTTCGAGCGCTTGCTCCACCAACTCGCGGCTGGTGGTTTTGCCGTCACGAAGCGCGGCGGCGAGTTGTGCGAGAGGCGCGAACTGAGACGAAGTGATGGGCATGATGTCGAGAGAAACCGGTGGCGTGGCGGGCTGTAAAAGGGGCTGCAAAAAGGGGCAAGGACGGGCGTTCTGCACAGAGCGCAAATGCGGCGCGGTGAGTGATCCGTTCGCACCGTGGCGTTGCTCATTGCCGTGCTGAAGGCCGCGATGAAACGCCTGATGTAACTTGCCCAAAAGTGGCTGTCATTCTAAGCCAGCCCAGTAATAAATACTCGACGCGGCGCGCGCGGCGCTCGATAAACCGGGCCCCTCGGCCATTCGGCTGATAGCGCCGTTACCGCTTCCTGCCTAAGCTTGGCGGGTTCCTGCAGGCGGTCTTTTGCAGCGGCAAACAACAGTCCTGTAAAAACCCAAGCGTTTGGGTTTACTTGCACGCAGCTAACGGATAGAGTGACTACATGCCAACGATTTTCCGCATCGGCGCTGCCCGCGTCGTGATCTATTTAAACGACCATCAACCTGCTCACGTGCATGTCCTTGATGGCAAGCAACACGCCATTTTCAACCTGCACTGTCCGGCCGGACCGCCGACCTTGCAAAAGAATCACGGTTTTTCGCACGTTGATGCAAATACCTTCGCCCGCCGGATGCAAAACGTAGTCGGCTCGCTGTGCACTGAATGGAAAACACTTCATGACTGCTTTTGTTGATATCACCGAACACCAGATGCGCGAAGCCGAAGAGCGGATGAGCAAGCACGTTGCCGAACATCCGGTTGCCCTGTCCGCCTCGTTTAATCCGGTGGACGGAAGGGTGGCTATCGAACTGTCGAACGGCGCGTTGTTCGCGATTCCCGCGCGGATTATTCAGGGTCTGGAAAATGCTTCGGACAGCGACCTGAATACGATCGAAATCACGGCGTCCGGCACGGGTCTGTATTTCCCCACCGTCGACGCCGACATTCTCGTGGCGCCGTTACTTGCCGGTGTGCTGGGGTCGCGATCGTTCATGGCCAGGCGACTGGGCAAGGAGGGCGGGGCCAGCCGCAGCGAATCCAAAGCGGCCGCGGCCCGCGCGAACGGCGCGCGTGGCGGCCGGCCGCGCAAGGTCACGGTGGACAGCGAGGAGCGTGAGGGCGGTGCCGCGCTCACGAAGAAATAAGCTGCGGTTAATCACGTAACTTCGAACGTAACTTCGTGCGTAACTTCGAACGTAACTTCGAACGTAACTTCGAACGTAACTTCGAACGTAACTTCGAACGTAACTTCGAACGCAACCTCGTGCGTAAAGCGAGCTTACGTGGCGCAGCGATGCATTCAAGGCACGCGGTCCACCTCGGCGGGAATGTCTCCGCGGCTTATCGGTCAGATCGTCCGTGAAAACCGCTGCCTGGCGTTCCCGGCGAGATACCGATCGAAGATCATCGCCACGTTACGCACGAGCAGGCGGCCGGCGGGGAGCACATCAATCCCATCGTGGTTCACCTTGACAAGGCCATCGGCTTCAAGCGATTTCAGGCGCTCCAGCTCACTGGCAAAAGCAGCGTCAAACCGGATCCCATAAGCTGCTTCGAACGCATCAAAGCGCAGGGAAAACTGACACATGATTTCAGTGATGATGTCGCGCCGCAGCCGATCATCGGCGCTTAGCTGCACGCCTCGTGCAATCGCGAGTTCACCGCGATCGATCGCGGCGGCATAACCGGCGATGTCCTTGGCGTTCTGCGCGTAGACATCGCCGACCTTGCCAATGGAAGAAACCCCCAAACCGATCAGATCGCAATCCGCCTGGGTGCTGTAACCCTGAAAATTTCGATGCAGCGTGCCCGCTCGCTGCGCAACAGCGAGTTCATCGTGTGGCAGGGCGAAATGATCCATCCCGATATACACGTAACCCGCCTCGGTCAGTTTCTCGATAACCCGTTCCAGAATCGCCAGACGCACGGCTGGCGAGGGCAAGGTGGCTTCGTCCATTTGCCGCTGCATCTTGAAAATGCTCGGCATATGCGCGTAGCCAAATACGGAAAGCCGGTCGGGAGCGAGCGTGATGATCGTGTCGAGCGTGCGGCTAAAGCTCTCCACGTTCTGATGCGGCAAGCCGTAGATCAGATCAACGCTGACCGACTTGAAACCCTCGGCCCGTGCCGCCGACATGACCATCTGCGTGGTTTCGAGCGGCTGAACGCGATTGATCGCTTGCTGCACGCGCAGATCAAAGTCCTGCACGCCGAAGCTCAGCCGGTTGAAACCCAGATCGCGCAATACACCGATTGTTTCCGCCGATGCCTCGCGCGGATCGACTTCAATCGAATACTCGGCCTGCGCGTCGGGCAGCAAGCGAAACGACTCAGCGGTCGCGGTCATCAGCTCGGCCATTTCATCGTGGGATAAAAACGTCGGCGTGCCACCGCCCCAATGCAATTGCGAGACGGGGCGCGTCGTATCGAAACAGGCTGCCTGCAACGCAATTTCACGTTTCAGCCGATCAAGATACGGACGCGCGTGCGCACGATTTTTTGTAGCGATCTTGTTGCAGCCGCAATAGAAGCAGACGGTGTCGCAAAATGGAATATGGAAGTACAGCGAAAGATCCGCCGATGCCGCTCCCGGGTCCGCCGCGGCACGATGGTAATGGGCGGGATCGAAGGTGTCGGTGAACTGAACGGCGGTGGGATACGACGTGTAGCGCGGACCGGCCGCGTCGTATTTGTTGAGCAGATCGGGGCGAAAGAGGGACATTGCGGACAGACTTGAGGAGGGTGCTCCGAGTCTAGCCGACCCCTTCCCCTGGTTCTTGCGTGATAACGCCGCAGCCGCGCGGTGGCACAATACCGGGTTGCCCCATTCGTCCCATTTGCCCAAACAGTACGAACCGATGTCTGCCGCCTCCCGCCCGAACTCCGTCCACGCGTGCCGCGAAAGCTGCGGTGCATGCTGTATCGCGCCATCGATTTCGAGCGCGATTCCCGGCATGCCCGACGGCAAGCCGGCCGGTGTGCGTTGCGTCCAGCTCGGCGCGGATCTGCGCTGTGCGATTTTCGGCGATCCGCGCAGGCCGGCCTGTTGCTCGGGCTTGCAGCCATCGGCGTCCATGTGCGGCGACACGCGTGCCTACGCGCTGGCCTGGCTCACGCAACTCGAAATCGATACGCAACCTGAGCGCGCCTAGCCGGTCGAATCCTCATCGCTTAAGTTCAAGTTCAAGTCACTGGAGAATTTCGCATGACTCAAGCCGTTGCGCCGAAGCGGCGCCGGTTCCTGCTCGTAGCCCTTGGCGGCGCGAGCGCGGTGGCGCTGGGAACCCAGGGATGCGCCGCATCGATATTTCCGTTCATCCCCGATCACTACACGTTCAGCCAGGCGCAGGTCCAGGACGCGGTACAGCGCAAGTTTCCGTTCCAACGCACGGCCTCGCAGATCTTCGATGTCACGCTGAGCAATCCGCTGGTCGGCCTCGCGCCTGATCGCAACCGGATAACCGTACGGCTGGACGCGCGGCTCGCGACGCCGTTCATGCCCAATCCGGTCACCGGCGTGTTTACGCTTTCCAGTCAACTTTCCTACGATGCCGCCAGCCACTCGGTGATCCTGATGTCACCGACGGTCGACGACACCCAGGTCTCCGGCGAGGCTGCGCAATACGCCCAGCAGATCAACGCGGTCGGCGCGGTCATGGCGACGCAGTTCCTGGACCGTTATCCCATCTACACATTCAAGCCAGAACAATTACAGTTTGCCGGTGTTAATTACGAACCCGGTACAATCACCGTCCTTACAAACGGCATACGCGTGCAGATCGTCGAGAAGTAGTTTTTTCGGCGCAATCCGGTACGCGCGTGCCCGAACGCTTGGCTGGCGACGGCCAAACTATGCCAAAAGGGCGGAGCGATGGACTGGATCCTGTTTTGCAAAGCGCTGATTCTGGGTGTGGTGGAGGGGTTGACCGAGTTTTTGCCGGTATCGAGCACGGGGCACCTGATCGTTGTGGGCAGTCTGCTGAATTTCACGGACGGCCAGGCCAAGACCTTCGACGTCGTGATCCAGTTCGGCGCGATCCTCGCGATTGTCTGGGAATACCGGCGCAAGATCGGCTCGGTCGTCGCCGGGTTGCCCACGCAGCCCAAGGCGCGCCGGTTCGCGCTGAACGTGATCATCGCGACCATTCCGGCGGTCGTGCTTGGCTTGCTGTTCGAAAAGCACATCAAGGCCGTCTTGTTCGCTCCGGTGCCGGTGTCCGTCGCGCTGATCGTGGGCGGGGTCGTGATCCTGTGGGCGGAAGCGCGGCATCGCGAACGCAATGTCGCGCCACGGGTGACGTCGGTGGAGGATCTTTCTTACGCCGATGCCTTCAAGGTCGGGCTCGCCCAATGCTTCGCGCTGATTCCGGGCACGTCGCGCTCGGGGTCGACGATTATCGGCGGGATGTTGTTCGGGCTGGAACGGAAAGTCGCCACCGAGTTTTCCTTCTTCCTCGCCATCCCCATTATTTTCGGCGCCACGCTTTATGAACTCGCGAAGGAGTGGCGCACGCTGTCCGTCGATTCGCTGGGCTTGTTTATCGTTGGGCTCGTGGCTGCGTTTATCAGCGCATTCGCGTGTATCCGATGGCTGTTGCGTTATGTCGCCACGCACGATTTCACGGCGTTCGCGTGGTATCGGATCGGCTTCGGGCTGCTGATCCTGATTGTCGGGTATAGCGGCGGGTTGAGTTGGACGGAGTGATGATTCGCGGTTTTTAGAGCCGTTCGCCAGCGCGAGCGGTGTTGGCTGAAACTGAAAATCAAGGCTCGAAGTCCGCAAGCAAATACGACACAGGCCGTTCCAACGTTGGTTGGAACGGCCTGTTTTTGTATTGGGCTGACAGATGTTTAGCTGTCTTTCAGCGGCGCTTGAATACGAGATCCCAAACGCCATGACCGAGCTTCAATCCGCGGCGTTCGAACTTGGTCACAGGCCGGTAATCGGGACGTTGCGCGTAATCCGAGCCGGCTGTGTTTTCCAGCGCCGGTTCCGCCGACAACACTTCGAGCATCTGTTCGGCATAGTTCTGCCAATCAGTGGCGAGATGCAGATACCCGCCCGGCTTGAGGCGGGACACGAGCAATGCAACGAACTTCGGCTGGATGAGCCGGCGTTTATGGTGACGCGCCTTGTGCCACGGATCGGGGAAGTAGATATGGACGCCATCGAGGCTGTCCGCCGCGATCATGTGTTCCAGCACTTCCACGGCGTCGTGCTGGACGACGCGAATGTTCGTCAACGCCTGCTCGCCGATCAGCTTCAGCAACGCGCCCACGCCCGGCTCATGGACCTCGATGCCGAGAAAATCGTCGGCGGGGCGTGCTGACGCGATTTCCGCAGTCGTCCCGCCCATGCCGAAGCCGATCTCCAGCACGCGCGGCGCTTGGCGGCCGAACGCGGCGTCCCAGTCGAGCGGCCTCGGCGCGTAGGGCACGACAAAGCGTGGTCCGAATTCATCGAGCGCGCGACGCTGTCCTGTGGATACCCGTCCCGCACGCGTGACGAAGCTGCGAATCCGCCGATGACGAAGCGCGCCGGCCGCATCCGCCGCTTCGTGGTCCTTGACCTCGTCGGCATTGTCGCTTTCGTTGGTCTCGTCTTGGCCGGGGGGGGGATCGTGGATCATCGAAAAAGGACGCGGGTTCTGGGTTGAGCGGAGTTTGCGGCAAACGCGATGCAAATCTAGCGCAGCTGTAAATCAAAAAGCCGCCTTCGAAGGCGGCTTTTTGCGCAGGAAAACTGGAGCGGGCGATGGGAATCGAACCCACGGCTCTAGCTTGGGAAGCTAGGGTATTACCATTATACGACGCCCGCAGAGACCGCGATTTTACGCGAAATACCCCGCCTACCGCAACTTTACGCGGATCGACGGAGATTGAACCCTGGAATTCACACCCCGAACATGGTCATGGTCACGGCCAGCCGCGTGACGATCATCAGCAGGACCTGAACGATCACGAACAACAGGATAGGCGACAAATCGATACCGCCCATGCGCGGCAACACGCGCCGCAGCGGCTCGAGAAACGGCGCCGTGAGTTGGTACAGCAGCGGCATGGCCGGGGATTGCGGGTTCAGCCACGACAGCAATGCCATCAGGATCGTCATCCAGATGATGAGATTCAGCGCCCATTTGATGACGGTGATCACCGCGACCGCGAGCAGTGTGGGCAGCATGGGCGCGAGTCCGGCGGGATCGACGCCCGCGAGCAGCACCAGCAGGATCACGAACACCAGCGCAGCGAGGAAAGCCGCGAGAATGCTCGCCCAGTCGATGGTCTTTGCCGCCGGCAGGATCTTGCGCAGCGGCAGGACGAGCCAGTTCGTGGCTTGCATCACCGCGTTGGACACGGGGTTGTACGGCGGCATGCGGACGACCTGCATCCAGGCGCGCAGCAGCAGGGCAGCGCCGAACAGCGTGAAGATTGTGTTGAGCAGAAAACGGGCGATCTCGCCGAACATCTCAAATCCTTTTCAAGGCAAAAGCGCGGCGCTCATGGCCGCGCGAAGTGATACCAGGGCAAGAAAAGCCGCAGCGGAAATCGCCCGGCTTCATGGAACAGTTACTCCCAGTCAGCTGCTGGCGCGGACGTCGCTGATCTGTACGACCGGCGGAACACCGTCGGGGTAGTAGTTAACGATGTCCGCGGAGAAGTCTTTCGCATGTGGCGAGACCGCAGCCGTGAAGGCGTCGACGGAATCGAACAGCAGGTGGCCCGCTGCGATATACGTGGGCGACGAACCCGGCGCGCCACCCGCGAGGCCCGCTTCCGCCGACCAACCCTTTAATACGCCGCCAAGCAAGCCGGCCACCCAGGGCATATGGCTCGTGCAGTAGTAATCGATGTCGAACGGCGCATTCTCGCGATACGGATAAAAAAAGCTCACCTTGATCATTGTTCGTTCTCGTAGCTGGAATGGGTTGGCGTCGAGGGTGGTGGCCGAAGCCGGAACTTCGCGTGGGTTCAACGCACGGTCCGGGTCCTGAACCAGACTCCAAACCGCGAATTGCAGCGCTCGTTGCTCGATCTTTGCCGGCGTCCGGCGTGGTGGCCGAACCCCTCGGCGGCTTTGCCACACTGGCGTGCCGGGCATCACGATAGCATGGCTTGATGGCGGCTTGTGCCGCTTGGCGTACGCCGGCACACGAGTGCCCCCATACGGCCGGCTATCCGTGTCGGATCGGGGCAATGGATCGGGCAATCAATCGTCGCGCGGCCCGGTCCCGTTCAGCACGAGTTCGATAGCGTGTGACATCGCGTCCAGTGCTTCCGCAGGCGGTGGCGAGGGCCGCCGTTTCGCCAGTGCGACCGCGCGCCGCGTGAGCAGTGCATATAGCGCGGCGTGATCGCCGCCGAGGCCCTGCAGCAGCGCCAGCTGCTTGATCACAATACCCGCGTCGCCGCGCGATACCGGGCCGGCAAGCGCGCCCGGCAAACCCTTTTCACGCGCGGTTTCGATGGTGCCGGCGAGCATCGGCAGGACGGCGCGCAATGCGTCGTCCTCGGTGAATCCCAACTCTTTCCAGAGCGTCACGGTCTCCGACAGCGAGCACAGCGCAAAGCTGGCCGCGTAGTGCGCGGCGGCGTGGTAGAGCAGGCGGCCGCCTGGCGGGATGGATAGCGGATGGCAGCCCAGAGCCTGAACCAGCGCGGTCAGCGTGTCGTGCAGGGACCCGCTCGCTTCGATCGTCACTGAACAGCCCGCAATGCGCGTCTGGTCGCTCGGCAGGCCGCCAAACAGGAACAACGGATGGAATCCGCCGATGTCCGCACCCTGCGCCTGGGCCGCAGCGAGGACATCGACGGGAGTGGCGCCGCTGCAATGCACGACCGCCTTGGCGTCGCCGAGGGGCGGATCCAGCCGCAAAGCGTTCGCCGTCGCACCGATGGAATCGTCGGGAACGGTTAGAAATACGATATCGGCGTGTTGCGCGACCGCGCTGGCGTCGTCGGCGACTAGACATGCCGGCAATTCGCCTGCGAATTCGCGTGCCGATGCCGCCGATCGGCTTGATATCGCGGTCACCGGATAGCCCGCGCGCGACCAGACGGCTGCCAGGCAGCGCGCGAGGCGTCCGGCGCCGACGAAGCCCAAGCGGGGCATCGTTGAAAATGGCATGGTAGTTGCTCCATAGAAATTGTTGCGATGCGCGGATTCACGTTCGCAGCGCACGATGAAGTATCGCGCAACGGCGTTGGCGCCATAAAAACGGCGCGAAACACCGCTGCCAATGGTTTTGCGAGGCTCGAGCAAACTTGCGTTCCGGGCCTGAACAGTCAGGGTTGGTTTTTTGGCCGATGTGCGCCAGTGCTTGTTTTGCAACGTTCGGGAGTCGCCATGAGTATTTTTGCGTATCGGAAACACCTGCGTTTTCTTAGCCACACACATCGGCGTCAGTGGTGGGATCAGCGCAAACGGCTTACGCCGCGGGTCAGGATCAGTGGGGCATACGTGCCACCCAGCGTCACCCGCGAATTCGCTTACGTTAAGGTGGGCTGAACGGGTGCATTGAGCACCGTTTGCCTGAAAAAGCAGCACAGCTTGAAGATGCCCCGCTCGACGCTTACTTGGCCGGCGGGGCTTTCCATTTTTAGGGCGCTAAAAGCAAAGTGTAATGAATCATTACTTTGGTGACATTGGGAATAACGCTCCGGACAACCGTAGCCAGGCGGTGACTTTCTCAGCAAACCCTTAATCCATCTCGTTAATCCTTTGCGCCAAGGCCAGCGCGGTTGTCCGCCTGCTTGAAATTCGGCAGACAAAACCCATTTTTAGGACTGTAGATATTGCAATTTGCAACAAATGCTTAAGGTGGGATTCAGGGTTTTTAGCTACATTGAATGCATGTCGTTGCGGTAACCGGTCGTGTGTACAGGACCGCAGCGCGGAGAATAAAAGTGAAGAAGATAGTGCAGGTTCTGGCAGCTGCCGCGCTTGGCGTGGGTTTTGTGAGCGCCGCGCAGGCGCACGTTTCGGTGGGTATTGGCATTGGGGTGCCGGCTTATCCCGTGTACGCAGCTCCGCCGCCGCCGGTGTATTACGCGCCTGGCCCAGTGGTCTATGCGCCGCCTCCCGTGGTCTACGCGCCGGGGCCCGTTGTGGTGGGCGGCTATTACGGTGGTGGCCCGTACTGGCGCGGTCATTATCGCGGCGGTTACGGGTACGGATACCATGGTGGATATCGCGGCTATCACGGTGGTTATGGCGGCTGGCGTCATTGAAGTTCCACGCTTGACCGGATCGGCTAACTGACCATTTGACTATGGGGTTTGGCTGCAAAACAGCGCAACGCTGGCGTCGAGCCGGGTTGCGCTGTTTCATTTTGCGCCCGGGGTTCTTGCTTTATCGGCGCTGGGGCCAGCCGGCGGCGTTGGCTATTTGGCCAGCTTTCCAAACGCTCCACGATGCTGGGACAATGGAGGCTCCTCAACCGCCGCCCTTGGGTTTCGATGTCAATCCTTCCCGCACCTACCTACGCCGACGTTGCCGACGCCGCAGAACGCATTGCCGGCGCTGCGCATCGCACGCCGGTGATGACCTCCCGCACCGCCGACGCGCTTACCGGCGCGAACCTGTTCTTCAAGTGCGAGAACTTCCAGCGCATGGGCGCTTTCAAGTTTCGCGGTGCGTTCAACGCGATCTCGCATTTCTCCGAGTCCCAGCGCCAGGCCGGCGTCCTGACGTATTCATCGGGCAATCACGCGCAGGCAATCGCGCTGTCGGCGCGCATCGCCGGTATCAAGGCAACAATCATCATGCCGGAGGACGCGCCGGCCGCGAAGATGGAAGCCACGCGTGGTTACGGCGGCGAAGTGATCACGTACGACCGGTACACCGAGAATCGCGAGGAGATTGGTGCGAGGCTCGCGCAAGAGCGCGGCATGACGCTGATTCCGCCGTACGACCATCCGCATGTGATCGCGGGACAGGGGACGTCGGCGAAAGAGCTCATCGAAGAAACCGGGCCGCTGGATTATCTGTTCGTGTGCCTGGGTGGCGGAGGCTTGCTCGCCGGGTGCGCGCTGGCGGCAGCCGAGTTGAGTCCATCCTGCACGGTGATCGGCGTGGAGCCGGAGGCGGGCAACGACGCGCAGCAGTCGCTCGAACGCGGCGAGATCGTTCATATTGAGGTGCCACGTACGATTGCCGACGGCGCCGCATCCACGCACGTGGGTGAATACAACTTCCCGATTCTGAAGCGCTATGTGGACCGGGTCGTCACCGTCAGCGACGACCAGCTTGTGCAGACCATGAAGTTCTTCGCGCAGCGCATGAAGATGGTGGTCGAGCCAACGGGTTGTCTGGCTGCGGCCGCCGTGCTGCAGAACATCGTGCCGGTGAAGGGCAAACGGGTCGGTGTGCTGGTCAGCGGCGGCAATGTCGACCTCGCGCGGCTCGCTCAATTCCTCGCTTGATAGCGTGCCGTCATAAGGTCTGCGCGCCCTTCAGGATCAGGTCGTGATAACCGTTGACGATCACGCTGTACGCGAAGTACGCAAACAGCACCGCCGATAAAACGTGGCAAGCGCGCAGCAATGCTGTCCCTGCGCGTTTGCGGCCGTGGCTGGCGAGCGAGCAGATGAAGAGCGTCCAGCCGAGCCCGCCGCAAAAGAAGCCGATGAGAAACACGGATGCGCTCCCCGGGCCCGTTGCGCCGGCTTTCGCGATCAGTGCGCCGCCCACGGCGGCGAACCAGAGGATCGCGCTGGGTGAAGACACGGCGAGCAGGGTGCCGCGCATGAAGCTGCGCAGGTGAGAGGGCCGCGGTGTAGGGAGAAGATCGGGTTCCCCCGCCACCGGCGGCGCGGACGCCGGAAATAGCGCTTCACGTGCCATTTTGAAGGTCAGGAAAAGCAGCACGATTGAGCCGCCTATCCATACGACCCAGCGCACGGTATCGAACTGAAGTAGTGCCGCCATGCCCGCGAGCGCAAGCGCTGCGTAGATGAGATCGCCGAAACAGGTGCCGAGACCGAGCATCATGCCCGGCTTGAAACCGTGGGAAAGCGTCAGTGAGATGATCGCGACGTTTGCGATACCAATATCCAGACACAGCGACAACGACAGAAAAAATCCATCAGACAGCAATGGCAACACGTGCATCCCGACTTTCCTTTTTTGATCTTTTTATATTGAGCGAAGCGGGTTGTCCGGTTTCGCGTTTTTATGCTGCGGCGTGCGAGGTAACCGGACAAATGCTCCCGTACTAAAGTACTAAAACTGAACGCGTTCGAGCGGCACCGAGACCGCCAGCCGTCCCGTCTCTATACCCATCGTGTTGCGCATTGGCGGGTTTCCATAAGCGGCGAGTTGTGCGCGCTGCGTTTCGTGGCCGATGTCGAGTTGCCCGAGCACATGCGTGACGATTGCGTAAAGCACGGCCGTGTTGCCGTCTTCCACCTTGATCGCGATGCCCAGCGACCCGCGCGTGCCGGTAGCGCGCACGCCGATCGCGTAACTTGCATCGGCGCCTACTTTCCCGACCAGATTGCCGTCGAAGGCTTGCATCAACGCGGTACAGAATCGGCCATCGCCCGCGACGAGTTCCGGATACGTCGTCATCGCGCGATAGATCCGGGCCAGGGCTTTCGAGCGCGGCGCGGTTTCGGAATTAACATCGGCATCGGCCATCTTCATGAACAGCCGGGCGAGGCGATCCAGAGGGAAGGCCGGCGTAGGCAGATTGCAGCCATCGATAGCCCATTGCACGCCGTCTTCCGGCAGATCGCAGAGCTCGGCAACGGTGCGTTTCACCCGAACCTGAAGCGGATGCTCGGGCAGGTGATAGTCGCGAACGGTCGCCCCCAGCGCCTGTGCACCCGCCAGCATGCCCGCATGTTTGCCCGAGCAATTGCTGCATACGCCGGTTGGCGTGAAGTCACGCCTGATCCATTCTTTCCAGACCGCGTCCGACAAAGGGGCGTGGCCGCCGCATCGAAGATCGGCTTCGGTGACGTGCGCCTTCGCAAGCATCGCGCGCGTGCGTTCGATGTGGCGCGGCTCGCTGTTGTGTGATGCGCACATCAGCGCGAGATCGGCGTCGTCGAAACCGAAACGGTCCAGCGCGCCCGTTTCCAGCACCGCGAGCGCTTGCGCCGGTTTCGCCGCCGAGCGCGCCAGCGTCAAACGTGACGGATCGCCGAACGCGTAGATCACCCGGCCTTCGGCATCGACGACCGCCACATGCGCGGCATGCGTGTTTTCAACCAGATCCCCTCGATACACCGTCGCCGCAACGTTCATGAGCGCTTCCCTCCGGAAAAGCCGATTTCGTCCCACAACGCGTCGACGCGCCGCTTCACTGCATCGTCCATCGTGATCGGCCGGCCCCATTCGCGGTCCGTTTCGCCGGGCCATTTGTTGGTGGCGTCGAGCCCCATCTTCGATCCCAGCCCCGCCTTGGGCGACGCGAAATCGAGATAGTCGATCGGGGTGTTATCGACCAGCACAGTATCGCGCGATGGATCGATACGCGTAGTGATCGCCCAGATCACCTCCTTCCAGTCGCGGATGTTCACGTCGTCGTCCACCACCACGATGAACTTCGTATACATGAATTGCCGCAGGAAGCTCCAGACGCCGAACATCACGCGCTTCGCGTGACCCGGATAACTCTTCTTGATCTGCACGATCGCCATTCGATAACTGCAGCCTTCGGGCGGCAGATAAAAGTCGGTGATCTCGGAGAACTGCTTTTGCAACAGCGGCACGAACACTTCGTTGAGCGCGACGCCGAGCACGGCCGGTTCGTCGGGCGGTTTGCCTGTATAGGTAGAGTGATAGAGCGCGTCGCGGCGCATGGTGATCTTCTCGACGGTGAAGACCGGGAACCACTCTTGTTCGTTGTAATAGCCGGTGTGGTCGCCGTAGGGGCCTTCGAGCGCGTGTTCGTACTTCGACGACGCGCTATTCGATGGCCGCGGCGGCGCGCCGGCGGGCAGTGGCGCAACAGGACCGTCCTGCGGATAGATGAAACCTTCGAGCACGATCTCCGCGCGCGCGGGCACCTGCAACGTATCGACACCCGGCGTAAGGCACTTCGCCAACTCGGTTCTTGCGCCCCGCAACAAACCGGCAAATTGATATTCGGACAGCGAGTCCGGCACGGGCGTCACGGCGCCGAGAATGGTGGCCGGATCGGCGCCGAGCACCACCGCCACCGGATAAGGCTTGCCTGGATTAGCGAGTGCAAACTCGCGGAAATCCAGTGCGCCGCCCCGGTGCGCGAGCCAGCGCATGATCAACTTGTTGCGCCCGATCAGTTGCTGCCGATAGATACCAAGGTTCTGCCGCGTCTTGTTCGGGCCGCGCGTGACGGTGAGTCCCCAGGTAATGAGCGGACCGGCATCGCCTGGCCAGCACGTCTGAATGGGCAGGCGCGCCAGATCGACGTCCTGTCCTTCCCATACGATCTCCTGGCAGGGCGGCGAGCTGACCGTTTTCGGCGCCATATCCCAGACGGCTTTCGCCAGCGACAGCAACTTGCCCGCGTCCTTCAGGCCCTTCGGCGGCTCGGGTTCCTTGAGCGCCGACAACAACCGGCCAACGTCGCGCAACGACTCGAGCGCGGCTTTATCGCTGAGCAAACTGGGGTCGGCCGCCGCCTGAGCTTCCGTCTCGATACCCATGCCGAGCGCCACGCGCCTTGGCGTGCCGAACAGGTTGGCCAGCACGGGCATGGAATGTCCCACCGGCGCCTGGAACAGCAAAGCCGGACCACCCGAACGCAGCACGCGATCCGAGAGTTCGGTCATTTCAAGGACGGGCGAAACCGGCTGGCTGATGCGGCGCAATTCGCCGAGTGTTTCGAGGCGGGCGGTGAAGTCGCGCAGGTCTTTGTATTTCATCGGCTAAAGGGAAGGGGCCTGCGGGAAGCGCGATCTGCGCAAAGGCGCACGGACAGCAGACGCGACGGCTGAAATAGCGGTTCAAGCGGCGTCCAAGCCCTTGTGAGGAACTTTCGCGCGCGGGCGATTGTCGATTTTACCTGTGTTGATGTCGGTACGTCAGAGCACACAACGGCACAATTCAGCGGTTTCCGCTGGAAAGTGGCTTGGCAGGCCGCTCTCGCCGTTCTGAACGGTGTTCATAATTACTGAAAGTAATAGCTTTTACATTTACCAGCATTGACGGATCATTTGAGCCTGCTAGAATCCTTTGGCATTGACAACACCAATTGAAACTTTTTACCACTGCCTCAGGTCTTTTGAAACGACGCGACGCGTCACCTGCGCCGGATTAGTACGGCGAATCAAGGCTTTGGTTTTCTTGCCGGCGCTCTTCTTCGCCGGTTTTTCGCGTGGTGACCTGTGTGCGCGCCCCGGCATGTCCTTCGTGCTGCGCGCACCCGGAAACGAAATGTTCCGGTCAGGTTCCCCCAACGGTTTGTGCCGTGTTCCCGATACCGCTCGTGGCTAACCCAGGGCTGGCGGTGTCGATTTCTGCGTGATGGACCAGTTTTTCCGGTTTTCATCTGCGGAAATCATGCAATTTGGGAGATCCATCCAATGAATGCTTGGTTGTCGTGGCGTCCCGACGCTCGCCTGGCGCTTCATCTACGCGCTGTGCTGCGTCGCGCCAAACACATGAGTCTGACGATTTTTAGCCTGGTCGGTGGTGCTGCTGTAGTGACCGCGCTGGCGCTCTGGCTGCTTCCGGCTTGGCGCGGCTCTTTCGCCGCCAAACTCATGCCCCTCGTCTCGGCCGCTGTACAGGCCGGTCCTGCCCGGTTGCTCTCCGGCCAACCTTTTCCGCCCTTCGCGCTGGGTCATCAGCGTGAAGAGGATCTGCGTAACGGGACTGTGGGTACTGGCGATTCGACTTCGCTCGGCGCCGCTGCTAGCGACGACGACAGCACCCGTCAGCTCACAGGTGGCATGAGTCTCGCCGTGTCGCCCAATGGGCTCGATCCCCGCACGTTGCCGACCGTTTCGACGCTTGCCAGTGCAATTTCGTCGCAACGAGTTGTCGCCGATGCCCGCGACGACCGGGTGCTCGTGTCGGATCGTGAGCAGAACCTGGTGGCGAACTTCATTGCGCGGCGTTATCACGTGGCGCAGGAGCCGGTCGGTGAGCTTGTGAAAGCAGCCTTCGATACCGGTCGGGAGGTTGGCCTCGATCCGCTGCTGCTGCTGTCCGTCATGGCGATCGAATCGGGTTTTAATCCGTATGCTGAAAGCGGTGTGGGCGCGCAAGGGTTGATGCAGGTGATGTCGAAGGTTCACTCCGACAAATTCCAGTACTTCGGTGGTTCGCACGCAGCGCTTGAGCCCCTCGCGAACATCAAGGTCGGTGCGCTGGTGCTGAAGGATTGCATCGCGCGTGGCGGTTCGGTGGCGGGTGGATTGAAGTTCTACGTGGGTTCGACGGCGCAGGACGACGGCGGTTACGGCGCAAAGGTGCTGGCCGAACGTTCACGTTTTCGTGATGTAGCGCGGGGCCGCAATGTGCCGATCGTCACGCCGCAAGCGCCGGTGCCGCCTGCGCCCAAGCAGATGGTGGCGTCGGCTTCGCCCACCAGCTCGGGAACAGGCGAAAAGCGTGTGCACGTGACGCTTGACGGCGCTCCGGCCATTACAGCGCCGGCCAAGTCTGAACCGCAAGCCAGCGACCACAACAGTACCGATGACGCCGATGCGCAAGCGAAGCACGTAGCTTCGGCGGAGTTTGGCGCGTAAAGGCCATGCGTTAGCAGCAGAAGCAGGATGCTTGGGTTGTTAATCGTTAGCCGCTAATCGCAGGCCGGGTAATCCAAAAAAGCACAAAAAAGCCGTTCCAACTCGCGTTGGAACGGCTTTTTTGCTTCTGCTTTCCTGATAGATCGCTAAGAGATCGGGTCGCCTTGAATCTGCGGTTCAAGCCCGAAATAGCGCCCTGAGCCGTTGCACAGCCTCTTCAAGCTGTGAGTACGCCGTCGCATAAGACAGCCGGATATAGTCCTGCGGTGCATGGAAGCCGAAATCGGTCCCGGGTACCAGAACGACCCCGGCGTCATGCAGCATGGAACGCGTCAATGCGTTGCTGTCGCCGGCAGCCGGATGCGCGACGTGCCGCGTGTCGGCATAAACGTAGAATGCGCCGTCCGGCACAACAGGCACTTCGAAACCAAGCGAACGCAACGCCGGCACGATGAAATCCCGCCTGCGCCCGAATTCAAGGCGTCGTGACTCGTATATCGCGAGCGTGGCCGGCTCGAAACACGCCAGCGCCGCATGCTGCGCGAGCGCCGACGCGCAGATGAACAGGTTCTGCGAGAGTTTTTCCATGGTAGCGACCATTGCTGGCGGCACCACGAGCCAGCCGAGCCGCCAGCCGGTCATGTTGAAGTACTTCGAAAAGCTGTTCACCGTGACCACGTCATCGCCCAGCGAAAGGGCCGACACGGGCTTCGCGTCGTAGCTCAGGCCTTGATAAATCTCATCGACGATCGTAAAACCGCCGTGCGCGCGCACCACATCGACAATTTTCGCCAGTTCGTCCGGCTCAATGGACGTGCCGGTCGGGTTGGACGGCGACGCGAGCAGTACCCCGCGCGTGGCGGGTGTCCAGTGCGCTTCGACCTGAGCGGCCGTTAACTGGAATCGCTCGGCCGGACCGCTCGGGATCAGCACCGGGCGGCCTTCGGTAGCGGCCACGAAATGGCGATTGCACGGGTAGCACGGGTCAGGCATCAGCACTTCGTCGTCGCGATCGACCAGCGCGGTGCACGCCAGCAGTAACGCGGCCGACGCCCCCGCTGTCACCACAATGCGCGCTGGGTCGATATCGAGCCCGAACGTGTCGCGATAATGCCCGGAAATAGCCTCGCGTAACGACGCCAGTCCGAGCGCATTCGTGTATTGCGTGACGCCGCGACGCAAGGCGTCGGTGGCGGCCGCGATCACCGGTTCCGGCGCCGTGAAATCCGGTTCGCCGATGCCCATGTGAATGATGTTGCGCCCCGCGCGTTCGAGCGCCTGCGCTTCTTTCGCCAGTTCCATCACATAGAACGGCTCGATGGCGTCCACGCGGGCGGCGTATCGGATAGCTGCGTTCAACGGTTCTTTTGCGAAGTTCATGAATGGGGAAGACCGTTCGTTCAGCTGCGCTGCCCGCGGCCTTGCGCTTCCGTCGGCCGCAACTGGACGGCGAGTTTATCCAGCACGCCGTTCACATATTTGTGGCCGTCGGAGCCGCCGAAGGTCTTCGTCAGTTCGATCGCTTCGTTGATCACCACGCGATACGGAATGTCCAGGTGATGCTTGAACTCGAACGCAGCGACCATCAGCACCGCGCGTTCGACCGGCGAAAGCTGTTCGAGCGGACGGTCGAGGCACGGCTGCAATTCGGCGGAAATGATGTCCGCTTCCTTGATCACGCCGTGCAGGATGGCGTCCAGATGCTCCTGATCGGCTTTATCGAAGCCTTGCGCGCCGCGCAACTGCGCGTCGATCTCGCCGCCGGGCGCGCCCGACAGCAACCATTGATAAAGCCCTTGTGTCGCGAGTTCGCGCGAGCGTCGTCGAGCGCTTTTCATGCGCGGTCCTCGTCTTCTTCGTCTTCATCGTCGCCGCCGAGTTGTTCCAGCGCGACCGAGAGATTCGCCATTTCCACCGCCACGCGTGCTGCGTCGCGGCCCTTTTCCGTCATGCGGGCAACGGCTTGCTCGTCGTTTTCGGTCGTCAGGACTGCATTGGCGACCGGTGTGCCGAAGTCGAGCGCGATACGGGAAATGCCCGCGCCGCTTTCATTCGATACCAACTCGAAGTGGTACGTTTCCCCGCGAATCACCGCGCCAAGAGCAATCAATGCATCGAATTGACCCGATTCGGCCAGCTTTTGCAGCGCCAGCGGAATTTCGAGTGCGCCCGGCACGGTGACGAGCAGTACGTCTTCACCGATCACGCCAAGCCGTTCGAGTTCTTCCGTGCAGGCGTCCACGAGGCCGTTGCAGACCGGTTCATTGAAGCGCGATTGCACGATGCCGATGCGCAGTCCGTCGCCGTCGAGGTTCGGTTGATATTGTCCGATTTCCATTATTTATCCGTTTTCAGTGTGATGCAGTGTGGTGATTGGCGCTGGTCAGACCGAGCGTAAATGGGCGATGGAAGCAGGGTCGACCGAATCCGTCGAGGTCGTCGTGGCGGGGCAGCCCGGCATGGGGATGAACCCGGTCACCTCCAGGCCGTAGCCCGACATGCTGCCGAGTTTGCGGGGATTCGACAGCACCTGCATCTTGCCCACGCCCAATTCGCGCAAGATCTGCGCGCCGATGCCGTAGGTCTTGAAGTCAATCGGGCGGCGTTTCAGTTCGGCCGCTTTGTCCTCGCGCTCGAACGCCTGGAACACATCGACGAGATGTTCTTTCGTGTCGCCGCAATTGAGCAGCACGATGGCGCCCAGGTCGCGGGCGGCGATTTCCTTCATCGCGGCGTCGAGGGTCCAGGAGTGCGTGGACGAGTCCACTTCGAGCAGATCCAGCACCGACAGCGGCTCATGCACGCGCACTGGCGTTTCCCGTTCCGGCGACGGCTGGCCGCGCACCAGCGCAATATGCGGCGAACCGCTTGGCTGATCGCGATACAGCACCGCGCGAAACGCCCCATGCGCCGTCTGCATGGTGCGCTCGGCGACGCGCTCGACGATTGATTCCGTGCGCGAGCGGTAGTGAATCAGGTCCGCGATCGTGCCAATACGAATGCCGTGCAGTTCGGCGAATTCGATCAGATCGGGCAGCCGGGCCATTTCGCCGTCGTCGCGGATCACTTCGCAGATCACCGATGCAGGCGTCAGGCCCGCCATGGCCGTCAGGTCGCAGCCCGCTTCCGTATGTCCCGCGCGGACCAGCACGCCGCCCGGTTGCGCCATGATCGGAAACACGTGACCCGGCTGGACGATGTGCTCGGCTTTCGCGTCGTGCGCGACCGCGGCCTGAATGGTGCGTGCGCGGTCCGCGGCGGAGATGCCGGTGGTCACGCCTTCGGCCGCCTCGATACTCACCGTGAACGCCGTCCCGTACTGGGTGCCGTTTCGCTGCGTCATCAGCGGCAGGTTCAGCTGGCGGCAGCGGTCCTGCGTCAGTGTCAGGCAGATCAGTCCACGGCCGTAGCGCGCCATGAAGTTGATCGCTTCCGGCGTCACGAAATCGGCGGCGATGACGAGATCGCCCTCGTTTTCGCGGTCTTCTTCGTCGACGAGGATCACCATCCGGCCAGCCTTCAGCTCGGCGATGATCTCTGGGGTGGAGGCGAGCGTCATTGCGGTGGTCGTCCGGTGCGAGAAAGGGCGTATTTTACGCCACCGACGATGTCAACGCGGGGGATTTGCCGGTTTTGGGCTGGCGTTGGCCGTTCGGCCGGTTATTAGCCGGATCCACGGGCGGCCGGTCGCGCCATGGTCGAGAGGAAAGCGAATCTGCGAGAAATGCCTCCCCGCCAGAATCGCCTTGCCTTCGGGGGACAGGTTCGGTAGACCGGTCGTCTCACGACCGGCAGATCCCCGACCAAAGTTCAATCGTTCAGCGCGCGCCATACGTCGTGTTGGCGAACAACGCGCCCTGTCCATGCGGCGGGGCACGCCAATAAGGTGGAGGGGCTTCGAGGACCGCCCCGAGTTCCGCTGCCGCGTGCCACGGCCAGCGAGGGTCATACAGCATGGCGCGCGCAAGAGCGACTGCGTCAGCCTTGCCACTCGCGATAATTTCTTCGGCTTGGCGAGCATCGGTAATCAGGCCTACCGCAAACGTGTTGACGCCAGTAGCGTCTTTTACTGCCTGCGCAAATGGAACCTGGTAACCCGCCCCTACGGTGATTTTTTGTAGCGGTGAGATGCCGCCCGACGACACGTCGATCCAATCGACACCGCGATTTTTTAGCTCCCTGGAGAATGCGATGGTTTGCTCGATGTCCCAGCCGCCATCCATCCAGTCGGTCGCCGATACCTTCACACCGATGGGCTTTTCAGCGGGAAATGCAGCACGTACGGCATCGAAGACTTCGAGCGGGAAGCGCATCCGGTTTTCCAATGAGCCGCCGTATGCATCAGTCCGGTGGTTGGCGATCGGCGACAGGAATTCATGTAGCAAGTAACCATGCGCTGCATGAATTTCCAGGCCATCGACTCCTAGCCGTGCCGCGCGTATTGTCGAGGCGACAAACGCTTCTCGTATTCGATCAAGGCCCGAAGGTTCCAGGGCGAGTGGCGGTTCCTCGCCTTCCATCTGAGCTCGCGCGGAAGGACCGTGGGTCACCCATCCTCCTTTGGCTACCGGGATCAACTGGCCGCCTTTCCATGGCACGGCACTGGACGCCTTTCGACCCGCGTGTCCCAATTGCATCGTCACGGCGATCTTCGAATGCTGACGGATCGCCGCAAATACCGGCTTGAGCGCTGCCTCCGTCGTGTCGTCCCATAAGCCAAGGTCGCCGGGCGTGATGCGACCGTCCGGTTCGACCGCTGCGGCTTCGATGCACAACATGCCGGCGCCAGAAAGGGCAAGATTGCCCAGATGAATGAAGTGCCAGGAATTGGCCTCGCCGTTTTGGGCTGAGTACTGGCACATGGGTGAAACGACGATGCGGTTGGGGATCACCAAGCTTCGCAGCGTCAGTGGCGAAAACAATTGACTCATGAGTGTCTTCCAGAAAATTAAGCCGGGATAGGAGACGGTAGGGTGATTAAAAGCGGAAGCACGATGACGATGATGGCAAACATGGCTATGGCGGTTGAACCAAGATCAATCGCTACTTCAAGCCCCCAGGTAGTGGCCGTGGCGCCGAGAAGGAGCGCAACGAACCCCTGCATCAGGTAAGCGACCAGGTATAGGGCTGAAAACGTACCGCCTCGATGATGCGTGGGCGCATAGGTATTAATTAAGCTCAGACCGCCGAGGAACAAGAGGCTGTAACCGATTCCCGTCACTGCAATTGACGCAAGAAAGATTGCCAGGGAGTGTTGGTCAACTGATAGCGCGAGGAGAGCCATCCCGATTGCGGAAGCGAATCCTCCGAGCGTCATGGCCAAACGGGACGGAAGGCGCTTCGCCAGAAGTCCGCATATGCCCCACACCACGGCGAACAGCGAGATCGCCGCGCCATCGACCAGTGTGTTTGCCGAAGCCGACGAGATCGTGCGCGATCTGAGCACCAAGCGACAGGACCAGCGCACCGACGACGTAGGCAGTCAGGATCGCGGTGGACGACATGGCGAATACTTGGCGAAGGCCTTTGGGTATGCTGGGCGCCTTGAAATGCCAAGGTCCGGAAGTTTCGCCCGATGTGTGGCGCGGCAAGAACCACGCGGCCACGAACACCGCAGCGAGAACAATGAATAACACCCAGAAGTTCAGGCGCGTGGGAAAGGGGGCGTACTCGATCAGCGCGCCTGCGCTGAGTGTTGCCGCCGCTAACCCGACTGCCTGGGCGACAGTAGTGATGGAACTCGCGCGCTTTGCCTGGCCCGCTGCGCTGAACTCGATCATCGCGGCAGTCGATGGGCCAGCGGATAAGCCGACGCCGAGGCCCATGAACGACCGGCCGATGAAGATCCAGAAGACATTCGGCGCGATAGCGAACAGCAGTACGCCCACCAGCGACGCGGCCAGCCCGAGCAACATCGTGGCGCGGCGTCCTATGTGATCGGAGATATCGCCAAGACATATGAGTACGCCGACGACAACGATGGGATAGATGGCGAAGATCGCGGTCGTAGTAGTGGTATTCAGGCCCCACTCTGATGCGTAGAGCCGATAGGTCATAGCCGGCGCCGCGCTGGTCCAGAGCGTGTGGGCAACGATAGCCGCCGCGACCCAGAAACTGGCTCGCTTTCCGAGTTGCCGCGGCGTGCCGTTCATGACTGAACTCCGATGGGTGTTGACGGATAATACGACTGGCCGTATTATCCGTCAACACCCATCGCGTGGGAGCAGGCGCCAATTCATTCGACCGCAACCGTTAAGTGCCCCTCGATGGGCTAACCTGCTTCACCCGATAAAATACATACGATCGGTCGTATAAATCAGGTATCTGAGGGATTTCATGGCTTCAAAAGTGCGCGAGAAAATTGTCGATGCTGCGGTAGATCGCTTTCACGCGCTCGGATTCAGTGCGTGCAGCGTGCAAGACATTGTCGACAAGGCCGGTTTGCCGAAGGGTACGTTTTATAACTATTTCAAGGCAAAGGAACTCCTGGCACTGGAGGTGCTGGAGGTCTACGGAAAAGACTGCGAGAGAGAGACGCTGTCAGACAAAACCCTCGCGCCGCTCGATCGTATTCGAAACCACTTCGAATTCATGGCGGCGCGGTTTGCTCGTTCCGGTTATGACAAGGGATGTCTGATTTGCAACTTTGCTGCCGAGACGTCGGACACCATGCCGCTGATCCGAGAGGCTCTCGATCAGTCTCTCAACGCATTGAGTGAGCTCATAGAAGTCGCCATTCGCGAGGCTCAGTCGGAAGGCAGCGTGACTACCGATCTCGACGCCGGGAAGGTGGCGCGCTTCTTGACCAATAGCTGGGAAGGGGCGGTGATACGAATGAAAGTCGTCGATAGCCGGGAGCCGCTCGACGACTTCTTTTCAATCGCATTTTCGCTTTTGACGCGTCCGAATCCAAACAGCCGGGCACCTCGAAAACCGGCGGCCAAGGTCTCCGCCAAGCGGGCCGAGGGCCCGCGAACGAAATAACGGATCGGCAAAATCGCCAGGCGACGGCTTGCGCCCGATCCGGTCAACCAGCGTCCCTGTTGATAAACGCGATAGCAGCCTCGATGCCGCTTTCCAAAATCTCGTCGGAAAAGTTCTTGTCGCTGACAGCACGAGCTAGCTGGAGCGTTCCTACCATCATTCCATACAAAGCGATGGCATCACGCCGGCGCGCTTGCGCCGAAGGCGCCGGGAATTGAGCGGCCATCAGCTCAATGAACTCATCGATCTTCGAGGTGAAAACCTCACGAGTGGATTTCGGGTGGCGCGCGACCTCCGCGGCGAGCGCCGAGGTCGTGCAGCCCTTCCCTGGATGATCCCTATGGCGTGCGCTAAGGTAGTTTCGGACGACGCCCTCAAGACCCGCGCCGCTATCGATTACTCCGCCCAACAGCTCCTTGCGTTTGCCGAGTGCGTCAAGCAGGACCTGGCGAAACAAATCTTCCTTTGATTCGAAGTGCGTATAGAAAGCGCCATTCGTCAGACCGGCATCGGACATGACTGAGGCGATGCCGGCGGCAGCGACCCCTTGCTCGCGGAACCGTCGCGAAGCTACATCAATGATGTGTTGCCGCGTTACGTCGCTATGTCCTTTTTCGTATCGCATGGTGCGTTTCTCCTTAACAAATGCCGCTGCCGCCGCACTCCCTATGACTCGTTGGCGTCGTTCGCCCCGGGTTGAGCGGAATCGCCGAATCAATTGATACGGTCCATGCGTATAGGATTATACTCATACTTTAAAATTACGATCGTAATTCAATAAACCAGCGTAAGGACTCGCATGAAACCTCAAGACAAGGTTGCACTTATCACCGGAGACGCGGCGCATATCCATGCCGCAGAGATCGTCGCGGACGGCGGGCATGCGGGGGCGCCCGCTGGCGTGCCGATCGATAGGCTTTCGGTAGCGCCGCTGTCGACGGTGAATCCGTCATGACAGAATCGTCTACCGCTACCGCAGATATCGACGCAGGCGTCGTCGCCAGTCCGGGCAATCCCGGCAATCCCGGCTCGCCCAGAACGGCGGCCGCTAGTCGCAAGGCGGCCGCGCGCAAGGCGATCCTTGAGGGTCCGATTCTGTCCACCTTGCTTCGATTGTCATTGCCAACGCTGATCGTTCTGCTGGCTCAAACTGCGGTCAATATCGCTGAGGCCTACTACGTCGGCTTCCTGGGCACGAGTGCGCTGGCCGGCGTCGCGCTCGTCTTTCCCGTCTTCATGCTGATGATGACGATGTCCGCGGGCGGTCTGGGCAGCGGTGTGGGATCGGCCGTGGCACGAGCCGTCGGAGCAGGGCGGCAGGAGGACGCCGACGCGCTTGTTCTACATGCCATTGTCCTTGCAGTTATCGTTGGCGCCGTCTTCACGCTCGGGATCCTTTGGTGTGGCCCGCTGTTGTACCGTGCGCTCGGTGGCAGGAACGCCGCACTGGATGCTGCCGTCGAGTACTCGAACAATTTGTTCGCCGCATCGATTGCCGTATGGATCGTCAACCTGCTCGCAGCCGCGCTACGAGGATCGGGCAACGTGAAGGTTCCTGCCACGGTGACATTGATCGGCGCGCTTGTCATGATTCCGGCCTCTCCGATCCTGATCTTCGGTTTCGGTCCGATCCCGCGTCTCGGAATCGGCGGCGCCGGCCTTGCGTTTGCCATCTATTACGGCGCCGCCACGCTGGTATTACTGCGCTACATGATGTCGGGTCGCTCCGGTTTGACGCTGAAATTCGCGCGGCTGGAGGGCAGGCTCTTTGCGTCGATTCTCAAAGTGGGCGCGCCCGCCGCGCTCAATACGGTCCAGACCAATCTGACTGTCATCCTCGTTACCGGCGCCGTGGGCCTGTTCGGAACGAGTGTGCTTGCGGGATACGGTATCGCGTCGCGCCTCGACTACGTGATGATCCCGATCCTGTTTGGATTGTCGTCCGGGGTGCTCACCATGGTGGGCATCAACATTGGCGCGGGACAAGTCGCGCGTGCGAAACAGATCGCGTGGGTGTCTGTCGCGGTCGGTGTTGGCCTGACCGAAACGATCGGTCTGATCGTCGCCCTGTGGCCACTGTCGTGGTTGCATCTCTTCAGTCACGATGCCAATGTGCTGGCGCCTGCCATGACCTACCTGCACATTGTCGCTCCCGCCTATGGCCTTCTGGGATTTGGCTTTGTTATCTCCTTTGCAGCGCAAGGCGCTGGCCATGTTCTATGGCCGTACCTGGGCTCGACCTTACGGATGATCATAGCCGCGGGTATTGGCTTGATAGCGGTCAAGTTCCTTGGGGCCGGCATGCCTGGACTGGCGGCGATTGTCGCTGCGTCGCTCGCCGCTTACACGCTGGTGACGGCGATAGCGATGACCTCGCGCAAAGTATGGAGCCCTAACCGTAGCTGAAGCCCGGATGCCGCCGGACCCTTGGTGGCTTCGTAACGACGTAACGACGTAACGAGGGCGAGTACACCCTGGTTTTTACCCACGCAGGGTGGGATAGGGCCGCATCAGGTACCAAGGTAACCGGCGCCAGGTCCAGATTTCCCGGTCACACTACCTGCCATGTATAAAAGGCCGCTCGTTGATCCTTGGCATCAGACCGGATCAACGAGCGGATTACATCGTTACGCCGCTTCCATTGCTGGATAGTCGGTGTACCCGACCGGGCCTCGTACATAGTAGTGCTCCGGGCGCGGCGTATTCAGCGGAGCACCTGCCTTGAAGCGTGCCGGCAGGTCAGGGTTGGCAATGAACGGAATGCCAAACGCCACTGCATCCGCCTTCCCGATTTCCAGCCAGGCGCTGGCGCTCTCCTGCGTGAACAACTCATTCGCAATGTAGGTACCGCCGAACTCTTTCTTCAGGAGCGGTCCGATGCTGTCTTCACCTTCTTTTTCGCGGGTGCAGATAAAGGCAATCTTGCGCTTGCCCAGTTCGCGTGCGACGTATTTGAATGTTTCGAGCAGGTTATCGTCCCCCATGCTGTGATCGACGTGACCGTCCTCACCCGCGTCGGCGCGAGGCGCAAGATGCACACCTACGCGGCCCGGCCCCCACACTCCGATTGCAGCGTCAGTCACTTCGAGAAGCAGTCGCGCACGGTTTTCGCGGGAACCACCATATTGATCGGTACGCTTGTTCGTGCTGCTCTGGAGGAACTGGTCCAGGAGGTATCCATTGGCGCCGTGGACCTGAACACCATCAAAACCGGCCCGCTTTGCGTTATCTGCACCTTGCCGATAAGCCTCGACGATTCCAGCAACTTCTGATGTTTCCAAGGCACGCGGGACCGGAAAATCGACCTTGGGACGGATCAGGCTGACATGTCCCCGTGCCGCAATTGCGCTGGGCGCGACAGGCGTCTGGCCATCGAGATAGGTCGGGTGAGAGATGCGGCCGACATGCCAAAGCTGCATGAAGATTCTGCCGCCGGCATCGTGGATGGCCTTGGTGACCTCGGTCCATCCGAGCACCTGCTCCTCCGACCAGATTCCGGGGGTATCGGGATAGCCGACGCCCATCGGGGTAACCGACACTGCCTCGCTGAGGATCAGGCCGGCAGACGCTCGCTGGGCATAGTATTGCGCCATGAGCGCGTTGGGCACACGGTCTTCGGCGCGGCAACGGGTCAGGGGCGCCATGATGATGCGATTCGGCAGTTCGAGATCACCGAGCTTGATAGGATCAAAAAGTGTAGTCATAACTCAAGTTCAAGAATGAAGAGATTGAAAATCCACATCGCTTGTCGATTCGATAGTTAGACAATCGTCTAACTATCGATGGCAATGTGGGTACACGGGCCGTGATACCGGACTCGTCAGTCCACTTCCACGGATTTTCCGCCGACGCTGATCAGGCTGTCTTTGCAGATGGAAGATGCAAGGCCTGCAAGAAACTAGATTGTCGAGAGTTGATGGAGATAAGCCTGGAGGACATCACGTTTGATCTTCAAGTTCATGAATTTCCCTTCGCGGATTATCTCGATCAGCCCTGCACGTTCCAATTCCTTGATGTGATGCGAAAGTGTGGCTGCTGTCACGCCATGCGTGGTAAGCAGCGCGGTGCACGGATATGCGCCGGTCGTGGAGCCGACTTCCTTGAGTATCTGATATCGCCGTGGGGCCGCCAGAGCCTGAGCAATCAACTCAAACTGTCTTTCAGTTATAGCGCTCCTTGCTTGGCGGGATGGTTTCACGATTCACTCTCAATACGATAGTTAGGCAATCATCTAAATATACCCCCAATTAGTCCCCCATGAGCGGACGGGCGCTCGGCCGGCTGCCCGGCTTAACCGGGCGTGCTGAAGGAGAGCTGGACGCGCTTGCCCTCACGATTCGATTCCACGATCTGTTCAATCAGTTCATGCATGCGGATCGCGTCCGCGAAAGTCGGCGCAAGCGTCGAACCGGTCTTTACGTCACGTGCATGGGCGGCGTACAGGTTCGCCAATTCAACAACACTCGCCCCGAGTTTTCCCGGCGGCAGCCATTCATATTCCGCCGGAATAGCCAGCGTGGTTAGCGGCTGTGCGTCACCTCGCGCGATTTCTATGCGGTTGAAAGCGTCGCCGAAGCTGGTGGTATTCGAGATTTTCAGATCGCCCTTGCTGCCGGTGATATCGATCTGCACTCCGAAATTATTACGTTTTCCCGCCTCGAGATGGACCGTCAGCACGGCGCCATTGGCGAAAGTCCCTGCCAGCACCACCTGGTCAGGGCTGGTGTGCGGCAGCGTTTCTCCGGTTTCTATCAGAGTGACTTCTTTGAACTGGTTGACAGTCAGCGCAGACAGGCTCTGCGGATAGCCGACCATCGTCGTGAACAAAGCGTCCAGGAAATGGCCGCCATAGATCGACAGAAGGCTGGAGAAGTTCTCTTCGGGTACCGTGTAGTAAAGCGACGCAGGCCGTTCACGCTGGAAGTACTCGACACTCACATGCAGGCGCACCGAACGTACTTCTCCGATCTCGCCCTGGTCCAGCAAATCGCGCACATAACGGTAGCCCGGATTGAGCCGCCGCTGCAGACCGATGATGGTGCGTACGCCCGCCTTGTCGGCCAACGCGAGCAACTCGCTCGACAACGCAGTGCTCGGCGTCAGGGGCCATTCGCAGTAGATGTCCTTGCCGGCCGCGATGGCAGCGCGGATGCCCTCTTCGTGCTGGAACGCGGGCGTCAACACGAGTACGAGATCCACTTCGGGATGCGACGCCAGTTCCTGCAGCGATGCTGCCGCGTATTTGAAGCCATGGCGGGCGACCAGCGATGCCGCCTTTTCCTGGCTGCGGCTATACACCGCCGTCAGTTCATATTCCGGCAGCAGTTTCAGCGAAGGGAGGTGCCCATATTCCGACCAATGGCCCAGGCCAATGACGCCGACCCTGATTTTGCCGGAGCCCGAAGCTGGCGTCGCGATGTTGTTCAAGAGAACTCCCCAATGTAAGGCTGTGCGGATGACCCTGCTCAGCGACATCGCAATAGTAGAGTTTGTGGGAATGAAGATAAATGGTCTTGGGTTCCGATCATTTCGGACATCTGAGTCCGCTACCACGACAGGTTTGACACGCCGCCGCCGCGAGCGCGGTCTACCTACCAGACACCGTTCCTCCAGGCGATGCGCGATGCAGCCCATGTGACGGCCGCGGGAGTTCGCCCCTGGCGCCACATCCTGCTCGATCTAGATTTGCAGATTCTCGCTGACATAGTCGATGAAAACGCGCAGCTTGGGCGAGGCGTAACGGCTTGCCGGCCACAAGATCCAGAAGGTGACGGTCTGATCCATGAAATCATCCAGCACGATATGTAATGCACCGCTCGCCAGAGCATCCCGCACGAGGAAGGTTGGCAGGAGGGCCAAGCCCTTGTCCTGAAGCGCAAGAAAGCCCAGGACTTCAATGGTGTTGCTGACGAATGTTTGCGGTAACTCCGGCTCCGCTTCCGATGCAGCGAGCTGGAACGGCCAGCGTTCCAGCTTGCCGCTGACGGGAAATTTATGCAGCAAACAGGCGTGCCGAACGAGTTCGGAAGGATGCGTGGGTACCCCGTGTCGCTTGAGATATCCGGTCGAGGCGACCAGCACTTGCCCGCAGGAACCCAGGCGTCGGGATACCAGCCGCGAGTCGTGCTGCTCACCGGTGCGAATGACGGCATCGAAACCTTCCTCGATGATATCCACCATGCGATCGGAGAGATCGACATCGAGCTCGATTTCCGGGTATTTCGTCATGAAGCCGTCCAGCACGGGCATGATCAGGCCGGACAGTTGCGGCGTGCTGATCCGCAACCTTCCACGAGGGCTGCCTGCGGCATCGGACAGTTCGGCTTCCGCCGCTTCGACCTCACCGAGGATGCGCCGGCACCGTTCCAGGAACAAGGCGCCTTCGGCCGTCAACGTGATGCTGCGCGTGCTGCGGTGAAAGAGCCGCACGCCCAGGCGATCCTCGATACGCGCAATGCTTTTGCCCACCGCCGAGGACGATACGCCGAGCAACCGTCCCGCCTCGGTAAAACTGCGGGTTTCAGCCACCTGCACAAACATCGAAATGCCACTGAGGCTGTCCATCGCCGCGTCCCGGGATCAATTTAAGACATATGTGTCCGATATATTCGGAACCTTAGCCTATTTTTCTTCTCCCGTTCAGTCCATACACTGTCCTCAAGGTCGAAAACCCGCTGTTGATCCAACTTCACCAGCCACTGAATCTTGAGGAAATCATGTCCAAACTTCATTCCACCGTCAAAGTCGGTCCCTACGAATTTTCCCATCGAGTGGTGCTGGCGCCGCTCACCCGCATGCGCGCCGAAGAAGGCGCCAAGCCGGGCCCGTTGATGGCCGAGTACTACGCACAACGCACTTCAGAAGGCGGCTTCCTGATTGGCGAAGCCACCATCGCTGCGCCCAACGGTAACGGCTACCTGGGTGCGCCCGGCCTGTACGACGACAGTCAGATTGCCGGCTGGAAGCTCGCGACCGACGCGGTGCATGCCAAAGGCGGCCGCATCTTCTTGCAGCTTTATCACGCTGGCCGCCAGTCCAACAGCCAGTTGCAGCCGGGTGGCGCCCAGCCGGTGGCACCCTCCGCCGTGCCGCATGGCGGCGTCGCGTACACCGAAGCGGGCTGGGTCCCGAACACGCCCAGCCGCGCGCTGACCCTCTCCGAGATCGCCGATCTGGTCGAGAGCTTCCGCACCGCGGCCATTCGCGGCAAGGAGGCCGGTTTCGACGGTGTTGAACTGCACGCCGCCAACGGCTACTTGTTCGACCAGTTCCTGCAGGACGGCAGCAACAAACGCACCGATATTTACGGCGGCTCGTTCGAAAACCGTGCCCGCTTCCTGATCGAAGTGACTCAGGCCGTCATCTCGGTCTGGGGCAGCGAACGCGTGGCGGTGCGCCTCGGCCCGAGCGGCACCTGGGGCGATATGTCCGACAGCAATCCGGAAGCGCTCTTCACTTACGTAGCGGAGGAACTGGACAAACTGAATCTGGCCTACCTGCATCTGATCGAGCCGCGTGTGCTCGGCAACGTCGATGACGACAGCAAGGATCAGAACCCCGTTGCCGCGCAACTGATTCGCAAGCACTACAAGGGCACGATCATTGCTGCTGGCGGCTTCAAGGGCCACACGGCCGAAGCCATCTTGCAGGCGGGTGACGCCGATCTGGTCGCATTTGGCCGTGACTTCATCGCCAATCCGGATCTGCCCGAACGCCTGCGCCTCCAGTTGCCTTTGAATCCGTATGACCGTCCCAGTTTCTTTGGCGGCACGGACGTCGGTTATACGGACTATCCGTTCTATCGCAAGGACGCGGTAGCAGCGTAAGCGGAGCCCATGATGAACTCCACCACCATGCGCATTTCCCTTGCGCCGCTGTACTGGCTGGCGCTCGGCACGTTCGCAGTCGGCACCGAGAGCTTCATGATCGCCGGCCTGCTGCCCGATATAGCCGCCGACCTGCATACGAGCATTGTCGCCACGGGCCAGTTGGTGACGGTGTTTGCTTTGGCGTACGCACTCAGCTCACCGGTCCTGACGGCCCTGACAGGCGCGTTCCATCGACGCAGGCTGATGATCCTGTCACTGTCGGCCTTCACGCTGGCTAACGTCATTGCGTGGGCCGCCCAGAACTATTGGGAATTGATGGCGGCGCGCATCCTGCTTGCAGCCGCCGCCGGCCTGTACGTTCCCGGCGCCAATGCGCTGGCCGGCGCCATCGCCGGTCCCGAACGGCGTGGCGCGGCGCTGGCCATCGTCAACGGCGGCATCACGATCGCGGTTGCCTTCGGCGTGCCACTGGGCGCGTTGATCGGTGACCGGCTTGGCTGGCGCATGACGTTTGCGGGCGTCGCCGCGTTGTCCGCGGTGGCCACGGCTGGCTTGCTGTTCGGCCTGCCCCGCACGATAGGCGCGGGATTGCCGACCGCTACGCTGCGCGAACGCATCCATGTCGCACGTCAGCCGGTCATCCTGATGACCTTGCTCGTCACTACGCTGTGGGCAACGGGCGCCTACACGATCTACACCTACCTGGCGCTGTTTATCGCCAAGACGACGCCGCTGCATGGCGCGCAGATTGGATACGTCCTGTTCACGTGGGGTGTTGCTGCAGCGGCGGGTGTGTTGATCGGCGGCAAGGCGGTGGATCGCGTTGGCCCGCGCCGCGTGATCGTCCCGTGCCTGATTGTGTCGATCCTCGCTTTCTCGCTTTTGTCGGCGAGCGCGCACTGGTTGCCGGCAAGCTTGGCGCTGGTCCCTGTCCTGCTGGGCGTGGTGGCCTGGGGTATGGCGCACTGGTCGTTTTACCCCGCGCAGCAAGCAGGGCTGATCAGCATCGCGGGCCTGCGCGGGACGCCGATTGTCCTGTCACTGAACGCCTCGTTCATGTATCTCGGCTTTTCGCTCGGCGCCGCGCTCGGTTCCCTTACCTTGAGTCTCACCTCGGTGAGCGATCTTGGCTGGACCGCTGCCGCCTGCGAAGTAGCGGCGTTGGCCTTGACGGTGTTTATCCGCAAGTTCCTGGTGCGGGGGCAGAAGCTGACTATCGCTGCTGCCTGAAAAAACCGTTATTGCAATGGCTTGTGACCGTCCTGAGACGTCGACAGAATCCGCTCCACATACCGCGCAATCAGATCGATCTCCAGATTGACCTTCGCGCCGGCCAACAAATGCCGCAACGTGGTCACTTCCACCGTATGCGGAATCAGGTTGATCGAAAACTCGCAGCCATCGGGCCGGTCGTTCACGGTATTCACCGTCAGGCTCACGCCGTTCACCGTCACGGAACCCTTATAAGCCAGATATTTACCGATATCCCGCGACGCGAGAATCCGTAACTCATGTGACTCGCCAACAGGGGCGAAATGAGTCACTTCACCAAGACCATCCACATGTCCCGACACCAGATGCCCGCCCAGCCGGTCATGCGCACGCAATGCCTTCTCCAGGTTCACATCGCCGGGTTCGGACAATCCAGCCGTCTTGCTGAGGCTCTCGCGCGAGACATCGACGGCAAAAGACCCGGCGGACTTCTCGATCACGGTCATGCACGCGCCCTGGATCGAGATGCTGTCGCCAAGCTCCACGTCCGCGAGATCCAGCCCGCCGGAGGCCACCGTGAGGCGCACGCCGGTATCGGCATCGGTGGATGAACCCAACGGCGTAACCGCTTCAATGCGGCCGACCGCCGCGACAATTCCTGTGAACATCGTCGAGCTTCCTTACGTTACGTTGTGCGTTAGATAATCGGTTTCGCGTCCGTGGGCGCATCGGTTTTCACCACCGCGAAGCGCGCCAGAATGCGCAGGTCATCACCCAGCCGGTCAATCCTGTGAAACCGCAGATGCGGCCGGGCATCGAGTGTATCGGGTGGCGTGAAATCGAACATGCCCGGCGCGTTGCCCAGCAAACTCGGCGCGAGATAAACGAGCAATTCATCGACACACCCCTCGCGCAGCAGCGAGCCATTAAGCTTGTGGCCCGCTTCCACGTGCAATTCGTTAATGCCGCGATCAGCGAGAACGCCGAGCATGGCGGGCAGATCGACCTTGCCGTGCTCGTTCGTCAATGGCGTGAATTCGATGCCGCGTTCGCGCAGCGCATCGGCTTTCGCGGGGTCGGGCTCGGCGCCGCAAAATACCCACGGCGGCGCACCTTCCAGGATCCGCGCGGTGAGCGGCACGTCAAGGCGGCTGTCGATCAGTACCCGCTGCGGCTGGCGCGGCGTTTCAATCGCGCGCACGGTCAGTTGAGGATCGTCCTCGCGCACCGTGCCGATGCCCGTCAAAATCGCGCACGCCCGCGCGCGCCATGCGTGACCATCGGCTCGCGCCGCTTCACCGGTAATCCACTGGCTTTCGCCGGTCGGCAAACCCGTGCGGCCATCCAGCGTAGCGGCGACCTTCATGCGTACCCACGGCCGGCGTCGCGTCATGCGCGATACAAAGCCGATGTTCATCTCGTACGCTTCATTGGCCAGCAGGCCGCAGCGCACATCGATACCCGCATCGCGGAGAATCGCCAGTCCGCGCCCGGATACAGCCGGATTCGGATCTTCCATCGCGGCGATCACCTTGGCGACCCGCGCGTCGATCAGCGCGTGCACGCACGGCGGCGTGCGGCCGAAATGGCTGCATGGTTCGAGCGTGACGTAGGCGGTGGCCCCCCGCGGATCATGGCCGCGCGCCCGTGCGTCTTTCAACGCGCGAATCTCGGCGTGATCCTGACCGGCCGGCTGCGTGAAACCTTCGCCAATCACGTCGCCGTCCTTCACCAGCACGCAGCCGACGCGCGGATTCGGCGTCGTCGTGTACATGCCACGCGCGGCCAGCGCCAGCGCGCGCTCCATGTGCGAGAAATCGGTCTGCGAGAACATGGCGGCGGCTCTTAAGCGGCGAGGCGCGCGAAGGCGCCGCGAGCGGCGTCGAGCGTCGCGTCGATAACGCCGTCGTCGTGGGCGATCGAGACAAACCCCGCTTCATACGCCGACGGCGCGAAGTAGACGCCGGCATCGAGCATCTCGTGGAAAAACGCGTTGAAGCGCTTCGTGTCGCCCTGCGTGACTTCAGCGAAGCTTCCCGGGACGCTATCGGCGAAATACAGCCCGAACATCCCGCCGATAGCGTCCGCCGAGAAGGGCACCTTCGCTTCCTTTGCAACCGAAGCGAGGCCATCGGCGAGACGACGCGTTTGCTTCGTCAGCGTCTCGTAGAACCCCGGCGCCTGGATCAATTGCAGCGTTTTCAACCCGGCTGCGACCGCGACCGGATTCCCTGACAACGTGCCTGCCTGATACACGCCGCCGAGCGGGGCGAGATGCGCCATGATGTCCCGCCGTCCGCCGAACGCTGCCGCCGGCATGCCGCCGCCGATCACCTTGCCCAGGCACGTCAGGTCCGCCTTGATGCCGTAGACCTGTTGCGCGCCACCCAGCGCCACGCGAAAGCCGCACATCACTTCATCGAAAATCAGCACCGAGCCGTACTCGTCGCAACGCGCGCGCAGCGCTTGCAGGAACTCGGGCGTGGCTTTCACGAGGTTCATGTTGCCGGCCACCGGCTCCACGATAATCGACGCGATTTCCGCACCGAACGCGGCAAACGCTTCGTTAAGCTGCACGACGTTGTTGTACTCGAGCACGGTCGTGTGCTTGGCGGTATCGGCGGGAACGCCAGCGGAAGTGGGATTGCCGAACGTCAGCAGACCCGATCCCGCTTTCACGAGCAGGCTGTCCGCGTGACCGTGATAACACCCCTCGAACTTCACGATCCGATCACGCTTCGTGAATCCGCGCGCCAGGCGCAGCGCGCTCATGGTCGCCTCGGTGCCGCTCGACACCATGCGAACCTGTTCTATCGACGGCACCAGCTTGCAGATTTCTTCCGCAATCTCGATCTCGGACTCGGTCGGCGCACCGAACGAAAACCCGTTCGCGAGCACGCGCTGCACGGCCTCAAGCACTTCAGGATGGACGTGGCCGAGGATCATCGGCCCCCAGGAGCCGATGTAGTCGATGTACTGCTTGCCATCGGCGTCCCAGAAATACGGACCTTGCGCGCGTTCGATGAACCGCGGCGTGCCGCCGACCGAGCGAAACGCGCGCACCGGCGAGTTCACACCGCCGGGAATGGTTTTCTGGGCGCGTTCGAAGAGAGCTTCATTTCTGGACATGACGGGGCCTGCACTGGATGACGGGTTCGGCTGGAGAGGGCTGCGGTCGCGGGCTTCTATCAAGCCTGGACGGGCGCCGAGATCGGATCGGGCGGGGTCCGACCGGGTCTCGCGCTTGCGGCTCGCGGCTGCAGGAAATCAAGATGAAATTGTACCGGAGTCGTCTGCATCGAGTCCGCGACGCTCGGTCTGGCGCTGCATTCGAAAAGACACCAGCGCGGCTTATGAAAGCGGGGCGCGTACAATGCACACTGTTTTAAGGCTTTGTTTAAGCCGTTCGCTTGCATGCCGGACGTGGCCGTTGCGAGGTTTTTCGCCCTCGTATCGGGTTGGTTTCGCCACGTGTCACTCGCTACCCGTCACTCGCCAGTTCCGAAAACCGCGCCTTTTTCTCACGCTCCCTTTCGCCTCTCATGCCCGAAATCATCAAGCGCCGTGCCGATCGCCGACTGATCCTGTTGCTCGGTGCGCTGGCGGCGTGCGGCCCGCTTTCCATCGATATGTACCTGCCGAGCCTGCCGGCTCTCGCCACTTCGTTCGGCACGACCGCCGCCGCCGCGCAGATCACGCTGACCAGTTTCATGCTCGGGTTTTCGCTCGGCATGCTCGTGTACGGGCCGCTCTCCGACGCCTACGGGCGCCGGCCGGTGCTGCTGGGCGGCATCGTGTTGTATACGCTTGCGAGCGTCGGGTGCGCGCTGTCGTTTTCCATCGATTCGCTGGTTATCCTGCGCTTCCTGCAGGCGCTCGGCGCGGGGTCGGCGTCGGTTCTGGCGCGGGCCATTGCACGCGATGCCCACGCACCGTCGGATGCCGCCCGGGTGCTGTCGATGCTTGCCATTGTCACGTCGATCGGGCCGCTGCTCGCACCGTTGATAGGTGGCCAGTTGCTGCTGCTTGGGGGGTGGCGCGCGGTGTTCGTCACGCTCACGGTATTCGGCACGATATGCGCGGTCACCACGTATTTGCGCGTGCCGGAAACCTGGCCGCGCGAGAAACGCGCGACATCGGCGCTTGGGCGTTCGTTTGCGGCGTACGGGCGTCTTCTCACCGATCCCGTCACGTGGGGCCACACGTTATGCGGCGGCATGGCATTCGCTTCGATGTTCGCGTATATCACCGCGACGCCGTTTGTGTACATCGACTACTTTCATGTGAAGCCGCAGCACTATGGGTTTTTCTTCGGGCTGAACATTATCGGGATTATCGGCTGGAACGTGGCGAACACGCGGCTGGTCGGGCCGCTGGGATCGCTGAAACTGATTTCGATAGCTTCGTTTGTCAGCGTGATCGCGGCGCTGGCGACGGCGTTCGTGTGTATCACCGGTTTTGGCGGCTTATGGTCGATAGTCGGCTGTCTGTTCTTCGTGGTCGGCGTCGTGGGTTTGTTATCGGCCAACTGCACGACGGATTTGATGCATCGATATCCCCACAACGCAGGGGCCGCAGCCGCGGTGTTCGGCGCGGTGCAGTTGGCGCTCGGTGCGCTGGCGAGCGTTGCCGTCGGGATGTTCCACGATGGTACGCCGCAGGGAATGGGGATCGTGATCGGGGTGACGGGCGTGCTGACGTTCGTCGGCCGGACGCTGGTGCTGCGCTGGCATGGCACGCCGGTGCGGGCGAGTCGGGCCGGGTGATGCAGTCGGGCTTATTTGTTGCGATGTCCGCGCATTCGCTCAGCTAACCATCACCCCCGGCCGACCATCTGCTGCAAGAACGTGAACGCCGTCGCTTCCACGCGAGCGATACTTTCCGCCTCCACGCCCGCGCCGTGACCACCGTCGCGGTTCTCCAGATACCACACGCGTTCATGTCCCAGCGCCTGCATCCGCGCCGCCATTTTGCGGGCGTGGCCGGGATGCACGCGGTCATCGGTCGCCGACGACGTGAACAGCGCCGGCGGATAAACCGCATCGGCTTTCACGTTTTGATACGGCGAGTACGTCATCAGGAAGCGCAGGTCGCGGGCATCGGCGGGGTCGCCGTATTCGTCGATCCACGAGGCGCCTTGCAGCAGCAAGTGAAAGCGTGCCATGTCGAGCAAAGGCACTTCGGACAACACCGCGCCGAACAATTCCGGTCGCTGGACGAGCATCACGCCAGTCAGCAAGCCGCCATTGCTGCCGCCACGAATAGCGAGTTGTTTCGATGTCGTCACGCCCGACGCCACCAGCGCTTCTGCAACGGCGATGAAGTCATCGAAGGCAACCTGGCGTTTCTCGCGCTGTGCCGCCTGATGCCACTCCGGTCCGAACTCGCCGCCGCCGCGAATGTTCGCGACTGCGTACAACCCGCCGCTTTCGAGCCACGCGATGCCCGTGGTCGCGTCGTAATGCGGGTCGAGCGCGACTTCGAAGCCACCATAGCCGTAGAGCAGGCAGGGCGCGGTTTCCTGACCCTTGACGTTCGCCTCACGGCCGATCAGCCAATAGGGAATGGCGACGCCATCGGTTGATATCGCGTGAAGACGCTCGGCGATAAGACCAGTCGCATCGAATTGAGCGGGAAGGCGCGCGAGCAGTTGCCATTCGCTTTCCGGCTGCGCGAAATCGGCGAAGTAAAGCGACGGCGGCGTGAGGAAATGTTCGACGTGAACGAGCACGGTGTCGTCGCGTTCGCTGTCGATGGAATCCACGTACGACTGGCTGGCGGCCGGCAGCGCGAAGTCGCGGCGGGTCCATTCGCCTTCCAGACCAGCCGGGGGGCCAAGCAACTCCACGCGCGGCGAACCATCGTCCATCTGCGACACCACCAGCCAATGCTTCGTGAAGTCGATATCGGCGAGAACATTGCGGCCTGACGGCGTGAACAGCACGGTGAAATTGCGCGCGCCTGTCAGGAAGGCATCGCGGCGGATGACGAGCAGCGAACCGCTCGCGTAGGTCGTTGCGCCCGATTCGTAGGACTCGCGTGGCGTGACAAACAGCCAGCCGTTCCAATGCTCCAGTTCCGCGTGCAGCGGGACATCGTATTGCCGCCACTCGCCCGTGGTTTCATCGAGCCAGTATTGCAGCGTCTCGAAGAACGACGTCGCGCGTGAAGCAAGATGGAGCTTTTCGAGCTGATCGTAATCCACGCCCGCCGATACATCGCGCCGTTTGCCTTCGAAAACCACAGGGGCATCGGCGAGCGGCGTGCCGCGCTTCCATTTGCGCGCCTGGCGTGGAAAGCCGGACGTGGTGAGCGCGGGCTTCTTGCTGTGCGCGCTGTCGTCCCAGCCAACATATACCGTATCGCGATCGATCCACGAGATGCCATGCTTGCCGACATCGGGGAGCGTGAAGCCGTCTTCAACGAAGCGCTGCGTTTCGATATCGAATTCACGGACCATGCACGCGTCCGAGCCTCCCGGCGACAAGCTCACCAACGCGCGGTCCCAGGTGGGGTAGAGCATATCGAAGTCGTGCAGCGCCCAGCGGATGCCGTCCTTGGCGGCGCTCGTGTTCAAGTCGATCTGGTCAACGTCCAGGATCGTTTGCCATTCGGGCGTGCCGGCGAGCCATTTTTGCCAAGCTGTGCGCCGAACTATGCCCAGCGGGTTTTTCTCATCCTGCCAGGTGTTGTAGCCCCAATCGCCGTAACGCGAGCACGAAACGATGCGTTCCTGCGAGGTGTAGGCCTTTGCCAGCCGCTTCGTGAGTGTGTCGGTGTCAGCGGTCTTGCCGAAGGCTTCTGTTGTGCGCGCGTTTTGCGCGCTGACCCATGCGTCGACCCGGGTATCGTCAAGCGTTTCCAGTTCGATAAACGGATCGGGACCATCGGCAACAGGCCATTCGAGTTCGGGGCGTCGGCTGAGGAAGGAATCTGTCATGTCGGGAGGGGAGCCTGCTTTGGGTTGCCGGAGAGCGTGTAGCCGGCCTTGCCGGGAATTCGGAAGGGGAATTGTGCCTGACGGCGTTGCATCACGCCGCGTTGGGCCAAATTCATTTCGCGCTGCGTGCGTTCCTTGGCAACTTCTGCATGCGGCACTATTTAGGCGCTTAACCACGCTCGTCAAGTTCGCTATTGCTGGCCGAGCTCTCGCCTATTTGTGCTGATTATCACGCCCAGCTTCGTCTTATCAGGATCGTAACGAAGCACATCAATTTTTGCAAAAAGCAGGCTCGATGAATATTTCGTTGCAAGGTCATGAATGCAAAATCAGATTGATTATTTATTTGGTTGCAAGTTTTATAGTATATGCCGTGGAGATTGAATCTGAATCGGAAAACTTATTAAAATGCGAGAACATCAAACGAATCAAAAAATAAATAAAGCAATCGGACACTCCCGCATAAGATAGGATGATCTCGAAGGCTAGCAGGTTTATTTAAGGTACAAACCCGGCTAACGCTTAGGCCATTATTCGGTAAAAGCGAAATACTCACTAATTGAACTATCCAATGATTCGTATAAAAATTCGGGCAGCGGGCGTCCATGCCCCATCCTTATCCAGTCAGTGATATCGAGCGAATGTCTCATTGTCATGGTGTGGTAGCTCAAAGAGAGGGGATTGGCGGTGTCGTTCCATTTCCTGTCAATAATCCAGCTAATCCGTCAGGCGATTCAATCTGTATCAACAACGAATTCCTGCTGTATATCGGGATCGTAAATGCGGCAGGGCACATATGCCAAATATCAATGAGGTTGCTCAATGAAATGGCGTGATGGTGATTCGAACTCTTTGGCATGTAACGTAATTGCATCAAGAGCGAGGCCGTAAATGAACCGGATTCGTTATGCCGCGCCGGATTGGGCGCTTGATTCCATGCAAATGGCAGCAGTGTTTGCCCAATTGCACCTCGGTTATAAAAATAGACGAACCTTTGCCGGCGGCCCTCGTAGCTGCCTGACACCCATTAGCGCCGGCATTCTGTTAATCAGCATTGGCGCGATCATTAGTCAGGCACAGGCGCAAACCGTTTCGATCCCCAGCGCGACAACTACCGTCACGTTGCAAACCCTGAGCCCGGGCTCGACCACCTTCGATGCGCCGGCGGGCACGGTGATCAATGTATCGTCGGGCGATGGCATCGACGGTAACAACGCGCAGGACTGGGTTCTCACCAATCATGGCTCGATAACCGGAGCTGTGGGGCTCTCGTTGTCATCGGCCACGCTCAATGGCGTCACCCTGGACAATTTTTCCACCATCCAAGGCAATACCTCTACGGGTGTCCTGCTGGGTAACGGCGGACAACTGACCAATCATGCGGGCGCAGCTATAGCCGGCGCGGCCGATGGCATTCGAATGTCGGGCGCTGCGGGTACCGTCACCAACGATGGCTTGATTACAAGCGGCAGCAACAGTTTCTCCGGGGTGTACTTCGACGCAGGCGGCACGTTTACTCAAAGTGCAACTGGCGTGGTTGGCACGAATGGAGGCACGGGCTACGGAGTCGTTTTCAACGCCGGGCCCGTCGCGGGCACCAACGCTGGCACGATTTACGGGGCATCGACAACCTACGCGTTCTGGACTCGCGGGGCATCAACGGGCGCATTCAGCAACAGCGGCCTGTTAAGCGCGGGTACTGGCGCTGTGCTCGCAAGCAGCGGCGGCGTTACCCTGACCAACACCGGCACCATCACCGGAACCGGTGGCACGGCTGTTTCTGTCACGGGCAGCGGTAATACGCTGGTACTCGGAACGGGATCGGTGCTGAACGGCGCTGTGACCGCCACCGGCACAAACAATGTGCTGACCCTGCAAGGATCGGGTAGCGCGGGCAACAATCTGACGGGATTCAATACCCTGAATATGTCCGGCACTGCCTGGACGCTGAGCGGTACAAATTCGACCACAGGCATCACCGCCACCGCTACCAACGTGCAAAGCGGCGTCCTTACCCTTACTGGTGCACTCACCAACGGTGGTACGGGGGGCGGCACGACTATCGCTTCGGGCGCCACGCTACAGGTCGGCAATGGAGGTACCGCGGGCAGCGTGACTGGCAATATCGCTGACAATGGCTCGCTCGTCTTTGATCGCAGCGATGCAGTTAGTTATGCTGCGCTTATCTCCGGTAACGGCTCGCTCACCCAGTCGGGTACGGGTAACCTGACGCTTTCTTCAGCTAATACGTATTCCGGCGCAACCGGTATCGAGGCGGGAACGCTCACCGCAGGCATCGCTAATATTTTTGCCAATAGCAGTGCGGTAACCGTGAACAGTGGCGCTATTTTCGCGCTGAATAATTTCGCCCAGACAGCCAACAACCTTAGCGGCGCTGGCTCTATCACTTTGGGTTCTGCAACGCTGACGGCCAACAACAGCAGCGACACGACTTTCAGCGGTCTGATTAGTGGAACAGGGGGGCTGACTGAGACAGGCAGCAATGCATTGACTTTGAGTGGTGCAGGCAGCTCGGTTGGAGCGGTTTCCGTCAATGCGGGAACTTTGAACTTTGCTCAAAGTGGCCTGTTCAATGCCACCACACTAACTGTTGCCAGTGGTGCATTTTCCCAGATCAACGGCGGCGCGCAAGTCACTACGTCGAACATTGTATCGATAGCCGGAAACCTTACATTGGATGGAGTCCTGAACGCTGGTGCCGGTATACATATGAGTGCCGGAAGTACTTTTCAGGTCGGTAGCACAGGCATATTCAACAGGCCGGGCGAGGTCAATAGCCTCGTTGTCGACGGGGGAGGCGCTGCGCCCAGCACCATCATTAACAATGGGACAATAAATACACAGGGAAGCGGGGCCGCCATCAAGGTGACCGGTGCTTCAGTCATTGCCAATATCACCAACACCGGTTCCATAGGTGCGAGCACGGGATTGAACGCCGCTGTGACCGGGATATGGTCACAGTCGGGTATTGCCAATATCGTCAATCGCGGAGCCATCTATGGTGGCAGCACAAGTACCGCACTTTACTTTGGTACCTCAGGCAACTCGCTGACGTTAGGTGCAGGTTCAAATCTGCATGGAGGGACCGGCACAACATCTTCTCTCGCTGCAGGGGTGAGCACTGACGCAGTCGCTATCAGCGCGGGTACCGGTAACACCATTACCCTGATAGAAACAGGCAGCGAAAATGGTGATTTTCTGGGGAGCGGTAATTTAACTACGCAGGGCTTTTCCAGCTTGACTGCCGCAACAGGCAGCATCTGGACTCTCGGCGGCCATATCAACCTGATCGGCACCACAGCCGCTACGCTCGACGTCAGCGGCGCATTAACCGTAACCGGCCAGATCAGCAATAGCGGCACGGGTGGTGGCACGACCATCGAGAGCGGCGGGGTGCTGAATCTCGGTAACGGTGGCGCTAGCGGTAGCGTTACCGGCAATTTCATTGACAACGGCGCTCTGAACTTCAACCGCTCCGATGTCGTGACCTTTGCCAGTGTGATCAGCGGTACGGGTACTGCTACGCAAGCCGGTACGGGCACAACGATCCTGACCGGCGATAACACCTACACGGGCGGTACCGCCATCAGTGCCGGCACCTTGCAGCTTGGCAACGGCGGCACCACCGGCAGCGTCGTCGGCAATATCACCGATAACGCCGCATTGAATTTTAACCACTCAGGTGCGTTGACCTATGGCGGAGTGGTCAGCGGCACGGGTTCGTTGACCCAGCAAGGCAGCGGCGCGCTGATCTTGACGGGCGACAGCGTCTACACGGGTGGTACCACCATCAGTGTTGGCACCTTGCAACTTGGCAATGGTGGAACCACCGGCAGCGTCACTGGCAATATCACCGATAACGCCGCGTTGAATTTTGACCATTCAGATTCGTTGACCTATGGCGGAGTGGTCAGCGGCACGGGTTCGTTGACCCAGCAAGGCAGCGGCGCCCTGATCTTGACGGGCGACAACGTCTACACGGGTGGTACCACGGTCAGCGCTGGTACTTTGCAATTAGGCAACGGCGGCACCACTGGCAGCGTCACTGGCAACATCACCGATAACGCCGCGTTGATTTTTAATCGCTCGAATGCGGTGAGCTACGGTGGAGTGGTCAGCGGCACGGGCTCGCTGACACAAGCAGGCAGCGGCACGACCGTCCTCACAGGCATCAACACCTACGCGGGTGGCACCAACCTCAATGCCGGCATTCTGAGTGTCGGCGCCGACGCCAATCTCGGCGCCGCGGCGGGTGGGCTGAGCTTCAATGGCGGGGCGTTGCAGTTCACGAGTGCACTCACCACGGCTCGAGCCGTCACGCTCACCGCCGCCGGCACTATCGATACACAGGCCAACGCCGATACGCTTTCCGGTGTGGTCGCGGGCACCGGCGCACTCACCAAGCAAGGCACGGGCACGCTGACCCTCACCGGCGCCAACACCTACACCGGTGGCACGAATGTCAACGCCGGCACCGTGCAACTTACCGGAACGGGCACTATCGGCAGTGGTCCAGCCAATATCGCCAGCACGGGCACGCTCGCGCTGAACCCCGCCAGCGGGAACTACGCTTTCAATAACGCCCTCACCGGCAGTGGCTTACTGACTGCCACCCTCGGCGGCGCCACCAACACCTTCAACTTCGGCGCCGCTGCGGGCAGTGCTTTCACCGGCAAGGTCACGCTTAACCAGAGCACCTTCAGCCTTGCCGGCACCAACACCAGTGCACTCACGAACGCGACTCTGCAGCTGAACGCCGGCAACACCACCACCGTGGGCGCGGGCGCGCAAACCATCGGCAACCTGACGCTGAACGGCAATGCCCTGATCTTCGCTAACCTGCCCTCCGGCACGCTCAGCACCGGGGCACTCACGCTCAATAGCGGCATCGTGCGTATCGATCCCGTCAGCACCGTCAACCCAACTGGATCCCTGCTCACTCAGGATGACGGCGCCAACACCCAGCTGATCAGCGCCAACAGCGTCAGCGGCAATGTAAGCAACCTCTCGCTCACCGATCTGGCGGGGAACCCGCTCACCAGCACAACCGCGAACATTGCTCAAGGCGGCAACACCGTTGCCATCGGCACCTACAGCTTCACGCTGAACACCGGCGCCAACACCGGCCTGTACGCGGGCTACGGCCTTAGCCAACTCGATCTGCAAACCGGACAGACCCTCACGCTTGCCGGTGACACGGCCGCAGCCGGGGCGGCTGACATGAAGGCCCGCATCACCGGCAGCGGCGCGCTCACCATCGACGCCACCAACAGCATCACCTTGACCAACACCGCCAATGACTACACCGGCAACACGACCGTCAGCGGCGGCACGCTGATACTCGGCAGCAACAACGCGTTGGGCAACACCGCGTTACTGGCGCTGAATGCGGGAACGACCGCCGATATCAACGGCAAGACCCAGGCGATAGGCGCGCTCGGCGGGGCGGGTGCCCTCAATATCGATGCCGGCAATCTGACGATCAACAATGGCGGTACGTTTAGTGGCGTTATCAGCGGCACCAGTGGCGCGCTGAATGCCAACGGCGGCACGCTGATCCTGACTGGCGACAATACCTACACGGGCGGTACGACGATCAACGCGGGGACATTGCAGATCGGCAATGGCGGCACTACCGGCAGCTATGCGGGCAATATCACGGATAACGCTGCAGTCGCGTTTAACCGCAGCGACACCGCGACCTATGGTGGAATAGTCAGCGGCACGGGTTCACTGACCCAGCAAGGCAGCGGCACCCTGGTCTTGACGGGTGACAACACCTACACCGGCGGCACGGCCATCAACGCGGGTACGTTGCAAATCGGCAATGGCGGAACGACTGGCTCGGTGAGCGGCGATATCGCGGACAACGCCGCACTGGCGTTTAACCGCAGCGACACCGCGACCTATGGCGGCGTGGTCAGCGGCACGGGTTCGTTGACCCAGCAAGGCAGTGGCGCCCTAGTCCTGACGGGCAACAATACCTACACGGGCGGCACGACAATCAGCGCCGGCACTCTGCAAATCGGCAATGGCGGAACCGCCGGCTCAGTGGCCGGTGACATCTCCGACAACGCCGCGTTGGTGTTCAATCGCAGCGACGCCACGACCTACGGCGGAGTAGTCAGCGGCACGGGTTCACTGACCCAGCAAGGTAGCGGCACAACCGTCCTGACCGGTACCAACACCTACAGCGGCGGGACCAACGTCAACGCCGGTACGCTGGAACTTAGCGGCGCGGGCAGCATCGGCAGCGGCAATGCCAATCTCGCCAACGCCGGTACCTTACTGATCAACAACCCGGCCAGCGGCAACTACACCTTCAATAACGCATTAACCGGCAGCGGCACCATGCAGGTCTTGCTCGGCAACGGCACCGACACGTTCACCCTAAGCAATACAGTTGGCAGCGCTTTTGCCGGCACCATCGCCGTTTCCGGCGGCACATTCACCCTGGACAACAATGCCCAGAGCGCGATGCCCAGGACCACGCTGCGCCTGGACACCGGCGGGCTGGCGCAGATCAACGCCAATCGTACGATTGGCAACCTCACCTTCAATGGCGGCACGTTCCAGATCACCGCCACCGGTTTTATCCCCGACGGCAAACTCACTGTTGGCGACCTGAACGTTGCGTCCGGTGGCACCGTCGCCCTTGGCATCCCGAGTGACTTCCCGGTCCACGCGCTTCCCCCGCAACCCTCGCTGTTCGACCAGGACGACAACATCCAGCTGCAACTCATTGCCGCCACCGGCACCGTGACCGGGGCGGGTTCCCAGCTCGCACTCACTAAATTTGACGGCTCCCCGGTTGCTGCTCCGCAGAACGTCACGCTGAGCGAAAATGGCGCGACCGTCGCGATAGCCAGCTACAACTACGCCACCAATGTCCTGGCCGGCGCCAACGCCGGTGTATGGCTCGGTTATGACCTTCTGCAACTCGACCTGCAAGCCGGCCAGACGCTGGATCTGACCAACGCCAACGCTGTCGACAACACCCTGATCGCCAAGATCACCGGCAGCGGCAACCTTTTCATCGACGCAGTCAACACCGCCATTCTCGCCAACGCCACCAACGACTACACCGGTACGACCACCCTCAATAGCGGCACGCTCCTGCTCGGCAGCGACAACGCGCTGGGTCACACCGCTTTACTCGACGTGAGTGCGGGCGCCACTGCTGATATCAACGGCAAGACCCAGGCGATAGGCGCGCTCGGCGGCGCGGGGGCCCTCAATATCGATGCCGGTAATCTGACGATCGACAACGGCGGTACGTTTAGTGGCGTTATCAGCGGCACCAGTGGCGCGCTGAACGCCAACGGCGGCACGCTGATCCTGACTGGCGACAACACCTACACCGGCGGCACGACGGTCAACGCGGGGACGTTGCAGATCGGCAATGGCGGCACCGCTGGCAGCTATGCCGGCAACATCACGGATAACGCTGCAGTAGCGTTTAACCGCAGCGACACAGCGACCTATGGCGGGGTGGTCAGCGGCACGGGTTCACTGACCCAGCAAGGCAGCGGCACCCTGGTCTTGACGGGTGACAACACCTACAGCGGCGGCACGGCCATCAACGCGGGGACGTTGCAACTCGGCAATGGTGGAACGACTGGGTCGGTGAGCGGCGATATCGCGGACAACGCGGCGCTGGCGTTTAATCGCAGCGACACCGCGACCTATGGCGGCGTGGTCAGCGGCGCGGGTTCGCTGACCCAGCAAGGCAGTGGCGCCTTGATCCTGACGGGCAACAACACCTACACGGGCGGCACGACAATCAGCGCTGGCACTCTGCAACTCGGCAATGGCGGAACGGCGGGTGGCATTGTCGGCGATGTCAGTAACAACGGAATGCTGGCATTCGATCGCTCCGACAACCTGACCTTCGATGGAATCATTAGCGGCACCGGATCGGTAACCCAAGCCGGCAGCGGCATGGTGCTGTTCAACGGCGTGCAAACTTACAGCGGTACGACCAACATCAACGCGGGTACCTTGGCTATTGGGGATGCATCCCATACCGGCGCCGAATTGGCAGGCGGCGGGTCGGTCACAGTCGGTGCTGCGGCCGCACTGGGTGGTTACGGCAAGGTCGCCGGGTCCGTGATCAACAACGGCGTGATTGCCGTAGGTAACGCGCTTCCGGCTTTCGCCAGTGGTCCGGATGCCAGCTTCACTATCGCGGGAAATCTCGACAATAGCGGCACCGTGACGATGTCCAACGGCATCGCCGGTGACCGGATGATCACGGGCGGCACCTATACCTCGAACGGCGGCAAAGTCCTGATCGATACTGTCCTGAACCAGGGCGGAGCCGCGTCGAATTCCGATTTGCTGGTGGTGGGCAGCACCACGGTTGGCGCGAAGGGCGCCACGCAGTTAGTGGTGACGAACGTCGGTGGCGCCGGGGCGACGACGGTAGATAACGGCATCATGGTGGTACAGGTTCAGGACCCCACGCATTCGGCAACGGGCGCCTTCTCGTTAAGCGGCCGGGCAGTGGCGGGTCCGTATGAATATCAACTGTTCCAGGGGGGCGTACAGAGTTCGGACGGCAACTGGTACTTGCGCACCGAGCTTGAACCTACGCCTCCAACGCCCCCCACGCCGCCCACACCCCCTGAGCCTCCCGCACCACCGCAGCCAATGTTTCGGCCAGAAGTGGCGGCTTACCTGGCTAACCAGCATGTGGCTGGAGAGATGTTCGTTCACAGCCTGGACGACCGCACGGGTGGGACCTCGCAGACTTCCGGCAGCGGATCGAGCGGGCCAGGTTCAGTCTGGCTTCGGATGGAAGGACGTAACGAAGGCAGCAACAGCAGCGATGGCACCTTCCACGTGAACACCGATTCGTTCTTCATGCAAGGCGGCGGCGAGGTGGCGCAGAAAAAGCTGATCTCCAATGCCGATCTCCTGCATCTCGGGTTGATGGCTACTTACGAGACAGCCCGAAGCAACGTGGAGGCCGCCGGCAACTCGGCGCAAGCAAGCGGCAACGTGGCCGGCTATAGCGTCGGCGCCTATGGCACCTGGTACCAGAATGAAGCGAGCCGGCTTGGCGCTTACGCGGACACCTGGCTCCAGTATGGCTGGTTCAATAACAGCGTCGATGGCGACGAATTGCCCACGGTGAACTACAACGCGCACGGCTGGGCGATATCGGGCGAGTTGGGCTATGCGTTCCCGCTGATTAACGGCTGGGTGTTCGAGCCGCAAGGCCAGTTGCTTTACGTGGACTATCACCAGAATTCGCTGACCGAGCCGAACGGCACAGAGGTGGATAACGCCAGTTCCAGCGGGGCCATCACACGGCTGGGGCTGCGTCTGCAACGTACCTTCGAGCGCAGCGCGGGCAAGAAAGTGCAGTTCTATGCAACGGCCAACTGGTGGCACACGAGCACGGACAGCAGCATCTCGTTCGATCAAGTGTCGGTGGGCAGTTTGTACCCCGCCAATCGTTATGAGGCGAAGCTGGGGCTGAATGGCGATCTTGGCAAGAACTGGAGCGCCTGGAGCAATGTAAGCGGTGCATGGGGCGCGCAGAGTTACCACGCCTATGTCGTGCGTCTCGGCCTTAAGTACGCGTGGTGATGCGTCAAACCATGCGATCCGCCCGGTACGGCGAGGCAAGCATCCTCGTCCCGATCTCATCGGCCCGATATCGTGGAAAATCTCCGCACCACGCCACGCGGATCGGCACGGAACCGCTCCCTCATAAAGCCGGTGAATTGCCACACGGGCCAGACGGGCCACACGGGGCTGGTTTTTCGAGATGAATTATTCCGATAGGATGCCTTCGCAACCCGCTGCTTCATTGATTGAAACAGGGGAGCGTATCGAGGTCTCGGACCCTTCTCGGACCGTTAGGCCGACATAAATTCTCACCCTATCTGGAGCAAGCTTGATGACTGATGTAAAAATCAAAGCCAATGTATTTGTGGCTACGCCCAGCTACGGTGGCGTCGTGACCACCAGCTATGTCCATGGGCTTCTCGATCTGTACGACACCGCTGACGAACACGGATTTGGTCTTTGGGTAAATTTCAATAGCTTCGACAGCCTGATCACGCGTGCTCGCAACACGATGGTCGCGGAATATCTTGCGGACGACCGGTTCACGCACCTGATGTGGATCGACGGCGATATCGGTTTCAAGGGTTCGGATGTCGTTCGGCTGCTTCAGGCAGATCGTCCTTTGGTGGCGGGCGTCTATCCGCTGAAAACCGATGGCTGGCCATCGGAGGGTTTGCCCGAGGCTTTGCCGGCTGGCACGAAGAAAGTCGATTTCCGCGCGCGCTTTGCCCGTTATCCGGCCACCTCGGTTTCGGCCGAACTGGAACCGGACGAAAACGGTTTTCTCGATGTCATCGACGCACCGACTGGATTCATGCTCATCAAACGCGAGGTATTTTTGAAACTCGCAAGCAGCTTTCCAGAGCTTCGTTACCGGGCTGACCTGGTTGATCGGCCGGACCATAAGACCGGGAAAATCGCCGGGAACCACTACGCGTTCTTCGACACCATGATCGACCCGCAGTCCGGGAGCTATCTTTCGGAGGACTATGCGTTCTGCCGGCGATGCGCGGCGATCGGCATTACGCCCGCCATCGATACGAAATCGAATCTGAGCCATCAAGGTTCCGCCGTGTTCGAGGGCGATCTGGGCCGCAGCCTGGAGCGCCAGCGCGCTGAGTATCACGCGGGCGGGGCAGGGCAGTAAGCCATTAAGTAACGGGCGCGCGCGAACGCCAGGCATCCAGAACAAAAAGCCGCACACCCCTTCGGGCGCGCGGCTTTTTCCAAGCAAAACGTTCAACCTCAAGCCAACCGTTCTTCGCTCTTCGAATCGAACAACACCGCCTTCGATACATCGAACAACAGCGTCATGTTCGTCAGTGGTTGGGGGTTCGATGCCGGATGCACGCGGCTCACCACGCGCTTGCCGTTCACCTGCGTGAACACCAGCGTATCCGGACCCGTAGGTTCGATCACATCGATCTTCACCTCAATAGGCTGCAATCGCGCGTCTTCCACGTTATGCGCACTGCGCGCATCGGTAATCCGCTCTGGACGCAAACCAAGAATCACGTTCTGACCAATCTTGCCGCGCATGGCCGTGGCATCGAACGGCAGGTTCAGCACGGTGCGCGTCACGCCCGTATCGACCTCAAGTCCGACGCCCGATCCGGCATCGACCAGCTTGCCATCGATAAAATTCATCGGCGGCGCGCCAATGAAACCCGCCACGAACAAGTTCGCCGGCGAATCATAGATGTCCTGCGGTGCGCCGAACTGCTGCACCACGCCGTCCTTCATCACCGCGATCCGGTCGCCGAGCGTCATCGCTTCGATCTGATCGTGCGTCACATACACAATCGTCGTTCCAAGGCGCTGATGCAGCAGCTTGATCTCCGAGCGCATCTCGATCCGCAGCTTGGCATCGAGATTCGACAGCGGCTCGTCGAACAGGAACATTACCGGGTCGCGCGCCAGCGCACGCCCCATGGCCACGCGTTGACGCTGACCGCCCGACAACTGGCCGGGCTTGCGATCGAGCAAATGCTGGATCTGCAACGTGTCCGACACGCGCGTGACGATCGCCTTTTGCTCATCCTTCGGCACCTTGCGAATGTTCAGCCCGAACGAGATGTTCTCGCGCACCGTCATGGACGGATACAGCGCGTACGACTGGAACACCATCGCAATGTCGCGATCCTTCGGCGAGAGGTTGTTCACCGTCTTGCCGTCGATCATGATGTCGCCCTTGGTGACCGTTTCCAGCCCGGCGATCATATTGAGCAACGTGGACTTGCCGCAGCCTGAACCGCCCACGAGGATCAGGAACTGCCCGTCCTCGATGTCGATGTTCACGCCCTTCAGAACGGGCACGCCGTTCGCATAAGTCTTGTACACGTCACGGATAGAAAGGCTTGCCATGCTGTGAATCCTTTAATGTCTCTGCGCCGAATTAATGTTCTTCCGCGCTTCAGTTGATCTTCTGTCGCGGGCGCCGTTCAGCAACTGACGGCGCCCCGCGGAAATCAGCCCCGGAATCAGCCCTTCACCGCGCCCGCTGTCAGGCCGCGCACGAAGAACCGGCCGGCGACCATGTAGACGAGCAGGGTGGGCAGGGCGGCAATGATCGCGGCAGCCATGTCGACGTTGTATTCCTTCACGCCCGTTGATGTGTTGACCAGGTTGTTCAGGGCGACGGTGATCGGCATTGAATCGACGCCGGAGAACACGATCCCGAACAGGAAGTCGTTCCAGATCTGCGTGAATTGCCAAATCAGGCACACCATGAAAATAGGCAGCGACACCGGCAGCAGGATCTTCGTGAAGATGGTGAAGAAACCCGCGCCGTCAATACGCGCCGCCTTCACCAGTTCCGCCGGAATGCTCACGTAGAAATTGCGGAAGAACATGGTGGTGAACGCAATCCCGTAGACCACGTGCACAAGCACAAGACCGGTCGTGGTGTTGGCGAGTCCCAGCAAACCTTGCAAACGCGCCATCGGCAAAAGGATGGCCTGGAACGGGATGAAACAACCGACCAGCAGCATGGTGAACACGGCGTCGGCGCCGCGAAAGCGCCAGTGCGTGAGCACATAACCGTTGAACGCGCCGACTATCGACGAGATCAGCACGGCCGGGATCACCATGCGCACGGAGTTCATGAAGAACGGTTCCATGCCGTCGCAACGCACGCCGGTACACGATTGCGACCACGCCTTGATCCAGGGTGCGAACGTGAACGAGGTCGGCGGCGTGAGCAGGTTGCCGGTGCGCAACTGGTCGAGGTCCTTGAAGGACGTCGAAAGCATCACGTAGATCGGGAACAGGAAATACAGGGCAAACAGAACCAGCGCCGCATAGATGACGGCGCGGCTGATCGTCATCTTAGATTCCATTGCGCGTGCTCCTCGATTCCAGATACATGAGCGGCACCAGCACGGCGACGACGGTGGCGAGCATCATCATCGACGAAGCGGCGCCCAGGCCCAACTGCCCGCGGTTAAACGAAAACGTGTACATGAACATGGCTGGCAGCGAAGACGACGTGCCCGGACCGCCCGCGGTCATCGCAACCACGAGGTCGAAGGTCTTAATGGTGATGTGGCAGAGAATCAGCAGCACGGAGAAGAACACGGGCCGCATGCTCGGGATCACGATCTTGCGATAGATCCGCGGCAACGATGCCCCGTCCATCTGCGCGGCCTTGAAGATCTCCGCGTCCACGCCGCGCAAACCGGCGAGGAACAGGGCCATCACGAAGCCGGTGGATTGCCACACGGCCGCGATCACCACGCAGAAGATCGCCTTGTCGGGGTTGCCGAGCCAGTCGAACGAGAAGCTCGTCCAGCCCCAGTCGTGGAAGACCTTTTCCAATCCGAGGCCGGGATTCAGGATCCATTGCCACGCCGTACCCGTCACGATGAACGACAACGCCATCGGGTACAGGAAAATCGCGCGCAACGCGCCTTCGTTACGGATCTTCTGGTCGAGCAGGATGGCCAGGAACAGCCCGAGCCCGACGCAGATCGCAATGAACGGAATGCCGAACCAGCCGAGGTTCGCAGCCGACGTCCACCAGACGTCGTTCGAGAACAGCTCGGTGTAGCGCTGGAAGCCGGTGAATTCATAGCGCGGCATCAATCGCGAATTGGTCAGCGAAAGCCAGCCGGTGATAAGGATAAAGCCGTACACGAACACCAGTGCAATCAGCACGCTTGGCGCGAGTACGAGCTTCGGAATGTATGTATCGGCAAGCGCCGCCAGAGGCGACGTGCGGCGAGGCGGGGTGCGCGATGTCTTGCTCGCGATACCGCTAGGGGAGGCAGCCACTTCTCGACTCCTGGAAATTTGCCGGCAAGAGTCTCAGGCCGGAACAGGGATACAGCAGTTTTTACGCCAACTCATGCTTGGGATTTGCCCGGGTGCGCGGCCGGTTAAAGGCCGCGCGCCCGGTGTCAAACGAAACGATTACTTCTCGCTTACTTCGCGCGGTTACTTCGTCTTCGCGGCATTCGCGAGAGCGGCAACTGCGCTCTTCGAATCCTGCGTCGAGTTCATGAACTTCGTCACGACGTCAGTGATCGCGCCTGCTGTTGCGTCACCCTGCGCCATGCCGTGTGCCAGCGACGGCACATAACCGCCGGCCTTGATGGCCGTCTGTTCATCGGCGTACGACTGCTTGCCGCAGGCGTCGAACTTGGCCATCGATACACCCAGGCGAACCGGGATCGAGCCCTTGTACAGGCTGAACTGTTCCTGGAACGCAGGCGACATGATGGTCTTGGCGAGCGCCAGTTGTCCCGGCGTTGCTTCCTTCGAGCCCTTCTGCTGGAAGAACACGAACGAGTCGACGTTGAACGTGTACTGCTTGGAGGTGCCCGGCACCGGTGCGCAGACATAGTCCGTACCGGCGGTCTTGTTCGCGCCCGCGAACTCGCCCTTGGCCCAGTCGCCCATGAATTGCATGCCGGCCTTGCCGTTGATGACCATGGCGGTCGCCAGGTTCCAGTCGCGGCCGGTGCGGCCGTTATCGAAATACGTTTCGATCTTGCGCACCGTGTCGAACACACCAACCATCTGGTCCGACGTCAGCGTCTTCTGGTCCAGGTCGACAATCGCCTTCTTGTAGAAGTCCGCGCCTTGCGACAGCACGACGTCTTCCCACAAGGTCAGGTCTTGCCACGGCTGGCCGCCTGCTGCCACCGGAACGATGCCCTGGGCCTTCATCTTGTCAGCCAGCGCGAAGAATTCCGGCCACGTGGTCGGAACCTTGCCGCCTGCCTTGTCCAGTGCCGCCTTGTTGATCCACAGCCAGTTCACGCGGTGCACCGAGAAGGGTGCTGCGACGTAGTGGCCATCGGCACGAATCGTCTTGTCGATTTCGGGCGGCAGGTTCTTTTTCCAGTCACCGGCAACCGAGTCGATCGGCACGAGCACGCCTTGTTCAGCCCATTCCTGGATCAGCGGACCCTTGATCTGTGCTGCCGATGGTGCGTTGCCCGAGATGACCTGGGTCTTGAGCGCCGTCATGGCAGCCGCGCCCGCACCGCCTGCAACGGCGAAGTCCTTCCAGGTGTAGCCCTCTTTGGTCATGTCGTCTTTCAACACGCCAACGGCCTTCGACTCGCCACCGGAAGTCCACCAGTGCAGTACCGACAGGGATTCAGCCGCCTGAACCGTCTGCGCCGACACGCCGCACAACAGACCTGCGGCGCCGAGCGCGCCGATGAGCTTGCGAAATTTCATTGTTTATCTCCTCCGAACACCTGAACAAAAAACGATTGGCCCCTGATGCCGCCAGGAAGCGATGGCTGGAACATGAACAAACTGAAGTGGCCGGTTATCGGCGGTGTCGGCGGGAAAAGGCCAAGCGTTGTCCAGGGCAAGGAACCTTGGGCACGCCAGCCTGGCCGGCAGACCGAACCACGGCCGCACGGCTCTCAAGAGATGAGTGTGTCGAATCGCAACTGTGTCTCCTCTTTTGATTTTTGCCCGTTCACACTGGCATGAACCAGCGCGGCGTGCGTCCGGGGTTTTGCATCAAGCGGCTTTTGTCCCTTGCCGCACCGTTGCCTATCTGGCAAAAGCGTCATCGGCTGAGGTCAATTACCATGCAACTAGACATGAATCTCCGGGAAAACACGCATGTTCTGATTGACTAAGTGTTTTTTTCCGGGATCACGTTACCCCTTGATTTGAATTGTAGTTAAACTACAATTCAGTGTCAAAAAAAATTTTATTGGACTACGGTCCTCCTGAACCCTGCGGAGACACATGCAAAACGACTCTAATTTCACCTTTGTTCTGTTCGGCGGAACAGGCGATCTGTCGATGCGCAAGATCCTGCCGGCGCTGTTCGAAGCGCACCGTGGCGGCATGCTCGCTGAAGGCGGCAAGATTGTCGCGGTGGCGCGCGCCGCCGAAGATCGCGAGGCGTATTTGGACTGGGTCGAAGAACACGTCAAGCCGCACGTGTCGAAGAATGGCGTAGACGAAAGCGTGTGGAAGCGTTTCCTGGAGCGTTTCGTCTACGTTCGTCTCGACCTCGGCAAGCCGGAAGACTTCAAGCTGCTGCGCGATGCGGTGAACGAGCACGAGGGCACGCGGGTGTTTTATCTGGCGACGGGACCGTCGTTGTTCGTACCGATCTGCCGGGCGCTCGCCGACGTCGGCCTGAACGAAAACGCGCGGATCGTGCTGGAAAAGCCGCTGGGTTACGACTTGAAGTCGTCGAAGGCAATCAACGACGCAGTGGGCGAGATCTTCGCGGAAGAACAGATCTACCGGATCGATCATTACCTCGGCAAGGAGCCGGTGCAGAACCTGCTCGCGCTGCGCTTCGGCAATGCGCTGTTCGAACCGTTGTGGCGCCGCGAGTGGGTGGAGAGCATCCAGATCACGATTGCGGAAGAGCTTGGCGTGGAAGCGCGCGGCGACTTCTACGACAACACCGGCGCATTGCGCGACATGGTGCAGAACCACTTGCTGCAGCTGCTTTCCATCGTGACGATGGAACCGCCGCATTCCATGGATTCGGATTCCGTGCGGGACGAAAAGCTGCGCGTGCTGCGCGCGCTTAAACCCGTCGATCCGCGCGACATCAGCAAGGTTGCCGTGCGCGGGCAATATCATGCTGGCGTGATCAAGGGAACGTCGGTGCCGGCATATGCGACCGAAAAAGGCGTGCGCCCGGATAGCAATACCGAGACGTTTGTTGCGTTGAAGGTGGAAATCGAAAATTGGCGCTGGGCTGGCGTGCCGTTTTTCCTGCGCACCGGCAAGCGGCTGGCGGATCGCACGGCGGAGATTGTTGTGAACTTCCGCCCCGTGCCGCATTCGGCGCTGGGTGCGAACGCATTGCGTGCAGGTGCGAACCGGCTGGTGATTCGCTTGCAGCCGAACGAAACCATTCGCTTGTATTGCCTGGCCAAGCAGCCCGGCGAGGGCATGAATCTCGCGAGCGTCCATCTGGATCTCGCCTTCGACAAGTTTTTCAAGGAAGGGCAGATGGAGGCGTATCAGCGCTTGCTGCTCGACGTGATCAATGGGCGTCTCGCGTTGTTTGTGCGGCGTGACGAGCAGGAAGCTGCGTGGCGTTATGTGGAGCCGATCCTGGACGAATGGGCGGCGTCTGCTAAACCGCCGAAGCCTTATGCATCGGGCACCTGGGGACCGGCGGCCGCAAGCGCGATGCTGGCGCAGCACGGAACGTGCTGGCTGGAAGAAGAGAATTGAAGCCGGGAAGCAAGATTAGTAGTCAGACCGTGGTACTGGGTCGGTGGAACGTGTTCTAGGACGTACGCGCTGTAGACATGTTGCAATTAAAGCCGAGACAAATCCTGTTGCGCGACGCTGAAAGTGGTTCAAGCAGTGGTTCAAGCGTTGTCGTAACGGGCGAAATGAAACCAAAACAAGGCAGCATGGAGGAGCAGTGATCCAGCTTCATACTTTTGATGAGCCAAGCGCCCAATCCGACGCATTGGCAGAAGCGGTAGGCGATGCGCTTACCGCAACGCTCGCGGCTCGCGGAGCGGCGTCGGCTGATGCCGCTGTGGCTGGCAACCCCATCCAGCACGCAACGCTCGCTGTATCTGGCGGCACGAGCCCGAAGCCATTCTTGCAAACCCTGTCGACCCGCGCGCTTGACTGGGCGCATATCGACGTCACCCTGGTCGATGACCGCTGGGTGCCCGAGACGGACGGCGCAAGCAATGCGCGCTTCGCGCGTGAAACGCTGTTGCAGAACGCAGCGAGCGGCGCGTATTTCCTGCCGCTGGTGGACACGGCACGGCCGCTGGACGCGCACATTGCGGACCTGAACGCCGATCCGCAGCGCCGGGTGCCTGACGTCGCCGTGCTCGGCATGGGCGAGGACGGGCATACGGCGTCCATTTTCGCCGATGCCCCCGAGTGGGCGTTTGCCATATCGACGGCTGACCGGTTCATCTCGGTTCATCCGGGCAGCGCGCCGCACGCGCGTGTTTCGTTGTCCATGTCCGCGCTCAAGGGTGTCAAGCAGCTCTATCTGTTCATTAGTGGGCAGAAGAAGCTGGATGTACTAACCGCTGCGCTTGCCGCACCGCAAAAAAACGCCATCTCCACGTTGGCAAATGCTCAGGGAGTCAGGCTCGATGTCTACTGGTGTGCAAAGTAAGGCCGTAACGGTAGCGGCCGGAAGTCAGCACGCCGACGGACCCAGGCTTTTGGCCGATGTTGGCGGCACCAACGCGCGGTTTGCACTTGAGATGGCGCCGGGCGTGATTGGCGAAATACGTGTGTATCCCGGCCGCGACTATCCGGGCATTGCCGAGGCGATGCAGCAGTATCTGAAGGACATCAAGGTCAGCCGCGTCAACCATGCGGCGGTGGCGATTGCGAATCCGGTGGACGGCGATCACGTCTCGATGACGAATCACGACTGGAGCTTTTCGATCGAAGCCACGCGCCGGGCGCTGGGTTTCGACACATTGCTGGTCGTCAACGACTTTACCGCCTTGGCGATGGCGTTACCCGGCTTGACCGACGCGCAGCGTGTGCAAGTGGGTGGTGGTTCGCGCCGTCAGAACAGCGTGATTGGCTTGCTTGGGCCGGGTACGGGCCTGGGCGTGTCCGGCCTGATTCCCGCCGATGACCGCTGGATTGCGCTTGGCAGCGAGGGCGGTCATGCGAGTTTTGCGCCGTCGAACGAACGTGAAGACCTGGTGATGCGTTTTGCGCGCACGAAATGGCCGCATGTGTCGTTTGAGCGCGTGGCGGCGGGACCGGGTTTGTTGCTGATTTACGAGGCGCTTGCCGAACGCGATGGTGTGACGGTGCCGGACGATCTCGAATCGGCCAGCATTACGCAGCGCGCGCACGATGGCGAGGCGTTGGCGCTTGAAGCCGTGAACTGTTTCTGCGGTATTCTGGGTACGTTTGCCGGGAATATCGCGGTGACGCTGGGTGCGTTGGGCGGGATTTTTATCGGCGGCGGGGTGGTGTTGAAGTTGGGCGAGTTGTTCACGAAGTCGCCGTTTCGCGAGCGGTTCGAGGCGAAGGGGCGTTTCCAGCAGTATTTGTCGAGCGTGCCCACGTTCATCATCACGGCGGAATATCCGGCGTTTCTTGGGGTATCGGCCATTTTGTCGGAGCAATTGTCGAATCGTGCAAACGGCGGTTCGTCCGCGGTATTCGAGCGGATTCGCCAGATGCGCGATGCGTTGACGCCTGCCGAGCGCCGCGTGGCGGATCTTGCGTTGAATCATCCGCGTTCGATCATCAATGATCCGATCATCGATATTGCGCGCAAGGCCGACGTCAGCCAGCCCACGGTGATTCGTTTCTGCCGGTCGTTGGGATGCCAGGGGTTATCGGATTTCAAGTTGAAGTTGGCGACGGGTTTGACCGGTACGATCCCGGTGAGTCACAGCCAGGTTCATCTGGGCGACACCGCCACTGATTTTGGCGCGAAGGTGTTGGACAACACGGTGTCTGCGATTCTGCAACTGCGTGAGCATTTGAACTTCGACCATGTGGAACGTGCGATTGACATTTTGAATGGTGCGCGGCGGATCGAATTTTACGGCTTGGGCAATTCGAACATCGTGGCGCAGGATGCGCATTACAAGTTCTTCCGTTTCGGAATCCCGACCATTGCTTATGGTGATTTGTACATGCAGGCGGCGTCGGCGGCGTTGTTGGGGAAGGGCGATGTGATTGTGGCGGTATCGAAGTCGGGGCGTGCGCCGGAGTTGTTGCGTGTGCTTGAAATTGCGATGCAGCAGGGCGCGACGGTGGTGGCGATCACGTCGAGCAACACGCCGTTGGCCAAGCGTGCAACTGTCGCGTTGGAGACGGATCACATTGAGATTCGTGAATCACAGATGTCGATGATTTCGCGCATTTTGCATTTGGTGATGATCGACATTCTTGCGGTAGGCGTGGCGATCCGCCGAGCGGTACCGGACGCTAGCGCTGACGTGAGCGAAGCAATGACGAAGGTGAGGGAAGCGGGCGATGACGAGACGGGCGCGGTGCTGGACTGGCTGAGTCACGGCGCGGCAGGCATAGCCCGCGATTAGTGGGGCATGAGTGACTGTGGCGATAAAAAGCCTCCGATGCGAAGTTTGCATCGGGGGCTTTTTAGTTAGAGGTCACGGCACGATAAGGATAACTACTGAGGGCTGCGTTGATCCGTGGTGGCAGGAGCTTGCCCGAGAGCGTTGGGGGCGAAGCGTGTTCATGTCAGGATTCGCGAGAAGGAGGGTTTCAAACACCAGTGGCTCTGGCGAGCACCGTACTTTTGGGGCACCTATGAATGAAAACTGCACGCTGTGGACACTTAGGGTAGCGTGGTTGAAAGCGTTTTCTTTGCTTCGTTTCTTTGTCGCTTTGGACAAAGAAATGACGTGCCGCCACGCACAGTGGCTAACAGTGATAAAGAGAAAATCCGACTCTCGCAGACCACCACGGCCGAAACCACCAACCCGGCATTGACTCCGACCGCTAACGCCGAAAGCACCAACCCGGCATAGACCCCGACCACCAACAACCTGACATAGCCCCAACACCACCAACCACAACCAGTCGAGAGGAAACCTAACAATCTCAACCCACAACCCCCGAAGATCTAAAACAACCCACAACCCTAAAAGAAGACCAAAACCCGTCCACCGGTGCGAACAATAAAAAACGGTGCGATGCCCTTTCGAACACCGCACCGATACGCGCCTCTCGCAGCAGCGTGAAAACCTTATAACTCTCTCTCTGTCGTACTTGCTCCGGCTGATTCGTTCGGCTTAGAACGAGTGCTGGATGCCTGCGTACACACCGCTTTGGCTGTGACCCGGCAGCGGGTTATCGGTCGAAACCGTATTACCCGGGTTGTTGGCGTTCAGGCCAAAGTTTGCCGTCTTGCTGTTCTGCGTGGTTGCGACCTGGATATCCAGCAAGGTGCGCTTCGACAGGTTGTACGAGCCGCCGACCGTATAGATGGTCGCATTGCCGGCACCGTTGTTGGCGTTGACGTGATAGACCGCTGCGATCAACGCTGCTGCCGGCGTTGCTTGCCACGTTACGCCGCCCCATTCGTGATCGAGGGTGGTCGGCGTGCCAAGCGGCAACGAACCAGCGCCTGCGGTACGGATTGCCTGATACGCGCCCTGGATCTTGAACTGACCGAGGAACACGTTGAACATCGCCGTGTATTCACGCGAGGCCGAGAACGCGCCGAAATTCGACGTGGATGCCGTGCCGTCCAGCTGGCCGTTGCTAGGATCGCGGATTTCGTCGTACATGCCGCGCAACTGGAACAGCGACGTCGTGTACGTGACCTGAGCGCCCGCTTCGCGGCCTTGCGGCGTCGTGCCGTTACCGTTGAAGGACGTCGCGTTCGAGAACGCGTACTGGCCGTAGAAGTCCAAGCCCTGGAACTTCGGCGACTGGTACGAAATGTTGTTGCTCGATTGCGTCCAGTTACGACCGCGCACCAACGAAGCCGACGACCAGTTCGACTGACCGAACGGGTCGAAGTCCCACACGCCGTTGGCGATGAACAGTTCGCGACCCAGCAACAAGGTACCGAACTGATCGTTGGCGAGGCCTACCGTCGCCCAGCGATTGAAGATCTCGTTGTTGCCCGGACCTGCGCCCGTCGTGGTGCTGAAGCTGCCTTCCAACTGGAACACGGCCTTGTTGCCGCCGCCCAGGTCTTCCACGCCCTTCATGCCCCACAGGCTCGTACCCCAGTCGCCGCTTTCTGCGCGGAAACGGTTCGAGCTGCCGGTGGTAACGCCATTGGCCCCGCCTGTCGGGGCACCATTCATGTATTCCAGACCGGCGTCGAGCCGGCCGTAGAGCGTCACGCTACTTTGAGCGTGCGCCACAACGCCGACCGTCAGCAGCGAAGCCGCGAGCAAAGCTTTCTTCATCATCTCCTCCAACCCTGTCAAAAATAGAAGCCTAAAAGCGGCGGTATTGGTCCGGCGCCAGCGCACCGAACCGGAAACTATTTAGAGGGATGACACCCGAAGGACGGGTGTCCGTGACATCCGGGATGCCGCGTTGAGTGGCTGCCCGTGTCACAACCGACTTGGGATCGGTGTCTCCTCAGTTCTTTTTGAAGTAAAACTACTTTTAATGAACTTCGTTTCCGTACTTTGATTACTAATTTAGCAAAATACCTTTGTGCCGCCAAGAAAATTGTTGCCAACCCACTTTCTGTCTCGAAAATGCAATGATCGGTGTGTTGCGGGTTTGCACGAGGTGGGCAAAAAAAGGCGCAAACCCTTGTGGGATAAAGGTGTGGGTGATCTTGCCCCTTAACGCTATGGATTGCCTCTATTGACGGACGATGCGCGTGCGGTTAATGCACCGAGGGCTTAAAGACCCCGTGTCTGTTTAGATATACCAACTAAAAAAGCGCCCCTAGGGGCGCTTTCGGTTTTGCGGCGTGGCCAGTCTGTAGTTTTACTTCAGGTTGCCCGACAGGAATTGCCTGAGCCGCTCGCTGCGGGTGTTGCCGAAAACGTCGTCGGGACGTCCTTCTTCTTCTATCCGTCCTTGATGCAGAAACACCACGTGATTCGACACGTTGCGGGCGAACGCCATTTCGTGCGTGACCACGATCATCGTGCGGCCCTCCTCGGCGAGCGTCTGCATGACCTTCAGCACCTCGCCTACCAACTCGGGATCGAGCGCAGAAGTCGGTTCATCGAAGAGCATGACGTCCGGGTGCATCGCCAGCGCCCGCGCGATCGCCACGCGCTGCTGCTGGCCGCCCGACAGATGCGACGGATACTGCTGTTCCAGCCGCGGCGCGAGTCCTACTTTCTCGAGATAGGTGCGCGCGCGCTCAAGCGCTTCCTGCTTCGAGAGCCCCAGCACCTTCAGCGGCGCCTCCATCACGTTTTCCAGCACGCTCAGGTGCGACCACAGGTTGAAATGCTGGAACACCATGGAAAGACGCGTGCGCATGCGCTGCAACTGCTTGGGTTCAGCCGCTTTCAGCGCGCCGTACTTGTCCTTGAGCGTGCGGATTTCCTCGCCATCGACAAAAATCCGGCCCTGATTGGGTTGCTCCAGAAAGTTGATGCAGCGGAGCATCGTGCTCTTGCCCGACCCGGACGAGCCGATGACGCTGATCACATCGCCGGCTTTCGCCCTTAGCGAGACGCCCTTGAGGACTTCGTTGTCGCCGTACTGCTTGTGCAGGTTATCGACGAAAAGCTTGGATGCCGGTGTGTTCATGAGGTGCCGATCCTGTTCCTTGAGGCTTATTTACCCTGCGGCCGCAAGTAGGCCAGCCAGCGATACTCGGCACGGCGAAACAGCCACACGAGCGCGAACGAGATGCATAAATAGAGCAGCGCGGCGATGCCGAACGCCTGGAACGATTGATAAGTCGCGGAATTCACGTCGCGGGCAATCTTGAGGATGTCCGGCACGGTGGCCGTGAACGCGACGGTGGTCGCATGCAGCATCAGGATCACTTCATTGCTGTAGTAGGGGAGCGCCCGGCGCAGCGCCGACGGCAGGATCACGCGCCGGTAGAGCGTGAACGACGACATCCCGTACGCCCGCGCGGCTTCAATCTCGCCGTAAGGCGTTGCCCGGATCGCGCCGGCGAAGATTTCGGTGGTGTACGCGCAGGTGTTCAGCGTGAACGCGAGCAGCGTGCAGTGCATGCCATCGCGGAAAAACTGGTTGAGCAACACGTGGTCGCGGACCACTTGCAGGCTGTAGAGGCCCGTGTAGCAGAGCAGCAGTTGCACGTAGAGCGGCGTGCCGCGGAAGATATACGTGTAGACCCAGACGCCGCGCGACAGGAACTTGTTCTTCGACACCCGCGCGACCGACAACGGGATCGACAGGCAGAAGCCGAGCACGATCGATACAACCAGCAGCCATAGGGTGATGGCGAGGCCGGTGATGCGATAACCGTCGGTGAACAAATAGTTGCGCCAGTATTCCTGGATGATTTCGAGCATGGATTCCGCCGCGTGGGGTTACCTGGGGTTGCCTGGGGTTGCCTGGTAGTGTCTGGGTTCGCTGTGATCGTCTTCAGGCGAGGGCGCTTGGCGCACATGCGCCGCATGCCGGCTGCGACTGCTTTCGGCTTCTCATGTTTCTCATGTTGCTCATGGCTAGAGGTCAGCCTTGCGCACGCCCGACGAGTACCGCCGTTCAAGCCACATCAGCACGAGATTCGATATCGTGGTGATCACGAGATAGACCGCGCCCGCGAGCAGCGTGAAAAAGAAGAACCGCAACGTGCCCTTGCCGGCGTCCTGCGCCGCCTTGACCACGTCCGCCAGACCGATGATCGATACCAGCGCGGTCGCTTTCACCATCACCTGCCAGTTGTTGCCAATGCCCGGCAGCGCGAAACGCATCATCTGCGGGAACATGATTCGCGAGAAGGTTTGCCATGGGGTCATGCCGTAAGCCGCGCCCGCCTCAAGCTGGCCGCGTGGCACGGAGAGGAACGCGCCGCGGAAGGTTTCGGTGAAATACGCGCCGTAGATGAAACCGAGCACGATGACACCGGCGACGAACGGATCGATATCGATCTGATCCCAGCCGAGGAAATCGGTGAGGTGATTGAGCCAGATCTGGATGCTGTAGAACAGGAGCAGCATCAGCACGAGGTCCGGAACGCCGCGCACGAGCGTGGTGTAGATCGTGCCCGCGCCGGAAGAAATGCGGTTTCTCGACAGTTTCGCCGCCGCCCCGAGGAGCCCGATCACGAATGCGAACACGAGCGACAAGACCGCCAGCTTGACGGTTTGCCATGTGCCCGAGAGGATAAGCGGCCCGTAGCCTTGCAGAAACATGGTGATTCCTTGATGACGTGCGCGTGTGCCGTGGCCTTCGCTTTTTTTCGCTGTTGCCTGTTCAGCCGCGCTTTTTTTCCTGAATTCACATAACCGCTGTCTCGCGGCCTGCTTCGGGTGTTCGGTGAACCCGGGCCTCTCGCCGTGCTTGGTTCCTGGTTTATCTACACCCGCCGTCAGCAGCCGCGCTGCTTCTTTCTGCTTCGTTCTACCTCTCGCCCGCTCCCCGGCAAACAAACTGCGGTCACGTCCGGTCACCGCCGCTTCGACCGCGCCCAGAGGGACTGCTGTCAACCGACCGTCTTCGGCGGTGCTTATTCTAGGTGTCCAAAATTGGTGCGTTTTGTCGACAAAGACCTTTCGCCCGAAAATATGCGACCTCGGCTAAAGTCCGCGGACGCACCGTGCGGCTTTCCCGGCGCGCCTTTCCGGCGGGGCGCCGACATCTCAGGCGGCCGCTGACCCTTGAAAAGGCCGGTATTCTACCCGAAGCCGACCGGTGCCCGAGGCCGCGCGCCGCGCGCCGGTTCGAGCGTCCCGTTGCTCGATTTTCCCTGCAATGCCCGCGCACTATCGAGATTGCACGCATTTTCAGGACGGTGTGGTGCCTGCACAGGCGATTGTTTAGCGTGGTGCGCGCCCTTACATTCTCTCCATCGCAATATCACCGGGAGTTCGATATGTTTGAAATTCGACGCGCCAACGAACGCGGCCACGCTAACCATGGCTGGCTTGATTCGTATCACAGCTTTTCTTTCGCCGGCTATGACGACCCGAAGCACGTACATTTCGGCGCGCTGCGGGTAATCAACGAGGATCGCGTCGCGGGTGGCCAGGGTTTCGGGACGCACGGCCATCGCGACATGGAAATCATCAGTTACGTGCTCGAGGGCGCACTGTCGCACAAGGACAGCATGGGCAACGGCTCGACCATCCGTCCCGGCGATGTCCAGCGCATGAGCGCCGGCACGGGCGTGCGGCATAGCGAGTTCAATGGCTCGGCCACTGAAACCGCGCATTTCCTGCAGATCTGGATCATCCCGGACGCAGCGGGCAATGCGCCGGGCTACGAGGAAAAGCGTTTCGACGACGCTGAAAAGCGTGGCCGGCTGCGGGTGATCGCGTCGCCGGTGGGGAGGGACGGCGCGGTCAAGCTGGGCGCCGATGCCGAGCTTTACGCAGGTCTTTTCGACGGCGATGAACGCGCGGAATTCAACGTGCCGGCCGGGAGGCGAGTGTATGTGCACGTGGCGCGGGGCGTGATTTCGGTGAACGGCGAAGCGCTGGTGGCGGGCGATGCCGCGAAGCTGGAAGGGGTGTCGAAGGTCACGCTGGATCAGGGCGCCGGCGCTGAAGTGATCCTGTTCGACCTGGCGTAAACAGTTACTTGCTGATCTTTCCCGTCTTTGGGGGAAGGGACGAGAAAAGGCCGCGGAAGCGATTCCGTGGCCTTTTGTATTGGTTAGCGCGCTTTGAATTTCCCGGAGGCGTCCGGATGACGCCGCGCCGCGCGCCCGCTGGACCAACACGGAACTGGCTTGTATTGATCAATTGCGTCGCCCGTCGTTTCAACGCTAAAAGTAATGTCACATCCGGGCAATGCAAAAAAAGCCGTTCCAACGTTAACCGGAACGGCCTGTCCGGCTCCATGCGATTGAACCGGCGGACCGTGCCGCTTCAATCGCAGGCTCTGGGCGCCTACCTCAGCCAATGCTCAAGCGGCGCTCACGGATTAACGGCGGATGCTCCAGCAGGCGCACCGTGCATGCCGCGATGCTGACTCCAGCGCTCATGCATCTTTTCCCGGCGCGCTTCCATTCTCGCGAAGCGCTGCTTGAGCGCTGTGCTGACCGTGGTCTTTTGCTGGTCGTTCAGCGTGTTATAGAAGTTCAGCCACGCGGCGCTGGTCTGGTCGCGCAACTGGGCATTCTGCTGCTCGATCTTCTGATGCGCCGCGTACATGGCGTTCAGATCGAGAATGGGCTGCTGCTTCATTGATGCTAGTTGTGCGTGCATCTGCTTGTGGCTCTCACGCATGGCCTCATGATTCTGCTTCATGGTGCTGAGCGCGGCCTGCCACGCTTTTTCCTGGTCTGCGTTGAGATTGAGCTGACTGTGCAACTTGTCGAACTCTTTCTTCATCTGCATTCCCCGATGATGCCCGCCCGGGCCGCCGGGACCGCCCATCATGCCTGCACCGCCGGGCGGCGGCGCGTCGGGCGCGGCGGCGCTGGCGGCATTGACCGCGCCGATCGACAGGGCGAGCGCAGCGGCGGCGGTGGCGAGGAATCGGGACTGCTTCAACATGGTTTACTCCTTTTTTGATTTCCAGAGCCGATCTGGCTGCGCCGTTTCGGTGGTCGCGCCTTCGGTAAGACACAGCGTAGACAGTCGCCGCGAAGCGCGTGTTACGAGCAGGGGCCTCGTTATTACGCCGGTTTACTTCCGCCTTTCGCGGTAACACCCAGTAAACGTTTCCGCTGTGTTTGCAACGTGGAGGCCGCGGACTGGCGTTAAACTGCGTCGCATGGCTACTCAAATACTTGTCGTCGACGACGACTCTGAACTGCGCGACCTCCTGCGCGACTACCTGGTCCGGCAAGGCATCGAAGTATCGGTGCTGCATGACGCGGGTACGCTCGAACGGCGCCTCGAACGCGAGCGCCCGGACCTGATCGTGCTCGACCTGATGATGCCGGGTGTGGACGGACTGACCGCGTTGCGCAAGTTGCGCGCTTCGGGTGACGACATTCCGGTGATCATGCTGACGGCGCGCGCGGACGACGTGGATCGCATCGTCGGACTGGAACTTGGCGCTGACGACTATCTGGGCAAACCGTTCAACCCGCGCGAATTGCTGGCGCGCGTGCAGGCAGTGTTGCGCCGGCGCCGTACGATTCCGTCGGCGGCGCCCGAGCAGCGCGAACCGTTTTCGTTCGGGCGTTTCCGGCTCGACTTCCAGTCGCGCACGCTTCATCAGGACGAAACGCCGCTCACGCTGTCGGGCAGCGAGTTCGCATTGCTGAAGATTTTCGTCAATCACCCCATGCGCACGCTGACGCGCGAGCGTCTGCTCGAACTGCTGCACGGTCCCGAATACGACGGCACCGACCGGGGTATCGACGTGCAGGTGTGGCGTCTGCGCCGGATCCTCGAAACCGATCCGTCCACGCCGCGCTTTATCCAGACGGTACGCGGGCGCGGTTATGTGTTCGTGCCGGACGGCGAGCAAAATGCGTCGGCCCATTGATTCACTGTTCGGCCGGCTGGTTGTCCTGGTCATCGGCGTGCTCGTGTTGTCGCACGTCGCCTGGTTCACGGTCATCCGGCTCGAGCGGGATCAGACGCAAACTCGCTACGCGGTAGAAGAGGCCGCGTTCCTGGTCGACGCTGTGCGCCAGCACATCGCGAATTCGCCGGATCAGCCGCTGCCGTCGAGCGTGAGCGTGGTCGAGCCCAACAGTCATGAAGTTCCCAAACCCTTCACCGACGCTGACACCAGCCGCGTGCCGCCGCAGTTCGGGCGATTTATCGACGACTTGCGGGATCGTCTGCCGGACGGCACCGACATTCGTATCGGCGAGCCGGGCGGCCCGCCGCGCCTGTGGGTGCGAGGCGCGAAGGACGCCAGCTGGATTGTCGTGCCGGTTCAGCCTTTGCGTCCACCGCGTTCGCGCGACCGGATGCTGCTCTGGCTCGCGATTATTTTTTCCACGGCAGTGATGGCCGCACTCTTTGCCGCGTGGCAATTACAGACGCCGTTGCGTTCGCTGGCGCAGGCGGTCGGCCGCTTCGGCCGGGGTGAACCTACTCCGCCGGTGCCCGAGCGTGGTCCGCGCGAGCTGCGGCAGTTGACCCACGGGTTCAACCAGATGGTGCGCGAAGTGGAGCAGACGGAAAGCGACCGCGCGGTCATGCTGGCTGGGGTCGCCCATGATCTCAAGACGCCGCTTGCGCGTTTGCGCCTGCGTGCTGAAATGATGGATGAAGCGAAACTACGGGACGGCGTGGTGCGCGACGTGGATTCCATGGCGCATATCGTCGACCAGTTCCTTGTGTTCGCACACGACGGCGCCGATCGTAGCGAGCCGGCCGAAGTTGATCAGCAGTGCGAGCGCATTGCGCGCAGTTATCGCGCTGTCACTGTGGGCGCGCCGTCTGTTCAGACCCGGCTTACAGCGGGGCGGGATTTCGCGTTGCCCACGGCGACACTTGACCGCTTGCTGTCGAACCTGCTCGATAACGCTCACGCGTACGGCGCACCGCCGATCGTGATCGAAACGTTGCGCGGGACGAATGGCTGGATCTTGCGCGTCATGGACAGCGGGAGTGGGATCGCGGCACACGATCTGGTCAAGGCGAGCCGGCCGTTCGTCAGGCTCGATCCGGCGCGCGGCGGCAGTGGCCACAGCGGGCTGGGGCTTGCGATTGTTGAGCGGCTGGTACGGCGGGCGGGCGGTGAATGCGAAATTGGCAATCGCCCCGAAGGCGGCCTGCAGGCCGTGATGACCTTTCCCTTCGATGTAGTGGCGCGCTCGGCCGAGATGCTGCATGGCGACGTGCTGCATGAAGCGCGCATGATGTGATTGGCCAGCCCGGGGCTTGGCGTCCTCGGGCGGCGGGTTTCGCGCGTGGCCAAAACTCCGCCGCCAAAACCCCGCAGCGCCAGCGAACCCAAGCCTGGCGCCAGGCGAAATCCCTAGTCGAACAAGGTATTGAGCGCGGAAGCCGCTTCGCTGTCGACCGTGTTGTACGTCACGGTCGCGGCTTCGAAAATATAGTGCGTGGTGTATTTGCCGAACCGCGCCAGGATTTCCTCCTGGATCACTTCGGGGGCGACCTCAAGACGCAAATACCAGGCAGTCGAAGAGAGTCGTGTCTGGAACGCACCATACTCGGCCAGCAAGTGATCGAACGCTTCAGCGTCCTGATCGCGGCAGACAATGACCAGATTTCCCTTCATGCACCCCTCCTGATTCTTGATAACGGCAGATATCGAACTCGAAGATCGATAATACCTGCTGTCGTGCCGCTGCCGCACCACGCCTTTCAGCCAACGTCTCGCTAAATTGCCGTTTTAGCCGGTTTAACTTTGCGTCAGACCGTTTCAGGATGCAGCGGCATGGGGGGCCGGGTATCGGCCGGGCGCACTTCGCTGCGGTCGCGCCCTCCCGATTTCGCCGCATACAACGCCAGATCCGCGCGCTTGAGCAGGTTTTCGGCCGTGTCGCCGTCGCTCATTTCCGTGATGCCAATGCTCACGCTCAGCGTGGAGTCGTCGGGGAGATAAGCGCAATGCTCCTGGTTGAAGCGCTTGCGCAGGCGTTCGAGAACCGTGTGGGCATCGGCGAGCGAGGTATGCGGCAGCAGCAGACCGAATTCCTCACCGCCCAGGCGCCCGACACCGTCGCTCGCGCGCAGTTGCCCTTCGCACATCCGCACGAAATGTTCGAGCGCGCGGTCACCGGTGGCGTGGCCGAAGCGGTCATTCACCTGCTTGAAGTGGTCAAGATCGGCGATTGCAACTGACAGCGGCATGCCGCCCGAGCGGGCCAGATCGACTTCGCGGCGCAAGGTATCGAGGAAATAACGTCGCGACAGCGCTCCGGTCAACGCGTCGTGCCGGGCTTCAGCGGACAGCAGCGCATTGGCCGACTGCAACTGGTTGGCCAGATGGCGCGTGGCCCGGTGCAAGCGCCGTTCGCGCAGGTATGACACGGTGATCACAATGGCCAGCAGGCTCACGCCGAGCGTCGTCAGGAACACGAGCAGCCTGTCGCGACGTTGATTGCTCACAATTTCCGTCCAGTTCGGCAGCGGATGGACAATATGCGCGGCAAGCCCCGAGTTCAGACCGGTGCGTTCGTCGTAGAGAGAGGGCGTGTTGCTGTCGCCGGAGGAGAAAAACGAGTGTGCGAGCGAAGGCGGCAGCCAGGGCGCGTCCGCCCGCACGCGGTCCCCAATGTTGGTCAGCGGCAGCGTACGGAAATCGACCCGCCGATACGCATCCAGCCGCTCCGCCCTCGACATTTGCAGCACGGGCGAATCTGGCAGCACGCGGTTTTCGAGCCGGCTTTCGTGAGCCATGATGATCACGCCGTTGCTGTCGGTGACGAATGTGCCCGCGCGCGCTACCCAGTGGCGCAAGCGGTCGATACTCACTTTGGCGATCACCGCGCCTACCAGGAAGCCGTCGCGATACACCGGCGTCGCGATGAAGATGCCGGGGTCGCCGTTCATCCGGCCGACGCCGTAAGTTTCGTTGAACGCGCCGAGCAGCGCTTTCTGGATATAACCGCGCATGCGCATGTCGATGCCAACGAAGCTGTTCGAGTCATTCCCGTTGCTCGACGCCACGCAAAACCCATCGCTATTGACGACCCACACATAGTCGAGGCCCGTGAATCCGCGGGCGTTGCGCAGGAAGTTGTCGAGTTTGGCGAGCGCCGGCGCGGCGAGCCATTTTGCCCGCCGCTCGGGCTCGGTTTGCCTGATTTCTTCCGTGGAACCGTGGGATTGGGCGAGCGCCAGCTGGATCATGTCCATTTCGGCGATAGTGGCCGGAATCGCCCGGGACATGGCGATGTCGCTGGCAATGATCTGCGCGGTGTTGTCGACGATCGACGCAGCCATTTGCTGCTCCACGCGTACCGACGCGGTCAGTTCTTGCTGTACCATTCGGTCCGACACCATCCCGGCGGCAACCCAGCACACGCATGCGAGCAACGCGAAGGCGAGCGTCGCGATGGCGCGGTGGAAGGTTGTCTTGTTCATCGATCCTCTGGCCTGTCTGACTGTGGCGCGACCGCGCGTCACGAGCATGTTATGAGTGTTTTACCGGCATATGAGCATCTTACCGGGCGCAGCCGCGCGTATATCGGTAGTTCGCCCAACCGCAGTCCGATTTGCCCAGGTTCGCTCCGGTTCACCCACTTGGCCCACGCCTTCACGCCTCGATTGGACGACGTTTTCTCCCGGCCATCAAGGTGTTATCGGCACGAGCGCGCGTTTCTGAACCGTGTGTCCACGTTCGCCACGGGTCAGCCGTTTAACCCAGGGGCGGTGCTGAGGGCGGTGGATCAGGAAAACCGGCAACAGACCCGCCGGCCGAGGTTGTGCGTGAAACAAAGGTTGGTGTAGTGTCGTGCGTTTCCGAAATAGTCAAGTTGTGTGTCGGCCGGGTGGGCGAGTGTTCAATGGCACCGCACCACCATGCGCCGGGTTCTGCCTGGAACGCGCAGGACTCCGCTGGTTTGACGGAGAGGCGAGGTCAGGCCGCGCCCGCGCCTGGCGGATGAGGGAAGGGCGGAGTATCCGCTTGGGAAACAAGAATACAGGCAATAACACAGGCGCCGGACGCTGCCTCGCGCAACGGCGGCCTGCTGCAACGAGCCTCAACGGGAAGGGCGTGGAATGGATTTCGGCTTTAACCTGACTCGAACGGCGAACGCTTCGGCGTTGCGTCTGTTGCCTAATCGATGGGACTTCGTCGCGTTCCCGCTGATTATCTGCGTGCTTGCGCTCACCGTAGTCGGCTTTCACGAGACGTTGGCGCCCATCTCGACACTGCAAACGCAGGCCATTTCGCTCGACCCGGCGAACCTGCCCGAATACGCGCTGCGCACTACCTTGCGCATGCTTGCGGCCATGGTGGCGTCGCTGGTCTTCACGCTGATCTACGGCACGCTCGCGGCGAAGAGCCGGCGGGCGTCCGTCGTGCTCGTGCCGATCCTGGACATTCTCCAGTCGGTGCCGGTGCTCGGTTATATCTCGTTCACGGTCACGTTCTTTCTCGCGTTGTTCCCGGGCCGCGTGTTCGGCGCCGAGCTGGCGGCGATCTTCGCCATTTTCACGAGCCAGGCGTGGAACATGACGTTCAGCTTCTATCAGTCGCTGCGGACCGTGCCGCGCGATCTCGATGAAGTCTCGCGCGGTTTTCACCTGACCAACTGGCAGCGCTTCTGGAAGCTCGAAGTGCCGTTTTCGATGCCCGGCCTCATCTGGAACATGATGATGTCGATGTCGGGCGGCTGGTTCTTCGTCGTCGCCTCCGAAGCGATCGTGGTCGGTAACCGCACCATCGTATTGCCGGGTATCGGCGCGTATCTGGCAACGGCCATTGGCGAGCGCAATCTCGGCGCGATCGGCTGGGTGATCCTGGCAATGACCGTTGTGATCCTGGCCTACGATCAGCTCATGTTCCGTCCGCTGGTTGCCTGGGCCGACAAATTCCGCATGGAAAACACGAGTTCGGGCAACGTGCCGGAGTCGTGGCTGCTCGACCTGATTCGCCGCACGCGCTTGATTCACCAGTTGCTCGTGCCGGCGGGCTGGATGATCGGCAAGATGGCGCGGGTGCCGCTGAAGCTGCCGTCGCTGCAAGGCCGCCTGCCGAAATTCCCGATAGGCGCGTCCGGGCCGACGCCCGCGGCGCGCAACAAGTCCCGTAATCCGTCCCGTGCCGGTGATATCGCGTGGGCGATCATCGTCCTCGCGCTGACGGTGTTCCTGGTGTGGAAGGTGACGGTGTTCGTGAGCACCGGCGTCACGTGGGGCGAAGTCTGGCACGTCTTCTGGCTGGGCTTGATCACGCTGTTTCGCGTGATGGTGCTGATCGCGCTGGCTTCGGTGATCTGGGTTCCGATCGGCGTGCTGATCGGGCTGCGGCCCGCCTTAGCCAGCAAGATCCAGCCGCTCGCGCAATTCCTGGCCGCGTTCCCGGCGAACCTGCTGTTCCCGGTGTTTGTCGTGGTGATCGTGAAATTCGACCTGAACCCGGATATCTGGCTCTCGCCGCTGATCGTGCTGGGCACGCAGTGGTATATCCTTTTCAACGTGATTGCCGGGGCGACGTCGTATCCGAACGATTACCGTGAAGCGGCCACCAATTTCCAGATCAAAGGCTGGCAGTGGTGGCGCCAGGCCATCCTGCCGGGCATCTTCCCGTACTACGTGACTGGCGCGATCACCGCATCGGGCGGGGCGTGGAATGCGAGCATCGTGGCGGAAGCGGTGTCGTGGGGTCACACGAAAATCGTGGCCCACGGGCTTGGCGCGTACATAGCGCAAAGCACCGCCGACGGCGACTATCCGAAAATCATTCTCGGCATTGCCGTGATGTCGTTGTTCGTCACACTCTTTAACCGGCTCCTGTGGCGGCCGTTGTTCGCTTTCGCTGAAGCGCGCCTGAGGCTGGACTGAGTCCGAAGCCCGTCATCCGGCCGAACGCCCGCCGCCAACGGCCCAAACCGTGAAATTTTTGTAATCAGCAACACGCGAGCGCCTATGTCAACGCAGACGAATACGACCACCCAAACGCCGCCGATCCCGCCGCGCCCCGGCCAGGAAATCCTGCGCGTCGACAAAGTCAGTCGCGGCTTCAACAAGACGCAGGGCGAACTGCTCGTGCTCGAAGACGTGAACCTGACGCTCAACGAAGGCGAGATTGTCGGGTTGCTGGGCCGTTCGGGTTCCGGCAAGTCGACGCTGCTGCGGATCATCGCCGGCCTGATCGAGCCGACAGGCGGTGAGGTCACCTATCTGAACGAGCCGTTGCACGGCCCGGCGAAAGGCGTGGCCATGGTCTTCCAGACCTTCGCGCTGTTTCCGTGGCTGACCGTGCTGCAGAACGTGGAAGCGGGGCTGGAGGCGCAGGGCGTGCCGTCGAAGCTGCGGCGCGAGCGGGCGCTGGCGGCCATCGACCTGATCGGTCTCGACGGTTTCGAAAACGCGTATCCGCGTGAGTTGTCGGGCGGCATGCGCCAGCGGGTGGGTTTTGCGCGCGCGCTGGTCGTCGACCCGACGTTGTTGCTCATGGACGAGCCGTTTTCCGCGCTCGACGTGCTGACCGCGGAGAACTTGCGTACCGATCTGCTCGATCTCTGGACGCAGGGCAAGATGCCGATCAAGTCGGTGTTGATCGTGACGCATAACATTGAAGAAGCGGTGTTCATGTGTGACCGGATCCTGGTGTTGTCGTCGAATCCGGGGCGCGTGATGGCTGAAATCCGGGTGCCGTTCAAGCACCCACGCAATCGTCTTGATCCGGCGTTCCGTCGTCTGGTCGATGACATCTACGCCAAGATGACCGCGCGGAAGTTCGGCGAAGAGAAGAAAAAGGGCCTGGAACTGAGCAGCTGGCTGCCGCAGGTGTCGACCAACCTGATGGCGGGTCTGATCGAAACGCTTGCCGCCGATCCGTATCACGGCCGTGCCGACATGCCGGAGATCGCGCGGTCGCTGCATCTGGAAGTGGACGATCTGTTTCCTGTAGCCGAAGTGCTGCAGCATCTGGGTTTCGCCGACGTGCGCGAAGGCGATATTTTCCTGACGCCGCCGGCGCGCGTGTTCGCCGAGTTTGGTACGCAGGAGCGCAAGATGATGTTCGCGGAGCATTTGCTGCGGCACGTGCCGCTCGCAGCCCGGATCAAGAAGGTGCTGAACGAACGGCCTGGGCATCGTGCACCGCGCGTGCGCTTCGAGCAGGAACTGGAAGACTTCCTCTCCGATAAAGCCGCCGAGGAAACCCTGGACGCGGTGATCAACTGGGGCCGTTACGGCGAGATTTTCTCGTACAACGACCAGACCGAGATTTTCAGTCTGGAGGATGTCGAGTCCTGACGGACGGAGACAAAACACCGGTTCAACGGTGCGGCTTTTAAAAAAAACGCGGCTCATCTAGAAACGGATGCCGCGTTTTTTGCGTTTGCACGTCTTTGTTTTAGTTATCGATCTGCGGTTCTGGTTCGGTCATCACGAGGTTTCCGGCCGGTAAGCGCGTGATTGCCTGCAGTTATGGAAGGACTCCGAAGGATCGTTTCATATCGCGCTGAGAGCCAGTCCTATTATGGCTTTGAACGTTTCGATACCGCGCCATTGAATCGCTTTGCGCAAGATTGCTCCAGCGGAAATCGTGGATTACGCTTTGATCCCCAACCGGACACGCACCCGTCCACACGCCTGGCTAAAACTGGCGCGGGACGATCACACACGGCAGGGCAGACGCGTCGTCAGCCCGAAACGTGGAGACAAAAGATGCGCTCGCTGTTGCCGCCCAACTGGCTCTTCAAACCCGCTCGGCTAACCCGTCTGTCTATCGGCGTGACGTGTTTGCTGCGCGTTCCGTCTGCGCTCGCTGCATGCGACAACCTGGCGCCCGCGAGCGGAGAAACCGCCACATGCAACACTAATGCGCCGAATCCATCGACGCTGCCTGTGGTGGCCGCCAACGGAAGCACAGGCGTCACCGTGGTCGTGCTGCCCGGCGCCGGCATCAGCGTGACCAATATCAACGGCATCGTCGTTCGGGATTCGAGCACCGTGACGAACCTTGGAACGCTGCAAATCAACGGGGATACGTTCGATGCCATCTCGTCCGGGGGAAGCGCAAACGGCCTCGGGCACAACTCGCTGACCAACGGCGGCTCGATCCAGACGGGCGGAGCGGAGTCCGAGGGCATGTTCAATACATCGGCGGCGGTGAGGATGCTGAACGCCGCGGGCGGGGTGATTTCCACGGGCGGTGCAAGTGCGGCAGCCATGCTGGACTTTTCCAACGCCGGCGGCGGCTCGCTGACCAACAACGGCGCGCTTACCACTTCCGGCGACGGTTCCTACGGCATGGCCGCCGAGACTTCCGGAGACACGATCGTCAACAACGGCACGATTACGACGTCGGGAGCCAGTTCTTATGGTCTTTTCGCGAACGGCAGCGGCGTCGGAACGACGTTGACCAACAACGGGTCCGTCGAGACATCCGGACCGAACGGCCACGGCATCATCTCCCTCGATGCCACGCCGGGACTCATCACGAACACGGGTTCGATCGTGACGCATGGGCCGAACGCGCTCGGCGCATATCTCGCGAACACGGTCACCCTGGTCAACGCCGCGGGGGCACGTATTGCCAGCGATCAGGACAACGGTATCGACGCCAACGGCGGTGGCACGTTCACCAACGCCGGGACCATCTCGGGCGGCAACGTAGGGATGTCGGTGGTCGGGGGCAACACGCTGATCGTGAACAGCGGGGTGATCGCGGGCGGCACGAATCTCGGCATCTCGACCACGGGCCCGTACGTCGTCACCATCACGAATACCGGCCAGATATCGGGCGGCGGTGGCGTTGCCGTATGGACCGATACCGGCGTGAACACGTTCAACATGGACGGCGGCACAGTCACCGGACTGATCCGGCAAGGCACCGGCGTCAACACGTTCGTGATGCAGGCGGGCCAGGTCGATTCCGTCGATCAGGGCGGACCGCAGCCGCGCTTCACGCTGAACGGCGGAGTCGTCACGGGCGGCCTGACAAACGGCGGCGCGGTCACGATCACCGGCGGGCGCATTGGCAGCGTGGGGCTGACGGCCGCGAGCAATACCTTCACGATGTCCGGAGGGCAGGTCGATGCAAACCTGACGGCCGGTTCCGGCGATACGGCGTTGACGCTATCGGGCGGGACGATCGGCGGCGCGGTCACGCTCGGTAACGGCACGAACGCCATCACGGTCACGGGCGGATCGATTGCGCAGGGTCTTGCATCAGGCGATGGGACCACGACCTTCGGATGGCTGGGCGGGGGCGTGATCGGCGGATCGGTGTCGTTCGGAGCGGGCGGGGTCACCGCCACGTTGTCGAATCTGAGCGATGCCAACCTTGCCGGGTTATCGACATTCGATGGCGGCACCGGTCACGACGCCCTCACGTTCGATCACACGCAAGCCAGCGGCCTGAGCCGTTTCGTGAACTGGGAAAGCATCGCGGTGACGAACGCCAGCCGGCTCACGCTCGACGGCCAGGGCCTGACGCTCGGCGATGCCGCGACGCAAACCGGTGTGCTCGGCATCGATTCGACGAGCACGCTTGCGTGGAACGGTGGCGGGTCATCGGCAATCATGGCCGCCGGGCCGGGCGGGCTCGTGACGGTAAGCAATGCGGGCACGATCGATTTGACCGGCGGCGCGGGCCCGCACAGTGCGCTGGTTGTCGGCGGCAACTATGTCGGGCAGGGTGGCAAATTGCTGGTGCAGAGCGTGCTCGGGACGGACGGTTCGCCGAGCGGAAAACTGGTGATTTCGCAAGGCGCGGCGACGGGCAATACGGCGATCGGTGTGACGAACGCCGGCGGCGCGGGGGCGCTGACAGTGGCCGACGGGATCATGGTCGTGCAGACGCTTCAGGGCGGGACGACGGCCGCGACGGCGTTTTCGTTGTCGCAGCCGGTCAAGGCCGGGGCGTTCACGTATTACCTGTTTCGAGGCGGGGTGACGGCGGGGACGGGGGACGACTGGTATTTGCGGTCGAGCATCACGCCGGTGCCGCCGGTGCCGCCTGTTCCACCGGTACCACCGGTACCACCGGCTCCCCCCGCACCGCCGCCCACATCGCCTGCGCCGCCTGCACCTCCTACGTCGCCGGCACCGCCGCCGACAGACCCGGCACCGCCGCCCATACAGCCGACATCGTCGCCGCAAGCACCGACGCCGCTCTATCGCATCGAAGTACCGCTCTACGCGGAGATCCCCTCAATCACGCGCGAGCTTGGTATCGAACAGATTGGTACTTTTCACGACCGCCAGGGCGATCAATCGATGTTAAACGAGGCGGGCGCGGTGCCTGCGGCATGGAGCCGTGTCTGGGGTAACCGGACGATCACGAGCAGCGACACGGGCGTCGATCCGCATTTCAACGGTTCGACCGGCGGCGTGCAAATTGGTCAGGATGTGTACGCTGACACCACCGCCGACGGCCGTCGGAATCACTATGGTTTTATGCTCGGCGCCTCGCGCGCTTCAGGCGATGTGAGCGGTTTCGCGCTGGGCATGCCGGCTGTGTCGGCGGGCAATCTGAGTATCGATGCCGGCAGCCTCGGCGCGTACTGGACGCACATCGGCGCGGGTGGCTGGTACACCGATACGGTCGTGATGGGCAGCGCGTTGACGATCAAACCGTCGTCGAACGACGGCGTCAACCCAACCACGCACGGCCGGTCCGTAGCGGGTTCCATCGAGGCCGGCTTGCCCTTTGCGTTGCCGGCCGGATTGCGTATCGAACCGCAGGCGCAACTGATCTGGCAACACGTGGCCCTCGACGATCTCAACGATGGTATTTCGACCGTCGCCTTCGATAACCCAAGTTCCCTGGCCGCTCGTTTTGGCGTGCGCCTGACTGGCCGGATGGAAGCGCTGGGCGCGATCTGGCAGCCGTATGCACGCGTGAATCTCTGGCGCTACTTCAATGCCGGGAGCCACGTGACGTTCGGCGATACAACCGTGATCCCGGCGGAGTCATCGGCGACGATTGCCGACGTGGAAGCCGGGGTGGCCGTGAACGTGAGCGCGCGCGGCAGCGTATTCGTGAATGTGCACTATGCGACGAACGTGAGCGGCGCGCGTCGCGAGTCGGTGGGCGGAGACGCGGGCGTACGTTGGCGCTGGTGACGCGCCAACGCAGAGGGAGACGCAGTCTACTACTGCAGATTGCCCCAGCGTTCCACCGCCGGTTCCGCCGACGCCCATTTCCAGCCGCCGCCACTATTGTCATTGCCCTTGCAGGCCTGCGCGAGGAACCAGTCCTGATGCGCGTCCGGCTTGTCGCCGTCGGCGACCGAGAATGCGAACTCCCGGCAGGTCGCCAGCGCGCTGCTGAATTCGCGCAGCACACGCACGTCGCCATGACCGTTCTCCACCGGCAGCGTATGTTTCACGCGCCAGGGTTTCGTATCGCCGATGGGGAGATCGCCCGCGGTCGTCGCAATGGCGATCTGCTGGTCGCTATGCAGGCGTTTCATCAGACGCTGAACGGCTTCGTCGGTAGCGGCCTGGACCGCGATACCCACGCCGAAACCGATGGCCGGATTGCTGGTGATCACGCCCGTGGAGACCCCCGCCGCCGCGCCGGCTGCCGCACCGATCGAGCCGCAGCCGCTGAGGAAGACGCAGCTCGCAGCGACGCCGGCCGCGAGCATCAAACTGAGGCCGGGTTTCATTGCAGCGCACCCCAGCGCGGCGTGGCAGGTTCCGCCGACGCCCACTTCCAGACCTGGCCGTCACGGCAGATTGACGCGACGTAGAAACCGCTGTCGGCCGGATGATCCTTGGTGGCATCGGTATCGACGGAGAATACGATCTCCTTGCAGTCGAGCGTTCCTGTGCTGATGGTGCGGCTGACCGTCACGCGGCCCTTCTCGTCCGGCTCGATGGGCACGCTATGCACCGCGAACCACGGTGCCACCGCGCCGACGGCGAGCGGACCGGCTGCCCCGGCGATCCTGTCTTGCGTATAGGTGTGCATCACGCGCTCGCTGTACTGCACGCCGGCCTTGGCCGCAGCCACGGCGCCAAGGCCGATGCCGGTTGCCACCGCGGCGTTGCGGGTCACGCTGCCCGCGATGGCGGCGCCGGCTATACCGGCGCCTGCCACGGCGCTTTCACCATATAAGGAGCTACACCCTGAGAGGGTGGCGCATGCGAGTGCTCCAATCAGGAGCGTTGCCAGTGCGACGGCGCTGGGGGGCCGCCGGTGAATCGTTTTCTGCATGATGCTGTACCTTCCTCGCCTTTCCTTATTCCTTCGATAACGACAACCGGCTTGCCTGTGCGAGCACTGAAAGGAACACTAAGCAATCGGAGCGCCCGCGCATTTTGAAGGATGCAGCGAAATGAAGGGCAAAGAAATTTGCAAGAAATTGCAAATGCGGGGAACGTAGTGCGTGAAATGAAAAAGTACCGTGACAAATTCACGGATGGACGCGTCGATGAGCCGCATCAGGGCCCATCGACTTCATCAACGCGGCGAACACAAAAGGACGCAACGAGGCTCAGCTTTCCGCGCCCGCCGACGTTGACGCGTCCCCGTCGCCTTCGTTCTCGTACGTGCCGAGGCGGTTGTACAGCGTCTTGAGGCTCACGCCGAGCGCCTTGGCGGCGCGGCGTTTGTCTCCTCCGCAATGCTTGAGCGTGCCGAGGATGATTTGTTTCTGCGCATCGGCGAGCGGCGTGCCGACCCACACGTTCATCGCATCGCCTTGCGTGACCGGCTTTTTAACCCGCGATGCCAGATGCGGATGCGCAATCTCCACGGTCTTCTCAGCAAGGATGAACGCGCGATACACGGTGTTCTTCAACTCGCGCACATTGCCCGGCCATGAGTACGTGCGCAGCATGTCGAGCGCGCGTTTGCTGAAGGCCTTGTTCGTCCCTTCTTGCGCGTTCATCTCAGAGAGGAAGTGCTGCGCGAGGAATTCGCGGTCGGTATCGCGTTCACGCAGAGGCGGCGCGCGCAACGGGAACACGGCCAGCCGATACATCAGGTCCTCTCGCAAGCCGTTCTCCTTCACCGCCACGATCGGATCGCGATTGGTCGCCGCGATCACGCGGACATCGGAGTGAATCAGGTCATTGCCGCCCACGCGAAAGAACGTGCCCGTTTCCAGCGCGCGCAGCAGCTTGACTTGTCGAACCGGCGACATCTCGGTCACTTCATCGAGGAACAGCGTGCCGCCGTTGGCATGCTCGAAGTAGCCGAGGCGTCCCTGCACGGCACCTGTGAAGCTGCCTTTCTCGTGGCCGAAGAGTTCAGGTTCGATCAGGTTATCGGGGATCGCGCCGCAATTCACGGCAACGAACGGGGCCTCGCGGCGGGCGCTCTGATCGTGGATCGTGCGTGCAATCAGCTCCTTGCCCGTCCCCGATTCACCGATGATCAACGCGGTGGCATCGGTGGCGGCCACGCGTTCGATCTGCGAGTACAACTCCATCATCACGGGCGATGAACCGTACAAAAGTCCATACGATTTCAACCCGGCAATTTCACCAGCATTGCGTTTTTTTTGCGATGGCGTGTCGCCGGAGGCGACAGCCGGCGAGTCCAGATCGATTGACGCCATGAGTCTTTGTCCTGCAAATGTTATTCGGGCGACAGCTCGGCCGCTGGGGGAAGACGAGGCGGCGCCGCAGGGCCGAAGCGGTCATCGCCAGTCGGATGGCAGGCCCGTTGTGACTGCCGCTCGGGTAGGCGAAGCATCGTTCGACGGCACCGGTTCCGTCATTTCAGGGACCAGCGCTTGCATGCGGCTTATCTCATAAACCGTATTTAACCATCCGTAACGACTTAGCGCCAATGTGCTTTGCATGCGCCTGGTCCTTTCGGTGCCCTTTGTCGTTGTCCTTCCTCACACCATTGAATACACGAATCTCCACACGAATGGAAACCCCGGCCGCGAGCCGGAAAGCTTCACCGATATCGCCAGGACATTACCTGCGCCGGGCGTAATTGTTACGCGTTTGACGTGGCCCGAGCCGCTGCGCTTGGCCCGCAATCAATGATCATCACCATGCCGGCATACGCATTGGCCGAGATGGCACGAAACCTGCGACTCGCTTGGCATCTGCAATGAAAGGCCGGTATCCGGCACCAAGCCATGGAAGATTCCCTTCACTTCGACATTCCCGTGCGACCGCGTGCGCGTCCCGTCCGCCGGGCTCGCGCACAGCCGCGCGTGACTGAGCGTCCGGAACTACTGACGGCCGAACCGATCAACCTTTATCACTGGGCCGCCGTCGCGCTGGTGACCGCGTTGATGTGCGTGGTCATGGCTTGCGCTGCCGGCACGCCGACGCTCGCGCGGGCAGCGAGCGTCACGAGTGCTGCGTTTGCCGCGCTCGGCGGCGTGCTGGTGCTGGGCGCCATGCTACGTGCGATGCGACTGCGGCGCTCGGAACATCAGGCGCCACTCAACACGTGGATATCGTGATGTGGGCGCAGAAGCCGCCACGTCCGGCGGGACATCTATCAGACGTATCGGACACACCGGTCGTCTCAAATGTTAATGGCAAGGGGTTTCATAACATGAGTCAAACCACGGTTCAGATGTCGCTGGGCAAGCAAAAGGTCATCGAAGACATCAAGGTATTGCTGAACGATTCGGAAGAACTTGTGCGGCTTAGCGCGTCGTTGCCCGCTGAAGGCGTGGACGCGTTGCGCACGCGCTTGCGGGACCACGTCGATGCAGCGCGCAACGCGCTTGAAACAGCACAATCCAATGCGCAGGAGCGGTATCGCGCCAGTCTGGACGGCACCGTGCAATACACGCGTGACAACCCGTGGCAGGCGTTGGGCATTGCGGCGGGGATCGGCTTTCTGGCGGGCATCCTGGTTTCGCGATAACCGTAACCCCCACAACCGCGATAAACGGAGGAATCACAATGGCACGACCCAAACTCGGCCTGTTCGGTGCATTGTTCGCGATAGGCAGCGTCCTGGCCTGGCGATGGGCACAAGCACAGCGCGACGCTTCAAGACGCAATACGCGTGAACTGAACCGTTGGGAAGACGAGGGCGGCAAGGTCGTCACGCCGGCTAGCGCTTCGGCTGCACCGCCCGTGGCGCCGGTCAAGCCGTCGAACACTCCGGCCAACGGGGCGCTCGGTGGAACCCCGGAAGCATGGCATTTTCCGCATAGCTGATAGAGAGAAGGCTTTGCCGGGTCCATTGCGCAATCTCCACGCGCGACCGGAACACCAGGCTCATGCGGCAAGAGAGACTATTCGAAACGCACGCCCAGGCGTGCGTTTCATCTTGATAAAGCCTTATAATCGACTCATCCACAGTAATAAGTTCGCTATATGGCAATAATTGCGCGACGCAGTCAGGCGCCATTCGCGAAACCGGAAAGACTTTCATCTTTCGGCGTACTTGAGTTTCTCTCGGTGCCCATTCGGCCTGGCGGCGTACTGCTTTCATAGCATCGTCCCAGAGACCTCCACGACGCTTTCTGCGCCGTGTGACCCTCAACACTTTGGATAAATTCAAGACGCATGCCACACGTATTGATTGTCGATGACGATCCCAGTACCCGCGAGGCACTAGCCGCGATCATCGGCGAAGACGGACTGACAACAGCGACTGCGGGCGATTTGCGCGAAGCGCGGATTCAGCTTGTGCGCCAGACGCCGGACGTTGTATTCACCGACCTCAAGCTGCCCGATGGTTCGGGCGTCGATCTGTTCGAGGACCTTGATCCCCGATCCGGCGTGGAAATCATCGTCATTACCGGACACGCGACGGTGGAGTCAGCGGTCAGCGCGCTCAAGATGGGCGCAACCGACTACCTCGTCAAACCAATCAACATGCAGCGCGTCAAGGCGATCCTGAGCCGCCTGCCGCGTCCTGGCGACCTCAAGGCCGAGATCGGCACGTTGCGTGGCGAGCTGCGCCGCATGGGCCGTTTTGGCCTGATGCTCGGAAATTCGCCCGCGATGCAAACCGTCTATGACCAGGTCGGCCGGGTGGCGCCTACGGCGGCGTCGGTATTGCTGATCGGTGAATCGGGTACCGGCAAGGAAGTCGCCGCGCAGACGCTTCACGAGTTGAGCCTGCGTCGCAAACATTCGTTTATTGCGGTGAATTGCGGGGCGATCTCGCCGAACCTGATCGAGTCGGAGATGTTCGGGCATGAGCGTGGTTCGTTCACCGGAGCGGATCGTCAGCACAAGGGTTACTTCGAACGCGCGAACGGCGGCACGCTGTTCCTCGATGAAATCACCGAGATGCCGATCGAATTGCAGGTGAAACTCCTGCGCGTGCTCGAGACGGGCATGTTCATGCGGGTGGGTACAACGAAGGAACTCGAGACCGACGTACGGCTGATTGCCGCTACGAATCGTGATCCGGAGCAGGCTGTGCTTGAAGGCAAGTTGCGGCTTGATTTGTATCACCGGCTCAACGTCTTTCCGATCAACCTGCCGCCCTTGCGCGACCGCGGCACGGACGTGGAGTTGCTCGGCCAGGCGTTCCTCGATGAGCTCAATTCACGCTACAACACCAAGAAGACGTTTCCGGCCGCCGTGCGCGACATGCTCGCGTCGTACCCGTGGCCGGGTAATGTGCGCGAGCTGAAGAACTACGTGCAGCGCGCGTACATCATGTCGGGCGCCGAGTCGGACAGTACCGCGGCCGTGCCGCTGCAGATTTCGCTGGCGAAGCCATCGGCGGGAACGGCCGTTACTATCCCATTTGGCACGTCGCTGGCCGAAGCGGATCGCCAGTTGATTCTCGCCACGCTTGAGCAATGCGGTGGTGTGAAGACGCGCGCAGCGGAGATTCTTGGCATCAGCCTGAAGACGCTCTACAACCGCCTGGTTGAATATGGCGATGACGCCGCGAACAAAGCGGCGATAAGCGAAGCCAGCGAAGTAGGGGACGCCGACACCAGCCGCCGCTAGGTTTCAGCGTTCGTGGTTCATCGTTCATCGCGGCGTGATAGCTGGCAGCGGCCGGGTATCACGCGCAGACTGAGTCAACGCCCGTCTCATTGGGACTTCGAAAGATGTCCGCTTTGGACGGGCGATTTTCGTTGGTGCGCGCGAAAGCAGCGCCGATAATGTCAGAACGCTCATGGGTTGAATGCGAGAGGCGCTTGAACCCGGGGCATGGCCCTTGCTGCGACTGAATAGCTTGGCTCGCGGGCGGTCCGGTACCTTGGCCGCAGGCGTCCGAGCTCGAGAGTCCTTGGCCGGATCGGCCGCTGCGCGCGATCCGAACGAGTGTCATCATCAAAAGATCCAGGGAGCCCGCCATGACCGATCTCGCCTCGTTTCAACGCCAATCCCGTAACGTATTGCATGTATGGCAAGTGTTGCGGGTTTCACGATCGCCGCATTTGACGCCGGTCCACGCCCAGACTCCGCAGCCGCCTGACCCGCCCTTTAATCCGGATGTACCGCCGTCGCCTCAAGAACCGCCCGACACGATTCCCGATCCGACGCGGGAGCCGCCATCACCACCGAGTCAGCCGATCGGCGATCCGCCACCGGGACCGAACGAAACGCCGCATGTTTCAGGCACGCGGCATTGAGACAGCCGGTGGCGGAAGCATTGAACATATTTCATCGTCGCTGTAGGCATTACAACGCATTAGGCAAGAATGACCGGGTGAGCGCATTCAGTCTGGTCGTTCTTGCTGGATTTTGCTGATAATCCGCCGCCGAACCCTTCTCCGACGGCCTTCTTCCTGGAGGCACCCATGAGGCACCCCGCACTCCGTCGTTCAGCACGCCATTCATCGAAGCGTGAGCCGCGGCCCGATCCAGCCAAAATGATCCCACCCGACGCCGCTGCTGTTCCGGCTGATCCGGCCAGTCCCGGCGACCCGCATTCGTCGCATGACCCCGCCGCGCAGAACCGCCCGGCGCCGGGCGTACCACCGGACGGCGACCATAACCAAGGTGGTATCCGGAAAGAAGGGCTCGATTACCAACGGGATCTCGGGTCGGAGCAAGACGCCTGAATCGGGTTTGAAGCAGCCGGATTGAGCATGCGCGCCACCATGAAAATCTTCTGCGCGGCGCGCAACGGCCGCGTGTTTTTGTTCGTTTGTCACATTTATACACAATTTTTATTTTCCAGATTGTAAAAAAGGCACGTGTCTTGCATTGCTATTCCGATCAATTCGAACGAGCAACGACAACTGATGAGGTGAAGCAGTAATGAGCAGATTGATCGTGGTATCGAATCGTGTCGCGCCGATCCAGGAAGGCAAACCTGCCGCAGGCGGTTTGGCGATCGGCGTTCTGGACGCGCTGAAGGAGACAGGCGGTGTGTGGTTCGGCTGGAGCGGCGAGATTGTGGGCGAGGCTTCGGCGCCGGTCATCGAGAAGCGTGGCAACGTGACGTATGCGACCGTCGGGCTAACCCGGCGGGATTACGACCAGTACTACCGTGGTTTTTCCAACGCCACGTTGTGGCCGACATTTCACTATCGCAACGACCTGTCGCGCTTTGACCGTGAGGAATATGCCGGTTACGCGCGGGTGAACGAGGCGCTGGCTAAACAACTTAAGCCGCTGCTCGAACCCGACGATATCATCTGGGTGCACGACTATCATTTGCTGCCGTTCGCGCAGGAATGCCGGGCGGCGGGCATCAAGAATCCCATCGGGTTTTTCCTGCATATCCCGTTTCCCGTGCCTGAAATCCTGCGGACGGTGCCGCCGCACGAAGAGTTGATCAAGGCGATGTGCAGCTACGACGTCGTCGGTTTCCAGACCGAGGCGGACAAGCAGTCGTTTGTCGATTACATCGAGCGCGGGCAGTTGGGGCATCTCAGCGAAGACGGGATGCTGCAGGCGCATGGACGCATGTTGAAGGTCGGGGCGTATCCCATCGGCATCTATCCGGACGCCATTGCAAAGGTCGCCGAGCAATTTTCGAATCGCAAGCCGGTGAAGAGCCTGCGCGACAGTCTGCGTGGCCGCAAGTTGATCATGAGCGTGGACCGGCTCGATTATTCGAAAGGGCTTGCCGAGCGTTTTCAGGCATTCGAGCGTTTGCTGCTGCACGCGCCGGGGTGGCATGGGCGGGTCTCGATGGTCCAGATTGCGCCGCCAACGCGTTCGGACGTGCAGACGTACCAGCGCATCCGCCAGAACCTGGAAGGAGAGGCCGGGCGTATCAACGGCCGTTTTGCGCAACTCGACTGGACGCCGATCCAGTATCTCAACCGCAAGTACGATCGTAGTTTGCTGATGGCCTTGTTCCGGTTGTCGCAGGTTGGGTATGTCACGCCGTTGCGCGACGGGATGAACCTCGTGGCAAAGGAATACGTGGCGTCGCAGGACCCGGCCGACCCGGGCGCGCTCGTGCTGTCGCAGTTTGCCGGCGCGGCGGATCAGTTGCCGGGCGCTCTGGTCGTCAATCCGTTCGACTTGTCGCAGATGTCCGAGGCGTTGGAGCGGGCGTTGTCGATGCCGCTTGCGGAGCGCCAGTCACGTCACGCCGACATGATGGCGCCGTTGCGTGAGAACAATCTATCGGTGTGGCGCGACTCGTTCCTGACCGATCTCCGCAGCGTGGCAACGGCTGCATCGGTCACGAAGAAAGCGGTAAGGCAGGTGACGGAGGCGAAACGCCCGGCGCGCGTAGCGAGCTGACTGCAGAGCCAAGTACAGAGCCAAGTATCGAGTTAAAAGCCTCAGACGAATCCAGCCCCGCGCCGATAAACCGCCGCGGGGCTTTTTGTTGGCGGAGTCGATGAGGGCGGAACGGGACTTGCGTCGCAGAAGAGACGTTCATCAGGAGGCGATCATGAGTGGAAGCACATTGGACCAGGATGAAGAAGGTGGCGTGGAGGCAGGCAAGGGACATGGGACCGGCGCATTGGGCCCAAGCGATTCGTCCGATAGCGGCTCGGATGTGCAGGGCGAGAAGCGTTATCCGGGCGATATCGAGGAAGAACTCGACGCGCATGCGCTCGGCCAGTCCGCAGCCGAGCTGAACAGCGACACGGACCGGTATGGAACGGGCGAGATGGCGTCCGCCGATGGTGACAACAATCTTGAACCCGATTCGGACATCCTGCCGGACGGCGTGGAAGATGAGGCGCGCGCGATAGACGACGAAACCGCCGACCCGGCCAGCGATGAAGACCTTTAGGAAGCAAGCGCTGCAAAACGGCGCGCCCGTCAGGGCGTGCGGTTTTGCGTTCAAGAATAATAATAAGAAATACTAAGCAAACAAACGAAAGCGCCGGCGTTAATTCACCGGCACCAGCCAAACCTCAAATCCGCGCTACCATCGCAAAAAGCAAAACTTGCGGGAGCGCCCAGCCTTGAACACAGCAGCAAGAGACCAAAGACTGAAGTCCTTCTGGTCGTGGATCCAGGACCCGATTGTGCAGTGGGCGCAGGACCACGGGCTGATGTTTTCAGCGGCGATCGCGTTTTTTGCGGCGTTCTCGCTGGCGCCGACGCTGGTAATCATCATCGCGGTGGCGAGCATCTTCTTCGGCGCGGATGCGGTCCAGGGGCGTCTGTTCGGCGAAATCGCCGGGATAGTGGGCGCCGACGCCGCGCACGGCCTGGAATCGATCGTCGCCAACGCGTGGCATGCGGACATCGCGACGCGCACCGCGATCTTGTCAGGCGTGGGCGTGCTGGTCGGAGCCTCGGCAACCTTTTCGTCGCTCCACACGGCGCTCAACGTGATCTGGCCTGCGCCCATCACGGGCACCCGGGCCAGCATCATTGCCCTTTTGCGGGTCCGCGCGATTTCTTTCGCGTTCGTCCTGGGCGCGGCCTTGCTGATTGTTGCGTTGCTCGTCCTCGATGCCCTCGTGGTCCTGGTCGGCCAATGGGTGCTGGGCACGAGCGGGCCGGCCTTCCTGATCGCGGCGGTAGCGCAGCGCGCCATTTCCCTGCTGATGATGGTGCTGGCATTCGCGGTGCTGCTCAAATTCCTGCCCAGCGCGCGCATGCAATGGCGCGATGCCGCGCTCGGTGCATTGACCGCCGCAGTGTTGTTCGAGTGCGGCAAACGGCTCTTTGCGTTCTATCTGCAGCACGCGGGCATGGCGAACACATTCGGTGCGGCGGGGTCGCTCGCGATCATCCTGATGTGGCTGTACTACTCGGCGGCGGTGTTCCTGCTGGGCGCGGAGGTGTCGGCAATGGTCGCGCGCAGGCGCACGCAGCAAGCCTCCGGCTGGCGATAAAAAACGCCCCTGGACATAGTCGAGGAGCGTTTTTTTCAGCCTGCTTTCCAGCCTTCAGGCCGGATCGTCTACGTCAACCGCGACGCAACTCCGCCGGCGGCACCTTCATCAAATGGCGATATTTCGCCACCGTCCGGCGCGCCACGATCACCCCCTGGTCTGCAAGCATTTTGGCGAGGCTCACATCGGACAGCGGATCGCTGCTGCTTTCCTTCGCGATCATTTCCTTCAGCAGGGCGCGCACGGCAGCGGCCGAGCAGGTACCGCCGCTTTCCGTGCTGAGTTCGCGCGGGAAGAAGTGCTTGAACTCGAAGATGCCCCGCGGCGTGGACATGTACTTGTTGCCCGTCGCGCGGGAAATGGTCGACTCGTGGAGTTCGAGTTCATCGGCGACATCGCGCAGTACCAGCGGTTTCAACGCGATTTCGCCGTAGTCGAAGAACGCCTTCTGATGCGACACGATGCATTCCGCCACGCGCTGGATCGTCGTGAAGCGTTGCTGGGCATTGCGGATCAGCCAGCGCGCTTCCTGCAATTGTTGGGCAAGCGGCGAGCGGCTTGCCCCTGCCGATTGTGCGAACAGCTCGGCATACATGCGATGAATACGCGCACGGGGCAGCACGGCGGGGTTGATCGTCACCACCCAGTTCTTCTTTACCTGCCGCACGATCACGTCGGGCACCACATAGTTGTCTTCCGCCGCGCCATAGTTCGCGCCTGGTTTGGGGTCGAGCTTGCGTACCAGAGCACAGGCAACGCGCAGTTCCTCCGCGCTGCAGCCAATCTTCTTCTGCAACTCGGCCTGCTCGCGTCGTGCAAGCCGTTCGAGATAATGGGTGACAATCTCGAGTGCGACTTTGCGTCCCGGCGTTTCCGGGTCCAGCGCGTCGAGTTGCAGCGACAAACATTCGGACAAGTTACGCGCGCCCACACCGGGCTTGTCGAGCGATTGCACGAGCTTCAACGCGATGTTCAACTCATCCTCGGACAACGCCGGCTCTATATCCACGAGCTCCGACAGTTCCTGCAGATCCTGACGCAGATATCCGTCGTCATCGAGTGCTTCGATGATGAGCTGCGCCACTGCGCGGTCGCGATCGTTGATCGGATAAAGCCGCAGCGTGTCGTGCAGCGTTTCATGCAACGAGGGTTCAATGCGAACCCAGTCGGCCGGGTCGGAGCCTTCGCCGTCGCCGTTATTACGCGTCGATGTCCGGCCGAACGGATCGGATGAGAACTCGTTCATGGAGTCCTCATGCGACTGTGAGTCGTTGCTCTCCGATGTGTCGGCGCTACTTTCGGCACTCATGGGGGCATCGACAGGCGCGTTCTGGTCGGTGGGCGCAGGCGTGTCGGCCATGGAGTTGCCATTGTCGGTCGACAGCGCGTTGTCTTCTGCTTGCGTCTCGTCGTACTCAAGGAACGGGTTCGTATCAAGCGCGTTGCGCAATTCCTGCTGAAACTCGAGCGATGAAAGTTGCAGCAGACGAACCGATTGCTGAAGGCGCGGCGTGAGCGCAAGACTTTGCTTGGTGCGTAGTTCGAGGGAAGGCGGCATTGCGTGTTGTTCCTCAATGTTAGGACTTTCGTGGGTCCTTAAGAGCAACAGTCATGCCATGCGCGCCGCAGAGCGCGTGAGCGCTAGGTTTCAATACGATTTTCGTTCGCTGGCGCCATGCCGGGGCGTTCGATCGGCCGGCAAATGCGCGCACTTTTTACACGCGCACGGGCAAAAGCACTGCGGATAGGAAGCGGCGCCTCAGGTCTTACGTCGCAGGTAAACATCGCATGGACAAAACAGCGGGTGCGCGTTGCAGCGTACGGTCTCGACGCGGCCTTCAATGTTTCATTTGCCGGTTATCGCGGCCGGGGCGGCACGGTCTTTGCGTCTGACCTTTTACTATCCGTGGGGTCTTGGCGCTGTGGATATGAAAACGAGCAGGGCTTTGCAGCAAAGATGCTGCGGCCGTACGAGGCGGCCTACGCTCAAATAAGACAGCGGCAACGCCGCAGTTTTTTAAACCAACTAGAAGGAGAATCACGATGAAATCGACCCAAATCCTGAAGGCAGCCGGCAGTATCGCGTGTGTCGTGTTTGCGCTTAACGTCAGTGCACAAACCGCGACGACGTCGACAGGCGCCTCCACGTCGATTGGTACCAAGGTCGATGACACGGCAGTCACGACCAAGGTCAAGGCGGAATTGCTGGGCGCAAAGAATGTCAAGTCCACGCATATTCATGTGAAGACGCGTGCTGGCGTTGTGTCGCTGACGGGTACGGTGCCGTCGGCCGAAGACAAGAGCGGTGCGGAAGACGTGGTGTCGAAGGTGGACGGCGTGGCATCGGTGCGCAACCACCTGAAGATTGTAGAGTAAAGGGCCGGTGAAAAACGGACAGCGTGCTCGCTGTCCGTTTTGTTTGTATGTTGGTATCTGGTTGGAAGGGACGCAGTTTTACAGAATAATTAATAAGAAGTCCGGATATATTTAATCTTGATGTAGTCAGCCGCTCGTAACGGACCTGAGGCTTCGCTTGATCCCTATGAACCGGTTCCCGGGGAAGGGAAATTTTCATGAATCAAACGAAAAAGATTGCCTTGCCGGGTGTACCGGCTTTTGCACTCTCAAGCGGCAGGGGTGCCTCGGTTGCTGCGGTTGCGGCTGCGGCAGCAGCCGGCGGGTTTTTCTGGCGTCCATCGTCGCTTTGATGAGCATAAAAATAAATATGGATAACGAATTGTTATGCGAATTCATAAATGAGAATGCAAAAAAATCCGGCGCACCTTTCAGCGCGCCGGCGTGATTTCAGCCTACGACCCGTGGTTACGGCTTGGCAGCAGCGTATTGGTCGCGCAGATCGCGAATGCGGTCGTGATTTTCGATTACACCCTGGTATTGGCGCTCGACCACCGCCCGCACGTCCGCGGGCAGTTCCTTGTCCAACGCGTCACGATAATTTTTCTTCGCAACATCCTCCCCGCGCTCGCATTCTTCGAGGATCGCGTGATCGCTACGATGGGTCACGGCCGACTTGATGTCCACCCAGCCGCGATGTAGCGCTCCACCGACCGTCCCGCTGGTTTGCGGTTTTCCACCCAGCCGCTGGACCACATCCTGCAATTCCTGCGCACCGCGTGCACAGTCCTCGGCGCGGCCGGTAAACAGTTGCTTCAGGGTTGCGTCCTTGGTGTCTTCAGCGGCCTTCCGGAAGCCCTTCTCGCCGTCCTTCGACGTTTCAACCAGATCGTTCAGTACCGATACGATGTTAGTGCTCATATGAACCTCCTTTGAGTAATCGAAGATGGCCCGCGGTCCCCTGATTCCCCGGATCGCGGTCCAAGGGAGAGACGCAACGGCTGTGCCCGATCTGTGCCCGATGTTCGCGCGTTCCATGCCGAAGTGCGGATGGTTTTGGATTAGGGGGCTGTCATTAATTCAGTAACCGCTACTAGAAAATAGAGCCAATACTTGGCACGTGGCACGGGCTTTGCGCAATGACTGCCAAAACTGAATGTTGGAGCAGCAATGCCCGTTAATACCCGCGAGTTTCTTGTGTTCGTTGCAATCGTCACATCCGCGATCGTGCTGCAAGTGCGTCAGCACGAGATCGATGGGAGTCTCGCGGCCGCGTATGCGCAATCGACGCATAAAGGCCTCTGCAACCCGGCGGCGTCAGCATTGATGAACGGTCCCCTGCGCGCGAGTTGCGAATCGGCGAACGGTGTGCGCGGCACGAGTGCGCCATCGAGAGCACGGGTTCAACTGTGGGTGTAATTCGTAGCTTTCCTAAACATGCGAAGTAAATCAGGCCGCTCGCCAAGCGGCCTGAACCACCTAACCTTACGCACGCGGTTCCGCGAATTCCCGAACCGGCTCCGGTGGCTTGACCGGATCGAAGTCGGCCCAGCGGCCGTTTCGCCATTGGCCCGATGCACGCTCGACTTCCATGCCGCCCGCATCGCGAAGAATGGCTGCTGCTTGTGCCTGCAATTCCGGGCCAACATGAACCGCGACGACAACGCCGGAATGCCTCGCGTCAAGGGCATTAGCCGAGCCATGATTTTCGGTGCTGGTCGAATCGGCGGCCGGCCGTTTGCCGGACTGCGCATGCGCCATTGCGCCGGCTAGTGATCCGACATAGGCGCCTGCCCCGGCGGCGAGCACCGCCGCCAGCCAAGGGGTTTTGAACAACACAAAAACGCCTGCACCCACGATCGCGCCGATCACCGCGCCGATCGTGACACCTTTGCCCGCTCCCTTGCCTGCCTCTTTCGCCCCGGCATCCGCGTAGTGGTCGCCCCCCGTGGCGAGCCGTGCGTGCTGTCCGCTCGGCGCCACATAAAAGAGCGTGACATCCTCTTCGAGAAATCCGCTCGCAAAAAGACGTTGGGCTGCGGATTCGGCTTGGGGAAAGGTTTGAAACCGTCCTGCAATGATCAGAGACATGAGGACCTCCGGGAAGCGTTTATTTCAATGAACCGCCTCAATGAACCGTGCGAATGAACCGCACCAGTGAACCAATGACGGATGGAGCGCGCTGCTCATTCCGGCTCCATGCCCGCCACGCGGAACAGTCCGCTACGTAATACGACGCCCTCTCCGCCATTGCTGTCAAGCGCTTCGGCGCACACCGAGCGGATCCTCGCGCGGCCCCGTTCGAACGCCGCGAGCAGGTCGTCCTCTCGTGCAGACGCAGCGCCGAAATGATCCTCGAGCGCTTCGGCGGAAATGGAACATATCACCGGTTCACCGTCGATCAGCGCGGCGAAATGAAGGGCGAAATCGTCGCCGTCGTAGGTGGGCGTGGCGTCGGAAAACTGGATATGCATGGTCGAGTCCTCATAGGCTGGCCGAGGTTGCGCAACGGTCGAGGCGAGCGCAGCGGAGGCGGCCGTCATGATGTCACGCCCTTGAGTCTGGCGAGTTGCTGTGCCATTGCATAGTGATGCTTGATAATAGGAAGCGCTCTGGCGGCAAGGTTTTTGAGTGACGCGTTACTGCCGTCCTTGCTCTCGGTGCTAAAGACGGCCACTGCTTTCCGATGCCCGTCCACAGCCACCTGTGCAATGTAAGCCTTGTCGAAGTCCGCGCCGTGCAATGACTCCAGGCTTCCCGTCACCGATGCATCCGCGCTCGGCGCCGCGGTGATGCCTTGCCGCTTCGCAACAATATCGAGGTTGCGCGCGAGCCGGGTGTGATCCGCGATCATCTGTTGCGCGAAGCTCTTGACCTGCGCATCGGATGAATTCGTCAACGCCAGCTTGCTGGCCGCGATTTCAGTTGCGCCCGCAGTGCCGGCGTCCTGCACGAACTGCTGATCGGCCGGCGACAATTGGGCTTGGGAAGAGTGGGAAGCGGCCAAGGGCGCGGACGCCGCATCGGTCGGCGCAGGCGTCGCCGCGCCGTCCGACCCCGGGCGTGCCGGCGCTACCGCGTTGCCGTTTTGTGCGCTTGCATTTATCGATGCAAAACTTGCGCTCAGTACGAGCGCTGCAATCGTGCCAGCGCCCAAGCAGCGCCGTGACATTCGTAGCCCCTTACCAAGATGCAAAGCGTTCAAACTTTGGCGGGTATTCGTCGGCATCGATTTCGTCATTCGGTTCTCCGTAGCCAATCGGAACAATCGGAAACAACCAGGAAGCCCGCACTCAGGCCGCTTTCTTTCGCTCGCTGAGCGCTTCGATAATGACTTTGTTGAACGCAGGAAGATCGTCGGGCTTGCGACTCGTGATGAGATTGCGATCGCGATGGACTTCTTCATCGACCCATGTGCCGCCGGCATTGCGGATATCGTCCTGCAGCGTCGGCCAGCTCGTCAGCGTGCGGCCCGACACAATTCCCGCCGAGATCGGCAGCCAGCCGCCGTGGCAGATCACGGCAATGGGTTTGCCGTCCTTATCGAATTGCTTCACGATGTGTTGCGCCTTCGCATCGACTCGGATTGCATCTCCATTGACCACGCCGCCCGGCAACACGACTGCGTCGTAATCGGATGCACGCGTCTGGTCGAAGGTGGCGTCGACCTTGACCTTGTCGCCCTTGTCGGTGTGCACGAAACCCTGGATCTGTCCCGGCTTTTGCGAGATCACATCGACTTGTGCGCCGGCTGCCTTCAGCGCCTTTTGCGGTTCGACCAGTTCGGCTTGCTCGAAGCCATCGACAGCGAGAATTGCGACCTTGTAACCATTGAGGGAATCAGCCATGAAATACGCTCCTTGGTGCATTGAACGAACCGGCTCCGGTGTTCGGAGCCACGCTCGTTCAATTCAGCAAAGGGTGTGCCCAGGTTCCTGTAAGGCAGGCAAGCAGGGCACGTCGGCTTCAGGCTGTCGCGGGCGTCTTGCCGCGTGAAATCCGCATCAGGCTGACCATGGCCGCTGCGGCTGCAAAGCCCGCCGCGACGATCAGCGTAATGGTCGTACCGTGCTGCGGCGCAATGCCGAAGATCAGCGCAACGAGCGCCGCGCCGAGCGTCTGTCCCGAGAGCCGCGCGGTGCCGAGCATGCCGCTTGCGCCGCCGCTGCGATGACGCGGCGCCGACGACAGCATCTGGCGATTGTTCGGCGTCTGGAACAATCCGAAGCCCAGGCCGCACAGCGCCATGCGCCACGCGATATCGACGGGTGCGGGATGTGCGCCGGTTGTCGCGAGCAGCAGCAAGCCGAGCATCATGAGGGCCAGCCCGACGCCGCCGAGCACGCCCGCCGAATACCGGTCGGACATCATGCCGGCGAGCGGCGCGATGAAGACGATCACCAGCGGCCACGGCGTCATCAGAAAGCCAGTCAGGACCTGGCTCATGCCGAAGGTGTTCTGCAGCAGGAACGGCAGCGAGACGAACGCGAGCATCTGCGCGGTGAACGAGCAGAAAGACGTGAGGATCGACAGCGCGAACACCGGGATTCGCAAGAGATCGACAGGCAAAAGCGGCGAGGCCTGCGTCAGTTGGCGCCGCACGAAAAAGTATCCGACCACGCCGGCCACGAGGAACTCGGCGAACACGTATGAACGATGTTCTCCGTGACCAAGCCCGTCGACGGCGGTGATCGCGAGGCCGAACACCGCCGCGTTCATCAGCGCGCTGAGATAGTCGTAGGGTTGCCGGTGTCCCGGCGTGCGAGGCAGCGCTTTCCAGCCGGCCGCGTACGCAGCGATGCCGATCGGCACGTTGATAGCAAAGAGCCACGGCCACGGTGCGATCGCGAGAACGCCGGACGCAACCGTAGGTCCGATCACCGATGAGATCGCCACCACGGAGGCGTTGATGCTGACGCCGCGGCCGAGATGCTCGCTGGGATAGATCATGCGGATGAGGGCCGTGTTGACGCTCATGATGCCCGCCGCGCCGAACCCTTGTATCACCCGTGCAATGGCAAGGGAGGTCAGCGACCCGGAGAGCGCGCAGCCAAACGATGCGATGGTGAACAGCGCGAGTCCCGACATGTACACCCGCCGATAACCGATCCGGTCACCGAGCGAGGCGAGCGGCAGCAGCGAGACCGTGATGGCGAGCTGATACGCGTTGACCACCCAGATCGAGTCGGCGGGACTGGCGTTCAGATTGCGGGCGATGGTCGGAAGCGCAACGTTCGCGATAGCGCCGTCGAGTACCGCGAGAGTAATGCCGAGTGCTACGACCAGGATGGCCCAATAGCGCTGGGGAAGAGGAAGACCTTGGTCTGCGTCCATCGGTAGGGAAGAGGAAGGGGGCCGCGAAGTGTAAGGCTCGCGCCTTTCAGACGGTTTACTTGAAAACGCGTTCGGAACGCGCAGGACCGCGCGACGCCGTGCCAGGCGGTGCGCGCGATCCTGATCCGGCGCTTATTTCAACTGATACAGGCCGGTATAGGTGGCCGAATCGATTTCGTTCAGATGCGTCATGAAACGGGCGACCGCGTTGGTCGTCGAGACATCGAGCGGCAGGTGCTCTGCCTTCAGCGCATGAATCCGGAAAATGTACCGATGCGGTTTGTCGCCGCGAGGGGGCGCCGCGCCGCCGAAACCAACCGTGCCATAGTCGTTGCGCATTTGCAGAGCGCCGGCGGGCAGCAGGCTGCCGTCGGCCTTGCCGGCGTTTTGCGGCAGCGAGCGGGTGTCCACCGGAATGTTCACCACGATCCAGTGCCAGAAACCGCTGCCGGTGGGCGCGTCGGGATCGTAGACGGTGAGAGCGAGGCTCTTGGCTTCGACCGGCACGCCGTCCCATTGCAGCGCGGGCGAGATGTTTTCGCCGTCTACGCCGAATGCTTGCTGATCGAATTCATGATTCTTCGAAAGATGTCCGTTGGCCGCGAATTCATCGGACCAGATGCGAAAGTCAGCCATGGGAACGTGTCTCCTTTGACAGGGTTTTAAAGGGGCTTGATATGCCGGCGCCTGGCCGGCATTCAGCCATTGCGCGGGCCTGTGGAGGCCGCAAGGCGTGCGGCCGTTCAGCGCCTTCGCGCAGCAAACATGCCTGAAGCCCTTCATTGTTGCTCAACGCCGCGGCGTTTGCGTCCCCTTGATTATTTCCTTCCAGCATTCTTGCGCCACGTCTGCGCATAAAATGGCGGAACCGGACCATATCAAGCTAGATCATCGGAAAAGGATGGACATGCCGAACAACCAGGGGCGCGCTTTGCAGAGTATGGCAGCGGCATCGACGACTGCATCGAACGCGCCGGCGGACGATGCCGATATGTTCGACCTCGCGCCCGTTTCGCTGTGGCTCGAGGATTTCAGCGCCGTGCGCGAGGTGTTCGAAGGCTGGCGTGCCCAGGGCGTTGTCGACCTGCGCGCTTTTCTGCTTGAAGACTTGGCGCGGATCGCCGAATGCTCGTCGCGCATCCGGCTGATCAAGGTCAACCGGCGCACGCTCTCGCTGTTCGGCGCGAAGGATATCGACCATCTGGTGCGTAATCTCGGCGCCGTTTTCCGCGACGACATGCTGCTCACCCACGCGGACGAACTCGAACAACTATGGTCCGGCAAAGCGGCGTTCGTGAGCAAGACGGTGAACTACGCGCTCGACGGCAAGCGGCTCGACGTATTGCTGAAAGCGGTGATCCTGCCTGGTCACGAAGCAACCTGGGACCGCGTGCTGGTGACCGTCGAAGACATTACGGAACTGGAAGATGTGCGCCGCAAGGCCGCGCTGAGCGAGCTTTATGCGCGCGGCCTGTTCGAGCATTCGCCCGTTTCGCTGTGGGTTGAAAACTTCAGCTCAGTGAAGGCGCTGCTGGACGATATACGTGAACGCGGGATTGTCGACTTCCGGACGTTCACGAATGTTCATCCGGAATTCGTCGAGCGCTGCATGCAGGAAATTCACGTGCTCGACGTGAATCAGCACACGCTGACCATGTTCGGCGCACCGGACAAAGCCGTGTTGCTCGCGCGTCTGGGCGATGTTTTCCGCGACGAGATGGTGAGCCATTTCCAGGAACAGCTCATCGATTTATGGGAGAACCGCCTGTTCCATCAGCGCGAGGTCGTCAACTATTCGCTGGAAGGGCAGCAGTTGCACGTGCATCTGCAATTCTCGGTGTTTCCCGGGCACGAAGCCGATTGGGATCTCGTCCTCGTCGCGCTCACCGACATCACCGCGCGCAAGAAAGCGGAGGCGTACCTGGAATTTCTCGGCAAGCACGACGCGCTGACGAAACTCAAGAACCGCTCGTTTTATATCGATGAAATGAACCGGCTGGAGCGCAAGGGGCCGTTCCCGGTGACTGCTGTCGCCGTCGACGTGAACGGTCTCAAAACCGTCAACGATCAACTTGGTCACGCGGCCGGCGACGCGTTATTGCGGCGCGCCGGCGAAGTGCTCGGCAAGGCGGTGGAGAAGCCGAGCCACGCCGCGCGCATTGGCGGCGACGAGTTCGTGCTGCTCCTGCCTGGCGTAGACGAGCGCGGCGGCGCCGCGGTGATCGAAAGCATCCGGCAACTGCTCGAAGTCAACAACCAGTTCTATTCGGGCATGCCCTTGAGTTTTGCGATGGGCGCGGCCACCGCGCGTGACGGTGAGCGGCTGGAGGTCATGCTGCAACGTGCCGACGCCGCCATGTACGCCGAAAAGCGTGCGCATTACGGCACGGCCGGCTAAGCGCTGCTGCCTTATTTCGTCACCTCGTCGATACCCTGGGTCAGCGCCGGGCACGCTTCGCCGATCTCCTTTGCGTACTCGGTGGGGTTGCTGGTTTTCATCGCCGAGAAGCGGTCGACGGTGGCTTGCGCTTCCTTGTAGCCGAGATTCCACTCGCCGTCGAAATCGGGCGCGGCGGGAAAACTCTTGCGCGTCGTTACTTTGAACCTGTCGATCTTCACGCGGTCGATGTGGCAGATATCGGCGGCTCCCCGTGCAATGTTGGCGCTCGTGCGCACGCCTTCGGCCGCGAGACTTTGCGGTGACGGCGGCGGCACCGCGGGATGGCCCGGCGGCAGTGTCTGAGCGGGAAACGGCTGCTGGTCGGGCGCGTTTTGTGCGTTAGCGTTCAGCGGCAGGGCGCACGCGCCACCTGCAATAACGCATGCAATCAGGGTCGGCTTGACCATCGAGTTGAAGGCCGACGCAACGCGGGCCAGGGCTTGCTTGTGAGTCATTCGATTCCTTGTGAGGGCGCGCAACCGGGTCTGCAAAATTCTGCGGAAGTATAGCGAAACCCCGGCGAAAGCCCTTGAAACAAGGGTTTTCTCGAAGAATCCGTCTGCGATGAAGGTCCGAATGAGGTCCGAAAGCGGGTCGACGCCATCGCGGAGCGCACCAATACCACGAAGCACATGTTGTATTACTACTTCGGCAGCAAGGAAGGGTTGTACGAAGCGGTTATCGATGAGGCTTACGGCAAGATCCGCGCGCTCGAACAGTCATTGCATCTGGACACCATGGACCCGCGCGAGGGCTTGCGCGAACTTGTCGAATTCACGTTCGACTTCCACGACAAACACCGCGATTTCGTCCTCAAGTTGAGCCGGTTGCCCAACGCGAAGAACGCCCCGGCAAACAAGCCATGAGCGCCCTAGAACAAGCGAATTAAATCCCCTGCTCACGCCCCGATTCCAGGCGCTTGACCTATGCTTGAATCATGGCAGTCGACCCGAATGGAGGGCGCCATGGAGGGTTTGGCGAATATCCTCGTTGGTCTCGCGGCGCTTGCCGCGCTCGCGATTGCGGTGCTCGCGCACGACTGGCGTGACGAATTCCGCGACCGCATGCTGGGCCGCCGCAGTCACGCCGGCTTTGGCACGTTACGCGACTGGTGGCTTCGGCACCGGCATTGAGCGTCCGTGCGATATCTCGTGCGGCCTGCTTATGCCTGCTTACGAGCGGTCTTTCGCGAAAGGACGAGCCGGGGCCGGTTGCAGGACCATGCGTGGCACGGGCTGAATTGGCGGCGTTGGGTCGGGGCTGAATCCGGGCGCGGTATCGAGTGTCCGATTGCCGGCTTCGTGGGCGTCGATCTGCAGATACAGCCGATGAACCGTCTGGATCTGCGTATGAGAAAGATGCGAGCTTCGCGCGACCAGCGCAAGCCGCTCACGCCAGTAGGTGGGCGGCATGATGGGGCACAACGCGTCGTCGATCAATGAACGCCGCAGCACCAGCTCGAGGTGCGTCAGTTCCTGGTCTGCCAACAGCGCGGAAGGCGCACCCTGGAGTTTCATATCGATGAAGGAGTTCATCAATGCCTAACGGCAGCGATGAAAAAAACTTTAGCGAACTCCTGGCCGGTACGAATCCTTCGTAAGCGGTTTATTGAATGGGTCTTGCCACTGCCCGGTCCAGATCGGCGCGCGCCCGGTTCACCTTGCGCTCCCAGGCCGCTATGTTCAGCTGATCCGTGCCCTTTTTCCTGGCGCGCGCCAACTCCGCTTCCCAGTCACGCAAACGATTCCTGGCCTCGGCCACGGCACTGTCGTGGCGTCTCAATGCGTCTGCACGTTTTTGCGCGATCGCGTCGGGCGTGCATTCGGCGTTGGTCTTGTCGAGTTCGGCTTGCAGCGCGTCGAGTTGCGCCGAGTTGTCCTGGTTCAGCGCGGTCGCCATTTGCCTTTCGAGGGTCTGGCGATGGGCATCGCAGGCATCGGTTTCCTGTGAGGCGTGAGCGGTCGACAAACACAAGCTTAAGGCGACAGCGGCAAGCAATTTCATAGCGGAATCCGTGGCTGGCGAGATTGGGCAGGGGCAAACGGTGTCTAAACGGTATTTAACTTGTACAAGGTGTCCGCTTGCTCGGTCGGGACGGGGCGGGGTATTGGGTATTGAATTACGCTCGCGCTCCGTTCGTCCGGCCAAGGTCGGCGTATTTTAACGAGTTTGCGAGGACCGATGGGGCCAATACGACGGCCCTGCGTCCGCTCAGTAACGCCTGGTCGCGTATTCATGCGGAACGCGTCTTGCGCGAACCTGCTGGAACGGGCCAACCGTTTACATTTTTGCGAGGAATACGCCGATGCGTTTCGATTACAAGGGTTTTCACATCGACTGTCGCTCACGACACGATCAAGATGGCTTGTACTACGCGCAGGCTCGCATGATCCGCATGCCGGCAGCGGACGACGCGCATCCGGAAAAGCACGAGTCAGGCGACATAGACGCGTTCGATAACGACGGCGATGCCATCGCGTGCGCGCGGGCTTGGGCGCTCGACTGGTGCGACGAGCACGAAGCGGCAGGGCGAGGCTGACGGCAAGCCTCGCGCGTCATCATGCTAGGATCGCGTCCTGCCAACGGGAGAAGTCATGCGTTATATGCACAATGAACATGTCATCGACGTGTTCGTCGAACAACGCGGCACCCGCTGGGACTGGTCCGTGCAGGCGGGCAGCTTGCCGCTCAAGACGAATGCGGGCGAGATGGCGCCGACCAGCAATGTCGCTGAAAACGAAGCGCTTCATTGGGCCAAGCGTGAGTTGAACCGACGCTTTCCGGTCGAGCCGGAATGACAGGGTAGTGGGTCTAGCTTGTTCACGCGTGCTGCCTGGCGCTGCGATTTAATACACGGGTAATACGGGCTTAAAGTTCCTTGCATCGGCGCCGTTAGTGTTGGCATGGATACCAAAGAACCCTCCCCCGAAGCCTCTCGCGCTCTCATCCGAGCTGCGGGTGAAACGCTCGAACTGATCTGCCGCCTGCGTGGGGTCGATATCGAAGAGCTCTCCGACGACGAGCTTGGCGAGTTCTTTTCCAACGCACTGGGCGATGACATCATCGGCCCGTGGTGATCGGGACGTCCCGCTGCGAATGTGCGATGGACGGCACGGCGTGGTTCTTCAGTCTTTCAGTCTTTCAGCGAGGCATTAAAGCCCGCTCGACCCGTGCCGTTATTGCGTTCATGAAACTCGATAAACCCGCTTATACCGATACCGTAGCGCACTCAATGCCGCCGACGAAGCGTTGGAACTGCTTTGCCGCCTGAGGCAGATTCCGGTCGGCAGTTTGTCGAATGCGCAATTGGGTGAATTCTTTTTCAACGCACTTGAAGATGAGCTTGGCGGCGGCGCCTATTTCGGTGGGCGAATCCAAGGATCGTTTCTGGCATCGATGTGACCGGCGCTCGCAATGGGCGTCAGGTGTTTTATGTAAGACACCAGGGCGAAAATTGCTTACGACGTATTACCTTGGCATCTCAGGATCCGGATTGACTCGGCCAGTCGAAAATATCGTGCGTTTGGGTCTAAAGTTTTTGCAATAGTGGCCGTTAGCGGATGCATGGACACGACCAACCCCACCGCCACCGCGTTTCGGAATCTCGTCATTGCTGCTGACGAGACGCTCCACGTGCTTTGCCGCCTGCGCGGTATTACGCTCGACGATTTGTCGGAGGACGCGCTGGAAGCGTTTTTCTTCCAGGCACTCGACGACGAATTCTGGGTCGGTGCGCGGTAAGTAGCGTTAAATCGCGGTCAGTAGCAGAGCGCGCTGATATCCGCCGGCATCGGACGGCGGCTTGTTCCTTTCTTCCTTCTTGTCTACGCGAGCAGGTCTGGCCGCGCTGTAAAACGCGGATCGGCTAACCACGCAACAAACTCGTCGCGCCACTGCTCGAAAGCGTTCTCGTCCAGGTCGAACACTTCATCGACATGGCCGGCATCGCGCAAGTAGGCGCCCACTACCTGACGCCCGTCCCAATAAGCCACTGCGAAATCGGTCAGGTCCGCGGTCATGCCGCGCGGCTGGTCGCGAAGCAGCATGTTGAGTTGAGCCTTGAAAACGGTGAAGGTCGTGGCCATGGTGGGGTCCCGAAGAAAAATCGACACGCGGCGAGGCGAAACAGGGCTCGCTAAGAGTAGCGCTTTCCGGGGCCTTCGTGCATTGGGAAGCGTGGTCTACGTCGCTTACGCGCGGCTTGGCGGCGGTGTCGGGACAAATGCAGGAAATGCCGCAAGACCGCAAGACGATAACGGCAGAGAAAAGCCCCGCCGGCATCCACAGCCGGCTCGAGTGGGTTGACACCCGGCGATATTTAAGTCACTTACATTCTTGTTGATACCCATAATAATTATGGGTATTGTTTCCAGCCCACGCCCTTCCGACTGAACGATCAACGCTTGAGGCGCTTGATAAGCGACGCAGCTAAAGACACGTCTAGCGTGTTTTTCACGCCGCATTCGAAGAAGCGGATGAAGAAGCGGAAAATTTCGCCGACGCAAGTGTATGACTGCCTGCGCAATGGCCTGGTAACCGAGCCCTCGCACACGAACATTCATGGGCACTCGCAATGCACGCTTAGGAGGAGAAATGCTGGCGATGAGGTTCGGGTGGCTGTCGCGCTAGAGCGCGCTGAGAATGGCGATTGGGTTGTTGTGTTGACTGTTTTTTGAGGTAGACGATGTACCACTACACAGAGATCGGGCTTCAGAACGTGTGGCTGGAAAACGGCTACAACGAGCGGAAGACCCCATACGGAAAGGCCATTTCAATTGAAGACGCTGATGGGCTGCACAAAGCCATCGGGCGGGCGGTGGCTTGCAAGAGCCACCTGACGGGCGCTGAATTCAGATTCTTGCGCAAGGAGATGGATTTGTCCCAGCACGGCGTTGCGGATCTCCTTGGCACGTCAGAGCAGACTGTTGCGTTGTGGGAGCGGCGCGGCAAGATTCCGAAGACCGCAGACCGTATGATTCGGGCGATCTATTTGGAATCAGTTGATGGCAATGTAAAGCTCAAAGAACTCATTGGCCGCATCGCTGATCTGGACCGCAAGGAAGACCAGAGAATGGTTTTCCATGACACGGATGCGGGATGGTTTCCGCGAGCGGCATAGCTAGGGCGGCAAGCGATGGGGGCTCGACGCATGCGAGGTTTTTGGAAATTGCTGGGCACTACTGGGAACTAAGATGGTCCCCCTGCGGCATTCGTACGATAAGCAGGAAAGCGCGATTCGGGAGGTATTGTCGAATTTATACTCCCACTTGTGCCCCGTAGAAATCGCAGCGGTGAATTGTACCGGTACGATTCTGGTTCTCGTGAGCCCATGTCCGAGCCGCTAAAGAAATGGGCGGCACTACTCCGCCACTGTTAAGATTGTTGCTACAGGTGGCGATCGTCGCCCAGCAGTTTAGAGCACGCAATGGACACTAGGGAACGACTCAACTTTAGGATTGACAGCTTCACACCAGAAACGCTACCGATGGCTCGGTTGGCGCAGTATCTTGCGCACCTATCGACGTTGTACGGGAGCGACAATTCTGTTCACTTCGAAAAACTTCGGCGTGGAAGCGCGATTGTTCAAGTCTCGATCGAAGAGCCTGCTTTTCCAAAGGTTTTTCAGCGATTGCAGAGCGTTAAGACGGGTGACCCCGATCCAGAGGCTCAGAAGGCGTTCAAGGCAATTGATAAGCTGCTGCGAAGCGACAACGCAATAGGCACAATTAGTCGTGGCGGCAAAGCTAAACTCCTTGAGTTCCCCGGGCGGAAACTGCCCATGATTGACCCTATTACGATTTATCAGCCTACTACGATCGACGGCGTAGTGATTAAGATCGGCGGCCGCGACGACACCATACCTGTCACGCTTCGTGACATGGAAGGAAAAATCGTGAATTGCGAAATTCGTGGGATTGCACAAGCCAAAGAGCTATCGCGCCATTTCCTTGCTGAGACGCTTCGGGCGTCGGGTCCAGGAAAATGGAGCAGAGTCAGTAGCGGCGACTGGATTCTTGAGTCGTTGTTGATACAGTCTTTTGAAATTGTCGACGAGGTGTCGTTGGACCGGGTCTTGGATGATTTAAGACAGGTGCGCCACAATGGATGGACCGATGTTGACGACCCAATAAAAGCGTGGAAGAAAATTCGGGGCGTGGATGATAGTCTTTGATGCAAATGTCTTGATTTCCTTGTCTGCCCGGGACGACTCAGATGAGGCGTTTGAAAAAATATCCGGACTTATACAAGATTTGGTGGCGGCAAAGACCATAATCGGCGTTCCTGCCCCCGCATGGGCAGAGTATTTGTGCGGGACTGGCCTCGGTACTTCGGGAGTAATCGAAGTGCTCAAGAAGCGCAGCGCGATTCGGATATTGCCTTTTGACGAAGTAGCCGCTACAGAGTTGGCGGTGATCGATCAGGCTACACGCGCGAAGGGTTCCAAGAAGGGTGCATCAAAGTCGAGTTGGCAGAAAATCAAGGTCGACAGACAGATCCTCGCAATTGCGCGAGTCCACGCGGCTACCATTATTTATACCGAAGACGATGGGCTTATTGCTGAAGCGGGGCGCTTGGGTGTCGCAGTCGCCCGTACTGGCGACATACCCCTCAAGCCCAAGCAAAACCAACTTGATCTTCAACCTCCGCAATAAGATCGCATCTGCGACCGAAAGTTCGGTTAACGTTTTCCTGTGATTTGCCGTGATACATAATCGTCTTTTAACCAAGCGGGTATTGCCGCATTACCCGCTAATTCTCTCCAGGGCTAGCAACGCCGCCCCGAGCAATCGTGGCGGCCTTTTCCCGTCGGATGCTTTAACTATGGAGGGGATTTACCAGGGCCTTATGTAGTACACCTCTGGCGGTCGGCACTCGCGCCAATGCACCGTTTTTTTCAGCCGTTGGATGTTTGCGCTGAGGTATTACCCTAGCACAAGCGGAAAAATCCCGCCGTTCAACCGGCGGGATCGGCGTCCACGCTGAGAGAGCCATCATTGAGCAATGGCGCGCCCTCATAGAGTAGTGGCGATCGGAAGCGGGCGTGGATCGCGCAATAACGGCGCGCGTTACTGAAACAATTTTCTGCAGGTCACGTGACGCCGCTTGTCACGCCATGCTCGCGAACAGACTCCCCGCAGCGCGCTTCATCAGATAGCTCTGCAAGGTCGCCACTTCGACGTCGGTCAGCGCAAATTGAATCTGGCCCTCTCGCATCAAGACGAGCTGCCCGTTACTTGCTACGGCACATGCAAAGCCGTCGGCGGTGACTTGCGTCGCTGCCGACGCAGGTTGAATTGCTTTAGGAACTGAGCGAACGACACGTTTGCGGTGACGACTTTTTGCTGCGGGGACCGGTTTGCCCGGCACATCGAATACGCTGCTGCGAGCGCCTGCAGCCTTAGAAATAGGGATGACCGTACTCGCATCGACGAGCTTTTGATTGATCCGCTCGACCGCGTCAGGAGGCACCTGATCTGCCATGTAATGTGCATTCGTGAATCGGCCGGCTCGTTCGACCCGCTCGGTCATCACGCGACCGCTGCGGACTGCGCTCCAAAGCGCAGTTGTGACTTTGCTAGCGCTGTGTATCCCAACACGCTCACCTATCTCGCCGGACGTTATGCCGGGATTTGCCGCGATTACAGCGATCATCTCTGCACGCTTGCTTTGCACTGCCTTCTTCGCATTCGCCACGTTGAGTCTCCAGTATGAGTTGCGCCTCGAAAGTTCGAAGCAGCACCAGCATATTTTTTGGCGTGTGCAAGTTGATGAAATCGAGCGAAGATCCGAACGTCGTTGATCGCGAGAATCAATTTCCAAGTGACGACATCTCGTGGCGGGTGGGCTTTGCGGCCGATAGTTAAGTTGACTATACGCAGTCGTATGGTGTGTTGGGAACTAAGATGGTCCCCCCGGCAGGAATCGAACCTGCATCTAGCGCTTAGGAGGCACTTGTTCTATCCATTGAACTACGGGGAGATGGATAATTCAGCGGGTGGACCCAAGCCCTGTTCATACCGGCTTTGTCCTTTCCCAGCGTGCGTTTCCGGCCAATTCGCTTCTTCCTAAATGAAGCGCCGTGACGCACTGTGAAACCTGATTTCTTAACTTGGCTGCTACGCTTTTGCTACAGAGCGGCGCTTTTGGCGACTGATACCAAGAGGTAGCAGTCCCAGACCGCTCAACCTTGCTGTTCAAGGGCTTCGGGCAAAGAAAATGGCTTTAATCTTACCCGTCGGGGAACGCTGGTGAGCATAGATCCGGCGCAGCGGGCAGAGTATATCAAAGACATTTAAAACGAAAGGCGCCAGGCACGGCCGCGCGAGCAGGACAGCGCAATCGATCGCAACCGTTATGCCGCCGATGCCCGCACCGCCACAATAGCTGCGCTGATAACCATGTATAGATTGACGTGCTTCCGTAAAAAAACCGTCAGGTCGGTTTCGGTGCGTCCTTCGTGACTCCGACTGCCTCGTCGCCCGTAGAGACCGCCAACACGACGCGATTTCGTCCCATGGCCTTGGCCGAGTAGAGCGCTGCGTCGGCTCGTGCCATCAGGTTTGCCAGCATTTCACTAGCTTGATATTCATCCACGCCGGCACTGAACGTGCACGTCACTTCTCCGCAAGTCACGTTTAACGTGGACGCGGCCAGATGCAAGCGCAAACTGTTCACCAACGTGAGCGCGTCCGCCCTGGTTGTTTCAGGGAACAGTATTGCAAACTCTTCCCCGCCAAGCCGCCCAAAAATGTCTCCCCGCCGGATGCCCTGCGACACAATCGACGAAAAGTGAGCGAGCGCCCGGTCGCCGGCCGCGTGGCCGTGAGCGTCATTGACCGCTTTGAAGTTGTCGATGTCGAGGATCGCAATCGCGAAGCGGGATTTTGCGCGGTTGGTACGCTCCAGCTGCAACTCGGCCTGAGCCATAAACTCGCGTCGCACAAGGGCGCCGGTCAGCTCATCGATAGCTGCCAACCGCTCCATCCTCTCCGCCATGCGGTCATACGCAAGCATGAGCGCGCCGATCGAGAGGCATGGCAGGGTGACGATGCCGACCGCGAGAAACGCAATGGTCATGGGCGTTGGCTCGAGGAACCGTGTGTGATGTTCCCAGCCGAGGCCAGCGGCAAGCCCGCGAACAATATGAACGAGGCCGCCGAGCGCGGCGATAATCGCGACGAACTGGTAGCTGTACCCAGGTCGATGCAGCGGCCTCCTGGTGTAGGTTATCCAACCCACCGACAGACGGACGTAGGCGAGAAAGGCCGACATCAAGGCAACCCGGGCCGCTTCGTTCGGCGAAAGGCAGGTCCAGTAAATAACGCCAATCACCAGCATCGTGAACGCAGCGACCTCGTAAAGGCGCGAAGGTCGAAGGCCGAAGAATAGTCGGCAACCTTGTAGGACAAGGAATGCGGCGCTAGCGAATAACAAACTCGCGACCACAATGGTCAGCGGTGTCGGTGAAACGTCATCTAAAGCTAACGCGACAAGTGCGACCACCATCAGGACGTTTGCACTGATCCAGCGAAACAATCCGGGTATCCCGGACCGCACCAGCGAGCCAAATACGACCACGCTGATCGCGCCGGACATAATTCCGACAACGTAAAGTGCGACGGGACTGAACATAGGTTTTCAGTGGGAAGTGTGACTGAAAAGTGACTGAAAAGATTCGTGCGAGCCGAATAGGCTGAGCGCCTGACACTCTCGTTTCCACGTTGCACGAAGCTGCTGAACAACAACGCCCGCGGCTCAGATAATACGCTCTGGCACCCAATATTCGTAAAAATGCGCAGCGATGCCGCATTCTCGCGCACTGGCATAGTGACAACTTGCTCGCAAGGCTGAAGGCAGTCGGGATTAGCCGACGTGCTCCGCTCGAATTCTGCCGGGTAAGGTGCTTAGCCGAGGGCTGCTGGCTGTTTTTATAGCTTTGGCGCAGCGTCAGGCAGGGACGGGGGGTTGTGCGACCGAGTTGTGCGATTGCCCGAATCAGAAGTGCTTGAGCAAGGCGGCGGAGATCCGCGGAGATGACGGGCTCGGGAGCGGGGAACCGTGAAGCAATAACCTAAAGCGGCGACCGGTCTCCGCACACGCCAGTCGCAGCCCCGCGATTGCTGCCCCCCGCCAAACCCGAGATCAAGGTCAATGCCGTTCGCAACATATCGTCCGACAGTGTGCTGTCTTTTGGCCGCGCGAATGGTTTGATCGACTTGTCCGTGCACTCGTTGCCCATGACGCGGTCGTTCGCAGGCGCTGCGCTGCGGATGACGTTATCGGCGGCGACGTTGGCGAACGCGCACCCGCTGGCTGCCAAAGCAAACGCAGCAACCCAGTATTTCGTCTGATTCATGCCCTTTCTCACCGGTCGATTAACAAGTAGAACTGTCGATTATCGTTGCCACTTCATCACAGGGTCAACTTAATCGCGCCAGACCGCCACATTAATTCTCTCGTCTGGAATAAACCGCTACTTCATCCGATAATACAAACGTCCCCCCGGGCCTCGCCATGACCGAACTCGAAACCGCTGCCGTCGTGTTCTTGTGCCTGCTCGCGGCCACGGGGCTTGGTGTATTCGTGCGGCCGCTACTCCCTGAGGAACACAAGGCGCATGAAACCGTACAATTGCTGAAACTTGTGGTCGGCATGCTGGTTACGTTCGCGGCGCTTGTGCTGGGTTTGCTGACGGCATCGTCGAAAACTCTATTCGATACCACCACTGCCGACATCCGTGCCTATGCTGCTGCACTGATCCAGCTCGACGACAGCTTGCGCGAGTACGGCCCGGACGCCGACGCTCCCCGCCGGATCCTGCGCGCCTACACGGCGGCCGCGATCGCATCCACGTGGGTGCGGGAACCGCCGCCTCCCGGCAACGATTATCAAAAAACGGTGGTGCCGGGCTCCGGCACCGGTAAACTCGATAGCAGCGCACTGGGCGCGATGCTTGAACGGGCACAACGATACACACGCGAGTTGCAACCGCCTGATCCGTTCCACCAGAAGCTCGCCGAAGAAGCCCTTGATCGGTTCGACCAACTGATCCAGCAACGCTGGAAAATTGTGGAGGAAGCGCGCGGTTCGGCTTCTTCGCCGTTCGACCGGATTCTCGTCTTCTGGCTGCTCATCATCTTCCTTTGCTTTGGCCTGATCGCACCACGTAATGCACTGGCGCTGGTTACGATCACGCTCGGGGCGTTATCGATAGCGTCCACGGTGCTTGTGATCCTCGATCTCAACACGCCGTTCGCGGGCTCCATCCTCGTGCCAAGCCAGTCCATGCGCGATGCGCTCGCTCACCTAAGCCGATGAAACGCTGCCAACTTTTCCGATGCCATCCACGCTCTACACTGACTCGCGCCTCGTCGCGCTCTACGACACCCTGAACCCCTTCGCCGCCGATACAACCTTCTACCTGGCGCTGGCCACAGGCATGCAGCGCGTAATCGATCTCGGTTGCGGAACGGGTTTGCTCGCGTGTGAACTGGCGTCGCGGGGGCATCGGGTCATTGCCGTCGATCCCGCGCCCGAGATGCTGCACGTGGCGCGGCATAGACCGAACGGGGACCGCGTTCAGTGGATTGAAGGCGATGCCGACGCGCTCGCCTTGCTGCCGCCCGCCGACCTGCTGGTGATGACGGGCCACGTCGCGCAGGTTTTCCTCGACGACACCACGTTCCTCAATACGCTCAAAGCTGCACGCTACGCGCTGCGCGACGGCGGCACCCTGGCGTTCGAGAGCCGTAATCCGGCGGCGCGCGCGTGGGAATCCTGGACGCCTGCACAGTCGGGCAGGCTGATCGAGGTGGACGGAGTCGGCGAGGTGGAGGTGTGGCAGGACGACGTGAGCGCAAGCCCGGAGTCGGGCATTCGCTTCAACACGTATTATCGATTCAAGGCGACAGAGGAGACGCTGACGTTCGCGAGCGAACTGCGCTTTCGCACTCAGGACGAACTCACCGCCCAGCTTGAGTTGGCAGGGTTCCGCCATCTCGCGTGGCAGGGCGATTGGGACGGGGCGGCGGTATCGACCGCGAGCCGGGAACTGATTGTGGTCGCGCGCTGAACCGGCGCGAAATCAGGTTGAAACGACCGAATGCAACGGCTAAGCCCGCAGCCGGATCAGAACTCGACTGCAACGAAATCTTCTTTGCCGACGTCGCATAACGGACAACGCCACGTGTCCGGGATCTCGGCGAAACGCGTTCCGGCCGCAATGCCTTCTTCCGGCAAACCGTCCTCTTCGTTGTATATCCAACCACAAATCAGACAAACCCAGCTTTTATATTCTAAAACTTCACTCACGACAGACTCTTTCTTCTCGTTCGACGAAACATCGTTAAATATTCCACGGGGCGGCGTTGTGCCCGCAAATTCGTATTCCGGGTTGTGCCGCGCACGGCTGCCGAAACGTCCGGCGACCCGCATAGTACCGGAATGTCAGAATCGGTTCATCGAAGTGACGTAGCGCGGGCAGGGCAGAAGCACGGATCCGCGTGATTTCTTATGCTCGGTGTATCCTCTCCCCGGCGGTTTTTGAGTCCCTTGTGTGTCGTCCGGCGGGTCGCGCCGCGTCGATTACGCCACGCGTGTTATACGAAACCGTTTTGGCCTGTCTGGATGGATAGTTGATCCGGCAGCCGCATTCTTCTGGGAGCGAAAAAAATGATGTTCAAGAAAATGTTGTCGGGAGCAGTGTTGTCGAGCGTTTTCCTTGTGGCTGCTGCGGTGCACGCGCAACAGGCCCGGGTGTTTTTCGTCGAACCGAAAGACGGTGCAACCGTCACAAGCCCGGTGCATATGGTCTTCGGCCTGGAAGGCATGGAGCTCGCGCCGGCCGGTGATATGGATCCGCAAAAAGGCCACCACCATGTGCTGATCGACGCAGGCCCGATGCAAAAGGGCCTCGTGATTCCAATGAACGATAAATCGCTGCATTTCGGCAAGATGCAGACGGAAGCGGACGTGAAGCTGCCCCCGGGCGATCACACGCTGACCTTGCAATTCGGCGACGGCGCACACCAGTCGTTTGGACCGGAAATGAGCCAGACGATCAAAATCCATGTGAAGTAACAGCCTCGCGCCGCGTGACATCGATTGGCGCCGGGCCGCTCTGATCCTGGCGCTCATCTCAAAAAACGCGGCGCGGCCGCGTTTTTTTGCGGCTTATCGGGCAGCTTTGCCTTGTCCTGATGGCATAGGGCCTGCAAGCGGCCCCCAGGCGCGCCGGTCAAGACCGGTACAATGGCCCCTTCCAGTATTTGCACTTTTCCGGCTGCCTCCCATGTCGCTTTATTCCATTTCGAACGCGCAACTCGCGTTCGGCCACGTTGCGTTGCTCGATCACGCTGACTTTTCACTCGAAGCGGGCGAACGCGTCGGCCTGATCGGCCGCAATGGCGCGGGCAAGTCGTCGCTGCTGAAGATCATCGCCGGGCTCACCAAGCCGGACGACGGCCTCATCACGCGGCAAAACGAGCTCACGACCGTGTACGTGCCGCAGGAACCCGAGTTCGACCTGGAGGCGTCGGTGTTCAACGTCGTCGCGTCCGGCTTGTCCCATGCGCGGGAACTGCTCGACGAATATGACGTCGTGGCGCACAAACTTGCCGATACCCCCGAAGGTCCCGAGCACGACGACCTGCTGACACGCATGAACGCGCTGCAATCCTCGCTCGACCTGCACGATGCCTGGAGCTGGCAAACCCGCGTGGCGACCACGCTGCAGCAGATCGGGCTGGACGGCGACGTTCGTTCGGGCGCGCTTTCGGGCGGCATGAAAAAGCGCGTGGCGCTGGCTCGTGCGCTGGTCGTGCAACCAGACGTGCTGCTTCTGGACGAACCGACCAATCACCTCGACTTCGACGGCATCCGCTGGCTGGAAGAAATGCTGGTCACGTTGCGCACGGGTTTGCTGTTCATCACCCATGACCGGGCTTTCCTCGACAAGGTTGCTACCCGCATCGTGGATCTGGATCGTGGACGCTTGCTGTCGTATCCGGGCAATTACAGCGCGTACCAGACGCGCAAGGCGCAACAGCTTGAGATCGAACAGGTCGAAGCGGCCAAGTTCGACAAGCTGCTGGCGCAGGAAGAAGTGTGGATCCGCAAGGGCGTGGAGGCGCGGCGTACGCGCAGCGTCGGGCGTATCGCGCGGCTGGTGGAAATGCGCAACGAGCGCGCCGAACGCCGCAACGTGCAGGGCAACGTGAAGCTGGATGTGGGCCAAGGCGAGCGCTCGGGCAAGATCGTCTCGGAACTGACCGACGTGACGAAGAAATACGGCGATCGAACGATTGTCGACAACTTCAGCGCGACCGTCATGCGTGGCGACAAGTTTGGATTCATCGGTCCGAACGGTGCGGGCAAGACCACGCTGCTCAAGATGATCCTGGGCGAACTCGCGCCGGACGAAGGCACGGTGCGCACCGGCACCAATACGCAGGTAGCGTATTTCGACCAGATGCGCGCGCAGCTCGACCTCGACAAGACACTCGCAGACACCATCAGCCCGGGCAGTGAATGGGTCGAGGTGAACGGCGTGAAGAAGCACGTCATGAGTTATCTCGGCGACTTCCTGTTCGCACCGGAGCGCGCGCGTTCGCCGGTGCGCTCGCTGTCGGGCGGGGAGCGCAACCGGTTGCTGCTCGCGCGTCTGTTCGCGCGGCCCGCGAACGTGCTGGTGCTGGACGAGCCAACCAACGACCTGGACATCCAGACGCTCGAACTGCTGGAAGAACTGCTCACCGACTACGACGGCACCGTGCTGCTGGTGAGTCATGATCGCCAGTTCCTGGATAACGTCGTGACCTCGGTCTTTGCGTCGGAAGGCGGCGGCATGTGGCGCGAATATGTGGGCGGCTTCACCGACTGGCAGATCCAGCGTGAACGTTCGGAGAGAATCGCTCTGGACGCCGCCCGCGACACGGCCAAGCAAGCGAAGAAGGAAGACGGGCCCAAAGACAGCGGCGCCGGTCGCAATTCGCAGCGCTCGACCAAATTGCCGTACAAGGAAGTGCGCGAGCTGGAGGCGCTGCCGGCGCAGATCGCCGCACTCGAAGCGGAGCAAAAGTCGATTGCGGCCAAGCTCGAAGACGGGTCGGTGTTCGCGAAAGATCCGAAAGAAGGCACGCGGCTGAGCGAACGGCATGCGGCTATCGACGAGGAATTGCTGGTCGCGCTCGAACGCTGGGAAGAACTGGAAGCAAAGCGCAAGTAAGCCGGCCTTTGGGACCTGTGTCTTCCCCATATCGAAAAAATTGTCGAAAACAGTAAAATACGTCGCGTTTTCGGGCGCACGGCCTTGAGGAAAGGGTCACCGAAGGATTTCCGCGGTTACACCGTGGTGACACCTTGCAGTGAAACGCTGTAGTCCAGGCGAGAGGCCGTCGCGGTTTCGAGTTAATAACGCGCAATCCGGCGCGGCCGGCTCAGGCGCGGTTGGCCGGGTTGGCCCGCTATGTTCACGCATTCGCCGGTTGTCCGGCGTGGCCGCTCTCTGAATTCTGCTATCGAATTCGAGTCGCGGCCACCCGGACTGCCGGACCCACGTCCAGACATGTCCACGAAAAAACCCAGCGCCGCCGACAGCGGCAAGAACAGCGGATACAGCGAAGCATCGATCAAGGTGCTCAAGGGTCTCGAGCCGGTCAAGCAACGGCCCGGCATGTACACCCGCACTGAAAATCCGCTGCACATCATTCAGGAAGTCATCGACAACGCCTCCGACGAGGCGCTCGGCGGCTACGGCAAGCAGATCACGGTCACGCTGCACGCCGATCATTCGGTGTCTGTCGAAGACGATGGACGCGGCATTCCGTTCGGCATGCATCCGGAAGAAGGCGTGCCGGTCGTCGAGATCGTGTTCACGCGCCTGCACGCGGGCGGCAAGTTCGACAAGGCCGCCGGCGGTGCGTATACGTTTTCGGGCGGCCTGCACGGCGTGGGTGTATCGGTGACGAACGCATTGTCCACGCGGATGGATGTGACCGTGTGGCGTGACGGCAAGGTCGCGGATCTCGGCTTTTCGAATGGCGACGTGGTGAAGCAGCTCGAAACCCGCGCCATGAATCGGGGCGAGAAGAAGTCCGGGACCCGTGTCACTGCCTGGGCCAATCCCAAATATTTCGATTCGCCGAATCTGCCGGTTGGTGAATTGCAGCGGCTCTTGCGCTCGAAGGCGGTGTTGTTGCCGGGCGTGGAAGTCGTGCTCATCAATGAAAAAACCGGCGAGCGCCAAAGCTGGAAATATGAGGACGGGTTACGCGGTTACCTGCTCGAAGGCATGGGCGGCAGCGACCTGCTTATTCCGTTGTTCGAAGGCGAGCGGTTCGCAGGCAATGCGAAATCGACCGAGGAAACCTTCGCCGAAGGCGAGGGCGCAACGTGGGTCGTGGCGTGGAGCGAAGAAGGCCCGTTGTTGCGCGAGTCGTACGTCAACCTGATCCCGACGCCCGCCGGCGGCACGCATGAATCGGGCTTGCGCGACGGACTGTTCCAGGCGGTCAAGAGCTTCGTCGAACTGCATAACCTTCAGCCCAAGGGCGTAAAGCTGCTGGCGGAAGACGTGTTCGCCCGGGTGTCGTTCGTGTTGTCGGCGAAGGTGCTGGATCCGCAGTTTCAAGGGCAGATCAAGGAGCGTCTCAATAGCCGCGACGCGGTGAAACTCGTGTCGTCGTTTACGCGGCCCGCGCTCGAACTGTGGTTGAACCAGCATGTGGAGTACGGCAAGAAACTCGCTGAACTGGTGATCCGCCAGGCCCAGGCGCGTACGCGTGCCGGGCAGAAGATCGAAAAGCGCAAGAGCTCGGGCGTGGCGGTGCTGCCCGGCAAGCTGACCGATTGCGAATCGACGGATATCTCGCGCAACGAACTCTTCCTGGTCGAGGGCGATTCGGCTGGCGGGTCGGCGAAGATGGGTCGCGACAAGGAATTCCAGGCCATCCTGCCGTTGCGCGGCAAAGTGCTGAACACGTGGGAAACCGAGCGCGACCGGCTGTTCGCAAACAACGAAGTGCACGACATCGCGGTGGCGATCGGGGTGGACCCGCACGGTCCGGACAGCCTGGACCAGAAAGCCGATCTCTCGAATCTGCGTTACGGCAAGATCTGCATCCTGTCGGACGCGGACGTGGACGGCTCGCACATCCAGGTCCTGCTGCTCACGCTGTTCTTCAAGCACTTCCCGCAGCTGATCGAGCAGGGCAATGTATGCATCGCGCGGCCGCCGCTGTTTCGCGTCGATGCCCCCGCGCGCGGCAAGAAGCCGGCGCAAAAGCTCTACGCGCTCGACGAAGGTGAGCTCGAGGCGATTCTGGACAAGCTGAGGAAGGACGGCGTGCGCGAGACGCAATGGTCGATCAGCCGCTTCAAGGGGCTGGGCGAGATGAGCGCGGAGCAGTTGTGGGACACCACGATGAACCCGGACACGCGCCGTCTGCTGCCGGTTCAGGTGGGCGATCTTGGGTTTGACGACACGGTCACACGCATGACGATGCTGATGGGCAAGGGCGAAGCGGCGTCGCGGCGCAGTTGGCTCGAGGAGAAGGGCAACGAAGTTGAAGCCGACATTTGACGCTTCCATGCTTCGGCTTAGGCGACGCCCGATCTGACGCTGTACGTACACCCTGAACTTCGTCAACGCATAACACTGGAAATCTGATGGACGATCTCTTCGCGGACCAAGAAGCCGCGCCGGAAGGCGAAAAACTGACGCTTGGCGATTACGCCGAGCGCGCGTATCTCGACTATGCGGTGAGCGTGGTCAAAGGCCGGGCGCTGCCCGACGTTTCCGACGGCCAGAAGCCCGTGCAGCGCCGCATCCTGTTCGCGATGAACGAGATGGGCCTCGCCAACACCGCCAAGCCGGTGAAGTCGGCCCGGGTGGTGGGCGACGTGCTGGGTAAATACCATCCGCACGGCGACCAGTCGGCCTACGACGCGCTCGTGCGTCTCGCGCAGGCGTTTTCAATGCGCTATCCGTTGATCGACGGGCAGGGTAATTTCGGCTCGCGCGACGGCGATGGCGCGGCCGCCATGCGTTACACGGAAGCGCGTCTCACCCCGATCGCGAAATTGCTGCTGGATGAAATCGACATGGGTACCGTCGATTTCATGCCGAACTACGACGGTTCGTTCCAGGAGCCGAAGCTTTTACCCGCGCGCCTGCCGTTCGTGCTGCTGAACGGCGCGTCGGGCATTGCCGTGGGGATGGCGACCGAGGTTCCTTCGCACAATCTGCGTGAAGTCGCGGCGGCCGCGGTTGCGATGATCCGCGATCCGAAGATCGATCACGCGCGGCTGGTCGAGCTGATTCCCGGTCCGGATTTTCCGGGCGGCGGCCAGATTATTTCGACTCAGGCCGAGATTGCGGCGGCTTATGAAACTGGCCGTGGCAGCCTGAAGGTGCGGGCGCGCTGGAAGATCGAGGACATGGCGCGCGGTCAGTGGCAACTGGTCATCACGGAATTGCCGCCGAGCACATCCGGCCAGAAGGTGCTCGAGGAGATCGAGGAACTGACGAACCCGAAGATCAAGCTCGGCAAGAAGGCGCTGAGTCCTGATCAGTTGCAGACCAAGCAAACGCTGCTCGCCTTGCTCGACACGGTCCGCGACGAATCCGGCCGCGACGCGCCGGTGCGGCTTGTGTTCGAGCCGAAGTCGAGCCGTATCGACCAGATGGAGTTCGTGAATTCGCTGCTCGCGCACACGAGCCTGGAGTCGAACGCATCGATCAACCTGGTGATGATCGGCGCGGACGGCCGGCCGCGCCAGAAAAGCATCGGCGAGATCCTGCACGAATGGGTGGGCTTCCGCTTCACGACGGTCACGCGCCGCACGCAGCATCGGCTGGGGAAGGTGAACGACCGGATTCATATTCTTGAAGGGCGGATGATCGTCTTTCTGAATATCGATGAAGTGATCCGTGTCATCCGCGAAGCCGATGACCCGAAGCAGGCGTTGATGGACAGGTTCAGTCTCAGCGAGCGTCAGGCCGACGACATTCTTGAAATCCGTTTGCGGCAACTGGCGCGGCTCGAAGCAATCAAGATCGAGCAGGAACTGAAGGAATTGCGCAGCGAAAAGGAAAAGCTCGAAGAGTTGCTGAACAGCGACGCCGCCATGAAGCGGCTGCTGATCAAGGAGATTGAAGCGGACGCCAAGCAATATGGCGACGATCGCCGCACGTTGATCCAGCCTGAAAAGCGGGCAACGTTCGAGGTGCGGGTGGTCGACGAGCCGGTGACGGTGGTGGTATCCCAGAAGGGCTGGGTGCGGGCGTTGAAGGGGCATGGCCTCGATCCGGCCAGCTTCCAGTTCAAGGCCGGCGACGGCATTTACGCTGCGTTCCAGGCGCGTACGCCCGACATGCTGATCGCGTGGGGCAGCAACGGGCGCGTGTACTCCGTGCCGGTTGCAATCCTGCCGGGCGGGCGCGGCGATGGTGTGCCGGTCACGTCGCTGATCGAACTCGAGTCGGGGTCTCACCTGCTGCATTACTTCGCCGCTCCGGTTGAGCAGCCGCTGCTGCTGGCATCGAGTAACGGCTTTGGCTTCATGGCCAAGCTCGGCGACATGGTGAGCCGGGTGAAGGCGGGCAAGTCGTTCATGACCATCGACGAAGGCGCGACGCCGCTTACGCCCATGCCGGTGCTGCCAGGCGCCACGAAGGTCGCGTGCTTGTCGAGTAATGGACGCCTGCTGGTATTCGATATAGACGAGATGAAGACCTTGTCAGGCGGTGGCCGTGGTGTCATTTTGATGGCGCTCGATCCGAAGGAGACGTTGCGGCAGGCGCTGGCTATCGACGCACGCGGTTTGGTGCTGATCGGTACAGGCCGGGGCGGCAAGGCGCGTGACGAGAAACTTGGCGGTGCGGCTCTGGAAACACACGTAGGCAAACGGGCGCGCAAGGGCCGTGCGCCCGAGTCCACTATCAAGGTGACGGAGTTGCGGCCGGTGTTCGAAGGCTGATTACTGACGCGCAATGATGGGTAATGACGCGCCCCGGGTTGGCTAAGCCGGCCCGGGGCGTTTGTTTATCTTGAAAATACTTGAACTGGCTCCGTCTGGCTGAGTCGAACGCCCGAACCTTATGAAAAAGGTGGGAGCCGAAGTGGCGGATAAGTGCTTGCGTGATTAAGCGCTTGGCCCGGCAGTGGGAACCGGTGATTCACCTGCATTTAGGAACGTTAATGAACAAGGCGATTGAAGTGGCGCTGTTCCTGCATTTGTTGGGAGTGGCGGTCTGGATTGGCGGGATGATTTTTGCTCACTTCTGTCTGCGGCCGGCAATAGCGGATTTATCGCCGCAATTGAGGTTGCCGTTATGGGAGTCGGTATTCGCTCGATTCTTTAACTGGGTGGCGGCATCGGTGCTGGTGATATTGCTGACGGGCGGCTTTTTGCTGACGCAATTCGGCGGTGCCCAGGCGGCATTGCCGTTACACGCCATGGCGGGTCTCGGCATTGTGATGATGCTGATTTTCGGCCATATCCGTTTTGGTGTATTCCCGAAAATCCGCCGCGCAGTGCAATCGCAAAACTGGCCGGATGGCGCGAGGGCTGTGGGTACCATCAGAAGGCTGGTGCTGGTTAATATTGTGCTGGGTGTGGTGACAGTGGGTACGGCGGTTTTATCGCGGGGAATGTAGCGCGTTGTTGCACAAACCGTAGCAGAAACGAATGACGGATTGCAGCGGTCAGTCTCAGCATTTCATTCCATGTTTGAAGGTATTCCGGCTCATGGTCAATACCTTCGCGACGGTCTAGAGTGCTGGGATTTAATCGTCCGGGACATGGGCAATGCGTGCTTCGAACAGGTCAGAAAGGGAATGTTCCGGTCGTTTGGTACGTCAGTCGAAAACGGGGCGTCGTTGGCGGGACGCGTCTATAACCATCCTGATCCTGATCAATTGCATGGTGGGGAAAGCAAATGCAACTGATCTCGGCAGCTCCGCGACCGGTTATGTATTGACTCCGGCGGGCAATCCCTACAACGTGATTGCCGGCGCGTATATTGATACGAGCACGCAGAGTAGTGACGCCATATACGGGGACATCGATCACGACGGCCCCTGGACGCTAACTAACAACGGGTCCGTTATTGGCGGTCATTTCCCTATTCAGTTTGACAGCCCGGCGGTGATCGTCAATAACGGATCGGTAATCACCCAGAGCAGCACGGCCATCGCTTTGTACGACGGCGGTAACGTGACCAATTCCGCCGGTGCCTCGATCGTGGGCCACCTGGATGGTGTCTTTGCCAATAACTCAGATAGCTCGGTCACTAATGGAGGCGACATTGGCGGCTCTGCATTGGACATAACGAAAGCTCAGTCGGGAGTTCACTTGCCGAGCGGCGGAACGGTCATTAATCTCGCGACCGGAAGAATTGCAGGCTATGGCCCCGCCATTCTCGCCAACTCCGCGACTACCGTTCAGAACGCTGGCGTTATTCTTTCGGCGAACGGCACGGGAATCGATCTGACTGAAGGCACGGCCGGAGTTGGCAGCGTGGTCTACAACAGCGGCAGTATCACTGGCGCGGACGGCACGGCGATCCTGTTCGGCCCGGAGAACAATACCTTGATTCTTGCGGGCACTTCGGCGATTACCGGAATCGTCGATGCCAGTGCGCATGGCGTATCCACCACCAATACGCTGATTCTTGGCGGAACCGGTTCGGGAAGATTCGATATGTCGAGCCTTGGCGCGACGGAACAATATCGCGGCTTCGACATTCTGCAAAAGAACGATTCGGGCATCTGGACTTTCACCGGCACTAACGGTGCCGCGCAGACATGGCTCGTGAGCGGCGGCGGCGTGGAGATGGCAGGGCGGTTGACCGGTAGCGTCATAGCAACGCCGGGGGCAACGGGGATCGATATCGAGGTGGTGTCCGGTGGCGCGATTATCGCTTCGTCGGGAAACGCGGTGTCGGTTAATGATTCGAGCCGTGTGGTCAATAGCGGATTAATAAGTAGTAGTGCCGATGGTGCTGCCGCTGTCATCGCGAACGGTGCGGGAACGAGTGTTGTCAATGCGGGTTCCATCGCAGCGACGGGTAGCGCAGCCGGGATTGCGATCAATGCGTCAACTGGCGCGGCGAGCTTGACGAATGAGCAGGGTGGATCGATTACAAGTGCAGCGGGCAATGCTGTACAGGCCGGCTCGAACGTTTCGATTCTCAACTCGGGTTCCATTGCAGCGACGGGCGGAAGCGGAGCGGGGATTACGATCGATGCGTCAACGGGTCCTACGACGCTTCTGAACAAACAAGGTGGATCGATTAACAGCGCGGCAGGTGTTGCAGTGCAGGCTGGTTCGAATGTCTCGATCACCAATGCCGGATCTATCGCAGCGGAAGGTGCAAACGGAACCGGCGTCATGATCGATGCACTAACAGGTTCATCGAGCTTGACGAATGAGCTGGGAGGATCGATTGCAAGTGCAGCGGGCAATGCCGTACAGGCTGGCTCGAACGTCTCGATCGTCAACGCAGGGTCTATTGTAGCGACAGGAGGGAGCGGAGCGGGCATGACGATCGATGCGTCAACCGGTCCTACGACGCTTCTGAACAAGCAAGGTGGATCGATCAAAAGTGCAGCGGGTGTTGCTGTCCAGGCCGGGTCGAATGTCTCGATCACCAATGTGGGGACCATCGCAACAGAAGGGCAAAACGGAACCGGCGTCATGATCGATGCAGTAACAGGTTCATCGAGCTTGACGAATGAGCTGGGCGGATCGATTACAAGTGCGGGAGGCGCTGCCGTCCAGGCCGGTTCGAACGTCTCGGTCTATAACGCCGGAACCTTGGCCGGAAATGGCGCCGCGGTGAGTTTTACAGGGTCGAATAATCGCCTGACGCTCGATAGTGGCAGTCAGGTATCAGGCGACCTCGATGGCGGAAACGGTTCGGCAAATGCGCTGGTCCTGCAGGGTTCGGGAACACTCTCCGGCCGCACCTACGGTTTTTCCACGCTCGCGATGCAAGGCGCCGACTGGACCGTGTCCAGTTCCGTTCAGATAGGTAGCTCAAGCGCTATTGAAAGTGGCACCTTGAGGCTGACAGGCACCTTGATCAGCCCGGCGATAACCGTCGCTCCGGGCGCCACCTTGACTGGAACAGGAACCTTGAATGGTGCGCTCACGGTGCAAGGCGTCATTGCACCGGGCGTGACGGGCACCGCAGCAACAGCCGTTCTTCAGCCTTTGGCGATCGGCACGCTGTCAGTCACCGGCTCATACGTCCAGACTGCCGGCAGCCGCTACGAAGCCAATGTCTCGCCGCAAGGAATCGACCTCATCAGCGTCGATGGCACCACAACGCTACAGGGCGGCACCGTACAAGCGCGGTTGCGCGCCGGATTATTCACGCCAAGTGACACGTACAAGATAATTAGTACAACTTCTGGCCTGAATGGCACTTACTCGGGCATCACAGTATCTAACCCATTCGTCTTGCCGACGTTAGTTTACGACGCGAACAATGCATACATTCACGTACAACGCGGCTTCCAGTTCGCCGGTGGCACGCCGAACCAGATAGCGGTTGAGGCGGCGCTCGATCATGGCGTGGCAGGCATCGGCGCGGGTGCTTTGCCGACTAGCGATTTTCTGTCCGTCACGGGTGACCTGCTGAACCTCGAAGGTTCATCGGCTTACGCGGCACTCGACCAACTGGGCGCGGAAGCCTATACGGCGTTCCCCAACGCGCACTTCGAAGCCGCGCGGCTGGGCATGGACGCAATCGATTCAAGATTGACCGCGGCACGCACCACAGGTGCATGTGCGGCAGGCGAGGCGACTGCGTTACCGGCCAATGGAACGCGGGCATGTTCGTGGATCAACGTGCTCGGCAGCACGGGTAGCACAGGCGGATATGACACGTGGCTTGGCCAGCAAACCAGTCTGGCCGGCGTGATATCCGGCGTCGATTATCGCGTCGCGCCGCAGTTCACGCTGGGCGCCGCGTTGATTGCTGTCCACGGCAATACGTCGACGGACACGCTGCCTGTTCACGGCCAATTTGATACCTATCAGGCTGCGCTTTACGGCAGCTATGTGCCGGGAGCGTATTGGCTCCAGGCCACGATTGGCTATGCGCGCAATGACGATGAAATGAAACGTTCCCTCCTTTTCACCGATACCCCGCGCACAGCGCTTGGAAACGTCGATGGAAACCAGTACTTCGCATCGCTACGTAACGGCGTGGATCTGCCAATGGCGAAATTCGGTGTATTCACGCCATTCGTGGCGCTTGAAATGCAGAGTGTGGAGAGTCCGGCATTCACTGAAACCGGAGCAGATTCGGCGAATCTGGCCGTCGCCGGGAATACGGCGAATTCAATGCGGTCGCTACTGGGTGCGCAATGGCGTAAAGATATCGACTGGATCGGCCGCGCCTGGAGCCTGAACGCGCAACTGGCCTGGGCTCATCAATATGGCATGCAGACACAAGCGATTAACGCGAGCTTCGAAGGCGCAGCCGATAGTGATTTTACGGTTCACGGCAGCGGACCCGCGCGAGATATGGCACAAGTCGGTCTTGGCGCCCGAGTGGAATTGGGCCGGCAAATCCACGCCGTTTTGCGCTATGACGGTGAGTTCGGCGGTGGTGGTCACACGCATGCAGGAAGTGCAGGCGTCGATTACCGGTGGTGACGCCAGGAAACCTGAGCCAATCGACCCACAGAATAGTATCAATCGACGGTATTAGACGGAGTTTCCCCCCACGGCAGGGCCGCCGCTACGTCGGCCATGAGCCCGAGGCCGCAGACCCCGAACCGGTCGAGCAGCGCTTGCACACCGTCCGCCGGAACCGCGCGAGAAAAGAGAAAACCTTGTGCTTCGATGGGCCCAAGCCGCGACAACCACGCAACCTGCTCCTCTGTTTCGGTCCCTTCAACCACAACCGTCAATCCCAACGACCGGGCGAGATTAACGATGGCAGACACCATCACACAGACGCTGCGATCATGCGGAATCGCCTGAATAAACGAGCGATCGACCTTGAGCGTATCGACGGCAAACCGGTTCAGATAAGACAGCGACGAATATCCGGTGCCGAAATCGTCCAGTGCAATCCTGACACCCAGCCGCTTCAACGCAGAAATCTTTTCCGCGACGATATCCGGAAACTCCATCATCACGGTTTCAGTAATCTCGAGTTCGAGTTTCCCCGGCGCTATACCGCTTTCGCGAATGGCAGCCGCTACTGTCTCAAGCAAATCCCCGCGCCAGAACTGCACCGCCGAGATATTCACCGCGAGTGACAACCCGTCATACCCTTGACGCTGCCAGACGGCTAATTGCCGGCAAGCTGTATGAATCACAAAGTCGCCGATAGGCACGATCAGTCCCGTCGATTCCGCGACCGGAATGAACTCGTTAGCCGGAATCAGACCATGCTGCGGGTGATTCCATCGAGCCAGCGCTTCGAAACCGGTGATACATCGTCGGGTCAGATCGATCTTTGGCTGATAAGCGAGGAACAATTGATCCTGGGCCAGGGCGACCCGTAATTGCTGTTCCCACTTCATCAAATGATCGGCGCGATGTGATAACTGCGGCGAATAGAACTGGTAACAGTTCTTGCCCGCATCTTTCGCGCTGTACATGGCCAGATCGGCCTTCTTCAACAAGTCGATTTCGCTTTCGCTCGACACGGAATACAACGCAATGCCAATGCTCGCGTGCAACACGAAGGCGCTGCCGCGCACGTCGAAAGGCGTCGCGAACATATGCGAAACCGCTTCGGCCAGTTCAACCGCTTGCCGCTCGACGTCGGCGCCCTTCACCACGACGACGAATTCATCGCCGCCAATACGCGAGAGCATGCCGTTGTCGCTGACCGTTTGCGCCAGCCGCGACGCGGTCATCTGCAGGACGATGTCGCCGGCGTTATGGCCGAGGGTGTCGTTGACCGTCTTGAAGTTGTCGAGATCGATGAAAAGCAGCGCAAGATGGCCGACGTTCTCCGGCTTGGCCACGTCGTGACGCAGCATTTGCAGCGTGGAATAGCGGTTTCGCAGACCGGTCAGCAAATCGTATTCAACCAGATGCGTCATCTCGCGCTCACGTCCGAGCAGCTTGCCGATCAGCCCGGTCGCGACCGCGAAGAAGCCAAGCATGGCGAGCGAGATGAAAGTCGCCATCAGCAGATAAACGCGCCGCGTGTGATGGAAGTCGGTGAATTCCTCCGCCTGCGACAACCCGACAAGCACACCGAGCGGATAGCCATCTATGTGCCGATACGAAACGATGCGCGTGACGTTGTCGATCGGATCGACATAGATGCCGGATGCGTGGTCGGAGGTCGGGTACACACCGCTTGCTGTGAACGCGGCGGGCGGGTTGCCATTGCCGTCGACCTTTTTGATCGGGTGGCCGTCCGGTCGGGCGGACGTCGCGGCTGCACCCATACCGGTGCTGCGCGCGAGCACCGAGCCGTTGTCCGAAATCACGGCGACCACGCCGTCGCGTCCGATTGACGCCACGTTGTAGAAGTCGCTCGTGAAGTAGCTGGGGTCCTCCGACACCACCACGACGCCCGCGAATGAGCCGTCGGGATGATTCAGGCGGCGCGTGATCTGCAGCGTCCATTGCCGGGAGACGCGGCCGAGGACGGGCTTGCTGATGTAGAGCAGGTCGTCGTTGGAAAGCTGGTGGATCCGGAAATGTTCCCGATCGGAGAGATCGACGGGTTTCGGCGTGACGCCCGAGGTCGAGGCGATCAGCATGCCGCGTTCGTCGATCAACGAAACCTGCACGAGCGTGTCGCTCTGCACCACGCCTTTTTCAACCGTGCTTGCGAGGTTGAACTGTCCAGGGGTCTTTTCGAACTCGTATTTGACGAAACGCGTGATCTGGTCGACCTGGTGAATGGCCTTGATCGTGTGCTGCTCAAGCGCGGACGAGAGAATGGCTGCTGAGGCCATCGACGCGTGAGTGGCGGCGTCGCGCTCCACCGACAGGCGCGCAAAGATCACCGTCCACAGCAGGACGAGCACGAGCGCGCCCAACGCCGGAATGGCGAACAATGCGCGGCGCCGTCGCGGAAAATCCGCTTGTTTCATGTCGCGTGGCGCTTTGGGCCGTGATCGATTCATGGGTTTGGTCAGTCCATGGACCCTGTGACGGGTTGCGCCGATGGTGCATCCGGAACAACAGAAATGGGTGTCGGCATTGCTGCAGCGCGTCCAATGCCGGTGAGGCGGGCGTTATTGCCGTTTTTCCGGTGAATCCGGGCCATCGTTCGAGTTTGTTTGCAGACCCTCTTTGCAGGCAGGGGCCTACGTGCGCATCAAGTACGCTTGCATTTCGCTTACGATGGTTTTGGTAATACTGCTGTCAGAACTCCGTCCAGCGTTGACCCCGCTACCCGCCGGTTATGCAGTCTCTCCCGCGTGAGGCTGATTTCCATAATGGCTGAGTCAGATAATACCAATGACAACCGGCTTAGATATTACTGAAGCCGACTCATTTAAGGAAGCGCGGCGGCGAGGCGAAGTATCGAGGTATACACGGATAGGCTGAAACGCTTGTCTGGAGGGCCTTCGGCACGGGGCGGCACTCGTTTCGCCAATGTGAATTTAAGCGAACGAAATGCGGTAATTTGTATCCCGATTTGTATCCCGATGCCGGCTGGCATCGGGATTAAGAACAAGACCAAAATTCGTTGCTGCTATTTACGATTCTTAAGCGTTTAAAGCAAGGGTTTCAGCTCACTTCGGCAATCAATTCGATTTCAACGCAAGCGCCCAGCGGAATCTGCGCGACGCCAAATGCCGAGCGTGCATGCTTGCCACGCTCACCGAAAATATCGGCGATCAACTCGGACGCGCCGTTGGTCACCAGATGCTGCTCGGTGAACTCGAACGTGGAGTTGACCAGGCTCATCACCTTCACGATCCGCGTCACCCGGTTCAGGTCGCCGACGTGCGCGTGCAGCGTCGCGATCAGGTCGATGGCGATGGAGCGCGCGGCGGCGCGGCCTTCTTCGGTCGTCAGCGTAGCGCCCAGTTTGCCTACCCAAACCTTGCCGTCCTTCTTCGCGATGTGGCCGGACAGATAAACCGTGTTGCCGCTTTGTGCGCTCATCACGTAGGCGGCGGCGGGGGCGCCGGCCGTCGGCAATTCAATGCCGAGTTCCTTCAGCTTGTCGTAGACGTTCAGTTGGGCCATGGGGTATTCCCTAAAAATGGAAAGGATGACGCGAGAGCACACCGGGGCGGTCGTCCGCCGCAGCGCGCTTGCAATGCAACAAGATCAGACCAGCGCGCGGATCAGCGCGCCGAGCTTGGCGACACCTTCGTCGATTTTCGCCGGCGGCACGGTCACGAACGACAGACGCAGCGTGTTGTGTTCCGCTTCATTCGCGAAGAACGGACCGCCCGGCACGAACGCGACGTGCTGCTCGATTGACTGCTCGAGCAGCTTCATTGTATCGATGTGTTTCGGTAGCTTCACCCACACGAACATGCCGCCTTCCGGACGGTTCCATTCAACGCCCGCCGGCATGTGCTGTTCGAGCGACGCGAGCATGGCCGCGCATTGATCACGATACAGCGCGCGGATCTTCGGGATATGCGTCTCGAGAAAGCCGTCCTTGACGACCTCGTACACGATGCGCTGCGTGAGGCTCGGTGTATGCAGGTCGGTTGCCTGCTTCGCCTGCACCAGCTTGAAGTGCAATTCCTCCGGCGCAATGATGTAACCCACACGCATGCCGGGTGACAGGACCTTCGAGAACGAACCCAAATGCACGATGTGATCGGGCGCCATCGACAGCATGGTTGGCAGCGGTGCGCCCGCGTAGTCGAGCGCGCCGTACGGATCGTCCTCGATCACCGGGAAGCCCGCGCGTTGCGCAAACGCGGCCAGCGCGGTGCGGCGTTCCAACGACAGGCGACGGCCCGTCGGATTCTGGAAATTCGGCTGCGCGTACAAGAGGCGCGCACCGGCCGTCAGCGTGGCGTCGAGCGAGGACGGGATCAAGCCGTGTTCGTCGGTGGGGACTTGCACGTAGGTCGGCTCGTACATGGAAAACGATTGCAGCGCGCCGAGATACGTAGGCGTTTCGACCAGTACGCGGCTGGCGGGGTCGATCAGCACCTTGCCGAGCAGGTCGAGCGCTTGCTGCGAGCCCGTTGTGATCAGCACTTGCGACGGCCGGATCGACGCGCCGTTGACCGAGTAGCGTTGCGCGACCCATTCGCGCAGCGGCAGATAGCCTTCGGTGGCGCTGTACTGCAGCGCGGCGGCGGGGCTGTCACGCAGAATGCGGTCGCACGCTACGCGCATTTCCTCGACCGGAAATGTAGCCGGCGATGGCAACCCGCCCGCGAATGAAATGACCTCGGGCCGCTCAGTGACCTTCAGGATTTCGCGAATGGCCGAACTGGTGAGCTTTCTCGCACGTTCGGAAAGCTGCCACGGCTTGGCTTGAAGGTCGGCTTGATTCATGGGGTCCTCGGTTGGTCTCGGTAAGCGGTTCTAATGCGTATGCGGGTTGATAAAATGTTGCAGGGTGCTTCGAATAAGGTCCTGCGCACTGCATGCAATCCGGCGCAATTGGTGAACGGCGGCGGACGCTTATTATGGCGTGCCCGGTGCTCCGGTGGTCGGGTCGGTTGTCAAACCCGGTACAAGTACGAAGCACGCCGGATGTTCTAGCGCTCGTCTTCCTGCATTGTTTCGTCTTGCGTCGGCTCGGCCGTGTCTTCAGGCGTGTCCGCGTCATGGGCGGCGGTCGCTTCGTCGGCCTTCTTGCTCTTTGCGCGCTTGCGGGCGGGTTTGGCCGGCGCGACCTCTGCCTGCTTGGCCGCTTCGATCGATTCCGCCGATTCCCCCAGCGTAACAATGGAACCATCCGCCAACTCAAATTCCGCGACGAGTACCGGCGTGCTCGCGGTCACCTCGACCTGCATCAGATGCGACACCCCGAGCCATGCCAGTTGCTCGGAGATCAGGTGCGCTCGCGGATGAAAACCGGTCAGCGACTTCAGCGCGATACCCGTTTCCGGCAACGATTCGCTCGGATGCTGCGGCGTGTCCCACTGGATCAGCGACGGCAGGAGCCCGTGGCCGGCACCCTGCCACGCTGGAAAAGTGCCATCCGCGGGAATGGTGAGATCCCACGCGTTCCCGCCGCGCGTCATGGGAACCACGGCCGGGATGCGCTCCGGGTATTGCGCCTGCCAGCGTGTCAGCAGCTTCGGCCGGTTCACCCGCACGACCCAGTGCACGAGTTGCGGGCCGGCTTCGAGACGCAAGCGCCGCGCCGGGTCGTCGAGTGCAAAAAGGCGTGGACGCGGTGTTTCCGAGGTTTCGATCAGCTCCGCGTTCGGGTCGATCGCGATCACCTCAAGATACGCGCCGCCCCATAGGTTCAGCAGGCGGTTATGCGTGCGCATCAGCGGATGCGCACCGCCTCCGGTCACGTCCACTCCCAGCTTCGCGGCGATAAAGTCCGCGCCTTCTTCCAGCGTGCGGGCGGCGATAACGAGGTGGTCGAGTTGCAGCGGATGAGCGGTCATAGTGCACGAATAGCTTGAAGGAAAATTGCCCGGACAACACCGGCTGAGCTCGTCAGCATACCCGTTCCGTCCGGCCGTGCCGCTGCGTTGGCTCTGCGTTAGCCATCTGGCCGGGTGAATCGGCCGGGTAATCGACGTTTGGCTCGAAGCGGCCGAAAACCGGCCCCGAAACCTCGTCTGCGGCAGGGAAAACGCATAAATCGCGTACAAAAACCGCCAAGTTTACCTATCGTCCCGGTCTTAAATGTATCGTCAACGACCGTAACAGTAACGGTACAATCGATCCGATACTCTGCGGTACAGTCATCGAACGCATTCAATCCCGATGGAACCTGACATGTCAGTCCCGCTCGACCAGATTCCCGCGCCGCACGGCGCGCCGCAACTGACGCTCGTCGACCAGTTGGTCCAGTGGGGCCGGCGCCGTATTGACGAGCGGGTGTTCCGTCCGGGCATGCGCATGCCGTCGATCCGCAAACTCGCGGTGGACAAGGGCGTGTCGCGCTTCACGGTGGTGGAGGCGTACGAACGGCTGGTCGCGCACGGGTATCTCGACTCGCGGCGCGGCTCCGGGTTTTTCGTGCGCGATCGGACCAGTTCCAACGATTCCCACGTTCACCCCACATTGGCCAGTGAGCGCGCACCGGTGCCGAGCAGCATCGACGTGGTCTGGTTGCTGCGCAACATGCTGCATACATCGAGTCCGGCGAAGGGGCCGGGCATAGGTTATCTGCCGGCTAGCTGGCTGAACGGCGAATTGCTGACCAGCGCGCTGCGCTCCATGAGCCGGCAAAGCGGTGCACAAATGCTGGGTTTTGGCACGCCGCAGGGGTTTCTGCCGCTGCGCCAGCAAATTCAGACGCGGCTGGAGGAGCTGGAGATAGGCGCGTCGACGGAGCAAATCGTGATGGTGTCCGGCGTGACGCAGGCCATCGACCTGATCGGGCGAATTTTCGTGAAACCCGGCGATACAGTCATAGTCGGGGATCCCGCCTGGTTCCAGATGTTCGGCCGCTTCGTGGCGCAGGGCGCGCGGCTTGTCGGCATGCCTTACACGCCGGATGGCCCCGATCTCGACGCGCTCGAAGCCATGGTCCAGACCTGGCGCCCGAAGATGCTCGTGATCAATTCCGTGCTGCAGAATCCGACCGGTACGTCGCTGAGCGCGGCGCAGGCGTTTCGCATCCTGCAACTGGCCGAGACCTATGATTTCATCGTGGTGGAAGACGATATCTACGGCGATCTCTGCCCGACCAATTTCCCCGCGACGCGCCTCGCGAGCCTCGACCAACTGAAGCGGGTGATTTTTCTCAACAGTTATTCGAAGACGCTCGCGCCGAACTTGCGCGTGGGTTATGTCGCCGCGGCGCCTGAAGTCGCGAACGCTATCGCCGATCAGAAAATGCTGGTCGGCATGACGAGCCCTGAACTCAACGAGCGCGTGCTGTACAAAGTGCTCACCGACGGCCACTATCGGCGTCACGTCGAACGGCTGCGTGCAAAACTGGACGGAGTCCGGGAGAAAACCGTCCGGATGTTCGAAAAAGTCGGCTACAAGCCGTATCTGGTGCCATCGGCGGGCATGTTTTTATGGGCCGATACCGGCGTGGACTCCGAGGGGCTCGCCGCCGCCGGCCACGAAGCCGGCTTTTTACTGACGCCCGGCAGCCTGTTTTCCCCGCATCAACTGCCCAGCACGTGGATGCGCTTCAACATCGCGAATTGCGGCGATCCAGGCCTGCCCGCGATGCTCTCCGGTTACGCAGATCGCGTGGGATAAGGCGCCTGCAGCATCGGCTTGAGCAACGTCACGCTCCCACGGCCCGCCTCTTGAAATTATCGCAGGGCGACCTCATTTGTCGCAGAATCCGCGCGATGCTTTTCCGGCAATGGCCGCCAAGGCATTTACCGTGACGGCCAGTACGTACCGTCCGGTCACAAAATGCCAGCCGCTTCGCTACCGCTTAAAAACCCGTCAACACTAGACACAACCAGAGGAACCGACCATGGCACAAGAAACCATGAGCTTTCAGGCAGAAGTGAAACAACTTCTGCATCTGATGATCCATTCGCTTTACAGCAACAAGGAAATTTTCCTGCGCGAGCTGATTTCGAACGCATCGGACGCGGCGGACAAGCTGCGCTTTGAAGGTATCGAAAATAGTGCGCTGTACGAGAATGATCCGGATCTGCGCATCCGCATCTCGTACGACAAGGCGGCGCGCACCGTGACCATCGACGATAACGGCATTGGCATGAGCCGCGACGAAGCGATCTCGCATCTCGGCACGATCGCGCGCTCGGGCACGAAGGAATTCTTCTCGAAACTCTCCGGCGATCAGCAGAAAGACGCTGCGTTGATCGGCCAGTTTGGCGTGGGCTTTTACTCGGGTTTTATCGTCGCCGACAAGATCACGGTTGAAACGCGTCGCGCCGGTTTGCCGGCAAGCGAAGGCGTGCGCTGGGAAAGCGCGGGCGAGGGCGATTTCGTCGTCGAACAGATTGAACGCGCGCAACGCGGTTCGAGCATCACGCTGCATCTGCGTCCGGAAGAAGACGAATTCCTCTCCACGCACAAGCTGAAATCGATCATCCAGAAGTATTCGGATCACGTCGCACTGCCCATCCTGATGAAGAAGGAAGAGTGGGATGCCGAGAAGTCCGAGATGGTCACGAAGGACGAAGACGAGACAGTGAATCAGGCGAGTGCGCTCTGGACGCGTCCGAAGAGCGACATCACCGACGAGCAGTACAAGCTGTTCTATCAACACCTTTCCCACGATCACGACGATCCGCTCGCGTGGACCCACAACCGCGTGGAAGGCCGTAGCGAATACACGCAGTTGCTGTACGTGCCGAAGCACGCACCGTTCGATATGTGGAACCGCGACCATAAAGGCGGCCTGAAGCTCTACGTGAAGCGCGTGTTCATCATGGACGACGCGGAACAACTGGTGCCGGCGTACTTGCGATTCGTGAAGGGCGTGGTCGATTCTGCTGATTTGCCGCTGAATGTATCGCGTGAAATCCTGCAGGAAAGCCGCGATGTGAAGGCCATTCGTGAAGGCGTGACCAAGCGCGTTTTGTCGATGCTGGAAGAAGTGGCATCGTCGTCGGCAGAAGCCACCGATGACGTCGAGAAAGCCAAATACGCCACGTTCTGGAAGGAATTCGGCCAGGTGTTCAAGGAAGGTATCGGCGAGGATTACGGCAATCGCGAACGGATTGCCAAGCTCGTGCGATTTGCTTCCACGAATACGGATTCGTCGGAGCAGACCGTGGCGCTCGCCGACTATGTCTCGCGCATGAAGCCCGAGCAAACGAAGATCTATTACGTTACGGCTGACAGCTGGGCGGCCGCGAAGAACAGCCCGCACCTTGAAGTGTTCCGCAAGAAGGGCGTGGAAGTGCTGCTGCTGACGGATCGTGTCGATGAATGGATGCTGTCGTTCCTCAACGAATTCGATGGCAAGCCGCTGCAAAGCGTGGCGCGCGGCGATCTGGATCTCGGTGCGCTGAACGACGAAGAAAAGCAGGCGCAGGAGAAGGTCGGCGAAGAGTTGAAGCCGCTGGTGGAAAGCATGAAGGCCGCGCTGGAAGGCAAGGCTAAAGATGTGCGCCTGACGTTCCGCCTGACCGATTCGCCGACGTGTCTCGTTGCCGATGACGGCGACATGAGTGGCTACTTGCAACGCATGCTGAAGCAAGCAGGTCAGGCAGCGCCGCAGATGCAGCCGATTCTGGAAGTGAATCCGGATCATCCGCTGGTCAAGCAGCTTCACGCCGATGACGCGAATTTCAGCGACTGGTGTCATCTGCTCTTCGATCAGGCGATGCTCGCCGAAGGCGGCACGCTGGAAGATCCGGCGAGTTTCGTGAAGCGGACCAACGCGCTGTTGCTGGCGCGATAAGTCAGCGTTTGGAAGAAGTAAAAAAACGCGCTGCCAGGAAACTGGCAGCGCGTTTTTTATTGCAGCTGCAGCGCAGGATACGCGGCATTACGATTTACTTCGCCTTGCGTTCCTTGTTGGCCTGCGCGACGACCGACGCCGCCAGCGTCTTGGTGTCCTTTGAATATTTATCGCTGTGAAGAACCTGCCCGGCCTTATGTTCCATCTCGGCGCCCGTTTGATTCTTCGTATGCGTTTGTGATAACGCCGATGCAGCGAGGCTCTTGGCAATCACCGACGTCTTCGGATCATGCAGCGTGTGCGACGCCAGCGTAGCGACGACCTTCGATGTTTGTTTGGTATTGACCGACATGCGTTTCCTCTCATGCTTTATAGATGGCTCGCAACAAGATTGCCGCGAGCGCCGGTCATATCCTGTCCGGTTCGTCAGTCTCCCGTGAGCGCACGCCGACATCTATACGAATCCTCCTATATACGTGTCTGGTTTTATAATCTCGCGCATGCCAAAAGCTCCTCTTGCCGGTACTCATGCCTGGCGCGACCGTCCGCTTCCCACTTTCACCGCCGACCAGAAAGATTGGCTCACGCGCGGCGGTTCGCTTACCGCACATTTGCGTGAACTAGGCGATGTCACCGTCGATGTCACCCGCGAGACGGTCGGTCAGCCGTGGCGGGACGAAGCCGCGCCGCTGGACATCACGCCGCGCACGCCGGTATGGATCCGCGAAGTCGTGTTGAATGTGAACCGCGTGCCGTTCGTCGCGGCGCACAGCATCGTGCCGCTCGACGCCAGTTCGGGCGTCTGGCAGGCCATGCGTCGATTGCGCACGCGCCCGCTCGCCGAGTTGCTCTATAGCGATAGCAGCGTGTGGCGCTCGCCGCTCACTAGCCGAAGAATCGACGCGCGCGATCCGCTCTATAGACTGGCCGCCAGGCAAACGCCGCTTCAAACGCCGCACGCGTTTGTCGCGCGCCGCTCGGTGTTCATCAGGCAGGACGCGCCGCTGATGGTCACCGAATGCTTCCTGCCGGCGCTATGGTCTTTCCTCGCGCATCGTGAAAAATGCTGAAAGGCTTCCCACCCATCGCCGATGAAAACACCCACACGCTGATTCTCGGCAGCTTTCCCGGCGTGGCGTCGCTCGATGCCGCGCAGTATTACGCCCATCCACGTAACCAGTTCTGGCGGCTGGTGGGTACTGTGATCGGTGAGTCTTTAAACGAACTTCCCTACGATGAACGCGTGCTCAAGCTACTCACGCACGGCATTGGCCTATGGGACGTACTCGCCGCCTGCGAGCGCGAAGGCAGTCTCGACACCGCGATCCGCCACGCCAACCCCAACGATTTCGCCTCATTCCGCCTGCATGCGCCGCGACTGAAAAAGCTCTGCTTCAACGGCAAGACCTCCGGCCGTTTCGAGCCTGTGATCCGCGCGGCAGGCTATGAAACCCTGGTCCTGCCGTCGTCGAGTCCGGCGAATGCTATCCTCTCGTTCGATCAAAAATTGCGCTTCTGGCGCGACATCCTCAAATGACCCAATTAATCAAACGCGCGTCGGCGGAAGCTCGCGCGTTCGGCAGCAAGCGTCAAGACAAGCTCGACAAGCAAGACCAGAGGCGCGGCAAGCGCTCGAAGCGCGACCACGATCTCGACGACGCACCGCGCATCGATGTCCCGCGCAAACCCCGTTTCTCGCCGGTGACGTTCTCGGAAGAGGATGGTGTGCGTTTCCTGCATTTCGGCACTGAATGGGTGCAGGGCGCGATGCGCCTGAAAAAGCCGAATCACCTTGAGCTTGAATACGCTCAGCAGATGATGGCGTGGCTGTTGTTCATCGAAACGCCGAAGCGCATCGTGCAACTCGGACTCGGTTCTGCCGCGCTGACCAAGTTCGCCCATGCGTTCCTGAAGCGCGCGAAGGTGGAAGCGGTCGAGCTGAATCCCTCCGTCGTGATAGCAGCGCGCACGATGTTCGAGCTGCCGAACGACGACGCCCGCCTCACCGTCCACGAGCAGGACGCGTGGGACTTCGTCAATGACCGTGCGAATCACGGCACCATCGGTGCATTGCAGATCGACGTCTACGACGCCACCGCGCGCGGCCCCGTGCTGGATAGCACCTCGTTCTATCGTGCGTGCCGGGCTTGCCTGACGGCGCCGGCGGGCGTGGTGACGGTCAACCTGTTCGGCGATCATCCTAGCTTCGTGCGCAACATGAAGCGCCTGAACGAAGCCTTCGACGGCCGCGTGATCGCGCTGCCCGAAGTCCACGACGGCAATCGCATTGCCATCGCGTTTGCCGGTCCGGAACTCGACGTGCCATACGCGCAACTTGAAAAGCGCGCCAAGCTGATCGAGAAGGAATTGAAATTGCCGGCCCGTCAATGGGTGAAGGGGCTGGCAATCAGCGCCGGCGCGGACGGCGCAACCTGCTTCTCCATCTGATCGCCAAGGGTCCAGGCTAAAGCCCCCACGGCGAGATACGACCGCGAACCCGCTGCCCGAATGTAATGTCTTCGACCGAAGCAGGGCAGGACAGCAAGACATTACATCGGGCTGTTTTCCGTCATTACGGTTCGGGTTCGCCCTGCTTGACCCGCTTTTCAGCGTCCATATACTCCACGTGTTATTTCGGGGCGCTATTAGACCGAGAGACTGAGCTTTGCCGCGAGACCCGCTCAGAGCCTTGGTCGAGCAGCACATTTCAAAAAAAGAGGAGAGCGTCATGGCTCAAGAGGCGGTGACCGCCAGTGGTCAAGTTCGCAACAAGCAGTGGCTCTGGCTGCTGGTTCTTCCGTGGATCGGCGTGGTCTGGGTGCCGTTCTACAACAAGATCGAGCCCGTGCTCATGGGCTTTCCATTTTTCTACTGGTACCAGTTGCTCTGGGTGCTGATCAGCGCGGTGATTACGGCCCTGGTCTATGTCAAGACCAAGCCCATCCACGATGTTCCCAAGCTCACGCCCGGGAGCCCGCGATGATGAATTCCACGGCAACCTTCGTCTTCGTCCTGTTTTTTGTCGGCGTGACGATCCTGGGTTTTGTTGCTGCTCACTGGCGCAAGGCCGATCTCGGACAACTCGATGAATGGGGCCTGGGCGGCCGTCGCTTCGGCACGATCGTCACGTGGTTCCTGCTCGGCGGCGATCTTTATACGGCCTACACGTTCGTCGCGGTTCCCGCGCTCGTGTTCGGCGCGGGCGCTACCGGCTTCTTCGCGTTGCCGTACACCATCCTGATCTATCCATTCGCGTTCGTGGTGTTCCCCAAGCTCTGGGCGATCTCCAAGAAATTCGGCTACGTCACCGCTGCCGACTTCGTGCACGCTCGCTACAACAGCCGCATGCTGGCGCTGGCCATTGCCGTGACCGGGATTGTCGCGACGATGCCCTATATCGCGCTGCAGCTTGTCGGTATTGAAGTGGTGATCGGCGCGCTTGGCTTCGATACAACGGGCTTCATCGGCGATCTGCCGCTGATCATTGCGTTCGCGATTCTCGCGGCCTACACGTACACGTCAGGCCTGCGCGCGCCGGCCATGATCGCGGTCGTGAAGGACGTGCTGATCTACATCGTGATCATCGCTGCCATGATCATCATCCCGGCACAGCTCGGCGGTTTCGGCGCGATCTTCAGTCATGTCGATCCGGCGAAGATCCTGCTGAAGGCACCCGATGCATCGAGCCTGAACGGTTACAGCGCGTACGCCACGTTGGCGGTCGGGTCAGCGCTTGCGCTGTTCCTGTATCCGCACTCGGTGACGGCGGTGCTGTCGTCGAAGTCGGGTAACACGATCCGCCGCAACATGGCGCTTCTGCCGGCGTATTCGCTGGTGCTCGGTTTGCTCGCGTTGCTGGGTTACATGGCGCTGGCATCGGGCGTGAAGGACATGCCGGAATTCGCCCCGTACTTCAAGGCGTATGGTGCGAACTTCGCCGTCCCGGCACTGTTCCTGCACTTCTTCCCGTCGTGGTTCGTGGGCGTGGCGTTCGCAGCAATCGGTATTGGCGCGCTGGTTCCGGCGGCCATCATGTCGATCGCAGCGGCCAACCTGTACACGCGCAACGTGCATAAGGAGTTCGTGAACACGAACATGACGCCGGAGCAGGAAACCAATGTTGCCAAGCTGGTGTCGCTGCTGGTGAAGGTGGGCGCTGTCGTGTTTATTCTTGCGCTGCCGCTGACCTATGCCATCCAGTTGCAACTGCTCGGCGGGATCTGGATTATCCAGACGCTGCCGGCGCTGGTGCTCGGTCTGTACACGCGGGTTCTTGATCACCGTGGCTTGCTGCTCGGCTGGGCCGCCGGCATTGCGACGGGTACATGGATGGCGGTGTCGCTGAAACTGGCTGGCTCGATCTTCACGATCCACCTGTTCGGCTATGCGATTCCCGGTTACGCCGCGGTGTGGGCACTGGTCGTGAATCTGGTGGTATCGATCGTGGTGAGCATTCTGGTGCGTGTGATCGGTCTGAAGCGCTCGGACGACCGTACGAGCCCCGAGGATTATCTCGACGTCGCGGAAACCTGATCCTGATCTTGATCCGGGAAAAACGGGCGATCCAACCCCGTTCTGACCCGAAAGCTGGTAAAACGCCCGTAACGGATGTTGCGGGCGTTTTGTTTTGTGCGCCCGCTTTCATCAGCCTCTTGCCCCGCTTTTGCCCGTCAATACACTGGAACCGCATGTCCTCGACCGATACGAGCAGGCCTCACCGCAGCCAGGCACGGCGCTTACTGCATGTGCTCGGCTCGCCGTATTTTCGCTATCGCTACGCTAAATACCTGCATGCGGCGCGCGTGGCGCTGGCCATGCTTGCGTCGATTGCGTTGACCTCGGGTATCGATATTCCGCACGGCGAATGGTCGTCGGTGACATTGCTGGTGGTGATCGGTGGCTTGCAGCATCACGGCAATATCCGCAAGAAGGCTGCGGAGCGCGCGCTGGGCACGCTGCTTGGCGCGTCGCTCGGGTTGGGGCTGATCCTGCTGCAATCGGCTACCCATTCGACGATGATCACGTACGTGCTGCTGGCGGTGATTGCCGGCGTTTGTGCGTATCACGCCATCGGCAAGCCGGGATATATCGCGTTGCTGACGGCCATCACGACGATCATCGTCGCGGGACACGGCGATCTGTCCATCGAAGTCGGCTTGTGGCGCACCTTGACGGTGCTGATCGGAATTGTGATCGCGCTCGCGTTTTCGTTCGTGCTGCCGCAATACGCGACCTATTCATGGCGCTACCGCCTCGCCGACAACATGCGCGACTGCGCGCGGATTTACGGCGCGATCGCGGAAGGGCTGCCAATGCCCGCCGACACCCTGACCAAGCGCTTTCTCACGATGAACGCGCGGCTGGTGAGCTCGCGCTCCTTGCTGGCGTCGGTGGCAAAAGAGATCGACGTGCCGGCCGCGGTGCTCGACGACATCCAGCGCCAGCACCGGTCAATTCTGAGCGCGCTCGAAATGATGGCGTCGGCCATGCCGGCGGACGGGCTCGGACTCATCGCGAGTACTCACGCAGACGAGCGGGCGATCAGGCACACGTTGTTGCTGATCGCCCGTGCGTTGCGATTCGGGCGGGTAGGCTTGCTGCACGCCGCGACCGGGTCTCCCGCAGTGGCGGCGCGGCTGGAGCGCAACGTCCGGGTTGCCGCGGAGCTCGCGCCCGAATTGCAGGGGCCATACTGGCTCGCGCAACGGCTGGCGGAACAGGTCGACAGACTGCGTTTGCGGCTGATCGAGATCGAGCGGCAATGGAACATCGAGGGCGCGCAGCCGTTTCATCGGTGAATGGGTGACGGGGTTGAGCACCCCTGCGCTCCGAGGGGGCGCTATCCGCCGAGGTCGTCCATGACGGTCACCATCCACGGGATGCCGAATCGATCGCAAACCATGCCGAACCCGCTGGTCCAGAACGTCCGTTGCCACGCCATCCGGACGTCGCCGCCCTCGCTGAGTGCCGTGAACATTTTCTCGCCGGATGCGAGGTCGTCGGCGGATATCGAAATACTGAAACCCGAGAAAACCTGAGGCGCGGCGTTCACGCCATCGGACGCCATGATCAGGCTTGCCCCTATCCTGAACGTCGCGTGCATGACCTTGTCCAGCCATTCCGGTGTGGCTTTCACGCCTTCGGGAGAATCCTTGAAATGCAGGACGGACAAGGTTTCCGCGCCGAGCGCTTTTTGGTAGAACGCGAGCGCTTCTTCGGTGCGGCCGTTGAAGAACAAATAGGGTTCGAGACGCATTGGCAACTCCTGGTGAGTCGGGCAGCTTAGCCACCCGTGCCAAAAGTCTAGCCCACGCCGGAGGGCTAGAAACGCACCCCGCAGCCTCGATCCGCATAAAAAAAGGCGTCGGCGCAATAGCGCCGACGCCCGTTTTCAGACGCGAAATACAGGTGTTGCAACCGCGAAATTATTTCAGCGCTTCGATCAGTTTTTCGAGCTTGACGGCGTCGGCGGCGAACGCGCGGATGCCTTCTGCCAGCTTTTCGGTTGCCATGGCGTCGTCGTTGACGAGGAAGCGGAAGCTCGATTCATCGACTTCGATCTTGCTCACGGGATCATTCGCGACCGCTTCCGGCGACAGCTTGCGTTCAACCTTTTCAGTGCTCTCGGCGAGCTTTTGCAGCAGATCCGGGCTGATGGTCAGCAGGTCACAGCCGGCCAGTTCGGTGATCTGGCTGACGGTGCGAAAACTCGCGCCCATCACTTCCGTCTTGTAGCCGAACTTCTTGTAGTACGCGTAGATCTTGCGCACCGACTGCACGCCCGGATCGTTCGCGCCGCCCATCTTGACTGCGTCCCAATCCGCGCCTGCCGACTTCTTGTACCAGTCGTAGATGCGGCCGACGAACGGCGAGATCAATTGCGCGCCGGCGTCCGCTGCGGCCGCGGCTTGCGCGGTCGAGAACAGCAGCGTCATGTTGCAATGGATGCCTTCTTTCTGCAGCGTTTCCATGGCGCGGATGCCTTCCCACGTCGACGCCAGCTTGACCAGGATGCGCTTGCGGTCAATGCCCGAGTCTTCGTACAGCTTGATGATGTCGCGGCCCTTGGCGATCGAACCTTTGATGTCGAATGACAGGCGGGCGTCCACTTCTGTCGATACACGTCCCGGGACGATCTTCAGGATTTCCTTGCCGAAAGCGATCAGCAGCTGGTCGATGATCTGGCCCATCGGCTTGCTCGCGTGGTCCTTGACGGTCTTCTCGAGCAGCGGCTTGTAGGCATCGTTCTGGACGGCCTTGAGGATCAGCGATGGGTTCGTGGTCGCGTCTTGCGGCTTGAACTCGCCGAGTTGCTGGAAGTTGCCGGTATCGGCGACGACGGTGGTGTATTGCTTGAGCTGGTCGAGAGCGGTGGTCATATCTGGTCTTCGGCGCGTTATGCCGTTGTCAAAGATGCGGAATGCCCGCGGGTGAAAGGGTTGTGCGAGACCGCCGGTGCTGGTGCTGCGCCAAAGCTGCTGGCGAGCGGCTCGCCCAAGATTGCCATTCTATTCCTGCCGCGCCATTTGGCGCAGAGAACGCCGTGGTTCGCGGTTGTGCTTCTTGCCTTCGGCCGCTGATCTGCCGCGTTGCATACGATGCTCAACTCGTTTCGACGGCAGGTGGCTTCGAGAGTTCACCCGCTGCGCCGGTCACCGCGATTGCTGACCTGCAAGTACAAGGGTGGCCGATGTTGCGCGAGGGGTAAGCTCCACCCTCCATGTCTCTTACGCAATTCCGATGCCCGGAGCCCGGCATTAACCCACGTCCCATTACACGTTGTTCGCGTGAACATTTCGCGTCGATACGATCAATCTACGCCCGCCGCGCGTTGAGCACAATCTGCGTGACGACGCCCGCTACCAGGCCCCAGAACGCGGAGCCGATAGACAGCAGCGTCAGTCCCGACGCGGTGACCATGAACGTGACGAGCGCGGCTTCGCGTTGCCGCGGGTCGCTCATCGCGTTGGTGAGGCCGCTCATGATCGAGCCGAACAAGGCCAGCGCGGCGACTGACACGACCAGCGCTTTTGGCATCGATGCGAACAAGGCGGCGATGGTCGCACCGAACACGCCGGCCAGGAGATAGAAAATCCCGCACCAGACAGCGGCCATGTAGCGCTTCGAGCGGTCTTCGCTGGCTTCGGGGCCGGTGCAGATCGCGGCGGTAATGGCTGCCAGGTTGATGCCGTGAGAGCCGAACGGCGCGAGCACAAGCGACGCGAGGCCGGTTGTCGCGATCAGCGGCGCTGACGGGGTGTCATAACCGTCCGCGCGCAGCACGGCGATGCCGGGCACGTTCTGCGAGGCCACCGCGACCACGAACAGCGGTATGCCGATACTGATGACCGCCGCGAGCGAGAAGTGCGGCAGGGTGAAAACGGGGTGGGCGAGCGCGACGTGGAACTGGCTGAAGTCGAGCAAACCGAGCGACCCCGCAGCCACGATGCCGACCACGAGCGTCATGAGGATGGCATAACGGGGCGCGAGGCGTTTCACGACCAGATAGGTGAAGAACATCGCGAGGACTAGGGCGGTCTGGAACTGGGCGGCCTTGAAGATCTCGATGCCGATCTCGAACAGGATGCCGGCCAGCAGCGCGGCGGCAATGCTGGCCGGGATTTTCCGCATGAGCGTATCGAACCAGCCGGTGAGGCCCACGATGGTCAGCAACACCGCGCACACGACGAAAGCGCCGATGGCGTCCGGGTACGCCACGTTCGGGAGCGAGGTCACGAGGAGAGCGGCGCCGGGCGTCGACCAGGCGGCGACAATCGGCGCGCGAAACTTGAGCGACAGGCCGATCGTGCACAGCGCCATGCCAATGGAGAGGGCCCAGATCCAGGAGGAAATCTGGGCATCGGAGAGATGGGCGGCACGCCCGGCCTGGAACATGAGGACGAGCGAACTCGTATAGCCCGTCATCATGGCGACGAATCCCGCGACAAGCGCGGAGACGGAGGAATCGGCGAGGGGGCGGAAGGTCGTGGCGGGCGGATTCATGCGAAACCTTGGAGGACGAGTCGCAGATCGTACTGGCCGGAAGGGATTAAGGGCAGTGACAGTCTGGAAAAAAATTGCCGTGCCACTTTAAATCGATGTGAATAAAAGGGGTAAAGGGGCCGGTATAAGCCCTTGAATTTGTATTGAACGGCGCGCGGCGGGAGAGCCGCGTAACAAACGACGGTTAGAACGCCGGTTATTTGGAAAGCGCCCGCATCGCGCTTTCAAGCCCGCCAAGCGTCAACCCAAACATTCGGCCGCCCAGTACTTGCCGAATAATCGATACCGATTGCCGATATTCCCAAAGCCTTTCAGGCTCAGGATTGAGCCACGCGAAATGGGGGAACTGATCGGCGAGTCGCCTTAGCCAGACCGCGCCGGCTTCGGCATTGTTATATTCAACCGATCCGCCGGGTTGAACGACCTCGTACGGACTCATGGTTGCATCGCCGACAAAAATCAGCTTTGTATCGGGCGAAAATTTGTGCAGCACATCAAACGTGGCGGTGCGCTCGCCATGCCGTCTCCGGTTGTTTTTCCAGAGATAGTCATACACGCAGTTATGGAAGTAATAAAACTCCAGATGCTTGAACTCCGATTTCGCTGCGGAAAACAGTTCTTCAACGCGCTTGATATGGTCGTCCATCGACCCGCCTACATCCAGCAGCATCAGGACCTTCACATTATTGTGGCGCTCCGGCACCATCTTGATATCTAGCCAGCCGGCATTGGCGGCGGTGCTGCGAATGGTGTCGGGGAGATCGAGTTCATCGGCGGCGCCTTCGCGTGCGAAACGCCGCAAGCGCCGCAACGCCACTTTGATATTACGCGTCCCTATCTCGACCTGATCGTCGTAATCCTGATACGCGCGCTCATCCCAGACCTTGACCGCCGTCCTGTTGCCCGCGGAATCCCCGCCAATTCGAATCCCCTCCGGATTAAACCCGCCATTGCCGAACGGCGACGTCCCGCCTGAACCAATCCACTTGCTGCCGCCTTCGTGCCGTTCATTCTGCTCATCGAGAAGTTGCTTCAGCCGTTCCATCAACTTGTCGATACCGCCAAGCGCTTCTATCTGGCGTTTTTCCTCGGGCGTGAAATCCCGCTCCAGCCGTTTCTTGAGCCATTCGAGCGGCACAGTGAACGCGTCTTCATCGAGTGTTGCGATACCGTTGAAATAGGCGCCGAACGCCTGATCGAATTTATCGAAGTATTTCTCGTCCTTGATCAGCGTCATGCGCGCGAGAAAATAGAACTCGTCGATAGAAGGCCCGATTACCTGGGCCTTGAGTGCTTCAAGCAGCGTCAGGTATTCCTTGACCGAAACCGGTAGCTTGGCGCCGCGCAGAGAATAGAAAAAGTCGATCAGCATGCCGGGCTCCTTGCCCAATCTGTCGCAGTACGAGTCGCGCTATGAGTCGAGCGGCAAGTCGAACCGCGTTTCGAGTTTGGCGCGCAGATTCGCGCGTACGGCCGGCCACTCGGACTCGATAATCGAAAATACCACCGTATCGCGATAAATGCCGTCCCGGCCGATCTGGTGATTGCGCAGAATCCCGTCTTCCTTCGCCCCCAGCCGCGCAATAGCCGCGCGCGATTGCCGGTTCATGAAGTGAGTCCGGAACTCGACGGCGATGGTCTTCAGCGTATCGAACGCGTGCGAGAGCAGGAGCAGCTTGGCCTCGGTGTTGATCGCCGTGCGCTGCACGCGTTTGGCATACCACGTACTGCCGATCTCCAGCCGCCGATGTGCCGCCTCGACATTCATATAACGCGTGCTGCCGATTACGTCGCCCGTCTGCGCGTCGATGATCGCGAAGGGTTGCGCGCCGTCTGAATCGCGCATGGCGAGCGCCGCGTCCATCCATGCGGTGATCGTCTCGGGCGAGGGGACGCTCGTGTACCAGAGCTTCCACAACTCGCCGTCCGCGGCGGCGTTGGCGAGCGCATCCTGGTGTTCGCGTTCGAGCGGCACGAGTCTCACGTACCTGCCTTCCAGCGTAACCGGATCGATCCAGCGGCTCATGCTTGCAGCCCTTTCAACGGTTGTTGCGGTTCATGAACAGCAGGCGCTCGAACAGGCTCAGGTCCTGTTCGTTCTTGAGCAACGCGCCATGCAACGGCGGGATGACCTGTTTCTGATCGGTGGAGCGCAGCGCTTCGGGGCCAATATCTTCGGCCAGCAGCAGCTTCAGCCAGTCGAGCAATTCCGATGTGGACGGTTTCTTCTTCAGCCCCGACACGTTGCGCAACTCGAAGAAACTTTGCATCGCGGCGGCGAGCAGTTCCTGTTTGATGCCGGGGAAATGCACCTCGACGATCTGTTTCATCGTCGTGGGTTCGGGGAATTTGATGTAGTGGAAAAAGCAGCGGCGCAGGAACGCGTCGGGCAGTTCTTTTTCGTTGTTCGACGTGATGATCACCAGTGGCCGGTGTTTCGCTTTCACCAGTTCGTGGGTCTCGTAGACGTAGAACTCCATCCGGTCGAGTTCGCGCAGCAGGTCGTTCGGGAATTCGATGTCCGCTTTATCGATTTCGTCGATCAGCAGCACGCCGGGTTCATCGGCGTCGAAAGCCTGCCACAGCACACCTTTGACGATGTAATTGCGAATGTCCTTCACGCGTTCGTCGCCAAGCTGGGAATCGCGCAGGCGCGACACCGCGTCGTACTCGTAGAGGCCCTGCTGGGCTTTGGTGGTCGACTTGATGTGCCATTGCAGGAGCGGCATGCCGAGCGCGGCGGCGACTTCCTCGGCCAGCATCGTCTTGCCGGTGCCGGGCTCGCCCTTGATCAGGAGCGGGCGCTGCAGGGTGATGGCGGCGTTGACGGCGAGCTTGAGATCGTCGGTGGCGACATATTGCGATGAACCTTCAAAACGCATGACGCGTCCCTCGGAGAAGGAAAAATTGCAGTATAAGTCAGAAGGGTTTTGGCCGAGCCGCCCCCGAAACGCCCAATCGTGCTCAACCGGGTCATTTGCTGCCGAAGGAGAATCAAATGTCCATCGGACAGATTGTCGCAGTCTGCCGGAACCCAGGCGCTGCGGCCTTGAGCGATGGGGCCGGCCCCGCTGCGGCCGGTGGACGCAGGGTAGGTCGCGCGGTACAATTAGCGCGATTTTTTTGGCCCGCGTGGCTGGAAAACGGAAATGCGCGAAAACGCGCGGATTTGCGCTCCTGGGGACTGTTTTGGGCCCTCGTTCAGCGCGCGTCCGTTTGACCAGTCCCGAGAAAGTCCCGGAACGCCAGGCGTCCAAGGTGCCGGATTTCCCCTCATGCCAGGTTAGAAGCTATGAATAAATTCGTCGGCAAATGTGCCGTGATCGCAGCGCTGTCGGGGCTTGCCGGCTTCGCGACACAGGCATCCGCCGATGTCGTGGGCAACGCGAAAGCAGCCCAGGGCAAAGTTGCGATGTGTATCGGGTGCCACGGCATTCCCGGTTACCGCACCGCGTATCCCGAGGTGTACCGGGTTCCCATGCTCGGCGGCCAGAGCGCCCGCTATATTGAGAACGCGCTGCATGCCTACAAGAAGGGCGATCGCCATTTCGAGACGATGCATGGCATAGCGACCACGCTGTCCGATCAGGATATCGCCGACATCGCTGCGTATTACGCCGCGCAAACCCCCTCTTCGAAGAACAATCCCGACAAGTGATCCGCGTTGCGCCCGCATCTGAATGTCAGATCCAGGGCGCCCGTCACCCGGTAATCACTAATCGCGGATAGGAGAATTCATGAAGGCACTCGACACAGTGTTGAAGACAGCATGCACGGCAGCCGCGCTGATCGGCGCGATCGGCGTTCTGGCCATGCAGCCGGCGCATGCAGCCGATGCAAGCAATGGCAAGGTGCTCACCGAGGCCCACAATTGCGCGGCCTGCCACGGCCCGAACCTGAACAAGCCGGTGAGCGCGGAGTATCCGAAGCTCGCAGGCCAGCACGCCGACTATCTGTACTGGGCGTTGCGCCAGTATCAGATGGGCAACGGCAATCCGAACTTCGGGCGCAACAACCCGATCATGGCCGCACAGGTGCAAAGCTTGTCGCAAAGTGACCTGAAGGACATCTCGGCGTATATCGAATCATTGGATGGCGATTTGATCGTGAAGAAGTAAGCATCGCCGGATCGTCTTTGTCGGTTTGATGGACGCATAAAAAAACACCCCGCCGGTCAATGACTCGCGGGGTGTTTTCGTTTTTGGTTCGGCCCTCGGCTCTCGGGCCTTGTTCTTCAGTCTCGCGACGCCCGTTGTTCGATCAGCGCAAGATACGCGTCGGTGTCCGGCGGCGTGTTGTTGCGCTGTGATTCCCAGATGATCTGCCCAAGGCATTCCATGATGGCGTGCTGAGCGTCATGCGTCGATCCCATCCGGCCGACCAGTCGCTCATGCGCGCGCCGGATGCCGGGCGGTTGATCGATGGACAATTGCTCGGTAATGGCGAGATGCATCGACAAATGCAGGAACGGGTTGCTCTTGCCCTGATCCGGCGAGTAGTCGGCGTGGGCCACGTCGGGATCGGCGAGTTCTTGCTGGTATTCAGGATGCTCGCCGATCCAATCCGCGGCAATGCTCTCAAGCGGTGTCAGGACGCCGCCCTCGCGCTGCTTGCGCCAGGTGTCGGTGAAAAATTGGCGAACTTCGTCGCGGCTGGGGTTGAACATGGGTGTGGAGTGGCTTGCAGGGGTCGTTTTCAGAGGCTCATTTTAAGCTGCATCGCTGCCTTTCGCCCGTTTCGGCACGTGTCGACCTTCCCGGTGCTTATTCCACTTATATTCCGCTTATTCCGCTTATTCCGCTTATTCGATAGGCGCCGGCGTCTTCGGCCGGAATTCGCACAGCGGCTCGATCGCGCAATGCCAGCATTCCGGCACGCGTGCCCGGCACACATAACGGCCGTGCAGGATCAGCCAGTGATGGGCGTCCTGTTTGAATTCATCGGGGACGAATTTCTCCAACGCTATTTCGACCGCGCGCACGTCCTTGCCGGGCGCGAGCCCGGTCCGATTCGATACCCGAAAGATATGCGTATCCACGGCGATGGTCGGATGCCCGAACGCCGTGTTCAGGATCACGTTCGCCGTCTTTCGTCCAACGCCGGGAAGCGATTCAAGCGCCTCGCGATCGTCCGGGACCTCCCCTCCGTATTGCTCCACCAGGATCTTGCACGTGGCGATCACGTTCTTCGCTTTCGTCCGAAACAATCCGATGGTCTTGATGTACTCCCTCACGCCTTCTTCGCCCAGCGCCAGCACCTTGGCCGGCGTGTTGGCGACCGGGTACATGCGCCGCATGGCTTTGTTCACGGAGACATCGGTAGCCTGTGCCGACAACAGCACCGAGATCAGCAATTCGAACGGCGATTCATGCTCGAGTTCGGTGGTCGGATGCGGATTCAGGCTTTGCAGCGTTTCAAAGATCGCACGGCGTTTTTGGGCGTTCATCGTGTTCAGGTCTTGTTATCGTTACCAGGTTCACGGTCGGGGTCGATGGCAGGTGTCGAACTTTTGTCGTTATCAGGGTGCGTCATACCGAGACGGCGGCGCCGCGCTTCCGCTGCATCGATCTGCGCTTGAACTTCCGGGCTGACCGCGTCGGTATTTTTCGGCCCCACGCCAAGTTTGGCCATCTCTTCTTTCTTCTGGCGTGCACGGTCCATCGCGGCCTGGATGATGGCGCGCTTTTTTGCCTGCGCGTCGTCGTCGGCCGTGGTGGCCGGCTGCGCCGTTTTTGAGTCAACCGATCCGTCTGGCTCGGTATTCAGTCGAGCGCGTGGCTCAGTACCCGACGCACCCGCCATGCGCGCCGCCTTGCGCGCTTCGGCCGCGTCGCGTTCACGTGCGAGGCGTGCCTGGCGAAAGTCGTGCCGCTCGCGCGCCGCGTCGGCTTCCTGCTGGCTCCATGCGTCCCAGCCGGTTTTCTCGCCCGTGACCGGGACCATGGCGATGCAATCGACCGGGCAGGGCGGCACGCACAGGTCGCAGCCGGTGCAGAGCTCGGGGATGATCGTGTGCATCTGCTTCGCCGCACCGACGATCGCATCGACCGGACACGCCTGCAAACACAGCGTGCAGCCGATACAAAGATTTTCATCGATGATCGCAAGCGGCCGGGGCCGTTCCACGCCGTTATCGGGATTCAGCGCAATGACAGGCTTGCCGAGCAGGCTGGCCAGCCGGACTACACCTTCCTGTCCGCCTGGTGGGCACTGGTTGTAATTTGCCTCGCCCGCGGCAATGGCCTCGGCGTACGGCCGGCAAGCGGGATAGCCGCATTTGGTGCATTGCGTCTGGGGCAGCCGGTCTTCGATCTGGTCGGCGAGGGTTTTGGCAGAAGTTGCAGTCACTACAGTCACATTAACGGCTTGGGGAGGATGGCGCGGACGGGCTCGTGACCTTGGCGCGAAGGCGTTGCAACACGAACGGTCCATTCATCTGGCGTTGGCCAGGCTTGTGGATCCGACAAAACAGACGATTGGCCCTTGGCACGATCCGTATAATCCGCGTTCGGCGAGATTCGACGACATTCGGCGACAGCACGTGGGGACATGTCGAGCGCTCTGGTTCGCGCTCATTTTTGACGTCCTGTTCGAGCGTTTCCGGCCGTTGCACGGGATGCGGCATTATCGCTGAATTTCAAGCTGTTCCCAACCATTCCCAATTGCCAACCTGCCAACGATGTGCACATAATCAAATTGCTTTCGATTGACTGCAGGACGGTATTCCCCAATCACGTTGGCGTAACCGATCCATCGCATGCGTCCTGAGGACACGGGAACGCGTGACGCTATTTCGATAACGCGGTTTGTCGATCACAAAGCCACCATGAACCAGCCAAAAATCAAAAGAGATCCCGAGGGTACACGCCGTCGCATCCTGCTCGCCGCCGCAGAGGAATTTGCCGCGGGCGGCTTGTTCGGCGCACGTGTCGACCAGATTGCACGCCGTGCCGAAACCAACGAGCGAATGCTCTACTATTATTTCGGCAGCAAGGAGCAGTTGTTCACGGCTGTGCTCGAACATGCATTCGCCGCACTCACCGAGGCTGAAAAGACGCTGGATCTCGATGGGATCGCACCCGTCGAAGCGATCACGCAACTGGCGCATTTCATCTGGAATTATTATCGTGAGCATCCCGAACTCTTGCGGCTCATCAATAACGAAAATCTGCACGAAGCCCGCTATATAAAGGGTTCCACGCGCATTCGGGAGTTGATATCGCCGGTGGTCGCCACGCTTGCGAAGATTCTCGAACGTGGTCAGCATGCCGGACTATTTCGCAATAACGTCGACCCGCTGCGTTTTTACGTGACTTTGTCGGGGCTCGGGTATTACATCGTATCGAATCGTTTCACGCTCGAAGCCACGTTCGGACTCGACTTCAGCCGCGACGCCGAACGCGATGAAATCATCAAGATGAACACGGAATTGCTGCTCGCGTATTTGTTGCGGCGCTGATGCATCGGGCCTGCTCGTCGCAGAGGGGCCCTCCAATGAAACACGCCGCGTAAAACGCGGCGTGCTGTGTCATGCCAATCAATTCCAGGCGGCTATTCCGTCAGACCGCGATCAGGCCGGGACAGCTTCCTTTTTCGGCGCCTTGTCGTGCGCGAGAATGAATTCGCGCAGTTGCGGATACACCATCGTGCGCCAGCGGCGTCCCGAGAAAATGCCGTAGTGGCCGGCCTTCTCCGCCATGTAGTGGCGTTTGTTCTTCGCCGCAATGCCGGTGCACAAGTCATGCGCAGCACGTGTCTGGCCGCTGCCTGAAATGTCGTCGAGTTCGCCTTCGATGGTCAGCAGTGCCGTGTTCTTGATGTCCTGCGGACGCACGAGCTCACCATTGACGTTCCACGTGCCTTCGGCCAGGCGGAACTCCTGGAACACAATGCGAATGGTGTCGAGGTAGTAGTCGGCGTCCATGTCGAGCACGGCGTTGTATTCGTCGTAGAAGCGGCGATGCTGCTCCGCATCTTCGTCGTCACCACGCATCAGGTTCTGATAGAAGTCCCAATGCGCCGTCACGTGCCGCTCCGGGTTCATGGCGACAAAACCGGCATGCTGCAGAAAGCCCGGATACACCTTGCGGCCTACACCCGGATAGTTCGCCGGCACCGTGTAGATCACGTTGTTCTCGAACCATTCGTATGAATGTTCACTCGCGAGCGAGTTGACCGACGTGGGGCTGCGACGCGCATCAATAGGGCCGCCCATCATGGTCATGGTGCGCGGCGTGTCTTCACCGCGGCTGGCCATCAGCGAGATAGCGGCCAGCACCGGCACGGTCGGCTGGCACACCGAGATCACGTGCAGGTCTTTCGCGCCAATATGGCGGATGAATTCCTGGATGTACTCCACGTAGTCGTCGAGATGGAACGACCCGTCTTCAAGCGGCACCATGCGGGCGTCGAGCCAGTCCGTCAGATAGACCTTGTGGTCGTGCAGCAGCGTTTTCACCGTGTCGCGCAACAGCGTGGAGTGGTGACCCGACAGCGGGGCGCACACCAGCACGATAGGTTCGGTCTTGAGTTCGGTGACGGTTGCGCTGTCGTCGGAGAAACGCTTGAAGCGGATCAGCCTGCAGAAGGGTTTTTCCAGCACGATCTGCTCGACGATAGGAATGGCATGGCCGTTCTTCTCGATCTGATGCAGTTCGAACTCGGGCTTTTCGTAATCCTTGCCCAGGCGGTACAGTAATTCGTAGCCGGCCGCGAGCCGCGTGGAACCGGGCACGTACGCGAGCGGGCTGGAAGGATTGGTGAACGACTTCGATGCCGCTTCCGCCCATGCCGTAAGGGGGCTCAACATGGCCCGCTGAAATTCGTGGAATTGATAGAGCATGTCTGACCTGTATAAATCCGGCTGCGCCCGTCTCCGGGAGCGTGTCCGGCGGTTGGCCTCTATCGGCGGTGGCGTCATGCCGGGTCAGGCTTTCGCTGGTTCCCGGCTCGGCGTGCAGTTCGTCGATTGCACCGCATTGCTGGTGCTGGCAGTTATTCGTTGTTGCTTGCGTTGTTGCTTGTTCGCTTCATGAGGGGTCGCAGGGAAGGGGGGCGGGACTGGGCATCAAGCCGGCGTTGCCTTCCGGGCTCAACACGGTTCTGGGCTCAACACGAAACAGCACACAAAACACATACCGGCTAAGCCGTGATCCAGACCCCATTCAAAATTTCAATTCACCGAACGACCGGTCGGAAAGCCTCTTCGATCATAGCCAAGAACGCGCTTTTGTGCAACGCAACATACGTGTTCTTTACCGCTATTCAGCATGAATTTAGCGTTGAAATCGTCAATTTCCGTTAATTATTCGAACAGCATTACGTTTTGCTTTCTTTTGCGAGCGTTGCGTCCGAGGGTTTGTCCTGACGCGACGCGGGCTGGCCCGTAGCCTTCGCCATGCCTTGTTCGTGGCGCATCAGGTTCATGCCGGTATGCACGAGCGCGACATGCGAGAACGCTTGCGGAAAATTACCAACCAGACGTTTCGCGACCGTGTCATATTCCTCGGCCAGCAGGCCGACGTCGTTGGCGAGACCGAGCAAACGCTCGAACATCGCGTACGCTTCCTCGTGGCGGCCCTGCAGCGCGAGATTGTCGACCAGCCAGAAGCTGCACGCCAGAAACGTGCCTTCCCCGGGCGGCAGTCCGTCCTGTACTTCCGTCGTGTGGTATCGCTTGACCAGCCCGTCATGGGTGAGATCACGCTCGATGGCGTGGACCGTGGAGATCACGCGTGGATCTTCGGGGGGCAGAAAGCCGAGCAGTGGAATCAGCAGCAAACTGGCATCGAGAGCGTCGCCGCCGTAAGTTTGCGCGAACGAGTTCATCGACGGATTCCAGCTTTTCTCGCATACGTCCGCATGAATGGTGTCGCGCACCGCGCGCCAGTGGTCGATCGGGCCTTCCAGGCTGAACTGTTCCGCCGATTTGATCGCGCGGTCGTAGGCGACCCACGCCATGACCTTCGAGAACGTGAATTGTTGACGGCCGCCGCGTGTTTCCCAGATGCCTTCGTCCGCTTCCTGCCAGATGGTGTCGAGATGATCGAGCATGGCGCGCTGGATCGACCATACGGTTTCATCGCTTTGGAGGCCGCCCACCCGCGCGAGATGCAGCGCGTTCATGACCTCGCCGTAGACATCGAGTTGCAACTGGTTGACCGCGCCGTTGCCAATGCGCACGGGCTTCGAGTTCTCGTAACCCGCCAGCCAGTCGACTTCCCATTCGGGCAAGCGCCGCTCGCCCGCAATGCCGTACATGATCTGCACCTGATCCGGCGACCCGGCCATCACGCGGCCAAGCCACGCCCGCCAGGCGCGCGCTTCATCGTAGTAACCGCTGCGCATCATCGCGAGGAGGGTGATGGTGGCGTCGCGTAACCAGCAGTATCGATAATCCCAGTTGCGCGTGCCGCCCAGTTGCTCAGGCAACGACGTGGTCGGCGCCGCGACAATACCGCCGGTCGGTTCGTAAGCGAGCGCCTTGAGCGTAATCAGCGAGCGGCGGATGGCCGGACCCCAGCGGCCGTCAAGATTGCTGCGTCCCGACCACTCCAGCCAGAAGTTCTCGGTGCGCGCGAACTGAGTATGGGGATCGAGTGCACGAGGCAGGTGCAAGTGCGATTGCGAATACACGAGCGAGAAGGGGACGCGCTCACCCTCACTCACGGTGAATTCGCCGACGGTGCGCATGTTCTCGCCGGTGAGCTCGATGGGCGTGCGCAACACGCACAGATCGGGACCGGCGATCGCGCGAATACCGCTTTCGTCGGGGAGCCGGCTGACCCAGGGGATGGAGGAGCCATAATCGAAGCGCAGCACCAGTTCCATTTTCATCTTCACCGTGCCGCGCCGGCCCACCACGATCCGCACAAGGTCGGACGCGCCGTCACGGACCGGCATGAAGTCGATGAGCGAAACCTTTCCGTCGGGCGTTTCGAAATCGGTTTCCAGGATCAGCGTATCGCCGCGATACCGGCGGGTGATGACCGGCGGCGGGGCGCCGTCGGGCAGGTCGGGCGTGATCAGCCAGCGGCCGTTTTCCGGCGTGCCCAAGAGGGCCGCAAAACACGCGCCGGAGTCGAAGCGCGGCCAGCACAGCCAGTCTATCGAACCCTCTTTTGAAATCAGGGCAGCGGTGTGACCATCGCCGACCAGGGCGTAGTCCTCAATCAGTGCGGGCATAGGCTAGGGGAGTGAGGTCGATGCGGCCGCAGTACAGGTGCCGCGTGGTTGGGGGAGGCCAGGCTGTTCCAGTCCTTCGAGTGTTCGATTATGAAGCGCATTCGCATTTCGCGTTTTCATGCGTACCGGTTGCAAGCTTCGGTCGCAAGCTCCAGTCCCTTACTCCCGGTGTAAGTGACCTTGCAGACGGCCGCGCAAAAGGCCTTGCAAAACCGCAAGCGCAGGAAGGTTGAAAAAACTTGTGACAAATGCCTAGAATGAATCTTCGCGCCTGACGGTTTTGCCGAAAGCAGTCACGTGGGTCCGTCGTACCGTGGTATAGGACCTGTTGATGCACGTCACGCGCTCCCTGCTTGCCTAACGTTTTCGAGGACATCGAAAGTGAAAGCCATGCTGAATCCGTCGAGAGCCGATTGCATCGCCATCCTGTCGGCCGCGAGCCACATCGTCGATCAAACCGCGCTCCTGGATCTCAATTACAAGAATCTCGGCCTGTCCCGCAACGGGATGGAGACCGCTGCGTCGTTCCTGATCGAACGCGCCTGTTTCACGCGGCATCGCGAGGTCGATGGGCGCACCGCCGTGGGCGGTTTGTCGCTGCAGGGCCGGATGCGGCTCGACCAGCTTGCCAATAACTGATACCGATTGCGCTGCAGCACGCAACGGCTTCGTTCAACGTCAGAACATTCTTAGCGCGGGATCGCGGATTGCGACCCCGCGTTCAGCGTTTGCTCGTCGTCGGAAGGTTCGGAACGTTCGGAACCTCGCTCCAATAACAGCGTCTTAAGGAGCGCGTGACGGCTAGCAGCGCGATGGCTGTGTTCGTGCCGAGGCCGTCAGAAATGTGTCGTGCTAAGTCCGAATACGCCGATCAGCCCGATGATGATCAGGTAAATCGCAACGATGAAGTTGAGCAGGCGCGGCACGATCAGGATCAGAATGCCCGCTATCAGCGCAACCAGCGGTCCAAGGCTCAGATGGATATTCATGGCGACTCCTTGTTGATTTTTTGATGGGAATTGGTTTGCATCATTCGGTTTGCATCATGCGCCGAAGCAGTGACCGGTGACAATTGGGACAATCGGGCGCTTGTCCACGGCTCATATAACCTGAAACAAGCCGTAATAACGAACGATCAGGAGGCTGTATGTATTTGGCGGATCTCACCCATTTCTCTCGTTTGACGCGTTTGACATGTCGTTTTCCTCATTTTCCTTCCACGCTCCGTGTCCGGGGCTTCGCTTCCACGCAAACATCGTGCCGCGCCGCCGGGCCGGCGCGTTTAAAGCAGTCCGGACGGTCGCGATTGATGTCGAAAGGTGTCGCGGCGGGTGTTGCCGCGAGCGTTGCCGCTGTGTTGTCGCTGGCTGCCGCCCAAGCCTTCGCACAAGGGGCGGGTACGGCCGCCGCCACCGGCACGTCAGCGACTTCCGGCGCTGCCGATAACGGTGTATTCGACTTGCTCGTGGGCACGTACACCGGCAGCGGCAAGAGCGAGGGTCTCTATGTGTACCGGTTCGACACGGGCACCGGTGCGATCACGCGCCTTTCATCCGCGCAGGCGGTGAATCCGTCGTATCTCGTGGTGAGCCACGATCGGCAGCATGTCTACGCGGTCAACGAGCTTCCCGGCGATAACGGTCCCGCTTCTCAACGCGGCGGCGTCAGCGCATTCCGCTTCGATCCGCCGAGCGGGCAGCTCACCTTCGTGAACCGCGTCTCTTCCGATGGCAACGATCCCGCGTATCTCGCTTTATCGCCGGATGGCCGTTATTTGCTGACCGCCAACTACTCGGTGGCATCGAATCCGGGCGGCAGCTTTGCCGTGTTTCCACTGGAAGGTGACCGGGTTGATCCATCGGTACTCACCGTGCATCACGACGGCAGCGGTCCCGTGAAAGGGCGCCAGGACAATTCGCATGTGCACTCCACGGTGTTTTCGCCCGATGGCCGTTACCTGTTCGCGCAGGACCTGGGTGCGGACAAGATCTATTCATATAGATACACGCCCGACGGCAGCCGCGGTTTGTTCGGGCCGACCGAGTCGCGTTATACGCTCGTGAAACCGGGTTCCGGGCCGCGCCACCTGATCTTCGATCAAGCCGGCAAACATGCGTACCTCACAACCGAAATGAGTGCGTCGGTGTCGGTGTACGACTATGACGACGGCAAGCTCACGCTAAGGCAAACCCTGCCGATGACCGCGCCCGGTTTCAAGGGCAAGGTGGGCGGCAGCGCGATCCATCTGTCGCCGGACGGCCGTTTCCTCTATGCCACCAATCGCGGCGATGCGAACGAACTCCTGACCTTCGCCGTGAATCCGTCCGATGGCCATCTCAAGCTGCTCAACCGGCGTTCGACGCTCGGCAAGTCGCCGCGCGAATTTGCCATCGATCCGACCGGACGCTGGCTGATCGTCGGCAACCAGGACAGCGACAGCGTCTACTTTTTCCGGCGCAATCCGGACACGGGCGAACTTGCTTCCGATCCGAAGCGCCTGGAGATTGGTTCACCGGTCGATTTCAAGTTCGTTTCGCCATCCTGAGGATTTTTTATTCAACTGTGCGGGTCGTCGGGGGTTCGCGGCTTGCACAGGTTTTCTGGCTTTTTCCTGGTTCTTTCTTGGTTTTTAAGTAACGTGGTTTTTGTTTAACTGGTAAGGCCGGGGTTGTCCCGGTATCGAAGGAATTCAACGTTGAACATTACGTCAGTAGTTGGTAGCGAGTCGGGTCCTACCGCTCGCAGTACGGAGCAGGACGCACCCACACCACCGGGTTTTATCTGCGCGTTCCGGTTTGCCGGCGCGGAGGCCTTACGGCTGTCGTGGGATGAAGCGCGTCGCGAGATCGCGGGCGACGGTCCGACGTGGCTGCATTTGAGCGCAAACGACGACACCGTCGAAAGCTGGCTGACCGGCGTGACCGCCATGCCCGATGTCGCCCGCGAATTCCTGAACGGTGAGGACAAGCGCCCGCGCGTGCACATGGGCGGGACGTTCATGTACGGCGTCGTGGCGGATCTGGAGCGCGTCGCGGAGACCCCGGACGCCGATCCGAACGCGCAGGCCACGCGCCGGGCGACAGGCGCGCTGCGCTTTTACGTCGATAAGAACCGCATGATCACGGTGCGCGCGCAGCCGCTTCAATCCACCGACCGGCTGCGTCATGCTGTGCTCGAAGGCGCCGTGTTCCGGGATACCGTCGATCTTTTCGCCGGCCTGATTCGCGCGTTGAACGAGACGTTCGCGGATCGTATCGATGAAATCGGCGATCGGCTCGATGACGTCGAGGAGGGCGTGCTCGACGGTCGTCATTCGAACTGGCGCGCGGAGCTGGGGTCGGTGCGCAGGCGGCTGGTGGAAGTGAAGCGGTTTGTGGATCCTGAGCGCAACGCGCTGACGCAACTGGTTCTGCGGCGGCTGGAGTGGGCAGAGCCCCGGTCGATGGAAACGCTGATCCAGGCAATTCAGGTGCTCAACGGGCTGGCTGCCGGACTCGAGGCGCAATACGAACGCTCGAAGTTGCTGCAGGACGAGATTGCCGCGTTGCTCTCGGAGGACATCAACCGCAAGCTGCTGTGGCTCGCGGTCATGTCCGCGTTGCTGATGCCCGCAACGCTTGTGTCCGGTATCTTTGGCATGAACGTGGCCGGGCTGCCCGGCACGCACGATACCTATTCGTTCTTGATCGTGATGGGCGTGATGGCCGTTTGCGCCGCCTTCACGCTGTATTTGTTGCGGCGCTTCCGGTTGTGGTGAGGTGAGATGAGATGGCCAGGGCCCAGGTTATGGTTTCGCAACCTTGCCCGCGCCCCGGTCATCTGATAACGGCTTATTCCGCCGGTCCCGGTGCGAGCACTTCGCGGTTTCCGTTCGTGCTCATCGGTGAAACAAGGCCCGCTGTTTCCATCTGTTCGACGAGCCGCGCTGCGCGGTTATAGCCAATGCGCAATTGCCGCTGCACTGACGAAATCGATGCCCGGCGCGTGCGCAACACGAACGATACGGCTTCGTCGTAGAGCGGATCGGCTTCGGCATCCGGCGTGTCGCCGAACAGGTCCGGCGTGCCACCTTCGGGCGTCGGTCCCGACAAGATCCCTTCCTCGTACTCCGGTTCGCCGAACTGCTTCAGATATTCCACCACGCTATGCACTTCCTCGTCCGCGACAAACGCGCCATGCACGCGTTGCGGATAACCCGTGCCGGGCGGCAGGAACAACATATCGCCTGCGCCGAGCAATGACTCCGCGCCCATCTGGTCGAGGATCGTGCGCGAATCAATCTTCGATGACACCTGAAACGCCACCCGCGTCGGAATGTTCGCCTTGATCAGCCCGGTGATCACATCCACCGACGGCCGCTGCGTCGCGAGAATCAGGTGAATGCCGGCGGCGCGCGCCTTTTGCGCCAGCCGCGCGATCAACTGCTCGATCTGCTTGCCGGCGACCATCATCAAGTCGGCTAGCTCGTCGATCACGACCACGATCATCGGCAGCTTGGCGAGCGGTTCGGGTGCGTCGGGCGTGAGCGAAAACGGGTTCGTCAGCTTCTTGCCCGCGGCTTCGGCATTGCGGATTTTCTGGTTGAAACCCTGCAGATTGCGCACGCCTACCGCCGACATCAGCTTGTAGCGCTTCTCCATTTCCCCGACACACCAGTTCAGCGCGTTCGCGGCCAGCTTCATGTCGGTGACCACCGGCGCGAGCAGATGCGGAATGCCTTCGTACACGGACAGTTCCAGCATCTTCGGGTCGATCATGATCAGGCGTACGTCTTCCGGTTTCGCCTTGTAAAGCAGCGACAGGATCATCGCGTTGATCGCCACCGATTTGCCCGAACCCGTCGTGCCCGCGACCAGCATGTGCGGCGCGCGCGCGAGGTCAGTTACGACCGGATTGCCGACGATGTCCTTGCCCATCGCGATCGTGAGGAACGACTTCGAGTCGCGATAAACGTCGGCTTCCAGGATTTCGGAGAGCCGGATCATCTGCCGTTTGGCGTTCGGCAATTCGAGTCCCATGCAGGTCTTGCCGGGAATCGTCTCGACCACGCGGATGGATGTCAGCCCGAGTCCGCGCGACAGGTCCTTCATCAAGCCGACGATCTGGCTGCCGCGCACGCCTAGCGCCGGTTCGACTTCGAAGCGCGTGATGACCGGTCCCGCCGATGCACCGACCACGGTCACCGGTACCTTGAATTCCTGCAGGCGCTGCTCGATCAACTGGCCCGTTTCGGCGAGATGTTGTTCGGAGACCGGTTCGACTTCGTCGGATGCGGGTTCGAGGAGGTCGAGGCCGGGGAGATCGACGGCCGACGCCGCGGGCGCGTGGAACTCGAATTCGGTCGCGATGAAACCGCGCACCGGCGGGCGGGAATCGGATTGCTGCGGGGTTGTTTCAGGCGCGGGAGCCGGGGTCGCGTCCGCATTGGCACTCGCGTCCGCGTTCGCAATGGCGCGCGGAAAATGGACAATGTTCGAAGCGTGGTTGTAGTTCGGGCCTGCTTGTGCTTCGGTCGCGGTTTTCCATTCCGTTTGCGCCGTTCGGTCGGTTGGCGTTTGCGTTTGTGCCGCGTATTCGTTCGGAGCGAGAGAGGCGGGCGGGGTATCGATGCTGGTTTCGACGTTTGCGTTCGTTTCGTCGGGCGCGGCATGTGGCGTATCGACGTCGCTTAACGGCGCACGTGCGGCGCCCAAATCTGCTTGCCACGGCGGCGTGTGTGCCTGACCCGTGGACGTAGTTGCGGGGCTTCCAGATAACGACGATGCCGGTGTCGCCGGGACGATGTCATGCGTCGTCTGCACAGGGTGCGTTTGCCCGGCGCGGACGGCCCACGGCGGGAGATCGGCGAGGTGAACTGGCGTTTGCATGGATGGTGACGTATTGGGCGACGTCGTCGTGCTCGGCGTTGTCGGTTCCAAGAGCGTAGATGAACCGTTCAGGTCACGGGTTTCGATCGACGCGGAACCGTTCGATGGGTTGAGCGCGGCATTGCCTGCAATGGCGGAAGAGGCCAGATGCGCGGTTCCATCGATGTCGGCCGGCCATATCGGATCCGACGTCTGATTCTTGGTCTCGTCGCTATCGGTGGGCTGCACGGGCAGGTTCGACAACGGGTTCGAGCGTACATCGACGGATTGCGTCGTGACCGGGGCGGTCGCCGGTGTTTGTTCGATACCGTTATCGTGCGCTGTCGGTGATACGGGATAGGGCAGGGCGCCGTTGTTGTGGATGTCTGCGTTGCTCGTGCTTGCATCCGTGCCGGTCTCCGGCTGCGTTGGCTCGCGCACGATAGTCTGGGCGGCAGAGGCGAAGGTGTAGCCATCGCGTAACGAAGCGCTGGACGAATACGTGCCCGCAACACTCGATGCCGCCAGCGACGCAACGCCTTCCGCCGTTCCCGGCTGGTCGGCCTGGTTCGCGGACGGGTTGGTTATCGACGACGGAGTAGTCGTGCCCGACGTCGGGGACGAATCGGAGATGATTGTGGTCTTCTCAAGATCCGTCGCGTTCGGTGTTGGTGTGTTGGGGGTTGCATGACTCGCGAGACCCGCACTTACCAACGATGCAGAAACAGCCGGGGGCGCAAATGCCGACGCCGGAGAAGCTAGGGGCGTGGTGATAGCTGAGGACGCTGGAGGAGCGGAACCCACGGGGCTAGCCGAAGCGGCCAGCGCGTCGGAAGCACCCGAAGCGTTCAACGCCGCTGCATCGTGTCCGTTAGCTGCGCCGCTTGTATCTGGCAACGCTCCCGCTTCCCGCGCTGTATCAACGCCACCTGCGCGCGTGGTCCATTGCGCCGTGCTTTGCTCGATGGAGCGCAGCGTCTCCTTTATCCGTTCAGGTGCTGGCGGTGGACCGGCAGGTTTGGCGGGAACAGCCGCGAATGCCGTTGTCGCAGCAAAAAAAGAGTCGCTCGATACTCCCGGAGGAACCGATTTGCCGCCGGTAGGGTTCATCGATGTATTGCGCGAAGCGGCGTGGGAAACACCGGAGGAACCCGGCGCACGAATAGCGCCCGGCGTGCTCCGGTTCAGCAATGGACGCGATACGTCTGGAAGCCGTGACGCGGCAGCATCCACGGGGCGGTCCGTTCCCCGCGTTGCCGATGTCCGGGCCGCATTCGGCGGCACGGCACTTGCCGTTTCCCCGGTACCCGCCGCACTCCCGATCCGCGTGACGCTACCCGATCCCGCGCTCGTCGCCGCCTCGGGCGCGTTCACGCTTGCCGTCCTTTCCCGCGTTCCCGACGACGATCCCGACTCCGGGCCGCTCTTTAGCCAGCCCGCCGGTGCGATCGGTTCGAGCGGCTCCCGAGGTCCTGTTCCGCGACCGCTGTGCGAAGCGGCAGGGCGTGCATCGGGGAAGCGGTCCGAATAGCTGTCTTTGCCGGCGCTCGGTTCACGATGTGTCGACGACAAGGGTTCAACCGGCCGCGCAGCCTCGGGCCCGCGCAGCAGCCGCTCGGCGTCGCTGCGCCGTGCAGGCTGCGGACGCCAGACGGTCGGCCGCTGATAACGACTGCTTGGGCGTTGCGTTGCAGTCGGCAAGCCGAGTGCCGGAGCATCGTGCGAGGTTCTACCAGAAGTCGTGACACCGCTCCCAACCGTGCTCCCCGCCTTGAAGCTGCCGAGACCCGCGCTCGCTCCCCGCGTTTGCGCGTTGTCGCGCGATGCCCGGGCACGCGATGGTTTCTCTCGGACCGACCGTTCCCGTGGCGTGAACCACTCGGGTTTGAGGCCCAGGCCGAATGCGCCGTTTGCCCAGCCAAGGGTCTCGCGCCATTGGAACCCGCAGAGCCACGGCAAGCTGATGAGAAACACAATGGCCGCACCGGCACCCACGCTCAGCGCAGCCCGCGTGCTCACGACGCCGGCCTGTCCGCCCAGGCCGAGCAACAGCGCGTGGCCGAGATGGTCGACGTCGGCTGCGAATGCGAACGAATGAAACAGGGCGGCTTCTAGCGCGCAGCTCGCGAGGAGCACGCAGAAGAAACCGAGCCAGAGCCGGATCGTGCCCGGACCGCGCAGGCCGCCGCCGTTGGGGAGAACGGACTTGACGATGCGCCAGAGAAGGGGGATGAACCAGACGGCCGAAGCACCGAACCAGCCGAAAACTACCGTGTGCATGCAAGGAACCAGGAATGATGTAAGCGATGTGAGCAGCGAACCCAGGCTCAGACAAATATGAATCAGTACCGCCGAGTTTAACCGCCATGAACGCGGCGAGGGCGGGCGGTGGTCAAGCGATCAAGCATTCGGCCGCAGGTGACGATTGATGCATCGAGACAGTGTTGGCTGGGTCAGGCGAGCGTTCATATTCCATTTCAAAGACGCACAGCCAAACGAAAAACCAACGCGCTTAACGACGTCAAACGACGTCAAGCGCCAGGATGCCAAATGCCCTGACTCGACCGGGCGCCAACGTCCAACAGACTCCGTGACGACCGCCTGAAACGCAACCGCCTTTTCCTCAACCTCCACCCTCAAAAACCTCAACCCTTCAAACCGGCCTTCATCGATCTCAAGGTTGCGCGCCTCGTGTGAACGTCATCACGTCGCCGTTCTTGAGCGTGATCTGCAATTGTTGCGGCGGCTGCATTTGCACGCCGGTTTTTTCGATATCCGTCAGGCCCTGGAGGAACGGTTGTTCGAGCGCGCTGCCCGGTCCCGGCGCGCAAGCCATCCGCGTGCTGGCAAGGGGGCCGAAGGACAGCTCGCCGCCAGCCAGATCATAGGTGCCGGTGAAACGGTTGCAGCCGGAAAAGCCGTTCGCCTTGCGTTGGCCGCCTAGCGTCGAAAAGTTCAGGGTGATCGGCGCTCCGCCCGCGCTGCCGCCAGCGGCGCCAGCCGGACTGGCCGGAACCGGGCGCGTCTTGCCGTCGGCATTGGTCCAACTGGTGAGTTGCCATTGGGTATCGTCGAGAAGCTGGGTCGCGGCCGGGTTGTAAGGATCGGTCGGCGGCGCGGCGCTGTCCGGATGTGTCGGCATCGTGCAACCTGCCAACGCCGCACCGAAAGCGAGAGTCACGATCGACATCACGGCTGCCAATGAGGGCCTGGAACGCGGGAACGCAGCATGGACCCGGCTGCGCGCCGAAACACGCGCAGGTTGCGAACGGGAGGGCTGCATCGACATGGAATTTCCTTGGAGCTGGCAAAACCGTAAGGGTATCGCACTCGTCCCAAGATTGACCAAGGCAGATTGCGGCAAAGTCATTGCAACATGTAAAGAAAGGTTAGCGCGACCGCTCGTTCGATCGCACCAAAGCCGCCGTGCAGGCGGCCGCCGCGCAACGCCGCTATCATCCCGGATCCGCCAGCCCGCGCCCGAAAACACAACACCGATCGCGTCCGGAAAAGGGTCCGCGTGTTAACATCGCGGGCTTGACAGGCCTCTTTTTCTGGAGCATCCATGCAGAGCGCGAAGTCCGCTGCGTCCGCCGTTTCTTCCCCTCAATCCGGCATGCAGCCGATGCAGCAGCCGGCGAAAATCGGCACGCCGCTCACGCCCGGCGCGACGCGCGTGATGCTGCTCGGCGCGGGCGAACTCGGCAAGGAAGTGATCATCGCGTTGCAGCGGCTCGGCGTGGAGACGATTGCGGTCGACCGTTACGCCGATGCCCCGGGTCATCAGGTCGCGCATCGCTCGTATGTGATCGACATGACCGACGGCGCGGCGTTGCGCGCGTTGATCGAAGCTGAACGGCCACATTTGATCGTGCCGGAGATCGAGGCCATCGCAACCGATACCCTCGCTGAAATCGAAGCCGAGCGGCTCGCCGTCGTGATCCCGACCGCGCGCGCGACGCAACTCACGATGAACCGCGAAGGCATTCGCCGTCTCGCCGCCGAAACGCTCGGCCTGCCGACGTCGCCGTATGCGTTCGCCGAGTCGCTGGACGAGATGACGGCGGCCATCGGCAAGATTGGTTTTCCGTGTGTGGTGAAGCCGGTGATGTCGTCCTCGGGCAAGGGGCAGTCCGTGCTCAAAAGCGCCGCGGATATCGAACCGGCGTGGCAGCACGCCATGGCCGGCGGCCGCGTCAATCATGGGCGTGTGATCGTGGAAGGGTTTATCGACTTCGAGTACGAGATCACGCAGCTCACCGTGCGCGCGGTCAGCCCGGAAACGGGCGATCTGCAGACGTATTTCTGCGAGCCGATCGGCCATGTCCAGGTGGCGGGCGACTATGTGGAATCGTGGCAACCGCAGGCAATGAGCATCGCGGCGCTCGCCAAATCGCGCGATGTCGCGGCAAAAGTTACGACGGCGCTGGGCGGCCGCGGATTGTTCGGGGTCGAATTGTTCGTGCGCGGCGACGACGTCTGGTTTTCCGAAGTCAGCCCGCGACCGCATGACACGGGTCTGGTCACGCTTGCTACGCAGCGCTTCTCCGAATTCGACCTGCACGCGCGCGCGATCCTCGGTCTTCCCGTCGATACAACCTTGCGCGCGCCGGGTGCGTCGGCGGTGATTTATGGCGGACTGGACGAAGCGGGCGTCGCATTCGAAGGCGTTGCTGACGCGCTCGCCGTGCCCGATTCGGACCTGCGCCTGTTCGGCAAACCGGAAAGCTTCGCGAAGCGCCGCATGGGCGTTGCGCTTGCAACTGGACGCGATACCGACGAAGCGCGGGAACGCGCGAAACTGGCCGCGTCTAAGGTAAGACCCGTCTCCACTCGATGACGGCAACACGCCGCTCGCGGCGAGCTTTTCGCGGGCGGCACGGAGGTTTCAAGTGAAATGGTGTGCAATGGTCGCGCTGTGCGCGACGTTGGTTGGTTTGGCCGGATGCGGCGTGGCGGCGGCGCCGTGCCGGGTGGCATCGGCGGGATTGAAGATGGTGCCGCTGGTCGGCCACGTGGCGGCCGCGCCGACCGATGCGTGCGCGGGCGTCATTGATCCTTGATGATGTTGGGCGAGTCGTTTGAAGGCGTCGGCTGTTCCGGCAGGCCGGGTTCGACGCCGCTCCGTGCATCCGACGCTTGGCGGTTGCACGGCGGGTTCACCGGGAAAGAGGTAACGAAAGGATAGAACGATGAAGGATGGAAAGAGGCAAGCACGGTTCCAATGGATGGAACGAATGGTCAGATCGATCGCCTTGACAGCCGGTACGATGGTTTTGATGTCCGTGACCCATTCGGCGGTCGCGATGCCGCTGACCGTGCCGCAGATTCAGACGGCGACGACCAACACGCTGCGTTACGAATGCCGCGGCGGCGGCACGCTGACCGTGCAGTACATGAACACGAAGAACAAGCAGAGTTTTGCGCTGCTGACCGTCGACGGCCGGAAGATGTTGTTTGTGAATGTTCTGGCGGCATCGGGGGCGAAATACGTTGGCGATCACTACACGTGGTGGACCAAAGGCCCAGAAGGTTCGCTCACCGACGACACCGCCGATCCGAAGGCCCCGCCGATACTTGCCGACTGCAAGACGGAAAGCTAGACAGCCGTTTGACCGCGCGATGAAAAAAGAGTCCGTTCCGATTCACGTTGGAACGGGCTCTTTGCATTCGATGTCCGATTTTTCGACTTCCGATTCATCCAGAACCTTGAACCCGGACGCCTGTAAGGTTTGAAGGCTAACGCTTCCGTTGACTTAAACGCGCGGCGTCGTCCGCGACATCGAATGGCTATCCGGAGTAAGGTTGTATCCGCACGCGCAAACCGCGTGCAGGTCAACTGACCATAAACGGACGGGCGGGTGCCGCGCGGCCTTCGTGTGGCTTTCTTGTGGCCTCATTCAGCAGCACCCGGTCCATTTCATTTCCGTCTTTTGCACGACATTTACCGTGCACGCCGTCCCCAAGCGAGACTCTCCATGAAAGCATCGGATCTGTTCGTCAAAGCGCTGGAAGCAGAAAAAGTCGAATACGTGTTTGGCATTCCCGGCGAGGAAAATCTCGATCTCCTCGAGTCGCTGCGCCGCTCCAAAATCAAGCTCGTCCTGACTCGCCACGAACAAGCTGCGGGTTTCATGGCCGCAACCTACGGCCGCCTGACGGGCAAGACCGGCGTGTGCCTGGCCACGCTCGGGCCCGGCGCGACCAATTTCGTGACCGCCGCCGCGTACGCGCAACTCGGCGGCATGCCCATGCTGATGGTCACCGGCCAGAAGCCGATCAAATCGAGCAAGCAAGGCAGTTTCCAGATCGTCGATGTCGTGCGCATGATGGAGCCGCTGACCAAATACACACGTTCGATGGTGTCGATCGGCAATATTCCGGCGTCGGTGCGCGAGGCGTTCCGGCGCGCGGAAGAAGAGCGTCCGGGCGCCGTGCACCTTGAACTGCCGGAAGACGTGGCGCACGAAGAGGGTGACGGCGCGCCGATCCCGAAGAGTTTCAGCCGTCGTCCGATTGCGGAGGAAAAGGCGGTGGAGCATGCCGTCGCGGCGATCCGCGAGGCGAAATATCCGCTCCTGATGATCGGCGCGGGCGCCAATCGCAAGACCACGACGAAGATGCTGCGCGAATTTGTCGACCAGATCGGCATTCCGTTCTTCACCACGCAGATGGGCAAGGGCGTGATCGATGAATCGCATCCCATGTGGCTTGGCAACGCCACGCTTTCCGATGGCGACTTCGTGCATCGCGCGATCGATCACGCCGATTGCATCATCAATATTGGCCATGACGTGATCGAAAAGCCGCCGTTTTTCATGCGCAGCGGCGACGGAGATGAAAAGACCGTGATCCACGTGAATTTCCTCGGCGCACAGGTCGATCCAGTGTATTTCCCGCAGATCGAAGTGGTGGGGGATATCGCGAACGCGGTGTGGCAGATGAAGGAATTGCTGAAAAAGAGCGAGCAAAACTGGGATTTTTCGCGCTTCAAGATGATCAAGGAACATTTCGACGCGCAACTGGCAAAGGGCCAGCACGACGACCGGTTCCCGCTTTATCCGGTGCGCATCGTCAAGGACGTGTACGACACCATGCCGAAGGACGGCATCATTTGCCTCGATAACGGCATGTACAAGATCTGGTTCGCGCGTTATTACCGGGCGCACGAACCGAATTCCATTCTGCTCGACAACGCGCTTGCATCGATGGGAGCGGGCCTGCCGTCTGCTATTGCAAGCAAGATCGTGCACCCCGACCGCAACGTAATGGCCGTTTGCGGCGACGGCGGTTTCATGATGAATTCGCAGGAAGTGGAAACGGCCGTGCGGCTGAAGCTCGATCTGGTGATTCTCCTGCTGCGCGACGATGCGTTCGGCATGATCCGCTGGAAGCAGGAAAACATGAATTTTCCGGATTTTGGAATGACGCTGCGGAACCCCGATTTCGTCTTATATGCGCAAAGTTATGGGGCGCTCGGGCATAGAGTGAATTCGGCGGACGAGCTCGCGCCCTTGCTGCGGGAATGTTTCACGACGCCGGGCGTTCATCTGATCGATGTGCCTATCGACTATTCGGACAACGAGCGCGTGTTGAACCGCGAAATCAAACGGCTCAGCGCGCAACTTTAGACCTACTAGCGGCTAAGCAGAGGCTGACATGCTAAAGAAAACCTATCCGTATTACCTGGCAAACGTCGCCGTCGCGGCGAACACGGACCTGGAAGTCACCGATAAATTCAGCGGCGAAGTGGCGACCCGCGTGGCAATGGCGGACGCGAAGGCGATCGATGCGGCCATCGGCCACGCCGTTGCCGCCCAGCGCGCGATGCGGGAATTCAAGCCGTATCAGCGGCAAGCGGTGCTCGATCATTGCGTGAAGCGCTTTCGCGAGCGTTTCGATGAACTCGCCGAGGCGCTGTGCATTGAAGCGGGCAAGCCGATCAACGATTCGAAAGGTGAGGTCACGCGGCTGATCGACACCTTCAGGGTCGCGGCCGAGGAGTCGGTGCGTATTGACGGCGGCATGATCAATTTGGAGATCGCGCCGCGCGCGGCCGGTTACCACGGCTATTACAAACGCGTGCCCATTGGCCCGTGCTCGTTCATCTCGCCGTTCAATTTCCCGCTGAATCTGACGGCGCACAAGGTTGCGCCGGCCATCGCGGCGGGTTGCCCGTTCGTGCTGAAACCCGCGAGCCGCACGCCCGTCGGCGCGCTCATCATGGGCGAAATTCTCGCCGAAACCGATCTGCCGAAAGGCGCGTTCTCGATTCTTCCGGCTCATCGCGACGGCGCTGATCTTTTCACCACCGATGATCGGTTCCGTCTCCTGTCGTTCACGGGATCGCCGGCGGTAGGCTGGGAGCTGAAGAAGAAAGCGGGCAAGAAGAAGGTGATTTTGGAACTCGGTGGCAATGCGGCGGCGATCGTCGATCGCGATCAGGCCGACCGGCTGGATTACGTTGTGGACCGGCTGGCGTTCGGAGCGTTTTATCAGTCGGGGCAGAGTTGCATCGGCGTGCAGCGGATCCTGATTCACGCCGATATCTACGACGCTTTGCGCGACAAGCTCATCGTGAAAACGAAGTCGCTGAAAATGGGCGATCCGAAGGACGAGAAGACCTTCGTCGGCCCGATGATCTCGGAATCCGAGTCGAAGCGGCTGGCCGGCTGGATGGAAAGCGCCGTGGCGAGCGGCGCGAAAATCATCGCGGGCGGCAAGGTCGAAGGCGCAATGTTCGAAGCGACGTTGCTGGAAGGCGTGCAACGCGACCAGGATCTGTATCGGAAGGAAGCGTTCGGGCCGGTCGCGATCCTGGAAAAGTTCACGGACTTCAGCCAGGCGCTCGAAACGGTCAATGACAGCGATTTCGGTCTTCAGGCCGGCGTGTTCACGGACAGCCTCACGAACGTGAATCTTGCGTGGGACGAACTGGAAGTAGGCGGTGTGGTGGTCAACGATGTTCCGTCATTTCGCGTTGATAACATGCCATACGGTGGTGTCAAGGATTCCGGACTGGGCCGGGAAGGCGTGAAATACGCGATCGAGGACATGACGGAATTGCGTCTGATGGTCGTCAGGGATGCGCCGAAACCCGTGCAGAAACCGAAATAGGCTGTTATAGCAGCCGAGGCCGCGCCGTCGAGGTCCGTCTGGCCGGGCTTCCCGGCCGCGGCGCCGCCTTGAAGGCGCGTCGCGGATCAACGTGATGGCGGGCGGGGGAGTGCTACAATAGCGGGCTTTCCCGTAGTCCGAGCGCCTCACCCGGCGGGGATCGGGAACCGGACGGGAAGCCAGGTCCTTGGGCCGGCAGATCGGTGTTCTTTCATATCGATTGCCAAGCTTTTTCATGCCTGCGGCGGTTGCCGTCATGGTCATGCAGCACCAGCACTTGCCACCCGTACTTAGCCGTTTGCACCCGCTTTGTACCGCTTACGTACTACGCCATCCGGTTGCGTCAGACCGGGTCAAGCGAGGATTCGCAGCGAAACGAAACCCTGCGGATCTGAAGTCCGCGCGTTGATCGTTGTTTGCCGGTTGCATCGACGAAACACGCGGTTCTTCTTCATCCGATGTCCATGAGCGGTGGAATGACCGCTCGCGCGCCGCTCCGGCGCATTTTTAGCGAAAGCGAAAGCCACCAAAGTCACCATGTCCGATTCCGTCGCCACGAACCCGTCCGCCGCTTCATCCGACGCCGCACCCGGGGCTGATTCCAGCACTGAAGTTCAAGCGAGTCCCGCCGCGCCCGCTGCCACATTCGCCCCCGCGCTCGAGTTGGGCGCCACTGAATCCGCGGTGCCCGGTCCCGTGCCCACGTTCGACCAGTTCGGCCTGTCCGCCGACATCCTGCGAGCGGTGGTCGATTCCGGCTACACGATCCCCACGCCGATCCAGGCGCAAGCTATCCCCGTGGTGCTGGCCGGCCGCGACATGATGGGCGCCGCGCAAACGGGCACGGGCAAGACGGCGAGTTTTTCCCTGCCGATCATCCAGCGTCTGCTGCCCATGGCCAGCACGAGCGCATCGCCCGCCCGCCATCCGGTGCGCGCGCTGATTCTCACGCCAACGCGCGAGCTCGCCGACCAGGTCGCCGCGAACGTGCAGGCGTATTCCAAGCACACGCCATTGCGCAGCACGGTGGTGTTCGGCGGTGTCGACATGAACCCGCAATCAGAAGCGCTGCGGCGCGGGGTTGAAATTCTGATCGCCACGCCCGGACGCTTGCTCGATCACGTTCAGCAAAAGACGCTGAATCTTGGCCAGGTGCAGATTCTCGTTCTCGACGAAGCCGATCGGATGCTCGACATGGGCTTCCTGCCGGATCTGCAGCGCATTCTGAATTTGCTGCCAAAGGAACGCCAGACGCTGCTGTTTTCGGCCACCTTCTCGGGCGAAATCAAGAAGCTTGCAGCAACCTATCTGCGTAATCCGCAAACCATTGAAGTCGCGCGCAGCAATTCCACGAACGCGAACGTTCGGCAGATCGTGTTCGAAGTCGCGGAAAGCGATAAATCCGGCGCAGTGACGCAACTGATTCGTGAGCGCGGCCTGAAACAGGTGCTGGTGTTTTGTAACAGCAAGATCGGCGCAAGCCGGTTGGCGCGTGTGCTGGAGAAGGACGGGATTATTGCGACGGCGATTCACGGCGACCGTACGCAGGGCGAGCGCATGCAGGCGCTCGACGCATTCAAGAAGGGCGAGATCGAAGCGCTGGTCGCAACCGACGTGGCCGCCCGGGGTCTCGACATCACCGATCTACCGGCTGTGATCAACTTCGACCTGCCGTTCAGCGCGGAAGATTACGTTCACCGGATTGGCCGTACGGGTCGTGCGGGCGCGTCGGGTGACGCTTTGTCGTTGTGCAGCCCGAACGAGCGCAAGCAACTCGCCGATATCGAAAAGCTGATCAAGCGGCCGCTGGAAGTCATGGTGCTGAAGGTCGACGTGCCGGTGCGGCGCGAATCGTCTTCCGCTCCTCGCCGGGAAGAGCGCTCGGCGCGGCCGGAGCGCGGTGAGCATCGGCATGCGCGTAGCGAGGAGCCGCGTCGTCGTTCGACATCGTTCGAGCGTTCGCATACGCGTCAGCAACCTATCGACGATTTCTTCCTGAAGCCGTACGAGCCGTCGGCGGCATCGACGAGAAAAACGCAGGATGACGCCGCTGCGGAAGCCGAACGCAAGAACACGCCGCGTCAGCCGCTGGCTGCGCTGCTCGGTGGACTGGGTATGCCGCGGAGAACGCCGTCGGGGTCTTGAGGTTATTGGATGGTGGTAGGGAGTGAAAAAAACGATGAAGCGGCAGAGATGCCGCTTTTTTGTTTTTCAACGCTCTATTTTCAACGTCCTGCAACAACGATCCTAAATCGCGAACCGCTTCGCCCATTGCGCCGTTACGTCGGAGAAAAACGCTTCGAGCGAACCAGCCGGGGAGGGATACAGACCGAGATGCTTCGCCGCTTGCGTCAACTCAATCAGCGGGGCTCTGGTATCAAGCGCCGTTGCACCCGTTTGCTTGCTGAGTTTCTCACCTTGTTCGTTCACTATGACCGGCACGTGCAGATAAGCGGGCGTTGAAACGCCCAGGCAGCGTTGCAAATAAATCTGGCGCGCGGTCGAGTCCAGCAGATCGGCGCCGCGCACGATATGCGTAATGCCAGCCGCTGCGTCGTCCACGACTACCGCCAGTTGATAGGCCCACTCTCCATCCGCACGCTTGAGCACGAAATCACCGACCTCTGTTGCCAAGTCCTGCGTTTGCATTCCCTGCCAGCGATCCTTGAAGCTCAGAACGGCGGCGTCGCCATCTGGAACGCGCATCCGCCATGCACGCGGTGGTTTTCCATGCAGCCCGTTGCGACATGTACCCGGATAAGCCAGCGTGGCGTGTCGAGCGTGTCGAGCGTGGCTGTGTGCGAGGGAATCGGCTATTTCGCGACGCGTGCAAGCACACGGAAACACGAAGCCGGCGGCCAGTAATTGCTCGAAGGCCTGCTGGTATGCAACTTCACGCTGACTTTGCCAGACCGGTTGTTCGGCGGAAACCATGCCGAACCTGCTCAGCGTGTCCAGGATTTCCTTGGCCGCGCCCGGCACGGTGCGCGGTCCGTCGACGTCTTCGATCCTGACCAGCCACGTTCCGCGATGAGCCCGTGCATCGAGAAAACTCGCCAACGCGCTCACCAGCGAGCCGAAATGCAGCGGTCCCGTGGGTGAAGGTGCAAAGCGGCCCCGATAGCCCGGTTCAGCGTTCATCCCGCTCTCCGACCTGTGAGCTTGGGCTGCAACGCGGCCATCAGATCAGCGCGGGGCGCGCGACGAAAGGTCGTGCGCCGCTGGCGTGCCGGAAGCCTCTGCGTGCGATTCGTGCGGGCCGTGGTTCGGGCTAGGGAACGACGCCTGGCCGTCTGCTGTTATCGCGGCGTGTGCCTCGTCGGTATCGGTGGCGTCGTCTTCCGTGGTTGCCGTGGCCCCCACACCTTGGGCTTCACCGTTCTGCGCAATCGCCGCCGGTTCGAGCGCGGCATTCAACGCCGTCCGGTGATCGAATACAAAACACTCACCGTGGTAATGCGCGCCGCCTACTTCCTCGAAGTATTTGAGAATGCCGCCCTCGAGTTGATAGACGTGGTCAATGCCCACTTCCTTCATGTGGATGGCCGCTTTCTCGCAGCGAATCCCACCCGTACAGAACGACACCACAGTCTTGCCATCGAGATCCGCGCGATGTTCCTCGATTACGCCCGGAAACTCGCTGAATTTCGCGATGCGGTAATCGAGCGCCTGATCGAAGGTGCCGACGTCGACTTCAAACGCATTGCGCGTGTCGAGCATGACGACGGGACGGCCCTCGTCGTCATGTCCCCGATCCAGCCACGACTTCAGCGTGGCCGCGCCGACGGACGGCGCCCGGCCCAGTTCGGGCCGGATTGCCGGTTTTTTCATGGTGATGATTTCGCGCTTCAGCTTGACGAGCATCTTGCCGAAAGGCTGCGTGGCCGACACGCTTTCCTTGAACTCTATATCGGCGAATTTCCCCTCGAAGAGCGAGTCAGTACGCAGGTAGTCCATGAACGTGCCAATTTGCTCCGGCTCGCCCGCGACAAACAGGTTGATGCCCTCCGGCGCGAGCAGGATCGTGCCGCGCAGGCCGAGTGCGGTGCACCGGTCAACAATCTGGGGACGCCAGTCGGCGCCGTTCTCGATGGTCACGAACTTATAGGAGGAAAGGTTGACGATGCTCATGACGCGAATGCTCTTAAAGTGCTGGAAAACGGGCGTTGCCGGAGGAAAAAGCGATTTCGACGAGCGCCAGGGGCGTTCACCGAATCCGTATTATCCCGCAAATGGCGCGCGCTTCCGACTCGACCGATCGGCCGATGAGCCCACGCCGATGCGGCACTTTTTTCATCCGGCTTGATTAGCCCTGGCCGAACGGCTAACGCAGCCGTCGGGGCGAATTTCGCGAATAGGCGCATGTACAATATCGTTCATGTCAGATCCCCGCTTTGTCCATCTTCGTGTTCACTCCGAATTCTCGATTGCCGACGGCATCGTGCGCCTTGACGACGTCGTTAAAGCCGCTGCCAAGGACGGTCAGGGCGCGCTCGCGCTGACCGACCTCGGCAACGCTTTCGGCCTCGTCCGTTTCTATAAGGAAGCGCGTGGCAAGGGTGTCAAACCCATTGCCGGCTGCGACGTCTGGATCACCAATCCCGCAGATCGCGACAAGCCCTCGCGTTTGCTGTTACTGGTGAAGAACCAGCGCGGTTATCTCAACCTGTGCGAACTGCTGTCGAAAGCCTGGTTGACGAATCAATATCGCGGCCGCGCCGAAGTCGAATACGAGTGGCTGGAAAGCGGATTATCGGAAGGCTTGCTGGCGCTGTCGGGCGCGCAGTATGGCGATATTGGCATGGCATTCGCCGCCGGTAACGATCAAGCCGCGGAACGTCACGCGGAGCGCTGGGCCAAGCTTTTTCCGGGTGCGTTTTACATCGAGTTGCAGCGCGCGGCGCTGCCGGGCGGCGAGACCTACATTCAACAGGCCGTCGCGCTGGCCGCGAAGCTCAAGCTGCCGGTAGTCGCTACGCACCCGATGCAGTTCATGACCCCGGACGACTTCACGGCGCACGAAGCGCGCGTGTGTATTTCCGAAGGCGATATGCTCGCGAATCCGCGTCGTCAGAAGCGCTTCACGACCGAGCAATATTTCCGTACGCAAGAGGAAATGTGCGCAATGTTTGCGGACATTCCATCGGCGCTCGCCAACACGGTCGAAATTGCGAAGCGCTGCAACCTGACGCTCGAACTTGGCAAGCCGAAATTGCCGCTGTTCCCGACACCCGATGGCATGTCGCTCGACGACTACCTCGTGCATTTGTCGAAGGAAGGTCTTGAGAAACGGCTGATCCAGCTTTATCCCGATGAAGCCGCGCGCGAAGCGCAGCGCGAGACGTATTACGCGCGCCTGGAATTCGAGTGCAAGACCATCATTGGCATGGGCTTTCCGGGCTACTTCCTGATCGTCGCCGACTTCATCATGTGGGCGAAGAACAATGGCGTGCCGGTCGGTCCGGGCCGTGGTTCGGGCGCCGGTTCGCTGGTCGCGTACGCGCTGTTCATTACCGACCTCGACCCGCTCAAATACAACCTGCTGTTCGAACGTTTCCTGAATCCGGACCGTGTGTCGATGCCTGACTTCGACATCGACTTCTGTCAGGAAGGGCGTGACCGCGTCATTCAGTACGTGAAGCAGAAATACGGCGCGGACGCCGTGTCACAGATCGCGACCTTCGGCACGATGGCGGCGAAGGCGGCTGTGCGCGATATCGGCCGGGTTCTCGACCTGGGTTACATGTTCACCGATGGCATCGCCAAGCTGATCCCGTTCAAGCCAGGCAAGCACGTGACCATCGCGGATGCGCTGAAGGAAGAGCCTACGCTGCAGGAACGCTTCGACAATGAAGACGAAGTGCATCAACTGATCGAACTTGCGCAGCGCGTGGAAGGGTTGACGCGTAACGTCGGCATGCACGCGGGCGGTGTGCTGATCGCGCCGGGCAAGCTCACGGACTTTTGCCCGCTTTATACGCAGGGTGAAGACGGCGGTGTCGTCAGCCAATACGACAAGGACGACGTGGAAGCGGTCGGGCTGGTGAAGTTCGACTTCTTGGGTTTGACTACGCTTACGATCTTGGACTGGGCGGAGCGGTATATCCGCAGGTTGGACCCATCGAAGGAAAACTGGAGTCTGTCGCAGGTTCCGCTCGACGATCCCGCTTCGTTCCAAATCCTCAAGAAAGCCAATACGGTTGCTGTGTTCCAGCTGGAAAGCCGCGGCATGCAGGGCATGCTGAAGGATGCGCAGCCTGACCGGTTCGAGGACATCATCGCGCTGGTGGCGTTGTATCGGCCGGGTCCAATGGACCTGATCCCAAGCTTCTGCGCGCGTAAGCACGGTCGCGAAATCGTGGAGTATCCGGACCCGCGTGTTGAATCCGTCCTGAAAGAGACCTACGGCATCATGGTCTATCAGGAGCAGGTGATGCAGATGGCGCAGATCATCGGCGGATATTCGCTCGGTGGCGCCGACTTGCTGCGTCGCGCGATGGGTAAGAAGAAGGCCGAGGAAATGGCCGAGCATCGCGAACTGTTCCGGCAGGGCGCGGCGAAGAATGGACTGACCGCCACCAAAGCCGACGAAATCTTCGACTTGATGGAGAAGTTCGCCGGCTACGGTTTCAACAAGTCGCACGCGGCCGCTTACGCGTTGCTCGCGTATTTCACGGCGTGGCTCAAGGCACATCATCCGGCCGAATTCATGGCAGCGAATATGTCGCTCGCCATGGACGACACCGACAAGGTCAAGATCCTGTTCGAGGATTGCCTGGTCAACAAGATGGCCGTGTTGCCGCCGGACATCAACCAGTCGGCGTACCGCTTCGAACCGGTGGCCGAAGCTGACGGCACACGTTCGAAGACCATTCGATACGGCCTCGGCGCGGTGAAGGGCAGCGGGCAGGGTGCTATCGAAGAAATCTTGCGCGCGCGGGAAGAAGCGCCGTTCACCGATCTCTTCGATTTCTGCATGCGGGTGGATCGGCGCATGGTGAACCGGCGCACGGTGGAAGCGCTGATCCGTGCCGGCGCATTCGATTCGCTGCACGAAAACCGCGCGCAATTGATCGCATCGGTCTCTCTTGCAATGGAAGCGGCCGATCAAGCCGCGGCCAACGCCATGCAGTCCGGCCTCTTCGACATGGGAGACGAACCCCAGCAAGGCCACGAGCTTCTCGACGAACCCATGTGGTCGGACAAGAAGCGTTTGCAGGAGGAGAAGAGCGCGCTGGGTTTCTACCTGTCGGGTCATCTCTTCGACGCCTACAAGACCGAAGTGCGGCGTTTCGTGCGCCAGAAGATCGGCGAATTGAAGGAAGGGCGCGACAAGCTTGTCGCGGGTGTGATCACGACCATGCGCACGCAGATGACCCAGCGCGGCAAGATGCTGATCGTGAATCTGGACGACGGCACCGGCCAGTGTGAAGTCACCGTGTACAACGAGCAGTTCGAAGCGAACAAGGCGCTCTACAAGGAAGACGAGTTGCTGGTCGTGCAGGGTCAGGCGCGTAATGACGCGTTCACTGGCGGCATTCGCTTCACGGTGGATGCGGCAATGGATCTCGAACGTTCACGCAGCCGCTATGCGCAGGCGGTGAAGGTGGAAATGAACGGCAACGCCGACGCACTGCGGCTTAAGAAGGTGCTGGAAGCGCATAGCGCGCCGCCTGAACAGGCCGCTGCGCCGGTATCGGCAGCAGTGCAGGCACCGTCGCGCGGAGGTTCGCGAGGCGGTGATCGCGACGGCGGCCGTGGCCAGCGGCAGCCGGTGCATATCCCGAATGGCCTGAACGTGAGTATCGTGTATCGCAGCGAGCATGCGGAGGGCGAAGTGCGGCTCGGCGACGCGTGGCGTGTAAAACCCACCGACGATCTCATTACGGCATTGCGCGGGGAATTCGCGGGAAGCTCGATCGAAATCGTGTATTGATGCGCGCCGGGATGAAAGTCGCCATCTCCGCCAACGCGCTGAAACTCAGCGGTGGACTTGAACGTTACGCGCTGGACCTGATTCGAGGGCTCAACGCGGCCGGCTTCACCGGCGAGCGCAAGCCGGTGTTTTTCGCGCGCAAGATCGATGCGTCGCAGCCGGAAAGCCAGATGGTCGATGCGCGCCGGATCAACGTGTCGTTCCTGCCTTCCAGGTTGCGCGACACGTATTACAACTGGGCGCTCAAACGAGCGCGCAAGAAAGCGCGGGTGGATCTGCTGATTGGCTGCAATCGTGTGGAGTCCTCCGAGATAGCGATTTGCGGCGGTACGCATATCGGCTTTCTCGCCGCGACCGGCCGGCGCGAGCGCCGCTCGGACAGCCGCCAGATTGCGCTGGAGCGTTTGCAATACCAGCAAGCCAGCGTGATCGTCGCGCACTCGGAAATGATGCGCGACGAATTGCGCTCGCTCTACGATGTGGCCGACTCAAAGATCCGCGTGTTGTATCCGCCGGTGGACGGCACACGGTTTTCCCCTGTGCCGGACGAGAAGCGCAGCGAGCTGCGCAAGCAGTTTGGTTTCGCCGATCACGAAATCGTGCTGCTGTTTCCGTCGAGCAGCCATGAGCGCAAGGGGTTGCCGCTGATCGAGGCGGCGCTGCGTGACAGCGGTCTGCCGGTGGTTGTCGCGGTCGCCGGGCGGCCGCCCGCGCAGACCTCGGCGCAGGTGCGCTATATCGGTTACGCGAGGAATATCGAAGACGCTTATCGGGCTGCGGACTTCACCGTGCTTGCTTCGAAGTACGAGCCGTTCGGGCTGGTCGGTATCGAATCCGTCATGTGCGGGACGCCGGTGATTTTCCCAACCAGCGTAGGCTGTTGCAGCGCGATTGCGGACGACGCGAAATTTACCTTCCAGCCGGGCGATGCAGATGGCCTGCGGCACGCCGTCCGGCGCGCACTGGATGCAAAAAATACCAACGTGACGTCGGCATCCATTCTCTACGACACCAGCATTGCCGCGCACATCAAGTTGTTGCTGACGCTTGCCGAGGGCGTCGCTGCCAACATGCCGGTCAGCGCATCCGGTTCAGTTCAGCGAGCTTGAGAAACCGGTAATACACGGTCTGCGCATTGAACACGGCAATCATGAAACCCGCGCGGCCGTCGAGAAAACCGCGTCGCAGAAAGTAGGTACGAACAAAGGCCCATGCCCCGCGCAGCACCGCAGTGCCCAAACTGCCGCGTTTGCCCGCCGCATGGCGTTGACGCGCGCCGGCCGTGGAGTAGTTATCCATCTTGCGCAGGACGGTTTCGAAGTCCTCGTAGGAATAGTGCATCAGCTTGCCCTGCAGACGCGCGACCTTCGTTGCATCCGGGTTCGTCAGCACTAGCCGCTCGTGCACGAGGTCATCGGAGAAACGAGCCGTGCCTCGTTTGAACAGGCGCGGAATCCAGTCCGGATACCAGCCGCTATGCCGCACCCATTGCCCGCAAAAATTCGACAGCCGGTCGATCGCGTAGACCTCGGCTTGCGGCTTCGATAGCGCCGCACGGATCGCGGCGCCCAATTCCGCCGAGACCACTTCGTCTGCGTCGATGGACAACACCCAGTCGGTCGTGAGCGCATCGAGCGCGCGATTTTTCTGCGGCCCGAACCCCGGCCAGTTGGGCGCCTCAATCACGCGCGCGCGATGCGCCTCCGCTATGCCGACCGTTGCGTCGGTGCTGCCGCCGTCGATCACGACGATTTCATCGGCGAAGGAAACCGCCTCGAGACACTGCGCGAGGCGTGCGGCTGCATTGAAGGTAATGAGGGCAATACCGAGCGTTGGACGAGTCATGGGGCTTAAGCGTGGGGTATGCGAATTGCTATAATTTGATGCAAAAAGTTTCAGCGGTGAATGCTGCGTTTATAGTCGCTGTCTCGATGCGTTGTCTCGTCCCTAGCAGGGCGTGCGAGGGCGTGCGGGGCTTGGCGAAAACGGGTGAATTCACGCCATACGCATTGCGCATCAATCCTGGCCGCCCGGCCACCGTTATACCAGACCAGTAGCCGCATGCTCCGGTCGGCCGGGCCCCGGGCCTGAAAAGCCGCGGCCCGGGGTGAGCCCGAATGCGCTGAAAAGACGCCAACGCGCGCGGCCCGGCGCACGAAATTCAGCGCACTAACACAGCGCCAGAAACGCATGAAACACACGAAACGCAGGGTCCGCAGCCCGGCGCCCAGCGCTCGTCGTCGTTCACCTTGAAACCATCAAGATTCACCCGGAGTTCGCCATAGCAATGAAACCGCTGAGAATTCTGCACAGCGAATCGTCCAACGGATGGGGCGGTCAGGAACATCGGACGTTCAAGGAAATGCTCGCGCTGCGCGAACGCGGTCATACGCTCGAACTCGTGTGCGTACCGGGTGCGCGGCTCGGCGAGCGTCTTCGCGCGGAAGGTTTTACGGTCCACACCACGACCATGCGTTCAGGCGCCGACGTCAGCGCGGTTGCGCATATGCGGCATATTCTCAAGCAAGGCCGCTTCGATGTGCTAAATACCCACAGCGGTCGCGATAGCCTGCTCGGCGGCGCCGCCGCGCGGCTCTCGGGCACGCCGCTGATCGTGCGGACGCGGCATCTGGCGCTCGCCATCACGTCGCGGGCGACCTACACGTGGCTGCCGCACAAGGTGGTGGCGGTGAGCCAGTCGGTGATGCGTTACCTGGTGTCCGCGGGCGTGCCGCAGAAGGATATCGTCACGATCTATACGGGCATCGTCAAGTCGCAGCCGGTGAGCCGCGTGAGCTCCACGCTGCGCGCGGAACTGGGTCTTCGCGAGGACGCGGTGATCGCGGGCACGGTTGCCATCATGCGCGACAAGAAGGGGCATCCCGACCTGATCCGTGTCGCGAAACCGTTGATCGAGCAGCGGCCGAACCTGCATTTTGTCTTCGCCGGCGACGGTCCGCTCTTCGACGAAATCAGCGCGAACGTGCAGGCGCAGGGCCTTGGCCGTCACATTCATTTACTCGGCCTGCGCCGCGATATTCCGAACGTATTGGCGGGCTTCGACCTGTTTGTGCTGCCGACCCATCAGGAGGCGCTGGGCACGTCATTCATCGAGGCAATGGCAGCAGGCCTTCCGGTGATCGGGACGGCGGTGGACGGCGTGCCGGAAGTGATCGATGACGGTGTGAACGGCCTGCTCGTGCCCGCGCACGACGACCGCGCGCTGGCCGCCGCGCTGCTACGTCTGGTCGATGCTCCCGACGAACGCCGCCGCATGGGCGCGGCCGGTTTGCGGACCACGCAGACGCGCTTTTCCGTCGATACCATGGCCAGCGAGATGGCCGGGTTTTACCGAAGCAGCTTGAGCGAGCGGGGCGCCGCATGAACACGGCGCTGAATACGGCGCGTGCAGTGCCCGTGCTGATGTATCACCACGTGAGTCCGGCGGCCGGCGCGGTGACGGTGTCGCCCGTGCATTTCGCGGATCAAATGGCCATGCTCGCGCGCGAGGGTTACACCACGCTCGGCGCGCGGGCGTTCAGCGAGTTTCTGGCGGGCAAGCCGGTGCCGGCGAAGTCGGTCGTGCTCACCTTCGACGACGGTTATCTCGACAATTGGGTTTACGCGCATCCGGTGCTTGCAGAACACGGTTTTACCGCGCTCGGATTCCTTGTGTCTGGCTGGGTGAACAGTGGTCCTGTGCGCCCGAACGCGGTGGACCCGGCGTTCCACCTGAACTTGAACTTGCTGGGCCACTCGGCAGCGAAGGCGGCGATCGAGGCCGGTGAGACCGACCGGGCCATCATGCGCTGGTCAGAAATCGATGCAATGCGTCAAGCCGGGACCTTCGAGTTTCACAGCCACACGCACACGCATACGCGCTGGGACCGCGTGAGCGGCAATCCAGCTAGCAAACGCGCGAGCCTGCGCGATGACCTGCTGCAAGCACGGGCGACGCTCGCGCATCACCTTGGAGAGGTATCGGATCATCTCTGCTGGCCGCAAGGCTATTTCGATACCGACTACGTGGAAGAAGCGCACGCGGCGGGTTTCCGTCATCTATACACCGTTGAACCCGGTACCAACCAGCATCACGGCAATCCGGGGCGCATCTTGCGGCTGGACGTGCGCGACAAGCCGGCCACGTGGCTGAAAAGCCGTCTGTGGGTGCATAGCCGGCCGCTTCTCAGCGGTCTTTACCTGAAAATCAAATGACGGTTTGCCGGCGGTTTTCCCGTCCCTTGCTGACCCGCCGGGAGCTGCCTTCGGGCTTGCCCGTTTCGATAATTCCGAGCACTTATTACGATGCATGATCGCCACGTTTCCGTCATTGGCCTGGGCTATGTGGGTTTGCCCGTCGCCATTGCATTCGGCTTGCAACGCCGCACTATCGGTTTCGATACGAGCCCGGCGCGGCTAGCCGATCTGCGCGCGGGCCTCGATCGCAATGGCGAAACCAGCCGCGAGGAACTGGCCGCTACTCTTCTGGAACTGACCGATAGCATCGAGGTGCTCCGGCAAGCCAATTTTCATATTGTCGCGGTACCCACGCCGATCAGCGCCGGCGCGCAGCCGGATCTGATGCCGGTGAAACGGGCGTCGGAGACGGTGGGTCGCGCGCTTAAACGCGGCGACGTGGTGGTGTACGAATCGACGGTCTATCCCGGCGTCACGGAGGAAATCTGCATCCCGATCCTCGAACGTGAATCGGGCCTCAAGCTGGGCGTGGACTTCACGGTTGGCTACAGTCCGGAGCGCATTAATCCCGGCGACAAGCAGCACACGTTTTGCAATATCGTGAAGATCGTGTCCGGGTCGGACGCCGCAACGCTTGACCTCGTGGCGCGGGTCTATGGCTCGGTGGTGACGGCCGGTGTGTACCGTGCCGGTTCGATCAAGGTGGCCGAGGCCGCGAAGGTTATCGAGAATACGCAGCGCGACCTGAATATTGCGCTGATGAACGAGGCGGCCATCATCTTCGATTACCTCGACATCGACACGCGCGAAGTCCTGGACGCCGCCGGCACCAAGTGGAACTTCCTGGATTTCACGCCGGGACTGGTGGGCGGACATTGCATCGGCGTGGACCCGTATTACCTGACGCACAGGGCGCAGGTTTCCGGTTATACGCCTCAGGTGATCCTCGCCGGGCGGCGCGTGAATGACGGCATGGGCCGTTTCGTGGCCGATCGCGCAGTGAAGACGCTGATCCGGACCGGCCGCGCACCGCTGCATGCAAAGGCGACGGTGCTCGGGCTGACGTTCAAGGAGAATTGTCCGGATCTGCGCAATTCGAAAGTGATCGATATCGTGCATCACTTGCAAGACTACGGACTCGATGTTCAGCTTCACGATCCGCTCGCGGATACGGTAGAAGCCTTCGATGAATACGGCGTGACGCTGACCAGTTTCGACGCGCTGGAACCGGCCGATCTGATCGTTCTGGCGGTTCCGCATCGTGATTTTCTGGCGAAGACGGACGCGTTGCTGGCGCTGGCGAAACCGGGCGCCGTGTTCGCCGACGTAAAGTCCAGCCTGCCGCTTGACGTCATCAGCGCGGCCGGTCTTGTAGTATGGCGGTTATGAAAACCCGGGCTCACCACGACCAACCGGCATAATCTCGATTTCACGTAGGAACGCCACCCGATGAGCCGACTTTCCGGACGCGTGCGCATTTTCGCCCGCGCGTTGCCCCGGCTGGCGTTGAAGCCATTGCGCCACAAGCCTCGAGTCTTGAAGCGCATCCTGATCGCGCATCATTTGCTACTCGGCGACACGCTTTTGCTCACGCCGCTCGTCGCGAAACTTCGCGCACAAAATCCTGACGCGCAGATTGTGCTGACCTGTCCCAAGCCGATCGTGCCGCTTTATGCGGGCAGGCCGTTTGGCATCGACGTCATTCCCTTCGACCCGCGCGATTTCCGCTCGGTCAATGCGGTGCTGCGTTCGGGACCGTACGATCTTGGCATCGTGGCCGGGGATAATCGACACGCATGGCTTGCGTTGGCGGCGGGGTGCCGCTGGATCGTCGGACATGCTGCGGACACACCGGCCTGGAAAAACGCGCCGCTCGACGAAGCCGTGCCGTATCCCGACGCGCCCGCGGCATGGGCGGATCTCGCGGCCGAACTGGTGGCCGGGCCACCGCCGCGGCCTTATCGGCTGAGCGACTGGCCGGCGCCTGCGCCCGCCGCGTTCTCGGAGCCTGACGCGCGCGTGTTGCGACGTCCTTACGTGGTGTTACATCCGGGTGCGAGCACGGCGGTCAAACGCTGGCCCGATGAACGCTGGAAGGCACTGGCGGCGTTTGTCGAAGCGCGGGGTTTCACGCCTGTGTGGAGCGGCGGACCGAGCGAGACGGCGCTGATCGAGGTTATCGATCCCGATGCCCGCTATCCGAATTTCGCGGGCCGGATCGATCTGGGACAGGTATGGCACCTGTTCTCCGGCGCGCGGGCGATCGTCTGTCCGGACACGGGCGTGGCACACCTCGGGCGTCTGACCGGCGTGCCGACGGTTACCTTGTTCGGCCCCGGTAACGCGGTGATACATGGCGCGGGAAACTACTGGCGCGATGCGCCGTTCATGCCGGTTACTATCGCGGACATGCCGTGCCGCGATGAACCGGTTATTTTCAGACGGCACGTGGCCTGGGCTCGCCGTTGTGACCGCAATACGACGACTTGCGTCGCATGGCGCGGTGACCATGCGGACTGCATGGGATTTATTTCGCTTGAGGTCGTCTGCAACTGCTTGCAGGCGGTCCTTCCGGGAGTGCAATGACGAAGACGTGCAAGCAGGTGGAACGCGTTCTGTGGGTGGCGTGTCCAGTGATTATGTTTGTCGCGATGTTTGCCCACATGACTGCGTTCGAGAACATGGCGCTGGGGCTGGTGGGTATCGGCACGATCGCCGCGGCTTGTTCTTCGGAGCGGCCGTCGCCGCTGCACTGGCCGCTGCTGTGGCCTATCGTTGTCTGGAGTGCGTGGGCGCTGGCGTCGATCGCGTGGTCGCCGTATCCGCGCGACAGCATGCACGCGTGGCTCGACGAAGTGTTGTATCCGCTGGTGTCGTTCTTCGCGTTCTGGCTGATCGGCACGCGCACGGCCAGACCTGAGCGGATGGTGTTGATCAACTGGGTGGCCTGCGTGCTGCTGGCCGCCGGCAGCCTGTATTACTGGGGCCGTTTGCAGCCGCCCACGAATCCCTCCGACATCCTTCTCCACTATTACAACCGCGTCGGCCACACAAGCACACTCGCCATCTTTTCGATGACGCTCTTCACCGGCCTGATGCTGAACCGCCGCTGGTGGCCGATCGGCCTGAGCGGGCTGGTGCTTGCTTTTGTCATCGGGCTGGCGACGCTCAACCGTTTCTTTTGGCCGGCCGCAGCCGTGACGCTCGTGATTGCGTGTTACCCGTTGTACCGGAAACACTTGCTGGTCGCGGGCGTGTGCATTGCGGTGATCTGCGTGGCGGCGGTCGGCACGCTCGAATTGAGCGCACGGCTTCGTTACGGCCATGCCATGCCGACACCCGCTGCGCGGGAGTTGAAGATGGGCGGGGACCAGGTGTACGTACCCAAGGCGCTGGCGGGCATTGGCGACGTCATGTCTTCCGATACCCGTCCCAAACTGTGGGCATTCTACGGTCGTGAAGGCGAGTCGCATACGTGGACGGGCGTTGGTTTCGGCAAGCCGTTGCCGGGGCGGGTATTTCAAAGCGAAATACCCCCCGCGCTGCTGGAGACGGAACCGCAGGCGCTGACGCATGCGCACAACCTGTTTTTGAATACATGGCTGGAGACGGGGATAGTGGGCGTGGTGCTGGAGGCTGCGCTGCTGATTGCGTTGATCCGGCGCTTCTGGCGGTTGCGGCATGTGGTGCCGTGGCTGAGCGCGGCGGGCATGGCGCTGGTTATCGGGATGATTGCAAAGAATTTCACCGACGACTTCATGTGGCAGACCACCGCGCTTGCCTTTTGGTGTTTTTCGGGGCTCCTGCTCGGTCGCGGCGAGCGCCTGGCGGGGAGGGTTGCGCCGGCGCGACGGGCTTTATCGCAGCAGTAGCGGCGGAAATTCAACTTGGCCGTGGCTCTCGCCCGGACGAGCCTCTGGGTGAGTCTCCTGGCGAGCCTCTTAATGAGACAAGAGGGTCCGGCGCATTACAATAGCGGTTTGCCGCATCGGCGGGATTCAGCGCGCTCAGCGCCGCCCGGGCGCAGGTTCAGTCCTGCTCCGCCCGCCGTCCGCCGTGCGATCCACGGATCCACGGGATCCACGACTAAGGACACCTTTTGAGTCAGAAGCCAACCTTGAGCAAGACGATCGGCAGCGGGCAGACCACGTCGCCGGCCGCCGTGATGAGCCGGCTCTGGCCGTACATCCGCCCCCTGATCTGGATTGTCGCGCTCGGCCTGATCGCCATGGGTTTCGTCGCCGCGAGCGAGGCAGGCATTCCCATGCTGCTCAAGCCGCTGCTGGATCACGGCTTTGGCGCGAAAGGCAGCGCCAGCGCCAAGTGGATCGTGCCGGCCGCCGTGGTCGGCCTCGCGGTCGTGCGGGGCGGCGCGCAATACGCGTCGGGCTACTTGCTCGCTTATGTCACCAACAAGATCCTGCTCGAACTGCGTCTCAAGATGTTCGACCGGATGATCCACACCAGCGCCGGTTTCTTCCAGCGGGAAACGGCCAGCACGATCATCAACGCCATCGTGTTCGAGGTGAACCAGATCCTCAACGTGCTCCAGAGCGTGGTCGTTACGCTCGTGCGCGACTCGCTGACTGTCGTGTTCCTGCTGGGTTACCTGTTCATCCTCAACTGGCGGCTGACGCTGGTGATCGCGGTGATCCTGCCGGCTATCGGCTGGCTGGTGAGCAAGATCAATCGCCGGTTGCGGCGGCTCAATCGCGAGTCGCAATTGCTGACGAACGAACTGTCGTACATCGTGGAAGAGACCGTTGGCGGTTATAAGGTCGTCAAGGTGCACAACGGCCAGCGCTACGAAAACGATCGTTTCACCGAAATGAGTAACCGCCTGCGCGGTTACTCCATGCGCATGACGGTGTCTGGCGGCCTCGCGCAACCGCTTACGCAGTTTTTAGCGTCGATTGCACTGGCGATCGTGATCACCATTGCCGTGGTGCAGTCGGCGAATGACCAGACGACCGTCGGCGGTTTCGTGGCGTTCGTCACCTCCATGCTGCTGGTGATCTCGCCGCTCAAGCATTTGATCGATATCAACCAGCCGCTGCAGCGCGGCATGACGGCGGCGGAACTGATCTTCGGTCTGATCGATGAACCCGTCGAGCCAGAAGGCGGCGGCCGGCCGCTCGTGCGCGCCAGCGGCGAGGTGGAGTTCCGCGAGGTGTCGTTCAGTTACGGATCGACCGGGACGCCCACGCTCGACGCCATCTCGTTCAAGATCGCGCCCGGCGAAATGGTGGCGCTGGCCGGTGCGTCGGGAAGCGGCAAGACCACGCTGGTCAACCTGTTGCCGCGTTTCTTCGATCCCGCCAGCGGCGCGGTGCTGGTCGATGGCGTGCCGCTGCCCGAGTACAGCCTGCACGATCTGCGCGGACAAATGGCCATGGTGAGCCAGGACGTGGTGCTCTTCAACGACACGATCGCCGCCAACGTCGCGTACGGCCAGACGCCGGATCGCGAGCGGGTGATGGCGGCGCTTGCCGCCGCGAATCTCGCCGATGTCGTCGCGGCCATGCCCGACGGCGTGGACACGCGCGTGGGCGGCAATGGCATGCGCCTGTCGGGCGGGCAGCGGCAGCGGCTGGCTATTGCTCGGGCGATCTACAAGGACGCGCCTATTCTTATCCTCGACGAAGCCACGTCCGCACTCGATTCCGAGTCCGAACGGCACGTGCAGGAAGCCTTGGAAACGCTCATGAAGGGGCGCACGACGCTGGTGATTGCGCACCGCCTTTCGACCATTGAACGTGCCGACCGGATTCTGGTGATGGACGCCGGGAAAATCGCGGAGCAAGGCAGCCACGCCGAGTTGCTGCGCCACAACGGGCTGTACGCGAATCTTCACCGGATTCAGTATCAGCAACAGGCCGCCTGAAGCTTTTTCGTTTTGAATCGATGCGCGCCCCTGGTCGGAACGGCCAGGGGCGCGTTTTTGTTTTTTGGGGAGCGTGGAGGGGCCGGTTGAGTCCTGCGCAGCGGATGGCGTTTCAGCGGAGCCCGGGGTAGACGGCTGTGCCTGACGAAGCGCTGAAACCTATGGTGCTCGCGAATTAACCGCCGCATTTGTACTGCCCAGCGGGTCGAGGCGCCCGCTCCGTTATGGACGAATGTGCTTGCGGATCAAGCGCCGCGTTTATTCCGCCCAGCAGGCCGAGGCCCCCATTGCACTATGACCGAACAGCCACGGTGGGCGCGGCCGTAGCGCGCCTCTGCAGCTTCTTACGATACATCAACGTCCATACCGTGAGCGCGCCATAGATCGCGTAACCGATGAACGGCGAAACGACCAGGAAACGCTCGATCGGCCAGTGCCACGCCAGCCAGCTTCGAAGCGCGTTCTCGCCCGTCAGGCCGAGACCCCACACGGCCGTCATCAGACGAACCGATCGACGCAGCGCAGGCCGTTCGTTCCAGAGCGCTTCGAAGCGCGCCGCGCCGCCTTCGCCTTCACGCGCGACGGTTGCCCGAGCGAGGTAAAAGGTGAGCGGACGCCGCATCGCAAGCGACAGCAGGAACACGATGCCGATAGCACCGGAGGCCATCGATTCACGCATCAGCAGAAGACGCGGACTGCCGCCGAGCGCCATCAGCACAATGGACAGCACGATGCCAAGCAGGACCAGGATGCTGAGGGCATCGACGCGGCGGGTTCTCCCGAACTCCACGAGACTCCAGACGACAGGCGGCACCGCCGATGCGTACAGCGCGCCGAGCTCGCCCCAATGCGGCAACGCGAGCCGATACGCAACCCACGGCAGTACGAGATTGACTCCGAGTTCAACGACAAGACCTGCGCGTATCTTCATGACGAAATGGTGCCGGGGAAGAGAAGGGTAAGCGTTAAGGGAAGCAATGAGAAAAGCACGGCGCGAGCGATCCTCATTGCGTGAACACGGACACGATGATCGCTATCCACAGCGCACCTACGCCGCCCAAAAACGCGTGCCGTGCGAGACGCAGGCGGGATTCATCGTCGGGGCGCTTCGTGGGTGACGTGGCGAGCCAAGGCACTGAACCCAGGCACGCGAAACCGGCAAGCGCCAGCAGGGCGACACAGACATCGCCCGCGCGCCAATGCGAGCCCTCGTGGATGCCCCAGTAACCGAGGAACACGATACCAATGGAAAACACCGTTGATGCGGCCGAACTGAGTGCCTGGACTGATCCCGCTGGAAATTGCATGACCTGTCTCCCGACACGCGTGAAAGCACGCGAGATGTCGCCATCATAGGTGAAACAGGCCGGGGGAAAGGAGATGCTGCAAGGATGAGCGCGAGCGCAGGCGCCTGGAAGCGGCGCTTTGGGTCAGGCTCAGCCATCGTCTCTGCTTGGCGCGCTTTCTCTCACGATTTCGCTCGTGATTTTCGCTCGTGCCGCCACGGGCAGAATCCACCCCTGACGCGCGCGCCGAACCTATCGGCTAGTCCCTGACGTTACCCCTCTTGCGAGCCTTGAACGTCGCCATGCGGCGCCTCGGACTCGACGTTCGCCGTGACCTTCTCCCGTGCCATCGACTTCACCCGGTCTTGAATAAGCCGCTGCCCCGACACGACGATATAAAACGCCAGCGGCGTGAACACCAGCCCCAGCACGGTCGCCGTAATAGCGCCGCCGAATACGCCGGTCCCGATCGATCGCCGGCTTTCCGCCCCGGCGCCGCTGGACACGAGCAAAGGCACCACGCCCAGCAAAAACGCCGCCGATGTCATCACGATCGGCCGGAAGCGCGCGCTCGCCGCCGCGATAATTGCCTCCGCCAACGGCGTGCCATCGGCGTACAAGGTGCGCGCGAACTGCACGATCAAAATCGCGTTTTTCGCCGATAACCCAATCACGGTGATCATGCCGACCTTGAAGTAGACGTCGTTCGGCATGCCGCGCACGAGCATCGCGATTACTGCGCCAATCACGCCCAGCGGCACGATCGTCAGCACCGCGAGCGGAATGGTCCAGCTCTCGTAAAGCGCCGCGAGCGCCATGAACACGGCCAGTAACGACAAGCCGATCAGTATCGGCGTCAGGCGGGCGGCACGCGTTTCTTCGAGCGCCGTGTCGGTCCAGTCGAAACCCACGCCCACCGGCAATGCTTGCGCAAGCCGCTCCATTTCGGCCATCGCCGCGCCGGAACTTGTGCCGTTGGCGGGACGGCCGCTGACATCGAGCGAAGGCGAACCGTTGTAGCGCGTCAGGACCGACGGCCCGGTCGTCCAGTGCAGCGACGCCACGGACGACAACGGCACCATCTGCCCCGCGGCGTTACGCACCGAGAGGCTCATGAGACTGTTTTCGGTCATGCGCGACGGCGCGTCGGCAGCGACCATCACGCGGCGCATGCGGCCGCCCGAAGGGAAGTCGTCGATATACGACGAGCCAAAGGTGTTCCCCAGCGCGTCGCCGATCTTGTCGAACGAAACGCCCAGCGCATAAGCCTTCGCGCGGTCCACGTCCAGCTCGATGCGCGGCGCGTCCGGCAACGTTTCCGAATGCACATCGGCGAAAGCGGGATTGTTGCGAGCCTGCTCGAAGAGTTGTTCGCGTGCGGCGTTCAACGCTGCAACGCCAATGCCGCCGCGATCTTCCAGCCGCATCACAAACCCTTCCGAATGGCCGATGCCGGGCACCGACGGCGGCATCTGGGCAGCCACGTCGCCATCCATGATCTTCGAGAACGACCGGTTCAGCGTATCGCGCAGGGTGGCCGCGTCGGTGTCCCGCGCCGACCAGTCTTTCAAATCGACAAAACACATGGCCACATTCTGGCCGCTGCCCTGGAAACTCCAGCCGACCACACTCGTCACGTTCGCCACCGCGGGTTCGCGTTTCAGGATCGCTTCCGCCTGCTCGACGACGGCGAGCGTGCGCGCCTGCGTGGCGCCCGCCGGTAACTGCACCGTCACCTGAAGCTGCGCCTGGTCTTCCTGGGGCAGGAAGCCGCCCGGCATATGCAGATAAAGCACCGCGCACGCGCCGGCCAACACGAGATACACCGCGAGCATGGGACCTGCGCGGCGCAGCACGCGCGCAACGAGCCCGCGATATCCCCGCGAGGTCCAGTCGAATGCCGCCGTGAAGCCGAACGAACGGCCAGCGGCCGTATGCGAGTCGCTTGATCCATGCGAGCCGTGCGCACCATGCCGCAACGCGCTTCGCGGCGGCGCTTTTAGCAGGCTCGCGCACAGCGCCGGCGTCAGCGAAAGGGCCGTGAACGCAGACACGAGAATGGACGCGATCATCGCGACCGTGAACTGCCGGTAAATCCCGCCGACACTGCCGGGGAAAAACGCCATTGGCACGAACACGGCGGTCAGCACGGCCGTAATGCCGATGATCGCGCTGCCCATCTGCTGCATCGCCCGGCGCGTGGCCGCGCGTGGCGCGAGACCCTCTTCGCGCATTACGCGATCGACGTTTTCGACCACGACGATGGCATCGTCGACCAGGATCCCTATCGCCAGCACCATCGCGAACAGGGTGAACACATTGATCGACATGCCGAGCACGTAAAGCGCAAGCAGCGAGCCGGTCAATGCAACCGGAATGACCACGGTGGGGATCAGCGCATAACGCAGGTCGCGCAGGAACAGCCACATGACGAGGAACACCAGCAGCACCGCTTCGAGCAGCGTCAGCGCCACTTCGTGCAACGCGACGTGGACGAACCTGGAGCTGTCGAACGGGATTTCGACTGCCGTGCCCGGCGGCAGGCTGCGCGACAGGTCGGCAAGCTTCGCGCGGATCGCGGCGGACGTTTCCATCGCGTTGCCCTGCGGCGAGAGCCGGATGCCGACCGTTGCCGCCGGCTTGCCGTTCAGCCGCGAAAACGACGCGTAGCTGTCGCGGCCCAGTTCGACCCGCGCGACATCCTTCAGCCGAACGGCCGATCCATCCGCGCGTGCTTTCAGCACGATCTCGCCGAATTCGGCCGGCGAGATCAATTGTCCCCTGACCGTGACCGACGCCGTCAATTGCTGACCGGTGACAAAAGGCACGTCGCCGAGCGTGCCGGCCGTGACCGTCGCGTTTTGCGCCGCGATGGCCTGCGTGACATCGGCGGCGGCCAGGTTGAATTCGCGCAGTTTCATCGGGTCGATCCAGACCCGCAACGCCTCTCCGGCATCCCACAATTCGGCTGAGCCAACGCCCGGCGCGCGCTTCAGATCGCGCAGCATAGTGCGGTTGACGTAGTCGCTCAGTGCCACGGAATCGCGCTGACCGTCAGTGGACGTGAGCGCGACGAGCATCAGGAACGTGCCGGTCGACTTGAAGACGCTGATGCCTTGCTGCACGACTTGCTGAGGCAGGCGCGACTCGATCTGCTTCATCCGGTTCTGGACATCGACCATCGCGATGTCCGGGTTGGTACCCGCCGAAAACGTGGCCCCGATCTCAAGTTCGCCGAGGCTGTCGCTGGTGGTTTCGTAGTATTGCAAGCCTTCGGCGCCGTCCAGGCTTTCTTCGATCACGCTCGCGACGGTGTTGTCCACGCTTTCCGGCGACGCGCCCGGATACATCGCGTCAATGACGATGCGCGGCGGTGTCAGCCGTGGATATTGCGCGACAGGCAGAAAGGGCGTGACCAGTGCGCCCGCCACAAAAATGGCCAGGGCAACAATCCACGCAAAAACCGGACGATCGATGAAAAAAGACGGCACGCGGGTCCTGACGATTCAATGAGGTTTATTGAAGGCTACCGGGATTTGCCGATCTTCATCGGGAATGGTCGCGGCCGGGATGCCGCGCCATTCCCGCGGCGACCGCCAGTGACGACTTATCCGGGATTACGCCAATCTTGCGTGGCGACCGTTGTGGCGAGACGGTTGTGCCGGATAAGCGAGCTTCGAAACTTGGTGACAATGGGATCACGTCCTCACGTTCATCCAAGCGTCAGCGGAGTGATCTTAAAAACATAAAATAATCGTGTCCAGCATTATTAGAAAGAAGCTCTTTTAGCTCACGTTTTCAGCGTGAATTTCGCCGATCGCGGTAATTTTCATCATTATTTTATATTGAAAGACGATAAGGCTATGCACTTAAAGCATGGGCTATTATTAGATGTGATATTTGATGGCGGTTGTTATGGCGCGATCAGGTTCAAGATGAGTCGATCTGGATAACTCATTGTCGACAGGCCATTGGGGCGGCCCGTCGAACCTTGCTCAGCCATCAATCATCAACCAAACTGGGACGTCTTACCCGAGGCCGTTTTCTCCAGCATCGAGATGACGGCATCTATATGGCCTATGCGCTTGCGTTGCGCCGGCATGAGGCTCATTGATAATACCGAATCAACACGGGTTCGCCAATATGATAAAGACAAGCCGTGACTCGACGCAATCCGGTTGATTATCTGTTCCAGATGCGCAAGATCGGTTTCTATGAGTAGATGATTCATTATGTTCCCCGGTAGCGCCGTCATTTTTGCGGTCGCTGGTTATTGCCATCCGGTTCGACGCTTTTATATGCGTTGTAACAGGCGGCAAGGCATGGTGCTTGATTAAAATCAGGCCCCTGCCAAATTGAATAAGAGCCGCTGCGCCGGGGCACTGGTCAATGCCCGGCTTATAAGGTCTCACGCATGAGTCATGCCATATTTCGCCTCGTTCAGGGAAACGCTACCGGCCCTTCACTGGTAACGTTTGGCGGGCACAGGAAATAGCCGGAAACCATTGAGTGACGATCATGCGTATCACCGCCGTTACGATGTTACGGCGTGCCACGTTACGTTTGTTCGGGGCATAAACGCGAATGGATCTGACGCAAACGATAAACCGACCGTACGTGCTAATTGGCATTAAATCGGAATATGTCACTGTTGCCGATCTAAATCATTGCGGCATTTTTTCGATAAAATCTACCGATGAATCGCCATTGGCCATTGTCATAAATAATCATTTGGTACCGAATCGGGGCCTCGGCGTTTCGCAAAGTTCAACAAATACTTCGTAGAAGAAATGACGTGATTAATCAGAATCTTCTCTCCGGATTGTCCGATACGGGTTAGTATCGTTGAAATAAAGCTGACGGCAATAACGTTGTTATTAACCTGTTTCTATCTCGCGAGACGGATGGACTCCCGGCGCGGATGGCCCAGGAAGCAAGCTTGCAAATCACTTTTTAACCCGGTGAACCGGGAGGTTTGCAAATGCTCGAAAGGAGCCTCCATTGACCATTAGAAAACAGCCCGGTGCCCGGATCATTTCGCCCTCGGAATCCTTGCCGAATCCCCATTCACTCGATTTCCCGATTGTCGGCATTGGCGCGTCGGCGGGCGGAATCCAGGCGTTGATTCGGCTGCTCCAGGGTATGCCGACGGACGGCGGCATGGCGTTCGTCGCCGTGCTGCATGTATCGCCGAATCACGCGAGCCATGTCGACGAAGTGCTGCAACGCTCGGTCTCCATGCCGGTCGTGCAGGTCTTCGGCACCACGCCGATCGAAAAGAACACGGTCTACCTGATTTCACCGTCGAACGATTTATCGCTCGCGGACGGTTGTCTTCATGTCGTCCCGAGCGACCCATCGCGACGCCGGCCAGTCGCGATCGACCTGTTCTTCCGGAGTCTGGCGGACGCGCACCGGGCACGCTCGATCAGCATCATCCTCTCGGGGATGGGCAGCGACGGCTCGATGGGCATTGCGCGGATCAAGGAGCAGAACGGCATAAACATCGTGCAGGACCCGATGGACGCGGAATACGACGAGATGCCGCGCAATGCGCTGGCAACCGGATTCGTCGATATCGTGCTGTCCGTCGAGCGGATGCCCGCCCGCCTCATCGAGCTGCGCGACAACGCCCACGCGATGAAAGCCTTGCACGCCGCTGACGACTCGCCGCTAAACGAGCCCGGCATTGAACCCGGCATTGAATCCGGCATTGAATCCGGCATTGAACCAGCCGTCCCGAACGCCGATATCGACGTGCTTCAGGCATTGCTGAGCATCCTGCGCATCCGCACGGGCCACGACTTCCGGCACTACAAGCGCGGGACGGTGATGCGGCGCATCGAACGGCGGCTGCAAGTGAACGGCGTAGCCGATCTGGCCGGGTACAAGCGGTTTATCGAAATGCATCCTGAGGAAACGACGGCACTTCTGAAGGACATGCTGATCGGCGTGACGAATTTTTTCCGCGACCGCAAATCGTTCGATGCCCTGGAGCAGCGGGTGGTGGCGAACCTCTTCGCAGCGCGCCCGCTCGACGAGCCGGTGCGCGCGTGGTCGGCGGGGTGCTCGACGGGGGAGGAGGCTTATTCGCTGGCGATGCTGCTGAGTGAGCACGGGCCGGCCCACGGCAAATTTCCGCTGATCCAGGTGTTCGCTACGGATGTCGACGCGAGCGCGATCGAGACGGCGCGTGCGGGCGTTTATGCCGGATCGATCGTGGCGGACATATCAGCCGAGCGGCTGAGCCGGTTTTTTGTGAAGCCCGGCGGCCGTTACCAGGTGAGCAAGGAATTGCGCCAGAGAGTGGTGTTCGCTATCCACAACATCCTGAGCGATCCGCCGTTTTCGGGAATGGATCTGATCTCGTGCCGCAACCTCCTCATCTACCTCGATAGAACCGTTCAGCACCGGGTCCTGGAGACGTTTCACTTTGCGCTGCGGCCGGGCGGATTCTTGTTTCTCGGCGGCGCAGAATCCATCGAGATTGCGAGCGACCTGTTCGAGCAAGTGGACAAGCGCAACCGCATTTACCAGTCGAAACGCGTTGGTACGCGTGCTACGCCGCCGCTGCCGCTGATCCGCCCCGCGATTTTCGATATCCCCAGGCGGCCCGGACTGGGGCATGGAACGCCCGCGTCGCTGGCGGCGCTGCGTCAGCGTGTATTCGAGCGTTATGCGCCACCTAACGTGACCGTGGATCGCGATGGCGTGATCCTGCATATGTCCGATCACGCCGGGCGCTTCCTGCAGTATGTCAGCGGAGAGCCCTCGCGGAATCTGCTCACGCTCGTCAACCCGGAGTTGCGCGCGGAGTTGCGCGCGGAGTTGCGGAGCGCGCTGCATCGCGTATTGCGCGACGGGGACAGCGTCGTGTCGCGGCGCGTGCGTTTTTCGCGCGGCGAGACGCTCTCGTTCGTCAATATATCGGCACGGTTGTTCAAGGACGACGGCAGTGGCGAAGACGTGATTGTCGTGTTCTTCGACGAAATCGAGAACGAGGTTGCCGCGCAACAGGACGCCCCCGCGAACAAAGCCCAAGCCGATACCGATACCGACAAACTCATCGATCTCGAACATGACCTGCATCGCGCGCAGACGCAAATGGAGTCGTTGACGGAAGGCGCCAGCGTGTCCGCCGAGGAGTTGATGGCATCGAATGAAGAATTGCAGGCGATCAACGAAGAACTGCGCTCGACCAGCGAGGAACTGGAAGCGGGCAAGGAAGCACTGCAGTCGCTTAACGACGAACTGGTCACGGTGAATCTCGAACTCTCGGACACCGTCGCCGAAACAGCCAAGGCCAACGACGATCTGCGCAACCTGATCTCGTCAACCGGCATTCCAACGGTGTTCGTCGACCGCGAGATGCGTATCAAGCGATATACGCCGCCGGCGGTCGAGCTCTTCAAGCTGATTGCGTCGGACATCGGGCGGCCGTTGCTGGATCTCACGCATCGGCTCGACTATCCACAAATGGCCGACGATGCACACGCGGCCTTCGACACCCTCACGCTCACCGAGCGCGAGATCCGCACGAATCGTGGCGAATGGTTTCTTGCGCGCGTGCTGCCGTATCGCACGGCGGACGATCAGATTGATGGAGCGGTCATCACGCTGATCGACATCACGGCGCGCCGGGCGGCCGAAGCGGCGGCGCGCAGCAGTGAAGAACGCTTGCGGCTGGCGGCGGTTACCACGAACGACTACGCGATCATCGTGCTCGACATGGACGGGTTGATCGTCACGTGGAACGGCGGCGCGCAACGCATTTTTGGCCATGCGGAGAGCGTAGTGCGAGGCCAGCCGCTTGATCTCATCTTTCTTCCCGGTGACCGTGAAGCGCGCGTGCCTTTGCGCGAGCGGCAACGCGCCACTCAGGCCGGACGTGCCGAAGACGAGCGCTGGCACGTGCGCTCCGACGGCACCGAAATCTATTGCAGCGGCGTCACCACGCCGATCGAGTCCGATCAGTTCCGCGGTTACGCGAAGATCGCTCGCGATGTCACCAACAAGACCGGCGTCGAGAGCCAGAAGCAACTTTCACTCACGCTGGAGCGCGCGATTCGTGCGCAGTCCGAAGCGGCGGACCGGTTAAAGGACGAGTTCTTTTCCGTGTTGTCGCATGAGCTCAAAAACCCGCTCAACCTGATTCACGTGAAGGCCGAATTGCTCACGCGCATGCCTGATGTGCGGGACATCTCAAGCGTGCAGGACGCCGCCGATGCCATCCAGCGCGCGGTGGCGGGCCAGGCCAGGATCATCGACGACTTGCTCGACCTGTCGCGTGTACGTACCGGCAAGCTTGCGCTCCGGTTCGCGCCGGTGGAGGTCGCGTCCGTGCTGCAAGCGGTGGTGGCTGCGAGCGCGGCGGATGCGCGGGCGGGGGATATCGAGTTGTCGGTAGCGGGCGCCGATGCCGCTGTGATGATTCGTGCCGATGCCGAGCGCGTCGAGCAGATGGTCTGGAATCTCGTGCGCAACGCGCTGAAGTTCACGCCGCATGGCGGGCGGGTGCGGATCGCGTTATCGCGGCAAGGCGGGTTTGTTTGTGTCGAGGTGGAGGATACGGGGCAGGGTATCGATCCCGGCTTCCTGCCCCGTATCTTCGAGATGTTCAGCCAGGCCGATGGCGGCGGCCGTCGTGATCGAGGTGGCCTTGGGATCGGGTTGTCGCTTGTGAAGCAACTCGCGGAGTTGCACGGCGGGCGTATTGAAGTGGAGTCGGCGGGGCAGGGACAAGGGGCGCGCTTCCGGCTATGGCTGCCGGAGAATGCGCCGTCGCCGCCGATGGAAACACCGCGTGAAACCGTTGATCCGGGCATCTTGAAGGGCCTGCGCGTATTGCTTGTCGATGACTCCATCGAAGCGTTAGAGGCGTTTCGTACGCTACTTGAAATGGAGGGGGCGCAGGTGCGTGCCGAGCCGAGCGCCGAGCAGGCGCTTGAAGCGGCGGCGCAGCAGGAGTTCGATGTGGTGCTGTCCGATATTGGCATGCCGGCCATGAACGGCTACGAGATGATTCGGCAAATGCGAAAGACACCGCGGACCGCGCGGCTGCCTGCGCTGGCGCTCACCGGGTTTGGCCGCGAACAAGATGTCGCCCGCGCGCTCGATGCCGGGTTTGACGGTCATTTGAGCAAGCCGGTATCGTTGAAGGGACTGGTCGCGGCGATCGCCCGGAGTTTGCGGAAGTGAGGGGGTGATCCTGGTGCTTGCCGTCAGACGTCGAGCGGGGCTCACGAACGACTGCCATTTTATCGAGCGCGACGGTCGCGCTGAATTCGCGGCGTGCGGCCGCCGTGTTGAGGTACACAGCGGCTTCCCGGGCACGGGTTGGCGTTCATAAGAAAAGATCCGCGTGCACGTGAAAACGCTTCGCCAGGCGTTTGGCGACCTCCTTGCTAATAGGGCGCGTGCCGTTGAGGATCTCAGAGATTCGATTCTGAGGCGCCACGTCTGCCAGATCCCCTTGTTTGAGATCGTGTTGATCCATAAGGAACCGAAGGACTTCGCGCGGTTCCGCTTCCGGGATCTGCACGTGCTCGTCTTCGTATGCTTTCGCCTGCGCTGAGATAAGGTCGAGCACCTCGGCGAGCGGGTGTGCTTCGTCGTCGCCAACTTCATCGAGCAGCTCGTCGATCAGCGCCATGGCTTTTGCATAGTCCGCCTCGGTGCGAACGGACGTTACGCCTATCAGCTTCTTAAACGGCGCCCACGCCTGCAGGATGGCTTTTGGTGCGGGGAGACGTTCGGCCGTGTCAATCATTGCTTTCTCCATTTGCCGGTATCGTACTCAGCATGTGTCAAAACGTGCCGAACGTACACCTTTCGGACGTTGTAGTGGATCGCGGTAATTAACCGATATTTGTTGCCGCCGATATCGAAGACCGTATGTGGCTTCACATAGTCAGCAGCGCCGAACGTCGCTTTCACATCATTGAAGTCCGAGAAATCCTTGTTCTGCATGACTCTGAGCCAGGCCTGTAGCGGCGATTTCGCGTCCGCGTGCTTTGCCCAGAAGGCTATGAGCGGTGGTTTCGAAATTATGTGCATGACAGGCAGTATATCCCAAAACGGGATAATCGTCATCCTGGAGCGACCCTGGGGACATTTGAGGTGCGTTCGATGGGATGCGCATCGAGACCGTCAACATCAAGTACATCGCAAGCGTCGCAGCGACGGCAAGCCGCTGGTCCGGTCGAAAGACCGTAATTGACGATCCAAACGCCTGGTCTGCTTTTTCGTGGCTCCAAGTACTCATTCCTTGGTGTCTTCGAGGACCTTTACATGAGATCTACATCAGCACAATGTCGTATTGCTCCTGACTCAGATTCGACTCCACCTGAAGCGAAACCGGCTTGCCAATAAAGTCCATCAACATCGCCAGATGTTGCGACTCTTCCTCGAGAAACAAATCGATCACCTGCTGCGACGCCACCACGCGAAACTCGCGCGGATTGAACTGACGCGACTCACGCATGATCTCGCGCAGCACGTCGTAACACACGGTGCGCGGCGTTTTCACCTGGCCTTTGCCATCGCAGGTCGGACACGGCTCGCACAACACATGCGCGAGCGATTCACGCGTGCGCTTGCGTGTCATCTCAACCAGCCCCAACTGCGAAAAACCGTTCACCGTCACCCGCGTCCGATCTCGCGATAACGCCTTCTTCAATTCGCCAAGCACCTGATCGCGATGCTCGACGTTTTCCATGTCGATGAAATCGATAATGATGATCCCGCCCAGATTGCGCAACCGCAGTTGCCGTGCAATGGTGTGCGCTGCTTCGAGATTCGTTTTGAAGATCGTATCGTCAAAATTACGGGCACCTACATAACCGCCCGTATTCACGTCGATGGTGGTCATTGCTTCGGTCTGGTCGATCATCAGATAACCGCCCGACTTCAAGTCGACCCGGCGTGACAACGCGCGCTGAATCTCGGCTTCAATGTTGTACAGGTCATATAGCGGCCGCTCGCCCGCATAGTGATGCACACGGGAAGCCACAGCCGGCGTGAACTCGATCGCGAAGTCGGCCAGCATCTGGTACGTCTCGCGCGAATCGACCTGAATACGCGAAGTCTCGTCGTTGACGAAATCGCGTAACACGCGCTGTGCAAGATTGAGATCCTGATGCAGCAGCGAGGTCGGCGCTACCCGCGTCGATTGCGCGACAATCGTCGCCCATGTCTTGCGCAAATAAGCGACATCGGCCGCAAGCTCTTCACTCGACGCATCTTCCGCAATCGTCCGGACGATGTAGCCGCCTTTTTCGTCAACGGGAAGAACAGCCGTGAGCCGTGCCCGGATGGCCTCGCGTTCAGCCTCGCTGGCAATCTTCTGCGAGATCCCGATATGCGGCTCCTGCGGCAGATAGACCAGTGTTCGCCCCGCGATACTCACCTGCGTGGAAAGCCGCGCGCCCTTGGTGCCGATAGGATCCTTGACCACCTGCACCATCAGCGCCTGGCCTTCGAATACGATCTTCTCGATCGGCGTATGCGGCGCGTTCGAATGCGTTTCGCCGGCAATACGCGGATGCCAGATATCCGCCACGTGCAGGAACGCCGCACGTTCGAGCCCGATATCGATAAAGGCCGACTGCATGCCAGGCAGCACGCGCACGACCTTGCCGAGATAGACATTGCCTACCCGTCCGCGCGACAACGTGCGCTCGACGTGCAGCTCTTGCACCGCGCCTTGCTGAACGAGGGCAACGCGGGTTTCCTGCGGTGTGACGTTGATCAGGATTTCTTCGTTCATGGACTGTTTAGAAGTCAACGCGCGCCACGCGCAGGAGTGCTGCTGTTTCGAAAAGAGGCAGGCCCATGATACCCGAATAGGACCCCTCGATCCGTTCGATAAACGCCGCGGCGCGTCCCTGAACGCCATATGCACCGGCCTTTCCGAGCGGTTCGCCCGTGGCCGCGTAACGCTGCAGTGCAGCACGTTCGACAGCGGCGAACCGCACGAGCGAACGCGACAGAACAGGCGTGAGCAGAACGCCGTCTGCATCGACCACGGCAAGCGCTGTCAGCACCTCGTGATCGCGTCCGGATAGCCGTTCGAGCATTGCGACGGCATGGTCCGCGTTGTCGGGCTTGCCCATGATCGCGCCATCGAGGGTGACGGTTGTATCGGCCACCAGAATGGGTGCCGCACGATGTCCGCCCTTCTGGCGGCGAGCGTAGGCCGCTTGCGCCTTTGCTGCGCAAACACGCAGTACATAGACGTCGGCCGCCTCACCGGGCAACTCGGCTTCGAGCGCTTCGGCGTCTTCATCGGGACGCGGCAGCAACAACTCGAAGCGCACGCCGAGTTGCTGTAACAGTTCTTGCCGCCGGGGACTTTGCGACGCGAGATAAACAAAAGGGAAGCTGGACGATGGCATGTTCGCGGATATTGAAGGTCACGCGCCGTAGCCCCAAGCGTGGTTGTTCAACGCCCGATGCCACACCTCATACGTTACGCGCGATGATAGGGATGATTTTGCGTGATGCTCCACGCGCGATAAAGCTGTTCGGCCAGCAGCACGCGGACCATGCCGTGCGGCAGCGTGAGACTTGAAACACGCAGCAGGACTTCGGCACGCGCCTTGACCTGCGGGTCGAGACCGTCGGCGCCGCCTATCACGAACGCCACGTCGCGGCCTTCCTGCTGCCAGTCCGGCAATGCGCTGGCGAGTTGCATGGTGGTCCAGTCACGGCCGCGTTCGTCGAGCGCGACAAGCCGCGCATTCTTGGGCAGCGCCGCCTCGATTCGCAGGCGTTCGGCAGCCATCACGCTCTCGGCGTTACGTCCCGATGAACGCTGTTCGGGCTTGATCTCACGCAACTCGACGCGCAGCTCGGGCGGCATGCGTTTCGCATACTCGTCGAAGCCGGTCGCGATCCAGTCGGGCATCTTGTGGCCGACCGCGAGGATATGAAGTTTCATGGCGACATTGCAAAGCGCTTCACCCGCACTACGTCCGCGCTTTTACCTTGACGGGCAGCGCGACGTACGGGTGCGGCGAACGTCAGCGGCGCGTGGTCTTGCGAGCTGGCTTGGCCGCCGGCTCGTCGTCTTCTTCGTCGTCCGACACGCTCACCTGGGCGCCGCTGAAGCCACCCGAGCTTTGCAGTTTCACCCGCACGGGTTTGTCGCCCCAGACCTCTTCGAGGTTGTAGTACTGGCGCAGCGCCGGTTGCAGGATATGGACGACGGCGTCGCCGCAATCGACCAGCACCCACTCGCCGACTTCCTCGCCTTCGGTGCTGATGACGTCGCCGCCCAGCCCCTTGACCTTGTCGCGCACGCTGTTGGCGAGCGCCTTGGTCTGACGATTCGACGTGCCGCTCGCGACGATGACACGGTCGAAGAGGGCGGTCAGGTGGGTGGTGTTGAACACCTTGATGTCCTGCGCCTTGACGTCTTCGAGACCGTCGATGATCGCGCGTTGAAGCTTTGTGATTTCCATATTTTTACCGATGGTTTTTACCGATGATACAAGTGGTGTTGAACAATATAGTCCCATACGGCGGACGGTACATGACTCTCGGCGCCTTTCTCACCCGCCGCGTGCGCCCGCAGGCGTTCTCCCAACTGCTCGCGGATTTCCGTTGCCGACACTTCCAGCTCCAGCGCGGAATCAATCAGCAGATGGCCGTGCGGCGTGGCTTGCAGCACCTCAGCCGGGGCGCTGCGCGCGGTAATCTCCGCGGCTACGGCGGGAGAAACCGTTGAGACATTAAATCCGGCACGGGTTTCCACGCACACGTGCGCAAACTCGAACAGGCGTTTCCAGTCGCGCCATGAATCCAGGTGCACGAGCTGGTCGGCACCGATCAAAAGTGACAGCGACGCGTCCGCACCTTCTCGCGCGCGCCAGCGAGCCAGCGTCTCCACGGTATAGGTCGGGCCTTCGTGATCGATTTCATCGGTGGCGACGATGACTTGCAACCCTTCCGCATGCAGCGAATCCGCCGCCGCGCGGGTCATGGCAAGCCGGTGATGCGCCGCGGTGACATCCTTTTTCTGCCACGGCTGGCCGGCCGGCAACAGCACGAGTTCCGTCAGGTCGAGCAACTCGGCGAAACGGCGCGCAAGGGCCAGATGAGCGTCGTGAATCGGGTCGAATGTGCCGCCCAGTAAACCGACGCGTCGAGCGCAAGGGAGGTTCGATTTCAGTGGACGATCCTCTTCGGGGACAGATTGCAACAGGTGCAGCGATCAGGTCTCATAGTCTGCAGCCTTCTTGCGGCTTCTTTCGCAGTTCTTTTATAGCCACTCTCGTGGCACCAGGAAATCGGAGTAAAGCCGCGCTTCGGGCGTGCCCGGCTCCGGCTTCCAGTCGTAGCGCCACGTGACGGCCGGCGGCATCGACATCAGGATGGATTCTGTCCGGCCGCCGCTTTGCAGCCCGAACAACGTGCCGCGGTCGAAGACGAGGTTGAATTCCACGTAACGGCCACGCCGGTAGGTCTGGAATTCCCGCTGCGCTTCGCCGTAAGGCGTGTCGCGCCGGCGTTCGATGATCGGCAGATACGCGGCCAGGAAGCTGTCGCCGACACTGCGCATCATGGCGAACGATTCTTCGAAACCGGGTTCCGAGACGTCGTCGAAGAAAATCCCGCCGACCCCACGCGCTTCATTGCGATGCTTGAGATAAAAATACTCGTCGCACCATTTCTTGAAACGCGGGTACAGATCTGTGCCGAAGGGCGCCAAGGCGTCCCGGCACACGCCGTGAAAATGTCGGGCGTCTTCCTCGTAGCCGTAATAAGGCGTGAGGTCCATGCCGCCGCCGAACCAGAACAGCGGGGGCTCACCCGCTTTCGTCGCCATCAGCAGGCGCACGTTCATGTGCACGGTAGGGCAGTGCGGATTGCGCGGATGCATGACAAGCGACACGCCCATGGCCTCAAAACCGCGCCCGGCAAGTTGCGGACGCGCGGCGCTCGCCGAGGGCGGCAAAGCGTCACCGGCTACATCGGAGAAGCCGATGCCGCCGCGTTCGAAAAACTGGCCGCCTTCGAGAATCCGTGTGCTGCCGCCTCCGCGCAATTGTTCTTCCGGGCCACGCTGCCAGGAATCGATGGAAAATTCATTGCCGTCGAACGCGCCAAGCGTCTGCGCGATCTGCTCTTGCAAACCGGTCAGATAAGTGCGGACAGCTTGTACGTCGTAGGTTGGAGCGGTCATCGTGGACTGTTTTACGGCTTGCGGGGAAAGAGCCCGGAGTGGGGCGAACCTTGGATTGGCCCAAAGTTGCCTCGTCCTGTGCGCGTTCCTTCTAAAAACGCACTGCCGGACGCGAAGGTCCGGCAGTGCGTTGCTCAATGTGCTGCGTTTCCGGCGACGGTTTCTAATGACTGTTTCCGCTCACCTTGCTTCCGGCTACCTTAACACCGGTTCCGCTTCAGCTCTGGCGGTCTGCCGCTTTACGATTCAGTGCGCGATAACCAATGTCCCGCCGATACTGCATGCCGTCGAACGCGATTTGATTGATCGTATCGTAGACGACGGACTGCGCGCCACGTACCGAGTCGGACAAACCCACGACGCACAACACGCGTCCGCCCGATGTACTGAGCTTGCCGTTTTCCAGCGTAGTGCCTGCGTGGAAAGTCACGGCTTCCGGCGTCTCCGGAGGAATGCCATTGATCCGGTCACCCTTGCGCGGCGTGTCCGGGTAGTTGTGCGCGGCCAGCACGACGCCAAGCGCTGTGCGCCGGTCCCATTCGATCTCCGCCGTCGCCAGCGTCCCGGCGATCGCCAGTTCCACTACCTTCGAGAAATCGCCCTTGAGGCGCGCCATGATCGGTTGCGTTTCCGGGTCACCCATCCGGCAATTGAATTCGAGCGTTTTCGGATTGCCGTGCGCGTCGATCATCAGGCCCGCGTACAGGAAACCGGTGTAGCGGATGCCTTCCTGCTCCATGCCACGCACGGTCGGCAGGATGATTTCGCGCATGACGCGGGCGTGCAGTTGCGGCGTGACGATGGGCGCGGGCGAATAGGCGCCCATGCCGCCAGTGTTCGGACCCTTGTCGCCGTCGAGCAAGCGCTTGTGGTCCTGGCTCGAGGCCAGTGCCAGCACATGCTTACCGTCCACCATCACGATAAAGCTCGCTTCCTCGCCGTCCAGGAATTCTTCGATCACCACGCGCGCACCCGCGTCGCCCAGTTTGTTGTCGGCGAGCATGGAATCGACGGCCGCGTGCGCTTCTTCAAGCGTCGTTGCCACGACCACGCCTTTGCCGGCCGCGAGTCCGTCGGCCTTGATGACGATGGGCGCGCCCTTCGTGTCCAGATACGCGTGGGCAGCGGCTATGTCCGTGAACGTTTCGTATTCGGCCGTCGGAATAGCGTGGCGCTTCATGAACGCTTTCGCGAAGTCCTTCGAGCTTTCGAGTTGCGCGGCTTCCCTGGTCGGGCCGAAAATTTTCAGGCCACGTGAGCGGAACAGGTTGACGATACCCGCCGCGAGCGGACCTTCGGGGCCGACCACGGTCAGCGCAATCTGCTCTTTCTCCACGAAATCAGCGAGTGCGGCGGGATCGGTAATGTCGACATTGAGCAGACGCTCGTCCTGAGCCGTGCCGCCGTTACCCGGCGCGACATAAACCATTTGCACGCGCGGCGACTGCGCGAGCTTCCACGCGAGCGCGTGTTCGCGACCGCCGGAACCGACGACGAGTAACTTCATTTAAATCCTCGAAGATCTTAAGAAATTCATGGCGGCAGGAGGGTGGACCTGGGTCGAATCGATTTTTATCAATTCGAGCCGATTTAAATTGGTCCACCGCGCCTGATCCGCGGATATCTGCTTTGTCATGCGCCGGATCTTGGCCGGTCGTCTGCCGAATCCTCGGCGGGTGCATTGACGCGGGAAGTGGTTCGCGCCATCACGCGGCTGCGTCACTCGGCTTCCCGGCTGTCAAACGCGGCTTCCGGCCCGGTTCGGCCCACCTCAACGACTATATCCAGCCTGTATTTCAGGCCCGGAATGCTGGAAACATGCCCGGCGTGGTCTGCCGGCTTGCCTTTCACATAACGCGCCAACCGGCGGGTTTATTTACCCATGGCCACCGTATTCGGCGCGCACGCGTCCGGGCTCCGCTGTTCAAACAAACGACTGAACCCACCGCCACATGCACCAATCGAGCCAGAAACGGACAGTGGCTTCGGACGTCCCACACCGGGCACATCCGCGCCGCACGGGTGTTCAGACAAACCGTCGCGGCGCCTTTGTGGCCGACCGGCTCATTTACCCGGCAATCATTCCTGGTCGATGGCCGCGTTGGTGTACACCTCTTGCACGTCGTCCAGATTTTCCAGCGCGTCGAGCAATTTCTGCATTTTCGCCGCGTCCTCGCCGGTGAACTCGACTTCCGTCTGCGGCTTCATGATGATTTCCGCCACTTCCGCCTTGAACCCCGCGGCTTCCAGTGAATCTTTCACCTTCTGGAAGTCGTTGGCGGGGCAAACTACTTCAATGCTGCCGTCGTCATTCGTCACCACGTCGTCCGCACCTGCCTCGAGCGCCGCTTCCATCAGCTTGTCTTCGGACGTGCCGGGAGCGAACAGGAACTGGCCGACGTGATCGAACATGAACGCCACCGAGCCGTCCGTGCCCATGTTGCCGCCGAACTTCGAGAACGCGTGGCGGACTTCCGCAACGGTCCGGGTACGGTTGTCCGTCATGGTGTCCACGATGATCGCCGCACCGCCGATACCGTAGCCTTCGTAGCGAATTTCTTCATACGTCGCACCGTCGACACCACCCACACCGCGCTGGATAGCGCGGTTGATGTTGTCCTTGGGCATGTTGGCGTCGTAGGCCTTTTCGACGGAGAGCCGCAGGCGCGGGTTTGTATCCATTTCTCCGCCGCCCATGCGTGCGGCGACCTGAATTTCCTTGATAAGACGCGTCCAGACCTTGCCACGCTTGGCATCGGTCGCCGCTTTCTTATGCTTGATGTTGGCCCATTTTGAATGACCCGCCATACCTTTCTCCATCGCGCGCGAGCTTCTCTCGCACGCCTGTGTGTCAATGATGCCGCCCTATCCCGAAAAGGCGCTTTTCGCCAGCCGGCATTTTTATGTTCGCGCCGTACGGTTGCAGGGCTCAAATCGGAAGGCGCGGCAGGGCGCATGCCTTGGTTGGCGGTTCTACGAGGCCGGGCCGGTTGCCGACAATCTGCAAATTCACGATTCCGCGAACTCGAACCAACACATCCGCCCATAACCCGCTGCCGGCCGACTGATGTTAGCTAATCCGGTCAGCCAATCCTGCCTGCTAATCCCGCCAGCCAACCCAATGCGCGAACCGCTTATTTGGCGGACCCGAATTTTATCATGGCGCGCTGCTTCGGCAGGCGTTGGCCTTGCTCCAGCGGCGCGCACGTCCTTTCATGTTCCCGTGCTGGCGCTTGGTTCTGTGCTAGTTCTTCGTACCAAACAGCCGGTCGCCTGCGTCGCCCAGGCCCGGCACGATATACGCGTGCTCGTTCAAATGCGAGTCGAGCGAAGCCACGTACAGCTTCACGTCCGGATGGGCGTCCGAGAAAACCTTCACGCCTTCGGGCGCCGCAACTAGCGCCACGAAGATGATGTTTTCACCGAGCACCTTGCGCCGTTTCATTACGTCCACGGCATGGACCGCCGAATAGCCGGTTGCGAGCATTGGGTCGCACAGGATGAACACGCGCTCTTCCAGGTCCGGTGGCAGGCGCACGAGATATTCGACCGGCCGGTGATCCTCCGCGCGATACACGCCGATATGGCCGACCCGCGCCGATGGAATCAGGTCCAGCAGCCCGTCCGACATGCCGATACCGGCTCGCAGCACCGGCACGATAGCCAGCTTCTTGCCGGCGATCACGGGCGAGTCTACGGTGACCAGCGGGGTTTCAACGCGCTTCGTGGTCAGCGGCAGGTTGCGCGTGATTTCATAACCCATCAGCAACGTGATCTCGCGCAGCAACTCGCGAAACGTTCGCGTGGACGTGTCCTTGTCCCGCATGTGCGTCAGCTTGTGCTGAATCAGCGGGTGGCTGAGGATGAAGAGATTGGGAAAGCGGCTGTCCTGTTTCATGGAATTCGCGCGGTTGCCGCGGCATTAAGTGTGGATTCGGGTGAATCGGGTGATTCGTTCGGTCCTGAAGCCGCTTCGGTTTTGCATGGCTGGGCTCAAGTAATGACGCCAGTTTACCCAAATTAGGCGCGCCCAAAGTGGAGATTGGGGGTGATAGGCCATCCGGCTTATTGCGCGTCCGACGGCCGATCCCTCATTCTTCTAGAATTGCATCACGCGGTCCCCACGAACGGATGGCGGACCAGGATTCGGCTCAAGACTTCATTACCCCGCTTTTAATCGAAATCGTTTCCCCCGGTTTCAACGCGGACAACTAGAAAGGGACAGCAATGGACATGGGAATCAAGGGGCGCACGGCGCTCGTGTGCGCGGCCAGCAAGGGTTTGGGGCGCGGTTGTGCCGAGGCGCTGGCGGCCGAGGGCGTCAACCTCGTGATCGTTGCGCGCACGGCGGGACCGCTTGAGGCCACGGCCGAGCATCTTCGTGCAAGCTTTGGCGTGAATGTGACGGCGGTGGCGTGTGACATCACCACGGCCGAAGGCCACGCCGCGGCGCTGGCCGCGTGTCCTGCGCCGGACATTCTCGTGAACAACGCCGGTGGGCCGCCGCCGGGGGATTTCCGGCAATTTTCGCGCGACGACTGGATCAAGGCGCTTGATTCGAACATGCTGACGCCGATCGAACTCATCAAACAGACTCTGGACGGCATGATCGAGCGTGGCTTTGGACGTATTGTGAATATCACGAGTTCGTCGGTGAAGGCGCCTATCGACGTGCTGGGTCTGTCGAACGGTGCGCGTTCAGGGTTGACGGGTTTTGTCGCGGGTTTGTCGCGCAAGGTCGCGGCGACCGGTGTCACCATCAACAACCTGCTGCCGGGCTCTTTCGATACCGACCGGCTCATCACCACGTTCGAGGCGGACGCGAAGGCGAACAACATTTCGTTTGAAGAGGCCAAGAAACGCCGCATGAGCCGGCTGCCGGCGGGCCGCTTCGGTACGCCGGAGGAGTTCGGCCGAGCGTGCGCGTATTTGTGCAGCGTCCACGCCGGCTATATCACGGGGCAAAACCTGCTGATCGACGGCGGGGCTTATCCGGGCACGTATTGATTGTCGAATCCTATAAAACATCACAATCCATCACAACCCGGAGGCATTCGATGAACCCACGCGTCGCGCTGATCGCGCACGACATGAAGAAAGATGACATCGTGGCGCTGGCCGGCGAATTCGCGGCCACGCTGGCGCAGTGCCGGTTGGTGGCGACCGGCACGACCGGTGCGCGGATTGCGGCGGCCCATGGTCTGGAGGTCGAGCGCAAGCTCTCCGGACCGTTTGGCGGCGATCTGCAGATTGGCGCTGAACTGGCAGAGGGACGGGTCGACGTGGTGGTTTTCCTGCGCGACCCCATGACGCCGCAACCGCACGAGCCGGACATCAATGCGCTGGTGCGCGCGTGCGACGTCCACAACGTGGCGTGCGCGACGAATCTCGCGACAGCGCGCATGATTCTCGATGATCTGAAGCTACGCCTGAACCGGGTTTAGGCCGGCTGAATAGTGACTAGTGGCCGGCTGGCGCCGGCAAAAGGAGACAAGGGTGACAAAGGCAATTCGATTCGATAAAACCGGTGGCCCGGAAGTGATGAAATGGGTCGACGTCGAAGTGGGCGAGCCGGGTAAGGGCGAGATTCGCGTGAAACATCATGCGGTCGGTTTGAATTTCATCGACGTGTACTTTCGTACCGGGCTATATCCCATGCCGCTGCCCGGCGGACTTGGCATGGAAGCGGCAGGTGAGGTCACTGCGCTCGGCGAAGGCGTGACAGGTTTCAAGGTGGGCGACCGGGTGGCTTACGCGTCGCGGCCGCCGGGCGCTTATGCGCAGGAACGGGTCATGTCGGCGCAGTATGTCGTGCGCCTGCCCGATGCAATCGCGTACGAGGATGCGGCGTCGGTAATGTTGCAGGGCCTGACCGCGCAATATCTGCTGCGACGGACGTATCGCGTGAAAGCCGGCGATACCATCCTGATCCACGCGGCGGCGGGCGGCGTAGGCATGCTCGCGTGCCAGTGGGCCAAGGCGCTCGGCGCGACGGTGATCGGTACGGTTGGCTCGGACGAGAAGGCCGAACTTGCGAAGGCGCACGGATGTGATTATCCGATCGTCTATACCCGCGAGGACTTCACAAAGCGGGTGCGCGAGATCACGAACGGCGCAGGCGTGCCGGTGGTCTACGATTCGATCGGCAAGGACACCTACACGGCATCGCTCGACTGCCTCGCACCGTTGGGTTTGTTCGTGAGTTTCGGCAATACATCGGGGCCGTTGCCACCCATCGATTCATCCGAGTTCGCCGGGCGTGGTTCGCTGTATTTCACGCGGCCCACGTTGTTCAGCTATGTCGCCAAACGCAGCGATCTCGAAGAGATGACGGGTGAACTGTTCAATGTGTTGAGTACAGGCCAGGTCAAGACGAGCGTACGGCAGCGGTATCCGCTGGCCGAAGCGGCAAAGGCGCACGAAGATCTGGAGGCGCGTCGAACAACAGGGTCGACAATTTTCCTGCCTTGATAAGAGTATGAAGAGGGGCGGATGCGGCGTTCTTTCACGTCGCGCGGTCCGTTGCGGCCGCAGCGATAAATGCGAATAAGCGTGTTTAGCTGGTAACGCATCGGACGGGACCGTCTTGCGATCCACGTTACTCAAATGCCCGCTGCAAGACCACCGCAACAAAGCCTCGCTGCGAAGGTCTTCCGCAGCCCCATTTACACAATTTTTACGTCCATATCCCGATCTTTGATCCGCCTTTTACGTCGGCGCGCTTAATGTTCGGGCCATCGTTCAATACTTGGGGAAAATACCCGGCAGCAAACCCAATATCGGACCCGACGCCGGAGACGCAAAAAGGAGACGCGAAACGTATCGGTTCGTGATACTGCGAAAGCCACGTGTGAGTATGTTGATGTTGAACCAAAGAAACCGAACCTCGCCTCGGATGCGATTGCTCCGCAAAGCTAAAAAATGAACCGCCCAAACCCAGACGAGCTGCTCGGAAAGCTGCAAAGAGAAGAAGAGAAGCGTCGTCGCGGACGGCTGAAGATATTTTTCGGCGCATCGGCGGGAGTGGGCAAGACCTACGCCATGCTGCTTGCAGCGCGGGGCAGGAAGCAGCAGGGCGACGACGTAGTCGCCGGCATAGTGGAAACGCATGGCAGAAGCGAAACGGCCGCGTTACTGGAAGACATCGAACAATTGCCGTTGGCGAACATGCTGTATCGCGGCCATGCGCTCCAGGAGTTTGATCTCGACGCCGCGCTTCAGCGCCACCCGCAGCTTGTACTTGTCGATGAACTCGCTCATTCGAATGTTCCTGGCGCACGTCACCTGAAACGCTGGCAAGACGTGCATGAATTGCTGGACGCGGGTATTGACGTCTACACCACGGTCAATGTCCAGCATCTGGAAAGCCTGAACGACATCGTCGGGCAGATCACGCAGATCCGCGTGTTCGAGACGGTTCCGGATCGCGTGCTGGATCAGGCCGATGAAGTCACGCTGGTCGATCTCCCGCCCGAGGAGCTGCTGGAACGGCTGCGCCACGGCAAGGTCTATATGCCGCAGCAGGCGGAACACGCAGTCCGCAATTTCTTTCGCAAGGGAAACCTCATCGCGCTGCGTGAACTGGCGCTGCGGCGCACGGCGGATCGCGTCGATGCCCAGATGCGCGAATACCGCGCGGATCGTTCTATCGACAGGATCTGGCAGGCGCGCGACCGGCTGGTTGTGTGCATTGGGCCGGGACCGGAAGCGCCTACGCTTGTGCGCGCCGCGGCAAGGCTCGCGGCAAGCCTGCGCTCGGACTGGATCGCGGTGTATGTTGAAACGCCACGGCTGCAAAAACTTTCCGATGCGCGTCGCGAACGCACGCTCGCCGCGCTCAAGCTCGCCGCCGAACTGGGCGCCGAGACGGTGACGCTGGCCGGTGACGATGCAGTTGCGACGATGATCGGCTATGCGCAGGCGCGCAACGCGTCGAAGTTGGTGGCGGGCGCATCGAAGCATCGCGGTTTCGCACGATGGTTACAACGGTCGTTTGGCGAGCGGCTGGCGGAACAGGCGGGCGACCTCGATCTCACGCTGGTTCGACCGCGGGAGAGTGACCAGAGCGAAGCAAACGGCTCGGATGACCGAAGCGGATCGTTGTTACAGGAAGAGGGGATCGCGCCTGACTGGCACGACGCGTTGAGTGCCGCGCGCGAGCAGCGCTCGGCGCCGCGTGGCTACGCGTACGCCATCGCGACCTGCGCGGTCATCACGCTGCTCGCGAGCCAGATCCGGAATCATTTCGATCTCACGAACCTCGTGATGTTTTATCTGATCGGCGTGATTTACGCAGCGGCGCGTATTGGCCGTGGTCCGGGCGTCCTGCTGTCGTTCCTGAGCGTCGCGGCCTTCGACTTCTTCTTCGTGCCGCCGCGCATGTCGCTGTCCGTCTCCGATACTCAATACCTGCTGACCTTCGCCGGCATGCTGCTGACGTCGCTGGTGATCAGCCACCTCACGTCGAGCTTGCGACGCGAGGCGCGCGTGGCGTCCAAGCGTGAGCGCCGTACGGGCGCGATGTATGCAATGGCTGGCGAACTCGGCGCGGCGCTTGGCGTCGAGCAGATCGTGGGTATCGGTATGCGGCATGTGAGCGAAGTATTTCGCGCGAAAGTTGCGATGCTCCTGCCCGATTCCAGCGACAAAGTGCGCCAGAAACTTGATCCATCGGATACGTCAGTGGCCGCGTTGCTGCTTGATGCAAGCGCGCTTGACCTTGATGTTGGCCAATGGGTCTACGACCAGCAGAAGCCGGCCGGCCGTGGCACGGACACGCTGCCCGCTGCGACCGCACTGTATCTGCCGCTCAAGGCGCCGATGCGCACGCGCGGCGTGCTCGCGGTCGTCACGCGCAACGCCGGCGAACTCGATGTCCCCGAACAAAAGCGCATGCTCGACGCATTCGCCGCGCAGATCGCGCTGGCGCTCGAACGGGTGCATTACGTCGAGATTGCACGCGACGCGCTGGTGAGCATGGAGTCCGAGCGCCTGCGCAATTCGCTGCTGTCCGCCATCTCGCACGATTTGCGCACGCCGCTCACGACCATCGTTGGTTTTGCATCCATGCTCGCGGAAGCGCGCGGCGATGTCCGTTCGCCGGCCAATGCCGAATTGATCGCGGCGATCCACGATGAATCGCTGCGCATGACCAGCATTGTCACGAACTTGCTGGACATGGCGCGTTTGCAGGCGGGCGGTCTGCGGCTGAACCGGCAATGGTCGTTGCTGGAAGAGACGGTCGGTGCGGCGTTGCGGGCGTGTCGGCGCGTCTTGACCGGCCACCCGGTCGAGGTGCGTCTGCCCGCCGATCTGCCGTTCCTGCAACTCGATGCTGTGCTGATGGAACGGCTCTTCTCGAACCTGCTCGAGAACGCTGCGAAATATACGCCGCCGGGCTCGAAGCTCGTGATTGGCGCAGATAGCCTGGATGTGAATGGCAAGCCGTTCGTGCGTATTTATATTGACGATAACGGTCCGGGTTTGCCCGCGAATATGGAAGACCGCGTGTTCGAGAAATTTACGCGTGGCGAGAAGGAGTCGGCGAAGCCGGGCATCGGGCTCGGGCTCTCGATTTGCCGCGCGATCGTGCAGGCGCACGGCGGTACAATCGGCGCGAATAACCGGCTGGACGCGAGTCTTCCGAACCCCCAGGTCCAGGGCGCGCGTTTCTGGTTCACCTTGCCCGTGGATGCGGCGCCGCCCGTGCCCAGTTTCTCCGATGAAGCCGAACAGGACTTCGTCGATTTCTCCCCGTCGGACCCTAAAGCCCCCTAAAGCCACATTAAGCCCCATGAGCGAACCTAACCTCACTGTTGTGTTGATCGAGGATGAAAAGCAGATTCGCCGTTTTGTGCGCGCGTCGCTCGAAGCTGAGGGCATTACCGTGCACGAGGCGGAAACGGGCAAGCAGGGGCTGGTGGACGCGGCCACGCGCAAGCCTGATCTCGTGATTGTCGATCTTGGCCTGCCCGATACCGACGGTCTTGATGTGATCCGCGAACTGCGAAGCTGGACCGAATTGCCGGTGATCGTGTTATCGGCGCGTACGCAGGAAGAGGAGAAGGTCGCGGCGCTGGATGCGGGCGCCGACGATTACCTGACCAAGCCGTTTGGTGTATCGGAACTGATGGCGCGGATTCGGGCGCATTTGCGGCGACGCAACCAGGCCGCGTCGAGTGAATCGCCTTTGGTGAAATTCGGCGACGTAGTCATCGATCTTGGTCTACGTCAGGTCACGCGTGGCGGTGCGCCCGTGCATCTGACGCCGATTGAATACAGGCTGCTTTCCACGCTGGTGCGGCACGCCGGCCGCGTGCTGACGCATCGCCAGTTACTGCGCGAAGTGTGGGGGCCGTCGCATGTGGAAAGCCACCACTACTTGCGCATTTACATGGCGCACCTGCGGCAGAAACTTGAACGCGATGCCGCGCAGCCGGAGCATATTGTTACTGAGACCGGCGTGGGTTATCGGCTGATCGGGGCTGTCTGAACTGCGTCGAGCACATCGTCTATTGGAACGTCGCCGCCGACAAACCCGATCACCTCGTCGCGCACATCGCGTTTGATGCATGCCACTGTGATGCGTGCAACGTCATCGCGTGAAACGGGCGCTGCATCCGCGCTGCGTTGCGTGGAGAGTGCGATTGTGCCCCGGCCGATGTCATTGGAGAGCGGCCCTGGTCGCAAGATCACGTACGGGACGCCGCTTGCCTGGACGTAGTCGTCGGCTTCGCGCTTCATTTTCGAGTAATGTTTGAGCGGCAACGGGCTGGATTCCGGCCAGTAGGCGGAGATCGCGCTGATGACCACGAGTTGTTTTGTCCGGCGGCGTTTTGCGTAGTCGGCGGTGCGTTGGACAGCGTCGCGATCGATCGCGCGTTCCTCGTTCACGCCTTCGCTTTCCGCCGATCCTGCGGCGTAGATGACGTGCGTGACGTCGTCGAAGGCGTGGGAGAAATCGTGGGTCAGATCGCCGAGTACTATTTCGGCGCCAAGTGCGGCGAACTCACCGCGGTGTGCGGATTTGCGCAGCAAGACTTTGAAGGGGAGGGATGCGGCGCGGAGTTGCCGGGCAATGTGGCGGCCGGTCCGGCCGTGCGCGCCGATGAGCAGGATTTTCATTGCTTTTTCGCTCCTTCTGTTTGTGGGCAGGAGCTAAAACGTTAAGCGATTTTTGGAATTCATGCACGGGGGGAGTGCTCGCGCCGGTGGACGGGTTTGGGGGTTTTTGGGGGGGGGAGCGGTCGGGGTTGATGCTGGGGTGCCTGGTTCCGCGGTTAGTGGTCGGGGTCAATGCCGGGTTGCTGCTTTCGGCCGTGGTGGTCTGCGAGAGTCGGATTTTTTCTTTATCACTGTTAGCCACTGTGCGTGGCGGCACGTCATTTCTTTGTCCAAAGCGACAAAGAAACGAAGCAAAGAAAACGCTTTCAACCGCGCTACCCTAAGTGTCCACAGCGTGCAGTTTCTATTCATAGGTGCCCCAAAAGCACGGTGCTCGCCAGAGCGGAGGATGTGTGAAGCCCTCCTTCTCCGAACACCGATACCCACACGCTTCGCCACCAGTGATTGAACCTGCCCAAGGAGCACCCCGCGCTATCCGCGGGTAACCACCCTCCAAATTTGTACGCATGACGACCACGTCGCTAACCCCACCAAGACACGGCCCACGCGGATGCATCAGGCCGTAGCTGACGAAAAGAATCGTGCATGCCGCGCAATAGCCCGCCAAACATGAGGCCGTAAGTATGCGTTCGGCCGTATAGCCCACCAAAAAACAGCGCACGCTCGGCCAACGCACCAAGAAACGCGGCAGCGAATGCGCGTGAGGCCGTGCGGGTCCCTCGGCAATTCGTGCTTGCCCGAGAACGTACGGGGCGAAGCGTGTTCGTGTCAGGATTCGCGAGAAGGAGGGGTTCAAACATCCGTCGCTCTGGCGAGCACCGTGCTTTTGGGGCACCTATGAATAGAAACTGCACGCTGTGGACACTTAGGGTAGCGTGGTTTAAAAGCGTTTTCTTTGCTTCGTTTCTTTGTCGCTTTGGACAAAGAAATGACGTGCCGCCACGCACAGTGGCTAATAGTGATAAAGAGAAAATCCGGCACACCCCCCCGACTCTCGCAGACCACTAACACTGAAAGCAGCAACCCGGCACCAACCCCGACCGCTAACCCCAAAACCGACCAACCCAGCACTGACCCCTGACCACTAACCCCAAACGCACCCCCGGCACTAACCCCAACCGCTAACCCTGGAACCTACACCCCGGCACCAACCGCCGCCCCTCACTCAACCTGAGCACCCCTCGGCGGAGCTCGGCGCGCGCGCCGTTCCTCCGACCAAATCCGGATCCGGTCCATATAAAGATAAACCACCGGTGTTGTATAGAGCGTCAGCAACTGACTCACGATCAACCCGCCCACAATCGCGATCCCCAGCGGTGCGCGCATCTCCGATCCCTCGCCATTGCCGAACGCCAACGGCAACGCACCCAGCAACGCCGCAGCCGTTGTCATCATGATCGGCCGGAAGCGCAGCAAGCACGCCTGCTCGATCGCCTCGCGAGACGTTGCTGCCCCATGCCGCTGCGCCTGGATCGCAAAATCGACCATCATGATCGCGTTCTTCTTAACAATGCCGATCAGCAAGATCACCCCGATCAACGCAATGATGCTGAACTCCGTCCTGAACAGCAGCAGCGCGAGCAACGCGCCAATCCCCGCCGACGGCAACGTCGAGAGAATCGTAATCGGATGGATGTAACTCTCGTACAGAATCCCAAGCACGATATACACCGCAGCAAGCGCCGCCAGGATCAGGATCGGCTGATCTTTCGTGGAATCCTGGAATTGCTGCGCCGTGCCCGCGAAACTGCCGTGGATCGTGCTGGGCACGCCAAGGGTCGCCATGGTGTCGTAGATGGCGGCGGTGGCATCGGAAAGCGACTTGCCGGGCGGCAGGTTGAACGAGATGGTCGACGCCACGAACTGGCTCTGGTGATTCACCGACAACGGCGTATTGCCCGGCCCGAACTTGGCAATGGCCGAGAGCGGGATCATGGTCTCCTGCGACGTCGACACAGCCGCGCCCGCCGATGAACTGGACTTCCCGCTCGCGGCAATGGCGTTGGTCGCGGCATTGCGGATGGACGCCAATGCCAGTGCGCTAGTCGTGTCAGTTGACGAAACGCTGCTCGAACTCGTGGACGCAGAAGTAGCCGTGGAAGTCGTCGTGGTCGCGTTCGTCGATGCCGCTCCGCTCGCGGTCCCGCCCGACGTGCTCACATAAATCTGCTTGAGCATCTCCGGGTCTTGCCAGTATTTCGGCGCGACTTCCATCACCACGTGGTACTGGCTCAACTCGTTGTAGATGGTGGACACCTGGCGCTGGCCAAACGCGTCGTAGAGCGTATTGTCGATCTGCGCCGGCTGGATGCCCAGCCGCGCGGACGTCGCCCGGTCGATCGTCACAAACGATTCCAGGCCGCCTTGCTGCTGGTCCGAATTGACATCGGCGAGTTCTGGGCGGGTGAGGAGAGCGTCGGTGAGCTTCGGCCCCCACGTGTAAAGGTCGGTGGTGGAATCAGCCAGCAGCGTGAACTGATATTGCGCATTCGATTGCCGTCCGCCCGCGCGAATGTCCTGCACCGCTTGCAGAAAGGTTCGCACGCCCGCGACGTCCGAAAGTGGCGCGCGCAGCCGCTGGATCACCTCTTCGGCCGATACCTTGCGGTCCTTCTTGGCCTTCAGCGAGATGAACATGAAGCCCGAGTTGGTCTGCCGGCCACCCGTGAACCCAGCGACGCTTTCCACAGCCGGATCGGCTTGCACGATCCGCATCATCTCGGAAAACTTGCCTTTCATCGCCTGGAAGGACGTGCTCTGGTCGGCCTGAATGCCGCCAATAATTCGCCCCGTATCCTGCTGCGGGAAAAATCCCTTCGGCACGATGATGTACAGATACACATTCAAACCGATGGTCGCGAGCAACACCAGCAACACAATCCTCGGATGCGCGAGCGCCACGCCAAGCGTACGCGCGTATCCGTTCTGCATCCGCACGAACTGGCGTTCAAGCCAGCGTGAAAACCGGCCGGGCGGCTTTTGTTCGTGCGGTTCATGCAGCAAACGCGCGCACATCATGGGCGTGACCGTCAGCGAGACGACCAGCGAAACGGCAATCGCCAACGACAGCGTCAACGCGAATTCGCGGAACAACCGCCCGACAATGCCGCCCATCAACAGGATAGGAAGAAACACGGCGACCAGCGAAATGCTCATCGACAGCACGGTGAAACCCACTTCCTGCGCGCCAAGAATGGCGGCTTTCATGCGCGGGACGCCGTTCTCTATGTGCCTCGAAATATTTTCGAGCACGACGATGGCGTCGTCGACCACGAAGCCCGTCGCAATGGTCAAGGCCATCAGCGAGAGGTTATCGAGCGAGAAGCCGAGCAGATACATGGCCGCGAACGTGCCGATGATCGAGATCGGCACGGCCACGCTGGGAATCAGTGTGGCGCGCCAGTTCCGCAGGAACAGGAACACAACCATCACGACCAGCGCCACCGCGACAATCAGCGTGAATTCCGTATCGTGCAGCGACGCTCGGATCGTGGTCGAGCGATCGGCCGTAGGCGTGATCTCGATGTCAGCCGGCAACGCTGCCTGGAGTTGCGGCACCATCGCTTTCACACGGTCGATGGTGTCGATAATGTTCGCGCCCGGCTGCCGGTACAGGATCACAAGCACGGCGCGCTTGCCGTTGATCAGGCCCAGGTTGCGCAGGTCCTCGACCGAATCGACGACTTCACCTACGTCTCGCAGATGCACCGCCGCGCCGTTCCGGTAAGCCACCACCAGGTCGCGATACTGATCGGCCTTGCTCGCCTGGTCATTCGTATAGAGCTGGAAGTGGGTGCCATTGAACTCGATGGCGCCCTTCGGACTGTTCGCATTCGCCGACGCCAGCGCCGCACGGACATCTTCCAGCCCGATGCCGTAGTGGAACAGCGCGTTTGGTTCCAGTTCTACCCGCACGGCCGGATTCGCCGAGCCGCTCACGTCCACTTCGCCCACACCGGGCACGGTGGAAAGCGTTTGCTGCAGCACGGTCGCGGCCGAATCGTAGAGCGAACCGGCCGTCCGCGTAGGCGAGGAGAGCGCGAGGATCAGGATCGGCGCGTCGGCGGGGTTGACCTTGTGGTACGTCGGATTGCTTTTCAGCGCAGTGGGAAGATCGGCGCGCGACGCGTTGATCGCGGCCTGCACGTCGCGCGCGGCGCCATCGATGTCGCGGTTCAAACCAAACTGCAACGTGATCCGCGCTGCGCCGACCGAGCTTTGCGACGTCATTTCGGTGACGTCGGCGATCGAACCCAGATGGCGCTCCAGCGGACTCGCCACGCTGGTCGCGACGGTTTCCGGACTCGCGCCAGGCAAGCTCGCCTGAACCGAAATGGTCGGGAAATCGACTTGCGGCAACGGCGCGACCGGCAGCTTGGTGAACGCGAACAGGCCGGCGAGCGCAATGCCAATAGCCAGCAGCGTGGTAGCGACCGGGCGCGCGATGAACGGTTGCGACAGGTTCATGCGCTTACTCCGTATCGCTCGCCGGGCTCGCCGGCCGAGGCGGCGCGTTCCGGTAGAAACGCGCACGCACGCGGCGCGCGAGCGAATCGAAGCCGAGATAGATCACCGGCGTGGTGAAGAGCGTCAGCGCTTGCGACACGATCAACCCGCCTACAATCGCGATCCCGAGCGGCCGCCGCAATTCGGAGCCCGCGCCCCAGCCGAGCATCAGCGGCAAAGCGCCGAGGAGCGCGGCCATGGTGGTCATCAGGATCGGCCTGAAACGCAGCAAACACGCCTGATAGATTGCATCGCGCGGACTCTTGCCCTGCTCGCGTTCGGCTTCCAGCGCGAAGTCGATCATCATGATGGCGTTCTTTTTCACAATGCCGATCAGCAACACGATCCCGATGATCCCGATGATGTCGAGATCGTGCCCGGTAATCATCAGCGAAAGCAGCGCGCCGACGCCCGCCGAGGGCAGCGTGGACAGGATCGTGATCGGGTGGATAAAGCTCTCGTACAGCACGCCGAGCACGATATACATGGTGACGATCGCGGCCAGGATCAGGAACAGTTCGTTCGACAGCGACGCCTGGAAAGCCAGCGCCGCCCCTTGGAAACGGATCTGGAACGAGGGCGGCAAGCCGATGTCCTTCTGCGCCTGATCGATCGCTTTCACGGCCGCGCCCAGCGACGCACCGGGGGCGAGGTTGAACGAGACGGTGGTCGCGGGGAACTGCCCGAGGTGCGTGACCAGCAGCGGCGCCGCGCGTTCATGGAAAGTGGCGATGGCCGACAGCGGCACCTGGCCCGAGCTTGCCGTGGAGGAGGGCAGGTAGATGCCGCTCAGCGTCTCGCTGTAGTGCGCCTCGGTCGGCTGGGACTCAAGGATCACGCGATACTGGTTCGACTGCGTGAAGATGGTCGAGATGATGCGTTGGCCGAATGCGTCGTAGAGGGCGTTATCGACGGTGGCCGGCGTGATGCCGAAGCGCGCCGCCGTCGACCGGTCGATTTCCACGTACACCGACTGACCGTTCTGCTGCAGGTCGGTCGCGACATCCGCCAGTTCCGGCGATTGCTGGAGCCGCGCCGTCAGCTTCGGCACCCATTGCGCGAACTCCGCCGAATTCGGATCCGTCAGCATGAACTGGTATTGGGTCGGGCTGACAGTGGAATCGATAGTCAGATCCTGCACCGGCTGCATGTAGAGCCGGATGCCCGGAATGTTTTCCACGTCTTTCTGCAGGGTGCGGATCACGTCGCTCGACGTATTGCTGCGGTCGTCGCGCGGTTTCAGGTTGATCAGCATCCGGCCGCTATTCAGCGTGATATTGGTCCCGTCCACGCCAATGAACGAGGTCAGGCTTTCAACGTCCGGGTTCTTCAGGACCTGCGCGGCGAGCGCTTGCTGCTGTTCGGCCACCGCCTGGTAAGACGCGGCTTGCGGCGCCTGCGTAATCGCCTGGATCACGCCGGTATCCTGGATCGGAAAGAAGCCTTTCGGAATCCAGATATAGAGCAGGGCAGTGAGCACGAGCGTGAGCAGGGCGACCACCAGGGTCGAGCGCTGCCGGTCGAGCACCCAGGTCAACGCGACGCCATAACGCCCGATCACATAGTCGATAAACTGATGCGCGCGCGCTTCGAAGCGATGGCTTTCCTTCGGCGGCGTGTGGCGCAGCAACTTCGCGCACAGCATGGGCACGAGCGTGAGCGAGACGATCGCCGAGATCACGATGGTCACCGCCAGCGTGATCGCGAATTCGTGGAACAGCCGCCCGACTACGTCGCCCATGAACAGCAGCGGAATCAGTACCGCGATCAGCGAAACAGTCAGCGAAATGATGGTGAAGCCGATCTGCTTCGAACCCTTGAGCGCCGCTTCGAGCGGCGCTTCGCCTTCCTCCACGTAACGCGCGATGTTCTCGATCATCACGATGGCGTCATCGACGACAAAACCCGTCGCAATGGTCAACGCCATCAGCGAGAGGTTGTCGAGCGAAAAGCCGCACAGATACATGACGGCCAGCGTGCCGATCAGCGAGACCGGTACGGACAAGCTCGGGATCAGCGTGGCCCAGACGTTCGCGAGGAACAGGTAGATCACGAGCACGACCAGCACCACGGAGAGCGCCAGTTCGAACTGCACGTCACGCACCGAGGCGCGGATGGTCGTGGTCCGGTCGGTGACGATGCGCACGTCGAGCGCGGCCGGCAGCGCTGACTGCAACTGCGGCAGGATCTTCTTGATGCCGTCGACAACCGCAATCACATTCGCGCCCGGCTGGCGCTGCACGTTCAGGATGATGGCCGGCGTGTTATCCACCCACGCGCCGAGCTTGGTGTTTTCCGGCCCTGAGACGACGGTCGCCACGTCAGTCAGCATCACCGGCCGGCCGTTCTTGTAAGCGATGACCGCGCTCTGGTACGCGCTGGCGTCGGTCAGCTGGTCGTTCGCGTTGATCGTGTAGGCCCGCGAGGGGCCATCGAAATTGCCCTTCGGCGTGTTGACGTTCAGGTTCGAGATGGTGGTGCGCAAGTCGTCGATGTTCAGACCGTACGACGCCAGTGCACGCGTGTTCGCCTGGATCCGGACAGCCGGCCGATTACCGCCGCTGACCGACACCAGCCCCACGCCGCCGACTTGCGAGATCTTCTGCGCGAGCCGGGTATCGGCGAGATCCTGGACCTGTGTGAGCGGCAAGGTCTTCGAGCTGATCGCGAGCGTGATGATGGGCGCATCCGCAGGGTTCACCTTTGCGTAGATCGGCGGGGCGGGCAGGTCGGACGGCAGCAGGTTGCCCGCCGCATTGATAGCCGCCTGGACTTCCTGCTCGGCAATGTCGAGCGGCAGGTCGAGACTGAACTGCAGCGTGATGACGGAGGCGCCCGCCGAGCTTTGCGACGACATCTGGTTCAAGCTCGCCATCTGCCCGAACTGCTTTTCAAGTGGCGCGGTGACCGAGGTGGTCATCACGTCCGGCGATGCACCCGGATAGAACGTCTGCACCTGGATGGTCGGATAGTCGACAGCGGGCAACGCGGACAGCGGCAAAAAACGCAGCGCAACGAGGCCGACCAGCATGATTGCCGCCATCAGCAGCGCCGTGCCGACCGGACGCAGAATAAAAGGACGCGATGGATTCATGCGGGTGCAGTGCGGTTATGGATCATGAGTACATCATTGTTGCTGCTTGCGATGGTGGCCGCGATGCGCGCCCGAAGCAGCCGATGCCGCAGCCGCGCCGGACGCACCGGAAGCGCCTTTGGGCCTGTCTGCCGGGATGGTGATCTTCGCGCCTTCCTTCAGGCGGTCGGAGCCGTCGATCACGACACGCTCGCCCACTTCCAGACCTGTCCTGATGCTGGTGCGTTCACCATCGACCGGACCGATCTTCACGTTGCGTACGGTGACTGTATTGTCCGGTTTCACCACATAGACAAACGCGCCCGATGAACCGTTGAGCACCGCGGGCGTGGGCACGATGACCGCGTCCTTGATGACATCGACCAGTAGTTTCGTGTTCACGAACTGGTTCGGAAACAGCATGCTCTCCTGATTGTCGAAGGTCGCGCGCAGCTTGACCGTGCCCGTGGTGGTGTCGATCTGGTTGTCGATGGTTTCCAGATAACCGCTTTCGAGCGACTTGGTGTTGGCCCGGTCATAAGCGGTCACCGACATCTTCGTGCCCGTGTGCAACGGCTTCAGGATGGCGGTGAGGTTGTCTTCGGAGGTCGTGAAAATGACGCTGATGGGCTGCAGTTGCGTAATGACCACCACGCCGTTCGTGTCGCCGGTCGTCACGTAGTTGCCCGGATCGACCTGCCGCAAGCCGACTCGGCCCGACACCGGCGCCGTGATGCGCGCGTAGGTCAGGTCGAGTTTGTAGGTATCCACATTCGCCTGGTCCGACTTGACCATTCCCTCGTACTGCTGGACGAGCGACGCCTGTGTGTCCACTTGCTGGCTTGCGATCGAGTCTTGCGAGAGCAATACCTGGTAACGCTTCAGGTCGAGGCGGGCAGTTTGCAGCAGCGCCTGGTCTTTCGCGAGCGTGCCTTGTGCATTGCGTAACGAGATCTCGTAGGGGCGAGGGTCGATCTGCGCCAGGACGTCGCCCTTCCTGACCATCTGCCCTTCCCGGAAGGCGACGTCCTGCAGCGTGCCGTTGAGCTGCGTCTTGACCGTCACCGACGCCAGCGGCGTCACTGTCCCGAGCGAGTTGATCACCACCGGCATTTCGCCTTGCGTCGCAGTAGCCACATGCACGGGTTGCGGCGGAGCGCCCATGCCCGGACCGCCGCCACCGCGCCGGCCGCCGCCTGCCTGACGCTCGTGCTGTGGGTTATCGGCACCGCCACGGTTCCACGGATGCCATGCGAACAGGCCCGCCACGACCAGGATCGCGACGATGATCCAACCAAGCCGGCGCCGGCGGGGCTGGGAGGTGGACACAGGAGGAGTCGAGGCTTGGGATGTGGGCGAACGGGCGTCAGGGTAAGGCGGTGATGCTGGGTGTTTTTTTTGTTCGTCCATCGTTTCAGTGGCTCGGTGAGTCGGTGGGCTCGGAAACTGTCTTGAGGTGCTGGCGTTTTGGCCCGCCAGCGTTCGCGCACACGGTTTTGACGCGTGCCGGGAACGCCGTCGATTGATACGTCACGCACTTTACGCGACGCAGCGGTCAGTTACGCGGCAAGCACGCCATAGGCGCCCGGAGCGCTCGCGTGGCGTTCACCTGAGTGAAAGCATCGAAAGCTTGGCCGCGCGCGAAGTGTGATGCTACGTCCCGCGCTTCGTTGCAGTCCAGCTATCTTTCTTTCGATTGATTACGAACGTTACGATTCCCAACGGGGACAGAAGGCAAAGCGGAAATAACGCGCTGAGGGCCGTGAACGCCGGCCGACATCGTATCGCGTTGTGCTTTTGCGAGTCACGCGAAGCCATGGCAAGGCGTGCTCAATCGGTTTTTGCGCCGGGGTGGCCGCTGTGGTCGCGGTTGTGCGTGGACTACTGCCATGGACGGGGAGCGGCCCGACGTGCCGATGCACCGGCGCGGACACAGCGGCACGTCGGTGTCTTGCTGTGCGTCAGGCGCGAAGTGCGTTATTCGCTGAGGCGCGCGGACGGCGTTCCGCCGATCTCGTGCGTGATCTTCGCGACGCATTCGAGCAAAGCGGGGGCGACCTTGTTCAGCAGCGCGTCGCGCGGGGCCTGATACTCGGCGCCGCCGCAATTGACCGCGTAGCGTTGTCCCGACGGCCCCACGAACCCCGCCGCCACGGCATTGAGCCCGTGATGCCACTCGCCGGTGGAGATGGCGAAGCCGCGGCGCACCGCGTCTTCCAGGCCCGGCTTCAGGCTGCCGTCTATGCTCGGCCAGTCGTCGCCCGATGCGATCCGCAGACTGTCGAGCAGACTGGCCCTGTCGGGCTCGCCGAGCGCCGCCAGATACGCGCGGCCGACCGCCGTGCGTCCCAGGTCCATCCGCGAGCCGACTTCGAGCCGCGATACAAGCACGGCCGAGCGCGGCCGGATGGTATCGATGACGACCATATCCAGCCTGTCGCGTACGGCCAGATGGACGCTGAGCGTGGTCCGGTCCGCCAGTTCGATAAGAAACGGCCGCGCCCGCGCCCGGATGTCGAAGTTGCGCAGGAAGCCATTGCTCAACTCCAGGACCGAAGCCGTCAGTACGAAACGCTCACTGTCGGGTAATTGAAACAGCAAATTGGCGCTTACCAGTGTCGCCGTCAGCCGCGAGATGGTTGGTTTTGGAATGCCCGTCCATTCGGCTAGTTCGCGATTGCTGACCGGAGCGTCGGCGGCGGCGATACGACGGAGTACGTCGAGGCCTCGGGACAATGCGACGACTTCTTCACCATCACGTCCTTTTTCCTTTTCCCGGCTCGTGGGCCGGCTCTCAGTGGTTTGCATTATTTTTCGGAACTTGGTTTCGTTGGAAAGGCCGGAGACGCCATTCGTCGAAGTTGACTAAGCACGCGCCGCCGCTCACCGGAATCGTATTACCCAGCAATGAAAAGGTGCATTTGCCGGACCCGTTTTTGTCATCAAACCCGCGTACCTTACCGTTAGATCGTCGCTCAATCCTCGAAATTTCGCTTGACTAGGTTTCGCATAACGTAAAAAATGGAACCCGATTTCGAAAGTACCTCGGAAGCGCGAATCTTGCGCATCGAAATGCGATCGATAACCAGCTCTCAGGTTCTAGCACGGCCCTCGGAATGGCTAGAACTTTTAAGGCGCTACGGCAACGTAGCGCCTTTTTTTTGCCTGTCAAAAGAAAAGCGCTCCCGAACATGTTCCGGACGGCGCCATCCTGATAGCGTATCCGTGTTCACACGTGCAACGGCGTTGTTGCCAGTGCCGACCTTGCTGTGGTGCTGATGATGGACGCTGGATGTCGCGTGCACTCGACTCGACCCGTTACGCTACCTTATCTCAGGGCTTTTCAGCTTGTTCCCCGCGCATGTTTAGTATTTTCGGGTGAACTAAAAGATCCTGATGCTTTCGCCAATAAGACGATGCCCTTCCGAGACGAAAGGGCATCGTGAGACGCGCCGCTATTTGCAGGGCGGTTGATCCGGCAAAGGGCCCGTGCCCTTATCTATCGCACTAGCGGTGTGCGGCAAACATCTTGCCGGGTTTCAGCAAGCGCCGGCCGCGTAGTGCCCAATAGATGCCAGCTATACCCAGCACGGCCGAGCTGCCGAACACGAGCACGGGAGAAACCTGCTGCGGCGCAGGATTGCTGGTAGCGACAATCATTGCGGCGACCAGCGCCACACCCGCCTGCACAAAGGCACGCATGGCACGATTGCGATGGTCGGAAAAGCGCACTGAACGCGACATGGGCGTGCGCGTGAATGGCTCGAAAAGGATCATGCCGGCGACGAGGGCAACTAGCAGGTTCATCAGGATCATGAGAACACTTCAATATCGAATTCAGGGATGGCCGCACTATAAGGAGCGGCGGCGATGAAATGAATCAGAAGCGTCTTAAAGCGGCTTGAATTTCAATGTTCAGAGGCAATGCAGGTAGTGTTACTGCGATTTCTCGGGACTACGCCTGAAACCTGGCCGAACGGCCAGCATCGCCGGGTTGGGCGGAAGTGGGCTGGCGTGCACGGTTATCATGGGGTTCGAAAGAGCCGTTGAAGCGGTGAATGTAACAATCGGGCAGCTGCAGCTTGCTCGCCCAACAGGACAATGACGATGCAAAAGAACTGGATGAACCGGCTGGCCGGCGCCGTGGTTGCGCTTGGACTTCTCGCCGCGTGTGAGAAGCATGACGCCGCGGCGGGACAGGTCGCCGGCGCGCTGAACAACGTAGCCAGCCAGGCTGGCCAGAAATTCGATCAGGCGGCGAGCTATGTCGACCAGCAGGTCGACTCGGTCAAGCAGTCCGCGCAGCAGAACGTGCAGTCGGCGGGCACCTTGCCGGATATGTCGGCGAGCGGCGTGGCGGCAGCCGCGCGGGCCAATCTGGAGGGTGCGGCGAGCGCAACAAACGCGGCTATCGTCAATGCTGCAAGCGATACCGGTGCGGGCCTGCAGTCCGCGGGGCGCAAATTGCAGGACTGGTCTGCAAGCTCGGCCACGGGTCAAAGCGGAGCGACTGGCGTATCAGGAACAAGTTCGGGCAATTCGTCGAGCGGGTCACCTGCTACGTCGGCGGACCCTGGAAACGCCCGCTCGGATATGGACAAATAGGTGACAGCCGGCTGGAGTCGCGCAGGCTGCCGCGCTTTTCGACGCCGTAAATACGGCGTTTGCGGGCTAACATCTCGTTACCTGCGTGACCGTTTTGTCTAAAGATTATTTCAGCGCAGCGGCTAAACTGGCGGTCTTTTACCTCTTTTGCCTATTGCGCACCGCCATGAAACCAAGCCGCATCCGGGCGCTCGCTGGCGCGCTGGTATTAGCGTTGGTCAGCTCGGCGCTCACTGTTTTTGCCCTGAACGCTAACGCCGCCCCTCCTGCGCTCACGTTGCCGTCGTTTCAGGAACTCATCAACAAACCTGCGGCGCCGGACCCAAGCTCGGGGGCCGCAGCGGCTTCGGGTACGGCGGACGCCACGGCCAGTCCGCCCAGCGACGCGGATCTGACGCGCTCGCTCGACACGGTCATCTCCACGCTGGACAACGACCGGGAACGCACGGCGCTGGTCGCACAGCTGAAAAAGCTGCGCGACGCCAAGCGTGACGCCGAAGCCGCCGCGCAACCGGCTGATGTGTCTGCTGCGTCCGACGGCTCCGGCGCGGCAGTGCTGCCGGAGGTGGCTGCGGCCTCGTCGGCGAGTTCATCGACGGCCGCGTCGTCGGTCGTCGCTGCCATCACGCCCAAAACGGGGCTGCTCGGGGCGATCGCGTCGGGGCTGTCGAGCGTGGAAGAGGACTTCAGCCGTGGTCGTACGCCGTTTAATTATTGGGGCGGTCGCCTGAACGCCGCGGGCAACGAGCTTTTCACCATTGTGTCGGGTCAGAGCCGCGAGAGTTTTGGCCACACGCTGCTCAACTATTGCCTGATGCTGACGGGCTGGGGGCTCTGCGCTTTTCTGCTGGTCTACTTCCAGCGGTACTTGCACGCGCGTTACCAGGTGCATTTCGGGCTGCGTGCCAATCCGACCACCAGCGAGCTTCTGATCTTCGCGCTGCGGCGGGTCGGGCCATACCTGTTCGCGTTCATCGCAGCGCTGACTTTTGTGCGGCTGATGCCGGTATCGCTAGGCCGCACGCTCGCGATGGTCACGGCGTACGCGATTGTCGCGGGCGCCGTGTTTTCGTCGATCTGCCTGATCATGTTCTCGCTGTTCGGCTCGGCGCACCGCCGGGTGGCGGTGCATCTGCTGATTCTGCATGCGCGCCGCCTGTTGTTTCTTATCGGCACCCTCGGCGCGCTCGGCGACGCCGCGTCGAACTACGACGTGGCGCAACAGCTCGGCACGAATTTGTCCGGGCTCCTCTCAACGGTCGCGAACATGGGCGCGGCGATCCTGACCGGCTATTTCACGTTGGCGTTCCGGCGGCCCGTGTCCCATCTGATTCGCAGCCGTTCGTATGAGCAGCGCAGCCAGCACAAGGCCGCGACCGAAACATTCGAAGTAGTCGGCTCGCTCTGGCAGGTGCCAATGCTGCTGCTCGCGTCAGCTTCGGTGATCGCGACGCTGGCGGGCATCGGGACCTCCGAGAACGTGCTGCAAATGGCGATCGCAACCGCCGGCTTGCTGGTGGTCGGACTGTTTCTCAGCGCTGTTGCGTTGCGGGTCACGCGACTGCCGCAACGCAAGACGCGCCGGCAATCGGCCTATGTACGACGGCTTTTCAAGTTCTTCGGACGCATGGTCGTGCTGATGATCTGGTTGGCCTTCCTCGAACTTGCCTCGCGTTTCTGGGGTTTTTCGCTCACCAAACTGGCGGAGGAAAGCGTGGCCGCACGCGGCATCACGCATGCGGTGAGCGCGATTCTGCTGACCATTCTTATCGCCTGGCTGATGTGGATCCTGATCGATACGGGGATTCAGGAGGCGCTCAATCCGAACACGCCGCGCGGCAAAGGGCGCGGTCCGAGCATGCGCGCGCGCACCATGCTGCCCCTGATTCGCAACGTGGTGTTCGTGGGACTGCTGAGCGTCGCCGCGATCATTACCGCGGCAAATCTTGGGCTGAACGTGACGCCGCTGCTTGCCGGCGCCGGCGTGATCGGGCTGGCGGTGGGTTTTGGTGCGCAGTCGCTGGTGGCCGATCTGATAACGGGACTTTTCATCATCATCGAGGACACCATTTCTGTCGGCGATTCGATCGAGGTCGACGGCGGCCATGCGGGCGTGGTGGAAACGCTGACCATCCGTACGGTACGGCTGCGCGACGGGCAGGGCGCGATTCACGCCATTCCGTTTTCGCAAATCAAGGTGGTGAAGAATTTGTCGCGCGATTTCGCGTATGCAGTGTTTGAAGTGCGGGTGCCGTTTTCCGCCGATGTCGACCAGATCACGCAGATGATTCGTGAGGTCGGCGCGGAATTGATGGCCGATTTCCGATACCGGCGCGAGATGCTTGGGCCGATCGAAGTGTGGGGGCTGGACCGTTTCGATCCCAACTGGATGGTCGTGAAAGGGCAGATCAAGACCCTGCCGCTAAAGCAATGGAGTGTCGCGCGGGCATTTAACGTCAGGGTCAAGCGCAAGATGGACGAGATCGGAATGGACGTTCCGGTGCCGCAAATGCAACTGCGGGTATCGCGGGAATCCGGGGGCATGGACACGGACTTGAGCGATCTGGAGGAACTGACGGAAGCAGCTCCGTTGTCGCCGGTGGAGCGCAGCGCGGCTGCCATGGCCCGCGATGTTTCGCATAAATCCCAGGCCGCGCCGCCTCCGACCGATCAATCTGTGCAGGTGCCACCGCAGATTCCAACGGCGTCGGAGCCGGGGAAAGCGTAGGACGAGGGTTGTACAGTTTGCCGATGCCGCCGCGTGTTATGCGGCAACCATGACGAGATCATTGACATGCGTTGAGATGTGCGCGCCGGGCACGCCATACACATGGAGCGATACCGCGGTGCGTCCCGTCGCCGATGCGTTGCCCAACTGGTGAATTGCCCCACGGCCCGCGCCGACAAACGACACCGCGCCCTGCGCCCGTTCGTGGCGGCGCGTTTGAACCGCCCGATTCGTGTTGGCGTCCCACGCAAACAGCGTCTCGGACAGCGTTCCTTCAATCACTGTATAGGCGCACCACGTGTGATGGCCATGTACCGGGCTCGCCTGACCGGCTTGCCACACGAGCGCGGCGACGGCATAGCGGCCGAGCGGATCGGCGACCAGCAAATGCCGCCGATAACCATCCGGCCCGCCTTCACGTTGGGCATCGGACAAAAGACCGGTTTCCCGGGACAAGCCATCGAGCGCCGACCGCACGCCAAGCGCGAACCCCGCCGACGACGGATCGAGGCAGCAGGCTTGATCGAGTGTTTCGGACAACCGCGCGAGCGGCGACTTTGTATCAAGGGCAAGGGTCATGGCGAGGCTCGTCAGGAAGGCGGAATCAGGTAGAAAGGAGCGGAAAGCCGAGCCTCTTTTATACCGGTTTGCATGTGGAAAAAGTTTCCATATAATTTCGCCAAGACACGGAAAAGTAGAATAATTTCCTACAAGGGGCGGGCTATGGGCATGGACCTTATCGATCGCAAGTTGCTGGAGCTGCTGCAGGAAGACGTGACAATGCCGATCGCCGAGCTGGCGACGCGCGTCAATCTCTCGCAAACGCCATGCTGGAAGCGCGTGCAACGGTTGAAGGAAACCGGCGTGATCCGCGCTCAGGTCGCGCTGTGCGATCCGCGTAAGCTGGGGGTCGGGACAACGGTATTTGTCGCGGTGAAGACCAATCAGCACACGCAGAACTGGGCGGAGGACTTCACGCGCGCGGTGCGCGACATTCCCGAAGTCGTCGAGGTGTATCGGATGAGCGGGGAAACGGACTATCTGATGCGCGTGGTGGTGTCGGATATCGACGATTACGACCGTGTCTACAAAACGCTGATTCGCGCTGTCCCGCTTTACGACGTGAGTTCGAGTTTCGCGATGGAACAGATCAAATATTCCACCGCTCTGCCTGTGCGATCCCCGCTCGGAGTCACGGGAAACTGAGGTTTTGTGCGAGGTGGAACGCGTTCTGCGGGGTGGAAGGAAAGGCTTCCGCAACCCTTCTGAAATCCATGTCGGGTAAGATCGTGCGCTTCGTCCAATCCCACTCAGAGCTTCAATTTCATGACCGATGACCACCGCAAAAAGGCTCCGACGCGGAAGAACCCCACCTTCGCGATCAGTATTCTTATCGTGGTCGTGGTGCTGCTTGTGATCGGCACATTGTTCTTCAACGCGATTCGCGACAAGCGCGAGTACGAAAGAGAGAATCCGCCGGAGGCGGCGAGCGCTACCGTTCCCGCTGCGCCCGCGACGGGTGCTTCCCAGTAACGCTCTTTCGACCTGCCGCTCATGTGTTTATGCATGACGGGGCGCTGCCCCGGTCATCACTCCGGCAGGTTGATGAGGCTCGCGTCCTTGCGAATCAGGAGCGACGCCGTCAGCATCTGCTTGCACTGATGCGCAAGCAGCTTCAGATCCTGGACGGTATCGACCGGGATATCCTGGGCACGCTCCGCACCCACCACCATTGAATCCAGTTCGCGCGTGAGTAGCTTCGACTGCTCGGCTTGATCTTCGGGAGCGGGCACGCCGTTCTGCGCCTGCGTTAGATTGTCGCGGATCACGGTCAGCGCGCGCTGCACGGGTTGCGCCGCGTGTCCCGCGGCAGACTTCCCTACCGATTGCAGCAACGGCCCCGCCGCAGTGATCTGTGACGCGAGCACGTGGCTGCGGATGAGCAGGTCGTTGAGTTCGGGCACGAACTTTTGCTGCGCTTTCGGTTCGAGCATCATGCGCTGAAACGCCTGGGCGAGATTCGCAAAAGCTATATGCACGTTTTTGCGCGCGAGGCGGTAGCGGAAGTCGCTGTCGAGCGCCTCTGCTGCAATGGCCGCCGCGGCGGAGGCACCTGAAATGGCGGTCGCGGCCGCGCTTTCGCCGGTGGCTTTTTTCTTCGATGCGGCGGCCGGGGGCTTGCTGCTCGTTTCAATGACGGCCGGTTGATATGAGGTCTTCGCTGCCGCGCCCGCGAGCGTCTGGGCCGGACCGTCCGCTTGCTTCATGGGCGCAGGAGATTGTGCTTCGCCGGACGTGTTTATGGCTGACGCGACGACCGCTTGGCTATCGACGTTTGCGGTTATCTCGTCGTTCGCGAGGCCTGCAGCGTTGCTTTCGTTCGATACCATTGTCTCCGCCCGAACGGTTGCCCGGTCGCTCATGATGGGTGAAGGCCCCGCGTCATCTTCACTTGCCAAGCTCCGGGACGCATTCCCCGTTGCCGCGAGTTCCGTTTCGCCGGCTTCCACCCGCGCAAGCGCGGCCGTTGCGGCTTGCGCTGTTCCGGCGTTGGCATCGGCGAAAAGATTGGCGTCCGCCGTGCTCTTCGCTTCAGCGTGAGTGGAGGGCTTGCCGCTCCACCACCAGCTTGCCTCGAGATAATTTCGCATTGCGCCGATCATGTCGCGCACCTGTTTGCCCATCAGCCGGTATTCCCAGTACGGGAAGAGATGACTGGCGGCAATCGCGATGGCGCATCCGACGGCGGTGTCGATGGCGCGTTCGCCAATCAGCCGCATGCCACCCGGCGCGAGCAGGTGCAGCATCAGCAGCACATAAGCCGACGTGAACACCACGCTTGCCGTGTAGTTGAACAGCAGCAGGCTGTAGCTCATGACCATGCAGGCGAACATGGCGACCAGCAACACGTGCGGGTCCTTCACCACCAGGATCAACCCGACGCACGCCGTACAGCCGATAGCCGTGCCGATAATCCGCTGGACATTACGCTGTTTGGTAAGCGAATAACCGGGCTTGAGAATGATGACCGTCGTCATCACGATCCAGTACGCGTTGGTGAGCGGCAGCAAGCGGCCGAGCCAGAATCCCACGCCCACCGCGATGGTCACGCGCAGTGCGTGCCGGAAGCTCGGCGAGGCCATGGTCAGGTTCGAAAAAATCTGCATGAACGGCACGCGCCGGCTCGACACAAAACGCGACAAGGTTGGATCGACGCGAATCACCGTTTCCGTGATGCTCGGATCGTGCCGCGTCTGGCGACGCATTTTGTCGATTAGCCGTGTCGCACTCCAAAGTCTCCTGAAGGCAGATGACACCGCCGAATACGCTTCCGGATTTTTGTGCGGAACGTCGTGCCGGCGCATCTGGTCGAGTTCGTATTCGATCGCGCGCAACTCGGCCTTCACGTTGATTCGTGCCCGCGCCGGCCGGTTTTGCAGCACGGCCAGGCCGATGTCCTCGAGATCGAGCGCGGTCTTTCTCATCAGGTCGCGATAGAAGATCAGAATGTCCGCACCGCCGAACGTGTTGCGCACGAGCGGGTAATCGGTGTGCGCCCCCACGAACATCTCGTGCAAGTCGACCACGTTGATGAAGAGGTTGAAGAGCATGACGCGGCGCGCATCGAGCTTGCCGCTTCTCAATTTCGGCAGGTTGCGCAGCACGATGTCGCGGGCCGCGTCCTGGCGCTCGACAGCCGCGATCTGCTTTTCGATCAGCTTTCGGTAACACTCGTCGAGATTGGCGTCGAGATCGTAAAAAGCCGAGCGCGCGAGCAGATACTCGGCGCAACTGAACACGCTTTCAGCCAGCGCCTGGCGCTCGATCCGATACACCAATGAGCGGCTGACAAAGGTTGCCCAATAGGTGTACCAAAGACCGCCGAGCAGGATCCACGACGCGTTGACGAGCGCCTGCATGGGCGTGAAATGATCCTCCAGCGTCACGATCATCATGAAGAGCGTGGCGAAGCTGATCTGCGGCCAACGGTTGCCGTACACCACCACCAGCGACAGCACGAAAGTAAGCGGCACGACGGCCAGCCACAGCGTCACAACGTTCGCGCTTGCGATACCGGTAGCCAGCGCCGACAGGAAGCCGATCACCGTACAGGCGAGCATCTCGTTGTGCTTGTACTTCAACGGCCCCGGCATATCGACGACGCTCGCGCCCAGCGCGCCGGTCGCAATGGTGAAGCCGAGTTCACGATTGTGAAATACAGTCAGCATCAGGATGGCCGGCAGCGAGACGCCGAGCGCGATCCGCAAGCCACCGAAGAAGTACTGGCTATAAATGAATTTTCTGATTTCTAGCGAGTAACGCATCGACTTCCTAATTTGCTGCCCGGGTATCTTCGGGGTGTCTCAGGTCCCGCCATGGTCTCGGTATGCCACGTCGGGGCACTGGACCTGACTTAATGTGGGTTCGAGTCTAACCCAACTCCACGGTATCCAAACCTAGGCCGTTCGGACGAATTCCGGTTAAGAACGGCCTTTGCTATCCTGTCGTTTCACCTCGCGACACGTCCGTGGCCTTGGCCGTTCGAGCTGTTGCCTTTCATGCCCAATTAGCAGGATCCATGCTCGAACTTTTCTATTCGAATCGCCATGAAACGCTGTCGCAGGCGCTGCTCGACGACGTCGCCGCGTTCGCGCTGAATGGCGGCGATCCATTTGCCAGCCAGACGATCATCGTGCCGAGCGCGGCAGTGCGCCGTCGGCTCGAACTGGACATGGCTGCCCGCTTTGGCATTTGTGCAAACGTGGACCTGTGTTATCTCGCGCAGTGGTTGTGGGCGAGGATCGGGGACGTATTGCCGGTTCCCGAGCATTCGCCGTTTGCGCCCGACCGGCTGGTATGGCGTTGTTTCCGGCTGCTTGGCGCAATGACGGAGGCGGCTCCAGAGAGTTCGTCGCGATTGCGCGCCTACCTCGACGCCGCCGACGACTCCATGCGCTATGAACTCGCGCGCCGTATCGCGACCGTGTTCGATCACTATCTGACGTATCGGCCGGAATGGCTGCTGCACTGGCAGGCCGGCGGGTCGATCCTGGCGTCGGCCGGCGGGGCAATCGATGCGAACGGTCCGCGCCTGCCGAACGCCACAGAAATCCAGCGCGAGGACGAGCGCTGGCAGGCCGCGCTATGGCGCGCGCTGCTCGCCGATCTCGCACAAAATGCTGACGCTCATGATCCCACGCCGCCCGCGTACCGGTTCCTGACTGAATCGCCGAAACTCGATCTCGACGCCGTGATGAAGGCCGAGTGGCCGGAGCGCGTGAGCGTGTTCGCGTTGCCGACCATGCCGCCATTGCATATCGCGTTGCTGCGCGAATTGTCACGATGGATCGACGTACGTATCTATGCCATTGATCCATGCCGCGAGTTCTGGTTCGACATCGTGAGCGAAGCGCGGGTGGAACAGCTCGAACTGGCGGGGAAGCTGGACTTCCAGGAGGTGGGCCATCCGCTGCTCGCCGAATGGGGCCGCCAGACGCAGGCGCAATTACACATGCTGCGTGAACTCACGGAGAGCGCGGCGTCGCGGGAAGCCAGCCATTTCGAGGAGAATCCCGGGCCGACATGGCTCGCTCATGTGCAGAACGCGATTCTCAACTTGAACGGAGTTTCCGAGCCCGGCGAAGCGCTTGAACCCGGTATCGAAATTCATGTGTGCCATAGCTTGTCGCGGCAGCTTGAAGTGTTGCACGACCGTTTGCTTGGCTGGTTCGAGGAAGTGGACGGGCTGCAGCCGTCGGACGTGCTCGTGGCGTTTCCGGATCTCGCGGCGGCGGGTTCGCTCATCGACGGGGTGTTCGGCACTGCGCCCGCTGGCGTGGCCGGTGAGCGCCGGCGGATTCCGTATCGGATTACGGGTTTGCCGCCTTCGCAGGCGAACCCGGTCGCGCGCGTATTGCTCGACTGGCTGGCGTTGCCTGAACGCAGTGTGGGCGCGCCCGAGTTGATCGAATGGTTGCGGGTCGACGCGGTCGCGGCGCGTTATGGCATAGACGCCGTCGCGCTGGAAACCGCGCAGACGTGGCTTGCGGCGGCCGGTGCACGCCGCGGGCTCACGCCGTCGGCCGTCACTGCCGCCGACGTGCCTCCTGCCCGTCATACCTTCTCCGATGCCCTCACGCGGCTGTTCCTCGGCTATGCGCTGCCCGACGGCGGCGCTCCTGTCGACGAATGGCTGCCGGTTGGCGGCGCGCAAGGGTCGGATGCGGAATTGCTCGGCCGATTGACGCGATTTATTGACGATATTGACGCGTTCGGCGAACGTATAGCCACCGCGCGTACGCCGCAGGCCTGGACGCAATTGTTGCTCGACGCGCTCACGCAGTTCTTCGACGCCGGCCTGCCATTCGCGGACTCAATCGCCGACGTTCGCTCGACGCTCGACTCGCTGATGCTTTCCATGAGCGAAGGCGCTGTCGACACTGAAATTGCTGCCGACGTGCTGCGAACGGCGCTCACCGACGCACTCGACGACGCCGCGCGTGGCGGTGTCCCATGGGGCGGCGTGACGTTTTCGTCGCTGACGAGCTTGCGCGGGTTGCCGTATCGCGTGGTCTGCCTGCTCGGCATGGACGACGGCATGTTGCCGAGCCTCGCGCGTGCCGACGAATTCGACCTGATGGCGAGTTTTGGCCAGCTCGGTGACCGGCAACGCCGCGACGACGAACGCAATCTGTTCCTCGACTTGCTGTTGTCGGCGCGGGACCGCTTGATGATCGCGTACACGGGACGCAGCATTCGCGACAACGCCGCGCTGCCGCCTGCTGCGCTGATCGACGAATTGCTCGACTATCTGGCGGAAACGGTGGCGGGCGAGGGTGCAACGCCGAACGAGCTCGAGAGCGCGCGCAGCCGTTTCGTATTCGAGCATCCGTTGCAGCCGTTCGCGCCCGAGTACTTCAGCGCGCCGCTGTTCACCTACGAGCCGGAGCGCGCGGAACTGGCGCAGACGCTCGCGCTCGGCAGGATTGAACCGTCGATGAAATTCTTTAGCGGGCCGTTACCGGCGGAAGAGGTGGAGCCCGTTGCATTCGACGATTTCGAGCGTTTCTGGCGTCATCCGGCGCGCGCTATCTTGCGTGATCGGCTCGGCATCTCGCTCTTCGACGCTGAGACCGAACTCGGTGATACCGAACCGTTCGAGCTCGAATATCCGGGCCGCGCGGCATTGGCCGATCGAGTGCTGCCCGCGCTGCTCGCACTCACCGACGACAATGAAGTCCGCGGGCTCGATCGTGCGCGGCGGGTCGCGCGTGCGAGTCCTGAAATGCCAGGCGGCGCGACGGGCGGTGTGTGGCAATCGCGGGAAATCGGCGCGTTGCATTCGCTTGCCAATCGGGTGCGGGTTGCGACGGGGGAAGGCGCGGCGCGCTTGCCGTTCACGCTGGATATCGAGCCACGTTGGCCGGATGCCGAGTTGTTCGGCCGCCACGACGCTACGTTGCAAGCCGACGCTTTGCAGCCGCTGCAGCTTCACGGCACTTTGAATTTGCTCACCGACGAAGGCCAGATTATTTATCGATACGACGTGCCGCGCGCTCGCGACTACCTCTCTGCATGGCTTGCACATCTTGCGTACTGCGCCGCGCTGCCCGATGGCCCTCGACGCACGGTATGGCACGGGCGCGGCGCGCAATCGAGCGGCTTTGAATTGACGCCCGTCGACGATCCTCATGCACACCTGGCAACGCTCGCTGCGTTGTATCGCGCCGGGCGGCGGTTGCCGCTGCGGTTTTTTCCGAAAAGCGCGTGGACATGGGTCAAGGAAAGCGAGTCCAAGGCGCAGGGCGTGTGGGTGTCCGACAGGACGCGTGGCGAGTCGGACGATCCCGCGTTGCGCATCGCGTTTCGCGGCGCTGAACTGAGACTCGATGAAACCTTTGCCACATTGGCCAGGATCGTCTTCGAGCCGTTGATCCAGCACATGCGGAGCGACGCATGACGCGTATCGAAACAACCACCACACTAACGGCCGACATGGCTGATGAACTCGACGTCTTCGAGTGTTCGCTCGATGGCGTGAGCCAGATTGAAGCATCGGCGGGAACGGGGAAGACGTGGAACATCTGCGCGTTGTACGTTCGCCTTCTGCTGGAAAAGAAGCTCGCCGCTGACGCAATCCTCGTCGTCACCTTCACGAAGGCTGCGACCGCTGAACTGCATGAGCGTATCCGCTCGCGGCTCGTCCAGATCGCGCACGCGATGGAAACCGGTGACACCGCGGACGACGCATTCCTTGAGCGCCTGTTCGAGACCACGCTTGAACGCGTTGATCCCGACGAAGCGCTCAAGCGCATCAGGATTGCCCTGCATACTTTCGATCAGGCCGCCATCCACACGATCCACGCGTTCTGCCAGCGCGCGTTGCAAGAGGCGCCGTTCGCTGCAACCATGCCGTTCGCGTTCGAACTGGAAGCCGACGACAGCGCGTTGCGCTTCGAGATGGCAGCGGACTTCTGGCGTGAACGGGTCGAGCCGGTTGCCGCGCGGGATTCATCGTTCGCCGCGTGGCTTGTGAGCAAACGCGCAGGACCGGCATCGCTTGATGCACAGCTTTCGCGCCGGCTGAAAAAACCGCTTGCCACGTTGCGCTGGGGGGAGTCGGAGCTCGCCCACCGAGAGGACGCGCAAGCGTTATTCGATACGGCGTGCGCGGTGTGGCATGCCGAACGCGACACCATCGTGCAATTGCTGATCGACGCCGAAGCGAAGCTCAGCAAGACCACGCACAAGCGCACGCTGATCGATGCGGCGATTGCCGCGTGGTCCGACTATTTCGCCGACAACGATTGTCACGCCGCGCCGCCGAAAGAAGCACTGAAGCTCACGGCGAGCGCGTTGAAGAAAGGCACGAAGGTGAAGAACGAGCCACCCTCGCATGTTTTCTTCGATCACGCCGAGACGCTTGCCGCTGCGGCGGCTGCCGCGGAAGCGGCGCAGCGCGCGGCATGGCTTGGCACTGTGCGCGAGTGGCTCGACTACGCGCCGCTGGAACTGGCGGTGCGCAAGCGGACGAGGCGCGTGGTGTCGTTCGACGACCTGCTGTCCAACCTGTATCAGGCGCTCCACGCCAATCCGTGGCTCGCCGATGCACTTCGGGCACGTTATCCGGCTGCCTTGATCGATGAGTTCCAGGACACGGACCCGCTGCAGTTTGCCATCTTCAACAGCATCTTCGCGCCACAAGGGCCGTTGTTTCTGGTCGGCGATCCGAAGCAAGCCATCTACAGTTTTCGTGCCGCCGACCTGCATACGTATTTGACGGCGCGCAAGCGTGCGTCGGCAAGATATACCCTTGCGGTTAACCAGCGCTCGACTGAGCCGATCATCGACGCCTGCAACCGCATTTTCAGCGCAAATCCGGCGGCGTTCATCCTCGATGGATTGACCTACCAGCCGGTGCGCGCGGGCACGCGCGAGCGCAAGCCGTTCAATGACAACACAGCATCGGCCGCGTATTCCGATACCGCTGATTTCTGCGTGTGGATGTTGCCGCAAGGCGATTCGGCGCTGTCGAAAACGAACGCCAACCGCCAGGCGGCGGAGGCTTGCGCCGCGGAGATCGTGCGGTTGTTGCGCGGCGCTCAAAACGGCGAAGTAACGATCGGCGACAAACCCTTGTCTCCCGGCCAGATTGCGGTGCTTGTGCAGACACATCGGCAGGGAAGTCTCGTCAAGCGGGTGCTCGCAAGCTGGGGCGTGGGCAGCGTGGAACTGGCGCAGGCATCGGTATTCGGTTCGTTCGATGCTGAGCAGATCGAACGATTGCTTGCCGCCATCGATACCCCCGGCGACTTGCGCCGCTTGCGTGCAGCGCTTGCAACGGACTGGCTCGGACTCGATGCCGCCGCGTTGTGGAGCATGGAGCACAGCGAAGCGGTGGAAGAATCCGCAGCGACCGATGCCATGAGCTGGGTCGAACGTTTCTCGCGTTACCGGATGCTATGGCACGAGCGCGGTTTTGCGGTGATGTGGCGCACGCTCGCACGTGAGCTGCTGATCGCGCGGCGTCTTGTCGTCGGTCCGGACGGCGAGCGCCGCCTGACCAACGTCAATCATCTGGCCGAGTTGATCCAGGCACGTGGCGCGGTTCAACCTGGCATTGCGCCCACGCTGCGCTGGCTAGCCGCGCAGCGCGCGGAGCAGGGCGGTGGAGAAGATGCGCAGTTGCGGCTCGAGTCCGATCGCAATCTCGTGCAGATCGTCACGGTGCACAAATCGAAGGGGCTGGAATATGCGGTCGTGTTCTGTCCGTTCCTGAACGATGGCGCGCTACGCGACCCGCCGTCCACAGGACTGCCCGATGCCCGCGAATACCACGACGACGGCGCGGCCATCTTGCATTACGGCTACACCGACGAAGAGGGTGAACGCGCGTCCGCACTCGCCACGCGCGAGCAGGCCGCCGAACGCGCGCGGCTCGTGTACGTTGCGCTCACGCGCGCGGTGTACCGGTGTTATCTGGTCGGAGGCGTGTATCTGATCGGCAAATCAGCGAAGGAATCGCGGCGCAGTGTGCTGAACTGGCTGGTCGCAGGCGCGGGCCGCGAGTTCAGCGACTGGCTCACTGAACCACCCGAAGAAGACGACGTGATCGGAAGCTGGCAAGCGCTTGCGACGGGCTCCATCTCCGTCGAACCCTTGCCTGTGATCGACGTGCGTGAACCGCTCGTTGTGAAACGCGACGCGGGTTTCACGCCGCAGCCGCGAACCAGTCGTCGCGTGTTGCGTGACAGTTGGCGGACCGCCAGCTTCAGTTCCATGATCGCTGCCGGCGCTCGTGAGGAATCGAATCAGGCGCAGCCCACCGACGAACGTCCTGACCACGACGGGCGTATCGACGCAATAGCGGCGCTTACAGTGGTGATGCCGATTGAAACGCCGTTGCCTCCGATCCAACTCGATACCGACGATATCCTCTTATTCCCGCGCGGCCCGTCGGCGGGCGAGTGCCTGCACCGGATGTACGAGCTCGCTGATTTCACGGACTTAGCCACATGGCCCGAAGCGATCGAGCGCGCGTTACATGAACATCCCATTCCTGTTTCTGCGTCCGACAGTCTGGCTTCCAACCTGCCCGAGATGATGGCGCGTCTTCTCGCCGATACAGTTGCAACAGAACTCGTACCCGGCATGCGCCTCGATACCATCGCCACCAAGCGGCGCATGAATGAACTCGAGTTCCTGTTCCCGGCGGAATCGCTGGATTTCACGGCGTTGCGGCGCGTGCTCGTCGCGCATGGCTTCCCGGATGTCGCGCTGGAAGCCGGAACCTTGCGCGGCTTCGTCAAGGGGTTTATCGACTTGATCGTCGAGCATGAAGGGCGTTTCTGGATCGTCGACTGGAAGTCGAATCATCTTGGGCTGACGCCCGCCGATTACGACGAGCAATCTCTCGACGCCGCAATGGCCTCGCATGCCTATCACTTGCAGGCGCTCTTTTACACGGTTGCGCTGCATCGGTATCTGCATTTGCGGCTGCGCGACTACGCGTTTGAGCGGCACATTGGCGGTTATCTGTATTTGTTCGTGCGCGGCGTACGACCCGATTGGCGCGATGGTGACAAGCCGGCGGGGGTGCATGTGGGCAAGCCATCACTGGAACTGATCGAGGCGATCGATCGACTGATGCAAGGAGTTGCCGCATGAACGCGCCCGACCTGACTCTTGTTTCCGACGACAGCATTGCGCTCGCTGATGGATTCGCGCGCCGGATAGGCGGGTTATCGAAGCGCCTTCAGGGAAAAGTCGACAACGTCCGCTGGGCCCAGCGCGCGGCGTTTGCAGTAAGCCGCGCGACGACCCAAGGGCACGTGTGTATCGCGCTCGATGCACTCGCGCAGCGGTACGGTGAAACTGCCGGTACGGTACACGCCGCGTTGCTGGCAAGCGGCGTGGCGTGCGATGGCCATGAAGCTGCCGCAGACCTGCTGCCGCTTGTCATCGATTCAAGCCGGCGTATCTATCTCGCGCGGTATTTCGACTACGAACGGCGGCTCGCGCGGGCGCTGGTCGAACGTGCCCAGGTGTCTGCCGATGCGCCGGATCCGGCTGAATTGAAAGCGCGCGTAGGGCGCTATTTCGCGGAGTCAAAGAACGACGATGACAACATCGACTGGCAACGCGTGGCTGCGCTCGTTGCGTTGTCAGGGCGTCTCACCATCGTGAGCGGTGGTCCGGGAACGGGCAAGACAACGACAGTTGTCGGCGTGCTCGCTTGCCTGCTCGACGAAAACCCGGCTTTGCGCATCGCGCTCGCGGCGCCCACGGGCAAGGCGGCGCAGCGCATGCAGGAGGCGCTGGTCGAACGCGCCAATGTGTTGCCGCCAGAGTTGGCCGCGCGTTTGCCGCGTACGTCGTTCACGCTGCAGCGTCTGCTCGGCACGCAGGGGAACGGGCGCTTCCGGCATCATCGCGACAATCCGCTGCCGTTCGATGTGATCGTGATCGACGAGGCGTCCATGATCGATGTCGCGCTGGCCGCGCATCTTCTCGAAGCGGTCGCACCCGGTGCGCGCCTCGTGATGCTTGGCGACAAGGATCAACTTGCCGCCGTGGAAGCGGGCGCTGTGTTCGCTGAATTGAGCGCGCGGCCGGTTTTCAGCGATGCAGGCGCGACGCGGATCGCTGCAGCGCTGTCGATGCCGGCCGCGCGGTTCATCGCCGAGTTGCCGAGCGACCAAGAGGGCGACGTTGATGATCAGGCCGCGCTGCTTGAAACCGAACCCATGTGGGTCGACGAACCTGGTTACCTGATCCCGGACGACGATTACAACGTATCGGCCGGCCTGTCCGAAGTCGACTGGCATCCGGCGGCGCCTGTTGCAGTCGATCAAACCGCGACAAGTCCGTTGACCGATTGCGTCGTGTGGTTGCAGCGTAATTATCGGTTCGGCCTGGATTCTGATATTGGCAGGTTGTCGGTCGCCATCCGTCGCGGTTCCGTTGACGACGCGCTTGCCGCCTTGACGCTCAGTAGCCAGGACAACCCAACGAAAGCGGCGCTGCTTATCGACGATACGGGGCCTCATTTATCCGAGCGCACGCTGGCGCGCCTGAACGCCGGTTTCGAACCGTACGCGCGAATGCTCGCCGAAACGCTCGAAGCGGGAACCGGGGCAGCACCGCTTTTCGATGCGCTCAACCGCTTTCGCATCCTTGCCGCCACGCGTCGCGGGCCGCGTGGTGTCGATGAAATCAACGCGCGTGTATCAGCGTGGGTTAGGGCGGCTGCATCGGTCACGCTGGGCGCGGGCGCTCAATGGTTCGCGGGGCGGCCGGTGATCGTGACGCGCAACGACTATGCGCTGGGCGTGTTCAACGGCGATATCGGCATTGCGCTGCCGGCGGCCAGCGGCGCTATGCAGGTCTGCTTCCGGATGGCCGACGGCACGTTACGGATGCTCTCTCCCGCCGCATTGCCGCCCCACGACACGGCATTTGCACTGACGGTCCACAAATCGCAGGGCTCGGAATTCGATCACGCCGCGCTGGTATTGCCGAGTGCGTTTGGCCGCATGTTGTCGCGGGAACTGGTTTATACGGCGATCACGCGGGCGCGTAGCCGCATAGAGGTGATCGGCTCGACGGACGTCTTCGCGCAGGCCGTCCGGACACCTACGCGGCGTGACTCGGGTCTGGCCGCGCGCATTGCGGAGGCGGCATCGTGAATCATACGATCGAGTATGTGATCCAGCCGAACGAGGTCGAGCTGAGCGCCGTGCGCGCACAGGGGGCGGGCGGCCAGAACGTCAACAAGGTGTCGAGTGCGATTCACCTGCGTTTCGACATCCAGGCGTCGTCGCTTCCGGACACGATCAAGATGCGCCTGCTTGCGTTACGCGACAGTCGTATTACGCGTGACGGGGTGATCATCATCAAGTCGCAGGAACACCGCACGCAGGACATGAATCGTGCAGCGGCGCTTGCCCGGCTCGACGAGATGATCCAGCGCGTCAGCGTGACACGCCGCACGCGCGTGGCGACGAAACCTACGCGGGCGTCGCAGTTGCGAAGGGTGGATGGAAAAGTGCGGCGAGGCGCGGTGAAGGCAACGCGCGGACGCGTAGTGGGGGAGTGAGGCGCACCAGCCAGTCTCAAGTCCATCTCGAATCTCGTCTCGAAGCCCATCTCGCACGGTGATCCGCTTCGAGCCCGCGGCCAACGATTGATGATCCCCTTCGCCGGGTTCGTCCCGATCCGCGCGACGAGATCCATACCGGCTAACAACCCATCTGCGCCGCCTCATGAATGTCGGTTCCGGCCACCCGCAATCACGCACGGCCGGAACTCAAACACTTCCGCGCCGCCGCTCAGCCACATGGGGCGCCAAGTCCGGCCACCCGCATCACGTGCGGCCGGAACACTGACGTTTACAACAACCCAGCAAGCAGCGAGACCGCCGCCCGCTTCCCCCTCAATGCGGAATCATCCACGTCAGCACATTTTGCTGCAGCCAGACCAGCACGCCGAGCAGCACCGTCAGCAGGATGGAGTGCTTGAACGTCTTCGCGAAAACCACGCCTTCCTTGCCTTTCAGTTCCGTGGTGGCTACACCTGTCGAGATGTTCTGCGGCGAAATCATCTTCCCCATCACGCCGCCCGATGAATTCGTGGCGGCCATCAGGATGGGATTGAGATTGAGCTGCCGTGCCGCGACCACCTGCAGATTGCCGAACAGCGCATTACCCGATGTATCGCTGCCGGACAGAAAGACTGCCACCCAGCCGAGGAACGCCGACACCAGCGGGAAGAATGCTCCCACCGACGCCACCCCGAGGCCCAGCGTGTAGTTCATTCCGGAGTAGTTCATCAGGTACGCGAGCCCGACAATGGTCGCGACCGTCAAAATGGCGATGCGCGTCTGCACCCAGGTATCCACGATTGACGCACCGAACTCGCTCGCCGGCAGCCGTACGATCAGGGCGGTAATGATCGATGCCACCAGGATCGCGGTGCCGGTCGCGAGCGGCTGAAAGTCCCAGATCGCGCCGTATGGCTGGTTATAGAGCGTGATGAAAACAGCTTTGTCGAGGCCCGGCCACGGCACCTTGACATCGCCGATCAGGAAGATCTTCGCGATCGTCCACACGATCACCACCACCGACACCACGATCCACGGCACCCAGCCCTGCCCGCCGGAAAGCTTGCCGCGGACCTGCGCCGCCCGATCCACGTTGACGGCGAAGCGCTCGTCCGGGGCAGGCTTCCAGACGCGCAGGAACGCAATCGTGAGGATCAGCGAAACCATCGACGCGAGCACGTCGGTGAGCGAGTAGCTGATGTAGTTCGCCGTGACGAATTGCGTGAGCGAGAACGTGCCACCGGCCACCAGCAGCACCGGCCAGATCTTGAGCATGTTGCGAAAGCCCGCGTACACGCCGATCACATAGAACGGCAGCAGCAGCGCGAAGAACGGCAACTGGCGGCCGACCATCTTGGCGAGCAAGTCGGGGGAGAGATGGGTCACCGCGCCGAGCACGGTGATTGGCACGCCGAGCGCGCCGAACGCGACCGGCGCCGTGTTGAAGATCAGTGTGAAGGTGAGCGCTTCGAGCGTCGGAAAGCCGAGCAGGATCAGCAGCGAACTCGTAATGGCGATCGGCGTGCCGAACCCGGAGATGCCTTCCAGGAGCGCGCCGAAGGAGAAGCCGATCACGACTAGCACGATGCGCCGGTCGTTCGGGAGGTTATCGATCATCCATATCCGGAACGCTTCGAAACGGCCCGAACGCTGCGCGATGTTATAGAGCAGGATCGCGGTGAAGACGATCCACATGACCGGCCAGACGGCGAACACGGCGCCTGCCGCGACGGAATCAATCGCCAGGCCAACGGGGAAGTGCCATACCGCGATGGCTACCACTATGCCAACGATCAGTCCGGCGAGCGACGCTTGCCAGGCAGGCCGGCGTGCCCAGCCGAGCAGGGCCAGCACGACTGCGATAGGCAGCACGGCGACGAGAAAGGACAGGCCGAGTGAGCCGCCGACGGGCGTCAGAATCTGGTGAAACATATCGTCTCCTGGTTTTTATTCTGCTGGACGCGCGGCGTTTTCTCCGGTCATGGCGACCGGTACTAACACCCCCGTGAGCTCGGTCGCGTTGCAATAAGCGCGCCGCCGCTCGACGCACCGTTGCAACTAAGCGCTTGCCTAATGCGTCTGGACTAAGGATAGAGCGAGGATGGCGCGCGTCAAGGACGGATTAACCATACCTTCGGGGTTGTATCGAAGCTTTAGGGCGTGGTGGGTTCGTGTGTCTTTGACGCGTCGGTCCCGGGCGAGTCGTGTGAAACCCGGCGCAACAGCCAGATGGAGATCACGCCAAGACAGGCGGCAAGCCAGAGCAGAACCAGCGCGAAGACCAGCATGATGAGGATTCCTGTAGCGATAGCGCCCGGGGTGGCGTAGCTATCAGGAACGTCAGCGAAAATCGTGCCATATCACACCGATTGCCGTGGAACCGTCCCGGACGCGCTATTTACGCGACCGGACAGCGCGAACAATCAGGGCACACAAAGTCGAACCGCGCTATTGCAGCGCGGTTCGCGTGAAAGCGTTACATCGAACGAGTAAGGCTCGCCCGGGCGGAAAAGCAGAGGGCGAAGCGCTCAGTGACGACGCTCAGTGACGATAATAATGTCCGCGCCCGCCGCCACCGTACCAGCCGAAGCCGACCGACAGCGATGGTCCATACCCGTACGCGGGATAACCGTAGCCCCCGTAATAAGCCGGATAGGGCGCGTAGACCGGATAGCTCGGGTAATAAGCGGGATACGGCGCATAGGCGACAGGCGGCGCAGCAACGTACTGCGGTGTTGTTGACGCATACGCGGAGGGGGGCGGGTTGTCGTTGCCTTGATAGCCCTGCGCATATCCGGTGCCGGGCGCCCCTGCAGGAGCGACAGGAATCTCTTGTTGCGCTTGTGCTGTGCTGACGACCGGGGTGCCCGGATAGGGTGGATACGCCGGGTAATAACCATACGGCACGTAGTAACAAGCGCTCAAGCTCAAAGCGCCCAAGAGGGCGGATAGTGCGAGCTTTGGGCTCATGATGCGACTCCTCATTGCGTCGAAACGCGACCGTTCGAATGAACGGGATGTCAGGAGCCTAGCGCATCGCCAAAACACGGGAAAGCACCGGGGATTACCCAATGTTTCGATCTGTTTCACTGGACGGGATGGCGGACGCACCCAAGCACTTAAATTCGGTTGTACCCAGCCGCTGTATTGTCAAAGTGAGGCGACCGGGCAAAGCGTGCCGGATGAAACATCATCTGGCACGCTGACATCACGCTGGCGTTCAACCTACTTGCCGACCTGGTTACCGATCAGGCCGCCCGCGGCCGCGCCGCCCACTGTCGATAGCGCACTGCCGCCAAGCGCTGCTCCCGCCACGCCGCCGACACCTGCGCCGACAGCCGTATCGCGTTGACGGGTGCTCATTTGATCGCATGCAGACAGGCCGCCGAGAAGTGCGGCAATCAGAGTCGCAGCGCCAATCTGTTTGATCTTGTCCATTTCAACTCTCCAAAAACGATGAATCACGAAGGTTTAACGGGTTGCTGTCAAACCGGCGAGGCTCCTCGTCGTACATGCGTTGCATGCCGCGCATGATTTGCGCTGGGCGGGTGAGCCTCACTGTCCACGTCCAACCCGGCGGCGAAAAGACAATTCCTGCCGGTTCCTTCAATGAAGAAGCAGAAACGGTGCCCGACCGTCGTATTCAGCAGACAAGTACTGGATTGAGCGTCCTCCAACGCAAAACGGCCTGTCGCATGTGACATGCGACAGGCCGTTTCTATTTTCACCGGGTCATCGTGCTTTACGGGCGACCGGCGTGGTCGTTGCTTGCTCGTTCTTACGTGCGCTGGTAAATCTCAGCGCCCTTTTTCACGAACTCGATCGCCTTCGTTTCCATGCCTTGCTTCAGCGCTTCGATATCCGATACCCCTTGCTTCGCCGCATATTCACGGACGTCCTGGGTGATCTTCATCGAACAGAAATGCGGGCCGCACATCGAGCAGAAATGCGCGACTTTGGCTGAGTCCTTCGGCAGGGTTTCGTCGTGGAATTCACGCGCCTTGTCCGGATCGAGTCCGAGATTGAACTGGTCGTCCCAGCGGAATTCGAAGCGCGCCTTGGAGAGCGCGTTGTCCCGCACCTGAGCACCCGGATGACCTTTCGCCAGATCGGCGGCGTGCGCGGCGAGCTTGTACGTGATGATGCCGGTCTTCACGTCGTCCTTGTTCGGCAGGCCCAGATGTTCCTTCGGCGTGACATAGCAGAGCATGGCGGTGCCGAACCAGCCGATCATCGCGGCGCCAATGCCCGACGTGATGTGGTCGTAGCCCGGCGCGATATCTGTTGTGAGCGGCCCAAGCGTGTAGAACGGTGCTTCGTCGCACCAGTCGAGTTGCAGGTCCATGTTCTCCTTGATGAGCTGCATCGGCACATGGCCCGGACCTTCGATCATCACCTGCACGTCATGTTTCCACGCAATCTGCGTCAGCTCGCCGAGCGTCTTCAGTTCGCCGAGCTGGGCTTCGTCGTTGGCGTCGTAGATTGAGCCGGGACGCAGGCCGTCGCCGAGCGAAAAGCTCACGTCGTAGGCCTTCATGATTTCGCAGATGTCTTCGAAGTGCTCGTACAGGAAGCTTTCCTTGTGATGCGCCAGACACCATTTCGCCATGATCGACCCGCCGCGCGAGACAATGCCCGTCATGCGGTTCGCGGTCATCGGCACATAGCGCAACAACACGCCGGCGTGGATCGTGAAGTAATCCACACCCTGTTCCGCCTGTTCGATCAGCGTGTCGCGGAAGATTTCCCAGGTCAGGTCTTCGGCCTTGCCGTTGACCTTTTCGAGCGCCTGATAAATCGGCACCGTGCCAATTGGCACCGGGCTATTGCGGATAATCCACTCGCGCGTTTCGTGAATATGCTTGCCGGTCGACAGATCCATGACCGTGTCGCCGCCCCAGCGGATGGCCCAGGTCATCTTGTCGACTTCTTCGCCAATTGACGACGTCACCGCCGAATTGCCGATATTCGCGTTGATCTTCACCAGGAAGTTCCGGCCGATGATCATCGGCTCGCTTTCCGGGTGGTTGATATTCGCCGGGATGATCGCGCGGCCGCGGGCGACTTCCTCGCGCACGAACTCGGCTGTGATTTCCTTGGGTGCGTTGGCACCGAAGGCCTGGGCGCCGAACGCCTGGCCGGGATGCTGGCGACCCATCATCGTGGCGAGCTTTTCGCCGTTCGGGCCGCTCGTGCGCAGCGATTCCAGATATTCAGCACGGCGCTGGTTCTCGCGGATCGCGATGTATTCCATCTCCGGCGTGATGATGCCCTGGCGCGCGTAGTGCATCTGCGAGACGTTCTTGCCCGGCACAGCGCGGCGCGGCGTGCGATGCAAGCCTTTGAAACGCAGGTCGGCAGTCGCCGGATCGGCGGCGCGCTCACGGCCGAAGTTGCTTGAGAGACCACTGAGAGACTCCGTATCGCCGCGTTCTTCGATCCAGCCCTGGCGCACGGCCGGCAGACCCGATCGGATATCGATCTTGGCTTCCGGGTCCGAATACGGGCCGGAGCAATCGTAGACATAGACCGGTGGATTTTTTTCGCTGCCGAAACTTTCGTTGGTATCGGATTGGGTGATTTCACGCATCGGCACGCGGATGTCGGGACGTGAGCCCGTCACGTAGATCTTGCGTGAATTGGGCAGCGGCGCGATGGCGGCAGCGTCGACGACGGCGTCGTCGGACAGGAATTTCGGATTGGCATTCATGCGGCTCTCCTGTGTCGACCGGAATTAGCGTGTCGACCGGGGTGGGCGCGTCGACCAGAGTGGGCGCTTTGGCGCTTACTCTGGTCCCATGGCGCTTACTCCGATCCCATGCGCTTACTCCGGTCCCATGCAGATGGTTGCTGTGGGGACGGATGTTTCCCAGCCGGTCCGCGAAAAAACGCCAAACGCGCGAAATTGCACGAATGGCATCAATTGGCACGAGAACCGGCTGAGTCAAACGCTAGCTACGGGAGACCGAAGAAAAGCAGAGAAGAAGGCGGGCGGACTTGGCAGGGAACGCGAGGAAGAGATAGACCCAAAAGACCCCAGCGCTGCGAAATCCGAACGCTTCCCTGCGCTGGCATTATCCAGATCAGGTTCAAAGGGTATTTCTCACCCGCGACACACGGACAATCCAGTGACAGATTGCGATGTGCAGCGCAGGACCCCCGCGTTAGCAGTCGCAACAATACACCTCGCCGTAGCGTGTTGGCAACCATCTGTAACACTCCCGCGTGCGTGTGCATGGCTTACTGCATAATGGCGACCACCGTGTTTTCCCGGATGCGGTCCGATATTTTTCACGAAACGGTCCGGCAAACTCGCGGCGGCTCCTGCCGGCTTTTTGAGCCGTTATCGAGCTTCGGCACGTTGTTGCCCGACCCCTTTTCCTGCTTCCGACATGTTGTCCTGCCTTGCCCGTTTTGCCGCGACGCTCAAGCGGCATGCGCGCCGCTCTTTGTTTCCCCCGGTCCCGGGTGAAACGAAACCGGCGGTTGTAGGCCTGCCCGTTTGGCCGGCTGACGTTGCAATCATCTTCGTCGCGGAGTAACGGATGTCCACACCGTTGCCGCCCGCGCGGTCGTCTGATTCCGATTCTTCAGCTTCGCCGTTTGTGCCGCCGGCACAACCTCCGCAGTCGCAGCCCTCGGCCGACGTGTTGCCGTTTCCGCACGCAGCAGCCAACGCGCCATCGCCAGACGTTCTGCCAGACGTGATGAGCCAGCAACCCTTGGCCGATACCCCTGCGCGTCGCCCGTTCAATCTTCCCGGCCATTTCCCGTTCCGGCTTCCCGCGACGCGCGGCGGCCGCGTGGCGCTTGCCCTTTGCGTCGTGTACCTCGTATGGGGTTCGACCTACATGGCGGTGCATCTGTCGCTGGAAGCGTTCCCGCCGCTGATGCTGTCCGGGTTGCGCAACCTGTTCGCCGGCATCGGTTTGTTCATCTTTGCTGCGCGTCGGGACCCGGTCTGGCCGACTTTCGCCGAAGTGCGAAACGCCGCGGCGGTCGGAACGTTGCTTGTGGGTTTGTCGAGCGGAATGCTCGCGTTCGGTATGCGCACGGTCGAGACCGGCACTGCCGCGGTCATGGTGGCGACCGTGCCGTTGTTCGCCACGGTCATCGCCGCGATTGCAGGCCGCAAAGTGGCGAAGGGTGAGTGGGTAGCCGTCGGGCTTGGGCTGGTCGGGATTGCGTTGCTGAATCACGGCGATCCGTCGTCGGGTTCAACCGCCGGCAGTCTTGCGATCCTGTGCGGCGCAGTTTTCTGGGCAGGCGGCTCGTTTCTCGCGGGGCGTCTGAAGCTGCCGTCCGACCTGCTGGTATCGACTGCACTGCAGATCGGCCTTGGCGGGGCGATGGCGACCATCGTTGCGTGGGTATCGGGCGAACGTATCGTGAGCATGGGGTTCACGCCGTTTTTGGCTTATCTCTATCTGATGCTCGTCGGTTCGATGGCCGCGTATGTCGCGTATGCGTACCTGATTCGCCACACGAGTCCGATTATCGCGAGCAGCTGCATGTACGTGAATCCCGTGGTGGCCGTGGTGATAGGTGCGCTGTTTCTCGGCGAAGTGATCACGAAGTGGACCGTGATGGCAACCCTCATCATTCTGGCGAGCGTGGGTTTGTCGTTCTGGTTCGATTACAAGAGGCGTGGGCTGGTTTGACGGCGGGCGTGACGGCTGACAGTTCAAAAACGGCTGACCGTTTCGGAGACTTCCGGAGAAACGGTCAGCTTTTTTATGGGGCGACTGGATAGTCGGGAAAAGACAGAACCCCGGGCTTGTTCTCGCTCGATGGCATGAAACCCGGTTTCCACGCTGCCAACTGCCGGACAGCGCCACGACTATGTCAGATAAAACCGTCTGCCGTCGCATGGTTTTCGTGGACAACCGGGCGAGAAACAGCCATAAATTGACATCGATTGAGGCGGGAAAGTCTCGGTAAATTAATGTCATAGAGCCTTGACAGCATTGGATCTGCCCAATTTATTGCTCAACTTCGCCTCGAAAAAAAGCATAAAACTCTAATTATAGTAAAGCACAAAACTCGAGTTATAGTGCGACACAAAACTCTGGATATAATACGACACAAAACTCTAATTATGGTCTGAAGTCCCGGAGCGAACCGCGTGGCTGCACCCAACGAAAAACTAGTCTCTTCCCTGTCAATCCTCAAAGCGCTGCAAGACAGGGGCCTTTCCGTATTCCAGATCAGTGCGCATCCCGAGCTCACCCGCACACACCGTGAGCGGCTCCAGAATGCCGGCTTCCTCAAGCTCGTCATTCAAGGCTGGTATCAGTCGAACAATCCGGAAGACGCGGAGGGCGACTCGACGCATTGGTACGCGAACATGGAAACCTTCGTGGCCGCGTATGCCCACTCCAGGTTTGCAGACCAATGGCAGGTGAGCCCCGAGCTTTCGCTCCTCAAGCACAGTGGCCACACCAGTATCGAAAAGCAGATCCTGCTTTACTCGCCGCTGGCGACCAACCAGCCTCAAGCATTGCCCCACGGCTGTTCCATGTTTCTCTATCGGACGAAGCCTGACATGCTGGTGGACGGCCGTGCGCCGAACGCGAGTGGACTCATGTTGATTCCTGTGCCTGAAGCGCTGATTCGGGCAAGTCCGAGCTTTTTCCACACGCACGAGCTTGCCGCGCAGATCGTCACGCGTCAGGTCGATATCAGTACGCTCACCGCCCGATTGCTCGAGGGCGGCCATAGTGTCGTTGCCGGCCGTATGGCGGGAGCGTTGCGGGCCGTCGGCCGTGGTCAGGATGCCGCCCAGCTCCTCGATACGATGAAAGCGGCCGCCTATGTGGTGGTCGAAGATAACCCGTTCGAGCGGCCGCTAGCCCATATTGGCGGCCGGATGAACGAGTCACCTTATGTGCAGCGCATTCAGGCCATGTGGTCGGGCATGCGGGACATGGTGATCGATCGCTTCCGCGATATTCCGCGCTTGCCGAACCCAGACAGCGAAGCGCTCCTGCACGACATAGAGGCAAGGTACGTCGCGGACGCGTATCACTCGCTGTCTATCGAAGGGTATCGGGTCAGCACCGACCTGATCGCGAAGGTTCGCAATGGTGACTGGAGCCCCCTGACCAACAAGGAAGACCGGCTGACGCGCGATGCCATGGCGGCCAAAGGTTACGCGGAGACCCATGCCCGGGTCCGCTCCCTGATTGGCCGCGTAGTGGCTCAAGCTGACGATCCTTCTACCACCCTCAAGCGAGATTTTTCACAGTGGTACGTGACGCTGTTTTCGCCGAGCGTGACCGCGGGTATCTTGAAGGCGAGCGATCTGGCCGGGTATCGAAACAACAACGTGTTCATTCGAAATGCGTTGCATGTACCGCTCGCGCCTGAAGCGGTACGGGATTGCATGCCGGCGCTCTTCGACCTGCTGCAGGCAGAAGAGCACCCCGGCGTGCGAGCAGTATTGGGTCATTTCATCTTCGTGTTTATCCACCCCTACATGGACGGCAATGGCCGCCTCAGCCGCTTTCTCATGAACTACCTGCTGACCACGGGTGGCTACCTTTGGACCATCGTAACCGTTCAGTCCCGTAGCGCGTATCTGGCGGCGCTCGAACAGGCCAGCACGTACCGGAACATCAAGCCTTTCGCCGATCTGATCGGCGGTCTTATCGAATCGCAGGCGGCCGAACCGATCGAGCGCATCACGCAGCGCCCCGAGGCGGGAAGCTGGACCGCTTTACCGCCTGCTTCTGACTGATGCGCGTTCGTGGGTCTTTAGCCAAGACACAAAAAAAGAACCTCCGCTAAGGGAGGTTCTTTGTGATCGTCGGTTTGATTGGATCCCACGACCCGTTCCGTTGTAGGCGCGGCGTCACAAAGCTTGGGAGCCAGTGAAGACAGCAGTCGGCACATTGCCGGCGGCCGCTAATTCACTAACCGCTAGCTAGCTATCTGTCGCCAGCTTACTTACTCCGCGTTGTGCTTATCGGCCGAATTCGTGATGGCGTTGCCGCCCTTCGAAAGGTCCTGGCCGGCGCCGGCCACTGTATTGCAAGCTGCGAGTGCGGCAGTTCCAACGATCAACAGCAAAGCGATAAGTCGAGTCATGAGCAATTCCCCTTGAGTTTGATGCGGGTCCGCTGGCCGTTCGGCCATGAGAGCGTGCCCGATGTTCGAATCCTGGCCACCGGTGTCCGGCTGCAAAAGCGCCTGCAAAAGCAGTTGCCCGACACATTGCGGCCTTGGCAACGACCGATCCTTGAAACAGTTTTGCCGGGCTTGAACAAGCAACAAAACCCATGACGACTGCCGCTTCGATCGACCATGCCGGTCTGAAGAATCATAAAAAACTGCGCGTTCGCAAGCTGTAGGCGCGGATGTTTTTATCGTGTAGGAGCGGTCTGTAACTTGTGTCGGCGCCGTCCTACAAGCGTAGTGCGAGCGCCAGGTAAAGAGCCAACAGGCGGTGGACCCTTAAGCATCGAAGTTACGCACGCGGGGCATGGTGACGCGGATATCAGTGCCATGCGGCTGGCGTCGTTCGATCTCGATACGGCCGCCGCGCGCGCTGACCCGCTGGCGCATGCCCAGCAGTCCATGCGTATGCGTGCGCTGCAGGTCCTGTGGGCGGATGCCGACGCCGTCATCGGCGATATGCATCGACACCCGCTCGTCATCCAGCGCCAGCGCAATCGACACGCTCGACGCGCGCGCGTATTTGGCCGCGTTCGTCAGCGATTCCTGCGCGACCCGGAACAACGCGATTTCGACTTCTTCACCGAGCTTGATGTCGTCGTCGGGGAGCGCGAGTTCGAGCGTCCAGCCGGTGCGTTGCGCGGTTTCATCGGCGAGGGTGCGCAACGCCGTGACCAGCCCGAAATTGGCAAGAACGGTTGGCCGCATGTCTTCGATAATCCGCCGCTTCAGCGCAATCCCCTGATCAAGGTTCGCGAGCGCACGGCCAAGTTTCTCGGCCATCGCGGGCTCGGCGCCCTTGAGCTTGTTATTGACCCACGCCACATCCATCTTGCTGGCCGTCAGGATCGAACCGAGTTCATCGTGCAGTTCGCGGGCAAGCTGGGTCTTCTCGTTTTCACTCACCGATTGCAAATGCCACGCGAGCGCTTCAAGTTGCCGCGTGCGGTCGAACACGAGCTGGTCGAGCTCCTCTTGCTGCGTAATCAGCTTTTGCTGCACACGATCCTGCTTGTCCAGCTGGATACCGAGATTGCGAAACAACAGCAGGAACAACACGATATTCAACGCGCACAACGCGCCCACGCAGAACGTGGAAATGCGTTGGTCGGCGCGGCTCGCATCGAGCGCGGACTGCGCCCGGCGTTCTTCATTCACACGCAGCAGGGCGAGCGCGCTGTCGAGGATATCGGTACTCGATGCAGCGTCTGAACCGGAGCGAGCGGCTAGTCCCGCATTGATCCGGGCATCGAGGATCGCGCTGACTTGCCTGAAACTGGCGAGCGCGGTGTCGTCCGCTTTTTGGCGATAGTACGCATCCAGCGACGCAACCGTTTGTTTGATCCTCGCCGCCGCTGCGTTGTAGTGGGCGGTGTAGGTGTTGCCGGGCGCCAGGCGGAACGCGCGTTCGTCGGCAGTTAGCGACGCGATGTCCGCCGCCAGCGCGGTCAACTGCGTGGTGGCGCCTTTCGCGTCGAGCGCGGTCTCATATTCCGCGGCAATGCGCATGCGGCCCGATTCGAGTATCACGAGGCCGCCAACGGTAATCACAATGGCGACGGTCATTGCGACGGCCCAGCTCCAGCGGCGCATCCAGCCGTTCAGACGCGCGCTGAACCGGGTTGCGCGCCGCGTGACGCCTGCTACCGGATTCGCCGCGCCGCCTTCGTGCAAAGAGGAAGTCATAGGGAGTCGCCGGGTTTTCTGTCTGGCCAGTGTAACTTTTCACGCTGCGGCGGGCTGATCGAATTATGTTTGGCTAGCGCTTGATCGGTGACAGGCCAGAAGTGAATTGAAAGCATTTGTCGGTGATGTCCTACACGAAAAACGGCGTGCATCCAGATGGCAGCCCATAACCGCATCGCTAACATCCTGTTACTAGTCCAACTTTATTGGGGATCCGATCATGTTGAAGTGGGCATTGTTTTTCGCCATTGTCGCCATCGTCGCGGGCTTGCTGGGCTTCACCGGCGTGGCAGCGGGCGCGGCCAGCATCGCGAAGTTCCTGTTCGTGCTGTTCCTGATCTTGTGCGTGGTATTCCTCGTGCTCGGTTTTATCGTGACGAAGAAAATAGTCGATTAGCGGCTGTAGCCATCGGTACTTGAATCTCGCACGCTTCGACCGGCTTTATCTGAACCCTGTTCGACGGGTGGCCGACTTCACGCTGTATGGCGATCGTCCATCCGAGTCGTCCTGAAAGCCGGATTCGATGCCCGATCCGAGGCCCATAAGAACCCAACGAGATGGAAGGTTGCCATGCTCCATTACGCGGTTGTTTTTTTCATCATCGCGATTATCGCGGCTGTGTTCGGCTTTACGGGGATTGCAGCAGGGGCTGCGGAGATCGCGAAGATCCTGTTCTACATCTTTCTCGTGGTTTTCGTTGTTACGTTGCTGCTGGGCGTGTTTCGAACGTGATGTTAGCGAGCAGGCACGCGGTATGCGAGCCACAACAAAAGTGACTGAGCAAGAGTGACCGAGGACGGTGGTCCGGGTCTATATCCGGCGAGGCTGCCGTCACGAACCTGTCGAACCTGTTCAACCGCCGAACAAAAGATCCATTCTCTTTCTGGAGCACATCAATGTCGAAATCGTCTGCTGTAAAAGCTGCCCCGGCACAATCGAAGGAACCCGGCCGGAAATCCGATCCATTCGTACTGGATATGGAAAAAATTCGCGCCAGCGCGCGCCAGCACATGGACGATGGCTCGGTCACGTCGACGTATGGCGCAGACAAGGAAGCCGTGCTGAAGCTGCTGAACGATTCACTTGCAACCGAGATCGTCTGCACGCTGCGCTACAAACGCCACTATTTCATGGCGAAGGGCATCCATTCGGAAGCTGTCGCGTCGGAATTCGCGCAGCACGCGACCGAAGAGCAGGAACATGCCGACACCATCGCCGAGCGCATCGTCCAGTTGGGCGGCGAGCCGAATTTCGCACCCGACAGCCTCGCGTCACGCTCGCATTCCGAGTACAAGGAAGGCAGCAATCTCATCGACATGATTCGCGAGAACCTGATCGCGGAACGCATTGCGATCGATACATATAGTGAAATCGTTCGCTACCTTGGCGAAAAGGATGTCACCACGCGCCGGATCTTCGAAACGATCCTGGCGGTCGAGGAAGAGCACGCCGACGACATGGCCGATCTGCTCGACGGCCTCGACGGCTGACCCGAACCGCGCATTTAGCGGTAAAAAGAATGCTGAAGAAGCCCCGGGACGACGCGCGGCGGGATGATTCCCGCCGCGCGTCGTCAGTACAATGATTCACGATAAAAACGGCTGCAGGCAGCGCAGATGATTCGAGTGTTGATAGCGGACGACCACGCCATTGTGCGGAGCGGATTCCGGCAATTCGTCGCCGATGAACCCGACATGGAAGTCGCCGCCGAAGCGTCCACCGGTGACGAAACCATCGCGCTCGTGCGCGAAAGCGCGTTCGACGTCGTGCTGCTGGACATCGCGATGCCGGATAAGAACGGTATAGATACGTTACGCGTGATCAAGCAGATCCGCCCGGAGCAGGGCGTGCTGATGCTGTCGGGTTATCCGGAAAGCCAGTACGCGATCAATCTGCTGCGCGCCGGTGCCAACGGGTATCTCAACAAGGACGCGGCGCCCGACGAAATCGTGCGGGCCATTCGGACGGTGGCGCGGGGCCACCGCTACCTGTCGGAGTTCATTGCCGACGCACTCGCCGACAAGCTCGAAAAACCCGCCACCGAGCGGCCGCACGAGGCCTTGTCCGAGCGGGAGTTCCAGATTTTTTGCAAGCTTGCGGGCGGCCAGATTCCGACCGAAATAGCGGAGGAGCTGCATTTATCGGTGAAGACGATCAGCACATATCGCGCACGCGTTCTCGAAAAAATGCGGCTCGCGAACAATGCCGATCTAACGTATTACGCGATCAAGAATGGCTTGATCGAGTAGGAGGGTGCCCGTCGTGGGCCAACAAACGAGCGTCGATAAAACCGGTCTCGCGCACAAGCGGCCGCTGAGCGTGCTGTTGATCGAAGACTCGCCGTTGATCCGGCGCAGCCTGGTGGAAGCGATCGATGCGTCCGGTGAGCTGCGCGTCACCGCTTGGGCGGACACGCCCGAGACGGCGATCGGTCTGCTGGAAGCGCAGGGATTCGACGCCGTGATTGTTGATCTGCAACTGAAGCACGGTTCCGGCGTCGAGGTGCTGGCGTATCTGCAACGCACCGGAATGACCGATTCGGCCTTCGCCGCCGTGCTCACCAACCATGCACTGCCGGCGTACCGCGAGCGCTGCCTGCAATACGGCGTGCGCCATTTCTTCGATAAATCCCTGGAATTCGACCGCGTTCTCGACGCGCTGCATCATTACGCCCGCGCGCGGGATTAGCGGGGATTAAGCGGGGACTGAGCGCCATCAAGCGCGCGAGTCATGCCTGCCTTGATCAGACCTCCCGCTCAGGCGCTTTTTGAACGGCTGCGCGAATGGCTCAGGCCGGCAAGCCCGGTGGCCGCCAATCCCGCAATACACACGCCGACCCATCCGAACGCATGCCATGCCAGCGATGCAACAGCCGACCCCACGGCGCCACCAATGAAATAGACCACCATGTACACGGTATTCACGCGGCTGCGCGCCTCGGGCTTGAGCGCGTAGATTCTCGATTGATTCGATATCTGCGCGGCTTGCACGCCCACATCGAGCACGATCACGCCGATCACCAGCCCCACGAGGCTGCGTCCCGACAGCGCGAACACCACGAACGACACAGCCACGAGCACGATGCACAGCGACACCACCGCGCGCGGCCCGCGCTTGTCCGCCGACTTGCCGGCGAGCGGCGCGGCCAGTGCGCCCGCTGCACCGACAATGCCGAACAGCCCGGCCGCCTGAGGGCCGAGATGGAACGGCTCGCCCGCGAGCAACAACGTGAGCACCGACCAGAAGATGCTGAAGGCCGCGAACAGGGCGCCTCCAGTCATCGATGCCTCGCGCAGCGCCGGCGACTCGACCACGAGATGCCACATCGACACGAGCAGCCGGCCGTACGGCAGCGTGGAAGTCGGCTTGCTCCGCGGCAGGCGCATGACCACGAGGATAGCGAGCCCGATGGTCGCGACGACGGAGGCGCCATACACCGCTCGCCAGCCGAAATACTCCGCGACGAAACCCGAGACCGTGCGCGCAAGGAGAATGCCGATCAGCAAGCCGCTCATCACCGTGCCGACCGCGTGACCGCGTTGCGCGGGAGGCGCGAGTTCGGCGGCGAACGGCACGGCTTGTTGCGCGATGGTTGCCACGATACCGAGCGCCAGGCTCGCGGCGATCAGCACGCCGAGCGTGGGCGCGGCCGTTGCCGCAACGAGCGCGATGCCGAGTGCGGCCAGTTGCAGAAGGATGATCAGGCGGCGATCGAAGCGATCGCCGAGCGGCGCTAGCAATAACATGCCGATCGCGTAGCCGAGTTGCGTGACGGCGGGCACCGCGCCGATCATCCCCGCGCTTTCCGGGAACGACGCGCGAAACGCCGCGAGCAGCGGCTGATTCGTATAGATATTCGCGACCGATACGCCTGCGATCGTCGCCAGGACGAGCAGCGTCGCCCGCGAGTAGTGCTGGTGGGGCTGGTGGTGCGGCTGATTCGGGGCGTGGGAATTTGAATCGGTGGCGGCAGCGGACATGGGCGAGGCCTCGAGGATTCAACGCATGAAGCGAGCCGCCGATGATACTAAAGACGACCGGGAGGTGCTGGCCGCGGCCGCCATGTCCGGCGTTAGCCGGTGACTGAGCCGCTACATGAGCAGGTTTGTACGTTCATTGCCTCATCGACCTGCCCACATTTCCGGCCTTGATGAAAAACCTTACTCCGTGGCTTCGGCGCCCGGTTTCAGCGGGTATTTTTCAGCGAGATCCGCCGGTGTCAGCCACTGGAACGTCTTGAGCTTGTCGTCTTCGAACGTGCATTCGACGGCTGCCTGTACCTGCACCGATGTTGTCTTGATGGGGGTTATGCCCGTCGGCGGAATCTTTTTGGTGTAGCTGCCTTCAACCACCACACGCGTGCCCTGGTAAGAGACGCGGGGTATTTCGTAGCTCAACCTGGGCTGCGAGGCCGGGTAGGTCTCGACCATCCTGGCCTTGCACTCCTGGCCGTTGCGGTAAGGAGTCGTGCAGCCTGCTGTGCAGGTAAGAACGGCAGCAGCGGCCACCGCATAAAAGGTTCGATGTTTCATGATGGCTCGCGCTAGGTAGGACGCGCAGTCTACTTCAGTCGGTTAAGCGAAGACCGGATGACTGGCGGTTTCGGCATCGATAAAACGGGTCTGCCCGGGTCTGCCATGCGCGATCGGTGCTTCTCTCGTTTCCTTTTAGCCCAAGCCAAATGAAATCCGGGAACGTGCGCAACGGTATTGAACCGCTTCTGTATGAATATACAGTGATCATCGCGTTGATCTTCTCGCGGCAGAAAAACATCCCATTCGTTCAGGGGCGCTCAAGCAATCTGACGCTGGTAGCGGGGACCGGACTTGAACCGGCAAGCCGTTAGGCGGCGGATTTTAAGTCCGCTATGTTTACCAATTTCATCACCCCGCCAAGCGGACGGGATTCTACCATCGGACGGCGGGCGGGCCAATCCAGACAGGCGCCAGCGTCCCACGTCTGCCCGCCTGGCGGGGGGGCGCATTCATCATCCCGGCACCTTTCGCTGTATTCCGCGGCATAGAAACCCAAGAATATTCTCTCCGCCCTGCATCCATTCGAAGCCGGGTTCGCGTATTCAGGTACATGAAAATCCGCCGTCGCTGAGTGGCGGGATCAACGGTCGACCCATCGATGTCAGGAGGCGAGTATGAAAGACGTTTCTATCGGCGCATGGCGTGAACGGACGCGTCTGGGACTCGGGCTGGCCATTCTCGCAGCCGGAGCAGGGTTGCAACTGCTGCAATGGCTTCACGCCTGCGTTCCGCGATAATGTCCGAAGATTCTGGTGGTTGGGTGCACTGCATTGCGTCGATACACCACGACGTTCTTCTCTCGTTCGCGCTAAATCGACAACGCCAGGTTGCTCGCGCATAATTTGCTGCGGGTTGGGGCCGTAAACCCCAGCGTTAAAACGACGAAAAACGAAAAAGCACGAGAAAGGACGAGGATGGGCACGAATCGGATTGAGGCATTCAGCGATGGCGTGATCGCCATCATCATTACGATCATGGTGCTGGAACTCAAGGTGCCGCACGGCGCCGATCTGGCGTCACTCAGCGCGCTGGGTCCCGTGTTTTGCGCCTACGTGCTGAGCTTCGTGTATGTCGGCATCTATTGGAACAACCACCATCACCTGATGCATGCAGCCAAGCGCGTCAATGGCAGCGTGCTGTGGGCGAACCTCCATGTGCTGTTCTGGCTGTCGCTGTTCCCGTTCACCACCAACTGGATGGGCGAGAACCACCTGGCGCCATGGCCCACCGCGCTTTACGGCTTCGATCTCTTCATGACGGCGCTCGCGTGGTACATCCTCACGCGCGCGCTGATCAGCCTGCACGGCGCCAACTCCATGCTGGAGCGCGCAATCGGTGCGGATCGCAAGGGGAAGATTTCGGTGGTGCTGTATCTCGTCGCGATTGCCGCCTCGTTTTGGGAGCCGTGGGTTGCCGCGGCCTTATACGCGATCGTTGCGGTCGTATGGCTCGTCCCCGACCGGCGCGTGGAGAAAGTCCTGCTGACGGAAGAGTAACGGCCTGCGGCAGGGTGATTTCATCGGCATGAACAGTGCTACGCTCGTTGCTTAGAGTCCTGCGAGCGAAGCCCATGTCATCTGTCATCCGCATCGGCATCATCTCCGATACCCACAATCTCGTGCGCCCCGAGGCGCTCGATGCGTTGCGCGGCTGCGAGCACATCATTCACGCCGGCGATATCTGCCATCCCGCTGTTCTCGATACGCTCAACGAACTCGCGCCCGTCACCGCGGTCCGCGGCAATAACGACTCGGGCGTGCGGATCGACGACTTGCCGGAAGCGCTGACGTTTGATATCGGCGGTACGGCGATTCATCTTGTCCACGACATAGCGGACGCTCCGAAGCAACTTGACGGTATCGACGTGGTCGTCACCGGCCATTCGCACAAGCCTTTGATCGAACGCCGCGGCGCGACGCTGTTCGTCAATCCGGGAAGCGCCGGGCCGCGTCGATTCAAATTGCCGGTGACGCTTGGCATCATGTTGATCGACAAGGGCGAGGTGCAGGTGGAAATCGTGCGGCTGGTTGAGTGAATGGCAGGCCAGCGCCGGCCCCACTTGAGCGACCAGGCAAAGAGGCCATCCAACGTTAGCTGGATGGCCTCTTTGCTTAACTTCGTTTAACAGCGGAACGACTGGCGAACAACCGCCCATCGATCAGCTTGATGACGGTTATGCGCGTGCAGTCGCTTCCGGCATCCGGTCATCCATTTCAGCGGCTTGCCGCACGCCGCGCAGCACGGCATGCGCTTCCGAGCGCGAGCCCACACACGGCGGCGAACCCTTCAGCGGTTGCCTGGCCGTCTCATGCAGCGCGAGCACCGAGACGATTCCGATCACCGATGCCCCCATCAGGTAATACGCCGGCATCATCAGATTTCCCGTCGATGAAACCAGCCACGCGGTGACCAGCGGCGTCGTGCCGCCGAACAGCGAAACCGATACGTTGAAGCCGATCGCCAGCGCGCCGTAGCGGATCTTGGTCGGGAAGAGCGCGGGTAACGCGGACGGCATGGCCCCGGTGAAACACGAGAGCAACACGCCGAGAATCAGCATGCCGCTGAAAATCGGCAGCATGGTGCCCATGCGGATCAGCGTCAGCGCGGGTATCGACAACAGCAGCAACCCGACGCATCCAAACAGCATCACCGGCTTGCGCCCGACCTTGTCCGACAGATGGCCGGCGGCGAGCGTCATCGGCATCATCAGCACCATCACGATCAGCACAATGAAAAGCCCGTGCGTTTCATTGAATTTCAGCGTCGCGGACAGATAACTCGGCAGATAAGACAGCGCCATGTAATCGGTCACGTTGAAGATGAGCACGAGCCCGACGCATTGCAGCATCGGCTTCCACTGCTTGACCAACATGTCGCGGAATTGCTCTTTGGGCGTGCTGTGCGCTTCGCTTTCGCGCTTGTCGGCTTCGCGCTGGAAGGCAGGCGTTTCTTCAAGCTTCAGCCGGATATACAAGCCGATTAGCCCCATTGGTCCTGCAATCAGGAACGGAATGCGCCATCCCCAGGAGAGCAGCGATTGTTCGGGCATCGTTGCCGTCAGCACCGCCACGCAGCCCGCGCCGAGCACGTATCCCACAAGCGTACCGAACTCAAGAAAACTGCCCATGAACCCGCGTTTCTTGTCCGTCGCGAATTCCGCGATAAACGTCGCCGCGCCGCCATACTCTCCGCCCGTGGAAAAGCCCTGAACCAAACGCGCGGCAAGCAGCAGGATCGGCGCAAAAATGCCGATGCTTCCATACGCCGGAATCAAGCCGATACAAAACGTGCCGACCGCCATCATGATCATGGTCATCGCGAGCACGCGCTTTCGGCCAATGCGATCTCCCAACGGCCCGAACACCATGCCGCCGAGCGGGCGCACGAGAAACGCCGCGGCGAACGTCCCGAACGTGGCGATCAGTTGCGCCCCCGGATTGGCCGACGGGAAGAACACTTTGCCGAGCGTCACCGCGATATAGCTGTAGACGCCGAAATCGAACCATTCCATTGCATTGCCGATCGCCATCGCGCCGACTGCGCGCTTGAGCAGCGATTTATCGACGATGGTGATGTCGTCAAACGACAGGTCTTTTTGGGGTTGGGGTTGTCGCCCGCGGCTGTCGTTCGGTATTGCCATGAAGAGAAGCTCCAGGTTGTTGCCGATCCGCCCGTGGGGCGGTTCGGCGTGCGCCTAAGCGCACGTTGCCAGGAAAGTGCAGTTTCGCGACGAGGCGAGTTTCAGTGCGTGCACTGAAAGCGGCTGCGCGCCCGCTGAACGCATAAGCGATGCGCTGACGGTGCGATGGACAATGCCGATGCCTCGCGCCGATGTCGCGAAATGGCACTTTGTAGGTAGCACGGGTTTGCGTGCACGGGTACTACGGGGATAGATGGCTGGACACAGCTAAATTGAGCAACGGAGGCGCTTGGTGCGCTGGTGTTCAGTTGCTTGCCGTGTCACGGATTGGGAAGGCTTGAGAACAGCGTGTCCACGGGCAAATCCAGACCCGAGGAAGCCTCCACAACCACTCACCGATATCTCGAATTAGCGCTTGAATGAATGCTTCAGGCGCGTCATTGCTAAGAAATTGACTTTGAATTGCAGTTGGAAAGAAGGAGATGATAGCACGATGCAAGACGATCCGCAAACTGGCCTTCTGAAAGGGCTGCTTGCGCGAGTCTCTAAAAAGAAAAAGCCGGCCTCGAAAGACCGGCTTTTTATCGCCAGAAAAGGACTTGCCTGATCAGCTTTGCGTCGGCGGCACGTAGCCTTGGGCGGTGTCGGCGCCTTCACCGAAAAAGTACTTTTCCGTCTGCTTCAGCAGGTACTGGCGTGCGCGCGGATCTGCCATGTTCAGGCGGTTTTCGTTGATCAGCATGGTTTGCTGCTTGAGCCAGCCTTGCCATGCTTCCTTCGAAATCGTTTCATAGATCCGCTTGCCGAGTTCTCCCGGCAGGGGTGGGAAGTCGAGTCCTTCGGCTTCCTTGCCGAGTTTCGCGCATTGAATCGTTCGGGCCATCTGTATTTCTCCTGTAGCGGGGTAGCTGGGCGCTTCGCGTCGGGCGGCGCATGGGTGCGCTTGCAACCGGACGAACACGCCTCGAAATAACTCGAAATAAATTAGAGCTGCTTCATCAACACAAGCGATTTACGTTGCCAGTTGTACAGCCGGCGGCGGTCCTCGGGAAGATCGTCGACCGTCACCTTGACGAAGCCGCGTTTGAGAAACCAGTGCTCGGTGCGCGTGGTCAGCACGAAAATATGCGTGAGGCCACGAGCGCGCGCACGTTGCTCGACGCGCTTCAACAAGCGTTCGCCATCGCCGGAACCTTGCGCTTCGGGCGAGACCGTCAGGCAGGCCATTTCACCGATGCGTTCCTGCGTGTACGGATACAGCGCCACGCAGCCGAACAGCACGCCATCGTGCTCGATCACCGAGAAATGGTCGATATCGCGTTCAATCTGATGCCGGCCGCGCCGTACGAGCGTGCCGTCCATTTCCAGCGGTTCGATCAGCGTCAGGATCCCGCCGACGTCATCCGGCGTGGCTTCTCGCAGGCTTTCGAGATTCTCGTACGAGATCATCGTGCCCACGCCGTCATGCAGGAACAGCTCGAGCAGGATGCTGCCGTCGAGCGCGTAGGGGATGATGTGCGCCCGCGCCACGCCGCCGCGGCAAGCGCGAATGGTGTGCTTCAAATAGAACGCGGCGTCACCTTGCAACTCACCGCTTTCGTGCAGCCGGTACGCGTCGTCCAACGACATTTCGCGCACGAGTTCGCCGTTTTCATCGACGAGACCGGGGGTTTCGGTGAGGAAAATGATCTTGTCGGCGCGCAACGCGATAGCTGCTGCCGACGCCACATCTTCCATCGACAAATTAAACGCTTCGCCCGTCGGCGAAAAACCGAGCGGGGAGAGCAGCACGAGCTTGCTGCTGGTGAGCGAGTGGCGAATGGAATCGCCGTCGATCTTCCGGACCACGCCCGTGTGCTGAAAATCGACGCCGTCGAGAATGCCGACCGGCCGCGCTGTCACAAAATTGCCCGATACCACGCTGATGTGCGCATGCGCCATCGGCGTGTTCGGCAAGCCCTGGCTGATTGCCGCTTCGATATCCAGGCGCACTTCCCCAGCGGCTTCTTTCGCGGATTCGAGCGCGCGGGCGTCGGTGATCCGTAAGCCGTGTGAAAACTCCGACTCCACGCCGTGCAGGTTCAATTGTTCTTCCACCTGGGGCCGCGAACCGTGCACGAGCACGACGTGAATGCCCATGGCGTGTAACAGGCCGACGTCCTGAACGAGTGCGTTCAGACGTCCTTCCTGCACCAGTTCGCCGCCGAACGCGACCACGAAGGTCTTGTTTCGGAACGCGTGAATATAGGGCGCGACGGAGCGCATCCATTCCACGAACTGGCCGTGTTGATCAGGCGCTTCGGGCTCGGTCGTAACCGGCGGAGGCGCGGCGGGGAGGTCGGTTTGAGAATTCATGCCGGGATTATAATGCCGTGCTATGCCGAATGTTTCCAAACGTCCCGCCGATGCGGACAAGCTTGACCCCCAGGAGCAGTTGAAAAAGCTGCGTGAAGCGCTGCTGCGCGATGCAGCGGCGCGCGAAAGCGATGGCGAAGATGACGCCGGAGGCGGTACCGGGACCGCCGCGAATAGCAAGAAGGACGCGGCTGCGCGGCGATTTGCCGGGGTGTCGGGAGCGGGTTCGACGGGCGGCTCCGCCGTTGGTCAACAGGGATCGAAAAAAAGCGTTCAGAAAGGGGCGGGAGTTTCTTCTGCTTCGCGCGATGAATCGAAGGGTTCGTCCGGTACTGCTTCTTCTTTGTCTTCCTCGTCTTCGCGACAAGGTTCGCCGCGAAAGGATGAGCGCGGCGGCGCGGTTTCACTGTCGTCGCTGTCCGCGCTAGCTTCGTTGTCTTTGTCGTCAGGCAAGGTGAGCGTCCCTGGTTCGCAGGCTCCCGTTGCAGAGTCTGAGCGGCGTCGTGAAAGCGCAAGTGTGCGCGTCGGCAGCGAGGAACGCGCCCCGGCGATAAAACGAACCGAAGCGCCGAAAACACCCTCGACGCCAATAACGCCGCGTGACGAACGCGTGTCCGCTAATAGTCCGGGAAATCGGAGCGCTGGAAGCGGCGGCGCCAGCGTCGCGTCAACGGGCGTTTCTAACGTGCCGCGCAGCGAGCGCGTTTCCCGAGTTGGGCCAGGGCAGCCAGGCAAGCAAGCCACTGTCATGCCGCCGCGACGCGAACCTGAAACGAAAGCGCAAACCGCAGCAGCCAGCGGTTCGACAAAAAACCAGAGCGAGCGGTCAGCTTCCGATACGCGCCCGGAACGCGATTCGCGGAAAGCTCACGTTAGCCAGCCAGCCGATGCGTCGGTACAACAACGCGTCGCAACCGAGTCGTCTGCGCAAGACTCAAATATTCGACGTACGCAGGAATCGCGCATCGTTGAACGCACCGATACCGTGCAACCACCGGTCAGTTCCGAGGGGCGCGAGGCGAACAGGCAACGTGATCAGAAACCAGGCAAGACGCGCGGGAATACAGGCGGCCCGTCGATGTCGTCTGGGGCGAGATCGGACAGGGGGGCATCGTCCGGACTGCCGGTGGATAAACAGCGGGCACATGGGCCTGAGCGCACAGCGGCAGAGGGCGCGCCGCAGCGCCCGGCCATACAACCCCGCCGATCGGATGCACAAACGCGGAGCCGTGCGGAGCCGGGCGCGAACAACGCTCGGCAGCAGAACGACGGACGCACATCGGAAAACGCGCAACAGGGCGCCCGGTCAGAAAGCGGCGCTGCACAACCGGTGGTTCGTTCGCCATCTGCCGCCGCACGCCCCGTCGCTCGTTCGCAGCATGACGCCGCGCAACCCGCCGCTCGACATCAACCTGATGACGCGCTCGGGCGAGCCGTTCGTCCGCAACCTGACTCATCACGTCCCAACCCACGCCCTCAGCATCGCGATACCCCGCGTCCGCGCCGCGTAGTCGAACCGAACCCCATCCCGCCGATCCGTTTCCCCGAAACGCTACCGGTATCCGCCCGGCGTGACGAAATTGCCGCCGCGATCCAGGCGAACCAGGTGGTGATTGTCAGCGGCGAAACGGGCTCCGGAAAAACAACGCAACTACCCAAAATCTGCCTTGCACTCGGACGCGGCCTCGGCGCAGGCGGCACGGGGCTGATCGGCCATACCCAACCGCGGCGAATCGCGGCATCGGCGACGGGACGGCGGATCGCTGAAGAACTCGGCACGCCGTTCGGCGAAGTGGTTGGCTACAAGGTTCGGTTCACGGACAACCTGTCGCCCGGTGCATCGGTGAAACTGATGACGGACGGTATTCTGCTCGCCGAGACGCAGACCGATCCGCTGCTCGCCGCGTACGACACGATCATCATCGACGAGGCGCACGAACGCAGCCTGAACATCGATTTCCTGCTCGGTTATCTGCGCGAAATCCTGCCGCGCCGGCCGGATCTGAAGGTGATCGTGACATCGGCGACGATCGATGCCGACCGCTTCGCCCGTCATTTCGGCAGTGACGAAAAACCCGCGCCGGTGATCGAGGTGAGCGGGCGGCTGTATCCGGTTGAGGTGCGATATCGACCGGTGGAGGAGGAGAGCGCGGCGGTGAAGTCGGCACAAGGTCCGACGCCGGGCACGCAGCCGAAAGACCGTCCGGATCGGCCAAAGACTCAACGTGAAAATGATCGCGACCTCATGGAAGCGATCGTTGATGCTGTCGATGAACTCTGCCGCGAAGGCCCCGGCGATGTCCTCGTTTTTCTCCCCGGTGAGCGCGAAATTCGCGACGCCGCCGAAGCGTTGCGCAAGCACCATCCGCCGCACACGGAAATCCTGCCATTATTCGCGCGCCTTTCCGCCGCCGAGCAGGAGCGCGTATTCCGCACGTCGAACACGCGCCGGATCGTGCTGGCGACGAACGTCGCGGAAACTTCGTTGACGGTGCCGGGGATTCGCTACGTTGTCGATACCGGGCTTGCCCGCGTGAAGCGCTATTCGTATCGGAACAAGGTCGAGCAGTTGCAGATCGAACCGATTTCGCAGAGTTCGGCGAACCAGCGCGCGGGGCGGTGCGGGCGGGTCGCGGACGGCGTGTGCATTCGTCTCTACGAAGAAGACGATTACAACCTTCGCGTGCGGTTCACCGATCCGGAAATCCTGCGCTCATCGCTTGCCGCGGTGATCTTGCGGATGAAATCGCTGCATCTGACGGCCATCGAAACGTTTCCGTTTCTCGAACCGCCGCCGGGCCGTGCAATCGCCGATGGTTATCAACTGCTGAACGAACTTGGCGCAGTCGATGACGACAACGCGCTCACGCCGCTCGGCCGCGAACTGGCGCGTTTGCCGCTCGATCCGCGCGTCGGCCGGATGATTCTTGCCGCGCGTGACCATCAGTCGTTGCGCGAAGTGTTGATCATCGCGAGCGCGTTGTCGGTTCAGGATCCGCGCGACAGGCCGATCGAAGCGCAGGAACAAGCGGATCTGGCGCACAAGAAATTCGCCGATGAGCGTTCCGAATTCCTGCAGTGGACGAAAATCTGGGCGTGGTTCGAGGATGCGATCGCGCACAAGAAGTCGAACAAGCAGCTTACCGATGCGTGCCGCGCGAACTTTTTGAATCACGTGCGTCTGCGTGAATGGCGCGATGTGCATTCGCAATTGCTGACCGTCGTGCGCGAACACGGCTGGCGTCTGAACGAATCCGAGGCGACGTTCGAGCAGATTCATCTCGCTTTGCTGACGGGTTTGCTTGGCAACGTGGGCCTGAAGGCCGACGACGAGCCGTATTACCTTGGCGCGCGCGGTATCAAGTTTTATCTGTGGCCTGGTTCAGCGTTGCTGAAGAAGGCGGGGCGCTGGGTTGTAGCAGGCGAACTCGTGGAAACGAGCCGGCTCTACGCGCGATGTATCGCGAAAATCGAGCCCGAATGGCTTGAGCAAGTCGGCGCGCATTTGCTGCGTAAATCGATTTCCGAACCGCATTGGGAAAAGAAAGCCGCGCAAGTTGCAGCGTTCGAACGCGCAACGCTGCATGGCCTTACCGTCTACGCACGTCGGCGCGTGAGTTTTGGCAAACAGGACCCGGAGCGGGCGCGTGAATTGTTTATTCGCGGCGCGCTCGTGGACGGCGAGTTCGAGACCAAGCTGCCGTTTTTCGCGCACAACCGCAAGCTGCTGGCGGATATCGAACAGTTGGAGCACAAGTCGCGCCGGCAGGATGTGCTCGTCGACGACGAATTGATCTTCGGTTTCTACGATTCGCTTGTGCCGAAGGGCATGTACTCCGGCGCGGCTTTCGAGCGCTGGTATCGGGATGAAGAGAAGAAGAATGGCGCGTCGTCACGTCTGCTGTTCCTCTCGCGCGACGACCTGATGCGCCACGAAGCTGCCGGTGTCACGACCGACTTGTTTCCGAAGCGGATGACGATGGCCGGCATCGAAATGACGCTGACGTATCACTTCGAACCGGGTTCTGCCCGCGATGGCGTGACGCTCACCGTGCCGCTGTTCGGACTGAATCAAGTCGATGCCCGCCGTTCCGAGTGGCTTGTTCGCGGCATGCTCAAGGAAAAAGTGCAATTGCTGCTGAAGTCGTTACCGCAAAAGTTGCGGCGTCACCTTGTGCCCTTGCCGGAGTTTTCAGCCGGCGTGGTCGAGCGCCACAGTGGCAAGACATTCGGCGCGGGCGGTTTGCTCGAAGCCTTGATCGCGGATATTCGCGAACAAACGCAGATCGCGATGAAACCCTCGGACTTCAAGCTCGAGTCGCTGCCCGCCCATTTGTTCATGAACTTCAAGGTCATCGACGAACACGGTCGCCAACTTGCCATGGGCCGAAACCTTGCCCAACTGCGATCGGAACTGGGTGGCCAGGCGCAGCAGCATTTCCAGAAGCTGGCAGCGGGCGCGACGTTGGATGGTAGCAACGACACGGCAGCGCCTGTCACCCGAACGGCTTCCGCATCCGATTCGTCGAGTACCGCGTTGTATGAAAACCTGACTACCTGGGATTTTGGCAAGCTGCCCGAGTTGCTTGAAATTCGCCGGCGCGGTCAGACGCTCTTCGGTTATCCGGCGCTTGTCGATCGGGGAACGCATTGCGACGTTGAGGTCTTCGATTCACCGGAAGAAGCGGCGCGGATTCATCGGGCCGGTTTGCGGCGACTCTTTGCGCTGCAGTTGCGCGAGCCGATCCGGTATCTCGAACGCAATCTTGGTGGATTGCGCGAGATGTCGTTGCATTACATGGCGCTGGGGACGCAGGAGGAATTGGCAGGCCAGATTATTGAAACGGCATTGGATCGTGCATGCCTGCAAGATCCGCTTCCCGATAACGACGTGGATTTCTACGCGCGGCGAGATCAGGGCAAGAGCCGGTTGACGTTGCTGGCACAGGAAATCGCGCGGTTGGCCGGGCAGATCCTGGCGGAATACGCGACGATCTCCAAGAAACTGACGCAGGCTAAATCGTTCGGCGCGCCATACTCGGACATGGTCGCGCAACTTAGCACGCTGATCGGCAAGCGTTTTATTATCGATACGCCTTACACGCAGTTGTCCCACTTCCCGCGTTATCTGAACGCGATAGGGTTGCGTATCGACAAGTTGAAAGCGGATGCAGTGCGGGACGCGCGGTTGTCGGCGGAGATTGCGCCGTTGCTGCAAAACTATCAGCGGGCGATTGCTCAACGCGGCGGTGTGGCGGATGCGCGATTGAGTGAATACAGATGGTTGCTGGAAGAGTTGCGCGTGTCGTTATTTGCGCAAGAACTTCGAACGCCCATGCCGATTTCGGTCAAGCGCTTGTACAAAGTGTGGGAATCGATGCAACGATAACGCACGTAGGGGACGCACATAAGAGACGCACGTAAGGGCCGCACGTAAAAAAGCGCGAGACTCGGCGGATAGCCGGCTCGCGCTTTACACGTTCTACAACGACTACTTCGTCGTTTCGCCCGAAGACTGGATGACTTCGAGACTCAGGGGCGCAGCTGTCAGAACGCTGGACTCAGTGCTTACCTCACCGCTAGCCTGCGTGCTGACAGGCGTCATCACATACTTCTGCCATTTACCATCGGCCAACGTCTCTACGCTATCACCACACTTGCGATAGAAATTGCGCGCTTCGTCACGTGACGTGAACACCGCTTTCAACTGACACACCATTTGCGGCGCACCAGCGTCGTTCGTGACGTTCAAAACATAATCCCATTCGCGGACGCCGAAAAATCCTTCCTGGAATTGCGGACGGCCCAGAAGTGCTGCAATCTGGTTTTTGTTCATACCGGGCTTGAGCTTGCGCAGGGCTTCGGTCAACGGGTAGCTGCCGCCGAGGGTCGATGCCGAGTCGGCTGTCGGAAATACCAGTTGGTCCTGGCTGCCGTCGCTGGAAAGCTTGCTACCCGTACCGCAGCCCGACAACAAAAGCGCCACGACGAGCGAGGCGGCGAAAGGAAGTGCACGCGATGGTTTGCGGAAGGTGAAGTTCATCTCTTGATCGGATCCGTTGTTTTCATTAACTCGATGTCGCGGGCTTTTGCAGCTTGCCCGCGACACTACCTCTGTGACTGCGCTGGCTTACCAGTGCATGCCGGCGCCGACTGAAACGCCGAACTGACCGCGCGTGCTCGTCGTGCCGCTTACCTTGTAGGCCCAGATGCCGTTATCGGAAAGTTGCGAAATGCCGATAGCAACAGCCGATTGGCCGCCGTACGTGCCGCCGCCCAAGGCCACCATGCCGCGGCCTGGCAATACCGCTTGCGGCAAACCTGCGACCGCGAGTGCCGACGCCGTGCCGGCGTAGGCGTCGCGACGCGCGCCTTCCGTTTTGGAGTCGGTGTAGTCGTTCGCTTGCTTCAACGTGCTGCCGGCGCTTTGGTTCAACTGGTTCACGTTGACCGCGTCGGTGCCTTGCGTGCCGGGCGCGACGTTCGTGATCTGACGTTCGCTGCCTGCTGCCCCAACCGACACCGTGTCTGCGCGATCAGCGACCGAGTTCTGGCCGAGGGCGACTGAATTGGTCGCAGTTGCTTGAGCGCCGTTACCCATGGCAACACCGCCGGTGCCGGACGCCGCCGAATTTTGGCCGAGCGCCACGGAACTGTCGGCGGAAGCCTGGGCGCCGTTGCCCAGGGCAACCGAACCCGCGCCGCTTGCCAGTGCGTTTTGGCCGACTGCCATGGCGTTGTCGGCTGTAGCCTGAGCGCCATTGCCCATTGCAACCGAGCCGGCGCCCGTCGCCAATGCCTGCGCGCCTACCGCAACCGCCTTCGTGCCGGTGGCGGATGCAGCCTCCGTATCGCGATCGCCATCTGCGCTGAACAAGGGATCGTTGGCGTCGATAACGGCGTTATTCACCGCATTGGTGACTGCGCTATTCACCGCATTGGTGACAGCATCGCCGACCGACGCGTTGACTTGACCGATTGCATCGTTAAGCTGACCAACGTTCACCGCGTCGGTTGTATCCACGCCAGCCGCGACGTTATGAAATACCGTTCCGCTAGTGCCTTCGAGCGTCACGCTGTCGTGATTCACCGAGCTGTCGGCATTGCGGTCGTATTTGACCGCGCCGTCGGAGGCTGCGGTTGCCGTTGCAACGGCTGCTGCGGCCTGGTCGCTAACCGCCTTCAACTGTTCAACGTTGACCGCGTCTGTGTCCAGCGCGCCGGCTGAAACGCCGCTGATCGTGCGGTTACCCACGTTCACTTCGCCCGCTGATGTTTGCGGTGCCGTCAGGCCGTAAGCGGTATAGCCGGTCTGTGCACCGGTGGTCGTTGCCGATCCCGCGCCGAGAGCCACGCTATTCTCATTGTTCGCGATCGCGTTGTTGCCGATAGCGATGGAGTTTGCGAATGCAGCGTTGGCTTGCGCGCCAAAGGCGATGCTGCTTGTACCCGCTGCGACTGCGCTATGACCCACCGCGATGGAGTCGACTCCGGAAGCCTGTGCGGTGTCGCCAATGGCTGTGGCGGCGAGTCCGGACGCCGTTGAATTGACGCCTACCGCGATGGCTTGCTTTTCGATCGCGTTGGCCTGATAGCCGACTGCCACTGCGTTATCTGACGCAAACGTCCCTGCGCCGGCGGCGACTGAGTTCGCTCCTGCTGCCGTTGAATACTGGCCAACGGCTGTTGTATTGACGCCCTGGGCGGTGGCGTTGTTACCCACGGCAGTGGCGCCGTCCTGATAGGCGCCGGCTAACGTTCCGACGGCGACCGCTGCTACACCCGTGGCTGTTGCCTTACGTCCGAGCGCTACGGTATCTACATTTGCGGCGTTCGCGCTTGTACCGATCGCGATGGCGTCGCTTGCGGGATTTGCGCCTGGGTTGGCCACGAGTGACGCCGGATCGATTCCGGTCAAAGCCTGCGTACCGATCGCGATTGCGTTTTCAGCCGTTGCGCTGGCATGGGAGCCCGCAGCAAACGAGGTTAAGCCGCTGGCCTGCGCGTTCGACCCCACGGCCGTCGCGCCGATGGCAGAAGCCGTGGCGTTCGACCCCACGGCCGTCGCACCGACCGCCGAAGCTGTGGCGTATGGGCCAATGGCGCTCGCCATTGATGCGTTTGACAGGGAGGTGTCGCCAATGGCCACCGCGCTGGTGTCGATTGCTGTGGCACTGACACCCAAAGCGGTCGCCCGATCTTTCGCTGCGGAGTCCGCACCCACAGCGACTGAGTTGTCGCCGGCAGCAATAGCATAGCTACCTGCCGCGAGGGCGTTCGCCCCACGCGCTTCTGCGTACACGCCGATGGCATTCGACTGTAAGCCAGAAGCGGTAGCTGAATTTCCGATCGCGGTCGAACTCGTATTTGTAGCTTGGGCGTTCGAACCAACGGCAGTGGCGTTAGCACCGGAAGCGGTCGCTGACATGCCGAACGCACTCGATGCGGTTCCGGATGCCGTCGCGTTTGCACCCAGCGCAACCGCACTGGCTGCGGCCGAGGCAGAACCAGTACCAATAGCGACAGAATCAGTGGCCTGTGCGTTTGCACTTGTGCCGAAAGCAATGGCGTTACTTCCTTGCGCTTGCGAGGATGCGCCGATGGCATTCGAACCGTCACCCGCCGCAACAGCGTTTGCGCCAATACCGGTCGACTGTGCGCCGGATGCCGATGCCGTGTCACCCAGCGCCATTGCGCTGTTTCCAGTGGCGATAGATGCCGTGCCAAATGCGGCGGATCTGGCGCCATCTGCTTCCGCCAATGCGCCTACTGCGGTACTGCTCTCGCCAGTCGCCCAACTTCCTCCGCCCAACGCTGTGGATGCTGTTCCGGACGCATTTGCGCCGGAGCCGTATGCACTGGCCCCGATCCCGCTGGCGGAAGCGGAGAAGCCCGTGGCGACCGTATTTTCGCCTGTCGCGTTTGTGTTGGTGCCAATCGCGACGGCATTGATGCCCGAAGCGCGATTGGCGCTCGCGGCGGCATTGGGCCCAACGTAGATGGCATTGGTACCCGTTCCGGCCGCAGCCCAATCGTCAGCATGGGCGCCAGAGGACATAACAAGGCCGCCAATGCTGATCATTGCCACTTGCACCATTGCAAGCTTGCGTGCCGAAGACCGCTTGGTCTTCGATCTGGATGTCTCGGAAGCCGCGACCCAGGTGCCTGATGACTCGTTCCAGACTGCTTTAAAGATTCTATTCATGAAAGAAGGATGTCTAACAATTTGACAAATACATGTCGGGTTGATCGATGGATTTAATCGCGCGAGTGCCTGCCTGCTGAAAAGGGAGGAATCTGGACGCGACGGTTCCTTGGAACGAGGATCTCCCGCCTCGTAAGTTCTGGCCCGCTCGGGCGTCGGACAGCCTTCCTGCATTGCTACGTTCGGACTCAGAAGGTCGGGATCATCGCGGTTATCGTGTTTTCGAAATACACGATCTTTCCTAAAATGAGTGCGATTAAGAAAAGATAGTTTGGATTGCAAAATAAATTAAAAAATCGTCATTTTTTGTGGCGGATTTTTCGCCCCAATGCGCCTTCTTTCTGTGGAATCCCGCGCAGGGCGCAGCCTTGGAAATGTATCGGATCGACTTCAGGAGTATTTGCGGCGTCAATGCCGAAAAGTGCCAAAAACCCGTTCTGGATCAACACTCTGCTTGGCGCAAACGTTCTACAATGGCGACTGTTTTTCGACCTGAGTTTTCATGCGTAATTCTCTCCGTACTCGTTTCTCCCGCGCGACTGCTGCCGCTGCTGCATTGATCGCTGCTTTTTCTATCGCCGTGCCGGTTCACGCCAACAACATAATCGTGCTGAATTCCGGCGAGGCCACACTGAGTCTTATCGACGAAGCGACGCATCAGGTCGTGTCGACCATCCCGACCGGCAAGGAACCGCACCACTTGATGGCGACGCCGGACAACGCCTCGCTGATCGTTGCAAACTCGGTCTCGAACAATCTGATGTTCGTCGACCCGAAGACGGGCAAGCTGCAGCGTTGGGTTGAAAACATCGAGGACCCGTATCAGATGGGTTTTTCGCCTGACAAGAAATGGTTCGTGTCCACCGGCTTGCGGCTCGACAGGCTGGATATCTATCGGTACGACGGCGCCAATATGTCCCTCGCGAAGCGCATACCGCTGGCGGTCATGCCCAGCCACATCGCGTTCACGAACGACAGCAAGACGGTGTTGATATCGCTGCAGGTATCCGGCGAAGTAGCAGCAATTGACCTGGCAACGCAAACCGTGAAATGGAAGATGAAGGTCGGCCCGGTGCCTGCCGGCCTCTGGATGACACCGAACGACAAATATCTGCTGGTCGGCATGACCGGCGCGGACTATGTGGCTGTGGTCGACTGGCGTACCCAGAAAATCATTAAAACGATCAAGACGGGCAATGGCGCGCACAACTTCCGCTCGCTGGCGGACGGTAAGCATGTCGTGGTGTCGAATCGGGTCGCGAGCACGATCAGCATCATCGATCAAGACTCGTTGACGAATGTCGGCGACATCACGGGTTTGTTGCCCGGCCCCGACGATATGGAACTTTCAGCCGATAAACGTTATCTTTGGGTCACATTCCGGTTTGCGAAGAAGGTCGGAGTTATCGACCTGACAAACCGTAAGCTCATTCAGACAATCGCGGTGGGGCGTTCGCCACATGGCATCTATTTTTTCGACCGTGCCCCGGTGACCGGTCCGAATGGCGGTTGAAATCAGCGGTCAAAGAAGCAACTAGATTGAAGGTTGAGGTGCCGCCAAGATAGGACTGCACCTGGTAACAGTGACGGAGCACCATGTTTCATTCCATTTTTTCCCTGTTCGACACGGTCGTCTCGACGGCGCAGACGTGGCTGTACGTCGACGTCGTGCAGCCGTTCCTGTTCAAGGTCGGTCTGATGGGTTATGACGAAGACACCTACGACGCGCTCTATTGGGTGATCGTGGGCGTGCTCGAAGTGCTTGCCATGTACGCGATCCTGCGACCGCTTGAGGCCTTGCGGCCTGCCGAGAAGTGGCAAAACAGGAAAGGCGTGCGCGTGGACGCGCTGTATACGTGGATCGTCAAGCTGGGCATCCTGAATCTGTTCTTTTTCTTCACGTTTCAGCCATTCTTTGATGGTTTTCAGAGTTGGCTGCGGCTGCACAACATTGCCAACGTCGAGCTTGACAATCTTTGGCCGGGCGTCACGTCTCAGCCGATCATCGCGTTCGTTATTTATCTGGTCGTGCTTGATTTCGTCGGTTATTGGTATCACCGGATGGAGCACCGAATCGGCATCTGGTGGGAATTGCACGCGGTGCATCACAGCCAGCAAAAGATGTCGTTGTGGACCGACGACAGGAACCATCTGTTGGACGACGTCATGCAGGCGGGGGTTTTTGCTTGCGTGGCGCTGGTGATCGGCGTGCAACCATCGCAGTTCGTGGTGCTCGTCGCAATCACCAACCTGATGCAAAGCGTCCAGCACGCGAATATCCGGCTGCATTACGGCTGGCTTGGCGAGCGCCTGCTTGTCAGCCCGACGTTCCATCGGCGGCACCATGCAATTGGCTATGGTCACGAAGGCACGACCTACGGATGCAACTTCGGCGTGCTGCTGCCGTGGTGGGACATGATGTTCAGGAGCGTGTCGTGGAATCAGGAGCTCGAGCCGACCGGTATTCGCGACCAACTGGCGGTTGCGGACAAGCCCGGCCGCAATTACGGCGATGGTTTCATCGAGCAGCACTGGCTTGCGTTTAAGCGCATCGGGGAGCGCATCGTGTCGCATCGGGCGACCCGCGCCCCGGGTTCGGATTCGGACGCGGCCGCCGTTTAAGCAGCCATGCGTGATCAAACCCGGTTCAGACTATCCTGTCCGGGCCTATGTGTTTTTGTTTGAACCTACTCAGTTTGTAGCGCCTCAGTCCTCTTCGCCGGCCTCCAGCCGGCGAAGTCGTTTTAACTGGCAGCGTTAGCCAAACGGACGAGCAGCGCGGCATGTGCTCAGTGGTTTATCCTGTCTTCTTTCCCTTTCAGACGACTCTTTGCATGAATGACTTGCTGCGTTCGTTCGTACGCGCGCTCGCGAACGCTTTTCATCCGAGAATGCTGTGGCTGACGTTCATGCCGTTCGCTGTGGCGACCGTTGCATGGGGCGCCGTCCTGTGGTTTTTCTGGCAGACGCTGACGGGCGCCGCGCGTAACTGGCTTGATGGCTGGGCGCTGACGTCCGCAATGTACCGGCTCTTCGATTCGATCGGTTTTTCGTCGTTGCACGCGGTGATTGCGCCGTTTTTCATCGTGATCATGGCGATTCCGTTAATCGTGGTAACCATTTTGTTGCTCATTGCGACGCTTTCCATGCCCGCCGTGATCAGGCTGTTGACGCGGCGTCAGTACGCGTCGCTTGAAATGCGGCGCGGGGGCTCGTGGTACGGGAGTCTGGGGCATTCAGTGGTCACAACGGTCGTGTGCCTCGTGCTGCTGGTCGTGACGTTACCGCTGTGGCTGATCCCGCCGTTTTTCGCGATCATTCCGCCCGTGTTGTGGGGCTGGCTGACTTACCGGGTCATGACCTATGACGCTCTCGCGTTGCATGCTAGCGCGGAGGAGCGGCGCGCTATCGTGCGGCGCTCCCGGTGGCCGCTGTTTGGAATTGGCGTGATCAGCGGTCTGCTGGGGTCTTTGCCGACCATGTTATGGGCGTGGTCGGTCTGGCTGCTGCCATTATTTCCAGTCGTGGCGGCGGCGACTATCTGGATCTATGCGTTCATCCTCGTTTTCTCGGCACTCTGGTTTGCGCACTACTGCTTGCATGCGCTTGAGCGCTTGCGGATAGAAACCGCTGCGGCTGCATCTACGCTGAGCGGTCCCGGCGCACCGCCCGAATTTCGAATTTCCGGCTAATTTTCACGATCAGGGAGCATTCATGGGCTTTGGCATGATCATCATTGGCGATGAGATTTTGTCCGGTCGCAGGACCGACAAGCATCTGCCGAAAGTTATCGAATTGTTGTCGGCGCGCGGGTTGTCGCTCGACTGGGCAGACTATATTGGCGATGACCGCGAACGCATTACCGCTACGCTTAAACGAGCCTTTGCGTCGGGGGATATCGTTTTCTCGACGGGCGGAATTGGCGCGACACCCGACGATCACACGCGGCAGTGCGCTGCCGCTGCACTCGGGGTGCCGCTCGAACTGCATCCAGAAGCGGCCGAACTGATCCGTGCGCGCATCCGGGAAACGGCGGGTGACAAGCCGGTGGATCTCGATCTGCCGGAAAACCTGCATCGGTTGAACATGGGCACGTTCCCGAAGGGCGCGAGCATCATTCCAAACAGCTATAACCGGATTCCCGGCTTTTCAGCGGGGAACATTCATTTCGTGCCCGGTTTCCCCGTCATGGCATGGCCGATGATCGAGTGGGTGCTGGACAACAAATACGCGGACCTGCATCACGCAACGCCTTATGTAGAGCGTTCAGTGCTGGTCTTCGGGTTGCCGGAATCGCGTATTACGCCGCTGATGGAATCAATCGAAAGCGACTTCGCGGGAGTGCGGGTCTTCAGCCTGCCAAGCGTCGGTGACGCCACGCGCGGTGAGGTGTACGGGCGTGCGCACATTGACTTGGGCGTGAAGGGGGAACCGGGTGCAGCGAACGCCGCGTTCACCCGGTTGCGGGAGGGTGTGGCCGAGCTCGGTGGCGAGATAGTGGAGATTGAACCGGGCGCAGTGGCTTAAGCCGCGACGAACTCGACCACTCAACCAGAGGATTTACGCGCCGATCCAGGGTAGGCCGCGAAAGCACCAGCCGGAAACGGTTTTGCGGTGGCCCTGTCCATCCTTGTCGCCCTCGAATCCTTCCAGCAGGTCGAAGGCTTTGGTGAAACCTTCCTTCTGAGCGAGGACCGCCGCTAGTTTTGAGCGCGCAGCGCTACGGCAGAGGAACAGGACGGGCGTGTCGGGCGAGGCCACTTCACGCAACTGATGCATGAACGCCGTGTTCGGGACGGAACCTGGATACTGGATCCATTCAACGTGCGAGTACTGCGCGGTATCAATGGCTGGCCGGCCGACCCAGTCGAGTTCGGCGCGCGTACGTACGTCGATCAGGCGAACAGCGGGGTCGAGTTGCAGAAGCTCGAAAGCTTCGGCGGGCAGAATGGCGCCCGCGTAAGGCAACTGGTTTTGATCGGCGCGAAGTGTGGCCTGGGCGTACAGCTGCTCGAGCGTGCTCATGGACTGGGTCTCCAATCGGACATTTTAATTAGGCATTCTAGCTTGCTGCCAGCGCTTCGCTCATGCATGGTTGGCTGAGGCGGCAGAACGCATCGGACTGGTGCGGAGCGTTTGAATTGCCCCGAATCAGTGCTAACGTTACGGGTCTCAGTTTTGAGTGCACTGAATATGTGCATAATGATGCGATTTCGATCAGTAAGCCCCTTGAAGGGTAGTGGTGCTTCCCCGAAAAAGCGCGCAGCTTCAACCGCTTAGCGCAACAATGGTGCACTTGGCATGGAAGCTGCTTTTGACTCTACCGATGGTTTCGAATCGGTCAGGCGGCGAATTGATGTTCGTCGACTTTTGTTAATCAGGAGATAAGTAATGAGCAAATCCGTGGCCGACGTCATGCAACTCGTCAAGGACGAGGACGTCAAGTTTGTCGACTTCCGTTTCACCGACACGCGCGGTAAAGAACAACACGTTTCGGTGCCGGTCTCGGCATTCGACGAAGACAAATTTGAAAGCGGCCACGCTTTCGACGGTTCGTCTATCGCCGGCTGGAAGGGCATCGAAGCGTCGGACATGCTGCTGATCCCGGATGCGGATACTGCGTTCATCGACCCGTTCTATGAAGAGTCGACGCTCGTGATGTCCTGCGACGTGGTGGAACCGGCAGATGGCAAAGGCTATGAACGCGATCCGCGCTCGCTCGCGAAGCGTGCTGAAGCGTATCTGAAGAGCTCGGGTCTGGGCGACGCCGCTTTCTTCGGTCCGGAACCCGAATTCTTCATTTTCGACTCGGTTCGCTGGAGCGCAGATCAGTCGGGCTGTTTCGTCAAGATTGGCTCGGAAGAAGCGCCGTGGTCGTCGTCGATGGAATTCGAAGGCGGAAACACGGGTCACCGTCCGGGCACGAAGGGCGGTTATTTCCCGGTTGCGCCGGTCGACACGTTCCAGGACATCCGTTCGGAAATGTGCCTGTTGCTCGAACAGATCGGCATTCCGGTCGAAGTGCACCACCACGAAGTGGCGGGCCAGGGCCAGAACGAAATCGGCACGAAGTTCTCGACGCTGGTTCAACGCGCCGACTGGACGCAACAATTGAAGTACATCGTTCATAACGTGGCGCACACGTATGGCAAGACGGCGACGTTCATGCCGAAGCCGGTCGTGGGCGACAACGGCTCGGGCATGCACGTTCACCAGTCGATCTGGAAGGACGGCAAGAACCTGTTCGCCGGCGACGGATATGCAGGCCTGTCAGAATTCGCGTTGTTCTACATCGGCGGCATCATCAAGCATGCTCGCGCGCTGAACGCGATCACGAATCCGTCGACGAACTCGTACAAGCGTCTCGTGCCGCACTTCGAAGCACCGGTCAAGCTGGCTTACTCGGCGAAGAACCGTTCGGCTTCGATCCGCATTCCGCACGTGTCGAACCCGAAGGGCCGCCGTATCGAAACGCGTTTCCCGGATCCGATGGCGAACCCGTACCTGTGCTTCTCGGCGCTGATGATGGCCGGTCTGGATGGCGTGCAGAACAAGATCCACCCGGGCGAAGCCGCTGACAAGAACCTGTACGACTTGCCGCCGGAAGAGGATGCAAAGATCCCGACCGTGTGTGCCGGCCTCGACGAAGCGCTGGACGCGCTTAACGCTGACCGTGAGTTCCTGACGGTCGGCGGTGTGTTCACCGATTCCATGCTCGACGCGTATATCGAACTGAAGACGAATGAACTGCAGCGCTATCGCCAGGCTGTGCATCCGATCGAGTTCGAAATGTACTACTCGCTGTAAAGCGCGTTGCATGGCGCGCGCGCTTCTTCGTTCGCTGTCTTGCGGAGAAGTGCGTCGCCTGACGCGAAGCAGGAGTGTCGAGTGATCGAAAAGGGACGGCGTGCCGTCCCTTTTTTTAATCGCCGACACTTCTCCTGACAAGTTTCAAGACGGGGTCTCACTGCACGATGGTTCTCAAGAATCTCATCAAGGCGAGAAAGAGTCCTCCCGACAATTCGTTGTCCGACGACGCCGCGCTCGTCGCTACGCATTTGCTGCCGGGCATGGAAGCGCTGCCCACGGTCGTGCTTGTGCTCGACAAGTTGAGCCTCAAGATCGCGTTCGCGAATCCGTCGGCGGAAGCCATGCTGGAGCGCTCGCGCAAGCAACTGGCTCAAACCTCATGGCCTGAACTGTTCGCCAATGCGGACGAACTGGTGACGACCATTGCGTCGATTGCCGATCATCGTTTCAACGCAACGCATCTCGACGCCGTGCTCGAACGTCCCGGCCGCGAGCCGTTGCATGTTCACGCGATTGTTGCGTATCTGGAAGTCGCACCGAATTACGTGCTGCTCGAACTATTCGAGAACGAGCGGCATTTGAAGACCGACCGCGAGGAGCGTATTCACGATCTGACGGCGGTCAACAAGCAGCTGATTCGCAACCTCGCGCATGAAATCAAGAATCCGCTTGGCGGCATTCGAGGCGCAGCGCAACTGCTCGAGTTCGAGTTGGGCGCGCGTGAACGCGACGAGTTGCGCGAATACACGCAGGTGATCATCAAGGAATCGGATCGGCTACAAACCTTGGTAGACAGATTGCTTGAGCCGCATCGGCATCCACATATTGTTGGCGACGTAAATATTCACGAAGTATGCGAACGCGTGCGCGCCGTGATTCTCGCGGAGTTTCCGCGTGGCCTCACGCTCGATCGCGATTACGACGTGAGCGTGCCCGACTTGCGCGGCGATAAAGAGCAGCTTATCCAGGCATTGCTCAACATCGTGCGCAACGCGGCGGAAGCGCTGCGCGAACGCATTTCACAAGGCGATGCGCGTATCGAGTTGCGTACCCGTATTGCGCGCAAAGTGACGATTGGCAAGCGCCTGCACAAACTGGCACTGGACTTGCATATCACTGACAACGGTCCCGGAATCCCGGAAGAGATACGCGACCGGATTTTCTATCCGCTTGTGTCCGGGCGGGAAGATGGGAGTGGACTGGGTCTTACGCTCGCGCAGACGTTCGTGCAGCAGCACGATGGGTTGATCGAAGTGGAAAGCAAGCCTGGTTGTACCGAGTTCACCATCTTGTTGCCGTTCGGCGGCTGACCGGACACCGATGAAGGATCGAAGTACCGAAGCATGGAGTCAAGGTTAAGGATCGATCACGAGGGTTCATCGACATTTTGAAAAGCGCTAGTACCTGACCGTTTCGACGGGCTTATACCGAACCACACGAAGACATCTCGCCGAACTATATGAAGCCGATCTGGATAGTAGACGACGACCAATCCATCCGCTGGGTGCTTGAAAAAGCGCTCGCAAGAGAGAACTTCGCCACGCGCAGTTTTTCCGGCGTCCGCGACGCGCTTATAGCGCTTGAACAGGAAAGTCCGCAAGTGCTTGTGTCCGACATCCGCATGCCGGGAGGTTCGGGACTCGAATTGTTGCAAACTGTGCGCGATAAGCTGCCCGGTTTGCCGGTCATCATCATGACGGCGTTCTCCGATCTCGACAGCGCCGTGGCTGCGTTCCAGGGCGGTGCGTTCGAATACCTGGCAAAGCCGTTCGATGTCGACAAGGCCGTTGAATTGATCCGCCGCGCCGTCGATGAAAGCATGCGCGGTGAAGCGGCCTACGACAACAGCGTCACCGAAACGCCTGAGATGCTTGGCCAGGCGCCGGCGATGCAGGACATGTTTCGCGCGATCGGCCGTCTGTCACATTCCGCCGCCACTGTGCTCATCACGGGCGAATCAGGCACCGGAAAGGAGCTTGTCGCGCGTGCGCTGCACCGCCATAGCCCGCGCGCGAATGGGCCGTTCATTGCGTTGAACACTGCTGCCATTCCGAAGGATCTGCTTGAGTCCGAGTTGTTCGGCCACGAGCGCGGCGCGTTTACGGGTGCGCAGGCGATGCGGCAGGGGCGGTTCGAGCAAGCTGAAAACGGTACGTTGTTTCTCGATGAAATCGGCGATATGCCGTTTGATCTGCAGACGCGTCTGTTGCGCGTGTTATCCGATGGGCAGTTTTATCGCGTGGGTGGCCACAACCCGTTGAAGGCGAACGTTCGGGTGATCGCGGCGACGCATCAGAACCTTGAATCACGCGTGCGGCAAGGGTTGTTTCGAGAGGATTTGTATCACCGGCTGAACGTGATTCGCTTGCGTCTACCCGCGTTGCGCGAGCGTAGTGAAGACATTCCGTTGCTCACGCGGCATTTCCTGCAGAAAAGCGCGCGCGATCTTGGTGTCGAGCCGAAGCGCGTATCGGAAGATGCGCTTGGTTTTTTGGCATCGCTGCCGTTTCCAGGCAATGTACGGCAACTCGAAAACCTGTGTAACTGGCTGACCGTGATGGCGCCGGCGCAGACCATCGAGCAAAAGGATTTGCCGCCGGATCTCACGCCGACTCAGGAATACGCGGGTGAGAGCACTGCGTTGACCGCCTCGGCGGCGGAAATTGGCGGTGGGTCGAACGCGGCCCTATCTGGTGGTGTCGGCGGTTTGCCTGCATCGCTTGGTACGCCGCCTGCCGGCGTTCCCGCGAGCGTGTGGGAAAACGGCCTGCGGACCGAGGTTGCGCGATTGCTGCGTGAAAATACCGCCGATGTCATGGACGAACTCGCGCGGCGCTTTGAAGCCGCCGTGATTCGCGAGGCGCTCGACTTCACGCGCGGCCGGAAAGTGGAAGCGGCCGAGCGACTGGGGATCGGCCGCAATACGATCACACGCAAGATTCAGGAGTTGCACCTGGACGCCTGATGCGGGTAGTGGAGGGCGTCTGCCGACGCCCTCGCCGCGGTTCTTCGCCTGCATTTATGGGCGTATTTGATAGCGAGCTTTTCGCCTCAAGTTCCGAACGAGACATAACGCAGTCGCCTGGCGCTTGGCACAGCTTCCGCGTTAACGCTCCGCTGCCAGAGCACTCCCTATTCAGTTAATAGTTGTGATTACCGGCGCGTGATCCGACGGTTGTTCCCACTTTCTCGGCACTTTGTCCACTTCGCACGCTGTGCATCGTGCGGCGAGTTCTGCCGTGACCAGAATGTGATCGATGCGCAATCCCGCGTTACGACGGAACCCGAGCATCCGATAGTCCCACCAGGTGTAAAGCTTCTCCGGCTGCTCGAACATGCGGAAGGTGTCGGTGAGACCTAGTTCGATCAACTGCACGAAATGCGCGCGTTCTTCGGGCGAGACGAGGTTCTGGCCTTCCCACGCTTTCGGGTCGTGGACGTCGCGATCCTCCGGCGCAATGTTGTAGTCGCCGAGCAGCGCGAGTTGCGGATACGTCTTCATCTCGCCCTCGATCCAGTCCCGCAGCGCCTCGAGCCAGCGCATCTTGTACGCGAATTTTTCCGTGCCCGGAGCCTGGCCGTTGGGAAAATACGCCGAGATGATTCGCACGCCCTCGACCGTCGCGGCAATCACGCGTTGCTGCGGATCTTCGAACGCCGGGATATTGCGCACGACCGTGGTTTCGTCGACCGTCAGGCTGTCGCGTACCAGAATACCGACGCCGTTGTAGGTCTTCTGACCGGCGAACCAGCTTCGGTAGCCGACGGCCGCGAGTTCAGCGACGGGGAATTTGTCGTCGGTGAGCTTGAGCTCCTGCAAGCACAACACGTCGACGCCGCTTGTTGCCAGCCAGTCGATCACATGCTGTTGGCGGACCTTGAGGGAGTTGACGTTCCAGGTGGCAATTTTCATTTGATTGGTGCGGAGATTGACTCTCGTCAGTGATGAGTTGTCGGCGTGAGCGTTAAGCTGTTTGTTGGTCTTTCGGCGTTATAGGCCCGATTGATTGAAGCGTGGGCGCAGCTTACCTGAGCCACCGGCCTTAGGACCTCAAGGCGAAGGGCGTCAGTGATGTACCGGCACGGCGACGAGTTTCACCCCCAACGCAGCGGCCACTTTCTGGATAGTTTCAAATCGAGGTTTCGCCCCCTCAGCCAGCGACTTGTACAGGCTTTCGCGTTGCACACCCGCTTCGGAGGCAACTTTCGACATGCCGCGTGCTTTCACAACATCGGCAAGAGCCGACAGGAGAATGTCGGAGTTCCCCGAGGCAAGCGCCTCGTTCAGATAGGCCGCGATGGCCTCTTCGCTATCGAGATAGTCGGATGCGTCGAAAGTTGAAATGTGAGTTGAGTTCATTTCCGTTCCTGTCTGATTCGCTGCCACATGGCCTTCGCTCGGGCGATATCCGATATCTGCCCTTGCTTGCTTCCGCCGGCCAACAATAGATAAACCGTCAAGCCGTCACGCACGTAATACACACGATAGCCCGCGCCTGTGTGAATCCGCATTTCCCACACGCTGCCGCCGACGTCATGGCAATCGCCGAAATTTCCCAACGCGGCGCGTTTGATCCGGATCAAGATGGCGGCTCTTGCTAACACATCAGTCACGCCCAACAGCCAAGCCGAAAAGTCGTGCGTTTGATTGATTGTGTTCGTCATGCGTGTGGATCCCAGATAACGTTAAGTGGGATGCCTTGGTAAAGTGTATCCCACTGGATACGAAAACTCAAGGCATCGATTGAATGTAGTGATCTGATCTTGCTCACTCGGGAATCGGCATCGGAGTGATTTGAGCGTAGTGACGAAAGCCAACCATCGGGAAAGTGGAGTGGTCACTGTGATCGGTCGCCCAAGTTTGCTGTAGTCGACCAAATGGCTAACGTGGCCAGCACTCCGGAAATCGAGCTTTCTGTCCCGCTACAATCATCGAAACACTTGGCGAAAGGACAAGCTCATGGACCTGATCATTCGACACGCAGCGCTCGCGGATTCCCGCGATCTGGTGGACATCGGCATCGAAGGCGGGCGTTTCACCGCGATCGAACCGCAGCTCGCCGCGACCGCGCCGGAGGAAATCGATGCCGCGGGTTCTCTTGTCAGCGCGCCGTTCGTCGATGCGCATTTCCACATGGATGCCACGCTGTCCTACGGTTTGCCGCGGGTGAACGTGTCGGGAACGCTGCTGGAAGGGATCGCGTTATGGGGTGAGCTGAAGCCCGAGCTGACACAGGACGCACTGGTCGACCGGGCGATGCAATATTGCGACTGGGCCGTCGCGCGTGGCCTGCTCGTGATTCGATCTCACGTGGATGTCTGCGATCCGCGTCTGCTCGCCGTGGAGGCGTTGCTGGAAGTGAAGCGCCGTGTGAAGCCGTATCTGGACTTGCAACTCGTTGCGTTCCCGCAGGACGGCGTTTTGCGGAGCAAGGGCGCGTTCGAGAACCTGAAGCGCGCGATATCAATGGGCGTCGATGTGGTCGGCGGCATTCCGCATTTCGAACGCACGATGGCCGATGGCGCCGAGTCCGTGCGCCTTCTTTGCGAGTTCGCGGCGCAGAAGGGACTGCGCGTGGACATGCATTGCGACGAATCCGACGATCCAATGTCGCGCCATATAGAAACCTTGGCGTCGGAGACCCATCGGCTGGGTCTGCAGGGACGTGTTACGGGTTCGCACCTGACGTCGATGCATTCCATGGACAACTACTACGTGAGCAAGCTGATCCCGTTGATTCGCGACTCCGGCGTGGCCGCGATCGCGAATCCGCTGATCAACATCACGCTTCAAGGTCGTGCCGATACCTACCCCAAGCGCCGAGGCATGACGCGCGTGCCGGAGTTGATGGCAGCAGGGGTAGACGTAGCGTTCGGCCACGACTGCGTGATGGACCCGTGGTACAGCCTGGGCTCAGGCGACATGCTGGAAGTGGCGCACATGGGTTTGCACGTCGCGCAGATGACGGGTATTGATGCCATGCGTGCCGCGTTCGAAGCGGTGACGACGACGCCGGCGAAAATCCTGGGTATCGAAGGGTACGGGATTGCCGTGGGCAACAACGCGGATTGCGTGATACTGGACGCGCGCGACCCGGTTGAAGCGATTCGCTTGCGGGCGACGCGAATAGCGGTGCTTCGCCGCGGCAAGGTGGTCAGCCGCGCGCCGGCGATGCGGGCGCAACTCAGTCTGGAAGGGCGGCCGGAGGAAGTGAATTTCCGGCTGGATCGGTAAGTCGAGACCCTTCTAAATAAAGCACATAAAAAAACCGTTCCAACGCGAGTTGGAACGGTCTTCTTCAATCATTCAAACAGCGTCGCCGCTGTCATAACCTCAATGCGCCGTCTCCGGCGACATGCCGTTATGCCGCAACAGCGCATCGATATTCGGTTCCCGGCCGCGGAATGCCTTGAACGAGTCCATCGCTGGCCGGCTGCCGCCTACTTCAAGAATCTCGCGCCGGTACCGAATGCCCGTTGTCGCATCAAGCACTGATCCACCACCCAGCTTCGCGGCCTCTTCGAACGCGGCATACGCATCCGCCGACAGCACTTCCGCCCACTTGTAGCTGTAATACCCCGCGGCATACCCGCCGGCGAAAATGTGCGTGAAAGTATTGGTCCAACGGGAGAAAGGCGCTTGCGGCACGACGTGGAACCGCTCGTTGATCTCACGTGCGAAGTCGTTGACGTTCGTCGCGCCGGCCGGATCGTAGTCGCTATGAAGCTGGATATCGAACATGGAGAGCACGATCTGGCGCAACGTGCCCAGACCGCTCTGGAAGTTCTTCGCGGCGAGCATCTTGTCGAAGAGTTCGCGCGGCAGCGTGGCGCCCGTGTCCACGTGAGCGGACATGTCGGTGAGCACGTCCCACTCCCAGCAGAAGTTCTCCATGAACTGCGACGGCAGTTCGACCGCATCCCATTCCACGCCGTTGATACCCGATACCCCAAGTTCATCGACACGCGTCAGCATGTGATGCAAGCCGTGTCCGAATTCGTGGAACAGGGTGATGACTTCGTCGTGGGTAAAACACGCTGGCTTGCCGCCAACGGGCGCGGAGAAGTTGCACGTCAGATACGCGACGGGCGTCTGCACGCCGCCTTCACGGCGTTTGTGCCGCGAGCGGGCGTCGTCCATCCAGGCGCCGCCGCGTTTGCCTTCGCGCGCATACAGGTCCAGATAGAACTGCGCGACAAGCGAACCGTCCTTGTTTTCGACGCGGAAAAAGCGCACTTCCGGATTCCAGACGGCGGCTTCATCGCGGCGGATACTCACGCCGAACAGCGTCTCCGTGACCTTGAACAAACCCTTCAGCACGGCCTCTTGCGGGAAATACTGCTTCACTTCGTTTTCCGAGAACGAATAACGCTGCTGGCGCAGGCGCTCCGCGGCGAAGGTCGAGTCCCACGGCTGCAATTCCGGCATGCCGAGCTCGGTCGCGGCGAACGCGCGCAACTCCATCCAGTCCTTCTCGGCGTGTGGGCGTGCACGCACAGCCAGGTCCTCAAGGAACGCAACCACCTGTTCCGGCGATTCTGCCATCTTCGGCGCAAGAGACACCTCAGCGAAGTTCTGATAGCCGAGCGCGTGGGCTTCTTCGGCACGCAGCTTCAACTGTTCGACGACATTCGCCGTGTTGTCCCATTCGGGCTTGCCATTGCCGTAGTTCGCACCCAGTTCGGACGCGCGCGTCACATAGGCGCGATACATCGCTTCACGCAGCGGCCGATGTTCGGCGTACTGCATCACCGGGAAATACGAGGGGAAATGCAGCGTGAACTTCCAGCCCTCACGGCTTTCTTTCTGCGCGGCTTCGCGTGCCGCTTCGATCACGTCTTCCGGCAAACCGGCGAGTTCACTTTCCTTGGTGACGACATACGAAAACGCATTCGTGGCATCGAGGACATGGTCGGAGAATGCCTTCGATAACGCCGCCTGTTCTTCCTGAACGCGCGCAAACCGGGGCTTTTTATCTTCGGGCAACTCGGCGCCCGACAAACGGAACCCGCGCAACTCGTTACTGAGCATTTTCTTCTGCTCAACTGAAAGCGATGCGTGTTCTTCGCTCGCCGCAATCGCCTTGTATTTCTCATAGAGCGCCAGGTTCTGCCCGACGCTCGCTGAGAACTCCGTCACGCGCGGCAAATTCTCGGCGTGGGCGGCGCGTAATTCGGGGGTATCGGCGACGGCATTCAGGTGGCCGATCACGCCCCACGCACGCGACAGGCGTTCGCTCGCGCGCTCCACGCTTTCCACGATGTCTCGCCACGTAGCCGGGGTCTCAGGCGCGCTGGCGTGATCGACGGCGGCTTTTGCATCGGCGAGCAGGACGTCGAGCGCGGGCGTCACGTGTTCCGGCTTGATGTCGTTGAAACGGGGCAGGTCGGAGAAGTCGAGCAGGGGGTTGCCCTGAGCTTGGGTCTGAGCTTGATTCGCGATATTCGATGGTGTCGAACTGGACATGACTCTCCCGGTCTCGGATAAAAATGGATGCGACGATGAACGTGACGCCGCGCCTGACACAGCGCGCGATTTCGACGGTTGGGCTATTCACTATTGTGGGGACGCTTCCACCGATTCTCAAATCGATTCTGGCTAACGCGGCGATTTACCCGATCGGCGTGCCGGCTGTGCGTGTTGGTGCGGCAATCGGGCAGCCGGTGCGCCCATCATGCATGTAAGCGCTGAAGGGCGTTGCCCCAACGCTTTAATCCCGATCCTGCTGCATCGCGCGTTCGGCCGCTTCGATGGTATTCACCAGCAGCATGGTGATGGTCATTGGCCCGACGCCGCCTGGCACGGGTGTGATGAAACCGGCCACCTCCTTCACGCCCGCGAAATCCACGTCGCCGCAGAGTTTGCCGTTCTCGTCGCGATTCATGCCTACGTCGATCACGGTTGCGCCGGGTTTGACCATGTCGGCGGTCAGGATATTGCGCCGGCCGGTTGCCGCGACGACCACATCCGCGTTGCGCGTCAGCGCGGCCAGATCGCGCGTTTTGCTGTGCGTGATGGTGACCGTGGCGCCGGCTTCGAGCAGCAGCATGGCCATTGGTTTGCCGACGATGTTCGAGCGTCCGATCACGACTGCATTCGCGCCTTCGAGCGGGATGCCATGCGCTTCGAACATCTTCATCACGCCGTAGGGCGTGCACGGGCGAAACAGCGGTTTGCCGGTCATTAGCGCGCCGGCGTTTTCGACGTTGAAACCATCTACGTCCTTGGCTGGCGCGATGGCTTCGATGACCTTATGGCTATCGATATGTTTCGGTAACGGAAGTTGTACCAGGATGCCGTGCACGTTCGGATCGTTGTTCAGGTCGTCGAGCCGCGTCAGTAATTCGCTTTCGGTGAGCGTGGACGGGAAACGATCGAATACGGAGTGCAAGCCATTGTCCTGACAGGCTTTTACCTTGTTGCGGACGTAGACCTCGCTGGCCGGATTTTCACCGACGAGAATGACTGCCAGGCCGGGTTGCTGGCCACGGGCGGTCAGGGCGGCGGCACGTACGGCTACATCGGCGCGAAGGGTCTTGGAGAGGGCGTTGCCGTCGATGATTTGGGCGGTCATAGGAGGTCTGGGCGGAGAACAAGTCCGCTGCTTTTCTTGAGGGCGCAGGGTCGCAAGGGGCCTGTTGCGCCAGTGCGGCGCGGCGTTGCGGTGAGTGTTTGATTATACCGGACGGGGATGCGGGTGCGGCGGGCGGTGCGGCGCTCGGGACGATGGCCGGTTTGGGTCTGTCTACATTTCTCGACGCTTTTTGCCACTGGCGGGGACGGGCGATTCGGCTTCGACCGGGCACAAACCAAAACCACTGCCGCCGAGGCGCAAAAAGCCGCCCCTCGGCGTACCAGCGAGAAGCCCTAAAACCCCTATTGGGCCGACTGCGTCTGCGGCTTGTTGGACAGTGCCAGCCTGAGCAAATCCGCAACCGTATTCACGGAAAGTTTTTCCATGATGTTCGCGCGATGCGCTTCGACCGTCTTGATGCTGATACCAAGATCATCGGCAATCTGCTTATTCAAACGCCCCGCAATAATCCGCTCCAGCACCTGATGCTCCCGCGCCGTCAGCTTGCCCAGCCGCTCGGCCGCGGCACGCTGCTGCTGCACGCTCGAACTCTCGGTACGCGCCTTATCCAGCATGCGTTCAACCAGCTTGCGCAACTCGGCTTCATCGAACGGCTTTTCGATGAAATCCATCGCGCCCTTCTTCATGGTCGACACAGCCATCGGCACGTCGCCGTGACCCGTCACGAAGATGATCGGCAGCAGCGAGTTTTCCGCAATCAGCCGCTCCTGCAATTCGAGACCGCTCATGCCGGACATCCGTACGTCCAGTATCAGGCACGAGATTGCGCCTGAATGGGCGATCGGGAGATACGCGTCGAGGTACGCCTCAGCGCTCGCAAAACACGAGACGCGGTAGCCATTGGCTTCAAGCAGCCAGCGCAAAGAATCACGCACGGCTTCATCGTCGTCGACGACAAAGACGGTTTCCTGAGTGGTGACTGTGCTCATAGCTCTCCCGTAACAGTTTGTTGTGTGGGTTGATGACTGAGAGCTTCCGGTCCGTTACTGCCCGGACCATCGGCTTCTCCGATTGGCAAACTGCAATGGAATGTGGCGCCCGTCACGGTGCCGGAGGCATCGATATTGTTCACCACCCAAAGACGTCCACGATGCGATTCTATGATCGATCGGCAAATGTTCAAGCCCATGCCCATACCGTCGGACTTGGTGCTATAGAAAGGTTCGAAAAGGCGCTCGGCCGTAGCTTCGTCCACGCCGGGTCCCTGGTCCACCACGCTCACGCAGACAAACCCGCCGTCCACGCGCTGCACGAGCACGCGGATCACAGGATCGACGGCGTTCGGCTTGGCATCGTGCATGGCTTCCGCAGCGTTTTTCAACAAGTTCACGAGCACCTGCTCGATCAGCACCGGGTCCACATGAATCACGGGCATACGCGAGCGGATCTCGGTGAGAATGCGAATCTTGCGTTTGCGCGCTTCGATTTCTGCGAGGCCGACGGCGTCCGCGACGATATCCGCCACGCGCGTAGGCTGGCGTTTCGGTTCGCTGCGCTTCACGAATTCGCGGATGCGCTTGATGATCATGCCTGCCCGCACCGCCTGCTGCGCGGTTTTTTCGAGCACGGGCAACAGCGCGTCCTGCGTCATGCGGCCCGATTTGACCAGCGCAACGCAACCCGAACAGTAATTATTGATCGCGGCCAAAGGCTGGTTCAACTCGTGCGCCAACGACGACGCCATTTCGCCCATCGTCATCAAACGGCTGGTGAACTGCAGCTTTTCTTCCTGCTGATCGGCCAGTTCCTGCGCCTGCTTGCGCGTGGTGATGTCGGTCGCAATCTGCATCTGCGCGAGATGGCCGTCCACCCACTGAATGTACTGGCGACGCACTTCGAACCACTTCTGGATGCTCTCCACATACACTTCCTGCGCGTCCGAGGTGCTTTCGGTCAGCGCGGTGGCGGGCAGGCCGGCATACGTATCGACCATATCGATGGAATCCGACGACGCCTGCGCCGTGTCGAAACCCGCGCCCGCCAGTTCGAGATGGCCGTCCGGGCGAATCCCGAACAGGTGCCGATAGTAGCGATTCGCGAACAGCAGTTCGGCTTCGTCGGCGGCGAGCACGGATACCGCCGCGTCGAGGCTTTCCAGCACGGTGGTGAAGCGTTCATGCGCGGCGGCGAGATCTTCGCGAGCGCGGCGCGGCTCGGTAATGTCGGTCATCGACGACATCCAGCCGGTCTGCCGACCTGAACTATCGATCAGCGGCGAGACATAAAGCCGCGCGTGGAAGAACGAACCGTCCTTGCGACGCACGCGCAATTCGAAGCCGGATGAAGGCGCCTTGCCGCGCAAGGTCATGTCCAGTTGCCGCTGCATTTCAGGATATGCGTCTTTCGGCCAGTACGGAAAGGGCGCCACTTTGGACACGAGATCGCTTTCGTCCCAGCCGGTCATCCGGCAAAACGCGGGATTCACGTGCGTGATGCGGCCGTGCATGTCGAGCACGCGCATGCCGATCAGCACTGAATTTTCCATCGCCCGGCGGAAGAACGCCTCGGCGTAGAGCGCTTGTTGCGCTTCAAAGCGTTGCCGGGTGTGTTTCCAGAGGCTCCACAAACTCCACAACACAAAACAAGACAAGCCGGCGACCAGCCAGACGAGCGTGTTGTTCGTGAAATTCGTCAGTTGCGGATACGAATAAACGCGTACCGATACCCCTTGTCCCGGCGGATCGAGCGGCAGGTCATAGAACATGTCGCGCGGCAGGCGCGGCCGGCTGGACGTGGTCGCGAGCTCGCGATTGTTCAGATCGGTAATGGAAATCTTGTACTTGGCGGAGAGTTCGCTGGGGATGTCATGCTTGAGAATCCCCTCGATGGAAAACACCGCCGCAATGGACCCGAGAAAATCGCGGTCGCGATAAACCGGCGTCTGCAACGTGATGTAGCCATTGCCTAAATCGTCGTACAGAAGTGGCGAGTAGACCTGCCGGCGGCTGGTGCGGGCTTCGTCGAACGCGGACTGGACGGCGTCGTCCATCTGAGCATCCGTGGGCTTGGCGAGCCGTGAACCGAGCACGGGCAGCGGCGTATTCGGCCAGCGGGGCTTGTGCTGCGCCGTGTACCAGTTCATGTAGAGGATTTCGGGATGCCCCTGCATGATGTCGCCGGTGGAACTCTGGAACGTCTGCGGGTCCCCATGACCCGTCGCGATGTCACGCGCCAACGCCTGAATCTGCTCCTGCGCCCCAGTCATGGAAAGCCTGATTTGCTGCTGCGCCCAAGCCACGTTACGGTAGAGCGTGTCTTCCTGCTGTTGCTGTTCGCGCCGGTTGAGACTCCACAAGATCAGGCTCATCACGACCAGGAAGACCAGGATCGAGATCAACGGGGTCAGCAAGTACGAGTTTGACCACCACGGTCCGTGGTGCCAGCGGGTCGGCGCCGAGTCGTTGGGTTTGCCCTTCGAGCGCGCCGAGCGTGCGAAAAGCCGTTCGGTCAACATGCGCGCAATTGTAACGCAGCGCCACACTGTTAAATGGCGTAAAAAGTCTTGAAAAGTCCCGCAATTGATCGCAAGGACACCAACGCGTCTAACAAAAAGTCCTTGTCCCACGGTGCGTTGCAGCATTTTTCCGCATTATGAGATTGAGTCTCATGATTCGAAAAATTGCTTGCGCTACCGTTCTGAGGCTCTTTAGAATTGCCGCACGCGCGCTTGTCCCTCATTGTTTTCCGCAATTGTGTCTTGCGGATGGCTTAAAGGCTCGCGTCGTCTGTTCACAGAGCGTTCCTCAAATCAGGAGACGAGCATGTCCGCTGTACCCGACGAAGTGATGAAATATGTCGCCAACGCCAAGGACGACGAAGATCCCCAGGAAACCGCTGAGTGGCTGGAAGCCCTCGACGGCGTGATTTCGGCAGTAGGTCCGGATCGCGCCCATTACCTGATCGAAAAGCAGATCGAATTCGCGCGCGTGCACGGCGAACATCTGCCGTTTTCCGCTAACACCCCGTACATCAACACCATTCCGGTCGCCGCCCAGTCGAAGATTCCCGGCGATCAGGACATCGAACACAAGATCCGCTCGTACACGCGCTGGAATGCCATTGCCATGGTGCTGCGCGCGGGCAAGGACACGAACGTGGGCGGCCACATTGCTTCGTTCGCATCGGCGGCCACGCTGTATGACGTCGGCTTCAACCATTTCTGGCACGCACCGTCCCCCGAACATGGCGGGGACCTCGTGTTCGTGCAGGGCCATTCGTCGCCAGGTGTGTACTCGCGCGCGTTTTTGCTCGGCCGCCTGAAAGCGAGCCAGCTCGATAATTTCCGCCAGGAAGTGGGCGGCGAAGGCATTTCGTCGTATCCGCATCCGTGGCTGATGCCGGACTTCTGGCAGTTCCCGACCGTATCGATGGGCCTCGGCCCGATCATGGCGATCTATCAGGCGCGTTTCATGAAGTACCTGGATGCGCGCGGCATCATCAAGGCAGGCAGCCGCAAGGTCTGGGCATTCCTTGGCGACGGCGAAACGGACGAACCGGAATCGCTCGGCGCAATCGGCATGGCCGGCCGTGAACGGCTCGACAACCTCGTCTTCGTGATCAACTGCAACCTGCAGCGTCTCGACGGCCCGGTTCGCGGCAACGGCAAGATCATCCAGGAACTCGAAAGTGAATTCCGCGGTGCTGGATGGAACGTGATCAAGGTGGTGTGGGGTAGCCGCTGGGATTCGCTCTTTGCCCGCGATAAAACCGGTGCGCTGATGCGCCGGATGATGGAAGTGGTAGACGGCGAATACCAGACCTACAAGTCGGAGTCGGGCGCCTACGTGCGCGAGCATTTCTTCAACACGCCGGAACTCAAGGCGATGGTGGCGGAATGGTCCGACGAGGACATCTGGAACCTGAATCGCGGCGGCCATGATCCGCACAAGATTTACGCGGCGTATTCGGAAGCATCGAAGACGAAGGGTCAGCCGACCGTGATCCTCGCCAAGACCATCAAGGGTTATGGCATGGGCGAAGCCGGTCAGGCAATGAACATCACCCATCAGCAGAAGAAGCTGCACACGGATCAGCTGATGAAGTTCCGCGATCAGTTCAAGCTGCCGATCCCCGACGACCAGATCGCCGACGTGCCGTACCTGGAGTTCGAGGAAGGTTCGAAGGAACTCGAGTACATGCGCGCTCGTCGCCAGGAACTGGGTGGTTATCTGCCGGCGCGCCGTCAGAAAGCCGAGTCGCTGCCGGTGCCGGATCTGTCGGCGTTCGAACCGGTGTTGAAGGGCACGGGTCCGGGCCGCGAGATCTCCACGACCATGGCGTTCGTGCGGATTCTCAACATCCTGCTGAAGGACAAGGCGCTCGGCAAACGCATCGTGCCGATCGTGCCGGATGAGTCACGTACCTTCGGAATGGAAGGGTTGTTCCGCCAGATCGGTATCTGGAATCAGGACGGCCAGAAGTACGTGCCGGAAGATTCCGACCAGCTGATGTTCTATCGCGAATCGGAAACCGGCCAGATCCTGCAGGAAGGGATCAACGAAGCCGGCGGGATGTGTGACTGGATCGCGGCCGCGACGTCGTATTCGACGCACGGCGAGATCATGATCCCGTTCTACATCTTCTATTCCATGTTCGGCTTCCAGCGTATCGGCGACCTGGCGTGGGCAGCGGGCGACATGCGTTCGCGCGGTTTCCTGCTGGGCGGCACGGCCGGGCGTACGACGCTCAACGGCGAAGGGCTGCAGCACGAAGACGGCCATTCGTTGATGTGGGCGGCGTCGGTGCCGAACTGCGTGAGCTACGACCCGACCTTCGGTTACGAACTCGCGGTGATCATGCAGGACGGTTTGCGTCGCATGGTGGCCGAGCAGGAAGACGTGTATTACTACGTCACGGTGATGAACGAGAACTACGAACACCCGGCGATTCCGCAAGGCGATTCCGTAGCCACCGACATCATCAAGGGCATGTACTCGTTCCGCAAATCGGATGCCGACGCAAAAACGCCGCGCGTTCAGCTGATGGGCGCGGGCACGATCTTCAATGAAGTGATCGCCGCTGCCGACCTGCTCAAGAACGACTGGAACGTGGCCGCCGATCTCTGGAGCGTTCCGAGCTTCACGGAACTGGCACGCGAAGGCGCGCAAGTGGAGCGCTGGAACCTGCTGCACCCGACGGAAGAACGCCAGGTCTCGCACGTGACGAAGCTGCTGAAGGACGCGAAAGGTCCGGTGGTGGCATCGACGGATTATGTGCGTGCGCTCGTCGACCAGATTCGCGGTTACGTGCCGAACAAGTTTGTCGTGCTCGGCACGGACGGTTATGGCCGTTCGGACACGCGCGAAAAACTGCGTCATTTCTTCGAAGTCGACCGCTACTGGGTCACCGTCGCGGCGCTCAATGCGCTGGCCGACGAAGGCACGATCGACCGCAAGGTCGTCGCCGACGCGATCAAGAAGTACGCGCTCGACCCCGCCAAACCCAACCCGATGACGGTTTAACGCATCGGCCCCCGAGTGTTGTTGCGCGAAGTCGCCTTGCCCCTGGCTTTAGCCTCGTGGCAGGGCGATTTTTCGCGTCGCGACCCAGGAGACAATAAACAATGAGTCAAGCGATCGAAGTCAAGGTGCCGGATATCGGCGATTACACGGACATTCCGGTGATCGAAGTGCTGGTGAAAGTTGGGGATACCGTCGAGAAGGAGCAATCGCTCGTCACGCTCGAATCCGATAAAGCGACCATGGATGTGCCAAGTTCGGCCGCTGGCGTCGTGAAGGAAGTGAAGGTCAAGGTGGGCGACAACGTGTCGGAAGGTGCGTTGATCGTCGTGCTGGAAGCGGCTGAATCCGGTGCTGCTGCCGCTGCTGCACCGAAGGCCGCTGAAAAACCCGCTGAAGCGCCGGCTCAGGATAAGGCTCCTGCCCCGGCTGCATCGTCGGGTGGTGGATCGGTTGAAGTGAAGGTGCCGGATATTGGCGACTTCAAGGATATTCCGGTCATCGAGGTGAATGTGAAGGTCGGCGACAAGGTCGAAAAGGAGCAATCGCTCGTTACGCTCGAATCCGATAAAGCCACCATGGACGTGCCGTCGCCCGCAGCGGGCACGGTCAAGGAACTCAAGGTCAAGGTCGGCGACAACGTCTCGGAAGGCACGTTGATCCTCGTGCTGGAAGGCGGTGAAGGATCGGCTGCCGCGGCCGCTGTTGCTCCCAGGCAGGAAGCACCGAAGACAGAAGCGCCTTCGGATGCACCGGCCAAAGCCGCGCCCGCCCAGAAAGAAGCACCGTCCGCACTCGCGCTCGCACCGGCGATTCCCGCTGGCGAAGGCTCGCGTACGTCGAGCCACGCATCGCCGTCGGTGCGCAAGTTTGCGCGCGAACTCGGCGTTGACGTGTCGTCCGTAACGGGTTCGGGCCCAAAGAACCGCATCACGCAAGCCGACGTGACCGCGTTCGTGAAGGGCGTGATGAGCGGCCAGGGTAAAGCGCCGGCGGCAGCCGCCGCAGCGCCGGCCGGTGGCGGCGAGTTGAATCTGCTGCCGTGGCCGAAGGTCGACTTTACGAAGTTCGGTCCGGTCGATCCGAAGCCGCTGTCGCGCATCAAGAAGATTTCGGGCGCGAACCTGCATCGCAACTGGGTCATGATTCCGCACGTCACGAACAACGACGAAGCCGATATCACCGACCTGGAAGCGCTGCGTGTGACGTTGAACAAGGAAAACGAAAAGGCTGGCGTGAAGTTCACCATGCTCGCGTTCGTGATCAAGGCGGTGGTTGCCGCGTTGAAGAAATTCCCGACGTTCAATGCGAGCCTCGACGGCGACAACCTCGTCTTCAAGCAGTATTACAACATCGGTTTTGCCGCCGATACCCCGAACGGTTTGATGGTTCCGGTGATTCGCGACGCGGACAAGAAGGGCCTCGTCGATGTCGCGAAGGAGATGGCCGATCTGTCGAAGGCTGCACGTGAAGGCAAGCTGAAGCCCGACCAGATGCAAGGCGGATGTTTCTCGATTTCGTCACTGGGTGGCATCGGCGGAACGCATTTCACGCCGATCATCAATGCGCCTGAAGTGGCAATTTTGGGGTTGTCGCGGGGCGCGATGAAGCCGGTGTGGGACGGCAAGGCGTTTGTACCTCGCCTGATTCTGCCTTTGTCGCTGTCGTACGATCATCGGGTTATCGATGGCGCCGAGGCCGCGCGGTTCAATGCCTACCTTTCTGCTGTGCTGGCGGATTTCCGTCGCGTGAGTTTGTGATGTTTGTGCTTGGCGGGCCGCTTATGTTGGCCCGCTAGCCGCTTCATTGAACTTGCATTGCACTGCACTTTGCTAGTCGCCCCTGTGCGGGGCGGCACTTACTTTCTTTGAATTGCCAAAGAAAGTAAGCAAAGAAAGGCAAGTCTGCCGACGGCAGAACCCAGGGCTACGCGTTGCATCCTTTGGTTCTGCCCGCTTCCTTTTTAGGGGACAACATGAGTCTCACCGAACTTAAAGTACCCGATATCGGCGATTTCAAAGACGTCGATGTCGTCGAAGTAAATATCAAAGCCGGCGACGCCATCGAAAAAGAACAAGGCGTCCTCACCCTCGAATCCGATAAAGCGTCCATCGAAGTCCCCAGCGATCTCGTCGGTACGGTCAAGGAAGTCAAGGTAAAAGCCGGCGATAAAGTCTCGCAAGGCACCGTGATCGCATTGGTGGAAACGGCCGACGCCGGCAGCGAAAAGCCGGCAGCGCCCGCTGAAAAGCCCGCTGCGGCGAAAGCCGATGCACCGGCGCCGAAAGAAACGGCCGCGTCCAAGCCCGCTGAACAAAAACCCGCAGGCGGTGGATCGCAAGACGTGAAGGTGCCGGATATCGGCGATTTCACCGACATCCCGGTCATCGAAATTCACGTGAAGGCAGGCGACACCGTCGAGAAAGAACAATCGCTCGTCACGCTCGAATCCGATAAAGCGACCATGGACGTACCGTCGCCCGCAGCGGGCACGGTCAAGGAAGTCAAGGTCAAGATCGGCGATAACGTCTCCGAAGGCGTCGTCATCCTCACGCTTGAAGGCCAGGGCGGCGGTGTCAGCCAGGTTGAGGAAAAACCGAAGACCGCCGCGCCGCAGCCGGCCGAAAAAGCGACTGCCGCGCCCGCACCGAAAGCCGCGTCGTTCTCCGGTTCCGCCGATATCGAATGCGACATGCTCGTGCTCGGCGCCGGCCCCGGCGGTTATTCGGCCGCGTTCCGCGCAGCTGACCTCGGCATGAACACGGTCATCGTCGAGCGTTATGAAACGCTTGGCGGCGTGTGCCTGAACGTTGGCTGCATTCCGTCGAAAGCTCTGCTTCACGCTGCCGCGATCACCGACGCCGCGAAGGAACTCGCGCACCACGGCATTTCCTTCGGTGAACCGACGATCGATCTCGACAAACTCCGCGACTTCAAGTCGGGCGTCGTCAAGAAACTGACCGGCGGACTGGCCGGCATGGCGAAGGCGCGCAAGGTCCAGGTGGTCACGGGTGTCGGCAAGTTTGTCGGCCCGAATCACATGGAGATCGAAGGCGAGGGCGGCAAAAAGGTCGTGCAGTTCAAGCAGGCGATCATCGCAGCAGGCTCGCAAGCCGTGAAGCTGCCGTTCATGCCGGAAGATCCACGCGTGGTGGATTCCACCGGCGCGCTCGAATTGCGCCAGATTCCGAAGCGCATGCTCGTGATCGGCGGCGGCATTATCGGCCTGGAAATGGCGACGGTGTATGCGTCGCTGGGGGCGGAAATCGACGTGGTCGAAATGCTCGATGTCCTGATGGCCGGTGCGGATCGTGATCTCGTGAAGGTGTGGGAGAAGTTCAACGCCAAGCGTTTCGCGAACGTCATGCTCAAGACGAAAACGACCAAGGCGGAAGCAAAGGACGACGGCATCTATGTGAGCTTCGAAGGCGAAAAAGCACCCGCTGAAGCACAACGTTATGACCTCGTGCTCGTGGCGGTCGGTCGTAGCCCGAACGGTGGGAAGATTGGTGCGGACAAGGCCGGCGTGGCGGTGACCGATCGCGGTTTCATCAACGTCGACAAGCAGTTGCGCACGAACGTCGAGCATATTTTTGCTATCGGCGATCTGGTTGGCCAGCCGATGCTCGCGCACAAGGCCGTGCACGAAGGCCACGTTGCAGCGGAAGCGGCGCATGGTGAAAAGGCGTACTTCGACGCATTGCAGATTCCGTCTGTCGCTTACACCGATCCCGAAGTGGCGTGGGCCGGCAAGACCGAAGATCAGTGCAAGGCCGAAGGCATCAAGTACGGCAAGGCCACGTTCCCGTGGGCTGCGTCGGGCCGGGCGATTGCAAATGGTCGCGACGAAGGTTTCACCAAACTCATCTTCGACGAAGAAACGCACCGGATTATCGGTGGTGGGATCGTCGGGACGAATGCGGGCGACCTGATCAGCGAAGTGTGTCTGGCGATCGAGATGGGCGCGGACGCGGAGGATATCGGCAAGACGATCCATCCGCACCCGACGCTCGGCGAATCGATCGGGATGGCCGCCGAGTTGTACGAAGGCGTGTGCACGGACCTGCCGCCGCAGCGCAAGAAGTAAGGCGCGGTTGGCTGGTTAAAGAGCGGCGCGTCCTGTCAGGAACGCGCCGTTTTTTTTGGGCCTTTGCGCTGTACGCGACATTCCCTTGGGGTGACAGAGGGCGAAAAAAAACCGCCCCAACTTTCGTTGGAACGGTTTTCTATTCAGCCTGACCGTCTCGTGGCCGCACCGGAGTTCCCGGCGCCACCGCGTGCGAATGAATTCGCTCAGACCGCTTTCTTGGTAGCACGCGAAGCTTGAGCCGTAGCTTGCGATGCAGCCTTCGTAGCGGCCGTAGCGGCTGCGTTGAAGTTGCTTTCCGCGATCTCGACAGCTTGCTTGCTTGCCTTGTGGATCGTTTCGTACGTGGTGTTGGCGGCAGTGATGGCCGACTTCATCACGGCGACAGCCGTTTCCGAACCTGCCGGTGCGTTCTTCGCGACGTTTTCTACGAGCGTTTGCACCTTGCGGTTCTGGTCTTCGTACTGCTCTTCGGCAACACGGGCAAATTCAGCTTGCGTCGACGATGCAATTTCATACAGGTGACGGCCATACGACAGCGCCTTTTCCGCGACCGGCTGAGCCAGGCTGGCTTGCAGTGCGAGCAGTTCTTGCGCGTCCTTCACCGACAACACGCGTTGCGCGTTTTCCTGGCTTTCAGCCAGCGTCGACTTCACAACTTGCAGGTTCAACTCAAGCAGCTTTTCCAGACCTTCAAATGCCTTGTTCGTCAGGCCGAAGAGGGTGTCGAATTGAGCTTTGTTTGCAGCGGCGATTTGTTCCGGGGTCAAAAGGGTCATGTCACGCTCCTGAAAGTGTCGACCCATCATCAGCGCGGGTCGTGGGTTTTGGCGGCGACCGGAAATCCGGAAACCGTATGAGGCGAACAGCCATTGGTGCGTCGCAACATGGAACCTATTCTAGGGATATTCCTAAAGATGTCAAGTATCTTTTTGTGCGGCGCAACATCGTACGATTGCTTATTAAACAATGGCTTACGAGTGGAGAACTCTGTAGTGGAACTACATTTCGAGATGCGCTGCACCAGCTTGGGGCGAAGGACGCAAATGCTGCCGGTACACTGATCTCGGTTCTGGAAAAGTGGAATTTTGTTTCGAATGAAAGCCTTTTATAGCGATCGATTCGTCTTGCCGCTACCGGCCGGCCATCGGTTTCCCATGCAGAAATATTACCTTTTGCGTGAGCGTGTGCAGGCCGAACTGCCGAATGTCGAGTTGCGTGAAGCGCCGATCGCAGCCGATTTCGAGCTGGCGCGTGTTCACGCGGGTGATTACATCGAGCGGGTGGCGACCGGAGCGTTGGACGCCCGCGAGCAGCGGGAGATTGGTTTTCCGTGGTCGCCTGAAATGGTGGAGCGTTCCCGGCGCTCCGTGGGGGCGACGATCGCTGCGTGTCACGCTGCCCGGGAGGGTGGTTTCGGGGTGAATCTGGCCGGGGGCACGCATCATTCATATGCGTCACACGGCGCAGGATTCTGTGTGTTCAACGACGCGGCCGTCGCTGCCCGGGCGCTACAGGCCGAGGCGCGGGAGCGCGGCGAGCCCACGCCGCACATAGCGATCGTCGATCTCGACGTACACCAGGGCAACGGAACCGCCGCCATCTTCCAGGACGATCCGAGCGTTTTCACGCTGTCGCTGCACGGCACGTCGAATTATCCGTTCAGCAAGGAGATCGGCGATCTCGACATCGCGCTACCCGACGGCTGCGAGGACGACGCGTATGTGGAAGCGCTTTCCGGCGGTTTATCGACGATGTTCGAACGCTTTGAACCCGCCATGCTTATTTATCTCGCCGGCGCGGACCCACACGTCGACGACCGGTTGGGGCGACTCGCACTGAGTGTCGATGGCCTGGCCAGGCGCGATTCCCTCGTGTTCACCGCCGCGTCCGGGCGGGATATCCCCGTGGCAATCACAATGGCCGGTGGTTACGGCCGCGATATCAACGTCACCGTCGACATCCATCTCCAGACCATTCAGCTTGCTGCCGTCGCGTTCGGCGGCCTGCACGATTCAGGCGCACCCGATACACTGCGCCCGGTAAATTTCATTTGAAACGGTTTGAAACTCAGTAAACCAAATGTGTTAACGCGACGTTAACATTCGAGATCGATCAACATCGTCAAAGTTTGTATGAACAAAAACTTTCGATACCGGTCGAAATGCCGTTGAGAACCGGCATGTCTTGCCGAAAAGCTTCGTTTCCTGTCGCCGTCCACACTATCAGTGAAATTTTTGCCTTGAGGGCAAGATCAAAAATCTCCCTCAAGTTTTACAAACTATTGCCGATATGAAGCTGATAGCCCATGTCTGGCAATGGCGTATGGCGGTCAAAACGATTGCGCCATCGGCGATGATTTTTTACGATCGGAACTCAGAATTTGTTCGCTCCGATAAATCGCGTCTTACAAACCGGTTTAAGTAGCGCGGATAAGTGCTTAATATTGCTAATTTTTCGAAGCTTTACTACACTGGCGACACTCTCTCGCCGGTCCAGAACAGAACACTAATGAAAACCGAAATGTTTTCGTCGCTCAGGGTGATCCACGGCGTTGCAGTCCGCACTGCACTGTCGGTTGCCGTGTCGGTGGCGCTCGCGACGTCTTTCGCGGCTGCACCGGTCGACGCTTTTGCCAAGACCCCAACCTCGAAATCCACCAAGAAGCTGGCCAAAGGCGCAGTCGCTGCGCCGCAAGCTAAAACTGCCAAGTCGTCGAAAGTCGCTGCGCGCAATGCCAAGGCGGCGAAGGGTGTGAAGGTCGCTCAAGCCGCTGCGGTACAGGATGACGAGACGCCCCGCGCCACGCGGCGGCATCGCGTAAGTTACCGGATGGACGCGCACGGCCGCCGTGCCGCTGTGCGTTCGGTGGCGTTCCAGCCGCGTCCGCCTACCGTCGGCCAGGCGTTCGGCCTGCACGAGACGCCGGACAGCCTCGCGTTGCGCTCAAGCGTTGCGTACGTGGTGGACCAGAACACAGCAGAAACACTCTTCGATAAAAACTCGCGCGCCGTCGTGCCTATTGCTTCAATTTCGAAGCTGATGACGGCCATGGTCGTGCTCGACTCCAAGGCGCCGCTGACCGAAGAAATCACGGTGACGGACGAAGATCGCGACTACGAGAAATTCACGGGTTCGCGTCTTTCGGTCGGCTCTGAGCTCAACCGCGAAGACATGCTGCATATCGCGCTGATGGCATCGGAAAATCGGGCGGCCGCGGCGTTGTCGCGTTATTACCCGAATGGGCGTCCTGGTTTTATCGCTGCAATGAACGCCAAGGCGAAGATGCTCGGCATGACCGACACGCACTTCGAGAATTCGACCGGATTGACGAGCCAGAACGTTTCGAGCGCCCGCGATCTCGTGAAGATGGTGAATGCGGCGTATCAATATCCGTTGATTCGCAAGTTCTCGACCGATCGCAGCTACGACGTGTTTACCGGCAAGCGCAATCTGGCCTACAACAGCACGAATGCGCTGATCCGGAATCCGAGTTGGGACATCGGCTTGCAGAAGACCGGTTTCATTAACGAAGCAGGCGAATGCATGGTGATGCAGACGACCATTCATGGCCGTCCGGTCGTGATGGTCTTGCTGGACTCATCAGGCAAATATTCACGTTTCGCCGATGCCGGCCGTTTGCGCGGTTTCCTGGAGACCGCTGGCGAGCCGCATATTACCAGCGCCGATGCAGGCGGCGGTGGTACCTGAATCGTTTGAGTCCCAACGTTAAAAAACCGGCCTGATCGTTCGATCGGGCCGGTTTTTTTTATCGCCTGCGAATGTTGCGAATCTTTCGTACTCGCACGGAAAATATCAGCGCTGCTGCGAATCCGCGGTAGCTTCCGGGCGATATCCGAGCGAGCGCGAAATCTCCAGCGCGGTGCCGCTCAGTTGATTCAGCCATGAGTCTTGCAGCCGATCCGCAGGCGCCGAAAGCGACAGGCCGGCGACAAGCCGCCCCGTATCGTCGTAGATGCCGGCGGCGATGCAGCGAACCCCCAGTTCCAGTTCCTCGTTATCGCGGGCGCACGCCTGGCTGCGCACGAACGACAATTCGCGCTCGAGCTTGCCGATATCCGTAATGCTGTTCTGCGTGTGGCCGGAGAGGCCGGTTCGCGTGGCATACGCGCGCACGCGGGCAGATTCGTCGGCCGCGAGAAAGAGTTTCCCCACCGACGTCAGATGCAGCGGTGCACGGCCGCCGATCGCTCGCACGACCTGCATACCGGAGCGTTCGGAATAAGCCCGTTCTATATAGACGATCTCGTCGCCCTGGCGCACCGAGAGATTGACCGTCTGGCCTGTCTGCCGATGCAATTCGCGCATGGGCGGCATCGCGGCTTCGCGCACCGAGAGCCGCGCCTTGACCAGATTGCCGAGCTCGAGCAAGCGCATGCCAAGCCGATACGTGCCGGGGTCCGATCGATCGACCAGACGGCACGTCACCATGTCGTTCAGGATGCGATGCGCGGTGGACGGATGCAGCGACGTGCTCTGCGAGAGTTCTTTCAGGCTGACGGGATCGGTGTGCGCGGCGAGCGCGTCGAGCAGGCGCATCATGCGCTCGATCACCTGTATGGACGTTCGGGATTCCGGGTTCGTATCGCTCATGGAGAAAATCAGTTGATACGTCAAACAGCGGAATAATGATTGTATCTCGTATTGTGAAAAGTGCGAAAGGCTCAGCGGCACGATAGCCGTCACATGCCAGATTTTCTGCAGACAAAAAGAAAAGCCGCCCGGAACCTGAAAAGGCTTCGGGCGGCTTTGGTCTGCAAGTGAGGGGAGCAAAGGCCCTAGTGATTATGCTCGGGTTGTTGCGCCGGCTGCTTACCCCAGAGAGATCGGCCGACATAGGGCGTAGACCCGCGTGACTGCTGCGCCTGCGGTGCTGGTGCCGGCCGGCCCGGATTGCCCGCTTGCGGCTGCGGCCTGCCTCCTTGCGGTCCACCCGCTTGCGGCCCGCCATGACCGCCCCGATCACCGCCGCCGTTGTCTCCTCGGTTACCACCCCGGTTTCCACGGTCGCCGCCCCGATCGTCCCGGCCACCCGGAGGAGGCGGGCGGCGATAACCGGGGCCGTCGTTCCAATAGCGCGGGCCGGGGCCGCCGTAATATCCACCGCCGCCGTCGATGATCACGCCCGACTGCACGACCGGTGCGCCATAGCCATAACCGTAACCGGCTTCGTAGCCAGGCGGGGGAGGCGCAGAGCCCGGGTAAGCGGGATATGCGGAATAACCGCCGCCTGTCGCGTAAGCGGGCGTGCCGTCCGGGTAGACGGCGCAGCCCGCGACCAAGGCGGACGAAGCGAGGATCAGGCTTGTAACTGTGAGTTTCATCATGAGCGGAAAGACGTTCCTTAAACTAATTACCGTATCTGACAGTTTCGCGGAGAGGATGTCGCAAGAAGTTTGTAAAGTTTTATCTCCGCAGTGACAGAGTGACAGTGGCAGGAATTGCTCATGAACCACACAACGCCGACATGTCATACGCTGTTGACAGGACTGCAACAATGCTTTGTGCTGGGGCATCTTTATGGGATAAGTGCAAACCCTTAAAATCTCATTGTCTGGAAGTGGGCCCGTCAGCCCACAGGACCTGAGAAGGGGTTTGAAAATGAAAAAGACAATATCGACCTACTGGCCCATTGCGATGCTCGTACCACTTGCACTCGCCGGCTACTGCCATGCCATCCACCCGATTGCCGGGGCTGCAGCACCCCATCCGCAAAGCGCCGCAAGCGTCAGTGCGGAATTCGCGCGTGCGATTTCACTGGGACTTGTCGAGTCCGATAACGCCGGCAATGGATATCGACAGGCTAATGGGACGTCGGCTACGGCTGTTTCGGGGACGTTCTGAGCAGGGGCGATAGGGCTGCGGGGAGTCCGCTCGGGCGTGCAAACGCCGTCTTTTGTATAATTCGGGACTGCTTCGCGCGGACCCGTCCGGTCGGCCTGGGGCAGCCGAATTGCAAATCGCGCTCAAGCCAACGATGCCTGGAATCTGATGACCACTATCGCCGTCTGTTTCGTGTGCCTGGGCAATATCTGCCGTTCGCCGAGCGCCGAAGCGGTGATGTTGCATCAGGTGGGACGGGCTAGGCTATCTGACAAGATCGTGGTGGATTCCGCCGGTACCGGCAATTGGCATATCGGCCAGCCGCCCGACGAACGCGCACAGCGAGCTGCCCGGAAACGGGGTTACGACTTGTCACCGTTGCGCGGCCGGCAGGTCAGCCGCGAAGATTTCGCGCGGTTCGATCTGCTTATCGCGATGGACGACGCCAACGCCGCCGCGCTGACCGAAGCGTGTCCGGCGGAGTATCGCGACAAGATCCGGTTGCTGATGGAGTTCGCAACCCGTGACGACAGCCGCGTGGTGGTCGACCCGTATTTTGGCGGCGACGAAGGTTTTGAACGCGTGCTCGATCAGTGCGAGGATGCCTGCGAAGGCTTGCTGCGAGCGCTTCGCACACAGTTGGTGGTCTGATCGCGGCCCCGGAAGCAGGTTTCAATCGGTGCAATATTCTCAGCAAATTCCTAAGAAAATGCCTGTAGATACTTGACTAAATCCGTAGGCTATTTATACTTGACCAAAATCATCCAGTATTAGCCGTAGCCCCCGGTAGCTTACAAACTATGAGACTCACCACGAAAGGCCGTTTCGCCGTCACGGCGATGATCGACCTGGCTTTACGCCAGGAGCAGGGCCCGGTGACGCTGGCAGGAATCAGCCAGCGCCAGCATATCTCGTTGTCCTATCTCGAACAGTTGTTCGGCAAGTTGCGCCGGCACGAGATTGTCGAGTCGGTGCGCGGTCCGGGCGGTGGATACAATCTTGCGCGCCGCGCCGAGAACGTCACGGTCGCAGACATCATTATTGCGGTGGACGAGCCTATCGACGCCACGCAATGCGGTGGCAAGGGTGCTTGCGAAGGCACCAAGCAGCACGACGGCCACTGCATGACCCACGAACTCTGGTCCACACTCAATCAGAAGATGGTCGAGTATCTCGACTCGGTCTCGCTGAAAGATCTCGTCGACCAGCAGCGCGCACGCGAAGGATCGCCAGCGGTATTGCGCGACCGGCGTACCGAATCGGCGGGCGTCGAACCGGTGCGCGTGGCGCCGAAAGGACCGAATTCCGTTTTCAACCTGGCCGGCTGACGGCTGCCGCGTTTATTTGAGTATCTATTCAATGACGCGGCCGTCTCGCCTTGAACGAGCCAATTGAGTTAAATCCCCGGAGCAACTGATGAACAACGACATTCCCCACCTGCCCATTTACATGGACTACAGCGCAACGACCCCGGTCGATCCGCGCGTGGTGGACAAGATGATTCCGTACCTGCGCGAGCAGTTCGGCAATCCGGCATCGCGTAGCCACCAATACGGCTGGGACGCGGAGCGGGCGGTCGAGGAAGCGCGCGAGAACGTCGCGAAGCTGGTCAATTGTGACCCGCGCGAAATCATCTGGACGTCGGGCGCCACCGAATCGGACAACCTCGCCATCAAGGGCGCGGCGCATTTCTACAAGAGCAAAGGCAAGCACATCATCACGGTGAAGACCGAGCACAAGGCCGTGCTCGATACCTGCCGTGAACTCGAACGCGAAGGTTTCGAAGTCACCTACCTGGATGTGAAGGACGACGGTTTGCTCGACCTGGACAAGTTTCAGGCAGCCATCCGTCCGGACACCATCCTGGTTTCCGTGATGAGCGTGAACAACGAGATTGGCGTGATCCAGGACGTGGCGGCGATCGGCGAGATCACGCGTGCAAAGGGCATCATATTTCACGTAGATGCAGCGCAAGCGACCGGCAAGATTGAGATCGATCTGCAAAAGCAGAAGGTCGACCTGATGTCGTTTTCGGCGCACAAGACGTACGGCCCGAAGGGTATCGGCGCGTTGTTCGTGCGTCGCAAGCCGCGTATCCGTATTGAAGCGCAAATGCACGGTGGCGGTCACGAGCGCGGTATGCGCTCGGGCACGCTGGCCACGCATCAGATCGTCGGCATGGGCGAGGCGTTCCGGATCGCGCGTGAAGAAATGGCCGTTGAAAACGAGCGTATCCGCATGTTGCGTGACCGCTTGCTCAACGGCTTGAAGGAGATGGAAGAGGTGTATGTGAATGGCGACATGGAAACCCGTGTGCCGCATAACCTCAACATCAGCTTCAACTTCGTGGAAGGCGAATCGTTGATCATGGCGGTGAAGGACGTGGCGGTGTCGTCGGGTTCGGCATGTACGTCGGCTTCGTTGGAACCGTCTTATGTGCTGCGGGCGCTTGGCCGCAACGACGAACTCGCGCACAGCTCGATCCGTTTTACAGTGGGCCGCTTCACGACCGAGCAGGACGTGGATTACGTGATTAACTTGCTCAAGGGCAAGATTCAGAAATTGCGCGATCTGTCGCCGCTTTGGGAAATGCATAAGGACGGTATCGACATTTCGTCGATTCAGTGGGCTGCGCATTAAGCGCTTGGCTGGCCGCTTTGACGGCGGCTCATTTGCGCTCATGTTTGAACGCACACGCATACGAATTCAAGGAGTTTGATCATGGCTTATAGCGACAAGGTTCTGGACCATTACGAAAACCCGCGCAATGTCGGTTCGTTCGGCAAGGACGATGACACCGTCGGCACCGGCATGGTCGGTGCGCCGGCATGCGGCGATGTGATGAAGCTGCAGATCCGCGTGGGCGCGGACGGCGTGATCGAGGATGCGAAGTTCAAGACATACGGCTGCGGTTCGGCTATTGCTTCCAGCTCGCTCGTGACTGAGTGGGTGAAGGGCAAGACGCTGGATCAGGCGCTGGAGATCAAGAACACGCACATCGCCGAAGAACTGGCACTGCCGCCGGTAAAGATTCACTGTTCGATCCTGGCCGAAGACGCAATCAAGGCCGCCGTTGCTGACTACAAGCAACGTCATGGTGCGGGCACGGTGGAAGCTGCTCCGGTTGAAGCAAAGCAACACGCGGCTTAAGCGGTAGGTAGTAATCAGCAATCAGGTTTCGGGAAGGGCGCTTGGGTGATCAGTTAGTCGATCAGTTGACTTCAGGCGCTCTGGTTTTCGATTCAAAGCAAGGCTGCAGCGTGGCGGCCGGAGAAACGATTGACTCCGGGCGAGCGGCTGCTGATGAGAGACTATGGCAATCACGTTGACGGACAAGGCAGCACAACACGTGCAGAAGTATCTGGTTCGACGCGGCAAGGGCGTTGGCCTGCGCGTCGGCGTGCGCACAACCGGCTGCTCGGGCCTCGCTTACAAGCTCGAGTATGTGGACGAACTCGCGCCGGAAGACCAGGTGTTCGAGTCGAGCGGCGTGAAGATCATTGTCGATCCGAAGAGCCTGGCTTATATCGACGGGACCGAGCTGGATTTCGCGCGCGAAGGGCTGAACGAAGGGTTCAAGTTCAATAACCCGAACGTGAAAGACGAGTGCGGTTGCGGCGAATCGTTTCGCGTATAGCGCGGCGCAAGAACAGCAAAAGAGGCGGCGCGTGCCGCCTTTTTCTTTAATGCCGCCGGTTTAGAAGTCTCTCTTGGCCCTGCTTTCCGCTGATCTTTCACTCATTTTCAACATGGCAACGCTCAACGACAGTCACTTCGATCTGTTTGACCTCCCGCCGACCTACGCCATCGATGCAAAAACACTCGACGACGCGTATCGGACGGTGCAGGCGCAGGTTCATCCCGATCGTTTTGCGGCCGCTGGCGACGCGCAGAAACGCGTCGCGATGCAGTGGGCCACGCGGGCGAACGAGGCGTATCAGACGTTGCGCGATCCGCTAAAGCGGGCAACGTATATGTTGTCGCTGCGCGGCGTGCATGCCGACGCAGAGAACAACACCGCGATGGAACCGGCCTTCCTGATGCAGCAAATGGAATGGCGCGAAAACATAGAAGACGCGGCCCACGCCAGGAACCTTGGCGCGCTCGAAGACTTGCTCCGTGAGTTGCGCGATCAGGAACGTATCCGCTTCGAAAAACTGGCGGCGCTGATCGACAGCCATTCCGACCAGGCGGCGAGCGAAGCCGTGCGCCAGCTGATGTTCATTGAGCGCGTGGCGAGCGAGATCGGCGTGCAGATCGAGAAGCTCGACTGAGCCTGACGCCATATATAAAACCAGACGACACCAACCCCCACTAGATCAACGATGGCTTTACTGCAAATTTCAGAACCCGGCATGGCTCCGGCGCCGCATCAGCGGCGGGTAGCTGTGGGTATCGACCTTGGTACGACCAATTCGCTGGTTGCCGCCGTGCGCAACAGCGTGGCCGAAGTGCTGCCCGACGAAGACGGCCATTACTTGCTGCCGTCAGTGGTCCGGTATCTGGAGAAGGGCGGCCGGCGGATCGGCCGCGTGGCGAAGGAAGAAGCGGCGCTCGATCCGCGCAATACCATTGTGTCGGTGAAGCGCTTCATGGGCCGCGGCAAAAGCGAAGTGGAAGGGGCGGAAAACGCGCCGTACGATTTCGTCGATGCGCCGGGCATGGTGCAGATTCGCACCGTCGACGGCGTGAAAAGTCCGGTGGAAGTATCGGCGGAAATTCTGGCGACGCTGCGATATCGCGCGGAAGACACGCTTGCCGACGAGTTGGTCGGCGCGGTGATCACGGTGCCTGCATACTTCGATGAAGCCCAGCGGCAAGCCACGAAAGACGCCGCGAAACTCGCCGGTTTGAACGTGCTGCGCCTCTTGAACGAACCGACCGCCGCGGCGATTGCGTACGGGCTGGACAATGCATCGGAAGGTTTGTATGCCGTGTATGACCTGGGCGGCGGGACCTTCGATCTGTCGATCCTCAAGCTCACGAAGGGCGTGTTCGAAGTGCTCGCAGCGGGCGGCGATTCAGCGCTCGGCGGCGACGATTTCGATGCGATGCTGTATCGGCATGTGCTGGTGAAATCCAAGGTAACGCCCGCTACGCCGGAAGACGTGCGTCTGCTGCTGGATCGCGTGCGCACGGCTAAGGAAGCGCTGTCCGACGCGCCTGAGGCCACAATTCAAGCCACGTTGTCCGATGGCAAGCAAATCGATTTCACTATCACCGAAAGCGACTTCGCTACGCTGACTGACGCACTGGTCGCCCGCACTTTGACCCCCACGCGCAAGGCCTTGCGCGACGCCAAGGTCGCGCCCGCCGAGATCAAGGGTGTGGTGCTCGTTGGCGGTGCCACGCGCATGCCGGTGATCCGCCGCGCGGTGCAAACTTACTTCGGCCAGCCGCCGTTGACCAATCTCGATCCGGATCAGGTCGTGGCGCTCGGTGCCGCCATCCAGGCGGACCTGCTCGCGGGAAATCGTCGCGGAGAAGGCGATGACTGGCTGCTGCTCGATGTCATTCCGCTGTCGCTCGGCGTTGAGACCATGGGCGGATTGACCGAGAAGATCATTCCGCGCAACTCGACCATTCCGGTCGCACGCGCGCAGGATTTCACGACCTTCAAAGATGGCCAGACGGCGATGGCAATCCACGTCGTGCAAGGCGAGCGCGAGCTGGTCTCGGACTGCCGTTCGCTCGCGCGTTTCGAGTTAAGGGGCATTCCCGCGATGGCCGCCGGCGCTGCGCGCATTCGCGTGACGTATCAGGTAGACGCGGACGGGTTGTTGTCCGTGTTCGCGCGTGAGCAATTGTCGGGTGTGGAGGCGTCGGTGGTGGTGAAGCCATCCTACGGTCTCGCCGATGACGACGTCGCGCGCATGCTGGAAGAAAGCTTCACGACCGCCGAAGTCGACATGCGCGCCCGTGCGTTGCGCGAGGCGCAGGTCGACGCGCAGCGCTTGGTGGAAGCATCGCAGGCGGCGCTCGGCGTGGACGGTGAACTGCTGGACGAAGCGGAGCGGGTCAACATTGAAGCGCTGATCGTCAAGCTCTCGGCGGTCACGGGCGGGGACAGCGTTGATGCCATCGAAACGGCGACGAAAGAACTTGCCGCCGCCACCGATGAATTCGCTGCCCGCCGCATGAACAAGAGCATTCGCCGCGCGCTCGCCGGCCGCAGGCTCGACGAAGTCTGACTATTAGCCGAGGACGCGCCGAGCCTCTCACGTACAAAGAACGGAACGAAATTCATGCCTCAGATCGTAGTATTACCCCACGTGGAATTGTGTCCTGACGGCGCTGTGATCGACGCGGATACGTCGAAGAGCATTTGCGACAACTTGCTGGACAACGGCATCGAGATTGAACACGCGTGCGAAAAATCGTGCGCGTGCACGACGTGTCACGTGATCATTCGCGAGGGCTTCAACGCGCTTGTGCCGTCGGAGGAGGACGAGGACGATTTGCTCGACAAGGCCTGGGGACTTGAGCCGACGTCGCGGTTATCATGTCAGGCGATGGCGCCGGCGGACGAGGATCTGGTTGTCGAGATTCCGCGCTACACCATCAATCACGCCAAAGAGAATCACTGAACTTAAATCAGCGACCACGAGACAGGAGCGCTCGCCATGAAGTGGACAGATACGCAGGATATCGCGATGGCACTGACCGACGCGCATCAGAACGTCGATCCGCAATTTGTGCGATTTACGGATTTGCATCGCTGGGTGACAGAGCTTCCGGGCTTCGACGACGACCCTGCAAGGTCCAACGAGAAGATTCTCGAAGCGATCCAGGCGGCGTGGATTGAAGACGCGGATTATTGAATCCGGTCGATTTCTTTGAGCTAAAGCGGTGCGGACAAGGCAAAACGGCGATTCCATCGGGAATCGCCGTTTTGCTTTTGTGGCTTCGTTTCTGAAATTTCCGGCTATAAATCAGCCCGCAGCCAGCGTGCCGTTTTCAATCCGCACGCGTTGCCCTTGGCTGAACGGCGGCGCTTGGCGATACGTGAAGTAACGCGTCTTGCCGCTTTCCATCCGCACGCGTACCGAATAATCGGTTTCGCTGCGCAGATGTTTTTCGACCGCATTACCGCCCAGGCCACCGCCGAGCGCGCCGAGGATCGTCATGCCGGTTCGACCGCCTCCGCGTCCGAACTGATTCCCGACAAGACCGCCTGCGACCGCGCCGCCTACCGCACCAATGCCGGTTCCCTGGCCTTCATGCCGTACGGCCGAGATCGCTTCCACCGTACCGCACGTCGAGCAATAGGCGGGTTGAGCGGGTTGCTGCTGTGCGTAGTTAGGCTGCTGCGCAGGGACAGGTTGCTGCTGTGCCATCTGAGGAGGTGCCGCCTGTTGCTGTTGTTGCTGCTGGGCTGCCGCGCGCTGCTGAGCTTGCTGTTGAGCAAGCTGGTCCTGCTGCGCCTGCTGTTGCTGAGCAGCAGTGGGCTCGGCGGGTTGCGTTGCCGGTTGCGTCGCAACTTGCGCGGCCTGGGTCTGGTCGTTGGTCGGGGACGTACTCGATGCTTTCGGGAACAGCCCGGTGACTGCTGCCGTGGCAGCAAGGCTGGCAATGATCACCGCGCCCGCGGCGGTTGCCACCAGTGGATGAATCTTGCGGTCGCGTGGCGCGTCGGGATTCGGTGAATTCGATGTGGTCATGTTGTTGCTGTTATCCATTTTTGGACCTCCGTCTCAAGGCAGAGTGTGGCATTACCGGGTGTGACGTTGCTCATTCACGAAAGCAGTGTCGAACAATCTGAAGCGTAAGGTTTGTCAATTTGTAACGTTTCCAGGTATCCATCAGATGCAAGAAACGCACCGGATTGAAGATGTGCCGGATGGCTTTGTTTTATAAGGGTTTTCCAGATAAAGCCGGCATCAAGCGGTAGTCTTGGATGGAGGTTTTTACCGAAAGTTACAAATCCAGCCATTCTTCAGGACGAAAAAAAGGCGCTTTCGCGCCTTTTTTACAAACTTGCCGTCCCTGCGTGCGCTCAGTCTTCGCGACGCAAATGCGGAAACAGGATGACGTCGCGAATGCTTGGGCTATCGGTCAGCAACATGACCAGCCGGTCGATACCGATTCCGCAGCCGCCCGTCGGCGGCATGCCGTGTTCCAGCGCGCGAATGTAGTCGGCGTCGTAGAACATGGCTTCCTCGTCGCCGGCATCTTTCTGGTCGACTTGTTTCTGGAACCGCGCTGCCTGATCTTCCGGATCGTTCAGCTCCGAGAAGCCGTTCGCAATCTCACGCCCCACGATAAACAACTCGAAGCGTTCCGTGATGCCCGGAGCCGTGTCCGATGCCCGCGCCAACGGGGAGACTTCCAGCGGATAGTCGACAATAAACGTCGGCTCCCACAATTGCGATTCGGCCGTTTCCTCGAACAACGCGAGTTGCAACGAACCGACGCCCGCGTTCAAAAACTGCGGCTGCGATGCATCGACACCGAACTTCTTCAACTCAGTGCGCAGGAACGCGGCATCGGCGAGTTGTTCGTTCGTGTATTGCGGCGCGTATTTCTGGATCGCTTCGCAGATCGTCAACCGATGGAACGGCTTCGACAAATCCAGTTCACGCCCTTGATACACGATGCTCGCGTCGCCGCGCGCATCGATGGCCGCCTGACGGATCAGCGCTTCGGTGAAGTCCATCATCCACGTGTAGTCCGTGTACGCAGCGTAGAACTCCATCATCGTGAACTCGGGGTTGTGTCGCGGTGACACGCCTTCGTTACGGAAATTCCGGTTGATTTCGAACACGCGTTCGAAGCCGCCGACCACCAGGCGCTTCAAATACAGTTCCGGCGCAATACGCAGGAACATCTGCATGTCGAGCGCATTGTGATGCGTGACGAACGGCTTCGCCGCGGCGCCGCCGGGAATCGGGTGCAGCATCGGCGTTTCCACTTCCATGAAATCCGCCTTCGCCATGAAGCTGCGGATCGACGCGAACGCTTTCGTGCGCGCAATAAACGTCTGGCGCGTTTCCGGCGTCACGATCAGGTCGACATAACGCTGGCGATAGCGCATTTCCTGATCGGCGAGGCCGTGGAATTTATCGGGAAGAGGGCGCAGCGCTTTGGTCAGCAGGCGCAATTCCGTGCAACGCACCGACAACTCGCCCTTGTTCGTGCGGAACAAAACACCCTTCGTCGCGATGATGTCGCCCAGGTCCCACTTCTTGAACGCGTCGTAGACTTCCTGGCCGACGTCTGCGGGCGTGATGAAGAACTGGATCTGGCCGCTGCCGTCTTGCACCGTCGCAAAACTGGCCTTGCCCATCACGCGTTTCAACATCATCCGGCCCGCGACCGCGACTTGCAGCGGCTCGGCTTCGAGCGCTTCCTTGTCTTTATTGGCGTAGTCGGATTGCAGCGCGGCGGCTTGGTGTGTCGGCCGGAAATCGTTCGGAAATGCGATTCCTTGCTCACGCAGCGCACGGAGTTTGTCGCGACGCTCGGCGAGGATCTGGTTTTCTTCCAGTTCGGGAGCTGCGCCCGGCTGAGTCGGTTCGGTCATGATGTGTTTGGCTTTGAGTGCGATGAATGCGGCTTGGTCGTGGGCCTGATGCTGCGTCCAGGTTGTTTGCGTTTCACCGCGTGAATGACAAGGTTGAAACACAGCGCAGGAACACAGGCACACGGATGGTCGCAAATATTAGCGATGCAATGCTGCGATGGATTGCCGTGAACGAAGCAACGTCGAAACGATGCTGTTGGCGCGGCGGCGTGTTACTGAAGCCGCGCCATTTGCTCGACTTTTGCTTATACGCCCTGTTTGAGACTCGCGCCGATGAAGTCGTCCAGGTCGCCGTCCAGCACGGCTTTCGTGTTGCTGATTTCCACGTTCGTGCGCAAGTCCTTGATGCGGCTGTTATCGAGCACGTACGAGCGGATCTGGTGACCCCAGCCCACGTCGGTCTTGCTGTTTTCCAGGTTGTCTTTCTCAACCTGCCGCTTGCGCATTTCGAACTCGTACAACTTCGCTTTCAGCATCTGCATGGCTTCGGCGCGGTTACGGTGTTGCGAGCGGTCGTTCTGGCACTGCACAACAATCCCGGTGGGCGCGTGAGTCAGGCGCACGGCCGAATCGGTCTTGTTGATGTGCTGGCCGCCGGCGCCCGATGCGCGATACGTGTCGGTGCGAATGTCGGCCGGATTGATATCGATTTCGATGGAATCGTCGACTTCCGGATACACGAAGATCGATGAAAACGACGTATGGCGTCCGCCCGATGAGTCGAAGGGCGATTTGCGTACCAGCCGATGAACGCCCGTTTCCGTGCGCAGGAAGCCGTACGCGTATTCGCCTTCAACCTTGATGGTCGCGCTCTTGATACCGGCAACGTCGCCGTCGGATTCTTCGAGAACTTCGGTCTTGAAGCCTTTGCGTTCACAGTAGCGAAGGTACTGGCGCATCAACATTGCGGCCCAGTCGCACGCTTCCGTGCCGCCGGCGCCGGCCTGGATATCGATGAAGCAGTTGTTCGGGTCGGCCGGGTTCGAGAACATCCGGCGGAATTCCATGTCTTCGACGCGTTTTTCGAGCGCTGCCGTGTCCGCTTCGCATGAGACGAGCGTGTCTTCGTCGTTTTCTTCGCGGGCCATGTCGAAGAGGTCTTGCGTGTCGCGAAGATCGTTGTCGAGGTCCGTGATGGTGGTGACAACGTTGTCCAGCAGCTTTTTCTCGCGGCCCAGGGCCTGGGCGTTTTTCGAGTCGTTCCAGACGTTCGGGTCTTCTAGTACCCGGTTGACTTCGTCAAGACGCAGGGCCTTGGCGTCGTAGTCAAAGATACCCCCGGAGCTCGCCAGCGCGACGGCGCAGGTCGGCGAGGAGGTTCTCGATTGCGTTTAGACGTTCCGCTTCCATTTTTGATCGTTTTCAGGTTTTTTGGCTAAGAGGGAAATTATAGCTTAGGACGGGGTGCCTGCTGGACGCCAAAGGCCGCCAGCGCGGGAGAGCGCGTGGTCCGTTCGCACGGATGGCGGGAGGCGGCATGAGTGGTCCAGGCCGGACTGCGCCTTACCCCAGCGCATGTTCCACGATCATCTGGACCCGCGCGACTCCATTCCAGGTATCGGAAACGAGCCGGTACGCCACGACGGCGCGTGCCGGCAGCGTTTCCGTGTGATTAAACCAGATAGCGTTGAACCGCTGCTGCCCGCGCCGCAATTGCAGCTTCAAATGCTTGTCCTTGACCAGCGCCTGGGACGCCACTTCAAACTCCCCGGAAAACACGGGCGCCGGAAAGCCTTGCCCCCACACCGCGCCATCGATCAATTCAACAAACTGCGGCGTGAAATAAGCGTCCTCGAGTTCGCCGTCGGTTTCGACCACCCGTGACAAGGCATCGGACGTCAACCACTCGCGCCCGACGGCTTCAAACGCCGCAGTAAACCGCGCGATGTCAGCGGTAACAATGGTCATCCCCGCCGCCATTGCGTGGCCGCCGAATTTCACGATCATCCCAGGCTCGCGCTTGGAAATCAGGTCGACCGCATCGCGCAGATGAAACCCCGGAATCGAGCGCCCCGATCCCTTCGATAAAACCCCGCTGTCATCGGCATGAGCAAATGTGAACGATGGCCGGTGAAACTTCTCCTTCAGCCGCCCCGCGACAATCCCGATCACGCCCTGATGCCACGCCGGATTAAACAGCGTCAACGTGGCTGAATCCGAAGGATCGATATTGGCAAGTTCCTCAAGCGCCTGTTCCTGCATCCCGGCTTCGATTTCACGCCGCTCGCGATTGATCGAATCCAGTTGCTGCGCGAGTTCCCATGCGCGGCCGATGTCATCGGTGATCAGGCATTCAATCCCAAGCGACATATCCGATAACCGTCCCGCCGCATTCAGCCTCGGCCCAAGCGCAAAACCGAGATCGAATCCGGACGCTGCGCGCGCATCGCGCGCAGCCGCGCGAAACAGCGCCGCGATGCCCGGTTGCATTCGTCCCGCGCGAATCCGCTTCAGGCCCTGCGCGACCAGGATCCGGTTGTTCGGATCGAGCTTGACGACGTCGGCGACCGTGCCGAGCGCAACCAGATCGAGCAGGCCATCCAGACGCGGTTCGGGCGCGTCGGTGGTGAAAGCATTGCGACGACGCAGCTCCGCCCGCAATGCGAGCAGCACATAGAAAATGACCCCCACGCCCGCGATGCATTTACTCGGAAACGCACAGCCCGGCTGGTTCGGATTGACGATGGCGCGCGCGGGCGGCAGTTCATCGCCGGGTAGGTGGTGATCGGTCACCAGCACGTCGATACCCAACGCATTCGCAGCCTCGACGCCATCCACGCTTGCGATGCCATTGTCCACGGTGATCAGCAGATCCGGCTTTCCTCCCGCGCGGCGCGCGGCCAGCGCGACAATCTCGGGCGTCAGGCCATAACCGTATTCGAACCGGTTCGGCACCAGGTAATCGATCTGCGCACCGAACATCCGCAAGCCGCGCACGGCAACGGCGCAAGCGGTGGCGCCGTCGCAATCGTAGTCAGCGACGACCAGCATGCGTCGCTTCGCCGCGAGCGCGTCGGCGAGTACGGCGGCGGCTTCATCGCAACCTTTCAGCCCGACGGGCGCGTGCAATTTCTTGAGTTCGGTCTCGATCTCTTCCGGCGAGCACACGCCACGCGATGCATACAGACGCGCAATGACAGGATGAACGCCATGCCGCACGAGGACGGCGGCATCGGCGGGAGAGGGCGCACGGGTGACGATTCGGGTCATGCGGACAGGCCGGTGAGGATTCGTTTCATTCGCTTCATCTACTCGTTTCGTTTATTCGCTTCGTTCATTCGATAAGCAGCGCCGCGATCGGACGCCGCCGCCAGAATTTGCGCAACGCGCCGCGCGTGACGGTCAGCGACACTGAACCCGTGTCGCTGCACAACGTGAGGCGCAACGTGCCAAGCGTTCCGTTCTCGAGCGCGGCAAGGGCCGGCGCGAACCAGTCGCGCTCAAGCGTGCCGAGCGCGTCGTTCCAGCGCGCCCAGTCCTGCTCGATGAACGGTGCGGAAAACGGGTCGAGTTCGACAAGCGCGCGGCCATTGCTTGCCGTTGTTGAAGCCATGAAAGCGGCGAAAGATTCCGGCGGCGCTTGCGGCACGATATCGGCTGCCAATGCGAGCCCGCGTGTGGCCGGAGCGTTCGACATCACGTGCGCGAATGGGCTCGTTACGCTGCGTAGCGCGCCTTGCGCGTGCAGCCAGATCGAGTTGATCGCGGGCAAGCCACGCGCTTCACGTGCTTCGTTGAGCGGGTGTTCGAACCACGCCATCTGCACTTCGTTCTGCAGCTTCATCCACGCACGTGAGCGCTCGCCGGTGCCTGCTTCATGCGGCAACCAGATTTCGATATTGCGCCCGCTCGCTCGCAACGGCGACGCGCCCGCGAGCTTGCCGAGATTCGGTCCGGCGACGTACCAGCGTGCTGGTTGCGGCGCCTGAATGGTCAGTCCGAGGTCTTCTATCAGCGGCTTGACGACATCGAATAACGTGCGTGCTTCCTGATCGTCTACACCCAGCGTGGCCGGATCGATCAGCACCAGATGATCACGCGCGATCCGCACGTGCACCGGTTCGATGCATGCCCAAATGGTATCGCCGGGCGTTCCGCCGTCGGCGAGCAACATATAGGGCGCGAGCGGCGCTTCGTCGGCGGCTTGTCCGGGCGCCTCGTTCACGACGCCAAACTGCCGTGCGATCCAGCGCTCGTGCGGCAGAGTGCGCTGGAAATCCTCGCCGATCACGCGCTCATCGAGCGTCGCCCGGGCGAGCAGCCGGTCGAGCGCGGGGCGGTCCAGCTTGTGCAGCGCGGTGGCGGCGTCCGCAGCCGATGGCAGCGCGAACGGCAAGAGAAGGTGAAGGTCTGGGAGCTTGGACGTGGGCATGATGCTGCGCATTGTATGGCAAAGGCCCCGGTGTCTTCCGGGCGCTTGCCATTTGCCTCGGTGCTATACGCTACATATGCGTAACAAGTAATACGTGGATAGCTGCCGGACACGCAAAGTCGATCCTGGATCACGTCAAGGCTGGGCTGTGGCAGCGAAGGTGCGCGTGTTGCACGCCGGGATCGGGTCTATCGCTCGCGGATCAATTCCGCTAACCCAACTCCGCAGACCTTGCCCCAAGGTTTTACGACGACACCCGGAGTCAGGCCACACCACATTTCCGTGCCTGCCCGGCTTGATGCATCACGCGCGCGACAACTCACGGGGTTCAACCTTGCGATCGATTTCACTGCGCGTGGGCAATGTTTTCAAGTCGTACATGGCTTGGAGATTCAACCAGAACTCGGGGGTCGAGTCGAAGTAGCGTGCAAGGCGATAGGCGGTGTCGGCCGTGATGCCGCGCCGCTCCTTCACGATTTCATGCAGACGCGTTGCAGGCACATTCAACGCCAGCGCCAGCGCGTTCACGCTCATTTCGAGCGGGACCAGATAATCTTCCCGCAATATCTCGCCCGGGTGAACCGGACGCATGCCGTTCTTGGACATGAGCTTTCCTAGTAGTGGTCAGTGATAGTCGATGATTTCGACGTCGACGGGACCCTTCGTCGTCCATTTGAAACAAACGCGCCATTGACCGTTGATCCGGATACTGAGCTGACCGCGCCGGTCGCCGGAAAGGGATTCGAGCCGGTTGCCGGGCGGCGACTTCAGGTCGCGTATTTCCACTGCAGCGTCCAATGCCGTAAGCCTTCTGATAGCGACATCAGCGATTGCCCGAAACCGTTTCGGTGTTCCACCTTCGTACAGTGTTTGCGTGTCCTTGCATCGGAACGTTTGGATCATTATGTTCATCGTATTACGTTTTGCGTAATACGTCAAGAGTGATGAAATTGAGCCGTTGCTGCGGCTGAAGCCGGGTTTTCGGAGGGACGATGCCGTGTGGGTGAGCCAGGCGAGTATGGACTGCGAGATGGATGACGGAAATCGTCCGAACGGCCAGCATGCTGGCTTGCGCCGTCGTTTCCCCATCCGCCGCGACATCCCGGTTAAAGCGTGGGCTAAAGGTTCGGCTAAGAATTGTGTGGCAAACTTCGCGCTTGATTGCAGACGGATCGGTGCATCCGGTTGCGTTCGATCGATGCGGTAAGGGTAGAAAAGGCGTTGTGACCGCCACCCGATTGACCTGGCTCGGGTCAGAAAAACGCCGCAAGCCGCAAGGTTCCAGCCGTGCGCCGAATGCGCGATGTAAAGATCGAAGAACGTTAGAACGCTGAAAAGGAATCGCTTGAAACTTCCCTACGAATGGCAGATCGGCTGGCGCTATACCCGCGCCGGCAAACGCACCACCGGCAACGGTTTCATCTCGTTTATCGCGCTGGTATCGATGGCTGGTATCGCCCTTGGCGTCGCGGCGCTGATCGTGGTGCTCTCGGTAATGAACGGGTTCCAGAAAGAGGTCCGCGACCGCATGTTGTCCGTGCTCGCGCACGTCGAAATATTCTCGCCGACCGGGTCCATGCCCAATTGGCAACTGACCGCGCAGGAAGCGCGCAAGAATCCGGAAGTGATCGGCGCGGCACCCTACGTGGACGCCCAGGCGCTCCTGACGCGTCAAGGCGCGGTCAGCGGCGTGGCGTTGCGAGGTGTGGAGCCGTCGCTGGAACCGGAAGTGTCGGATATCGGCAAGGAGATGCGGGGCGGCAAGCTCACAGATCTCGTGCCCGGCGGCTTCGGCATTGTGCTCGGCGCGGATCTGGCGACCAATCTCGGCGTGACAACGGGCGACAAGATCACACTGGTCGCGCCCGAAGGCACGATCACGCCGGCGGGCATGCTGCCGCGGCTCAAGCAGTTCACCGTGGTCGGCGTGTTCGAGTCGGGGCATTACGAATACGACTCCACGCTGGCGCTGATTTCCATCGCCGACGCCCAGGCGCTGTTCCGGCTGCCAGCGCCCACGGGCGTGCGCCTGAAGCTGAAGGACATGCAGCGTGCGCCGGAAGTCGCGCGGCAACTGTCGCGAACGCTTTCCGGCGACCTCTATATCCGTGACTGGACGCAGCAGAACAAGACCTGGTTCTCGGCCGTGCAGATCGAGAAACGCATGATGTTTATCATCTTGACGCTGATTATTGCCGTGGCGGCGTTCAACCTGGTGTCGTCGCTGGTGATGACCGTGACCGATAAACAAGCGGACATCGCCATCCTGCGCACGCTTGGCGCGCAACCCGGCTCGATCATGAAGATATTCGTGATCCAGGGCGTGACGATCGGCTTTATCGGCACGGCGCTTGGTGTGACGCTGGGGTGCCTTATCGCGTGGAGCATTCCGTGGCTCGTGCCCATGATCGAGCATCTGCTTGGCGTGCAGTTCCTGCCGCCATCGGTGTATTTCATCAGCGAATTGCCGTCCGAACTCGTCCCCGCCGACGTCGCGCGGATCGGCCTTATCGCATTCGGATTGTCATCGCTCGCAACGCTCTATCCGAGCTGGCGGGGCGCCAAGGTTCGTCCGGCGGAGGCACTGCGCTATGAGTGATAACAACAGCAACATCGTGCTCGAAGCATCGGCGATTTCGAAGACGTTCGTGCAAGGCGGCTTCAACGTGCAAGTGCTCGATAACGCAGAATTGCAGGTCCGGCGTGGCGAGAAACTGGCGATCGTCGGCGCATCGGGATCGGGTAAAAGCACGTTGCTGCACGTGCTCGGCGGTCTCGATGAACCCAGCGCCGGCAAGGTTTCACTGTTGGGCAAACCGTTCACCGCATTGCGTGAACGCGAACGCAATGAACTGCGAAATCGTGCGCTCGGTTTCGTGTATCAGTTTCATCATTTGCTTGCCGAATTCACCGCGCTCGATAACGTCGCGATGCCGCTGCGCATTCGCCGCATGAGCGAAACGGACGCGCGCAAGGAGGCCATGGCCGTGCTCGAACGCGTGGGGATTGGCCATCGGGCTAAACATCGGCCGGGCGAATTGTCGGGCGGCGAGCGTCAGCGCGTGGCGATTGCACGTGCGCTCGTCACGCGCCCGGCATGCGTACTCGCCGATGAGCCGACCGGCAACCTCGACGGCGCCACAGCGGATACGGTGTTCAACCTGATGCTGGAGTTGTCCCAGACGTTTGAGACGAGCTTCGTGATCGTCACGCATGACCCCGATCTCGCCGCACGCTGCGACCGCATCATGCGCTTGCGTGACGGCGTGTTGTTCGAGGAGCCGGTCGTCCCTGTTTGATCGCTGGATAATCGCTGGAATGCTGGAGGCCTTGCATGTGGATCGACACGCATTGCCATCTCGATGCATCCGAATTCGATGCCGACCGCGATGACGTCGCGGCATCGGCGTTGAAGGAGGGTGTCTCGCGGATCGTGATTCCGGGCGTGGAGCGCCAGAATTTCGACCGCGTGCGTGAGCTCGCGCATCGCATTGAAGGTGGTGCTTACGCGCTCGGCATTCATCCGTTGTTCACGCCGCGTGCGCACGACGACGATCTGCGCGTGTTGCGCGAGCAGATTGCCGCGAGTATGGGGGATCCGAGGTTTGTGGGTATTGGAGAGATCGGGCTGGACTATTTTGTACCCGGCCTAGACGATGCGCGCCAAACTTTCTTCTATTACGAGCAGCTCAAGCTCGCACGCGAGTTCGATTTGCCGGTGATCTGCCATGTGCGCAAATCGCAGGACAAGGTGCTCAAGGGCCTGCGCGTGTTCTCCGTCAAACTCGGTATTGCGCATGCGTTCAACGGCAGTTTTCAGCAGGCCGAAGCGTTCATCGCGCATGGCATGCGCCTGGGTTTCGGCGGCAATCTGACCTTCGAACGCGCCCGCCAGATTCGACGCCTCGCCGCGGAGTTGCCCATGGACGCGATCGTGCTTGAAACCGATGCGCCTGATATCGCGCCTTCATGGCTCTACAAGCATCGCAATGCGCCGGATCAGGTGCCTGGCATCGCGCGGGTCCTTGCTGAGTTGCGCGGCATTGACGAAGAGACGCTTTCCTTAGGCACAACGGCTAACGCGCACGCCGCGCTGCCGCGGCTTGGCCTTATCTCCGCATAATCAGTTCCTTGTTTTCGTTCGATCGTAGGCATTGAAGGGCAGTTCTTTCCTTCGATGCGTCTGCGCTCGCGTCGAGTTTTTGAGGAGCGTGCGTGCGCGGTATCTTGATCGGCTTTGCGTTGGGAATCATGTGTTTGCAGCAGCAAGCTGTGTTGCCCGGCGCCCTTGTTTTATGGGCGCTTTTGCTCCTGCTCGGGCTTGCCTGCGCGCTCGCGGCTTGTTTCCCGCGGTTTCGCGCGGCGTCGCTGATTGCGGCTGCATTGGTTATTGGCTTCGGTTACGCCGCCTGGCGCGCAGACACGCGATTGCAACGCGTTTTGCCCGTTGCGTTCGAGAATCGCAACATCGAGTTGACCGGATTCGTGCGCGGACTGCCAATGCAAGGCGCGGACGGCACACGATTCCTGTTTGAAGTCGAATCGAACGATGCCGCGTTGACGAACTTTCCGCGTGTCGTGCAGCTATCGTGGATGGCGGTGGATGCGTCCAAACGCGGTCCTGCCGTCGCACCGCCACCTGCTCTTTGGGCCGGGCAACGATGGACGCTGGTCACCCGACTGAAACGTCCGCATGGCAATGCCAATTTTCGGGGCCGCGATGCTGAAGTGGCGCTGCTCGCTCGCAACATTCGTGCGACCGGTTACGTTTCCATGCCGGGCGTGGCTCGGCGTTTGCCCACGGATGCGCACGGTTCCGCGCTGACGATCGATCGTTGGCGTGCGCGGTTGCGCGAGCGGGTTTTAACGGCACTCGATGGTGCTCCGCATCGAGGAATTATCGTCGCATTGGCTACAGGCGCCCAAGACGTGGTCAGCGACGCCGACTGGACCTTGCTGCGCGCGACCGGGACGAGTCATCTCGTGGCGATTTCGGGGCTGCATATTGGCTTTGTCGCAGGACTCGCGGCGCTTTTGTGCGGCGGGTTATGGCGACGCTTGCGATGGCGCGGGTTGCCGGCGCCGCTGATCGTATCGGCGCAAAAAGCGGCAGCAGCCGGCGCAGCGATATTCGCGGCTTTCTATGCGGCGCTCGCCGGATTCAACGTTCCCGCGCAACGATCGATGTGGATGCTTTGCTTCGTCGCGCTCGCTGTGTTGAGCGGCCGCCGGCCGGCGTCTTCGCTGGTGCTCGCTTGGGCACTGGGGCTTGTTCTGCTTGCCGATCCCTGGGCGGTGACGGCGGCGGGATTCTGGTTGTCGTTCTGCGCGGTGGCGGCCATTCTGTTCGCGATCGCATCGCGTGGACGGCGAGCATCGGTCGGCTTCGCGGAGGAGTTCGCGGCGCCCCAGGCCGACGATCAGGCAGACGAAGATCCTGCTGCGAGCGAGCCCACCGATGAAGCTGGAAGTCAACCACGTCGCCACATGCGCGACCGGCTTGGCGACATGATCACGCGAGTCCGGGTTCGCTCGCTGGCGTGGCTCAGACCTACGGCACGGCGCGTCGGCCGCGGGATCGCCTCCAGTGCGCGCGTGCAGTACGCCATAACGCTCGGACTCCCACCGCTCACCGCGTACTGGTTTTTCCAGATTCCACTGCTGGGGCCGCTTGCCAACGCGTTCGCGATTCCGTGGATCAGCTTTCTCGTGACACCGACCGTGCTGGTGGCCGTTTTGCTGCCCGCACCGCTCGATGGTTTCGCCTACCGCGCGGCGCATGGCATGCTGACCCCGATGTTCGACGCGCTCGCCCACCTGTCTGGACCCACATGGACGCTCTGGCGTTTGCCGCAACCGGACGGGTTTGCGCTGACGGCAGCGGCGTTTGGCGTGATATGGGCGCTGGCTCCGCGCGGCTGGCCGCTGCGGTTCGCTGCTCCGCTTACCTGGTTGCCGCTCGCGCTTCCGGTTTCTCAAGCGCCTCCGAACGGCACGTTTCGCGTAACGGCGCTCGACATTGGCCAGGGGTCTTCCATCGTCATCGAAACCATGCATCACACCTTGCTCTTCGACGCAGGTCCGGGCCCCGAATCCACGCACGCGGGTGAACGGCTTGTCGTGCCGTATCTATTCGCCCACGGCCTTTCCACGCTCGATACGCTGATGATCAGCCACTCGGATTCCGATCACTCGGGCGGTGCGCCCGCGGTGCTCGAAAGTATTCAGGTCCGGCAATTCGTGGCGTCGCTGCGGCCGCGTGAACCGTTGTGGAAGACGGCACAGGATCACGGCAGCGCTTTGTTGCGCTGCGTCGCGGGGCAGCGCTGGCAGTGGGACGGCGTGGTGTTCGACGTGCTGTGGCCGCAGGCCGGGCCGCTCGCGGCCAAACCGAACGCGACGTCATGCGTGCTGAAAGTGACCAGCGCGGCGGGGCGCTCGGCGCTGCTGGCCGCCGACATTGAAGCCGACGTCGAGCGCCAGCTATTGCAACTCGGGCAACTCGGGCAACGCGAGCCCGCCGGGCTGCAGGCAGACGTGCTGATCGTGCCGCATCACGGCAGCAAGACGTCGTCTACCGAGCCTTTCCTCGACGCCGTGAGGCCGCGCGTCGCGGTATTTCAGGTAGGCTACCTTAAACATCCAGCGAGCGCCCCGACTTCTTAGGAGACCCGCCGTTGCGCTGAAACCCTTATGTAGCAAGGCTTTCAGCCAGCCTTTAAAACTCTTGGCGGGACTGCGCCAGAAATACCTGAACCATCCTGTGCCCAAATTGTGACCGCGTCGGCGTGCGGTGCCAGATGGTCAGGCGCGAGGTGGGCATAGCGCAGCACCATCTCGTATTTCGACCATCCGCCCAACTCCATCAGGCGATTCAGCGGCGTTCCACCCTGCACGTGCCAGCTTGCCCACGTGTGCCGCACGTCGTGGAACCGGAATTTCTGAATCCCCGCGCGCTCGCAAGTCCGGTTCCACTGTTCTAGATCCCACTTCAGACACTCTTTGCCGCGCCGGGTGAAGACGAACGCATCGTGCTTGCCGATCTGACGCCGGATCGCCGCTACGGCCTCCGCGTTCAGCGGCACGCCGATCGGCTTGCGTGCCTTCGCCTGATCCGGGTGAATCCACGCGCGACGCTTCACCAGATCGACCTGCGACCATTCGAGCCCGAGAATGTTTGCCTGACGCAGGCCCGTTGCAAAGCCGAAGATCGTCACGTCGCGCATCCATTCTGTCCGCATCGATGCGAGCAGCCGCTGAGCCTCTTCCCGCGTGATCCACCGGATCCGATTCTGACCCGTTTGTAGCTCCGGCAGCTTCGGTGCCTTGTCGATCCATTCCCACTCATGAACTGCGGTATTCAGCATGCCCCGCATGGTGCCCAGATATCGATTCTTTGTCGTGTTCGATACCGCCGTGACTTCCTTGGAACGCTTGCTTGCCACAGGGAGCGCAGCGAAAATCTCGTCGCGCGTGATCGAGTCGAGCTTGCGTCCGTCGAAAACCTCCCGAAAATGCCTGAGGTGGATCGTCTTGTTCGTGACGTCCACCGTGCCAGCGTGCTCGGTTAGAAACCTCAGCACTGCCTCGTCGAACGTCCGGGAAGTCTTTTCACCCAACTTCGCTACGCGCCACAGGTCGTGCTTCAGCTTGTCGTGATACTCCTGCGCCTCCTTGCGATTGGTTGTCCCAGTAGTCTGTCTAACTCGGCCGCCGCCTGGCGTGCGGATGTCGATATGCCAGACGTCAGAGCCATTGCGCTTTCGGATTGACATGTTTCTTCCTTCGGTTCCGTCTGCGCCGGTCGACGCTCATTGTAGTGTTTTGATGCGGTTTGAAGTGTTTCCGGCCACACGCGCCATACCGAGCCGATTTGAAAGAATCCCAACTCTTTCTTGTGGGCGTACACAGTGCTATAAGAAACGCGAAGTAATTGCGCTACCTCTTTCAGATCTAGTGCTCGCGTGCCGATGACAGTCGGTACTGCGTTCATCGTGACTTCCTCGCTTTCGGGCTGAGCAGGTGAGGCTCAGCGCTCGTTATTTGAATTCGGTATTTGCCATCGTCGAGCGTCACGATGACGTCGGTCTCGCCGATGGCAACTAGGTGAGCAGCCGCGCCGTTAATACACTGCGCGGTCACGTCCTTCTTTTCGCGAGACACAATTCCTTCCGGAACCTCGCGGCAGTGGCCGATGTAGATGCGGTGAGTGCGTTCCGACATCCACATGTCGAGCTTGGCGCCGGTCAACATGCAGCGCCTTTTTCCGTCCCGCGATCGATACGCTCGATCTCGGCGAGTACCAGTGCGCCGGCGCGGACCAGATCTTCGCGTGGCTTCTTCGGCTTCCACCACTTCGCGGCCCAATCCGAAGGCCACATAAGCGGAAATTCGGCGAGCGGTTGCTGCGAGTACGGATTAAGCTGGCACGCGGCGTTCAACGCGTATGCCGATGCGGCGGCCGCGAGATCTCCAGCGTTGTTAGCGTCATCGTGATCGGTGGTCTTCCCTTCAACCGAGATCTGGCGCTGTCTTTCTTCGACAACGTCGCGCCAGGCCGGCAGGCTTTGCGGGAGCCGATTCCAAGCTCCGACGAATCCGCGGTACACACCGCTCATGTACGTTGAGTCGTGCGCGGCCACGAGCTTTTCCTGCTCGCAAAAATCACAGTACGCCCCGTCCATCGGCGGCGCCGTAATTGCCGCTTGCGCTGCGGGGTCGCGGTCGCGGTAGTGCTGGTAAGCGCCCTCCATAAAGCCTTGCTTGATCATTTCCCGGATCCGACTGGCGCGAGTTACCTCCGGCACAGCGGCGAGCGCTTGCGCGATCTTGTCGAGATTCGCTTGCGCGGCCCAGATCGTGGCCATGGTTTCCAGTGCGGCCAATCCCTTCGAGAGGGCTCGTTCCTGATTGATTTTCAGTTCTTCGGTCATGCTGGTGCTCCTGTCAAGGAGCGGATCGAATCTCGCCTAAAGTTTCGTTCTGACAATGCCGATATGGGGTAAATGGAACCTACAAACCCGAAACTACCGAACCCGCACGACGTCATCGAAGCCGCTGGCGAGATGATGGAAGTGCTATGCAAAATGCGCGGGATCGAGGTCGATGACCTAAGCGAAGAGGAAGTCGACGCGATCATGGTCATGGCTATGGAAGACAACTTTCCGCCAGATACGCCGCTGCGCGATGTTTTCGGTCCTGGGCCGAAGAGAGACTGAATCACGGCGCGATCGACCGTACAGTGCGCCGCGCGCAGTTCGCTGAATAGGCTGTCTTGGGGCTGGGTCATTTCAAGTTATCCACAGGTAGCGGCCGCACGTGGCCGGTTTTTAAGTTCACGAACGCGCCGCACCAGGTCAACTGGCCGTGCCGGAAGAATTCCCAAAGAATTCCGAGTGCCGGCGTCACGATCGCCTGATTGATGAAAAGCTCTTGACGCTCGAGCGCTTCCGCAAGACCACAGCTCGGCGTGTCGTCTTCCGGCACGCTCGTGTCGACCAGCTCGGGCAGGACGTCATACGGCCAGCGCAGCGGCGCACTGCCGGCGACGGATTTGCGATCGCAGCCGAAGACGACTTGACCGTCGCTCGCGCGATTGCCAAGGTCGAGCACGTAACCCGCAGTCTTTCGAAGCAGGGGCGCGAGCTTGGCGCGTGCGGCGGCGCTATCGACGCACATCACAACCAGTGCGCCACCGGCACGAACCAGTTCATCGGCGCCGGCATGTTTCGGGCGCGCACACCAATCGAGGCCAAAGAAGGCATTGAGCCGATGAACAAGCACGACGCTCTTGTGCTGGCCAACGTCGGCCGGGCTGAACATTTGCCGGCCGATATTGGCTTCGCTGACGGTATCGCCGTCGAACACAGTGACGTGCAGGCCGGGGTGCCCGAGATTCACTAGCGCGTGATTCAGCCGTGCGAGGCCCGTCAGCATTTGCGAGCCGTTGCCGCCGCAACCGATTAGGATCAAGTTCACTCGACGCTCGAGAAATTCAGGCGGGGTTACGTGCGGCATTGGGTATTCGCCTCTGTTCGATGTTCGCCCATGTCGAGTGGCGTGCCGGCCGCCAGGATCGCGTGCACAATGAAGCCGAAGCAACCGCCAGTGATGAAGGCCAAGACGATTAAGAGAACCGTCATGCCGGCTCCGTCACGTTGAATACGGCTTCGGCCGGAACCTTCAGCGGAATGAACATGCCAAGGACGCACAGCCGGAAAGCGACACTCGGCGTGCCGCCGTCCGCAAGGCCGCCGAGCACGGCCGATATCTTCACTTCTCCCGCATCGTCGGCATCGTCCTGGTCACTGAAGAATGCAGCGCCGGCACCGTGACTGTGAATATCGATTACTAGACTCTCGTTAGCGGGAAGTGCTGGACGCTCGAAGGTGATGGCGCCGGGAGTGGCCGAGGACACGCGCAGGGGGCGATAAGCCAATGCTTTGCGCTCTTGGTTCCAGACGATCCATGCGGCATGCTCGTTCGGCAGGGCGGTGCGTGCTTCCTCGGCGAATGCCTGAATGAACGGGATCGCTACGCCGAGTTTTCCGAACGCGAGTTCAACCTTTGGGTCGACGGTTCCGCAAGGCGGACGAGGACCCGTGGAGCCGTGCTTCGCGATCTGCTGAATCACATGCAACCAAGGACGTCGCACTTCGACGAACACGCCTTCGGCTGCCATCAGGAAGCGGTGCCCGATATCAACGAGCGGCGCGAACTTGGCATGTGCCGGCACAACGACGGTCGGGGCGCTGTCGTAAAGCGCGACGTCTAGCGCAAGGTTTTCATCGCCCTCGGTCGCAGCGATCGGGCGCGTGATCAGGCGCTCGAGCTCGGCCGCGACGTCCCTCGAAAAGCTCGAGAGGGTGTCGCCGATCGCTTTCACGTTCTGGTTGTTAGATGCGTCGAATTTCTCAAAAATCTCTTTCATGCTCACGGTTAGCTCCGCTCGTTGGCGATTCGGTTAATGGCTTGCTGCAAGGTGGTCTTACTGTCGACAAGTGCGTTCATCGGAAACGCGGCCCCGTCGAGGAGATCGAGCCAGAGTTGCTCGGCGCCGCCGCGTCTTTTGATCAGCCGCGTGGCGTTGGAGTGGGTGAAGCGGCTGCGAAAAAATGCGTCCTCAAACACCTTGATGGCGTCTGAATTGATGGTGTCCGGTGTTTCGACGTTGCCCGTGCAGATCTCGCCGCCTTCCCACACGTTGTAGTAAGGCGCGACGTACAACTTCGTCGATGGATCTGGCCGTGTGTTTTGACGAAGCGCAAACACGAACCAACTCGTTTTATTGACGACGAACAGAAGCGGCGGGTGGGCGGTTTCACCCGAGCGCGTACCAAGTTCGTCCTGCGTCGCGAACCACACCCGTCGCGTGCGAGCCGGAACCCACCACGCAATCTGGTTGGGCGCGAGATACACGACGCGCTCATGCACAAATCCCCTAAACGCAGTGCGCTTAGCTGCCACCTCCGCGATGTCGGCGAGCTGGTCGAGCGTGAGCGGTACGCCCGGCATCAGTGCCGGCGTGCCGTCGATCACACGTGCGTTATGCTTGGTTGCGTAGATGTTGCTGCCCGCTTGCGACCGGTAGAAAAGCAGTGCGCTTTCCAGTTCCAGTTCGATATCGCTGGCGCATTCGATGACAACGTCGTTCATGTCGTGAGCTCCAGTCAGACGGTCACGCGGGCGCGCTGCTCGACCGGCGCGAACACTTCGACCAGGGTCTTGGCGGGCTGGACCTCGTCCATCTTGAAAAGTCCGATGACGCGCTCGACAGCTTTTGCGAGCATGGCGGTCGATGTCATACGCTTGAGCCATTCGGCGAGATCGCCGCCGACCACATTAATCGGCGTGACCGATGCGGCCACAACCGCTTCGCCTTCGCCCGCGTGTTGCAGGTAGTCGTCCAACACGCGTGCCATTGCGTCGCTGTGATCCCATCGAACAAACAAGGTGAAGTCCACCAGATCTGCGCCCGCATCGGCAGATTGAACGTCTGCGAAAGGCCCGTAGAACCGCACGATGTTCCACAACGATTCCATGGCTTCAAAGACGGCTGTGGCGTACTCGTCGCGCTTCGCGGATAGTTGGACTTGTCGGCGGGTCAGAACACGCTTTGGGAACGCCGCCCATTCGGGCATCCCGGTAAAGAATTGAGCGCGAGTGAAAAACTCGTGGTCCTTGAGGAATTCTTCAGTGGAAGTGCAGCCAGCCATCTCGGCCGCTTCCTCCAGCGCATCCTGCTCGTTGTCGTGCCCGTACCAATATAAATACTCGGCGAAGCCCACCGCCCAGAAAGGCGTGCAGACATTCGGCAGCATGCGGAAGGCGTCATACAGCGTGGCGAGAACGGTTTGCCCCAATCCCTCGCGAACGCTTTCGAGCTTGGTCATCGGGCCGGCGATGCACAACTCGTCGCACGATACTGGGCCCCCTGTCGTCTGAATCACTGCCCACAAGACTTCCATGTCCGTGAGGCTGCCGAAATGTGTCGATTGAGACTGCTGTTCGATCCGAAGTCGCCAGTCGAAAACGGTCATGCCTTGGGTCAGATCGTTCCACTTGCGCGACAGCGCCGTTTTGGCGATCGTGAGTTCGGACTTCGGGCGGCGTCCGACATCAGTCTCAGTGACGATTCCACTGTCGATCAGCGACAGGAGAAACGGGCGCGCAAACGATGACTTGGTCGGCACTGTAAATACGCCTGGAATGCCGGCGAGCGACGGAAGCGAAAGGGCGCTGAAGGTCATGGCAGGATCGGCATGTGGTTGTGCGGCAGTTGCAGTCGAGGCCCGTTGTGGCGCTGCTCCGCAATTCGGAAGAGCTTGTTCGCCAGCGGCGTATCGATCAGGGAGCGATCAACGGTGTGAGTGCCGGCGGGTAACGAGCCGCGTGCGATATCGGCGCGAAGCTGTTCCAGCGTCATGGCTTGATTGGCTGATAACGCACATGCAGCGCGTCAATGAACGTAACTTCGTCATCGAGCAACGCAAATGCGTGGGCCGCTGCGATTTGTTCCACCTCGCGGAGGTACGCTTGGATCGCTGGCGGCAGGAGGCGGCCCGAAGTGAGGATTTGGTCAATCTTCTCGTGCGCCGTTGCCGGAGCTTCGACTGCCCCCTTCGTGCCAACAGCGCGGCGGAACGTGTAGACGTTCTTATTCGCGAGCACTTCCGGACCTTCGATCTCGGCGTTCACGATCTCGGGATAGGTGTTCGCATAGAAGTCGCGCACCTGCGGCAATGAGAAAGAGGGTGCTGGGTCGGTCAGCTTCGCGCCGTTGTAGCGAAATTCGCGGCTAAGAGATTCGGTTTTCATCGTCGGTCCTTACATCAGATCCAGAGCTTCGTCGGCGGAAGCGGTGACAGGCGCAGCGGGCGATTCGGTTGTGGCTTGTGCGGGCGTCAGTTCCTCGACAGGCGGTGCCGCCAAAGGATCAATTCCCGGAATGCTCGTCTGGCGTGGATCGGTCTCCAGCGTGTCAGGCTCAGCGTTTTCCTCGGGCGCCTCTTGCTTGCCGGCTGGATCGTCGACGGGCGCAGTCTTGGCCTTGCGGCCCGGTTTGTTTTTGGATGGCGCGGGCAGAGCAGCCTCGCTGGCATTACTGCCGCGATTGGCCGCATTCGCACGATATGCTTGATCGATTACCGAGAGCGCGCCCGGCTCATAGATCGAAACGGCTTTAGCGAAATCCCGATCAAGCTCGTCGGGTGCAGCGAGAATCGAAAGGGGATAAAGCGTTTTCTTGCTGGCCTTTTCGTCCTTCGATTGGGGTGTGACGTTGACGCGAAGCTGGTCGCCCTCGGCCGTGATCAGAACGATCAGCGTTGCTTTTTGGGCGAGCGGGTGCAGCGAAGAGAACAAGGACATGTGCGCCTCTTAGTGGGTAAAGCGTGGGTCAGGCCGCGAGGCCGTCGTAATTGCGATCGGCGAAATCAGGATCGCCGGGGAATCGATCGGTACCGTCGACGCGGTACCAGCAGTAGAACGAGCCTTGCCGGTGGGGGAACCAGTAGCCCGCGCAGAAACACCGCGTTTTGCGCGTGTCGCGCTGGTTCATCCAGCCATCGACGCGGTACTTCCGCTTGCCGCACGTTCGGCACGAAGGAAGCCGGTCGTAGCGATCGGGCGGGCGTGGCAGACATCGGCGTGCGGCGCACGCGCAGCAGCGGACATGGCATCGCGACATAGGTCATTCGTCGTCGCCCGCAGCGCGTCGTTTGACATCGCCGCGCTCGCGCGTCCGACGCGCGTCGCGCAGCTCGCGGGCACGCGCCGACGATTCGAGCGTGCTGCGCACCTCGGGCCGCTTGATCGCCGAATCGAAGCTGCCGACCATATGCAACAGTTGCCATTCGACGCGCAGCAGGTGATTAGGAATTTGGCTTTGTGGCATTGCGTGCCTCACAGCGAACGACTGGCGCTGGCCGGCGCAGCGGGGGCGTCGGTCTCGTCCGAGTCGACCGTGCACGTGGCCAGAATCGCGATGATGATCACGAGCCAAATCTGCCAAAGCGGCATGGGCTTTTTGATTTTCATAGTGTGCGCCCTCAGAGATCGAAGGGGGCAGCAATGCCCGACGCGATCAGGTAAAGCGCAATGATCACGACGAAGGGATGCCAGTCGCGTTTGAACGGCCAGCCGGACGCGAGTTTTTCGAGGACGTGAGAATTCATCGTTCAGTCCTCGAGACGAACGACGTCAGTCACGGTTTCGCAACCAGTAACCATGCGGGCAATTTGCGCGGCCCGCTTTGCATCTGTCGATTTGAATTGCACGAAGGATGCTTGCGCGTCGGACGCGCTGCCCTTCATCAGGTAAAAACAGCGATAGCTCTTCATCATGCCCTCACGAATTTCGCCGCGTTTAGCTCCAGCGTGAGGGCACTTTATACTAGTCAAACTAGTGATGCAAGAAAAACTAGTAGTATTTTTGGGAAAAAAGCCCGCGCATGGCGGGCAAAAATATGTAATCTGAAAGAAATAAATGTAAGAAACGGACGGCGGAATTTGCTTATGGCCTAAAACCGCGTCTTGATTTTCCGTGCCGGTACGTAGTGTGGGACGTAGTACATCCAGGTGATTTCTTCCGGTTGGTACAACAGCGATCCCGCTTCGTTGTACGAGCCTAGTTGAATTCCCCCTCGCCTGGAGATCAGTCGTTTCAGCATGGTTTCGCCAGTCACGAGCCGAACCAAAACGTCATCTTCGATCTCAACCGCCGTGCCGGGTTCGACGAATGCGAAATCCCCCGGATTGAACTTAGGCACCATCGATGTTCCCACGATGGGGCTTAGAAATGCGTGCGGATCCGTTGTCGCCAACTCCGCGTATTGATCTGTTGCGCCCACTGGATAGTCACCATCCGTCCAAATGCGTTCCGGCAAACCGCCTTGTGCGCGGCCCACCACGTAGACACGTCGAAAATTCTTGACGTCTACCGAGTAACGTAATGGTAATGCATGCCGTGACTTTTCTGTAAGGTTGACGGGTTGTTTCCGTGGCTCGGTGTCCTTTTTACCTACGTCGTTCTCTGCCGCAGGTCCGAACATTAGCCACTCGGGTGTGGTCTCAAGTGCTGCCGCAACGGCTGCCAATCGATCGCGTTTCGGTGCGGTCCCGCCATCCTCTTTCTCCCATTGTTGGACCGTTTGCCAAGCCTTTACCCCCACCTTCGCAGCTAAGGTTTCCATCGAAAGGCCGAGCGCTTCTCGCCGCTCTTTGATTCGTCGGTGAATGTTCATGCGCGGGATCGTATCCGCAAGGTTTTCTTGCGTCATTGCAGGATTTTCTTGTGATACTAGTTTAACTAGCATAGAATCGGCCGGTATGAACTCAACTAAACCTACCCCAAAGAATGCGTCGCTTGAGCGTGCAATCGCGCACTTCGACACGTTATCCGAGATGGCGCGGGAGCTCGGCTTATCCGGTTATCAGGTAATTCAACATTGGCGCCGCTCGGGGCGGGTTCCGCCTGAGTACTGTCCCGAGCTATCTAGATTAACCGGCGAGCGTCGCGAAGACTTGGTCGGCTGGCCACCTACTGCTGCTATCGAATCGATTGAAGCCACCGATGATGTGCAGCCGCCAGTCGGTGATGCTGGCCATGACAGCGATGGTAATCCACCTTCAGACCCCGGCGCGAATGGAACCGAGTCGAAATGAGTGGGGCGGCCATTGCCACTGTCCGTGTTTCGCAGTGCCGCTGGAGCATCGGCTAGCAAATTTCGCGGATAGACGATCGCTTCCATAAACACATCGAACTTCCTCCGAATTGTTTGGGCGGCCACTTGTTGTCCGATTGCATCCTTTGCTCGTCGTGGAAAGCAATAAACCGGCGATCGAGTAGATCTGAATTTCTTGCGCATGAAGGTTCGCCTGTCGGGTTGTTGATGGCCGAATCGTAGAGAAATTCGCTTCGCGTAAACAGCATGAAAAATAGTTATCCACAAGGGGTTCCGCGTGACCTGCAGATATAGCGAAATTAGTTGGATGGACGTGCTCTACACGTCCGTGATTAAAACGCCTGGGAAAGTCGAGGATGCGGCTCGATTTCTCACTGAGCGACGTGGCATCAAGATCGGGGGTGAATCGCTACGGCTGAAGCTGCGCGAGGTTGAAGGTGCGCGCGTTTCTGCCGAGATGTTTGAGCTGCTAATCGAGTGGATGCTTGAGAAAAATCAGCCGCATGCGCTTGATGCTGTCCATGCCTTTAATGCCCGCTTTGGCCTGGTCGCATCTCCGGTTCAACACCCGACCGCGCGGGATGGGGTGAATGCGCTGGTGGCTTCTGCGCTCGGCGTTAGCGATAAAACCGGCCAGCTCGCACAGGAGGTTTGGAAGGCAGCGGAGGATGGAAAGATCGAACCTCACGAGGCTGACGCCATTGAGCTCGTCGGTCGGGAAGGGCAACGGCAAATCGAAAAGACGATTATTACCGCTCGCTCCGCGGCCGGTCTCAGCAGCGAATAAATCAAAGAATTCCATGCGAGGGAAAGATGGGTGCAAAAGACCCAGTGGAAACGCGCGGCCCTATCGTGGCCATCGAGGCCGAGCAAAGCGTATTGGGCGGGCTGCTGCTGAACAACGATGGACTTGACGCGATCAGCGGTGTTGTCACGGCAGATGACTTTACGACGGATGAACATAGGCTGATTTTCATTGCCATCACGGAGTTGATTGCATCGGGGCGAGTGGCAGATCCAATCACCGTATTCGAGCGCCTGCATGTGACCGGGGCGAGGCTGAAAGAACCGCTGCGCTATCTCAACGAACTTTCGCAAAACACGCCGAGCGCGGCAAATATCCGGCATTACGCGACGATCGTGCGGAATCGATCGATATCCCGCGAACTGCTGCGCGTCGCTAGCGAGATTATAGAGAGCGTGCACAAGCCAGCTGGCCGCGATCCAGGGGAACTGCTTGATGACGCGCAGTCCAGGTTGCTGAAGCTCGCGGAGGGGGCGCGGCAGGATGAAGAGGAATTCAGGCCGATCAGCGAAGCGCTCACGCGCGTTGTGGAAAACATCGATGACCGTTACCAGAACGGCGGCGACGACAAGATTGGTGGCGTCGCGACCGGGTTCATCGATCTTGACCGCGCAATGGACGGCATGCATCCGGGTGAGCTGATCGTCGTCGGCGGCCGCCCATCGATGGGTAAGACTGCGTTCGCGCTAAATATCGGCGAGCACGTTGCAGCCAAACTTGGCTTGCCTGTCGCCGTTATCTCGATCGAAATGCCGGCGGATCAGTTGGCTCAACGGTTGCTCTCGTCGAACTCGCGCATCAATCAACATAAGCTTCGTACGGCCAATCTTCGCGACGACGATTGGCCGCGCCTGACGCACGGTGTGCAGTCATTGGTCGACGTGCCGATCTATACGCTCGATGTATCGGCGCTCACGCCCTTGCGTATGAAAGCAAAGGTTCGCCGTCTGCGCCGCACACTCAAGCGTCCGCTCGGCCTCGTTATCGTCGACTACTTGCAGCTGATGTCTGGTGACGGTAGCGGTGATAACCGGGCGATTGAGATCTCTGAAATCTCGCGCGCGCTCAAGGTGTTGGCAAAGGATCTGAAGGTGCCTGTTATGGCCCTGTCGCAGCTTAATCGCGGCGTCGAGCAGCGCCCGAACAAACGCCCGGTCATGTCCGATATCCGCGAGTCGGGATCGATCGAGCAGGACGCGGACGTAATCCTGTTTATCTATCGCGATGAGGTTTACAACCCGGACAGTCAGGACAAGGGCTGTGCCGAAATCATCATCGCCAAGCAACGCAACGGCTCGCTTGGCACGCATCGCCTGGCGTTCCAGAGCGCATTAACCCGGTTTGAGAATTACGCCTCGGACCAAGGCTTTCAATCGGCATGAAAACATCCACTCAATTTTTCACCTGGCGCAAAGCCATAAAACAGAGCGAATTGCCTGCTAGCACGCGATTGGTTCTCTTCGTCATTGCGGACTATGCGAACGCGATGGACGACGTTTGCTGGCCATCACTCGAAACGATCGCATCTGACGCGGGCCTCTCGGTGCGGTGCGTGTCGGACCATCTGAAGATTGCCGAACAAGGTGGCTGGCTAACGCGGTGGAGATCTCGCCGAGCCAATCGCCGGTGGGCACATGGCAGCTATCGACTGTCGGTGCCCGATCAAGTCGCGCAGCAGTTTCGCACGAAGCTCGATTTCGAGTTGGCTAGCGACGAGTCCAGCGCCAATTCGACGCATGAAATGTCGTCATTTGCCGATGAAAGCGCATACGTGTTGCCGTCATTTGCCGATGAAAGCGAATTGCCATGCGCAGGACCAGCAATGGCGTCTGCGCCACCTGCAACAGGTGCCACCAAGTTGCCTAAAGAGCAAGCACCTGTGTCGAAATCTGCCGGTGATGACGCAAACCACTGGAACCATTTGCCAACTAATACACCAGTAAACAGAAATACAAGTAAACCCTCTCTACAGCACACCACAGCGGTTAACGAAGGGTACAGCGAGGCAGAAAGAGAATTTCAGCAGAAAGATGAAATGCTCGCAAGCTGGATGCTCGAACGGCTGAGGCTGTTGAATTCGGGTTTCCGGGAACCGGATTTGAAGGCGTGGGCGAGCGAGATCGCGGCTATGCGCACCGTCGACGGACGAACGCATCCGCAAATGGCCGTGCTTTTCCGGTGGGCGAACGAGGATGGCTTCTGGCACAAAGTGGTGCTCTCGCCAGCCACGCTGCGCCAGAAGTGGGACCAGCTCGTGATTCGTCGCAACGCGGCTAAGCGCGTTGCACCGTTGCAATCATCACCGACGCCTCCAGCCGACGATCGTCAATGTATGCACATCGAGCACGGTTGCCGCTGTACGCACATCGCAACATCCATCATCGGCGCCGGTTCATCGCGGCGCGGCTATTGCCGAGAGCACATCGGCATCTACGAAGACTAAGTCAAGGCAAGGGAAATCCATGTTCGATATCGAGTTGAAAGAGCAGGTCGGCGTCGCGCTGAACCCGCGTTCGCAGACCGCAGATTCGGTCGGTGACGTTGCGATGAAAATCGGTGCGTTGGCGAAGGTCGATGAACTCGGGGCGCTGCTGGTGCGGATGAAGTACGGCGATGACAAGCGGCGCAGCTGCTGGCACCGAGCGGTCCTGCTTCTCGCCAAGCGGGAGCGTTCCAGCACGCGTTTCAAGCGGGTTAAGTACTCGGCGTTCAAACGGGAAGTGCGTGATCCGCGCGTCAAGGAGCCGCGTGCGCCTATGTCCGATGTCGTTGAGCGGTTTTCCGCAGCGGTGCTCGATGCTTGGCTGGACGATCAGTGCGGAGCGTGTACAGGGCGGGGAACCGTCAGTCAGCGCGCAACGTCAGATTTGAGGTCCGTACCGTGCCCGGCCTGCAATGCTACGGGCCGAGTCACAGTCGAATGCGACAGCACGGTGTTTTGTCGTTGGCCTTTCGGCATGGAGCGCGAGAATCTCGTTAAGGCTGGGCGGAACTATCTCCCGCCGGCCGATGGCGAAATCCACGGTGAGATGCTGCGGCGTTCGCGGTCGGACGTCTGCAGTGCATGCAATGGGTTCGGTCGGAATAGCGAACGTGTCGAGGCGGTTTCGAAAACCGTTTGCGCAGTTTGCCAAGGCAAGGGCAAGCGCTGGCAAGTGCCCGCCCAGCGCGCACACGCGATGGGCGTCAATCTCGGCCAATACGTCGAGTTTTGGCATGATCGCTTCGAGACATCGCTGCGCATGCTGTCTGCGTTGGACGAATGGACAAACCTGCAACTTCGCCGACAGTTGGGTGACAAAATGCTTGCAGTCGGAAAATGATTCGCATAGACTCCGCTTCCATGTAGTTCGCTGGCACCGCGCGTTAGTCGTGCAACCCTTTCGAGACAGAACAACTATAAGTGGAGCTCGTTAGGTACGGCGGGTTCGCTCGCCTGTAGAAAACGAAATCTTCCGAAGCCCTGATTGCGAAAGCCTCAGGGCTTTTTGCATTGCGTGCGGGGAATTGATGGCCGAAATTAAAGTCGAGCTGGACACGTCTGCGCTGAGCGCTCGCCTTCAAGATCAGGTAGAGCGTCAGATCCCATACGCCACGTCACGCGCATTGAACGCGATCGCGGGCAAGACCCAAACCGCGCTCAAAGACAAGATGCGCGAGGTCTTCAACGCCCCAACGGATTACACGTTGAACTCGCTGTACGTGCAGCGATCGACGAAGCAAAACCTTGAAGCGCAGGTCAGGTTCAAGGATGCTACGTCGAAGGGCACGCCTGCCGCAAAGTACCTTTCGCCAGAAGTGTCGGGAGGCGGACGGTCGGTGAAACGGTTCGAACGGACGCTGGCCTATAACGTCGGTCGCGTGCATGAGCTGATGCAGCGTGTGGGCGTGACGAGCTACTTCGTGCCTGGTGCGGGCGCGCAACTCGATGGCTACGGCAACATGGTGCGTGGTCAGTTCTCGAAAATTCTCTCGCAACTTGGCGGCCAGAACGACCGGTACGCGAACGAGACGCCACGCTCGCGTGACCGGCGCGAAGGCAAGGCGGTGGGTGTGAACAAGGTCAGGGCACGTGCGCAGCCGCGTTACTTCGTCGCCGGCCTGTACAAGGCGAGACATCTTGCGCCCGGTATCTGGATTCGTACGCCGCTCGCTGGCGGCTGGTCGATCAAGCCCGTGCTGCTTGAAACCAAGGCGGCCCCACAGTACGCCTCGCGCCTGCCGTTCTTTGAGACCGCGCAGGACGTGTTCGAGCGAGTCGCGGCCGACGAAATGCAGACGGCACTTGACCAGGCGCTGGGCAGTGCCCGGTAGGTCCGGCGAGGCCATCGGCTACCCGTCCGCCCGGGCATCGACGGCGGTCGGACAGGTGCCGGGGACCCTATAAAACAGGCGCACTCACGGGTAATTCGAACCCTGTTCGCAAACTACTCACGAGACTTTCCTAAGGGGGTTATACCGTGACCCATACTGAGATCAGCATCGACGCCACCGCCACTCAGGCCCAGTTCGGCGCGATGGTCGGTATCTCTCAACCGGCGGTCAGCGACCTGCTGACTCGCGGCGTGCTGTCGCCGGGCGGCACGGTGCGCGAATGGCTGCACGAGTACTGCAGCAACCTACGCGAGCAAGCGGCGGGTCGCTACGCGGCTGGCGAGTTGGACCTGGCTCAAGAGCGTGCGATGCTGGCGCGCGAGCAGCGTATCAAGATCGAGATGGTGAACGCTGAGCGTCGGCGCGAGCTGGCGCCGGTCGCGTTGCTCGAAGCAACCTGCGCGCGCGTCGGTCGACGCGTGAGCGCAATCCTGGAGGCGATCCCGTCGCAGGTTAAACGCCGCCTTCCTCACTTGCCAGCATCGGATGTCGATGCGATCGAGACCGAGATCACCCGGGCGCGCAATACCGCTGCGGCGATGAGACTGGACGAGGCGATTGATGGAACAGACGCAGAAGACGGAGATCCAGAGAGCGGAGATTCAGAAGGCGATTTCGAAGGGGCTTAGCTCGCTTGCCGTGCCCGCGCCCATGTCGTTGTCGAAGTGGGCGGAAGAGCACTTCTACCTGTCGGCCGAATCGAGTTACGTCGAGCAGCGCTGGACTGCGTACCCGTTCCAGCGCGCGATTCTCGATGTCATCTCGAACGACGATATCGAGGAGGTGGTGTTCAAGAAATCGGCCCGCGTCGGCTACACCAAGATGATCATGGCGGCGATGGGGTACTTCGCGCACCACCGCCGGCGCAACCAGTGCGTGTGGCAACCGACCGATGACGACGCAGCCGAATTCGTGAAGACCGAAATCGAGCCCATGCTGCGAGACGTCGAGGTCATGAAGGACGTCTTTCCGTCGTACATGCAGCGCAGCAAGCACAACACGCTGCGCCAGAAGACGTTTCTCGGCTCGACGCTGCACATCCGGGGCGGCAAGGCCGCGAAGAATTATCGGCGCTTGTCCGTCGACGTCGGGTATCTGGACGAGGCCGATGGTTTCGACCGCGATATCGAGAAAGAAGGTTCGCCCGGCATGCTCGCGGCCAAGCGGGTGGAAGGCGCGACCTTCCCGAAGATGATTTTCGGGAGCACGCCCAAACTCAAGGGCTTCTCGCTGATCGAGTCGCGGCACGACGAATGCGATAAGCAGTTTCTGTTTTACATTCCGTGCCCGCACTGCAGCGGTGAACACGTCATGCGGTGGGGCGGCAAGAAGCTCTCATACGGTTTCAAGTTCTCCGTCGCCGACCCAGAAGGCGTGGTCCATCACTGTCCGCTGTGCGGCGTCGGATATTCGCAGGCCGAATACCTGACTGTATGGGAGCTCGGGCGGTGGAAAGCGAGCGACGGCATGTGGATCGATCACGCCGGCCGATTCCGCTACGTCGACGGGCGAGTTGCGCCGATCCCCCGGTCAGTCGCCTTCATGATCTGGACAGCGTACAGCCCGCAAGTCAGTTGGGCCAAGATCGTGCGCGAGTTCGCGGCGGCAAACGAAAAAGCCAAGACCGGCGACACATCTGAATTGAAGACCTTCGTGAACACCACGCTTGGCGAGACGTGGGAGGAAGAGGTCGAAGAGACCGACCACGAAGCGCTCATGAAGCGTGCCGATGCGTACCTGCTGCGTTTTCTGCCGATGGGCGTGCTGGTGCTGACCGCTGGCGTAGATGTTCAGGACGATCGTTTCGAAGTGGTGGTGTGGGGCTGGGGTGTGGGCGAGGAGTCGTGGGTGATCGATCACGTCGTGTTCGATGCGAACCCAGCAGATGAGAACGACTGGGCGAAGCTTGACGCATATCTGCAAAGTACCTTTGCGCACGCCAGTGGTCAGCGTCTCGGTATCGAAGCCACTGCGATCGATACGCAGGGTCACTTCACGCACCACGTTTATAACTTTTGCCGCACACGCGTTGCGCGCCGGATCTTCGCGATCCGTGGCGATCCCGTGGCAGGCAAGCCGATCAAGGGCAAACCGTCGCGGCAGGACGTGAACTACAAGGGTGAGACGATCAAACGTGGTGTGCGGCTTTGGCACGTTGGCACGGATACCGCGAAGGATCTTGTATTCGGTCGATTGCAGCTCGATCGTCCTGGTCCCGGCTATGTTCACTTTGCCAGCGATCTTCAACCTGTGTTCTACGAGCAGCTCACCGCGGAAGTGCGTGTCATACAGAAAGGGCCGCGCGGTGAGGAGCACCGCTGGATGAAACGCAAACCGAACTCGCGTAACGAGACGCTTGATTGCACGGTGTACGCGATGTTTGCTGCACATGCGTTGGACTTGCACCGCTACACCTTGCCGATGTGGGCCGCGCTGCGCGAACGTGTCGCGCCCAGACAGGGCGATTTGCTTAGCGGCCCTTCCATCACGCCGCTGGAGCACGGCGAATCGCCGCCGGCTGACGATCCGGACCACGACACCGATAGCGAACTGCCGCAACCTTTGAAAACCCCGCCACCCGGCGGGGTTTCGCGTTTACCGGCGCGTCGCATCGGCCGCTCTACTTATCTCAAACGTCGCTGAGGACGGATATGGCTTATACACAGGACGATCTCCAGCGCGTGCGTGCGGCGATTGCCGCCGGCGCCGAGATCGAAATTCAGAAGGGCGATAAGCGCGTGCGCTATCGGTCGATCGCCGAGCTCCTCGCAGTAAAGGATGAAATTGTGCGCGAATTGCAAGCGTCGAGTCCGCGTCGCCGTTCGCGTTCGATCCGTCTGCGCAACGCCGGCAAGGGGGTGTGATGGGAAAAGCCTATCCATCCCTGACGCAACGCGGATTTGTCATGCCAACCCGGCTCAAGGCGTCGGCCGCGTATGAATCCGGGAGCTCGTCGGGCAGCCGGACCCGCAACTGGCAGGGCTCGGGTGTGGGACCGAATTTCGCGGCGGCGCAAAACCTGCCGCTCATGCGGGGCCGTGCGCGCGATGCGGTACGCAATGACCCGTGGGCGAAAACATCGGTCGCCCGGTTCGTGTCGAATGTCATCGGCACGGGCATCCAGCCTCACCCGAAACACCCTGACCCGGCTGTACGCAAAGCGCTCAAGCAGTGGTGGGATGACTGGGCGTCGGAAGCTGACGCGGATGGCCTGCTCGACGTGTATGGACTGCAGACGCTTGCGGCGACTTCGTTCTTTACCGATGGCGAAGCGTTCACGCGACTGGTATTGCGCAGGCCATCGGCGGATCTCCCGGTGCCGCTGCAGCTTCGCCAGTTCGAGTCCGATTTCGTGCCTGCTGAAAAGAACCAAGTGCTTGCCAACGGTGCCGAGATCGTGAGCGGCGTCGAGTTTGATACGGATGCAAATCGCGTGGCCTATCACATGTGGCGGCGTCATCCGGGCGAATACGGGCGCGCACCGCTGGCCGGCCAGAGCACCGTTCGTGTATTGGCCGACGAGATCATTCATGTGTTCAAGCCGGTTCGGCCTGGTCAGGTGCGGGGTGTCACGGAACTCGCCACGATTCTGTTGCGGCTGAAGTCGCTCGACAACTTCGATGACGCGGTGCTCTTTCGTCAGGAGCTGGCCAACCTGTTCGCCGGCTTCATCACGCGCAAGCACGAAGACGGTGGCGAAGGGGTGCCACCACTGAACCAGTTGACCGGAGCCGATGAGCAGTTCGATAGCGACGGCTTTACGCCGATCGCGTCACTCGAGCCCGGCACGCTGCAGCAGCTCGGCGATGACGAGGAGATCAAGTTCTCGACGCCACCCGGCGCGGGAACCGATTACGCCCCGTTCATGCGTCAGCAACTGATGGCGGCGGCCGCGTCGGTGGGCTTTCCGTATGAGGTGCTCACGGGCGATCTGCGCGATGTCAACGATCGCGTGCTACGCGTGATCCTGAACGAGTTCCGGCGCGGCGTTGAGCAAGTGCAATGGAACATTTTTATTCACCAGTATTGCCGCCGCGTGTGGGCAGCATGGATCGATGCGCTGGCTTTGTCGGGCGCCATGCCGATGCCCGACTTCTATCGCACTCGCCGCGAATATCTGCGTGTGCGCTGGGTGCCGCAGGGCTGGCCGTACATGCAGCCCGTGCAGGACGTGCAGGCGAAGCGCATGGCGGTGCGTGCCGGCTTCACCAGCCGCTCGGCTGTGGTTCTCGAACAAGGCGATGACCCGGAAACGATCGATGAAGAAAACGCGGTGGACAACGCGCGTGCAGATGCGCAGCAGCTTCGCTATGACTCTGACGCTCGCGTTCTCGATGCGGCAGGCGACCCAACAAACTCAACGAAGGACATTCTTCCATGACAAAGAAGCGCCAGTGGTACTCGATGCGGGCACTGACCAATGCGGCCGGCGCCGCGGTGGCCGAAATCCGGATCTACGACGAGATCGGCTTCTGGGGCACTACCGCCCAAGGTTTTATTGCCGAACTGGAAGCGGTCGCGGCCGGTGCGGCGGAGATCGTCGTCGCGGTCAACTCGCCCGGCGGCGACGTCTTCGACGCCTTCGCCATTTACAACGCGCTGCGTCGCTACGCGGGCAAGGTGACCACGCGTGTCGATGGCGTCGCAGCCTCCGCTGCGTCGCTGGTCGTGATGGCAGGCGACCAGATTGTCATGCCTGAAAACGCCATGATGATGATCCACAACATGTGGACCGTCACGGCGGGTACGGCAGATGAATTGCGCACCACCGCCGATCTGATGGATAAGACACGTGACGGCGTGGTTGCCGCGTACCGGAACAAAACCGGCCTGGACGACCAGGCCATCATCGACATGCTCGATGCCGAAACGTGGATGACCGCACTGGAGGCGCAGGCGCTGGGTTTTGCGGATGTGATCGAGCAGCCCGTGAAATTTTCCGCGTCGGTTCGAACGGCTGAGCTGGTCGCGAAGTTCAAGAGCACGCCAACGGACCTGCAGGCGAGTATCGATTCAGCGGAAGTTCCAGACGTATCGGTTGCCGGTGATCCTCCGGTACCGGAACCCAAAGATCCCGTGCCGCCCCCGCCGAAAGAGCCCGTCATGCAGCAGGAAGCGCCAGGCGTGCTGGCAGCGCACGTCTTTAGCGCGTGCCGCGAAGCCGGGCTCTTGAGCTTTGCAGAAGGCATCGTTGCATCGACCGGCCTGAGAGACCGAGTGACGATCGACGCGGCGATGGTTACGGCTCGCGAGATCAGCAGCGTGTGCGCGGCGGCGAAATTGCCCGAGCTCGCGGCAGAGTTCGTAGCGACGGGGCTTACCACCGAGCAGGTGCGTGCGCGCCTCTTTGACCGTGTCACCAACAAATCGACGACCGCGCTGAACAATCGCCAGCCGGTAGTCGACTTGCAGCAACAGGCGAGCGGCCCGCACCGCACGTCCATTTATGCCGCCCGCAAGGCCGGGGCGAAACAATCCACTGCCCCCGAAAGGAGCTGAACCATGATTAAAACTGAAGGTATTCACACCGCCGAGTTCCTCCTTTCGGAGGGCGCAGGCCAGATCTCGCGCGAGAACATCGAAGTCAAAGCGGGCGATGCGTTGCCGGCCGGCCAGCTTCTCGCCAAGGGCGAGGACGGCGTCTATGTTCCTTACGATCCCACAGCGGAAGACGATGATCTGGCCAAGCTGGGCGTGCTGTATGCGCAGCTCGACGGGTCCACGACCGTGCGCCGTGCAGTTGGCATCGTGCGCCTGGCTGAAGTCATCGGATCGTTGTTGACGGGGCTGGATGACGGCGCGCACGAAGCGCTCGTCGCGCAGCACATTGTCGTTCGCTAAGCCTCGCGGCTAGCATTGCTGTAGTCGCACCATTCCCCTTTTTGAATATCGAGTCCGCCACGCCTTTGGGTGTCGCGGACTTTTTGCGTTTTCAGGAGAAAACATATGGCGGACATCGCCCTGCTTAACGACGAAGCGTTTTCGCTTTCGTCGCTCACCGCGTCGATTAACGATGCACCGTTTGTTCCTGGCCGTATCGCGACGCTCGGCCTTTTCGCTGAAGAAGGTGTCACGACCACCACCGTGCAAATCGAGCGCGACGGCGAGACGCTTGCGCTGGTTGAATCCAAGCCGCGTGGCGGAGCAGGTCAAATTGTTGTCGGTACCAAGCGCCAGTTGATTCCGTTCAACACGGTTCATTTGCCGGAACGTGCCACGATCTTTGCAGATGAAATCCAGAATCTGCGCGCGTTTGGCAGTGAGACTGAACTGGAAGCAATTCAGTCACTGATCGACAAGCGGCTCGGCAAGATGCGCCGTCAGCTTGACGCCACGCACGAGTTTCATCGTATTGGCGCGATCAAGGGACAGGTCCTCGATGCTGACGGCAAAAGTGTCATTGTTGACTTGTTCGACAGATTCGGGCTGGAGCAGCAAGTGCTAGCGATGAAGCTGGGCGCCGACGGTAGCTTCCGGCAAAAGATCCAGGATTTGCTCGACATGATCGAAGACACGCTGGGATCGCTCCCGTTCTCGGGCGTGCGCGTTTTCTGTGGTCGAAGCTTTTGGCGCACGCTGATCGATCTCGACGACATCAGACAAACCTACGTGGCCACGCAAATGGCGGCCAGCCTTCGTGGCGATCCGCGTGACACCATCGATTTCGGCGGCGTCACGTGGGAGCGTTATCGCGGCCGCATCGGCAACACTGGTTACATCGCCGACGATGAGGCGTATGCGGTGCCCGAAGGTGTGCCGGATCTTTTCATCACGCGATTTGCGCCGGCCGACTACATGGAAGCGGTCAACACGAACGGTCTGCCGTATTACGCCAAGCAAGAAAACCTGCGCTTTGACAAGGGCACCGAGATCGAGGCGCAGTCCAACCCGATCCATCTGTGCACGCGTCCGCGCTCGGTCATCAAGCTGACGCTCGGCAAGGCGGCCTGAAGCGATGTTCGATGAAGGCGTTTTTTGGCGAGCCTTCAGCGGCGCGGGCATGCTCGATACCGCGACGATTGTGCCTGCGGCGGGCGAGCCGTTCGATATCCAGGTGGACTTTCGTATCGACGGCGAAATCGTGTTCGACGGCATCGCGCAAACAGTCGATTACTCAATCGAGTATCAGGTCTGCGATGCGCAGTTGAAACGCGGCAGTCAACTGCGCATCAAGGGCGTGCTCTATCGCTGCAAGCGTGATCCGCGCCCGGGCGACTCGGGGTTCCATGCGACCGTTGAAGTGGAGAAGGTGCCATGACGATTCTGCGACAGATTTATGTGGAATCGCTGCTGGAAGCCTTCTCTAAATCGCCCGCGCTCACCGAGCTCGCGCGCGTCGATCGTTCGGTGATCGATGCGATGGACCTGAACGATCGGGCTGTGATCGTGGCGCACCGTGCGGGCGAGCGCAAACGCGAGGAGTACATCGGTTATGTGGATCGCTTTTGCGAACTGCTGATCACCATCGTCACGCGTGATTCGCGACCCGATGTGCTTGCGGACGAAATACTCGAGGTGGCGCATCCGATCGTGATGCGCCTGACCGGTCCCCAACTGATCGACATTGAGGAAATGGAGGACGGCACTGACCCGCCGGTGTACGCGAGCAATAACGGTTCGCTGTGTCTGTGCACCACTCACTACCTGATGCACTACCGCACGAGCCGCGACGATCTTTCCAAATAGGGAGGCGCATGGACGCTGTATTGCGGGCAATCCTGCACGACCAGCATGCCGGTCGCGCAGGCGTTTACCGGTTCGATCCTTCTACCGGCCAGCGCACACCGCTGACCGGCTCGTCGTGCTCAACCAATCCCCCCGATGTTGATGAGCCGGTGACGCCGGCCATCGAGGTCGACCATGAACCTGGGCAGTCAGATACGCCCGACAACGGAGCCACCCAAAGTGACTTTTCTGACTCGTAAATCGATTGTGCTCGCGGCGATTCAGGCTGCTGCGGGTACGGCGGCAGTGCTCGACGGCACGGCGGCTATGAATGTTAAAAACATCAGCTCGAAGCCGATCACGACCGAATCCGCTGATCTGGATTTCATCCGGCCCTGGCTTGGCAATAACCAGAAGCTCGTTACGAACTTCTACCAGGAACTGGATTTCGAGGTCGCGCTGACCGGTTCGGGCACGCCGGGCGAAGTGCCGCCGTGGGATCCTCTCATTCGTGCTTGCGCGTTTTCTGCGACGGTGAGCGAAGGCAAAAGCGTGGTCTATGCGCCGATCTCCAGTACGCCGGAACGGGTGACGTTACAGTATTTCCTCGATGGCTTGCGGCATCAGATGGTGGATGCGGTCGGGACGTTCACACTGGATTTGACGCCCAAAGCTGTACCGACCATCAAGTTCCATTTCATCGGCAACTATGAGCCGGTGACAGATGCGGCACCGCCGGCAGACGTCGATTTCAGCGCGTTCATCACGCCCCAAGCCGTGGGTGCTGACTACACCCCGCATTGGAGCTTGCACGGTTTCACGGGCAAGCTTGCGGCGTTCACGCTGGATGTTGCGAATCAGTTGGTGTACCGCAACCTGATCGGCGGTAAAGGCGCTGAGTTGACCGACCGCAAGGCGACCGGCAGCGCGACGTTCGAACTGGGCACCGTCCTGTCGAAAGACTGGTGGGATGCGGTGCTCAAGGCGCAGCTTGGCGAGTTGTCGATCACGCACGGCACGCTCGCCGGCAACATCATTCAGATCGACTCGCCAAGCGTGCAGTTGTCCGAGCCTCAATATAGCGATCAGGACGGCATCGCCCAGATGCAGACCGCGCTCACGCTGGTTCCTCGCGCCGGCAACGACGAGCTGGTGATCACGCTTCGCTAAGGCCACAGTCGGCAGTCGCTGCATCACAGTAGGCCGCGCGTCCGCGCGGCCAGCCTATATCTAATGTAGTCCATGGCCCGCCCGAGTGCGGGCTATTTTATTGGGGAAGCGAATCATGGTGTTCAAGGTCGCGCAGTCAGAAAAATACAAGGTGAAGGTCGAAATCGAAACGAATACGGAAAGCGGCCGCAAGGAAAAATCGACGTTTAACGTCATGTTCAAGCGCTTGTCGCAAAGCGAGATCACTGAGCTTGTACAGAGCGCGGAGAGCCTGACGTTCGAGGATCTGATGGCCCGCGTGCTGCTCGGCTGGGACGGGCTGATTGATGCCGATAACGAGCCGCTGGAATTCAATGAGGCAAATCGTGCCGCGTTGTTCGAAATTCCGGAAGCCCGGTTCGCGTTGCGCGAGGCGTATTGGGACAGCGTGCGCCTGGGCAAACAAAAAAACTGATTGACGCCGCGAAGCACTGGGCCGGCTGGCGTGAAAACCCATTTTCAATCGACCAGGCGCATATCGAGGCGATGCGCGCATTCGGCACGTCCGAAGTCGCAATCGCTGCGGCCGTGGCGAGACAGTCGGACCACGAGTTCGAGGTGTGGCCGGAAAACTGGCCGATCCTCGCGACGTTCCTCTCGCTTGCCCGGCAGTGGCGGTGGGTGGCCGGCGGCATGGGTCCGCCGATCCGGCTGGGCCTCGACTATCCAGCGGTTGAGTCCGTGTTTCGACTAACCGGCGTCAAATCCAAAGATCGTGCAGAGACGTTCGCCGCGCTCCAGTTGATGGAAGACGGGGTGATGCAGGTCGAGATCGAACGAGCCGCTCGCAAGTGAGCGGCTTTTTTTATAGGTGATGTATGGCCGCTAATCCACTCGTGGACCTGGTAATCAAGATTCGCGGCGACACCTCGTCGGCGACTGCCTCGATGCAGGAGCTCGGGCAGGTGACCACGCAAACCGGCAACGGTCTGTCTGGCATCAGCGCGCCCGCGCAAGCGGCGGCCACGTCGCTCACGATGCTCGATCGCGAAGGTCGGAAATTCATCGACGGTTTGCGCGACCAGGCTGCGACGATTGGCATGTCCAGGCTAGAGATCGCTGAGTACCGTGCGGCGCAGCTCGGTATGGCGGCCGAAGCCGCACCGCTGATCGCGCGGCTCAAGGAAGTGGGCGCATCGGTGAGCCGCACGGGCGCTGAGGCAGTCGGCCTTGGCGAATCCGAGGCTGAGGCGAGCGCTCGGCTAAAAGAGATGGTTGCGCGCTCCATGGAGGCGCAACGGGCGCTTACTCAAACAGCCAGTGCTTCACGTGACGCTGCGGGCGGTGCCGACGCTTTGGGTGCATCCGGTGCGCAGGTGAGCGCAACGATTGCTGCGCAAAACAAGGAGATGATCGACGCTCAGCGCGCGAGCATGCTCATGAACGACGAAATGCAAGCACTGCGCACGACTCTCGCGCAGGGCAATGCGAGCTTTGCGACGCTCGGCGAGCAATACAGCCGGCTGGACCGCGCGATGGCCACCGGCAAGCTGTCGATGCAGGAATACGATGCTGCCCTTGCGGCGATCGGAAAGGATGAGGATAAGCGGCTGCAGTCGCTCAACACGCTGACCTCGAAATACGATCCGCTGGGTGCGGCGACACGCAAGCTCGCCGACGACCAGGCGTTGCTCGACGACGCATATAAGTCGGGTCAGTTGACCACGGCGCAGTATCAGCAGGCGCTCGCCGGGATCAAGGCGGACCAGGCGGTGGTCCAGTTGCGCCGCCTGGCCGATCAGGAAGCGGAGCTGCGGCGGGCGTTTAAGGCAGGCACGGTTTCGTCGCGAGACTATAAGGCCGCGCTCGCGGAGATCGGAAGCAATCGAAGTGCGCTGAGCGAGATCGCAGGCGGTGCGGACAAGGGCGCGAAGGCGATGCACGGCTTTAGCCTGAGCACGAACGCTGCGCGCCGGGAAATGGTCGTGCTCGCCCACGAGGCCGCGACCGGGAGCTGGACCAACTTCGGCAGCTCGCTGATGGTGATGGCAGAGCAATCCAATGCCTTGGGCGTGATCATGAGCCCGTTGGGTGCGACGATCGGGGTAGCGGGCGCGGCCGTGGCGGGCATGGCGGTGGCAGTTGCGCTGGGCGCGCACGAATCAGATGAGCTAACCAAGTCATTGAAGTTGACCGGGGGCGCGGCGGGCGTCACGGCGGGCGGTGTCACTCAACTCGCGCGTGCGATCGCCGACGATACGGGCAAGAGCATGGGCGTGGCGCGCGAAGCGTTACAAGCGCTTGTGTCGACCGGCGAATTTACGGGTGCGGCGCTCGCGCTTGCCGGCGAAGACGTCGTCAAGTTCGCGGAGTTGTCGGGCGAAAGCCTGGAGAAGGTCGTCGCCGATTACGCCAAGATGCCGGAGGGCGTGACCAAGTGGGCAGCGGAGCATAACCGCCAGCTCAACTACATGAGCGAGGCCGATTACGAGCGCATCAAAACGCTTGAAGACGCGGGCAAGACCGAAGACGCGTTGATGGCGAACTTGACGCTGCTGCACAAGCACTTTGCGGATGAGGCAGAGGAAAAGCTTGGCTGGGTCCAATCGGCTTGGCGATCGGTTTCGCTCGCCATCAAGGACGGCTGGGACGCGCTGAAAGATGTCGGCCGGGAGGAAACACCGGAAAAGCGCATGGCAAAAATCGCAGCGAGGCAGCGCGACGAATCCAGCGGAAATGTTCCGGTGGTTTTTCAGGACGACGCGTACGCCGTCAATAAGGGGCGCGGGACCGATACCGAAGACTTCTACGCGGCCCAGATGGAAGCGGATAGCAGCGCGGTTGCAGCCTTTGCGAAGGCGCAGGAAGATGTGAATCAGAAGGCTGGGATTCGCGCGGCGGAGTCGCTTGAGAAGGCGTTGCATTCATACGATAAGGCATTTCAGAAGGGCGAGGAGCTGAAGAAGCGCAAAGCCGAGTTCGTTGATCTATTCAAAGCGAACCCGAATTCCGACAAGCTCAATGGCGTCAAGGTCACAGGCGACGATGCCGCTGGCTACACGGTGTCCGGAGGTCTCTATGACAACCTCGTCGCAGATATCAATAAGCGGTACGACGAGAAGTCACGCACGACTCACGCGGAATCGACCGGCAACCGCGAAGTGGCATCACTGAAGGCCGATATTGCCGCACGCCAGCAGCAACTCTCGCTGATCGATCAGTACGGCATGTCGCAGGCCAAGGTGAGCGAGGGCGATAAGAAAGTGTTCCAGATCGAGTCGCAGCTCGCCCTGGCGCAGCAGGATCGCACCGGCAAGGTGAGCGATGCGCAGTTGAAAGAGCAACTCGGTTATGCAAAGCAACTTGCGGCGATCGAAAAGCAGATCGAGGCGAGAACGCGCGAGGGCGAGGCGCTGAAGGCATACACCGCGCAGGTCGACAAATGGACCGGCGCGGTGGAGTCGGAACAGGCAGCGCTCGAACAGGATCTTGTGCTGTACGGGACGACTGGCGAAGCGCGCAAACTGATAGCGTCGCAGCTGAAGTTTGAGTCTGAAGCGCGCACTACCATCGCTAAAGCGTTGCGCGATGGTCACCCGCTTTCCGAACAACAGCAAAAGGACCTGCTTGCTGAGGCGAGCGCGCGTGGCAAGACGGTGGCGAGCATCCAGGCGCAACGCGAGGCACTCGCCGGTGCGCAAAAGCTGCGCGAGGAAAACGAACGGTTCGCCGCCGACAGCATCTTTGATGAATAGAAGCGGGCCGATGCCATCCTGGCCATTGATGCGAGGAAGTGGCAAGAGCTGATTGCGAATGCGGGCGAGGGCACGCAGGCGCAAAAGGAGCTGACCGAGCAATACGACCAGTGGTACGCGAATCAGCTGGGCAAGCCGGCGATCGATCGGTGGCGCAAGACGGTCGATCAGATCGGCACTGATTTCCATGACGGTTTCCTGCAGATGCTCACCAACGGGCGTGCGAGCTGGTCCAGCTTCACGGAGTCGCTCAAAAACACCTTCAAAACGACGGTGGCTGATGAGATCTACCGGCAGTTCGCAAAGCCGTTCGTCGTCAGCGTCATTGCGAATCTTGCGGGCGTGAACAACGCGCAGGCGGGATCGGGCGGTGGGTCAGGCAACGATGTGCTTGGCATGCTGAAAAACGGGTCGAACCTCTACGACACGGTGAGCGGCTGGTTCGGTGGCGGATACGGTTCGGCCGGGTCCGCACTGGGGTCGTCGGCGATCGCAGGTGCGGGATCGAGCGCGCTGGCAAGCGGCGGTGCGGCGCTCGGCGGATTGGGTGCCGGCATCGGCAGTAACGTGGCGGCCGGTGCCGGCACCTACAGCGCGGGATTGGTGGGTGCGAATAGCTACGGCTTTAGCGCGGCAGCCGGATCAAGTGGTGGGCTTGGTCTTGGCAGTGGTCTCGGTGCTTCTGCTGGGCTGTGGTACGGCGGGGCGGGGCTGCTCGGCGGTCTGGCGGGCGGGGCGCTCTTCGGTAACAAGGGCTACAGCAGCATGGGCGGATCGCTTGGCGCCGTGGGCGGCTTGGCATTAGGCGCATCGTCGGCGGTTGCCGGCACGGCCATCGGCGCTTCGCTTGGCTCGCTGGCGGGTCCTATAGGTGCCGTGGTGGGCATGGCACTCGGTTCGTTGCTTGGCTCGTTTATCGGTGGAGGTGAAACGCGGTACGGCGGCTCTTACGCGACCAGCGACGGGAAAGACGTCTCGAAATTTGCGGGACCGAGCGGGGGCGATCCTGCGTCCGGCGATGTCCAGAACCAGATCAAATCGACGTACTCCAGCATCCAGTCGCTGGCGGACCAATTGGGTGGGTCAGTCGATGGCCTTGGGCAATACAAGGCGAGCTATGAAATCAGCCCGAAGAAGGGTAATTCGTTCGTCTCGGCTGGCTTTACAACGGGTGACGACTGGTATCCGGATCGCCAGGATCTCGGTGGCGTGAAAGATAGCGAGACCGTGCTGGCGGACTTCCAACTGCAGTTGCAGCGCTCGGTGATCAGCGGGCTGCAGAAGGCGGGTTTGGATACGCCTTACGCGTCGGTGCTGCAGGGTATCGATGCATCGAAGCTGTCTGCTGATGACGTCACCGCATTGCTCGGGCAGTTGTCGTCGCTCAAGAGCCTGTTCGATTCGTTCACGAATCTCGGAGCTGACTTCGATAACCTGAAAAATGCATCGTCGACCGCGCAACTCGCGGTGCTGAATTTGGCGGGTGGCATTGATGCGTTCAACACGAGCGCGACGTTCTTTTATCAGCACTTTGTCTCCGCCGAGCAGCAGGCGGTTGACCAGGCGAAGGCGCTCAATGACCAGATGAGCGGCCTGGGTTACGCGGGCATCCACACGCGTGACCAGTTCAAGTCGCTTGTCGAGTCGCTGGACCTGTCGACCGATGCGGGTCAGAAGGCTTACGTGTCGCTGCTCGCACTTGCGCCCGCCTTCGATGCGGTCGCGGGAGCGGGTGAGGCTGCTGTGAAGGCGGCCTATGACAGTCAGTCTCAGGCGCTCACGTCCTTTCGCGATCAGCTGGTGTCGTTTCGCCAGTCGCTTGCGGCCGGTGACATGTCGGACCTGTCGCCGGAAGCGAAGTACGCGGCGAGTCGAGCGACGTATGAGGATCTGCTCGCGAAGGCAAATGCGGGCGATGCAACGGCGCAGGGCGGACTGAGCTCGGCGGCGCAGGATTTTCTTAATGCGTCGAAGGCTTACAACGCCAGTTCCGCGCAATATCAGGCGGATCTGGCGGACGTCATGAAGTCGGTCGATTCGGCCGTCTCCTCGGCCGATCAGCAGCTTGATCTCATGAAGCAACAGGTCGCCGGCATTCTGGATCTGAACACGTCGGTGTTGACCCTTGCGCAGGCGATCGAGGCATATAAGTCTGGGTCCCCCGTCAACGGTTCGCATGCATCCGGGTTGTACCGCGTGCCGTTCGATGGTTACGTCGCGGAGCTGCACAAAGACGAACGGGTGTTGACCGCGCAGGAGGCGCGTCAGCTCGATGCGCGCTCTTCCTCCGCCCGCGTGATGCCTGCGCCGGCGGTGGATTTCAGTCGTTATCAGCGCGCGGATAACGATCCGGTGCTGAAGGAATTGAAGGTAACGCGGGAGCAAAACGCGAAGCAGGCGGAATTGATCGCAAAGTTACTTTCGGCGCAACTGCAACACGCCGATATGACCGCGCGCAGCGATTCCGAAAAGATGGATCAGCAGACCGCTTTGCTGCAACAACAACGGAGGCCGGGTCAGAAATGATCATTGCGATGGAAGCGGATGCGTACCACCTGCTGAGCGGGCAGGTGGTGACGCTGTATTTCTCGGAGGCCGGGTTTCTGACGCGGCCTGACGACACGCCACCGAACGTGTATTTCGAGCCGGTCATCAAGACGGCGCCGACGCTTGACCGGTTGCTTTTCGACGGCGCGGCCACGTTCGGCGCGACGAAGGTCACCATCGGCAACGTGCTGCTGGTGAATCAGGACGGTCACCTCGATGCGCTTGCCACCGACTATGCGTTTTCTGGCCGGCGCTTCGTGGTCAAGATGGGAGAGCTCGGCGTGCCGTACGCGCAGTGGTCGGTGGTGATGACCGGCACGCTGTCGGATATCGCGGTGCAGGACGCGGGTCTATCTGTCGTCATCGAGGACAGGCTCGCGGATCTGACGATTTCAAATCGTCCGAAGTACCTCGGTGACAACGCATTGCCGGCTGGTATCGAGGGCACGAAAGACAGCTTGAAGGATCAGTTGAAACCCCGGGTCTACGGCCTGGTGCTCAACGTCTCGCCGAAATGCGTCAACACGTCGAAGCTGATCTATCAGGCGAGTGACGCGGCATGTTCGATCCTCGCCGTGTATGACAGCGGTGTCGCACTCGCGCGGGGCAGTGACTATGCGAGCACCGACGACATGCAAGCGAACGCGCCTGCGATCGGGCAGTTCCGGTGCTTCGCGGGTCTCTTTCGGCTGGGTGGCTCGCCGGCGGGAACGGTCACCTGCGACGCTCAGGGCGCTGCGATCCGCGCGGCGGACGTCATGGTCGCCATTGCGCGGGACGCTGGTGTGCCTGACGCCGATATCGTCATGGCGGACGTCGCCGCGCTGAACGCGGTCAATGGCGCGGTGTTGGGCGTGTGGGCCGACGACGATGCGACGCCGCAAACGCTTCTGGACGAGGTCGCGGGATCGATCGGCGCATGGTACGGCTTTGATCGATTCAGCCGCTTGCGGATGGGGCGTCTCGATGCGCCGTCCGGTGTGCCAATTGTCGTCTGGGGGCGTGACACACAGATGGCGCTCACCATGCGCTCGGCGGGCGTGCCGGCCTGGAGCGTGGCGGTGAACTATGCACGCAACTACACCACGCAAAGCGACGTGGCGGGAGCGGCTGCTCGGACTACCGCGTGGCTTGCTCTGGAGTTTCGAACATCGACCAGCGAGAACCCGGCAATCAAGGTGCCTTGGCCGCATGCCGATGAGTTGAGCTTCGATACAGGACTCGTGAATGAACCGGACGCCGTTGCGGAATCGCAGCGGCGTCTTGCTTTGTACAGCGTGCGGCGGGTGACGCTTGATGTGGACATTCCGGTGACCGAGCTCGGCACGGTGGATCTGGGCGAGGTAGTGGCGCTCGACACGCCGCGCTTCGGCCTGCGTGGCCGGCTGCTGCGTGTCATCGGCATCAATACCGGCTTCGCGCACGGCCGGGCAGCACTGGTCCTCTGGGGCTAAACAAGGCAAGGGGAATCAATGGCAAACATCATGCTGGGCTTTCCGAACCGTGCGGACGCCGCAGTGCTCTCGGGCGGCCAGTGGCAGGTGCCGATCACCAACCTGCAGGATCGGCGGCTGTCGCGCGTTGCGCGCTCGGCGTCACTTGCTCGGAGCTCGACCCAGTTTGACGTCGATCTGGTCGTGCCGCGACGCCTCTCGCTCATTGCGATCGTGCGGCACAACCTGGGGCTGAACGCAAAATATCGCGTGCGCATCGCGCTCGACGCGGCGTTCACCAATGTCGTCTACGACTCGGCCGTGTTGCCGCGCACGCCGGCCGTGCTGATGGACTTTCTGGCGCAGCAGTACTTCGTCGAGGGACGTGTGTGGGGCGATGCGTGGCCGCGCTTGTACTCGACTGCCATGCTCGATTGGGAGGACCCGAACTGGTGGGACGGGCGGCTGCCTGAAGAGGATCGCAAGGGGTATCCGGGGCTCTTGGTGCAGGTGCTGGCGGAACCCGCCTTCGGGCGCTATGTGCGCATCGAATTCGACGATCCGGATAACCCGGACGGGTACATCGAGCTCGGCCGGCTGTTCCTGTCGCAAGGCTGGTCGCCGCACAACAACGCGAGCTGGAATCCATCGCTTGGCTGGGAATTTGACACCACGATGGATCGGGCGCTTGACGGTACGCCGTATTTCGATCGAAAGACAGGCCGGCGGGTGCACAAGTTCGGGCTCGATTTTCTGGACCCGAATGAAGCCTACGGAAAGGTCTTCGAAATGCAGCGCGGCGCCGGCACAGACCGGGAGGTCATGCTCGTGTGGGATCGCGACGATCCGGTCAATTTGATCCGCCATTCGTTCGTCGGTCGCATGCGGCAAATCAATCCGATTCAGTTGTCGTTTCTCAATAATTTTACGAATGCCTTCGAGATCGAGGAGCTCACATGACGGCAGTAACGTTCCCGGATTCGGGACATAGCTATAGCGATGACGGCAGCACCGATCGCGACATGCTCAACGGTGGCCATGCACTGTGGTTCTTGCCGCTGACCGGCGAGGCCATTGCCGCTTACAACAAGATGGCCGCATGGATCCTCGAGCAGCGTTCGATCAAGACCGGCACGAACCGGGATGCGACCAATTCGGCGAATAGCGCGGCCGATGCGTTGGCATACAGGAACGCGGCGAAGGATTCGGCGGACGCCGCTCGCGTTGATGCGGCACGCGTGAGCATTCCGTTGCTGGCAGGTAACGGCGGTCGGGCGCTCGTGGTCGCGCCGAACGGCCTGTCGATGGTCTGGGGCGGTCCGTTCGTCAGGCAGGGCGGCGGCATCGGTCAGGCGACAAGTCAGGTGTACATCGGCTGGTCATCCGGCGGCCGCCTGAAGGTCACGGTCGATAACACCGACCTCGGCAACGTCGTTATGGATGACCTTCTGAATTCCGTGACGAACTCTTTGCTGCAATCCATCGCAACGAAAGCGAACGCGCTGGACGTGCAGAACGGTCTGAACCAGAAGGCCAATCAAAGTGATCTGATCAACACGAACAATGCGCTGGCCACGAAGGCAAGCCAGGACGCGTTGAACGTCACGAACAATGCCGTGGCGCAAAAGGCCGATACGGTTTGGGTGAGCGGAACGTTCGCCAATCGATCGCTGATGGACTACGGCGGGGTGGGTTCGTACACGGTCGTCGTTCGGCCGCAAGCCATTGGCGACGTCGTCAACCTGCCAGGACTCAACGGCACGTGGCGCTGCATGAGCGGCGGCACGGGCGGAGCGGGCAACGATCATCTGTTTTGCCGCATCGCTTAATGGGAGCGCTTCCTTGAGGATCAAGACGCAATGAAATATTCGGAAGTGAAAGACCCGAGATGGGCCGATGAAAACACCTCTGCGGTGCTGTGCACGGTGACTTTCGATGAACTGTTCTCGCCGGTGCCTTTCACCGCATCGCCCGGCGACAGCGAGGCGCACGGCATTGAAATCTTCCAGCGCTGCACGGCGGGAGATTTCGGCCCGATCGGCGAGTACGTGCCGCCGGCCGATGGCGAGCTCGAAGCCAAGGCCAAGTTAAGCCGCGATGAGCGCATGGCCGAGGCGGCAAGACGCATCGCGCCGTTGCAGTACGCGGTGGACGAATCGGTTGCGACCAACGCCGAGATCGCATCGCTTAAGAGCTGGAAGCTGTATTCGATCGCGTTGAATCGAATCGAGCAGCAGGACGGTTTCCCGTCGAGCGTCGTCTGGCCGGAGAAGCCAGTTTAGGCGACGTGCTCCCGAATCGTCTCACCTTCAATTCGAAGATCCATGCCCGCCACGTGCGGGTTTTTTTACGTCCGTATTTTGAGATGGGAATCCGATGAGTGACAGCACATTTTCTGACCTGGTCGCGTTTAGCCGGGGCAGTGCTGCGACGCGTGTGAATGAGGCGGGACACCTGGAGTCGGTCCCCGCGAACGTGCCGCGTTTTGACTATGACCCCGCGACGCTCGACCCTCGCGGCCTGCTTCTGGAATCAGCGGGTGCAAACCTGGACGGAAGCCCTCGTGCACCGGACAACACCAAAGTCACTTTGAACGCCGACTGGTTCAACGCGGCGAGCGGCGTGTGGCTCGTGGAATTCGAGTACCCCAGCGCGGGCGAGCACACGGTCATCGAGCTCGTGTCCGATCCGCTTGTTTTCGGCATCAAGGTCATCGACGGCGATGTGGTCGGCTACTGCGGTGATATCCGCGTGGCACTCGATACAGCGTTGGCGGGCGTCGTGACCGCCGTTGCGGTCGCGTTTGGTCCGAACGGTGTGCGCGTCGCCCGCAACGGGATCGTCGGGCAGTTAAGCGCTGCGCGCGTCAAGCGCGTGACCGACGTCGCACTCGGCGAGACCTTCACGGCCACCAGGCAAATCGACACGCGGGTGAGGCTGCTGCGCTACCTCGGCGCTGCGTCTAGCGAGAGCGAGCTCGCTGCACTCGTGCCCGGCGATGAGTGGACCGACATGGAGGCTTTCCTCGCAGAAACGTATGGCGACTTCTTTATCCCGCTGTCCGCACAGCTGGATGCAACACTACATTCTTGAGGGTATATGGCGGCAATCGATAACTTAAAAGAAGCGATCGAGGGGATTGCAAATAACTGGCCGATCATCGGCAAATTCGTTTCGGGCGGACCGACTGATACGGTCGAGACGGGTGCGGGGGATACGCCCGTCATCGCGAAGGTGGTGCAGGACGCGACCACGGCGCTTGACCAGGCGAAGACTGATCTGATTGCGCAAAAGGACGTCGAGATTAATCAGCTGGCATCCGGCGTTCTGGCGCGTTCTGCGTCTGCGGCTGATATATCAACGGCGAAAGCAACCGAGGCTGGTGGGTCGGCGGCCAGCGCTGCCGGCAGTGCGACGGCGGCTCAATTGGCACGCGATGCCGCGCTGATTCAATCGGGCGTGTACGTGAGCGAACCGATCGGCCGCGCAGCGGTGGCCGACGGGCAGGCGTTCAAGGTGCAGGGCGATGGCACCACGGTCGCAGCATACGAGTACAGGCGCGTGAACGCCGCCACGCCGTCGACGTTGATTGCGTCCTATCCGGCAGCGCAGGCAGTGGCCACGCTGCAATCGGCCGTTGTCGTCGCGCCAAGCGTCGATCAGGATATCGCATTCCGGTTGGTTGATTCGGATGGCTACGTGCTCGCAACGATCGGGCGTGACGGCACGTTCAACAGCATCCCGCTTAAATTCGTCGGTGGCATTGCTTCGAAGTCGCTCGGCGTTGCGGACAAGTCGCTCGAGGCGCTCGCGTGGCCATCCTGTCATGGTGCCGAGCCGGTGAACGTCACCGTGGATGCCGAAGGTTTTGTGCTTACCGCAGCGATGCTTGACGGGACAATCCTGACGCCTGAGGGCACGCTGGGTGCGCGGTGGATCGAGGCAATGGCATGGCCGCCATCTCACGGCGATGAGCCAGTGAACGTGACGCTCGACCGCGAGGGCTTTGTACTGACAGCCGTGCGTCTCGATGGCTCCATTCTGACGCCGGCCGGTCCGCTCGGTGCCAAGCGCGAGGACGAATCGTCGTTCCAGCAGGAAGAGATCGACGCTCGCAACGCGCAGAACCTTGTGTACAGCCAGAAGCTGAAGAGCCAGATCAATACCAATTTTCAGAAGCCGGTATTCGACTACAACATTATCGTCACCTACGGCCAGTCGCTGTCCAATGGGTTCCGCAGCTTCCCTGCGATCTCTGTATTGCCTCGCGCGCAAGGGCTTTACATGCTGGGCGATTCGGTGCGGCCGATCGGCGTGACCGGCGACACGCGTTTCCAGCCCGTAGGTGGCGTCTCGACGCTCAAACCGCTGGCCGCTTCCGTGCAGGACTACAGCGGCAAGGTCATCACGGACTATTCGACGCTCGATCCGACTGGCGGTGCAATGGGGGAATCGCTCAGCGAGGCGCAGGCGTCGTTCATCAAGATCATGACCGCCCGGCAGATGAACCTGCGCGATGACAGCGGTCCGCAATTCGTTGTCGTCAATTGCGGCGTCGACGGCAAGAGCGTAGAGGAGCTGTCCAAAGGCGCGGATATCAACCTGTACGCCCGGGTCATCGATGCGGTCACGCAAGTGAAGAACATCGCCACCGCGCAGGGTAAGACCTGCGGTGTGGTGGTCCTGAACTATAACCAGGGCGAATGGAACTACGGCGGGGTGCGAGGTGCAACCCGCGATAAGGCAGCCTACAAAGATTTACTTCTGACGCTGATCCGCAATCTGCAGGCTGACCTCTCGGCGATCACCAAACAGTCGCTGCCGTTTCTCACGTTGCTCGGCCAGACCGGTGCGGGTTATACGGTGGACTCCACGAACCTCTCGATCGGCACCGCGCAGGCCGAGCTCGGTCAGCAGAACGCCAATGTCAGGCTGGCGACGCCTTATTACCCGCTGCCTGTGAAGGATGACGGCCATTTCGAGGCGAACGGCGCTCGCTGGTTCGGCTGCATGTTCGGAAAAGTGGCGTACCGGATGCTGCGTGGCGAGGACTGGCAGCCGTTGAGCTTGCGTACCGCGACGCGGCGAGGGCTGCAGGTGCTACTCGACTTCACTGTGCCGGAGCCGCCGATTCGTCTCGCACTGCCGTTCGTCGGCGGGGTGCGTGCCGATATTGCCGGCAAGGGGTTCTCATGCGTCGATGCGTCGGGCGTCATGTTGCCGACCAAAGTGACGGTGGTGAGCGATACGCAGATCCTGCTTACCTTGCCTCGGCCGCCTTCGGGTTCGCTGAGCTTGCGCATCGCCGATCAGACCAACTGCCGGGGTCGCACCTGCGTGCAGGACAGCGACGGTATTACCTCGATGGAAAAGTACTACTACGCGGATAACAACGGTCAGGCCGCGACGGAGCGCGTCGGCGACTTGCTCGACAGTCCATACCCACTTCAGAACTGGCTCGTTGCAGGCCAGTACGCCGTCACCACTGCTTAAAGGAAATTTATGACTCTTGCTCTTGTATCTCCAGGCGCCAGCTTCGAGGCATCGAATATCGGTTTCATTCCGCCGATCGCGGACGCGTCGCTCAAGCTCTGGCACTTCTTCGGATCGGCCGCCGGGCCGTTGGGGAAGAATCTCGTTGTGGGTGCGCCTGATTCGGTTGTTGTCGGCTCGCCCGTGTTGTCGCCGCGTTATGCATCGTTCAAAGGCGTGACGAACTACCTGCAAACCCCCGTATCGCAGACCGGGGATTTCACGATCATCGCCGTGATGCGCTCGACTGATACGTTCGCCGACGACAGTCACCGACCGATGTTTATCTCGAACTACGGTGGCACGCGGCTCAATGACACCGTCCCCTGCGTGGGAGTGTCGCTATATGTGGATATGACTCCGAGCGCTGCGCCAGTCGGGCACCTCGAAGGCATGTCCGGCATTTACGACGGAACGCCCGGAGGGGCGTCACAGACTGGCTTTGGTCAATTGACTATCGCGGATATGACGCAATGGCGCTGTGTCGTGGTGAGCAAGATCGGCGCGACGCGCATCCTTTACGACCTGACGGGTAACGCGTCCAACTCGTGGTTTCAGCCCGCGAACATGCTCGATGACATCTCATCGGCCAAGTTTCGGATCGGCAGTAGCTGGGGTCAGCAGTTCAAGGGGATCTGTGACATGGCGATGGCGGCGCTGTACAGCAGGGGGATGACGCTCGCGGAAGTGACGACGTTGTACACCTTCCTCAAGCAGTTCTATGCCCGGCGCAACATCGCAATTTGAGCGAGGCTTAGGGCAATACGGTTAGTTTTTAAAGCATCAAAGCAACTTTGCGCAAGCCGCCCAATCGGGCGGTTTTTTTATTGCTGCTTGAGCAGCGGCGTTCATTTTCGAGGACGTGACTATATGAACAAGTTGAAAGTCGAGTTGGTGGAGGATTGGCGCAAGGCGCTGACCTGGTCGTGCGTACGTGCGTCGCTGGTCCTCAGTGCCTTGTGGCTGGCTATGCCGCAACTTCTGCAATTGGCCATCGAGCACTGGCCGTTGGTTGCGCCGTGGGTCATTCGCTTTTTCCCTAGCGCGGACGCGAGCGTCGTTCCGGCAATCTCGTCGCTCCTGGTGATCCTCTTTCGCCTGACGCAGATCCGCGTGGTGCCGCGAGGTGATCAGTGATGACGGCCGACGTGGACAAGATTTTCGAAGATCTGTTGGTGCGCGAGGGTGGCGGCAAGGTGACCAATGATCCGAACGACGCCGGCGGATTGACCCGCTGGGGCTGGACCCAAAAAACGGCGAGCGCCTATGGATTTAAGCGAAGCGTCGACACGATGACGCATGACGAAGCAATCACGCTTTACAACCTGCGCTTTTGGTTCAGCCCGAAATTCGATCAGCTGCATGCCATCGATCCGGATCTTGCGATTTATCTGGCTGACACGGCGGTAACGAGCGGCCCAGCGACGGGCGTGAAATTCATGCAACGCGCGCTGAACGTCCTGAACAACCAGGCCAAAGCGTTTCCCGACATCTCTGCTGACGGTGGCCTGGGGCCGATGACCTTTGCGGCGCTTAGAGCCTATGTGACCACGCGCGGGCCACGCGGGCTCGATGTGCTTCGGTTCATGGTCCGCTCACTGCGCTCGACTTTCTTTATCGAGCTGGCCGAGCGCAAGGAAACGCAGGAATCGTTCGAGTACGGCTGGCAGGTGCAGCGTGCGATGCTGGGCGCATAAGAGCAGAAAACACGGCGAGGGCAACACGATGGATTTGAACGAGATCGGCTCGAAGTCGGCCGGCATCTGGGGTTGGATTGGCGGGGGAGGCCTCGGTGTGCTCGGGATCACCGCGCTGCAGTTGCGCAAGTGGCTGTCGCGCGATGGCGTCGATCGACGGCGCGATTCCGCTGAGAAGGATCTGATCAATACGCTGTCCGAGCAGCTTGACAAGGCCAATGCGCGTGCGGCCCTCGCCGAGAAACGCGCTGACGATGCCTACAAGGAACGTAACGACACGATCCGGGAAATCGGCGTGGTGTCGCGTGCAATGGCGGCAATGGAGGAGCGCATGAAGCAGCAGGCCGCGTTGATTGAACAGCAGAACACGGAGCTCGGGTCGTTGCGCTGTGAAGTGCAAAGTCTTAGGGAGAAGCTCAATGAAACTCACTAAATCGCGGATACAGGATCGATGTTTGAAGGGCCTGGCTCGTCGTCTGGAGGGCCGGGCGCTAGCGATGGCTCTGGCTGCCAGTGGCGTAGTGGTTGGTGAAAGCATTAGAGGTATGCGATGACTGCAATTCTCAAAGCCATTTGGCCGGCGCTCACAGGCTTCGTTGCGTTGATCGCCGCCGGCGTGATCGCGTTTGTATCGAAGAAAACGTCCGACGCAAAGGTGGCTCAGGCCAATCAACAGGCAGCGGAGGCGAGGGCGGATGTTGCCGTCGCCCAGAGGCAAACCGCCGAGGTGCGCGATACAGCCGCCCAAGCGAACGCGACGGCCGCGCAGGCCGGCGCCCAGGCAATCAAGGAGAGAAGGGATGTTGAAAACGATACTGCTGGCCAGCCTGACAACGATGTGCGTAACGAGTTGCGCGGTTGGGCCTCGCCAGGTCGCGGCACCGGTCGAAACGCAGCCGGTGATAGCGCAGATCCGAATCGTTGATGCCGGCTGCGACTGGATCAGGCCGATCTATCCAGAAGATGTCGACGTCGACGTGATTAGCATGAGTTTGGCCCGACAGGTTACAAACCACAACCGGATGGGCGTAAAACGCTGCGGTTGGGTATTTCCCAGCCCGCAGCAGTCGTCTGCGAAGTAGCTTTTATCGACGCTCCGCGGCGTGTGAAGCCCAGGGCGTGGCGGCACGTTCCTGAATCTCGCAGAATTGGCTTGAAGACGGCGAGGGGCTTCCGATGCCGCTAAGTCGACAATTAAATTTCATCCTGAGCTATGTCGCTCCACGTCAATCGGCTCAGTCGTCTGATCCCACGTACGATGGTTCTCAGTTCATCGTTTCCGGTTAATATCGCAATCGAATTGAGATGGCCTTGCTCGATTCCGCCACAGCGGTAAAGTGCCGCCATTGCCGGCTCTTCGAGCCTTTCAAATCGGATAGCGTGAGCCCCGGGCCAGTTGGCTATGTGGTCAGTTGCCAGCTCCGCCAAAGCATGCCTCGACTGGGCGATCACCTCGGGCCAAAGCGCCTCCACGTCCTGCACAACTTCGAATTGGCCTCGCTTGCAATCAACCTCCTTGCTCCCCTTGAGCAGTATGTACCGCTCGACTCCATGGTACCCATAGTCCCCGACGTGTTCTGCAACAATCACCACGCAATTGCCCGCACGAATGTCTGATGGGTAGACCGCCTGCTCGATTACCAGTTTCATCAAAACCCCTTGTAACGTGAAAAAACGAGAGAATAGCGCGGCCTGCTCGAACCTGTCATTAGTCTTACAAAAATATTAATTTTTAATGTTCAATCTGGTAGATCGTGTTTCATGCATGGGCTCGGAGTGCGTCCAGACAATGCAATCCCGATCGCCGCTCGCGGGAGCGATATACTGTGTTTTTATACAGTGGTTGCCGCAATGTTCGTACATATCGTCGCCATGCGCTTTCACGGCAAAGCACTTGATCAGACCCAAATCCGGACTGCTGAGGCCGTGCGGGCTGAGGTACTAATAGCCCACGAGAACTCGAATGTCTTGGGGCGATATTCGGACGTCGCGAGGGCCAGCGCTGCCGGTGACGGCCGGGACCAACTCTTGCCCGCACTGTACGATTGCCGGCTTTCCCACATGGGGCACGGCGGCTTCGTTCTCACTGGCGTTGAGTTGGTAGGTTCTATCGCGTTCGCTCAAAACTGGTGGTGTCGCCCAGCAGTCCGGTAGATTTCGGAGTGACAACAGGGCGCGGAACGTTCCATCATGCGATGACGATTCCAAAGGAGAGGTCGCACTATGTGCTATTCGGCGCAGATCGTGGCGGACTACCGCAAGTACGTGAAGATGTTCGGTCCCGACATGGACATCAGGGAGTTCGCACGGCTCTATTGGGAGCGCGTCGAGGGCAGCGGCGCGAAGGTCCCAAGGGGTATGGATGTGCCCTTCATGAATCCGGAAACAGAAGAGGAGCACCGCATCGAGGAGTTAATTGAGCGATATGACGCGGCTCAGATGACGAAGCTCGAACAGGAACTGTTCAAACAGCGTACGCGGCTCGCGGACGCCGATCGCATCCTCCAAGCTAAAACCACAAAAGCAGCCATCGAGAGCAAACGGATTGCCACTGGCAAGATCGAGGCAACGCTACGCCGGCGTGATGACTTGCGACGAACGGAACCAGCGGAGCGCGACTCCCGGATTTTCCCCGGCCAATACGCTCCCGTCATGGTTATGGAGAACGGCCGGCGCGTCATTAAGCCGATGCGCTATCAATGCCGGCCGGCAGGTAAGCCCGCGATCTACGACGTGAAATACCCCGGAACCTATAACGCGCGGCGGGACAACCTGGAGGGTTTCTGGAAGGGGCTTTTCGGTTATACGCACGGACTGATGCTGGTGACCGCATTCTACGAAAACGTCAGTCGATTTCGGCTCGAAAATCGCGTTCCGCTTGAGGGGGAGAAACATGAAAACGTGGTCCTGGAGTTTAGGCCCAACCCACCCCAGGAAATGCTGATTGCGTGTCTGTGGTCTCACTGGCGAGGGAAGGATGAACCTGACCTGCTGTCGTTCGCGGCCATTACGGACGACCCGCCGGAGGAGATAGCTCTTGCCGGCCACGACCGTTGCATCATCCCCATTAAGCCCGAACACATCGACGCGTGGCTCAATCCAGACCCTGCGAATCTCGCGGCGCAGTACGCCATCCTCGACGACCGCAACCGGCCGTATTACGAGTACCGAATGGCGGCCTGAACTAAACCGCTGGCCTGTCGAGAATGAATGATCTGGAAGGGGGGGCGTGCCGGTGCCGGAGGCAATTCTGAAGGCCCTCAAGTAACCGCTGGTTTAGGGCTTTGTGTTGTTCGGATTCAAGCGGCCCGAAAGCCGCTATCCGCGCGTAGGTGCACCTCGTAGCGCTAGGCTCTAGCCGGCACGTCAAACCATCAATCCGTTCGCAAACTCTGCAAGGCGGGCACATCTTGCGGTGAGGAAAGGATGGTAGTCGTCGTTGAATTCATTATCGAGGCAAAACGCCGTCGCAAGCGTCAACGCACGTGCTTTCTCGTCGCCAACAAGATCGCCCAAGTACGCCGAAGGGCGCTTTCGACCAATATTCTTGTTTTCTGCCGCGCTGAGGAAGCAAAAATTCCCGAGCACGTTGATTTCCGTGTCAGGAACGCCGATTTCCCGAAGATACGCGCGCGGGTAAATGTGATGGAACTCCGATCGGTTATAGCGCTGTAGTACTTTGTCAAGTTCGATGTTTTTTCCGGAGAGAAGGCTTCGCGGGTCGTTATTGGCCAACAGCAATACGAAAGTTTTCGTCGCAGCAGCGCCTACCCGAAACGAGCTTTGGAAGAATTCCGGCTTTACCGTAACATCAATGTTATCCAACGTATTTGGATGACCGGTCTTCAGGCGCATCATCTGCTCTATGTCGTTGATGGTGGTTTTCCGGGTCTGGCTCGTGTATCGCGCGGAAAAGCAGGTGCGCCAAAACCAACGCTTGATTGCTTGATAGGTCTGGCCCCCATAGACCACTTCCTTTCCGTCGGGCTCTGCGAAGAAAACCGCCAATGGGACTAGCATCGATGGGTACGGAAGCAGTTTCAAATGGACAACTTTAAGTTGGGTCCTTAGAAAATCGATTGCTCCGCGAATCCCGTTTTCAACAGTTGGGAACTGCGCCCTCACTTCGGCACCATTCAGATCCAGCAGCTTCTCGGGCCCCGGCTCCCGCGTTAAAATTCCGGCGACACAACTCAACACTAAGTCGGCATCGTCGCCGACGCCTGCGAATCCAAAGTCGGACAATTCCTCACGCAGTTCCTTAAATTTCTCCAAGAGATCAAAGTCATCGCTCCACGTCCATGCGGATAGCAATTGCAGAGTGTCGAGAGCAACTCCGAGGTGGTTGATTCTTTCGAAGACAATCGCAACGATTGATCGATCTTCGCTCTTTAACACTTGTACCGGAATCGAAACCTCTTTGAACTTCTCTTGGAGCCTGTCAACAAGCGCGATTTGCTCCGGCTTAAGATGCTCTGTACTCGCACGGTACTTCACTGAATCAAATAGGACATTCATTGGGAAGTAGCGATTTCTATCGAATTCGTCTCCTTCCGAAATCGCTACGAAAACACTGTCCTGGGCGTTGTCATTCGCGTCAAGATCGAAATAGATGTCTGCCCAATCGGGGTTCGCATGTGCTACCAATTCGGTCTGGAATACGGTGAAGATCGACGTAAGACGCTGCTGCCCGTCGAGCACGTAGTCGATTGGATAGTCGACCTGCGGGTCGGGCAATGTGAACTCGCCCAAATTGCGTTCTGTCGTCAACTGCTGCTTGGTGCGCCAAAAAAGCAGGGAACCAAACGGATAGCCCTTGTAGATGCTGTCAAGCAAGTAGGCCACACGGTCCATTTCCCATACGAAGCCCCGCTGAAAGGCGGGAATTCGAATTTCTCCGCTCACAACCGCATCGAGCATTTTTCGAATTGAATAGTGCTGATATTCCATGCTAGGTCCATCTCCGTGTGCGGTTTTTAATCGTGTAAATGTAACTGAAAGTATCACGTCGCGGGATGTTTCGAATCCAAACCGCTACTGACCGGAAAAGATGCAGCGGTTGCCTAGCCGCAACGGCGGGGAGTAGGTCGAACGAGCGCGAGGCGACGTGTACGAAAAGACGCCTGCTAGGCCGCTCGCCGCGCCACCCTTCCATCTCTCCTTTCACTATCACTCGAACGCCTTAGAACGCCTCAAGTACTTAGCCGCAAAACGGGAAATTGCTGCCACATTACTGATACCAAATCCAAAAAGGGGAATCTGTGATGGCGGAGCTAGCTGGCTATATAGGAATATTGACGGGGCTAATCGGCACATTCGTCGGTATCGCAGCGTACGTGCGAAGCGATCAGATCAAGAAGCTAGACTTGCGACTCGAAGTTAAGAAGGGACTAGGCGACGCGCACGAAGCGCTTTCTACTCTTCGAGCCGTGATGGAAGCTGCGGCCAACTCTAGACCTTGCGTGCTGGCTATGAGAGGGCTTGGTAGATCGGGCAATATGGTGGCGTGGGAACAGAGCATAGCGGCTGACCGTGTCAGACTGGAGGCGATAGCAGCAACCCTCCGGAGCGAAGGTGGCGACTTCACCGCGCTGTCCGCAGAGCAACTAGAGTCAGAGATAGTGGCCGCTCATAAGATAAAGGCAAGCTTGCTTACGCTGATCGAGAAGTATCGTGGAGAGCTTTTGGCAGATGATGAGGCGCGCCGCCAAAGGCATCAAGAGGTAGTAGTGCTGACAGCCGCGCAGATGCGCCCGAGAGAATAACAGTAACCGCCCGGTGTAGGCTGTCGCCTAGCGTTCGTCACTTGGTCACACAATACAGAGCGCTGCCCGGACAGACGCGGCGAGAAGTCCGGAACGGAACTGGACGCTTCTTCAGGGTCGACGGGTCGACGCTGCGCATAAGTGCGCCACCTGACAGGATGATGTGTCGGGTTTTCATAACGAAACGGTCGACTCAAGTACACGGTTGGCGGCGGCCGGGAGGCAACGCAAGGAGGTAATCATTTTCAGTTGGGATGATTCTGCTCATCCAGCCGGTTGGCCCTCAGGGTCCGCACTCGGTTGACATGACCTATTAAATGACCTAATATTTGGTGTACTGCTGGTGCGATTGGCGTCGTGCCGACAGCTCTTAATTATCGTTATCGTTATCGTTATCGTCATGACAGCTATAGGCGTCGGCCGCATCTTATCGAAGGGCGACGCCTTCACGGGTGAATAGATATGGAAAGCATCCTGGCCCGCACTTCGATCGGGATCAGCGAGCTCAAAGTCAATCCGACTTCTGCAATTGAGCAAGCCGACGGTCCCGTCGCGGTGCTTAATAGAAACAAGCCGGTCGCGTACCTGATCCCAGCAGCCGACTGGGAAGCGATTTGTGACAGACTTGAAGACATCGAGCTGGCGGAAATCGTCAGGGCGCGCAGCGGCGAAACCGCTGTGAGCGTGGAACTTGAAGACCTATGATCTGAAGTTTTTGCCGTCCGCCCGAAAAGAGTGGGACAACCTCGATAACACAGTGCGCGGGCAGTTCAAGCGTAAGCTGGCGGAAAGATTGGAAAATCCGCATGTCGAGTCGGCGCGTTTAAGTACGATGCAGGATTGCTACAAAATTAAGCTTACCGCACTTGGCTATCGGCTTGTGTATCAGGTGGCCGATAGCACCGTCACTGTTACCGTGGTGTCGGTTGGAAAGCGTGAACGGAGCGCCGTGTATGCTGCGGCGATAGCTCGACTTAAATGAAAAAGCCCGCCTTGGCGGGCTTTTTTATACTGCGGATCCACAAGCGCCATGGCAGCGCGTTTTCTTCCTTCTGTCCGGACGATCATCCCTCCCTCGGAGGGGGCAATCTAACAAGTCGATGAGTGATGTACCCGCGCTCGTGCGCAAGAGCGCGCATCCTTTCCTCCAGATCCCGAATCCGAACTCCTATAGTAGGGTCCGGAACAACATTACGATCTTCCATTCGCTCCCTCAGAAAGGATATTTCGCGTTTGATCTCAGAGATATGCCTATTCACTATGTTGAGCTTTTCAAACAAAACCTGACCTTCTGCGGCCTCTGCGGGCATGAACGTCTGTCCGTCTGGATCGGGTCCAAGTTTCGCATCGTCTAACTTCTTTCTTAACGCTCGCAAGCGCAAGTTTAAGTTTGATCCAACGGCGGTAGCCTCGTTAATGGAAGCGTTAGAAACTTTCGCATCAAAGTGCTCGCTTGCATACTTCATGAACTGATCAACTTGGTACATCTGGAATCCTTGTTGCGCGATATCATGGATTTCTTGACGAAGCACAGGCAGCGGCCCGACCGTCTTGCCCGAAATTCTTAACCACCAATCCTCTTTCACATCGTCGGTGACAAAAATCAGAGGCAATTTAGTTTCTTCAGCAATCTGCAATATCTCTCTCCAGATCAAACCATCGCCTAAGGATTTCTCACCGTCTTTTTTGGCATCTGCGAAGCCCGGCGGGATCCGCTTATCGAGCCGATCGTTGGCCCATTTTTCCTACTCTCGCTTGTCGGCAGCGGAGGGCTTGGGACGAATACGCGTCTCCAGTATTTCTGCCAATTTCGATAGAACTGGGTCATCCGCACGCAAAAGGTCGGGATGTTCTTCACCCGATTTGTTAATGGATTTACGTATCTGCATAAACGTCGAATCGAACGTTTTAATTAAGCGAATTGCGTCGATTTGCGAATGGCGGCTAAATCTTTGTAAACCTAACTTCAACTGATCGTGCGTGGTTTGGAGTAACTTTACGACTTCTGTGTATGCAGCCACTTGCTCAGAAATGACCGTGGCGCGATTTAGGAAAAACTCATGCGCGACCTGATACGGTATGCAAACGCGGTCCGAAAGTGACCCGAGTAGCTCTAAAAGTTGTTCGCGCGTAGCGTCCGTGTATCGATATAGGTTGAGCAACGCATTGGTGTCAAACACAAAGATCGCCTTAGCCCAAACATCCGCGATCTGTGCCTCGGTTAATCGAAAGTATCCAGCGAATTGATTGCGCATGGTGTTGGGAATGTCGATGTCACGCCAACGTCGGCGTGGTTTTTAGCGTAGGTTGGTATCAGCAAGTAATAGGGTAAAGCCGCAGATACTGCTGCATCATCAGCATATGTTACCAGTCGCGGCCCGGATGGTGACGGGGGCGGCCTAACGCGCTCGAACGCCGCGGGTTGTGCGAGCGTCGGAAATCGACCCACAAGGGACATCTGGGTCGCTCGAAAGCGGACCTTTAGTCGTTGGCAAAACGAATGCCGGATCGCTCAACCACATCGAGATTATCACCGACGATTTCCACCAGCGAGATTGCGCTCTCACAACTTATTTTTGATTTTTAGATTTCTGCCCCCGACCGCGCCATTGCCGCCCCGGGTACAATCCTTCTATTTTTTTAATCGCCTTTTGACGTTCCACGGTGTGCGGAGAGTCATCTTCGTCTTGTTCTTCGATTAATCCCGATCGCGCCGCTGCTCTCAGAACATCATCGATTTCGTTCATTATCTGTTGGTTAACTTCAACTGCTTCCTTTATCCATCGTGCGGCCCGTGATCGCATTTGTGGATGTAGTTGATCAATACTTAAACTGCGCAAGGCAGTAATGCCTTCGCTAACATATTTGTCGCAAGCATTCAGTCGAAGGCGAAGCTCCCTTAATCGTCTCAGAAACTTTCGATTAAGGGAAAGTGTAAGAATTGTATATTCACCTGTATTGGATTTAGAACTTAATGTCATTTCTTCCGCCGAGAAGTGATCTTCAAATAAATCGGTGTCCGGGCGGAAAAATCGATATCCATCGCTTCGTGCGTCCGGCGGCGGATATCTATCCCCTTTCCGCGAGTTGCATTCATCGCACGCATACATGAGGTTGCTATAAGTAACCTCTAGATCGGGCCGGGCACTTACTGGTTCGTAGTGATCTATCGTGAATCGAACGGCCTCCGCCTCCGCTTCTGTCATCCTGCAATAAGCGCAGGAATAATAGAAATCGTAGCGCAAATATCTACGATATTTTCCATATTCCGTTTGTGCCGGCACATCTGGTGTACGGACAATTAACGAGGAGGAGCCAGTCGTCGCGGGAACGCCGCTTGGATTTTTAGATGTTTCGCTCATCTTTTTCGCTGCGTCAGCGATACACGTTGAACGTCCTTGGCGAGTTGTTCTACTCCTTCCATAAATGATTCGTAACGTGCAATTGACATTTCAAGGCGATCGAGGGCCGCCCCATGGCGTGCGTCTTCAATTTGATCTAGCGTCCAAAGGACATACTCATATCGATTTCTATCGCTTTGCGAAAGCGTTCCCGAAAGCTTCCTATCTATAAGTTTTTGCCTCTCTTCGAGTAATCTTTGCCTCTCGTCTTCGCCGTAATTATTGTTTATTATCGAGCGCGCCAACGCTTTTGTTTCCAACCGCATTTCCGGACTTGCCTGCACGTTGAATCCCGTAAAGGAAAAACGGGATTCCTCCTCACGCAGGGATATCGAAGTTCCGGTTGCAAAAGATTGCGGACTATCCAAGCCAACCGAGACTATTTCGTTGGTATCAGGTTGAGACATTGTCATATGCATTAAACATATCTCCTTGCGCCAGATCTTCAAGATATTCGAGCGCCGCTTCCTCAACACCGCTCAAAGAAGCCCGCATGGAATTCTTGTCTTTTTGCGTCTTGAAGATGCGTTGGTAGTCAAACATTAAATTGACGAAGCCCTCGTCGGATTCCGGTTTGGAAATGACGTGGACGCATCGATCTTCCCAATCCTCGGTGTTCGCGATGGAGCTTACGATCTGAAAGTTATAGTGCGGCACATTTTTCCATGGCCCCTTCAGGTAGTCGATACAGCGAATGATCCCCGGCGGTGCGTCAGACTCGTCTACGATCGTTGCGGACACCACGCCGACTCGTTTTAGGACACGTTGAGAGCCAGTCAATAACTCGGCCGCTTCAATCGCACGATTACCAACTTCTTGCAGTAAAACTGTGTAAGCTTCCTGTCGCGAGATCAATTCCGTCGTGGGCATTCCGCCACTGGTATTTTTTATCTTTAAACGGTGTTGGAATTCAACGGCCACTTTTGACGAATCTATCGCATATTTGAACCCGCTTTCTGTGATGAATTCAACAGAAAAGGAGTCCTGTTTCGACAAAGTGAACTTGTCGGTGATCGGTCCCGCAAGCTTGTCCAAAACGGGAATCACCGCGGTCAGCAGGTCGCCACTAGGGCGAAAATGCTTGTCAAACGTAAAGCCCACGGTGGGCCGTGATGCCAATTTGTCGCACCAACTCACATAGCCTCCTAAACATCGAACCGGAGAAATATCTTGCCTGCGTTTTCGGCAAAGTATACGCAAATCTTTAGCACTCGCGCGTCAATATGGTAGCCGCTCCCGTACGATGCGCGCCTGCATCATTTGCCGGGCGCACCAAGCGCGGCCGGTCCACCCTCCGCCGCCGAAAACGTCCCATCGTTTCAGACCGGCGTCAGGTCCTTTGTCTTCGTTCATGCAGCAGCGAAGATTGTCGACGATCGAGGGCTGGCTGTCGAATGTCCCGTTATGGCCGCGTGCTGTCTCATACAAAGGGCATACGCGAGCTGAACCGCACACGTCTGTAATCGGCAGCACGCGACCCACAGCAGCGATTCACGTCATTCAGTAGCGGCCGTTGAAGCCGCGGCTGCGACCGCACTACGCATCAGCCTTTCCACCATCCGACCGACCGGCCCAATTCGAGAATGAATACGCCGAAGGTGCCTACTGCTGCCAAGATGGCAAGAGCGCGTTCAAATGACCCCAAGGTGACTGGCTTCTGAGTAACCACTTTCTTGCCATCCCAATACAATTCGCCAGTTTCCGTGTGCACCCCAATGAATGATGTCCCATCAATGGATATGGCGCGCACACCATCAGGCCACTCCGGTGGCCGATCGGCCGAATACATAGTGTTGCGCAAGCTTTGCCAATCAGTGTTCATGTCCTCTCCTTGGCTTAGGGGTGAGTATCCCGCTGGCGGCAAATTGCGACGCTCGTCGACAATCGTTTCGATGGCGCGAGTCCTATATTGCGTCTCAAAACCGCAGTGGAATGCCAGATTTACGAACTTCCACGTTGTCATGTCCCAAAGAGCTGATTAACTGACCTACGGTCTGCACCGTCAACTCGGCGTTGAGCGTTGGCCCACAGTAAACCCGGGAGACGCGTAGTGGCCCTGCCTGAGCCGCAAGAAGGGGTAGCGACACATATGGGACAAAATTTCCTTTACTGATGCGAAATTCTTGGTTTGCGATCGGACGGCTGTGGGGAAAGTAGATGTAACGATATTCCTGTTCCCCACTAAACTCGGAACTCTTGAAGCAAGGTAGGAAGTCCGCAAGCATCATTTGTACGCGTCCAGTTGCGTAATTCAGCACATTTTCGCGGAACTCTTCCCAATGCATAGACGGGCCGCGTTCGGCGACCACTTTCGCTATGCCTTCCAGAAATTCGTCGAACCACTCAACCTGTTCCAGGCGGTCATAGATTACTTGACGAAGGTGCACCAAGCCGCATTCATCGAGCATAAAGGCGTCGGCGCCAAGCTGAGCGTCAATCGTCTTGCATGGTGAAACCCCAATGGAGTAACCGCCCCCGCCGCTGCCGTATCCACGCCACTGGCTAAGCAAGTTCCCATCTGTGCAGAAGCAAACGACGTAGGTCTCGAAGAGCAAGCCGCTCGGAAACTGTAACTCTTCCTTTGTGCGGTCGACGAAGCGGGTGACAAAATCGTTTTGCCATTTGTTTGCGAGAACGCTGAGCCGCTCTACAAATAGAGCGCAGCCGTATTCAAGTTCGGACGAATCGTTGAGGTGACTGATATGCGTCGCCCAAAATGAACGTCCACTGAGGATAGATTGGAATCCTTCGGCTGTGGTGTAGTGAAAGAGGCCCTCTAGATCGATCAAAGCCTTTTCGTGTTGCGTCAGAAATTTGTGCTGAACTGCTTGGCAGTGCTCGTGCAGCACTATATCTGGCGCGTTTGGATCGTAAGAGAGCATCTGTTCGGTCATAGATCGTGTAGTCGCGATATATAGGCAGTTGTTGGCAATGCAAGCCGCGTGACGAGTTATAGGGATTGTCAACGATCATGCCACAATGTCGAACGGCCGAAACTGGCCGATTGCCGTCGAACGGGTGCACGAAACGGAGGGACTGGGAGTAGTCCGCTGATGCTTTGCTAGGGTTTTTTGCGTGCTACAGATTTGCTATAGCAGCGAGCAGGGGGCTTATCTGACAAGGCTCTCATCTGTCATTCCATCCCCTGAACTAGAGGGCGGAAGGTCGTGGAGCTGCAATTCGCGAATATGAATTTTCGTCATGGCGACTTTAATGATAGTCGTCTCGGCCTCGCGTCATTCGAATGGACAGCCGAAGGAACACGGCACCTATCGCGATCAACTCGACACGGTCGTCGGGCGAAAGTCGATCCCAATTGCGAGCGATCCAGTCAGCGAGCGAGCCGCATGCACCGCGCAGCATAAGGGAAGATGGCTTGCCTAAAGCAATCTCGTCGTCGAAAAGTTCAGTGACTTCCAACTCGGTCATGGTGGCCTCTCTTGGTCACAGTCACGTCAACAATAGGTGAAGGGCGGTCTTCGTACACCTCCTAAACTTGGGAGCCCAGCGGTCGTCGACTCACAGAAGATACATAGAACCTTGTCGTGCTCGTCAATTGGGAAGAGCTAAAGCTCCGACCACTTCTGTATATGATGGGTGCCCAAGATGTGACCGCACATCGGCTAGACCAACGAAAACACAAAGAAAACGGCAATAATCTGTTTGCTGACCGGCGCGAGACTATTGGTTGAAAATCAGATAGTTACCATCACTTTTCGCGTTTTTCAGTAAGCTAGGCTACCGCAACCGATTTAACCACCCGCATCCGACGGTTTTCGAGCGGTATCGATTACGTCATATCGAGTTATCGCGCAGCGACGAAGACGGCGCGGCGCGCATGGACGTGTCGGCTGAGGTGTCCATCGAACGTTTCAGGCAGACTCACGCGCGTTACTGGATGGGGCGGTGAACAGAACGTTAATAATGAGACGCTGGAAAGAGACGTTGTAAAAAAGAGAGGGCACGGCGCTTGAAAGACATCCTGCATTTTTCGCACGCTAACGGGTTTCCCGCATCGACATACCGGACGATCTTCGCCGAACTCGCCGATGACTACGAGATTCGCGCGGTTGAACGTTTTGGTCACGATCCGCGTTTCCCCGTGACGCGCGACTGGCCGCATCTGGTGGATCAACTGCTCGAAGACATTGACGCCAGACGTCCAGCCGACGTGAAAGTGTGGCTGGTCGGGCATTCGCTGGGCGGTTACCTCTCGCTGATGGCGGCGCTCAAACGGCCGCAATGGGTGAAAGGCGTCGTGATGCTGGATTCACCGGTGATCGCCGGCTGGCGCAGCAGTGTGCTGCGTTTATCGCAATGGACGGGGCTCGACACACGGCTTTCGCCTGCCGCCGCCACTAAAAACCGGCGCATGCACTGGCCGAGCCGCGAAGATGCCTGGCGTCACTTTCACGCGAAAACGGCGTTTGCCCGCTGGGACGAGCGGATGCTGTCGGATTACATCGATTTCGCGATTCCGGCGGAGGCACATAACGGAGGTGGCATTGGCGGTATCGATGAAGCGGCCGGCGCCATCAACCGCCAACGCAAGCTCGCTTTCGATCGCGAGGTGGAATTTCGCATCTACAAGACGTTGCCGCGCACGCTGGGTGCGCGGGTTGCGCATGGCGTGCCGGTGCCGGTCGGATTTATTGCGGGAACGCATTCGAAGGAAGTCCGCCACGTCGGGCTGGAAATGACGCGGCGTATTGTGGGCGGGCATTTCGAATGGATCGAGGGCAGTCATCTGTTCCCAATGGAACACCCGGTGGAAACGGCACGCGCATTGCAGCGCACGCTTAACGGGCTGCGGGCTTGATGCACTAATGCACATCAATAGCGCATATGAGTAATGCACACCCCGGCGAGACGCCATTCAAACCGCATTCAGGCCGCCGATAAACGCACGATCGAAACCCGCCGCTCGCGGTAAATCGGGTCCCAACGCGGGTCCCTCCCGCTCTGGGTTATGGGGCGCCTTTCGGGTATAATCCGTTTTTCCCGCGAGCACCTAGCGATGACCAAATATGTATTCGTCACCGGCGGCGTAGTGTCTTCCCTCGGCAAGGGTATTGCCGCCGCTTCCCTCGCAGCGATCCTCGAATCGCGCGGTCTGAAAGTCACCCTCTTAAAGCTCGATCCCTACATCAACGTCGACCCCGGCACGATGAGCCCGTTTCAGCACGGGGAAGTGTTCGTGACGGAAGACGGTGCGGAAACGGACCTCGACTTAGGCCATTACGAGCGCTTCATCAGCACGAAGATGCGCAAGGCCAATAACTTCACGACCGGTCAGATCTACGAGTCGGTGATCCGCAAGGAACGCCGAGGCGAATATCTCGGCAAGACGGTTCAGGTCATTCCGCATATCACCAACGAAATCCAGGCGTTCCTGCAACGCGGCGCGGCTGCGGCCACGTGCGGCGAGCCTGACGTGGCAATCGTGGAAATCGGCGGGACGGTGGGTGACATCGAATCGCTGCCGTTCCTTGAAGCCGCGCGCCAGATGAGCCTGCGGCTCGGCCGCAACAGCGCGTGTTTCGTGCACCTGACGCTTGTGCCGTACATCGCGACGGCGGGTGAGCTCAAGACCAAGCCCACGCAGCATAGCGTGCAGAAACTGCGCGAAATCGGTATCTCGCCGCACGTGTTGCTGTGCCGCGCGGATCGTCCGATTCCCGGCGACGAACGCGCGAAGATTTCGCTGTTCTCGAATGTGCCGGAAGACGCGGTCATTTCGGTATGGGACGTGGACAGCATCTACAAGATCCCGCAGATGCTGCACGACCAGGGTCTCGACAACATTATTTGCGAAGAGCTCAAGCTCACGGCGAAACCCGCTGACCTCAGCATGTGGGCCGGCCTCGTCCAGAAGCTCGAAAACCCGCAGAACGAAGTCACCATCGGCATGGTTGGCAAGTATGTGGAACTGACGGAATCGTACAAGTCGTTGATCGAGGCGCTCAAGCACGCGTCCATTCATACGTCGACGAAGGTCAACATCGAGTACATCGATTCCGAGCAGATCGAAACGGACGGCGTGGCCGGTCTGAAGCATCTCGACGCCGTGCTAGTGCCGGGTGGTTTCGGTGCGCGTGGAACAGAAGGCAAGATCAAGGCGATCAAGTACGCACGTGAGTCGAAGACGCCGTACCTGGGCATTTGCCTCGGCATGCAACTGGCTGTGATCGAATTCGCTCGCGACGTCGCCGGCTTGGCCGATGCGAACAGCACGGAATTCGATACATCGACGACCAATCCGGTTGTCGCGCTCATCACCGAGTGGTACGACCGTGCAGGTCACGTTGAAAAGCGCACGGAAGAGTCGGATCTGGGCGGCACGATGCGCCTCGGTTCACAAAAATGTCCGATCAAGCCGGGCACCATGGCCGCACGCATCTACGGTACGGATGTGAACGAGCGCCATCGGCACCGGTATGAAGTGAACAACCGCTTCGTGCCGCAACTCGAGGCGGGCGGGCTGGTGATCAGCGCGCGTACGCCGAGCGAAGATCTGCCGGAGATGATGGAGCTGCCGGAATCCATGCACCCGTGGTTCGTCGGCGTGCAGTTCCATCCGGAATTCACATCGTCACCGCGCGATGGCCATCCGTTGTTCAAGGAATTCGTCGAAGCGGCGCGCGCACATCATCTGGCGCTGAAGGCGAACGGGCAGGCGGGCGCTACTGCTGAACACGCCCCCGCACCAGCCGTGGCGGTTTCCGTCGGAGCGCAAGCATGAAGCTGTGTGATTTCGAAGTGGGTCTCGACCAGCCGTTTTTCCTGATCGCGGGCACGTGCGTGGTCGAGTCGGAGCAAATGACCATTGACGTCGCCGGCCGCCTCAAGGAAATCTGCGCGAAGGTAGGTGTTCCGTTCATCTACAAATCGTCATACGACAAGGCCAATCGCAGTTCCGGCAAGTCGTTCCGCGGACTCGGCATGGACGAAGGCCTGCGGATTCTCGGCGAAGTGAAAAAGCAACTCGGCCTGCCCGTCCTCACCGACGTTCATTCCGAGCATGAGATTGAAGCGGTTGCGTCGGTCGTGGACGTGCTGCAAACGCCCGCGTTCCTGTGCCGCCAGACTGACTTTATTCACGCATGCGCGCGTTCGGGGAAACCGGTCAACATCAAGAAGGGCCAGTTTCTCGCGCCGCACGACATGAAGAACGTTATCGATAAAGCCCGCGACGCTGCCCGCGAAGCGGGCTTGTCCGACGACCGTTTCATGGCGTGCGAACGCGGCGTGTCGTTTGGTTATAACAATCTGGTTTCGGACATGCGCTCGCTCGCGATCATGCGGGAAACCAACGCACCTGTCGTCTTCGATGCCACGCATTCCGTCCAGTTGCCGGGCGGGCAGGGCACGAGCTCCGGCGGACAGCGCGAATTCGTACCGGTACTGGCACGCGCCGCGATTGCAACTGGCGTTGCGGGCGTGTTCATGGAGACGCATCCGGACCCGGCGAACGCGAAATCCGACGGGCCGAACGCCGTACCGCTGCACAGAATGGAAGCACTGCTGGAGACACTCGTTGCGCTGGATCGGGCCGTGAAGCGCGGACCGTTTCTCGAGAACGATTTCAGTTAAGGACGCTGCGGGCGCTGTGTGTATTCAAGCACAGGCGCTCGCTTAAGCATCCACATCCGCGACGTACCGGCAGGGAAGTGTCATGGCGAAAGGGTTACATCTCCATGAACGCGAACCCTACTGACCCCGATAAATTCACCGCATATCAGCCGTTAGCAATGCACGCGATTGACGCATACGGTGGTAAGTTTCTGGTGCGCAGCGGACGGAGCGAGGCGTTTGAAGTATCCATTCGCCCACCCTCGGTCGTACTCGAGTTCGTCGACACCATTCGTTGACGACGAGACTGCCACACAATGGAATCACTCCGCTCAATATGAAGCGGCGCGCCACGTGAGAGCGGGCGCAGCAGAATTGAACATGATGGTCGTAGAAGGCCTCTGAAGCCGGGCGTTCGCGCCCCGGCGAGATGTTAAAAACCGACCCGCTGTCTGACCTGATTCAACGTCATTTCTTGAGGAAACCATGAGTGCTATCGTAGATATCATCGGTCGCGAGATTCTCGACTCGCGAGGCAACCCCACCGTCGAATGTGACGTCCTGCTAGAGTCGGGCACGATGGGCCGCGCTGCGGTGCCGTCGGGCGCATCCACCGGATCGCGTGAAGCGATCGAATTGCGCGACGGCGAAGCCGGCCGCTACGGCGGCAAGGGCGTGTTGAAGGCAGTCGAACACATCAATACCGAAATCTCCGAAGCCATCATGGGCCTCGATGCATCGGAACAGGCCTTCCTGGACAAGACCCTGCTCGAACTCGACGGCACCGACAACAAGTCGCGCCTGGGCGCGAACGCCATGCTGGCTGTTTCCATGGCGGTTGCAAAGGCTGCAGCAGAAGAAGCCGGTTTGCCGCTGTACCGCTACTTCGGCGGCTCGGGCGCTATGCAATTGCCCGTTCCCATGATGAACATCGTGAACGGCGGCGCGCACGCGAACAACAGCCTGGACATCCAGGAATTCATGATTGTTCCGGTCAGCCAGCCGACCTTCCGCGAGGCACTGCGTTGCGGCGCTGAAGTGTTCCACGCGCTGAAGAAGATCCTGAGCGACCGCGGCATGAGCACGGCGGTGGGCGACGAAGGCGGTTTCGCGCCGAACTTCGGCAGCAACGACGAGTGCTTGTCGACCATCGTCCAGGCGATCGAAAAGGCGGGTTACCGCGCGGGCGAAGACGTCTTGCTTGCTCTGGACTGCGCGGCAAGCGAGTTCTACCACGACGGCAAATATCAGCTCGCGGGTGAGGGTTTGCAGTTGTCGTCGGCGGAATTCACGGATTACCTCGCCACGCTCGCCGATAAATTCCCGATCGTTTCGATTGAAGACGGCATGCACGAAAGCGACTGGGACGGCTGGAAGATTCTCACCGATAAACTCGGCAAGAAGATCCAGCTCGTGGGTGACGACCTGTTCGTGACGAACACGCGCATCCTGAAAGAAGGCATCGACAAGGGCATCGCCAATTCGATCCTGATCAAGATCAACCAGATCGGCACACTGACGGAAACCTTTGCGGCAATCGAAATGGCGAAGCGCGCGGGTTACACTGCGGTCATCTCGCATCGTTCGGGCGAAACTGAAGATACGACGATTGCGGATATTGCGGTCGGCCTGAATGCTGGTCAGATCAAGACGGGTTCGTTGTCGCGTAGTGACCGGATCTCGAAGTACAACCAGTTGTTGCGCATTGAAGAAGATCTCGGTGACATCGCGAGTTATCCGGGTAAATCGGCGTTCTACAATCTGCGCTAAAGCTTCGGCCGGATTGGGACGTTAGTGAGTCCGGACGGTTGTCGATTTACTCAGTCCGCTGCCTCGTGTTCTTTTGAATCCGGGGCAGCGCCAAATACAGTTGCAGTGCTAGCGTTTTTCTCGCCTCTTAAATGCGGATTGTCACCTCTGTTCTGATCCTGCTGCTGGCGATGATCCAGTATCCACTGTGGTGGGGACACGGCGGCTGGTTACGTGTCCACGAACTGCAGCAGCAATTAGTCAACCAGACAAAGAAAAACGCCGACCTGAAACTGCGTAACGAACGCGTGCAGGGTGAAGTGGCGGACTTGCAGAACGGCACATCGGCTGTTGAAGAGCGCGCGCGTTACGAAATGGGGATGATGAAGGACAGCGAGGTCTTCGTGCAGTTCGTCTCGCCGAATTCGCCGGCGCCTGCTAACTCGGTGAACGCGCAATCGAGTGCTTCCACGCGCGGGCAAGTGTCCGCCGCGCCGTTGCGTGTAGTGCCTAATCCGGTGTCGCGTTCGAAGGAAGAGCGCCGGGCGTTCGAACGGCAAGCGACGAAGGACAAGATGGACGCGGCGAAGAAGAAGCAGGGTGGTTAGCGCGCGGCGCGTCAATCGAAGTAATCGACCGGCAACGGATGTAAAAAAAGCTGTTTCAACGTGAGTTGAAACAGCTTTTTTATTGCGCTTGGCCACTTTGCGGCGAACGACGCGCGTCTGAGACGCTACCAATAATACCCAGGGTATCCGTAGCCAAAGCCCGTTCCCCATCGGTTACCCCAGCCACCGCTCGAATATCCGCCGTACACCGTAACCGGCGGCCGATAGTACTGCGAGTAGGCCTGGGCGGCGGCCTCTGCAGCCATTGCCTGCTGCTGATCGGCCAGCACTTGCCGGTCGATCTGGTTATAGCGCTGCTGCTCGGCCTGCGAAAGCGGCTGCGGCGCCTGGTTCTGCGCGGCCGGCAAGCGGCTGTAAATGGGCGAAGGCCCCGGCGGATCCATCATGCAACCGCCGAGAGCGAGCAGCGTCGCGCCGGACAACGCCACGACCAGTTTCTTCGATATACATCCCAAGGATTTCATTTCGACCTCCAGCGGGCCGGACACTAAACGGAACCGGATCATGACACGCCGCGGCACAGCAGAGGGTTATCCTGCGACCTCTTGTTACAGAGAGCCAGAGAGCGCAGTTGGATTTAATGCCGTTGATCCGGCGCCGGACTCACACCCTGGGAGAGTTCTCCAGCCACAAAAAGTTGCGCCACGTCCACGGGATCGAACTCGTAGCGCTGGTTGCAGAACTCGCAGTGCACTTCCACGCTGCCGCGTTCTTCAACCACGCTGTCCACTTCGCCGCGTCCCAGCATCTTGAGCATCCCGCCCACTTTCTCGCGCGAACACGTGCATTCGAAACGCGCTTGCGCCGGCTCGAAATGTTGCACGTTTTCCTGCCAGAAGAGCCGCTTGAACACCACTTCCGGTTCTTCCTTCAGCAACTCCTCGTTCGAGAGCGTACCGCCGAGGTGGCATACGCGCTGCCATGTATCGGCGTCGTGTTCGCCCGGATGCGGGACGATACCGCCATCGCCGGGAAGCTTTTGCAGCAGCATGCCCACGGCGCGCTCGGTGTTCGCGGCGAGCCACATGCGCGTGTCGAGTTGCTCGGAGTGGTGCATGTAGTGTTCAAGCACTTCCGCCATCGACGCCAGCGGCCCATGCTCGCCGCTCAACGGCACGATGCCCTGATAAGCCTGCTGCCCGGGCTTCTTGTCGCGCGGATCGAGTGTGATCACGCAGCGGCCCTGGCCGTTGCGGTTGAGCAGGTCGGGGAGCGTCATGTCATCCGTGATTGGCACGGGTGCTTCGCTCGCGCCTTCAATGGATTCCGCCAGCTTCGCGGTTGCCCGCAGCGACAAGTCCGAATTGCATTGCACGACAAGCATGGTCACCGGCCCGTCGCCGTAGATCTGCATGATGAGCGTGCCGTCGAACTTGAGATTCGCCGACAGCAGCGCGCACGCGGCCATCATTTCGCCGAGCACGTTGCGCACGGGCGTGGGGTACGAGCGGCGCGTGAGCACTTCCTGCCAGGTGTCACGCAGCGAGACAATCTCGCCACGCACCGGCGCCGCGTTGAACATGAATTTTTGCAGCTGGTCGTTAACCACGCTTGAGTCCTTTGATCGACGGCATAACGCGTGTCAACCGGCGTTCAGCCGATCCGCACGAGCTGCGCCTTGTAAAATTCGCGGCGGTCCGCGTAACCACGCGTCCCCGCCTGCATCTGGGCAATATCCGCTTCCGTGAGTTCGCGCACGGCTTTCGCGGGTGCACCGAGGATCAGGGTATTGTCTGGGAAGGTTTTACCTTCGGTCACCACGGCGCCCGCGCCAACCAGGCAGTTGCGGCCGATTACCGCACCATTCAAGACCACAGCCTGAATTCCGATCAGTGCGCCTTCCTTGATCGTGCAGCCGTGCAGCATGGCCTGATGGCCGATCGTCACGTTGGCTTCAATGGTCAGCGGATAACCCGGGTCGGTATGCAGCACCGCGCCTTCCTGGATATTGCTGCCTCGGCCAAGCACGATGGGTTCGTTGTCGCCGCGCAGGGCGGCGCCGAACCAGACGCTTGAGTTTTCTTCCAGCGTCACACGGCCGATGATGGTCGCCGTATCAGCGACAAATACGCTTTCGTGGATGGTCGGGGCGGCGTCGCCGAGCTTATAGATTGCCACTGTGTCTCCTGTGAGGGCTTGACTTGAGCCATGATGCGCGGTCGGACCACCGGCGCCTGGGGCGTGGCCGGTACCGTCGATGCTATAGACTGCGGCGCGCGGCCGCCTCAAGCCAAAAATCTTCCGTGGAAAGTGCTATTTTAGCCGGTTGCGCAAAAGCGACGTGCGGCCCGGCTTTTACACGACTGATCGATGGGTTCTGAAACGGCCATTCCAAAATCGGCGTTTCTGAACCGGCCAGCCCGGGCGGCGGCGCCCTCGGCGGGGTTGCCAGCCAACCGTTATGGTTTAAAAGCACCCCTCATAAGTAACCCAAAGCAAACCGGAATCATGTCCGAACAGCTCGATTATTCTGCGTCCAATGGCGTCCGTCCGACCGCCCTGGCGTTGCTCCGGGAGCGCGATCCCGCCATCAAGGCGCGGGCTACCCAGCGGTTCTACGAGCATTTGCTATCGGGGGACACCACGCTTGACGCCACAACCCACATTTCCGATCCGCTCGATTTACCCGGCCGCCCGGCGTCGCCGGAACTGGTCGCGCCGTCATCGCTGAAACGCCGCAGCATGCAGTCGGACGCGGGGCGTGCGGTGTTGCTGCACGCACTGGCGCATATCGAGTTCAACGCAATCAACCTCGCGCTCGATGCCGTCTGGCGTTTCCCTTCCATGCCCGACGCGTTTTATCGCGACTGGTTCAAGGTCGCGGCCGAGGAAGCGCGCCACTTTTCGTTGCTGAGCGCGCGTCTGGCGGAATTCGGTCATCGGTACGGCGATTTTCCCGCGCACGATGGCCTGTGGGAAATGGCGGAGCGCACGCGTGGCGACGTGCTCGCCCGCATGGCGCTCGTGCCGCGCACGCTGGAGGCGCGCGGTCTGGACGCTGCGCCGCCCATTCGCCGCCGCCTGGCTCAAGCGGGCGACCACGCATCGGCGGCCATTCTCGATGTGATTCTCCACGATGAAATCGGCCACGTGCTGATTGGCAATCACTGGTTCCGGCACTTGTGCAGCGAGTCCGGCGCCGATCCGCACGCCACCTACGCGCAACTCGCCGAGCAGTATCACGCCCCCAAACTACGCGGTCCGTTCAACTTCGAAGCGCGTCGCGATGCCGGTTTCGACGAAGCCGAATTACGCACGCTCGCAGGTCTGGACCCGATCGATTCGATTCAAGCTGTCCCCAATCCCCGATGACCCCTCTCAAAACGCCCGTTTCCGAATTCGTCACCACGCGTGGCACGCGGCTGCATGTGCGCCGATGGGGATCGCCCGACGCGCCCACGTTGTTCATGCTGCATGGCTGGATGGATATTTCGGCATCGTTTCAATTTGTCGTCGATGCCCTCGCCGGTGACTGGCAGGTGATCGCGCCCGATGCGCGCGGCTTCGGGCTGTCGGACTGGCCGGTCGCGCGGGGCGAGAGCAGCCATTACTGGTTCCAGGACTATCTGGCGGATCTGGATGCGCTGCTCGACCATTACGACAACATTGCGCCGGCGTCGCTGCGTGGCGAGCCCGTGAACCTGGTGGGCCACAGCATGGGCGCGAACGTTGTTTGCCTGTATGCAGGCGTGCGGCCGGAACGGGTGCGGCGCGTGGTCGATCTGGAGGGGTTCGGCATGGCCGCCGTCAAGCCAGAGCGTTCGCCCGAACGGCTCGGGCAATGGCTGGACGATTTGCGCGCGCCGCCAACGCTCAACACCTACGCCACGCTCGATGACGTCGCCCAGCGGCTGATCCGCACGAATTCGCGCCTGCCGTTGGCGAAAGCACGTTTTTTGGCCCAGCAGTGGGCCAAGCCCGACGATACCGGCCGTTTCCATCTGCTCGCTGACCCCGCGCACAAAATACGCGGGCCATTGCTGTACCGGCTGGACGAGGTGATGGCCGTCTGGTCGAAGGTGCGGGCGAAGGTCCTGCACGTTGAAGCGCTGGCTTCGCCGACCCTCGCGATGATCGCCGGCGAGGTTCCAATCGACGAATTCAAGCAGCGTTTCAAGGCTTTCACCGACTGGCGCGAGGAGATCGTCGATCACGCCGGCCATATGCTTCATCACGATCAGCCCGAACGCGTGGCGGCGCTGATCGAGACGTTTTGTGCCTGAGCCCGGCGGTCCTGGATCGTGCAATGGAACGATCGGTCAGCGATGTAACCCGTTTGACGCGTTGCAGTAGAATGATAATTAATTCCCAGAGCTTCCATGATGAACGCCGACCTGCATTGCCACTCCACCGTTTCTGACGGCCAACTCGCTCCAGCCGAGGTTGCCGCGCGCGCTCACGCGGGCGGTGTGACGCTGTGGGCGCTCACCGACCACGATCAGCTTGGCGGCCAGCGCGAGGCGCGTGAAGCTGCGCAAGCGCTCGGCATGGGGTATCTGGGCGGGGTGGAGATTTCGGTGACGTGGGCGGGGCGGACGGTGCATATCGTCGGGCTGAACGTGGATGCTGAAAACCAGGGGCTGATCGACGGCCTGGCAGCCACGCGCAGCGGCCGCCAGGCGCGCGGTGAAGCCATAGGCGAGGCATTAGCCAGCATCGGCATCCCGGGCGCCTATGAAGGCGCGCTGCACTATGTGAATGATCCAGCCATGATCTCGCGTACGCATTTCGCACGCTATCTGGTCGAAAAGGGCTACGCGGAATCGACCTCGGACGTGTTCTCGAAATATCTCGGCGACGGCAAGCCGGGTTATGTCGGCCATCGCTGGTCCAAACTGGCCGATGCCATGAAGTGGATCAAGGCAGCGGGCGGCGAAGCGGTCATTGCGCATCCGGGGCGCTATGATTTCTCGCCAGTCGAATTCGCCGCGTTTTTCGATGAATTCATCCAGCTCGGCGGCCGCGCTATTGAGGTCGTGACGGGTAGCCACACGCCGGACCAGTATCGCGAATACGCGGACGTCGCGCGGCGATACGGCTTTCTCGCATCGCGCGGCTCGGATTTTCATGCGGCAGGCGAGGGGCGTATCGACCTCGGCCAGTTGCCGCCGCTTCCCGCCGATCTCAAGCCCGTGTGGGAGTGCCTGGTTTAAAAGGTGTGCTGCGAAGGTGCGCCGCGCGGCCTTATATAGCGCCGCGTTGAACCGCGTGAAAAAGCTGCGCACGATCCTTGGTCTTCATCCACTTCTGTTTGTCGCGCAACTGCGTGCATTTGCGGGTATTCTCGCGTGTCCGCATGGGTACCGCCCCGGCGCTTTTTATCTGAAATCCGGCTTAAATACAGCTTGAATCCAGTTTGAAGCCGCGGGTGTTATGCCTGATGCGTAAAACATAAAAATGCAACGCGAGCGCCCTGCGTCTTGGCGCCGGTTGGCAGCAAGCTTTCGGACAACCTATCTACGTCATCTGGTCATGTCTCAATTCTTTCGAATTCATCCTGACAACCCACAGCCGCGCCTGATCAACCAGGCGGTGCAGATCATCAATGATGGCGGCATTGTCGCGTTGCCGACCGATTCCAGCTACGCGCTCGCGTGTCATCTCGACGATAAAAACGCCGTTGAGCGGATCCGCCGGATTCGCGGACTCGACGAGAAACAATTACTCTCGCTGCTGGTGCGCGATTTATCCGAATTGTCGAATTTCGCCATCGTCGATAACCGCAACTATCGTCTGATCAAATCGGTTACGCCCGGTCCTTACGTGTTTGTGCTTCAGGCGACGAAGGAAGTGCCCCGGCGCCTGTCGCACCCGTCGCGAAAGACAATTGGCCTGCGTGTGCCGAATCACGCGATCACGCTCGCGCTGCTGGAAGCGCTGGGTCAGCCGCTGCTCGGCTCGACGCTGATCCTGCCGCCCGACACCCATCCGCTCAACGACCCCGAAGAGATTCGCCAGCGGCTGGAAAAACAGATCGACCTGGTCATCGACGCCGGTGCGTGCGCGATGGAACCCTCCACGGTGATTGACCTGACCGGCGACGAACCCGTGCTGGTGCGTCCCGGCCGAGGCAGTCTGGAACCATTTGGCCTTACCGCTGAAAACGCCTGAAAAACCCCGCACGATGACACAATAGGCAGTGAGTTGCGTTCGGGCGAACAGCGCCGGGCGCAAACTCACCGCCTCGACGCTCGCGCCCCATCGCCCTGGGCGAACGCCAAACCGTCCGCCAACGAGTGGCGCCACAACTGCTTGATACAATAGCGAGCTATGGATTCCTCCCTGATACAAACCATCGCGGTCTACGCGCTCCCCGTGATCTTCGCGATCACGCTGCATGAGGCCGCTCACGGCTATGCGGCCCGCCTGCTGGGCGACAACACGGCTTACGTGCTCGGCCGCGTGTCGCTCAACCCAATGCGCCACATCGACCCCGTCGGTACGCTCGCTATTCCGTTGATCCTGTATTTCGTCACCAGCGGCGCGTTCATGTTCGGTTATGCGAAGCCAGTGCCGGTGGCGTTCGGCAACCTGCGCAATCCGCGTTGGGGCAGCTTGTGGGTCGCGGCTGCCGGACCGGCAAGCAATTTCGTCCAGGCGCTGATCTGGGGCGTGATCGCGGTGCTGCTGGCGTCGTTCAACATCGATGAACCGTTTTTTACGCGCATGGCGGCAGCCGGCGTTGGCGTGAACCTCGTGCTCGGTGTGCTCAACCTGTTCCCCTTGCCGCCGCTCGACGGTGGACGCGTACTGATGGCGCTGCTGCCCGTGCGCGCGTCGATCATGCTGTCGCGGCTTGAACCTTATGGTTTTTTCATCGTGATGGCGCTTGTCATGACCGGCACTTTGACGCGTTTCTGGCTCGGGCCGCTGGTGAGCGCCGGGTATGTCGCGGTGTCGGCCGTCCTGAATCCACTTGCCTCGCTTTTACAATAAATCCATGTTCCCTGACCGTATCTTCTCCGGCATGCGGCCGACCGGCTCGCTGCATCTAGGCCACTATCACGGCGTGCTCAAGAACTGGGTGCGGCTGCAGTCCGAGTACCCGTGCTTTTTCGCGGTCGTCGACTGGCATGCGCTGACGACCCACTACGAAACGCCTGAAGTCATCGAGAAGAACGTCTGGGAAGTGCTGATCGACTGGCTCGCTTCCGGCATCGATCCGGCGCAGGCCACGCTCTTCATCCAGAGCCGAGTGCCGGAACACGCCGAGCTTGCGCTGCTGCTCGGCATGAGCACGCCGCTTGGCTGGCTCGAACGCGTGCCGACCTACAAGGAGCAGATCGAGAAGCTGAAGGAAAAGGATCTGACCACGTACGGCTTTCTTGGTTATCCGGTGCTGATGGCGGCAGATATCTTGCTGTATCGCGCGTCGCTCGTGCCGGTCGGCGAGGACCAGGTGCCGCACGTGGAAATGACGCGCGAGATCGCGCGACGCTTCAATTATCTGTATGGGCGTGAGGCGGATTTCGAAGAGAAAGCACTCGATGCCGCGAAGAAACTCGGCGGCAAACGCGCGAAGCTTTATCACGAACTGCGTGTTGCGTATCAGCAGGAAGGCGACGACGAAGCGCTCGAACAGGCGCAGGCTATGCTGCAGGAATCGCAGAGCCTGTCGATGAACGATCGCGAACGGCTGTTCGGTTATCTGGAAGGCGCGCGCAAGATCATCCTGGTCGAGCCGCAGGCGTTGCTGACCGAAGCGTCGCGCATGCCGGGCCTCGATGGCGCGAAGATGTCGAAGTCGTATGGCAACACCATCGGCCTGCGTGAGGACGCCGAGACAATCGCGAAGAAAGTGCGCACCATGCCGACCGATCCGGCGCGGGTTCGCCGCACCGATCCGGGCGATCCGGACAAATGCCCGGTGTGGCAACTGCATCAGGTCTATACCGACGAAACCACGCACAAGTGGGTGCAGACGAACTGCCGCAGCGCGGGAATTGGCTGCCTTGAATGCAAGCAACCGGTGATCGAAGGCATTTTGCACGAGCAGCAACCCATGCTGGAACGCGCGCAGAAATACATGGACGATCCGTCGCTGTTGCGCGCGATCGTGGCCGACGGTTGCGACAAGGCGCGCAAGTTTGCGGTAGAGACCATGCGCGACGTTCGCGACGCAATGGGCCTCTCGTATAACTGATGATCGTAATGTCAGCGCCCGAACACTCAGCTACGCCACCCACGCCACCCACCACCGCCAGTGCATGGATCGAGCACTGGTCGCATCTGGTGGAGCAGGGCGGCGCGGTGCTCGACGTCGCGTCGGGCAATGGCCGCCATGCGCGTTATTTCGCGTTGCGCGGGCATCCGGTCGTGGCGCTGGATCGCGATGAAACCGCATTGGCAAGCCTCGCTGCCGTGCAGCATGTCACCACGCGCTGCGCCGATCTGGAAAACGCGAGCTGGCCGCTGCGGGACGACGAGAAATTCGCTGCGGTCGTGGTGACGAATTACCTCCATCGGCCGCTGTTCCCCTATTTATTCGATGCCCTCGCACCCGGCGGCGTGCTGCTGTACGAGACCTTCGCGGTGGGCAACGAACGGGTTGGGTTTGGCAAGCCGTCGAATCCGGACTTCCTGCTCAATCCCGGCGAACTGCTCGACGCCGTGCGGGGCCGCTTGCGGGTCATCGCTTATCAGGATGGTTTTATCAACGCGCCGCGCGCATCCTGCGTACAGCGCATTGTCGCTGCCGCCCCGTTGCGGCCCATGCCAACAGGCCTTACGGAACGTAACAATGCATCAGATCCCGTTCGTTACGTACTGCAGGGCTAATCCGCTACAATCGCGGTTTACCGACCAATTTCATAGCGTTTCATGACAAACGGAACACACGGCGGCATCCAGATCCGCGGCAGCATTCCTGCCATCGTTACCCCGATGCACGAGGACGGTAGTCTCGATCTGCCGGCGTTTCGAAAACTGATCGACTGGCATGTGGAAGAGGGCTCGAACGGCCTCGTCGTGGTCGGCACCAGCGGTGAGTCGGCCACGCTGTCAGTGGACGAACACATCCTGATGGTGAAAACCGCCGTTGAACACACGGCCAAGCGTTTTCCGATCATCGCCGGCGCGGGTGGCAACTCCACGTCGGAGGCGGTCGAGCTGGCAAAAGCGGCGAAGGAAGTCGGCGCCGACGCCACGCTGCAAGTAGTCCCTTACTACAACAAGCCGACGCAAGAAGGCATGTACCAGCACTTCCGCCGAATCGCGGAATCCGTCGACCTGCCCGTCATCCTGTATAACGTTCCGGGCCGGACCGTTGCGGACATGAACCACGACACCGTGCTGCGTCTCGCCGACGTGCCGGGCATCGTGGGCGTGAAAGAGGCAACGGGCAATATCGACCGTGCGGCAAACCTGATCAAGTACGCGCCGGCGCATTTTGCGATCTACAGCGGTGACGATCCGACCGCGATTGCATTGATGCTGCTCGGTGGCCACGGCAACATTTCGGTGACCGCGAACGTCGCGCCGAGAGCGATGAGCGAACTCTGCCGCGCGGCGCTTGCGGGCGACGCGATTACCGCGCGCAAGATTCACCTGAGCTTGCTGTCGCTGCACAAGCAGATGTTTTGCGAGTCGAATCCGATTCCCGCGAAGTGGGCGCTTGCTGCGCTCGGGCGCATGGAAAGCGGGATTCGTCTGCCGCTGACGCCGCTCGACGCGCGCTACCACGATGTCGTGCGCGACGCGTTGCGCGAAACAGGACTTCTGGCCTGACGGCCGGCGGCGGGGCGCATTTAAAACATGCGCCTCACTGCAATGCAGTGGTTTCGGCCTTATTACCGTTTGGCCAGCCAGCGAGTGTCATCAACCCGTCGTTCATCGACCCGTTCCCGGCTTAGCTTCCAGGCAACGCGCATTCAGCATCACGAAGGACCTCATGAAACGTTCCGCCTTATTCAATCACGCTCGCACCCTGAGCGTGCTGTCGCTTGGAATCGGCACGCTGATCTCGCTTGCCGGTTGTGACACGTTGAACGACTGGCTCGCGCCGGATCGGGTCAATTACAAGGGTGCTGAAACGGCGCCTACGCTGGCCGTGCCATCGGATCTCAGTACCGCGGACATTAGCCAGCGTTATGCCGCACCGCCCAAGCTGAATACGCTTGGCGGCGCCGCGCCGCGGGCGCTGACGCCTGCAGGCAATGCAACCGTGGGCGTGCCAACGCCGCAAGACCCGTTCGGCATGCACGTGGAGCGTGACGGCGATCGCCGCTGGCTAGTCGTCGATGGCCGTTCCCCCGACCAGCTCTGGCCGCAGTTGCAGGAGTTCTGGGAAGAGAACGGTTTCACGCTCAAGACCGATGCCGCCGCTACCGGCATCATGACGACCGACTGGGCCGAAAATCGCGCGAACATTCCGGACGACTGGTTCAGGAAGAGCATTGGCAAGCTGGTCGACTTTGCGTATTCATCGGGTACGCGCGATCAGTTCCGTACGCTGGTCGAGCGCGGTTCGAGCGGTTCCACCGACATCTCCATCAGCCACAGCGCGATGGAAGAAATGCTGACGGGCCAGGACAAGACCTCGTCGAAATGGGTCGAGCGGCCACGTAATCCGGCTCTCGAAGCCGCGTTCCTCGCGAAGCTGATGGAGAAGTTCGGCCTCACTGACGCACAGGCGAAGCAACTGTTGACCGATGCAACCCCGGCGACTGCAACGGCAAGCGTGGATCCGACCGGTGGTCCGTCCACGCTCGATCTCTCCGAGCCGTTCGACAGCGCCTGGTTGCGTGTGGGACTTGCACTCGACCGGACGAACTTCACCGTCGACAATCGGGACCGCGCGAAGGGCCTGTATTACGTGCGCTTCTCGGACTCCATGCAGGAGTTGAAGAAGGACGGATTGCTCGGCAAGTTCTTTGGCGGCGGCACACCCAAGCCTGCGCGCGAGTTCATGGTCAACGTGCGTCCGAAGGCCGATACGATTACGGAGATCGCGGTGGTCGACGCCAACGGGGCGGTGGATACATCCACTGACGCGCAACGGATTGTTGCGTTGTTGCACGCGCAGTTGAACTAGGTTTTCGCCGATGCGTTTTGCCAGTCTCGGCAGCGGCAGCGAAGGCAACGCGTTGCTGGTCGAGTCGGTCAGCGGTACGACTACTACGCGCGTGCTGCTGGATTGTGGTTTCTCCGCGAAGGAAGTCGAGCGGCGCCTGGCGCGGCTCGACGTGCGGGCAGACCAGATCGACGCCATTCTCATTACGCATGAGCACACGGATCACATTGGCGGTGCGCTGACGCTGGCGCGCAAATGGTCTATTCCGTTGCACATGAGTTGGGGCACCGCACGCGCAGTGGGTGCCGATGACGCGCCGGTAGATCTTCGGGTGCTCTGGGGCGACGAGAGCGTGGTGGTAGGGGACCTGGAAGTGCTCCCTTATACTGTGCCCCACGACGCGCGCGAGCCTCTCCAGTACGTGTTCTCGGACGGCACAAGCCGTTTGGGCGTCCTGACGGATGTCGGGGGCGCTACTGCCCACATCACGAATGTACTGAGCGGTTGCGATGCCTTGGTGCTCGAGTCGAATCACGATGTCGAGATGCTCGCGACAAGCCGCTATCCAGCGTCGCTCAAGGCGCGGATTGGCGGTATGCATGGACACCTCAACAACGACGCTGCAGCAGGGATTCTCGCAGCGCTCGATCGATCGAAGCTGCGCCATCTGGTGGCCGCTCACCTGAGTCAACAGAACAACTTGCCTGAGTTGGCCCAGGCGGCGCTGGCCGCCGTGCTGGGTGGCATTCCGGCCGATGTCGTGGTGGCTACGCAAGCCGATGGGTTCGACTGGCTGTCGTTATGACGCCACTTTGCGTTTCCCTATAGCGCGCTGCATAAACACTGCATAACGCCGCATAGTGGCATTCCGCGTATTCACGCCAAGAACCAGCAGACATAAAAAAACCGGCCCTCGGGCCGGTTTTTTCATAAGCCTCTCAGAATGACATCCTGCGAGGCTTATTGCGGAGGCTTCGTTTTCAGCTAGATGAAACAGCTAAAAGAGCGGAAAACTAGACCCCTGACTAGGTGCTTACTGGCTTGCGCCCGAAGCAGGAGCAGCTGCAGAAGCTGCGTCCGTTGCCGATGCAGCAGCGGCAGTTGCGTCGCTTGCAGCAGCCGTAGCGCTCGAAGCTGCGTCGCTAGCAGCAGCTGCAGAATCCGAAGCAGCTGCAGCAGGTGCCGAAGCAGCCGAGGTATCGCTAGCAGCAGCCGAGGTATCGCTAGCAGCGCCCGGAGCAGCCGTATCGCTAGACTTGTTGCATGCAGCAAGCGCAACAGCAGCCAACAGGGATGCTACGAGGAGAGATTTCTTCATGATCACGTCCTTTTATGGTTAAAGGTAAGCAACAGCGCAAAGTACCGGTAATGTGTGCTCCAACACCGACCCGGGCCGTTGTGGACTCACATTATGTATGTCTGTGAGACTTCCTACGGCTTGGGCGGAAATTATATGCACTTTCGTATCGACCGTCGATAAATCAGGGGACAATACGTTGTCTTTCTCATACATTTCAACCCGCGGAACAGCAAGACAGGCCAAACACTAGGCGTTTGCGTCGACTTGTATCCAGCCCGCACAATACCACTCGTGTAGTAGCACTGTCATTGACGAATCGCCTGAGAGTGTTACAAAGCGTTTCCCCTCCAAATACCGTTTGTCGGCGAGTTCAGGAAGCCATTTCTTGAGCTTTCCCGACAATAAATCCTGCTCGCCATTCATAAAATAAGCGTGCTTGTCATAAAGCAGCCCGGTCTTTTTATCGAGCTTCAAACCGGACTGTTTCGCGCGTTCGATAAACCGCGTCTCATTCAAAGGGCGCCGCGGCGGATCGAATACAACATTAGGCTTCGGTTCGCTCAGGTACGTTCCGAGAAACGAAGCGACGTCCTTCTCATTCCATTCAATGTTCGCAAGGATCGCGCCAACTCGTTCGATCATGAGCGGTGGCAGTAACGCCGGGTGGCTGACCGCCGGCTGCGAGGGGTCACGGTAGCGCTGTGCGCCAGCCTTGGCGCCTTTTGCGCCAGCGCTGCCGGCATCGTCCAGGCGCTCCGCGAGGTGATACAGGAACTGGCCTGACAATTCGCTTGCAGAAGGTGCCCGGAAGCCGATCGAAGCGGTCATGCACTCGCCTTCGGCCACACCGTCATGAGCGATGTGAGGCGGCAAATAAAGCATGTCGCCCGGTTCCAGCACCCATTCCTCGTCTGCTTCGAAGTGCTGTAAAACTTTCAACGGCAACCCCTCTTTTAGCGAGAGATCGCGCTGGGCGCCGAAGCGCCAGCGCCGTTTGCCGTGGATCTGCAACAGGAACACGTCGTAGGAATCGAAGTGCGCACCCACGCCGCCGCCGTCGGTGGCGTACGAAATCATGAGGTCATCGACGCGGGCGTCGGGGATGAAACGGAAGCGATCCAGCAGCGCGCGCGCACGGTCGTCGTGCAGGTTCACCCCTTGCACGAGTAACGTCCAGTCACGCTTTTTCACAGATGGCAATTCGTCGGGCGCAAAAGGCCCGTGCTCCATTGCCCAGGACTTGCGAAAATGCGTGATAAGGCGCGATTCTGCGTCTTCGCTATCGGCGAGTTCGAACAGTTCGTCGCGGGATAGCGGCGCTTGAATGTCAGGAATCGCCTGACGGATCAGGAGCGGTTTTTTCTGCCAGTACCGGCGCATGAATTGCGCTGGCGTGAGGTTGCCGAGCAGGGTTGAAGGTTCGTCGGGAAGCGGCACCGCGAAAGGACTTGAGGGAACGTTAGGGGACCGCGTTGGCATCGTATAATTGAGGCTTGTATCTTGGAGAATCCAATGAAAATCGCAAAAGACACCGTCGTATCAGTAGCCTATAAGCTCTCGGACGCTCATGGCAATCTGATCGAGGAAAGCGACGAGCCGATGGTCTATCTGCACGGCGGCTATGATGGCACGTTCCCCAAGATCGAGGAAGCACTCGACGGTCAGGAAGCCGGCTATCAAACGCAGTTGCAGCTCGAACCGCAGGATGCGTTCGGCGAGTACGATCCCGATCTCGTGAAGGTGGAGGCGCGTGGCCGCTTTCCGGAACCGCTCGAAGTCGGCATGCAGTTTGAGGGCACCCCGGAAGACGGCGAGGACGAACTCGATTCGCTGATCTACACGGTCACCGACGTGGCTGAAGATAAGGTCGTGCTCGACGGCAATCATCCGCTGGCGGGCATGGCGCTGCGCTTCGCGCTGAACGTGCAGGAAGTCCGGGAAGCCACCGAGGACGAGAAGGAACATCAGCACGCGCATGGCCTTGACGGTCTCGAAGTCCTCGACGAGGACGACGAAGAGCCGGGCAAGGACGCTGGCCCGACCTTGCATTGAGGCGTGTGTAGGGGGCGAGCCCAAGCGATGTGAAACAAGGCGCAGGCAGGTTGCTGCGCCTTTGTTTTATTTTTCGCGCGGTTGATCCGTGAACGGGCTTATTGGCCCGTGCCTGCGCCCGATGCGCCGCTCGTGGGACTCGCCGGTTCCGGCAGGATTGGCGGCAGGTTCGCGGGCGAGTTCAAGTTCAGCGTGGGCGGTACTGAAGACGCGGGCACGCCGGTGTCTGGTTGAAGTGCCGGCGCGGAATGTTGCATTTGCTGCGCCGGCTGCACTGGCTGCATCTGCTGGAAAAACGATGACGGCCCGGGGGTCTCGTTTTCAACGCCGGGGATCGAAGAAGGCGAGGAAGATGGCGAAGGTGCCGACGACGGTATTGGCGAAGACCCGGGCACGGTCGGCGCCGGTGCTTGCCCGGGCGCCACCGGCCGCACGATCACGTCGCGTACGCGCACTCGAAAGGGCGGCCGCCAGGCGAAGTCGGACTCCACCTCCAGCCATTGCGATTGCGGTTTCTTCAAGCCGATCGCGATGCGCGTCAGATTGGCGACCACCGTGCCTTTGTCGTTGCGCAGCGGCTGGTCGATGCGAAAACCCCTGGGTATCGGTGTATCCGACATGTGGATCACGATCACGGGTCCACGAAACAATTCGGCGGCTTTGACAAGGCTGCGCTTGAGTTCGAGAAAGCCATCGCGCGACGGTTCGCCGCGAGAAAAGTGCAGCCATGCGAAACGATCGCGACGCTCGTAACGCGCGAAGTCGGGGTCACCCTGCAGGATCACGACGACCGCACGCATGTCCGAACGCCGCGCGGTTTCAACGGCATGTTCCAGCCAGAACGCGTTGGCGACGGAACGGTCCTCGAATTCTCCGTTGCGCCCACCCGCGGTCAGATAGTGATTGTTTGGCGCGGGCGCGTTCAAACCAATGAACGCGATATCGCCGGTTTGCCATCGGACATTTTCGCGGAACGGCCGAAAGCGAGCGACATCGCTTTCGCGGATCACGTTCATAGGCGTCTGACCGAGCGAACTTGAGTCGCCGAAGAACAACTGGCGGATGAAATCCAGCCGCTCGACCGGATCGTAACTGCCTGCTTGCGCGAGACCGCAAGATGCCCAGTCGCTGCCACCGGGCAGCAGGACGACCGGTTTGCGGGAGCTATCGAAGATTTGCTGGCGCGTGTTGTAGAGCGAATCCCGGCACGGTTCCGTTTCGCCTTTGAGGTTGCCATCGTAGACGATGAACGACGTGTTTCGTTCTTGCCCGATGGCGTTGATCAGATGCTGGAGCGCAGTTTCGCCGGCGGGCTTGTCGAGTACATTCGAAGCAATCGCGAATGTCAGCGGCGTGACTGGCGCGAGTGGCGGCGCTTCAGCTTGGGCGCGCTGCGGTCTTCCGGCCAGCAGGAAGAGGGCGCATAAGCCAGTAACGATGACGCGGGTGCGCACCATGCGTCGCGCGCCCGGCCAGCCGGTGGCAAAGTCCGCTTTAACGCGACGCATCCGGAGCGTTCGACGCCAGCTCATGTAGTTCGTAGAGCAGATCGAGTGCGTCGCGTGGTCGCAATTCGTTCGGATCGATTGCGCGCAGCCGGTCGAGCGCGGGGTGCGGTGGCGCTTCGACCGGTTCGTCACGTTCGTAGGCGTCGGCTATTTCCACAACAGGTGCCGCGAACAGATCGAATTGCGGCGACGGCTGGCCGATCGACTGCTGCTCCAGATGCGCCAGGTGTTTCCTCGCGGCCTTGATGACGGCTGGCGGCACGCCCGCCAGTTGCGCCACCTGCAAGCCGTAGCTCTGGTTCGCCGGACCTTCGCTTACCGAGTGCAGGAACACGATACCGTGGTCATGTTCGACCGCCGACAAATGCACGTTTGCTGCCTGAGCAAACTCAGCCGGCAACTGCGTCAGTTCGAAATAATGCGTCGCGAACAACGTATGGCAGCCGTTATGCGACAGCAGATGCCGTGCGATGGCCCATGCGAGCGCGAGGCCGTCGAACGTGGACGTGCCGCGGCCGATTTCGTCCATCAGTACAAGACTCGACGGCGTGGCGTCATTCAGAATGGCCGCCGCTTCCGTCATCTCGACCATGAAGGTGGAACGGCCGCCGGCGAGGTCGTCGGCGGCGCCGATGCGCGTAAAGATCCGGTCGACTGGTCCAAAGCATGCGCGTTTCGCGGGCACATAGCTGCCCACGAAAGCCAGTAGCGCGATCAATGCGGTCTGTCGCATGAACGTCGACTTACCGCCCATGTTCGGTCCGGTGATCAGCAGCAGCTTGCGCTCGGTATTCAAGCAACAATCGTTTGCGATGAACTGCTCGACCTGCGCTTCCACCACCGGGTGCCGTCCTTGCTCGATATCGATACCTGCATCGGCCGCGAATGCCGGGGCGATCCAGTCGAGCGCGAGCGCCCGTTCCGCGAACGCACCAAGCAGGTCGAGTTCAGCGAGCGCCGCCGCCACGCGCTGGCAGTCGCCAATGTGCGGCAACAGTGTTTGCAGCAGCGCGTCGTAGAGCAAACGCTCGCGGGCCAATGCCCGGTCCTGTGCGGACAGCGCCTTGTCTTCGAAGGTTTTCAACTCCGGCGTGATGTAACGCTCGGCGTTCTTCAGTGTCTGGCGACGGCGGTAGTCATCGGGAACCTTGTCCGTCTGACCGCGCGTGACTTCGATATAAAAGCCATGCACCTTGTTGTACTCGACCCGCAGGTTCGCGATGCCCGTTCGCGTGCGTTCACGGGTCTCCAGGTCGATCAGGAACTGGTCGCAGTTCTCGGAGATATCGCGGAGCTCGTCAAGGTCGGCGTCGTAACCGCGCGCGATCACCCCACCGTCGCGGATCAGCGCCGCGGGTTCCGGCGCGATTGCGCGGCTCAGCAGCGCGAGGCATTCGGGCGGTGGCTCGAGTGATATGTCGATACGTTCAAGCGATGCCGCATTCATCTTCACGGCGGCAAGCCGTTCGCGCAGTTGGGGGAGTGCCGCAAAGGTATCGCGCAGGCTGGAGAGATCGCGCGGTCGGGCCGACAGCAGCGCCAGCCGTCCCGTAATCCGTTCGATGTCCGAAATCTGCCGCAAAGCTGCGCGCAAACCATCCAGGCTCGCGGTTGCAGGCGCGTCGAGCAATGCGCCAATTGCACGCTGCCGGCTTTGCGCGATAGTGAAGTCGCGAGGCGGATGATGTAGCCAGTGCCGCAGCAGACGGCTGCCCATGGTCGTGCAGCATGTGTCCAGCAGCGAGCACAACGTGGGCGATTCCGTTCCGCGCAAGGTCTCGGTCAGTTCGAGATTACGCCGCGTGGCCGGGTCGAGACCAATGTACTCCGACTCGTACTCCACCTTCAGGCTGCGCACGTGCCGCAACTGCTGGCCCTGGGTGGCGGCTGCGTACAGCAGCAGCGCGCCGGCGGCGCCGCACGCGCAGGTTAGCGAGTGCGCACCGAAGCCGTCGAGGCTGGCGACATCGAGTTGCTCACGCAGACGTTGCGTGCCCGATTCAATATCGAAATGCCACGCGGGTGCCCGTGTTGTCGCCCCTGCGTTTGGTACTTCGAACGGCGCGTTGGTCGTAGAAAACGAGTCAGCCACCAGCGTTTCCGCTGGGCGAATGCGCTCGAGCGCCGCGCTCAGTTGATCGGGCGCGACTTCGGCGAGGCGCAATGCGCCGCTCGCCAGGTTCAGCCACGCCAGGCCGACGCTCGTGAGCACGCCGCGGCGGTTATGCGCCGGGCAGAGCGCTAACAGGAAGACGTCGTTTTTGTCCGAGAGAAGCGCGGCATCAGTCAGCGTTCCGGGCGTGACTACGCGCACGACCTTGCGCTCGACCGGTCCCTTCGATGTCGCCGGGTCGCCGATCTGCTCGCAAATAGCGACGGATTCGCCAAGCTTCACGAGCTTCGCCAGATATTGCTCGCACGAATGATGGGGGATGCCGGCCATCTTGATCGGGTTTCCGCCGGACGCCCCGCGCTGTGTCAGCGTGAGGTCGAGCAGGCGCGAAGCTTTGACGGCGTCGTCGAAGAATAGCTCGTAGAAGTCGCCCATCCGGTAAAACACGAGCGTGCCGGGATGCTCCCCTTTGATGCGCAGATATTGCTGCATCATGGGAGTGTGGTGCGACAGATCGACCGCGGCGCCGGGTTCCTGCGCGGCGGGGCCCAAGTCTTGAGCGGTAGACGAAACGGAGATATGCGTACCCATCTTGCGTGCGTGAATGTGCGAAAGTCCTAAGGGCACGAGTGTACCGCGTTGGCTGGTCGCGGGAATGTCAGCCGACTGGCTAACACGGCATGGAACGTTATTTCCCTGAGCGTGGCCAGTACGGTTGACCATCACAAAACGGCGCCTGGACAAGAAAAAGCGCTGGAAATGCCGGCGGTTTTACTCCTTCGGGAATCTCAAGCAAGACGAATCGCGGTCACCCCGTTGGGAATCAGACCAGCAGGGCGGGTTCTGCAACGGCGTCGAGCGGGGAGAACCGTCGAAAGGGTGGTTGCATGCCAAGGGTCACATTACCCTCTGTACTATCGCCTCGGCGCTAGCCGTTGCAGCCGTGGCGAGCGCGAGGCTTACCTCGGAATGGATCAGATAGTCGGCTTTCACGCGGGCATCGATCAGCGGACGGAGCTTTTTGCTGAGCGCTTGGGAGACAAAGTAATTGTCGTTTTGTTTGCTGCATGTCGGATTTGACAACTGAGCGATCAACTGCTGATGGCGTCCCCGCGCGGCGCCCACCGATCCTGGCGCGGAAAGCGCATTGTGAAACGCATTGGCAGCATGAAATGCGCCGTAGTACGCGCGACTGCACACCGCGCGATACTGCGGCTCCCCAAGGCCTGCCTCAGCAACTCAGCAGCGCAGTCAACCAGCTCTCGGGGCGTGGAACTCAAGATGCCACCGCTTCGAAGACGACGTCGAATGCAACGTTCTTGTCGATGCCGGCTTTATCTTCTGCTCTCGCCAATTCCACGTTCATGTCGAACGCTTTTCCGGCCCCCACGGGTACCGCGAGAGAATAAGTGACGCCGCTAAAAAAATCGTCCGCCGAGGTTACGAGCACTGACACGTTCGGCCGGATTTGGTGACGTCGAAGGACCACGCCTGCCACGTCGAGCTGCCGTCCAATCTGTTGATCCGAAACTCCGGCATGACGAAGGATGGCGTCGGCCTTCATAACTTCCTGGACTTGATTCTCACCCCATTTGATGCGCATTTCTCTAGCCCTCTCAATGAACGAAGCTGCTTGCCCAATCGCGCCGGTTTTATAGCCGTCCTCGAGCAGCAGTGTGAAGTAACCCGTTTTCGGATGTCCTATGGCCGTGTAAAGGCTCTGGGCGGCAGAAAACAGGCCGAGGTTCAAGCGAGTGATCATCCAGTTTTCACGGTTCGAACCGGAGTTTCCCAGTCGAACGCTGTTCGCAAATGCGATTTCAGTTCCTGCCGTGTCTCCAGCGAGACCCTTCCATGCGCCGGCTGCTTCCCAAGCAGCGCACGCGTCTACCTTCATTAGTGAATCAATCTCGTTCTTGATCTCCCGCCATTCGCGCACGAAAGGCGTCAACTGCGATGAGTTGAAGTAGTGCGAAGTTGTTGACTGGAGAGCGTTGATCCGGTCGAAAATTTGCGCTGTCTTTGGTTGAGCTATCGCTTTCATTAGTCCTACTGTGCTGACGTCAGGAGCGTACGCTGGTTGGGGATTCTTCGCCTGTCAAACTGAGACGTGTGAAGAAATAAATTTTTTGCTTATCCGTGCAAGTTGTTCTTGACAGCTTCTATGGGCGGTAGGACCAGGTATTGGGCGTATTAAAAGTGCTGCGGACGTGTGGTCGTTCGATCGCGGAAGTGCCAAGACATAAGGCTAGCGCGTTGGCCCGGCGTGGTAACCCTGACTGGATGGCTAACGCGGAAACAGGCGCGATTTCCACTTGTGCGTGCAGACCGCAGACCAGACGTTAGGGGGCGGTTAAAAAGCACGCGTCCAAAAGCAAAAACGCCGGCATGCCGGCGTTTTTGCTTTACCTCGGAATCCAACGCAAGGCCGATCAGGATCTTCCCGCCAGAAACCCGACCAGCAGCGCAAGTCCTGCCACCGCGCCCAGCGTATGCCACGGCTTGTCGTGGACGAATTCATCGGCGTAACCGGCGGCGTCGTTCAGCCGTCCGGCAATGGCGGAAGACGAACCGTCGAACTGGGCGCGCGCCGTCTTCAGCTTGGCTTGCAAGTCTTTGCGCAGCTTGTCCACGTCGATGTCTTTCGCATCGCGGATCGAGCTGTCGAGGTCGTCGAGCAGGCCGCGCAACTGCGTGCTGGCGGTATCGACCGCGTCGCTTGCGCCCTGAACTGCGCGATGGCCCACTTTGGCCGCGCCATTGATGTTGCTATCGAGTGTGGAACGTGTGAACAGACCCATTTGCAGCTCCTTTGACGTGTCGTTTGTTTGTTTCAGACCGCGCTCCTCGCGTTTCAATCCACACACTCCGCGAAGAGCGCGGCTTTCTTGCCGGCCGAACAAAGGATGCAGCAGATTCCATTCCCGCACCCTGATCCGCGTCACTCCATCACTCTTCAACCAACGCACCCAGATCCACGGTCCGCTCATTGCGGGCATGGCGCCGCATGGCAAGCCACATCATCACGCAGATAAACACGCCAAACACCACGATAATCCATTCCACCGGCAGGTTGGTCGTCAGCAAAAGCGCGTACGCGCCGAGCATCGACAAAACGGCGAGGTTCTGGTTGAAATTCTGAACCGCGATGGATGCCCCGGCGGACAGCAGCGTCGCACCGCGATGCTGCAGGATGGCGTTCATCGGCACGATGAAAAAGCCTGACAGCGCGCCCAGCAGAATCATCAGCGGATACGCGCCCAGGATAAAAAGTGGCACGAACAGCGGGCCGATATGCACGCCGGAACCCGCCGGAAACAGGTCCTTGTTATAGAACGCCATGCCGACCGCAACGGCACCCGTCACCACGCCGATCGGCAGGACCTTGAGCGAACTGCGCAACGGCACCCACGCGGCGGCCGCACTCGCGCCCATCGCAATACCGAGCCCCGTCACGCCCTGCAGCACAGCCGCTTTCGATAACGACAAACCCAGGTTCGCCGCCGCCCATTTGAGCACCAACAGTTGCAGCGTGACCGCCGCACCCCACAGCAAGGTGGTGACCCACAACGCGATCTGCGCCAGCTTGTCGCCCCATAACACCTTGAATGCATGGGTGAAATCGCCGACGAGCTTTGACGGTTCCTTCAGCCGGTTGGGGTATCGCGCGCCGGTATCCGGAATGCCGATATTGATTAGCGCGGCCGCTGCATACACAACCATGACGGCGAACATGGCGGCGTCGGCGGCCGAGCGGATCAGTATCAGATGTGCGCCGCTCACAAAGTGCTGAACGTACTGGCTGACCAGCGCACCGCCGATCACAGTGCCGAGAATCGTCGATCCGACTGTTGCCGATTCAAGCCACGCGTTGGCCGGGATGAGCTTTTCGGGCGGCAGAAGCTCGGTGAGGATGCCGTACTTCGCCGGGGAATACGCTGCGGCGCCGAGACCGACCACCCCATAAGCGATCATGGGATGCACGCCGAGGATCATCAGCGCGCAGCCACCGGCCTTCAACGCGTTGGAGACGAACATGACGTAGCGTTTCTGGATGGAATCGGCGAATGCACCCACGAACGGCGCGAGCAGCACGTACGACACCGTGAAGAAAATCTGCAAGAGCGGTGTGACCCACGATGCGGAATGCATCACCGACAGCATCGCTATGGCGGCGATCAGCAGCGCGTTGTCGGCGAGCGACGAAACGAACTGCGCGGCAATGATCGTATAGAAGCCTTTTTTCATTAGATGGAGAGCAACGGCGGCAGAAAGGATGAGGAATGCCGCGGACGGCTAGCAGGACACTTTAGCGGAGCCGGCGACGACGCGCAGAATTGCGCGGGGAACGTCAGGCTTTCGGGCGCTGGCAGCGTGCTTCGGCAGGGGTGCGAAAGCCGACTGGAAGCCGCTGCGATGCCCCTCACGGAGCTTGGCTCGGAGGACTGCGCGCTCAAACAAAAAAGGCGGCCGCAGCCGCCTTTCTTCAACCCGCTTTTCCCTCGTTACGCGCTCTGGCGCGTGGTGGTGAAGGGATCGAGGATCTTGATCATCTGCGCGTAGACCTTCGGATTGCCCGCGACGATCTCGCTCTTGTGCAGGAAATCCGATTCGCCGGTGTAGTTACCCACCAGCCCGCCCGCTTCGGTGATCAGCAAGCTGCCCGCCGCCACGTCCCATGCGTGGATGCCTTGCTCGAAGAACGCATCGAGCCGGCCTGCGGCCACATTTGCCAGATCCAGCGCGGCCGCGCCGGGGCGGCGCAAGCCGGCACAGGCTTCAGTCATCTGCGAGAAAAGTTTCGCATACGCGTCAAGCCCCGCGCCGTCACGGAACGGGAAACCCGTGCCGACGAGCGCATCGCCGAGGCGATCCAGTTTTGCCACGCGAATGCGCCGCTCGTTCAGATAAGCGCCGCTGCCGCGCGACGCGGTGAACAGGTCGTTGCGGGTCGGGTCGTACACGACCGCTTGGGTGATGATGCCCTTGTGGGCGAGCGCGATGGAGACGCAGTAATACTGGAAACCGTGGATGAAGTTGGTCGTGCCGTCGAGCGGATCGATGATCCACTGGAACTCCGAGTCCTTGTCCTGCACGCCCGATTCCTCAGCGAGGATGGAGTGCTTTGGATAGGCGGTGGTCAGCGTTTCGATAATCGCTGCCTCGGAGGCCTTGTCGACTTCCGTCACGAAGTCGTTATGCTGTTTTTTGCTGACCTGGATGCGGTCCAGGTCCAGCGACGCGCGATTGATGATCTGTCCGGCGCGGCGAGCGGCCTTGACAGCAATATTGAGCATCGGATGCATGAAAATAGTCCTTTGGCCGGCGGCTGCGCTTCACGCACGCGCTTGAAGCCGCACACGAAGTCTCAACCCCGAACGGAAAACGGCCCAAACCAGCGGGCAAAAACGACGTATGTCGACGGCAACGAATTGAAGAAGAGCGGGGCGCGTGCCTTCTTTGAACCTGCAATAGCGCCTGATTACAGCGACTTGCAACAGCGGACACGCGCGAACGGCGTATTTTACCCGAGTCGGCCGCCGGCGCGTCATGCCTCGCGCAGCTTATGTCGCCGGACAGGTCGCCGGATGGGCCGCGCGGCGATACCATGACGTCTCTTTCAACCTTCCGGCAAGCGTTTCCCCTTGGACCTGAACCCCTCATCAAACTCCCCGGATCGCCCGGACGACGCTTTTGCGTCGACCCGCTTCGTGCTGGTCGAACCGAGCCATCCCGGCAATGTCGGCGCGGCTGCGCGCGCGCTCAAGACGATGGGATTTTCCCGGCTGGTCGTCGTCGCGCCGAAAATCGCGTTCGTCACGCGCGAGCCGGAAGCGATTGCGATGGCGAGCGGCGCCGACGACGTGCTCGCGTCGGCGCAAGTTGTCGAAACACTCGCCGATGCCCTGACTGGCGTGCATTGGTCGATCGCGTTGACGGCGCGTTCGCGGGAATATGGGCCGCCGCAGATGGCGCCGCGCGCCGCAGCAGAGAAAGCCTGCGAGTTCGTGGGTCGGGGGCACGTCGGAAATTCGGGCACCATCGCGCTCGTGTTCGGTAATGAGCGCGTGGGCTTGTCGAATGCCGACGTGGAGCGCTGCAGCGCGCTCGCGCACATTCCGGCGAATTCCGCCTATAGCTCGCTGAATCTGGCGCAGGCGATTCAGGTTCTGGCCTACGAGCTGCGGCTGGCGCTGCTCGGTCGCGGGGACGCAATGCCAGCCATTCCCGCGACGGCGAGCCCGACAACGTCCGTCCCAAGCGCGTCCAGCGACGAGATAGAAGGCATGTACATGCATTTGGAACAGGCGTTGGTCGAGCTCGATTTCCTCGATCCGGCCAACCCGAAGAAACTGATGTCGCGGTTGCGACGGCTTTTTTCGCGCTCGGGACTGGAGCACGAGGAGGTGAACATTCTTCGGGGTATCGCCAAGCATATTCTTCTAAAGATCAAGCGATAGGAAGGATTTTATCCCGCACGGCAATGGCGAAGACGCGTCGCGCGTTGTCCGCGTTTCGCCGCTCGCGCATCTTGTGATCAACGCGAGCCCCCAACGCCTGACCGCTTTGCCAGCGGGGGCATCGCAGCGGAATTCCACGGCTCGTCCTACAATCTGCGGAAATTGAACTATCGATTCCCGAATCCGTGCTGAGCCGCGCATCCGAGAGTCGGCACCCGGTCACCCCACAGAGCCACCGCCATGTTTAACCGACTCCGCGAAGACATCGCCGCCATCCGCGAGCGCGATCCGGCCGCCCGCAGCGCCTGGGAAGTCGTGACGTGTTATCCGGGCTTTCATGCTGTCGTCCTGCACCGGATCGCGCACGCTTGCTGGCGCGCGGGCTGGCGTTGGCTTGGGAGGTTTGTCTCGCAGTTCGGGCGTTTCATGACGGGCATCGAGATCCATCCCGGCGCAACGCTTGGACGGCGGGTCTTCATCGATCACGGCATGGGCGTGGTGGTCGGCGAAACGGCGGAAATCGGCGACGATTGCACGATCTATCAAGGTGTGACGCTTGGCGGCACGTCGCTCGCGCGCGGCGCGAAGCGGCATCCGACGCTTGAGCGCGGCGTGATTGTCGGGGCGGGCGCGAAAGTGCTCGGCGGGTTCACGGTCGGCGCGGAGGCGAAGATCGGTTCGAACGCGGTGGTGGTGAAGCCGGTTCCGGCGGGCGGAACGGCCGTGGGTAATCCGGCTCGCGTGGTCATGCCGGCAGCCGTCAAGCCAGTGCAAAAAGGCTCCGCTATGCCTGAGCGCGCGGCGTTCTGCGCATACGGCATCACGCCAAACGCCGACGATCCGGTGTCGCTTGCCATCCACGGCCTGATCGATCACGCGTCTACGCAAGCGCATCGTGTGGATGAAATTGTGGCGGCGCTTGAGAAACTGGGCACGCGCATAGATGCGATCAGCGGCGTCGAGAATGCCGCATTTATCGACCTGAAGCGCCTCTCCGATGCAATGAAAGGCGAAGCAGCGCGTCGCTGAAAGCGAGGGCGGGTTCATCGGGCATTGGCCCAAAAGCCCGAAAGCACGCAGGAAACCTCCCGCCTGAATTCATTCCAGCGGCAATGCCCGAATACCATCAGCATCCACGCGCAGATATCCGCCGCGTGGCTCGCCGTGATCCAGTTCCCAATCAGGCATGACCCAGCGAACGCCATCTGCTTCCCGATGACGCGCGGGTAAATGCGTGTGGCCGTGGATCATCGTGTGGGTGCCGGTGCTCGCGAACAGCTTTGCCACCGCGTCGCGCGTCACGTCATATTTCGCCTGCGCCGGACGCATTCTTCCGTCTTCGCTGGTCGAGCGCATGCGCTCCGCAATCGATAAGCGCAGCTTCAGCGGCAAGCTCAAGAAGAGTTGTTGCGCAACCGGGTTACGCGCAAACCGGCGAAAGCGCTGATACGCGGGATCGGCCGTGCAAAGCGCATCGCCGTGGGCCACCACAATACGCGTGCCGAAGGCGGTGATAACAAAAGGATCGGGCAACGGCAGCGCCCCGGCGGCCCGCATGAAACGCTTGCCGAGCAGGAAATCGCGGTTGCCGTGCATCACATACAACGCAATGCCGCGTTCGGACAACGTATGCATCAACGCCGTCATGCGCCTCGCGAACGCGGCGCGCGGACCGGGTACCGACGCATCCAGCACATCGTCGCCCACCCAGAATTCGAACAAGTCGCCGAGGATGAACACCGAGTCGGCATCGTTCGCCGTCACCTCGATGAAATGCTCGAACGCCGCCACCGTGTGCGGAATGGCGTCGCTCAAATGGAGATCGGAAATGAAAAACAGCGGGCGCGCTGTATCTGTCGCGCCCGCTGTTTCGGCTGTTTCGATCACGCTGTGCGTCGAGTCGATCATTCCCCGGCGACGACAGCCTTTTCGATCACGACGTCATCCACCGGCACGTCCTGATGGAAACCCTTCGAGCCCGTCTTGACCTTGCGGATCTTGTCGACGATATCGAGGCCTTCCACGACCTTGCCGAACACCGCGTAGCCCCAGCCCTGCGGCGACGGCGACGAGTGGTTCAGGAACTCGTTGTCGCCGACGTTGATGAAGAACTGCGCCGTGGCCGAATGCGGGTCATTCGTACGCGCCATCGCGACGGAACCGTGCTCGTTCTTCAGGCCGTTGTTCGCTTCGTTGTCGATAGGTTCGTCCGTCGGCTTTTGCTTCATGCCCGGTTCGAAACCGCCGCCCTGGATCATGAAGCCGTCGATCACGCGATGGAACACGGTGTTGTCGTAGTGGCCTTTCTTTACGTAGTTCAGAAAGTTTTCGACCGACTTGGGCGCCTTCTCAGCGTTCAGTTCGATCTTGATGATGCCGTGATTCGTATGCAGTTCGACCATGATGAGTTCCTTTCCTTTTCAAGAGTAGATGGAGCAATACGCGATGCGCACGGCGTATGCCTGCTTCATGCCGGCTCGCCGTGAAGGCGAGCGGCTACGACTTGTTCCCCGACTTGGGCTTTTGTGGCCCGCTTCCAGGCTTATTCGCGAGCTTACTTACCGACCACACTAGCCGACTGGATCACGACGTTCGTTTGCGGCACATCGCCCATGGGCCCGCGCGTGGTCGTCGGCGTGCCTTCGATCTTCTTCACTACGTCCATGCCCGCGACCACCTTGCCGAACACGGCATAACCGTTGCCGTCGCCGTTGGGGTAATCGAGGCCGGTGTTGTCGACCGTGTTGATGAAGAACTGCGACGTCGCCGAATCCGGATCGCTCGTGCGTGCCATGGCGAGCGTGCCGGTCGCGTTCTTCAATCCGTTCTTGCTTTCAAGCGGAATGGGCGCGCGCGTGGGTTTCTCGACAAAACTGGTCGTGTAGCCGCCGCCCTGAATCATGAAGCCCGGAATCACGCGATGAAAAATCGTGCCGTTGTACTGGCCTGACTTTACATAGTCCAGAAAGTTGGCGACGCTTTTCGGCGCCTTCTCAGGATACAACTCAACCTTGATGTCGCCTTGCGAAGTCTTGAGCAGCACGGTCGGGTGAGCAGCAGTCTGCGACGACTGAGCGAAGGCGGGCGCCTGGGCGATGAGTGCAGCGCTGCCGAGCGCCAACAACAAACTTTTCATGAGTAATCGATCCTCTGGTTGGAGCAGCTACGGGTGAAGACTTGTCGAACGTTCAAATTATTCAGTTGCCTGGCCGTCTGAACGTTCGATCCTGCCGGATTATCGGAATTATGGATTCGTGGGCGCGAAGTAAGGCGTGGTCGAAAGCGGCACGCTGGGTCCGCCGAACGGCGAGTAAAGCGGCGACGACATGTCGTTAGTGTTGGACGTGGTACCCGATGTCGGCGCCGTCCAGTCATTAGAGGTTGCACTCGACGAAGACGCGGCCGTTGCCGATGAAGCCGCCGCCGGCGCCGAAGCGGCCGAACCATTCGACGCACCCGACGCGGCCGCTGCCGCTGCCGCCGCGGCTTCCGGACGACGTCGCGGCGGAGGCGACACGATCTTCTGAATGTCGCCCACGCGCTGTGTGGTCAACGGACTCTTCGATCCAAGCGCCTGCGCCCGTTTATACGATTCGCTCGCGAGCCGCAGATACAGATCGCCGAGATTTTCGTACGCCAGCGCGTAACTCGGATTGGCCTTCGTCGCCGTTTCGAGCGCTACGCGTGCTTCATCATAGCGGCCCTTCTTGGCATAGAGCGCGGCAAGATTGTTGTATGGCTCGGGCAGTTCGGGGTAGGCCTGGGTAAGCTCGGTGAACGCGCTTATGGCTTCGTCGTCCCGGTTCAAACGCGCGAGTACGGTCGCACGCTTGAACTTGGCCTGCACGTCGCGCGGGTTGGTCTTCAGGCGTGCGTCGAGCTGCGCGAGCGCGCTTGGCCATTGCTTCTGCGCAATAGCCAGGTCGATGGCGGGCGTGTCGTCCGCAGTGGCGGTGGAGACTTGTGCAAGCACCGGCGCAACTGGCAAAAAAGTTGCACCAAGTCCGAATGTGACGGTTGCAAGGGCGGTCGCCGCTAGCTTGGCAACGCTTGATGCGCGGCCGCTTGAAGGTTTCATAGGCTCTGGTCTGGATGTTATACTCCGACCCATTCTAACAAAACGTCTGCAACGTTCCGCTGAACGTCCAGACAGTCTTTACGCCACTCGCGGCCGCCTCCGTTTTGATCGCAGCGTGACCGTCATGTTTCTCGCGACGGCGCGCACGGTTCGCAGCGCTTCAAGTTCGAAGCCGGGCCGGGTCAAACATGTTGGACGTGCTGGAACTTGCTGGAACGTGTCACATCGCTGATGTTCGCGTCGACGTCGTTCTCGTTGCCGGTCTCATTGTCGTTTTCGATGTTGCTGTCGTTTCACGGCTACCTGTAGCATGGGCCGCAGCAGTGCAGAAAGCACCGCTGTCACCGTCGATATTGGCAGCCGGAAACGAACGCGAACGGAATGCGAACAACGCGGACATGCAGCACGCCGTCACAACCGCACAAGCCGTTACAACACAGCCGTCACAACACATTAGCCAGCAGTCGAAACACGGATGTCCCGGCCCACGCACCATCGCCTATGAACTCATTGCGCATCTACAACACGCTCGCGCGTGACAAGCAACCTTTCGTGCCGCTCCGTGCCGGAGAAGTGCGCATGTACGTTTGCGGAATCACAGTGTATGACTATTGTCACGTCGGGCACGCACGCATGATGATCGTGTTCGATATTGTCCAGCGCTGGCTTCGCACGCTCGGATACAACGTGACTTATGTGCGCAACATCACAGACATCGACGACAAGATCATTCGCCGCGCAGTTGAAAACGGCGAGTCGATCAAGGCGCTGACCGGGCGATTCATCCAGGCCATGTATGACGACCTCGATGCGCTCGGCGTCGCGCGTCCCGATCTCGAACCGCGTGCGACCGACTTCGTTCCGCAGATGCTGGGCATGATCCAGACGCTCGTGGAGAAAGGGTACGCGTATCAGGGGAAAGACGGCGACGTGAACTATGCGGTGCGCAAGTTCGAGGGCTACGGCAAGCTGTCGGGCAAGTCGATCGAAGACCTGCGCGCGGGCGAGCGCGTGGCTGCAAACGACGCGAAGCAAGATCCGCTCGACTTCGTATTGTGGAAACGCGCGAAGGAAGGGGAGCCGCCGGACACGGGCTGGGACTCGTCATGGGGACGCGGCCGGCCGGGCTGGCATATCGAATGTTCGGCCATGGGCTGCACCTTGCTGGGGGACCGTTTCGACATTCACGGCGGCGGTCAGGACCTGCAGTTTCCGCACCATGAGAATGAAATTGCGCAGAGCGAGGCTGCAACGGGCGTTCAGTTCGTGAACTACTGGATGCACAACGGCTTCGTGCAGATCGACAGCGAAAAGATGTCGAAGTCGCTGGGCAACTTCTTTACCATTCGTGAAGTCCTCGAAAAATTCGATGCGGAAGTCGTGCGTTTTTTTATTGCAAGGGCACACTATCGTTCGCCGCTCAATTACAGCGACGTTCATATAGAAGACGCACGTGGAGCGCTCACACGTTTGTATACAGCGTTGAAAGACGTGACGCCGGATGTCGCGCCGCTCGACTGGAACGAAGCGCATGCGCAACGTTTTCGCGCGGCAATGAACGACGATTTCAACACGCCGGTTGCGATCGCCGTGTTGTTCGAATTGGCGAGCGAAGTGAATCGATCGCAGGACACCGTGCTCGCACGTCAATTGAAGGAACTGGCCGCTGTGCTCGGGTTGTTGCAACGTGAGCCGCGTGCGTTTCTTCAGGACACACCGCGCAGCAGTCGCGAAAGTGGTGGCAAAGAGGGTGCAGAAAACCTCACGCCTGCCGATATAGACATGAAGATCGCCGCTCGTGTTGCTGCGAAGCAGGCGAAGAACTATGCCGAAGCAGACCGGATTCGCGCCGAATTGCTCGAAGCCGGGATTGCACTTGAGGACAAACCGGGCGGGTTGACCGAATGGCGCCGCGCTTAAGCGCCTCTCGTTCCCTTTGATCGATTCGCCAGGTAGGAGGCATGATGGCAACGGCCAGAAAGGCGCCGGCTAAACGAGCCGCGTCCGGTAGTATCGCGGCGCCCGCGAGCAAGGTCGCGCGGCGCGCGCAAGTGAAAACGTCGAAGGTGTCGACGCCCGAGGCGAAGCTCGTCAACGGTGCTGGCCACGACGGAGAACGCAAGACGGTGTCGAAGAAACGTGCGGTCAATGGCGTGGTCCATGACGCTGTCGCGAAAACGGCTAAAACGAACGGTCTCGTTCGTGCACGCAAGACAGTGCGGGCAACTGCGCCTTCAGGGTCACATAAGGTGTCATCCAAGGTGTCTGCCAAGAAGGTGAGCGGCGACACTAATGGCGTGCTCGACGTGAAAACCGATGAGGTAGACATTGGCGCCGACGCCACGCAGGCGCTCGTGCGCGCGCCGCAGAACGACGGCGAGATCGTCCGCAAGTCGCGTGCGATCACCGCCGAGAAAACCGTGCCGGTGCAGACGCCCGGGTTATCGGTGGAAGCGGCGCGTCCCGAGTATTGGGACAAGGCGTGCGCCGACCTCGTCAAGCGCGACCGTATTCTCAAGAAGCTGATTCCGAAGTTCGGCCCGGTGCATCTGATCAATCGCGACGATCCGTTCACCACGCTTGCGCGTTCGGTTGTCGGCCAGCAAATTTCCGTGACGGCTGCACAGGCCATCTGGAAGCGCGTGGAAGGTACGTGCCCGACGCTCGCGCCGCAGCAGTTCATCAAGGTGGGACCGGCGAAGTTGCAGTCGTGCGGGTTATCGAAGCGCAAGTCCGAATATATCCTCGACGTCGCGCAGCATTTCGTTTCGGGCGCATTGCACGTGGATAGCTGGACATCAATGGAAGACGAGGCCGTAATCGCGGAGTTGACGCAGATTCGCGGCATCGGCCGGTGGACGGCTGAAATGTTCCTGATCTTCAACTTGTCGCGCCCAGACGTCTTGCCGCTCGATGACCTCGGCCTGATCCAGGCCATCAGCGTCAACTATTTCAGCGGCGAGCCCGTGACCCGCAGCGAAGCGCGCGAAGTCGCGGCCAACTGGGAACCGTGGCGCACCGTCGCGACCTGGTACATGTGGCGCAGCCTTTATCCCGTCCCCGCCGATCACTAAAATTCCCCGGTCGCAGTTGCTGAGCTATTGATATCTTATAATCGATAGTTGCGACCCGAAATTTAGTGAGGCCGGCGCGGTTAGAATACGCGCTGCCCGATGCTCTAGGATTCGAACATATGAAGACCACGTTTCTGGATTTCGAACAGCCTATCGCTGAACTCGAAGCGAAGATCGAAGAATTGCGCTTCGTTCAGGACGATTCCGCTGTCGATATTTCGGAAGAAATCGAGCGGCTGTCGAAGAAGAGCCAGCAACTCACCAAAGATATCTATGCCAATCTGACCCCCTGGCAGGTTTCGCAGATCGCGCGTCATCCGCAGCGCCCGTACACGCTCGACTATGTGAATGAGCTGTTCACCGACTTCCACGAACTCCACGGCGACCGCTCTTATGCGGACGACCTGGCTATCGTCGGCGGCCTGGCGCGGTTCAACGGCCAGCCCTGCATGGTGATCGGCCAGCAGAAGGGCCGCGACACGAAAGAGCGCGCAGCGCGCAATTTCGGCATGCCGCGCCCGGAGGGGTATCGCAAGGCTGAGCGGCTCATGCGGCTTGCGGAGAAATTCGGCTTGCCGATTTTCACGTTCATCGACACCCCGGGTGCTTACCCCGGTATTGGGGCAGAGGAGCGTGGGCAGTCGGAAGCAATCGGTCGTAACCTGTATGTGATGGCCGAACTGAAGACGCCGATTGTGGCGACCATCATCGGCGAAGGCGGTTCTGGCGGTGCGCTGGCTATTGCCGTTGCTGACAGCGTGCTGATGCTGCAATTCTCAACGTATTCGGTGATTTCGCCCGAAGGCTGCGCGTCCATCTTGTGGAAAAGCGCGGCGAAGGCGCCGGAAGCGGCCGAAGCGCTGGGTTTGACGGCTCACCGGCTGAAGGCGTTGGGATTGATCGACAAGATCGTCAACGAGCCGCTGGGCGGCGCGCATCGCGATCCGAAAGGCATGGCTGCATTGCTGCGCCGTGCATTAGCCGATACGCTGCGCCAGTTCCACGGCATGAATGCGCTAGACGTTCGTGCGCGCCGCTTCGACAAGCTGATGGCGTACGGCAAGTTCAAGGAAAACCTGCCGGGTGCGTAAAGCTTGAGCGCGGCGCTCACGGTTTCCTCTGTGCAGTTTGCCCTGACAGGCTGCTGCCTTGAAGGCAGCTTAACAAGCCGACTCCCGTGACATCCTCCGACATTGACACTCCCGCCAGCCGCCTCGTGATCGATGCGGTGCGTGCGGCGTTCGCCGATGTGCCGGTCTCTCCTCGACCCTTCATCGCCGTTGCGTTCAGCGGCGGTCTCGACTCGACTGCGTTGCTCGATGCTGCGGTTCGATGTGGGGGGGCGTCACGTGTGATTGCGTTGCATATTCATCACGGCTTGAGTCCGAACGCCGACGCCTGGGCCGCGCATTGTCACGCGTTCGCACAAGCGCTGGGCATCAGGTTCGCGTCGCGTCAGGTCGACGTGGTGCGTGAAGGCGGCGAGAGTCTCGAAGCGGCGGCACGCGACGCGCGTTATCGCGCGCTCGACGCGCTGTGCGACGAGCAGGGCGCAAGCGCGCTTTGGCTCGCGCATCATGCCGACGATCAGGCGGAAACCGTGTTGCTGCAATTGCTGCGCGGCGCGGGCGTGGCCGGGCTTGCCGCAATGGCGCCGCAACGCGCCGACGGTGTCTCCACGCCTCGCGTGCGGCCGTTATTGCATCTGTTGCGCGCACAACTTGAGCATTACGCACATGAGCGCGATCTGCGCTGGATCGACGACGAATCCAACGCCGATACCCGCTATGCCCGCAACGCGCTGCGTCATGACGTGCTGCCGGCGCTCGCTGTGCATTTTCCCGGTTTTCGCGATGCGCTCGCGCGGACCGCGTCGCATGCGGCATCGGCGCAAAGGTTGCTCGATGAACTCGCGCGCATCGACATGACCTCGGCGCAAGGTAACGATGAGGGCGCGCTGGCCTTGTCAGCGGTACTCGCTTTCGACGATGAACGCGCGATCAACCTGCTGCGTTACTGGATGCGCTCGCTCGGATTGCAGGCGGCATCGGCGGCGCGTATTGGCGAGGTGCTGCGGCAATTGCGCGACGCCGCGGTTTCCCGCGACGGCCATGCGTTGCGCATCGATCACGCCGGGTCTTGCTTGCGGGCGTATCGCGATGCGATCTTCTGGGAAAAGGGCGATAGCGCGGACCCCGCCGATCTCGACGATGGCGCAAATCCCGCGCGCATGGCGAGCGTGCTGAACTGGGACGGCGAAAGTATCTGGCGCCTGCCGCATTGGCGCGGGACGTTCGTGTTCAAGCCCGCGCAGTCAAGCGACGCAGACGCGGTTTCCGAAGCCACGCTGCGCGCCGCGCCGCTTTGCGCGCGTTCGCGCGCGGGCGGCGAGCGCTTGCGCTTGAGTGCGGATGGACCCGGCCGGACCCTGAAAAACCTGTTTCAGGAGCGCGGCGTGCCGGGTTGGAAACGCGACGTCCCGTTGGTGTTTCTCGGCGAAACCTTGCTGTTCGTGCCTTCCATCGGCGTCAATCGGGCGTGCGTCGAAGTCAGCGGTGAGGGTGGCGAGCTTAGGTATAGGCGGATCGAGTGGCAGCCGGACCTGGTTATTGCCTGAACGGCTAGCCGGTGCGTTGGCGCGTTGCATCTGCGCCGGTCCCGGCGTGCGAAACTCAATCTGCCCCGATTTTTCAGTACTTTATACGCGGGAACAAATCCCGGTCGATTTTTCTTGTGGACGCCTGTAAGCGGCCTGCGCGCGGCCTGCCAGCGCCCCGCAAACGCGTCGAATCGCCCGTTCCGGCTTGTGTTTTGGGCCTCGATCGGGTACGTTTACCGGTTTCCCGCAACGCTTTTCAAGCAGCTTTTCCGTCCAGAAGACGCGTTTTTAGCCGCCAGAATTGCATTTTGCGCGCGAGCCAACCTTGCGCGTGCGGCTACCGCGCTTCGTCGTCACGCTTAAGTCGTCGATCGCACCGATCCAGGGTTTGCTTGTGTTTCTTCAAGCCGGCTTCTGATGCAATACGTGAAACACGTGCAGTCGTGCAGTACGCGGCGCATCAAACGGCGCGCCAGCGCGGCTTTTCCTCCTGTTCAAAACGACAATGGCACTCATCGTACATAAATACGGCGGCACTTCGATGGGCTCGGTCGAGCGCATCAAGAACGTCGCCAAGCGCGTCGCGAAATGGCACAGGGCCGGCCACAAGATGGTCGTCGTCCCGTCGGCCATGTCCGGCGAAACGAACCGCCTGCTCGGCCTCGCGCGCGAAATTACCGCTCATCCCGACCCGCGCGAACTCGACATGATTGCCTCCACGGGCGAGCAAGTCAGCGTCGGCCTGCTCGCGATTGCGTTGCAAGCCGAGGGTCTCGAAGCGGTCAGCTATGCCGGCTGGCAAGTGCCGATCAAAACCGATAGCGCGTTCACGAAAGCACGCATCAGCGACATCGACGGCACGCGTGTGCTCGCCGATCTCGACGCAGGCAAGGTCGTGGTGGTCACGGGCTTCCAGGGCGTCGATCCTGACGGGCATATCGCCACGCTGGGACGCGGTGGTTCGGACACGTCGGCAGTCGCGATTGCGGCGGCGTTGAAAGCGGACGAATGCCTGATCTATACGGACGTTGACGGTGTCTACACCACGGACCCGCGCGTGGTCGAAGAAGCGCGCAGGCTGGATCGCGTGACGTTCGAAGAGATGCTGGAAATGGCAAGCCTCGGGTCGAAGGTGCTGCAGATCCGTTCGGTGGAATTCGCCGGTAAATATCAGGTCAAGACGCGCGTGTTGTCGAGCCTGACGGACCCGTTGATTCCGCTCGAAACCGAAATGCGCTCGGGCACCCTGATTACTTTTGAAGAAGACGAGACCATGGAAAAAGCTGTTATCTCGGGCATCGCATTTCAGCGTGACGAAGCGCGCATTGCCGTGATGGGCGTGCCCGACAAGCCGGGTATTGCGTACCAGATCCTCGGACCGGTGGCCGATGCGAATATCGACATCGACATGATCATCCAGAACACGAGCGTGGACGGCAAGACCGACTTCACGTTCACGGTTGGCCGCGGCGATTACGCGCATGCCATGGAGATCCTGACGAGCCAGGTGAAGGACCACGTGAAGGCCGAGCAGGTGCGTGGCGATCCGAAGGTGTCGAAGGTGTCGGTGGTCGGCGTGGGTATGCGCTCGCACGTGGGTATCGCGAGCACGATGTTCCGTACGCTGGCGGAAGAGGGCATCAATATCCAGATGATCTCGACGTCGGAGATCAAGATCTCGGTGCTTATCGACGAAAAATATACTGAGCTCGCCGTGCGCGCGCTGCATAAGGTATTTGAACTCGATCGCGGCTAAGGGTACGCGGGAAACGGCGCGGGTGTGACAGCTTGCAGGGTGTTTTATGGCTGTAGTCGAAATAAGCGGCGCAATAGGCGTCGAAGCGCTGTTCGATGCAATTCACGAGATGAAAAATTTTGTCTCATGAAATTGACCCGCGTCGGCTAACCCGCTATTATCTTGGCTTCGTCGCGCTGCCTCCCGCGTGACAAAAAGTGCAGGAGACGTGGCCGAGAGGTTGAAGGTACTCCCCTGCTAAGGGAGCATCTGGGCTAAAACCTGGATCGAGGGTTCGAATCCCTCCGTCTCCGCCAGTCGATGGTTAAAAACCCCGTAGAATCAACGTTCTACGGGGTTTTTGTTTTCTACGACCTACAAATCAACCATCAAAATAGTGTCGGATTTTACAGGCCGTTAGCGGTACCTTCCGGAATACGCACCGAGTGATGCGGATCACCGGACCCGCAGAAAAGGAATCTTTTTTTGAGCCCTTCGCACGCTAACAGATGTTTCTGTTGACGGGCTGCGAGTCGCGGCCTATCTCGCTGTTGTGTTGCCATGCGCCGCCCGTCATCCCGAGCGCAACTCAAACGCCATGATCTAGCCTCAGCGCTAGACAGCAGTTTCTGTGCGGCGGCCAAGCCCTCCATCGAAGACAGCTGGCATATCCACTGATGGTCTCGGGCATCGACCTTGATCAGGAGATGGACGGCTGACGCTGCGACGCAGTCATCGGTCTTTACAGCCGAACTTTCGCTTTGGGTCGGGTCGCGTCAATTGCCGTTAGGCAGGGACCGGCCGAGGCCGTGTGAAAACGGAAAAACAATCGGTTTTCGGGTGTCGCTTTACCCTTCCCGAGGCGCTACCAAGCCGATATGGCGCGATCTGAAAGGTCGACCTGCGCAAGCTTCATGTCTAGCACGCGGTTTCACACGGCCTCGGCCATGAAGCGTCATTCGCCCGCGGCGTCGCTTGGACATTCAGAAGTCGTTTCCACACAGGCAGCGGCCATTCGCGATGGCGAACGTTGCATGATCGGCCTTAGCAGACGTCGATGTGATCGCGCAGGTAGAACTGCTATCGAACGCAGACCAACCACTCGATGAATGCCGTTACTTCTTCGGGATGCGATGCCGCAGGCGTGTGAACCCGCTGCACCGTAATCGTCGTGGCATTCATGTGCATGACAAAGAAAGCGCTAGAGCAACTGGCTAAGGATCATCGCAGTACCGACGAGGCTAGCGAGGTATGCCAAGGTACGAATTCCTTTGATACCAGCTAGGTAGCTAATAGCGTGAACAATACGCGCGCCAAGGAACAGCCACGCACCAGCTACCGTAATCGCATTCGATACACCGATTCCGCGCGCCACCAAAACCACGATGGCGAAAGGCACGAGGTTTTCCAGCAGATTACGGTGGGCGCGTATTCCGCGGCCAGCCATACCGGTCGGCTCGGGTGCGCCTTCACGATTGCCGGATATAACCGGCATGCCAACCTGCTTCGCATAGAGAGCCACGTAGATCAGCGGCAGAACAAGGCATAGCACACCCGAATCTACGAGAGCCAACAATTCACTGTTCATTCTGCATCCTATCCATTAGTTAGTTATTGGTCCGACTCGGGTCACTGTCCCTTCGCGGCCTGTTCGATAAGTGCAGCGACTTCGTCGGGATGCGACACCGGCGACGCGTGGCTCGACTGCAGCGTCACGGTCGTGGCATTCATGCGCTTGGCGAAGAAGGCTTCGGCTTGCGGCGGCACCATCAGGTCGTTGGCCGAGATCGCGTAGTACGTCGGCTTGAGATGCCAAGCCGCGACCGTCGCCGGAGCACCGAAAGCTGCACCGCTGATCGGCTTCTGTTTGGCCGCCAGCGCCTCGCCTTCGGCCTCCGGAACATCGCCGACGAAGACGTGCGCGTAGGCGGCGGAATCTATGGAAAGGAAGCCCTTGTCGTTGGGATGAATCGCCTTCAGACCTTCAGTCGGCGGGCCGTTCGACGTCAGCGCTTGCAAGGTTTCACCCTTGTCCGGCGCGAAGGCAGCAACATAGACCAGCGACTTGACCTTCGGACTGTCCCCGGCCTCACCGATCACGACGCCACCCCAGGAATGGCCGACCAGAACGGTCTCACCCTTTTGGGCTTCCAGCACCTTCCGGGTCTCGGCAACGTCGGCGTCGAGCGAAGTCAGCGGGATATCGACTTCCGTGACCTTGAAACCCTTTGCGCGCAACAGGTGCGCGACTTGATCCCAGCTTGATTTGTCGGTGAAGGCGCCGGGCACGAGCACGACGTTATGGGCGGTCGCGGCGGATGCGGCGAGAGGAGCGCCCACCGCCAACATGGCGACAAGGGCGGTACTGATGGCAGTGATTTTCATCTGGATGACCTTTCGATATGATGAGGGTTCCGGCAAATCGGAACATTTCTTGTCAATCGCTTCCAATGCAAGAATGTGATGGTGATTTCCTACAGAAACGCTTATATTTCCGTGTTAAAGCGCATCTGCACGGTAGAATCATATTCATGAGAGACGATTCATACCATGATGGAATTGCCGAAAAACTTAACCATTCATCCGAAAATTGGCGACACTGCATCGCCTGATCTGCTGTCCCACGTGCTGGCACAAATCCGTCTCACGGGAGATCTCGTCTACGCGTGTACCCTCGCGCCGGGGGAGCGCTTGGCGCTGGAAACCGGGGTGGCGCATGTTTGCATCGTGACGCAGAGCGCGCTGCGCATCGAGGGTTCAGAAAATGGAACCATGACCATCGACACGGGCGATCTGATGATGTTGCAGCGCGGCGCGGGTGATCTGAGGTTGACCGCCGATGAGGTACCGACGACCATCATCCTTTGCCGCTTCCTGTTTGACACCGACAGCCTTCGGGGCCTGGTGTCCGCGCTACCCGAGTGCATCCACATCAGGCGTGAGGAGAGCGCGGGATGGCTCGAGGGGATCGTGCATTTCCTGATGATCGAAGCCGGCGATGTCCAGCCGGGCGCCGCCTTGATGGTTTCCCGGCTGATCGATCTGGTAGTCATCCGCACATTGCGGAGCTGGATCCAGCAAGGGCCCGCGTCGGGATGGCTGGGCGGACTGTCCGATGCGCGCATCGCCCGTGCGCTGAAAGCCATTCATGAACAACCCATGCAGCGCTGGAGCATCGAGACCCTTGCGGCCATTGCCGGCATGTCCCGCTCCAATTTCTGCGAGCGCTTTGCCGCACTGGTGGGCCGATCTCCGCTGCGTTACCAGAACGAATGGCGTTTGACGCTTGCGAAGGATTTGCTGGCCAAGCGCGAGGCCCGAGTCGGTGAAATCGGACTCAGTATCGGTTACGAGTCGGAGGCCGCCTTCAGCCGCGCTTATAAGGCGCTGTTCGGTCATTCGCCACGCGTCGATTACAGGCAGCGCAGCGATATCAATTGGCAGGCGTAGTTGGCTCGCTATCGACTTGTCAGAGTATTCCACCCATTTCCCGGATCAAGTCGACTAGCGCCCGCAACGGCAGAGGCAGGTTCCGGCATCCCGAGTAATAAAGGCAAAGTGCGGGATAAGTCGGCGACCAATCTCCCAGCACGCGCACGAGCGTGCCGCGCTCCAGATCGTCCTTAACGTACCAGTCCGCGAGCATTGCGAGGCCGAGGCCGTCACGCGCCGCGGTGTGCATCAGCGTGGGTTCGTCCAGCAGCAGCGGGTCGTTCACGTTGACGGTCAACGGCTCGCCATGACGGACGAATTCCCAGCCGACGGCCGCACCACTAGGCTGCCGCGCGCGGATACAGCGATGCGCCGCAAGATCGCCCGGCGATGACGGTTTCTCGCGACCGGCGAAATACGCCGGTTATCCCACGACGGCCATCTGGAACGGTTGCCCCATCGGAATCGCGACCATGTCGCGTGGCACGAGATCGGCGCGGCGGATTCCCGCGTCGAAGCCATCCGCGACGATTTCGATCAGTCCGCCTTCGGTGACGAGGTCGATGCACATGTGCGGGTGTCGGCGCAGGTACCAGTGTGCGCGCCAGTTCTCGATACCCTACCTGCGAGGGCTTGCGGGTGCGATTCCCGTAGGCTACTCACCTAAGAGTGTGTCAAAACCTTTTTGTTGAAGCCTATCATTGCCTTTTCGCGTTTCAGGGTGACAGCCATCGATGAAGCTGCACATGCTTTGCTCAGCGATCCATCTGGTCGACCATCGAAGGAAAGCGCACACGTTTTTCCTTCGCGTTCTTGCACACGCTGGCGACGAGTCGGGGAGGCGGAAAAGCTACGGCGTGTCGGAATTGCGGGGCTGAAATCATCTTATGAAACGTCTATTGGAAAGCCATCGTGTTAGAAAATATCATCAGCTTGAATACGGAGCAGACAACTGACCTGGCTCACCGGCATCGGTGGACATCTACCATGCTGCATCGCTATGGAATGAAGTGTCGGCTCCACGATTCTCGTTCAGCGGATTGCAAGATCCAGCAGCGGCAACTCGGGGAGTTCCTGGTTTTAGATCTGGACATGGCGCATCAGGCCGTATCGCCTACTCTTCAGGAGAACGCCTGCTGGAACGGGGAGCACCTTTTTCTGAAGATGATCAAGCGCGGCTCCATTTCAATAGAGCAGAACGGAAGCACACGAACGTTCGGCCAGCAGAGTGTGCTCGCTGTCGATCCGCTGCACGCCTACGCTGAATATTTTGGCGAGCAGTCATCGGTCACTGTGCTGCGACTACCGAAGCAGGCTTTGCGTGATCGCGGATTGCCCTATAGCTTTCATGATGTTCATCTTGGCGATTCGAGTTCACCGGACGTCCTGGCCGTGCGCGACTTTGTCCTTCTGCTCGCGCTGCAGCGGGGGGCGATTAGCAGCGAGCTGGGGAAACGCATGTCGGATCTGTGTCTCGATTTGCTGGACGTGATATTCAATGAGGGATCGAAGTCCGGACATAGACGAACCAGCGCAATGACCTTGGTACTGCGCGCGAAGCAGGTAATCAGGCGCCTCGCCCGAAATCCCGATCTGAACATGTCCAGGATCGCACGGGAGATGAACATATCGCCGAACTACCTGACTCGCGCGTTTAGAACAACCGGCCAAACGCCAATGCGCTATTTGATGTCCTTGCGCCTTGAGCTTGCGTCGCAGATGCTTACCGAAACGAATCGTCAGGTCAAGGAAATCGCATTTGGTTGCGGGTTTGTCAGTACCTCACATTTTTGCCATGTTTTCAGGCGGGAATTCGGGATGTCTCCCTCGGACTTCGCATCTCAATGCCCTGCGGTTTCTCCGGATTCTAAAGACCGAGATCGCTTAAGCCTTCATGGTCGTCGGGGCGGCGCCCCAGCGCCCAATGAAACAGGCGGTCTTTAGCCTCAATTGGAAGATCGTTGATGGAAGCGTGTCGGACGGCCATCAAACCGGTTTCGTCGAACTCCCAGTTTTCATTACCATACGAGCGAAACCAGTTTTGTGCGTCGTCGTGCCACTCGTAAGCGAACCGCACCGCAATCCGGTTGCCTGTGAATGCCCAAAGCTCTTTGATCAGGCGGTAATCAAGTTCACGCTGCCATTTGCGGGTAAGCAGGGCGACGATAGCCGGGCGCCCCGTTGCAAATTCGGCGCGGTTCCGCCATCGGCTGTCGAGGGTGTACACCAGCTTAACCTTTTCGGGATCTCGCGTATTCCAGCCATCTTCGGCCATCCGAACTTTTTGCTTGGCCGTCTCTTCGTTGAAGGGCGGGAGCAGGGGGTGTTGTTCCTTCGACATGAGAAATCTCCTTGGTGAAGAATGGGTCTGTTGAGGTTTCACCCCACAAGCGGATCCGTTGAAAGCCCTAAATATAGCCAACGCGATGGATTGCCGGCCCGGCCTCGCAAATACGCAACAGGCGTATTTGCGTCTGACAGTCGACGACGGTTGCCAGGGGTTGTCCCGAAATTAAGTTCGAGAAATGCGAGCACCCGCGACGTCACACGATGCATGGCCGGTAAATCCGACTTGTCCTAGCTAATGATCCATAGCTTGCCACGCATCGGGGCGATCAACTTAATGCAAGCTGTGGAAGCACGAAGCAGGAAATCGTTGTGCCTGTTTCAGAACACACGCGCAGCATCAGTTGCGGTATCCCTACTCTAAGATCTCTCATCCGACGAGATCACCCCACTCATCTTGGAAGCTGCGGGACAGCGCAGCTAACGGGTCTCCGATTGCGCGGCGATGCCGAATTGAATGAATCGGAACGCTGCCGCGCTGTGCAGGCGAGTGATCCGTAGGTGGCCGCGGACCGTTCGGGCGTCGTGCGATCTTCAACTGGTTGGTTTCCCTGATACACCGCCGCCAATGGGTGCAATGGCGTTGCAGACAGGCTTGTATTTCACCCATGTGTTCAGTATGGAGAGCTTCATGAACGACTCGATTGAAAACGCATTTTCCTCAGGCCGTCGCCGGATGTTGCTCGCCAGCGCTGGCGCGGGTGCCGCCGCCGCAGTTGTCGGCACGCCCGTATTTGCAGCGACGGGGGAGAGTGCCGAGGCACACAACGCACATTCCCTTCACCAAAAAGGCACGCATAAAATGAACACAGTCACGACGAAAGACGGTACGCAAATCTATTTCAAGGATTGGGGTAGCGGTCGTCCTGTTGTCTTTTCTCACGGGTGGCCGCTGGATGCGGACGCATGGGATCCCCAGATGCTCTTTCTCGTGCAGAAGGGCTATCGTGTGATCGCTCATGACCGCCGAGGTAACGGCCGTTCGGACCAACCTGGTCACGGCAACGACATAGACACCTACGCGGACGACCTCGCGACTGTTATCGACACGCTTGACCTGAAGGACGTCACGTTGGTGGGGCACTCGACCGGCGGTGGAGAAATTGCACGCTATGTCGGGCGGCACGGCTCGAAGCGCGTGGCAAAGATGGTCCTGATCGGCGCCGTGCCTCCACTGATGTTGAAGACCGAGGCGAATCCCGACGGGCTGCCAATCGCTGTGTTCGACGGCATTCGCGCGGGCGTCGCAGGCAATCGCTCACAATTCTACCGAGATCTCGCCGGGCTGTTCTACGGCTATAACCGCCCGGACGCGAAGATTTCGCAAGGCGTTATCGACGAGTTCTGGCGCGAAGGCATGTTGGGTTCGATCCTTGGGCAATACGAGTGCATCAAGCAATTCTCCGAAGTTGACTACACCCCCGATCTAGCGAAGATTGATGTGCCGACGCTGATCCTCCAGGGCGACGCCGACCAGATCGTGCCACTCGACATTTCGGGGCGCAAGTCCGCGAAGATCATCAAGAACGCCACACTCAAAATCTACCCGGGCGCGCCGCACGGCATGTGTACGACGCACGCGGATCAGGTGAACGCGGACTTGCTCACGTTCCTGTCGACCTGAGGTTCGTCAGCAGCGGCGAGGCTTAGTCAAACATCCCCGCTCCGGTCGGTACTTGTGCGCCGATCGGGCGCTTGCCCGAAACCGATGCACGGCGCCATTTGACCGATGCAGTGAGTGGAGTTCGATGATCAGCAGTGCACGTTGATGTGACGCATGTTTGATGTGCGTGTTCACCGGAACCCCAGTCATGAACCTCAGCGCATTAGACCTTTCGAGAGTGCAGTTCGCGTTCACGGTTTCGTTCCACATCGTCTTCCCGGCGATAAGCATAGGCTTGGCTAGTTTTATCGCTGTACTCGAAGGTGCTTGGCTGAAGACGGGCAAGGAGCACTACAAAGACCTCTGCCTGTACTGGTCGAAAATATTCGCGATCGGTTTCGGTATGGGTGTCGTGTCGGGCGTCGTCATGGCCTACCAGTTCGGCACCAATTGGGCGGGGTTTTCGAAATTCGCCGGACCTATCACAGGCCCTCTGCTGACCTACGAGGTCATGACCGCATTTTTCCTTGAGGCGGGTTTCCTCGGCGTCATGCTGTTCGGGTGGGAGAAAGTCGGTCGCGTCGCCCATTTCGCCGCGACCGTCCTGGTCGCTATCGGGACATTGATTTCGACTTTCTGGATACTTTCGTCCAATAGCTGGATGCAAACGCCGCAGGGTTTCACGGTCGAGAACGGTCACGTGGTGCCACAGGACTGGTTCAAGATCATCTTCAATCCGTCCTTTCCGTATCGCCTGTCCCACATGGCGATCGCGACCTTCATCGTGGTGGCGCTGATCGTGGCAGCCACCGGTGCCTGGCATCTGCTCAAAGGGCGGCGCGACCCCGCGGTAAAAACCATGTATTCAATGGCGCTTTGGCTGCTCCTCGCGCTGGCTCCCATCCAGATACTGGTCGGCGACCAGCATGGCTTGAACACGCGCAAATACCAGCCCGCAAAAATCGCCGCCATCGAAGGGCTGTGGGAAACTGAACATGGCGGCACGGCGCTGAACCTCGTCGGCTTTCCCGACATGAATGCCGAGGTCACGCGCTACGCCATACAGGTGCCGCATCTCGGTAGCCTGATCCTTACGCATAGCTGGGATGGCGAGATTCAAGGCCTCAAGGAGTTTCCTAAAGAGGACAGGCCGAACTCCTCGGTCATCTTCTGGACCTTCCGTCTGATGGCTGGGCTTGGGATCCTGATGGCGCTACTGGCGCTACTCGGCTTGCTGCTCAGACGCGGTGGACGCTTGTTCGAGAACCGGCTCTACCAACGCTTCGTATTGCTGATGGGACCAACGGGCCTGATCGCGCTGCTCGCCGGCTGGGTGACGACCGAGATGGGACGCCAGCCATGGGTGGTGTATGGCGTGATGCGGACGGTCGATGCGCTATCTCCGATCTCGGCCCAAGCGGTCAGCCTGGCGCTGATGGCGTTTATCGTCGTTTACTGCGTGGTCTTTGGCACGGGCATTTATTACATATTCCGGCTGCTTTTGCAGGGCCCGTCGCCGAGCCGAGCTCTGCCCTCGTCGATCCGCGACCTCGACGCTGGCCACAGCGGTCGCCGGCCGATGTCGGCGGTTGAGTAACACACCGGAGTCACATGATGGGCATCACGACAGCTTGGGCCGCGATCATCTCTTTTGGATTGTTCGTCTATGTGGCGCTCGATGGATTCGATCTGGGGATCGGACTGATCTTCCCAGTCTTCCCCGACGAAGACGAACGCAACATGATGATTCACAGCGTTGCACCCGTCTGGGACGGCAACGAAACCTGGCTGGTGCTCGGCGGCGCTGCGCTCTATGCAGCGTTTCCGGTCGCCTATGGTGTCGCGCTGTCGGCGTTGTATCTGCCCATCGTGATGATGCTGGTGTGCCTGATTTTTCGCGGCGTCTCGTTCGAGATCCGCGGTAAGGCGAAGCGTACCAAGCAGCTTTGGGATTTGTCCTTCATCGCCGGATCTGCGGGCGCAGCTTTTTTCCAAGGGGTCATCCTCGGGGCTTACCTGCAAGGCATCCCGGTCACGAATGCATCGTTCTCTGGTGATTCGTTCTTTTGGCTGCAGCCGTTCAACGTGCTTACCGGCCTGGGCTTGATGGCCACCTATTCTTTGCTCGGTGCGTGCTGGTTGATCATGAAAACGGAAGGTGACCTGCAACGGCGCCTGTATCGCCTGGTCGCGCCGCTGACCGTGGTGTTGCTGGTCTTCATCATAGGGGTGTCGATATGGACGCCGATGATCAGTGTGCAGATCATGCAGCGGTGGTTCCAGTCCGGCTTGTTTTCGCGGCTGATCGTAGTGCCATTTCTGGTGGCGATCGTTGCGATCGGCATGTTTATCGCGATTCGGAGGCGTCTTGAAAAAACCGCTTTTGTCCTGACCCTGCTGCTGGTGCTGCTCGGCTACATCGGCTTACTGGTCAGTGTCTGGCCTTACGCCATACCGTTCACGATCACGCTGGCGGATGCGGCGGCACCGCGTTCAAGCCAAGTGTTCACGCTGGTCGGCGCGGTCGTCATCCTGCCCATGATCCTAGTCTATACCACGGCGGGCTACTGGATCTTCAGGAAGAAAGTGCAACAGGGCGCTCAATATCATTAACGCGTATTCATTCCCGCCTATGCTTAAAGGTCCCAGACTGCGCCGGGCTTTTTGGTTCGTGGCCTTATGGTGTATCGGTGTCGGCGGCGCGCTGCTGCTGGCACTACCGTTCGAAGTATTGATGCATATGGCAATGCGCTAAGTGGAGGCTGAAATGTCTGAGCAACGCAATGTTCGAGGAATCAAACGATACGATAGTCCGGCGGGCGGCTGGGGTGCCTTGGGAGCCACCGCCAAAGCGGTGCGCGAGCAGATGGAAACCATCGAGGCACCAATCACGCTGTTTCGGACCAATAAGCCCGACGGGTTTGATTGCCCTGGCTGCGCGTGGCCGGACAAGGAGCACACGTCGACCTTTCAATTCTGCGAAAACGGCGCGAAGGCAGTAACCTGGGAGGCGACCAAGAAGCGCGTGCTGCCCGAGTTCTTCGCCGCGCATACGGTTTCGTCACTGCTGGAGCGCACCGACTTCGAACTGGAAAATGAAGGCCGGCTGACTCACCCGATGGCGTATGACCGCGCCAGCGACACCTACAAGCCCATCGGCTGGGACGCGGCTTTTGCCCGCATCGGGGAGGTGCTGCGAGCGTTGCCCGACCCGAACATGGCTGAGTTCTACACGTCCGGTCGTGCTTCCAACGAAGCCGCGTTCCTTTATCAATTGTTTGCGCGTGAGTACGGCACGAACAATTTTCCCGATTGCTCGAATATGTGCCACGAGGCCACCAGCGTGGGCCTGCCCCAGTCGATTGGGATCGGCAAGGGCACGGTGTCGCTCGACGATTTTGACCAGTGCGAGATGATCATCGCGATGGGCCATAACCCCGGCACCAACCATCCGCGCATGATGGGCACGCTGCATGAAGTCGCGCGGCGCGGCGTGCCCATCATCGTATTCAACCCGCTGCGCGAACGGGCGCTCGAACGTTTTGCCGATCCGCAGAACGCGATGGAGATGGTGACCTTCGGCTCCACGCCGATCGCTTCGTCTTATTACCAAGTGAAGGTCGGTGGGGACGCTGCCGCGTTGAAAGGCATCATGAAGGCGCTGATTGCGCTCGATGCCGATGCGGGTCCGGGCAGCACGGTTCTGGATCATGATTTTATCGCGACCCACACGCACGGTTATGAGGCCTTCGCCGAGGATCTGCGCGCAACGCCATGGCCGAATATCGAAGCCGCCAGCGGATTGCCGAAAGCGGCTCTCGAAGCGGTGGCGCAGGCCTATGCCAAATCGAACGCTACGATCGTGACCTACGGCATGGGGATCACGCAGCACAGTACCGGCACCTCGAACGTGCATCAGATCGCGAACCTGCTTTTGCTGCGCGGGAATATCGGCAAGCCGGGAGCCGGTATCTGCCCTCTGCGCGGCCATTCCAACGTGCAAGGCGATCGCACGGTCGGGATCACCGAGAAACCGTCGGCGGACATGCTCACCAGGATCGAACGAGTATTCGGGTTCAAGCCGCCTGAAGCGCATGGCCACGACGCGGTCCGGGCCATGCAGGCGATCATCGATGGGCGTTCCAAGGTGCTGGTGTGCCTGGGTGGCAACCTCGTGGTGGCGCTGCCCGATGCCGAGCAATGTTTCCCGGCCATGCATACGCTGGACCTCACCGTGCATATCGGCACCAAGCTCAATCGTACGCATCTGCTGGTGGGCCGGGAGTCGATTCTTTTTCCGTGCCTGGGACGCACCGAGCAGGACGTGCAGTCGGAGGGGCCGCAATCGATCACGGTCGAGGATTCCATGTCTATGGTCCATGCTTCGCGCGGCAAGCTGCCGCCGGCTTCGGAACATCTGCGCTCCGAGGTCGGCATCATCGGTGGCATGGCCCATGCGACTCTGCCGCAGAGCAAGGTCGACTGGCTGGGGATGGTCGCCGATTACGACCGGATTCGCGATGGGATCGAAGCGGTTTTCCCCGATTTCGCCGATTTCAACGCACGTATCCGCACGCCTGGCGGCTTTCGTTTGTCGTTGCCACCTACCGAGCGTGTTTGGCCGACCTCCTCAGGCAAAGCGGAATTCATTGCATTCCAAGGCGTGATCGAAGATCCGCAAACCGGTGGTGCCGACGTGCTGAAGCTCACGACACTGCGCAGCCACGACCAATACAACACCACGATTTATGGGCTTGACGATCGCTACCGCGGCGTGTTCGGGCGGCGCGACGTGATCTTCATGAGTGAAGAGGATTTGGCCGCGCAGAACCTGGAGCACGGAGATCTCGTCGATGTCGAGACGGCGCTGCCTTCCGATAGCCCGAGACGGCTGGTTGGATATACGGTGATCGCCTACAAGATCGCCAGCGGCTCTGTGGGGGCCTACTATCCGGAAGCGAACGTGCTCTTGCCGCTCGACTACTTCGATAAGGCCTGCGGCACGCCGTCTTATAAGTCGATCCCGGTTCGCATCTCGCGCCGGGCGGTTTGATGAGGGCCGGCGTCGGTTTGGCGCCGGCACTGCGATGGTAAGTTCTCGGGGCGATTATGATCGTACGACCGCCGCTGCACTGGCTGAGGGCATTGACGGCTTGGCGGGGGTCCGTGCTGCCAGGGTTGATTCCGCGGTTGTCGTTGGTCTTCGCCTTATCGTTGGTGGCTTTGTGGTTGCACGATCACCGCAACTGGCTTTTGAGCCCGGAGCCGTTCGGGCTGATCGGCATTTCGCTCGCCGTGTTCTTGGGCTTTCGCAACAAAGCCGCCTACGACCTCTATTGGGAAGGGCGCAAGCTGTGGGGGCAACTGTTGATCGCATCGCGTTCGCTCATGCGCCAGGCGCTCACTTTTCCGCAACCGGCATGCGCGAGCCCGGATGCGCAGGCATTCGGCGCATTGCTGGTCGCATTCGCGCACGCGCTGCGGCATCAGTTACGAGGCACCGACTCGCATGACGATCTGCATCGTCTGCTGCCCACCGAACTGGCGATGCGTATCGAGGCCGCGCCCCAGCGACCCGCGGTGTTGCTGCTTGAACTCAGCGGCTGGGTGCAGGCACGCGCTCGGGAGGGCGCGTTCGATGGTTATCGGATGCTCGCGTTTGACGAAAATTTCAACCGACTCTCGGCGGCTCTTGGCGGCTGTGAGCGCATCGACAGTACGCCGATGCCGTTTGCCTATTCGGTGATGATCCACCGTACCGTCCATTTCTTTTGCGCGTTGCTGCCGTTTAGTCTGGTTGGCAGTTTAGGTAGTTTCACGCCGCTTTTTTCAGTATTCGTTGCCTACACATTCATGGCCATTGAGTCGCTCGCGGCAGAGCTTGAAGAGCCGTTTGGGCTCGACCCCAACGATCTGGCGCTGGGCGCACTGTGCATTGGCATCGAAAACGCGGTGCACGCGCTGCTGGGCGACAGTATTGAAATCGCGCTCACACGGCGCAGGGATTTCGTGGTGTCGTGAATCGCCGCGGCGGCGGTTTAGGTGTTAAACAGTCCCCCTATGTTAGCTGTTCGAGTGCTACCCGTGCATGTCCGGTCGCTTACCGCGAGGTCTGCTAAAGGCCTCGGACAATGATCGGCGGTCGCCAAACCACGACGCGTTTTGACACAGTCCGTTTGGCGACGTTCTGCGCCGCAATCCAAGTCGCACGGTATCAGTTGCGCCGCGAAAATTGGAAGGAGATGCGAATGCCAAAGTTGGGGTATTCGTCCTTTCCGTTCAAAATCTGGCGGTAATTGCATGCGGAGCCTCTCGCAGCAAGGCTCGGTGACTCCACGGTTTTCGGCCAGTCGGAGAATGCGCAGGTCAATAATCGAGACGACGTGCGGAAGTTTCATGGCCAACTCGGAGATCTCACTTTCCGTAAGCCGGGGCGGCCGCGCAGCCCTGACGTTCAGGTTTGTTTTAAGGACCGCCTGTGCGTCGTCGAGCTCTATGCTCTCCAGGACGGCAGTCAGCCCCCCATCTCTTACAAGCTCGATCGATCGGTCGCGAACCATCGAAAAGAAATCATATGGGTGAAACAGCAGCCGCGCTGGCCGGACAAGGTCATCTTCAGTGCACTTCCTTCTCGATCACGTGCGGTGATCGGCGTCATCGCCGATCATCCAGTCCGCCGCCGCGGCGAGCTGCTGCCGCAAGCAGTAGCTGACCGGTTGCCTTCGCCCGATCGTCCGAGCCAAGCTGACGCGTCAAGACAGCGCTGACCAGACGCTGGCTCCGCACCTCCGTATGTCATTTCATCATTCGGCCCATGAGGACCGTTAGGCCTGAGATTTGCCGATCGATGCGCCGCCATCGACGAACAGCGTCTGACCCGTCATGAAGCCCGCATCTTCCGAGAGAAGAAAGGCGATCGCTGCAGCGATTTCATCGGGTTGTCCGAGACGGTTGAGCGGAACCATCGACAGATAACGCCGCTCGCCGACACTTCCGACGGGGCTCGTTGCACGGAACAATTCCGTCTCCGTCGGGCCCGGAGCCACTGCGTTGACGGTAATGCCCTCCAGGGCAAGTTCCAGCGCCCACGTACGCGTGAAGCTCGTCAGTGCGCTTTTCGCTCCGGCATACGACGTACGGTCGATGACGCCGAGAATGGTGAGGCTCGTCACATTGACGACGCGGCCCCAACCTTTCGCGCGCATGGAGGGTAGTACCGCCTGAACGGCCTGCACCGCAGGCGTCAGGTTCCTGCGGAACGAATCTTCGAATGCGTCAAGGTCGATTTCGCCGATCTTGCCGGGTCGAACGAAACCGACGTTGTTCACAACCCCGTCGAACGAGAACCGCTCGGTCAGTTCCTTGAGTGCTCGATCGGTCGCCTGCCGGTTGCTCAGGTCCACGGAGACGAGCGTGCCGGGGAAAGTCGGATCGTCCGCGTTGCGTGCGATGCCCACGACGACATGACCTGCGGCGGCAAGCCTGTCGGACAGTGCGCGGCCGATGCCCTTGCTCGCGCCAGTAATGAGGAAAGTGCGTGTATTCATCTTTGACCTAAACGTAATGGTTCAGAAAGGGATGACCCAGTTCCATGCATGTTTGACACACTTGTCAAGATTGGCACTATAGCCAACCTTGACAGGCATGACAAGAATCATTTACATAGAGCTTCGAAGACTGGAAAGCGGAGCGGTGGCATGGCTGGGATTCGTCAATTCGATGAAAACGAGGCGCTCGAAAAGGCCTTGGTGCTTTTTTGGCAAAAGGGTTTTGCGGAAACCTCGATGCAGGAGCTCGCTGCAGCGACCGGCGTGCAGCGCGGCTCGCTCTATAACGCGTACAAAGGAAAGGGGACGTTCTTTCTACGCGTGTTCGATGTGTACAAGGACCGGTTCCTAGCGCAGTTGCGCGATACGCTGGACAAGCCCAAGCTGCGCGACGCCCTACGAAGCTTCCTCGAGACTGTGATTGATTCGATGACAACGGGCGAACCGACGCGCGGATGCCTGACGACCAAATCTGCGTTTGGCTCCAACGTTATCGACCCGCCGGTTCAGCAAGCGTTGCAGGGCATGCTCGACGCATTCGAGATGCTTCTTCTCGACAGGCTTCAGAAGGGGGAGAAGGGTGTTCGCCTGATGTGCTCTCCCGAGGACGCTGCGCATTTGATCGTCACGTTTACTCGTGGCCTTGTGGTAATCGAGCGTGTGTATCAGGACAAGGCACGCATGTTAGCCACCTCGGACTCACTCATTGCGTTGTTGGTGGGGTCACCCGCAACCGTTCGCTACCCGTCTCTTCCGCACATTTGATGGCCTGTATGACGGTGAGTAGTACTATGCCAAGAAAACCAAGGAATCTTAGTCGGGCTTTTCTAAGTCTAGGGCGTGTTGCCATTGAGGCGTTCTCGGACAACCATGTTCAGCCACGACGCGCTGGTCGGCGTGAAATGCATGACAAGGCACGGGTGCTTGGCCGGCCACTTCTGCGCATCGGGGTGGCTATGCATGGCGTAGTTGTCCACGATCAGATGCAGGCTCAGGTGCTTGGGCGTGCAGTGGTCGATTAATCGCTACTGAATTGTTGGACGAGAACGTTCAATCGAACCTCGGCGCCTGTAGCTGGCCTCATGACTACCTCGCCGAAGTCGACGGATGCGCCCGTAACCAGCACAGCTTTTCCCAAAGTCCGCGAGCGCTGAACTCGACGGCCTCTGGGAAGTATCATCTCTCGCCCGCCACACTGCCTCGCTCGAGTTCAAGCGCCTCGAGCACCGCTGCCGTGGCATTGCTGGCAGCGTGTGCCGCCGGAAACCCTGCATATACAGACGCCTGAAGCATGACTTCCTCGATTTCCTCGACGCTCAACCCGTTGGTCAACGCGATGCGAATGTGATTTTTCAGTTCGTCGTGCTGGCGCAACGCAATCAGGATACCGAGCGTGACCAGACTGCGTGCGCGGCGATCAAGACCCTCGCGAGCCCACACGCTCCCGAACACGAAGTCCATCGACAGGGCCGTCATCGATGCGCCGAACCTCCCACTGTTAATCGAAGCCTTCATGTTCTGCGCTCGCTCCACGCCGCGCAACTGCTCGTACACGGCAAGTCCTCGTTCCGTGGCTTCTTTCATTGCGGCCCCTTCGTCGTCGCGCCGAGCACGGCCTTGGTCTCGAGAAACGCTTCGAGCCCGAACGTGCCGTATTCCCGACCGATGCCGGACTGTTTGTAACCGCCGAAGGGCGCGAACGGTTCATGGGGCGCGCCGTTGATGATCACGCGGCCGGCCTCCAGCCTCGACGCCACGGCGCGTGCCCGTTCGACGTTCGGTGAAATCACGTACGCCTGCAAGCCGTAGACGGTGTCGTTCGCAATCGCGATCGCTTCTTCTTCACTGCGATAAGTGAGGATGCACAGCACCGGCCCGAAAATTTCTTCACGCGCAATGGCCATGTCGTTGGTCACGTTTGCGAACACGGTGGGTTTCACGTAGTAACCCGCGAGCCCGTCCGGATGTCCTTCGCCGCCGATCACGAGTGTCGCGCCTTCCTCCTCGCCGCGCAGGATATACCCCTGCACGCGTTCATATTGCCGCTGACTGACCATCGGCCCGATGGCCGAATCAGCGTCCTGCAAGTGACCGACCTTGACCGCCGATACCGCTTCTTTCGCCAACCGGATGACATCCTGAAGACGACCTTCCGGAACAAGAATGCGCGTACCCGCAATGCACGCCTGCCCGCTGTTCTGAAACCCGGACGTGACTGCGAGTGGCACCGCCGTCTCAAGATCGGCGTCGTCAAGAATCAGCGTCGGCGATTTACCGCCGAGTTCGAGCGTCACGCGCTTCATTGTGTCCGCACTCGCACGCAGAATCGATTTTCCGACCGCGGTCGACCCCGTAAAGGAGATCTTCGCGATATGCGGGTTCGTACTCAGCTCCTCACCGACGATATCGCCACGTCCCGTCACAATGTTGAACACGCCTGCCGGCAGACCCGCATCGTGTAAGGCTTCGGTGACGATCTGCGTCTGGACAGCACTCATTTCGCTTGGCTTGACGACCGCCGTGCAACCCGCGGCGATCGCCGTTGCGAGCTTGTTGCAGATAAAACCGGCGTTTGCGTTCCATGGCGTGATCAGTGCAGCGACGCCGACCGGCTCCATCACCACTTCCGCCGACGCAATCTGGCGCGTGAACGAATACCCCTCAAGCGTGTGCGCCGCGTTCAGAAAAGACTCGGCGGCGTAACGCGCTCCCCATACGGCCCGCGTCGAGGGCGCGCCGTATTCCTCGATTGTCGCAGCGGCGAGGCGATCGACATTGGCGAGCATGGCTTCATACAGACGCTTAAGCCACGCAATGCGCTGTTCCTTGGCTGTGCGCGAAAACGCCGGAAATGCACGGCGCGCGGCGGCGATCGCATCTTTCGCGTCCTGCGCGTCGGCAAGACGTACTCGGCCGATGACGTCGCCCGTCGAAGGGTTATGGAGGTCGAACCACTCCTGTCCGTGTGGCTGCACAAACTGGCCATCGATATAGATACGCTCGATGCTGTACATGAATGCTCCAATCAGGTTGTCATGGTTCTCAGCGTAGTCAATTGCATCTTCGTTGATAAGCCGTATAAACTTGCTCGATGTGATCCGAAAATCGGGACAATGTACAAATCAGGTTTGATCGAACTGGAGGTCGTGCTCGCTGTTGCGCGACTTGGCGGCTTTCGTGCAGCGGCACGCGAATTGGGCATGTCGTCGACGGCGCTGAGCCGCGCCATTGCGCAACTTGAAAAGCGGCTTGGCGTACGACTCTTCAACCGGACGACGCGAAGCGTTGCGCTAACGGAAGCGGGCGCGCAGTTCGTCGCAGCGGTCAGTCCGGCCCTGTCCGAAATCCAGCAGGCGATGGCCGCCGTCAACGATCGTCGTGCGACGCCAACCGGCACATTAAGACTGAATTGCGCGGTTGGCGCCGCGCGGGCCGTCCTCGTACCGGTCGTGCTGGAATATCTACGCCGTTTCCCCGCGATGAGCGTCGACATCGTCACCGAAGCGCACTTCGTCGATATCGTTGGCAAAGGGTTTGATGCTGGCATCCGTACCGCCGACGCCGTGCCACGCGACATGATCGCTGTGCCGTTTGGCGGGGCATTGAATTTTTCCGTCGTCGCCGCACCCTCGTATTTTGCGAAACACAGGAAGCCGCGTACGCCACAGGATCTGATGTCGCATCAATGCATACGTGCGCGCTGGCCAAGCGGTACGCTGTATCGTTGGGAGTTCGAGCGACGGGGTGAGAAACTTGTACTCGACGTACCTGGCGATCTGACGCTTGACGAGCCTACGTTGATGCGCGATGCCGCGATCGCGGGCGCGGGCATCGCGTATCTCTGGGACGCAACCGTGGCGGACGACCTCGCGGCGGGGCGGCTGGTTGCCGTGCTAAAGGACTGGACCGTCACCTCGGCCGGTTTGTGTCTGTATTACACGGATCGGCGTAACGTGCCGGCGGCGTTGCGGGCGTTCATCGAACTGCTGCGCGAACCTGTTTCCCGGGGCGACCCACTTCACCCGCGTGGTCAAGCACTTGGCGCTGCATCGCCCAAGACGCGTTGATGTATCGGCGCCGGAAGAATCGTAAAGAGCACTCTTGATGCTTCCTTGAAGAAATTGGCCACGATCAGATACCCATGGTCGCGGATACACGCTCTTGATCCAGCTTGCCCAACATGGCGAAACTGTCGGCCAGCGTCTGGCATGCGAGTGCTGCTCGCACGTGAGTGTCCACCTCGGCAGCAAGATTGCCGAAGAAAGCACTGAAGTTCGAACTGACGAGACACTGATGAGGATAGTCGCTGCGCGGCGACCACAGTTCCTTCTCCCCCATCACTGCGTCGTAGATGTCGCAAAGCGTGATCTCTTCCGAGGCTCTTCCCAACGCCAGCCCCCCGGCGCGGCCCATGCTGGAAGTGACCAGTCCGGTTTCGATTAAAGGCACAAGCAGGCGCCGGACGAAGGTGGGATGTGACCCCACGCCCTCGGCCAGGCGCGTCGAGCTGACGGGTTCGGCGCACACGGACCTCGCCAACGTGAGGCCCAACATCAGTTGCAGGGCTGTTGCAAACCGGACATCGATCACGGGAATCTCCTTTGCAGCATTATATGCGCTTTTCAATGTTGCACTTATTGCTCAACCCATATATGCTTTTCATAGGCGCATTTTATAGGATGAAGGAAACCATGTCAGTGGACTACGACATCGCGAAGGTTCTGGCCCGCTACGTTCGCGCGGCCGACCAGCGAAACGGGACGGCGATGGCCGAATTGTTCCTCCCCGAAGGCCGGGTGAAGATCTTCTACAACGACGCAGGTACCCCGGAACCGCTGGGCGAACTCGTTGGGCGCGAGGCCATTGCCGATGCCGTCACAAACATGATGAAACCTCACCCGCCAAGGGGCTGGAGCCATCACACCACACATGACGCGATCATCGACGTCGATGGCGATACTGCGACGCTCGATGCGCAGTTCATCGTCTATAACGTTGTCGGAGACTTGAAGCCCGAAGGTGGCTGGCCGCAAGGCGCGTCGGGGGCACAAGGGACGGTGACGCCGATCGAGTCCGGCTACTATCGCCCCACTTTGAAAAAGGTTGACGGTCGCTGGATGATCGAGACCCTCCAGATCATTCTTGATCTGCCGGCAGCGTTTTGAGGTCCGGCGATGAAAGCAATCGTTTATGACCGATATGGTGGACCCGACGTGCTCGACTATCGTGAGGTCCCCGATCCCAAACTGAGCCAGAACAGCGTCCTGATTCGTATCAAAGCTGCTGCGCTTAATCCTGCGGACGTCGCGCTGCAGGCCGGACTCGGCGACTCCCATATGCCCGTATGGTTTCCCGTTATACCCGGATGGGATGTCGCCGGCGTCATCGAGACCGTCGGCCCCGGCGTCAAGGAGTTTTCCCCGGGCGATGAGGTGATGTCCTACGTCCGCGAGGAAATTCTGCATCACGGCGGCTACGCCGAACTGATCGCCGTGCCTGTCTATGCTGTGGTGCGAAAGCCCGCCAGGGCGTCATGGGAAGAATCTGCCGGTTTGCCGCTGGCGGGACTCACGGCCTATCGAGCTATCGTCCAGACACTGGCGGTCACGTCACAAGACGTTGTGCTGATCCACGGCGCCAGTGGTGGTGTTGGCTTGTTGGCAGCCCAGCTCGCCCGGAATGCGGGCGCACGTGTCATTGGCACCGCGGCCGTGAGCAATCACGATGTGCTTCGGACGTTCGGTGTTGAGCCTGTCGAATATGGCGAGGGCCTGGTTGGACGAGTCCGACAAATCGTGCCGGAAGGTATCACAGCGGTGCTCGACTGCGTCGGACGCGGAACGCTGCTCGCGACCACGGCGGTGAATCGTGCGAACGCACGCGTCTGCTCGGTGGCGGATGCGGGACCCGGGATCGTCACCGTCTTTGCACGCCAGGACCCCGATATCCTGAGGCGCCTCGCGCAGCTTATGGACGAGGGCACACTCCGCGTGATCGTCGCACAGGTGTTCCCGCTCCACGACGCTGCAAATGCCCAGCGCGCACTCTCCAGTCGGCGCAGAGCTGGAAAGATCGTCCTGGTGCCATAACGAACACCCGCGGCGTTCCTTCGCCTTGTCCCGAGGCAAAACGGTACGGGTGGCGAGGTCAGACCAGAATGTCCGTGTTGAGGATCGAAGGTGCCGAAATCGAAGACTGGGATGCCCGACCAACCTTCAATCATCAATCACACTGGTATGTATCGATGCGTCGATGGCAGGCGAGCTGTTGTCATGCACAAAAATCCAGGCACCGGTCGCCACTGCGCCGCGGGCTAAGTTCAGTTCCGTCGCCAGCTTGTACAGGCTCGCTGACGATGTCACGGCGTGGTCTTTGGCATACGTTGTCGGATAAGGCACCTCTCCGAAGTCATGGACAGCGCGTTCATGCTGCCGGTTGGAATCCATTCCGTGCTGGGGGAGATGGACCACAACGACAGCTACTACTGAGATGGCATCGCATTGAGCTGGATCACTTCTACGGGGCGGGTCTTTGCCTAGATGATAGTGCTTTGACACCAGCCCATAAGGTCGGGAGACCAGTGCTCGGCGCTTGCAGGATCCGTCGGCGGCTGATGCAACTCTTACCCTATGAAAAAACCTGCGATCGAATTCAAAGCTATCGGCAACAAGCTCCATCTGATCTACCGACCGCACGACGGCACGCAATGGGTCTACAGGAAATTCAAAGTAGGCGACGACGTCACCGTCAAGGGCACGTTCCGCCTTACGCGCCATATCCTTGTCAAGGACGACGTCGATGAGTGGACCGAGATCGATGGTTGGGAGCCTAGAACCGACCCGGACGAATTCGACTTCGACCTGGGTGGCGAGGATCGGATGGACTTCGTCATCGCATCGGCAAAGGGTGACTACTTTTGGTTCAACGCAGAGGCGTTGCCCGTTGGAGTCTCGGTGCTGTTGCACCGCCAGGCGCGACCTACCTGGAAATGGTTTTGCGCCGAGAGAAAGACATCCATTCTAGGCGTCGTAGCCCAGCTAAAGATGAGCCGTATCGTGATCGGCGGGCCAGAGCCAGACGCGATTCCCGTAGCCGAGTTCGAAAAGCTCATCGCCCAGTTTCCGACGACGCACGAGCTGAAGCGATACGTTATTGCACGGATCAGCGGGGTAATTCGCGAATACACGGACGCAGAGATTGACGGCGAGGAACAGCTTAGAAAGACAGTTTCACGAAAGGTCAAGAGCACGCCAAAGGATCTCGCGGCGCCCTTTCGTGAAGCGGACGTGCGCAAGTTTGAATACCTGCTTGCGCACCTCAAGAGGATGTTGACCAAGCCGAATGAATACAAGGAAGCGCAATGGCAGGCCGAGATCGTTAAGATCATTTGCCTGCTGAACCCCAAGTACATAGAGGCGTTTACTGGCGTGCGGGTCAAGGATTTTGATAGCGGCAGCTATCGGATTCTGGACATCCTGCTGCTGGATGCATCAGGCAACATCGACGTAGTTGAGATAAAGCAGCCATTCGGAGAGGCCATGGTCACTCCGCGGCGCTATCGCAAGAACCACGTACCGATGCGAGAGCTGTCTGGCGCGGTTATTCAAGTCGAGAAGTACCTGCTGCACCTGACCCGGTGGGGCCAGAAGGGCGAAGATACGCTGACCAAACGCTACGCATCGCGGCTGCCGCTTGGATTCAAGATCCGCGTGGTGAACCCTAGCGGCCTCGTGATCATGGGCCGCGATGCCGACATGACGCCGGACCAACGTGGCGACTTCGAGGTCACAAGACGGCACTATAAGCACATAGCCGATATCGTTACCTACGATGATCTGCTGCGGCGCCTCGAAGCGGTACTGAACAAGCTGCGCGCTGGGCTCTGAGGCCTAAACTTGCCGGCTGTAACTCCCAGCCGCCACGGCTGGACGTCAGAGATTCAATGGCCGGATTGGAGACGAAACGGCAAGCTGGAAGGCCCCTCAGCCGTGCGACCGGTTGCGCTAAATACCGGTCGTTCGCTGAGCAAGCCCCGAGCTTTCGCTTCGGTCGATCAGGGTCCTTCGGTGCATTCAGCGCTTCCATATTCCTCAGCTTCCTGCGGAGCGTGCGGCATAGTGGATCTCGCTACGGGATAGCGCGGGCTACCCGATGCGATCGACTGGCGGATCGTATAGCGATGATTGCGATTCCGCGCGAGTCGATTTGGGTTGGTCACTGTGGTTCCGTTGTGGCCGAATATTCTATAATGTGAAAAATTGTCTTTGTCTCGATGTAGGGGTAGGAGTGGGGGTGAGGTTGTGCTCCAAGACCGGGAGTCAAACCCGACGCTGGTTTCCGGGCAATATCGAACCCCTCCGTCTCCGCCAGAAGAATGCAAAACCCCGTAGGTCTAACGACTTGCGGGGTTTTTGTTTTTTCTGCCCATCGTTTGACCGATCCCGCCGATGTCGCAATGCCGACTCAGTTCCCGTGCGATACAGCGTCTCCTTATTCTGTTGATGTCCGAATGACGCCGTGCGGTTCTGCTATGCCTGAGTCTGAGCGTCCAATCCCTTACTTACACAGCGAATTGCGAGGTTTGCCTTACGACGTCGCGATGACGAAGCCGTGAGAGAACCACAGTTGCGCAACCGTCCAAGCTTACCAGGTCGTTTATCGGTACCGGTGGCAGCGGCATTGTGGTGCGGGTTCCGGCGAACGAAGTAGAAGAAATATGCCGAGCCGTCCCCATTGGACAATTAAACGCGTTAGTACGTGCGATCCTGCGGCACGCATATCTGAACTGTCTTGAGCCGCGTATCCGGGGCGATTCGCGTCCTTCATGCTTGTAACTTTTAGTCAAATGTCACGCCTTCGGATCGACATTGTTAGAAAGATTCTGCATTGTTAAAAACGATGCTCCGTTCTTATGCAAACACAAGGATTGCTTCAGGCGGCTGATGGATTTCGAAACCGGGCAAACATGGCAACAGAACTGAAAACGGATTCATGGCACAGCTACGTGCTATATCGGAAGAAGGACTATGCGCCCAGTGTCTTTCCAAGTCCTGAAGAAACGCAAGCCATCGAAGCAGGCAAAAAATACGGCCTAGGTGCGGACTCCTACATATGGGCCAAGGACGCAGGCTTGCTCAAACGGGTGCGCGAGTTTCTTGGCAAGAATTTCCACTGGCATGATCGCCTTGCAAAGAGCGGCTCGGATTCGGATGTTGTCCAGGCTCTAATGGAGATGGTGCGGGGTGGTAGCGTCGTAGTTATTCCTGAAAAACCGATGCGCAGCGGCGGCGCTACAGGAGCATCGAAGAACGCCGACCCGTCGTTTCGGCGTGTTTCGGACTATGACGTGCCGAAGTACAAGGCGACCAAGGAACGATATCAGGCGCAACTCGAAAAGATGAATGCCGATCCAATACCGTGGTCGGAAATCCAGTCGATGAACGACAGAATGAACACGCAATTCATGCACGCGGCAATCTTGGCTGCGCCAGCACTCTCGTTGCCTGTATTCGCCCGAGCAGGCTGGATCAGCAAGTACAGCTGCCTGACATGACCGGCGTTGGCTTTGACCGTGTGAATGTTGTCGCAGGCGACGATAGCTCTGCTGGCATGACAACATCACTCGGAGTACACCGTTTGAATACGGGTCCGAAACCGGCTCGTCAACGGAAGTTCGTCAGCTCGCATGGTTGCCCCGAACGGGAGGTCCCGCCAGTGCGTGGGTTGAGAATCCGTCCGGAAGCAAACAGATGCGGCTCTATGATGGCATTGGAAACGCAGCAGTCGATTTCGACTTCGATCATGATCATGGATTCGGTGCACCGCGTGCCCACAACTGGGACGGCAACATCCGTGATAAAGGCAACGCCTTTTCTCTCTTACCTTACTGATGCGAGGCAATCATGGATGACCTCAAGGCATTTACGTTTTTTCACGACTGGTACATCGATATCCTCGCTGTTACTGATGACGGAGATAGTTTGACAGTCGGTCTTAAATTGGACGAGCGACGCGCTACTGTAACTTTTGTCGGGACAACCCGATGCGTTATAGAGCATTACGGGCTTCTCAATATCGTCTATGACATAAAATTTTTGGAACCCGGGACACCGTGCTATGAGAAAGCGTTGAGAGCGCTCAACCAATCTGACCGCTTCTCCGACAAACAACCGAAGCATCTCGCGCTAGTCGCGGCAACGGTAGGCGCCGAGATAGTTGTTGAATTCGGGTCCCTGCGAATCGAATCGACGTAATTTAGCCATCTCCACCTTCAGGAGTGACGCGAGTAAGCGCGCCTTTGGTCTGCCGTTGCTGTTTCATTCTCGCGGATGGTGCAACGGATCATCGACGGTGGTGGTCGGCATCGTCAGTTCCAGCCTTGGGCCTTACGATGAGCGCAGGCGAACAACTCGGTGTGTCTCGCGCAACCTTCTTAGGCGTTATGAACGAGCACGCCGCTTTCAGTTCTGAGATCGCTGCGAGGATCGAGCAGTCGACAACGGAACCATCCGCGCTCGGCTGGTTGCGATGCAAGTTAAATGCGACATGTGGCAACTTCGTGCGAAGGCCATTCCGAAAGTTACTCCAGCTCGTCCGGGCGTGCACACCCAAAGCCGCTTAAGCGTCAGTCGTCACCATCTGAACGCAGCCGCCGTCGCTTCATCCGCCGGGAAGAACAACTCGATCGCCAGCTCCGACAACGTGATATCAATCGGCGTACCGAACATCATCGTTGTACTGATGAACGACAACGGTCCCGCAGCCGTGCTCAACACGAATGGGATCACGATAGAAGATTCGCCCGCGTCATTCCAACCGGATCCCCCCGGATATCGCTTCAACTCATCGCGCAATGCGCTCAACTCCAAATCCGCCGTGAGTGCGATCTGACGCTCCAGCCGTTCAAGTAAATGCGCGCGCCATTGCCCGAGATTCATGATCTTTGACGCCAACCCCTGCGGATGCAGACTCAAGCGCAACACATTCACCGGTGGTTCGAGCAAAGACGGATCAGCATCGGCGATAAGCGCAGCCACCGCACCATTCGCCGACACCAGGTTCCAATGCCGATCGATAGCCAGCGCCGGATACGGTTCGTGCCCCTTCAATATCTGCTCGACTGCGGTTCGCGCGGGCTGCATTGATTGATCTGTGAGCGCGCGTTCCCGGAACACTGGCGCGAACCCCGCCGCGGTCAGCAACTCATTACGTTCACGCAGCGGCACCTCAAGGTACTCAGCCAGCCGCAGCACCATCGCGCGGCTCGGCGCGGCACGCCCCGTTTCGATAAAACTCAGATGCCGGCTCGAAATCTCCGCTTCGCTGGCCAGATAAAGCTGGCTCATGCGCCGTCGTTCGCGCCAGTGCCTGATCATTGGGCCGATACCGATACCCACAGCCGTCGCAGTCAGTGTGTTCATGGCCGTACCTTATCAAACCACCGCACGCCGTTCCATTACCCGCCAGGTAATCGACGCACGACATGCTCGTCCCGATGATTGCTCCCAGGCCGCGCTAAATCCAGTCCGGCCATAGCCCCGAAGACTATCGAAGGAGAGAATCATGACTGAGCATGACGTTCTGGTGGGTCGCTATATCGATACATGGAACGAGACAGATTCGTCGCGACGGAACGCGCTCGCAGAGCGGGTTTTGCTCGACGGCGCGCGCTACACCGACCCGATGATGAGCAGCACCGGCCCGAAAGGGTTCGCCGAGATGATCGGCGCGTTTCAGTCGCAGATGCCTGGGTTGAGGTTCGAGCGGGTTGGTGGGATTGATGCAACGGGCGCGATGGTCCGCTTCAGTTGGCGTCTGATCGATGCCACTGGCCGGCAACTGGCGAGCGGGACGGACGTTGGCGAATTTTCCTTCGACGGACGGTTTGCCGGCATTACCGGTTTTCTCGATAGCACCCTGATGGGCCCGGCATGGTGCGTGGAAAAGTACGCCGCGTTCTGGGCCGCGCCGGACTTCAACCGGCCGAGCGATGAACTGGCGGTGGATATCGAAGGATATTGGCCGGGATTGCACGCGCCGTTGAAGGGCGTGGAGGCCTATGTGCGGCCGCTGCACGAACTGTTGCGCCACGTTCCGGATTTCAGGCTGGAAGTCGCCGACCACGCGAGTCGCGGCGATACAGTCTTCATCCGATGGATTGCCACGGGGACGCACGGCGATGTGCCGCTGCGCTTCGAAGGGGTCGACTGCGTGCGTCACAGCAACGGCCAGGTTTATGAGAACCGGATCTACTGCGACCATCCGCTGATTCATGAATTGAACCGCTAGCGGGATCGGTGCCCCCGTTTTTCTTCGATCGAATAGGGCGCTTCGCTCGGCCGACATGCCGGCGCGAGCGCCCAAGCGAACTCAGACTTCGTCGTCGTCCAGGTCATCGGGGCCTTGCAGGTCCGCTGGTCCCGTTTCACCGCGTACAGCCCGGCGTTTGCGCTGCACGTGGTACGCCGTCAGTACAGCGTGCACGACCATATCCAGCGCGGGTTTCGCGTTACCTTGCTTGTCCGTCCAGGTCTTCGGCGTGAGTGCGCCGGCAAGCGATACGCTGTCGCCGTCATCGAGCGCCTGGAGCGCGTCCTTGACGGTGTCGTCGAAGGCAATCACGTTCACGAACAGGCTCTCGCCGTCGCCGGCCGAGGCGCGAACCCGGCATGTCACGAAATGCGTGCCGTGCTGACCCGTACGCACTTGCGCCGTGCCGTAGAGACGTCCGGAAACCAGACCGTCGATCATGATGTGCCTCTCCAAAATTCAGCAATTGTCTCACTCGCGAGCAGACGTTTCGCGGTTGCACGGGTCAGGCGGGATTTAAATCGGGCGGCCTTGGCCTGCGGTTCGTAGCGGGCTACGGTGATTGATGAACGGTAGAACGATACGTGCTTTACTAGTCCGATTCTATCGCGCGCTTCGAACTGCTCGCGGCGCGTGCCCAATCCCAGCGAGCCTCCGCGACGAGAGATGAGGGGCCGCCAAATCAGCTAAGGAAATGTTGTGTCACACCCTGTTGGCGATCGTAATTCTGAGTTACCAACTTGAAACATCTAGGCCGGCTCGTTCGGCTAAGATTTACTCAACAAACCTACTCCGTTGAGGTGCACTTCAAATGAACAACAAACTGAAGACTTCCATTTTTGCCGGCGCGATTGCAATCGGAGCGCTCGGAATGTCCGGCGCGGCGATGGCCCAAGTGCGTCTTGGTATCAATATCGGCGTGCCCGCGCCGGTGTACGTTGCGCCGCAGCCGGTCTACGCACCGCCGCCGCCCCCGGTCGTCTACGCACCGCCGCCACCGGTGTATGCTGCAGCGCCGGTCGTGGTAATCGGTTGGCACGGCGATCGTTACTGGGACGGCCGCCGTTACTGGAACCGTAACGACTGGTACCGTTATCACGGCGGCCCGCATTACGACCATCGCGGGTACTAAATACCAGCCGTAATACAGCAGCCGTCAGGTAGCTGGCCCAAAGGCCATCCGGCGAAAACCGGGTGGCCTTTGGTTTTTCAGCATCCCGCCAGCCGTCCGTCCAGTGCTACCCTGATTCCCCGTTTTTCATGATGTAACAAAGAGTAAGCTTTCAGCAGACGATACCTCTGCGCCGAAGAACCACTTACAAAGTCGAAGTACCGGATTGAAGGCGATCCGCTATATTCGCTACCACCTGAACAATGATGCTCAAAGGCGCGCTACATGAATGAGATAAAAAGCATCCGGATTCTGACTGGCATTGCTGGTTTGTGCCTCGTCACGATGTCTGGTTTTGCCCACGCCAGCGGCGTGCGGCTGGGGATCAACATCGGTATTCCTGCTCCGGTTTACGTCGCGCCGCAGCCTTATTACGCGCCACCGCCACCGCCCGTCATTTATCAACCGGCTCCGGTGTACGTGCAGCCGCAGATCGTGATCGGCTGGTACGGTAATCGTTACTATGACGGCCATCGCTATTGGGGACGTGACGAGTGGTATCGGCACAACGGTGGCCGGCCGAACTACGGTCATGGCGGCCCGGGATACGGCGGCCACGGTGGCAACTACAATCACGGTGGCAACTACAACCATGGCGGGAATGGCGGTCACGGCGACCATCACAATTAAACACCGTGGTCAGACGCATTAAAAAAGCCGTCCCGCGCAAGCGGGACGGCTTTTGATTTTATCGGCGGCAAAGGAGAGCCGCGGAGAGCCGCCGTTATCGGATCGTTATTCCGAGACCGCCTGCGCGGTCATCCCGCCGACCACGGCATTAAAACCGCCATCGACGTGGATGATCTCGGCACTTACGCCGCCAGCCAGATCCGACAACAGGAACGCCGCCACATTGCCGACCTGATCGATGCTCACGTTGCGCCGCAACGGTGCATTGTTTTCCACGAACTCGAGAATCTTGCCGAAGCTCTTGATGCCGCTTGCTGCCAGCGTCTTGATCGGCCCCGCCGAGATGCCGTTCACGCGCACGCCCTTGTCCCCAAGCGACACCGCCAGATACCGCACGCTTGCCTCAAGCGATGCCTTCGCCAGGCCCATTGTGTTGTAGTTCGGGATCGCGCGTTCGGCGCCGAGATAGCTCAGCGTGAGCAACGACGCATCCGGGGAGAGCATGGATTGCGCCGCTTTGGCGAGTGCCGGGAAGCTGTACGCGGAAATATCGTGGGCGATGCGGAAGTTCTCGCGCGTCATGCCGTCGAGGAAATTCCCCGAGATTGCCTCGCGCGGCGCAAAGCCGATGGAATGCACGAGGCCGTCGAGCGTGCCCCAGCGTTCTTTCAGCGAGACGAAGAGCGCGTCGATTTCCTCGTCGCTACCCACGTCGCACGGAAACACGAGATCGCTGCCGAATTCGGTCGCGAACTCGGTAATGCGGTCCTTGAAACGGTCACCCACGTAGGTGAAGGCGAGTTCGGCGCCTTCGCGCTTGCAAGCCGCCGCGATGCCATAGGCAATCGAGCGGTTCGATAACAAGCCCGTCAGCAGAATCCGTTTTCCAGCGAGAAATCCCATGAATGCTCCTTAAGAAGTCGATATTGCACATGCGCCGGACCGAGCGCGCGCAAGCGGTGCGCGCGTCGTTACAATGCCCGGGACAGTGGTTTTAGTAGAATTCTCTCACATCGCTTAAGGCCCGCTGCGCTTGGGGCGCTTTGAGGAGGCCCTGAGCAGCCCCTCAGCCGGCTCTGAACGGCTGGCTGTTTTTCCGATCATCGTTTCACTGGTATTCATAAAGGCACTCATGGCGACTGGCTCCCGACGGGTCCTCGGTCTTCTGTTTGGCAGCTTGCTGATCGGTTTTGGCGGGCTCGCGGCACCGAAAGCGGCATTGGCCGTGTACGCCATCGCGCAGTATGGCGAGCCGAAATATCCCGCCGGCTTCAAGCACTTCGACTACGTCAATCCGGACGCACCCCGCGGCGGCACGCTGGTTCTGGCGAATCCGAACCGGCTCACGAGCTTCGACAAATTCAACCCGTTCACCCAGCGCGGCAACGCCGCGCCCGGGCTCGGTTATATGTTCGAGAGTTTGACAACCGGCAGTCTTGACGAAGTATCGACGGCTTACGGGCTTCTCGCCGACGACATCAGCATCGCGCCCGACGGCCTCTCTGCCACGTTCCACATCAATCCCAAGGCGCATTTTTCGAATGGCGATCCCGTCACCGCCGAAGACGTGAAATACTCATTCGATACGCTGAAAAGCCCGCAGGCCGCGCCGCAATACGCGGTGTATTTCGGCCAGATTTCGCGCGCGGTCATCCTTGACCCGCTGACCATTCGTTTCGACTTCAGGGAGCGCACGCGGGAGATGCCGTTTATCGCGGGCGCGATTCCGGTGTTTTCGCGCAAGTGGGGCATGAAGCCCGACGGCAGCCACGTTCCCTTCGATCAACTCGCGTTTCAGAAGCCGATAGCAAGCGGTCCGTATCTCATCGAACAATATGACAACGGCCGCACGATCACCTTAAAGCGCGATCCGGCCTATTGGGGCAATGCGTTGCCGGTGCGCGTGGGAACGTTCAACTTCGAGCGCATTACGTACAAGCTCTATTCGGATGGCGTCGCGCGGCTCGAGGCGTTCAAGGCCGGCGAGTACGACGCGCTGGTCGAATATATTGCGCGCAACTGGGTACGTCGCGACATTGGCAAACGTTTTGACAACGGTGAGCTGATCAAGCGCGAATTTCGCAATCACAACGGTACCGGCATGCAGGGCTTTTTCATCAACCTGCGCCGGCCGATCTTCCAGGACGTGCGCGTGCGCCAGGCGCTCGATCTTGCGTTCGACTTCCAGTGGCTGAACCGGCAACTGTTTTTTAACCAATACACGCGCACCGACAGCTTCTTTGCAAACACCGACCTGCAAGCGACGGGCAAGCCAAGCGCGGGCGAACTCGCAATTCTCTCGCCGTTACGCGCGCAACTCGATCCCGCCGTGTTCGGCGACGTGGTGAAGCAGCCCGACACCGATCCACCCGGCTCATTGCGCGCGAACCTGATCACGGCACGCAAGCTGCTGGCTGACGCGGGCTGGACGTATAGGGACGGTGCGTTGCGCAACGCGAAGGGCGAGCCGTTCGTCTTCGAGATTCTCGACGACTCGGCCAGCGGATCGTCGATGGAACCTGTCGTCGCCACATTCCAGCGCAACTTGCAGAAGCTCGGGATTGTCGCGAATTTTCGTACGGTTGACTTTGCGCTGATCCAGAAGCGGCTCGACGCGTTCGACTTCGACATGACCAGCCTGCGCATGCCCGACGTGCAGATTCCCGGTACGGAACAGGAGACGCGTTTCGGCAGCAAGTCCGCGGATCAGCAGGGCTCCGATAACATGAACGGGCTGAAGTCGCCGGCCGTGGATTCGATCGTGCACACCTTGCTTGGCGCCCAGACCCGCGAGCAGCTCCTCGATGCCACCCATGCGCTCGACCGGGTCCTGATGCATGGCTACTATGTGATCCCGCATTGGTACACGGCATCGCATAGGGTGGCGTATCGAAACACGCTCGCGTATCCGGCGACCTTGCCGCTGTATTACACCGCCGAAGACTGGATCACATCGACATGGTGGTTCAAGCCGCCTGCCGCCGCGTCCGCCTCTGCGTCGGCCACGGCTGCAGAGAAGTAAATCCACGCCTTAATCACTCAAGCGGACCGCGCCCATGTGGAGCTACATCCTGAAACGCATTTTGCTGATGATCCCGACCTTGCTCGGTGTCCTCACGCTGACGTTCGCCGTGATCCAGTTCGTGCCGGGCGGCCCGGTCGAGCAAGCCGTGCACGAATTGCGGCGCGGCGAGCAAGGCACGAGCTTCGGCATGCGCATGCACACGGGCGTGGATGCGCAGCAAGTCGCGCAACTTCGCGCGCTCTACGGCTTCGATAAACCGCCGCTAGAACGCTACTGGCTGATGCTCGGACGCTTCGCCCGTTTCGATCTCGGCGACAGCTATTTTCGTCATCAAAGCGTGTGGTCGTTGATTGTGTCGAAGCTGCCGGTGTCGATCAGCATTGGCGTGTGGACGTTCTTTCTTACTTACCTGATTTCGGTGCCGCTCGGGATCGCGAAGGCGGTGCGCAACGGTTCCACCTTCGATTTCACCACCAGCCTGCTCGTGCTCGTCGGCTTCGCCATTCCCGGCTTCGTGCTCGGTGTGCTGCTTCTTGTGCTGTTCGGCGGCGGGTCGTTCTGGCAACTGTTTCCGCTGCGCAACCTCACCTCCGACAACTGGGCAACGTTGAGCCTCGGCGGCAAGATAGCCGACTACTTGTGGCATATCACGTTGCCGATCATTGCGTCGGTGGTCGGCAGCTTCGCGGTCGTCACCATGCTGACCAAGAACGCGTTCCTCGATGAAATCCGCAAACAGTATGTGCTGACGGCGCGCGCCAAGGGGTTGTCGGAGAGAAGGGTGCTGTGGAAACACGTGTTCCGCAACGCGTTGTTGCCGCTGATCGTGGGCTTTCCGGGCGCGTTCATCGGAGCGTTCTTTACGGGCAGTTTGCTGATAGAAACGCTTTTTTCACTCGATGGCCTCGGCCTGCTTTCCTACGAGTCCGTCGTGCGGCGCGATTATCCGGTCGTGCTCGGCACGCTGTATCTGTTCACGCTGATCGGGCTTGCTACCAAGCTGATCTCCGACCTCTGCTATGTCTGGGTCGATCCGCGTATTCAATTCGAACAACTGGAGCGTTGAGTTGAACCGTTCCCTGCTCCGTACGCCGCAAGACAGCGACGCCCAGCCGCTCAGCGTGCCGGTTTCGATCACGCCGGGACAACGCGTCTGGCAACGCTTCAAACGCAACCGGCTCGGCTACTGGAGCCTGGTGATTTTCGTAGTCGCGTTCGCGATCAGTCTCGCGGGACCGCTGTGGTCCAATGACAAACCATTGGTCGTTCGTTATCAGGGGCAGCTTTATTTCCCGCTGGTTAAAACGTATGCCGAGACCACGTTCGGCGGCGATTTTCCAACGCCCGCCGATTACCTCGATCCGTATATTCGCGACCGTTTCAGCGAGGGCAGCAACTTCGCCGTTTATCCGCCGAACCACTACTACTACGACACGCTCAACTATTTTTCGAAGGCCTCGAACCCGGCGCCGCCATCGCGTGAAAACTGGCTCGGCACCGACGATCGCGGCCGCGATGTGTTCGCCCGATTGCTCTATGGCTTTCGCGTCTCGGTCATCTTCGCGCTGGTCCTGACGGCGATAGGCACCGTGCTCGGCCTGCTGGCCGGCGCGGTTCAAGGCTACTTCGGCGGCCGTACGGACCTCACCGGACAACGCCTGATCGAAATCTGGAGTGCGTTGCCGGAGTTGTATCTGCTGATCATTTTCGCGTCCATCTTCGAGCCGAGTTTGCTGCTGCTCGTCGTGCTGTTGTCGTTGTTCGGATGGATCGGGTTATCGGACTATGTGCGCGCGGAGTTCCTGCGCAACCGCACGCAGGATTACGTGCGGGCGGCGCGGGCGATGGGTCTGTCCAACGCCCAGATCATCTGGCGTCACATCCTGCCGAACAGCCTCACGCCCGTTATCACCTTCCTGCCATTTCGTATGAGCGGGGCGATCCTTGCGCTGACCAGCCTTGATTTCCTGGGCCTGGGCGTGCCGCCGCCCACGCCATCGCTTGGAGAATTGCTCGCGCAAGGCAAGGCGAATCTCGACGCGTGGTGGATCTCGCTGTCCACTTTCGGCGTGCTGGTTGCGACCTTGTTGCTGCTCACGTTCATGGGCGACGCGCTGCGTAACGCGCTGGACACGCGCATCTCCGACGCCGTCAAAGCTGGGGGCGGCCAATGAGCGCGCCATTGCTGGAAATCGCAGACTTGCGGGTGCGCTTTGGCGAGACCATGGCCGTCGATGGCGTGAGCCTCAAGATTGAAGCCGGCGAACGCGTGGCGCTGGTCGGCGAGTCGGGATCGGGCAAAAGCGTGACGGCGCTATCTATCCTGCGGCTTTTGCGCGACGCCGAGCTGAGTGGGTCGATTCGCCTGGACGGCGAGGAGTTGCTCACCAAAAGCGAACCCGCGATGCGCAAGCTGCGGGGCTCGGACATCGCGATGATCTTCCAGGAGCCGATGACCGCGCTCAACCCGCTGTACACCATCGGCGACCAGATCGCGGAGACGATTCAGCTGCACGATGGCGTGTCCGCTCGCGACGCCCGCCGGCGAGCGATTGACCTGCTCGCGCGCACGGGGATCACGGATCCGGAAAAGCGCATCGACCGATATCCGCATCAACTCTCGGGCGGACAACGCCAGCGCGCGATGATTGCAATGGCGCTCGCGTGCCGCCCGCGTCTGCTGCTCGCCGACGAACCCACGACCGCGCTCGACGTGACCATCCGCGCGCAGATCGTGGAATTGCTGCTGGAATTGCAACGCGACGAAGCCGCTTCCCGCGGTATGGCCGTGTTGCTGATCACGCACGATCTCAACCTCGTGCGTAAATTCGCGCAGCGCGTGGCGGTGATGGAGCAGGGCGTGCTGGTGGAAAGCGGTACGGTGAAGGACATATTCGCGTCGCCGCAGCATCCCTATACGGTACGTTTGCTTGCGAGCAGGCCGGAGCGCACGGTGTTGCCGGTGCTGCCGCTGTCGCCCGTATTGCTCGACGCGCAAGAGGTATCCGTGGAATTCGCCACGAAGACGCCAGGCGTGGGCGGCTGGTTCCGGCGCGGCGCGTTCAAGGCGGTGGATCGCGTTTCCGTGACGGTGCGGCAGGGTGAAACGTTGGGTATCGTCGGTGAGTCGGGGTCGGGAAAGTCCACTTTGGCGATGGCGCTGCTGGGTTTGCAGCGCACGTCACACGGGAAGGTGGAGTTTCAAGGGCGCTTGCTTGCCGACTATCGTGGCCGTGAAAAAACCGTGTTGCGATCAAATATGCAGGTGGTGTTTCAGGACCCCTATAGCTCGCTGTCGCCGCGCCAGACGATTGAGCGGATCGTAGGCGAGGGGCTTGGGCTGCATCGTCCGGAACTCGATGCTGCCGCGCGGCACGCCAAGGTGGTGGCCGTTCTGCGCGAAGTCGGAATAGACCGTACGGCGTTGAATCGATACCCGCACGAGTTCTCCGGCGGTCAGCGCCAACGTATTGCAATCGCCCGCGCGCTGGTGCTCGAACCGCGCATCCTGATCCTCGATGAACCGACCAGTGCACTCGATGTGTCAATTCAGTATCAAGTTTTGCGTCTACTTGCCGATATACAACGGAAGTACAACCTGGGCTATGTGTTCATCAGCCATGACCTGGAGGTGATCGGCGCGATGGCGCACCGGGTTGTAGTCATGCAGAACGGAACTATCGTGGAAACCGGTGATGTGGAGAATATTTTTGCGACGCCGTCCCACGAATACACAAGAAAGTTACTGAAAGCCGCGATCGCGGCCTAATTTTCACCAATTAGGTGCGTATCTCAATTGTATTTTTCTATGCCTTTTGACATGTAAATAATATCTGGCTAGTATCAAGCCAACTTTTCCGCATGACACTGATTTTTCAGACTTTTTCACCCAAAACTACCGACCGATGCAGCAATTAACTTTGACTCAAACATGCGCGCGTGCAGCAGCCAGCATGTTGATCGGCCTGATGATGACAGCAACTTCCGGTGCGTTCGCCGACGAAGTCAACAATTCAAGCCAAAATGCCAGCAATGGCATCTCCGCGTCGGCCAAGGCAGCTAACGACATTTATCCCGTTGCTGACTCTGGCAATGTCTCGGGTAATGTGACAAGCAACCCATCCAGCGGCACGCGTTCTTTTCTTTCCGGCATGGCGAGCAAGGCGGGCGACGTAGTCGTCGGCGCGCTCAATATGATCGGCGTGCGCTATCGCTGGGGCGGCAATACGCCGGATTCCGGTCTCGATTGCAGCGGTTTCGTGCGCTACGTGTTCCAGGACACGTTGGGCATGACCTTGCCGCGGCGTGCGGAAGAGATGAGCCGGGTTGGCGAAAAAGTTCGCGTGAGCGAGCTGAAGCCGGGTGACCTCGTGTTTTTCAACACAATGCGCCGCTCGTTCTCGCACGTCGGGATTTATATCGGCGACAACAAGTTTGTTCACTCGCCGTCCACGGGCAGCACGATCCGTGTGGACGACATGGACAACAGCTATTGGGAAAAGCGCTACACGGGCGCTCGGCGTGTTGAAGCGACCTTCCCGATTGACGGTGTCGATCTACGTCAGCGTGTCAGCGCCACGATTGGTAACAACGGCAACTAAGTCGTCGTCTCTCATCTGACCGGTTGCTGGTAACCGGTACGGTGTACAAAAGCCTGCCTTTCAAAAAAGGGCGGGCTTTTGTCGTTCCCGCGGGGATTGTGTGTGTTGCTGATGGTTGACCTTCGCCACATCGCCGGACAGCCACTTCAGATTCAGGCAACCCACCGCGTATTTCGTCAGGACCCGGTCTAAACCCTCGTACATTCGGATGCTTCCGAGTGACATTGACGCCACACGTCACAACGGATTTCCGCTCGCCTCGCCAATCCCTGCCAAGCACAAAACTTTACATGCCGAACGCTGCCTGCAGGCAAGCTTGGCACTTACAATCGCCAACCTTCCCGGGGTAGTGCCGGGCGCTCCGCAGCGACAAGAACCCTGCTCAAGGCAAAGCCTGAAAAAGCCAGCCAAACATTGAAACAGGCTGGTGCAAATCCTTGTACGTTGAAGAACCTGAAGTGCGATTACGATCGGGGATACTCCGATATCTCATCGTCGTCTTTGGTCATCACGCACCGGATCAAGCGGTTATACGAACAAGGTAATAATTTCGGAATGCAAAATAAAAACCGAAACCCGAAGCAGCGTGGCTTGAAGCTCTCAGCCGATCATTCAAGGAGAGGACCATGAGAGAACTCGACCGATCGCGTCGTGGTTTTTTGAAGGCGAGTGCAATTGCGGGATTGACCGTCATTATTGCGCCGCTCGGCAGTCGCGCATTCGCTGCGTTATTTGAAGAAAAAATCCTGACGCCGATTCAGTGGGATACAACGAGCGGCCGCGCGAAGTTTCGTATCGACGGGATCGCGAAGGTCACGGGGGCCAAGGTATTTGCGCGCGACGTGCGTGCGGCCGACATGCCGCACTGGCCGAACCAGCAATCGCACGCGTTCATGCTGCGCACGACGCAGGCCGACCGGACGTATGAGGGTTTCGACCTGAGCTTGCTTGGCGACGACCTTCAGCCGGACCGGATTGTCACGGCTGCGGAGCTTGCCCGCGACGGTCTCGCATTTCCCGCTTTTTATGGCGACGACATGCTGCTGCCGCCCGGCAAGACGCCAGCTTATCTGGGCCAGGCCGTTGCCATGCTGATCTATCACGATTTCGCACGCTTCCGGTTCGCCAAAGACAAGCTCCAGTTCCGCGATGAAATCATCCGCTACGGCGAGAAGACCGGGCCGCTTGAACGCGATCCGTGGGGCACGTTCCGCTTTGTGCGCGTCGGCGGTCCGACGGCCTATGACGACGACACGTTCTCGAGCTTGAAGGACAGCATGCTGTTCCCAAGCGCGATGCGCAAGCACGAGCCTGTGTGGGCGGCGGGGCGGCAGGACGGCAAGCTGGATGAGCAGGGCATGTTCCATGCGCAAAACATGCAGGGCGAACTCGACCATCCGCCCGCGGACTGGCTTGTGCTGGAGCGCAACTACAGTACGCAATCCATCGATACCGCCGCGCTCGAAGCCGACAACACGAACTGCTGGTACGACGCGGCAACGCAATCGCTGCACATGGTTGTCCCGACGCAGGGGCCGAACGAGGTTGCCGAAAGCGCTGCCGGCATGGCGGCGAAGTGCCGCTTCCCGGTGAAGAACCTGTTCGTGCATCCGGTCTATACGGTCGGCTACGGGTCGAAGGACCACTTCACGGTCCCGTTCTATGGACTGGTGGCGGCCATGTATGGCGACGGCCGTCCGGTACGCCTTGCATTTGACCGCTATGAGCAATTCCAGACATCGATAAAACGCCATGCGTCGAAGATGCGTTATCGAATTGCGATCGATAAGAAAACGAACCTCCTGCAGTCGTTCAAGGCCGAGCTCGAAGTCGACGGCGGCGGGCGCTGCAACTTTTCGCCATCGGTGGCCATGGTGGGGGCATCCGCCGCGCAGTCGATCTACTATTTCCCGAAGAGCGACCTGACCGGCGTGGCGATCGCTTCACGCGCGATCGACGCCGGCTCCGCACGCGGCTACGGCACGCTGCAGACCATGGCCGCGACCGAGATGCTGATCGATGAAATTGCGACGCAGCTTGGAGTCGATGCTATCGACTTACGGCTGAAGAACGCGCTGCGCTCGGGCATGAAAAATACCCAGGGCGCGATTCCCGCCGGCGCGATTCGTGTCGATGAAGTCCTGCAGAAGGCCAAGGTTCACCCGCTCTGGACCGGTCGCGCGCAGAAGAAAGCGGAGTATGAACTGGCGCATCCTGGCAACCGCTACGGTGTCGGCTTCGCGTGCGTGCGGAAAGACTTTGGCACGGGTGCGGAGGCGTCGTTCGCGAAGGTTGAGATCGCGGCCGATGGCAAGATCACGTTGCATCATACGGCCGCGGAAATTGGCACGGGCGTGTCTACATCGCAAGCAATCGCGTGCGCGAAGTGGCTCGGCAAGCCGGCCGCCGAAGTGCGCATGGCGATTGTCGACTGGCCCGAGTTGCCGGTCGTGACCAGTGGCGACCCATACCTGATGTCGCAGGGCGAGCAGGACAAGCTATCGGCTAATCCGCGCTGGTCGCCGAGTTTGATATCGCCATCGAGTGCGACGAATTCAGCTTTCTATTTCACGCATAGCACCTACGAAGCGGGACGCGTGGTATTCACGCACGGTTTGTGGCCGGCGGCGATGGCGCTATGGAGCAGTGGCATAGGCGGTGGTCAGGCTGCGCCGCTCACCGTGCGTCGTGAAGATGCGCGCTGGGTGGACGGCAAGCTGACGGCGGCAGGTCTTGAGCCACTGTCGCTCGAACAGGTCGCGAAAAAAGCGCATGACCTCGGGCTCGTCACGGGCGCGATCGTGCATGTGTTCAATCGATGGCAATGGAGCGAGGCGGAATTCAACATTGATGGCGTGACCGAGCGTCTGCCCATCGACGGCCTGTCGCTGCTTCACGGCGCGGGCAAGACCGATGCCAGCACGACCCACGCTGCGCCGGTCCAGCCCGTTTATCGGGCCCTTGATCGCAAGCGTGTGTTCATCGCGCCGGTCAGCCGTAACAACGCGGCGGTCACCTACTACAGCGCGGTCGGAACGCTAGTCGAACTCACGGTGAACGAAGGGAGCGGCCGTGTCAGCCTGCTCTCGCATCACTCGATCATGGAGTGCGGCAACATGCTTTCGCCGCAACTCGTCTCAGGTCAGTTGCAAGGCGGACTGGCGATGGGTATTGGACATGCGCTGCATGAGTATCTGCCGCTCTACGAAGAGGGTCCCGGCAACGGCACCTGGAACTTCAACCGCTATCACGTGCCGCGCGCAAGCGATGTCGCTGTCTGGGCCCAGACCGGCGAAGTGCTGCCGCCGCTGTCCGAGACCGATCCGCCGAAGGGCATTGCGGAGGTGGTGATGATTCCGGTCGTCGGCGCCATCGTCAACGGTATCGCGCACGCTATCGGGCATCGATTCAACGACTTGCCGGTGAAACCGCAAAACATTCAGGAGGCGCTCGCATGACCGCTGCCAACCCAACTCCGACACCGCTCATGCCTCAGCCCTTGCACCAGTCTCTGATCCAGATGAAGCCCATTTCGCTGACGATCAACGGTGCCGCCGTGGGTCCGATCCAGACCCCTGATGGGCTCATGATGATCGATTTCCTGCATGAGTACGTGGGCTTGACCGGCTCGCGGCTTGGCTGCGGGCAGGGCGTCTGCCACGCGTGCGTGGTGATCCTCGACAAGCCGGACGGGTCGAGCGAAGAAGTGCGCTCGTGCATCACGGGCGCGCATTTCTTCGATGGCAAAAAGGTGCGGACCATCGAAGGCCACGCCAAACGTAACGAGCAAGGCGAGGTGGTCGAACTCTCGCCGGTGCAGCAGAAATTCCTCGAACACTTCAGCTTCCAGTGCGGGTATTGCACGCCGGGATTCGTCAATGCGGCGACGGTGCTGATCGAGCGGCTAAAACGCGAGCCGATTGCCAGGGAGTCGGTGGAGCAGGAGATCACGAAAGCACTCGACGACCACATCTGCCGCTGCACCGGCTACGTGCGTTACTACGAAGCGGTCAAGGACGTCGTGCTGAATACGCCTGGACTTGTTAAGGATTCCGCATGAACCGGGCAATTTCCTTTCGCCTCGGCGCGGTTGCGCTGTCGGTTGCGCTATGCGTCGCGGCGCTGTCCGCATGCAGCGACCGTTCCGATGAAACTGCAGCCCCCACGCATGAAACGGCCGCCGAGCAGATCGCGCGGGGCAATTATCTTGCGAAAGCGGCCGATTGCGCCGCCTGTCACACGATCCCCGGCAGTGCGCCGTTTGCCGGCGGCGTGAAGCTCGGGTCGCCCTTCGGTACCTTTTATGGCACGAACATTACGCCGGACCCTGTAAATGGCATCGGCAAGTGGAGTGCTGCGCAGTTCTACAAGACCTTGCACGACGGCGTGGCGCCTGACAAGCATCTCTATCCGGCAATGCCTTACACGTCTTACCGGACGATGTCCCGCGCCGACAGCGACGCCATCTATGCGTATCTGATGGCGCAAAAGCCGGCCGCCTTGCCGAACCGGGATCCCGAGTTGATGTTCCCGTTCAACGTGCGGTTTGCCGTGATGTTCTGGAACATCCTGTTCCTCAAGGACAAGTTGCCGGATGCATCGGCGGGAAGTTCGGCTGACTGGATCCGCGGACGATATCTCGCCAATGCGCTGGGTCACTGCGCCGAATGCCACACGCCGCGTGGCGTGTTTGGGGAGATGAACGGTGCGAAGACCTTGCAAGGATCGATGCTCGGTCGTGTCGTGCCGCCGGATATCACGCCCGCGGGGCTCGCCGCGCGTGGCTGGACCGGCGCCGATTTGCAGACATTCTTCGCAACGGGAATCAGCCGCCAGGGCTCGGCGTTCGGCGAGATGCATCCGGTCGTGATGCTGAGCAGCCAGCACTTGAGCCCGGGTGATCTGCGCGCGCTGTCGACCTATCTGCTCGGCGACGCACCGCTTCCACCCACGCCGGTTCAACCGGGTTCCGCCGATGCCGCGCAAGTGGCAGCCGGCCGGGCGAGCTATGTCGCCGTATGTGCGGGGTGTCATGGGCTCGAGGGGCAGGGCAAGCCTCACGTCGCGGTATCGATGCAAGGGAGTTCGACGTTGCGTCAGGCCGATTCACATAACCTGATCGTTGCGATGCTCGATGGCGTGGCTGCCGCCGAGTTCGCCGGAACGGAAAGCATGCAGGCAATGCCGGGATTCGCCGCCACGCTCACCGACGATGAACTCGCGAACCTCGCCAACTACCTGCGCTCAGGTTGGGGCGGCCAGCCGGGGGATGTATCGGCGGCACGCGTCAAGTCGTTGCGCTAAGCCGCCTGGTTTTACAAGGGCGAAAGGCGCTACCGTTGATTCAAACGGTAGCGCCTTTCGCCGCCATTTGCCGCTGCAGTTCCGGCCAGATCTTTGCGACCGCTTCCTCGCCGGCCAGGATCGCTGCGTTGCGCTGGCCGAAGTCGCTGCCGCTCATGGCGGCAAGGTTCGGGCGGATGACGAAGTCGGCGTATTTATCGAGTTCGTACGCCTTGATGGTCTGGCCCATGATCGTGAAGGTCTGCATCAGGACGTCGAAGGAGCTTTGCGTCAACCCCGTCTCAGGGCGCGCCGAAATATCCACCGCGATCACGAAATCCGCGCCCATCTTGCGCGCGAACGCCGCCGGCACCGGGCTCACCAGGCCGCCATCCACATACTCATGACCGCCGATCTTCACTGGCTCGAAGATGGACGGCACGCTGCACGACGCGCGCACGGCAATGCCGGTGTTCCCCCGCTGGAACAGGATTGGCTGGCCGGTCTTCAGGTCCGTCGCGACAATGCCGAGCGGTTTCGCCATCTTTTCGATCGGCCGGTTGTCGAGCGTCTTGTTCAGATAGTTCTGCAACGCGACGCCCTGCAGGAAACCGCGCGTGCGGAATGGCATCGCCCAGTCGCTGATCGACGCTTCATCCATGGTCAGCGCGAGCTTGTTGATGGCAATGCCGTTCATTCCCGACGCCGATAACGCCGCGATCACCGAGCCCGCGCTTGTGCCGCTCAGCAGGTCCACCTTCAGGTTGCGCGCTTCGAGCGCCTTGATTACGCCGATGTGAGCAAACCCCCGGGCCGCGCCGCCGCCCAGTGCAAGGCCGATCCGCACGGGCCGCTGGGGCGTGCTGGCGGCCGGCACTGGCGACGCGGGCGGGGTGACTGCTGTGGTGGATCTGGTCGTCGTGGTGCACGCCGTGAGCACGGCGGATGCGCAGCCAAGAGAGAACGCGCGTCGCGACAACTGAGGCAGCGACGAAAGCGGGGGCGGCAATGTTTTCAAGGGTTCTCCTGCGATGCAGCGGGGACGAGCGTGGAGCGTGGAGGCGGCGCGGGCAGCTTGGATAGCTGCCTGGTCAAGCCATCCGGTGACGGCGCATATGATAAAACATGATGACCCCCGAAAGCGGGCCAAAAGCGCCGGCGGGTATAATTGACACTCGTTTCGACCGCTCGCCAGGTTCGTCCAGAAGACGTGCCGAAGCCGGTCCCCGATATATCGCTTGCCTGGCTCCTTCCGTGCCGGCAAACGCATTTGAGCTATCGAGCACACCGCACATGACCCAAGTCCGTACCCGTTTCGCTCCCAGCCCCACAGGCTTCATCCATCTCGGCAACATTCGCTCCGCGCTTTATCCGTGGGCATTCGCGCGCAAGATGAAGGGCGTTTTCGTGTTGCGCATCGAGGACACTGACCTGGAGCGCTCGACCGACGCGTCCGTCGACGCCATCCTTGAAGGCATGGAATGGCTCGGCCTCGACTACGACGAAGGTCCGATCTACCAGATGCAGCGCATGGACCGCTATCGCGAAGTGCTTAAGCAGATGCTCGACCAGGGCCTGGCTTACCACTGCTACATGTCGACGGAAGAACTCGACGCATTGCGTGAACGTCAGCGCGAGGCCAATGAAAAACCGCGTTACGACGGCACGTGGCGCCCGGAGGAGGGCAAGGTGCTGCCGCCTATTCCGGAAGGCGTCTCGCCGGTCATTCGCTTTCGTAATCCGCTGGGCGGCGTAGTGAGTTGGGACGACGCGGTGAAGGGCACGATCGAAATTTCGAACGACGAGCTCGACGACCTCGTGATCGCGCGTCCGGACGGCACGCCAACTTATAACTTCTGCGTGGTCGTGGACGATCTCGACATGAAGATCACCCACGTGATCCGCGGCGACGACCACGTGAACAACACGCCGCGCCAGATCAACATCCTGCGCGCGCTGGGCGGCGAAGTGCCGGTGTACGCCCACTTGCCGACCGTGCTCAACGAGCAGGGCGAGAAGATGAGCAAGCGCCATGGCGCGATGAGCGTAATGGGTTATCGCGACGCAGGTTATCTGCCGGAAGCGGTTCTGAACTATCTGGCCCGGCTTGGCTGGTCGCATGGAGATGCGGAGATTTTCTCGCGTGAGCAGTTTGTCGAATGGTTCGACCTGGACCATCTGGGCAAGTCGCCGGCGCAATACGATCCGGATCGTTTGAACTGGCTGAACGCGCACTACATCAAGGAAGCCGACAACGCGCGGCTGGAAACGCTCGTGAAGCCGTTCCTGGCCGAACTGGGTATCGACGCCGCCATGATCGAGCAAGGGCCGCCGCTGGAGCTCGTGATCGGTTTGCTGAAGGATCGCGCATCGTCGGTAAAGGAGATCGCCGATAACGCCGCCATGTTTTATCAGGAGCCCGTGATCGACCCCGCTGCGCTCGCGCAGCATGTCACCGAAACCGTGCGTCCCGCGCTCGCTGACTTGCGGCAGGCGTTGAGCGAAGTGGAGTGGAGCAAGGAAGCCATCTCGGCGGCGTTCAAGGCCACGCTGACGAGCCATAAGCTCAAGATGCCGCATCTCGCCATGCCGGTGCGCCTGCTGGTCGCGGGTACCACGCACACACCGTCCATTGACGCGGTGCTGATGCTGTTCGGCCGTGAGACCGTGCTGACCCGGCTCGACAAGGGCATTGCCTGAACATGGGGCGCGCCGCAGGTACATGACGGGCGCATGGCATCGACGCGAACGGTGTCCGGTTTGCGCCCCAAGTTTGCACCCTAAGGACGAACTATTTTCAGATGCTGGGCTAAAAGGTATTTACAACTTCAAAAGTGCCCTTTAGAATCTCGTTTCTGTTCTGCAAGGGGGGTATAGCTCAGCTGGGAGAGCGCTTGCATGGCATGCAAGAGGTCAGCGGTTCGATCCCGCTTACCTCCACCACAGAACAGAAATGAAGCTTTTTAAAGCGCCAGAGCATCGGAAAAAAAGCTTCACAAGAATCACAAAGCTGTTTATAATGTCGTTCTTCGCTGCTGACTAAGAAGAAACTGCGCGAAACTGATTAATAAGGTTTAAACGATTAAGAAAGTGTTAATCGAAGTTAATCAGAAGCCAGTCAGGACGTAAGCGAAAAGAGTAAAAGACATTAACTGAAAAGTTTATGTCCCCATCGTCTAGAGGCCTAGGACATCACCCTTTCACGGTGAGTACAGGGGTTCGAATCCCCTTGGGGACGCCAAAACATCGGCGGCTGCGAGAAGCGCTGCAAGTTTGATGAGTCAACCAACCTCACGAACTGATGGAAAGAAGTGGAGCGGTAGTTCAGTTGGTTAGAATACCGGCCTGTCACGCCGGGGGTCGCGGGTTCGAGTCCCGTCCGCTCCGCCAACAAGTTGTAAAAGAAAAATCCAGCTCAAGCTGGATTTTTTTCGTCCACGTTTTTTGTGCCCGCGGTTTTTCGTCCTTTCCTTCCTCCTCCTTCCCGATTCGCCTTTCGGTTCATTCCGCTATTCTTCGTACCACGATCGCGTTGCATCTGGTTGAACGTGTGGCGTGCATGACATCGAACTTGCACGCTCGTAAAACTCTCCATTGCCAGCGCGCGCCGGCTGACTTAGTGTTGATGACTTGATTCAGTGCTTTCATCGCGCAATGCTCGATCCCACCGAAGCTCTCTCGCCGTTTCAGTTGCGCCTGGCGTCGATGGACGATTTTTCGTTCGCCGAGGCGCTCACGCGCAACAACATGAACGGCTACTACCGCCGCCACAATCTCGTGTGGCGCAGCGATCTTTTCCTGGGTAGCTGGCGCGAGTCGGAAAACTTCGTGCTCGAGTGCGACGGTCAGGCTATTGGCGTGATGCGCGTGACGGAAGAAGATCAGTCGCTGCACATCCGCGACGTACAAGTGGTGGAAGGATGGCGCCGGACGGGCGCGGGAACCTTTCTCCTCGATACCGCGCACCGATGGGCACGTGCACGTGGACTAACGGAGACTCAGTTGCGCGTATTCGTCGATAACCCCGCCGCCCGGCTTTATATCCGCATGGGTTATAAAACCGCGGGTTCGCGGCTCGCGCAATTCGGCGCGATCCGGCATATGGTGCGCGGCGTTTAGCGTTTCAGCGCTCGCTCGACAACGCCGTTCTGAGTATCGTTTCGCGGCTCGCCGTCGCGGACAAAAAAGGCTCGTGGACTTTCTCCGAACGCACGTCTGAACATCGCGGAAAAGGCGCTCTGACTTTGATAGCCGAGCAGCAACGCGACTTGTGACAGCGGTCGGCCCTGGCTCAGTAACGGAATCGCGCGCGCCAGCACGGCCTGCTGACGCCATTGCGAAAAGCTCACACCGAGTTCACGTCGGAACAAGCGCGCGATCGTGCGGGTGCTTGCACCGGCGAATGCTGCCCAATGCTCTAGCGAATCGGCGGAAGCAGGGTCGGCGAGGACGGCTTCGCATAATGCCAGCAGGCGTTTGTCGGTAGGCATCGGGATGGAGAGGGGCAGCGGCCGCGAGCGCGTGATTTCATCGAGTGCAAGTGTGCCGAGCAGCCGTTCACGCTCGCTTGAAATCGTACGGTCATCCAGCGCAACCGCCACCTCGCGAAGCAGCGGCGACACTTCCACCACGCGGCACGCATCCAGCCCCGGGGGCACCACGCTCGCGTCTATGTACAAAGTCCGCAGGAACGCGTCTTCCACGATCACCACTTCATGCGTCACGTTCGGCGGGACCCAGATTGCGCGCGACGGCGGCACCATCCACGTTGACCCTTCCGCCGCGATTCGCAGCACGCCTCGTGTCGTGCACGCGACCTGTGCCCACGCGTGCGTGTGCCGCGCAATCCGGACGCCGGCCGGCACGGGCCGCGAGCGCACGCGAATGGGATGCGCGAGCGTAGGCGACGACTCGGCGGGAATGTCGAGATGCTCGACTTCTTCCGGTTGCAGCGGTTGATCGATGGACGTGAACATGGTTTTTAATCGCTCCTCCTCCGTGATATTAAATGCATCGGGCGGGATCGGCTTTGAATCACGACTTAACGACTGTTCTATGCGCTTGGCATAATGCGCGCTGAATCTTCATGGAAGGAATGAACGCATGCAACACGTATTCGTCTACGGGACGCTGCGAGCGGGCGAGAACAATGACATTCGCCTCGCGGCAGAGCGTAACGGGATCGCCGCGCCAGTGCTAATTGGCTCGGGCCATATCAATGGCCGACTGTACGACTTCGGCGCGTATCCCGGACTAGTGCTCGATTCCGCGGCGGGGCCGGTGCATGGCGATATCTATCGAATCGATGAAACGCTCGTGCCCGTGCTCGATGAAATCGAAGAGATCGTGCCGGGTGTTATCGGCTTGTACCGCAGCGAGCGATTGCACGTGACAGTTCACGTAGACGGGCGCGCGCAGGTTATCGATTGCCTGGTTTATCCGGTCGGCGAGGAAGCGGTGGAGGGTTTGCCGCGTATCGATAACGGCGATTGGGTTGAGTATCGAAGAGCACGGCATTGAATAAGCAACGCCGGTAAAAAAAGCCGCCCTGAATTTCCAGAGCGGCTTTGTTTTACAGATGACGAGCGTTAAGTCTTAAATCTCTTCGTAAAGCGGTAACGTCAAAAACTCCGCGAACGTATCCGATGTCGACATCGCTTCGAAAATGATCGCTGCCCGGTCGTACGGCGCTGTGTCGCCGGCAACGACCGCCTTCACTTTCACCAACTCTTCCTGCGTGAAGGCGCGGACCATGTCGGCGGTCACTTTGCGGCCATCGTCGAACTTGCCTTTCGGCGAGCGAATCCACTGCCACACTTGCGAGCGTGAAATTTCCGCGGTCGCCGCGTCTTCCATCAGGTTGTGAATCGGCACGCAGCCATTGCCCGCGAGCCACGATCCAAGATAGTGGATGCCCACGTTGATATTGCCGCGCACGCCGCCTTCGGTGATGGGATCTTCAGGGCGGAAATCGAGTAGATCGGTTGCCGTGACCTGTACGTCCTCGCGTTGCTTCGCGATCTGGTTCGGTTTGTCGCCGAGCACCTTCACGAACTCTTCCATCGCGATCGGCACGAGGCCCGGATGTGCAACCCATCCGCCGTCGTAACCGTCGCTGGCATCGCGCGCCTTGTCCGAGCGCACGCCGCCCATGGCTGTGTCGTTGGCTTGCGGATCGTTCTTGATCGGAATCAACGCGCTCATGCCGCCAATAGCCGGCGCATTGCGCCGATGACACGTCTTCAACAATTGCAGTGCATAGGCGCGCATGAACGGCACGGTCATCGTGATCTTGGCGCGATCGGCGAGGCAGAAATTGGCGTCGTTCTTGAACTTCTTGATCGCAGAAAAGATGTAGTCCCAGCGGCCGGCGTTCAGCCCCGATGAATGCTCGCGCAACTCGTACAGGATCTCGTCCATTTCGAACGCGGCCAGGATCGTTTCGATAAGTACCGTCGCCCGAATCGATCCGCGCGGCACACCCACAATTTCCTGCGCGGCCACGAAGATCTCGTTCCACAAGCGCGCTTCGAGATGGCTTTCCAGCTTCGGCAGATAGAAGTAAGGACCCGTACCGCGAGCCAGTTGCTCCTTCGCGTTGTGGAACAGGAACAGCGCGAAATCGAAGATGCCGCCCGATACACGCTGACCATCCACGGTCACGTGCTTTTCATCGAGATGCCAGCCGCGCGGACGCACGATCAGCGTCGCGGTTTTATCGTTGAGCTTGTATGACTTGCCGTTCTGTTCAAGCGAAATCGTGCCGCGTACCGCTTCCTTCAGGTTGATATGGCCGGTCAACTGGTTGTCCCAGTTCGGCGTGTTCGAATCCTCGAAGTCCGTCATGTACGAATCCGCGCCGGAGTTCAGCGCGTTGATGATCATCTTGCGTTCGACCGGTCCGGTGATCTCCACGCGGCGGCATTCGAGCGCTTTCGGCAAGGGTGCAATAGTCCAGTCGGCATCGCGGATGGATTGCGTTTCGCTGAGGAAATCCGGGCGTTCGCCTGCGTCGAGTCGCTTCGTACGTTCACTCCGCGCCTTGAGCAACGCCTGACGACGCGGCTCAAATGCGCGATGAAGAGTTGCCACTAATTCAAGCGCCTCAGGCGTCAGGATGGTCTCGTAGCCGGGTTTGATGTCGGCCGTGATGGTCATGCCCTGCGGCACGTGGGTCAGCGTGTTCGCCATGTTCTACATCTCCTTGGTCGGTCAGACGGTTTTGCGTACTAGTTGAATCGATGAATCGGTTAGTGGTTGGGACTGCGGGGCATGCGCTTTGAAAGATCGAATGGCGCCGCGTGCTGATGCCGGGGGCAGCCTGCATCGATGAAAGCAAGCAGATCGGTCATATCGCGTCCGGTGCCGCGTGGCAGGACGCCGAGTTGTTCGGCAGGCATCGCCATGCGGTTGAGCCAGAAGGTGGTGTAGCCGAACCACGTTGCGCCCGTCACGTCCCAGCCATTCGACGATACAAACACGATCTCCGAGGCCGCCACGCCGATCGATTGCGTTCCGAGCGCGTACGCGGCGTGGGCGGGTTTATAGGCCCGCACGGCGTCAACTGAGAGGACGTGATCGAAGAGACCCGACATGCCGGCGCTTTTCACCGCGATGTCGAGCATTTGCGGATTGCCGTTCGACAAGATCGCGAGTTTCAAATCCGGGCGTTTGCGCAGCGTTTTCAGTGCGTTGACAGTGTCCGGAAACGCCGCGAGGCAGGCGTATTCGTCCATCAGGCGCTTTTCCGCAGCCGGAGTGAGGGCATGGTCGAGCTTCAGGCGCGTGGCGGCGTAGCGCAGCGCGTCGAGCGTGATCGCCCAGAACGGCTCGTATCGGGTGCCGGCGGGGTCCGAGAGCGTGCGTAGCTGCGTGTATTCGATCTGCTTTTGGCGCCACAACTGCGAAAGCGCGTCGCCGTGGGCGGGGAATAACTGCTCGGCGGCGGCCACGACCGAGTGCACGTCGAACAGCGTGCCGTAGGCATCGAAGATGACGGCACGAGGAGGCGAAATCGATGTCGGTGACATGGCCGGCGCTCCGTAAGTAGGTCTCCGACCATTCTATTAGTGCGTTGGAACGACCGGAAGATGCATCCAGATCACTTGATCTTTGACTTTTTCACGCCTAATCTGGGCGCCCTGTCATTTGAATAAACGAACAAACGCACGCGCATGGACCGATTCAAGCAAATAGAAACGTTCGTGGCGGTTGTCGCGAAGGGAAGCCTGTCCGCTGCGGCACTGGCCGAAGGCGTCGCTCCGGCCGTGATCGGCCGGCGGCTGGACGCGCTGGAAGAGCGGCTCGGCGTGAAGCTGCTCGTGCGCACCACGCGCCGGCTGACGCTCACCTTTGAAGGATCGGCATTTCTGGAGGATTGCCAGCGGGTGATTCATGACATGCAGAGTGCGGAGGCGAGCGTGTCGGCGGGTGGGGTGAAGGCGAGCGGGCATCTGCGGGTGTCGGCGCCAGCGGGTTTCGGGAGGCGTCACGTTGCCGCGCTCGTCCCCGTTTTTACCTCGATGCATCCGGATGTATCGATCACGTTCGACCTGACGGATCGCATGGTCGATCTGGTCAACGAAGGTTTCGATTGCGCCGTGCGGCTTGGCGAGTTGCCGGATTCGTCGCTGGTTTCGTTGAAGCTGGGCGAGAACCGCCGGGTTTGCGTGGCGTCACCGGACTATTTGCGCGAGCGCGGCGCGCCCGCCGATCTCGACGCGCTCGCGCAGCACAACTGCCTGCCGCTTGGGGCGAGCTCGAATCAGCAGCGCGGCTGGGTGTTTCAGAAAGACGGCAAGGTCGTTCAGATGCGCGTGTCCGGCACCATGGAATGCTCGGACGGCGCGGTGCTGCACGAGTGGTGCCTAGCAGGATATGGGCTGGCGTGGCGCTCATGGTGGGAAGTCGGCGATGACATCGCCCAAGGGCGGCTTATCAGTGTGCTCGATGCTTTCGCCGCGCCGCCTATCGGGATTCACGCCGTGTTTCCGCAGCGCCGGCATTTGCCGCTACGAGTGCGTCTGTTTCTCGATTTGCTGAAACATACGTTCGGTGCGCCAGGATATTGGGGCTGAATTGCGGGCCGCTTGCCCCGATCCAGTTACTACAATGAAAGTGCACGGTGGCCACTGCCCAAGGAGTCGACCATGTTCAAGCACATTCTGGTTCCGACGGATGGATCGGTCCTTTCGCAGAAAGCCATTGATGGGGCGATCGATCTTGCCCAGTCGGTGGGTGCACGGATTACGGCCTATGCGTGTTTGCCGCTGTATCCGTATTCACCTTTCGCCGATGTCGCCGTCGAGCCGCCCAGTGATTTTCATGAGCGCGGCGAGCGCGAGGCTCGCGAGCATCTTGGCGCTGTCGAAAAGGCCGCTGCCGCCGTCGGCGTTTCCTGCAGTTCCGTCACGAGCGTTGAGTCCGCGCCTTATATCGGCATTATCGATATTGCAGAGCGGGATGGTTGCGATGTGATTTTCATGGCGTCGCACGGGAGGAGGGGATTGGGGAGTTTGTTGATCGGCAGCGAGACTCAACGGGTGCTGACCCACACGAAGATTCCGGTGATTGTTTATCGGTGAAGAGAGTGAATCTCAATCCGGGCGCGCTCAACCTATTCGAAACGCGCTGCACGAGGTTCGTTGCTTTAATCACCTGCTATTACAGCACCGGAAAATCGCCTTCGCCAACGGCAGACAGAATGAGCGTTTCAGTTGCCGGTGACTTGATGGATATGCGTTTCTGCTTTATCAACGGATGGTCGGCAACTGCCGCTGGCTGACTCTCTAAAAATGCAAAAAAGGCACATGGCCAATGGCCATGTGCCTTCTATCTGCTTAAAGCAACTGCAGCTTATTAAGCCACTTTCTTCTCGAAGAACTGTTCATCTTCGGTCGAGCCGTGCAACGCGGTCGTCGATGCGTCTTTTTCAACCGCCTGCGTCACTGCATCGAAGTAGCCCGTTCCCACTTCGCGCTGATGCTTCACTGCCGTGAAACCCTTCTCGGCCGCCGCGAACTCGGCTTCCTGCATCTCGACGAACGCGCTCATTTGATTGCGTGCATAGCCGTGCGCGAGGTTGAACATCGAGTAATTCAGCGCATGGAAACCGGCCAGCGTGATGAACTGGAACTTGTAGCCCATCGCGCCAAGCTCTTTCTGGAATTTGGCGATAGTCGCGTCGTCCAGGTTCTTCTTCCAGTTGAACGATGGCGAGCAGTTATACGAGAGCAGCTTGCCCGGGAATTCCCGATGAATCGCTTCAGCAAACTTCTTCGCGTACGCCAGGTCCGGCTTGCCGGTTTCGCACCAGATCATGTCGGCGTACGGCGCGTAGGCGAGGCCACGCGACACGGCTTGTTCCAGGCCCGGCTTCGTGCGGAAGAAACCTTCCACGGTGCGCTCGCCGGTCAGGAACGGCCGGTCGTTTTCATCGACATCCGATGTCACCAGATCCGCAGCTTCCGCGTCGGTGCGGGCGAGCAGGATGGTTCGCGTACCTGAAACGTCAGCCGCGAGACGCGCAGCCGTGAGTTTCGCGATGTTTTCGCGCGTCGGCACGAGCACCTTGCCGCCCATGTGCCCGCATTTTTTCACCGATGCCAGTTGATCCTCGAAGTGCACACCCGCAGCGCCGGCTTCGATCATGGCCTTCATCAGTTCGAACGCGTTCAGCACGCCGCCGAAACCGGCTTCAGCGTCGGCCACGATTGGCTGGAAGAAGTCGAGATAGCCTTCATCGCCGGGATTCTTGCCTTCCGACCACTGGATCTGATCGGCGCGCGTCAGCGTATTGTTGATGCGCTTGACTACCAGTGGCACCGAATTCGCCGGATACAGCGACTGGTCCGGATACATCTCGCCGGCAACGTTCGCGTCGCCCGCCACTTGCCAGCCGGACAAATAGATCGCCTTCAAACCGGCCTTGACCTGTTGCATGGCCTGATTACCGGTCAACGCGCCGAGCGCATTGACGAACGGCTCTTCATGAATCGATGCCCACAGTTTTTCCGCGCCGCGTTTCGCCAACGTGTGCTCGACTGGCACCGAACCGCGCAGCCGCACGACGTCGTCGGCGGTGTAGCTGCGCTTGATGCCCTTCCAGCGCGAATCCGTGTCCCATTGCTTTTGAAGTTCCTGAGCTTGTTGTTGGCGCGACATGGCGTTTCTCCTTTGATTGCCTGACTAATGACTAAATGGATGGTCGTCCGGTTGAGCAGTCTTTGTACTTCTTGTTGCTCAACTCTTATATAAGAGTCTAGGGAAAGGAAGATAGGGGAGCCAGTCGTTTAGTGAGGTTTTTGAATAAAAATTATCGTTTTAAATCAATAGTTTAGTATTTATATTTCACAATATAAAATGATCTTTCCCATGTTGGGATGTGAATACTTGTGCCATGCACCAACAATTTCGTGGCACAAAAGGCCTTTCCGCATTGTGAAATTCAGAGCGTGAACGAAAAAAAACCGACGCACGAGGCATCGGTTTTCTTTTTGCCGGCACACGCACGAAGCGCGCGCCGCACTGATTACGACTTAGCTGCCACGACGCGGAGCGCGCGGGCCGTCATTGCGACGTGCTGCATAGCCGTCACGCGAACCGCCGCCAAAGCCCGAACCACCGTCACGCGATCCACCGCCGCTACGATAGCCGTCACGTGAACCACCATCGCGCGAATCGCGAGCACCACCGGCGCTTGCCGGCTTGTTGCCCCAACCGCCCGGCTTAGCCGAGCCGCCGTTGCCAGCACCGCCGTTACCAAAACGACGACCTGCACCACCCGCACCAGCGCCACCGCCGCCCGGACGGCCACGGCCGCCAAAGCCAGGACGACCACCGCCACCGCCGGCCGGAGCCGAGCGACGCGGTTCAAAGCCAGCGATCACGCTCACATTCAGCGGCACACGCACGAAACGCTCGATGCGCTTGAGCGCGCCTTGCTCTGCGTGATGCACGAGGCTGATTGCCGTACCCGTGCGGCCAGCACGGCCCGTACGGCCGATACGGTGAACGTAGTCTTCCGCGAACTTCGGCAGATCGTAGTTGAATACGTGCGTGATGCCCGGGATGTCGATACCGCGAGCCGCGACATCGGTTGCCACCAGCACGCGTACTTTGCGTTCGCGCAGTGCACGAATCGTGCGGTTACGCGCGCCTTGCGGCAGATCGCCGTGCAATGCAGCCGATTCAAAACCAGCGTCCGACAAACGGATAGCCAGTTGGTCAGCGTCGTTCTTGGTTGCCGTGAAAACGATAGCCTGATCCAGGCCGGCATCGCGCAACAGGTGGTCGAGCAGACGATCCTTGTGATCGCGGTCATCGACGTAATGCACGGTTTGCGCAATGTTGTTCTGCGCTTCGAGCTTTTGGATGATCTCGATGCGTTCCGGGTTCTTCAACAGGCGGCCGGTCAGCGAGCTGATCTTGCCGTCGATGGTTGCCGAGAACAGCAGCGTCTGACGCGTGGCCGGCGTAGCAGCAACAATGGTTTCGATATCGTCGATGAAACCCATGTCCAGCATGCGGTCGGCTTCGTCGAGCACGAGGATTTGGAGTTGCGACAGGTCAATACGGCCGCGTTCCAGATGGTCTAGCAGACGGCCCGGCGTAGCAACCAGGATTTCCGGGTTCTTCGCGAGCAGCATCAATTGCTGGCCATACGCAACACCGCCGAGAATGCTGACCGTGCGCAACCGGCGCAGATGCTTGCCGTACGTGGTCGCGGCAGCGGTAACCTGCATGGCGAGTTCGCGGGTCGGCGTCAGAACCAGCATGGTCGGACGAGCGACCGGCTGGGTGCGGCGGGCCGGGCGGGCGTTCGGGTCATGCGGCTCGCGCGGAGCGGAAGCCTTGGCTTTTTCGAGTTGCGAGAAACGTTCGATAGCCGGCAGCATGAATGCTGCGGTCTTGCCCGAACCGGTCGGGCTGGAAACCAGCAAGTCGCGGCCGGCGAGCGCTGCGGGAATCGCGCGCTGCTGAACCGGCGTCGGCACTTGATAGCCAGAAGCGGTCAGCGCAACGATGATCTCGGGCGACAGGCCGAGCGATTCGAAGCTCGGGCCGGTCTGCACAGCGATAGCAGCGGCGACAGGCGCAACTGAAGAAATGGGGGCGGGAATAGCGGGTGAAGCAGATGCGGCGGGCGAAACAGATGCTGCCGGCGCGGCGGGTGTGTCTTCGCCGAGTGCCAGTGCAGCGATGGAGTCCAGCGGGCTATGGGTGTTGCTCGAAGTCATGTCGATCCTTGAAACGGGGAATAAGGCGTATGGCGCCAATCGGCATACCCAAGTCGTCAGATTCAGCGAGCAAAGAAGCAGCGAGCAAATCGAAAAACGGGGGCAGCTCGCAACAATAAAGGCGAGCTTTTCGTTAGAAGCTGTATCGGATTCGACAGGCCGAGGCGGCTTTGTCGTCAGCCTGATGCATGATCGGCCGAAGAGAAGGCCTAGCAGGGAGGGGACAGTTTCTAAACTGGATTGGAGCAAAACGCTACGAGTCGCCGCGCTGCGCGGGTTAATCAGCTAATGAATTGACTAAAACCATCAATTCACCCGGTCACAGTGAAGCGCAGGCAACAGTATAGCGGCAATTGTTGCGCTGCGCCAGATTTTAAGACAGTTTGATTCAACTTGCGGTTTACCGGGGCGCAGAATTTCGCCTGCGTCTGGGTAAAGCGGGTAAAGCGGGTAAAGCGCCGCGGGGCCGCTCAAACCAGCGGGCGTCCGGCGCTGGCCCTCCCGGACTTTACGCCGAGGCGCCGCTTTTCAGCGATTCCACCAGCCCGATATATTGCTGCTTTGCGGTGTCCTGCGGCGTGCCGGCGAGTGCGCTCCACGCGTCGTACTTGTATTTGCCGGCGATATCGGCGAAACCTGGCTTGTCGCCTTGCACATCGCCCAGGCTCGCTTGCTTGTAGAGCGCGTAGAGGCGCAGCAGCGTCAGGTTGCCCGGCCGTTCGGACAGTTCCTTGACCTCCGCTTGGGCAAGCGCAAATTGCGCGTCGAGTTCGTTGATTCCGCTCATTCAGTTCTCCGGACAGGCTGGTTAAGGTCTCACGATCATAACAAGCCGGTTGCGCGGGCTTGTCGAGGGTTTCTTCCAGAACTCCCCGGCCTAGGCCCGATCCGGCACAAGCGGACATTGTCCGCGCAGCGCTCGCAGCGTCACGGTTCACGCGTTACTTCATGCATTACGGCACGCATTACAATAGCGGCCATGACACGCACCGTTTTGCTCGCCCTCGATACCTCGACCGAATTCTGCTCAGTCGCGCTGCTGATCGCTGACCCGACGGCCGCCGCCGCGCCGACGGCTTATGGAAGCGCTCCTCATTACTCTGCCGGCGAAGTCCACGTCTGGTTCAGTCATGAATTGACGGGACCGGTATCCAGCACGCGCTTGCTGCCCGCGATCCGCGAATTATTCGATACCGCCGGCCTGACGCTCAAGGATTGCTCCGCGATCGCGTTCGGCGCCGGGCCGGGCTCATTTACCGGTTTGCGCACGGCAACCGGCGTCGCACAGGGGCTGGCGTTCGGGTTGAGCGTGCCGGTGGTGCCGGTCGGCACCTTGCTCGCCTGCGCGGAGTTCGCGCGCTTGCACGACCCATCGGCAACACGCGTGCTCGCGGCGCTCGACGCCCGCATGAACGAGGCGTACTGGGCGGATTTCCGCTGGGATGCAGTGGCGGGAGCGGCGGGCGAGTGGGCCACGGTCCAGGCGGCATCGCTTGATCTGCCCGAGGCAATCGTCCTGCCGGACGAGCCGTTCACGCTGGCGGGCAATGCGGCGGCGGCTTTCGGCGAACGGTTGCCCATGCCGGCCGCTCCGGCGTGCCGCATCGATTTCGATGCGCTGCCGCATGCGTTGCCCGTGGCGCTTGCCGGCTTACGCGCGCTGCGTGCCGGCCGGACGGTCGCGCCCGATCAGGCCGCGCCGGAGTACGTACGCAACAAGGTCGCGCAGACCACCGCCGAGCGGATGGACGCGCGTGCCGCCAAAGCTGCCGCTGCTGCTGCGGGAGATCAAGCCGATCATGCCGACCCCGCCGCTCCGATCGCTCAAGCGACGGAGCCTCTACGGTGAGCGGCGTGTTGATGGCGGATCGTTATCTGTCGTCGATGACGGAAGCTGATCTCGATGAGGTCGCCGCCATCGAAAAGCTCGCTTACGAATTCCCCTGGACCCGTGGCAATTTCCAGGATTCGCTGCGCAACGGCTATTTCGGCGTGTGCCTGCGCCATGTCACCGGGACCTTGCTGGGGTATTGCGTGCTGATGCCGGTTGTCGATGAAATGCATTTGCTGAACCTGTGCGTCGCGCCCGAGGCGCAACATGCCGGCGCCGGGCTCACGTTGTTGCGCGAAGCGGTGCGCATCTCGCGGCATCAGAAACTCGAGGGCGTGCTGCTGGAAGTACGGCCGTCGAATCCGCGCGCCATCCAGCTTTACGAGCGCTTTGGTTTCGCCACCATCGGGCGGCGCAAAAACTATTACCCCGCGCGGCACCGCTCGCGCGAGGATGCACTCGTCATGCGTCTGACGTTTTCAAAGGAGGCCGTGGATGGCGCTGCATAAGTCGATGCTGGAAGAGTTCGGACTGGGAACGGTCTGGGTGAGGCGGGGGCCGGCATCGGTTGAAACGTCCGTGGCCGTGCCTGATCAATCGACAGACTCGACGGCGATTGCGCACGATCATGCCGCCGCCGAGGTGCACCGGTCGGCTCCGCGTGTGCTGGTCGAAGAAGCGTACGCGCCGGTAGCCCGGAAAGCTGATCCACTCGACACGCTGACAGCGCTCGATGCCGCTCTTTCCGCCGCGCAGACGAGCCAGGGCAACGCGCATCAAGCGCCGCCTGCAAAGATCGCTTCCGTCGAACCGCCAGTCTTCGATGACCTCCCCTGGCTCGACGATGTACCGCCGCAATCACTGGCTGTTTCGGAAACCGTCGACGACACGGCCGCCGATATCGCGACCCTCGACTGGGACACGCTCGCCGCTCGCGTCGCCGTGTGCGAACGCTGCCGTTTGTGCGAGCGTCGCACGAACTCGGTATTCGGCGTGGGTGATCGGGACGCGGACTGGATGCTGATCGGTGAAGCGCCCGGTGAGAACGAGGACAAGCTGGGCGAACCGTTCGTCGGCCAGGCGGGCAAGTTGCTCGACAGCATGCTGCACGCGGTGGCGTTATCGCGTGAGGACAACGTGTTCATTGCAAACGTGATCAAGTGTCGCCCGCCCGGTAACCGCAATCCGGAACTCGATGAAGTCGCGCGCTGCGAGCCCTATCTGAAGCGGCAGGTCGAACTGGTCAAACCCAAGCTGATTGTTGCGCTTGGACGGTTTGCCGCGCAGAGCCTGCTCAAGACCGAGGCGAGCATTGCGTCGCTGCGGGGACGGGTGCATGACTATCAAGGTGTGCCGGTCATCGTCACGTATCACCCGGCCTACTTGTTGCGCAGTCTCCCCGATAAAGCCAAGGCATGGGCCGATCTATGTCTCGCAGAGGCGACTTACCGCAAGTCGCTGCAGGCGGCAGACGGCCCGTGACGGCCGCGAACGGGATCACGTCATTCCACGATCCCGCCGTCCGGGATCTCGCGTGGCTGCTGTTCTCGCCGGACTTGCTGAGCGTGTCGCGCGCGGGCGCGCCGCTCGCGCGTCCCGCCGCAACGGAGAGTGAGCGCGAAATCACACTCGTTTGGCTCGATGCACTCGACCGCGACCCCGCAGCGCTGCACGCGCAGGTTCACAAACCGTCGCTGACGCGGCTCGGCTTTTACGCCGAAGCGTTGCTCGAATATTTCCTGATGCATGGCCCGCACGCGCGGTTGATCGCCGCGAACATCCCATTGCGCACGGCCGAGCGTACGCTAGGCGAAGTCGACTTCCTGCTGGAGAACGTGCGTGGCGAGCGGTTGCACTGGGAACTCGCAGTGAAGTTTTATCTGCATATTGGCGAGGGTCAGGGGGCCGCTACGCTCGCTCATTACGTCGGTCCGAATCTGCAGGATCGCTTCGACCTGAAGCACGCGCGGCTCTTGAATCATCAACTGGGTTTAAGTGCGCGCGATGAGTTTGCATCGCTCGGTTTCGAGGGTCCGTGGCGCGCCGAGTTGTTCGTCAAAGGGCGCTTGTTTTATCGCGATGACGGCCATGACTATCGCATTCTCGCGTCGAACCTGCCGCCCGAGCTTGCCGGCGATCATCTGCGAGGCTGGTGGAAAACGGCTTCGGAATGGCGGGATTCGAAGACGGATGGATTGTTTGCTTCGTTGCCCAGGTTGGGATGGATGGCAGAACGAACGTTATCGGCGCAAGAGAGTGACGCGCTGGTGGAGCAGGCTGCGGTGTTGTCTGAGCGCGTTGCAACGCTGTCGTCGCCGGTCATGGTTGCTCGTTATGAACGTTATGACGGCCACGACTGCGCCGCCGGCAATGTCTGGCGCGAGCATTCGCGCGGTTTTATCGTGCCCGATGAATGGCCGGCGCGCGCCGCTGACTTTGCCGGGTAAACAGGGTTAAACAGCGTTAAGCCGGGTCGAGCTCGCGTGTAGCAAAGCGACCCTCACCACCACCTGAAAAAATGATGCACCGGGCCAACTCCGTGCCCGACTTCCAGCCGCGCGCTTTGTTCGATCGCGCCGGTCAGATAGAGTTTGGCGTCGGCGGTAGCGGCAGCGAGCGAGTCGCGTTGGGTCAGCAGCGCCGCAATCGATGACGACAACGTGCACCCCGTCCCATGCGTATTCTTCACCGGCACGCGCGGCCCGCCAAGCCGCAGCGCGCCGCTGTCCTCGATCAGCCAGTCGGGGCTATCGGTGGAACTTAGATGGCCGCCCTTCATCAATACCGCCCGCGCGCCCAACGCCCGCAGCGCTTCGCCCTGGCGCACCATCGCGTCCTCGTCTTCGGCTGATGCCACGTCCAATAACGCAGCCGCTTCCGGCAAGTTCGGCGTGACCAACGTCGCGAGCGGCAGCAGTTCATCGCGCAGTGCTGCCACTGCATCCGGCGCAAGCAAAGCGTGATTGCTCTTGGAAATCATCACGGTATCAAGCACCACATGCACCGGCCGATACCGGCGCAACGCCGCCGCTACCGCGCGCACTACATCGGCATTGGCGAGCATGCCGATCTTCACGGCATCGATGCGGATGTCGTCGAAAACGGCGTCAAGCTGAGCGGTGACGAACGACGCGTCGGGCGTATGGATCGCCGTCACGCCGCGCGTGTTCTGCGCGGTGAGGGCGGTGATAACGGACAAACCGTAAGCGCCGAGCGCCGAGAATGCCTTGAGGTCGGCCTGGATGCCCGCGCCGCCACCGGAATCGGAACCGGCGATGGTGAGGACGTTGGGGATCGAATGGGTCATGAGATTTTCAGGAGGATGCCAGCAATCGTTGCGCGGCGAGATGCGGGTCGGCAGCGGTGCAGATCGCAGATACCACCGCGATACCGCCCGGCCCCGCGCGTTTGACATCGGCGGCGTTGTGCAACTGGATGCCGCCGATAGCCACCGTCGGATGAACAGAGCGCGCGCACAGCGCGGCGAGGCCGTCGATGCCGCATGCCGCCGATGCGTCCGGCTTGGTCGGTGTATCGAATACCGGCCCGACGCCGACGTAATCGATCATGGCGCCCAGCGTGTTGGCGTGATCGACCTGCATGGCAGTCGATACCGATAGTCCGATCAAAGCCTGCGCCCCCAGCAGCTTCCTGGCGACATCCGGCGGCAAATCGTTCTGGCCGATATGCACGCCATCGGCGCCGGCCGCGAGCGCGACATCGACGTGGTCGTTGATGATGAGCGGCACGCCATACCGGCGCGTGAGCGGCAGCAGATCGAGCGCGAGGTCTAGCCACGCGCGTTTATGCCACTCGGGCGCGCGCAGCTGCACGATCGTGACACCGCCATCGAGCGCCGCCCGGGTCACATCGAGCGCGCGTGCATGGCCGCCGCACTGGACGGGATCGAGGACGAGATACAGCGCGAGATCGAGGCTCATCACGCGGTGGGCACGACATCACGCGACACGAGCGTGGCGGCGAATTCGTTTGCATCGAGCGATGCCAGCCGGTCGAGATACGCAACCGCGAAACTGCCGGGCAATGCAGCGTCGCGCGATGCCAATTCGCCCGCGATGCTCGAATAGGCGATCGCGGCGACCGTTGCGGCCCAACGGTCATCGTTATCGGCAACGCCCACAAACGCCGCGACCGTCGCTGATAACGCACAGCCCACGCCGGTCACGCGCGTCATCAATGGCGATCCATTCGATAACGCGACCGTGCGGCGGCCATCGGTGACGTAATCGGTCTGACCCGTGACCGCCACTACAGCGCCCGTATTCAGCGCGAGGAGCTGGGCTGCGTCGAGCGCGGCTTCGGCGAAAGCGGTGCTGTCGACGCCGCGTGCGCTAGATTCGCCGCCCGACAAGCTGATGATCTCCGACGCGTTGCCGCGAATCACGGCCGGATGTGCATCGAGCAGATCAAAGGCGAATGCCGTGCGAAAACTCAGCGGGCCGACCGCTACGGGATCGAGTACCCACGGTTTGTGCGCACGATTGGCGGCCTCGACCGCGGCGCGGATCGCCTTGCTTTGCGGCAAGTCGAGCGTGCCGAGATTCACCGATACCGCATTGGCCAACGGCACGAATTCACCCACTTCCTCACGGGCGATGACCATGGCGGGTGCGGCGCCCAGCGCGAGCAGCACGTTCGCCGTGAAATTCGTGACAACGAGATTCGTCAGGCAGTGGACAAGCGGCGCGCGTTCGCGCACGCGCACGGCGAACGAATAGAGATCGGCGGCGGGCATGGGCAGGGTGTAAAGAAAATGGTGGTAACAGGATTATCGCGCGCCGGGCGGCTGGTCGCCCGGTGTGATTTCAAGCTTTTATTGGGTCAGGTCAGGCGCAATCCACGCGCACTGACCATTCCGAAGCCACCGCTCAATGTCGCGACTCGCCGATCAGCGCGACCGAATCGAAGGCCCGCTGATTCGCCTGATGCCGCCGCATGACAAAGTACATCATCAGGCAGACGAAGGTGCCGAACAGCACGATCACGAATTGAATCGGTACGTCGAGCCAGACGAGCACCGCGTACAGGCACAACATCACGAGCACCGAGAGGTTCTCGTTGAAATTCTGCACCGCGATGGAGTGACCCGCCGACAACAGCACGTGGCCGCGATGCTGCAGCAGTGCGTTCATTGGCACCACGAAAAAGCCCGACAGCCCGCCGACGATCATCAGGAAGATATACGCGACGATCAGGTAACCCGGAATGTGCATCCGGCCAAAATAGATGCCCCAGTGCACGGGAAACAGATGCTTTGAATAGAACGCGAGCAGCATCACCGCAACGCCCATCATGATGCCGACCGGCAGCACGGAAAGCGACTTCTTCAGCGGCACGCGGGCGGCCGCGAGAATAGCGCCGACCGCGACGCCAACGGCGATGATCGCCTGCAAAATGGCGGCTTCCGATAACGACATGCCGAGCGAGACTTCCGCCCACTTGAGCACGATGAACTGCAGCGTCGCGCCCGCGCCCCAGAACAGCGTGGTCACGGCGAGCGAGATCTGGCCGAGCTTGTCGTGCCAGAGCGCGTTGAAACAATCGGCGAAATCGGTGATCAGTTTGAGCGGACGATGCTCCTGCTTCGGATAACGCGCGCCGGTGTCGGGAATCCGCAGGTTGAAGATGGCCGCGACAATGTACATGAGCACGATCACGAGCATGGCCGCTTCGGCGGGGGTATCGACCTTCGGAATGTGCAGGGAGAGAATGTGCGAGGCGATGTGCGGACTGATCAACGCACCGCCCATGACGGTGCCGAGGATGATCGAACCTACCGTCGTGCCCTCGATCCACCCATTCGCCGCGACCAGCCGGTCAGCCGGCAACAGCTCGGTGAGAATGCCGTATTTCGCGGGCGAATACGCAGCGGCGCCGAATCCGACAATGCCGTAGGCGAGCAACGGATGCGCACCGACCAGCATCGTCAGGCAGCCGACGACCTTGATCGAGTTGGTGACGAACATCACGTGGCCCTTCGGTCTCGAGTCTGCAAAGGCACCCACGAAAGCGGCCAGAACAACGTATGACAGCACAAAAAACAGCTTGAGCAGCGGTGTCATCCAGTTCGGAGCGTGAAGATCTTTCAGCAGGGCGATCGCAGCGATCAGAAGGGCGTTGTCGGCCAGCGACGAGAAAAACTGCGCGGCCATGATGGTGTAAAAACCTTTTTTCATCTGATCCGATGCTAGTCCGCACTGCGGGTAATCCGCCCCGTTCGCACACGGCGCGCTCGTCGCTCGCGTCCGGCTTTGCGCTCAGGCTCCCGTTCAGGCAATTTCTGTTCGAAATGGGTTGTGTGCACGGCTTTATAACACGAAAATAGGCGCATTCTGACTAGCAGTAACCTGCATGACAATTCGCGGACGTTCAGGCCGGAACGTCACCGGTCTGCAAGGTAGCGATAAGGTATTGATTCGGGTACTGATTCAGCAATTGGCCTGGCTATCGATACTTTTCGAATTTATCATCATGTGCACGGTCTATTGCCAAGTGGCCATCAGATGCAATGATCGATCGCTGGCTGATCAACGCCAGGCGGCCGGTATCGCTTCTGAGCGATCGTGAATAGGCCAATGAGTGGCCCAATGAATAGGGCACGATCGGCCGCCTCCGTGCCGGGGTAGACACGCAGCGTTCCGGCAACCGTCGAGCTGCATCCCGTTCTTGCATAATCACCTGTTTTTTCCAACCGACCTCCCATGCCGCGCCCGATATCCGCCACGATCCACACCGCCGCACTTGCCAGCAATCTCGCCGTCGCACGCCGTCATGCGCCGAAATCCAAGATATGGGCCGTGGTCAAGGCTAATGCATATGGTCATGGTGTAGCGCGAGCGTTCCCCGGATTGCGGGCAACGGACGGCTTCGGTCTTCTCGACCTCGAAGAAGCGGTCAAGCTGCGTGAGCTGGGTTGGGCTGGCCCCATCCTGCTGCTGGAAGGTTTTTTCCGACCGACGGATATCGACGTGATCGATCGCTACAGCCTGACCACAGCAGTCCATGGCGATGAACAGTTGCGAATGCTGGAAATGGCGCGACTGTCGAAGCCGGTCAATATCCAGCTGAAAATGAACACCGGCATGAACCGGCTCGGTTATACGCCGGAGCGTTTCCGGGCAGCGTGGGAACGCGCGCGGGCAGTACAGGGTGTCGGCCAGATCACGCTGATGACCCATTTCTCCGACGCCGACGGTCCGCGCGGCATCGGTCATCAACTCGAAGCGTTCGAACGCGGTGCTGAAGGTATCGCTGGCGCGCGCAGCCTCGCCAACTCCGCGGCCACGCTGTGGCATGCGGCGTCGCATTTCGACTGGGTGCGGCCCGGCATCATTTTGTACGGTGCTTCGCCGTCGGGCAAAACGGCCGATATCGCCACGACCGGATTGCGGCCCGCCATGACGCTTGCGTCCGAGCTGATCGCGGTGCAGACGGTGCCGGCGGGTCAGTCGGTCGGCTATGGGTCGGTGTTCTCGGCTACAGGTCCTATGCGGATCGGCGTAGTGGCGTGCGGTTATGCGGACGGTTATCCTCGAGTGGCGCCTGAAGGCACGCCGGTTATCGTCGATGGCGTGCCGACGCGGATTGTCGGCCGTGTCTCCATGGACATGCTGACGGTCGACCTGACCCCGGTTCCGACGGCGGGAATCGGTACGCCGGTGGAGTTGTGGGGCGAGAAGCTGCTGATCGATGACGTGGCGGCTGCGTGCGGCACGATCGGTTATGAGTTGATGTGCGCAGTCTCGCCGCGCGTGCCGATGCGGGCGGAATAGAGCGTTCGCTGGCTTGTTTGGGTAGGCGACGACGCAATAACGACGGAATTCAGGAAGGCGAGTGGCAAAAGTAGCGAAGGTCAAGACACTGTACGTATGTACCGATTGCGGCGGCCAGGCGCCGAAATGGCAAGGTCAATGTCCCGCATGCGGCGCGTGGAACACGCTGGTCGAGTCGGTGGCGGAATCGCCGTCGGCGCATCGCTTTCAATCACTCGCGAAGACCTCTCCGGTGCAGCGTTTGTCGGAGATCGAAGCGTCGGACGTGCCGCGCTTTACCACGGGTATCGGCGAATTCGACCGGGTGCTGGGCGGCGGCCTGGTGGCCGGCGGCGTGGTGCTGATCGGCGGCGACCCGGGCATCGGGAAATCCACGCTGCTGCTGCAATCGCTGGCGGAGATCGCCCGTGAGCGGCCCGCGCTTTATATCAGTGGCGAAGAGTCCGGCGCGCAGATCGCGTTGCGTGCGCAGCGGCTCGGCTTGTTGGGCGATTCCGGCAAGGCAGCGCCTGATTTGCGCTTGCTGGCGGAAATCCAGCTTGAACGAATTCAGGCGACTATCGATAAAGAACGGCCGGAAGTTGCGGTCATCGATTCAATCCAGACCGTTTATTCCGAAGCGCTGACTTCAGCGCCGGGATCGGTCGCCCAGGTGCGCGAATGCGCGGCGCAACTCACGCGGATCGCGAAGCAGACGGGCACGGCCATCATCATGGTCGGGCACGTGACGAAGGAAGGTAACCTCGCCGGGCCGCGCGTGCTTGAACACATCGTGGACACGGTGCTGTACTTCGAAGGCGACACCCATTCATCGTTCCGGCTGGTGCGCGCGTTCAAGAACCGTTTCGGCGCGGTGAACGAACTCGGCGTATTCGCGATGACCGAGCGCGGTTTGCGTGGCGTGGCGAATCCATCGGCGCTGTTTTTATCGCAGCATGAACAGAGCGTGCCCGGTTCGTGCGTGCTGGTGACGCAGGAAGGTTCGCGGCCGTTATTGGTGGAAGTGCAGGCGCTTGTCGATACCGCGCATGTCCCGAATCCACGCCGTCTCGCCGTGGGGCTGGAGCAAAACCGGCTTGCATTGCTGCTGGCCGTGTTGCATCGGCACGCGGGCATTGCGTGCTTCGATCAGGATGTATTCCTGAACGCGGTGGGCGGCGTGAAGATCACGGAACCCGCGGCCGATCTGGCGGTATTGCTCGCGATCCATTCGTCGATGCGTAACAAGGCGTTGCCCAAGGGTCTGATCGTGTTCGGCGAAGTCGGGCTGGCGGGTGAAATCAGACCGTCGCCGCGCGGTCAGGACCGTCTGAAGGAAGCCGCGAAACTGGGCTTTTCGATCGCGCTGATTCCGAAGGCGAATGCGCCGAAGCAACCTATCGACGGGCTGGAAGTGATTGCGGTCGATCGGATTGAAGAGGCGATAGACCGGGTGCGGTCGCTGGCCTGAAGCAACTCGGCAGCGCGCTGGGGTCGCGTTGCGAGGCGTCGTCGATCGGTCCCTTAGTAATGTCGTGTAAAAAACCGCGAGATTCGTGTAACCCAAGCGGGGCGTGCTTTTTCTATCCTTGTATCGCGACAAACCCGGATACGAGCGGAAAAGGAAAAAGGACTACGCCTTGAAACACGCAGATCAAACTTTGTCTCGCCCTACATTTCATCTGCGCGGCTGCCGTGTGTCCGCGCCCATCCAGCAGCCATGGGGCGGCGGTTGCCGGATTGTCGAGTGGATCGACGCTGAAGGGCAGATATCGCGTCGCGTAGTAGCGGAAGACGTGACCGAAGATGAGGTGGTGGCGACCATTCGGCGCCACGTGAAGGGCCGCAAGCACGTACTGGTCGACGACGAAGGAATGCCGCGGCAAACCCTGCCGAGACGTTAAGCCAGGGCGGATCAGCCGATCTGCTCCAGTTCCTCGTGCGCTTCCAGCCATTGCGCTTCGAGCGCTTCCAATCGGCCGTTCACATCGGCCTGACGGCGAATCGATTCCGTGAGCCGCGCCTTCATGGCGGGCTCGTAACTGGCTGCATCGGCCACGAAAATATCAAGCTGCGCTTTCTCGGCATTCAGCTTGTCCATCTCCTTCTCGATCTTTGAAATCCGCGATTGCAGCGGCTTTTTCAAATGCGAGAGTTTCTGCCGCTCTTGCGCCTCCTGGCGACGCTGCTCCTTGCGGTTCTGCCCTGATTCCGGCGAATCGTCCGATGAACTACTGCTGGCCATTTCCTTGGCCGCTGCTCGCTGTTCGGCCGCGTGTTGCAACAGCCAGTCGCGATAATCGTCAAGATCGCCGTCAAACGGCTGCAGCCGGTGCTTCGCCACGAGCATGAAGTTATCCGTGGTGGCACGTAGCAAATGGCGGTCGTGCGACACCAGGATCAATGTGCCTTCGAACTGCGCGAGCGCCATGGTCAGCGCATGACGCGTTTCGAGATCCAGATGGTTCGTCGGTTCGTCGAGCAGCAGCAAATTGGGCTTCTGCCAGATGATCAGCGCAAGCGCGAGCCGCGCCTTTTCTCCCCCGGAAAACGGTGCGATCTTCGCGGTCGCCATCTCGCCGGAAAAATTGAAGCCGCCGAGGAAATCGCGTAATTCCTGTTCGCGTGTGTCGGGCGCGAGCCGGGCGACATGCTCTAGCGCGGAGTCCTGGGGACGCAGCGTTTCGAGTTGATGCTGCGCGAAATAACCGATCCGCAAGCCCTTTCCCTCGCGCACCGTGCCGCTCAACGCTTCAAGCGTGCCGGCCAGCGTCTTGATGAGCGTCGATTTCCCCTGTCCGTTCGCACCCAGCAAGCCGATTCGCTGACCGTTCTGGATGGACAGCGTGACGCCTTCCACGATCGGTACTTCACCGGCGTCCGTGTGATAACCACAGCGCACGGACTCCATCACCATCATCGGGTTCGGCGCGGCATCTGGCGTGCGGAACTCGAACGTGAAAGGCGAAGAAGCATGCGCCGGCGCGATGATTTCCATGCGCTCCAGCGCCTTCACGCGGCTTTGCGCCTGCTTCGCTTTGGTCGCCTGCGCCTTGAAACGGTTGATGAAGCTTTGCAGATGCTCCACCGTCTTTTGCTGCTTCACATACGCGCTTTGCTGCAACGCCATTTGTTGCGCGCGCAGGATTTCGAACTGGCTGTAGTTGCCGCCGTAACGCTTGATTTGCCGGTTTTCCAGATGCAGCGTGACGTTGCAGACGGAATCGAGGAATTCTCGATCGTGCGAAATCACGATCAGCGTTCCCGGATAGCGATGCAGCCAGTCTTCCAGCCAGATGATGGCATCGAGATCCAGGTGGTTCGTGGGTTCGTCCAGCAGCAGCAAGTCCGAGCGGCACATCAGCGCCTGCGCGAGGTTCAGGCGCATGCGCCAGCCGCCGGAGAAGCTCGTGACCGGGTCTTTTGTTTGCGCGAGCGTGAACCCCAGGCCGATCAGCAGGGTTTCGGCGCGGGCGGGCGCGGTGTAACCGTCTGCGTCGGCGAAAGCGGCGTGCGCGTCGGCTTCGGCTGCCCCATCGTGAGCCGCCGATGCCGCCGCAATCCGCGCTTCGATGCGCCGTAATTGCGTGTCGCCGTCAAGCGTGTAGTCGAGCGCGGTGCGGTCCACGGCCGGCGTTTCCTGCGCGACGTGGGCGATTTGCCACGACGGCGGCATCGAGAAATCGCCGCCGTCCGCGTGCAGATCGCCGCGTAGCACGGAGAAGAGCGTCGACTTGCCCGCGCCGTTAGCGCCGATGAGCCCCGCCTTTTCGCCAGGATTGAGCGCGAACGTGGTCTGTTCGAAGAGCGGTTTGGTGCCTCGGGCAAGGCTGAACTGGTTAAAGCGAATCACGGCGTGGAGACCCAGACAAGTACGGGAAAACGCTATTTTAGACTGGCGCGGGTAGTCGCCGCCGACTCATTGACGTTGGTGCGTGAGGTCGGCGCGCCGTTAGCCGTTCGGTCGGGTGTTTTTTGACCTGCGTTTCGCTTAGACTGGATTTTTTCAAGCGGAGCATCGAATGAACCCTATCTACTCGTTTTCGGCGGAAACCCTCGGCGGTGAAACCGTCAGCATGGACAGTTATCAGGGCAAGGTGCTGTTGATCGTGAACACCGCGAGCGAGTGCGGATTCACGCCGCAATACAAGGGTTTGCAGGAGCTGTACGAACGTTACGCGGATCGCGGGTTTGCGGTGCTGGGCTTTCCGTGCAACCAGTTCGGCAAGCAGGAACCAGGCGATGCGGCTCAAATTGGCAGCTTTTGCGAGCAGAACTACGGGGTCACGTTCCCCCTGTTTGCGAAGATCGACGTGAACGGGGCGAACGCGCATCCGCTGTTTCGCTACCTGACCGAGGAAGCGCCGGGCGTGCTGGGGACCGAAGGCATCAAGTGGAACTTCACGAAGTTCCTGGTCGACAAGGAAGGCAACGTGATCACCCGGTTTGGCTCGGTGACGAAACCGGATGCGCTTTCCGGCGATATCGAAAAACTGCTCTGACGGCAGTTTTGACAGGGCGACGTCCGGCTGGACGTCGCCCTGTCAAAGAATGGGTGAAAACAGGCGCGCGACGTGCATTGTCATGCGGCGCCACGCGGGGGCGCCGAGATAATCGTCGCGGCTGATTTCCCATGATTGCGCGAAGTCGTCGAGCAGCATTTTTTCGACTTCGCTTGCAAAGCGCCGGTCCACGGTCAGGACCATGATCTCGAAGTTGAGACGAAACGAGCGGTTGTCGAGATTCGCGCTGCCAATGGCGGCGGACATATCGTCCACCAGCACCACTTTCTGATGCAGGAAACCCGGGCGATATCGAAAGATTTTCACGCCTGCCAGCAGCGCATCGTAGGCATAGAGTTTGGACGCGGCAAATACCACGCGATGATCTCGGCGACTCGGAATCAGGATGCGTACGTCCACGCCGCGCAAAACCGCGAGCCGCAGCGCGGAAAGCACGGCTTCGTCGGGGATGAGGTACGGCGTCGTGATCCAGATACGCGAACGCGCCGCGTTGATTGCCTCGACGAAAAACAGCGAGCACGTTTCCTGATGGTCGGCGGGGCCGCTCGCGAGGATGAGGCAGCTCATGTCATCCGCCGATGTCTTCGACTCCGCCACTTCTGGAATGCGCTGTGTTGCCCAGTACCAGTCTTCTATGAACACAAACTGGATGCTGGCGACCGCCGGCCCGCGCACTTCAATGTGGGTATCGCGCCAGGGTGACAAACGTGGATTCGCACCAAGATATTCCACGCCTACGTTGTGACCGCCGACAAACGCGCATTCACCGTCAACGACCACGATCTTGCGATGATTACGAAAGTTGATCTGGAAGCGATTGACGAACTTGCGCTTGGTCGCGAACGGATGCGTCTGCACGCCGCCCGCGCGCAGCGTGTTGGTATAGCGTTTCGGCAAATCGAAGCTGCCGATGCTGTCGTAGAGAAAATAGACCCGCACGCCTTGCTGCGCTTTTTTGATCAGCAGGTCTTTCAGCTTGCGGCCGAGGTCGTCGTCGCGGACGATGAAAAACTGCACGATCACATAGACCTTCGCCGCGTCGATAGCTTTGAAGATGGCGTCGAACGTGGCGTCGCCGTTGATCAGCACGCGCACGGAATTGCCGCGCAGGAACGGCATGCCGCTCAAACGCGTCAGCGCGCGTATGGTCGGATGGCCGAGATACTCTGCAGGATCGCCGTCTGCCGCGCCGCGCAGACGGGCGGCTTCATCGGGGAAATTCCACTCCGTCGGGTGCGCGCTCTTGCGCAGGATCTCGTTTTCCAGCCGACGTGCGTCAATGTACCCGGCGAACTTGCTGCGCCCGAGAAAGAGATACGGGATCAGCGTGAAGTAGGGCACGGCGACAAGCGACACGGCCCACGCGACCGCGCCTTGCGAGGTGCGCGTGTTGAGCACCGCGTGACACGCCGCGGCCGCGCCCAGCAAATGGGCGATGATCACAAACGTGCCGAGATGAAGCCAGTCCTGCCACTCGAAGTGCATGTACGCGGTGCCTGGAAGTCGGGGGTTGTGCCGTCAGCCCGGCAAGTCGGCTGCCTGGATGAGAAACACGTTGTCGTCGCCGGCGCTGGTCGAGAGCCAGACAATGTCGAGGCCACCGAGCGTCGCTTCCACGTTGGCCCGTTCGTTGCCGATTTCGACCACGAGCACGCCGTCTTCGGTCAGCCATTTGCGCGCTTCGCCCACGATCCGCTTCACGATATCCATGCCGTCCGCGCCGCCCGCGAGTGCGAGTTCCGGCTCGTGGCGATATTCAGCGGGAAGGGTCTGCATGGCCAGCGCGTTGACGTACGGCGGATTCGTGATGATGACCTCGTAGCGGCCAACGGGCAGCGGGGCGAACAGATCGCCCTCGTACAACGCGACGCGCGAATCCAGGTCGTAGTCGTCCACGTTCCGGTGCGCGACTTCCAGCGCGGGTGCGGAGATATCGACGGCGTCGATGTCAGCATTCTGGAAAGCCTGCGCCGCGAGAATCGCGAGGCAACCGGAGCCCGTGCAGAGTTCCAGCACGCGCGATACTTCGTCAGGGTCCTGCACATAGGGCTGCAAACCATCCTGCAGCAACTCGCCAATGAACGAACGAGGCACGATCACGCGCTCGTCCACATAGAAACGATGCCCGTGCATCCACGCTTCATGCGTGATGTACGCCGCCGGCACGCGATCCGTCGCGCGCCGCTCGATCACTTTCATGATGGCGTCGATTTCGGTGTCGAGCAGGCGCGCGTCGAGGAACGGGTCGAGTGTGTCGAGCGGCAAGTGCAAAGTATGCAGCACGAGGTACGCGGCTTCATCGAATGCATTCGATGAACCGTGGCCAAACGACAAGTCTGCCTCGGTAAAACGCGACACGGCAAAACGCAGCAGATCGCGAACGGTGGTGAAGGGAAGCGCCATCGCAGGCTCCTTATAAGAGTGAGTCGGATCAGGCAAGCAGGGTTTCAAGCACGCGCCTATACACATTTTTCAACGGTTCGATAAACGCCACTTCAACGTGCTCGTCGATCTTGTGAATGCTGCCGTTGGGTGGTCCGAATTCGACCACCTGTTCGCAGATGCGCGCAATAAAGCGGCCATCCGACGTGCCGCCCGTGGTGGACAGTTCGGTCCGCACGCCGGTTTCATCGAGGATGGCTTGCTCCAGCGCGTTCGACAACGTGCCGCGCGGCGTGAGGAACGGCAGGCCGCTGACGCTCCACGCGAGATCGTAGTCCAGCGCGTGCTTATCGAGGATCGCGTGAACGCGGCTTTGCAGGCCTTCCACCGTGCTTGCCGTGGAGAAGCGGAAATTGAACATCAACTCGATGTGACCCGGGATCACGTTCGTTGCGCCCGTGCCGCTATGCAGGTTGGACACCTGCCACGTGGTCGGCGGGAAATATTCGTTGCCGTCGTCCCAATGCGTGGAGACCAGTTCAGCCAGTGCCGGTGCGAGCAAGTGAATGGGATTCTTCGCGAGATGCGGATAAGCAATATGACCTTGCACGCCTTTCACGATCAGCTTGCCGGACATGGAACCGCGCCGGCCATTCTTGACCATATCGCCGAGCGTGGCGCTGGAGGTGGGTTCTCCCACAATGCAGTAGTCCAGCCGCTCACCACGCGCTTTCAACGCTTCGATCACTTTGACGGTGCCATCAGTGGCCGGGCCTTCTTCGTCGCTGGTGATCAGGAACGCCAAAGAGCCGCGATGTGCCGGGTGCGCCGCGACGAACTCTTCGCTCGACACAACGAACGCGGCTATCGACGTTTTCATGTCCGCGGCGCCGCGACCGTATAGCTTGCCGTCGCGGTGAGTCGGCACGAACGGCGGCGACGTCCATTGTTCCAGCGGACCGGTCGGCACGACGTCGGTATGGCCGGCGAACGCGAGCAACTTGCCGTCAGTCCCGTCCGTGCCGCGTTTCACGGCCCAGAGATTCGTGACGCCGCCTGACGCGATCGTTTCGCACTCAAAGCCGAGTGCCGATAACCGCTCGATCAGCAGATTCTGGCAGTGCTGGTCGTCGGGCGTGACGGACGCGCGCGCGATGAGTTGTTCCGAGAGGAGAAGGGTGCCGGACATGGATTCGAGCCACTTTCAATAAAAAAGCCGGCGCGGCGGCCGGCAGGGATCAAGATTCGCGCGCCTTTATCGAAGGGGCGCGCGATGCTGCGCTTAAAAGCTTAGAGCTCAATCTTTAAACGAACAGCGTTTCGTACTTGTCGGCATCGAAACCGAGCGATTTCACACGGCCGTTTATCACGAGCACAGGCCGTTTGATGATCGACGGCTTGTGGATCATCAACGCGATCGCGCCGGCCGTGGAGCCGGCTTCGTCCTTGTAGGTATCCGACAGGCCGCGCCAGGTGGTGCCGCGCCGATTGATCAGTTCGTCGAGCGTGACGTCCTTCAACCAGTCCTGCAACAAGGCCGTCGATACCCCGGCTTTCTTGAAGTCGTAGAACTCGAACGGCACGTCATGTTCTTCCAGCCACACGCGCGCTTTTCTCACGGTGTCGCAATTCGGAATCCCATACACGACGATCTTTTTCGCGGCCATGGATTAATCGCCTCGCAGCAACTCGTTCAGGCCGACTTTGGCGCGCGTTTTCGCGTCCACCTTCTTCACGATCACCGCGCAGTACAGGCTGTGCGAACCGTCCTTCGAAGGCAGGTTGCCCGCGACCACGACCGAGCCCGCCGGAATGCGGCCATACGTGACCGAACCCGTTTCGCGGTCGTAAATCTTGGTGCTCTGGCCGAGATACACGCCCATGGAGATGACCGAATTCTCTTCCACGATCACGCCTTCCACCACTTCCGAACGCGCGCCGATAAAGCAGTTGTCTTCGATGATCACCGGGTTCGCCTGCAGCGGTTCCAGCACGCCACCGATGCCCACGCCGCCCGACAAATGCACGTTCTTGCCGATCTGCGCACACGAACCGACGGTGGCCCAGGTATCGACCATCGTGCCTTCATCGACATAGGCGCCGATGTTCGTATACGACGGCATCAACACGACGTTTTTAGCGATAAACGAACCACGGCGCGCGATAGCCGGCGGCACGACGCGAAAGCCGCCCGCAGCGAAATCTTCAGCCGTGTAGTTGGCGAACTTCGACGGCACTTTGTCGTAGAACTGGCTGTATCCGCCAGCCGGCATGGGCGCGTTATCTTCCAGGCGGAACGACAGCAATACCGCTTTCTTCAGCCATTGATTGACCACCCATTCGCCGTTTTGCTTTTCGGCAACGCGGGCCAGGCCTTTGTCGAGTTGCTCGATGGCGTGAGCGACGGCGTCGCGCACTTCGGCGGGGGCCGATTTCGGCGACAGCTCGGCGCGGTTGTCCCAGGCGGTATCGATGATCTGCTGAAGTTGTTGCGACATGGTCGTGACTTAAGTGAGTGCTGCGATTTTAAGGAGGGGTTACTGTGCCAGCCGACGCTGCGCGCGCGTGCTGCATGAGCGCGCCGCAAAATTCGACGATACGCCGTGCACCTTCCACACATTCATCGACATCGGCGACCAGCGCAATGCGAATGAAGCCGCTGCCGGGATTCGTGCCGTGGGCGTCGCGCGCCAGGTATGAGCCCGGCAAAACCGTCACATTATAGTCGGCGTAAAGGCGTGCGGCGAACTCGGTGTCGGACAGGCGGGTGCGCGCCACGTTCGCCCACAGATAGAACGCGGCGTCGGGCAGACGGACGTCGAGCACCTCGGCGAGCATGGGGGTGACGGTCGTGAATTTCTTGAGGTACAGCGCGCGGTTGTCGCGCACGTGCGCCTCGTCTTTCCACGCAACGACGCTCGCTGCCTGGAACATGGGCGAGAGCGCTGCGCCATGATAGGTGCGGTAGAGCAGGAATTGCTTGAGTATCGACGGATCCCCGGCGACAAAACCCGAGCGCATGCCGGGCACGTTCGAGCGCTTCGACAAGCTCGACAGCATCACCAGCCGTTCGAAACCCCGACCCAGCTTGTGCGCGGCTTCCAGGCCGCCCAGCGGAGGCGTGGCTTCGTTGAAATAGATCTCGGAATAGCATTCATCGGAGGCGATCACGAAGCCGTGCCGGTCCGATAGCGCGAACAACTCGCGCCAGTCGTCGAGTGTCAGCACGGCGCCGGTCGGGTTGCCGGGGGAGCAGACGAAGAGCAATTGGGTACGTGCCCAGACGGCGTCGGGGACGGCTGCGTAATCGCAGGCGAAATTGCGCGCCGGATTGCTGTTCACGAAGTACGGCTCGGCGCCGGCCAGCAAGGCTGCGCCTTCGTAGATCTGATAGAACGGATTCGGGCACACGACAACGGGCGGTTCAACGGTGCTGCGGCTGTCGATCACGGTTTGCGCCAGCGAGAACAAGGCTTCGCGGGAACCGGAAACGGGCAGGACTTCCGTGGCTGCATTGACCGCGGGCAGGTCGTACCGCTGCTTCGTCCAGTCAGCAATGGCCTGACGCAACGGCTCGCTGCCGGCGGTGGCGGGATACGACGCGAGGCCGGACATCGCATTCACGACTGCCTCGCGGATCAGCGCCGGCGTTGCATGTTTCGGCTCGCCGATACCAAAGCTGATCGGCGCCAGATCCGCGCGCGGCGTGACGCCCTTGAATAGCGCGCGCAGCTTTTCGAATGGATACGGCTGAAGTTTCTGGAGAAGTGGATTCACGGCGAAGTCGGTGCAAATGATGAAACGACAAGGCTCGGATTATAGCCCCCTCGTGCCTCCTGGTTGGGTTTGCTGGCGCTTTGAGGCGGTTCTGCCGCCAGCCGGAAGGCCGGTTTGCGCCACGCGCAGCCATTGGACCGCCGCTGCCGCCGGCAAGCTGAAACCGGCTAGCATTGGCCCTTGCAGAACCCCGGCCCGCCCACCGTTGCGAGCAAGAAACCCTCTGTCAGCAAACCAAAAGAATTCAAGACGGGCGATGGTATGATTGTCACCGTTCGCCGGGTTGCGTGCCCGCGGTTGCTTGTAGTTATATACATAAGCCGTCGGGCAATGGCACCACGGGTTGCGCTCCGTCGCTTCGATTCGACAGGGTTCGACCCACCGCCCGAGCGTTTTCGACCGGCGTTAGTCGTTATCTCCTGCCGCACAAGCATCATGGCTCGGAGGCCCGCCGGCCCGTTCTCCCGAATTCTTTTCAATCAGCGATATCGCCGTGCGTCTGACCTCGATAAAACTCGCTGGCTTCAAGTCCTTCGTCGATCCCACCCATTTCCAGGTCCCAGGCCAGCTTGTCGGCGTGGTGGGCCCGAATGGCTGCGGCAAGTCCAACATCATCGACGCCGTGCGCTGGGTGCTCGGCGAATCGCGCGCGTCCGAGTTGCGCGGCGAGTCGATGCAGGACGTGATCTTCAACGGCTCCACGGCGCGCAAGCCCGGCAGCCGCGCCAGCGTCGAACTCATCTTCGATAACGCCGACGGCCGCGCCGCCGGCCAGTGGGGCACCTACGCCGAAATCGCCGTCAAGCGCGTCCTCACGCGCGACGGCACGTCGAGCTACTACATCAACAACCTGCCGGCGCGGCGCCGCGATATCCAGGACATCTTCCTGGGTACGGGGCTTGGCCCGCGTGCTTACGCGATCATCGGGCAGGGCATGATTGCCCGGATCATCGAAGCCAAGCCCGAAGAGCTGCGCGTGTTCCTGGAAGAAGCCGCTGGCGTGTCCAAGTACAAGGAACGCCGCCGCGAGACCGAAAACCGCCTGCACGATACGCGCGAAAACCTGACCCGCGTGGAAGACATCGTGCGCGAGTTGAGCGCGAATCTGGAAAAGCTCGAAGCCCAGGCGATCGTCGCGACGAAATACAAGACGCTGCAGGCCGACGGAGAGGAAAAGCAACGGCTCCTGTGGCTGTTGCGCAAGAACGAAGCGGGCAACGAGTCGGAGCGCCAGCAGCGCGCGATCAGCGACGCGCAGATTGAACTCGAAGCACAAACCGCCAAGCTGCGAGAAGTAGAAGCGCAACTGGAAACGTTACGCGTGGCGCACTACAGCGCGAGCGACGCCATGCAGGGTGCTCAGGGCTCGCTGTACGAAGCGAACTCGGAAGTGGCCAAGCTCGAGGCGGAGATCCGCTTTATCGTGGAATCGCGCAATCGGGTGCAGGCGCAGATTGCCGCGTTGAGCGCTCAGCGCGAACAATGGCAGATGCAAGCCGAGAAAGCCCGTGGCGAGATCACGGATGCCGAAGAAGCGTTGGCTATCGGCGAAGAAAAGGCGGCGATCGCGCAGGAAACGGCTGCCGCGAAACACGACGAACTGCCCGCGCTCGAAGCGCGTTTCCGCGACGCTCAGGCCGAGTTGAACGCGGAACGCGGCGGTATCGCGCAGACTGAACAAGCGTTGAAGCTCGAGGCCGCGCATCAACGCAATGCCGATCAGCAACTGCAGCAGTTGCAGCAGCGTCACGAACGCCTGAAAAGCGAAGCGGGCGGCCTGGACGCGCCCGACGAAGCGCAGCTCGAAGAGTTGCGCATGCAACTGGCCGAGCACGAAGAAATTCTCGCTGAGGCCCAAGCCCGCCTCTCCGACGCGCAGGACACGCTGCCGCGTCTGGATGGCGAGCGGCGCGCGGCGCAAGAGAAAGTGCAGGCCGAAAGCGCGCAGATTCACCAGCTTGAAGCGCGGCTCGCGGCATTGAAGCAGTTGCAGGAAAGCGTCCAGACCGAAGGCAAGATCCAGCCGTGGCTCGACAAACACGAGCTCGGTTCGTTGCCGCGCCTTTGGAAAAAGCTGCACGTTGAAGCGGGTTGGGAAACGGCGCTGGAGTCGGTTCTGCGTGAGCGGATCGCGGCGCTGGAAGTATCGAATCTCGACTGGGTGAAGGCGTTTGCAACCGATGCACCGCCCGCCAAGCTCGCGTTCTATGCACCGCCCAACGCCGGTCGTCCGCAGGAAGCGCCTGCTGGCTTACGGCCGCTGCTGGCGCTGATCCGTATTGACGACGCCGGTCTGCGCGCCGTGCTGACCGACTGGCTGGGCAACGTTTTTGTCGCCGATGACATCGCTCAGGCTCTGGCCTCGCGTTCGCAATTGCCGGACGGCGCTGCGTTCGTGGTGAAGGCCGGGCATGTGGTGACGCGCGTTGGCGTGCAGCTTTACGCCGCCGATTCCGAGCAGGCCGGCATGCTCGCCCGCCAGCAGGAAATCGAAAACCTGACGAAGCAAGTGCGTGCGCAAGCCTTGCTCGCCGATGAAGCCAAAGCCGCTGCTGTACGAGCGGAAGCGGCGCACACGCAGGCATCGGCGAGTCTGGGCGATGCCCGTTCTTCCGCCGAACGCGCGACCCAACGCGTCCACGCATTGCAAATGGACGTGTTGAAGCTCGCGCAGGCGCACGAACGCTACATGCAGCGGAGCACGCAGATCCGCGAGGAACTGTCGGAAATTACCGCGCAAATCGATGAACAGCGTGCGTTGCGCGCTGAATCGGAAGCGAATTTCGAGCGCCACGACGGCGAACTCGCCGAATTGCAGGCGCGTTTCGAAGATCATCAGTTGGCGTTCGAAGCACTCGACGAAGCCTTGACCAACGCACGCCAGGAAGCGCGGGACCTCGAACGCGCGGCCACCGACGCCAGTTTTGCGGCGCGTGGACTCGCGGCGAAGATCGAGGAATACCGGCGCAACATTGAAACGGCGAAGGATCAGAGCGAACGCGTGGCCGGTGCGCTGGAAGACGCCCGCGCCGAACTCGAAACGATCAACGAGCAAACGGCGCACACCGGCTTGCAGGACGCGCTCGAACTGCGCGCGGCCCGGGAAGCGGCGTTGCAATCGGCCCGTATCGAACTCGACGATCTCACCGCGCGACTGCGTCAGGCCGACGAATTGCGGCTTATCGCGGAACGTTCGCTGCAGCCGTTGCGCGACAAGATCAACGAATTGCAGTTGAAGGAACAGGCGGCACGCATCAGCGGCGAGCAGTTCGTCGAGCAACTGGCGGCGGCGGGTGTCGATGAAGCCGAGTTGCAGGCCAAGCTCACACCGGATCTGAAACCTTCGTATCTGCAAGGCGAAGTCACGCGGCTGAACAACGCGATCGCGGCCCTTGGCGCCGTGAACATGGCCGCGCTCGATGAGCTCGCCGCGGCCAGTGAGCGCAAGGATTTCCTCGACGCGCAATCGGCGGATTTGAACGACGCCATCGGCACGCTGGAAGACGCGATCCACAAGATCGACCAGGAAACGCGGTCGTTGCTGCAAGGCACGTTCGACGAAGTGAACCGTCATTTCGGCGAGCTTTTTCCGCGTCTTTTCGGCGGTGGCCAGGCGAAACTCGTGATGACCGGCGACGAAATCCTCGATGCCGGCGTGCAGGTGCTCGCGCAACCGCCGGGCAAGAAGAATTCGACCATTCACTTGCTGTCGGGCGGCGAAAAGGCACTCACCGCCACGGCGCTCGTGTTTGCGATGTTCCAGTTGAATCCGGCGCCGTTCTGTCTGCTGGACGAAGTGGATGCGCCACTCGACGACGCCAACACGGAGCGCTTTGCGAACCTTGTGCGTGCGATGTCGGAGAAGACGCAATTCCTCTTCATCTCGCACAACAAGATTGCAATGGAAATGGCGCAACAACTGATCGGCGTGACGATGCAGGAACAGGGCGTCTCGCGGATTGTTGCCGTGGATATGGAATCCGCGGCGGGTTTCGCCCAAAATGCTTGAACGTTTGACCGGGCTTTTTTAGAACGGGCAGCAAGATAGTAGGGAGAACGGGCCCCGGAGGCCGGTTCTGGCGCGCAGGCGCGGAGTGACCCACGCGGTATCGGATGAAAATCCGATACCGCGTGGGACGCAGATCGCACAGCGTAAGCTCAACAAGCGCTCAAATGAGCGCCGGATGCCTTCAATAGCGCCGCCAAGCGCGCCGAGAGCGCAACCAGAAAGTATGACGGAGAGTGCATGGACGAGTTGACACTCGGGTTGATTGGAGCGGGAGCCGTGGTGGTAGGCGGCGTGGTGGTGTACAACGCGTGGCAGGGCGCCAAAGTGCGCCGCAAGATGCCGCGCCCGATGCCTGACGAAGCAGCGGAGTCGCTCGCGCGCAACGACGCCGACGAGGAGCAGCCGTTCATCGAACCTACACGCCCGGTGCGGCGTGAACCCGCCATGGGCGAGGGCGAGGCGGCGGACACGCGGGTCGAGCCGAGTTTCGGCGGTGCGCCGCTTTCCACGGTAGCGCCGGCCGATACCGCAGTCGATATCCAGGCTGAATCGACCTCGGTGAATGGTGATTTCCAGGAGACGGATTCGTCCCCCATCCTTGACGACGATGACGAACCCGTCTTGCCCGCCGCGACCACGATTTCATCGGCGCCGCCGGCTATCGTGGATCGGCGGATCGATTGCGTGGTGCCCATCCGTTTGCTTGCCCCCATCGCGGGCGAAAAGCTGATTCCGAGCGCGCAGAAGTTGCGCCGCGCGGGCGCGAAGCCCGTGCATATTGAAGGCAAGCCGGAGGGCGGCACGACCTGGGAATTGCTCAAGAACGGCGCGCGTTATGAAGAGTTGCGCGCAGCGGCACAACTGGCCAATCGCGGCGGCCCGCTGAACGAACTGGAGTTCTCGGAGTTCGTGACGGGGGTGCAGCGTTTTGCCGACACGATCGACGGTTCGCCCGAATTTCCCGACATGCTGGAAACGGTCGGCATGGCGCGCGAACTCGACGCGTTCGCCGCTCAATGCGACGCGCAATTGTCGATCAACATTCTCTCCGACGGCGCGCCGTGGTCCGCCAACTACGTGCAGGCGGTGGCCTCGCAGGATGGTTTGCTGCTGTCGCGCGACGGTACGCGTTTCGTCAAGCTCGATGCCCGCCAGAACCCGGTGTTCATGCTGCTCTTCGGCGATACCAACTTCCTGCGCGACGACCTGACCTACAAGGGCGGCCAGATGATCACGCTGGTGCTGGACGTACCGGTGGCCGATGAAGACATCCTGCCGTTTCGCCTGATGTGCGATTACGCGAAGTCGCTCTCCGAGCGCATCGGCGCGCGCGTGGTGGACGACCAGCGCCGGCCATTGCCGGAATCGTCGCTGCTGGCTATCGAAAAGCAGTTGATGACGCTGTACGCGAAGCTCGAACAGGCTGGCATTCCGGCAGGTTCTCCCGCCACGCGGCGATTGTTCAGCCAATAAAATCTTACGGCGACGCCCGTTGGACAGTTAGCGATTTTCGTCAGGCATCGACTGTACGGTCGATGCCACGATCAGCCGATCTCTGAGACAATCAACAGGCCGGTTTCCTCTAACTCTCTAGCCTGTCTCGCCGCATGTCTGCCAAACCGAAAGCCGCTTCCAAGGCTGATTCCAAAGCGGACTCCGCTGTTTCCGCCACTTCCGCTGCGCACGGCGCGCCCATCGCCAGCGCCGAGCGGCCGGCTGAGCGCGCCGTCTGGCTGCGCACGGAACTCGAGCGCGCCAACTACGCGTATTACGTGCTCGATCAGCCGGATCTGCCCGACGCCGAATACGACGTCCTGTTCAAGGAACTGCAGCAGATCGAGACCGATCAGCCCGAATTGATCACACCGGACTCCCCAACGCAACGCGTCGGCGGTCAGGTCGCAACGGGTTTCCAGCCGGTCACGCACGACGTGCCCATGCTCTCGTTGAACAACGGTTTCGCCGATGAAGACATTATCGCGTTTGATAAACGCGTCGCCGACACGCTGGGTCACACGCCCGTTGAATACGCGTGCGAACTGAAATTCGACGGCCTGGCCATTTCCCTGCGTTATGACGACGGCATCTTCGTTCAGGCGGCCACGCGCGGCGACGGTGCGACGGGAGAAGAGGTCACCGAAAACGTCCGCACTATCCGTTCGATCCCGCTGAAACTCAAGGGCAAGAACATTCCGAAGCGGCTTGATGTGCGCGGCGAAGTGCTCATGTTCAAGCGCGATTTCGAGAAGATCAACGCGCGGCAGCGCGAGGCTGAACAACGTGAGTTTGCGAATCCGCGTAATGCGGCGGCTGGCGGTTTGCGGCAACTCGATCCCAAGATGACCGCGCAGCGCCAGTTGTCGTTTTTCGCTTATGGCATTGGCGTGCTGGAAGGTGCGGAGATGCCTGTGTCGCACTCGGCGCTGCTCGACTGGTACAAGGAAATGGGCCTGCCGGTCAACGCGGAGCGTGGCGTGGTGCAAGGCGCTGAAGGCCTGCTCGAGTTCTTCCGTAAGACGGGAGAGCAACGCGATGGTTTGCCGTACGACATCGACGGCGTGGTCTACAAGGTCAACCAGCGCGACGAGCAGGACAAGCTGGGTTTCGTTTCGCGCGCACCCCGCTTTGCGCTTGCACACAAGTTTCCCGCGCAGGAAGCGCTCACGCAGTTGCTGGCTATCGACGTACAAGTAGGCCGTACGGGCGCCATTACGCCGGTCGCGCGTCTTACGCCCGTGTTTGTCGGCGGCGCGACGGTGACGAATGCGACGCTGCATAACGAAGACGAGGTTCGGCGCAAGGACATCCGTATCGGAGACACCGTGATCGTGCGGCGTGCCGGTGATGTCATCCCCGAAGTGGTTGGCGCGATCCTCGACCGGCGTCCAGACGATGCCCGCGAGTTTGTGATGCCGACCGAGTGCCCGGTCTGCGGATCGAAGATAGAAAGGCTTCCTGACGAAGCCATTGCTCGCTGCACGGGCGGCCTGATCTGTCCCGCGCAACGCAAGCAGGCGTTGTGGCATTTCGCGCAACGGCGTGCGCTGGATATCGACGGGCTGGGTGAGAAGATCATCGACCAACTGGTCGATGAGAACATCGTGCGCACGCCCGCGGACCTGTTCAATCTCGGTGTGGCAACGCTCGTCGCGCTGGACCGTTTCGCCGATAAATCCGCCCAGAATCTGTACGATTCCCTCGAAAAGGCGAAGCAGACCACCTTGCCGCGTTTTCTGTACGCGCTGGGTATTCGTCACGTCGGCGAGTCGACGGCGAAAGACCTCGCCAAGCATTTCGGCTCGCTCGATCCGATCATGGCGGCAAGCGTCGAGGAATTGCTTGAAGTGAACGATGTCGGCCCGGTCGTGGCCGAGTCGCTGCACAATTTTTTCAGCGAACCGCATAACCAGATGGTGATCGAGCAATTGCGCGCGCCGGGCAAGGTGACCTGGCCCGAAGGCCCGCCCGCGCCGAAGGCGCCGCAGGGCATACTCGCCGGCAAGACGGTCGTGCTCACCGGCACGCTGCCTACTCTGTCGCGCGAAGACGCGAAGGAGATGCTGGAGGCGGCGGGCGCGAAAGTGGCGGGATCGGTATCGAAGAAAACGGATTACGTGGTGGCGGGGGCGGAGGCCGGCAGCAAGCTTGTGAAGGCTGAGGAACTCGGCGTCCCGGTACTCGACGAAGAGGGTATGCGCAAGCTTTTGGAGGGAGAAACACCATGATTCGCGAAATCCTCAAAATGGGCGATCCGCGTTTGTTGCGTATCGCCGAGCCGGTCGATCACTTCGATACCCCCGAGCTGCACGCTCTGGTTGAAGACATGTTCGACACCATGCGCCACGCAAACGGCGCCGGGCTTGCCGCGCCGCAGATCGGCGTGGATTTGCAGGTCGTGATCTTCGGTTTCGCGCACAACGAGCGTTATCCGGAGGCCGAGCCGGTGCCGGAAACGGTGCTGATCAACCCGATCATTACGCCGGTCTCGCACGACATGGAGGAAGGCTGGGAAGGGTGTTTGTCGGTGCCGGGCCTGCGCGGCGCCGTGCAGCGGTATTCCATGATCCGCTATCAGGGGTTCGATCAGTACGGCTCGCCTATCGAACGGCTGGCCGAAGGCTTTCACGCGCGCGTCGTGCAGCACGAATGCGATCACCTGATCGGCAAGCTGTATCCCATGCGCGTCACGGATTTCTCGAAGTTCGGCTTCACCGAGATCCTGTTTCCAGGACTCGATCCGAAAAGCGACGATTGATCGATCGACGGGCGAACGGCTGGTTTGACCGGCTGGTCAGCCGCTGAAAGAATAAGGGCCGCGAAGAATCGCGGCCCTTTTGTTTGGCGGGGTGGTTTGGCCAAATGCGGCTTTCGTTGCGGTGCATGAATTGGCGACGTGCTCAGCCGTGCCGTACAGGATCAGGCCGTTTCGTTTAGCTGGATCATTCATGCATCAAGGAAGCAAGAACCGCCGGAGCCCGGCGGCCTCATCCTCAGGCGAAGCTTTTCTTCGGTCCCGACGCCATGGCCGGCTGGCGGAACAATGCAATGTGCTCCGGATTCGCCGATGCCTGCAAGCGTCCGTCCGGCAACCGCGCGATGACCACTTCACCCACGCCCGGGCTCATCACGACAACTTCGTCGTGCACGGCGAGCAGCGCGTCGAGTCGACGTCGGCCGCTGATGATTTCGAGGCCAGTTTTGGTTTCGCGAACAATGATCTCAACGGACATGGCAATTCTCCAGTAGCACTTCGCAGCATTCGCCCAAGCACACGCGACTTGAAGCGGTAAATTGCGCGTGTACCTGACTAACGGTCATGTGTCATATTTTCTTTAGCCAAAAAATCGGCCAAAAAAAATCGATGCGATCGGCAGGTGCCGTTCGCATCGATTGGTAACAATTTCGTCGTTTTTCCGCGACGTTTTGAAGCGCGCGGAGAAGGCAGCGAAGCTGTTTTAGAACGCTTCGTCCGCGCCCAGATAACGCCACTGGCCCGGCGGCAAGGCGCCGAGCGTCACGTGACCCATCCGGATCCGCTTCAGGCCAACCACTTCCAGCCCAACCAGCTCGCACATCCGGCGAATCTGGCGCTTTTTGCCTTCGCGCAACACAAAGCGCAACTGTTCACCATTTTGCCAACTGACCTGCGCTGTTTTGAGCGGCACGTCGTCGAGCGAGAGTCCGTGGCGCAGCAGCGCCAGGCTTTCGGGCGGGAAGTGCGGTTCGATATCGACTTCGTGCTCGCCGAATTTCACGCGCACGAGATATTCCTTATCGACGTCGGAATGACCGCCGATCAGTTGTTTCGCCACGCGGCCATCCTGGGTCAGGACCAGCAGCCCGGTCGAATCGATATCCAGACGGCCTGCCGGCGCAAGCGTGCGCAGATGCAGCGGCGTGAAGCGGATGCCGGACTGGTCGTCGGCCCAATGGTTGGACGGATTGACCAGTGTGACAGCCGGCTGATAGCCGTCTTCCGCCTGACCCGACACGTAGCCAACCGGCTTGTGGATCAGAATGGTGACCTGCTGCATCTGGGCCGCGTGCGCGGCGGGTGCGATTTCAACGTTCTGGTCGGGACGAATCTTGGTGCCGAGCGTATCGATGACCTCGCCGTCGACCAGAACCCAGCCTTTTTCGATCCATTCATCGGCTTCGCGGCGCGAGCACAGGCCGAGTTCCGACATCACCTTCGACAAGCGCACGAGCCCTTCTTCGTTTTCGCGTGCGATGCGGGCGGGCGAGGGCGGAGCGTCGACGTCACGCGGTTTTGACGGTTTCGATACCGGTTTGCGCGCGGCGGGTTTGTGCTCATCGCCGAAGCGTCCGGATGTGTCGCGTGCTACGTAAGGGCTGTCGCCTGAGGGCCGTTGGCGGTCGGTAGGGGCTGGGCGCGGGCTGCCATCGTGCGAATGGTTGCGCTCGCGCGGAGCGCTGCGGTCACCGCGGTCATTAAACGATGGGCGGGGCGTGCGGTCGCTGCCTGGGCCGCGCGAATCATCGCGGGGTTTGAACGGACGGCGTTCGTTGTCGCTTGAGGGGCGGTCGCCACGTGGGGCACCGCGGTCGCCGAAGGACGGACGGGGGCCGCGATCGCTGCTTGGACCGCGTGGAGCATCACCACGCGGCGCGTATGGGCGACGTTCGCCATCGCCGGAAGGGCGGTCACCGCGCGGAGCGCCACGGTCGCCAAACGACGGGCGCGGACCGCGATCGCTGCTTGGGCCACGCGGAGCATCGCCGCGAGGTGTGAACGGACGACGTTCAGCATCGCCGGAAGGGCGGTCACCGCGCGGAGCGCCACGATCGCCAAACGAAGGCCGGGGCCCGCGGTCGCTACTCGGACCACGCGGAGCATCGCCACGCGGCGTGAACGGACGACGTTCGCCATCACCAGAAGGCCGATCACCGCGCGGAGCGCCACGATCGCCAAACGAAGGCCGGGGCCCGCGATCACTACTCGGACCACGGGGAGCATCACCACGCGGCGTGAACGGACGACGTTCGCCATCACCAGAAGGTCGATCACCACGCGGAGCGCCACGATCGCCAAACGAAGGACGCGGGCCGCGATCACCACTCGGACCACGCGGAGCATCACCACGCGGCGTGTACGGCCGACGTTCACCATCACCGGAAGGTCGATCACCACGCGGAGCGCCGCGATCACCAAAGGAAGGGCGCGGGCCGCGATCACCACTCGGACCACGCGGCGCATCGCCACGCGGCGCGTACGGGCGACGTTCGCCATCGCCGGAAGGGCGGTCACCACGCGGAGCCCCACGATCACCAAACGAAGGCCGCGGACCACGATCACTACTCGGACCACGCGGCGCATCGCCACGTGGCGTAAACGGACGACGTTCACCATCACCGGAAGGCCGATCACCACGCGGAGCGCCACGATCACCAAACGATGGCCGCGCCCCGCGATCACCCGCGCCCCGCGAGTCATCACTTCGCGCCTTGAAAGGTTTCCGCTCACCCGCCCCCGACGGTCGTGCACCGCCAGCCGGTTTATCACTACGCACTGGCCGATCGCCGCTCGCGATTTCAGCGCGTGCGGGCTTTTTTCGTCCGGCAGCGCTGCCGGTACGAACGGGGGAACGTGCCGGCGATGCCGGGCGCGGGTGTTTCGCTGTCAGTTTGACGCGCATATATTCTCAGGCTGCGATCGCGCGCAGCAGTTCGGTTTCGACCTGGATCTGCGTCCGGTTGTCGGATAGGGTTTTGCCGTCGAGCAGGAACACGTCTTCTACGCGTTCGCCGAGCGTATTGATCCGCGCCGCGTGGACGCCGATCCGGTGCTGGGCCAGAACCCGCGCGATCGAATAAAGGAGGCCCTGCCGGTCGTTAGCCGATACCGACAGGATGTAATACTGACCACGTTCGTCGGGACGTAAATCCACGCGCGGCGTGATCGGAAAAGTGCGCACAAGCCGCGAAACACGTCCCTTCGACGGTTCCGGCAAAATGCCCTCGGCGGTCAGCAGCGTACTCAACTGCTGTTCGACGAGATTCGCAATGTCGCGATAATGCCCGTCATGGTCGGGATGCGCGACCAGAAAATTGTCGAGCGCGTAGCCGTGTCGGGTCGTTGTGACGCGCGCATCGAGCACGGACAGGCCGTTTTTGTCGAAATACGCGCAGATCCCGGCGAACAAATCGGGCCGGTCCTGCACATACACCAACACTTGAAGCGCGGCGCCAATCGGCGAAGGCCGCGCCCGTACGATCGGCTTTTCGCTCTCCACGTGTTTATAAAGCACGCGGGTTTGCCAGGCGATATCGGCGGCGTCGTGGCGCAGGAAATAGCCGACATCAAGCTTGTCCCACAACACTTTTTCCGCGTTTTCGGGCACGGTTTCAAGGCGCAGCAACGCGAGCGCGTCTTCCTGGCGCGACTTGAGTTCCGAGTGCGCGTGCAGTTCGGCGCCGCCGAGCACGGCGCGCGTGGCGCGGTACAAATCCTCGAGCAGCTTGCCTTTCCATGCGTTCCAGACCTTGGGGCTGGTGCCGCGGATATCGGCGACGGTCAGCAGATACAGCGCGGTCAACCGGCGCTCGGTCTTGACCATCGATGCAAATTGCTTGATGACTTCCGGATCGCTCGTGTCCTGCTTTTGCGCGACCTGGCTCATGGTCAGATGCTGTTCCACGAGCCAAACGACCAGGTCGCTGTCGTCCGCGCCAACATCGTGTTCACGGCAAAAACGCCGTGCATCCGCCATGCCGAGCACGGAGTGATCGCCGCCGCGGCCCTTGGCGATATCGTGAAAAAGTGCCGCGATGTACAGCACCCACGAGCGCTCGAAATTACCCATCAGCTGGCTGCAGAACGGGTATTCATGCGCGTGTTCGGCCATCGCGAAGCGCCGGATGTTGCGCAACACCATCAGGATGTGCTGATCGACGGTATAGACGTGATACAGGTCATGCTGCATCTGGCCGACAATGCGCCGGAAGTTGAGCAGATAACGTCCCAGCACGCTCGTCTGGTTCATCAGCCGCAGCGCGTGCGTGATGCCTTCAGGCTGCTTCAGGATCTCCATGAACAGGCGCCGGTTCTCGGGGTCACGCCGCCAGTCGCGGCCCATCAGGTCACGTGCGTTATAGATTGCCCGCAGCGTTCGGGCGGATAAACCCTTCACGCCGCGCGTTTGTTCGTACAGCAGGAACGCTTCGAGAATGGCGTTGGGTTCGCGTTCGAAAACGTCGTCGCTGGCAATTTCCAGCATGCCCTGCTTCTCGACGAAACGCTCGTTGAGCACGCGGGTAATACCGCTCGTCGATGGAAACAGTTGCGCTTCCACGTTCTGGATCAGGATGGTGGCAAGCTGCGTGACGGCTTTAGCGGCCCAGTAATAGCGGCGCATGAGCTGTTCGCTCGCGCGCTTGGACGATGTCGCTTTGTAGCCGAGGCTTTCGGCCAGCGCCGTCTGCAAGTCGAAGACGAGAATGTCCTGGCGCCGCCGGGCAATCACATGCAGCCGCGCGCGCAGGGTCTTCAGAAAACCTTCGTTGCGGCGCAGTTCGCTGGCTTCGCGCTCGGTAATCAGCCCGCGCGAATCCAGTTCACGCCAGCTGCTGCCGAAACCGGCCGCGCGCGAGATCCATAAAATAAGCTGCAGGTCACGCAATCCGCCCGGGCTTTCCTTGATATTCGGCTCGAGGCTGTACGGCGTGTCCTGATACTTGGCGTGCCGCTGGCGCATCTCCAGGACTTTCGCCTGGAAGAACGCACGCGGATCGAGCGTCTGCCGATATCGCCCCTCGAATGTCTCGAACAGCGTTTCGTTGCCTACGATGCGGCGCGCTTCCAGCAGCGAGGTCTGGATGGTGATGTCGTTGCTTGCTTCATCTATGCACTGCGTCACCGACCGCACGCTGCTGCCGATCTCCAGGCCAAGATCCCACGCCATGCCAATCAGCCGCTCGATACGCGCGGCCAGTGAAGCGGTGTGGTCGGGCGTTTCGTCATCGGGCAGGAGGACGAGGATATCGACGTCCGAATAGGGCGCAAGTTCGCCGCGCCCGTAACCGCCGACCGCAATCAGCGCCGCTGATTTCGGCATCGCGCAGGCTTCCCAGGCGCCTTGGAGCGCTTCGTCGGTGGCGCGTGCGAGAGCATGCATCAGGCCATCGACGTTGGTTGCGCTTTGGAAGCGCTCGAGCAGGGCGGCCTTGGCCGTCTTGTACGAGGCTTTCAACGAATCGGCTTGGGGCGGGGCGTCGGCAGGTACGCTCATGGGCAGGCGGGTCGTCAAGTCTGTGGATGAAAATTGATCGTGGCGAACAGGCGGTTCGCCGGTTTTAAATCAGGTCACGCGCGATGCGGTCAGTGCGCACCCCGGACATGGGCTGGATGCGGCGTGGCAACGCAGGTGCTGTCTGACCAGTCTTGACCACGAGCCCGAGTTGTTGGACGCGGACCAAGGCGAGATGCCGTAAGCTTCCTATGCCACGCTATACAGCAAGCTTAAGCCGTCTTTAAACCGGGCGAAATAACTCTGGCTTGATCGGGCACAACTCAAGATCCGGCGCGACTCAACGACAACAATTCATGGCGCGAAAAGCGCCTGACGGGCCGAGCACAACCCAAATAGCGAGATTCGCCCCGGTTGATATAGGCCGAAACACGATACGTGCACGACTCGGCCACAACCTGCAGCGTCAAAAAACCCGGCCGGTCAACGGTAGAACCACATGCGCCGGGTTCTCGGTCAAGCCGCTTCAAGCCGCTGCGGCGATCAATTCCGAAGGCGCTTGCGTGCCCGCCGACACGGTCAGCACTTCATAGCCTGTCGGCGTAACCAGCACCGTATGCTCCCATTGCGCGGACAAGCTGCGGTCGCGCGTCTTGACAGTCCACTGGTCGGGCATGGTGCGGATATCGCGGCGGCCGGCATTGATCATGGGTTCGACCGTAAAGATCATGCCCGCCTGCAATTCGATGCCCGTGCCGGGCCGGCCGTAGTGCAGCACTTGCGGATCTTCGTGAAAAACCTGGCCCACGCCGTGGCCGCAGTACTCGCGCACCACGCTGTAGCCTTGCGCTTCGGCATATTTCTGGATGGCGTGCCCGATATCGCCGAGATGCGCGCCCGGCTTGATCTGGTCGATTCCGAGCCACATGCAGTCGAACGTGGTTTGCACCAGGCGTTTCGCCAGAATCGATCCTTCGCCGACCAGGAACATCCGGCTGGTATCGCCGAAATAGCCTTCCTTGATCACGGTGATGTCAATATTCAGCGCGTCGCCGTTTTTCAGCGCCTTGTCGCCGGGAATGCCGTGGCAAATCACGTCGTTGACCGAGATACAGGTTGCTTTCGGGTACGGCGGATAGCCGGGCGGCTGGTAATTCAGCGGCGCGGGCACCGTGCCTTGTTCTTTCAGCATGTACTCGTGGCAAAGCCGATCGAGTTCGCCCGTCGTCACGCCAGCGACAATATGAGGCGTGATGAAGTCGAGCACTTCGCTGGCAAGTCGGCAGGCGACGCGCATTTGCGCGATATCGTGGTCGGTTTTCAGCGTAATGGACATGACTTGTATCGAGAATGCGTGTAAGCGGCGGCGGGCGCCAATCGGTCATTATCGCACCTTAGAGGGCTCGCCGCACCCGGGGCGGGCCGGCGCGGCGGTTTTAGAGCAGCCGGCACATGAATTCTGCGATTGTTTTGCCGACGTTTTGTTGCTTGCTGTCCCGTCCGCGGCGCTTGGCGGGACAGCAAGCAACGGCGCCCGGGCCCGCATCCGGATGAACGGGCATCTTGAGTCGTGCCATTTGAGCGTGATATACTCGCTGGCTAAGTCTGCATCTACTTTGTAATCGTCTTCTCAATGCGTTTTTTCTGAAAATTATGTTTTCTGAAAAGCACATGGAGAGAAGGTGCGGGGAAGAGTGGACTTGAATCGCAAGCCGGCGCACCCAGGGTGTCCGGCGCCCCGAAAAGTTAAGAAACACGGGGCGCCCGATGCGGCAGCCGGCTTAAGACCTAACCCTCGCGGAGAACTCTCATGGCAGTAACAATGCGTGAAATGCTGGAAGCCGGTGTCCACTTCGGTCACCAAACTCGCTTCTGGAACCCGAAAATGGCTCCGTTCATTTTCGGTCATCGCAACAAGATTCACATTATCAACCTCGAAAAAACGCTGCCGATGTACAACGACGCGCTGAAGTACGTGCGTCAGCTGGCAGCGAATCGCGGCACGATTTTGTTCGTTGGCACGAAGCGCCAATCGCGTGACACGGTGGCGGAAGAAGCGCAACGCGCTGGTATGCCTTTCGTGAACGCACGCTGGCTCGGCGGCATGCTGACCAACTTCAAGACGCTGAAAGTATCGATCAAGCGCCTGAAGGACATGGAAGCAGCGCTGGAAGCCGGTGAAACGGAACGCATGAGCAAGAAGGAAGCGCTCCTGTTTGAACGTGAAATGGCCAAGCTGATCAAGTCGATTGGCGGCGTGAAGGACATGGGCGGCATTCCGGACGCAATTTTCGTGGTTGACGTTGGTTACCACAAGATTGCCGTGACTGAAGCCAAGAAGCTGGGCATTCCGGTTATTGCCGTGGTTGATACGAACCACTCGCCGGAAGGCATCGACTACGTGATCCCGGGTAACGACGACGCCAGCAAGGCAGTCATGTTGTACACGAAGGGCGTGGCCGACGCGATCCTGGAAGGCCGTTCGAGCGCGGTGAACGAAGTGGTTCAGGCAGTTCGCAGCGGCGAAGGCGACGAGTTCGTGGAAGTCAACGCAGAAGCGTAAGTCTCTGCAGAAGACGCCGACATGATGGTTTCGGCAAAAAAGGGGGCTTTGCGAAAGGCCCCCTTTTTTTAACCGGCAGCTACTGCAACGTAAAGTAACAACGGCACTATTCGTGGGCAGCAGAGCGCGAAACAGTCGTGAAGTATCTGTTAAGTATCGAAGTTATCGAAGTATCAGGCAGCACCCCCATTCTGGCCGCGGGCATTTCTCGCCGGCGGCGCGTGTCAATAGTGCGAACGTGTGAAAGCACGGCACAGACTCAAGGAGCAAATGATGGCGGCAATTACCGCAAGCATGGTGGCAGAACTGCGCGCAAAGACCGACGCGCCCATGATGGAATGCAAGAAGGCGCTGACGGAAGCCGAAGGCGACATGGAGCGCGCTGAAGAGCTGCTGCGCGTGAAGCTGGGCAACAAGGCGAGCAAGGCTGCGTCGCGGGTGACGGCTGAAGGCATCATCACGGCGCACATCGACGGCGGCGTGGGCTCGCTCGTCGAACTGAATTGCGAAACCGACTTCGTCGGCAAGAACGACGACTTCCTGGCATTCGGCAAAACCGTCGCCGAGATCGTGGCGAAGAGCAACCCGGCCGATGTCGCCGCCCTCGGCGCGCTGCCGCTGGAAAGCTCGACGGTCGACGCCGTGCGTCTCGCGCTGGTCGGCAAGATCGGTGAAAACGTGTCGATTCGCCGTTTCGTGCGTTTTGAATCCGCCAACAAGCTGGCTTCGTATCTCCACGGCACGCGCATCGGCGTGCTGGTCGAGTTCACGGGCGCGGACGAGCAGGTCGGCAAGGACGTTGCCATGCACATCGCTGCCATGAAGCCGGTCTCGCTGTCGTCGGACGACGTTCCGGCGGAACTGATCGCGAAGGAACGCAGCATCGCCGAGCAAAAGGCCGCGGAATCGGGCAAGCCGGCTGAGATCGTCGCCAAGATGGTCGACGGCAGCGTCCAGAAGTACCTGAAGGAAGTTTCGTTGCTGAACCAGACGTTCGTTAAGAACGACAAGCAGACGATCGAACAGATGTTGAAGGCGGCAGGCGCGTCGGTGCAGAAGTTTGCGCTGTTCGTGGTCGGCGAAGGCATCGAAAAGCGGTCGGATGACTTCGCTGCCGAAGTGGCCGCACAAGTTGCCGCCGCCAAGCAAGGCTAAAGCGTCAAACGGCGGTCAGGACTGCGCAGCTGGCTAGATACAGCAGTCGCGCGTAGCAGTCGGCGCAGCATCAGCCGGCCCGTTCAACCGGGCCGCTCGACGCAGACGCACTGGCCTCCGAGTCAAAAATGCAGTGAAAAGCAGCTAAATGCAGCTAAATGTGAGACGGGCGTTCCCCAACGCGGAACGTCCGTCTCGCGCCCTCATGGCGGTCAAGACCGCGCTGGACGGGCAAACCGGGGTTGATTCAGGTTAACCCCCGGGTGAATCCGTTGCGCCGCCGCGGCTTGTCCAATATGGGATGCTTGCCGGAAATATCGTTTCACCCCTACAGTTCTACGTTGTTGCACTCCCTCTCGGCGCGATCGGAACCCTCATATGCCCACAGCCTACAAACGCGTACTCCTCAAACTCTCCGGCGAAGCACTAATGGGCGACGATGCCTTTGGCATCAATCGCGCGACAATCGAAAGGATGGTGGCAGACGTTGCGGAAGTGGTGCGCATGGGTACGCAACTCGCGGTTGTTATCGGCGGCGGTAATATTTTTCGCGGCGTGGCGGGCGGTGCGGCCGGCATGGACCGTGCAACGGCCGACTACATGGGCATGCTCGCGACCATGATGAACGCGCTCGCGTTGCAGGACGCCATGCGCCACGCCGGTATCGAGGCGCGCGTGCAATCCGCGCTGCGCATGGACCAGGTGGTCGAGCCATACATCCGCCCGCGCGCCATTCGCCAGCTCGAAGAAGGCAAAGTGGTCATTTTCGCGGCGGGTACGGGCAACCCGTTTTTCACCACCGATACGGCCGCTGCACTGCGCGGTTCGGAGATTGGCGCGGAAGTCGTGTTGAAAGCGACGAAAGTGGACGGCGTATATTCCGCCGATCCCAAGAAAGACCCGACCGCCACCCGCTACAGCACGATCAGTTTCGACGAAGCGATCGGCAAGAATCTGCAGGTCATGGACGCGACGGCGTTTGCGCTGTGCCGCGACCAGAAGCTGCCTATTCGCGTGTTTGCGATCAATAAGCCGGGCGCGCTCAAGCGCATCGTTCAAGGCGACGACGAAGGTACGCTCGTCCACGTGTAAACTCTCGCGGTGACAAAAGGTGAGGGCGGGCGCGCTCCCAAGGAACCGCGCCGCCACCGCCAGCACTGCATGCAATAAAAGTACGGAGGCTCACATGAGTTTGGCTGACATTAGGAAGAGCGTCGATCAGAAGATGCAAAAATCGATCGAAGCGTTCAAGAACGATCTCGCAAAGATCCGTACGGGCCGCGCCCACACGGGCTTGCTGGACCATATCCAGGTGGATTACTACGGCTCGAGCGTACCCATTTCGCAAGTAGCGAACATGACGCTGATCGACGCCCGGACAATTGGCGTGCAGGCGTGGGAAAAGAAGATGGTGCCGGTGGTGGAAAAGGCGATTCGTGATTCGGATCTGGGCCTGAACCCCTCCAACCAGGGCGATCAGATCCGCGTCCCAATGCCCGCGCTGACCGAAGAACGCCGCCGCGAGCTCGTGAAGGTTGTAAAAAGCGAAGGCGAAAACGCCAAGATTGCCGTGCGCAATCTGCGTCGCGACGCCAACGAGCAACTCAAGAAACTCGTGAAGGACAAGGAAATCTCCGAGGACGACGAACGTCGTGCAAGCGATGACGTCCAGAAGCTCACCGATAAAAACGTCGCGGAAATCGACAAGCTGGTTGTGTCGAAAGAAGCCGAAATCATGACGGTTTGAGGCCGTTTCCGGTCTCTTGCGTCGTGCCGGCGCGTCACTCTGTCGATACTTAGATTCAGCGGCCATGACCTATACCAGCTCTACCGTTCGCGTACCCGATGTCGCGGCTGTCCCGCGTCATATCGCGATCATCATGGACGGCAACGGCCGTTGGGCGACGCAGCGGCGCCTGCCGCGCGTGGCCGGCCACACGCGCGGCGTTGACGCCGTGCGGGCAACGGTCGAAAGCTGTGCGCGCCAGGGCGTCGAATTCGTGACGCTGTTCGCTTTCAGTTCCGAAAACTGGCGTCGTCCGACTGACGAAGTCTCGTTCCTCATGCGCCTGTTCGTGACGGCGCTGGAGCGGGAAGTCGGCAAGCTGCACGCGAACGGCATCCGTTTGCGCGTGGTCGGCGACACCTCCATGTTCGACGAGCGCATCCGTGCGCTGATCCAGCGCGCCGAAACCAAGACGGCGCGCAATACGCGCCTGACACTGACCATCGCGGCAAATTACGGCGGCCGCTGGGACGTCATGCAGGCGGCGAAAAAGCTGGCGGAGCAGTCGGTTCTGGAAGGCCGCGTTGTTCCGGTCGACGAAGCGGCGTTCGAGCAGCACCTGGCCATGGCCTATGCGCCGGAGCCGGACCTGTTCATCCGGACGGGCGGGGAGCAGCGCATCAGCAATTTCCTGCTGTGGCAGATGGCGTACACAGAACTCTATTTCACCGATACCTACTGGCCCGATTTCGACGCCGAAGCACTGGCTCGCGCGATCGAATCGTATGCTGAGCGCGAACGGCGGTTCGGGCGGACCAGTGCGCAACTCGAACCGCAATCGCAGAAGGCCGACACCCTTTCATGCTAAAGACCCGTGTCATCACGGCAATCGTCCTGCTGGCAGTGCTTCTGCCAATCACGTTGTTCGCGCCGGTGGGCGTTTTCGCGGCATTGATCGCGGTTGTGGTCATCTTCGCTGCCTGGGAATGGGGGCGGCTGCTCAAGCTGACCGGCGGGTCGCCGGTGGTGTACGCGGTGATTGCCGGCATGGCGCTGATCGCCAGTACGCGACTCGGGCTGGGTTACAAACCGCTGTATCAGATGGCGGCCATATTCTGGGTGCTGGCCGGCCCGTTCGCGCTTGCGCGCAAGCCCGCTCTTGCCGACGGCGCGTGGCGCGTGTTCCTGCTGTTCGCCGGCATTGTGACGTTCGTGGCCTGCTGGCACGCGCTGGTTACGGCCCGTACGGTCGGGGTGGCGTTCGTGCTATCGCTTCTCCTAGTCGTATGGCTGGCCGACATTGGCGCATACTTCGCCGGAAAAGCGTTCGGCCGGCATAAACTTGCACCGTCCATCAGCCCCGGCAAAACCCGCGAAGGCGCGTTGGGTGGCTGGCTGGCGGTGATGATCGTAGGTTCGGCGGGCGCGGCCACGCTGGTTTTTGCGCCGACACTTTTTTCGGCGCTGGTGGCGCATCTCGGCTGGGCCGGGGCGCTCCTCTCGTTGACGGTGCTGACCGTATTCAGCGTAATTGGCGACCTGTTCGAGTCTCTGCTGAAACGCCAGGCGGGCGTCAAGGATTCGAGCGGATTGCTGCCCGGGCACGGTGGCGTCCTTGACCGGATCGACGCATTGTTGCCTGTATTGCCGATCGCACTCCTGTTGCTCGGTCCTGTTGCCCAGTCAATCGGCTAATCGGCTAAAGAAGGATTTATGCAAAAACGTCTGACTCTGCTCGGCTCCACGGGCTCGATCGGCGAAAGCACGCTCGACGTCGTGGCGCGGCACCCGGACCGTTTCAAGGTCTACGCGCTGAGCGCGCATCGCAACGGCGACAAGCTCGTCGATCAATGTGTGCGGTTCCAGCCGGAAGTGGCGGTGGTCGGTGACGCCGATACCGCCGCGAAGGTCGCCGCCGCACTGCGCGCCCAAGGCTGCAAGACCGAGGTGAGCTACGGCCCGCAAGCGCTTGTAGACGCTTCGGCGAGCGCCGGTTGCGACACGGTGGTGGCTGCTATTGTCGGCGCTGCGGGGCTCGCGCCCACGTTGGCTGCCGCCCGTGCGGGCAAGCGCATCCTGCTGGCCAACAAGGAAGCGCTGGTCATGTCGGGCAAGATTTTCATCGACGCGGTGCACGACAATGGCGCGGTGCTCCTCCCGGTCGATAGCGAGCACAACGCGGTGTTCCAGTGCATGCCGCGTGAAATAGCGCTGCACGGGGGGGTATCGAAGATTATTTTGACGGCATCCGGCGGCCCGTTCCGCACCCGCGAGCCGTCAACGCTGCGCCACGTCACGCCCGACGAAGCCTGCAAGCATCCGAACTGGGCGATGGGCCGCAAGATTTCCGTCGATTCCGCCACGATGATGAACAAGGGTCTCGAAGTGATCGAGGCGCATTGGCTTTTCAACGTGCCGGGATCGCGCATCGAAGTGCTGATCCATCCACAAAGCGTGATTCATTCGCTTGTTTCTTACGCGGACGGTTCGGTACTCGCACAACTCGGCAACCCCGACATGCGCACGCCGATCGCCTATGCGCTGGCGTTTCCGGAACGTGTGGATTCAGGTGTCGCTCAACTTGATCTCGCACAAATTGTGTCGCTCACCTTCGAGAAGCCTGACCTGAAACGTTTCCCTTGCCTCGCGCTCGCGCTGAAGGCGCTGGAAGCCGGCGGCACCGCGAGCGCGGCGCTCAACGCGGCCAACGAGGTCGCGGTGGAGGCGTTCCTTGCTCGCCGGATCGGCTTCATGGCGATCGGGGAAGTGGTCGAGCGCGTGCTGGATGCGTTGCCGAACGGCAGTGCCTCCACGCTCGATGAAGTGCTCGCCGCCGATGCCGAAGCGCGTCGCCTGGCAGGCGAGTTCGCCGCTTTGCTGACAGCCGACGCGCCGCACGCCGAACGCGTCCTGCACTGAGGTCGCCATGAACTTCCTGATTGAAATCGTTGCGTTTGTGGTGGCTATCGGCGTGCTGGTCGTCGTCCACGAATTCGGCCATTACAGCGTCGCGCGACTGTGCGGTGTGAAGGTCCTGCGATTTTCGGTCGGATTCGGCAAGCCGCTCGTGAAGTGGGTCAGCAAGAGCACCGGCACCGAGTGGACGATCTCCGCGCTGCCGCTGGGCGGCTACGTGAAGATGCTCGACGAACGGGAAGCGGAAGCGAGCATTCCCGAAGCCGATTTGCCGCGCGCATTCAATCGTCAACCGGTGTTCAAGCGGATCGCGATTGTTGCAGCGGGTCCGGTGGCGAACTTCATTCTCGCCATTTTGTTGTTCGCCGGCGTGTTTGCCGGGGGTGTGTCTGAGCCGGCGGCGATTCTTGCGACGCCCGCGCCTAACACCGTCGCCGCCAAGGCGGGCTTCGAGGGCGGCGAGACGATCGTTTCAATGCGCGATGTGCAGGGCAGCAGCGACGCGAGTGGCGAGACGCACAAGGTGCGCTCGTGGTCCGATCTGCGCTGGAAACTGCTCGATGCTTCATTCGATCACCGCCCTGTGGTGCTGACGGCCAAGACGAACGAGGGCACGTTCGATTTCCCGGTGAGCGTGGGCAAGATCGACGATCAGGACGTCGACCAGGATTTCATGGATAAACTCGGCTTCGAGCCGGGTGGCGGCACGCTGGCGGTGGCCGGCGTGGAAGCGGGCAGCGCGGCGGCGAAAGCGGGCTTGCAGGCGGGTGACGTGTTGCGCGCTATCGACGGTAAAAAGATCGATAACGCGATGGGTTTTATCGACTATGTGCAGCATCGTCCGGGTACGCCGGTTTCGCTGACAATCGAGCGCAACGGTGCGCAGCGCGCCGTGCAGATCGTGCCGGAGCTCAAGCAGGACGCTGCCACGCATCGCGATGTCGGCCGGATCGGCGCGTCGCTCGCGACCCGGATTCCGGCGGTGGACGTGCGTTACGGGCCGGTCGAAAGCTTGCAGCTGGGCGTCAGGCGGACCTGGGACATCAGCATTTATTCGCTGCGCATGTTCGGGCGGATGATCACGGGCGAAGCGTCGCTGAAAAATCTTTCTGGGCCGGTGACGATCGCTGATTACGCCGGCAAGAGCGCGCGGCTTGGATTGTCGGCGTTTCTGTCGTTCCTCGCGCTCGTGAGTATCAGCCTCGGCGTATTGAACTTGTTACCGATTCCGGTTCTTGACGGTGGGCATCTGTTATATTATTTGGTTGAAGCCGCAACCGGCAAAGCCGTGTCAGATCGCTGGCAGTTGGTTTTGCAGCGGGCGGGTCTTGTTTGCATCGTCGCCTTGTCGATGATCGCGCTCTTTAATGACCTTGCCCGCCTGATCCGCTTTTGATCTGGCTTGGCCGTAACCTTGATCCTTTTTCATCTTGTCTGGCGGCGCTTGAACGAACGCCGTCCGGCTCGATGCAGCTATACACACTGGGGAAGCACGTTGTTCAAACCTCATCGCTTTGTTCCTAAGTCGGCTGTGGCCGCAGCATTGGCCGCAACCGGAATGGCGGCGCACGCGACAACGCCGTTTGTCGTGCAGGACATCCGGATTGACGGCCTGCAGCGCATTGAACCCGGTTCGGTATTCGCCTATTTGCCTATCAAGCAGGGCGACACGTTCACCGACGACAAAGCCTCCGAGGCAATTCGCGCGCTTTATGCAACGGGCTTCTTCAATGACGTCCAGATCGCCACACAGGGCAACGTGGTGGTGGTGCAGGTGCAGGAACGTCCGGCCATTTCGCAAATCGATTTCTCCGGGATCCACGAGTTCGAAAAGGACAACCTGGCGAAGGCGTTGCGCGCGGTAGGCTTGTCGCAAGGGCGCTCGTACGACAAGGCGCTCGTCGACAAGGCAGAACAGGAACTCAAGCGTCAGTATCTGACGCGCGGGTTCTATGCTGCCGAAGTCACGACTACCGTGACGCCGGTCGACCGCAACCGCGTGCAGATCCTGTTCTCGGTGGCGGAAGGTCCGAGCGCGAAGATCCGCCAGATCAACTTCATCGGCAACAAGGCGGTCAGCACGAGCACGCTGCGCGACGAGATGCAGTTGTCCACGCCGAACTGGTTCTCGTGGTACACGAAGAACGACCTGTACGCGAAGGACAAGCTCTCGGGCGACCTTGAAAACGTGCGCTCGTACTACCTGAATCGCGGTTATCTCGAGTTCAACATCGACTCGACGCAGGTGTCCATCTCGCCCGACAAGAAGGACATGTACCTGACGATCGCGCTGCACGAAGGCGAGCCGTACAAGATCAGCGCGATCAAGCTTTCGGGCAATCTGCTTGACCGCGAGGCGGAGCTGACCAAGCTCATCAAGATCAAACCGGGTGACCGTTTCTCGGCCGAAAAGCTGCAGGCGACCACGAAGTCCATCGTCGACAAGCTCGGCGAATATGGCTACGCGTTCGCGCAGGTCAACGCACAGCCGCAGATCAATCAAGCCGATCACTCCGTCGACCTGACGCTGAATGTGGATCCGAGCCGCCGCGTGTATGTGCGGCGCGTGAACATCGCCGGCAATACGCGTACACGTGACGAAGTCGTGCGCCGGGAAATGCGTCAGCTCGAAAGCTCATGGTTCGATTCGAGCCGGCTGGCGCTGTCGAAGGATCGCGTGAATCGTCTCGGGTACTTTACCGATGTCGATGTGACCACGGTTCCGGTCGAAGGGACGAACGACCAGGTGGACGTGGACGTGAAAGTCACGGAAAAGCCGACCGGCGCGATTACGCTCGGTGCGGGTTTTTCGTCGACGGACAAGGTCGTGCTGTCAGCGGGCGTGTCGCAGGACAACGTGTTCGGTTCGGGTACCAGCCTTTCGGTCAATGTCAACACGGCCAAGACGTACCGGACGTTGACGGTGACGCAAGTCGATCCGTATTTCACCATCGACGGCATCAAGCGTATTACCGACCTGTACTACCGCACGTATCAGCCGCTGTATTACTCGACCGATTCGAGCTTCAAGATCGTTACCATTGGTGGTGACCTGAAGTTCGGCATTCCGTTCTCGGAGCAGGACACGGTGTACTTCGGCGCGGGCCTCGAGCAGAACACGCTCGACGTCGATGCCAACACGCCGCAGAGCTACAAGGACTACGTCAACGAGTTCGGCCGCGTAGTGAACAACGTGCCGGTGACGGTTGGCTGGTCGCGTGACAATCGTGACAGTGCATTGGTCCCGAGCCGCGGGTATTACACGCAGACGAACTTCGAATACGGTACGCCGGCGGGTAACACCACCTACATCAAGGCAGATGCCCAGGTTCAGTATTACTACTCGTTCGCGCGCGGCTTCGTGCTCGGCCTGAACTTGCAGGGCGGCTACGGTAAGGGCCTGGACGGCCAGACGTACCCGATTTTCAAGAACTACTATGCTGGCGGTATCGGCTCGGTTCGCGGTTATGAACCGAGCTCACTGGGTCCGCGTGACACGACCACGGGAGACCCGATCGGCGGTTCGCGCATGGCAGTGGGTAACATCGAGCTGACCTTCCCGTTGCCGGGTACGGGTTATGACCGCACGCTGCGCGTCTTCACCTTCCTTGACGGCGGTAACGTCTGGGGCGATCCGGGTCAGGGCGGCACCAGCACGGGTGCGAACGGCCTGCGGTATGGTTACGGTTTCGGTCTGGCGTGGATTTCGCCAATTGGTCCGCTCAAGTTGAGCTTGGGCTTCCCTGTGACGAAGCATGCCGGCGACCAGTATCAGAAGTTCCAGTTCCAGATCGGTACGGCGTTCTAAGCCGCGATCGGGATGTGTCGGTGGCCCGGTTTTCCGCTCTTGTCGCGGAACCGGGACGCCTGACGCAGAGGCTTGGCTTAGTGATCTGATTCTGTGACCTGATTGGGTGGCATCATCAGTCAGTGGTGTAAATAAGTAACGTGAGGAAGACTTTGCGAACCGGTAAGCTTTCGAAACATGTAGCGTTGGCGCTTGTTATGTCGGTGACGCTCGGCCTGATGGGTGCCGCCAAGGCAGAGGCGCAGGAGACCCGGATTGCAGCCGTCAACTCCGATCGCATCTTGCGTGAGTCCGCAGCGGCCAAGGCGGCGCAGACGAAGCTCGAACAAGAGTTTTCGAAGCGGGACAAGGCGTTGCAGGACATGGCGGCGCGGCTGAAGACCATGTCGGACGCAATGGACAAGAACGGCGCCGCCATGGCGCCTGCCGACCGTGCCTCCAAGCAACGCGATTTGTCGCAGCTCGACCAGGACTTCCAACGCAAACAGCGCGAATTTCGCGAAGACCTGAACCAGCGCCGCAACGAAGAGCTTGCTGCCGTGCTGGACAGGGCCAACAAGGTCATCAAGCAGATTGCCGAGGCGCAGCACTACGACCTGATCGTGCAGGAAGCGGTGTACGTCAGTCCGCGCATCGATATCACCGATCAGGTGCTGAAGGCGCTGGCCGCGAATCAGGCGAGCCTGTCGGCCAATCCAGCTAGTAGTTCGAACTGATCGGGAGCGGTACCGGATGGCATCAGACAGCGCGATCACGCTTGGTGAACTGACACAACGGTTCGGTGGAGACATAGCAGGCGATGCAGCGCATCGCGTGAACGGCCTCGCGCCGCTCGACCAGGCCGGCCCCACGCAACTCGCCTTTCTCGCGAACCTGAAGTATTTGTCTCAAGTGGAAAGCACGCAGGCCGGTGCGGTGTTGATTTCGCCGGCGGACCTGGAGAAAGTGACGTCGCGGCAAGGGCGTAACTTTATTGTCACGGCGAATCCCTACGCTTATTTTGCGCGTGTCGCGCAGGTTTTCATCGACCTCGCGACGCCGCCGGTCGAACCCGGCGTGCATCCCACGGCGTTTATCCATCCCCGTGCGAAGGTGGCCGCCAGTGCCGTGATCGGGCCGCACGTGAGCGTGGAAGCCGGTGCCGAGATTGGCGAGCGCGTGAAGCTGGATGCGGGCGTGACTATCGGTCGGGGCGTGAAGCTGGCTGACGACGTCCATCTTTATCCCCACGTGACCGTCTATCATGACTGTAAGCTCGGCGCGCGCGTGATCGTGCATGCGGGTGCGGTGATCGGTGCTGACGGTTTTGGTTTTGCGCCGGATTTTGCCGGCGACGGCGACGCGCGCACCGGCAGCTGGGTCAAGATCCCGCAAGTCGGCGCCGTGGTCGTGGCGCAGGACGTGGAGATTGGCGCGAACACCACGATCGACCGGGGTGCAATGGCCGACACGGTGATCGAGGAAGGCGTAAAGATCGATAATCTGGTCCAGATCGGGCATAACTGCCGGATCGGCGCCTATACGGTGATTGCAGGCTGTGCGGGCATTGCGGGCAGCACGAATATCGGGCGGCATTGCATGATCGGCGGCGCGGTGGGCATTGCGGGCCACGTAACGCTGGCGGATTACGTGATTGTCACGGCACAGTCCGGCGTGTCGAAGTCGCTGCTGAAGCCGGGCATGTACACCAGCGCATTTCCCGCCGTGAATCACGCGGACTGGAACAAAAGCGCGGCCATTGTGCGTAATCTGGACAAGTTGCGGGAACGCATCAAGACGCTCGAAGCGGCGGTAGCCGCAGGCATTAACCCGGATACCACCGCGAATAACACCCCGGACAGCACTTCAGGCAAGCATTAAGACGGTAAAACCCGCGGTAAAACCCGCGGTAAAACCCGCGGTAAAAACCGGCATCCCACGCGAAGCCGCTTGGCAGGCTTGTTAGCTTATAAGTTTCCTGACGAGCGGTTTCGCAGTCAACACCCGCGCTGTGAAGCGCGCGAGCAGAACGACTATGAGCACCGAAAAAATCAATCTAGACATCCACAAGATTCTCACGTTGCTGCCGCATCGGTATCCGATCCTGCTTGTCGACCGTGTACTCGAACTCACGCCGCATCAGAGCATCAAAGCGCTGAAGAACGTGACGGTCAACGAGCCGTATTTTCAGGGTCACTTCCCGACACGGCCGGTGATGCCCGGCGTGCTGATTCTCGAAGCGCTTGCGCAGGCGGCCGCGCTGCTGACGTTCGCCGAGGAAAAGGAACCGCACGATCCGGAAACGACCCTGTATTACTTCGTGGGCATCGACAAGGCGCGTTTCAAGCGCGTGGTCGAACCCGGCGACCAGCTGATCCTGAACGTGAACTTCGAGCGCTATATGCGCGGCATCTGGAAATTCAGCGCACGTGCCGAAGTGGACGGTGCGGTGGCAGCCGAAGCCGAGTTGATGTGCACCGTGAAGAACACGGCCGCCGACACGAAGACGCCAGGCACGCCTTAACCGGCGCGGCTGATCAGGGCAGAGCAGAGCAAACTCAGCAACAGAACACCAAGCGAGGGCGCATGAGCAAGATTCACCCTACCGCGATCATCGAGCCGGGCGCGCAGCTCGACGAATCCGTCGAAGTCGGTCCGTACGCGATCGTCGGCCAGCACGTGCAGATTGGCGCGCGCACGACTATCGGCTCGCACAGCGTAATCGAAGGCCATACGGTCCTCGGCAGCGACAACCGCATCGGCCACTACGCATCCGTCGGCGGCCGGCCGCAGGACATGAAGTACAAGGACGAGCCCACCCGGCTCGTGATCGGCGACCGCAACACCATCCGCGAATTCACCACCATTCATACCGGCACGGTGCAGGATACGGGCGTGACCACCATCGGCGACGACAACTGGATCATGGCATACGTGCACGTGGGCCATGACTGCCAGCTCGGCAGCAACATCGTCATGTCGAGCAACGCGCAACTGGCGGGGCACGTGATCATTGGCGACCATGCCATTGTCGGCGGTATGTCGGGCGTGCATCAGTTCGTGCGCATTGGCGCGCATTCCATGCTGGGCGGCGCTTCGGCGCTCGTGCAGGACATTCCGCCATTCGTGATTGCCGCCGGTAACAAGGCTGAACCGCACGGTATCAACGTGGAAGGGCTACGCCGGCGCGGCTTTTCGGCTGAGGCTATTTCGGCGCTGCGTTCGGCGTATCGCGTGGTGTACAAGAGCGGCGCGACGCTTGAAGAAGCGAAGGTGCAATTGCGCGAACTCGCGTCCGCAGGCGGTGATGGTGATGCGCCTGTGACGGCGCTGGCCGATTTTATCGACGCGTCGCAGCGCGGCATCATCCGTTGACCGAGCGCCCAATGACGCTGGCCCCCGCCCCCCTGCGCGTTGCGATGGTGGCGGGTGAGCCGTCGGGCGATCTGCTCGCGGCTTCCCTGCTGGGCGGCCTGAATGAGCGCTTGCCGGCCGGTACGCAGTTCAATGGTATTGGCGGCCCACGCATGACGGCCGTTGGTTTCGACGCGCACTGGCCGATGGACAAGCTCACGGTGCGCGGTTATGTCGAAGCGCTGAAGCATATTCCCGAGATCCTGGGCATTCGCAACGAGCTTAAGCGGCAACTGCTGGCGGAGCCGCCGTCGGTGTTTATCGGCGTGGATGCGCCCGATTTCAATTTCGGTCTTGAACATGCGTTGCGCGACGCCGGTATTCCGACGGTGCATTTCGTGTGTCCGTCGATCTGGGCGTGGCGTGGCGGGCGGATCAAGAAGATCGTCAAAGCCGTCGATCACATGCTGTGCGTGTTCCCGTTCGAGCCGGCGTTGATGGAGAAGGCGGGTATTGCGTCCACGTACGTGGGCCATCCGCTCGCCGATGAAATCCCGCTCGTGCCTGACGTTGAAGGCGCGCGGCGCGCATTGGGCTTGCCGGAAGGCGGACCGATTATCGCCGTGCTGCCGGGTAGCCGGCGTTCGGAGATCGCGCTGATCGGCCCGACCTTTTTCGACGCGATGGAATTGATGCAGCGTCGCGAACCCGGTGTGCGTTTCGTGATGCCGGCAGCGACTGCCGCGTTGCGCGAATTGTTGCAGCCGCTGGTGGCCGCCCATCCGAATCTGGCCCTGACTATTACTGAAGGCAAGGCCCAGGTCGCGATGACCGCCGCCGACGCCATCCTGGTCAAGAGCGGCACGGTGACGCTGGAAGCGGCGTTGCTTAAGAAGCCGATGGTCATCTCGTACAAGGTGCCCTGGCTGACGGGTCAGATCATGCAGCGGCAGGGTTATTTGCCGTATGTCGGCTTGCCGAACATTCTGGCCGGGCGGTTTGTCGTGCCGGAGATTCTCCAGCATTTCGCCACGCCGGAAGCGCTCGCCGACGCCACGCTCAAACAGTTGAACGACGAAGCGAACCGCGCGACACTGACGGAAATCTTCACGGAAATGCACCACGCGCTGCGTCAGAACACTGCACAACGCGCGGCCGAGGCCGTGGCGCAGGTTCTGGAAACGAGGAGGCCGCGGTAATGGCGAAGATCGTCGCGAAAGGCGTGGTACGGCGCGCGGGGCAGCCTGCGTTCGACTTCGATGTCGATACGCCGTCCGACGTCATTTGCGGCGTGGACGAAGCTGGCCGTGGCCCGCTGGCGGGTCCTGTGGTTGCGGCTGCGGTGATCTTCGATCCATCGAAACCCAGGATTCGCGGACTTGACGACTCGAAGGTATTGAGCGCCAGGAAGCGCGAGGAGTTGTACGAGAAGATTATCGACCGTGCGCTGGCTTATTGCGTGGCTTCGGCGACGGTTGAGGAAATCGACACAATCAACATTCTCCACGCCACCATGCTCGCGATGAAACGCGCAGTGGAAGGGCTGTCGGTTACGCCGACGGTGGCGAAGATTGATGGTAACCGGTGTCCTCAATTGTCGATGCGTTCGGTGGCTATTATTGGTGGCGACGCGTTGATCGCGCAGATTTCGGCTGCGTCGATTCTGGCTAAAGTCACGCGCGACCGCATGCTGTTGCAATTGCACGAAGTCCACCCCGTTTATGGTTTCGATGCCCACGCCGGTTACGGCACGCCACAGCATCTTAGGGCGTTGCTTGAACATGGGCCTTGCGAGCATCATCGGCGTTCGTTTGCGCCCGTGCGCGAGGCGCATGCGCGATTGGGCACGGCGCTGCCGGTCGTTGCAGCCGGGGTGCTGGAAGCGGCTGCCGCGGAGCAGGGCATCGACGCTCCTCCGTTCTGAATTTTCCCCAAGTGAAAGCCATTACCTCGCGGGATAACCCGCTTTACAAGCGCCTGAAGGCGCTCGCCGGATCGACCGCGCAGCAGCGCCGCAGCGGTCACGCGTTGCTCGAAGGGCTGCATCTCGCCAGTGCTTATCTTGATGTGGGTGGGCAGCCTGAGACGTGCGTTGTCACCGAGGGTGCGCTTCAGCACGATGAAGCGCGGCAGATTGTCGGGCGAATCGATCCTGCGCATGTTTATACGTTACCCGATGCTTTGTTCGGACAGCTATCGAGTGTCGTGCATGGTGTGGGGATGGTGTTGCTGGTCGAGAAGGTTGCGCCATTGTTGCCCGAGCGCATTACCGGGACGTGTCTGGTTCTCGATGGCATCCAGGACGCCGGCAATGTTGGATCTATTTTGCGGAGTGCCGCGGCGGCTGGGATTCAGCATGTGTTTTGCATGCCCGGGACGGTGTTTGCGTGGTCATCGAAGGTGCTGCGGGCTGGCATGGGCGCGCATTTCCTGCTCGGCATTTACGAGGATGTTGAACCGGCGGAATTGTTGTCGCGGTTTTCTCCCGAGGTGCGGGTGACTATCACTGATTCGCACGGTGCGAAGGCGATCTACGATGTGGATTTGTCGGGGCCTGTGGCTTGGATCATGGGCAATGAGGGTGCGGGTGTTTCGCCATTTTGGCGCGACCACGCGACGCTTCGGGTGACCATTCCCCAGCCGGGCGGCATGGAATCGCTGAATGTGGCGGCCGCCGCCGCGGTTTGCCTTTTTGAGCAATGTCGGCAGGGATTTCGCTCGCGCTAGGGGGTGGCGGTGGTTTGGGGTGTAGTGGTTGGGGTCGGTGCTGGGGTGGTCGGTTTTGGGGTTAGTGGTCGGGGTTGATGCCGGGTTGCTGCTTTCAATGTTAGTGGTCTGCGAGAGTCGGATATTCTCTTTATCACTATTAGCCACTGTGCGTGGCGGCACGTCATTTCTTTGTCCAAAGCGACAAAGAAACGAAGCAAAGAAAGCGCTTTTAAACCACGCTACCCTAAGTGTCCACAGCGTGCAGTTTCCATTCATAGGTGCCCCAAAAGCACGGTGCTCGCCAGAGCGCCGGATGTGTGAACCCCTCCTTCTCGCGAATCCTGACATGAACACGCTTCGCCCCGTACGCTCTCGGGCAAGCACCATTGTCAAGGAACCACACGCTTCGCCACCAGTGATTGAACCTGCCCAAGGAGCACCCCGCGCTATCCGCGGACAACCTCCCTCCAATGTGTACGCGCCTCGAACCTCGTCGCCAACCCGCCAAGAAACGAAGCCGCGAAGATGCGGGTGGCCGTAACCGACGAAAATAGCTGTACAGAACGCGCAGCCAATTCACAAAAAACTGAAGCAGTAAACACAAACACGCATGAAGCTGTGGCCAATGAATTCGGTCGCACAGACCAGGTAGCTAATCCACGAAGAACCGCAGAAGCAAATACCCTTAAGGCCGTGCGGGTTCCTTAGCAATGGTGCTTGCCCGAGAGCGTTGGGGGCGAAGCGTGTTCGTGTCAGGATTCGCGAGAAGGAGGGGTTCAAACATCCTCCGCTCTGGCGAGCACCGTGCTTTTGGGGCACCTATGAATAGAAACTGCACGCTGTGGACACTTAGGGTAGCGTGTTTGAAAGCGTTTTCTTTGCTTCGTTTCTTTGTCGCTTTGGACAAAGAAATGACGTGCCGCCACGCACAGTGGCTAATAGTGATAAAGAGAAAATCCGACTCTCGCAGACCACTAACGCTGAAAGCAGCAACCCGGCATAGACCCCGACCGCTAACCCCAGAACCGACCACCCCAGCACCAACCCCGACCGCCAACTCCAAACCCACCCGCCCCCAAAACCCGTCCACCGGCGCGAGCGAAAACTAGTAGTACGAAGGTCGTTCCAAGCGGATTTCCTGCAAGATGGTCGTAGCGATTTCCTCAATCGACTTATGCGTCGACGATAACCACTTGACCCCTTCGCGTTTCATCATCGCTTCGGCTTCGTTGATCTCATAGCGGCAATTCTCCAGCGCCGCATACTTGCTCCCTGGCCGCCGTTCGTTGCGAATCTCCGCCAGCCGCTGCGGATCGATCGACAAGCCAAACATCTTTTCCCGATACGGAAGCAACGGCGTAGGCAACCGCCCACGTTCAAAGTCCTCGGGAATCAACGGATAATTCGCCGCTTTCACACCGTACTGCATCGCCAGATAAAGCGACGTCGGCGTCTTGCCGCTACGCGACACACCGACCAGGATCACATCGGCATCGGAAAGATTCCGATTCGACTGGCCGTCGTCATGCGCCAGCGAAAAATTGATCGCCTCGATCCGGTTCTTGTATTCGTCCGTATCCGCGTTCTGGTGGACCCGGCCCATCGCGTGCGTCGACTTGATGTCGAGTTCCAGTTCCAATGGCTCGATAAACGTCTGGAACATGTTCAGCACCAGCGCGTTCGACCGCCGCACGATCTCGTTCGACGCGCTGTCCACCAGCGTGGTGAACACAATCGGCCGACGCCCATCGAGTGACACCGCCTCGTTGATCTTCGCGATGGTCGCATGCGCCTTCTCGGTCGAGTCAACAAACGGCACGCGCACGAGCCGGAATTTCTGGTCGAACTGGGACAGGATCGAATGCGCGAAGGTCTCGGCAGTGATCCCGGTGCCATCGGAAACGATGAATACGGTAGGCGGCATCGGCGTTGAGGGTCGTGAAATGTTGTGAAATGAATTGACGCTGATTATGGTCGATTAATGGGTCGGACGGATTGACGCAAAAGGCCTGGGCATGAACACTTATCTACGTCGCACCGGGCGCGGCGTCAGGCTAATAACTCCAAACTAAGCATCCACTAAAACACCTGATGTGCGCCGCCACACCATCCACGTGTGAAGGGTCTCATTACGCAGCGCTTTTATGCCCCGCGATGAAACATTTCCCAGAGGTAGCACGGTAGAATAGCGGCAACCTGTTCGATAAGCAATTGCGGACGATTAATCATCGATTCACGGAAGTTACCGCCCATTCGTGCGTTTTCGAGACAAAACGTAGATTTTATGGGCAGTTTTAACCGATATCGATGTGTTTCGAAGTCGTGTTTTCCAGCATCGCAACGCGGTTTTGGAAGGGCTCACGTTCGATGGCTACACGACACGTCCCGCCCCCAAACGGCGCGTGGATCGAAACATGCGGCATGTGCTTATCAAACAGGTTATGCAGGTTGCGGTACGCGCCCCCAATGAGCGCCGCCGCTGCGAGCCCACTTGCATGATCGTGAATTCCATCCACCTTAGGGGCTTACATGACTAACGAAGCTAACGTTGCAAAGGACCAAGCGTATGTAGTTCCATTCGAGCAGTTGCGAATGACCGACGTCGACATTGTCGGCGGCAAGAATGCGTCGCTCGGCGAGATGATCAGCCAGCTCGCCGAAGCCGGCGTTCAGGTGCCCACTGGTTTTGCGACCACGGCACAGGCATTTCGCGATTTCCTGCATCACAATAACCTGACCGATCGCATCGCCAAACGTCTGGAACTCTTCGACGTCGACGACGTGAAAGCCTTGGCCGAAGCTGGCAAGGAGATCCGCCAATGGATCGTCGACGCGCCGATGCAACCGCGCCTCGAAGAACTGATTCGCAAAGGCTTCGATACGCTTCAGGCCAGTTCGCCGGAAGAGCTGTCATTCGCCGTGCGGTCTTCGGCGACTGCTGAAGACTTGCCGGACGCATCGTTCGCGGGTCAGCAGGAAAGCTATCTGAACGTGGTCGGCATCGACGAAGTGCTCGATCGCATGAAGCACGTGTTCGCGTCGCTGTATAACGACCGCGCTATTTCGTATCGGGTGCATAAGGGTTTTACGCACGCTGAAGTCGCGTTGTCGGCGGGCGTGCAGCGCATGGTCCGCTCGGACGTGGGCGCGGCCGGCGTGATGTTCACGCTCGATACCGAATCTGGTTTCAAGGACGCCGTGTTCATTACGTCGAGCTACGGCCTGGGCGAAACGGTCGTGCAGGGCGCCGTGAATCCGGACGAGTTCTACGTCTTCAAAACCACGCTCGAACAAGGCAAGTACCCGATCATCCGCCGCTCGATCGGCTCGAAGCTCATCAAGATGGAATTCACGAACGCTGGCGAAGCCGGCCGCGTGAAGACCGTCGACGTGTCGCACGAGCAGCGTAACCGCTTTTCCATCACCGACGCAGACGTGATCCAGCTCGCGAAGTACGCGGTGATCATCGAAAAGCATTATCAGCGTCCGATGGATATCGAGTGGGGCAAGGACGGCCGCGACGGCAAGATCTTCATTCTTCAGGCACGTCCTGAAACGGTGAAGAGCCAGGCTGCGGGCAAGGCGGAAATGCGCTTCAAGCTCAAGGGCCAGTCGAACGTGCTGGCCACGGGCCGTGCTATCGGCCAGAAGATTGGCGCAGGTCCGGTGCGCGTGATTCACGATCCGTCAGAGATGGATCGTGTTCAGCCCGGCGACGTGCTGGTGGCCGACATGACCGACCCGAACTGGGAGCCGGTGATGAAGCGTGCATCGGCTATCGTGACCAATCGCGGCGGACGCACCTGCCACGCGGCCATCATCGCGCGCGAACTGGGCGTGCCGGCTGTGGTGGGTTGCGGCGACGCAACCGACGTGCTGAAGGAAGGCCAGTTGGTGACGGTGTCGTGCGCGGAAGGCGACGAAGGCAAGATCTACGACGGCCTGCTCGAAACCGAAGTGACCGAAGTCGAGCGCGGCGAACTGCCCGAGATCCCGGTCAAGATCATGATGAACGTCGGCAATCCGCAACTCGCGTTCGACTTCTCGCATCTGCCGAATGCAGGCGTGGGTCTGGCGCGGCTCGAGTTCATTATCAATAACAACATCGGCGTGCATCCGAGGGCGATTCTCGAGTACCCGAACATTGATGCCGACCTGAAGAAGGCAGTGGAAAGCGTGGCGCGTGGTCATGCATCGCCGCGTGCGTTCTACGTCGACAAGCTGACCGAAGGTATCGCGACGATCGCGGCGGCGTTCTATCCGAAGCCGGTGATCGTGCGCCTGTCCGACTTCAAGTCGAACGAGTACAAGAAGCTGATCGGCGGTTCGCGTTACGAGCCGGACGAAGAGAATCCAATGCTCGGCTTCCGTGGCGCATCGCGTTACATCTCGGAGGACTTCGCCGAAGCCTTCCAGATGGAATGTGTCGCGTTGAAGAAGGTGCGCGAAGAGATGGGTCTGGATAACGTCGAGATCATGGTGCCGTTCGTGCGTACGCTGGCGCAGGCTGAGAAAGTGGTTGGCCTGCTCGAGAAGTTCGGCCTGAAACGCGGCGTGAACGGTCTGCGGTTGATCATGATGTGCGAGATTCCGTCGAACGCGATTCTTGCCGAAGAGTTCCTGCAATTCTTCGACGGTTTCTCAATCGGATCGAACGATCTGACACAGCTCACACTGGGTCTGGACCGTGATTCGGGCATGGAGTTGCTTGCAATCGACTTTGACGAACGCGACCCGGCTGTGAAGTTCATGCTGAAGCGCGCGATCGAAACCTGTCTGCGGCTGAACAAGTACGTGGGCATTTGCGGTCAGGGTCCGTCGGACCATCCGGATCTCGCCGAATGGCTTGCGAAGGAAGGCATTGAGTCGATGTCGCTGAATCCGGACACGATTATCGACACATGGAAGACGCTGGCCAAAGCTTTGAATAAGTAAAACATGCGGCTGTATCGAAAGAGTATCAAGCTTTCAAAACAGTAAGCGTGCTATAACACCCCGGACGTTCCGGGGTGTTTTTGTTTGGAGAATCGCATGGCTGCTAACGGACTTTTCTGGTGGATCGGCGCCGGGGTGCTCGTGTTGCTCGAGTTGATGTCCGGCACGTTTTATCTGTTGATGGTGGCGGTGGGTTTTGTCGCGGGCGGGATCGCGCATTTGTTTGGAGCGGGACTGGAGATCGAGCTGCTCATAGCCGCGTTGGTCGCGATGATCGCCGTCACCGTATTGCGGCGCTCGAAGCTGGGTCACGTTACCCGGCGCGATGCATCGCATGATCCGGGCGTGAACCTGGACATTGGCGAGACGCTGAAGGTGAACGAGTGGCACGAGGGCCGCGCGCGGGCGTTGTATCGCGGGGCGGAATGGGACATTGAACTGGCGCCGGGGGAGACTGAAGGCGCGCATATGTACAGGATCACGGCGTTTTCCGGCAACACGCTGGTCGTTGCGGCAACCCGCTGAGAAGATGGAAATTGGGCTTAAGGCCGGGCTTAAGTTTTCATAAGCCGGTCGACAAGTAAGACACGCATAACAAGGAGTAGAGATGGACGTGACTATCATCGGGGCAATTTTGTTGATTATCGTCATTGCGATTGCCGCGCAGACGATCAAGATCGTGCCGCAGCAACACGCATGGGTGCTGGAACGGCTCGGGCGCTATCACGCGACCCTCACGCCGGGGCTGACCATCGTCGTGCCGTTTGTCGATCGCGTGGCCTACAAGCACGTGCTGAAGGAAATTCCACTGGAAGTGCCGAGCCAGGTCTGTATCACGCGCGACAACACGCAGTTGCAGGTGGACGGCGTGCTGTACTTTCAGGTGACCGACGCCATGAAGGCGTCGTATGGGTCAAGCAACTTCATCTACGCCATCACGCAGTTGTCGCAGACCACGCTGCGTTCGGTGATCGGCAAGCTCGAACTCGACAAGACCTTCGAAGAACGCGACTACATCAATCACAGCATTGTGACGTCACTCGATCAGGCTGCGGCGAACTGGGGCGTGAAGGTGCTGCGCTATGAAATCAAGGATTTGACGCCGCCGAAGGAGATCCTGCACGCGATGCAGGCGCAAATCACGGCCGAGCGCGAGAAGCGGGCGGTGATTGCTGCGTCGGAAGGTCGCAAGCAGGAGCAGATCAATATTGCGTGGGGCGCGCGTGAGGCGGCCATCCACAAGTCGGAAGGCGAGCGTCAGGCGCAGATCAATCAGGCCGAAGGCGAGGCGTCGGCCATTCTGGCGGTGGCTGTCGCGAATGCTCAGGCAATTGAGAAGATTGGTGCGGCGATACAAACAGCCGGCGGCATGGAAGCGGTGAACCTGAAGGTTGCAGAGCAATATGTCACTGCGTTCGGGAACATCGCGAAGCAGGGTAATACGCTGATCGTGCCGGGGAATTTGTCGGAGATGAGTTCGATGATCGCGTCGGCGCTGAGCATCATCAAGGGCGATGGAACGGGTGGTGGCGTGATTCGTAAGAGCTGATTCAGCTAGCCATATAAAAAAGGGCGTCGACTACATGGTCGACGCCCTTTTTTTGCTTGGATATGCTCACTATCATGCTGGTGGTGCTCAATGCTTGGCACCGCGCATGATTTGCGCTTTTTCGCGCTCCCAGTCGCGCTTTTTCTCGGTTTCGCGTTTGTCGTGGAGCTTCTTGCCCTTCGCAAGGCCGATCTCGCATTTCACGCGGCCGCCCTTGTAGTGGAAGTTCAGCGGGACAAGCGTATGACCCTTCTGCTCGACCTTGCTGATGAGCTTCGAGATCTCTTCGCTGTGCAGCAGCAGTTTGCGCGTGCGGACCGGGTCCGGATGGATGTGGGTCGATGCTTCCGGCAACGGGCTGATGTGCGCGCCGATCAGGAACAATTCTCCGTCGCGAATGATGACGTAGCCTTCCTTGATCTGGCCGCGGCCGGCCCGGAGCGCCTTGACTTCCCACCCTTCCAGCACGAGCCCCGCCTCGTAGCGATCTTCGATGAAGTAATCGAAGAAGGCTTTTCTGTTGTCGATGATGCTCATGAATGAAAAGTGCCTAACTCGTTTAAAATCCTGATTTTAGCAGCGCGGGCGAGGTAAAGCCCGCAAAGCTTCCCACTCTTGCCACGCGTTGCGCCCTTTATGGCAGATGTCCAGAAAACTGTATTGATTCGTCATTCTGCAGAGCAGATGTTCGACCTCGTCACCGATGTCGCCGATTACCCGAATTTTTTGCCGTGGTGTGGAGGCGTGGAAGTAGGCCGGCACGACGAACACAGCATGGAAGCGAAGATCCACATCAATTTCAAGGGCATCAAGCAGCATTTCGCCACGCGTAACGTGCATACGCGGCCGACCACCATCGATATGGAGTTCATGGACGGTCCTTTCAAGAAGTTCACCGGATACTGGCGGTTCACGCCGCTGCGAGCCGATGCCTGCAAGATCGAGTTCGCGTTGCACTACGAGTTTTCGAACATCATTCTCGAGAAGATCATCGGGCCGGTTTTCAGTCACATTGCGCATACGTTCGTGGATTCGTTCGTGAAGCGCGCCGATCAGCGGTATGGAAAGTGATGACGGTCTCCGTTGAGGTTTGTTATGCGTTGCCGGAGGGGAAAAGCGCGGTGTGTGCGCTTTCCCTGGGCGATGGTGTGACTCTGCGGGAAGCTATTGAGGCGAGTGGATTGCTCGTACAGTTTCCCGAGATCGATCTGAACGTGCAGAAAGTGGGCGTTTTTGGAAAGATCCAGGCGCTGGATGCAGTGCTTGCCGATCACGATCGGGTGGAGATTTATCGGCCGCTGAAGGTTGATCCGAAGGTGGCGCGGCAAAGGCGGGTTGAGAAGACGCGGCGCGGCGGGTCCATTGAAGGGCGGCGGTGGACGCGCAAGGAAGCGCGGTAAGGGCGATCCAAAGCCGATCCGCTTCGTTGCCGGCATCCCTGCCGGCATCCGCAAAACCGAACTTGTATCGAACGCAAATCGAGCGAAAAACCGAAACGGCGAGATAAATCTCCTACACGGCCGAGGCCCGAAAATTGCGGCGGAAAACGAGGAACGCCACCTAACCTGCTGTTCGGGCAGTGAAAATCCGGGGAACTATCGGTATAATTCGGTTTTGCGCCCATAGGATTTGCCATGCGTCTGATCCAGAAAGCACTCACGTTCGATGACGTGCTCCTCGTGCCCGCGTTTTCCAACGTTCTCCCGCGCGACACCAGCCTGAAAACACAGGTTACCCGCAAGATCTCGCTGAACATGCCCCTGTTGTCCGCCGCCATGGACACAGTCACCGAAGGCCGGCTCGCTATTGCGATGGCCCAGCTCGGCGGTGTCGGCATCATCCACAAGAACCTGACCGCTGCCGAACAGGCCCGCGAAGTCGCGAAAGTAAAGCGCTTCGAATCGGGCGTGGTACGCGATCCGATCACCGTTCCGCCGCAAATGAAAGTGCGCGACGTGATCGCTCTCACGCAACAGCACGGCATTTCCGGTTTTCCGGTGGTCGAAGGGCAGCAGCTGATCGGTATCGTCACGAACCGGGACTTGCGCTTCGAAGAACGTCTCGACGACGAAGTGCGCAAGATCATGACGCCGCGTGAACGTCTCGTGACGGTCAAGGAAGGCACGCCGCTCGCCGAAGCGAAGGCGCTGATGCATAGCCATCGGCTGGAACGCGTGCTGGTCGTCAACGACGCGTTCGAATTGCGCGGGCTCATGACCGTCAAGGACATCACCAAGCAAACCGAACACCCGGACGCCTGCAAGGACGAACACGGCAAGCTGCGCGCTGGCGCGGCAGTCGGCGTGGGTCCGGAGAACGAAGAGCGTGTTGAGCTGCTGTCGGCGGCGGGTGTGGACATCATCGTGGTGGATACGGCGCACGGACACAGCCAGGGCGTGCTTGAACGCGTGCGCTGGGTGAAGCAGAACTATCCGCACATTGAAGTGATTGGCGGGAATATCGCCACGGCTGCGGCCGCCAAGGCGCTCGTGGAATACGGCGCGGACGGCGTGAAGGTCGGTATCGGCCCGGGTTCTATTTGTACGACGCGGATCGTGGCGGGGGTTGGCGTTCCGCAAATTACCGCAGTGGCTAACGTATCGGACGCTCTGCGCGGTTCGGGCGTACCGGTGATCTCTGACGGCGGCGTGCGTTTTTCCGGCGATGTCAGCAAGGCGCTTGCAGCCGGCGCCGATGCAGTGATGATGGGCAGTATGCTTGCTGGCACGGAAGAATCCCCCGGCGACGTGTTCCTGTTCCAGGGCCGCCAGTTCAAGGCGTATCGCGGTATGGGTTCGGTCGGCGCGATGAAGGACGGTGCCGCGGACCGGTATTTCCAGGACAACTCGGCGAATATCGACAAGCTCGTGCCTGAAGGCATCGAAGGGCAGGTCGCCTATAAGGGTTCGGTCAACGCGATCCTGTTCCAGGTGGTCGGTGGTGTCCGGGCGAGCATGGGATATTGCGGCTGCCGCAATATTGCTGAAATGCACGACAAGGCCGAATTCGTCCAGATCACGGGCGCCGGCATGCGCGAGTCGCACGTGCACGACGTGCAGATCACGAAGGAAGCGCCCAACTACCACGTGGAATGACCATGAAACCGCTGCTGCGCGCTGTTCTTGTCATCAATGCACTGATTTTCCTGGCGTTTGGCGTGTTGTTCCTGCTCACGCCATGGACAGCTTTGTGGGCATCGATGCATCTCGTGACCGTGCAGCCGCCGTTTGTCGGACAGTTGTTCGGGATCGCGCTGATCGGTATTGCGTGGCTCGCGGTTCATGCTGCTATCGACGGCGCTTTGACCGCGACGGCCGCCAAGGTGGCGGGACATGTGGAGTGGTTGTCGGGCCTGGTGATGATGGTATGGCTGCTCGGGCTGCATACGCCCGAGTTGACGGGGTTTGGTCAGGTGATTGCGGCGTTGGTCGGCGTGGCCATGCTGGTGCTGGGGCTGGGCAGCGTGCGGCTGTCAGGTGCGGTGCGGCGGCGTGAGCGCGCGGCGCTGGCCGGGGCTGCTGCGGCCGAGCGTGCCGAGAAACGTGCGGCGAAGACCAAGGTGGAGGAGCGTGTAGAGCGTGTGACTCCGCCGCCGCGGCCTTTGTCGTCGGACCCCGTCGCACCGGCCAATCCTCGCTGGGATAGTGAGCTGATCGAGCCCGTCGTGGGCGAGGCTATCCCGCCGCTCGCGCCCGCACGTCCCGCTGCGCCGGCGCCATCGGCTACTGCGTTTGATCCGGCGACCGGACATGTCGTCGATTCTGCCACGGGGCGCTCGCTGGATCCCGCCACTGGCCGCGCGTTCGACCCCGTCAGCGGTCACAAGCTCGATCCTGAAACCGGTCGCGCGATCGACCCGGTCACCGGTCGAACGGTGGATCCGATTACCGGCCAGTTTATCGATCCGGTTCGCCGCGATCCGCGCTGACGGCTTGCGCGCATAGCTCCTCGCGACTGTGCCGGTTTGGTCGAACACCTATCGAGGAACGGAGCATCGCGTTTCGTTGTATCGATGAATCTGTCTTGCTGCGGTCGGCAACCAGCGCCGGCCGTTGAACTTTCTGCGTGACGCGATGCGATGCGCGGGACCTCGTTCCTGCTGCTTGCGTTATCGTTTTTGCGCCTTTGCCAACCATTTTCCGTTCACTCGCCTTCCGGCCGCTGCCATGCACGACAAGATCCTGATTCTCGATTTCGGCTCCCAAGTCACCCAGTTGATCGCACGACGCATCCGCGAATCACATGTGTATTCGGAGATCCATCCGTACGACGTCGACGACGCGTTCATCCGCGAGTTCGCGCCGAAGGGCATCATCTTGTCGGGCGGCCCGAACTCGGTCACCGAACTCGGGTCGCCGCGTGCGCCGCATGTTGTCTTCGATCTCGGCGTGCCGGTGCTCGGCATCTGCTACGGCATGCAGACGATGGCCGAACAACTCGGCGGCAAGGTTGAACTCGGCAATGTCCGCGAATTCGGTTATGCCGAAGTGCGGGCGCATAACCATACGAGCTTCCTGAACGGCATCGAAGACTTCCAGACGGCCGAAGGTCACGGCATGCTGAAAGTGTGGATGAGCCACGGCGACAAGGTGTCTGACATGCCGGTCGGATTCAAGCTGATGGCATCGACGCCGTCTTGCCCGATCGCCGCGATGGCCGACGACGAGCGCCATTTCTACGGCCTCCAGTGGCATCCGGAAGTCACGCACACCGTGCAGGGACGCGCGATGCTCGACCGCTTCGTGCTCGAGTTGTGCGGTGCGCGGCCGGACTGGGAGATGGGGCATTACATCGATGAAGCGGTGGAGAAGATTCGTTCGCAAGTCGGCGATGAGCACGTGATTCTGGGGTTGTCGGGTGGTGTGGATTCGTCGGTGGCGGCGGCGCTTTTGCATCGTGCGATCGGGGCGCAATTGACGTGTGTTTTTGTTGACCATGGTTTGCTGCGGTTGAATGAAGCCGAGCAGGTCATGACGACCTTCGCCGATCACCTCGGCGTGAAGGTGATTCATGTTGACGCCAGCGACGTGTTTTTGTCGAAGCTTGCCGGGGTGACCGATCCTGAAGCGAAGCGGAAGATTATTGGTGCCGAGTTCGTTGAAGTGTTCCAGACGGAAGCCAACAAGCTGAAGGACGCGAAGTGGCTCGCGCAAGGGACGATTTATCCGGATGTGATTGAGTCGGCGGGCAAGGGAAAGAAGGGCCACACGATCAAGAGCCATCACAACGTGGGTGGTTTGCCCGAGACGCTGAATTTGAAGTTGCTTGAGCCGTTGCGCGAATTGTTCAAGGACGAAGTGCGGGAGTTGGGCGTGAAGCTGGGGCTGCCGCCCGCGATGGTTTATCGGCATCCGTTCCCGGGGCCGGGTTTGGGTGTGCGGATTTTGGGCGAGGTGAAGAAGGAGTTCGCTGAATTGCTGCGTCATGCGGATGCGATTTTTATCGAAACGTTGAGGAATACGTTTGATAAGGAATCAGGTAAGTCGTGGTATGAACTGACGAGTCAGGCTTTTGCGGTGTTTCTGCCGGTGAAAAGCGTCGGCGTGATGGGCGATGGGCGGACTTATGAGTATGTGGTTGCTCTTAGAGCCGTGCAAACGCTGGACTTCATGACCGCACAGTGGGCACATCTGCCGCATGAGCTGTTAGGGCATGTTTCGAACCGGATTATTAATGAGGTTCGCGGGATTAATCGCGTTGTTTATGATATTTCGGGGAAACCGCCGGCTACGATTGAGTGGGAGTAAGGGTGAGTTGTTTTTCTATATAAATCATCAACTTAGAATGATGCTCAAAGAATAGTTGATTGGAGCGTAGCTACTTTAAGTTGTTGATTTTGAAGATCGTCGTGAATGAGTTCCCGCTTTTTAGCGCCCCCAGGCGGAGAATTTGACGGTAAAACTGACGGGACGTGTGAGCTCCTTTGGCTAGGCTCGACTGTTGTCGACATGGCAATACCGTCCGTGACGGTAGTGATTGATCTCAGAAGCATAGGTTTCATGCGGGTTCGCGGAGATATGTAGGCCTCTTGGTAGGTGACGGCAATCGGCCGTCTCTACTAGGAGACCTGTTACATGCTTACGGACCTTGCCTTACGGAACCTCAAACCACGCGCCGCCCTTTACAAAGTTGCAGACCGCGACGGCATGTACGCGGCTATTTCTCCGTCAGGAGCTATTTCCTTTCGCTACGACTATCGCCTCAATGGCCGACGCGAGACGTTGACCATTGGCCGCTATGGTTTCGATGGCATCTCTCTCGCTGCTGCTCGGGAAAAGCTCCGGAATGCCAGGCGGTTGGTAGGTGAGGGCATCTCGCCAGCGCTACAGAAGCAGCGGGAGAAAGCTCGCGGGCCTGAGACCCAGACGTTCAGCGATCATGCGAATCGATGGCTTTATGGGGCCACGATGGCTGAGTCGACGCGCTCGATGCGCAAGAGCGTATTGGATCGCGACATCCTGCCGGCTTTCGAAAAACGCCTTTTGAGCGAGATACACGGAGAGGATCTACGTTCACTGTGTATGCGGGTAAAAGCGCGAGATGCTCCAGCGACCGCCGTTCAAATTCGCGACATCGTGAAGCAGATCTATGGCTACGCGAATACACATGGGGAGAAGGTAGCAAACCCTGCTGATAGCGTGGGTGCGGCGTCCATTGCGACGTTCGTGCCGAAGGATCGTGCCTTGTCGCCGCTAGAAATTCGCCTGATGTCCATTCAATTGGACTCTGTGGCCACTTATCCGACGATCCGACTGGCACTACGCCTGATCCTGCTGACGATGGTGCGCAAGAGCGAGCTGATTCAAGCCACTTGGGATGAGGTCGATTTCGAGGCGGCGACCTGGACGATTCCGAAGCAGCGGATGAAGGGGCGAAAGCCCCATATGATCTATCTGTCGCGGCAAGTTCTCGATATCTTCGTTGCGCTCAATATCTGTGCGGCGGGCTCCAAGTTCGTGTTGCCATCGCGCTACAACGCCGATCGCTGCATGTCGAATGCGACCTTGAACCGGGTCACACAGCTTGTGGTGGAGCGAGCCAAAATCGCGGGCTTAGCTCTAGAACCGTTCACCGTCCATGATCTGCGCCGCACCGGATCAACGCTGCTGAACGAAGTGGGCTTCAACCGGGACTGGATCGAAAAGTGCCTGGCTCATGAAGAAGGGCGCTCCTCGCGTTCGATCTACAACAAAGCCGAGTATGCCGAGCAACGACGCCACATGCTGCAAGAATGGGCAGACATGGTTGATGCTTGGATCAACGAGCAAACCTACGTGCCGAAGCTTATGCCGGAGAACGTGGTGCTACCGGTGCTGCGTGTGACCGTGTGACCGTGTGACCGTGTGAGAGGGGGATAGCGTGAAGATCCCAGGGCGCGTGGTACTGGCGATGGAAGGCGAATGGTTTATATTTTCAACAAAAAGATCACTTAAAGTGATCTAATTCTTCATTTATCAAACCGTTGAGTCTTGGCAGAAGTTCGAGAAAGTTATATTTTGAGCACTATGGGTGACCAAAATTCAGGGAAATTAAACCGTCTGCTAGCTGAGCTAGGTGATACGCGCTTGGTGTCCAGTCGCTGGCTACGGGCGCATGGCTATTCCAATAGCCTCGTCGCGCGCTATGTGGGCAGCGGCTGGCTCGTGTCGCCGTCTCGTGGCGTGTACATGCGCAAGGGCGGGCGCCTGCAGTGGAATGGGGTGGTGCGCAGCCTGCAGGCCGGGGAGGGGATGCCGCTCCATGTGGGGGGGCGCTTCGCGCTGACCTTGCAGGGACACGAGCATTACCTGCGCTTGGGCGACGCCGGGACAATCACGCTCTATGGGTCGGAGCGGCCGCCAGGCTGGGTGAGCAAGCTACCGTTGCAGGAGCGCTTTGCGTTCCTGGGCAAGGGGCCATTCGATCTGCCTGCCGTGCCGTTCACGGCCGAGGTGTCGGAGTCCGCGCTGTCTGGGCAGGGGCTGGCGTGGTATCAGGTCGGCCCCGGCACCGATGCGCTGGTGTGCTCGACCCCGGAGCGGGCCATGCTGGAGCTGTGCGACGGCGTGTCGGACGCGGCGTTGGTCTACGAGGCCGACGCGCTGATGCAGGCCATGACCACATTGCGCCCGCAGCGCGTCGGCCTGCTGCTGCGCCACTGCCGCAGCATCAAGGCGAAGCGGCTGTTCTTGGCGCTGGCCGATCGCCATCGGCATGCGTGGCTGGCGCACGTGCCGCTGGAGGACGTCGATCTGGGCCGGGGCAAGCGCGCGCTCGTGCCTGGCGGTCGCCTGCATCCGACCTACCAGATCACCTTGCCAGGAGACCTCGATGAGCACCTGGTTTGACCATTGGGATCGGCGCTACGTCGACCGGGTGCGGTTGCTGGTCGAGATCCTGCCGGTGCTCGCGCAGGAGCCACGTTTCGCGCTCAAGGGCGGCACGGCCATCAATCTGTTCGAGCACGATCTGCCACGTCTGTCCGTGGACATCGATTTGGCTTGGCTGCCGGTGCACGACTATGCCGAGGATGCGAGGCTGATTGCTGAAGCCCTTGGGCGATTGGCCGATGTGCTGCGCGCCCGTCCGTTGCAACTGCAGGTCCAGACTTCGGCAGGCGAAGGTGCAGGAACGGTCACTCGGCTGGTGGCTAGCCGCGGCCGCGCGCGCGTGCAGATCGAGACGACGCCGGTAATGCGCGGCACCGTGCATCCGGTGCGTCGCATGGTAGTGCGCCCCAAGGTAGAGGAGGCATTCGGCTTCGCCGAAGTGCAGGTGATGGACTTCGCCGACCTGTATGCCGGCAAGATCGCGGCGGCACTGTCGCGGCAGCATCCGCGCGATCTCTTTGATGTGGGTCTACTGCTGCAGGACGAGCGGGCGGACGAAGCGCTCTGGCGCACCTTCCTCGTATACCTGACGTGCAGCCCCAAACCAGCCTGGGAAATGTTGGCGCCCCGGATACCAGCGGATTTCGAGGCCACCTTCGAGGCTCATTTTAAGGGCATGACGACCGAGCCCATTGAGGTCGGGGCCTTGCTGCAGAGTCGCGAGCGTTTGGTGTCGCGCGTGGCATCGTGGCTGGATGAGCCGTCGTGCGCGTTCCTGCGGTCCGTGGAGAGCGAGCAGCCGGACTTTGGCCTGATCGGGCTTGCGCATGCGGCGGAGTTGCCGGGTGTGCGGCGTAAGCTGCACAACCTTGCGCAGCGCACGGCAGGCAAGCGTGCGGCGGATCGCCAGGCGCTTGAAGAAACGCTGGCGCGGATCGCTGGTACCAGATGACGAGTGAGATCGGCGCGATGGTTCATGATTTTACATTGGCCTATGGGTTAGGCAAACGCATGGATTGCACGATGATGCTCTGTGCCGACAGGCAGACAGCGCGTGCACCGTCGCCCTGGTGGGCTGGGAACGGAGCCGATCATGAATGACAACGAGACGGGCACAGCGCCGATAGAAATCGACAAAGTTCGCGCATCCAAGGCGGGCCATGCCTTTCATGAAGCTTGGGCCGCGCGTACCGCTCTTGAGCTCTTGCCGCCGTCGACCGACCTTACCGCGATCACGCTCGAGGGATTCGATGAACGAGACGAGCAGAGCTTGGGAACCGGTGCGGTCGAGATTGCCGATCTCGTTCGGTACCACGGTGCCACCGATGTTGCTCGAGCGCATCGAGTCTCGGTCGTTCAGTTCAAGTACTCGATCGCAAGCGCCGACACGGCCGTTCGAGCGGCGGACCTTGCATCCACGCTTGCCAAGTTTGCCGTGACCGATGCCGAGCTTCGGGCGACGCATGGCGACGATCATGTTCTCGCCGTGGTGCGCTATGAGTTTGCGACGAACAGGCCCATCCACCAGAACCTTGGGAAGGCGATCACCGCGGTTATCGCGGGCACGCAAGAAGCCGGTGATGTAGCCCGTCAAGCCGGCCAGATCGCAGAAGCGCTGAAAGACTATCCCCATCCCTTTTCTGATCTGCTGCGGCGATTGGAATTGGTCGGCAGCAAGGGGAGCTTGACCGAGGCGGAGCGAGCGATTTCAACCATCCTCGCCGCATGGAGCGAACCAGGGGATCCGGATGCGGAGAAACGCCTGCTCAAGTTGCGGAATCTCATCAGGATCAAGGCCGGTCCCGGTAGCGAGACGGACAAACGCATTGATCGCGTAGCGGTTTTGGCTGAGCTGGAAGTGGAGCATGAGGACCGCCTGTATCCCACGCCGGACGCGTTCCCCGAGGTTGAGGTCGTCATTCAGCGCGACGCGCTCGACGACCTTGCAATCCTCGCCCGTGAAGCGGGTCTTCCTCTCATCGTCCACGCCGCAGGAGGCATGGGTAAGACCGTTTTGATGCAAGGCCTCGCGGATCGATTGCGAGCCGATGGACCCGTGGTGCTCTTCGATGGCTTCGGCGCCGGTCGCTGGCGGGATCCCGCCGACGGTCGGCACCTCCCGGAAAGGACACTTGTCCACCTTGCCAATCTCATGGCCGGGCAAGGACTGTGCGACATTCTGTTGCCTCTGGCGGATGTCACGGGCTTGCTGAGGGCATTCCGCCGACGGCTCGCGCAATCGGTGGAAACGGCTCGGCGAACTCGCGGCGATGCCTGTGTTTCACTGGTGCTCGATGCGATCGATCACGCCGGGCTTGCCGCGCGGGAAACGGTGACATCATCGTTCGCACACCTGCTCATGCGCAGCCTAAGCGTTGATCCCATCGATGGCGTTCGTGTCGTTGCATCGTGCCGGACTGAACGGCTCGCGCTGGCGACCGGCAATGCCTCACACCGTCTTTTTACGGTTCCACTGTTCACTGACGCGGAAGTACGTTCCCTCGTTGAACGACGCGTGCCGGATGCATCGGCCGACGAGATCGCCGCGCTGCTGACGCGGTCCGGTCGCAATCCACGCTGTCTCGACAACCTGATTGCGACCGGACGGCCGTTTGATCCCGTGTCTTTCCCGGACGCCCCGGAAGAGCCGCACGATCTGCTCGACGCGTTGCTTCGCAAGCGTCTTGCCGACGCGCGCGAAACGGCACGCGCGCGTGGTGCTAGCGATGCGGACATTGACCTCCTGCTCACGGGCATCGCCTTGCTGGCGCCGCCCGTTCCCATTGAAGAGCTTGCTGCGGCTCACGGCTTGATCGCGGAGCAGGTGGAGAGCTTCGCGGCTGACCTCGCTCCCTTGCTTGAGCGAACGCCACACGGCCTGATGTTCCGCGATGAACCGACCGAGACCCTGATCCGATCGAGCTACGGCGCGAGTCAGGCCGGTCGAGATCGCGTTATCGCCGCGCTCCAAGAACGTCAGCTCACCTCAAACTATGCCGCCAGGGCACTGCCCGCGTTGCTTACCTCGCTACGCGATGCCGACCAACTCATCCAACTGGCCTACGACCTGCGCGTTCCCCGGGGCGCTTCACAGGTAAGCACACGCGACATCCGGCTATCGCGGATCACGGCCGCGATCGCCCTGGTGGGCGAGCTGAACCGGCGCGACGATCTTCTGCGCCTGCTGCTGGAAGCGTCGCTCGTTGCCGCAGGTCATGAGCGATCCGATCGCTTCCTATACGAGCATCCTGATCTTGCCGCCGTGGCAGGGGATCCCGAAGCCTTGCGACGGCTTTCCGCAACCACGGTTGGCTGGCCTGGGGGAAAACACGCCGCGCTAGCACTGGCCAACGCCTTCGCAGGCGACCGAGATGAGGCCCGTCGTCACGCTCGGCGCTCAATCGATTGGCACAATTGGGCCGCGCATGCCAAACGCAGCACGCGCTTTAGCGAATCGAGCACCTCAAGGCAGTGGGACGATATTGGCTTCGCCTATGTCGAGATGCTGGCGGGCAATGACGTGCGCGTTGCGGAGTTCTTCGCCCGTCGGAACGACGGTATGGCCTTCGCCAAGTTTCGGGACTTGTTCGAGCTTCTGGATCGACACCAGCGTTCGGCGCATCCGCCCCAGACGCGCATCGCAACGCGGCTGTTGCGCTGCCGACTGCCATCTCGCGCACTCTACGCCGCCGCGCTTCCATTTGTCGGCCGTGACGCAGCCCACGCCAGAGGACTTGTCGCGGCACTTGCTGCGGCATCTTCTGCGAATGGCAAAAGCGAAGGCTTGGCGATGGCCAGCGTACTGGCATCGGCACGGGCGATAGAGCTCGGCATGGAGAGCGAGGCAGCAAGCATCCTCGCTGGAGCGGCACTTACACCGCCTAGCGTTTATGACTATTCCAGTCAGTATCCGAGCGACCACGCGATCCTCGTGGCTGTACTGGCTGCCGGGGTTCGAGCCGCCTTGAGCCGGAAGCGCGCCGCCTTGATGGACATGGCGCCGGCGGAATTCATCGGGTTGGTGCCTGCCAGCGCGCGATCGCGGGGCGCAGCGACGTTCAGTCGGGTGCTTACGCAGAAGCTGGCGGCTCCTAAGTTCGATGGAGCTCGGCGCCGACGCAAGAGGCGCGGCGACCTCGACGAGGACAGACGATCGGACTACGAGCGCGCGCTCGACGGCCGGATCCTGCCGATGCTGAACTATGCGCAGGATGTCGCCGACATCATTCTTCCGCCGAGTGGAAAGACACGGGACGAGATGGTGGCCGCCGCCTTTGACCGACTGGTCCGTGATGTCGAGCAGGCATCCAACTATCCGTATCGGGATGAGAAGGCTTATCTCGCGCGAACCGGATTCCGGGTGATTTTTGACCTTGCCGACGCGCTAGGTGCGATCAATGCCGAGCTTGCGAAGCGCATGGCCGAGTGGGCAGCGAATGCGCCGGGACTGTTCACGCCGGAACTTACCCACGCGGTTGCACGACTATCGTGTCACCCCACGTGCCATGATGCTGCGCTCCTCCTTGCTGGCCAGATCGAGCGCAAGATCCAACTCGATACCGATGTCGGATCCCGAATTTCATCGTACGGTGATCTAGCTCGCGCAGCTTGGCGAGTGAGCACCGAAGAGGCGGCGGCCTATTTTCGCCGTGCGCTCGATCTTGCCGAGGCCATTGGATCGGATGACTTCGATCGTACCAATCACTTGCTGGAGCTGACCGGCCACTATTCGGGTCCCGAACTTTCGCCGGCGGCGGCGCACACTCTGGCACGTATCCTCGAACTGAATCAGAACGAGGACGGCAAATTCCCCTGGACGGAATACGCGGAATCGATGGTGCCGATTGCTGGTCGGGCGACATTGGCGACGCTGGCACGGCTGGACGATCGCGACGCGGCGCGCCTCGGACTGTCACTCGGTCCCGCGTTAACGGTCCTCGTTCGCGATTCGAAGCTTTCTGTTGAAGCGGCCGTCGCTCTGTTTGGCTTGGCTGCTCCAATCGAAACGTGGACGTGGCGTATCGCGGGTTTCGCGTCGGAGGTCATAGACCGGTTACCTCAAGAGCGACGGGAATGGCTCTTCGATCTCCTTCTGGTCGAGATGGATCGCGAGGATCAACTGTCGCCCGCGCGGGAGACAATCGAAAGGCTACATAACCTCGCTGAGCGCAGCCTGCCTGCCGCCTCTCGTGCCCGAATGCGCATCGAGGGTCTGCTCGCTCGCCTTGGGCCCAAATCTGAATCGCGAGCGGTCATGTTTCCTTCCTCGGCGACAGAGCCACCTCCCGTCTTCCCGGTGGACCTCACGGACTCAGACAACATCGACCGTCAAATACTCTACCAGGAGATCGACCAGTCGGGGCGGCGCTGGCCAGTTCGGACACTGACCGACTTGGCCAAGCAAGCCAACTCCCCTGCCGAGCGTCTTGGATTCGTCCGTGCCGTCGTGGAAGCAACGGCTGCCACGCTTGCCGACAAGATCCACGCGTTGGACGACTACTTGGAGGAGTGGGGTAAGTCATCGGCGGCTATGCGTGATGCGCTGCCTGCCTTGGGACTGCGCCTGGCGACCAAGCATGCCGCCGAGCTCGCCAGTTCAAGCACCGACGCGTGGGGCGGCTGGCGGGGGCTGGCGCAGCATTTTCATGCCGATCGCGCCACCCTTGTCGAGCACGTTGTCGCAGCGCTCCGGAGCACGGCGGATAGCCTTGGTGGTAATGCCTGGCTCGCCCTCGCCGCGAGACTGGCGCCTGACGTCAGTGCCAGCGCCCTGGCAGAAGGCCTCGAACGGTTTCTGGCCAATACCGGTGAGAAGCTGCCGTCCGAAGTTGGGGATGGACCGTGGGACGCGAGTTTTGTCGTTCCAGTTGACGAGGCGACATTCGTAGCGGGACTCGTGTGGGCGAGGCTTGGCCATCCCATCGCCGCGATGCGCTGGCGCGCAGCCCATGCGGTGAGGCGCCTGGTGGTGGCTGGACGCTCCGATGTGGTTGAGCGACTAATGCAGCGCTTTGGGTCTGCATCGAGCGTGCCATTCGGCGATGCGAAGCTGCCTTTCTATGCGATGCACGCGCAGCTCTGGCTGTTGATTGCGCTCGCTCGCGTAGTGAAAGACGCTGCTCCGGCATTGGCCCCACATCGTGCCTTCTTCGAGCAAATCGCCTTTTCCGCGGAGTTTCCGCACGTCGTCATGCGTGCCTTTGCGATAGACATACTGCGCGCGCTTGCGCATGCATTGGTACCCGAGGAGCGCGAAGCGCTTATCGCCAAGCTCGGTTCCGCCAATCAGTCGCCCTTTCCAGCGGCCCCCCGAGCCGATTGTCGCGAGTTCCGGTATGCCTCCAGGCCAGACGCCTCGTCGCGACCAGAGGATAGCTTCCATCTCGACTACGACTTCAATAAATATCAGATCGAACGCTTGTGCCGCGTCTTCGCTTGTCCAGGGTGGGAGGTGGAAGACCGTATTAGCGCATGGGTGCGACGTTGGGACACCACTGTTCGCGGAATGCACGATTGCCCACGTAGCAGGAGCCATGACGAGTCTTGGTCGTCGGGCTATGTTCCGGACCGAGATCGATACGGTGGATACCTCGGATGGCACGCGCTCATGCTGGTGGCGGGAGAGTTGCTCGCGACAAGGGCGGTGGTCGGCGAGGACTGGAACGGTGATGCTTGGGCCGCGTTCCTGAGGGAATACACCCTGTCAAGAAACGACGGTCTCTGGCTGGCCGATCTCACCGATCCGTTCCCGCTCGACCTTACCCCGGAGGCGAACATGCCTATGCCGGAGAGCGGTGAGCGAAGCACCGTCCGCGAAGACAGTAATCTGCTCGCACCGTTGCTCGGCTTGCAGGACGGCGAGGCGGCGGATTGGCTTCCGGTCGCAGGACGTTGGTCGATCGGGCGAGACATAACGGTCACGCTGCAAAGCGTGTTGGCGAACCCCGGTGATGCGCGAGCGGCGACTATGGCCGTGCTGTCAGCGGAAGCCTTCTTTCGATGGTTGCCTGACGATGAAGATGAGATCGCTCGTCAGTTCGGCGATGACGGTCACACGGTTCAGCCGTGGGTCGTGAAGACACCGAACACCGAGCGCCAACTCGATCGGTATGATCCTTATGGCGCCGCCACCGCACTCGATCGGCCTTTCCCAGCGGATTGGACGCGAGAGCTGTTGGGGACGGTCGCGGATGATGAGGTGGTCCGCCGCTGGTCAGTCGACGGTAGGACCACCTATCGTGCCGAAGCCTGGGGTGCGGAGGGCGGGCGGGGTGAGTACGCGTGGAGCGAGACTGGATACCGCTTGCTCGTCAGTCCTGGCACATTGCTTGCCCTGCTCAAGGTTTCCGAGCGTCGTCTTGTCGTTGCATTGACGCTCCAGAAATACCATCGAGGGAAGTCGAGCGGACGTGCCGGAGACACCGGCGGCTTTACCCATCGGTCGCTGGTGATCGTCATCGATGAACGCGGCCAGATTTGGTCGCCACGAGGCCTTTCTCGACAAGCTAAGGAAGCGCTTGCGACGCTCGATCCCGATCGGCGGCGCGATTTATATCCGCGGTTCCGCGCGATCGCTGGCCTGCCCGATGAATGGCTAGCTCGGCGCAATGATCCACCGATGAGCGAAGAGCAGTATCGAATCATCATCGAACGTTTGTCGTCTGACTAAGAGGGCGGCGTCACCCCTCACGCGAGCCCGCCCAACAGGGCGGGATTTTCGTAGGTGGACATCCGGTTTTGAAATGCCGCCGCGCGCGGGTGCTTGCGCGCGTCGAGGGGACGCGCGCGCCACGCGTCTGGGCGCGGCACGCCGATCGGTCGCCGCTGGCGCGGGCGAGGTATCAATGACGCTCCACCGCCATGGGCGGCGGGGTGGGCTACGCCCCGACTTGCCGCAGCCGGTTGTGTCAAAGCATGCCGTCCTCGACCGCTACGCCATGTTGCGCACGCAGACCTACGGCGAGGCAGTCGATGCGACAACACTGATTCCGCACATGCTGGAAGCATTCATGGCAGGCGATCGGGGATTCAGACGGGGAGGGAGGGCTGTTGCGACGGAAAATAGGAAAGTAAAGGCGGGTATCCAAAAAGTTACAATTGCCGCTGTGAATCCGCCAAAAATATGGAGGGCATGTGCTTCAAATCGCGACAGGAAAGCTCTTTTCGAACGCAGTGGGAAGAGAAAACCGCTTACGAGGCATGCTCTACACAAACGCGATTTTTGCGCGAGAGGAATCGATAGACACCGCTGCTGGATGTCTTTTGCCGTCATCGAGTTATTCGATTCGTCCTCACGTTCTGATATACGAATTCCTTGAACGAATGGAGGGCGAGGGGGAAACGGTTGGTGTGCTGGTTTCATCGACCGTCGATCCCTACCTTCAGGATTTTTCGGTAGTTGTTTCATTTGCGTTGAACTGCACGTGCACGCCAGACGTTGATTTGGCACGGCGGCTAACAAGCGGCGGACGTGGGCTGGCCACGAGGGTCGCTCCGAAGGAACTCGTTCGCCGGTTCTTCGACCAGGAATATTGGTGCCGACCGGAGGACAATGCGTTCCTCAGCGACTTTACCAACAGGCTGATCGGATTGCCGCGAAGCACCTTTCTTGGCGTGATGCGGGCGCTTCGTACCTATGTCAATGGGATGCACCGCATCGCAGATGATCTGGAGCTTGCATACACGCTACTGGTGGCTTCCGTGGAGTCGCTTGCTCAGGACTTTGACGGTCATGAAAGTGACTGGGATTCGTTTGATGAGCGAAAGCGCAAAGCAGTGGATGAGGCATTGTCTGCGGCTGACGAAGTCACGGCCCAGCGCGTCAGAGAGGCGCTTTTAAGCGTTGAGCATGTCGCCTTGGGTCGTCGTTTCCGGGAATTCGCGATTGCACATACGGCGCCCGCCTATTTCCGTGAGTCGTCCGGGGGAGATGGACTTCGGCTGGCTAGATCTGATCTTGCGGAAGTTCTCGGCTTGGCTTATCAATCACGGTCAAAGTACGTGCATCAACTCCGGCGACTGCCGGACATGGTGACCATGGGGCACGGTTACGCAGAAACCGCACTAGATGGACGCTCAACGCATCTAACTTTGCAGGGCCTGGCTCGCTTGATGCGTAGCATCATTATTGAATTTGTGATGAGGCAAGCGTCAGTCGACCGTGAACCATACAGCTATCATCTGGAACGAAGCGGTGTTGTGCAGATGCAGTTGGCTCCTCAGTACTGGGTCGGGCGTGCAGAGGGGGATATTACAAAGGCTGGCAGGGACAAGCTGGAGGGATTTCTACAACAGCTAGCGTCTTGTCTCCTCAAACAGCCTGGCGCGGTTATCACTGATATGCGCGAAGTGCTGACAAAGGTTGTCGAGTTCGCGGCCAATATAAAGAAGCCTCTTAGGCTGCCGTATTTGGCTTTACATTTCTTGTTCAATTGGCATGTGTCAGAAAATGACTCCGCTGCGACATCTCCCGCTATTAAGGCATCGATCCAGAGTGAACTCGGTGAACCCGGTTCTGAATCGCTGATTGCCCACAATTTGTCTGGCCAAACGATTGACTGGCCCTTGGAGGTACATCGGCGGACCGTGGATGGCTATCTACGGCGTCGTGCGGCCGCGAGCGGCTTGCGATTCCCGAGAGTTTTCGAGACAGGAATCATCCTTGATCTGGCTGAAAGGTACCGCCTGGTTGGTGACATGGATGCTTGCAGGGCGATGGTGGCGCTGGCGGTCGAAAACCATCCTGGACATGCGGGCCTGTTGGCGTTCGAGAGAGATTTTCAAGACGTGAGCCCGATCCGCTGGGGCCATGTCATGCTCCCGACGTCTAAGGAGCCTATGAATGAACCATCGGCATCGGTGTGACAAGGATTTCCTGTTTTCGGTATCCTTCGAGATGGTTGACAATACGGTTGCCAGAGTCGTCGCCCTGCAAATTGCCCCATCTCCCGCGCCGGCAAAAAGCCCGCGCGCGTGACGGTAAAGACGACGGTAAAGGCCCATATTGAGCACAGCCAAATCCTTTAACCACGCGGATTTGGGCGGTCTGTTGATGATCGAGTGGGAGTGAGCACGCATTTTGGTGCGTCATCTAGCAAGGCTTGGTAGCTACAGGCAGTGAATTGACTAAGCCCGCGATTTTGCGGGCTTTTTTATGCCTACTTCTTGATCATCGATATCGAGCCAGCCTGGCAGCGAAAAACGGGGGGCAGTTCGCATTTTGCGTGGCGTTTTTCTTGGTTCCGAGTCGAATAGTAATCCAGATCATCGCCTTTCTTCTTATTGGTGATGCGTGGGATCGTGGTATTGGAATGCCCGGATGCCTTGCTGTACACGGTATTCGACGGAATTTCACGCACTCTGAAATCGTGGTATCTGAATCGAAGAAAACCGTTTCGTGATACCACGGCACTTCGCTGGCATTTGTCTAAGCTGTTGTCGCGTAATAGAAGAGAGCGCTGGTCGATGCCACGACATATTCCAGGACCCGGTACCACGACTGGCACCTCGGTGCATTGATGCCGCGTCTGCATCATCAATGAGATTCCATCGACATTGCGATGATTAGAAATGACACACGCTATAGCCCTATGACGGTTAGGATATGAATCGCCCTGAAAAGATTTCAAATTTCCAGTTAGTCCCACGTGTGGCGTCAACGAGCCGCACGCCGCAGTCGGACGGACGAACCAACGCCGGGTTTCAAGATGCCAATCGAAGATTTCCTAGATCAAACTCTCAGTCGTCTTGAGCAGTTCTACGCGGAGCTGGGGCCAGCTGCGGGGACTGTGCGTTATTGTGACATTGGACCCCATCGCCAGTTTCGGCACGTAGCCCTCACTGATTCTCTGGCTTGCTACTTGAAGGCATCTCGTTATACAGAAGTGTCATAGCCGTCGCGCAAGATCTGGATGGTGATCACAGCGTCCATGACTCGCTGCATGCCAATCCACAGCGTTTTCGCGCCCGGTTCGCCGTCGCTCTTGCGCCCAAGAAATCCGCCCAGCGAGCCGACCATCCGTATCATCTGGTTGAGCGTCGGTGGTTTTTTCGGACGCGCCTTCTTACAGAGCACGTGAGCGCCGTGTATCTCGTCAGCGGCGAAGAACAGCGACGCATCCAACTCCGGACAGGTTCTGCCAACACGTATGAGCCGCGCAATACGCCACGATACGACCATGTACAGCGCGAGCGCCTTCTCCACCCGCTCCATCTGTGAGAGTTGCAGCGCCTCGACCCGGCAGGCGTTCTTCAGGACGTTGAAGAACATTTCTATTTCCCACCTCGCGCGGTACCAGTCAACGAGTTCGATGAGGGCATGCGCATCGCCCGCTTCGCGGTTGGTCACAAGACGCCAGATGACGGGCTTCACACCCGCTGGCGCATCCACTTCATACGCCTCGACGCAGGTGAGCGTGACACCGGCACGCCCGGGCAGCGTGACGCGCTGGCTACGCAGTTCCTGCCTTACTTCACGCGCCTTCTGGCCGCTGCGCCCGGGCAGCACGAAACTGATGTGGCCGAGCACCTTACTGGCGTGCACTGTTTCCCACAAACTTGCTTCGCCCTTGAGCGCGCGATTGTGCTGCGAGCGAATCAGCCAGTCCGCCGGTTCACCCAGTTCCTGCGCACGCTGCATGAGCGCGGCGATATCGCCTTCACGATCGGCCACATACACCAGTCGCGTGTCAGGCACAGCCCGTGCCTGTTCGGCCACGATCTCATAGCTTTCGATCCACCGCACACTTTCCTTGACACCGCCACGCCTGCCGTTTGCATCGCGCGGCTCGCGCGCCCACATCCATGCATTCATCACACCCAGCGGCTCCCGATCCGGTGTCACCGCATAGGTCGCGTGAAGATACATGCCCACCTGTGCTTCATAACAGAGCGGGCCGGCCCCTTCGATATCCTGACCGTTAAAGTTCAACTCTGTCGTATCGGCTATGCACAGCACCACCGGCAACTGCCCCATGCGTGCCGTGGTACGGTCCCAATGCGGCTGCATCATGTCGCGCCAGTCGATGTGCTCATTGCCCAGAAAGCGATATGCCGCGATCGTCTCGGCCCAGCCTTCGCACGCGCCCGGAATGCTGGCCGTGGGCCGGCTGGCGAACCGTTTGACCAGCTCCTTCGCGCGCCGGTCTCGCCGTGGATCACCCAAATCCAGCGTTTCAAATTCCTCGTCCACCCATGCTCCTGCGTCGTCTCGGATCTTCATGCCGAAAATCTGAGAGTAAACGCCAAATCCGCATTGTTAACAACCCCCTTCTGACAACTTTGTTACTCCGTCATCGTTGCCGCAGGTGTCGAGTTGTGTATAAGGAGATGACTTGAAGGGGGTCAAGACAATATCGACGCTTCGTGCATGTGTGTTACTGCTGCGTCACGGCCACACGCAGGAGGTTGGCGCGCTCTGCCGAATGGTGGATGACTTTTGTAACGAGATCTTCTTTTTGCTTGTGCCGCAGGGGCAAGGATGTTGCAGCGATGACCAAGTCAAGTTCTTGGAGAACTTCTATCAAGAAGAGTTCGAACGCCCCGATGATCCGCTTCGCTCTCCTCAAAAACGAGATACTGTTCCGACAAAAAAGATTCATGCAACCTTTGGCAAGTTGGCCGCTGGTGAGCTGAACCCATCGGATGCACAAGAACTCCTTCGTACGGTACAACAGGCATTCTCTGGCTATGTACATGATGCATACCCACACATCATGGAACTGTTCGGCGGAGACCCACCGCAATTTCACCTGTCGGGAATGCTCGGCACGCAGCGAGTTGAGGAGTGGCGAGCCCAACTGGTCGGCTACGTTCATCGTTTGATAATGGTCACAATCTTCGTCGCTAGAAAGCAAGGGGTAGCTAATTTAGACGTCTCGCTCCGCGCATTTCTTGGCGATTACGAAGGACAAACTGGGACAAAACCAACTAGCCCCGTTAGCAAGATTCTGGCCGAATACAAGAAGGGGCGTGCCGCCTAAGAATCATCCGTGTCGTGGCGAAATCCGGACCTGTTCGGAGCTGCTACTAGCGTGCAGTAGCAGCCTGATCGCGTCTTGCGCCATCGGGCATCTACGGGCAGCACTGACGAAGTGCAGTGCGCTAGCTGAACAGGCACTCGACAACTCGGTGTAATTGAGTAACTCCTGCATAAGGGGCATATGGTTTCCATCTGCGTGAACGGGGAAGACAGGACCAGCCAAATCAGCGACTGGGAGATTAGGCGGGGCCCTCAAGAGGGGGAGCTGGTGCTGATTTGCCACTTTCCTTCCGGCAAGTTTTATCGCAGTCCGCTCAGCAATTGCAAAATTGAACCCACCGAAGTGGTGCAAGGAAAGCTCCTGTCAAAAAACGGGGGAGCGGTGTTTCGTGCCATCGACAGGGCGGTGATCTATGGTGGGAGATATGCCGCCGTTCAGTACCGCGGGAGTAAAAAAATCTACCTGATGAACGCGAATGGTATTGCGTTCAGCTCGGAAACGACGATCAAGGACGAGGCGGTATTCCGTTATTTCGTTGCCGTGGCAAAAGCCCGGGTAGAGCAGGCGAAAGAGCAGGAGAAGAAGCCCATCGCCGAGAACGTATTGCGTCAACTGGAGAAGATACTTCCCCACGAGGACACCGCACTGCACGCTTACTGCACGGGACAAAACCGAACGCGGGAGCGGTTGGGAGGTTTTATATATCCGTTTGGAATCAACGAAAGCCAGCTCAAGGCGGTGGAGCAAGCCTTCACCTCGCAGATCAGCCTGATCGAAGGGCCGCCAGGCACAGGGAAGACGCAAACGATATTGAACATCATCGCCAATGTCGTGCTGCGCGGAAAGACCGTTGCTATCCTTTCCAATAACAATGCCGCGGTGGGGAACGTCTACGAAAAGCTGGCCAAGGCAGGGCTGGACTACCTGGTCGCGCAGCTGGGTAATGCGGAGAATCGAAAGGACTTCTTCGATGACGTACCCGCCGTGCCATGTGAAGCTCCCGCGCCTGCGCCCGCCATGGATCAGATTCAAGCCGTTCTGCAGAAGCTGAAGCAGTATCTTCATGCGCAGAACGCGGTGGCGCGGCTACAGGCCGAAATCGATGAATTGGCTATAGAGCAGCGTTATCTGCTGCAATGGCAGCACGAAAACATGGTGGCGGCGCCAGTCCCTCTGGATAAATACAGACTGTCCCCACGAAAATCCTCGGAACTGATGGTCTATTTGACCCATCTCGCCGAGAGTCGCGTCAGGCTCAAGGACAGGATCGAGCTGTTGCTCAATTTCAAGATCCTGCGCATGAAACCGTTCGATGATTGGGAAAAGCGTAAGTCCGTGATCTACGCCTTGCAGCTTCACTACTACGAGAAAGCGCTACAGGATAAAGAATCTGCATTGGCAGCTTATCGGGAAGCGTTGGAGCGAGGCAACTTCAAGGCATTGCTGGATGATCTGACCATCGGGTCGATGGAACATCTCAAACACTATCTTCATCAGCATGTCCCGCGTCAGGAAGCGTTCGATTCGGAGAGTTACCGCACGCAGTTCGATGCGTTTGTGAAGCGTTTTCCGATTATCGGTAGCAGTACGCATTCCATCGTCAACTCGATCGACAGCGGTGCGATTCTCGACTATGTCATTATCGACGAGGCCTCGCAGCAGGACATCGTCCCGGGGATACTTGCGCTGGGCTGCGCCAGAAACCTGATCATCGTCGGCGACAGAAAGCAGCTCCCGCATATTCCGGCGAATCTGGGCATCGCCCCGCCCGCTGAATTCTACGATTGCGACAAATACAGCCTGCTCGATTCGTGCGTCGGCGTTTTCAATGATTCGATACCGATGACGCTGCTGAAAGAGCATTACCGGTGCCACCCCAGAATCATCCAGTTCTGCAACCAGCAGTTTTACGACAACCAGCTCGTTCCGATGACGCAAGACGCTGGCGAAAAGTCGTTGAAGCTGCTCGTCACAGCCAAGGGAAACCACACGCGAAACAACTCGAATCGGAGAGAGTTGGATTCACTGCTCGAGACGCTCAAATGGGATGGAGAGAGAGACTGGGACAGCGAGAACGGTCGGGGATTCATCGCCCCTTACAACGCGCAGGTCACGCTTTCTCGCGCGCAGTTGCCGACCGATTTCGTCAAGGACACCGTGCACAAGTTCCAGGGTCGGGAGTGCGACGAGATTGTCTTTTCCACTGTGCTGGACAAGAAGCGCAGTAGCGAGCGAGGTCTGAGCTTTGTGGATGATCCCCACTTGGTCAATGTAGCGGTATCGAGGGCCAAGAACAAATTCACGCTGGTGACGGGCGACGACGTCTTTGCCGCAAAAAACGGGCATATTGCCGCACTGGTGCGTTACATCGAATACTACGCGGATGAAAAGCAGATCCATCGCGCCCTCGTCGTGTCGGCCTTCGACCTGCTCTACAAGGAATACGATCAATCTCTTGAGAGGCTCAACGCCAGGTTGCGGGCAAGCGATTCTCGATATAAGTCCGAGCAGATCGTGGCACAGATACTGCGTGATGCGTTGTCTCAAGATGCTCATCGGGCGATGACATTTCACTCCCAGATCGCCCTGATCCAGGTGGCCTCATCGGCCAACGAGGCACTGACGTCGGCGGAGCTGGATTTCATGAGAAACCGCGCCAGTTGCGATTTTGTGCTGTATTTCAAGGTAGGAAAAACGCCGCTGGGCGTGATCGAGGTCGATGGTGGGTATCATGGCGCGGCGCTGCAAGCCGGGCGGGATGCATTGAAAGACAGCATCTTGAGGAAAAGCAAGATCCCCTTGCTCCGATTGCAAACCGTCGAGAGCCACATCGAAGAAAAGGTCGCGGAGTTTTTGGCCCAGTGGGCAAGCGGCGCTTCAACCGTTTGATGGAAATGGGTGGTGCCGTCTCCGTTGGAAGGACTCCCAACTGTGTCTGGGCGTTCGCTGATCGACACTGTGTGGTGATCGTCCGTCTTCTGGGTGTGGCGTCGTGGACGGCGAAAGGCCCAGGTGCGTCGCGAATGCTCCAACAATTCCTTTTTCAGTCCGGCGTCGCTGCTTCATCTGCAACGGTCCTCCTCGCGCAGTCTTCGCGTGTTACATGCACCGGTTGAGTCCGTTAGGTACAGCGGCCAAAGGTACGGCAAGGTTGGCGGGACGAAATTCGGCCTTAGCCGACGTTGGTGTGTCGGCCCGGAAATACATACATGCGGCTAAGAGCACTGAAGCCTGGCGGAAGATCTATAAGGCGGCGGATCAGCATGGGTGGAGGGAACCCACCCTGGATAGACCACGCGTTAGATTTTCGTGTGGAATCTTTGAGATTGCGATGGCGGTCAGCCGCATATCGAGGAGCCAATGTCGCTGAGCAGAAGAAGACCGGGGCAGAACACAGAGTACGATATTGTTGTGATAAGAGCGCAGGGGCACCGTGCCACACCTTCATCACATCGTTAGGCATGCGCTACTAGTTCCTGTTGTTCCATGCCGGAGTCAATTGGGCCGATGATCAAGCGAAACGCACGCCTGACTACAGACAAGAGCGGGCACCCCATTACTGCGGCACCCACAGTGACTCAGCCTGTTGGAGCAAAGACCGGATTCCCTTGATATCCATCACAGCGAAACCGTAGGTAAAGCTGGGCTTCACCTGATTCTTCTTTGACTTGCTCAAGTCCCGGTGCACGTGTGCCGGACCGTAGTCGACTTTGTGGTGATCCGCGGAATCGATACGCGAGATCATTTTCCCATTCGGATTCTGGATTACATAGGCGTAGTTATCCAACGCGTCCTGACGAAGGATCACTCGAAATCCCGACGGCCGGATGGCAGTTATTGTGTTGTCGATTCTCTCAATATCGCAAAGCAGTTCCTCGCGCAGCGCCGCGCAAGACATCTCAAGCATGTCCCCCGGGTTCTTGATAAGTCGCATACCCGACAGAAATGGCGTAGGAAGGCTCATCTTTACAGCTACATAGTCGACAAGCGTGGCGTGGTCACGTGCCTCGTCAATATGCTCCTCGCATAGGCGCAAACCGATCATCATCCCGGTGGCACCGACGAGCGTCGCGGTGGACAGGTAGCCATAGTCAGCACCACAAATCAGACAGCCATCGGTTGCGAGCCAAATGCCCTGCTCAACGACCGTGTTCTGCACTCGGCCGTCAACCAAACCTTTGAACTGCTTGGAACGAGCTCGCCAACGCTCATGCCATGCTTGATACCGTGCTGCATAGCCTCTCTCGTCGACCATTTGGGCAAGTTCTGATGCACATAGAAGCGGCAGCTTGAAACCGTTGCGTTCGAGAAACACGCCGATCTTTGCGATTTCCGGGAGATATGGCGTCTTCATGAAATAGATCCGAATCGCGGGGAAACCGTCCGTCATGAAGTACACGGCGTTGAAGTGACAAACGCCACTCTCCACGTACATATGTGCTGAATCTGAAGTCTTCATCAACCACAGCAATTCCTGCGGGGACTCCATGGCGAATGCGCACACGGGGCTATCCGGCGCTAATGCATTAACCGCCACAGCCCTACAGCAGGTGTCAGTCTGTCTCCCATCCAACTGGTGCTCGGCGCAAAGCTGCATGAGCTGCTTCATTGACATTGGTAAGAACTCCTCAAATATATATATAAAAGCCGGAACAAGGCGATTGTGCTTTGTGCAGCACGGGCTGTTCTCAATGCGCGGTTGCCCAGGCAGTCGGGTTCGCGGCGTGCTGAGCATCACTGCGTGTCGGACCGGCGTGGTTAGTCGATTGGAATCAGTGGCTTTTCAGAAGCGGGGCCGTGATACTTCGCCGCTGTAACGTAGCGAGGATCGTAGAAGAAATATGCGTCCCCGGACAGAAATATCTGGAGGTCGTCTCGTCTATCGACTCTAAAGAACAGGAGGTCGATATGTTGCCGTATGGCCTGGCGGTTTCAAGGGTGAAGTGCAACAGGGCGTTTAGTGTTTAGAGCTTGGAGATTGGCTTGCTGAAGCAAGGGTTGCGGCGAAGACCTCGAATGGCGAATGGAATGCGTGAGTGGCGCGCGGGCGGCTGTTCAGGCTGTCGGCGATCGCGTCGAGTTCATCCTGACTGTAGACCGATAGGTCCGTGCCTTTAGGCAAATACTGGCGCAGCAACCCGTTAGTGTTTTCGCAGGTACCGCGTTGCCATGGACTGTGCGGGTCGCAGAAGTACACCTTCACGCCGGTCGCGGCGGCAAGCTCTTGATGGCGCGACATTTCTTTGCCTTGGTCGTAAGTAAAGCTTTGCCGTAAGGGCACCACAATCGAATTGAGTTTAGCGGAGAAGCCCGCTAGCGCTGACGCGGCGGTGGCGTCCTCCATCTTGGCAAGCAGCACCAGGCGGCTGGTGCGCTCGACCAGAACGCCGACAGAGGATTGGTTGTTCGCCCCCTTGATGAAGTCGCCTTCCCAGTGACCGGGCAACGGTCGGTCTTCAATTTCGGGCGGTCGAAGGTGGATACTGACCATGTCGGGAATCTGTCCGTGCCGGTCTGTGCCCCGCGTGCGTGGCATGCGCGTGCTGTGGCCGTGGCGCAGGCAGGCAATGAGTTGGCGGCGCAGTTCGCCGCGCGGCTGAGCATAGATAGCCGTGTAGATGGTTTCGTGCGAGACGCGCTGGGTCGAGTCGGTTGGATACATGCGCTTCAGTGTGCCCGATATCTGTTGGGGCGACCATTTCCACTCAAGCAGGGTGAGAATGATGCGCCAGCAGACGCTTTGCGGGCAGAGCTTGGCGGGACGACGCGACGCGCTACGGCGTGCGCTGCAAAGCGCTGCAGCGGGCACCGATGCGTAGCCAACAGGAGAGCTGTTTCGCATTAACTCGCGGCTGATAGTTCCCGGTGAGCGCCCAAGTATGCGAGCCATGGCTCGCATACTTGAACCCTGCAGATGCAAGCTTGCAATGGTTAGGCGTTCTTCGGGCTGCAGTTGTTGGTAAGAAGTTTTTTCGGACATTGCAACACCTTATACGAGACAGGTGTTGCACTTCACATTTGAGGCCGCCCCTGGAAATCCCCGTCATCCGCGCTGCTAGAGACAACGTCCGGCTTATCTTTGTCGTCCTCGCCGTCGTCATACTCCGCATCTTTATGGGACTTACAACCCGGTTCTACTGTGGTCTGTGCTGTCCGGTTCGGGAAATAAGGCTGGATGATCCGATCCAGTATAAGAAGTCCGGGTACCGGACGTCGCTCCTTCTCAAATATGTGTCTCAGCTATGCCGCACCTTGCTTTAAATCAATTTAGCATAATGGGAAACGTTGTGATTCGACTTGAGCCGTTGTGTCGCATCATGACGGTCGGACCAAGTTGGTTTTGTGACCACCTAGACCGTGCTACGGGCAACGCGGACCTTGTTGACGAACTCGCCTATCTGCGGAATTATTTTTGCCATAGCATCAGCTTGCTGGCTGAAGCGCACAGACGAATGTTTATCCAACAGGCGCAACACGCGAGAGAATGCATGGAGCGATGTCGGATGACGGGTCGCAATGTTCGATGCCAACGTTGCGAGGTTCGCGTTGTCCACCTCACGCTCGATCAGGATGTCCACTATCTCCCAGCGCAACTTCACGCCTGCGGCAGTGAGCATGTCGTCTGTACCGTGTCCCGTGCAGCCGAACACCATGCAGTTTCCGGCAACCTTGTCCTGAGTGTCGACGAGATCGCGCGCAAGATCGCTTAATCCATGTACCGCGGACTCCGCCAACAGAGCAAAATGGATGATCTGTTCCACGACATGTGCAAGTTCAGACGCCGCGGACGGGAGGGCCGTCAATACCCGCACGCACCAATTTTGCACCGTGCGCGCGCCGGTCTCGTCTCCCGCGGCACCGGCAACTTCACGCAGAAGACTCTGTGCCGCCGTTCCAGATATGACTCGTTGAGCTAGAACTTCAAGTAATTGTGCAAGGGCCGATCCCCTAAAATTGGACAGGGCCCTAACGTCATACGCCTCTAAATCAGGCTCCTGCACTAGCTCGTACGCTGCGGGCTCGTCGCATGCCCCGCTCAATGCGCGCAAAAGAAGGCGATGACAGGAAGCCATGTGAGGCAGCGCTTTTATTTTATGCGCGACGACGGGCGTCTGTGCCGGAACGCGATTGGTCAGTGTAGCCAGGAGCATGCCGGAGACGACTCTTGGCTCAAGGATATGCCCCTGCGCCACTTCATACAGGACCGCCAGAACGGCTTCGGGAAAGCGTTGTGCGAGCATCGTTAGCATCGTACGTTGGCTTTTCGTTTTCGCGCGGGCAAGCAGAGTGAGCGCATTTAGCATCTGCGATTCAGCGCTCATCAGGAAGACACCCTGCGCAACCTCTCCGAGGACAGCCTCAGTGGTATGCGGAAGCCCATCCCGCATATCGAAGCGTTCGAGCAGAAAAGACAGGCCATCCGTCTTCGCGTCCGCTAAGGCAGCAAGCATTGCGGGACGCCACGGTGTGACGCCGGGGGCGCCCGCGTATTCGGGCGTGAACCAATGTTTCATTCTCCAGTCGTATCCATTTTCCTTGCTTGCGAGCTGCCACAGCAATGCAACGCGCACCATGGGCGCCCAGCGGTTGTCGGCCAGAAGTTCCAGCAGAAGGTCGCCAGGCGACGTGTGCAGGAAAATGTTGTCTTCCCGCCAGATCACTGCCAAACGACAGGCAGTGTCATTGGCGCAATTCAGGTCCACAAATTGCCGTAACACTTCGCAAATCATCGCAAAGACGTTAGGGTCTGCTGTGGCTTCGAGGAAACGGATAACGGATTCGATGTGCGTTCGAGCGGACTCGACATCGGATAGGACCAACTCGAGCAGCGCCGAGCGAAGAGCGCCGAGTTTGAGCGGCCGTTGCCGAACCTGTTCGAGCCGACCGATTGTGTCTGCGACACTGACATAACGGCCCTGCACATATTCGGACAGTTCGTCGGGTTCGATGCGAGCGATTTCTCCGTTATCGACGATGAAGTTGGCACGGTGCAAAGCCTCGAGAACCGCGCCATCTTCGCGCCGTAGGCACGCGAGGTTGGACCTGGTCAGCACGCCGTCGGCTGACTTCGCCAGCATCTTGCCCACAGCACGGACGAAATCCCGAGTGCGAGGATCGAGCAGGCCGTATTCCCCGACGACTTCACCGATCCTGTGAGCAAAAAAGCGCGACATTACCTCGATCCACGTCAAGGAGTCGTCGTGACTTCTCAACTGCATGCGTGCACAAAAATCCATCATGCTCGGATGCCGGTACCGCGCGAGCGACGGGTTCCCCCGTAGCTGGGCTGCAAACATAGCTTCCCCGTAATCGAAATCGGCTACGGGCACTGTTCGTTTTTTCGGGTCGATCTGATAGACGCAGTCGGACTGATCGAGCACTGCCGATACGCCCGCGACTGTCTCCGGCCTTGCAGTCAGAACAAGCTTGCTGTTCGACGCCAATAGGTCACCGAGCGTCCCGTCCAGCCAGCGGCGCAAGGCGCTGGAAAAATCACCCGGCGCGCGGTCAAGGCCGTCGACAAAGATGAGCAGGGGCGTGTGCTGGAACCACTCCAGCAGTTCAGGTTCGGGTACAACCGCGCCATGGTGATCCCCGACCCACGCGCGCAGCAATCTGGAGAAGCTCTTGAAAAGGCGCTCGTCGGCGGCAAGAAGATCGTCGCCGCGTACGAGCAGGGTCGGCCGCTGGGAGGGCGACTTGCAATGGTTCGCGCACCAACTTGATTTGCCTCGACCAGACTCGCCGCTCACGACCATGATCCGGCTGCCTGACTCCAGAAACGTCTCCAGATGATGATCAAGGTCCTGTCGCTCAACGTACCAGTCGGCAGAATACCCTTTGAGCCGGATCCGATGATTAACTCGATCGATCGTCATGGCTCGTGCTGATTCTGTGGTATTGGCTATCGAGTCGGCAAGCGGCATCTTTCGCGTAGACGCGATGATACCTTTGTAGTCCAGCAGGTCCCACAGGCTAGGGCGATCAAACGGCTGTCTAAGCCATGCAGCCTTCAGGCAGTGCGTGCCGAGAAGCTCCCATGTGCGGGATGCGTTGGTTTCGTTGACAACGCTCGCAAGCAACTCAATGCAGGTTTTGTCGTCCGGCCCGGACATCGGATCAAGCACCCAGATTTGCGCACAATGCAGGAACGCTCGCAGGTCCTCCTGCGTGGCCGGCGTATCCGCCGAGAGAACTTTCCATTCCTGCTCGAAGAACGCGGTCACGCTCGCCAGCACCTTTTTCGCCGGCCGGTTCGTCGCACAAGTTTCGAGTGCTACGTTGGCTGGGAGTCGTCGGCAGCGCTCAAGCACCGTGCGCAGATCAGTACGTATGGTCGACGATGCAGAATAGTCGGTGGCGATGACGAGTCTGTCAGTCAGGTGCGAGAACGTCGGGTGACGGAACTGCCTCACAAGTTGCGCAAGTGCCTTGTGCAGTTCCGCCCTCGCCTTCAGCCCATGCTTGATCTGGACGTAGATGGTACCGACCGGATTCAGATGAACGACAAGGTCATCGACGTCCGATGCGTTTTCGCACGCGATGCTGCCAATGGAAGTGCCTGTCGGCACGTCCCAAGGTAGGGACGCACGTGTCGCAAGAAGTAGCCGGGTTGCACACCAGGCTGCGATTAATGACGCGAAGGTTGCTCCACCCGTGCTTGCACTACCGCCGGCAGCCCCCCGTGTCGTTGTTGTCTTGTCGCTCATGTTGTTTCGTGCGTTCCTTCCGTTAGCCGCTTCAGATTGTTACCCGCCCTACCTGCGCACAGCCGATCAGAGCGAGTCATCGAGTGGAGCGATCGTTTCAAGTCCTTCGTCGACCAGATTATTCCAGTGATTTTCGCCAAAATCATGGATATACGACTCAGTCTTGTCCGGTTGCCGGCGGCTGACAAGCGAAAATACTGCAACGCGGGCGGCAATCGGAATGGCACAAGTCACGTAACACCGGTCGACGATTGGCAGATCAAGGCCGGTGAGACGCGCAGGCGTCGTAACGAGCACATCCGGCGACGCCGAATGACAAAACTGGTGAAGCAGTCTGGCGGTCTCGGGCTTTGACGTAGAGCCGAACATGAAGGCGTGAACTCCTGCGGTGTTGGCAGCCTCATCCGGTTGTTCACACCGCAGTCGCTCAATTGCAGCGATCATTCTTGCGCCGGAGTCGAGATCCGGCACGAGGATCACTGCCTTTCCCGCAAACGAGCTGACGGGGTTCGTCTCGTCTCTTATCGCCGTGCGCGCAACCAATTCCAGCGTGGGCTCCGGGTGTTGCCGCCGCTTACGACCTCTTTCGGGATCATTGCCGGACAAAGCATCCACTGCGTAATCCCTCACCAGCACGGGCACCAAGAGTCCCTCGCGCATGGCGTCCTGGAATGCAAAGTTACGGATCGTCTCACCGAAGATCTCGCGAACCTGTTCCCGGGTCTTCATTGACCCGAGAGCCCCCGAGAAAAACAATATATAGATGCCACGTGGGAACCGGGAGGTAACGGGATGCGCCGTCAAACGCAAGTTGTAGCCAATGACTACACCGTCCCCGAGAAATGGGCCGGCCAGTGCGTCGAGTTGTTGCACTGCGGTGACGACGACATCAGATGAGTTGGCGTCAAGCACTTGCGCAAGCTCCGCTTCGCCGTCAGGTGCGACGAGCTTTCTTTGCGTGTCAGACTCAAGCAGATTCTGGTACAGGTCAGCGAACTGCTCCACAAGCACGCGCCTGTCGGTCAGTACAATAAATCGGAGCTTTTTGAGCTGCGGATGCTGTGTACAAAGGGAGAGATACGCCAGCAGCGAACCGGAGAGACCTGAGCCCGTTGGCTGGGTGACTACTCCTGCGCGGCGATTGCCGGTTTGTGCGGCAAGCGTCGCATGCATCGCGCTCATGGCGATGTCTTGCTGGTATGTCCTAAGAGTGGACTTGAGACGGATCGCAAGCGTATCCAGTGCGTCCGCAAGTGAATCAAGCAGCGGCGCCTCACTGTCAGGCGTTTCACCCTGCAGGATCAGATCTTTTACATGTTCTGCCTTCGCCAGACTTTCGAAGAGTTGCGGAGACGCAGAGTCGGCTTGCAGGCCAGAGAGTTCACCGGTCGCACGAACCGTCGCCAGCAGATCGGTGAAATCAGCCGCCTTGCCGCGCAGTTCAAGCAATTCTTCCGCGACTTCCTTCGCCGACAAAAAGGCCTGAAGGAACGTCGTGGCGGCAGAGATGGCGACCGCGGTACGCGCTGTAGATTCCGATGGTGCCGCGGGAGGCTCGCCGGCACCCAGATGGGCGTCGAGCAGCGCCTCGGCGTCGCACTCGAAGAGCAGTGAGAATGCCCAGACTGCGCCGCGACGGATTCCTAGCAGGTGGTCCTTGGCGGGTACCATCCCGTTGCCCGCGTGATAGAGGTCGTTGCGCAGCCTATGGTAGTAAACGAGCGCTGTGCGCTCTACATCTATCGGTACGTCAAGCCCCTTTGCATATGATTCGAGAAACGCCAGCTTCGTGTGGAAGTTTCTCATCCAGTTTTCGACGGCGGCTCGTTCGAATTCACGGCCACCTCGCTGGATCGGGTTCAGCGAAAGATAGGTGATGACAGAAACTTCGATGCTATTGTCAAAGCTGACTAGTGCGATGCGTCGATCGAAATCGGTTCCGCTTCTTCTGTGTTCTTCGGCGTGCCGGAGCAGTTCGAACGGTGTTTGTGCCCATGGCTTGAGCGTTCCCGTCGCCTTCATCTTCTGGCCTCTGGCATCGATATGAGAATAGGAATGGCGGCATTTTCCGCCTTGGACCGATAACGTTCTTGGCGAGCCTATTGTCGCTGACGCGAACAGAATCATCTTCCGCCACATTTTGTAGCGGAAGATGCGGCGCGTATTGTACGGGAAGCGGACATGCCCCTCCCGTCATCTCACGTCGTGTAGTACTTCAGCCGAACGCATCGCGGCAACGATTATCGAAGTTCTTTCTCACCGGGCAGACCTTTTGCGACAACCGGTCGGCGCGAAGATTGACGTTGAGTGGATGATCCTAAGACTGCATCCGGTTTTGGTACGACCTTGTGCCAAAAGCCAGTGATTCCGGCACGACCTGTCGTCGTGAAACTTGTTCAGCAGTGGTTCACCAGGGACCGTTTCGCCCAAATCATTCTCGGTGAAAACCTTGCGATAATTTCTGCCGTATTGACTCGAGGTTAGTTCGAACAGCTTGTCCCCGTTTGTGGTGTAGAGCAGGTTCTGCATCGGGCTGACTAGCTACCGATGGACTGGGGTCTTGCGTTCGTCCAGCTCTGTCACAAAAAGTTTTCGGTCTAGGAAGGCGTCGAATGCCGCTTCGCCGCGCTTATTGGTGAAAACATCGGCGATCTCGGCAAGCGGGACGTCAGACGGTCGACAGATCTCGGCCGCCAGTTCGCTGGCAAGCTCGGCGGCAGCCACCCCGAGGTGTTGTCGAAAAGGTCTCACTCCAAAAAACGGCACACGCTTGTGTTGCGCGAGAAGGTTTGCCATTTCGACTGTCAAGGCAAGAGGATCCACGTCAGTGTGGGTGTTGATCAACGTACTCTCAGTCTTCCATCTCGGAATAAACGTAAGCGAATTGGCATTCCGGCCACCGCAATCACATATGTGAGCTTCTTCGGAGCTACAGCCTAATACCGGCAGATTTTGGCGTCGCGAACTGCTCAGGTTCATTGCCGAGCGGGAACGCCACGACATAGAGGATAGTGGCCGGCATCGGCTTGCTGTCTGACACCAAACCCCATGCCACCTTTACCTCCCGGACGGCGTAGCACAGCGAGACCCCAAGTGTTCGCAGTGTGTCGATGCTGGATTGCATCTCGTCATAGACTTCGAACTTCTGCGTTTCCGCATAGGCGTCGGTGCAATCCCGATAATCACGCACATAATCGACCAGGGCCGCAAACACACCATCCGCGTCGCGTGTCAACTCGAATGCCGGCTCGGACAAATCCATTGTGCAGGACTCGGCGAGTTTTGCCAGTTGCTTGCCGGTCGTCAGCGGTGTGGCCGCCAGCGTGACGTTCTCGCGATAAAATTTTTCCTTGGCTGTCCTGAGTTCCTCTTCTGTCGGAATGGTGAACGGCTTGCTCAGGGCGTCGATATCTTCGAATTCAAACGCACGGGCGAGTGCGCGACGCGTGTCGAGGCTAGCGGGCTCGCCTTTTTCGGCTCGTTGAATCGTGCGGACATTTAGTCCGGAGATGTCTGCCAACTGCTCCTGCGACCACTGACGCATTTCCCGAAATACCTTGATCAGGAAAGCTAGTTCGGCGGGAGTCAATAGACGAACTTGCAGTGGTTGTGCGGTCGCGGTCATTTGTGCCTCCATCGGTTGGTTGATGTGGCGAGTATGAGCGGCGAGAGAAAAGGGCAACACGACACAGGCCCGACAGTCGCCTGACAGAGCTAACTATACAGACCGCAGCACCCTTCGGATGCTTCTAGCGAGGAGTGGGCGGAATGACTGTGGCGCCCGGGATACGTCAGGGCCGCGCTGAAAGCAGCCTCGCGCAACAGTATCGCTGACGTTATCGTCCTCATAAGTCGTCTTGAGATGCCCAGTTTTCGTGATTTGTTTTAAGCGGTGGATGTTGATTTTCCAATGCGGGCCGCGCAAAGCCGATGACAGCTGGGAGGAAACTTCAGTAGGCCTCACGGTATTGGCGCTCAGCGAGTCGCCGAAGGCGCAACGCTACAGGGATTCGGCGGGCTATTGACAATCGAGTGGGAATGGGTGGTAAAAATCATAATAAAATCAATGGTTTATGCGATCTGTCACAAAACTTTCTTTGCTATTTCTCTCGTTGTAAGTCATTGCTAGATAAGCGAATTCTCGACGATTCGGGAGACGGCTGGCCGAATGTGTGCCGCAAAATGACGGTAGGGCCGACGGTATGCGCCGAATGCACGATTGTGGCGGTGGCGTTGGGATGAGCGACTTGTGGCGGTCTAGCCAGTGCAATGCGGATCGCCGACGCTTCATGAACGACTGCGAGAAGCCCGGGTAGCGGCCGTCCAGCCGACGAAACATGCCGTTGGTTCGGCAGGATTTGTGTCTGTAACTCATTGTTTGTTAAGAGTTTTAAGGTGAGTTATAATAGAACCTTGTACGCCGGCCTTAGAGGTGACTGATGAACCTGGACGGTAAGCTTTTGATGTCGCTGAAGAAGCGGTCGGGTAATGTCGTGCTTCGACGTGAACTGGCTGGCTTGGGGAGTTCGTCGCACCTTAGCGCTGCGCTTCAGCACCTCGTTGCCAATGGACGCCTGGTTCGACTTGGAGCGGGTGTTTATGCCAAGACCAGTCCGGATCCTGAAGGCGACACGCGATTTGCCGTTGGTTGTGACATGCTGTTGCGCGAGGCGCTCGGGAAACTGGGTGTCGCGGTGCTTAATGTCACAATCCAGCACGAAAACGGTCGCTCCGTTTGCCTGGTTGACACCGGCGCTAGCCGGATTTCTCGCAAGCTAGGCTGGGATAACATCCGGGTGCGGTATGTCGGTCAACGCGAAAGACCGCAAATGGGCTCCGTTCCCAAGCTACCTGCAGATGTCGACAAGCTGCCAACACAAAACGTCGGGAAGTTTGTCGAACGGCTCGCGCAAGCCTACGGCGTTCAATACCAGCGCTCGGGCCTCGATGATTTCGCCGAGGCAGTGACGCGAGCGGCGGGGGACGATGTCAAGCTCGATCTGACAGGTAAGCTGCTGGTTGCGCTCAAGAAACAGGATCGGATTAATGGTCGGCAGTTTGCCCGATTGATGGCAAACCACATAAGGGAAGTCAAGCGTGTTCGATCCGTTCGGGGACTACGAAAGCAAGGGTTACCTGCGTAACGTCGACAGCATCAAGGATCTGGATGAACTCAAGTACATAGAACACGGATTCTTCGAGTCGAACCTCGAGGCAGCATTGGCGTACCTTCATGCCATCAAAGGTTCGATTACGTACGTGCACTTCCTTGAGGTTCACCGGATCCTGTTTAGCGAGTTTTACCCTTGGGCAGGCCAGGATCGTCATGCTCTCGGTGTCGGACGACTGGTCGGGAAGGGGCAGAGAATACAGTTCGAAGCGTCGGAGTTGTGCCAGCGTGCCGTTGAATGGGGCCTGTCGGCAGGCAACAATCCAAAGGCGATGCGTGAAAAGTCGGGGATGGTCATGGGCGCTTTCGCTTGGGGCCATCCTTTTCTGGACGGGAACGGTCGTACCATGCTTCTCGTCCACGCGGAGCTTTGCCACCGCGCAGGCTTCGCCATTAACTGGAATGTGTCCCGGAAGGGGGATTACCTGGAATCGCTTACCCGGGAACTGGAAAATCCGCAAGGCAAGCACCTTGACGCGTATCTCCTTCCATTGATGGCCGCTTCCGTTTCCCGGGGCGATCTCCGAGACCACCTCCTGTCATTGCCGGGTCTTAACGGAGAGGACGGGAGCGTTGCTCCGAACATCGCGTATCGGGCGGACGATGCTGAGGCAAACCACAACTACCTCGAGTTGAAGCGCGCGCGTGGCGAGAATTGAGCGGCATGCCGCGCCCTCAACTGAGAGTTCAACACACGTACACATGTGGCGAAGACATGTTGCCGATCGTCGAATGGCACGTCAATTTACCCCTCTCCACAAGGCTCCAGCCGTTGAATCGACAATCGAGTGGAGTAGAATTCCCGCCAGGAAACATCATTTGCTAGTTGATTAACCATTAAAGCCCTGTTTTTTACAGGGCTTTATATTTTGTTTTGAGCACCATTTTTGGAATTTCCCCATGGAAATTAAAGTCAACTTTCTCGATAAGCTACGCCTTGAAGCCAAGTTCGATGACTTCACGGTAGTGTCCGACCAGCCTATCCGCTATAAGGGCGATGGCTCGGCGCCTGGTCCCTTCGATTATTTCCTGGCCTCATCGGCCCTGTGTGCAGCTTACTTTGTGAAGTTGTACTGCGTAACTCGCAATATTCCTACCGAAAATATCCGCCTGTCGCAGAATAATATTGTTGATCCGGAAAACCGGTACCAACAAATTTTCAAGATTCAGGTTGAGTTGCCGGCGGATATCACGGCCAAAGACCGCCAAGGTATTTTGCGCTCCATCGACCGTTGTACCGTGAAAAAAGTGGTGCAAGCCGGACCGGAGTTTGTCATCGAAGAGGTGGAGAACCTGGATGCCGATGCTCAGTCCTTGCTGATGTCGAAGCCAGCTTCTGACGCCAGCACCTATATCGCGGGCAAGGATCTGCCGCTGGAGCAAACCATCGCCAATATGTCGGGCGTTTTGGCGAGCTTAGGCATCAAGATTGAAATCGCTTCGTGGCGCAATCTTGTTCCCAATGTGTGGTCGCTGCATATCCGCGATGCGCACTCGCCGATGTGTTTTACCAATGGCAAGGGCGCGACCAAGGAAGGCGCGTTGGCGTCGGCATTGGGAGAGTATATCGAGCGACTGAATTGCAATCATTTCTACGCCGGCACGTTTTGGGGCGAAGACATTGCCAATGCGGCGTTTGTACATTATCCGAGCGAGCGCTGGTTCAAGCCTGGCCGTAAGGATGCGCTGCCGGCTGAAATTCTGGATGCGTACTGCCTGGAAATTTATAATCCCGATGGCGAGTTGCGTGGCTCGCATCTGTATGACACCAACTCCGGCAATGTGCAGCGCGGTATCTGTTCGCTGCCGTTTGTGCGGCAGTCGGACGGCGAAGTGGTGTATTTTCCGTCCAACCTGATCGAAAACCTGTTCGTCAGCAATGGCATGAGTGCGGGTAATACGCTGGTCGAAGCGCAGGTGCAATGTCTGTCCGAAATTTTCGAACGGGCGGTAAAGCGCGAAATTCTGGAAGGTGAAATCGCATTGCCTGATGTGCCGCACGAAGTGCTGGCGAAATACCCCGGCATTCTGGCCGGGATTCAGGGGTTGGAAGAGCAGGGTTTTCCGGTGCTGGTCAAGGATGCGTCGCTGGGTGGGACCTACCCGGTGATGTGCGTCACGTTGATGAACCCGCGGACAGGCGGCGTCTTTGCCTCGTTCGGCGCACACCCAAGCTTTGAGGTGGCGCTGGAACGGAGTCTTACCGAGTTGCTACAGGGGCGCAGTTTTGAAGGCCTGAACGATTTACCCCAGCCCACCTTTGTCAGTAACGCTGTGACTGAGCCCAATAACTTCGTAGAGCACTTCATTGATTCGAGCGGTGTGGTGTCGTGGCGCTTTTTCAGCGCCAAAGCGAATGTCGAGTTTGTTGAATGGGATTTTTCTGGCCAGGGTGAAAACTCCAATGCCGAGGAAGCCGCAACGTTGTTCGGCATTCTCGAAGACATGGGCAAAGAGGTGTACACGGCAGTGTATGACCAACTGGGCGCCGTGGCCTGCCGGATTTTGGTGCCCGGGTATTCGGAAGTTTATCCGGTCGAGGATTTGATCTGGGATAACACAAACAAGGCGCTGTTGTTCCGCGCCGATATCTTGAACTTGCATCGCCTGGACGATACCGGCCTGGCAGCATTGCTTGAGCGGCTGGATAACAATGAACTGGATGAGCACTCCGATATTGCCACTTTGATCGGCATCGAGTTTGACGAGAATACGGAATGGGGACAGCTAACCGTCCTCGAGTTGAAGCTGCTGATTCATCTCGCTTTGAAGCAATTTGAGGAGGCACAAGAGCTGGTAGGTGCCTTCCTGCAGTACAACGACAATACGGTCGAACGCGGATTGTTTTACCAGGCCTTGAATGTGGTCCTGGAGGTGCTGCTCGATGACGACCTGGAACTGGACGACTACGTGGTCAACTTCCGTCGGATGTTTGGCAACGCTCGGATGGACGCGGCAATGGGGTCAGTGGACGGCAGCGTACGCTTCTACGGGCTCACGCCAACGAGTATGAAACTGGAGGGTCTGGATAGGCACCACCGCTTGATCGACAGTTACAAGAAATTGCATAAGGCGCGGGCCAGTGTGGCGCTTCAGCGAGTTAGCGTTACGAGTCATGGCTGGATGCGATGATGCCGTTCATCCTCCAGCACAAACGCACGTTGGATACCCGGGCGACCATCTGTGCCGGCGTGCTATCGGCAGCAACACGGCGGTTCGCTCGAGCTTCCCGGGCTCGACGGTTTACGCGACAACTAAAGCCGCTGTGGCGACCATGGTGAAGGGCATCGCGCTCGATCTCGCGCCGCGCCGGATCATCGTGAACAACATCCAGCCAGGTCCGATCGAGACCGACATCCCCGCCGGCATGATCTCGCGGCTTGCCGAGATGGTGCCGCTGCGGCGCGTGGGGCAGCCCACCGAGATCGCGGCACTTGTTTCCTATCTCGCGAGCGAAGAGGCCACATACATGACGGGGTCCAGCCTGACGATCGATGGAGGTTTTGCGTTGTGACCGGAGCAGTATCAGGCGATTTTTTATGTTGGAGAAAATGTTCCGAAAGGGCTTGGTTATCGTCGCCGCGCCGCTCGCTTTGACCGGTTCACCTGCTTGACGATCTGATCGACCTCGCTCAAGGAAAGCGGGCCTGACGCAGGCGGGCTTCATGAACCGCCTGTTCGACAAAATAAAGCCGCCTGACGGGGCCGAGTCGAAGCTGCCTCGGCTCCCGCATCCCTCTTTGCAATGGACCCTCCCGGTCTTCAATGCTTGAGGCAGGTGTCGGCGTTCTTCCAGGTACAGGTATCAAGGCCGGTGTGAATGACCGGCTTCACCGTCTTTCCTTGCGCGAGGTCACGCATGACCATCGCTGCCTGATAGCCCATTTCTTCCGGCCGCTGGCCAACGAGGACATTGACCTTGTGATCCTTGAGAGCCTGCAGTTCCGGTCCGAGCGTATCGGCCGAGACGATCACGAACTTGCCGCTCTGGATCTTGTCCATGATAGGAGCTACGACTTGCGAATAGGCCTGCGGCGCAAAGAGCGCCCAGCCGCCCTCGAGCGCGAAGGCATCGAGACCGGTGGCATTGGCGGTCAGCGTGTCCTGCATCATCTGGTTCGCCTTGGCGGCGTCGTCGTTCACGTAGAGCGGGCAGGCGCTGATCTCATGCCAACCGTTTTCTCCCGCGAGCTTCGCGATTCCCTTCTTGCCGGAGAGCGCGTCGCGCGTACCCTGAGCGCGCTGGTTGATGTTCTCGGCCGCCGGATTGCCCATGACAAGGCAGACATTCCCGCCCTTCGGCATCAACAACTTCAACTGCTCGCCGAGCTTGACGCCCAGTTCATAATTGTCGGTGCCGACGTAGGTCTTCCGGAGCGAGACGTCCTTCGGCAACAAATCGGCATCTGCGGTGATGACCGGGATCGTCACATTGCGGCGGCGCAACTCTTCGGCCACGGCCGGGGCGTTCGCGGGCGAGATCGCCATCCCCGACACGCCCTTGGTCAGAAGGTCATCGATGATCTGCACTTCAGCGCTTTCGTCCGCCGCCGTCGCGGGACCCGTGTAGTAGCACGTATAGCCCTGGTTTTTGAGTTCCTTGTTCGCCCGCTCGCATCCCTGATGCATGAGGTCGAAGTAGGGGTTGTCGAGTCCCTTTACCACCAGCGCCAGGGTCTTATCGGCTGCGAAGGCGGAAGAGGAGGCCAGCATGGCAAGCCCTCCGATCGCAGCAAGACACATCAACATTTTCTTCATTGTTGCCTCCGGTCCCATGCCAAGCTGTCGGCGTGGGCTCTACGGTGCCCATGTCTGCTTGCACGATTGTCGTAATAATCGCAAGGAAAGCCCGTGTCCGCGCTTTATCCTTCCCGCAGAACCTCGCGTTTCTTGTGAACCCCAGCGTCCGGCAGTTCCGCATCTTGTCCGGCCGTCCCTCCAGGCACCGGCCGTATCGCGGCTAGTGCCCCCGAAGACATTTCAATCTCCTTGCCGCTCGCCGCCGAGCCGGTTAAACAGCACGGCGACGATGATGAAGGCACCCACGACCGTCCCCTGCCAGAACGAGTCGACGCCGAGCAGGATCAGGCTATTGCGGATGACTTCGATAAGTGCGGCGCCGACGACGGTCCCGAAGGCGCTGCCGATGCCGCCCATGAGATTGGTGCCGCCGATCACGGTCGCGGCGATCACGCGCAATTCGTCGCCGGTGCCAAGGCCGGTTGTCACCGCGCCGAGCCAGCCGACTTCGAGGATCGCCGCGACGCCCGCCATGAGTCCGGCGAGCACATAGACGGAACAGATGATGCGACGCACCGGAACGCCGGTGAGTCTCGCCGCATGGCGGTTGCCGCCGACCGCGAAGACGTAGCGGCCCCAGCGCGTCCACGCAAAAGCGAACCAGAAAAGCACGGCGAGGACAATCAGGAACCACACCGGATTGGCGAGGCCGAAGGTCTTGCCGCCGCCGAGCGCAAGGAGCTTGCTGCCGTCGGGACCGAAATCGAAAATCGTCCGGCTGCCGGAGAACACCAGCGCGAGGCTGCGGCCAACGCTCAGCATGCCGAGCGTCACGACGAAAGGCTGCATGTCGAGATAGGCGATAAGCAGACCGTTCACGAGGCCGACGAGTCCTGCGGTCAAGAGCCCCATGCCGATGCCGGCCCAGATCGGGTAGCCGGCATTCATGACCACCGAGAGGACGATACCGCTCAAGCCGATAGTCGAGCCGACCGAAATGTCGATGCCGCCCGTGATGATCACGGCCATCATGCCGAGCGCGACGATTGCGACAAAGGCGAAGTTGCGCGTGACGTTGAAAAGGTTCTGCTGTGTCGCAAAGGTCGAGGTCACGAACGAGAGCACGACGCAGGCGACGATGGTGGCGAGCACCACCCAGAACACCTGGCTCGCCATCAGCCCCGTCCAGCGGGTATGGGTGCTCGCGGCTTGCGGGTTATCCAGCAATGCCGACATTGGCGTAGGCCGTTCCTGCGGATCGTTCAATTTCGGACTCCCATGCGAGTCAGGGTCAGGTTCAGTTCAGGCGGTGGCGATCGCTCCGGTGATGAGCGCAGTCACTTCTTCCGGTGAGGACGCTTCGGTCTTCTTGTCCGCGACCTTGTGCCCGCGCCGCATCACGATCACGCGGTCGGCGACGGTGAAAACGTCAGGCATGCGGTGGCTGACGAGAATGACCGCGATGCCATGTTCGGACAGCCGTTTGATGAGGCTGAGCACCTCCGCCACCTGCCGCACGCTGATTGCGGCCGTCGGTTCATCCATGATGACGAGCCGCGCCTCGGAGAGGCGCGTGCGAGCGATCGCCACAGCCTGTCGCTGGCCTCCTGACATCTGCCTGACGAGATCGAGCGGGCGCGTCTCGGATTTGAGTTCTTTGAAGAGTTCGCCGGCGCGCCGGTACATGGTCGCGTGATCGAGAATGCGGATGGGCCAGAAACCGAGCCGTGGCTCACGGCCGAGGAAGACATTTGCCGCCGCCGTGAGGTTGTCGCAGAGCGCGAGGTCCTGATAGACGACTTCGATACCCTGAGCGCGGGCGTCAACCGGCTTGCCGAAATGCACCTGCTTGCCGTCGATGAGGATTTCGCCATGCGACGGGGGGAAGTTACCGGCGATTACTTTCACCAGCGTCGATTTCCCGGCGCCGTTGTCTCCCATGAGCCCGACCACCTGGCCCGGCTCCAGACTCAACGTCACACCGTTCAGGGCGCGAATGGCGCCGAAGTGTTTGGAAACGTCTCTGAGCTCCAGAAGACTCATGAATTATTGTGCTCGCTCCAGTGGAGGCGCCCATTTCTTCGGCTGGGCGACTGGTCGATATGTTCTAGCCAGCATTTTTTTATAGCACAACGGTGTCTTTTGGCAAGCAAGCCTCCTTGGTTACCGGGTTTACCTGCGGCTCGATGGGGACCAGCCCGCGTTGTGATGAGGGCGGTTTGCCAGTCATCCAGTCGGCGATAACGTCGACTGCCTGGCCTCTATCCTGGCCATGCGGGCCCTGAGTTCAACGGAGACTGGATCGAGAAGCGTCTGTCATAGGGCGGACGATCTTCTCGCGCGGTCTACAACAATGATGAGGCTGGCTAATCTCGTTGTCCGGCGTAACGCAGTCGCTAACTTGTAGCCAGTTCTTCGATGAGTACTTCGGGATGTCTTGCTGCGATATTCAACAGGCGTTGCGCGGCACCAGATGGGGCCCGGCGACCTTGCTCCCATTCTTGAAGCGTCCGTACCGATACGCCCAGCGCCGAGGCAAACTGGGATTGAGACAGACCCACTTTCATGCGGGCTTCGCTTGCTGCATTCAACTTAACGGTGGTTGTGCGGGCAGCCATTCCGCCCTTCATCTGCTGGACAGCTTCCAGCAATTCCGCACCGATATCGCGTGTTTTGTCGCGCTCGGTGAGTTCCTTTTCTGTCTTAGGCATGATCGATTGCCTCCTTGATTGCTTTAAGGATGTGCGACGGGATATTTTCCTGTGCGCTCTTGGCGTAGATAGTCAGCAACCATATCTCGCCGTTTGCCAGTCGGTTGTAGTAGATGACGCGGACGCCACCGCTCTTGCCACTGCCCTGACGTTTCCACCGGACTTTCCGGCAACTTCCTGAGCCGGGGATAACGTCCCCCGAATCCGGATTATTGGCGAGCCATGAGCAGAACTCACCGCGTTCGTCCTCGCTCCAGTAGTCGGATACAAGGTTCTTGAAAAGAGGCGTTTCAACTATTGTCAGCATGGGTTGATTATACGTCAATGACGTATAATATCGCAACCACCTGAGCTGCCAACGATGAGCGCGGTTGGTTCCACATTTACAAAATGAGTACGTTGTTGTTTTCTTTTATCTGGTCTATCGGGAAGTCGCCAACGGCATTACAGATACGGATCTTGTGGAAGTACCGTCTTTATTGATATTTACTTGGATCTAGCCACGTATGTCGTCCGATGAAAACTATACGGAGCGCGAAATCCCCGCCGTTGTGCTGAGCTGTGTTGAGTTGGCGTCCGCGCGGGATAGGCTCGGATCAGTGGCACATAGACATTTATCCCCTTTCAACCGCTGTCCACGCCGCCGATAGTGCCTTCGTTGCCCTGAGCCGGCAGGTTCTGTATGGTGGATCAACAGATGCAGCGCGCCCGCGTGCATGACACCACGGATACCGAATGACTTCTGAAGCAGACACTCGTGTCGACACACCAACCGCATCAACATCCCCGATACGAACCGATGTCCTGATCGTCGGCGCAGGGCCCGTAGGTCTCTTTGCGGCATTCGAGGCGGGTGTGGTCGGGTTATCGTGTCAGATCGTGGATACGCTCGAACGGATCGGCGGGCAATGCATCGAGTTGTACCCCGACAAGCCCATCTACGATATCCCCGCGATTCCATCATGCACGGCACGCGAACTCGTCGACCGGCTCATGGAGCAATGCCGTCCGTTCAACGTCCCGATTCATTTAGGTCAACGAGTCGAAACCGTACAGCAGCGCGAAGACGGCCGATGGACGGTCACGACAGGCCAGGGCCTCATATTCGATACCGCCGCGATCATGCTGGCCGCCGGGAACGGCGCGTTCGTACCGCAGCGTCTTGCACTTCCCGAAGCGACACCGCTTGAAGATAGCCACGTCCACTACAGCGTGCGCAATCTCGCCAATTTCGCCGATAAGACCGTGATAGTCGCCGGCGGCGGCGACTCCGCGCTTGATTGGGCGCTGGCCTTGCGCCAAGTCGCGCGCCGGGTAGTACTGGTGCATCGGCGCAATGGGTTCAGCGCGGTGGCATCGAGTGTCGATGAGATGAGGCGCGCGGTCGATGCGGGAGAAATGGAGTTCATGGTGGGTTCTATCGCCGCGCTGGCTGCCCCCGAAAACAAGCTGGCATCGATCGAGATCCGGCAGATTGGCGGCACCGCGCAGATCGATGCGGATCATCTCGTGGTGCTGTACGGTCTGGTCGCCGACCTTGGACCGATCGCGAACTGGGGTTTGAAAATTGTCGGCGGCCGGGTCGATGTGGATACGTCGAACTACGAAAGCTCGCGACCGGGAATCTTCGCAGTGGGAGACATCGCGAACTATCCGAACAAGCAAAAGCTGATTCTTTCGGGCTTTCATGAAGCGTCGCTGGCGCTGAGGAAGGCCTACACGTACGCGTATCCTGACAAGAAGCGGGTGCATGTCCATTCCAGCTACGACGCCGGTTTAGCCGAGCGCATTGCGACGGGTTCGGCGCATCAGGAGTGAGCCGCGCGGTAGCCTAGCCGAACGTCGAAGCGTGAGTGATGGCAGGCGCGGCGGCTTTTCTCGATATGAGCGATCGGCAGCGGCGTGCCCGGGCACGGTACAAGCGCCCGAGCGTTTCCAGTTGCTCGCCAAGCCCGCTGGAATAAACTGCAAGTGCCTACGTCCATACCCGCCACGCAGCACTCTTTTCAGGGAGCGTTGCATGATCACTCTCTTTTCATACCCGGAACTGTACGGTCTCGAAGACAACAATCCGTATGGTCTGAAGGTATTCGCGTTCCTCAAACTTTGCGGTTTGCCTTTCGAGCATCGGCATATCCTCGATACAAAATCCGCGCCTCGCGGACAGCTTCCCTACGTGACCGACGATCAGGAATCGATTGGCGACAGCGACGCCATCATCGCTTATCTGAAGCGGAAGTACGGCTTGGCTATTGATCACGCGCTGACACCTATCCAGCAAGACCTGGACTTTTTGATCGGGCGCGCGCTCGACGATCTGTATTGGGTCATGTCGTATTCACGCTGGAGCGATCCGCGTTTCTGGCCGGTCTTCAAGGACGCGTTCATGTCGGCACATCCGGGCATTACGGCAGACAGTCTCGACGCGGCAAGACAATACAACTTCGAGCGGTATCGATATCAAGGCATCGGCCGTTTTGAAACCAGTGAGGTCTATGCGCGCGGTGTCTCCGATTTGCAGGTGATTTCGAACCTGCTTGGCGACAGTGAATTCCTGTTCGGCGCGCAACCATCAACTGTCGACGCCAGCGTTTATGGTTTCGTGGCAAACATCTTTTTCTACGATATAGACACGCCGCTCAAGCAGTTTGTTTTGACACGACCTGAGCTTGTGCGGCACTGCCAGGCAGTACGTGCAGCGATCGCCAAACCCGCCTGACTACGACGCGTACCGGAGCAATTTGGCGGCAAGCGCTTCGGGCGCGCTGATCATTGCGTCGTGTCCGGTTTCTATCTCGTCCCACGCCCAGTCTGCTTGAGCACGCACGAAGTCGCGGCTGGTTTGCAACGGCGCGTACACCGGATCGACACACTGGATGTACACCTTCGGGATGGTGCCACCCGCGGGTCCGTTGAGCGTTATGGGGTCATCGAAGGTCTTCAGCGGATGGGGCGTGCAGTTGCGTTCCAGCAGCGCCACCTGGGCGGGTTCGAACACGCCGAATGCACGCGCGGGCGGCACCGGTATGGAGACGCCTCCGCTGGTTTCGTTCGATTGCGCGATGCGTTGCGCGACGATCTCGCGGGCGAGCCGGGAGAACGCCGTCTGTCCGTGTTCGAGCACGACGGCATCAAGAAAGACAAGTTGTCGGATGCGCTGAGGCACGCGATCCGCCGCGCCGGTGATCGGCAGTCCGCCAAAACTGTGGCCGACCAGAACGACGTTGGTCAGGTCTTCGTACTCGAGGACATTGACGACGTCCTGGATGAAGACGCTGAGATCAATAGTCTTCGAAAGCAGATGCGCACGTTCACCAAGGCCACTGAGCGTAGGGGTAAAGACCTGATGCCCATGCGCGCGCAAGATTCGGGCGACGGCATTCCAGCACCATCCGCCGTGCCAGGCGCCGTGAACCAGTACGTAGGTCGCGCCTTCGCGGGCAGTGGTTGCATCGAACAGATTGTCTAGGGTGGTCAAGTCCGTCTCCGTCTCCGTCTCCATCTTCGCTTCTGTCAGTAAGGAGTTGCGCAGCGTGATCGTTTCAGCCGCGTCCAGACGCAAATAGTACGCGCAACGCCGTGCTCGATGTGCGGGCGCCAATTCGCTTGCGAAGGCTTCTAAGCGGCGCCACCATAAGACGAGACCTGCCGATCGAATCGAAGGGAATTCACATGAATATTCGTCTTATCAGTGCATTCGCCGCCGCTCTCGGGCTCATGCTCTCCACCGGCGCTGAAGCGCGGACATTTGTTGTCTACGCCAGACCGGCTATGGTCTATGTACCGCCGTCGCGGCCTGTCCATTACACCGTCCCGGCGCGAAGCGGGTGCTCTATGTGCCGGTACAGCGCAGTTACGCTCCCGTGCCTGCGGCGAACGTAAGGTATGCACAACCCATTGTCACGGTTCCGGTCGCCGGTATCCAATGAGCGAGTCGACGTTTTCGGCTCGGTAGCCGTGATTGGCGCGGCGGCAATTGAAGCGCAACGAGGCGAAGAACACGTTCGCCTGGGCGCGGTTGACGCATTATCGAAGAGCGTGGGACGTGCATCTGCGTCCGGCGATGAGTGCGGCGTTTATCCCTCTTGAGGAGATGATCCATGTGCGTTCATTCGATGTGTTCTTTGTCGCGGCGGCGCGCCCTGTTCGCCGGTGTGGCGTCCGCGACCCTCGCTGCATTTTCGTTGCACGATGCGCGTGCAGATCAGGCTTCAACGGGACTTGTTCCCAACGCGATTGCCCCCTCAGATGCGCTTGCTCGCCTGCTGCAGGGCAACAATCGATATGCCGCCAATATGCCTGAAAACAAGGACTATTCCGCTGGCCGGGCGGCGCGAGTTACGGCGCAATATCCCATTGCGGCGATTGTCGGTTGCGCGGATTCGCGGGTTTCGCCTGAATTGGCGTTCGATCAAGGCCCGGGCGATCTGTTCGTCGTAAGGGTCGCCGGCAATTTCGTCAACGACGACGGACTCGCCAGCCTGGAATACGGGGTGAAGTTCCTGGGTGTACCGTTGATCGTGGTGCTCGGACACACACATTGCGGCGCAGTTTCCGCCGCAGTCAAGGCGATCCGGGAGCATGCCGTCTTGCCGGGGCATTTGCCCGAATTGGTCAGGGCGATCCGGCCGGCCGTCGAGATTGCCAGGACGCACGGGCACGGCGATCTGGTGGCGGACGCCACTATCGAAAATGTGCGGCTGAACGCCAACCGGTTGAGGGTCTCGAAGCCGCTGATCGGAGAGTATGTGAGGGCGGGCAAGATTCAAGTGGTCGGAGCGATCTACGATCTCGCTTCGGGGAAGGTCCGGGTGATCGATTGACGTGATTGCCCGCGTTTAAGCCGGTCAGCGATCGGTCAGCGATCGGTCAGCAATCGGTTGGCAATCGTCCGGGCACCAGCCGAGCGGAGGATCCCATGAACCGTGAGCGTGATAATCGTATGTCAGAGCAATTAGTGCTACCGGGATTAGACGCAAGGCCCGCGCCGCGACCGGTTGAGCGTCATCACCTGTTCTTCGCGATTGTGCCGGACCCGGATACCGCCATGTGTATCGAGCGGTTGGTGCAGCGTCTGCGTGTCGAACATGGCTTGAAGGGAAAGCCGCTTCCGACTGCGCACTTCCACGTGACATTGCATTCTATCGGTGTCCACGATACGTTTTTTGAGCGTGTCGCATCGTGGGCGCAAGCCACTGCTTCCACCATTTCCATGCCCGCGTTCGACGTTGCGTTTGATCACGTCGGCACTTTTTACCGGACGGCGCGCGACCGGCCTGTCGTACTGCTTGGAAGCGACGGCGCCGGTGCGCTGAGGGAATTCCGCGGCGTTCTCGGCGCCACGTTGGCGAGGGCCGGATTGAATCTGAAACCGTCAGGCTTCACGCCACATCTGACCTTGCTTTACGACAAGCACGAAGTCGTCGAACGAACGATCGAACCAGTCCGCTGGACCGCGCGCGAGTTTGTTCTCGTAGATAGCAGGGTTGGGAAAACGCAGCATGTGCAGCTTGCGCGATGGCCGCTTATGACATGAGTCAACTCGTGGGTTGGGCCTTGATTCTGACGCGGCTACTTACCAGTCCGCTGCTTGCGTTAAGCGCAACGGTTTAACTCACGTTGAAATGCACACGCACGTCCTGATGACTCTCCACTGGGTGTCCCCCTTGCATCGCGGGGAAAAAACGCCATTTGCGCAGCGTTTCAAGCAGTAATGCGTTCAGGCGAGGGTTCTGCGTCGGCTTCGAAAGTTCTACTTCAATTGTTCCATCCGCGTGGATATCGAAACGCGCGACTGCGACCACCTGATAGGCATCCTCACGAAGATCGTCGGGAAGAGAAGGCATTGGCTGACTGATGACGCGTGCGGCGGAGCCCGCTGACGCAGCCGCTGTATTGCTTGTTGATGCAGAAGATGACGACGCTGTTACAGCTGCCGTGGATGTTGCTGCGGGGCTTGCTTCCGGCGGCGCTGACGGCGCAGCTTGGTCTGTTTTCACTATCATGGGTTCCGGGGACGGACGCTGGATTTCGCGCGGTTTCACCACTCGGACGGGCGCTGGATCTCGTCGTGTGTGCACTTGCGGGGTGGGCGCCGCAGCGGGCGCCGAAGGGGCGGTGGCACGTGTATTTGCGGAGGGCGCGGCCAATTCGACAAGACGCATTTCCATAGTCGCTTGCACCGGGGCGGCGGGGTTTGGCAGAGGTCGCAAGAGCGGGTTCACGATCCGGGTCAGCAGAAGCGCCCAAAGCACAAACGCAATCAGAAGGGCCGCGCCGAATCTGAACCGAGACGCAGCCATCAGACCTTCCCATCGTCCCATCCCGCTACTCACGGCGTATTGCGATCAGGAAATGCTCCGCGCCCGCGCGGCGCGCGGCCAGCATGGCCTGAACGACCGCTCCTTGTGCCGCGGCGTCGTCCGCGGCAATGACCACGTTCCGGTCCGGTTTGAGAAGCCGCCTCACGCCGGCTTCCACCTGATCGAGACGCACGGGCTGGCGGTCGAGAAAGATCGTGTTCGTGCGATCGACCGCCAGGGTCAACGGCTGATCCTCGGACATCTGCTGCGCCTGTCCCGACGGCAAATCGACCTTGACGGCATCCAGCCGTTGCATGGCCAGCGACGCCAGCATGAACGTGGCGAGCAAAAAGAACATCACGTCGATCATCGGAATGATCTCGATGCGCCCACGCCTGGACGCCCGCGAGCGCCGGAACTTCATCGCGAGTCTCCGGTTATCGATTCGGCGCTTTCGGCCTTGAGTCGAATCTCGCTCAGGCGCTCGTTGGCGTGCACTTCGAGATCATCGATCAGGCGTTCAAGGCGTCGCGAGAAATAGTTGAACGCGAAAAGCGCGAACAACGCGACGACCAATCCGATCGCTGTCGCCACGAGCGATTGAGCCACGCCACCGGTCACACCGCCAGGATTAACCAGGCCGTTGCCGCCGAATAGCTGGAACGAATGCATCATTCCGACAATGGTCCCCAGCAGCCCGAGCAAGGGCGCGGCCGTCACGATAGTCTCCAACACCCAGAAGCCGCGGCTCATGTCCCGTTCGATACGCGTTGCCGCCGATTGCGCACGGGCTTCGACCAGCCATAGTGGTGTTCCGGCTGGGGCCGTCACGGTTGCATCGAGGCGGCTGAACGCATGTTGTGCCGGCAGCGTGTGGGTGCCGGTTCCGGGCTGGCTTGCAAATCGCACGAACACATACGCGCGATCGATTACGATAGCGATCGCCAGCACGGCAAGAAGCGTGAGCGGGTACACCACCCAGCCACCCACCTTTGCCGCGGCAGTAATACCCGCCCAATCCTGCATGATAAAAGCCTTTTGTTAAGTTATCCGATCTATCAGAAATTCTTCGTGATACCCGCATACACGGCAATGTGCGGGCCATACTGCGGTGCGCCCACGCCAATGCCCGATCCGTCGCGCAACTCGTAGACGCGGTTGAACGCGTTGATAAGCAGCAGGCGCGCGTCGAACTTGCCGATCAGCGGTTCGTTGAAGTTGAAGTGATGAATCACGCCGAGGTTTACCTGCGTGTACACAGGAAGCCGGTCCGTGTTGGCGAAGCCGCTGCGCAAACCGCTACCCACGATGCCGTCGAAGGTGAAGGTGGTCTTGCCCAACTGGTAAGCGCCGCCGAACGAGGCGGTCACGCGCTGGTCGTGATCGAGGAACACGTAGTGATTGCTGATGAAAGCAAGTTCGCTGGCGTCGAAATTAAACTGTGCCGAGTCGATATCCTTGCCCTGTGCGCGGCTGAACGCGACGTTCACGTAGGCCGAGACATTTTCCTGTTTATAGTTGCTGGTGAATTCGACCCCGTACACGCGGCCGTATTTATAGTTGAACGGCGTGAAGATCAGCGCAGTGCCGAATTGCCCTTCATCGAGCAGGTTCGTCGATTTCTTGTAGTACGCGTCCACGCCTACCGTGAGAGTCGAACTCAGCCGCTGCGTGACGCCAAGATCGAAATAGTCGCTGCGTTCCGGCTGCACCGGATCGTTCTGGGTCGATGTCTGGGCAGTCGTACCAGCGAAGCGCGCGATATCTTCGCCCGATACAAGCTCGAACGCGGGCGGCGTGAAGTAACGGGAATAGCCGGCATGCACCGTGGTTGAAGGTGTCAATGCATAAACGAGACCCACACGCGGACTTAGCTGGCTTGCGCTTACGTACTCGTCCATCTTGTCGTAGCGCAGGCCGTAGTTGACCGTGAGTTTATCGGTCAGTTTCCACTCGTCCTGAACGTACGCGCTATACAGATACCCCGTCTTGCTGCTCGAATCAGGCACATTGAACGGCTGATCGGAGAGCTGGTTGCCGTCGGCATCGGCGGGGAAGACGCTCAGGTTATTGTTGAAGATCGCATGTTCCTGCTGGAACGAAATGCCCGCGCGAAGCGTGTGTTTCTCGTTGAGCCGGTAGGTCGTATCCGCTTGCACGCCGTTGGCGCTGTCACTGTGGAAATCATTCGCCGCCACGCCGTTGAACAGCAGGTCGCCCACCGGGTCAGGATTGAATTGCGTGCGCGAATAGCGCGTAAAGAGCGCGACCTGATAGTCCAGCGCGCCGCCGTTGGTACCTTGCAGGGCGACCACCGCGAACTCGTTGAGCTCGGACTGTGTCTCGTTGAGCTGGCTCGAATCGAACGTGGTGTTGCCGTTCAAGGTGAAGGCGGTTGGCAAGCCCGGCGTATTGGGAATCTGGAACTGATTGCTGGTCGTGCCAAACATCAGGCTCACGCGCGTGAGCGGATTAATGATGTAGGACATGAGGCCGAACGCATCGCCCTGGCGCGTGTGATCGTGAATCGGGCTGGCGCTTGAAGTCGGATTCTCGATGCCGAGATTGTTCTCGCCCAGTGAGCCGCTGAAATAGTAGCTGAAGGGTCCCTGGCTGCCGAAGACGTCGGCGCTGGTCTTGATGGTCTGGTGACTGCCGCCGAAGACATCGATGGAACCGCCGTTGCCCTGGTCGCCGTTCTTCGTATGAATATCGACAATACCCGCCGTGCGATCGCCGTATTGAGCGGGCAATGCGCCGGTCAACAGATTGAGCTGATCGATAATGCGCGTATCCAGCGACTGGCCGAAGCCGCTGATCGGCTCTGGAATGATGATGCCGTTGATACGGTATTGGAGGTTCGCGTGGTCGCCGCGTACGTGCAACTGGCCGTACGAGTCGCTCGCCACGCCGGGCGCTTGCAGCAGCACCTGATTGAGCGGCGTGTCCTGTCCGGCGGGGAGGGTATCGATATCCGCCTGGCTGAAGCGATACACGGTGCTGCCCGTTTCAGGCAACAGGCCGTTGCGTGCGCGATCGAGCCGCTTCGCATTGACCTGCACATCGATCGCGTCGCTTTTGCTCAGTGCCACGGCTACGGATGCATCCACGCCCTCGCTCGCCGTCGCGATGCTGCTGCCGCTTGCGTAGCCCGGCGCAGCAACAACGACCGCATAAGTTCCTGGCGCGACATGATGGACAGAGAAGTGTCCCGCCGCGTCTGTGCTCGTGGCGCCGACGGACGCGCCATTGGCGTCCTGCAGGGCTACGCTGGCATTGGCGACGGGTTTGCCGGCACTATCGGTGACGGAGCCTGACACGGCGCCGTCCGAACCTGCGGCATAAGCCTGTCCGGCGGCGATCTGAGCGAACAGCAATAAGGCCGCATGGGCGATGAGCGTACGATTTTTCATCGATTATTTTTCTGGATGGGTTGTGTTGGGTGTGCGCCGCCCGGCGATGTCGTACGGTCCTCGACGATTGACTTAAATTTGTAAAGGACGTAGTCCTAATCGATCCCGGGCAGGCACCGCGATGCAGGCATATCAAGCCGCGCGGCCAAGGTGGGGCCGCGGAACGCCAGACGGATAAAAAGTTCTACAAGTTACGAATGCAATGTTATAACATTCGTAACCAATTGTGCGAGAACTTTTTGGACGGAAAAAATGAACAAGCTACCGGTCACTGTTTTGTCGGGCTTCCTGGGCGCAGGAAAGACGACGTTGCTCAACCACATCCTGAACAATCGAGAGGGCAGGCGCGTGGCGGTGATCGTCAACGACATGAGCGAGGTCAATATCGACGCCGCGCTGGTTCGCGACGGCGGCGCGGAATTGGCGCGCACGGACGAAAAGCTGGTCGAAATGAGCAACGGCTGCATTTGCTGCACGCTGCGCGAAGATCTCTTGCTTGAGGTGAACCGGCTTGCAAAGGAAGGGCGCTTTGACTATCTCGTGATTGAATCGACCGGGGTTTCCGAGCCGCTGCCGGTGGCCGAAACCTTTACGTTCGCCGACGAGCAAGGCCAAAGCCTGTCCGATGTCGCGCGTCTGGACACCATGGTGACGGTGGTGGACGCTTTCAATTTCCTCAAGGACTACAGCTCAGCGGACAGCCTGCAAACGCGGGGTGAATCGATGGGCGAGGAAGATACGCGCACGGTCGTTGACCTGCTGGTCGAGCAGGTCGAGTTCTGCGATGTGATCGTTCTGAACAAGGTGGACCTGGTGGGAGACGTGGACCGCAGGCGCCTGATGACGATCCTGAAAGGGCTGAATCCGCGGGCAAGGATCGAGATCGCGGAGTTCGGCAAGCTGGAGCTGGACAAGGTGCTGAATACCCGTCTGTTCGACTTCGATGAAGCGTCCAAAGCGCCCGGCTGGCTCAAGGAACTGCGTGGCGAGCACACGCCCGAGACCGAGGAATACGGCATCACGCATTTCGTTTATCGCGCGCGCCGGCCGTTTCATCCCGAGCGTTTCTGGCAATTGATCGCAAGTAACTGGCCGGGCGTGGTGCGCTCCAAAGGGTTCTTCTGGCTTGCCAGCCGACCGACTTACGTAGGGTCCTGGTCGCAGGCGGGCGGCATATGCCGGCACGGCGGGATGGGAATGTGGTGGGCCGCCGTACCGAAAGCCTATTGGCCGGAAGATGCCGAATCGCTTAAGTCGATTGATGACGACTGGGACCCTCAGGTCGGAGATGCGCGGCAAGAGTTGGTGCTGATCGGCATCGATATGGACGAGATGGCCTTACGCGCGCGCCTGGATGCGTGCCTGCTCAACGACGTGGAAATGTCGCAGGGTCCACAAGCATGGCAGCGATTCACGGACCCTTTTCCTGCGTGGGATCACGGCGATCAGAACGCGGAATAAGCCGCAGCATGGGTCGCTATTAGCGTTAGGGCGTTAGCTGCCGCATGAGGACAGTTCTGCCACTTGCAGCACTTCCCCCGTCGCTCCGCGCTCGACGAACGCCACCACGCCGTCATGGCCATCGGTCGAGGCGTAGTCGCCGGTGATTGACGCGCGTCCGTCGACTATCCGGACCGGCCCGATCCAGTGCTGAACCACGCGGTCGTGATGCAGCGTGACGCCGGTGTTTTCGCCGCCCTTCACCGAGCTGACGAGCTGGTTTTCATATACGGCGGCGTACGCGACTGCGTCGTCGGGAAGGTTCTTGCGAGCAGTGAATGCAGCGTCGAACGCGACATGGCCGGGCGCGGAAGGATGACCGTCAATGTGGATGTCGGCGAGTGGGGTTTCGCTATTCAACTGCTGAATGCGGGACTCGAAGCTCGCGTCGTTCGACCAGCTACGCAACTCGCGGCCGCCTACGAAAATCTCCGGCGTGTACACCACATGCGCGCCACCCGTGTAGGTCAGTTGTTGCTGTCGCGTGGTGAACGCGGCTTGCGCAAACCGATCCTTCCACGCCCCGCTATCCCAGTAATCCACATGAAGCTCCAGCGGCACGATGGTGCTGGTCTTGCGGGCATGATCGAGCTCGCTCAACCAGTTATCGGCGGGTGGGCAACTGTTGCAACCCTCGCTTGTATAGAGTTCGACGAGTGCGGCGCGATGCTCGGGGCTCGATGCGCTGCATGCGTTAGCGGAGGCGGCGCTCGCAGTGGCAGCGGAGAAGGAAACGAGCAGCGCGGCAAGGGATAGGATCGATGAAGCACGCATGACGGACTCCGAGGGTAAAGGGAAGGATGCCGTCGACCGGGAGGCGGCTTGGCATGACTGTGGCCACGGTGCGTCATCGTGAAGGTTGATGAGCATCTGTATCTGTCCGCGGTTCAAGGCGGCCGAGCCGCCTGATCAAGAAGTCACGTAGGCTGATAGTTATTTCGGCGATCCGTAAAAACCGGTTACAGCCAGCGTGAAATTGCCTTGGGGCAGCCGCATACTCGTATGAAACGCATATAACACTGCGGTGAGAAGAATTCCCGGGGATAAGCCAAACCCCAAGCGCGTCGGGTCAGCGCACGGAAGATGCACTCAAGTCTCGGCCGACGTGTGTAACCGCATCGGAGGCTCAAGCGAACTATCGGCATCAACCCTGCGCCAACCGTCCCACACGTCATGACTTAACTTGCGCCCCCGCGCCCCGTCAGGCACGCTGGCACAGCGCTACCCGCCAGCACCAAAGCTGCCCCCAGCCGCAGTTCCCGACAGCATCAGGAGAACGCCATGACCCCGGACATCGCCGTACCTATTGAAGCCGGGCAGTTGCTGCCATTCCGCGAGTCGGTGCTGGCGATGCTTGGCGTATCGTTTGTAGCGATGCTGGTCGCCCTCGATCAGACCATTGTGGGGACAGCGCTGCCGCGTATCGTGGCTGATCTCAAGGGGTTCGACCTGTATGCGTGGGTGGCGACGTCCTACATGCTGACATCGGTCATCACCATCCCGATCTTCGGACGCTTGGGCGACTTGTTTGGCCGCAAGCCGTTTTTAATGGCCGCGATCATTCTCTTCACCATCGCGTCGATCATGTGCGGCATGGCTGCCAATATGCTCTTCCTCGTGATCGCGAGAGGCTTGCAAGGGATCGGCGGCGGCATCCTGGTGGGCACGATGTTCGCCACTGTCGCCGATCTCTTTCCCGACCCCAAGCTTCGCCTGCGCTGGCTGGTGTTTGTCAGTTCGGCGTTTGCATTGGCGAATATCGTTGGCCCGACGCTAGGCGGCGTGCTGACGCAGTACGGCGGATGGCGGCTCGTGTTTTTCGTCAATCTGCCGGTGGGCATCGTCTCGTTGTTGTTCGTGCGCGCTTTCCTGCCGCATCTTCGGCGGCCGCGTTCAGCCTCCCCGGTGAAACTGGATTGGGTCGGGGCGCTGGTACTGGCGTCAACATTTGGCGTGCTGCAACTGCTGATCGAATGGGTTCCGAATGACGGCATCACGCCCGTGACCTGTGTGCTGGGTTTTCTCACCTTATCCGGCGCAGCGGTGCTGGTGTTCTGGGAAAAACGCATGACTTACCCGATCGTTCCCGTCGATATGCTGCTGGACCGAAAGCTCGCCGCGTTGTTCGCGATGTCCGTACTCGGTGGTTTCTCGCTCTTCTCGCTGGTCTTCTATGTGCCCTTGCTATTTCAAGGCGGTTTTGCGATGTCGCCGCATGACTCGGGCATGTTGATTACGCCGCTGCTGCTGGGTACGACCGTGGGCAGCGTGGTGAATAACCGGATTGTCACGCGCATCAGGCATGCAAACGGTGTGATGGTTATCGGCTTCGCGCTGTTTGCGTGCGCCGCGCTTTGTCTTGTCGCGATCACGGGGACCGTGCCTCATCTTGTGTGGATGGCCTGCATGGGCTTCAGCGGGATCGGACTCGGTCTGGTCGTATCGAACCTCACGCTCTTTTCGCAGCAACTTGTTGATCGCGACCATCTTGGTGCCGCGACGGCGCTGCTTCAATCGCTGCGGATGTTTGGCGGCATGCTTGGCACCGCCATGACGGGCGCGTTGCTCGGCCGCCTCTATACGAGTGGCGTGCATCGATCGCTGGACACGTATCAGGCGACGCAATGGTTCAAGTCATTCGCGAGTCCGGAGTTGCTGGTCGATCGTGCGGAACAGGCGGCGCTGATCGGTCGCCTGATCATGGCGGGTCAAGCCGGCGACGCGATGATGCGCTCAGCGCGCGGTGCGTTGATCGAATCGATACACGTGGGGCTCGGGCTGGCGGCTGCAGCGGCTATAGCGGGACTTTGTCTTGCATGGTTTGTGCCGCCGGTGCGGGTTGGTCGGCTGGATGCCGGGACGCGCAGCCGTTGAAAGCTTCATCGCCATGTCGCCATGTCGCCGTTTCACGCTTCACCGCCGCAGCACTCCGGGTCCGGGAAAACCGCCGAGTACCGTCGGCACCAACCTGCCCAGCACATACCACACGGCCCAGAGCGGTATGGTCATCTCCACGCAATAGAGCGTATAGACGAGCACCGCTTGTGCGCCGCTTAGCAGACTGGCCGCCGCGCCCGCGATGACCGGCCGGGTCGGCGCGAGCCCTTTCATGGCCCAGAACACGGCGATAAATGTGGGTGCTGACAGGATCACGATTTCTATTCGTGTCGATGACCGGCCCGGTTACGTTCGCGCGCTAATTTTTATGGTCAGCCCTGCTTACCAACGCAAGAAACGCGGCCCACACAACGCTCCGATCAGCGTGGCAAGCGTCATCCCAAGCAGGTACCACACGGCCCAGAACGCGACGCTCATCTCGGGGCAGTGCAAGCAATAGGCCATCGTCGCAAGCGTTCCCGCGAGCATGCCGCCCGCCCCGCCGGCGAGCCTCAGCCGGGTTGGCGCGAGTCCGCGGATTGCCCAGAACACAGCGACAAACGCCGGCACCGACAACAGCAGGATATTGAACGGACAGGTACGCCACGTGTAGCCCATGACAAGCGGCAACCGTGCGCCGGGCGAGGCGAGATACAACACCGCCAATGCCGCGCCCCATACAACGAGCACGGGCACCGCGGGCAGTGCCCAGAACTTGCCGATGGTCGTCCCGGGCCGCGACAGCCTCACCGCCAGGAACAATGCCGTGGCGGCGAGCGATGTCGGAAACGCAAGCTTGGCCCAGAAGATCGGCGTGCGCGCGACCATGGCGATGTCCGGCCGTACGCCGAAAATCACCGCCATCAGCACGAGCGCGCCGAGGCCGCCCAGTAAGATTGCACGTCCGAAGCGGCGCGCGGACACGCGTGGATCGACTGGCGTCACGCCGGTCGATAGAAGCGAAATCAGGTCCTCGGTTTTCATGCGGTGCCTCGAATCTTTGCTGCCAGCGCTTTCAGTCCGCGGTGAATGCCTACTTTGACCGCCGACTCCGACATCCCCGTGAGCGCCGCGGTTTCGGTCACGGAGAGCCCTTGTAGCTTCACGTGAACGATCGGCAGCCGGTGACGATCCGGCAATTGTTCAAGCAGCTTGCCGACGTCACGTTTGGCATCGGCGGGTTCTTCGTCCGAGGTCGCGAAGATCTCCAGCGCGTCGTCCAGCGGATCGTTCAATGCTTCACGCCGTGATCTAGCGCGGAAAAAATCCATCAGCTTATAACGTGCGATTCCATGCACCCAGGCAGTCAACGGCTCGTCCGGGCGATAGGTGTGGCGGCTGTTGTGCACGGCCAGCAGGATTTCCTGTACGACATCCTCGATGTCATCCTGCAGGTAATAGATGCGCTTCCTCAGGAAGCCGCGCAGGTGTCCCGTCAAGTCGTCAAGGAACGTTCGATAGGCGACAGCGTCGCCATTCAGGCCGCGAATGAACAGGGCCCTCAACCTTTCTTCGACACCAGGCACAGAACCACTTTGTATTATTCGCTTCATCGCGGAATCGGGTTACAGCGCACTTCAAATAAATTGCAACGGGCTTGCCGACGGATGTCGACGCTCCCGGCACCAGGGATGGACACGGTTCGTGGCGGCCATAGTACTGCAGGTATTTCGGTGGGTCCTGCAGTGCACGAGGCTCGTCGCCCAAGGTTCTGACGCCGGAGATTACCGCGTTTTTAATGTCGGGATGGGTTTTTGCCGCACCGCAAGGCGATGTTCACGACGGTTACGGGCTACAGGTCCGGCATGCAAAACGCGGCGCAATCCCATGCGCGGTACTAACGGCGGACGACAAAGCGAGCGGATTGTGCCGGACCGGCTTGCTTCTGTCGATCGTGTGCCGAGAGCGAAAGCCGTCGATCCCAAGCGGCCCTCGCTTAGCGCGTGGTCTCGGGATAATTCGAGGGGAACAACGCGCGCCGCGTCTCTTCATCCACCTCGCGCTTGAACGTAAGGTCGTGGCCCACCGCCCGCGCTCGGGCGACGGCGGGGCGCATACTAATGGCGTCGAAGAAACGGCTCAGGTTCGGAAATGCGGCAAGCGGCGCGTCGGTGGCCAACACTCGCGACGCGCGGTCGAGCCATCCCCACGCGGACATATCGGCGATCGAATACTCGTTTCCCACGATGGTCTCGCGTCCCGACAAGTGCTCGTCAAGCACGCGATAGTGCCGCTCGATTTCCCGCCGGTACCGGTTGATCGCATACGGAATCTTCTCGGGCGCGGCGTGCTGGAAATGCACCGCTTGCCCGGAGAAGGGACCGAGTCCGGAGCTGATAAAGAACATCCATGAGAGTAATTCGGGCCGGTCCGAGGGCTTACCCGCGAAACGCTGGGTCTTGTCGGCGAGGTATAGCAGGATCGCGCTGGAATCGAACACCCTTGCTTCGGTTCCGCCGGGGCCGTCTGTATCGATGATGGCGGGCACCTTGCCGTTCGGATTGATGCTCCTGAATGCCGGCAGATGCTGTTCGCCCTTGCTGGTGTCGACGGGAAACACTTCGTACTCGAGTCCCGCCTCTTCGAGAAAGAGCGCGACCTTGGCGGGGTTCGGTGTCGGGTGAAAGTAGAAACGGATCATGTCGTCCTTGGGTGTTGAGGTGGGCCGCTTGCGTCTGGCCTGAGCGGACGGCAGGTGCCCGACAGGCGTCATGTGCAGAAAGTCGCGACCGTCACGGGCAGGACAGGGCCATTCGGACACGCGACGCGTAGCCTTGAAATGCATCTGTAAGACTCGCGCTGCAACGTTGTTTTTATTGCCTGACGCGCGTTGCCATTCGTATTTTAGATCGATCGATTTAGAATATCGTAACGAAAACGGAATGGCAATATCGCCTCGTTCAAGGGAGTAACGCACTGCATGCCACGGCCAAGAGAGTTCGACGAAGCCGCAGTGCTCGACGCCGCGGTCCTGTGTTTCTGGAACCGTGGCTACGAAGCCACCTCGGTTCGTGAACTGGCGGACAGCATGGGCATCACGGGCGCGAGCCTCTATAACGCGTTTGGCGACAAACACTCGCTCTATGGAAAGGCGCTGGCTCACTACGTGTCCCGAAGCGTGGACGACCGTGTCCGGCGTTTCGACGGGACGCTGTCGCCGCTTCAATCGATCAAGGCGTTCTTCGATGAGATCGTCCACCGCTCACTCAGTGACAAGGATCGCAAGGGCTGCATGCTGGTGAATTCGGCGCTGGAAATGGCCCCGCATGATCCAGAGTTCCAGCGGGTCGTAGCGGGCGTGCTGGTCAAGCTCGAAACCTATTTCGGCCGATGCGTGGCCGCGGGTCAGCAAACCGGCGAGATCTCATCCGCGCAGCCTGCTGAAGACTTCGCGCGCCTCTTGCTGGCGGTCTTGCTCGGCATTCGGGTGCTGGCCCGTACGCGGCCGGAACCCGCGTTGCTGGAAGGACTTTTGCGACCGGTACTCGCGTCGCTCGATGGCCGGACTTTTGCCGGATAACAGGGTGGCCGCCCTGGCATAGATCTTCATCACCTCGCTGACCTTTCCCAAGGGTCATTCATCCGTCGTGCCTGATTGTTCGCGGTAAAAAAATAACTCGCTGTAACCGATCTGTCCTCCCCGACGAACTAACTCACATACGCGCGTTGCGTGACCGCGTTCGTGCTTAAAAAATTTCGTTCGGCGATGTAACCCGCCAGGCAATACAAACGAATTAACTAGCAACTAACGATCTGCTTCTGAAAGCCTTATGCAGGCAATGAGAGAGCGGTCGAGCACAGCTGATCACACAACATGTTTTTGGCGGCGGTTTTGTTCGCCGCCCACAGAAGCAGGTCATGGAGGCCCAGATGAACGCAACACATGAAGCGAGCCGCGTAAGCGCTCCTTTGCGGCCCATCCAGCCTGCATGGGTACGGATCACGCACTGGCTGAACGCACTCGCGGCGATCCTGATGATGCTGTCGGGATGGCGGATCTACGACGCGTCGCCCGTATTCAAGGGGTTTGTGATTCCGCCGGGCATCACGCTGGGCGGTTGGCTTGGCGGCGCGCTGCAATGGCATTTCGCGGCCATGTGGCTGCTGTTCTTCAACGGTCTCTTTTATCTCGCGATGAACGTTGTTACCGGCCGCATCAAGGGCAAGTTTTTCCCGCTCTCGCCGCGTGCAATTTTGCATGATCTGGGCGAGGCGCTTAAGGGACATTTATCGCACGCCGACCCGAGCAAGTACAACGCAGTGCAGAAGTTCGCGTACCTGTTCGTGATGCTCGATATTGCAGTGCTTATCTTGTCCGGTCTTGCAATCTGGAAGTCGGTTCAGTTTCCGCTGCTACGGGAACTGATGGGCGGTTATGACTTTGCACGCGTTGTGCACTTCTCGGCCATGTCGCTGCTGGCGGCGTTCATTGTCGTGCACCTGGTCATGGTTTCGCTGGTGCCGCGCTCGCTGCTTACGATGATCCGTGGTCGCTAAGCGAGCCGCTAATGTAGCCACTAAGTCAGCCATGCATACCCGCCCGACTAAAAGATAACTTAAGGACTCTAGGAATCTCGATCATGAAACCCGTGAAGCCAAACCGCGTGAGCGTAGACCGCGAGTCGCTGATCATCGACGTTCGCCGTGAACTCGACATGCCGTCCCGCCGCCTCTTCGGCAAACGCATTGTGACGCTCGGCGGCCTCGCGATGCTGGCCGGTTGCAGTATTTCAGACGACAAATCCGTTGAGACCTTCCTCAGCCGCGTCTCTCGCCTGAACGATACCGTGCAAGGCTGGCTCTTCGATCCGAACCGTCTCGCGCCGACTTACACGGAAGCACAGATTACGCGGCCGTTTCCGTTCAACGCGTTCTACGGCATTGACGACGTTCCTGTTGTCGATGGTTCCGACTTTCGCCTGAAAGTAAGCGGGTTGGTGCAGAACACGAAAACGTGGACCTTGCCCGAGCTTTATGCGTTGCCGAAAGCCGAGCAGATCACGCGGCATATCTGCGTGGAAGGGTGGAGTGCGATCGGACGCTGGGGCGGCACGCCGTTCTCGGAGTTCCTGAAGCAGGTGGGAGCGGACACATCGGCGAAATATGTTGGTTTCAAATGCGCGGACGATTACTACGAAAGCATCGACATGCCGACTGCCTTGCATTCGCAGACACTGCTGACGTTCACCTTCGACGGCCAGCAATTGCCGCCAAAATATGGTTACCCGATGAAACTTAGGATGCCTACTAAATTGGGCTATAAAAATCCGAAGCACATCATGGAAATTTTCGTCACGAACAAATTCCCTGGCGGCTATTGGGTCGATCAGGGCTACAACTGGTTCGGAGGTTCCTGACGTCACGAGAGATCGAGACGTATTGCGAGACATCGCGGCGTCAGGTACTTCGATTCACCCCGGCATGACCGGATACTTTTACTCAAGCAAGAGGTTGATATGAAACTGTTCATCACTGCAGCACTCGCAGCAACGTTGGCCCTGAGCGGCTCCATGGCATTCGCCCAGGCAAGCGACGCAATGGCCCACGATTCGATGGCGAAGGACACCATGTCCAAGGATGCCATGTCGAAAGATTCGATGTCGAAGGACGCAATGAAGAAGGACGACAAGATGAAAAAGAACGACGCAATGGGCATGGGTCATCCCGCTTCGGGCGCGATGGCGCAGTAGTCGGTACAGTAACCCGTACAAGCATCGAAAGCGGTTCTGCGAGTGTGGTTGAACCGCTTTCGATTGCACTTTCACCTTCCGTTGATGCACCCCGCATCGGCACGATGATCAGCATTAGCCACGTAGAAACATGGCCCATCGCGCGCGGGGTGCCAGTAAGTCGCAACCCTCAGTGCATCCATCCCCACAGTTGAGCGTCACCCAGCGTGCCGCCATTCCCGTCCACGCCTTCTTTCGAACCCAACCCCCGGATTTTTGGCGGGTTCTAATCGGGGATCGGGTGATCCGGGGACAGGCACGACCGTCGGCGGTAGCTTCAAGTACATAGGCCCGACCCGTCGTTGTGCCCCGAGTTCAATCGGCTTAAAGGCCATGCGCGAATGTGGCATTTATGCGCCGAGTGCGGCATGTCCGCCACATTCGCCCCCAAACCAGTCATTTTGATAAACAATAACGGCACCGCACGAAATCGTGAGCCTTGAACCCAACGCCGCCGATGCCCGATCACTGTCTGCTGATAATCTCTCCTGAAACGCACCGCGTCGCGATCGACCTGGTCTACGCAACCGATCGCAACCTGACAGGCAAGCCGATCTACAAGACGGCACATTGCTTGCTCCTGGCCCCGGCCGAAGCCGCCCTGAGAAAAGCCGTCGAGCTCGCAGGCAACATCGGCTTGACGCTGAAAATATTTGACGCTTACCGTCCGCCGCAAGCCCAGCAGGTGCTCTGGGACTTCCTTCCCGACCCGACCTACATAGCAGACCTGAAGCGCGGCTCGAACCATAGCCGCGGCACGGCGATCGACCTGACGCTGGTCGACGCTCAAGGCCAGGACCTCGATATGGGCACCGGTTTCGACGAGATGTCGATCGCTTCCGAACACTTCCATCCGGGTTTGCCGGAGCATGTGCAGCGCAACCGCACGTTGTTGCTTGGTGTGATGCATGGCGCCGGCTTCACCCATATTCCCAGCGAGTGGTGGCATTACGAACTGCCCGGCTCGCGCGAACTCCAGGTAATCGACAACGCCGACAGCGGCCCCTTGCGCCTGATGTAACCGCACGGAACGCGCAGAACATCTCATCAACATCCCTCACGGAGCGAGTATGAAACGGGTATTGTGCAACGCGTTGGCAGCCATCGCAGCAGCATCCACTCTGATGCTGGCCGGCACGCGCATCGCTTACGCGGCCACGCCGAAGGACATGCTGGTCATGGCCACTTTACTCGACGAATTCACCACGCTCGACCCGGGCGAGATCTACGAACTGGTGCCGCAGGAATATGTCGCCAATACCTATGACCGCCTGATCCGCGTCGATCTGAAAGATCCGGCCCATTTCAACGGCGACGTTGCGCAATCGTGGGCGGTGAGCCCGGACGGTCTCACGTTCACCTTCAAGATTCGCCCCGGTCTCAAGTTCCACTCGGGTAATCCGCTCACTGCCGACGACGTCGCGTGGTCGATCCAGCGCACTGCGTTACTCGACAAAGGCGCGGCTGCGGTGCTGGCAGGCATCGGGCTGACGAAGGAGAACGCGCTGCAGAACGTGAAGAAAATCGACGACAGCACCGTATCGATCACCACCGACCAGAAGTACGCGCCCACGTTCGTGTTGAACGTGCTGGGCTCGTGGCCGGCTTCCGTGCTCGACAGAAAGTTGCTTGAATCGCACGCGAAGGGGAACGATTTCGGCAATGAGTGGCTGAAGACGAACGAGGCTGGATCGGGTGCATACAAGCTGGTGAAGTGGACTGCGAACGACAGCGTCGTGCTGCAACGTTTCGATGGTTATCGCGTGCCGCTTGCGATGAAACGCATTGTGCTGCGGCATGTGCCGGAAGCATCGAGCCAGCGGCTGATGATCGAGAACGGCGATATCGATATCGCGCGTGACCTGAGTTCCGACGACCTCGCTACGCTGACGAAGAAGGGCACGATTCGCGTGACGTCCGTGCCGCAAGCGACGCTGATGTACCTTGGCCTGAACAACAAGAACCCGAACCTTGCCAAGCCCGATGTTCAGGAAGCCATGAAATGGCTGATCGACTACAACGGCATTCAGCAGAACATCGTGCGGACCACCTACAAGGTACATGAGACCTTCCTGCCCGAAGGTTTCCTCGGGGCGCTGAACATCAATCCGTACCATCAGGACGTAGCGAAGGCGAAGGCTCTGCTGGCAAAAGCGGGCGTGCCAAACGGCTTCACGGTGAAGATGGATGTGCGCAACGACTCGCCCTATGGCGAGATTGCGCAGGCGGTACAAGCTAATCTGGCGCAAGGTGGTATCAAGGTCGAGCTGATTTCAAGCGATAACAAGCAGACCCTCGGCAAGTATCGCGCGCGTCAGCATGACATCTATATCGGCGAGTGGTCGGCCGATTACATCGACCCGCATAGCAATGCACAGGGCTTCGCATGGAATCCGGACAACTCCGACAAATCGGCCTTCAAGATGCTCGCGTGGCGCAATGCGTGGGACATTCCGCAGTTGACGAAGGAGACTCAGGCGGCGCTGGAGGAATCGTCGACGGCGAAACGCGCCCAACGCTATGAAGCGATGCAGAAAGAGTTTCTCGTGAACTCACCGTTCGTGATCATGTTCCAGAAGGTCTCGCAAGTCGCGGCGCGGCCGGGCGTGACAGGTCTGGAAGTCGGGCCGATCTTCGACCTCGTGTCGTATCGCGACGTGAAGAAACAGTAAGCGTGGCTGCACAACTCACCGCGTTCCAGCGCCTGCAACTGGTGCTCACCCGCCACGCGGGCGTGCGCCGGACATGGCTGTTCGTGCGCTGGCTGCTGATGCTCGCCGTGACCTTCATCGGGCTGCTCGGGGTGACGTTTTTCATCGGACGAAAGATTCCTATCGATCCGTTGCTTGCGATGCTAGGCGAGCGCGCATCGGCTCAAGCGTATGCAGCGGCGCGCGTGGCGCTGGGGCTCGACAAGCCGTTGATCGTCCAATTCCTGATCTACGTTCGCGATGTTCTGCACGGCGACCTGGGCATGTCGCTGCTGACGTCGAACCCGGTGATAGACGACATCAAGCGCGTCTTCCCGGCCACGCTTGAACTGGCCACGCTGTCGACGTTCATGGGCATCGTGATCGGCGTGCCGCTTGGCGTGGCGGCCGCTGTGCGACATAACCGCTGGACCGATCACGTCGCGCGTTTCATCGGTTTGGCGGGCAGCTCGCTGCCGGTGTTCTGGCTCGCGCTGATGGGCTTGCTGCTGTTCTATGCCAAATTACACTGGGTATCCGGACCGGGGCGCATAGACCCGCTATACGACGGTCTGGTCGATACCCGGACGGGCAGTCTGCTGGTCGATTCCATCCTGGCGGGCGAGTGGGACGTGTTCAGGAATGCGCTCTCTCACATTGCGCTGCCCGCGGCCATTCTCGCGTTCTATTCCATCGCCTACTTGAGCCGCATGACGCGCTCATTCATGCTTGAGCAGTTGAGTCAGGAATACATCGTGACTGCGCGAGCGATGGGTTTGAGCGAACGCCGCGTGATCTGGCGTCACGCATTCGGCAACATCGCCGTGCCGCTCCTGACAGTGATTGCACTTGCTTATAGCTATCTGCTGGAAGGCTCGGTGTTGACGGAGATCGTATTCGCATGGCCGGGCATAGGCTCGTATCTCACCGGCGCATTGCTCAACGCTGACATGAACGCAGTGCTGGGCAGCACGCTCGTGATCGGTGCCACGTTCATCACGCTCAACCTGCTGACGGACGCGCTGTATCGCGTGTTCGATCCGCGCGCCCGATGACAGCCAAAGGTTCATGACGTGCTTCCATCCACCGACAATTCCACTCACACGATGAAGCTAGTGCGCCAAGTGTGGCGTGCGTGGCTTCTCACGGATACGCCCGCGTCGCGCAGGCAGGCTGCGTTGGGCTTGGCGTACCGTCGCTGGCGGCGTTTCGCGAGCAATCCTCTAAGCGTGTTCGGGCTGGTGATCCTGACACTGATGATTGTGTTCGCCGCAATCGGGCCGTTATTGCCGCTGCATGATCCGTTGCAGCAAGTGCTCAGCGACCGCCTTTTGCCGCCCGGTTCTCCGTCGCACTGGCTCGGTACGGATCAACTTGGCCGCGACATCCTGGCGCGGCTCGTGATCGGCTCGCGCCTGACGTTGAGCATCGCCATCCTGGTTGTGGTGCTGGTCGTGCCGGTGGGTTTGCTGATTGGAACAACGGCGGGTTTCTGCGGCGGTTTCGTCGATACCGTCCTGATGCGCCTGACCGATATCGCACTCGCGTTCCCGAAGATCGTGCTTGCGCTTGCATTCGCGGCGGCGCTTGGGCCGGGCGTGATCAATGCAGTGATCGCGATCTCGATCACCGCGTGGCCGCCGTATGCGCGGCTCGCGCGCGCCGAAACACTGCGCCTAGTGCAGGCCGATTTCATCCACGTGGCGCGCTTGCAAGGGGCGTCGTCCATGCGGATTTTGCTGCGTTATATCGTGCCGCTGTGTTCGTCGTCGGTGATCGTACGCGCGACGCTCGACATGGCCGGCATTATCCTGACGGTCGCCGGACTCGGTTTTCTCGGACTCGGTGCGCAGCCACCGAGTCCGGAGTGGGGTTTCATGGTGGCGTCGGGGCGCGGCGTGCTGCTCGACGCGTGGTGGGTCGCAACCATCCCTGGCATCGCCATCCTGCTCGTGAGTCTTGCGTTCAACCTGCTCGGCGATGGTCTTCGCGATGTCTTCGACCCTCGTCAAGGAAGCTGACATGCCAGCCGATACCCTCTGTGAGATCGATAACCTGCGCATCGCGTTCGAGGCCCACGACGGCACGCTGACCGAAGCGGTGCGCGGCATTTCCCTGACGCTTGCGAGGGGAGAGCGGCTGGGTATCGTCGGCGAGTCGGGGTCAGGGAAATCGCTGACCGGACGCGCATTGCTCGGGCTGCTGCCCGCATCGGCGCACTGGTCAGCCGACGCCATGCGCCTCGATAACCACGACCTGCTCGCCATGCGCCCGAAGGAGCGGCGACGTCTTTGCGGCACGCAGATGAGCATGATCCTGCAGGACCCGAAGTATTCGCTGAACCCGGTGATGACGGTCGCGCAGCAGATGCGCGAGGCGTTCGGGCGGCAGTCGCCGAAGCTGAATACGAAAGCCATGCGCGAGCGGATTGTCGCCGCGCTGGAGGCCGTGCACATTCGCGATCCGCAGCGAGTCGCCGACGCTTACCCGCACGAGTTGTCGGGCGGCATGGGCCAGCGCGTGATGATTGCCATGATGGTGTCGTCGGGCCCCCGGTTGCTGATCGCCGACGAACCGACCAGCGCGCTCGATGTACTCGTCTCCATGCAGGTGTTATCGGTGCTCGACGAGATGATCGCCAAGCACAACACCGGGCTGATTTTCATCAGTCACGACCTGCCGCTGGTGATGTCGTTTTGCGACCGCGTGCTGGTGATGGTCGGCGGACGGGTGGTCGAGACGTGCGCGGCACGCGATCTTGCGCACGCGCAGCATCCGTACACGCGCGGTTTGCTGGCCGCGAGTCCACCGCTGCGCAATCCGCCGGACGAACTGCCGGTGCTGCAACGCGATCCCGCATGGTTCGCCGAGGTCGCGCCATGATCGAAGCAAACGAGGTACAGGTACGCTTCAAAACGAAAACCGGTTTCGCCGATGCAGTTCGCTCGGCGACGTTTCATGTCGGCGAAGGGGAGGTGTTCGGGCTTGTCGGGGAATCGGGTTCCGGCAAATCCACCGTGCTTCGCGCCTTGACGGGGCTCGTACCGATCGCCAACGGGTCGATGCGGATTGGTCGCCATACGCTCGGCAAACACATCGACCGCGCGTTCAGGCGTGAAGTGCAGATGGTGTTCCAGGACCCGTACGGATCGCTGTATCCGCGCTTCACCGTGGACCAGACGCTGCGGGAGCCGCTCACCATCAACGGCATGGACCGCCACGATGCCCGCATCCTCGACGCCTTGCGGGAGGTCGGCCTCGGGCCCGCGTTCCGGTTCCGGTATGCGCATCAGTTATCGGGCGGGCAGCGCCAGCGCGTGGCGATTGCGCGGGCGTTGATCGTGGAGCCACGCGTGCTGCTGCTCGACGAGCCGACTTCCGCGCTCGACGTGTCCGTGCAGGCCGAAATCCTGAACCTGCTGCGGCGGCTGCATCGCGAACGCCATCTCACGATGATCCTCGTCAGTCACAACATGGCGGTGGTTGGTTTTTTATGCCAGCGGGTCGCGGTGATGCGCGATGGCGAGATCGTGGAGCAGCTTTCCATTGAAGCCGTCCGCGAGCAAAACGTGGCGCATGAATACACACGAAGCCTGTTGCTTGCTACGGAAGGTTATCGACGCAAGGCCATCGATCTGGCCTAGTCCCGCTTTGTAAGGTGCTCTGCCGGGCGTGAACCGCCCGTGCGTGGGCCGCCTGATAGAATGCCAACTTGCTAGTAGGCATCCCCGAAGCGCGTTGCGCCGGGATCGCTCACCCGGCTTCCCACGCAGCCGGCGGCGCGTTGAACGTGAATGACGCCGCGAAGCGCAACCCTCAAAACGTGACAGTCCGGCTTGATCCTGCTGCTCGATAACGTTGCTCGTCAAACGTTCGACAGACCGGTCGCCGGCACCTAAAACGCCGATGAAACTGCTAGATGCCCTGGTCGAACAGCGAATTTCGGCCGCTGCCGCGCGCGGCGAATTCGACAATCTGCCCGGCGCGGGCGAGCCGCTCGAGCTCGACGACGACGCCTTGGTCCCCGAGGAAGTCCGCGTTGCCAACCGCATTATGAAAAATGCCGGTTTCGTGCCGCCTGCTGTCGAACATTTGCGCGCGCTTCGCGATTTGCAGCACGAAGCGGGCAGCACCGAAGATCCAGCTACCCGCCGCAAGCTGCAAGCGAAGATGCTGGCGCTCGATATGGCGCTGGAATCCTTGCGCGGCAGCAGCACTGTCGTGCCGCTTGAATACCGGCGGCGCATTGCCGAACGTTTGTCCGAGCGTCTCTCGGAGAGCGACAGGAATGCACAAGCCGAGGCCACTGAAAAGTGACCCTCACGCCCGCAACCGATCTCGCCTCGACGGCCGCCGCAGAACGCGACCGCCGTTTCATGGCGCTCGCGCAAGCTGCCGCGGAGCAAGCGCGTGCGTTGGGCGAAGTGCCGGTCGGTGCCGTTCTGGTTCGTGGCGATGAAGTCATTGCGACCGGCTTCAATCATCCGATCGGCGCTCATGATCCGTCGGCGCACGCCGAAATGGCCGCATTGCGCGCGGGGTCCCTGGCGCTTGAAAACTACCGGTTACCGGGTTGCGAACTCTACGTCACGCTCGAACCTTGCATCATGTGCGCCGGCGCGATCATGCACGCGCGGATTGCGCGCGTGGTGTTCGGCGCGCACGATCCGAAGACGGGCGCGTGCGGGAGCGTTGTCGACGCATTCGCCATCGGCAATCTGAACCACCACACAAGCGTTACGGGCGGGGTGCTCGGCGACGAATGTGCCGACGCGCTGCGCAGCTTTTTCGCTGAACGCCGGCGCGCGGCGCGTGAGGCGCGCGATGCCCGCAATGCCGTACTACCCGATTCCATCGATCCACTTTCCATTCGCTCATGACCCATCCGGCACGTACCATCGATCTCGTCGCACCTTCGGGTTACCCTGACTCTGAAGTGGTTGGGCGCGCGATGGAACGCCTGCGCGCGCAAGGGCATCGGCTGGAAAACGGGTCGGCGGCGCATCGTCGTTACCAACGCTTCGGCGGCACCGACGGCGAACGTGCCGCGGACCTGAACCGGCTTGCCGATTCGGCGCGTCCTCTGCCTGACATCGTATTGGCGGTGCGCGGCGGTTACGGTGCTACACGCATTCTTCATGGCCTGGACTACGAGGGCCTGCAGCGCCGCTTGCAGGACCAGCCGATAGCGATTGTGGGCCATAGCGACTTCACCGCGATCCAGTTGGCGCTGTACGCGCTGGCCGGCGTGAAGAGCTTTGGCGGCCCGATGCTGGCTGCTGATTTCGGCGCGGAAGAGCCGAGCGCGTTCACGATGGAGCATTTCTGGAATGCGATCACGCACTCGTCGTTCAAGGTGACGAGTCACGCGCCGCAGGTCCAGTCCGTCGATGTCACCGGCATGTTGTGGGGTGGCAATCTGGCGATTATTGCGTCGTTGATCGGCACGCGGTACATGCCACCGGTGGAGGGGGGGATTCTGTTCATCGAAGATGTGAACGAGCATCCTTACCGCGTTGAACGCATGATTTACCAGTTGCACCAGTCGGGGATTCTCGCGCGGCAGCAGGCACTGGTGCTGGGCGAATTCACGGGCGGGAGGCTGTCGGAGTACGACAACGGCTATACGTTCGAGACGATGCTCGAACAAGTCAGGTCGGTGATCCGGATTCCCGTTGTGACAGGATTGCAATTTGGGCACGTGCCCGAATTGCTGACGCTGCCGTTCGGTGCGACTGCGCATCTGGTGGCGCGGTCGCATGGATTTGAAATGAAGCTTTCTGACTATCCCTACTTGGCATAGCAGGTTTCACGCAATTCGAACGAGCGCCCGCAAGGGCGTTTTTTTTCATTCAACGCACCGCTTTTGAGCGTGTTCGCACGAATAACGTGCATTGGATTGTCAACAAAAACACCGGCCAATTTGGTTGTATTCGCTTAGATAATTAGCCAGAACCCTTGTATGGCAAGGTTCAGAGCGACAGGCCTGGGAAAATTTCTGTCCATAGTGAAGAATTTTATCTTAAATTGTTGACAGTTTTTATGTCCGTCATAAGATGTATCACATAGAGCGAACACGACTATGTCCGAATCGAAATTGAAAGATTTGTCGAAGGTAAGCGTGATCGGTACTGCGGCTTCGGTCGCGGCCGCGACGGCGGAATCGATTGCGGCGAATATTCGCGACGCCATTCTCGAACACCGCCTCGCTCCAGGCGCGAAGCTGACAGAAGCACAGTTATGCGAAGTATTTGACGTAAAGCGCGGGACTGTGCGCCTGGCGCTGGCGCAACTCGCGAGCGAACGGCTGGTCGACCTCGAACCGAACCGTGGCGCGTTCGTCGCTAGCCCTTCGGTGCAGGAAGTGCACGAAGTGTTCGAGATGCGGCGAATCATCGAAATGGCGGTCGTCGAGCGGATCTGTACCGGGCATGGCACGCGCCGCCTCAAGTCGATCAGCGCAACGATCGGACGTGAACGCAAGGCCTATGAGAGCCACGATTTTTCGTCATGGATACGGCTGTCCGGCGAGTTCCACACGGAGCTTGCGCAGCTCACCGGCAACACCGTGTTGTGCGAATGCTTGTCGGGGCTGGTGGCGCGCTCCACGCTGATATCAGCGTTGTATGAGTCGCTTGGCAAAAGCTCGTGCAGCTTTGAAGATCATGAACATATCCTGGCCGCGCTCGATGCGGGCGACGGTCCCAAGGCCGCCGAACTGATGGCGCGCCACTTGCAGGAAGTCGAACTGAAGATGCTGGACCGGCCCGCACGCGGCGCGGTCGATTTACGTGAAGTCTTTTCGAAGCCAAAGGTAAGTGAGCGCGATAAAAGCGCCTGACTGCAGGCCTGATTTCCAGCAACACCGCGCGACCGTTCTCCGGGCGCGACGCAATACCAGTACCACCAACACTACCAATATCTGAAAACCGAACGAATTTAAAAAGCCCGTGTTCATTCAATGAACGCGTGGTTTTTACCATGCCTTTTCCGTGGACGCATGCGCGTTATTGCGCGTGCCGAGTGGATGAATTGCGTCTGGTCGCGGGTTCGCCCGTGGCTGCAGGACGGCTAGCCCATACCGACAAGAAAGCGCTGCGCGTTGACCACGCGACGGTGCGTATTGCTATACGAAAGCTATACGAAGTCGACTATTTGCGGCTTGATTGCCGAGCTCATTCAAGGAGAAGTCATGGTTCAGTTAAGTGCGACCCCGGGTAGTGCGGCAATACCTTCCTACGGCAACGATTCCGGCAGTGATTCAGGTAGGGATCCTGACCATCCGGCCGGATACAGTGACCGGCTCTATAACGATGACCTTGCGCCGCTCAAACATCAGACATGGAGTGCGTACAACATCTTTGCGTTCTGGATGTCCGACGTGCATAGCGTGGGTGGTTACGTGTTCGCGGGTAGCTTGTTTGCGTTGGGGCTGACGAGCTGGCAGGTGCTGGTTTCATTACTTGTTGGAATCGGCATTGTGAATTTGCTGTGCAACCTCATTGCCAAGCCGAGCCAGCAGGCGGGCGTTCCGTATCCGGTGGCATGCCGTGTGACTTTCGGCGTGCTGGGGGCGAACCTTCCCGCTGTGATTCGTGGCTTGATCGCAGTGGCATGGTATGGAATCCAGACCTTCCTGGCATCGAGTGCGCTGGTGATCGTGGTGCTGAAATTCATGCCCCAATGGATGCCGTATGCCGATGTCCACAAATACGGTTTCGCCGGGTTGTCGGCAGTGGGCTGGGCCGGGTTCATGCTGTTGTGGGTGTTGCAGGCCGTGGTGTTCTGGCGCGGGATGGAGATGATCAAGAAGTTCATCGACTTCGCGGGTCCGGCGGTCTACGTGGTGATGTTCATTTTGGCTGGTTACATGGTGTGGCGTGCGGGCTGGCGCAACATTGGCCTGAACCTGGGCGGCGTGAAGTACCACGGTCTGGAAGTGGTGCCCGTGATGATCACGGCTATATCCTTGGTGGTCTCGTACTTCTCCGGTCCGATGTTGAATTTCGGCGACTTCTCGCGTTACTGCCAGAGTTTCAAGAGCGTGAAGCGCGGCAACTTCTGGGGCTTGCCGGTCAACTTCCTGGCGTTCTCGCTGGTGACGGTCGTGACGACCGCCGCGACCTTGCCGGTCTTTGGCCAGTTGATCACGGACCCTGTTGAAACGGTGGGGCGTATCGATCAGCCAACGGCAGTGATCCTGGGCGCACTGACTTTCACGATAGCGACTATTGGTATCAACATTGTGGCGAATTTCGTGTCACCGGCTTTTGATTTCTCGAACGTTGCGCCGCGGTTGATCAGTTGGCGGATGGGCGGGATGATGGCCGCGGTGGCATCGATCTTCATCACCCCGTGGAACCTCTTCAACAACCCTGCGGTGATCCACTACACGCTCGATGTGCTCGGCAGTTTCATCGGTCCGTTGTATGGCGTGCTGATCGTGGATTTCTACCTGATGAAGCGTGGCAAGTTCAAGGTGGAGGAGTTGTACACGACGTCGGAAACGGGGCGCTACTGGTATAGCAACGGCGTGAACTGGCGCGCGGTGGGTGCGTTGCTGCCGGCGGCGGCCATCGCCGTGGCCTGCGTGATGCTGCCGTCCCTTGAAGGCGCTGGCAACTTCTCGTGGTTCATAGGCGCGGGATTAGGTGCGCTGTTCTACAGGATCATTGCGGACAAGAACTCGGTGTCGAATTTCGCTTAGAAGCACGAGTGCGTCGACAGGCGGGCCATCGCATCGGGGATTCCCGGAATGCGATGACGACTGCGAGCAACAATGCAAGCAAGGGTTTGTAGAAATACTATGTAATCCGAATAAAATGGTGCTTGCAGGAAATAAAGGAAGAACCAAATGCGCATCAAGCTGATCAACCCGAACACAACGGAACGCATGACGTTGGCGATGGACCGTTGTGCCCGGGAAGTAGCGTCAACAGGAACGGAAATCATCTCCGTAAGCGCTTCAATGGGCCCGCCCTCTATCGAGGGTTACTACGACGAAGCGCTTGCATCGCTAGCCTTATTGCAGGAGATTGAAAAGGGTGAGAAAGAGGGCATGGACGGGTATGTCATAGCCTGCTTCGGCGACCCCGCGTTATATGCGGCCAGAGAGTTGTCCAGAGGCCCGGTCATTGGCATAGCGGAAGCGGCAATGCATGCGGCAAGCGTCATAGCGCCGAGTTTCAGTGTGGTGACAACCTTGAAGCGCACCTGCACGATGTCCTGGCATCTGGCGGAGCGCTACGGCATGAAGCGTTTCTGCAAGAACGTCCGTGCAACCGACGTAGCGGTGCTGGACCTGGATATCCCCGGGTCCAGGGCGCGCTCGATCATCATGGAAGAGTGTCGAAAGGCCTTGGCGGAAGACGATGCGGAGTCGATCGTCCTGGGCTGCGCAGGCATGGCCGAGTTTTGCCACGAGATTGAAGATGCGATTGGCGCGCCGGTTATCGAGGGCGTGACGACCGCGGTGAAATGGGCGGAAGCGTTGATTGCGCTAAAGCTGCGAACGTCGAAACGCGGCGACTATGCCCGCCCGCTGGCGAAGCAATATGACGGCGCGCTAGCCGCTTATAGCCCAGGCAAACCCCAATAAAACGCCTGGACCATACATCTCGCCTGACCCGCAATATCTGCGTATGAATATGGGCGTGACGATGTGTTTTCGCTAAACTGACCCATCGTCGCGCGGGTCTTCTCTTCAACCGTGTGCGGCTCCATCGACTTCCACGCACTCATCCAGCCATGTCGAATGAATCGAAGTACCCACGCGACCTGATCGGCTACGGCCGGTACCCCGTGCAGCCGAATTGGCCCGGGGACGCACGCATTGCCGTGCAATTCGTGCTGAATTACGAGGAAGGCGGGGAAAATTGCGTACTTCATGGCGACCCGGCGTCGGAACAGTTCCTGTCGGAGATCGTGGGTGCGGCGGCGTATCCGTCTCGTCACATGAGCATGGAATCCATCTACGAATACGGCTCGCGTGCCGGCGTCTGGCGCATCCTTCGCGAGTTCGAAAAACGGGACTTGCCGCTTACCGTGTTCGGCGTGGGCATGGCGATCGAGCGTCACCCGGATCTCGGGCGCGCGTTCGTCGAATTGGGGCATGAGATCGCGTGTCATGGGTACAGATGGATTCACTATCAGGACATGTCGCCGGAGAAGGAAGCGGAGCACATGCGGCTCGGCATGGAGGCCATTGAACGCGTGACGGGCGTGCGGCCGCTCGGCTGGTACACAGGGCGCGACAGTCCGAACACGCACCGGCTGGTCGCGGAGCATGGCGGTTTTCTGTACGACTCGGATTATTACGGCGACGACCTGCCGTTCTGGATGGACGTGGAGGTCAGCGGCGGCGCGAAGGTGCCGCAACTGATCGTGCCGTACACGCTCGACACCAACGACATGCGTTTTGCCACGCCGCAAGGTTTCAACACGGCGGAGCAGTTTTTCACCTACTTGCGCGACGCGTTCGACGTGCTCTACGAAGAAGGCAGCGACGCGCCGAAAATGTTGTCCATCGGCATGCATTGCCGGTTGCTGGGCCGCCCGGGACGCTTCCGTGCGCTGCAGCGTTTCCTGGATCACATCGAGCAATATGATCGTGTATGGGTGACACGGCGGGTCGATATTGCGCGGCACTGGCGCGAGCATCATCCGTATGAAGGCACGGCGGGAGTGACCAAGCCATGAGTATCGTGCGGATCACGTTGGACCAACTCAATGCGCTGCCTGCCGGTGCATTTATCAGCACGCTTTCCGGTATCTTCGAACACTCGCCGTGGGTGGCGGAAGCGGCGCTGTGGAAGCGGCCGTTCACGAGCATCGACCAGCTTCACGACGTCATGACGACGATCGTCGACCAGGCGGGTAACGCACGGCAACTGGCTTTGATCAACGCCCACCCCGAGCTTGCCGGCAAGGCTGCGGTGCGGGGCGAACTCACGGATGAATCCACGCGCGAGCAAAGCGGCGCCGGCCTCGATCTGTGCACGCAGGAAGAGTTCGACCGATTGCAGGTGCTTAACGCCGCGTACCGCGAGAAGTTTGGATTTCCCTTTATTTTGGCTGTGCGCGGATTTGATCGCCACGGCATTGTCGCGAACTTCGAGGCGCGGTTGCATCACGGCCGCGACATAGAGTTACGTGAAAGTCTTCAGCAGATTTACCGGATAGCGCGCTTCAGGCTCGACGATTTGCTTGGTTGATGAACGTTTGAATGCTCGAACGCTTGAACGCAGCGCGTCACTTCAAAACCTTATAAGGAAACATCATGGCCGCCCCCATACTCGATGTAAACGCGCCGGAATTCACGCGCCGTTATGTGAACCTCGCGGACCCGCGGTTGGGCGCCCAGGCGCTTGAGGCCAGCGACGAATTTTTTGCACCGAAAGAGCGGATGCTCAATCCGGAGCCGGCGGTGTTTATCGTGGGTAAATACGACGATAACGGCAAGTGGATGGACGGCTGGGAAACGCGTCGCAAGCGGGTGAGCGGGTTTGACTGGTGTGTGGTGAAGCTGGCACGGCCGGGTGTGATCAAGGGTATTGATATCGATACTAGCCACTTCACCGGTAACTTTCCGCCGGCCGCGTCTATCGAAGGTGCGCACGTGGTTGATGGCGCGCCAACTCAGGCGACGCAATGGGCGGAAGTGGTGCCGTCCATGACGTTGCAGGGGAACACGCATCATTACGTGGACATTGCCAGCGAACAGCCGTTCACGCATCTGCGCGTGAACATTTACCCGGATGGCGGTATCGCGCGGTTGCGTGTGTATGGGCAGCCGCAGCTTGACTGGCGCAGCGCCAGCCGCACCGAGCTATTCGATCTTGCCGCGATGGAAAATGGCGCGTACGTCGTTGGTGCGAACAACCAGCATTTCGGGCCGGCGTCGACCTTGCTGATGCCGGGACGCGGCGCAAATATGGGCGATGGCTGGGAGACGCGTCGTCGACGTGAGCCGGGGAACGACTGGTGCATCGTGGCGCTTGCTCAGCCTGGGGTGATCAGGAAGATCGAAGTGGATACGGCGCATTTTAAGGGTAACTACCCTGACCGGTGTTCGTTGCAGGCTGCGTATGTGAAGGGTGGAACGGACAGTTCGCTTGTCACGCAGGCGATGTTCTGGCCGGTGTTGCTGGGTGAGCAGAAGTTGCAGATGGACAAGCAGCATGTGTTCGAGTCGGAGTTGGCTGCACTGGGTCCTGTCACGCATGTGCGGTTCAACATTTATCCGGACGGCGGAGTGTCGCGGTTGCGGTTGTTCAGCACGCTTGTTTGATCTATGTAAATACGAAGCAGGCTCTGCGATGAAAAAGTTGGCAATTGAACCGTTGACCCGGTCGGCGTTTGAGCCGTTCGGCGATGTCATTGAGCTTGAGGGCGCGAAGCAGATCCCGATTAATCTCGGGACGACGATTCGTTTCCACGATCTTGCCCGGATCGATGTGGAAGACGAGGGCGGGCGGCCGCTTGTGAATCTGTTTCGCGGGCAGCCGCGGGTGTTGCCGTTCGAGGTTTCAATGCTCGAGCGGCATCCGTTGGGGAGTCAGGCGTTTTTGCCGCTTAACGATAAGGCGTATCTTGTTGTTGTTGCGCCGGCTGGGGATTTGGATCCTTCCGCTATCCGGGCGTTTGTTACGCGTGGGTGGCAGGGGGTGAATTACGCCAAGGGGGTCTGGCATCATCCGTTGATCGCACTTGGCGAAGTGAGCGACTTTATTGTTGTGGATCGGGGCGGAGAAGGGGCTAATCTCAATGAGGTTCAGCTTGATGAATCGGTCTGGTTAATGGATTGAATTTTCGCTCGCGCTCGGAGGTGAGGTCGGGCGGGATTGGTGTTGGCTTCTGGCTTAGTGGTCGGGGCTGTGCTGGATTGCCAGGTTCCGGGGTTAGCGGTCTGAGTCAATATCGGGTTGCTGCTTTCGGCGTTAGTGGTCTGCGAGAGTCGGATATTCTCTTTATCACTATTAGCCACTGTGCGTGGCGGCACGTCATTTCTTTGTCCAAAGCGACAAAGAAACGAAGCAAAGAAAGCGCTTTAACCGCTCTACCCTAAGTGTCCACAGCGTGCAGTTTTGATTCATAGGTGCCCCAAAAGCACGGTGCTCGCCAGAGCCACTGATGTGTGAACCCCTCTTTCTCCGAACACGGATACCCACACGCTTCGCCACCAGTGATTGAACCTGCCCAAGGAGCACCCCGCGCTATCCGCGGACGACCACTCACCAATTTGTACGCACGACGGACCACGCCGCCAACCTACCAAGTAGTAAAGTCCCAACAATGCGTAAGGCCGTAACCGACGAAAATAACGGTGTAGGCCGCGTAGCCAATTCACCAAAGACTGAGGTAGTAGTACGCGTCGCGTCGAACTGCGGTGGATCAAGTGTGACCCGCGAGAAAAGCGAGCCGACCAAGCAGCCACCCCCAAAGACGCGTGAGGCCGTGCGGGTTCCTTAGCAATGGTGCTTGCCCGAGAGCGTACGGGGCGAAGCGTGTTCGTGTCAGGATTCGCGAGAAGGAGGGGTTCACACATCGGTGGTTCTGGCGAGCACCGTGCTTTTGGGGCACCTATGAATCAAAACTGCACGCTGTGGACACTTAGGGTAGAGCGGTTAAAGCGCTTTCTTTGCTTCGTTTCTTTGTCGCTTTGGACAAAGAAATGACGTGCCGCCACGCACAGTGGCTAATAGTGATAAAGAGAAAATCCGACTCTCGCAGACCACCACGGCCGAAAGCACCAACCCGGCACTAACCCCTGACCGCTAACTCCGGAACCTAGCAACCCGGCACTGACCCCGACCGCTAACCTCAAAACGACTAACACCCCAACTTTTCATTCCCACCCAACCGCGCCAGCAGACCTAACCCTCCCGGTCCACCGGCGCGAGCAAACCCCAAGCCCTACTTCAAAGCCCCACCCTGAAACCACGCGGCAAGTTTCTGCCGCTCACCATCGGTCATCTGAGTAACATTCCCCAGCGGCATCGCCTTCAACACCACAGCCTGCTGATAAAGCCGTTGCGCATTCAACGAAATCGACTCGGGCGTATCCAGCAAAACCCCAGCCGGTGCAGCGCCCATCATCGTCGGATGAGCGGCATGACATGTCGCGCACCGCTGCGTCAAGATCGGCTCAATATCGGCTACGCGAATCGCAGGCGCCCCTGCCACCGGCGCAACCGTTGGCACACCCTTCGGCATGGTCCAGGCAAACGCGCCAAACATCAGCAATACCCCAATCACCGGCAAATACCACAACACCTGCCCACGATGCCGCATCACGAAGAACTGTCGAATCAACGCACCCGCCAACATGATGATCAGCAACACAGCCCAGTTATAAGGATGCGTATAAGTCATCGCGTAGTGATTCGACAACATCACGAACACCACCGGTAACGTGAAATACGTGTTGTGCACCGAACGCTGCTTGCCACGCTTGCCATAAATGGCATTGGGCACCTCGCCCTTGAGCATGGCTTCAACCATCTTGCGCTGACCGGGAATGATCACGAAAAATACATTCGCCGACATGATCGTCGCCAACGTCGCGCCCGTAATCAAATACGCGGCACGCCCTGCGAACACATGGCAAGCAAGCCACGCCGCGATGATCACATAGGCGCCCACGCAGATTCCGAGCAGGCCATCGCGATTGCCCAGCAACCGGCACAGCGAGTCATACACGATCCAGCCCGCCAGCAAGAAGCCCAGCGCCGATGAAACCGCCACCACGGGTCCCATATCGAGCACGTTTTTGTCGATGAGATACGTGCTCGGCGAGAACAGATACAACACCATGAACAGGCCAAAACCCGACATCCACGTGGTGTACGACGGCCACTTCGACCAGTGCAGGTCATCGGGCATGTTCGGCGGTGCGACGGTGTACTTCTGCATGTTGTAAAAACCGCCGCCATGCACATGCCACAACTCGCCAAACACGCCGCGCTTGGTCGCAGCCGGGTCTTTCGGCGGCTTCAGGCTGTTGTCGAGCGCCACGAAATAAAACGACTCGCCAATCCACGCAATCGCCACCACCACATGCAGCCAGCGCAAAGCAAGATTCAGCCAGTCAACAATAAAGCCTTGCATGAAACGTCTCCACTACGAATTCTGTTGTCGAACCATCGGACGGACGCGAGGTGAAAAAGCGTCAGATAAAAACCTCAGCTACCGCGATACGTGCTGTACGCCCAAGGCGACACCAGAAGCGGCACGTGATAGTGCGACGTGGCATCGGCAATACCAAAACGCAACACCACCCGGTTCACAAAGCGGGGTTCAGGCAGATCCACGCCATTTGCCGCGAAATAATCCCCGGCGTGGAATACGAGCTCGTATTCGCCAGTGACAAACGCGTCGTCCTGTAGCAACGGCGCGTCGCAACGGCCATCGGAGTTGGTGTGGGTGGTCAGGAGCGCGCGCCGGGCATCGCCGGTCAGCACGAAAAGTTCGACTTTGATACCGGCGCCGGGGCGGCCGTGCGCGGTATCGAGTACGTGGGTTGTGAGCTTGCCCATTCGCGTTGTCCTTATAGTGTGCGAGGAGCGGCTGCGCATCGAACCGTCTGAGTTCTCGTCTGTGTTCTGACAATCAGCGGCGGATCGAGGCTCCACAAGCGTGGCTACATACCCGTCGGCGTGAGAGGATGCGCGCCGTGACCAGCATTGTAAAAAGTTGCGGTGATCATAACGCCCGCGATAGGCAAGATAATCGCCAGCACATAACGGCTGCCCGCATATTGCGGTTTCGTAAAGAAACCGTCAGCGTTCCAGCCCGGTTCCAGCCCTTTCCACCGCTTCCCGGCGATGCTACGCGAGCCAAAATTCACGATCATATCGAGTCCGTGAAGACAACTATGGCAGTGTGCGCATTGTCAGGGGCTTTTTGGCTACGGACAGTAGCGCCTTGCACAGAGGTTTGCTGGGCATCCCGAAGACGGCGATCGACGCTGGGTAACCGGGTAACAGGCGCGGATTCAAATGGTGCTTTTGTGCTTTGCGCCCTCGGTACAACAGTGAAATAGCGGAGATCGGCATGCAACAGAAACCCCGGACATTGCTGGTGAAGAACGCGCGTGTGCTCGTGACCATGGACGAGAAACGACGCGAGATCGCCAACGGCGGTTTATTCATCGAAGGTAACCGGATCACGCAGGTCGGCGCGACAAGCGACTTGCCGCAACAAGCGGACGAGGTGCTGGACCTGTCAGGCCATCTGGTGATTCCCGGCCTGGTCAACACGCATCACCACATGTATCAAAGCCTCACGCGGGCTGTGCCGGCTGCGCAGAACGCCGAGTTGTTCGGCTGGCTGACCAGCCTGTACAAAATCTGGGCGAACCTGACGCCGGAGATGATCGAAGTATCGACGCTGACCGCCATGGCCGAACTGTTGCTCTCAGGCTGCACGACGTCGAGCGATCATCTCTACATTTATCCGAACGGTTCGCGCCTGGACGACAGCATCGCGTCGGCGCAACAGATCGGCATGCGTTTTCACGCGGCGCGCGGCAGCATGAGCGTGGGGCAGAAGGACGGTGGCTTGCCGCCCGATTCGGTGGTCGAGAAAGAAGACGCGATCCTGAAGGACACGCAGCGCCTGATCGAAACGTACAACGATGAAGGCCGTTACGCGATGCTGCGCGTGGTCGTGGCTCCCTGCTCGCCGTTCTCGGTCAGCCGCGAGTTAATGCGCGATTCGGCGCTGCTCGCACGGGAATACGGGGTATCGATGCACACCCATCTCGCCGAGAACGTGAACGATGTCACGTATAGCCGTGAGAAGTTCGGCATGTCGCCGGCTGAGTATGCGGAGGATTTGGGCTGGGTCGGACCGGATGTCTGGCACGCGCATTGTGTGCAGCTGGACCGTGCGGGTATCGAGTTGTTTGGGCGCACGGGCACGGGTGTCGCGCATTGTCCGTGTTCGAACATGCGGCTGGCGTCGGGCATCGCACCCATCCGGGCGATGCGGGACGCGGGCGTGAGCGTTGGTATCGGCGTGGACGGATCGGCATCGAACGATGGCGCGCAGATGGTCGCGGAAGTACGGCAAGCGTTGTTATTGCAGCGCGTGGGTTTCGGTCCCGATGCCATGAGCGCACGGGAAGCGCTCGAAATCGCGACGCTGGGCGGCGCGAAGGTGCTGGGCCGGGACGATATCGGCGCGTTGGCGCCAGGCATGGCAGCCGACTTTGTTTCCTTCGATCTGAGCCAGCACGGCTTTGCGGGCGCGCTGCACGATCCCGTCGCTGCGCTGGTGTTCTGCGCGCCGTCGCAGGTATCGACGAGTGTTATCGATGGTCGCGTCGTGGTACGCCACGGTCAGTTGACGACGGTCGATCTCGGACCGATCGTCGAGCGTCACAACCGGCTGGCGGGTCAGTTGATCGCCATGGCTAATTAAGCTTAAGGCTGAGGCACTTCGATCAGCGAGCGCGTGGCATCGGCGACGAGGTGACGGAGCCACCGCACTTCGTCGGAGTAATGGCAGCGCTCGTGCCACAGTTGGTAGTACTGCATGGGCGGGAAATCGAGCGGCGCGGGCACCACGGTCAATGGCAAAAACTTGGCGTAGTGATCGGCGAACAGGCGCGTGGTGGTGAACACGAGATCCGACTTGATCAGCACGTACGGCGCGAGATTGAAGTAGGGCAGCGTGACGACCACATGGCGCTTGAGGCGTTCGCGTGCCAGATGAACATCGATCGCGCCGCGCTGGCCCACGGAATACGGCGTAGGCGCAAGATGCGGCGCGTTGAGATATTGATCGAGCGTGAGTGCGCCGCGGCGGGCAAACGGATGATTGGAACTGACGAGACAAACGATCTTGTCGACGAAAAGGTTCGAGAGATGCAGTTGTTCAGGCGGCTCGGGCCAGTTGCCCACCACGATATCGAGCTTGCCTTCCTCCAGCGCGAGTTCGTAGTCGAAAGCGGGGCCGAGCGAATGAAATTCGAGCGTGGCGTTGGGCGCGGCTATCCGAAAGCGCTCCACCACGGTCGGCACGAACAGCACGTTCAGATAATCCGGGCAGCCAATGCGGTAACAGCGCACGGAAGTAGACGGTTCGAAGTTGTGCTGCTGAACCTTGATGCGTTCGATTTCGCGCAGCGCGTTTTGCGTGGGCTCGAGCAGGCGCAGGCCGTATTCGGTCGGCACCATGCCCGCTTTGCCGCGCACGAGCAGCGGATCGCCGGTGATGTCGCGCAGGCGCCTGAGCGCCGCGCTGATCGCAGGTTGTGATTGATTGAGCTTGACGGCCGCGCGCGTGACGCTGCGTTCCATCAAGAGTGTGTGAAGGACGCGTAACAGGTAAGTGTCGATCGCTTCGCGTTGCTGACTCATCTTCTCTCCAATATACGGTCAGGCTGATCGACCAGGGTGCAGAACATATCGTTTTTAATATGACACATTGTTTCCGTCAAGCTGGGCATACCCGCAAGCACGTTCGTTGCAAGCTGCGCAATGCCGTGCTGTTGCTAATTGCGCGCACTATTTTGAGTAATCGACGGCCCGCACCGTTTTGGGTATCTTTTACTCGCAGACTGCTTGTTTCCGTTGCTCACGTGCCGGCCATCCCGGTTTTGCGCAATTTCCGCACTTTCTGAGTCCATATGGGCGACGCCATTTCCTCATCCATTCAGCCGGGCGGTGCGCGACCATCGCGCCTCGCGCTTCACGGCATCAGCAAGCAATATCCCGCCGTCAAGGCCAACGACGACGTGACGCTCATCGTCGAACCGGGTGAAATCCACGCCGTGCTCGGCGAGAACGGCGCGGGCAAGTCCACGTTGATGAAGATCATCTACGGTGCGGTGCGCCCGGACGAAGGCGAGATTCGATGGGAGGGCGAACTGATCGAGATCAGCAGTCCGGCGGCGGCGAGAAAGCTTGGCATCGGCATGGTGTTCCAGCATTTTTCGCTGTTCGAGACGCTGACGGTGGGCGAGAACATCGCCCTCGCTCTCGACGATAAATTCGATCTCAAGACGCTCGGCAAACGGATTCGCGAGGTATCGGCGGATTACGGGCTCGATGTCGATCCGCAACGCCACGTGCACAGTCTCGCGGTGGGCGAACGCCAGCGTGTGGAGATCGTGCGTTGCCTGTTGCAGAACCCGCGCCTGCTGATCATGGACGAACCTACGTCCGTGCTCACGCCGCAAGCGGTTAAAAAACTCTTTACGGTGCTGAGAAGGCTGGCTTCCGAGGGATGCAGCATTCTCTATATCAGCCACAAGCTCGATGAAATCCAGGCGCTGTGCCAGACCGCGACCGTAATGCGCGGCGGACGGGTGACGGGGAGCGTCGATCCGCGCAAGGAAACCCACGCATCGCTCGCACAACTGATGGTTGGCCATTCGCTGCCCGATTACACGCGCCGCGAACATACGCCGGGCGAGGTGAAGCTCGCGGTGAAGCACTTGTCGGTGGCGAGCGCCGATCCGTTCGGTACGTCGCTGCAGGACGTCTCGTTCTCGGTGCACGCGGGAGAAATTTTCGGCATCGCGGGGGTATCGGGGAACGGGCAGGCCGAGTTGCTGGCCGCGCTCTCAGGCGAGATTCGCGATAAACATATCGTGCCCGATGCCATCACTATCGTCGGCCAGCCCGCCGCACGTTATAGCGCCGGTGGACGACGCGCGCTCGGCTTCGCCTTCGTGCCCGAGGAACGCCTCGGGCGCGGCGCGGTGCCGGCCATGTCGCTGGCGGAAAACGCGCTGCTCACCGGACATCGCGAACATATGGTGCACGGCGGCTGGATCAGCACGAAGGCCATGCGCGCGTTCGCTGATCGCTGCATCAGTGCCTTCGATGTCCGCTGCGGCGGCAACGGCGCGCTCGCGCAAAGCCTGTCGGGCGGCAACTTGCAGAAGTTCATCGTGGGACGTGAGATCTTGCAGGAGCCGAAGGTGCTGGTCGTCGCGCAACCGACCTGGGGCGTCGATGTCGGCGCGGCGGGTTTCATCCGTCAACAACTTTTGGATCTGGCCGCACGTGGCGTGGCGATCCTCGTGATCTCGGAGGAGCTGGAAGAACTCTTCGATATCTGCGACCGCCTCGCCGTTCTCGCTCGGGGCAAGCTTTCCCCGGTCCGCGAAACCGGTCTGACTAATGCAGAAGAAATTGGCCTCTTCATGGCCGGTCTCTTCGATGGCAATCGTGCCGACCCCGTCGCCCTCGACCTCGACACCACGGCCCCGACACAATGAATTTTCCTTATCGACTTGAAGCGCGCCCGACGCCGTCCCGTGCCATGCAGCTTGCCGTGCCGCTGGTCGCCGCGGTGCTGACATTGATTATTGGCTTTCTGATTTTTACGCTCGTGGGCCAGGACCCGGTGCGCGCGATGCACGGGTTTTTCATCGAACCATTGTCGAACGTGAACGGCTGGTCGGAGCTTGTGCTGAAGGCGTCACCGCTGTGCCTGATTGCGCTGGGGTTGGCGGTGGGGTACCGGGCGAACGTGTGGAATATCGGCGCGGAAGGGCAGATGCTGCTGGGCGGGATCGTGGCGGGCGGCATAGCGATTCATGTCGGCGATGCAACCGGCTGGTGGATCCTGCCGCTGATGATGATTGGCGGCGTGATAGGCGGCATGGCGTGGGCGGCCATTCCCGCGCTGCTCAAGAGCCGTTTCAACACCAACGAAATTCTGACGAGCCTGATGCTCACCTACGTCGCGACGCAGTTGCTGATCTATCTGGTGAGCGGTCCGTGGCGTGACCCAGAAGGCATGAACTTCCCGATCTCGGCGATGTTCGGCGATTCGGCGCAATACCCGCGTCTTTACAGCGATTGGGGCTGGGCATGGCTGAAGGGCACGCGGATCAATGCGTCGGTGTTCCTGACGGCGATCGCGATTCCGCTGGTGTGGCTGTTCATGCGCAAGAGCTTCGCGGGGTATCGGATGAACGTGGGTGGGCTGGCGCCGCTGGCAGCCCGCTACGCCGGTTTCTCCGATAAAAAGGCCATCTGGACCTCGTTGCTCCTGAGCGGCGGTCTGGCCGGTTTGGCTGGCATGGGCGAAGTGGCCGGACCGATTGGACAACTGCAGGCGAGCTGGTCACCGGGGTACGGCTTCACGGCAATCATCGTGGTGTTCGTCGGGCGGTTGCATCCGGTTGGCATCGTGCTCGCGAGTCTGCTGATGGCATTGCTGTATCTCGGCGGCGAAGCGGTGCAGACGTCGATGCAATTGCCGCAGGCGATCGCCGGCGTGTTCCAGGGATTGCTGCTGTTTTGCCTGCTGGGTGCGGACCTGTTCGTCAACTATCGCGTACGGCGCCGGGTTGCGGCGCATGCACATTCGTAAATAAAAAGCGGACTAGAAAACCCATGGATATCAATCAGGCCAGTTCGCTTTCCTCAAGCGCTGTCGTCGCCGCTATTCCGCTGATGTTCGCCGGTGCAGGTGAGCTCGTCGCGGAGAAGTCGGGGGTGTTGAACCTTGGCGTAGAGGGCATGATGCTGATGGGCGCGGTCACCGGCTACGCTGTCACCGCGATCACTGGCAATCCGTGGCTCGGTATTCTGGGCGCGATTGTCGCGGGCGTGCTGATGTCGCTTGTGTTCGCGTTCCTCACCATCACCATGCTCGCGAATCAGGTTGCCACGGGTTTATCGCTGACTATTTTCGGTATCGGGTTTTCGGCGTATATCGGCAAGCCTTATACGTCGGCGGCGGTGCGCGCGACCATCGACGTGCTGCCCATTCCCGGTCTTACGTCCATTCCCGTCATCGGACCCGCGTTTTTCACGCTGACGCCGCTTGGTTATCTCGCGTTCATCATGTTTGGCGTGATCGGCTGGTTTTTATATCGAACGCGCGCCGGGCTGGTATTGCGCTCGGTAGGCGAGTCGCCTTCGGTCGCGCATTCCGTGGGTTTTCCGGTAGTCGGCGTGCGTTACGGCGCGACGCTTTTCGGCGGTGGCATGGCCGGTATTGCGGGCGGTTATTACTCGATCGTCTACCTGCATTTGTGGCAGGAACAGCTGACGTCGGGGCGCGGCTGGATCGCGCTGGCGCTGGTCGTGTTCGCGACGTGGCGCCCGGGGCGGCTGCTGATCGGCGCATTGCTGTTTGGTGCGGTGATGGCGCTGCAGTTCTACGCGCAAGCCATCGGCGTGCCGATCCCGACGCAATTTCTCGCCATGTTGCCGTACGTGGCGACGGTCGTCGTGCTCGTGCTCATCTCGCGCAATCCGAACACGATCAAGCTGAACGCGCCAGCATCGCTCGGCAAGCCGTTTTTTGCGGCTAGCTGATGACGGTGCGGGTGAGGGCTTGCGGCGTGTTGGTAGCCGCGGCCCGACGCGGCTACTGTGTGCGGTTCGACAGCGATCGGCGCGTGGCACCTGCGGGTGCGGGTGCGCGGGTCGGGTGCGCCCGCGTCGAGGACGCCTGATCGCCGTTCCGTTGTGGGACGACCAATGGGAGTTCCTCTAGCCGAAGAGAAGTCCAGCCCGCTCATCAATAGGGTGCGCATTCGTTGCAAATGGCGACGCGCCTGAAAGGCGGACTGACATTCCGATTTAGCCCTGAACCACGGCCCGATTTTGGCCAATGACACTGCAGCACGATTTTTACAAACATCATTGAACCATCGACAGGAGAAACACGATGAAGAAAAGCTGGCTGAACACCTTGGGCGCAGCCGGAGCCGTGGGCACGATGCTCGCGTTATCCGCCACGATGGTCGCCGGCCCCGCGCGGGCCGCCGATGTGCCGGGCATTGCGTTCGTCTACCTCGGGAATCCCGGCGATGCAGGCTGGACCTTTGCCCACGATGCCGGCACGAAGGAAGTGGAGGCCAAGTACGGCAGCAAGATCAAGATCACGCGAGTCGAAGACGTGCCGGAATCGGCGGATTCGGAGCGCGTGTTCCGCGATCTGGCCGCGAAGGGCAACAAGGTTATCGTGGGGACCAGCTTCGGTTACCAGGACTTCCAATTGAAGGTAGCGCGCGACTACCCGGACATTACGTTCCTGACTGCGACGGGTTACAAGAAAGCCAAAAACTTCGGTGTCTACGATGACCGCATGTACCAGGGCGCATATCTCGCCGGTGTCGCGGCGGGATACGTCACGAAGACGAACACGCTGGGGTTTGTTGCATCGGTGCCGATTCCCGAAGTGATCCGAAACATCAACGCGTACACCTTGGGCGCGCGATCGGTGAATCCGAAGGTTCACACGAAGGTGATCTGGATCAATAGCTGGTTTGACCCGGGCAAGGAAAAGCAGGCGGCGGAAACGCTGATTGGGCAGGGTGCTGACGTGTTGTTGCAGAACACTGATTCGAACGCGACGTTGGCGACGGCGGCCGAGAAGAAGGTGTACGCATTTGGTTGGGATTCGAACATGCAGAAGTTTGGTCCGAGCGCGCACTTGGGTTCGGTCGTGCAGCATTGGGAGGTGTATTACAACTCGATGGTCCAGCAGCTTCTGGACGGCAAGGTCAAGACTGATCCGGTCTGGCTGGGAATGCCGCAGAAGGCGGTGGATCTTGAGGACATGAATACGGCGGTGGTGCCCGCCAAGGCGATGCAGGCTGTCGCGGCAAAGCGTGAGCAACTGCAGAGCGGCAAGTGGGACGTGTTCATGGGTCCGATCAAGGACCAGTCGGGAGCGGTCAAGATTGCGGCTGGCCAGAACCTGACAGATCCGGAATTGCAACGTATCAACTGGTACGTTGAAGGCGTTGACGGGTCGTTGCCGAAGTAATTCGGGGGCGGTAGTTTGCGAAGCTGCCGGGAGGGTATGCGGCTTCGCAAAACTTACCTGTTGTTTGTCATCGTTTCCGTCATAAGAAAAGGCCGCGCTTAGGTTAAGCGCGGCCTTTGTTGTCTGCGTCGCGATTAATCTTAATCGTCGATTCGCAGTCCAACTTTAAGCGTGACTTGCCAGTGTGCGACCTTGCCGTCCTCGACTTGCCCGCGGGTGCCGATGACTTCGAACCAGTGTAGGTTTCGGAGGGTCTTTGAGGCTTTTTCGAGCGCCACACGAATTGCATCGTCGCTTGATTGGGTCGATGACCCGGTGAGCTCGATTTGTTTGTAGACGTGGTTGGTCATTGTGTTCTCCGTTGGTGTCGGGCTGATGGCACGTTGATTCGCCTGGGTAGGACTGAGCAAATCATGCGCCAAGGGGGGCCGTTCGCACTTGGGGTTTTTACGGGGATGGGGAGGGGTGGTTGAGGGCGGGGTTGTCGGGTTCTGGGTTAGCGGTTGGGGTCAGTGCCGGGGTGGTCGGTTCTGGGGTTAGTGGTCGGGGTCTATGCTGGGGGTGGTGGTTTCGGCGTTAGCGGTCGGAGTCAATGTCGGGTTGCTGCTTTCAGCGTTAGCGGTCTGCGAGAGTCGGATTTTCTCTTTATCACTGTTAGCCACTGTGCGTGGCGGCACGTCATTTCTTTGTCCAAAGCGACAAAGAAACGAAGCAAAGAAAACGCTTTCAAACACGCTACCCTAAGTGTCCACAGCGTGCAGTTTCTATTCATAGGTGCCCCAAAAGCACGGTGCTCGCCAGAGCGAAGGATGTTTGAAACCCTCCTTCTCGCGAATCCTGACATGAACACGCTTCGCCCCGTACGCTCTCGGGCAAGCACCATTGTCAAGGAATCCGTACGGCATCACACGTCTTTACGGTCATGTCTTGGTGGGTTGCCCACGTGGTCCGCGTGGCTATCTCGGTGGGCTATACGGCCGACGCATATTTAAAGCTTCTTTTTTGCAGATTATTTGCGTGGCCTGCGCCTTATTTTCGCCGGTCTGGGGGTGACCCGCTCCAGTGGGCAGTTAAGCAGTTGAATTTGCATAGGTGAGTTTGCTCCGTTTGACGTGGGGTGCGAGTTGTCCACGGCCGGCCAGCGGGTCGCCTATGGCCTCACGCATTTTGCGGCCTCGTTTCTAGGAGGGTTGGCGACGAGGTTCGAGGCGCGTCCACGTTGGAGGGAGGTCGTCCGCGGATAGCGCGAGGTGCCCTTTGGGCAGGTTCAATCACTGGTGGCGAAGCGTGTGGGTATCGGTGTTCGGAGAAGGAGGGTTTCACACATCCGTGGCTCTGGCGAGCACCGTGCTTTTGGGGCACCTATGAATAGAAACTGCACGCTGTGGACACTTAGGGTAGAGCGGTTAAAGCGCTTTCTTTGCTTCGTTTCTTTGTCGCTTTGGACAAAGAAATGACGTGCCGCCACGCACAGTGGCTAATAGTGATAAAGAGAAAATCCGACTCTCGCAGACCACTAACGTTGAAAGCAGCAACCCAGCACTGACCCCGACCACTAACCTTGGAATCTAGCGCCCCGGCATTAACTCCGACCGCTAACCCCAGAACCGACCACCCCGGCATTGACCCCGACCACTAACCCAACAACCTGGCACCCCAAAACCCTCCCGTCCCCTGCTCCCAAAACCACCCCCGGTCCACCGGTGCGAACACTACCGCAGTGGCCTTGATGCAGCATCCCCCGCATCCTGCCGCCGCGCGCCGCGCCTGGACCTCGCACTCGCCGATGCGCCGAATTCGCTCAAAATCTGAGTTCGTGCCCGGCTCGCAAACACCAGAAACCCAAACCCGTTGGCTTCATACCAATAGCCACCATTTTCGAGCCCGTCGAGCGGCTGCTCCAGCGCATTCGTAATACATTCAATGCACCGACGGTGCAACTCGTCCACCGCAGGATACGGCGGTTGCGCCCCACGAACGCTGCAAAGAAGCACATCAAGACCCGGCAACACATGCGCGTACAACACCGGTTCATCCTGTGCGCGGGCGCGTGCAATCTTGGTATCGAGTTGGCCGAACGGCTTGAAATGCCTAAGCACAGCGAGGAAAGACTCGTCGCCGTCGACCTTTGCGCGTCTACGCTTTTTCGGGAAGGACATAAAAATTCGCCTGAAAAAGAATTGCAAAAAACGCAGCGTCCTCATGCGGCCACTCCCGTCTGGCGGGCCGCTCGTTTGTCTGGACACGTCGATCTTTTATAGCACATCGAAGTGGTGGATTCACGGCGATTCAGTTTAGGACACCGCACGCCGGTCATGCTCGACCGGCCCAGCGGTAGCGCACGAATCATGCCGATAACCCTGCTGCGGCTCGCATGTTTCTGTCTCAATAATAGACCTACGAAACCCCGCTGCGATGAAAATTCACCAGGAAAATTCAAACCCGTGTCATGAAGGCCACCAACCCCGGGATTGCACCTAAAAACGAAAAAGCCCGCGAGGGCCGTCGCGGGCTTTTCTGAATCGCTGCTCCCTTGGAGGATCAGGTCAGACCCTCAGGTCAGACGCGTGGCGAAGCCTTCAGCGAATCGCGGATCTCGCGCAGCAACAGCACGTCTTCCGGCGTTGCCGCGGGCTCTGGTGCTGGCTCCTCGGTCCGGCGCAGCTTGTTGATGAACTTGACCATCAGGAAAATGATGAACGCCAGGATGATGAAGTTGATCAGCACGGTAATGAACGAGCCATACCCGAACACGGCCACACCCGCCGTCTGCAAGTCCTTGTACGAGTCGGGATTGCCCTTGAAAGTAGGGGGTATGTTGCCCAGCTTGATGAACATGTTGGAAAAATCAAGCCCGCCCGTGACTAGCCCCACGACCGGCATGATCAGATCCTTGACGATCGAATTGACGATGGTCGAAAACGCGCCGCCGATAATCACACCGACCGCCAGATCCATCACGTTGCCCTTGAGGGCGAAGCTCTTGAACTCCTGAATCATGCTCATGCGTTGCTTCCTCCATTAAAGATCATAAGAATCGGCAGCAAGGGATGTGCCATTCGATGACGCCGGCATGTCCAGCCGCCGTCCCGGCTTTGCTTTTGTGTTCAGGCTCTCGCCGTTTTTTTAAACGGATAACGGCAATGATAGCTAATCGGTAGCATTTGCGTCCCGGGTTTTTTTGACGTCATCGGCCGACCGGACAAGGTTTGACAATCGATTCCCCTCGTTCCCCCATCGCACTGCTACGCTTTTTCGGGAGGCGCAGCGATCACGCGCCCTTGAGCGATCGCCTGGACGAACGCGGCGTGGTCGGCCACGGTCTGCGCACCGTAGCTTTCGGCCCATTGGGCATAGGCTGCATCCAGGCGGTCCGAGTTGCCGCAATAACCGGCGATCAGCGCGGCGTCGCCGGTGCGCGCATGAGCACGCGCGAGCAGCAAGCCGAGGCACCAGGCGTAGAAATCGAAGGTCGCGCCGTGCAGCCAGTCGACCGGAATCGAGCCGCGGATGTTCTTCATCTGCCGCACGTAGAAATCGCGGCCCGAAATGGTCGTCCAGCCGAGCAACGGGTCGGAGGAGCTTTGCAGCAGGCGCTGGCCGTGCACCACGCGCCGCCCCTGGTGGCTGAACGCTTCAGCGAGCGGCGGCACGAACGGCGCGGCGGCGGGCACAATGCCTTCCTTGACCTGCATGAATAACGGATCGGCATGAGCCCGTCCGAGCAGCAATAACAAATACGCGCGCGTCCCGACACTGCCTACGCCCACCACGCGATGCGCGACATCGACCACGTCGTAGCGTTCGAGCATCGTCCGCCATTCGCCCGCGATGGTCTGCAAGTACCCGCGCAGCCCCTCCGTAACGTGGTTTTTCTCCGCGGCATCAAGACGGGTGAGGATCGGCGGATCGTCGCGAAAACGCCAGCTTTTGCCGTTCGGCTCGGCGACGCGCGCCAGCATCGTCGCGTGACTGCGCTTGGTCGAGCGTTCAACGGCCTTGGCAATGGTCGCTTTCTCCGCCGAGTCGAGCGTGACCGGCGCTTCGATATGCAACACGCTCGCGTATGAGCGCATCTGCCACAACTCGTAGGCGGGAACCTGCGCCAGCGTCGACATGGTGGTCCGGTAAGCGGTGCAAGCGGAGCGCACGGCACGCTCGCGGCCGGAGGCGTCGACTCCGTTTTCGAGAGCCGCCACGTTGATGCTGGCGGTGAGCCGCTTCAGATCCCATTCCCACGGGGCGACCAGGGTTTCATCGAAATCGTTCAGGTCGAAGACCACGTCCTGCCGAGGCGTGCGGAACAGGCCGAAATTGTTCAGATGCGCATCGCCATCGATCATCACGTGATGCCCGATAGACGGCGTGTGCGCGAGATCCCAGGCCATCACGCTCGCCGCGCCGCGCAGGAACGCGAACGGCGATGCAGCCATGCGTGACATGCGCAACGGGATCAGCCGCTCCTGCCGGCCGGCGTTGTTGGCGAGCACCCGCGCGACGGCGTCCGGGCGGCTGCTTTCCGGCTGCCAGGCTGCATGCGCGTCGAAGGGGACCGAATCGCGCAGCGAGCGGCCAAGCGCACGGCTTTCCTCAGCGCTGCCGATGGACGTACCGGACAGGCTGGTTGGCGGACTCGCTGATGCAGCAGGTTGGGTGGGCAAGACAGCTTTCCTCGGGGTGATCGATAGCGTAAGGCGTGAGCGATTTCACGAACGCTCCTGGCCGGGCCGGATAGGCCGGACGCGTGGTGAAACGCATGAGCACGATGCACGCCAGCAGCGTTATCGTCCAGGCCAGGGTTCCGTCAGCACAGGGGCGGCGGGTTCTTCATCCGGCCCGCCAGTGTGAAGCCCTCGGCATCAGGCCAATACCGCACCGCAGCAACCGCCGCAAGCTGTCCGAAAAGGACGCTTCGCGATAGGCACGAAACCTGCTGTTTCTTTTGCCCGTGAACTCCGGATGACGTCGCACTCATGGCGCCAGGAATCTGTCGTCCGATCCCGGCCGACGATCCAACGACTCACTATTGACTCGTCAATCCGCTAACGGCTCGGCGCATTGAAGCATCATCACATATTGATTGAAGCATCCAACACCTGGACACCCGTATACATGGCACACGATATCCGCATTGCCGAAGGCTCGCCGTTTCCCTTGGGCGCGACGTGGGACGGCGAGGGCGTCAACTTCGCCCTGTTCTCCGCGAACGCCACGAAAGTCGAGCTGTGCCTCTTCGATGACACCGGCGAGAAGGAACTGGAACGCATCGAATTGCCTGAATATACCGATGAAGTTTTCCACGTTTATCTATTCGGTTTGAAACCGGGCGCGGTCTATGGGTATCGCGTGCATGGTCCTTATGAGCCGGAGAACGGGCATCGTTTCAATCCGAACAAGCTGTTGCTCGACCCGTACGCGAAGGCGCACGTGGGTGAGCTGAAGTGGGACCCGGCGGTATTCGGCTACACGCTGAATGCGGACGGCGACGACCTCACGTTCGACGAACGCGACAGCGCGCCGTTCGTGCAAAAGTGCCAGGTGGTCGACCAGAGCTTTTCGTGGGTCCACCCGACGCGCGTTCGCGTCCCTTGGGAACAGACCATCTTCTACGAAACCCACGTGCGCGGTTACACAAAACGCCACCCGGCTGTACCCGAGCATTTGCGCGGCACATTCGAGGGATTGGGCACGAAGGAAGTGATCGAGCACATCAAGAGCCTGGGGGTGACATCGGTTGAATTGCTGCCCATTCAAGCGTTCGTGGACGACAGCCATCTCACCGACCAGGGTCTCACCAACTACTGGGGCTACAACACGATCGGCTTTTTCGCCGCCGATCCGCGTTTCTTTGCGCAAGGCCCGGGCGCGGTCGCGGAACTCAAGCAGATGATCGACCGCTTCCACGAAGCCGGCCTCGAGATCATTCTCGACGTGGTCTACAACCACACCGCCGAAGGCAACGAGCGCGGGCCGACGTTGTCGTTCAAGGGTATCGACAACGCTTCGTACTACCGGTTGCCCGACGACAAGCGTTATTACATCAACGATACCGGCACGGGCAATACGCTCAACCTGTCGCATCCGCGCGTGCTGCAGATGGTCACCGACAGCCTGCGCTACTGGGTCACCGAGATGAACGTGGACGGTTTCCGCTTTGATCTTGCCACTATCCTCGGCCGCGAGACGTATGGTTTCGACGAAGGCGGCGGGTTCCTCGACAGTTGCCGCCAGGACCCGATCCTCTCCAGCGTGAAGCTGATCGCCGAGCCTTGGGATTGCGGTCCCGGCGGATATCAGGTCGGTGGTTTCCCGCCGGGCTGGGCCGAGTGGAACGACAAATTCCGGGATACCGTGCGCGAGTTCTGGAAGGGCGAAGAGGGCGTGGCGGCAGAGTTGGCTACGCGTATCACCGGTTCCGGCGATAAATTCAACCATCGCGGCCGCCGTCCGTGGGCGAGCGTGAACTTCATCACGGCGCACGACGGTTTTACGCTGAACGACCTCGTCTCGTACAACGAGAAGCACAATGAGGCAAACGGCGAAGACAACAAGGACGGCAGCTCCGACAACCGCTCGTGGAATTGCGGTGCGGAAGGTCCGACCGACGACCCCGAAATCCGCGCACTGCGTGAACGCCAGAAACGCAACATGCTGGCGACCTTGCTGTTCTCGCAAGGCACGCCGATGATCCTTGCCGGCGATGAATTCGGCCGCACGCAACAGGGCAACAACAACGCGTATTGCCAGGACGGCGACATCAGTTGGGTCAACTGGGACATCGACGACGACGGCCGTGCGCTGAACGACTTCGTGCGCAAGCTCACGACCTTGCGGCACACGTTGCCGGTGCTGCGTCGCGGACGTTTCCTGACGGGCGAGTTCCACGAAGACCTGCAACTCTGCGACGTGAAATGGCTGAGCCCATCGGGCGAGGAACTGACGCCGGAACAATGGGACGATCCGTCGATGCGCTGCTTCGGGCTGGTGATCGACGGCCGCGCGCAGGCAACGGGCATTCGCCGTCCCGCATCGGATGCCACGCTGCTGATCGTGATCAATGCGCATCACGACGTGGTGGACCTGACTTTGCCCGAGATTCCCGGCAGCGATCAGTGGAGTTGCCTGATCGACACCAATGCGCCGATCCGCGAAGAGCTTGAAGACTTCGATTCGGGCGCGACCTACCAGGTAACCGGACGATCGCTGCTTTTATTCGCGCTGCATGCCCGAGGCGCGACCAAGCGGATCTTCAAGCGGCTGGAAGAAGCGCTTACCGACGAAATCGAGCCAGAAAGCGGTAACGCGGCGTAAGGGGACGTAAAGGGACGTTATCTACGGCAGTGATTTGTAACGGCTATCATGCGGGTCATGAACCTTGACTCGCTGTTTTGCTTACATTGCCACCCATCGTTTTTATCCGCATCGCTGCGCATCGTGCAGCGCACCCAGTCGACATGATTTTCGAGGCACTCATGCGTGTCGCGAACTGGGATCAACTTGAGCGCATCTGGGAATTTGTAGTGGGATTCTTCAAATTCCTGTGGGCGTTGCTGCGCTTTCTCGGGGGCGGATGAGGGCCCGCTCTTCGACAGATTTACGGTGCCAATAAAAAAGCTCCGAACGAATCAATCAGATTCGTTCGGAGCTTTTTAACATTCAGCCTGCAGTCGGTTCAGGAGTTGTCCCAGTTGCCGGAATCGTTACTGCCCACATCGACGCCGCCGCCGCCATTGTCGCTCCAGTCGTTCGAGCCATTGCCAAAATCGAGTCCGCCACCGTTGTTGTTGTCGTCGTTACCGCGACGACGGCGCAATTCATCGTCATCGACCGGCACTTCGCGCTCGATCACCCGCTCACGGTTGCCGCCGGACATCGCCTCGCCGAGCAACACGCCAGTCAGCAATCCGCCCATTCCGCCACCCAAACCACCGCCTTGCTGCACGATGACCGGCGGCTGTTGTTGCGGATAAGGCGAATAGGGCGGCTGCCCTTGCGGATTGCGCCCAAACCGCTCGGCTTCCTGCGCATAAACTGACTGGCCGTCGGCGCTTGCCGGGGCCGCGGTCGTGCGCGGATCGGGCCGGCCTTCCGAACGTGCCCGCACGCTGTCGATCTGGTTCGCCAGATCTTCGATCGCGTAGGGTGGGACGGGGTTTTTCGAATTGGACAGCGCTTCGACCATCTGGCGAAGCTGAGTTTCGATGCCTTCGACTTCCTGAAGCATCGCTTCATGCCCCGGTTGCGTCGACAAACGCACGTCGAGCTTCAGCGACCGGACGTCATTGAGCAGTTCGGTCGCGCGCTTGAGTTGCGTGCGGCGATCGGCGTCGGCCTGGCCGTCGTCGTTCGAACGCGCGCGTTTCAGACCCCAACGCAGCACCAGCGCAATCCCGACGAACAGGACCGCGAGCAACACCCACATGCCCATTGAAGGCCCATGTCTTTCGGGAGCTGCCACGGCGCCTTGATTGAACGGATTGCGCGTGACCGAGGTAGACGTCGAGTTAGACGTATTAGATGTATTAGCCGATGAATTCACCCGGTTCGCATCCGAGCGGATGCGCGCTTCCATGGCGTTGAAGCGCGACGGATCGGTGAATTTAATGGCAGGGTCGAGCGTGCGCGCTTGTTGAACCTGAGCGAGCGCGTCGGAAGAACGGCCTTCGCGGTCGAGCACTTGCGCGTACAAATAGTGTGCCTTCGCATTGTTCGGATGCGCCTGCAGCACTTCGTTCAACTGGGCGTCAGCCTGGCTCCAGTTGCCTTGCGTCATCGACTGCTCGATCTGGCCGGCGCTTGGCACAGCAGCGAAGGCCGTTGCCGAAACCAGCATCAGCGATGCAACTACAGCCATCACATATTTTTTCATTTGCGGACCGGGGCGTTCGCACCCGTCTCCATTCCATGCGACATTTCGATGCAATACCCCAATGCTGCTCGCAGCGAACCGCCGTATTGCGCCGTTCACTGCGCCTTTGACCGCGCGCAGACTTGAGGTTGCCCTCATTGCCGGTTCACGCTGTCAGGCGTTCGCCCCGAAGGGCGCAAGCCTTGGTCCCGCTTAATCACCGGCCGGCGCAAAACCTTCGCGCCGGCTTGCGTATCGGTTTAAGCGAGACTTTACTGCGCCGGCGTGTTGATCTGTTTCTTGAGTGCTTCCAGGCGGTCTTCGACAGACGGGCCACGCGTGAGCGCCGCGAGTTTGTCTTCGAGCCCCTTGCCGCTCTTCTCATCAGCCGAGTTCAGCCGTGCGTCCGAGCGGGCATTCGATAGCTGGACCTTGTCTTCCAGCTTCTGAAAGTCTTCCGACAGGTTCTTCCCGCCGATCCCGCCCAGCGCCGTTGCCGCGACATCTTTCGCCGTTGCAATCTGCTGCTTGGCCTGAAGGATGTTCGAACGCGAGTTGAGCTCGTTGCGCCGCTGGCGCATGTCGTTGATCTGCTGCTTCAAATGATCCACCGACGGCACCAGGGTCACCAACTCGGCGGCCAGTGCATCGCGTTCAGTTTCGGCGTTTGCCTGCGCACCCAGCGCTTCGCGGGCAAGGGCTTCATCGCCGCTTTGCAGCGCGCGCTTGGCGCCGTCTTCATACTTCTTCGCCTTTTCGGCGGCAACATCGCGCTTGCTTTGTTGCGTGGCGACCTGCGCCTCGATTTCGATCAGCGAGTTCTCGGCCTTCGCGATGCTGTCGTCGAGTTCGCGCACGATCTGGCGAGCGTCCCGCGACGGGTCCTGCACGGTGTCGGCGGCGTCGTTCAGCAGGCCCTTGACGGTGCGCGAGATGGAATCCAAAAGCGACATGAGTTTCCTCCTGGAAATGAAGTCGGCTGCCAGGCAGCAACGTTCGATGAACATTCTGTGAATGTTCGCCAACGTTTGATTAAGCGCGGCGCCCACGGCGTCGCGCGTCGGATAAATCGGGCCGGGCGCACGGATTACAAGCTCGCCGATACACTTTGTTGCGAAGCGGGAATCCGCGCATTAAAAGCGGGTTTGGCTGACGGTGCATGAACCTTGTTACTCATGCTTTCGTGCGCGCAGCGTCCAGATTTTGCCCGGGTTATTAAACCATGCAACGACTTAAACCGGGCTTAACGGCTTTATCTTAACGGTACACCATGCGGTTGATTTAGCGAGTGCCGCAGCGGAAATTCAAGTTTTTGAAGGAATTGAGAACGGATCGGCTACGTCGAAGATGCTTATCGTTGCGTTTATCGTTACAGCAGTCGTTTTCCTTATCCTCGATACCCTCTGGCATGGCGTGATTTCACGGAAGTTGTATCAGCGGGAGACAGGTGAATCGTTATTCTCGAAACCCACCTCAGCGCGGCGGCGTTTTCTATGTGATCTACATTGCCGGCCGGGCGTTACCGGGCCAGCGCGCCATGCGCGGACTGGTGAACGGAACGGTGTTCGGTATCGTCGGGTATGCCACGTATGACCTCACCAGCCTCGTCACGCCAAAAGGCTGGAGCACGGCACTCGTGCTCATAGGCGTGCGTGCAGGGTAGCAACCGCCATCGCTTCGGCCGTTGCGGTCGCTATTACCACTCGTGCGATCCCACTCGACTGGACAGCAGAGCCGGCTTGCCGGGCCGACTTTTCAGGAGCGCCCGGAAAACGATGCGTCTTCGTCTGATTCATCCGACGCACTCAGGTCTTCCCCGGAATTGCAGGTTTGCGACAGGAGGTCGTCTGTTTCCGGTTCAAGCGTGCTCAAAGGCTTAGGTCCTTCGGCGGCCAACGTGCGTTTGCTGGCCACTTTGGCGACCTGTGCGGCGTCCCGGGCCTCGCGCGCGGCAGCCCGTTCAGCAACTTGCCGCAGCGCAACATTCAGAGGGTCGGGTGTTTTCGGCGCACGCAGCCGGTCCACAAGACTGGCTGCCTTCACCTGTTCGCTAGTCGCGTTGAAGCTCAATACGGCGCGCCGCATGAGTTCACTGACGCTGACGCCAAGGCCGCTGGCGGTGCTGGTGATCGCAAGTTTCTGCGCCGGAGTGACAAAAACAACAATGCGTTCGCTGGGTTTGGTAGTCATGAGCGCCTCGCAAGCAGGGCTGGGCAAGTCCGAACGGTCGATGTCCGACACGGGCAACACCATTTGATGCGCTTTTGGCGTGTGCGGCGGTACGCCAAACCACGCAACCAACGTTTCCATCATATCGGTTTGCCAACTTCTCGTGGCGCACGGACACATTCCCCGAGCCGCGCTTCAGACGCTACCCGCATCAACGGCTTGCAATATTGAGATAATGGTGCTACCGCCGCCCGATGGCATCAGGACGCCTCACCTTGACGGACCTTGCCTGTCACAGCAGCCCATTACACGGGATTTACTTACAAAAAAATCCTGTCACTGCCGGTGCTCGGCGCTCGAATTCTTTAAAATGCGCTGTTATTCTGCGCGGGGCCGCCAGTGTTGCAGTTTTTCTTACAATGCGATAACGGCCCATTCGCAGGAACGCGCAGCCAGTCCGGGGGCAACGGCACGCGACGCAGCAGTCTGGAACCATTTCCATGGAAGTGCTTATATGAGCGCTTCCACGGCTCGATCAGACTGCCGCGCTACACATCGGCTACACGGCGGAGCTGGCCACGGCTTTCGCTCACCCCAACATTTATCGTTACGCGGTTTCATGGCGTTGCGCACCGGGCGCCTTAGCGGCGCACCGTTCAATCCAAGTCATGCCAATCATCAAACGACCGAATTCCTCGAACGCTCCACGCGATGACCGGGATCAAGATGGTCCCAATCGTTACCGTCAACCTACCGCCAAGTCTTCAGCCGGACCCTCGATCGCATTGCGCATCGTGTTGTGGTTCATCGGGTTGTTCGCCGTCGCGGCCATCATCGGCGCGCTGATCATCGGTTATGCGCTGGTGGTGATGGGGCCGAACCTGCCGTCGCTCGATGCGCTGACCGACTATCAACCTAAAGTGCCGTTGCGGATCTATACCGCGGATCACGTGCTGATCGGCGAATTCGGCGAGGAGCGGCGCCGGATCGCGCGCTTCGACGAGATCCCCGACCAGATGAAGAAGGCCGTCCTCGCGATCGAGGATTACCGCTTCTACGAGCACGGCGGCGTCGATTTCATCGGCATTGCGCGGGCGGGCTTGAGCGACATCATGCACGGCGGCGCGTCGCAAGGCGCGAGCACGATCACCATGCAGGTCGCGCGTAACTTCTTCCTCTCAAGCGAGAAGACCTACACGCGCAAGATCTACGAAATGCTGCTTGCCTACAAGATCGAACGCGCGCTGACCAAGGATCAGATTCTCGAGTTGTACATGAACCAGATTTATCTGGGCGAGCGGGCGTATGGGTTTGCATCGGCGGCGCGGGTGTATTTCGGCAAGGACCTCAAGGACCTGACCCTCGCCGAATGCGCGATGCTCGCAGGCTTGCCGAAGGCGCCATCGGCGTATAACCCGGTTGTCAATCCGAAGCGGGCGAAGGTGCGTCAGCAATATATCCTGAAGCGCATGCTCGATTTGAACTTCATCACGCAAGCGCAATTCGACCAGGCCAGCGCCGAAGAAATACATGCGCGTGTGTCGGGCACGGAATACAGCGTGCACGCGGAATATGTGGCGGAAATGGTGCGGCAGATGATGTACGCGCAATACCGCGACGACACATACACGCGGGGCTTTTCGGTGACCACGACCATCGATTCTGCCGATCAGGAAGCTGCGTATAACGCCGTGCGCAAGGGCGTGATGGATTACGAGCGGCGCCACGGGTATCGCGGGCCGGAAGGGTTCGTCAATCTGCCGCCGAACCAGGATGACCGCGACGAAGCGATTGACGATGCGCTTGCCGATCACCCCGACAACGGCGATCTGATCGCGGGCGTGGTGACGTCGGTGAATGCGAAGCAGGTGGTCGTGACGTTCGTCAACGCCGATCCGGCGACTGTGACCGGCGACGGCTTGCGTTTCGTCGCAGCCGGTTTGCGCAGCAATGCATCGGCGGCGGTGCGGATCAAGCCGGGTTCCATCGTGCGCGTGGTGCAGGACGCGAAGGGCAACTGGAGCATCACGCAGTTGCCGCAAGTCGAGGGCGCGCTGGTTTCGCTCGTGCCGCAGGACGGAGCGATTCGCGCGCTGGTCGGCGGCTTCGATTACAACAAGAACAAGTTCAATCATGTCACGCAAGCGTGGCGCCAGCCGGGGTCGAGCTTCAAGCCATTCATTTATTCCGCGTCACTGGAAAAGGGTCTTGGACCGGCAACCATCATCAACGACGCACCGCTGTATTTCCCGCCGACTACGCCGGGTGGCGACGCATGGGAGCCGAAGGACGACGACCAGCCTGATGGTCCCATGTCCATGCGCACGGCCTTGCAGAAGTCGAAGAACCTCGTGTCGATCCGGATCCTTTCGTACATCGGCACGAAGTACGCGCAGGATTACGTCACACAGAAGTTCGGTTTCGATGCCGACAAGACCCCGCCGTACTTGCCGCTCGCGCTAGGCGCCGGTCTCGTCACGCCGCTGCAACTGGCGGGTGGATATTCCGTGTTCGCCAACGGTGGTTCGCGGATCAATCCGTACCTGATCGGTGAAGTAGCCGATGCCCACGGCACGGTGATCTCGCGTGCCAATCCGCTGATTGCCGGCAGCAATGCGCCGCAAACGCTCGAACCGCGCAACGCGTACATCATGAACAGCCTGCTGCATTCGGTCGCGACGGGTGGGACGGGCGCGGGTACCAACGTGCTCAAGCGTAACGATCTGCAGGGCAAGACCGGTACGACCAACGACGCGAAGGACGGCTGGTTCGCGGGTTACCAGCATCAACTCGTGGCGATTGCGTGGATGGGCTACGACCAGCCGAAGTCGCTCGGCGGCCGTGAGTTTGGCGCGCAACTTGCGTTGCCGATCTGGGTGGAGTTCATGCAACGGGCGCTTGCCAATGTTCCGCAACAATCCATGGCGATGCCCGATGGTTTGACGAGTATCGACGGTGAATTGTTCTATGCCGACAAGACGCCGGGCAATGGTTTTGTCGCGAGCATCGGTGTGGATTCAGCGAATCCGATTGAAGGTGCCAGCGATGCGGTCGGCGGTGTCGGTCCTGGCGGAATGACGCCTCCGAGCGTGCCGCCGCCCAGCGTGAACCCGGCCGAGCGTCAGGAGATCATGAATCTCTTCAAGGGACACTGAGCGGGTTGGATATACATAGAGCCGCTACGGACGTGACGCAGCCCGTAGCGGTTTTTATAGGCCGCCATGCTAACGCCGGACTTATGTGACTAGCGTCGCCGCGTTCGAACATCGAGCCTGCGGTGCTTCTGCACGCTCGCGCGCGACCAAAAAGCCGGGGCGGTCGCAACGAGCCTTGGTTAAAATACGAAACGCGCGTTTTTCTATCAATCGGAGGATATGCACGCCATGACGAAGACGAGCGTCAAATCCGTTGGCATTGCCGCGGATCACGACAAACCTAACCTGTCCAAGGGACAGAAGGCGTTCAATACGCTGATCAAACAGATTGAAAAACGGCGTGCCCGGCTGAGTGCGTGGGAAGCGGCCGTGCCCGCTTTCCATCAGAAATATGTCAATGAATTTACGCCGCTCGAGCAGACCCTCGGTGATTTGCAGGTCAAGATGGTGCATCGTCTCGATCAGGCGTGCGACCAGAAGGGACTGACCAAAACGGAACGCCGTCTGGTGTCGGACCTGATCGTTGACCTGGCGGGTAGTCTTGCTGCGCAACGCGACGATGCGCAATTAAAGGCGCTATACAACAAGCACAGCCAGTCCGATTACGACCTCGAGGCCGCCGCCGAACTGGACGACATGAAACTGGTGATGGAAAGAATGCTCGGTGTCGAGCTGGGCGACGATGTGGACATGAGCTCGCCTGAAGACTTGTTGCGTCGTGTGCAACAAGAGATGGAGCAGCGCGAGGCGCAGGAGTCCGCTGAAAACGAGGCTCAGGAAGAGCGTCGCGCCAAGCGGAAAAAGACGGCCAAGCAGATTGCCGCGGAGGCGCGCGAGGAAGCCGAGCAGGCACAGATCAGCCTGTCTATTCGAGAGTTGTACCGCAAACTGGCTAGTGCCTTGCATCCCGATCGTGAGTCCGATTCGCAGGAGCGCGAACGGAAAACGGCGCTGATGCAACGCGTGAATAAAGCCTACAGCAACAACAATCTGCTGCAGTTGCTGGAACTTCAGTTGGAACTTGAACACATCGATCAGCACGCGATCAACAACATCAGTGAAGACCGGTTAAAGCACTACAACAAGATTTTGAAGGAACAGATCGACGAACTGGATCAGGAGATCGCTCACGTCGAAGGTAATTTCAAACATAGCTATGGAATCGAGCCATTTGCTATGGTCTCTCCGGGCGTGATCGTGCGCGATCTGGTGAGTGACATGGCCGCGCTTCGGGAAAGCGTGCATGCGCTGGAGCGGGATCTGCTCGCGTTTGAAGACATCAAGCAGCTCAAGCTTTGGCTAAAGCAAGTGCGGCGTGAGGCGGTAATGGATCCTTTCGACGATATGCCGTATTGATCGTTTTTGCGAAGGCAAAGCAAAAAAAGGCGCGCCGCAATCCGATTGCGGCGCGCCTTTTTTTGTTACTGCCGCGAAGTTATTTGCCTAACGTAGACGCTGGTTTCACCGCGCATGTCGTCTCGATGCTCGACTGATCCGCGAACGTCAGTTTCAACGGGATCGTGGAACCGACTTTCACAGGCTTGGGTGCATCCTCGAGCATCAGGTGGTAACCGCTCGGGGCGAACGCGAGCGTACCGTGCGCGGGCACCTCGGCGGATTCGACCATCGACATGGTCGATGTGCTGCCGTTGCTCGTCGATTTATGCAGCATCGCCATGCCGAACGCGGGCGTTTCGGCGCCGGTGAGCGTGGCGGGTTTATCGCCGTTATTCGATACCACGAAGTAGCCCGACGACGGCAGGTTTGCCGGCATGGAGCGGATCCAGCAATCGTGCGCTTCGAGCATTGCGGCTTGTACGCCGGACGCCGCCAGGGCGCATACGGACAGCAAACCTGCGTGAATCAGTGTGTTGGTTTTCATAGTGAGCTCACTTTACGTTGAACAGGTAATGGCCTTGCGTGCGATGGCCGTCGTCGGCCACGGCTGTCCATTCCACTTGATAAGCACCCGTCTTGAGATCGCCGAGCGCGACGCTCATATGTTTCTTGTTGTTCACATCGACAGCCGATTTCGCGTTGTTGACCTGCTTGCCGGCTGCATCGACCACGCTCAGGGTGCTGAATGCCGGTTCAAGACCTTCCGTGAAATCGATGGCTACTTGATGCGGTGCATCGACGGTTGCATCGGGTGCGGGCGTTTGCTGCGTCGGATGCGCATGCGCAAAAGCGAGTTGTGCGGTGGCGAGAAGCAGGGCGGTAAGCCCGCCATGCTTGATCATGCTTGCGGGGGACGTGTTCATGCTGATCCTGTTTGATCCTGTCGATCCGGGTGACGCGAATGCTGAGTACCGGCTGTGCAGCCGGCGGCGGTGCGAAGAAGAATCAGACGAAGACTGGCGGAGCACGAGGCTGTGCAGCGAAGACAGGTGCATAAGGAGGGAAGACCTGGGCACGGGTGTTATAGGGTAGAGGCCCCGATGTCGCGCGTGCTTGATATGCGCCTGCGCAAGGTGGCGCCGCGGGTGAATGCGCCGCGAGATTGCAGTAACCGCACGCGTCCCAATGACCTGCGGCGGAGTGCTGCGAAGGGATGGGATGATTCGTGCCGGCCTGTGCGGCTTGGGAACCCGCCGAGCAGAACGCGCTCAGGATTGTCTCGGGCTGCGCGCCGGAGGCAAGCGCTTGCGACACCGCTGGAGCGAGCGCAGTCATCAGGATTGCAAGCAATCCGATGAGGCTGCCGAACTTGCGGACGAGGCGACGGCGCATGGGGCTGACGTTGACTACCAGAGCGGTTGAGCCGTCGATTATGCCACGCGTGGAAGGGGTAATTTGTGCGCTTGCGTTGCAACTGCTGCGACGTATTGCGCGTATTGCTGCACTGGGCACAACCCCTTGGTCACGGGGCAAGCATGCTGAAAACAACATGCGTGTCTGAAATGAAAAAAGCCCGGAGAACCGGGCTTTTGACTTTTAATCCTTGGTTGCGGGGGTAGGATTTGAACCTACGACCTTCGGGTTATGAGCCCGACGAGCTGCCAGACTGCTCCACCCCGCGAAAAAGATTATAAGACAACGTTGATTGCAGTGCAACATGTTTGTCATGTTGCTTCGCTTTGGTTACTGATCGTGCACAGCGTTGGCTGATGAGGGAGGTCGACGCTCGTCGCGTTCAAGTGCTCAAGACACTGTGAGTAAGTGTGGGGCACAAGCGCACGACATTGCCTCACACACTGTTGAGCGTATATAAAAACTCGGCGGCAAATCTCATTAGAGAGATGTGCCGCCGAGCGTTTTAACTACACGTGTTTTAACTACGCGTCCAAGCTGCTGAGACGTTGCTTAGAATCCAAACGCGAAGCCTGCGCCTCCCGTGGATTCTTCGCCGGTCGTCGAGCCGCCGACCGTGATGACCATGTTGGTGCCAAAGCGCTTCTGGAAACCGACCGCGATTGCCGCCTTGTTACGATACACACCCGTACCGGCCGCGAAGCGATTGTCCTTGTCGGCGACCGCTGCCGCGCTGCCTGCCATCATCGCCATCGCGCTGCTCATCGCACCGACGCTGTTGATGTGGTTGTTCGCCAGCGACAGGCCGCTGTTCATGTCGGAGCGAAGCGCGTCCGTATAACCGTTGGCCGACTTCACACCCGTGTTCACCGACTGCTGCATCTGGTTCACGTTGACGGCATCGGTGCCGTCCGTGCCCGCTGCGACGTTCGTGATCTGACGCTGACCGCCGGCCGTTGTCGTACCCACTGACACCGCGTTGGCACGATCCGCCACCGAGCCCGCGCCCAACGCGACCGCGTTGTTCGCCGTAGCCGATGCATTCGCGCCCACCGCAACTGCGTTGTTTGCCGTGGCCGATGCGTTCGAACCGACCGCGACCGAGTTGGCGCCGCTAGCCACTGATGTAGCGCCAGACGCAACGGCGTTCACACCGGATGCCATCGCATTTGCGCCCGATGCCACCGAGTGGGTGCCGGAGGCTGTCGCGATTTCCGTGTCGCGGTCGCCGTCGGCGGAGAAGAGCGGGTTATATGCGCCGTTCGCAATGTTGGTGACCTGACCGATCAGGTCGTTCACCTGACCCAGGTTGACCGCATCCATGCTGCCTGTGCCTGCAGCAACGTTGTGCAGCGCGGTGCCGGCATTGCCGTTACCGAGCGTCGCGTTGGAGTAGTCCGGCGTTCCGTCGGCGTTGTTGTCGTACTTGATCGCGCTTGCGCCAAGCGACGTGACGCTGCCCGATACCGCGTTGAGTTGCCCGACGTTGACCGCATCCGTGGATGCCGTACCAGCCGCCACGTTGGTGACCTGACGTTCGCTGCCCGCTGCGCCGACCGATACCGTATTGTCCCGATCCGCCACCGAGTTCGAACCGAGTGCTACCGAGTTCTTACCCGACGACAGCGCCGCACCGCCGATCGCCACCGAATCCGTACCCGTTGCCGATGAATCGCCAAGCGTGGAGTTGGTGTGGAAGTACTTGATGCCGCCGCCGTTGTTGACGTTGTTCGTAAAGTCCTGAAGTGCGGCCACATTCTGGTTGGTCGCGTACAACTGCGAACCGTTCACGGCGTCCGTGCTGTCATCGGCCAATTTACCGTTGGCAAGATTCGTGAGCAACGTGGGTTTCGTTGCTGCGGTGCCGCCGAGCGTGATCTGCTCGTAGTTCGGCGTGCCATCGGTGTTGGTGTCGTACTTGACTGCGAAGCTGTCGAGATTCGTGACGTTCTGCGATACGGCAGTCAATTGGCCGACATTGACTGCGTCGGTAGATGCCGTACCAGCCGCCACGTTGGTGATCTGACGTTCCTTGCCTGCCGCGCCGACGGACACCGAGTTATCGCGATCCGCGACCGAGTTCGAACCGAGCGCCACCGCGTTCTTAGCCGATGCATTCGCCGCGCCGCCAATGGCGACCGAATCCGCGCCCGTCGCGACTGAATCGGCGAGCGTCGAGTTCGTATGGAAGTACTTGACGCCGCCACCGTTGTTGATATTGCTTTCGAACGTCTCGAGCGAGCCCACGCGCTGGTTGGTCGAGTACAGTTGCGAGCCGTTGATCGCGTCCGTGCTGGTCGAGCTCAGGTCGCCGATTGTCAGGTTGGTGAGTTTGGTCGGCTTCGCGGCGCCGGCACCGCCGAGCGTGACCTTCTGGTAGTTCGGCGTGCCATCGGTGTTCGTGTCGTACTTGATTGCGAAGCTGTCGAGATTCGTGACGTCCTGCGATACGGCAGTCAATTGGCCTACGTTGACCGCGTCGGTGGAAGCCGTGCCCGCTGCCACGTTGGTGATCTGACGTTCCTTGCCTGCCGCGCCGACGGACACCGAGTTATCGCGATCGGCGACCGAGTTCGAACCGAGCGCCACTGCGTTCTTGGCCGATGCATTCGCCGCGCCGCCAATGGCGACCGAATCCGCGCCCGTCGCGACTGAATCGGCGAGCGTCGAGTTCGTGTGGAAGTACTTGACGCCGCCACCGTTGTTGATATTGGTGGCGAACGTTTGAAGAGTCGACACGTTCTGGTTCGTTGAATTCAGTTGGGAACCGTTGACCGCGTCCGTGCTGGTCGCGGACAAGGCCCCTGCGTTCACGTTCGAAATCGTGACGAGGTTCGTGGTGCCCGCGCCGCCCAATGTGATGTGCGCTTTGTTGCTTGTATCGTAGGCGACCTTGTTGCTCAGTTCGGTATCGATCTGGGTGATAGCGTCGCCTACCGTATTGAAAGTCGTGCTGGCAACGCTGTAGGACGGAGCTGTTACGGTGCCGTCGCTCTTGAGTGTGGCGCCGCCGCCGAGCAGGCTCGTGACGCTTTGAAGCTGGCTGACGTTGACGGCGTCGTTGGCTTGTGCGCCTGCTGCGACGTTGACGATTTTGCGCTGGAAGCTGGAAGAACCGACCGATACCGTGTTGTCAGCGTCTGCCACCGAGCGTGAGCCCAGCGCGACCGAATTTGCGCCCGTTGCCGTCGCCCGGTAACCCAAAGCGGAAGCCTGTTTCCCGTCCGCGATGCTCGCGAAACCCACTGCCGTGGCGGAACCATATGAGCCGGTACCCGTCGCTTGCGCGAGCGTGCCAATAGCAACGTCGCCATTCATGCTGGCGGAAGCGGAGGTGCCGAGCGCGACTGCTTGCACCGTACCGGCTGATGCATTAGCGCCGATAGCAATGGCCGACGCGGCGGGATCGCTGCTACCTGTCGACGTCGCGTTTGCGCCGATTGAAATATCGCCGTTGGCGTTTGCGGCAGCCGCTCCGCCGATCGCGACGGATTCGGTTCCCGTCGCCGACGAATCGGCAAGCGTGGAGTTCACGTGGAAATACTTGCCTGAACTGCCCGAACTGGCGGCGAGTGCCGCTAGCGCGTCGCCCACGTTGTTGTAGTTCGTACCTTTGATCGAATAGGTCGGTGCAGTGATTGAACCGTCGGTTCCCAGTGCGGCCGCGCCGCCAAGGGCTGTCACAAGAGGGGTGAGCTGGCCGATGTTAACGGCGTCGTTGGTTTTCGTGCCGTTGCCGACAAACGTGATCTGCCGCAAGCCGGTGGACGTACCTACGGATACGGAGTTAGCACGATCCGTTGCGGAGTTCGAGCCCAGCGCCACCGAATTCGCAAACGAGGCCGTTGCCGTTGCGCCCAGAGCCACTGCGTTGGCTGCCGTCACGGATGACTTCGAGCCGATCGCTACTCCTGCAGCCGCGTCAGCCACGGTTCCAGACAGGTTGATGGCGTCGTTCGAATTCGACGTACCCGTTCCGCCGTAAGGGTTGAACGAGAATGAGTGGGCCGAATTGGTCACCGCACCCGTATCTGGCGCGAGCAAAACGCTTTGAGTCGACGCTTTATCCAGCGTGACGCCATTGCTGCCCAACACAACAGAAGCTGCGGCGTTATTGGTGATCTGCGAGCCCATGCTGACGGCATCGTTGTCTGTGCTCAGCACCGTATCGCCGATGGCAATTGAATCGTTCGCGCCGGTCGATGCTGCGTTGCTACCGATCGCGGTGGCGCCCGCACCTGTCGCGGTGGCTTTGCCGCCGATCGCGATGGATTCGGCGCCAGTCGCCGCGGAGTCCACAAGCGTGGAGTTCACGTGGAAATACTTGCCGGAGCTGCCCGAACTGGCGGCGAGTGCCGTCAGCGCGTCGCCCACGTTGTTGTAGTTCGTACCTTTGATCGAATAGGTCGGCGCAGTGATTGAACCGTCGGTTCCCAGTGCGGCCGCGCCGCCAAGCGCGCTCAGCACGGGCGTGAGCTGGCTGATATTGACGGCGTCGGTGGTTTGCGTGCCGGCTGCAACGTTGACGATCTGGCGCTTGGTCGAGGCATTGCCGACCGAGACGGTGCCAACGCGGTCGGCAACCGAAAGCGTACCCAGGGCGACCGAATCCGTGGCAGATGCCGTTGCGTTCGATCCTAGGGCAGTGGACTGCGCGCCCGATGAAAGGGCGAGGGCGCCGATTGCAACAGCAGCCTGTTGCGACGCAAGGGAGCTATCGCCTATGGAAACCGACGAATTGCCTGATGCACTCGCCATATATCCCAACGCGGCCGAGGCGATTCCGCTTGCCGCCGCGTCGCTGCCTATAGCCGTGGCCGAACGTGCAGTCGCGCTGGTGCGCACGCCAAATGCCGTCTGATCCCAATCTCCTGCTCCAAGACCGTTTATATCTGTACCAGTGCCGGCACCGCCTGCAGTAGAAGAGGATCCGATAGCGACCGAACTAACTCCGGTAGCATTCGCGCAAAACCCGGGGGCTGCCCCGTCGATTGCGATAGAGGAGCTGGGGGTAGCACCAGCGTTATCGGTGTTCGCACAACCACCGATCTGCGTCCCGTTACCGCTTGCCATAGCATCCAATGACGCTCCAGCACTGGCGACCAGCACCGCGGCAGCGACTATCTTCCTTGACGAAGATTTGCCGCGCGCCGGACTATTTTCCGAAACCGCGACCCATGCCCCAATTGATTCATTCCAGACCGACTTATAAACCTTATTCATTTTGCATTCCTGCGTAGAGTTGACTCGAATCCGTGACGCATACGTGCAGATTGAAAAGAGGTGATCTGCATGCCGGGTCAGCGCAGTGCCGAATCCAGAGGGACTCGTTGATGGCTGCGTGGACAAGGTTCGAACTTTACTTATCGAGATGGAATGCCCTAATGAGAATGCTCCTAATTAGCTTACTGATGTAATTTAAACAACATATTAGCGACCCGATTAAATTGAGATGGCGCGGGAATTAAGCCGAATTAAGACTTTATAAGTCGATGGACTAGTTGCGCGCGAATGGATGACGAAACATTTCAGTCGTCACAGAACAGTTAAGTGGCGCGCTTATGCAAGCCCTCTTCCCGAGGCATGTCACAATTTGTGAAATTCGTGTCGGGCATTGAACGACCCTATGATCGTGTCGCTCGACTTTTTACTCGCCAGGAAGCCATTGCTTATGAACATCATTCACGATCTCCAGACCATCGCGCATCAGGAGCACACGCTGGTCTTCCCGCACTTCGACCCGGACCGCGCGTGGCAGATCGGTTCGCAACTCCGCGAGATGGCGGTGGCGCGCGGCGCGCCCATAGCCATAGAAGTACGCACCTTCGGCCAGCCGCTGTTTTTTGTCTCTCTCGATGGCGCCACGCCCGATAACACACGCTGGGTGCAACGCAAGGCGCGCACGGTCGAGCACTTTCGCCGCAGTTCTTATGCGATCGGCTTGAGCCTCCAGCAGGCATCGGCAACACTCGCCGATAAATACAGTCTCCCCGCCGCCGAGTTCGCCTCGCACGGCGGCGCTTTTCCGTTGACGGTCAAAGGCGCGGGTGTGATTGGCGTGGTGACCGTGTCGGGCCTGCCGCAACGCCAGGATCACGAGTTCGTGGTGGAAGCGCTGTGCGCGGTGCTCGGGCATGACGCAGGCGCGCTCGCGTTTGCATCGGACAAGGCGTAACCCATGCGCTCTTCCGCTTATGCGTTGCTCGCGGTCGCTATTGTTGCTGAAGTCGTGGCGACATCGGCCTTGCGGGCATCGGAAGGATTCTCGCGTTTGGTGCCGGCGGTCATCGTGGTGATCGGCTACGGCATCTCGTTTTACCTGCTCTCGCTCACGCTGAAGTCGCTGCCGGTCGGCATTGTTTATGCCGTGTGGTCAGGCGCCGGCATCGTGCTGATCACGCTGGTCGCGGCGTTGTTATTCAAGCAGATCCCTGATCTGCCCGCTGTGCTCGGCATGGGCCTGATCGTGTCGGGCGTGATTGTACTGAACGTGTTTTCGAAGGTCAGCCCGCACTAGTCTTTGCAGGAGGGCAGGTGGGCATTAGTTGCACCGTATGACCATCGAGCGGTTCTTGACATTCGCCGATACCACGTTGGTGATGCTGCCGCCCGACGGTCCGCCTTCCTCGTTGTCCTTCGATACGATCGTGTAGCCGGTCGCGCCGCATTTATCGCCGGCCAGGACGTAACAACTCGCCCATGTCGTGCTCGCATCGGCGCCGCTGCAGTTGATGGCGTAACCGCTCTGGCCGTCGGGGAGATGGATCAGCGATGCGTCGGTCGACGATGCACATCCGCCCAGGCTTAAAACAGCCGAGGCCGCGATGGTTAGGCCGGTGGCCTGTAGAACCCGCGCCATGCGAAACGGGGAAGGGATCGGCAAGCGCCGTGCAAATTGCTTCATTGTGTTCCTCGGGTGGCAAACGCCGGATAACGCCGTAGAAGATAGAGCGGAACGCACGGACCGTGCTCTCCGACCCGCCTCTCCAACGTGTTTCCAAACGTGTTCGTGCCTGTATTTTCCCACACGCCGGTGAGCGCAGGAAAAAGCAGGCTTTTTGACCTAAATCAAATCACTTCGATAAATGCTCCCTCCAGCCAGGCCTCTGGCGCGCGCGTTGCATTACGCTTTTCAAGCTAACCACCGTCGGACGCACCGGGTTACCCGAAGTGCCGGAAGAAAATGCAACAGGTTGCAACCGCTGAGAACTAATTGCCGACATTCAAACCTTACAGAGGGCGCGGGCAACACGCGGAACTTATAAAACATTTGAGAGGAAAACATGGCAGAACGCGTTAGCGGCCCGTATCGCGGGTATTACATCAGTGCGGCGGCGCGCCTCACCCAAACGCGCGATCGGGCCGCCGGAGAACCGAATGCGCCCATCTACGTGGGCACGGTCAATGTGGCCGAGGGCGGTCCGGACAACGTCCGGCGCTTCGAGGCACTGGTCGAGGTCGGCGCAGAGCAGCGCTTTGCCAGCGAGGACGAAGCGCTCGTCAATGTGGAGCAGGCGGCGCGCGCCTATATCGACAGATTGCTGCAAAATACCTGATGCGCACGCTCAATATCCGTCACCCGGCGATGCGCTGCGTTGCCGAGGCGCTGCTCGATTTGTTCCCGAGCGGAGCGGATATCAGCGAGATCGGCACGGATCAGAAACCGTGCCTGTTCGTGAGCTGGCGTACGAGCGGCATGGCAAGTCATCCGGGCAATATTGCGTGGGGCGTGCATTACCGCTTCGAGACGGAAGCATTGAGTCTTTTCGATCTGGCCACCGAGCCGGTACAGCAGCAATTTTGCGAACGGGTGAGGGACATGAGCCGGCACCTGAAGTTCGATTACGCCGACCCGGGCGCGGTGTCGCTGCTGATTGTCGATGTACCCGCCGAGCTGGTCCGGCTCAGCATGGAAGAAGCCGGGTAGACCGGATCGAGGCGCCGCGGGTAGGATCGTGCGTTACCCCCATTTCCTTGCCAATCGAGGCCGCCATGAACATCCTTTTTCCCGCCGATGCGCCGGCGTATCGCGACGCGAATCTGACCGTGGTATTTGCCGCGCTGGTCGATGGCGAGCGCGTGCCGTGTGCGATCTCGGTCGAGGCGCTGGAGGATCATTTTGGCGTGGAGAGCTGCGACAGCACCGGCTGGATACGCGCATTCGATGCTGCGCGCCCGAGGATTGAAGCGGTTGCGAGGGAGCATCTGCACATCAATAATGGTGAGCCCGTGTTATTGAAGAGTGGCCATTTTCCGCCGGGAATGGGGAGCTAATAGCGGGCGTTTAACGAGGCGGTTACATTCAATGCTGTTCAGTTTTGCATTGACTTGGCCGGTGTCATCCGGAAAATGCGCGGGATGGCAGGCTCAAAACAACATCTTTCAAATCAGCCCTTACTGCGCATCCAAATCCTGGATGCGGCACGCGTGATCGTCGTGCGTGAAGGTTTTGACGCGTTGTCGATGCGCAAGATCGCAGGGGTTGTCGGATATTCGCCTGCCTCGCTGTATCTCCACTTTGCCAGCCGCGACGCTATTGCCCACGCGCTTTGCGCCGAGGGTCACGTGCAGTTGCTCGAGTCCATGCACGCGCATGATGTCGTGGCGGAGCCGGTTGAACGGCTGAAAGCCATGGCGCATGCGTACGTCACGTTCGGGCTGACGCATCCCGAGGTGTATCGGCTGATTTTCATGCAAAATCCCGCTTATACCGACGCCGCTTTTAACGATGTGGCATCGGCCGGCGAGACGGTGCTTTCCATGCTGACTCGGACGCTGGCGCTGGTTCATGACCCTGCGGTCCGGGCCGAGACGTTGTGGGCGGCGTTGCACGGTATTGTGTCGTTGAGCCTGACGGCACAGACAGTTTTCACCGCGCCGCCGGATACGCTTATCGATGAAACGTTGGACCTGTATTTGCCCACTGTCATCAAGAAGAAACCTGCTCGTCGACGGCCATCCGCAAGCGCCGGCTGACATGCTTTCCAGCTCCAATTTCAGCGCCATTTCCACTCACACGAATAGAAACCTGCATTGCATATGACTGAATCCATCGATGAAATTCGTATCGAACGCGCGCAGGGTATTGGCTTCATCGCGCTGAATCGTCCGAAGGCGTTGAACGCGCTGTCCACGCCCATGCTGCACGCCATTCATCGCGCGCTGAACGACTGGCGCGACGACCCTCTGGTGCACGCGGTGGTTATCTACAGCCCGCATCCGCGCGCGTTCTGCGCGGGCGGCGATATCCGGTTTTTATATCAGTCGGCGAAGGCGGGCGAACATGCGGTCATCGAAGAATTTTTCACCGATGAATACCGCCTGAATCACGCGATTTTCACCTATCCGAAGCCGTATATCGCGTTGTTGAACGGCGTGGTAATGGGCGGTGGAATGGGTATTTCGCAGGGTGCGCGGCATACGGGCGGCGTGCGGGTGGTCACCGGCTCGACGAAGATGGCGATGCCCGAGACGCGTATCGGCTTGTTTCCGGACGTGGGCGTGAGCTGGTTCCTCGCGCGCACGCCGGGTGCGATCGGGCGTTATCTCGCGGCGACGGGCGCGACAATCGATGCCGCCGATGCGCTCTACGCCGGCCTCGCCGACGCTTACATGGAAGACGATGCGCTGCCCGCGCTTATCGATACGCTGAAGGAGAAACCGTTCGCTAGCGGCGCGGAGGTGGTGCGGTTTATCGAAACGCAGGCAAGCCCGAATGCGGGGAAGGCGAGCGCGCTTGCGGCGGAGCGTGGTTTTATCGATAAGCATTTTGCTACGGGCAACGGCGCGGCCTGCCTGAAGTCGCTGGAAAGCTTAACGGGCGGTGAGGCGGGCAGTGAGGCGGGCGATGAGACGGCCGGTGAGGAAGGCGATTGGGCTGCGCGCACGGCGGCTGAGTTGCGTGAGCGTTCGCCGTTATCTGTCGATGTATCGCTGGAATTGATTGACCGGGCCAAAACGTCGAGCATGGCCGAGACGTTGAGGCGCGACCTCGGGCTCACGCGAGCGACGTTCGATCATGGCGATGTGATGGAAGGCATCCGGGCACGCATTGTCGACAAGGACAATCAGCCGGTGTGGAAAGTGGCGCGCATGGAAGACGTGACGCGCGATGCGGTCTTGCAGATGTACGACAGTCCGTGGGCTGAGCGCGACCATCCGCTGGCCGCGCTTGTCGATTAATCCGCGTCGCTGCCCGCCGTGAAGGCGCGCATGAAGACGAGCGCGCCCCAGCCCCACATGGCATTCGATGCAAAACCGAGTGCGAGGCGGGGCAGCATGTTGCCGCTCGGCCAGATGCCGCGCAGTGGATCGACCACGAACACGCTCGCGGCCGTCAGCACGACGCCGCCGAACACCAGCGCGCCGATCCACGGCGCTGTGCGGTCGGGTGCGACACGCAGCAGCCACGCCATCAGGATGCCGAAAACTGCGCTCCATAGCGCGTTGACGATGAATTCGGGAATCCCCAGCGGCAGGAATGGCGCGGTGGAATAACCGGCTGGATCGACCACGCCGGCTGCATGCAACAACGCGATAGTGGCTTCACGGAAAAACAGCGCGGCGAGAAAGCCCGCGACGAACGGCAAAATGACTTTTTGCATGGAAAACCACCGCTTGTGACGCGAGCCGCGGCTGCGTCGATATTTTGAAGTGGCGTCATTATAGGGTCGGACATGCCGCGTTATGGTGCAATCGGGCGGGGCTTTGCGGTCGATGCAACGGGGTACCGGCTAATGCGCTGATCGGGTTGCGGTTTCGGCGCGATGTTGCTTGGGTTTGGCTTTGCTGGAGTTGTTGAGTAGCTTGTGCGGGGTGTTATTGCCGCCTATGGCGTGGATGGGTTCCTTGCGTCAGATCTGCAGTGTGACGTGTCGTGAGCGCCTGGAAGGCGAGGGCGAATGGGCGGTGAATAGACATGCGAGCGGATTTCGCGGCTGATGCATGCCGTCGCGGCATGATTTGCCGCGACGGTTGCTATCCGGATTCCGCGAATATGCTGCGCCCGCCTATGCTATTTCGCGATCGCGTCGCTGGCTGGGTTGTTGCGCAGCATGCGATTGCTGTTGGGGGGCAGAGCGGGGCGCTTCGTTGGCATGTTGTCTGGATTAGCCGCACGCGGGATTGTCGCGTTCGGGGCGCTGGGCGTAACTGGCGGTTTAACCATTGAAGCAGAATCGGCCGGCGCCGCGGTCTGGGCCTCCGCGTTTGTTTCCAATCCGATGCCGAGCACGGCCGTCACCAAGACGAGGGCGACGATGGTGCCGGGGAGCGTTTTAATCGCACAGGATTTCATGGGTTTCTCCGCGGCGGCGACGTATTCATGGAAACGGGTAGCGCGGCGTTTGGTTTTGTGACACCGGAGCGTGCGGAAGATTCGTTTTTTGCGGGTCCTTCGCAAAAGAATGGTTGGGACCTCCGCTTAGAAATCCAACTGTTCGAGCGTGATTCCGAGGGAGGCCGCAATTTTTTCCTTCGTGGCCTTGCGCAAGCGCAATTGACCACTCTCCTGTTCTGAATACGCAGGCTGGCTAATACCGAGTCGGATTGCCATGTCTGCTTGTGTCAGGTTTAAATGTTCGCGCCACGCACGCACGGGCGATGCCCCATCAACAGTGCGGCTTACTACATCGTGGGGAATCAGGCCGGTCTCCTCACGGTGCTTCTGGACATACTCGGCGTATGGGATAACCACAAAAGCCGGTTTTCCGTCCGGCCCATTGATGACTTGGATGTTAGTACGTGCGTTCATCGCGCTTCCTTATGTCTTCTATATCGACGATCCTGATAGCGCCGTCCCAATTGAACAGGATTCGGTAGTTGCCCACCCGCAACCTGTAGCCGTGTTCGTGGTTCATGAGTGACTTTACGTTCTGGCAGTCAGGCATGGTTTCCAATGTATTTACCCCATCACGTATCGCCACCTGATGTTGCCGATCCAGTTTTCGAAGTCGCTTGGCGGCTTTCGGAGTCCAATTGATAGCGTTCAAAACAATTATTATAGGTTATTTATAGGTTTTATCAAGCTGACTATAGGCTTGGAAAAGGGTGGCCGTGCTCGCAGGTGCTGATAAGGCGAGCACGATGCGCTGGACTATTGAGGCTCCATAGGGTAGGTAATCGAGATCAGATGGTGCGGGCGCAGATACATCACGCCTGAAGACCGGATCATACGATTCTGCCGAAGCCGGCTGTCAAGGGGGCGTCTCGCTTTCTGTCGGGACAGTCGGCGCGCGAAGGTAATTCCGTCGCGGCTTATCTGGCACTGTGCGTACCGGCTGCATACCTGACAGTCAGTCTGGCCCATGGAGATGCGTGAGCTGAAGCGTCATTCGATCGCTGTTGAAGAGATCAAGATCCCGGTCGGTAAGCGCAAGGCCGGCCAGCCGCAGCGGTTCAAGTCCATTCTCAGGTGGCTGGAACTTGAAGCCATGATCGATGAAGCGCTGTCGCCGCAGCGCGACCGAGTGTCTATGTATTCGGCAACACCGCCGGTCAGGTTTACACACGCGGCGGGTGGAACACGAGTTGGACCCAGTTGATGGAGTTTTGCGAGAAGGTCGCGGCTGAGCGGAAGATCACTTTCGAACGGTTCACGCTGGCCGACATGAGGCCGACCGCGGTAACGGATCGCCAGGAAGAAGGTGATGAGCAGATCACCGACGCAACGGGACACGCGGACAAACGGATGGTCAACAAGGTTTATGACCGACGGCGCAAGCGGAAGGTGCGCACGACGCGATAGCCGTCAATTCAAGGCGCCGTGGCAGCGCTTGTATTTAATCCCACTGCCACAATGGCAAGGATCGTTCCGACCAATCTTATGCCTACCGGCCGCCTTGGGTTTTGGCGCGATCCGGCTTGGCGCTACCTTCGGCGTGCTATCGGTGACCTGCCTAGTCACCGCAGCTACCGGGCCGGGCACCGGCTCCGGAGCCGGCTGGAGCAGGTCCTTTAGCGTGTAGCCGGAACTCGCCTACATCAACTGCAGCGCCATCATCAACAGGCCGATGAACGTGAACCACTCGACCTTGTTCGAGGGCATCCACGCCAGCAACCCAGCGGACCCCGGTTCTCGCTTCTCCGCTTCCGCTCTGAACTGATCAGACGACCATCCCTCGGCTTTCGCGGTGATGGCCATCTCGCCCAACATAGCGAGACGATCACCGGGGAGTTCGCCAGCACGCGCGAACTTGATCAACCCGTCGATCACGCCCTAAATACCATCCGGCACCGTTCCCATTGCGCCGCATTCCGGGCAGGGGCCGGACTTGTTGCCTTCGAACATCACCCCTGATGTGCCGTTCCCCAAGCCATACCCGGAAGGAAAGATCGTGCCACATCGATCACAGATTGCCGGCAAACGAGCCATTAAACAGCCTTTCTAAAAGACGCAAAAAAGCCCACGCTAAGTGGGCTTTTTTAAATCACCTTCCAGAGATTGGAACTTCATCTTCCAAAACCTGTAACTGAGCAGCCGAAAAACCCGCTAAGTCATTGAATCTTTTGGGGTGGCTGATGGGGCTCGAACCCACGACAACAGGAATCACAATCCTGGACTCTACCAACTGAGCTACAGCCACCACTGCCTTACTTCTTATTGCTTCTCTAGCTCACCAGGAACCGGCTTGCCGAATCGAGAAACGAGATTATACGAACAAAGATTCGCTTTGCCTAGCCCCTTATTCGATGAATTCGACCGCTTCACGCAGATGAGTGCGTGCTTCATCGAAAACGGTCAGATCGCCGGTGGCGAGGCGGCGGCTGTCCGAGAGCACGCGACGCCAGCCACGCGCACCCGCCACGCCTCGATACAAACCCAGCGCATGCCGCGTAATGCCGCCGAGGAACGTCCCGCGCGCCATTTCCTGACGGGCGTACTCGATCAAGCTGGCCTCAGCCTCCTCGCGCGACAACACGGCCGTGTCCGCACCGTAAAACCGTGAATCAACGCCCGCGAGCACGTAGGGGTTGTGATAAGCCTCGCGGCCGAGCATCACGCCATCGACGTGTTTCAAATGCTCTTCCACTTCGTCGAGCGTCTTGATGCCACCGTTGATCGATATCTCCAGATGCGGGAAATCGCGCTTCAACTGATACGCATATTCGTACTTGAGCGGAGGAATCTCGCGATTTTCCTTCGGGCTCAAGCCTTTCAGGATCGCGTTGCGTGCGTGGACGATAAACACGTCACAGCCGGCATCGGCGACCGTGCCGACGAAGTCGCGCACGAACGCGTAGTCCTCGACCGCGTCCACACCGATCCGATGCTTGACCGTGACCGGAATCGATACCGCATCGCGCATGGCTTTCACGCAATCCGCGACCAGTTGCGGCTCGTTCATCAGGCACGCGCCAAACGCGCCGCGTTGCACGCGCTCGGACGGGCAGCCGCAATTCAGGTTTATTTCGTCATAACCCCATTGTTCGCCGAGCTTCGCACTGCGGGCAAGATCGGCCGGTTCGCTGCCGCCCAACTGCAACGCAACAGGCGCTTCGCCAGGCGTGAATGCGAGATGCCGCGCGACGTCGCCGTGCAGCAGCGCGCCGGTCGTGACCATCTCGGTATAGAGCCACGTGTGCTTCGTCAAGATCCGATGAAACGACCGACAATGACGATCGGTCCAATCCATCATCGGGGCAACGCTGACGCGGCGCGGGCTGGGTTTTAAAGCTGTCGACATGGGGAACTGCTAATTTGGGACCTGGGGCGCCTTTTCGGGCGCGGAATCCCCAATTTTACCGTAATGTCCAAAAAACCGATCGGCCGGCCGCGCGAAGGCAACAGCGCCAGCGGAACGTACCGCTGCGAAGTGCCGTCCTTTGTTTATTTCCTTCCATGCCCACTCACCTGCGCCCCCGCATCGCGATGCAGGCTGAACAGATCCGCCACCCCCAGCAATCCCACCGCCCCCACGATCAAGAACGCGATACTGAAATCGGCCGGCACGACGGTCTGCGCATCGTGACCATGCATCCATTCGGCCAGCCTCAAAGCGATCGCTCCCAGCGCGACGCCGATCCCCATCGTCAACTGGAACAGCGTGCTCGACAACGCCGACGCGCCGCTCATCTGCGCCTTCGGGACATCGGCGAAACTGAGCGTGTTTAGCGCCGTGAATTGCAGCGAGCGCGACAGCCCGCTCGCAAACAACACGGCGACGATGATCCAGGTCGGCGTCGTCGGCGATATCAAACTCATCACCGCCAGCGACGCAGCCGCCACGATCCCGTTCACGATCAGCACTGGACGAAAGCCGAAGCGCCGCATGACAGGCGTAGTGACGAGTTTCATCGATAAATTGCCGGCGAAGACCGACAACGTCAGCAGCCCGGATTCGAACGCGTTCAGCCCGAAGCCGACCTGGAACATCAGCGGCAGAAGGAACGGCACCGCGCTGATGGCGATGCGAAACAGCGAGCCGCCGCCCACCGCTATTCTGAAGGTCTTGATCCGCAGTGCGTTGAGATCGAGCACCGGCTCGGCTGCGCGCCGCACATGCCACCACGCGCCCACGCCCGCGAGCACGCCGACCGCGATCAACCCGCTGGCGAAGACCCAGGGCGTGTCGTTGCGGCCGATGAGTTCCATCGCGTAAAGCAGGGTCGTGCAGGCGAGGCCGCACAGCACGAAACCCAGAAAGTCGAAGCGGCGGCTGGCGTGCTCGCGGGTGTTATCGAGGTAACGGAGCGCCACCACCAGGCCGATCACCCCGAGCGGCAAATTCAGGTAAAAAATCCAGCGCCACGATGAATACGTGGTGATGAATCCGCCCAGCGGCGGCCCGATCACGGGCGCGACAAGACCCGGCCAGGTGATGATCGAAATGGCGCGCATCAAGCCTTCTTTGGGCGTCGCGCGCAATACGGCGAGCCGTCCGACGGGCACCATCATCGCGCCGCCGATACCCTGCAACACACGCGCCGCCGTGAACGTGGGCAGCGTCGACGTCATGCCGCACAGCACGGACGCAACCGTGAACAGGGCGATCGCGCTGGCGAACACGGTGCGCAGGCCGAAGCGATCCGCGGCCCAGCCGCTAATAGGGATGAATACGGCAAGCGTCAGCAGATACGACGTAATGCCGAGGCTCAGATCGACGGGGTGGAGAGAAAACGAGCGCGCCATTTGCGGCAGGGCCGTGGCGATGATCGTACCGTCGAGGTTCTCCATGAAGAAGGTCGCCGCGACCAGCATCACGATGACGGAGGAACCGCGTGGGTTCGCCGCGCCGGACGTGGTGCGGGTGAGGTCGGGGGCCTGCATTGAATGCTTCTCTCTTGAATGGATCTTGAATGAGCGCGGTGATAGTGAAAAGCGAATGAAAGCCAAATTACGCCGCATGCCGACAGCTTACCGGGATGGGCGAACGCCGTGGCGATGGGCATCGATGCAGCAAGGCCCGCGCTATGGTAGCTTCGGCGTTCGGCGAGAGCCTTTAAAAGCCTTTAAAACCTGAACACGAACATGGGGAAGCAAGCGATGGAGTATCGGAAACTCGGTGGAACGGATGTCAATGTCAGCCTGATCGGACTGGGCACGATGACCTGGGGCGAGCAGAATACGGAAGCCGATGCGCACGCGCAACTCAACGCCGCGCTCGATGCCGGCATCAACCTGATCGACGCCGCCGAGATGTACCCGGTGCCGCCGCGCCCCGAGACGCAAGGGCGTACGGAGGCGTACATCGGCACGTGGCTGGCCGCGAATCCGGGCGCACGCGCCAAGGTCGTGCTTGCCACCAAGATCGCGGGACCCGCGCGCCAGCCGCATAACCCGCGGCACATTCGCGGCGCGGGCAACCAGTTCGACCGGAAGAACCTGACAGAAGCTATCGATACCAGCCTCGCACGGCTGCAGACGGATTACGTCGATTTGTACCAGTTGCACTGGCCCGACCGCAGCACGATGACGTTCGGACGCGCGAACTATCCGTGGATCAAGGACGAATACACGGTACCTATTGAAGAGACGCTGACGGTGCTCGGCGATCTAGTGAAAGCAGGCAAGATCCGCTACGTCGGGGTATCGAACGAGACGCCCTGGGGTGTCGCCCAGTTCCTCCAGGCCGCCGATAAACTCGGCCTGCCGCGGATCGTAAGCATTCAGAATCCGTACAGCCTGGTGAACCGCACATTCGAAGCCGGGCTCTCCGAGTTCGCGCATAAGGAAGACGTCGGCCTGCTGGCGTATTCGCCGTTGGCGTTCGGCTGGCTATCCGGCAAGTACGAGGCGGGTGCGCGTCCGGCAGGCGCCCGCATCACGCTGTTCGAGCGATTTGCACGCTACAGCAAGCCGCACACAATCAAGGCCGTCAGCGGCTATGTGGAGCTGGCGTGGCGTCACGGCCTGAGCCCGGCGCAACTCGCGCTCGCGTTCGTGAACAGCAGGCCGTTCACGACCAGCACGCTGATCGGTGCAACGTCGCTCGCGCAATTGCATGAAAACATCGGCAGCCTGGACGTGAAATTGTCCGATGAGATCCTGGCCGAAATCGATGTGCTTCACGAAGCCCAGCCAAATCCCGCGCCCTGATCGTTTCGCTGAAAAGTGTCATACGGTATCGTTACGCTGACTGAAAACGGCCACGATTTTTTACCCATTGCATTCGTTTTTTGCATGGTTTCAAGCGTAAAGTTGTTGTCTCGGTCGATGTCGTAATCGTCTGTCATAAGCCGCGCCGCGCTTGATTGGCGCGCGCTTCGCTGCTCTTTGGTGACGCGCCAGTTGTCATGGCACTACACTTGCTCGAAGGTCCCGGTTGCCGCTGTGGTGCCTCTCGTGCCTCAGCGCGCCCTACGCAAAGGAGTCGTCGCTCATGCCGCAAACCCCCTCGAAGTCCTCTTCCGATCTCGACACCCTCGCCATCAACACCATCCGCACGTTGTCCATGGACGCCGTGCAAAAAGCCAATTCCGGTCACCCGGGTACGCCGATGGCGCTCGCACCGGTTGGTTTTCATCTGTGGCAAAACCACCTTCGCTATGACCCGGCCGAGCCGCTGTGGCCGAATCGCGACCGCTTCGTACTATCGGTCGGCCATGCGTCGATGCTGCTGTATTCGCTATTGCACCTGACCGGTGTGAAAGCCGTCGATCACGCCGGTAAGCCAACGGGTGGTCCGGCGGTGTCGCTGGATGACATCAAGCATTTTCGGCAGCTCGACAGCAAGACGCCGGGTCACCCCGAATATCGCATGACAACGGGCGTTGAAACCACGACGGGTCCGCTCGGGCAGGGGCTTGGAAATAGCGTCGGCATGGCGATGGCCGGGCGCTGGTACGAGTCGCATTTCAACAAGCCGGATGCGCAGATTTTTGACTATCACGTGTATGCGCTGTGCGGCGACGGCGACATGATGGAAGGCATCTCGCATGAAGCCGCGTCCATGGCGGGGCATCTGAAGTTGTCGAATCTGACCTGGATCTACGACAGCAACCGCGTGACCATTGAAGGCCACACGGATCTCGCGTACAGCGACGACGTGGAAACGCGCTTCAAGGGCTACCACTGGAACACGCTGCATGTTGACGACGCCAACGACGGCGCCGCGCTCGAAGCTGCACTGAACCAGGCGAAGGCCAATACCGACGGACCTACGCTGATCGTGGTGAAGAGCATTATCGGCTGGGGTGCGCCGCATAAGCAGGACACCTCCGCAGCGCATGGCGAGCCTCTGGGCGTAGACGAAATCAAGCTCGCGAAGAAGTTTTACGGCTGGCCGGAAGACGCGAGTTTCCTCGTGCCGGACGGCGTGTATGAGCACTTCAACGAGGGTATCGGCGCGCGCGGCAAGGCGGCACGCGTTGCGTGGCAAAAGAGTTTCGATGACTACGCGAAGAAGTATCCGGACCTGGCAAAAGAGTTTGCGCAGATCGAAGCGCATGAGTTGCCGGAGGGCTGGGACGCGGCCATTCCCACGTTCGACGCCGATGCGAAGGGCATGGCGTCGCGGGAATCGTCGGGCAAGGTGTTGAACGCCATTGCACAGCATTTCCCCTGGATGATCGGCGGTTCGGCGGATCTGTCGCCATCGACGAAAACCGATATGAAGTTCGAAGGCGCGGGCAGTTTCGAGTTCGACAACTACGCCGGCCGCAACCTCCACTTCGGCATTCGCGAGCACGTGATGGGCGCCATTTGCAACGGCCTCGCGTTGTCGAACTTGCGGCCCTACGGCTCCACGTTCCTGATTTTCAGCGACTACATGAAGCCGCCAATCCGGCTTTCGGCCATCATGGAAGTGCCGGTGATCTACGTCTTTACGCACGATTCAATTGGCGTGGGCGAAGACGGTCCTACGCATCAGCCGATCGAACAACTGGCGTCGCTGCGTGGCGTGCCGGGTTTAAGCACCTATCGTCCGGGCGATGCAAACGAAGTTTCCGAATCGTGGCGTGCCGCGCTGGCCGAGCCGCAACGTCCGGCGTGCATCGTGGTGTCGCGCCAGCCAATGCCGACTTTCGACCGGACGAAATATGCATCGGCGAAGGGCGTTCACAAGGGCGCGTATGTCCTCGCCGACGCTGAAGGCGGCAAGAAGCCGGAAGTCATCCTGATGGGCACAGGCACCGAAGTGTCGGTATGCGTCGATACCTACGAGAAGCTCAAAAGCGAAGGGATCGCGGCGCGGGTCGTCTCCATGCCGTCATGGGATCTGTTCGAGCGGCAGGACAACGCCTACAAGGATTCCGTGTTCCCGCCGGACGTCGACGCGCGTGTATGCGTGGAGCAGGCAGGCACGCTCGGCTGGGATCGCTATGTCGGCCGTCTTGGTTCGCAGATCGTGATGCATACGTTCGGGGCGTCGGCTCCGCTTTCCGACCTGAAGAAGAAATTCGGCTTCACGCCCGAACACGTCTACGACGAAGCTAAAAAGCAGATCGAACGCGTCAAAACCAGCCATAAGGAGTAAGCCATCATGCAGATTGGAATCGTGGGACTAGGCCGTATGGGCGCGAACATCGCACGCCGCTTGATGCGCGGCGGGCAGACGTGCGTGGTGTACGACCACGCGCCCGAAGCGACGCAGGCGGTCGTAGCCGACGGCGCGACCGGCGCCGCCGACCTGGGCGATCTCGTGAAGAAACTTGCTGCGCCCCGCTCGGTCTGGCTGATGTTGCCGGCGGGCAAGATCACCGAAGACTCGCTGAACGATCTCTACGAAATCCTGGAAGCGGGCGACACGATCATCGACGGCGGCAACAGCTTCTATAAGGACGACATCGTCCACGCAGCGAAGCTGAAAGAGAAGGGCATCCATTTCGTCGATGTAGGCACATCCGGCGGCGTGTGGGGATTGGAGCGCGGATATTGCATGATGATCGGCGGCGACAAGGACGTGGTGCAGCGGCATGATCCGATTTTGTCGGTACTCGCGCCCGGACGCGGCGATATCCCCGCCACGCCGAACCGCGAGGGTCGCGATGCACGCGTGGAAAACGGCTATATGCACGTAGGGCCGGTGGGGGCGGGTCATTTCGTGAAGATGGTGCATAACGGGATCGAGTACGGCTTGATGCAGGCGTACGCGGAAGGGTTCGACATCCTGAAGCACAAGTCGTCGACGGATCTGCCCGAGGCGCAACGCTACGATCTCGATATAGCCGACGTTGCCGAGGTGTGGCGGCGCGGCAGCGTGGTGTCGTCGTGGCTGCTCGATCTGACCGCGGGTGCGCTGGCCGGGAACAGCTCGCTCGATAAATACTCCGCCGAAGTGGCCGATAGCGGCGAAGGGCGCTGGACGATTGAGGCGGCGCTTGAGGAGGCGGTGCCGGCGCAAGTGTTGTCGGCGGCGCTGTATGCGCGGTTCCGGTCGCGCGAGGAGAATTCGTTCGCCGACAGGATGCTATCGGCGATGCGGTTCGGGTTTGGCGGCCACAAGGAGTTCAGCCCAGGACTGAAGTGATCTGATTTTTCCGCTGCTTTTTCCGCAGCGGCAAGCGGATTGAAGGACGTTAAAAAGCCCGTTCCAACTCACGTTGGAACGGGCTTTTTTTGAGTACAACGGCTTGGAGCGGTCTGTATCTCGATCATTTCTTTAACGCATCATCCGTCGACGAAACAGCACCGCGCAGATAAAAAACGGCACGATCGCATACGCCGCGAGCACCGCCACATGCAGCACTACATGTTCTGCCGGCCGGTCGAGCATCGCGGGCCGGATCAGCGCGACCGCGTGCGACAACGGCAACAACAGCGAGACGTTTTGCGCCACCGCCGGTAACTGCGTGAGCGGGAAAAACACGCCGGAGAGCAGCAACATGGGCGTGAGCGCGAGCGTCTGGTAGAACATAAAGAAGTCGTAACTTGGCGCCACCGCCGTCACGATCATCGCCGTGCTGGAAAATGCCAAACCAGTCAGGACGATCACGGGCAACGCATACAGCATCGTCGGAAAACTCGCGTAGCCGAGCACGCCGGCAACCAGCATGATCGCGACCCCCGAGAGCACCGACTTGCTTGCTGCCCACACAATTTCCGCGAGCACGATATCGCCCAGCGTGAGCGGCGTATGCATGATCGCCTCCCACGTGCGCTGCACATGCATGCGCGAGAAGCCGGAGTACATGGCCTCGAAACTCGCCGACATCATCACGCTTGACGCTACCGTACCCGCGGCGAGAAACGCGATGTACGAGACGCCGTCCACGTGGCCGACCATCAGGCCGAGCCCGAGGCCCAGGCCGAACAGATAGATCATCGGATCGGCAAGATTGCCAAACATGGACGCAATCGCGAGCTTTTTCCAGACGAGATAATTTCGCCGCCAGACCGACATCCAGTTCGATGCGTTCGCGGGCATCGCACTCAGGAACGGCTCACGATGAGACTTGCGTTGCGGCTTCCCCTCCGGGCGGGCCGTATGCGCAGGGGACTCAGCGGCGTTCACATTCGGTTCGCTCGACATGGATCAGTCCACCATCTCGCGCCCGGTCAGGCGCAAAAACACATCTTCAAGATTGGCCGGCCGGTGCAGATAACGCACGCCGGGCCGTCCCTTTACCCGCTGATGCACGGGAGCAGGGTCATCGACGTAACAAAACAGCGTCTCACCGCTAATTTCCATGCGTCCGACGAACGGCAGGAGTTCTTCGCGAAGAGCTTGCGGATCGGGACCGTAGATCTCGATCACGTCGCAGCCGATGACCCGCTGGATCAGGTCGTCGGGTTTGCCTTCCGCCACCTTGCGGCCTTCTTCGATTACGCACAGCCGGTCGCAAAGCCGCTCGGCTTCCTCCATGAAATGCGTGGTAAGCAGGATTGTCTTGCCGCGTGCAAGTAGTGAGCGCAACCGTTCCCAAATCAGGTGCCGCGCTTGCGGATCGAGTCCGGTGGTCGGTTCGTCCATGACCAGCACGTCGGGATCGTTGACCAGTGCGCGCGCCAGCGTCAGCCGCCGCTTCATTCCGCCCGATAACTCGCCGACCCGCGCGTTTGCCTTGCTTTCCAGCCGAGCGAATTCGAGCAGCGATGGAACCACGGCCTCAATCTCGCTGCCGCTCATGCCGAAATACCGGCCGAACACGAGCAGGTTTTCGCGGACGGTGAAGTCCGGATCGAGGTTGTCGAATTGCGGCACCACGCCTACACGGCGCCGGGCGTAGCGGGCGCGTGAGGGGATCGGTTCATCGACGAGACGGATCGTGCCCGCATCGGGCGCGGTCAGGCCGAGCAGCATCTTGAGCGTGGTCGTTTTACCCGCGCCGTTGGGTCCAAGCAGGCCGAAACACTCGCCGGGCTGGACGTGGAACGACAGGCCGTTCACGACCGTCTTGTCACCGTAGTGTTTTTCGACGTCGATAAATTCGATCGCCGGATTTGGCGGTGCGGCGGTCGTGCGGGTTGCGTCGCTGGGTAACACTGCTGCATCTGACATGCGCAAACTCGGGTGTTGGGTCGGAAGTTCGGTCTCAAGACAAGCTAACTAGTTTAATCGATTGCACCAACGAGGCGCGTCCGACCCTCGCGACCTGCACTGCGGGCGCGCACGCGAGGTGATTTGCGGTCGTCGGACGCTTTCGCGACGCCTTGATTAAGCGCTAGAAAGTCCGCCCATCAAGGGATTGACGTTCCTGGCACGGTGTCCGCTTGGCGTTTCGCGAGCAACCGGCCCGCATTAGCGTTTTCCATCGTTGCCACCGTTTCAGCGACGCACCATGATGAAAGCAACGCGGCCCGGGTTTTGTCGCCCGCCCGGCCCACGGGGCAGAATCTGCAACACTTGACGACCGTTTTTTTGATGCCCTTTGCTGCCGTTGTGCAGCGCGGAGAACCACCATGGCGAGCTATCGAAAAATCCTGTTGTGTTACGACGGCTCTCGCGAAGGGCGTAAGGCATTACGTGACGGCGCGAACCTCGCGCTCGACCTGAAAGCCGAAACGCATGTGCTCGCCGTTGTCGATATGCGCTCCAGCATCGCCCAAAGTGCCGGCCTCCTCACCGATATGGCATGTGGCCGTTTCGAAGATGCCGCCCGGGACATTTTGCGCGAAGGCGTGGAATGGCTGACCGAGCGGGGCGTGCCGGCGCAGGGCCACTTTGCGTTCGGCCATCCTATCGACGAAATTGCCGGACTCGCGCAGAGCCTGCAGGTGGATCTGGTGGTGGTGGGACATCGGTGCCGCACGGGTCTTGCGCGCTGGTGGATGGGCGCGGGTAACACGCCGCTGATGGATCGGGTGTCTTGCAGCATTTTGGTGGCGGTGTCGCCGACGGGTACATCAGCTGAGCAGGAAGACGCCGCGCATGCGGCGATGCCCGCGAAAGCCGAGGCCAGTGTTTGATGCTGCGACGGGTTTGCTGAGGTTGAAAGCGGCTAAGCTGGTGCCGCTTTCAACCAGCAAGTCGCCAAGCAGCCGGCCAGCCAGCCGCTAGGCAGCAGCAATTGGGCGGATAGTCCCGTTGTTATTGCGGGAAAGTTGATGGTTCGCCTAGCCGTCGTTCAACTCCACCGCGACCAGTTTCCACGAGAACAACCCGTAGCGCCGGAGAATGGCCGAATAGCGTGCGTCGCCGGTTCCATGCTGGTAATTCACCGCGAAAGTATCGAAACTTCGATACCCCGCCGTGGTTTGCGGCGGCGGTTTCGGTGCGGACGGTGAAGCTACGACGGGCGCGGCTCCCGGGGTAGCGACAACAGCGCCGCTCGCCTCGGACGGAACCGGCGGTTTCTCGCCCGGATCGCCCCGTGGCGGTATGCCATTGAGAATAGCCGCCACGCCGTCTGGCGTTGCATACGAATCGACCAGCGGGCCGATTAGCGCCGCGCCAATCATGGCGCCGATCATCGCTAACGGATTGCCGCTCCTCTGTATGTCGATCTTTCGGGTCAACAACTGACCGACCTGGTCCTTCAGGCTTTCACGCAGCAGCGGAAAGTCGACGTACTGATTCACAGTTTGAGCGTCACGGGCGTCGGTGGCGCGTTTCAACCGGTCGAGCGCGATGTACGGCGACGCATAGATCGCACCGAGCACTGCCACGACGACAACAACCAACAACGTAATAACAACGGACTTGCTGGTACGGGACAGGGACATACGCTAAGGCGCCTTTGGGCTGATGAGGTGGATGCGGCTCGAATGCAAGAGCAGAGGCCAAAGAAGCCTCAACCCCTGGATGGACCGCAACAGCGCCAGAATTATCCCCGCGAATCTCATTGCTTCGAAAAAATCAGGCGAGCAATCCGCCTTCAACGCCGGCCCGCTCCTCGTCGATACAACGGTCGATCATGCGCGACACCGCTTCAATATTGCCGACCATGATGACCCGCGATTCACCGCGATACACTCGCACCGGCGCGCGTTGCTCGGCCTGCGTATGCACCGATGCACTCAGCGATACCCGGGCGAACGCCGGCTGCCGCGAGGGCAGGACGGGCAGTTCGTCGAAGAGATCGGGGGTGTCTGCTGGCTTCGGTGTCTTGCAGGAGATCAGCGAGCGCAGATGCCGCAAACGGCCGAACTCGCGGAATTGCCGAAACGACAGGGGTGCACGTGCTGTCGGCGCGAACGATGCGGATAAAAAAGAAGCAGAAAACAACCGGGCGAATCGTTCCATGATGTTTCTCCGATGACCGATGACAATAGGACGCGCACCGGTTCATCGCGAGTGCGATGTCCGTCACGCTTTATAGGGCCGGAATTCAAGTGCAGTGCGGCCGGGGAACACCCGGAATACCCGGAAACCCCGCCGCCCTGCAAATCAGAAATCAACAAGCAGACATCAAAGCAGAAGCTGAAAACCTTGCAGAAATCAAAGCTCGCCGGAACGAATCAACCCGACCGCAATACCTTCCAGCGCAAAGTCGTCGCTGCCTGACGCGACGAAGATGTTCTCGTAATCAGGATTTTCAGCGATCAGTTCAACGCCATCTGGACGACGTTTCCACCGTTTGACCGTGACGTCGTCGCCAAGTCGCGCCACGACGATCTGCCCGTCCTTAGCCTCGTTTTTCTTCTGCACAGCGAGCAGATCACCGTCGAAGATCCCTGCGTCGCGCATGGAAAGACCGCGCACCTTCAACAGATAGTCCGGTTTGCTGGAGAACAGCGCCGGGTCGCAGGCGTAATGCTTGGAGATGTGTTCCTGCGCGAGGATCGGACTGCCGGCCGCCACGCGCCCGACCAGCGGCAAGGACAATTGCATGATGCTGGCATGGGGCAACGTGAACTGATGAGGCCCTTCGTCGAGGCCGCCATTGGTCAGCAAACGAATGCCGCGCGATGAACCCGCCGCCAGTTCGATCACCCCTTTACGCGCCAGCGCCCGAAGATGCTCTTCGGCGGAATTAGCGGAGCTAAAACCAAGTTCGGCTGCGATCTCGGCGCGCGTGGGCGGAAACCCCGTGCGTTCGATCGCGCGCTGGATCAGTTCGAAAACCTCTTGCTGCCGCGCAGTCAGTTTGCTCATTTTGGTCACGTGCTTTTGCCCCTTGTATGGCTGGTCGTCCACTGTATGGATGAACAGATGCCTGTAGTTTTATACAGTATTCAGCGCTTTTCAAGCTTTACTTTAAGTTCGACGTCGTCAGAACCATACAGAGCCTGTAAACAGGGTGCTCCAACGGCTGTTTGATGGCCGCAACGCCGCTTCCAGCCGTCATTAGCACTTTTTGATCTAAAAGAATGAATAACAATTATTTTTAATAATGAAAGCTCGTCGATAGACTCGGCTGCTCAAACCACATAAGACGGGGAACGGGGTAATGCTGAGTCAGAATTCGAGGTGGGGCGCACGTGCAAGGAAGCTGTTTGCCACGGCGGTGATCGGGGCAGCGTCGGTGACCGGGATGACCGCGGGCATGATCGCGCAAGCGCACGCCGACACGTCGTTCCTGAACGTGTCGTATGACCCGACGCGTGAGTTGTACCAGGAGTTCAATCAGGCTTTCGGCAAGAAATGGAAGGCTGAAACCGGAGAGACCGTCACATTCAAGCAATCGCACGGCGGCTCCGGTGGTCAGGCTCGCTCGGTTCTCGACGGTTTGCAGGCAGATGTGGTGACGCTGGCGCTGGCCTATGACATTGATGCGCTCGCAGCCAAGGGGCTGGTTAGCCAGGACTGGCAGAAGCGCTTGCCGGACAACGCGTCGCCGTATACATCGACCATCGTGTTTCTCGTTCGCAAAGGCAACCCGAAGCAGATCAAGGACTGGCCGGACCTGCTCAAGCCGGGCGTGTCCATCGTGACGCCGAATCCGAAGACATCCGGCGGCGCGCGCTGGAATTACCTCGCAGCGTGGGCCTATGCAGAACATCTGCCGGGCGGCAACGCGACGACCGCCAAGGACTTCGTAACCAAGCTCTATAAGAACGCCGGCGTGCTGGATTCGGGCGCGCGGGGCGCGACCACCAGCTTCGTGCAGCGCGGACAGGGTGACGTGCTGATAGCGTGGGAAAACGAGGCGTTCTTGTCATTGAAGGAATTCGGTTCGGACAAGTTCGAGATCGTCGTGCCTTCGGTGAGCATCCTGGCAGAGCCGCCGGTCGCGGTAGTCGACAAGGTCGTGGATCGTCATGGCGACCGCAAGCTGGCCGAGGCGTACCTCAAATATTTGTATAGCGAGGAGGGCCAGGAAATCGCGGCACGCAACTTCTATCGGCCGCGTTCCACAGCTGTTCCCGCTGCGCTGACGAAGCAGTTCCCGAAGATCAAGCTCTACACCATCGACGACTCGTTCGGTGGCTGGACCAACGCACAAAAGACGCATTTCGCCGATGGCGGCGTGTTCGATTCGATCTATCAGCCGCAGTAAGCACGGCGGCATGAAGGGCAGCACTGCCGGCGCTTATGCGCTCGCGGTGCTGTAGTCGTAAAAGAAGGCTGAAATAACACGATGGCCGCATAGACGGCCATGAAACCAACCCGAAGCTCGACCCCGAAGCGCCGTCCCCGCGGCGCGGCGGAACTGGATGATTCACGCATGACGACTTTCACTTTCCGCAAGCCCAGCGCACTGCCGGGCTTCGGCCTGACGCTCGGCATCACGGTGGCGTATTTGAGCCTCGTGGTGCTGATTCCGCTCGCCGCGACCTTCGCCAAGACGGCCACGCTCGACTGGGCGACGTTCGTACGCGCGGTCACGTCGCCGCGCGTGCTGGCGTCGTATCGACTGACGTTTACCGCTGCCCTCGGTGGCGCGCTGATCAACGCCGTGTTCGGCTTCCTAGTGGCGTGGGTGCTCGTGCGCTACACGTTCCCGTTCAAGCGCGTGGTGGATGCAGTCGTCGATCTGCCGTTTGCATTGCCGACTTCCGTGGCCGGCATCGCGCTCGCCGCGGTGTATGCGCCGAATGGCTGGATCGGACAGTTTCTCGCGCCGCTTGGGATCAAGGTGGCGTTCACGCCGTTGGGCGTGCTCGTGGCGCTGACGTTTATCGGCCTGCCGTTCGTCGTGCGCACCGTGCAACCCGTGCTGGAAGATTTCGAGCGGGAGCAGGAAGAAGCGGCCGCGTGCCTTGGCGCCACGCGCTGGCTGACGTTTCGCCGCGTGGTGCTGCCGTCGCTGTTTCCCGCGATCCTGACCGGTTTCGCGCTTGCGTTTGCGCGTGCCTTGGGCGAATACGGGTCGGTGATTTTCATCGCAGGCAATGTGCCGATGAAGTCCGAAATCACGTCGCTGCTGATTATCACGAAGCTCGAACAATACGACTACGCCGGGGCGACCGCGATCGCCGTGGTGATGCTGTGTGTATCGTTCCTGATGCTGCTGCTGATCAACACGCTGCAATGGTTCCTGCAACGGCGCACGAGCCGCGGTGGCGCAGGTCCTGCGCCTGCTTCGGCCGGTGCATTGCATATTGACGGGGCGAAAGCATGAGCGCCGTCAACCAGAAAACTGTGGATGTGACCACGGCCCGTGTGACTGAGCACAAGCTTGATCCGGTTACCGAACCGCGCGCCGTGCGCTGGATCCTGACGGCCATCGCGCTGATTTTCCTGGCGCTGTTTCTTGTGGTTCCGCTCGTCGCCGTGTTTGCACAAGCGTTCGCGAAGGGCGTGGACTATTACTTCGATTCGCTGAAAGATCCCGACGCGTGGTCCGCCATCAAGCTCACGCTGATCGTCGCCGCGATTGCGGTGCCGCTGAACGTGGTGTTCGGGTTGACGGCGTCCTGGTCTATCGCGAAGTTCGAATTCCGCGGCAAAGCCTTCCTCACGACGCTGATCGACTTGCCGTTTTCGGTGTCACCGGTCGTCTCGGGCCTGATCTACGTGCTGATGTTCGGCGCGCAAGGCTGGTTCGGTCCCTGGCTCATCGACCACGACGTGCAGATCATCTTCGCGGTGCCCGGCATTGTGCTCGCCACTATCTTCGTCACGTTCCCCTTTGTCGCACGCGAGCTGATCCCGCTGATGCAGGCGCAAGGCAACGACGAAGAAGAAGCCGCGCATGTACTCGGCGCGTCGGGCTGGCAGATCTTCCGCCGCGTGACGCTGCCGAACGTGAAATGGGGTTTGCTGTATGGCGTGATTCTCTGCAATGCACGTGCGATGGGCGAGTTCGGCGCGGTATCGGTGGTATCGGGCCATATTCGCGGACAAACCGACACCATGCCGCTGCATGTAGAAATTCTCTACAACGAATACAACTTTTCGGCGGCGTTCGCCGTGGCGTCGCTGCTTGCGCTGCTCGCGCTCGTCACGCTCGGCCTGAAGCTGCTTGCCGAGCGCCGCATGTCGCAATCGATTGAAGCAGTGCAGGCGCAACCCGCTGAGTTGCCGGTCGCGTCACTCCAGAACTAGAAGGCGAAAATCACCATGAGCATCATTGTTCGCAATTTGCAGAAACGCTTCGGCGATTTCGCCGCGCTGGACAACGTCTCGCTCGACTTCCCGTCGGGCGAACTCGTCGCGCTGCTCGGACCGTCGGGCTGTGGCAAGACCACGCTGCTGCGCGTGATCGCGGGGCTGGAATACGCGGACGCCGGTTCGGTCGTGCTGAACGGCGAGGACGTGGCGGCCGTGGGTGCGCGGGAACGGCAGGTCGGTTTCGTGTTCCAGCATTACGCGCTGTTCCGTCACATGACCGTGTTCGAGAACGTGGCGTTCGGCCTGCGCGTGAAACCGCGCAAGGAACGGCCGTCCGAAGCGGTGATCCGCGAGAAAGTGCATGAATTGCTGAAGCTCGTGCAGCTTGACTGGCTGGCGCAACGGTTTCCATCTGAGCTTTCCGGTGGGCAGCGGCAGCGGATCGCGCTGGCCCGGGCGCTTGCTGTCGAACCGAAGGTGCTGCTGCTCGACGAACCGTTCGGCGCACTCGATGCCAAGGTTCGCAAGGAGCTGCGTAGCTGGCTGCGGCGTCTGCACGACGACCTGCATATCTCGACTATTTTCGTCACGCACGATCAGGAAGAGGCGCTTGAAGTCGCGGATCGGATCGTGGTGCTCAATCGTGGACATGTGGAGCAGGTCGGCAGTCCGCAAGACGTCTATGATCATCCGCAGACATCGTTTGTGTACGAGTTTCTCGGCGCGGCAAACCGGCTCAGGGGCAGCGTGGATGCGAACGGTTTTGTGGCGCAAGGCGCTGCGCAGCCGATTCCGACCGTTGCGAATTTCGCGGGTCCGGCGGTGGCTTACGTCCGGCCGCACGACCTGACGCTCTTCCCGACGGCGTCGGGTCATCGCGATGGCATCGTGGTCGATGTCCGCCGTGTCGTGACGCTCGGCGGTTCGGTGCGCGTGGATCTGGAAGGCGCTGAAGGCAACGTGCTGGAAGCGGAACTGGATCGCGAAACCTGGCGTGGATTAAATCTGAATATCGGCGATGGCGTGACCGCCGTGCCGCGTGTTCTGCGTGTGTTCCCGGCGCATTGAGCTTATTGAATAAGCATACTGAAGAGAGAGGCTGACATGAACTTCCAGCAATTGCGTTTCGTACGTGAAGCCGTCCGGCAGAACATGAATCTGACCGAAGTCGCGAACGTGCTTTATACGTCGCAATCGGGTGTGTCGAAGCAAATCAAGGACCTTGAGGACGAACTCGGCGTCGATATCTTCATTCGACGCGGCAAGCGGCTCACAGGCCTGACCGAGCCGGGCAAGGAAGTGCATCAGGTGATCGAGCGCATGCTGCTCGATGCCGAGAACCTCCGCCGCGTCGCCCGCCAGTTCGCCGATCAGGACAACGGCCATCTGGTGGTGGCGACCACCCACACGCAGGCGCGTTACGCGCTGCCCAAGGTGATCCGCCAGTTCACCGAGGTATTCCCGAAGGTTCATCTCGCGCTACGTCAGGGCAGTCCGCAGCAGATCGCGCAAATGATCATCAACGGCGAGGCGGACATCGGCATTTCGACGGAAGCGCTCGACAGGTACCCGGATATCGTCACGTTCCCGTGCTATTCGTGGCACCACACGGTGGTCGTGCCAAAGGGGCATCCGCTGGTCGGCCGCGAGAACATCACGCTCGATGAGATCGCCGAATATCCGATCGTCACGTATGACCACGATTTCACCGGCCGTTCGCATGTCGATCAGGCGTTTGCGAAAGCGGGCGCGCTGCCGGACGTGGTGCTGACCGCTATCGATGCCGATGTGATCAAGACGTATGTGGAACTGGGCATGGGCATCGGCATCGTGGCGGCGATGGCCTTCGACGAAAAACGCGATACCGAACTCGTCGCGCTCGACACGCAACATCTGTTCGAAGCCAGCACCACGCGCGTGGGCTTGAGGAAGGGTGCTTTCCTGCGGGCGTATGCGTACAGGCTGATCGAGATGTTCGCACCGCAACTCGACGAAGCGCAGATCGCGGCTCAATTGCGGGAAGCGGCCTAACCCTTTGAAAGTTTGAGAGCCTGGAAATCAGCCGGCCGCCGCTCCGCTACAATTACGGCCATGAACTCATCACACACTTCATTGCCGCGGATCGTGGTGCTGGCCACCGGCGGAACCATCGCGGGCGAGGCCGGCGATGCCGCCAAAACCTCGGGTTACAAGGCCGGCGTGGTCGGCGTCGATAAACTGCTCGGCGCCGTGCCTTCGCTCTCGCAAGTCGCGCAGATCCAGGCCGAGCAAGTAGCGAGTATCGACAGCAAGGACATGACGCCCGCGCTGTGGATTACCCTCTGTGCGCGAGTGAATGCGTTGCTGGCGCAGGACGATATCGACGGTATCGTCATCACGCACGGCACCGATACGCTCGAGGAAACCGCCTACCTGTTGCATCTCACCGTCAAAAGCGAGAAACCGGTCGTGCTCACGGCGGCCATGCGGCCGGCGACGGCTTTATCCGCCGATGGCCCGCTGAATCTTCTCAACGCGGTGACGGTGGCGGCGAGCCGGGCATCGTGGAAGCAGGGCGTGCTGGTCGCATTCAACAACCAGATCCACTGTGCCCGCGACGTGACCAAGACAAGCACCTATGCCGTCGATGCCTTCCGTTCGCCCGAAGGCGGTGCGCTCGGCTGGGTGCAGGACGGGCAGGTGGAATTCCAGCGTTCAGTGGTCAGGCCGCATACGCTGCATAGCCCGTTCCAGATGCCCGCTGAACCGCCCGCGGTCGAGATCGTGACGAGTTACGCAGGGGCGTCGCGAGCGGCTATCGATGCATTCGTTGCCTCGGGTGTCAAAGGACTCGTGATTGCAGGGACGGGCAACGGCTCGATTCATTCGACGCTGCAACAGGCTCTTGCCGATGCCGTCAAACACGGCGTGGCGGTTGTACGTTCGTCACGGGTGGGAGCGGGCCACGTGATGCGCAACGGCGCTGCGCCCGACGATGCACTTGGCTCGATCACGGCAGGCGCTTTGAACCCGTACAAGGCGCGCGTGCTGCTGATGTTGGCGTTGGCGGCGGGCACAGCGGCGGCAGACTTGCAACGCGTGTTCGATACGTACTGACGCAAGATCTGCTGCGTTAGCTTTCTATCACCCCAGCACCTTCCGATACTGCACGAACCCCGACCGGTCCGCGATGCGGTCATACAACTGCATCGCGTCGGTATTGGTTTCATGAGTCAACCACCAGACTCGCGAGCACTGTGCTTCCGCGGCCTTGGCATAGACATGCTCGATGAGCTTGCACCCAATCCCGCCTCCGCGAATATCCGGTTCTACGTATAAATCCTGCAGATAGCAATAGTCACCGGTCGTCCAGCACGACCGATGCATGACCCAGTGCACCATCCCGACTATACGACCATCGATTACTGCCACCGCGCCGAATACCGGCTCCGTGGGATCGAGCATGCGCGCCCACGTGCGTTGAGTTGTGTCCATCGGGATATCGGTCTTGTAGAACGCCTGGTAACCGCGCCATAACGCCAACCACGCATCGAAGTCGGCAACAGCCACCGATCTGATCTCAACAGGGGGTCTTGGTGTCATGGGCGCGGTTTTCCCGAAGGTAATTGGAACAGTGCGAAATAGCGTGGGAGATCATAGGGCGCTTCAGCAAAAGCAAAAAGATCCAGCAGCGCTTGTTTTCCAGGTGCCACGTGCCGAAAGCGTCCGTAGAGTGAAATAAACAGCGAAGGTAACGATGGGTTCGCGCGTTCCAGATGTTGATGCCATGGCGGTATTTCGCATCAGAACCGACGTTTGCTTCAGAAAATCCAACCATGATCGGAAAGCAAGATCTATTAGTTAGAAATGCGAACAAAATATGAAACATCAAAATTCAATGGGCGAAACCCTGCCTCGATGGCATCTGGATGCACCGAAATGGTCGTTAAATTCCCTTGGAGAGTGCGGGTCCATGCACTAGACTTGAGCAAGAGTTTTCGGGAGTGATAGTCCTTGCGATCGCTCGGAACAGCGAGCCGTGTGGTGCGGACATATAGATCATGGTTCGTCAGGTTTTGAAATTATGTTCGGAATACTATTTAATATCTTATTTTCAAACACCCGAAAAATAGGGGCTGCCAGTTCGCAACCCGGATGGGCGGCATAAGTAATGAAACATCCCATGGCTGTGTATTCCTTGCAGGACCTACATCGGTCGCTTGCGCAACCAATGCTGCTCACCGACGGTCCCGACTCTTCTGTGGACGGCACTCCACTCAGGCTATTTATCAGGCAACCGTTCACCGAATCGGGTGAGACGCAGCAGCGATTAGTCGAACAGATATTGCAAATAATCGACACCGCCAACGACTCGCGCTGCCCTTTCAACTATCTCACTGGCACCGGCGCTGAAAGTGCCGATACTTTCAGGGAATCGTTTGAGCGTGACCGTCACTTGCCCTTTACGCCGAAGAATTTCCGTGACTATCGGCTGAAACTGTTGGACCAGGCCGATGTCCTGATCAATATCAGGGTTGGTATGAGCGAGAGCAGTGCCTTTGAGCTGAGCTATCACATCTTCAAGGGGCGATGTTCCCCGATCCTGTTTCTTGTCTGGAAGCATGCTCCGATCAAAACGACGCTCATTCGCGAACTCGATGATTTATGTGAGGTGACTTACCTGGAGTTCGAACACCCGGACGAACTGAGGGCCGGCATACACGGGTTTTTCCAGATACTGTCGATCAGACGTACGGTCCGGAATGCAACGCTCTGGCAAAGGATAATTCGATAGCGCCCACGGCCGGCCCCGGTCCGTCGTCCGTAACGGAACCTGTTGACCCGGAACCAAAAAAACGCGACCCGAGGGTCGCGTTTTTACTCAACCATTCAACCCGTCATCAAGCCAGCGCGGGAATCCGCAGAACCTGTCCCGGGTAAATCTTGTCCGGGCTCTTGAGCATCGGTTTGTTGGCTTCGAAGATCACGTCGTTCTTCGCGCCGTTGCCGTAGTACTTGTCGGCGATCTTCCACAGATTGTCGCCGGAAGCCACGGTATGAAATTGCGAAACGGGCGTGGGGGTTGGTACGGTCAGTTGATCGTCGACCTTGTCCACATGCTGCACGTTACCCGCTGCCACTAGGATCTTTTCCTTCGTCGCCTGATCGGCTGCCTGGCCGCTGACTGTGACCGTATGCGACGCGCCATCGAAGCTGACTTGCAGGTTGTCGGCGCTCAAGCCTTGCGTGCGGATGTAGGCGGCGATTGCGTCACCTGCCGTCTTGTTGAGCGCGGCGATATCAACGGGCGGCGCAGCCTGAGCCGTGGTTGAAACAGCGCCGAACAATTTCTCGCCCGCGTCCTTGATGAAACTGAAAATGCCCATGTTGCAACTCCTGTAATAACCGGGTAGATCGACCTGATAAAGCCGAGCCATTTAGTCTCCAGAACTAATCGATAGTTCTCGGATTTCACCGATGGAATTGTCAAACTGTGTGGATGGGCATTTTTTAAGAACGTAAACAAAAAAAGATCCGGCAAGGCGGACACCCGGCAATGACGTCTGACCGACCAAGGCTTCCACGTCATCACCGGGCGCCGCTTGACGGACCCCGCTTTATTGCACTTTCTGCAACCGGCTATGCGTATACTTATAGGTATGCGTCAGCCGGTCTTCAAGCAGTTCATTCGGTAACCTGATGATTCGACATCAGTTCCAGCGCCTTCACCATTCCCGAGTGATCCCACTCGCGTCCGCCGTTTGCCACGCACACGCTGAACAACTGCTGCGCGCTCGCCGTATGCGGCAAAGCAAGACCAAGTTTCTTCGCACTTTCCAGCGCGAGGTTCAGATCCTTCTGATGCAATTCGATCCGAAAGCCCGGATTGAATGTACGCTTGGTCATGCGTTCGCCATGAACTTCCAATATCCGCGATGCCGCAAAACCGCCCATCAACGCACGCCGCACGCGCTCGGGATCCGCACCGGACTTTGAAGCGAACAGCAACGCTTCGGCCACCGCTTCAATGTTCAACGCCACGATGATCTGGTTCGCGACCTTGCACGTTTGTCCCGCGCCGTTATCGCCGATGAGCGTCACATTCTTGCCCATGACATCGAAGAGCGGTTTTGCGCGCTCGAACGCGGCTTCCGGTCCGCCGACCATAATCGTCAGGGACGCTTCACGTGCGCCGACTTCGCCGCCTGACACGGGTGCATCGAGATAATCGCAGCCTAGCGCGTTGATTTTCTTGGCGAACGCTTGCGTTTCGAGCGGCGAGATGGAGCTCATGTCGATCACGAGCTGGCCTTTCTCGAGCCCCTTCGCCACGCCGTCTTCTGCAAAGAGGACGTTAGCGACATCGGGCGTGTCCGGCACCATGATGATGACGATTTCGCTAGCTCGCGCAACGTCGGTCGAGCTGGCAGCTACTTGGCCCAGCGAGCGCAGGTCGTCCGGCACAGGGTACGCGCCGTTCAGCACTAGCGAATGGCCAGCTTTCTTCAAATTGCGCGCCATGTGCGCGCCCATGATGCCAAGGCCGATAAATCCGATTGTTGCCATTATGCGTGTCTCCTCCAGTTATGCCACTGCGCGTGCAGTCTTCAGGCCAGCGATTTCCTGAAGCCAGCCAAGGCCGGCCGCAGTCGTGCCGCGCGGTTTGTACTCGCAACCAATCCAGCCGTCGTAGCCAAGCGAATCGAGCCACGAGAACAGGAACGGATAGTTGATCTCGCCCGTACCCGGTTCATTGCGGCCGGGGTTATCGGCCAGCTGAATATGCGCAATCGATGGCAGGTTGCGCTTGATCGTGGCAGCCAATTCGCCTTCCATGCGCTGCATGTGATAGATGTCGTATTGCAGGAACAGGTTGTCCGACCCTACGTCGCGAATCACGTCGAGTCCTTCCTGCGACCGGTTCAGCGCGAAGCCGGGGATATCGAAGTGATTGCACGGCTCGACCAGCAGCTTGATGCCTTCTTTCTTCAACGCGGTGGCCGCAAACTTCAAATTTTCAACGATGGTCGCCCGCGCTTCCTCACGGCTCACCGAAGCCGTTGGAATGCCGACGAGACAATTCAGTTGCGGCACGTTCAGCGCCTTCGCGTACTCGATCGCCCGCGTTACGCCCTCACGGAATTCTTCTCGGCGATCGGGCAGGCACGCGATGCCACGCTCGCCGCCTTCCCAATTCCCGGCCGGCAGGTTATGCAGCACGAGCTGAAGATTGTTGGCGTCGAGACGTTGACGCAGATCGGCCGCTGCATACGGATACGGGAACAGAAATTCAACCGCTTCGAAGCCCGCCTCCGATGCCGCCGCAAAGCGGTCAAGGAACGGCACTTCGTTGAACAGCATGGTCAGGTTTGCAGCAAATTTCGGCATGATTTTTGTTCTCTCTCAGGCGTTATGCGCAATGGCCGTCGGTGCGTCCTGCTCGCTTTCGGCGAGCGGTTCGAATTCGTTGATCGCATCGATCTCCGTGCCCATCGCGATGTTCGTCACACGCTCGAGGATCACTTCAACAATGATTGGCACGCCGAATTCCGCGAGCATTCCCTGAGCCTTGCGAAGGGCTGGAGCGAGGTCCTCCGGATTGAAGACGCGCACTGCCTTGCAGCCAAGTCCTTCGGCTACTGCCACGTGATCGACGCCATAACCGTTCAGATCGGGTGCATTGATGTTCTCGAAGGCAAGCTGGACGCAGTAGTCCATATCGAAGCCGCGTTGCGCCTGACGGATCAGGCCGAGGTACGAGTTGTTCACCACCACATGGATGTACGGCAGCCGGAATTGCGCACCAACCGCAAGTTCTTCGATCATGAACTGGAAGTCGTAATCGCCCGAGAGCGCGACGATCGGCCGTTGCGGGTCCGCGGCACGAACACCGAGCGCGGCCGGAATGGTCCAGCCGAGCGGGCCGGCCTGACCGCAATTGATCCAGTTGCGCGCCTTGTACACATGCAGGAACTGCGCGCCGGCGATTTGCGACAGACCGATCGTCGAGACGTAGCAGGTATCGCGGCCGAAGACCTTGTTCATTTCTTCGTAGACGCGTTGCGGTTTCATCGGCACGTTGTCGAAGTGCGTCTTGCGATGCAACGTGCGCTTGCGTTCCTGGCACTCGCCGACCCACGCGCCGCGATCCTTCAGCTTGCCCGCGGCCTTCCATTCACGCGCCACTTCCACAAACAGTTCGAGCGCGAATTTAGCGTCGGAGACAATGCCCAGATCCGGACCGAACACGCGGCCGATCTGCGTCGGTTCAATGTCCACGTGCACAAACGTACGGCCCTTCGTATAAACCTCGACGCTGCCCGTGTGACGGTTAGCCCAGCGATTGCCGATGCCGAGTACGAAGTCGGACGCGAGCATCGAAGCGTTCCCGTAGCGATGCGCCGTTTGCAAACCGCACATGCCGGCCATCAGCGGATGATCGTCGGGAATCGCGCCCCAGCTCATCAGCGTGGGGATGACCGGCACGTTCATGATTTCGGCGAACTCGACCAGCAGATCTTCGGCCGCAGCATTCAACACGCCGCCGCCGGACACGATCAACGGTCGCTCCGACGCCGTCAGCATCGCCAGCGCTTTCTCGATCTGAGCGCGTGTTGCTTTGGGCTTGTAGACGGGCAGGGGTTCGTACGTGTCGATATCAAATTCGATTTCCGCGAGTTGCACGTCGATCGGCAAATCGACCAGCACCGGACCCGGACGGCCTGAGCGCATCAGGTGAAATGCCTGTTGGAACACGCGCGGCACGAGCGCCGGTTCGCGCACGGTCACCGCCCACTTGGTCACCGGCTTGGCGATCGATTCAATATCGACGGCCTGGAAGTCTTCTTTATAGAGACGCGCACGCGGCGCCTGGCCTGTGATCGCGAGGATCGGGATGGAATCGGCCTGGGCGGAATACAGCCCGGTGATCATGTCCGTTCCCGCCGGTCCCGACGTGCCAATACACACGCCGATATTGCCCGGTGCCGCCCGCGTATAACCTTCGGCCATATGCGACGCGCCTTCAACGTGGCGTGCCAGCACGTGGCCGATACTGCCGGCCCGTTGCAGGGCGGAGTAGAACGGGTTGATCGCCGCGCCCGGAACGCCGAACGCCATTTCGATCCCTTCTTTTTCCAGCACGAGAACGGCTGCGTCGACTGCTCGCATTTTTGTCATGAGTGTCTCCTTCCATTGTGTTCTGCTGCATTGCGCCGTTGCGCGATGTCGTTAAGGGGACTTTATGCGTATGCGGGAGTGTTGATAAGATCAGCCAGAGTCGTTTGATCCGATACAAAAAGTATGGAATGAATGAGCAATGGAGGCCAAGAAAATGGACCGCTTCAGGCAGATTGAGACGTTCGTGAAGGTCGCCGAGGCCGGCAGTCTGGCTGCGGCGGCGCTGGAGGAGGGGGTGTCGCCAGTCATTTTGGGGCGGCGTATTGATGCTTTAGAGAAGCGTCTGGGCGTCAAGCTGATGTACCGCTCCACGCGCCGTCTAGTGGTAAGCGAGGAGGGCGCGGCGTTCCTTGAACGCTGCCGTGGACTGCTGGCGGACTGGAATCAGGCAGAAGATGAACTCGCCGATGGCCAGCGCACCGTCGATGGCCACCTGATTGTCTCCGCCCCGGCGGCCTTCGGACGAATGCACGTGGCGCCTCACGCGCCAGGTTTTCTCGTCGATAAACCCGCGTTACAGATGTCGTTCAACCTGAACGACCGCGTTGCCGACCTGATCCGCGAGGGTTACGACCTGTCGATCCGCATAGGCGGGGCGGTCGATCAGAACTTCGTTGCCGTGAAGCTCGCCGATAACCGCCGGGTGGTCTGCGGCACGCCGGCGTATTTCAAGAAGCACGGCAAGCCGAAATCACTCGATGACCTGCCGCGTCACAACTGCCTCGCATTCAATTTGCAGGGCGGACAGAATCGCGGCTGGTATTTCCGTCGCAACGGCAAACTCGCGACGGTGCGTGTCTCGGGCAATCTGGATTGCAACGACGGCGAATTGCTCCACCGATGGGTATCGGAAGGGCATGGGCTTGGCTGGCGCTCGACCTGGGAAATCCAGCGTCAACTGGCAAATGGCGAACTGGAAACCGTTCTGGACGAGTTCGCGCTGCCCGATTACGACATCCTCGCGGTCTATCCGCAGCAGCGCTACGTACCGGCGAAAGTGCGCTACTTCATTGATTATTTGAAGAAAATCTACGCCCAGCCGGATTACTGGAGCCGCGAAAGGTGAGTTTCCGGGCCGCTCAGGCATGCATGAGTGCTAAGCCATTGAAAACACAGCGGAAGTAATACGCGAAATGCGTAAATCAGTTGTGTGGCCGGCCGTATCTCGCTATAATCGCTGGCTTCTCTCTTGCCGCACCGGTCCGACGCCCGGGTGGCTTTATATCCTCAAGGAGTAACAATGCGTCATTACGAAATCGTATTTATCGTGCATCCGGATCAAAGCGAGCAAGTGCCCGCCATGATCGAACGGTACAAAACCACGATCACAACACACGGTGGTTCGATCCATCGCATCGAAGACTGGGGCCGCCGTCAGCTGGCTTACATGATCGAGAAGCTTGCGAAGGCTCACTACGTGTGCATGAACATTGAATGCAGCCAGGAAACGCTCGAAGAACTGGAACACGCGTTCAAGTTCAACGACGCTGTGCTGCGTCACCTTATCGTCAAGCTGAAGAAGGCCGAAACCGGCCCGTCGCCGATGATGAAGGAAGTTCACCGCGAAGAAGCCAAGAAGGCGGCCAGCCAGCCGTCGACTGAAGCTCATGCAGCTCCGGCCGCAAGCTCGCAGGCAAACTAATCAAGAAGGCGACTTTTAAGGTCGTCGCGTCACCAGGAATCAAGTGAACCGGCTGCAACTGACAGCAAGCGTTGTGGAGCGAGAACCGGTGCGGTACACCCCCGCCGGCGTCCCCATAGCGAGTTGCACGTTGCATCACCGTACGGAAGTCGTCGAAGCGGGCATTGCCCGGCAAATCGAACTGACTCTCCCGGCGGTCGCGGCCGGTGCTGCGAGCGGCAAGCTGGAAAGCCTCGTAATGGGCGTAGAAACGCTCTTCACGGGCTTCATGGCGAAGAAAAGCCGCAACGCGCGAACCCTGGTGTTTCACATCACAGAATTGCAGGATATTGGAAAGGACTGAACATGCCCCGCCCGACTGGTAAGAAATTCGACAAACGTCGTCAGCAACAAAACCCGCTCTTCAAGCGCAAGAAGTTCTGCCGTTTCACCGCGGCCAATGTCGAGACCATCGACTACAAGGACACGGAAACGCTGAAGGACTTCGTTGGTGAGAACGGCAAGATCACGCCGGCTCGTCTGACAGGAACGAAGGCTCACTACCAACGTCAGCTCGATACGGCTATCAAGCGCGCTCGTTTTCTCGCGCTGCTGCCGTACACCGACCTGCACAAGGCCTAATCAGACGACGCAATAAGGAAAAAGCCAAATGCAAATCATTCTTTTGGAAAAAGTCGTCAACCTGGGCAACCTGGGCGACATCGTTCGTGTCAAGGACGGTTACGCACGTAACTTCCTGATCCCGGGCAAGAAGGCCCGCCGTGCAACGAAGGACGCAATCGCGGAATTCGAAGTGCGCCGCGCCGATCTGGAAAAAGTTGCCGCTGAAAAGCTGGCAGCCGCTACGGCCCTGGGCGAAAAGCTGAGCGGCGCGACCGTTCAGATCTCGCAAAAGGCTGGCGTCGACGGTCGTTTGTTCGGTTCGGTGACGAATGCGGACATCGCCGAAGCGCTGAAGAAGCAAGGCTTGGCCGAAGTCGAAAAGTCGCAAGTGCGTCTGGCCGACGGCCCGCTGAAGCTGGTTGGCGATCACGCTATCCAGGTTGCACTGCACACCGACGTAGTTGTCGATGTGACGGTGTCGGTGCTCGGCGAACACGCTTAAGTGTATTTCGCTCGCATCAACGGCCGGGCTTAGTCCTGCCGCCGATGCAGAAGTAATGCTGCAGTAAAAGAAAGGCGGGAACCGCGAGCGGTTCCCGCCTTTTTGTTTTTCCGGCCTCGCCGTCGCCCGTCATTTCGCCGATAATTCCTCCCCATGAACGCACCGTCGAAAGATCCCCAACTGGATGCGCTGAAGGTCCCGCCGCATTCCATCGAAGCCGAGCAGTCCGTCATTGGCGGCTTGCTGCTGGATAACGCCGCATGGGACCGTATTGCGGACGTGATGTCGCACGGCGATTTTTACCGCTACGACCATCGGATCATTTACGAGGCGATCGGCAAGCTGATCGCGACCACGCGCCCGGCCGACGTGATCACCGTCTACGAGGCGCTGACGAACACCGGCAAGGCCGAGGAAGTGGGCGGCCTGGCGTATCTGAATGCGCTCGCGCAGAACACGCCGAGCGCCGCGAACATTCGCCGTTATGCGGAAATCGTCCGGGATCGGGCGGTGTTGCGCCGTCTGGTATCGGTCGCAGATGAAATTTCCGCCGATGCCTTTAATCCGCAAGGCAAGGAAGTGCGCCAGTTGCTGGACGAGGCCGAAGCGAAGGTGTTCTCGATCGCGGAAAGCGGCGCGCGCGGCACGCAGGGTTTTCTCGAGATCGGACCGCTGCTGACGCAGGTGGTCGAGCGTATCGACACGCTTTATCACACCGCGAATCCTAGCGATGTGACCGGCACGCCGACGGGTTTCGTCGATCTGGACCGCATGACATCGGGTATGCACGGCGGTGAACTGATCATCGTGGCGGGCCGGCCGTCGATGGGTAAAACTGCGTTCTCGATGAATATCGGTGAATACGTGGCCGTTGAATATGGCCTTCCGGTTGCCGTGTTCTCAATGGAAATGCCGGGCACGCAGCTCACCATGCGTATGTTGGGTTCGGTGGGCCGTTTGGATCAGCACAGAATGCGCACCGGCCGTCTCACCGACGAAGACTGGCCGAAGCTCACGCACGCTGTGCAGAAAATGAGCGAGGCGCAGATCTTTATCGATGAAACGGGTGGTCTGAACCCGATGGAGCTACGCTCGCGCTCGCGCCGTCTGGCACGGCAATGCGGCAAGCTGGGCCTGATTATCGTGGATTATTTGCAGCTGATGTCCGGCTCCGGTTCGGCCGGTGAAAACCGCGCGACCGAAATCTCGGAAATCTCGCGTTCACTCAAAAGCCTTGCCAAAGAACTGGACGTTCCCGTGATGGCGCTTTCGCAGTTGAATCGCGGGTTGGAGCAGCGTCCGAACAAACGCCCGATCATGTCCGACTTGCGTGAGTCCGGCGCTATCGAACAGGACGCGGACGTGATTCTTTTCATCTATCGCGACGAAGTCTACAACCCGGATAGCCCGGACAAAGGCACGGCCGAGATCATCATCGGTAAGCAGCGTAATGGTCCAATCGGTCCCATTCGACTCACGTTCCAGGGTCAATACACGAAGTTCGAGAATTTTGCCGGTGCGCAGAATTTCTACGGCGACTAGGGAACTTATCGCCTGTCCACGTTTGATTTGACGTCGGTCAGGGTGCTTCGATGGTCCCGCGAAGGTACAATGTGGCAGTTTTATGTCAGCGCCATTTTGAGCCACTTTCCGGGATTTTCATGTTCGGTCGATTCATGCCCACCGAGGGCAAAAAATAGGCTCTCAAGACGCTCCATAAGATCTCGATGCCCGGCCTAAGTTGATGAAAATAAAGGAAATAGCGCTTCATACGGTTTCAAGTGATCCCAATATGTTTTTGCGTATAATTTACGTACGGCTCGGTGGCATGACATACTGTCCTGTCCGGACAGGGGAGCGACATGACCGCCAACGCCAACATCAGAAGCAAGACCGCTCGCGCCAAACTGGCGCCGCGCCGCAATCCGTACTTCGAGAAGATCCGCAGAGGTGTGTTCGTCGGCTTCCGTAGGGTGGAGGTGGGCCCGGGCACCTGGGTCGGTCGATACCGCACCGATGATGGTGCGCAGACTTTCAAGGCTTTCGGCGAATTTGCCGAATATGACGACGCCCAAAGAGCCGTTGAGGAATGGGCGAAAGGGCTTGAGGGCGGTGTAAAAAATCAAAGAACGACGGTTTCCGATGCATGTGAGGCGTACGTTAAAAAGCTGCTGATTGATAACTCGCCTGCCAGCTCCCGAGACGCGGAATACCGGTTCAAACGCCTCGTGTACAAATCCACGGTACCAGGCGACCCGCCGCGCATAGGACGGGTCGAGCTATCGAAGCTGCGGGCCATGGACATTGAGAGATGGAGAAACGATCAACTGGACGATGACGATCCGGATGACGAAGAAAGCTATAACCGGGCTAAAGATACGGCCAACCGCAATCTGGCTGCTCTTAAGGCCGCCTTGAATTACGCGAAGAAATGCCAGTTGGTCCCAACTGACACCGGATGGAAGGACGTCAACAAATTTCCGAAGGTGGGTGCGCGGCGTAACGGCTGGCTTACAGCAGAACAGCGCCGCACATTGCTGGCCGCCATGTTCGATGATCTACGTACATTGGCTACTGCGCTACTGCTCACCGGCGCGCGGCCGGGCGAGCTGGCTCGAGCCAATGCAAGCGACCTTGATCGAAATGCCGGCACGATATGGCTCGACGGCAAGACGGGGCGAAGAGAAGTTGACCTGTCGACAGCGGCTCGCGCATTCTTTGCTGAGCAGGCGAGAGACAAAATCGCGAATGCGCCGCTGTTGAGCAATTCGTTTTCGCAGCGGTGGACCGCTGCGCAATGGGGTAAGGAATTTAGAGAGGCGCGCGACGCGGCTGGCCTACCCGATGCTGTCCTGTATTGCATGCGTCACACCTACATCAGTGAAGCCATCGCGCAAGGTATAGATGTGTACACAGTTGCTGACCTTACTGGCACGAGCGTCGCTATCATTCAATCGAATTACGGAAACCGGACGGATAACATCGTTGAGCGGCTAGACCGGGTTTCGATCCTGTAGCGGCAACCCGGTACGCGGGTACACCGGTTGACGTTCGCAATGCAGGATGTGTTGCGAGACCGGCATTTTGCGCACCTCCTGGAAATCAGGCGCATGTCGACCTTAGGCAGCCGACCCGACGTGCGTTGTGTCATCACCCAAAAATCCCATCGAGCTTTCGGCGCGGCGGCGGGCAGGTAACGCGCTGCTAACGGTGAATCTCAGAGTCCTTGTCGCAAGCATTATCCTAAAAACAACGGCATTTTATCAAGAGCTAACGGTTATATGCGCTTGATGCATGTCGGGACGTTCCCGTAGCCGTCACCGTTCGACTCAAGGCATAAAGATGAGGATTCCTAGAGAATCACTATCTGTGGTGACTCGACACTATCCGTCCGAATGGATGACACGCGACCGCTGCAAGTCAATGAACGGGCATCCCAAAGATCACAACCGCACCGGCGTGAAGCCGTCGGGACTCCAGTCCTCGCTGCCGACCCCGTGATGGACGAAAAGGAATCCCTCGGGTCGTAGCGGTTCTTGATCGCTTTCAGCCGCGCATAATTTGCCCCCCAAAACGCTTCGCGCCAATCTCCACGGAAAAAATCTGTTTCCGAAAGATACGAGCCGCTTTGTGGCGATAATACTTTAAGAACGGCCGCAGCTTTGGCCACACGCTCGGCTTGGCGATGTGCCTCTGTCATGTCAGGCGGCGTGATCGGGAGACCCGCAAACGGCGGCGAACCGCCCGCAGCCACAATCATTAAGGCGAACGCGTCGGCGACTTTTGGATTCATGGCGCACTGACGTGCGTGCTCGTTTACCTCCGCAGGGGCACCCGCGAGTCCTTTGTTGACATGAAGTTCCACGGCCTGAAATTGGGCGGCCTCCGTGAGCGCCCCGGCAAGCTGGCCGCGTTGGGCTGGTTCGAGAAGCGTCGCGGGCAGCCATTGTGACTCGTAGCCGTACAGAAATAGTGAGGCTTGGTCTCCATCGCCTCGCCACCAACCGTGCTGGGTGGCCGCTCCGGCCCGTGGGTCGGGCACCAGTCCGGGGTTGGCCTTGAGATCCCACCAGCGGCGTGCAGGACCGGCGCCGATCTGAGGTTCATCGTTGAAGGTGAAATCTGCTCGTGAGGCTCCTACCCAATCGATGAACGGTGCCCACACCGATTTGGCCCGTCCGTCGTTGAGGCCCTGACACACCATCGACACGTGGACTTCGTCTTCGTGAAAAGCAAGCTGCTCGCCCCATTGGGGGTTGAACAGGTTTTCGGCATAGTGGTCAACGAGCCGTTCAACCAGCCGCCGGTAAGCCTCACGCGATGACGCCTTGACCGTGAATTCAGCCCAACCAAAGTGCTCAGGCAGATCGTGGGTCTGCAAAGTGATCCTGGTCACCACACCGAAACTGCCGCCACCTCCGCCTTTCAGCGCCCAAAAAGGGTCGGGCTCCCGCGATGCGTTGACCGTGCGGACAACGCCGTCAGCTGTGACGATCTCGGCCTGGAGCAGGCTCACGGCCGCCAATCCGTAACGCTTCGAGAACGATCCGAAACCGCCTCCCTGGACGAGGCCGGCAACCCCCACACTCGCACAACCGCCGCCCTGGACGTATCGCCCCGCCTGGGTGGTGACGGCAGTGTAGACGTCGATCCACATGCAGCCGGCCTCTACAGTCACAGCCGGCGTCGGAGGTATCGAAGAGCCCAATGGAACGAATCCATCGTGTAGCTCGATGCGGTTCATCGCGCGTGTCCAGATCAAAAGGGAATCCGGCGCGTTAGACCCGCCAAGGTAACTATGCCCCCCGCCTTTCACCACCAGACGCAAATTGTGTTGGCGCACGAAATTGATGCCCGCAACCACGTCGGTGGTAGAACGGGCCGCACGGCGTAGGCGCTCGCGCGGGGTGTCCATCCGTCGAGCCACCCTGAGATCTGCGTGCCGCCAGGATCGTCACCGAGCGCGATCGGGTTTCGCGCTTCCCCCAGGCCAGCAAGACAATCGGGCGCGCGGGGCGCTTGCGCACAGGTCTGCCAGATGGTTGTTGGTTGCAACAAATTTCCACCAATTGCGCGACTTAGCGCCTCCCATTCCTCTGCTTCCGGCCACGCAGGATCGCTAGGCCGAACGCGGCCCGTTCCAGCCACTGCTGGAATCACGTCGGCAAAAATCGTGGTGGTGCGGAGGTAAGGCAGGGCGGCAATACCCTTTAGAAGGCATCGTCTCTTCATGACGTCTCTTTTTCTTACCGTGAGCTAACCGGGTTGGCGAACCATCTTTTCTAGATTCTAAAGCGAGCCCGGCTCGCTCCGTCGAGCGAATGATCGCTGCAATAGATCAAAGGGTTTTGTCGCATTAGCGACGCTGCAGTAAAGTTCGGGTTGCCAAAACTTTGCTTGGACCCTCGATGAAGAAGACCGCAACACCACGAACGGCCCTTGCTGCTGGCGTTGCCAAGGTGCTGCAGCGGTTGCACTATCCGCTCGACGTGATGTTGTTGTGCGTGCGGTGGTATGTGGCTTATTCGCTAAGTCTTCGGAATCTTGAGGAGATGATGGCTGAGCGGGCCATTGGCGTGGATCATTCAACAGTGCATCGTTGGGTCATCAAGTTGGTGCCGTTGTTCGAAAAGACGTTTCGCAAGCACAAGCGCCCGGTGGGCGCGAGTTGGCGCATGGATGAAACCTATATCAAGGTCAAAGGATCGTGGAAATATCTTTATCGAGCTGTGGACAAGGCGGGCAACACCATCGACTTTCTGTTTAGAGCCAAGCGGGACAAGGCTGCTGCTCGGCGGTTTTTTGAAAAGGCAATCGGTCAGAACGGCTCGCCCGAGACGGTGACCATCGACAAGAGCGGTTCCAATCTCGCCGCGCTTCATGCGGTGAATGCCGAGCGCGAGATGCCCATCAGGATTCGTCAAGTCAAGTATTTGAACAACGTGGTCGAACAGGACCATCGGGCCATCAAACGCATCACTCGGCCGATGCAGGGGTTCAAGAACTTTGACTGCGCGCGCGTAATTCTCGGTGGCATTGAGACTATGCACATGATCAAGAAAGGGCAGATGAAGTGCTTGGGTAAAATCCCGCTGTCCGCCGCCCAGCAGTTCTACTCACTCGTTTCATAAGGTATCCTTCGGATATCGCATTTACTCGTCCCTCCTGTCTTACTGCGACACAACCATCAGGCGTTCTCCATCCCGCCGATCATCTTCGCGCCGTACGATCGCAGCATCCAGTGTGCCTTTGTCGAACGCATCCATGAGAGTGCGCGACGCTTCGATGTGGACTTCGATGACCAGAGCGGGATCGTGCGCATTCAGGTTCGCCAGCAAGGTGGGCAAACCGGGACCCGCGACCTGATCGCTGATGCCGATCACCAGCCGTCTGGACTGGCTGGACAGGCCGCCGATCGCCAGTTCATGGGCCGCAATGAAGTTTCTCGCCGGTTTCAGAAACGTCGTGCCCTGTGCGGACAGACGCACCTTTCGAGGCGTGCGTTCGAGCAAACGGTAGCCCAGTCGATCTTCCAGACGCTTCACCTTCACGCTGACTGCGGCCTGCGTGGTGCCAAGCGCCTGCGCCGCCTTGGTGAAGCTGCTCAGATCGGCGACCAGAACGAATGCACTCACGGAATCGACGTCAAGAGCCGCCATGGAAACAATCCTATTTTGTTATGACTGAAATATAGTTACATATCTTTATCTTATCATCGATTCAACGCACACTCTGATCGAAGTCCTGCGAACGGGCCATGCCTTCCTCGCGGAACTGGCATCGCCGCCATCCCGCTGCGCAGGGCAACTCGCTTTCAAAATCCGCAGGAGCGACCATGAGTGCTGCACAAGCCGAAAAGATAAATGCCAGCGTCATCATGGAACCGGAAGGCGATCCGCGGCGCTGGTTCGCGCTCCCGGTGCTGCTCACCGGGGCATTCCTCCCGATCCTTGATTTCAACGTCGTCAATCTGGCGCTGCCCGCCATCCGGCAAAATCTCGTTGCTACATCGAGCGAGATGCAGTTCGTCATCTCTGCCTACGCCGCGACCTATGCCGTGTTCCTCATTACCGGAGGTCGCCTCGGGGACCTGCTGGGCCGCAAGCAGATGTTCCTGCTCGGTGTGGCGGGCTTCACACTCGCATCGGTGTTGTGCGGTTTCGCGTGGTCGCCGCCGGTTCTGATCGCGGGCCGCATCCTGCAAGGTCTGACGGCAACCGTCATGGCGCCGCAGGTGCTGGCGTCGATACGCGTCCTGTTCCCGCCGGCCGAGCAGGGGCGCGCGCTCGCACTTTACGGCGCTACGTTCGGTCTGGCCAATATCTGCGGCCAGATACTGGGCGGTGCGTTGGTGTCATCCCACCCGTTCGGTTTCGCCTGGCAGGCGATCTTTCTCATCAACGTGCCGATCGGCATGGTGGCCTTTATCGGAGGACTGCTGTTTCTCGGTGATTCGCGGGCGCAGCACGCCCAGAAGCTCGACATCGGCGGCGTCGTATTGCTCTCGGTGACACTGGGCCTCCTGGTCTACCCCCTGGTCGAGGGGCGCGAGACCGGGTGGTCGGCCTGGATCGTTGCGTTGCTCATTGCGTCACCGCTTGCGCTATATGCCTTCATTCGCTTCGAGAAGCGGATTGCCGCTCGAGGAGGCTCTCCGCTGGTGGCGCTTTCGCTATTTCGTCTGCGCGGGTTCGGCATTGGCGTCGTCATGGCATTGGTGTTCTACATGATGTCGTCTTTTTATTTGACCTTCTCGGTCTATCTGCAAGGCGGCCTACATCTGACCGCGCTCGCTGCGGGTCTCGCGACGCTGCCGTTCGCCATTGGCTTCTTTGTCGCGTCGCTTGCATCGTCCTACCTCATGAGGCGTCTGGGGACGCGCGCCTTGACGCTCGGCTTCGCGGTGCAGGTGCTTGGCTTCGGTGTCGTGATGCTGACCGTCAGCAAGGTGTTGCCGGGTAGTTTGGGTGTTGGCCTGGCCATTGGCGGATTGGGCTATGGGACCGTCATGCCCTCTGTCATCAAGGCCGTCATCGGTGGCGTGGATCAACGTCATGCCGGACTGGCATCGGGGATCGTGATCTCCACCTTTCAGGTCGGGGCGGCGCTTGGCGTGGCGATCATTGGTGGGGTGTTCTACAGTGCGCTCGGAGCAGGGCGGGACCTCAATGCGTACTCACACGCCTTCACTATCGCACTAGGCTGCAACGTGGGACTGCTAGCCGTCGGCGGACTGCTGTCCCTATGGCTGCCCGGCAACGTACCGGTGAAAGCCACATCACGTCTCGCACCTGGGATGACCGAATGAATGCTGGATATCATATGGACCCCAAAACGCACGACCTGAACCAGTGCCACGCCGTTCGTCCGTCCGTCTTGCCCTGATAATAGATTGCTGCGTTCGCCGCGAGCTCAACGGTGGCATCGATACCGCAATACAAAGAGAAAAACCGGATGTCCAGTTCCTTGCAGACGAGTGAGGTAATCGAAGAAGGTTTGTCCCGTCCACACCGCTATTACGCGGCGGCGGCCATCATGGCCGGTATCCTGATGGGGTCGCTCGACAGTTCGATCGTGAACATCGCATTGCCGACCATCGCGACCGCGCTGAAAGTTCGCCCAGCCGACGTGATCTGGGTCGCGAACAGTTATCAGGTCGCCAGTGCCGTCAGCATGCTGGCATTCGCCGCGCTCGCTCACGTGCTGGGGCAACGAAGGGTGTACGGTGCCGGTCTGCTGGTCTTTACGCTCGCGTCGCTTGGCTGTGCACTGTCGGGGTCAAACGGTCTGCTCGTGCTGATGAGTACGTTGCAAGGGTTCGGCTATGCGGCGATGGCGACGATCGGGCTCGGGCTGTACCGGACGATATTCCCGCCCCGATCCCTGGCGACAGTCCTCGGTTGGAACGCGCTGGTGGTCTCGTCCGGTATGACGATCGGCCCGGTTATCGGCGGTGTGCTGGTCGCCTGGCTTTCCTGGCCATGGCTGTTCCTCATCAACCTGCCTCTTGGCATCGCTGCGCTTTTTATACATGGCGCTCACTTCCGCCCGATTCTGGTAGGAAGCCGGGCTTTGACGTTATCGGCGCGGTAGCCTCCGCCCTGGCCATGTGTGCACTGGTCGTGGGCGTCGATGAACTCGGACGCTGGCCGCGCGATATCCTTCTAGCTGTTTTCTTCTCCGGCGGCTGTCTCACGGCCTTCTTCGTCTTCTGGCAGACCCGTTCGCATAAGCCGCTGCTGCCGCTCGACATCTTCCATTCGCGACGCTTCACGCTGGCGGTGATCTCGTCGATCTGCATGTTCACGGCCCAGGGGCTGGCGCTGGTCGCGTTGTCCTTTCTGCTGCAGCACACGTATCGTTTCGACGTGCTGCAGGCGGCCCTGATCTTCACCCCATGGCCGCTGGCCGTGGTCGTTGTCGCGCCGCTGGCGGGCAAGCTGACGGGACGGATCAAGGGGACCGTGCTCGCGTCCACGGGCGTCACGGTGCTGGCGATCGGACTGGCGGCGCTCGCGCACGCGGTTTTGGCGGGCAGCTACGGTACACTGGTGATCATTGACGTGTAAGACGCCGTAATCTGCTTGGGTCTGCATGTTTTCGGGCCGGGACGCATGACGCGGTTGGTACCAGAACCCCATTCGATGGACTTCAACATCGCAAATGGCCTGCGCTAGCAGGTGCGTTCATAAAGAAGGTGGCAGCGCGAACCTAACCGGTAACAAGCATGACGCTATTAGTCGGTGAGCGCCGGCAAGTGATCTCGAGCGCTAGAAGCAGCAGGTGCGGATGTAACCTGAAGATCATGTTGAGACGCTCAGCAAGCGGTTTTGACCAGTCCCATCGATTTTCTTCGACAAGTGGTGACCGGTATTTGCGATATTGCATCCGCGTTAGTGAGCCTCGCAGGCGTCGCAACGCGAGACAACAGCCAGGCATCGACCTATCGTGCGCGAGCGTTCGCACGGCGACACGTTATCCCCTCGGGGCGCGTTCAGCAAACCAGATGGCAACCGCCATCACCGCAATGCCGAATAGCTGCACACCCCCCAGGTGCTGTTCGAAGAACAGCCAGTCGATGACGATGGCGACTGCAGGGTAGGCGAATTGAAACACCGCAAGGCGGCCGGTGTTCAAGCGGGCCATGCCGACGTACATCAGGGTGTATGCCAGCCCGGTGTGTACCAGCCCCAGGCCCGCCAGCCACACCCAGGACATGCCCCATTCAGGCCACCCCTGCTTCATCGGCCACACCCACAGCATCAGTGTGCCGAGCGCACATTGCCACCAGGTCAATATTCCGGCAGGTAGCTCGCGCAAGCGGCGGGCGATGATCGTGACGCATGCCATACAGAACGCACCGATCAGACACGCGGTGACGCCTAGCCAATAACCTGGCCGAAGCATTTCGCGTGGTCCGAACAGGGAGGTGTGTTCCAGGATCCCGGTTGCCAGCGCCAGCCCCAGCATGGCTACAGAGACCGACGCGACGCGCCGCCTCCCAATCGACTCTTTCAGCCAGAATGTTCCGAGCACCACCACCCACATTGGCTGAATCTGAAACAACACGATCGCCACGCCTACGGAGGTCCGCTCGATCGCCGTGAAAAACAACACCCAACTTAGCACCATCAGCATGCCGGCAGACAATACCCAGGGTCCGGTGGTTCTGGTCAGGCGCAGGTAGCCTGTTTGTCGGCGCAGCAACACCCAGAGTGTCAGGCCCAGTAAACCGAATGCGCAGCGAAACCAGGTTGTGGTCAAGGGATCGGCGCCGGCGTGATGTACGAAGATGCCGATGGTGCCAAGCAGCGCGCTACCGATAAGAAAAGGGAATGCGCCCGCCGCGCGAGTGCTCGCGAGTCGGGCTTTGTCACGCCCTAGAAGACTTGCTGCTCCTGCCTGAAGGTGTTGGTCCGTATTCATGGCCGCAGTTTGTCTTTTGAGCAGTCAAACGAGAAGCGCATAATTCAACCATCAATTATTCGATAATCGAAAGTCTCCGGGTCTGATGACACGACAAGATCTGCAACTGGATTGGCTCAAATGCTTCGTCGCCGTGGTCGACGCGGGTTCTCTGTCGAATGCGGCTGGGGAGGTCCACCGCTCGCAGTCGGCGGTCAGCATGCAGCTCAAGAAGCTTGAGGAAGCAGTGGGGCGCCGACTCATTGAGCGGGGTTCGCGCAAGTTCGAGCTGACTCTCGATGGGCTGACGCTGCTTGGCTACGCGCGGCGCATCCTCGATCTGCACGCCGAAGCCAAGATCGTTCTCAGTGGCGAGGAGCTTACCGGTCGGGTGCGACTTGGCGTGCCTGACGACTACGCAGCCAGGTACCTGACACCGGTGCTCAAGCGGTTTGCGCCCAGGCACAGTGGTGTCGAGATCGAATTGGACTGCGAGCAGTCCACCTCGCTCATCCCGCGTGTGGCGAGCGGTGACCTTGACCTGGCGCTCGTGTCCCGTGACCATTCCCGGCGCGGCACTCTGCTGTTTCATGAACCGATGGTGTGGGTGGGCTCGGCGCAATTCGAGCTGTGGCGGCGTGACCCGCTGCCCATTGCCGTCTACGAGGGCACCAGCCTGGCACGGCGTGGCGCAATCAATTCCCTGGCGCAGCAGGGGCGTCGATACAGGGTGGTCTACAACAGTTCCAGCCTGGCCGGGCAGATTGCCGCTGTCGAGGGTGGCTTGGCGATCGCGGCGCTGACCCAGTGCAGCGCACCGGGAGATTTGCAGATCCTGGGCAGCGAGCAGGGGTTGGGGCCACTCGGACCCATGGAAGTCGCCGTGTACCGGAGTCGCGACTCGCGTGGTTCGAAAGCGGTGGACAGCCTCCACAGCCTCCTGGTCAGGACGCTCAGGTTGTCGGGCTCAGTCTGAGGAAGGGGTGAACCCCGAAAGGCCAGGGCGCGGCTGCAAAGAGCTATGACCCGACGGCTGCCGCGAACCATGACCTACATCCACAACAACAGTCTGAACCACAGCTCGTTCTCAGGCCGACCACTGATCTCTCGAATTAATCACTTTTCGAGCATCAGGGTCGTCTCCTCGATTCGGGCGAAGCGCCCGTCGGGGTCGCGCTCCGCGAACAGGTACACCTCTTGGAGAATCCGCTCCCCATCACGCTTAATCAGGTCGACGACATGGCGCTCTGCGTAGCGGTCGGCATCACCGCTTCGACTGGTGATCGAGAAGATCGAAGGCCTCATCGATATAGTGTGTCAACGGGTGCGCGGCGTCTTCCTGTCGCCAGTTGTCTTTAGCAAACCGAAGCGTACCCATAGCCATCATGGCTGTCAGACGTAAAGCAGGCCGCCGGGCCGGATCTGGCCATAGCTCGTACATCGCCTCGGCCAGTACCTCCTCCAACTGCACATGAAGCGCTTCTTTGCGTAGCCGAAGCGTTTCTATCGATCGCAGGATTCGGTCCGCCATAATGGATTCCTTGGTCTCATACATTGAGGCTAGGGCCAAAAAAGTCCTCCGAGCGGCATCGATCGGTGATTGCTTCGGCGATTGCTTCAGGAAGGTGGGACGCAGAAGGCGCGGGATGTTGCCGCTCTCGTGCGCCAGCAGGACATCTTCTTTCGACTTTAAATAGTAGAAGAAAGTGCGCCGCGATATTCCCGATGCCGCCGCGATCGCATCGAGCGTGGTCGCCTCATAGCCATTTTCTACGAAGAGCTCAAGACCGGTTTTGGCGATCAGATCGAGCGTAAGCCGGCGTTTGCGTTCGCGCAGGTCGTTTGGGATTTTCTCTACGTTAATCATCGTTGTCATTCTGACGGCCGCTGAGACTCAGTATTTTCCAATCCGGAAAGGAGTCTGAACTTGCCGGTGATGTCGAGGTTCAGGGGTCGCTCTATCTCTATTGGAAAGCGGGAGTTGTCCACGGCGGTGGGTAACTCCCGCTCCCCGGATTATGCCGCAGCCACCAGCAGCCTCTCAGGCACGCTTGCACCTGAACGAAGCGAATAGGTTCCGCAATGATCGCCACCCTAAACTTCGCTAAGACTCCTTTGCCATTAAATAATGGCTGATCCTTGACAAGTCTACACTATGTGCCATACATTGCACGGAGTGTAAGATCGCACTGAGTGTAATTGTTAATGGAGCAGCGAACATGGCGTCGTCAAAAGTTTGGTTCATCACCGGTACATCGAGCGGGTTTGGCCGTGTCTGGACGGAGGCTGCTCTGAAACGCGGCGATAGGGTAGTCGCCACGGCGCGAAACGTGGGGGAGCTTGATGAATTCGTAACGGCTTATGGTGATGCGGTTCTGGCCCTACCGCTCGACGTGACGGATCGCGATGCCGTGTTCGAAGCGGTCGGTCAAGCGCACCGGCATTTTGGACGCCTCGACGTCGTCGTCAGCAACGCCGGCTATGGCTATATGGGGGCCATTGAGGAACTGGAACCCGAGCAAGTCAAAGCCAGCTTCGACACAAATGTATTCGGGACCCTCTCGGTCATTCAGGCAGCACTGCCGATCTTGCGGGCGCAGGCCAGCGGTCACATCCTACGGTGTCGAGCATAGGAGGCGTCATCGCTTTCCAGACGGGTGGAACTTACACCGCCACTAAATTTGCCGTCGAAGCCATGTCGGAAGCACTGGCGGCCGAAGTGGCTGCATTCGGTATCAAAGTCACGATCATAGAACCGGGCCACTTCACCACCGGGTTTCGCGCAGCGGTGCAATCCCCGCCGGCCATCGACGTGTACAACCCCATACGTCAGGCCATTCGCTCGTCATTCAAACCCGAAGATTTTGGCGATCCGGTTGCCACCTCCGCAGCGATCTTCAAAGCCGTGGACGCCGATGAGCCCCCACTTCGCTTAGTGCTCGGTTCGACAACGATCGCGAAGTTCAAGGCGGTCTACCAGGCGCGGCTTAGCAACTGGGACAAATGGGAAATCGTATCAAACGCGGCTCAAGGCACGCAGCACGCTTAAAACAGAGGTTGTGGGAAGTCGATCAAAACCCTGAAATGTTGAACGGCCCTTCCAAACTCAAACTAAAGCCAAAACGGACCATATCCATGCCCCTTTCACGAAAGGCACTTTTTGCGGCGGCCCTGATCAGTGCCGCGCCGTTTGCTTCCGCGTTTGCGGCTGATACTTACGCCCTAGATCCGGCCCATACCCAGACGATCTTCACGATAGACCATCTCGGCTTCTCGACTATCACCGGGGCTGTTCACGATCTTAAAGGGACTCTGCTTCTAGATACGGTGAAGCCGGAAAACAGTACGGTCGCGGTGACCATGGGTGCGGACAGCGTCGACACGGGCTTCGCGGCTCGCGACAAGGAACTGCAGGGGCCGATGTTCTTCAACGTTGCGCAGTTTCCAGCGATGACGTTCAAGAGCACACACATCAAAATGACAGGCGCCAAGACGGCAGACATCCAAGGCGACTTCACCTTGCTTGGGATCACCAAGCCGCTGATTCTCAAGACAACGTTCAATCGAATGGCGCAGGATACGACCGGTACGAACGTTTATAAGGCCGGCTTTACTGCCACAACAACGATCAGGCGTTCTGAGTTCGGTATGAAGGCTTATGTCCCTTATGTTGGCGACGATGTCCACGTGACGATCAATTTCGAGGATATCAAGCAATAGTCTTCGGTCTTTGCATACTCGAAACGGCCTTTTACAGGTACACGTTGGTTCCAACGCTTGAATGGGGGAGCGTAAAGATGAAACTACTACTGTTCGGTGCGACAGGGTTGGTGGGAAGCAGAACATTGAAGCTCGCGCTCTCCAGCCCAGCCTTTTCCGAAGTAATCGCGCCAACACGGAAACCGCTTGCACCGAGTGACAGACTGGTGAACCCGGTCGGATCACGCCTGGAGGAGCTTGTTCCGAATCTGATGTCGTACCAGCCAGACGCGGTCATATGCGCATTGGGAACGACTCAGGCAAAAGCAGGCTCGAAGGAAGCGTTCCGTCATGTCGACCGCGACCTACCTATTGCGATTGGCAAAGCCGCACATGCGGCCGGCGTAGAGACGTATGCGATTGTGACGGCCATGGGTGCTTCTGCAAATTCCATGAGCTTTTACTACAGGACCAAAGGAGAGGTCGAGAGGGACATCCAGAAAATCGGGTTCCGATCGCTTACGATCTGCAAACCCAGCCTCATTGGTGGAGAGCGAAATGAAGTAAGGAATGCAGAGGGAGCGGTGCTGACGCTGCTTCGACTCTTAGCTCCGATTCTGCCAAAGAAATTTCATGTCAATCCAGCAGATGTCATTGCTGCTTCGTTGCTCGATGCCGTCATCGTTGCAAAAATGGGGTGTCGTTGGATCTATGCTGAAGAAATGAACTGAACGTGTTGGCCTACGTTGTTACGCAACAGGACTATCCGCCCGATATAGCAAAGTTGGCACCGGAAGGGCTTCGAGAGCGGGTGTTATCGGGAATAAATGGCTGGGAGCCCGCACTTTGCATGCTGGTTCGTGATGGCGACGTGTCCACGGTTCCGCCAGTGGTTTAACGAAGTATGCTGGATTTGCCGCAATGGAAGCCCAGTAACGTGGCGCTTCTTGGCGACGGCCGCCGTGTCATGGTCTGCGGGCCCGTTCTCGCCGCGGGAATGCAGGTGCTGCGGTCACAGTCGCATAGCCTAGCAACATTGTTCGCCATGTGGATGGCCTTCGCTCCACGAGGATTCGAGGGTGTTGCGGCTCTCGCAGAAGTAACGATGGGGAAATCCGCCGTCGTTCAGGAGTGATCCAGTAGCACCGGCTGGCCATGCGTGTCGAATGGAATGAACGCACCAACGGCGCCAGCCTTGATCGATTCCACCATCCTGTTCAAAGGCGCCTCAGCTTCTTCCGGAGTAGGGTGGCGCCCATTTCTCCCCGAAAGCGCCGCCACAAACACGATCGTCCATTCGAGAATGAACTGCCGGGATTCTTCAAGCAATTCGCTAAAGTCCCCCAGTTCTTCAGGCGTCTTGTCGAGGCAAATTAATGGTGTGAGCGTGCCACCATGCCCTGCCTCGAAGGTCGCCCGTTGTTCGGGTGTGCAGTCCTCCGGCAACGCTACCTGGGTGAAGACGAACAGCAGCCGCTGCGGTTCTGTTTGCAGCCGGGCGGCGCGCACTAGGTCGTCAAAGCTCGAAATGTCCATGCTCATGTTTGCAGGTTCCTGTGGTGCAGTAGCGATACGTGTATCGAGGCCCATGCTGACCACTTAAGGGGTACTGGTTTGGCCATCGATTCGCACCCGCCTGACACTGGATTGATAAAGCAGGATGAGGGATACCCAGACGATTCCATAGAGCAGCATGAAGCAGCTCGAGCGCACGCCCAGCCAATCGAGGAGGGTGCCGAACAGGATCGGCAGCAAAAATCCGCCGAGGCCGCCGGCCAGTCCAACGATGCCCGTCACGACACCCATTTGCTGCGGGAAGTCGTCGGCGACATACTTGAACGTGGACGCCATGCCGAACGCAAATACAACACCCAGCACGAACAACAATCCAATAAACACAGGCAACCCGAGATGAATATGGAAGCTACGCGGTCCACCGATTGTGCTCACAACAAAGTTCGTATCGGGATACGACAGCAGAAACAAACATACCCATGCGACCCATAAGCCCCACCACGTCACTTTGTGCGCACCGAGACGGTCGGCGAGGCTGCCGCCGAGCGCGCGCAACACCGATCCGGGCAGCGAGAATCCGACCGCTAATGCGGAGGCCGCTACGACCGACAGTCCAAATTCGCCCTTCAGATACTGCGGAATCCACAACGACAGGGCGGTGAAGCCACCAAAACAAATCGAATAGTATTGGCAGTACTTCCAGACCTTCGGGTCTTTCAATACCAGGAACTGCTTGGTCCAGGACCCGGAGGTTTTGCCTGCTCCCGGGTCGGTAGCGGACCCCAGGCAGAAAATGGCCGCCGTGACCAGGAGCGCAACCGCATAGATCTTCGGAACGGCTCGCCAGCCATAGGTCGCCTGTAGCGTCGGGGTGATGAACAGATTCACGGCTGCACCGACCGTGCCGGCACCAAAGAATCCCATGGCGAAGCCACGCTTTTCAGGCGGGAAGAAGCGAGCGACATAGGGCGTACCCACGGCGAACGAGGCGCCGACGGCGCCGAGAAACAAGCCGATTGCGAGAAATTGCCACAAGGCCGTCGCGTAGGAAATCAGAAACACCGGGATCGCACATAGGACCAGTAAGGTGGTCATCACCACGCGACCGCCAAAGCGGTCAGTCCAGATGCCCAGCGGTAAGCGCAACAGCGCACCGCTCAGCACAGGCGTCGCTGTCAGCAACCCAAACTCGGTGCTGTTCAGGCCCAGATCGGTGCGTAACTGGATTCCGATCACGCCGAACATCATCCAGACCACGAAGCAGACCATAAAGGCGAGCGTCGTGACACATAAGACCAACATCGGACTTCTCGATGAACTCATAAATACTCCAGATCAGGTGCGGCAATGATGCCGCATGAGGCAACATCGATCGGCATGGTTAGCGCAGTGTTCATTTCCTGTTTATCAAGCGTAACTGCTTGCGCGCCGGGCGCTATTGCAGCAGCAGACCAGGGCGTACATCCAGTGCGATGCCGCGCAGCTCAGCGCTCGAAGCCAACAGAGTCAGATATTGCTGAATCGATTTATGCCTGACGTGCTCCTGGAGATAGCGAGCGATGGTTTCCCGCGTCGCTTCGAACGGTAGCGCGAGGCCTGCGATGCGGCGCTCCACTGACACGATATGAAAGCCGTAACGTGTATTGACGAGCCCCGGCAGCAAGCCAATTTGGCTAGTCTCAAAAATTGCCTTCTCGAACTCCGGCACACTCTCGCCGCGAGTCAACTGGCCGAGGTTCCCGCCGACCTGGCCGGACGGGCAATTCGATAAGGTCTGGGCGAGTGCCTCGAAGCGCTCGGGGTGCTGCACGAGTTCGCGATGCGCCTCTTCGGCGCGGTTGCGCACGTGGGTCATGGCTGCCTTGTCCGTCAGCGCGAAGAGAATGTGGCGCGCGAAAACCAGATCCGGACTGCGGAACTTCTGCGCGTTGGCTGCGTAGTAGCGCTGACATTCCTCATCGGACGGCAGGGGCGTCTTGCACTCCATTTCCAGAAGACGGTCTGTCGTCTGATCGTCGAGGTCGGTGCCTGATATCAGCAAACCCAGCGTGACGGCGCGCTGGGTCAGTAGTTCGCGTACGACTAGCGAGCGGCGCGCGGCATAGTCGGGATCGGTTTCCTCTGGATGGGATGCGGATTCGGCATCGATCGCGGTGGCGTCGATGACAACGCCGTTGACGCTGAGCTCGACTGTCTCGGCGGTCGTCGATGTGCCGATCGTGTTTGAAGTCATGGAGATTCCCCTGCGTTAGCGCTTGCGCACGATCTGGTGAGGCCGAAACAGATAGCCGACGGTGGCCATGCCACTCCAGATATGCACAAGGCGCGTGAACGGCGAAATGAGAAAGATCGTGAAGCCCAGTGCGATATGGATCTTGTAGACAAGTGGCACGGGAGCAAGGAGATCCGCGACGGGTTGAAACGTGACGATTCCCTTGACGTAGGTGCTCAGCGTTTCGAACATGACGCCGTCCATATGGGCCAGTGAAAGCGGGACGGTGGACAGTCCGAGCGCGAGCTGTAGCCACAGAATGACGAGGACCAGGATATCCGCATGTGCACTATTGATGCGAATTCGCGGGTCCGACAATCGTCGATACAGCAGAATCGAAAGGCCGATGATTGCGACGATGCCCGCGCTTCCCCCCGCCGCCATCGCAATAAACTGATGTTGAGACGCATTGAGAAAGGGCGACACCATCCAGTGCGGCGCCAGAAAGCCCGCGAAATGGCCAGCAATGACGATCAGCACGCCGATATGAAACAGATTGCTGCCCAGGCGCAATTGGCGGCGTCTGAGCAGTTGCGACGAATCGCTTTTCCACGTGTACTGTTCGCGATCGAAGCGGATCAGACTGCCGAGCAGCCAGATAGCGAGGCAGATGTAGGGATAAATGCCAAACAACAGCGAATTGATGACGGGCTGATTCATGAGGCGTCTCCAGCGAAAATCCTATTTTTGAACAGGGGGCAGTTCAACACGGTAGTCATGTGTTCTCGGGCTACCGCGGCGGCCTTTTGTCGTAAAACTGAATCGGCTGAGGTTGGCTGGAAACAGGGGCTGGTGCCCCCAGAAAGCTCACCGGGTCGTCCTGCCACTCGCGATCGAGTGCCTCGCCGTCAATCGCCTGCTCCACGACTTTTGCAGGCGCGGCGACGTCCAGCGGTGCCTCGCCTGCGAGCGGCAACAATGCAGCGACGACCGCAAAATATGCGCTACCGAGCTCGGCGAGCTTCGTTGCGATTCGCCGGTTGATGTCGGCGATTTCAGCGAGCAACGACCGGGCCTTGCTCGGGGACTCCTGTCCCAGGAATTCCAGGAACACCGGTAGATAGTCAGGCAACTCGCCGCTACCGAGAAACAGTCCTTTCGCTTCGTACATGGCCAGCAAGTCGACCATCGCTTGCCCCCGCTCACGCGATTCGCCGTGCACGTGTTCGAACAGGTAAAGCGACGTAGCCCGGCCGCGATCGAAGGTTTCGACGTAGTCTTCCTGGAGATCCAGTAGCGGTCGCGATGCTAAGTGATCTACCAACGCGATCAAAGCCAAGCGGGTGGCCGGCGCAAAGGCACGATGAGCTGCCATCGCCGCGCGAATCTCGGTGAGCGCCTCAATGAGCGAGGCGTCTGGATAGTCGAGCAGGGCGCTCAACATGCTGAAGATCTGGCGGTTGTCTGTCATTTCATTGACCCGCCGCGCGTATCGGAATTGTCTTTCGTTCCTTGTTGATGCCTTTGCGTCCCCCGAACAGACTGGTTTCGGTGGTGCCGTCCGAGCAGCCGTTGCCGAACGAGAAACCGCACGACGCACGCAGATCGAATGCATCCTCGGCATATTCGCGATGTGCAGTCGGAATCACGAAACGATCTTCGTAGTTCGCAATGGCCAGGTAGCGGTACATCTCGTCGACTTGCGCTGTGTCCAGGCCGACTTCAGCAAGCAATGCGGGGCTTTCGCGGCGCTCGACGTGGCGCTCGCGCATGAAGGCGCGCATCGCCAGCATCCGCTTGAGGGCAAGACGCACGGGTGCTTCGCGTCCGGCCGTGAGCAGATTGGCCAGATAGCGTAGTGGGATGCGCAGTGAATCGACGTCGGGCAACAACCCTTTCATGGGCAAGCGCCCATCATTGGTGGCCGAATTGATCGGCGATAGGGGCGGCACGTACCAAACCATCGGCAAGGTCCGGTATTCGGGGTGCAGGGGAAAGGCGATCTTCCATTCCATGGCCATTTTGTACACGGGCGAGTGCCGGGCTGCTTCGAGCCAGTTGTCCGGTACACCATCGCGAGCGGCCTGTTCACGCACGGCCGGGTCGTTCGGATCGAGAAAGATCGAGAGCTGCGCTTCATACAGGTCCTGCGGGTCCTTGACCGATGCGGCTTCCTCGATCCGGTCGGCGTCGTACAGCAGGACGCCGAGATAGCGAATCCGTCCGACGCAGGTTTCCGAGCACACTGTCGGTTGACCTGCCTCGATGCGCGGATAGCAGAAAATGCATTTCTCCGACTTGCCGCTTTGCCAGTTGTAATAGATTTTCTTGTAAGGGCATCCCGACACACACATGCGCCAGCCGCGGCACTTGTCCTGGTCGATCAGGACGATGCCATCCTCCTCGCGCTTGTAGATCGCGCCGGAAGGGCAGGAGGCCACGCAGGCGGGATTCAGGCAGTGCTCGCAGAGGCGAGGCAGGTACATCATGAAGGTGTTCTCGAACTCTCCGTAGATGTCGGTCTGCACCTGATCAAAGTTGTAGTCCTGCTTGCGCTTTTCAAACTCGCCGCCGAGGATCTCTTCCCAGTTCGGTCCCCATTCGATTTTCTCCATCCGCTCGCCGGTGATCAGCGAACGCGGCCGGGCGACCGGTCCGACCTTGACGTCCGGCGCATCGTGCAAGTGTGCGTAGTCGAAGGTGAAGGGTTCGTAATAGTCATCGATTTCCGGCAGATTCGGATTGCCAAAAATATTGGCAAGTACACGCCACTTGCTGCCCGCGCGAAGCTCGATCTTGCCGCTGGTCTTGCGTTTCCAGCCACCGTTCCAGCGATCCTGGTTTTCCCAGTCCTTGGGGTAACCCATGCCGGGCTTCGTTTCGACGTTGTTGAACCACGCGTATTCCATGCCTTCACGCGAGGTCCAGACGTTTTTGCAAGTGACTGAACACGTATGGCAACCGATGCATTTGTCCAGGTTCATCACCATGCCGATCTGCGCGCGGATTTTCATGACTTCTCTCCAGACTCGTCATCGGCCATCGCGAGCGTTGGCGCGCCGTGGGCGAGTGTGTGTTGATGGCGGGCGGCCTCGGTTGCCGAGAGCACCGACGCGGGCGTCGACTCATCCTTCCAGTCGACCGTGTTCATTTTTCTGACGATCACGAATTCGTCACGATTGGAGCCGACGGTGCCGTAATAATTGAAACCGTAAGAAAGTTGCGCGTAGCCACCGATCATGTGGGTCGGTTTGGGCATGATGCGTGTCACCGAATTGTGGATGCCACGTACCCCCGTGACTTCGGATCCCGGCGTATTGATGATTTTTTCCTGCGCGTGGTACATCAGGACCGCGCCCGCCGGGATGCGTTGGCTCACGACCGCACGGGCGGTCAATGCGCCATTCAAATTGAATGCTTCAATCCAGTCGTTATCGACCACACCTATTTTTCTGGCATCGATCTCCGATATCCAGACGATCGGGCCACCGCGCGAAAGCGTCAGCATCAACAGATTGTCGGTGTAAGTGCTGTGTATGCCCCATTTCTGATGAGGTGTCAGGAAGTTCAGGGCGATCTCGAGGTTGCCGTTCGAGCGGCTGCCCTCCATACCCTCGGTGCTTCGCGTGTCGATAGGCGGCTTGTAGACGCATAGCGACTCGCCAAAATCGCGCATCCACCTGTGGTCTTGGTATAGCTGCTGACGTCCCGAGAGGGTGCGCCACGGGATCAATTCATGCACGTTCGTGTAGCTGGCGCTATACGAGACATGCTCGGATTCGATGCCGCTCCAGGTCGGCGATGAAATGATCTTGCGCGGCTGGGCCTGAATATCGCGAAATCGGATTTTTTCGTCTTCACGGGCGCGTGAGAGGTGGGTGTGATCGGTGCCGGTGAGTGCCGACAATGCTTGCCACGCTTTGACGGCAACGGCGCCGTTGGTTTCCGGGGCAAGCGACAGAATGACTTCGGCGGCGTCAATCGCCGAAAGAATTTGCGGGCGCCCATGCGATACGCCCTCGTCCGTGACGGGGCGATTCAATGCCCGCAGTTGCTCGATTTCCTCGCCGGTTTGCCAGGTAATGCCTTTGCCGCCATTGCCGAGCGAATCGAGCAGCGGTCCCACCGACGTGAATTTTCGGTAGGTATTCGGATAATCCCGCTCGACGGTAGCGACGCTCGCCATGGTCTTGCCTGGAATGGGTTCACATTCGCCGCGGCCCCAGTCCGCAATTCCGTCGGTTTGCGCGATTTCCCCTGGGCTGTCGTGTTGGAGCGGCGACAATACGACGTCGTGTTCGATGCCCAGATGACCTGCCGTCAGTTCCGAGAATTTCTGCGCGATGCCTTTATAGATATCCCAGTCGCTTTTGGATTGCCACGCGGGATCGACTGCCGCGGATAGAGGATGGATGAACGGGTGCATGTCGGACGTGTTCATATCGTCCTTTTCATACCAGGTCGCAGTCGGCAACACGATGTCCGAATACAGACACGTGGTGGACATCCTGAAGTCCAATGTCACGACCAGGTCGAGCTTGCCCTCGGGGGCTTTCTCGTGCCATTTCACTTCGTTTGGCAGGATGCCGGCGCTTGTGCCCAGATCTTTCCCCTGTACACCATGCTCGGCACCAAGCAGATGCTTGAGAAAATACTCGTGTCCTTTACCCGATGAGCCGAGCAGGTTCGAGCGCCAGACAAACAGGTTTCTCGGGAAGTTCTCCGGTGCATCGGGATCGACGCATGACATCTCAAGCGAACCGTCTTTGAGTCCTTTCGCCACATAGGCAGAAGCGTCTGATCCGGCCGCCGCCCGGCCAACCTCGAGCGGGTTGGTCTTGAATTGCGGCGCGGACGGCAACCACCCCATCCGCTCGGCCCGCACGTTGTAATCGATGGGACTGTTATCAAATTGTTTGCCATCGACCAGCGGCGAAAGCAACTCGGTCACCTTCATCGTTTCATAGCGCCACTGATCGGTGTGCGCGTAGAAAAACGAAGTACCGTTCATGAAGCGCGGCGGCCTGTGCCAATCGGTCGCGAACGCGAGCGGCAGCCAACCGGTCTGTGGCCGTAATTTCTCCTGGCCGACGTAGTGTGACCAGCCACCGCCGGATTTGCCGATGCAGCCGCACATGACCAGCAGATTGATGATCGAGCGATAGCTCATATCCATGTTGAACCAATGGTTCAAGCCGGCGCCGAGGATCACCATCGATTTGCCCTCGGTCTTATGGGCGTTCTCGGCAAACTCGCGCGCGACGGTGATGACGTCGTGTCGGCTGACGCCCGTGATTCTTTCCTGCCAGGCTGGTGTGTAGGGGACGTCGTCGTCAAAACTGGCCGCGACATTCGTACCGCCCAGTCCCTGGTCTACGCCATAGTTGGCAATGAACAGGTCGTAGACCGTGGCGACCCGCACTTCGCCATCGCGGGTCGTGACCTTGCGTATGCCGATGCGACGTGGCAACACGCTGGCATGGCCGGTATACGTGAAGTGAGTGTGTTCGACGTTGCCGAAATAGGGGAAAGCAATGTCGATAGCCTCGTCATGCTCCGCCACAAACGACATGACGGGCCGGATCGGGTGGCCCAGAACATCCTCTTCTTTCAGGTTCCATTTACCTGCGTCGCCGCCTTCTTTTTGTCCCCAGCGAAAGCCGATTGAGCCGACCGGTGTCACGAGTTTTCCGCTCAACTCATCGAACGCGACGGTCTTCCAGGCGGCGTTGTTATCCTGGCCGAGCGCTTCGTCGAACTCTCCCGATCTCAGCAGACGTTCAGGCACGAAGTGGTCGCCCTGCTTGACGATGCGTACCAGCAATGGCATGTCGGTAAAGCGTCGGCAGTAGTCCGAGAAATACGCGCTCTTGCCCGAGACGTGGAATTCCTTGAGCACGACATGGCCCATCGCCAGACCCAGTGCCGCGTCGGTGCCTTGCTTCGGATGCAGCCAGATGTCGCCAAACTTGGCGCCTTCGGCGTAGTCCGGAAAGATCGATACGACCTTGGTGCCGCGATACCGGACTTCGGTCATGAAATGCGCGTCGGGCGTACGCGTTTGCGGCACGTTGGACCCCCACATCATGATGAATGTGGAGTTGTACCAGTCGGCCGATTCAGGAACGTCGGTTTGCTCACCCCACGTTTGCGGCGATGCAGGTGGCAGATCGCAGTACCAATCGTAAAAGCTTAGATTGACCCCTCCGATCAACGACAGGTAGCGACTACCTGCGGCGTACGAGACCATCGACATCGCAGGAATCGGCGAAAAGCCGACCACCCGGTCCGGGCCGTGGCGCTTGATGGTATGAATGTTCGCAGCAGCAATGATTTCGTTGACTTCGTCCCAGTTGGAACGGACGAAACCACCCAGACCGCGACGTCGCGTATAGGACGCGCGAGCCACCTGATCATCGACGATCGCGCCCCACGCCTCGACTGGCGCGAGTGTCAGGCGCTTTTCGCGCCATTGCCGCAACAGTGTGCTGCGAATCAGCGGATATTTAAGGCGATTGGCACTGTAGAGATACCAGGAATACGATGCCCCGCGCGAACAGCCGCGCGGTTCGTGATTGGGCATATCTGGACCGGTGCGTGGATAGTCGGTTTGCTGCGTTTCCCAGGTGACAATGCCGCTTTTGACATAAATCTTCCACGAACACGAACCCGTGCAGTTGACGCCATGGGTGGAGCGGACGATCTTGTCATGCTGCCATCGTTGCCGATAGACGTTCTCCCACCCGCGATCTTCCTGCGTGGTCATACCGTGGCCTTCGGAAAACGTCGGCCTCGATGTGGAGAAGTATTTCAGGCGATCAATAAAGTGGCTCATCCAGTCTCCCGGTTTATTTCCAGCAAGTACGCGATCTGAGTTTAAGCACTTCAGGACTTCGATTTAGTGAAAACCCAATCAGTAACATTTCCAGTTTGAGACGATGGTCTACGAAGAGCAGGGCTCATTTACCGGGCGATGTGGCATGGGTCAGAAGAGAGATACATCGTATTGTGATATATGTTGACGCAACAATGCCGTTGCAGCTTGATCTAGGTCAAGCTACCAGGAATTTCGGTTTGGTAATGCCAGAGCTCCCGAAGGGAATTGCGGGAGTGAGCCTTTTCATCATCGCTTCAGCAGGACCTGATTCGGATGATACGTACAAGACGTTATATGACTCAATGCGCCGCTTGGAGGTCGCAGCACGGCACACTTTGGTCACCAGCGAGCGGGCAGCGCTGCCGCGGGCCTTCGGATGAAAGCATGATGGCCGCTTGGCGTTGTGGGGATGAGAGGTGGTCGCATGTGCGTGCTGTGTGGCCGTCTGCGTGGCATTCGTCGCTTTCGTTGGCGGATACTGGCGGGTCGACATCAGCTCGCAGGACGGATCGACATCATGCTGGTAATAGAAAGGGGGACCGGTCGGTCGGGAGAGGTATCGGCAAGTTGGCGACGTCGTTCCGCAAGCCGCGCGAGCGCCAGGTTCGCGTTCTGTTGCCGGTGCATGAACACCATCGGCAGCGCGATCGGCCAAATTGAGCAGTCGCACGAGGGCCGGTGGCCGCGCACGATTGGCCGCACCGATGCCGGTCGAAACAAGGGAAAGGATTGGTGTTTCCGTCGTCACTTCCGGCACGACGTCAAGAACGAGTCCTGCGTTGCGGCATTCGCCGACCAGATATCGGATGTCCCGTTCAGCAGATAGACGAACCCACCATCGACGCAGTCGTCGACAAGTGCGGCGATCTGGGTCGGCGTATTCAATGGAAGGAATTCGAGGGTCACGCCGGGCACTTCCTGATCGAAGCGATTGAGGATTCCGCTATGGATCCATGGAACCTTGATATCTTCAGTGAGCGCTGAGGTGCCCGGCGTCGGAGGCGACCTCGGAGGTCAGGCTCCGCAATTGGTCGGGTTCGAGAATACTGGTAGCACCGCCCAGACAGATCCAATGCCTGTTGCCGGTGGGCTCTGAGTCGACCTCGTGGATCCAGTTTGCCTCGCATGTACAGCAGCGGTACCGGCTAATAAGAACAGGTCGGCGCAGCATCGGTCGCAGCTTCCCGGGGGTGCCGATGGGCGTAAGCGCGGAGTGGGGCGGGGCAGTTCCTTCCTGCGTGAGTAGTTGCTTGCATGAATCGCAGGGCATTGTCGCCAATGTGACGGAAAGGTGACCAATTTTAACATGCACCACACGGGGCGGGTTTGCGGTCCACATGATTCATCGGGCAAAACGCAGGGCGAACCTCGCGGCAATAAGCGCTGCTAATTGGGTAGGGTCTTGACCGTCGGACTGCCCTATATCTCATCAAACCGGTCTGCGATCTGTTCAAGTGCTTTGATATCGTCGGGTAAGCGGGCAGTGGACAGGCGGAGGAATTCACCTGTCTTTTGACCTACATGGCAGCGGCTTCCACTTCCAACCGAAATGCCATGTGCGGCCAGTGAGACGATTGCTGCTTCTTCGCGAGCCACCGATACCCACAGGTTCAGGCCGTCGTTACCCTGCACAGTCAATCCTCGTGCCCGCAGCAGCATGAGAAGGTTCTGGCGGCGCGCGGCGTAGCGTTGCCGGGCGTTGGCGACGGCGGTACCAGTTCGCTCGTCGCGCAGTAGCCATGCGAGCGCGCCCTGGAGAATCCTGCTGTTCATCGCGGCGCCGAAGCTGCGCAGGCGTCGAACCCGATCCACGAGTCTGGACGAACCGCCGATCACGCAGGTGCGAAGATCGATTCCGTATGTGTTGCAATACCCGCGCACCAACAGTGTCCGGTCCTGAAGAAGCACCCCCATGCTTGGCGCCGTGGCTTGAGAGAGCATACCGATGAAATCGTCCTCGACGATCTGGGTGTCCGGGCTGCGCTTCAATTCCAGAGCCAATTCACTCAATCGCGCCGCGTTGACCGCATGGCCAAGCGGCACCTGTGCGCGCGGCTGATAGACGAATGCTGCCGGTTGCCGTGTCAGGGCTTCGCGCAGTGACTCGGGCGTGGGACCGCTTTCGTCGCATGCAACGGCAATCAGCTCAAGCCCGAGCGCCGCACAGATATCCAGCAGCCGGGGGCTGGTCGGCGACTCGATGGCGATGACGCTTCGTTCGCCGGCCGCTGCCTGGATTGCGAGCAGTGTACCTTCGGTGCCGCTTCCTGCAGTACTCCATGCTTCCGGCTGAAACGGCCACGTCGGGCTCACTGCGGCCACCAGGCTTGGGATCGCGTGTTCTTTCGACGCGCGATGAACCGACGATTCCTGCAACCCGGCCAGCAACGCCTGGCCGAGATCGGGCAGCAGCGAGTAATCGATGAGGCCCTGCGCCAAATCCCACGATTGTTCGTCGCGAGCCTCTGGGCGCACAGCGACCCGTGCGCCGAGGTCCGTCACGACCGTCCCACCGCGGCGGCGCGTTTCGATCAGACCGAGTTCACGCAGCCGGGACCAGGCACCGGCGACCGTCGCCGGGCTGACGCCTAGAAGGGAGCCCAGTATGCGCACGGTCGGCAGGCGTGCGCCGGTCTGCAGCCGTCCAGACTGGATCAGATCCCGGATGCTGTTGACCAGATTGCCGCCGCCGTCAGTCTGAACATAACGGGCTAACCAGTCGGCCTCAGCCAGCTGGCCGGTGTCGGAATCCAGGTTCTCAAGCGCGCTTTTTGTAGCGGTCATTCAATCAATCCATTGTCGTGGCCAAATCTCGGTGCCGGCCGAAAGGCCCGCTGGACGGGACTTACCGCCGTTGAGAGCGCGCCGGGAACGGCAGTCTACCGCGAGTCTCGTCGTACGGGTCAGTTCGCGACGGTCCATTGTGGGTAGTCTCTGAGCTGGTGAACATATTTTTATGAGATAAACATATCTGAATATGTTACTGGAATAAACGGACGTGGTCATATCTAATTTCGCCACGGAAACCCCTCTTTGATCTTGGAAGGATGTCTACTCATGAGCGAGCAACGCAGTGCAACGACGACCACCATCGGTGTCACGGGACGCTATCTGGTAGAGAGTCGCGGCAACCTCTTCGCGTCGGATTCACCGTCGGCGCGCGATGGCGACACAGTCGCGACAGAACCCTCAGAACTGCTGCTATCGGCGCTGGGCGTGTGCGCGCTCGGCAGCGTCGAGAAGGCCGCCCGCGAATTGAACCTGACGGTGAAGCACGCCACGGCGGCGGTCGACTCAGTGCGCGATGCGGAAGACCGGACCCGCTTTGAGCGCGTGCATATCGATGTCGCCGTATATGGCGTCACGCAGGCTGAGGCACAGCAACTGATCAACCACTTCACCAGTGGCTGCGTGATCTACAACACAGTTCGGCGCGGCGGCCCGATTTCGGTCGCGGTCCAGGCATACCCGTAAACCCTCTGCAACCTCGCAGCCCGATCTGACCTGACCTGACCTGACCTGAAGCAATCATGGCACGCAAACCGTTTCACCTCGCATGGTTCATCTCCCGCGGCTACGGCCCGAAAGCATGGCGGCTGCCGTGGGGCGGCCCGAACCCGAAGGGATGGACTTCGCCCGACCTGTTCGTCGATCTTTCGCGCGCGCTGGAGCGCGCCGCATTCGACTACGTGATGATCGAGGATTCATCGAACATCCCTTACACGTACGGCAATTCGCACGATACCTATCTGCGCTATGCGGTCGATTCGCCGAAGCTCGATCCGGCCGTGCTCGCGTCGTTCCTGATTCAGGCGACGCGCCGCCTCGGCGTCGTGACGACGCTTTCGACCACTGAATATCACCCGTTCCAACTCGCGCGCCTGACGAACACGCTGGACCACGTGAGCCTTGGCCGCGCCGGTTGGAATCTCGTGACGGGTAGCAACGATGGCGGTGCGCAGAATTTCGGGCTCGAGCGTCAGTATCCGCACGATGAGCGCTACGAGATGGCCGACGAATATGCCGATCTCGTCACGCGGCTCTGGGAGTCGTGGGATGAGGACGCGGTCGTGATGGACCAGGAAAACGAGATTTTCGCCGATTCGTCAAAGGTCCGGCCGGTCTACTTCGAGGGCAAATATTTCCGCTCGCGCGGACCGCTCGGTGCGCCGCGCTCGCCGCAGGGGCGACCGGTGATCTGCCAGGCCGGTGGTTCCCCGCGTGGCCGCCAGTTCGCAGCCCGCTGGGCCGAAACGGTCATTGGCACCGCGCGCAGCGTGGCCTCAATGAAGGCGTTTCGCGAGGACATCCGGGCGAAGGCACGCGAGGCGGGGCGCGACCCGGACAGCATCAAGGTGTTGTTCCTGATTACGCCGATCGTCGACGGGTCGCGAGAGAGCGCCGAGCTGCGCCGCCGCGCGCAGCTCGATGACACTGAGCGGCACTTGGACGCGCATCTCGCGTCGCTGTCGCGCACGAGCGGGATCGACTTCTCGAAGTTCGATCTGGATGAGCCGTTGCCGGAGCTAAAGTCGAATGGCCACCAGACGCTCGTCGCGCAGTACACGGGCCGTACGCTGCGCGAGATTAGCGGCAGCGGCAAGATGCTCTCGGATGTCAATCTGGTCGGTACCGCGTCGGACGTGGCCGCGCGGCTGTCGGAAATCGTCGATGAAGTCGGCGGCGACGGCTTCCTGCTGATGGACCCGGACCTAACGCGGCGCTACATCGCCGAGATCACCGATGGCCTCGTGCCCGCGTTGCAGCGTCTTGGCGTGGTGCGTACGCATTACGAGCATGAGCGGTTCAGGGACAACCTGATCGCTTTCTAGAGCAGGCATTTCGCACGTTGCTGGTGGACCTGGTGATCTGCGAAACTCATATTCCATTAACAGATTAGTAATCCATATAAGAATATGTACACGAACCAGTCCGTTAAAAAAGTTTCCCCATCATCACAGGCCTCGATTACACGAGAGGCCTGGGGCGTACTGGCAATCGTCACGACATTCTGGATTGCGGACGGCTATGACACCTTCGTGTTGCTCGTGACGGGGCGGCCCGCGCTGGCGGAATTGCTGCGTCCAGAGGTGGGCCATGCATTTGCGAGATATCTCGGATACCTGGTGACGATCACGTTGGCGGGCTGGGCCACGGGTGGCGTGCTTGGCGGCGTGATGGGCGACCGGATCGGCCGCCGGAGGACGATGATTCTCGGCGTCGCTCTCTATAGCATAGCGACCACCGCATCGGCTTTGGCTTCGTCATGGGAATGGCTGGCGCTTGCGCGTTTCATCACGGGTGTGGGCATCGGTGCGGAATGGGGCGTCGGCACGTCGCTGCTGCAGGAAGTGTGGCCGGAGAAGTGGCGTACGCGCGGAGCCGGGCTGCTGCAGGCCGGTTTTTCGGTCGGTGGATTGCTTGTATCCGGCTTGTGGGTGCTGATCGGTTCGACGCTCGGGTTGTCGTGGCGCTGGATGTACCTCTTCGGGGTCGTGCCGCTTGTAATTATCCTCGCCGTGTACCGGCACATTCCCGAGTCGACCCGATGGAGCAAGGCTCAACACGACGCGAAACCGTTCGCGCTCTTTGCCACGCCCGCGGTCCGCAGGCATCTGGTCGCCGCGCTCGCGGTGTCCATATCGATTACTGGCGGCTGGTGGGCGGTGACGTCCTTTCTGCCGACCTTCGTCGGCAGCCTCGCACACGATCCGCGCACCGCAGCTTCGCTGGCAGGATGGGCGGGCGCATTGTACAACCTGGGCGAGATCGTCGGCTGCATTGCGATGGGCTTCCTGGCGGAGAGCTGGGGACGCCGCCCGACAACGATTGTCTACCTGCTCGGATCGCTGCTGATCGTGCCGGTAGTGTTCGCCGGTCTCGGTTCCGCGCAGGCTGTGACACTCGCGCAATTGGTCGCGGGCTTCTTCACAGGTGGCCTGTATAGCTGGTATGCAATCCACACGCCGGAACTGTTCCCGACGCGAATCCGCGCCACGGCTATCAGCATTGTGTTCTCCGGTGCCCGCTATCTGGCGATGGCAGGTGCCATCACCGCCGGCACACTCGCCGCGGCGCTCGGTGGCTTCGGCAAGGTCGCCGTCTGGTTTGCTCCGATCTACCTGCTCGGGGTCGTCGCAATGCTATTTCTGCCGGAAACGCGCGGCCGCGGCCTGCCGGACTGACCGACATCCGCAAATCCTTTTCTTCCCGTGGTGCAAGAGTCATGTCAACAGAACTAGAAGCACAATCAACACCCCGCGCGCCGGCGCTGCAAGGCCCGCTCGATTTTCCGGACAGCCCTCTGTCGAAGGCCGGCCGTGAGCCGCTGATGCTCGGCCTGTTCCTGCCGACGCAGACCGGCGGTTTTTCCCAATCGACCTATCCGCGCGGCACGGACTGGACCTTCGACTACAACCGTGCCTTGGTGCTGAAAGCGGAATCGCACGGTTTCGACTTCGTGTTCGGCCTGCAGCAATGGGTGCCGAAGGGCGGTTTCGGTGGTGCTTCACGTTACCGGGAAAACTTCCTCGATCCATTTATGTCGACCGTCGCGTTGAGTGCGTTGACTAGGCGCATTATCACGATCTCGACAGTACACATCCTTTATGGCAGCTGGCATCCGCTGCATCTCGCACGCTTCGCGGCGACCGCCGATCACATTTCAGGCGGCAAGTTCGGCCTGAATATCGTGACAGGTTACGATGCGGCCGAACCGCTGATGTTCGGGATGAAGCGGATCGCGCATGACGAGCGCTATGAGCGTGCGGACGAGTTCGCATCGGTGATGGAGACCTTGTGGGAGGGCAGCGAAAACGTCACCCATGAAGGTCGCTTCTATCAACTCGAAAACGCATACGTGTCGCCGCGGCCGCGCTACGGCCGCCCGATCATGGTGTCGGCGAGCGCGTCGCAGGCCGGTTTCGAGTACGCAGCCCGGCATTCGGACGTGGTGTTCACGTCGAGTCCGGCCGGGGCGGTGTTCGAGCGTGCGATCGAGGCGCTACCAGAGCATGTGAAGCGGATTCGCGCACCGTATGCCGACACAGGGCGCTCGCCAAAAGTTATCATTTTCCCCCTCGTCATTTGCAAGCCGACGCGGCAAGAGGCGTTCGCGTATCGCGACGCAATCCTGGCGCAGGCCGACTATGAGTCGGTTCGGGCGTACAGCGCGCGTCACTCGGGCGGCGACGCGCAAGGATGGAAGGAACACGTGCCGGCCGACCGGATTCTCGGCGGTCACATCCAGATTATCGGCGACCCCAACGACGTGGCCGACGCGCTGCAGAAACTGCATGAAGCGGGCATCGACGGCGCGCAGATTGGCTTCTACGATTACGCGCCCGAACTGGATTTCTTCGCAGCGCACGTGCTGCCGTTGCTCCGAGCGCGAGGACTGAGGCTTAAGCACGAGTAAGAATTCGGAACCACGGCGCGGGCCGGCTTATCTAGAAGCCGGTCAGGTCTTTTCATATATTAGATAAATAGGATAACTAATGATAAAAAGAAAAATATTCAGTGCTGCCGCGATGGCGTGGTTTGCGGCTGGCGCCCATGCGCAAAGCAGCGTGACGTTGTATGGCAGTATCGACGAGGGGGTGACGTACAACACGAATGCCAAAGGCAGTGGCACGGCGCTCGCGGGTCCAGTTGCTGTGCCCGATTTCTTCGGCTTGCGCGGTAGCGAGGATCTCGGGAACCATCTGAAAGCAGTGTTTGCGTTGCAGGACGGGTTTCTCTCCAATACCGGCTCCGGAACGATCGCTAATGAGGCGTTCAGCCATTTTGCGTACGTGGGCTTGTCTTCACCGCAGTACGGTACGTTCACGATGGGTCGGCAACTTGACCTGACGACCGAGGCGCTGCGGCTCAATTCGAACGGCAGTATTCAGTACACGTTCTATCTGTTCCACCCGGCGAATCTCGACAACATCGGAATCATGGGCGATTCGATCAACAATTCGCTGCGTTATACGACACCGGAAATCGGTGGACTGACCGCGAGCGCTATTTACGGCCTGGATGACACGGCCACGCAACCGGGGCATGTGTTTTCCGCCGACGTGTCGTACAGGAATGGTCCGTTCCGCGCGTCGGCCGTGTATAGCAGTTGGCGTAATCACGCGATCGATGTTGGGTCGAAGCTCGGCTATTCGAGTTTCCTCGGACAATCGCTCGCGACTGGGGCTGTTTTTACTGCGAGGACACAGCGCATCAGCGGCCTGTCCGCGTTCTATTCGATCGGCCAGAAAGTAGACCTGCATGGCATGCTGACCCAGGTGAACTTGGGAACGGACACTGCTTCGGGTCGCATGCGTACGGTCGAGGCGGGCGCTGATTTCCATACCACTGTAGCAAACACCGTCAACGTCGGCGGGTATCTGTCATGGCTGACTGATACACGGTATGCGGAGGTGGGTGTCGGCGATATGTACAAGCTTTCGGTGCGGACCACGGTCTATGCGCAGCTCGTGTGGCAGCACGCGAACGGCTCAGGCAATGCTGCCATCCCCCTGCTCGTACCGTCGTCCAGCGCCAACCAGGCGGCCCTGCGCATCGGCATGCATCATTTCTTCTGACTAGCTTTCAATGGATACTCAAGCGCCTGCAGACATGCCGGGTGTGAGGCGCCGCGCGCCCGTTACGCTGATCGGCTTCGGCGCAATAGACTCGACTGTGTTCGACGCGTTCGTTGACGATCCTGATATTGCCATCGGCCAGATTATCACATCGCCGCGCAGCGTAGAGACGGTGCAGCGACGCGTGGACCCCGTGACGGCGGTGGCGGGCACCGTTGATGAGCTGCCGCAAAGACCGCAGATCGCGCTGGAATGCGCAGGTCATCGCGCGATCGGCGATCACATGATCCCGCTTCTGCGTCTCGAAGGCCCGCTTGAAGAGAACGTTGTCGATCGTCATCAATATGTTTCGTGCGATTCCCATTTATCATTTTGTTGGTCGCGCTGTTGCCCCGCACGCGCTTCATTGCAGGCAAGACGCTTGACACCTGGGCGGCTGTCGTGCCGCTTAGCGCGAACCTCATACGGTTCTTTGCACGGATCGCGTAGGTCAGCCTGAACAGCGTCGAGCTGGGTTTGATCGATGCCGCGGGGGATTGAACGCTGGCGCTGCCATATCGTGCGGGGTGGATCAGTGCGACGACCCGCAGGTATGCATGCCGGATTTCAGATGAACTTGTATTGAACGACTCCGGAACTGATAGGTTCATAAGTGGCTTGGATCGGGCTCGGCACGCGATTGCCGTCGTTCAGATCGAGCCGCAGTCATAGGACAGTCCATGAAACTTAGGCAGATTACCCCTCTTGGTCGCATGCAGATTGGCCGCAACCACAACCCTATTTATTTGGCGTACCATTTTGACGTTTCAACTGCGACCATGCGCGACATCCTATGTGCACTCGCTCAAGGGGGGAGAAATGGTGAATAGGGCGGACGGGGAAATAGCATTTCGCCGGGGCGAAAATGAACTACCCCGTACAAGTCGATCGTTTACCTGAACAAATCAGGAGTGTCGCGACTTTTCCCGTTACGCGTCGCCTGACTGGTGTTCTCAGCGGCTACGATGTTTCATTGGCAAGTGTTCGAGATCTTGCGTTGTTGACACGAAGGGCTTAGTTTTTAGCTCCGGTTCAGATCTGGGCAACCGGCGGCTGTGCTGTCAATGCATTCAAACAATCGTCATCAGTCGTGTGGTGCAGTCTTGCTGGCACGTCTTGATGCCCTGCATGTCCGGCTTTTTTCGCGGCAACGCGCACGTGGACACCTTACATCATGAAGCCGGGTACTTTGCAACCATCGTTCATACCGGCGAGGCTGATGCCTGAATTGCTGGTCGCGGATTTAAACATAAGCTTGCGGTTCTGGCGTGATCTCTGCGGCTTCGCGGTCGTAGCTGGATAATGGCTTGCGCTGGAAACATCGCTCGGGCGAGGTGCGAACTTCCAGATCAGCGTGAGGACGCTTGCGCCGATACTCGAAGCGTTGGGAAGTGTCGACTGACAGAGGTGGCCATACCTTGTTCGGTGGCGATAGGATGGCGAGCTGATTTCCAACTGCACTCTGACTGTTATACCCAATCTCACACATGGCTGCAGGCGCTAGGGCGTCTTGGAGAACGTCGGGACTCTGGCGCTCGTCGCGGGAATAGCTACGGCAAAGCAGTGCTTAGGGAGGTTTTGGCATCCAGTTGATCGACTGGTTATTACAAAGTCATGCTGCTTACAGGAAGAAAGGCTAGAACGACCGACTGCCCGACATCAACATGTTCGGTGCCGTTATTCGTCAGCGAGCGGATGACTGTATCAACAAACGCAGACGGAATACGCCTCAGCATCCGGCGAACAGCCGACAACGGCACGAGTCGACAGCGGGGGGCGGCAGCGGGAAGGTGTCGCGCCCCGCTGTGCCAGATAGACCAGTCGCTTCGCGATCTTTGAGCCAGTACGCGCCCGCGGCCGTCGATTGACGGCCGCGGCCTTACTTGATACATCCCCGTTGCTACAACCATGACCGCATCAGACGTGGCTCCCGCGTGGATGAGTGATACCCGCGCGTTGATGTGCCAATACTTGCTCGAACGATCTTTTTCCGGTCCTTCATTCGCTCATGCTTGGCATGCCGGGATTAAAGCAAACTGCCTCTCCACACAATCTTCCCAACGACTTCAATTTCGCTGGTTGACGCTTCGCTCACGTCATAGTTCGGGTTGTCGCTGAGCATTCGTACCCTGTTGCCCAACTGGCGCTGCATCCGCTTGATCATCAGGGCTCCCGAATCCTTGATCACAAATAAGTCGCCGTCGGATATTTCGACCTGAGCCTGGTCCATGAGGATCGTATCTCCATTGCGAATTGTCGGTTCCATGCTGTTTCCGCAGACATAGAGCGCAGAGAGCTCCTTGGCGTCCAGCCCGTGCTGACCGAGCCATGCCCGACAGAACGCCAGTCCCGACAGTTTGCCGTTAAGCGCTAGCAACCCTTCCTTCCTGGGCACGTCGTTGGCGTTAAACAGGGGCAGCCGGGTCAGGGTCGTAGGTGTCGCCGGCTTGTCGCTTAACAAGCCCTCGCCGGTCATCAGCCATAGCAAGCTTACGTTGGCCGCCTCCGCCAGGGCGATCAGGACTTTCCGGGTCGGCTCCCCGCCATTGAGATAACGCTGGAGACCACTTTGCGAGATATTCGCTCGCTTCGCGAGCGCGCTGGCGTTCCCAACCAGCGTAATAGCCATCTTCAGCCGGTCGACAAACGTCTCCGGCGACTCCCCGATATTCAGATCTTCTGCTTCATCCAGCTCGGCAGTGCTCGATTGCATTCTTGCTCCTTTCACCGTGTACGAATAACCATATCCGAATTTAGTGTTATGGACCCATTAGTGCCATTCTATACTGTCGTCTGCTTTATAGAGGTAACTTATTAACGCTATAGAGCATATCACGGTGCGCCAGTTGGTGTTTCTAGTATAAAGGGTCACGCCAAACGTGACACAGCCAATCGAAGCGTTTCGGCCGATTCGATTCTATGGACCCGCCAGTGGAACTGGCTTTGCGAGATGGGGCGAAAAATGAGCGAAGTGGTGGAGCGACATCCGGGCAGCCCGGCTGCGACCGGCGAAAAGACATCGCCGATTGCGTTGTGGTACACGCGATGCGGCGTGCCGACGAGCTTCGGTATCGCGGTACAGCGCGGGTTGTTCGATGAAGAATTCGCGGATGGCGCGGCAACGCTCACCGCGTTGCAGGATTCGAGTGACCCCGTTGTGCTGCAGTCGCATTTCACCCATGCGCATGAGAACCTGTTCCGGCACGGCAGCAACTATCCGGCGATCTGGGCGCAGGCTAACGGCGCGAACACGCGCGTGCTCGGACTGTCATTCCTTCGGGGTGCCCAGACGCTACTCGCCTTGCCCGGATCAGGCATCAGTGGACCTGCGGATCTGAAAGGGAAACGGCTTTTGGTACCGCGGCGGTCGCACGAACAGCTCGACCATACCTGGGCCAACACGCTGCGTTTCTACGACGTGGCATTACGATCAGCAGGCCTCACGCTCGGCGACGTGCAACTGGTTGAGCGTGAGGTGAATCGCCCGTTCATCGTCGACCGGCGCACTCCCGACGTCAAGGGCAGCGCAGCCAGCGGTCCTGCGGCGTTCCGTGCGAAGCACAAGGCTGGCCAATGGAGCGAATCGGTGTTGCCATTGATTGGCGGCGAGGTTGACGTCATCACGTCGGGCGGTGGGATCGGTGCATCGTCGCTGCAATATGAATATCTGCTTGGGCTCGACGTCGTGTTCGACCTGGACTGGGTGGACGACGACTCGGAACGCGCAAACCTCAGTACACCCCTCGTGTTTGCGGTCAAGGCGGATCTGTTAGACGCGCACCCGGAACTCGTTTCGAGGGTGCTCTATCGCACGCTCGATGTGGAGGACGAGGCGCGCCGTAACCCGGCGGCGCTGGTGCGTCATATCGCCAATGAACAGTTCGTGCCGGAGTACCTCGTGCATCAGGCGTATGGCGATCAGGTCGGCCGCAATTTCGAGCTGGACTTCGCATCGGCCAAGATCGCTGCGTTGCGCTCCCAGGTGGCATTCTTGCGCCGCATTGGTGTAATCGAGCGGGAGATCGATGTCGACGCATGGCTTGCGCCAGCGCCGCTCGAAGTGGCGAGGCGTCAGTGGGCGGCCGATCGTGGTATCGCCGCCGCTGCAGCCTGAACAGGGAGACGCGACATGGCTAACCCGATGCAGATCCTCTGGTATCTCCGCCACAACGACGGTCCGTATCCCTGGAAGCCCGAGGGTGCGTTTGAACCCGATCACAACCGAGTCGTCCATCTCGCCAAGACCGTGGACCGGCTCGGCTTCTATGGCGCGTTGACAGTCGGCGAGAGTCCGTTCATCGAGACCGCGACGCTTGTGCCTTTGACCGAACGCATGCGTTTTCTGATTCCGATCTATCCGGGCGTCTACCCGCCGGCGTTGCTAGTCAAGCAAGCCCAGACATTTGACGAACTGTCGGGCGGGCGGCTGCTGTTCAACCAGGTGAACGGCACGGACTCGATCCTGCCGCAATTCGGCATCTATGAGTCTGGTGCCGGACGCTACAAGATCAGTGCCGAATACTGGAAAGTATTCAAGCAGCTCTATGCAGGAGAAATTGCGGAATACGACGGCAAATTCTTCAAGTTCGGTGCACCTCCGCACGCGCGCACCCTGACCGAAGGCAAGCCGAGGCTCGTCCAGTATCCGCATACACCGGTCTGGGGATCGGGCGCATCGCCCGGCGGGATACGGCATGCAGGCGAGGTGCTGGATACCTATCTGACCTATTTGCACGATCCCGCGAAACTCGGTAGACAGATCGCCGCCGCGCGCGAAGTGGCGGCATCGTTTGGCAGGACGCTGCGGGCGGGGACGCTGGCGAACATCATCGTCCGCGAAACCGAAGAGGAAGCGTGGGATCACGCACGCTGGCTGCTCGAGCAAACAGGTGCCGAAACGATTGTGAAGCAGATCGATGCAAGGCTCCGGCATCGGGAATTCGACGCGGGTGGATTTGCCGGTCTGCAGAGCGACGATCCACTCATCCAACGGCGCATCGACGCGCTGCGCGCCGGCCGGCTGCCAGACGTCCGTGAACTGGAGTCCGCGCCGAATATCTGGTCGGGACCGGCCTCGTGGTCCGCCGTCGACATCCTCGACAAGGGATGGGGCGCCTATCTGGTGGGAAGTGCGGAGAACGTCGCAGCACGCATGAAGGCGTTGCAGCGCGACATCGGCATCGACGTATTCATTCTGGCTGGCTGGCCGTTGACCGAGGAGGCGGAGCGGATCGCGTCGCTGCTGCTGCCTCTGCTCGAACTGGACACGTCACTACCGGACTTACGGCCCACGGCCCCGGCGAAACAAATTACCTCGTCCGCCGAGTCCGTGGCGATCCGGCATGCTTCGGCTCCCGTCGGTGGCTGACGGTCACACGTTTTTTCCGATTTACTTGCTTGCGATATTCGATATGGACTACTTATGAGTCATCCGATGCAGGTCCTCTGGTACATCAATCCAAACGATGGCCCGTTTCCGTGGAAGCCCGAAGGCGCGCGCCCAGCGCATTTCGATCAGGTGGTTGAGCTGGCGAAGACGATTGACCAGTTGGGCTATTTCGGCGCATTGACGGTCGGACGGAACCCGTTCGTCGAGACGGCGACGCTGATACCGGTCACGAAGCAGATGCGGTTTTTGATTCCTATTTATCCGGGTTCCTACTCGCCGGCGATTCTGGCACAGCAGGCCCAGGTGTTCGACGAACTGTCGGGTGGCCGACTGCTGTTCAACCAAGTGAACGGGACGGACAAGATACTGCCTCAGTACGGTATCCGTGTAGGCAGCGACGAGCGCTACGAACTGAGCGCCGAGTACTGGACGCTGTTCAAGCAGCTCTACTCGGGTGAAGTTGGCGCTCATGAAGGACGGCATTTCCAGATAGGTGACCCGCCTCCCGTCCCGCTCGTGTCGACCAAGGGGGAAGGGCCGCTCGTGCAGAATCCCCACACGCCAGTCTGGGGGTCGGGTGCATCACCAGCAGGCATTCGGCACGCCGGACAGGTGCTCGATACCTACCTGACCTATCTGCACCGGCCGGACAGACTGGGCGCACAGATCGCGGCTGCGAGGGAGGTGGCAACAACTCACGGCCGCACGCTGAAGGTCGGTACGCTCGCCAACATCATCGTCCGGGAAACCGAGGCCGAAGCGTGGGAGCACGCGGAGTGGGTGATGGAGCAGACCGGCGCGGCACACATCGTCAGTCAGATTGAGCGACGCCTTAACCTCGGGCGCTACAACGTCGCGTTCGGCGCCCGGGACACGAAGGGCTTCGACTCGTTGGAAAGCGACGACTCGCTGATTCAATCAAGAATCGACGCGCTGCGCGCTGGGAAACTACCACCGGTCCGCTCGCTGGAATCCGCGCCGAATATCTGGTCGGGGGTGAACGCCTGGGGGGCGCTGGACCTGTTCGACCAGGGCTGGGGTGGCTACTTCGTCGGCAGTGCGAAGAACGTGGCCGAAAGAATGCGCGAGCTGCAGCGCGATCTCGGTATCGATGTATTCATTCTTGCAGGCTGGCCACTGGTGGAGGAGGCGAAGCGCGTCAAGGAGCTGCTGTTCCCGCTTCTAGATCTTGATCATTATTCCCCAGCGCTTGCGCCGCTGCGCCGGTTCAACCGGAGCGCCGCGCCCGCGAATGTGGGAAGCACCGGAAGCACTGAAGCCAACAACCCTCTTCATCTCCAGACATCGGAAGAAAAGCATGTCGCTCATTCTTGAACGAACCAATGCCGTGCGCGAGGCGATCGCGCGTATCAAAGCCGCGGAGCTCGGCGACGACAATCACGACGACGCGCAGATTGAAGCCGGGCGGGCAGCACTGCTCGCACTGGCCGCCCGGACCGAGCTGTTTCCGGTTGCGCAGTTTCCCTATTTATATGCGCAGCGCAGCGGCTTCTATCGTCTGGCGGAGGACGCGGACCACCGCAACGCGCTGTACGTGCAGGTGAGCACGAACGAACATGGCGGAAACTCGCCTCATCAACACCCCTACTGGGCAATCATCGCCGGCGTGCGGGGCAACGAGCACAACGTGCTCTACCGGCGAACCGACGACGGGCAGGTCGAGGGCCGGGGGCAGCTCGGCAAGGTCGGGGAAGTATCGGTGGTGCCCAGTAAGGCGCTCTACATTCCTCACGATACGTATCACACGATCGGCACCCGCGGCGGCGAGGTGGGCATCCACTTGCACTTCTACCGCATCGGAACCGATACGCCCGAACATCGCGGCGCGCCGCGGTTCGCTTCACCGGAGAGCGACGTGGTGGTTGCCCGGGCGGGAACGATCGATCCGGGCGAAATCGGGGTGCAGCGCGTCTGGTTGCGCGACGTCCAGGCCGGCGATGCGTCCGGGAACCCGCTGTCTGTGCTGCAGGCCGGCACAATTGAAACGCCGTTGCCGGAGCCGCTGCGCGGGGCGCGCCGGATCGATCCCGAAGGTGGGGCACCGGCCGGACTGCCGGAGGACAGTGCAACTCCGATCGTGCTGGCCGGCCACGGCCGCGCCGTACGGATCGCTGCGACGAAACTGGCCCGACTCGGGTATGCGCATACGTTCTGGTTCGATCCAGAGCAGCCTTCCAGCCGCGAGGGTGTCGCCTCGGACGCGCACCACGACGTTACCCGGGTTCCCGCCGCTGAGACCGCGCACGCGGCTTCCTGACTTCTTTTATACGGTTGACCCTAATGGTCTTATTCTCACGGATGCGCTTGTGGATGGTTGTCGCCGGGCTCGTGGCGCTGGCGCGCGGCGCCGTGGCACTCGCGGTACCGGCCGATGGTGCTGCCGTCGCGCCGCCTGCCGCCGGTGCGCTGCCGACACTGCGAATCACGGTTTTTGCGCCACCGTCATACAGCACGTGGCTACCCGCCATCATCAAGAAAAATCACCTGGACATCCTGCACGGCTTTCGTCTCGAGGTGACGCCCAAGGTCGGGCAGGTCGCCTACGTCGATTTCGCGCATGGGGTGGACAAGGTCTGCTTCTGCGTGGCGCCGCAGACCTTTACACAGTTCGTCGAACAGGGCGCCGACATCTCGATGGTGTTCAATGTGTTCAAGTTCACGAATCTCGTCGCGGTCTCCGATCCCTCGATCAGGACAGTCGCAGACCTGCGGGGCAAGACGCTTGGCGCGGCGACCGGAACCGGAAACTGGTCGGTGACGTCGTTTCTGCTGAAGCAGAGCGGCCTGGACCTCTCCACCGTGAAAATCCATTCGACCGAGAGCGCCACTGAAGTCGCCGAGTTCGCGATGGGCAGGCTGGACGCGATCTTTCCGGCGCCGGTCGAAATTGCGTCGGTGCAGACCCAGACGAGTCGCTATCACGTGATCTCGATCTTCGATCAGGCCAAATGGCAGGCCTATTCCCATAGTCCGGGCATTCCAAGTATCGCGCTCGGCGCGTGGCGGGACTGGCTGGCCGTGCCCGCGAATCTCGATCTCGTGAAGCGGCTGTATGCGGCGACCCAGGACGCGGCTGATTTCGCGCGCGCGCATCCCGACGATGCCGCCACCATCGTCAGTGACAGCACGAAGATGGATCGGGCGGCGGTGACCTATGTGCTCGCGCATTATCCGGAGATCCTGGACGTGAGGCCGATCGGAGCCTACAAGGGTGCGATCAAGGTGCTCTCCCAGCAACTGATGGTGACCGATGACGTGCTCGAGCGCCCCTTGACCGACGCCGAGATCGATCGATACGTGGCAAATTTTCAGCCCTAATTCTGCAGAACCAATTCACGAGGTAATCCTGATGTCTGAAGTCGTGGCGACGCGAAAAGAAACAGCGAGCGATGTCTCGAGGGAGGCGTTCATACCCCGGCCAAAGGGACGTGCACCGCTGGAACTCGTCGAGGTGCTGGTGCGTCGTGTGAATTGGGAAGGCATCCTGATGTTGGGCGGCGCGGCGATCGCTTGGGAAGTGGCGGCCCATTTTCTACCCCCCTTCCTGTTTCCATCGATCGGACGAGTTGCGATCGGCGTTGGCAAGCTGTTGTCTCGCCCGGAATCCTATCAGACGATCTGGGCCACATTTGCACGCATCATCATGTCAGTGATGCTTGCGTTCTCTATCGGCTCCCTGTTCGGCGCGGCGGCGGGGCTGAATGAACGGGTTGAGCGTTCGCTGTTGCCGATCATCAGGCTGAAGCAGGGAGTACCGGGAATTTGCTGGGTTATTTTCTCCGTACTGTGGTTTCGGGACATGGACTTCCGGGTGGTCTTCATCGTGATGGTTACGACTATACCCAGCTTCTTCTTCCAGGCACGCGACGGCGTGCGCGCCGTGCCACACGACTTGTGGGCAATGGTAAAGGCGTGGCGGCCCACGCCTTGGCAGATGGCTCGCAAACTTATTTTACCGGGCATGCTGCCCTCGCTGCTGATCGGGTTGCGGGTCAATTTCGGGATTGGCACTCCGGTGGCGATCACGACCGAATTGCTGGCGGGCGACAGTGGCATCGGCTATTTCCTGCGTAATGCACAGGAGCAGTTCCGGATGGATGTGGTGATGGCATGGACCGTCGTGCTGGCGGTATTCGTGCTGTTGATCGATTGGGTGCTGTCCATGATCGAGCGCCGCCTCGTGAACTGGCGGCAGGTAATGGGACGCAGATCATGAGACATCCAGCTATCCGGTTTGAAAGCGTGAACAAGCAGTTCACCCGAAAATCCCGAGTTGTAACTGCGATTTCCGACTTGTCGTTTGACGTGCAATACGGGGAATACGTCTGTGTGCTGGGACGTTCCGGTTGTGGAAAGTCCACCTCAGTCAATCTAATCCTCGGGCTCGACTCTGCAACCAGCGGCACGGTTCGTGTGCTGGGCGTCGATCCGTGGAAGGATTTTGGAAAACTGAAGGGCCAGATTGGGTGTGTGTTCCAGGGCGACCGCATGCTTCCCTGGCGCTCGGTGCTGGACAACGTGCGTTTGCCGCTTGAGATACTCGGCATCGACGAAAGCTCGTTGGACATTTCCCCTGTCGAATGGCTCGTCCGAATCGGCCTGGGGGACTTTCTGCATGCGTATCCATATGAACTCTCCGGCGGTATGAGACAGCGCGCGGCGATGGCGCGTGCACTGGTCAGCGACCCGGTGCTGTTGCTGGCGGACGAAGCGTTCGGCAACCTGGATGAGGTGACGGCCGCAGCCTTGCGCGGTGAATTTCGCCAGATTGCCAGGCAACGGAGCAAGACTGTGTTGCAGATTACACACTCGATAGATGAGGCGCTTGCAGTGGGCGACCGGATCATCGTGCTCGGCAAGCCAGGACAAGTGGCGGGGATCATCGAAAACGTGAAGCCAAGCGACGTGGCGGCGCGGGAGCGGACCCGTTCGACGATCCTTTCCCTGATCGAGGACGCCGTGACTGTGTCCTGAGCAGGACGAGACCGGAACACCAGCAGGAACACGTTGGACCAGTGTTGGGGTATTGCGGTTGAACAAACCATTTACTCCACTACCATATATTTAGGAATGCTTTATATATAACGGAAATGACGATGAAAAACAAAAGTGGGTTGAGGGGATGGCAGCGCAGCAAACGGCATGCGCAACAAGCGCAAAGTATGCGCCGCCATGGTCTGCGTACGGGGCTGCGGTTTTGGCAGATGATGGGTTATGGTGTTTTGTCTTCGTCGGTGATTACGCCGTTGGCACACGCTCAGCAAATCGCCGCACCGGTTCCGGCCACGGCAAGCGATGCTGCCGGGAACCCACCAGCACCAGTCGTTTCTCAGACGGAGGGCGGCGCTTCTTCCGCAGTGCTTCCCGACGTCATAGTCACGGCGGAGCGACGTAGTACCTCTGAGCTGAAAACCCCGGTGGCCGTCACGCAGATCGCGTCACGGCGGATCCAGGAACAAAAGATCCAGCAGATAGCCGATCTTGCCGGGACCACACCGGGTCTCTCGGCGCCGGGCGCCACCTACAACATGCAGTCGGTATTTATCCGCGGCATCGGCACGACCGACCCCGGCGTGCCGAGCGCGGTTGGTACGTACGTGGACGATGTCTACATCCCACGTACCTTCGGCACCGGCTTGTTCGACCTGCCCGATGTGGAGAGCATACAGGTGCTGCGTGGCCCGCAGGGAACCTTGTACGGCGAGAACACCAGTGCGGGGGCGCTCAAGATAACGACGCGGACTTCGAACGACCAGACCGAGGCATCAGTAGACATGCTGGGGGGTACGGACGGGAACTTTCAGACGCACGAGTATGTGTCCGGTCCGATCATCCCGGGCGTGCTGGCGGGTAGTTTCGCCTATGCGCATCGTCAGAACAGCGGCACCCTGTACAACGCGTATCTGCATAAAGATGTCAATGCGATCGATACTGATCAGTTTCGCGGGAAGTTGAGCTTCACGCCGACCAAGGACTTGCAGGCCGTGCTTTCGGTAGACGGAACACGCGATTTTTCGGACAATCCGACGCTCGTTCCTCTCAACTATCCGGGAGGAAGCCCCAATACGACCTATGCGGCGTTCAATCCCCAACTGAGACGATACCAGGGTGGCGGCTCACTGAACGTGACCGATCGTTTGAACGATCACTATTCTATCAAGTCCATCACCGCGCTGCGGGGCTTCTCCGATCATCCCTCTCCGTGGGAGATGGACGGAACGCCATCCAATAATTATGGTTTTTCGCAGGATATTCACGAACGGGAATTTACTCAGGAACTCCAGCTCCAGGGGAAATACGACCGCTTCAATTTCACTACCGGCGTCTTCTTTTATCACGAGCTTTTCGATTTCACGCGGGTAAGCTGGTTGAACGGCAACTATAGCGGGATCGCAAGCGATACCAACACGTCAAGTGTCGGTCTGTACGGCGAGGGCACGTACAACCTGACCCGCAAGCTGGCGGTGACGGCCGGTGTGCGATACAGCTACGAGGTCCAGCATTTCAACAGTGCCGGGTATATCGATTCGCCGCAAGGCGTGCCGCTCTCGCAGACCTATTCTGCAAACAACCTGCGTTCGAGCTGGAATGCGTGGACGCCCAAACTGGCGTTGACGTATCAATGGACCGATGACCTGATGACCTACGCCAGTTGGACAAAGGGGGACAAGAACGGTGGATATAACCGCTCCGCGGCCACGTATGCAATAGCGGCGGCGCCGGTCAATCCCGAGACCGTTACGACCTACGAACTGGGCGCGAAGGCCCGACTGTTCGAAAACCACCTTCAGACCAGCGTCGCACTTTTCTACAACGTCTATAACGGATATCAAGCGTCGATCTCCAACCCGATCATCAATGGACAGTTGATTCTTGGCAGCGTGATTGCGAATGCCGCCAAGGCGAAGACGGAGGGCGCGGAGGCGCAGGCAACGGTGGCGCCCATCAAGGGCATGCTGCTCAACGTATCGGCGGCCTATACGTACTCCCGGTTCGATTCGTTTGAAAACCCCACCGGAGCCGCCAATGCTAACTACACGGGAAATAGCCTGCCGTTTGCCCCGCGTTTCAGCCTCGGCGCCAGCCTCGATTATGCGGTCCCGATCGCGATACCCGGCAAGATCAACTTGAACGCCAACGTCAATTTCCTGACGCAGACCTTCGACGACGCGGCCAATACCCCGCAGCTTCGCATTCCATCGCAGCTCTACGTCAATCTCAGTGCTCATTATGCGTTTCCGGATCGGCACTGGACCGCCTCGGTGTGGGTCGACAATCTGTTCGACAGGCGTTATCCGGTGGGCGAGAAATTCTATCTACCGTCCGCGAAAGTCTATGCGTCGGACTTCAATCCTCCTCGGGAGGTGATGGTCGGCCTTCGTTATACCTATTAGTGAGATTAGCGGTCATAAGCCGCCGCCGGCGCCGGATTCGCTTGGGCGGCGCGCCGGCGGCCGATCTCCTTTCTCGCCGGATTCGGCGATGACGCTGCCACAGGGGAACCGCGTCAGTCTATTGGCTAGCTTGCGGAATCAATCGAACGGCTTGGCCAGATCAAGGTGGGAGTGAATGTCGTAGATCAACTGAGACTATCTGAATCCGTAATTTTTAAACGTCCTGTTCCAGACTACTGAGTATCGGTTCTCCGGCATGACATGAACAAAACATGCGATCACGGAGGTCAAAATTCACTGGGATCTTTCCCATGTATCGACAGGAATTCAAATACGGAATTCTTGGTTCACTGAAATACCGAATTTCATTAACGTAGAGCGTTGCATTGCGCTTTCGCGGAGACGGTATTCGACTCGGCTTCCCGTTGTGCTCAGGCGCAGCAGGGTAGTGCGGCCCAAAAAAGGGGCCAAGTTTTTGTGCGATTTCAGGAGGGCGGTCGTGAGCGGTATAGGTCACAGTTATCGGAGTGAAGTATGTCGTCAGAGGTGATTTCCAGGTCGATCCGGTTGGCGGGGCGGCCACCCGAGTATGGGCGCCCCCAGCAGAATCCGGTGCGCCGCTACGCTGGTATCGCCGTGGTCGTGCTCCTGCATATCTTTTTCATCTGGGCGCTAATGAACGGCCTTGCGAACAAGGTGGTGCAGATTGTTCAGAAGCCGATCGAGACGAAGATCATCGAGCCAGTGAAGCCGCCACCTCCGCCGCCGATGCCGACAGTGCAACTGCCGCCGCCGAAGTTCGCGCCGCCACCGCCGCCGTTTGTGCCGCCGCCTGAAGTGCAGGTCGCGCCTCCGCCTGCGCCGACGATCACCCACCAGTCCGTGCCGTTGCCGACTCCGGTGGCACCACCGCCCCCTGCGCCCGTTGCGCCGCTGGCGCCTGCGAAGCCGGTCAGTCACGTCGTTGGTGTCGTGTGTCCGAACTCGGATGAGGTTCGCCGCTCGATGGGTTATCCGCAGGAAGCGCAGGATAACGACATTACGGGCGACGTGATGATCTCGTTCGTCGTCGACCCGCAGGGGCATGTGACCGACGAGAAAGTCGAGCAGTCTGCCGACCCGATCCTCGACCGCGCAGCCTTCAGTACGGTGAGGAAGTTCAACTGCATTTCGCAAGGTCAGCCGGTCCGCGTACAGGTACCGTTCTCGTTCAAGCTGAACTGAGTGTTGCTTGCACAGTCCGAGTCTGCCTTGATCCAAACCCGTTCGATATCGATGGATGCACCCTCTGGAGCATGTATGAAAAAGCGTTCCTTTGCCGCCGCGGCGGCCAGCCTGCTGATCTCGGCCACGGCCGTCAGCGTCCTCGTTGGTGTCCTCGCTACTCCGCAGGCCGTCCTGGCTCAGACGAGCGCACCGGGCGCCAGCAACGCACCGGCGACGGGCGCGGACCAAGCCGCGGCGCCGCCGCAGACGGCACCGACCGCCGACCAACCCGTGCCGCCGCCGCTCGCGGCCGCGAGCACCGAAGTGACGAATCCGTACGGTCTCGGCGCGCTATGGGCGAACGGTGACTTCGTCGCGCGCTTCGTGCTGATTCTGCTCGTGATCATGTCGATGGGAAGCTGGTACATCATGATCACCAAGTTCCTCGAGCAACTGCGTGCAAACCGCCGCGCGAGAACGGCCGAGGAGCAACTGTGGAGTGCGCCATCGCTCGCGCAGGGTGCGGAACAGCTTGACGCGAACTCACCGTTTCGTTTCATCGCCCAGACGGGGATCGAGGCCGGCGCGCATCACGACGAAGCGTTGCTCGAAGCGGTGGATCGCAACACGTGGATCGACGTGTCCATCGAGCGGGCCATTACCAGCGTGTCGAACCGGCTGCAGGACGGGCTCGCGTTCCTTGGCACGGTGGGCTCGACGGCGCCGTTCGTTGGGCTATTCGGCACGGTGTGGGGAATCTATCACGCGCTCACCGCGATCGGCATCGCCGGCCAGGCGTCGATCGACAAGGTAGCGGGCCCGGTCGGTGAGGCACTGATCATGACGGCGATCGGCCTTGCCGTCGCGGTGCCGGCGGTGCTTGGCTACAACTTTCTCGTGCGTCGCAACAAGTCGGTGATGGAGCGTGTACGTGCATTCGGCGCGCAACTGCATACGGTACTGCTGTCGGGCACGAAACGTCAGGTGCGCGCGGTCGCGAATGCGAAGTAAGCAACCAGCATAGGCGGAGCTAGAAGCCATGGCCATGAACGTTGCACAGGACGGTGACGAGGACGAAGTCATCGCCTCCATCAATACGACCCCTCTCGTCGACGTGATGCTGGTGTTGCTGATCATCTTCCTGATCACGATCCCGGTCGTCACGCACACGGTGCCGGTGCAATTGCCGAGTCAGACGGTGAACCCGCTGCAGACCAAGCCGGACAGCATCGAGATTGCGGTGAACAAGGACGGTTACTTCTTCTGGAACGAGAAGCTGGTCGATGCGCCGACATTGCTCGCGCGGCTGAAGGTGGCGTCAGTGAAGCTGCCGCAGCCTGAGGTGCACGTACGCGGGGACCAGGCGACGCGCTACGAATTCATCGGGCGAGTGGTCACCGCATGCGAGCGTGCCGGGATCGCGAAGGTTTCATTTATTACTCAGCCGCCGGCGCGCGGCGGCTAGGAGTCCGAATGGGAATGAACGTATCGTCGGGTGGCAGCGGCGAACCGGAGGTGATGGTCGACATCAACACGACGCCCCTGATCGACGTGATGCTGGTGTTGCTGATCATGCTGATTATCACGATTCCGATCCAGATGCACTCGGTGAAGATGAACCTGCCGGTCGGCAATCCACCGCCGCAGGCTGTGCCGCCGCCGGTCGTGCAGATCGACATCGATTTCGACGGGACGATCACGTGGAACGGCACACCGGTTACGGCCGGTGCCGATCTGGAGAAGCACATGGCCGACGTCGCGGTGCAGTCGGACCAGCCGGAGATCCACCTCTTGCCGAACAAGCTTGCTCCGTATAAGGATGTGGCCGCTGTGCTGGCCGCTGCGCAGCGCGAAGGTGCGACGAAGATCGGACTGGTCGGCAACGAGCAATATATGCAATGAGCGCGCGTGAGCGGTACGCGCGACAATCACTACAGTCAGGCAAGGACGTGGGGGCACGAATGATTTTTCGTAGCGTGAGGCGTGCCGCAGCAGCGGCAGCACTCAGTGTTTTTTTTGCGCTGGCGGGGTGGCCCGTCGTCTCTCACTCGGCCGACACGCTGCGTCCCGAAGTAGCAAAACCGTTGAACGACGCGCAGAACCTGTACCGCGCGCGCAACTATCGCGGTGCGCTCAGCAAGATTTCACAGGCCGCAGCGATACCGGGCAAGACGTCCTATGAGACGCGCGTGATCGAGGAGATGCAGGGCGCGGCGGCAATCGCCTCGGGAGACACCGGCGTCGCTGCCGGGGCTTATGAAGCGCTGCTGTCGTCGGGCGCGCTCGACAGCGCGAGCGCGCAGCAATTCTCGGCGGCGCTCGCCGGAATCTACTTCCAGCAAAAGAACTACGCAGCAGCGATCCGCACCGCGCAGCGTTACCAGAAGGCGGGCGGCACGGATCCGCAGATGCGCGAACTGCAGCAGCAGTCGTATTTCCTGTCTGGTGACTGCGTCAATGTCGTCGCGACGCTGAAGCCGGGCGTCGACGGCGCGCTGAAGGGTGGCCGCGCGCCCTCCGAGTCGCAGTTGCAGATGCTTGCGCAGTGCGCACAGACAACGAAGGACGATAGCGCGCATGGTGAGGCGCTGGCCGCACTTGTTGCGTACTACCCGAAGCCCGCGTACCAGGAGCAGTTGTTCGATACCGTGCGCAGCAAGCCGGGCTATTTCGCATCGCTCGATCTTGACATCTACCGGCTGCGGCGCGCGACCGGCACGCTGACGACAGTGGATCAGTACATGGAGATGACCCAACTCGCGCTCGTCGCCGGGGTACCCGCCGAGGCGAAGCAGGTGATCGACCAAGGTTTTGCGTCGGGCGTGCTCGGGCACGACGCACAGGCCGAGCGTGAGAAGCGTTTGCAGGCGCTTGTCGTCCGGCGTCTGCAGGGGCAGCACGACCCCAACAACCTGCCGGTGGATCCGGTAGATGGTGCGTTGAACCTCGTATTTGCGGGGCAGGCGCAGCAAGGGATTGGTGCGACCTCTGCCGCGGTCGGCAAGGATGCTGCCCATCCAGATGCGGCTCGCCTGCGTCTGGGTGAAGCGTATTACTACGCGGGACAGAAGGCACGCGCGGCGCAGGTGTTCGGCACCGTGAAGGGCGCCGATGGCTCTGCCGACCTTGCGCGCCTGTGGGCGCTAGTCTCGAATAAACGGAGTGAGTAGTTTGCTAATAGTTATCGGTCGGCTACGGGACGCTTATCCGGCGATAATCCGACTTTGTCCGGCCACATGACCAACCGTTTGGCTGGATAGCTCACGTAACGAAGGAAACCTGATGAGCTCCATCCACAACGAAATTGACTTGGATGCCGACGGTCGTCACGTCGGCTATCTGCGCCTGCCTTATTCCGTTCATCGTTCCGCGTATGGCTGGATTCCGATTCCGATCGCATCGATCCGCAATGGCGACGGTCCCGTCGTGCTGCTGATGGGAGGCAATCACGGCGATGAATACGAAGGACAGGTGCTCGTCTCCAGCCTGATCCGCGAAATTGAGCCGCAGTGGGTACGCGGGCAACTGATCTTCCTGCCGATGGCGAATTTTCCTGCCGCGGCTGCGGGCCTGAGGACTTCGCCACTAGACGGTGGCAACCTGAACCGCAGTTTTCCCGGCGATTCACAAGGCCCGCCGACGGCCGCGATCGCAGACTATATCGAGCATACGTTGCTCACCCGCGCACAATATCTGATCGACCTGCATTCGGGCGGCAGTTCGCTTCTCTATGACGGCGCCAATATGCTCGCCATCGAGCCGCGAGACCACGAGGAGGAGGAACGCCTCAAAGTATTGCTCGCGGCCTTCGGGTTACCGCGTGCGTTTCTGCATCGGCCGAATCCGGTTCATGCAGCGACCGCAGCGCGTCGGCAGGGCGCTATCTCGATCCTCACCGAACTCGGCGGCGGCGGTACCGTGCAGGCGAGCCTGCTGCGCGATGCGCGACACGGGCTGCTGAATCTGCTTGGTTTCATCGGACTGCTGAGCGGCCCGCTCGTACCGGACGGCCCCCCCGCGCAGACGCGCTTCTTCACGGTCTCCGGCTCGCGCCATTACGTGTATGCCTATGATCGCGGCGTATACGAGCCGCTCGTTGATCTAGGCGACCAGGTGGTCGCGGGCCAGCCAGCGGCGCGCATTCATTTCCCCGACACGCCGCTACGTGAACCGGTCACTACTTTCTTTGCGGGAACGGGCGAAGTTGTCTGCAAACGCGTGCCGGCCGCGGTGGAGCGTGGCGATTGTCTGTTTCATCTCGCCGAGGCAGTCGGAAAGTAGTGCCAAATAAAGTTTTCTGCTGATACCGTGGAAATGCACATGTCGCATCGACGGGGAAACTGCGCCGTCGCGTCATTGATTGTAATATTAATTACATATATGAAAGAATAAGAAAATAAATCAGCGATCGAGATGTTCTTTAGATTCAAATATTTAACCATAAGGCAGAATTTAGCTGCCGGTGTCATTATTTATATCTGTTTTATATTTGAAAGAAATATGAAATAAATTCGTGATGACTATCCTTTAAATTCGAATGTTTCGTCAGCGACGGAAACCGCGTGTCTGCAGAGTGATTAATGACGTGAATTATATATACGGTTTTCTTTGAATAACGATTCGTTAAATGTTTGGTTCGTTCCCCATCGGCTGCCTGTTATCGTATTTTCAGTTCGGCGGAGTACGGGCCGGACGGAATAGAGATTCAACAACGAGATAAACAGGGGCAATCGATTCCCTTATCGGCCATGACCTACACGATTATTGATACCACATTGCTGGATCCAATTGCGCGACCCCTCTTGGATGCGCTGCAGGTCGAATACGCGAGCCGTTATCGCGAGTTTCGGCCCGACAGCTCAGCATCGGCAAGTGAGGAAATGATGCGTTACCCGGCCGAGTCGTTCGCGCCGCCCGATGGGGCATTCATTGTGATCGTGCGTGACGGGGAGACGGTCGGCGGCGGTGCGTTCAAGCGCTATGACGCAACCACTGCGGAGCTCAAGCGGATCTGGACGCATGCCAGCCAGCGTCGTCAGGGACTGGCCCGTCTCGTCGTGCACGAACTCGAGGTGCGTGCGTTGCGCCAGGGATATCGCCGCGTCTACTTGACCACGGGCTTCAGGCAGCCGGAAGCAACTGGACTTTATCTCAATACGGGTTATGAACCTCTGTTCGATCGTTCGATCGCGCCGGAGATCCATTTTCGTCTTCCGTTTGGCAAGGATTTGCTGGAACCCGGCCGCGTCGATTCGTTGCACGACCTGGTTCAGTCCGAGCCGCTCGGCCTTCCGAAGTAGTGCGTGAAACGCATCGCTTAAACCGCCTATACCAACTATATCAACGGGACATATCAAGTCATGAAGCAAGGCCGGAATATTCTGTCGGCAGTGGCCACAACGTTCGTCGCACTGGCGGTGGGTTTAGCCAGCACAGCAATGGCTGCAACCTCAGCCACGACCGTAAGCACATTCAATCTGAGTCCGGATCAGCACGACCGTGTCCGAGCCACGCCAGACGCCGCAGCAATCAAGGCCGTTCCCGCTGCGTTTCCGTTCGCCGAGAAGGGTGAACTGGTTATCGGCATGGCAGTGGCGTGGCCGCCGCTCGGTGTATACGCAACCGATAACGAGACGGTTGTCGGCTTCGACCCAGACCTCGCGCAACTGGTGGCCGACGGTTTGGGGCGCAAGCTGAAAATCGTGGTGCTCGCATGGGAAGACTGGCCGCTTGCCCTACAGTCGGGCAAGGTCGACGCAGTGTTGTCCAACGTGACTGTGACAGAAGAACGCAAGCAGAAATTTGATTTCTCGACCTATCGACGCGACGTGCTCGGGTTCTACGTGACCAATTCAAGCCCGATCAAGGCGATCCGTGAGCCGAAGGATGTCGCCGGTCTGCGGATCATTACCGATTCAGGAACGAACCAGGAAAAGATTCTGCTCGAATGGGACAAGGAAAACGTCGCGCATGGGCTGAAGGCGGTGCAGGTTCAGTATTACGACGATCTTGCCGTACGGGATGTGGCACTTCGCTCGGGACGCGCGGATGCGATCCTGAGCGTCAATTCGGGACTCGCGTATGAAGCTGCGCAGAAAGGCGGGATACGCGCAGTCGGCACGATAAGCGGGGGCTGGCCGATTCAGGCCGACGTCGCGATCACCACACGCAAGGGTAGCGGACTTGCTGCGCCACTCACGCTGCTGCTGAACGATCTCATTCACAGCGGACAATACACTCAGGTACTCGACCGCTGGAATCTGGGTTCCGAAGCGATCGATACGGCCAAGACGAATCCTCCGGGATTACCCAAGAGCTAAGGCATCGAGGCAGCGGTCGCTGCTTCGATGATGCTCAGTTCTATTTCATTAGTATCACTAAAAATACCTTGGCGCATGGCTTAAATCAGCCGGTGTGCTGCAGCATGGTATCCACTCGTAACCAACGGGATAGTCGATGCGCGGGGCAAACAGGAAGAATCGGGCCGAACAGCCGGTCAATGGGGTTCGCAAGAAAATGCTATCGGTTGCCGTGCTGGCAATCACGTGCAACGGCGCGGCGTGGGCGCAGGACGCGGCTGCACAGGGGCAAACGTCGCCGGCCGCAGAGGCGCCTGCGGTCAATCAAACGACGCCACCGGCATCTGCCGCGACGCAGTCTGGCTCTGGGGACACGGTGCGGCAGGACACGGTGGTCGTGACGGGCACGCGCACCGATACAAAGGCAAGCCAGAGTCTGACCCCGATCGATGTAATCAGCGGCTCGCAGTTACGCTCTACCGGGCAGAGCAATTTGCGCGATGCGCTGGTCCAATTGTCGCCGTCGATCTCGCGCGAGAGCTATGCGGGCGACGCCGCAGTGCTCACCGACGCGTTGACGCTCCACGGCCTGAGTCCGGATCACGTACTCGTGCTCGTGAACGGTAAGCGTCGCCATACCACGGCAAATATTGCGCTCGACGGCGGATTGAATCAGGGTTCGACCGGTGTCGATATCGACATGATTCCGGTGGGACTGATCGATCACATTGAAGTCCTACGCGATGGAGCCGCGGCGCAGTACGGCTCGGATGCCATCGCGGGCGTCATCAACATCATCCTGAAGAAAAATTCACACGGGGGTGAACTGCAGTCGACGAACGGCCAGACCTATGCCGGCGATGGCTTCAAGACCAGCAATTCCGCGAGTGTCGGCCTCGATCTGGGTGGTAAGGGGTTTCTAGACCTGAGCGCAGAATATGATCGCCAGAACCATACGATACGTACCGGGCCTGACGATTATTTCGGCACCTTCAAGCCGGGGCACGGTTATTACAACCCGATCGAGGGCGATCCCGCCAGCACGCGCGAATCAGTCGGTTACAACGCTGGGTATTACCTCGGTGACGACGTCGAGTTGTATGGCTTCGGAACGTATGCGCATCGCGATGCGCAGGCCTACCAGAACTATCGCCCGCCTTCAGTACTGCCGACGGTCTATCCGGGCGGGTTTGTGCCGAGGGAGACGATTAGCGAAAACGACTTTTCCGTTACTACGGGTATCAAAGGTCAGAATCTGTTCGGATGGTCGTGGGATTTGAGTACGACCTACGGCGGCGATCATGACGTCGTCGGATTGGAAAACTCGGCGAATACGGGGTTATACGCGTCGCAAGGATATACGCCGTCAAGCTTCCATCTGTCTACGGTCAGCAACACGCAACTGACGAACAACCTCGATTTCTCGCGGGCATTCCAACTGCCGCTACTCCCGGCGCCGGTGAACGTCTCGTGGGGTGTTGAGCAGCGTCGCGAGACCTATTCTGTGGGAGCGGGCGATTACGCCTCCTATATCGATGGCGGTGCGCAGGCGCTGCCGGGTCTTGCTCCGGTCAGCGCGAGTGACAACTCGCGCAACGTGGTCGGCACGTATATCGATCTATCGACACATCTGGCACCAAAATGGACTGTTGATCTGGCCGGACGCTTCGAGCATTACAGTGACGTAGGCAGTACGACGAACGGAAAGTTCTCGACACGCTACGATTTCACGCCGGCTATTGCTGTGCGTGGCAGCGTCAGCACCGGATTCCGTGCCCCGTCGCTGGCCGAGGAATACTACAGCAACGTGAATGAGTCGCCGGCATCGGTCAGTGGGCTTCTCGCTGCAAATTCAGCGGCGGCCAAGCTGATCGGCGCCCAGCCGCTCCAATCGGAAAAGTCGACCAACTATAACGTCGGCCTTGTGCTAACGCCGGCGAAGGATCTTCACGTGACGCTGGACGCTTATCAGATCGACATCCGTAACCGGATCGTCGAAGGCGGCACGGCGTCGGGCGATGCTGCGATCGCAGCAATGGAGGCTGCGGGCCTGTCAGTGCCAGGCTCGGTCCCCGCGTCAGCGGTATCGGCGAGCTACTTCACGAACGGCGCGAGCACGCGTACCCGCGGGATCGACCTGACAAGTACCTACCATACAGGCTTCGGCGCGTATGGGCAGGTGGACTGGGACCTGGGTGTCAACATCAACAACACCTCGGTCACGCATGTAGCGAACGGACCGAACGGACAGCCCGAACTTAACGCGCAGCAGGTCGCCTGGCTGAGCACATCAACGCCAAAGAACAAGATCATCATTGGTGGGACGTGGCATCGAGACAAGTGGGCTGTGACTTTGCACGAGACACGTTTTGGTTCCACGACCAGTCAGGAAACCTACATCGTTGGGGCAGATGCATTCTCGACCACCCAGTTCCTCCAATTCAAGAATGCAGCCAGATATATAACCGATCTCGAGGTTCGCTACGATGTGACGAAGAAGTTCCAGATCGCGCTGGGGGCGAACAACCTGTTCAACGCGTACCCGAGCAAGCTGCCCTTCGAGGCTCAGCTCGAGGGTGCCCAGTACGACGCATTTGCATCGACGATCGGCGAGAACGGTGGCTTCTACTATCTGCGCGCCCGTTACCAGTTCTGACGTTTTCTTTATATGCATAGCAAGATTTGCTCGAACGATTCTCTACCCCGATAGCCATAATGGGATACGGGTGTTGTTCAGAAAATTCCCTAAAACTTTTTCCCGATGCACCCGCGGGTGCGCTGGAAGGGCCTGATATGTCGTATTCACTTTCGATTCTCGACAAGAGTCCGATCGCCGACGGAACAAGCGCCTATGACGCGCTGCGCTTTACCGTCCAGCTTGCGCAGCGTGCCGAGGCGTTGAATTACAAGCGTTACTGGATTGCCGAGCATCATGGAGCGCCGGGGCTCGCTAGCTCGGCGCCGGAGATTGTCGTGTCGCATCTGCTCGCACATACCTCGCGTATCCGCGTTGGTTCCGGTGGCGTGATGCTTCAGCATTACAGCCCTTTCAAGGTTGCGGAGTCGTTCCGGGTGCTGGCATCGCTCGCGCCGGGTCGCGTAGATCTTGGCGTTGGCAAGGCGCCGGGCGGCCTGCCCTTGACGACTCGCGCGTTGCAATGGTTTCACGACAAGGAAAAGAAACCCGACTTCCGGGGGCAGCTCGCGGAACTCGACGCGTTTCTGAAGTCGGGTGTTGATGAAGATCATCCGCTTGCTGGAGCAGTTGCGTTTCCTGCGCCGCCCGAGGCCCCGCAGGGCATCCTGCTGGGCGCCAGCCCCGAGAGCGCCGCGCTCGCAGCAGAGTACGACTGGCAATTCTGTTACGCCGGTCATTTCAATCGCGATGAGGTCAACCTCCAGCGTTCGATCGACACCTATCGCAACGCGACCGGTCGCACGCCGTTGCTTGCGCTTTACGCCTTTGCAGCGGAGTCGAAGGCTGAGGCCGCGCGTCATGTCGGACCGCTGCGGATTTTCAAGCTGCAGCTTGCAACCGGGCAGAGCGTCAACCTCCCCAGTCCGGAGGCCGGCGCGGAGTTCGCCCGGCAGGTCGGCGTGACCGACTACAAGATCAACGAGCTGCATCCCCACCTCATTACCGGCACCGCGGACGATGTGCGCCAGGAACTCGACGCATTGCATGAACGCTTCGGTATTGAGGAATTCGTGATCGACAGCCCGGTTGCGGATTACGCGCTGCGCCTGGCTTCAGTCGAAGCGCTGGCCGGTGCGCGGCAGACCGCCCGCGTCTGATTTTTTTGCCCCCCATTCCCGTTTAACGGATCAAAACATGACTCAGCGAAACCTCACTTTCGGCATCATGCTGCACGGCGCAGGCGGCCACATGAATTCATGGAAGCATCCCGCCGGCCCTGCGGATGCGAGCGTCAATCTCGATTTCGTCACCGGTATCACGCAGAAGGCCGAGGCTAACGGCGTTGCGTTCGCGTTCGTGGCCGATGGGCTGTATATCAACGAGAAGTCGATTCCCCACTTCCTGAACCGCTTTGAGCCTATCTCGATCCTGTCGGCGCTCGCTACCGCGACCTCGAAGATCGGTCTTGCGGGCACGCTTTCGACTTCGTACAGCCATCCGTTTACGGTGGCGCGCCAGTTCGCGTCGCTCGACCTCATCAGCGGCGGCCGTGCGGGTTGGAACGTCGTGACGTCGCCGCTTGAAGGTTCCGCGAAGAACTATGGCGGTGAGCATCCTGATCACGAACTGCGCTACGAGATTGCCGACGAATATCTGCAAGTGGTGCAGGGACTATGGGACAGCTGGGACGACGACGCATTTGTGCGCGAGCGCGAGAGCGGGCGTTTCTTCGATCGCGACAAGCTGCATACGCTCGATCACAAAGGCAAGTTTTTCCAGGTCGCCGGGCCAATCAATATCCAGCGTTCGCCGCAAGGCCAGCCCGTGATCTTCCAGGCGGGCGCGTCCGAGTCGGGAATTGCGCTCGCCGGCAAGTATGCGGACGCGGTATTCACGCCCTCGCCATCGCTTGAAGAGACGCGGGAATTTTCGGAGAAGGTACGTCAAAGCGCGGTCGAGCACGGGCGCGCGGCCACCGATGTGAAGATCTTTCCGGGTATCGGCCCGATCGTCGGCACGACGGCAGAAGAAGCCGAAGCGAAGTATCGCGCCATCCGCGATTTGCTGACCATCGATGACGCGCTTGCTTATCTGGGGCGCTTCTTCGAGCACCATGACTTTACGCAATACGCGCTCGACGAGCCGTTCCCGGATCTCGGCGAGCTTGGCACGAACAGCTTCCGTTCAGCAACCGATCGCATCAAGGCCGACGCCAAGCGCACGGGCGCCACCCTGCGCGAGGTTGCGCTGGAAGTGGCGACACCGAAGTCGCAGTTCATCGGTACGGGCGAGCAGATCGCCGACGAACTGATCCGCTGGTTCGATGCCGGCGCCGCTGACGGTTTCATCCTCGGGTTCCCGGTGCAGGCTGAAGGATTCGCCGATTTCGTCCAGTACGTGATTCCCGCGCTAGAGGCACGTGGCCGCTACAGCCGCACGCTGACCGGGACAACGCTGCGCGATCACCTCGGCTTGCCGCGCCGCGAGAGCCGCTATGCGAACGCGGAAACGGCATGACGAATGGCTTACCACCCAGGAGGAGGGGATTATGAGCGATGCCACCCAGCAGCTTGCCGGCCAGGTCGTCCACTCGGGCCACCCGAACGAAGACGCGGCAGGTCGCGACTACGCGCACTATCGGATTGTCCCGGCACGGCATCATGCACGCACGGCCGGAACGGTGCTAGCGATCGTGCTGATTGGTGTCGTACTGAATTCGGTATTGGGTAATCCGCGCTGGGGCTGGGGTGTCTTTGCGCAGTGGTTTCTCGCGGGGCCGGTACTCTCGGGCCTCGGCCGGACGCTCGTGCTCACGGCGCTCAGCGCGCTCTTTGGTTTTACGCTTGCGATCCCGCTTGCCTTGGCGCGGGTATCTCGTTCACCGTTGCTGGCTGGCTGCTCGTGGGCGTTCATTTGGTTGTTCCGCTCGATCCCGCCGATTGTCCTGCTGCTCTTGCTGAACAACCTCGGCTATCTGTACGAGACGATCTGGATCGGCGTGCCGTTCACGCACATTGCACTACTGAATGAATCGACGACGAACCTGATCAGTCCATTCTTTGCGGCAGTGCTCGGGCTCACGCTGAACGCCGCGGCATTCTCGGCGGAGGCAATTCGCGGAGGGATCCTGTCCGTCGATCACGGGCAACGTGAAGCGGCCGCCGCACTTGGCTTGCCGGGCGGCCGTCAAGTGCGGCGCATCGTGATGCCGCAAGCGATGCGTGCGATCCTGCCGACCGCGTTCAACGACGTGATTGGCCTAGCGAAAGGCACATCGGTCGTCTACATTCTCGCGATGCCAGACTTGTTCTACACGGTGCAGATCATCTATCACCGCAATCTGGAAGTCATCCCGCTGTTGATGGTCGCAACCGTCTGGTATCTGGTCATCCTGACCGTGCTATCGGCGATCCAGGTTCATATCGAACGGTACTTCGCGCGTGGCGCGACACGCGCGCCGGTCGTGCGCTCGCCGCTGACCGCGCTGCTCGGAGGGTGGCGCCGCGCGCGCGCTGCGCGCAGGGAAAGTGCTGCTAAACAGCCGGAAGGGCAACATCGCACGGTGGCTGACTCGGGCGCGGCCGGCTGGGCGCAGCTGCGGGTCGGCGGCAAGGTGGGCATCCATAACGTATCGAAGAGCTTCGGCACCCTCAAGGTGCTCGACGACGTCTCGCTGGCGTTTCCTTCGGGAAGCGTCACTGTGATCCTCGGTCAATCGGGCTCAGGCAAGTCGACCCTGCTGCGCTCGATCAACCACCTTGAACGCGTTGACGACGGCTTTATCGACATCGATGGCGAACTGGTTGGGTATCGCAAGGACGGGCGCACGCTTTACGAGCTCAAGGAAAAGGACATCCTGGAGCGGCGTCGCGCTGACGTCGGGATGGTGTTCCAGAGCTTCAACCTGTTCCCGCACCTGACTGTGCTTGACAACGTTATCGAAGCGCCGTTGGCGGCTGGGGTGCCGCGCGCTCAGGCTGAGGGGGAAGCGCGCACGTTGCTCGCGCGCGTGGGACTCACGGGCAAGGCTGACGCGTGGCCGCGCCAGTTATCCGGAGGCCAGCAGCAACGCGTGGCGATTGCTCGCGCACTTGCGCTCAAGCCGAAGGTCCTGCTTTTTGACGAGCCGACATCGGCACTCGATCCGGAGCTCGTCAACGAGGTGCTGGACGTCATTCGTCAGCTTGCGCGCTCCGGCACGACGCTGATCATCGTCACGCACGAGATCGGGTTCGCGCGCGAGGTCGCCGACACGATCGTATTCATGGACGCCGGACGTATCGTGGAATCCGGATCGCCGGCCAGCGTGCTTGGCGACCCCGCTCATCCCCGCACCCGTGAATTCCTCTCAAAGGTGCTGTAGCACTTTTAGCACCTTGCAACTATTGATACCAGAATATCCCGACGATGACAAAGCGAAGAGTATTCCTAACCAATGTAACGGTATTTGCCGCCGCTACAATAATCTGGCCGGCCGGGCGCGCCTTGGCCGGAACCCGGTCGTTCGACTTCAGCCCGGAACAGCGTGGACGGTTGCGGGCTCCAAAGAATCCGTCAGCTGTCCGGCTGTTGAGCAATGGCTACCGTCCTGTCGAGGCGGGCGTGCTGACGGTTGCCGTCGCGCCATTTGCAGCACCGCTCGCAACCTATGCGACGGACGCACGCACCATTGTGGGTTCGGATCCGGATTATGCGCTGCTAGTGGCCGATACTTTGGGCCTGAAGCTGGAATTCGTGCCTGTCGCATGGGCGGATTGGCCGCTGGGCCTCACCTCCGGCAAATACGACGCAGTGATCTCGAACGTGGGCGTGACCGAGCAGCGCAAGGAGAAATTCGATTTTTCGACCTATCGGCTCGGCTTACACGCGTTCTATGTACCCGTGGCCAGCTCGATCCAGTCGATACGCATCCCAAAGGATATCGCGGGGCTCCGTATCATTACGGGTTCTGGAACAATCCAGGAGCGCATCCTGCTCGAATGGAATAACCAGAACGTAGCCCAGGGACTCAAGGCTGCGACCCTCCAGTATTTTGATGATTTGGACTCGGCATCGCTCGCGCTGTTGTCCAATCGCGCCGATGCAACTTTCAATCCCCACGCGCCACTCGCCTACGCGGCGGCGACGCAAGGAAAAATTCGCCTGGTGGGCACCGTGAATGCGGGTTGGCCACTACGGGCCGACGTGGCGATTGCATCGCGCAAGGGCTCCGGACTCGCGCAGGCGCTGACCGAGGCGACTAATGGGTTGATCGCCGGAGGTCAATATAGGGCGGCGCTCGCCCGGTGGGGCCTCGAAACCGAAGCAATCGAGCGCTCGGACACTAATCCGCCAGGATATAAGGATTCCTGATCAAGTGGGAAAAGGTGACTTATCCAATAAACTAATACGCGTCAAGACAAAGGTTCGACATGTGCGCGGCACGCATTGACCATATTGCATTTCTGACACCTGGGAATTATCCGGATGAAAGCCCGGAGGCGGGATTCGAGCGAACGCTCGAACTGTTTGGCGTGGGTGAGGCACTCGGCTATGACAGCGCCTGGGTGCGTCAACGTCATCTCGAGCGTGCCGTGTCATCCGCCGCGACCTTTCTTGCCGCAGCAAGTCAGCGTACCACGCGAATCGGGCTGGGTTCGGCGGTCATCCAGATGGGATATGAGAATCCATTCAGGCTGGCGGAGGACCTGGCAACCGTGGACGTGCTGTCGAAGGGGCGACTCAATGTCGGGCTCAGCGCGGGTGCGCCGAACCACGGCGCCTTGTTGGGTGAGCGGCTGTTCGACACGGATCCCGACCTGATCGATTTCTCACATGAGCGGGTGGCGCGCTTGCGCCGGAATTTGTCAGGGGACTGGCTCGGAGACGAGGACACCTTTGTCGAATCGGCGGCCGGGCGGGTTCGACCGCGCGTATCGCCGTACGCGCGGGGGCTGACTGACCGGCTGTGGTATGGCGGTGGCTCACGGCGATCGATCGAATGGGCAGGACGTAACGGCTTCAATCTGTTGATCGGCAACATTACTACGGGCGAGGGGACCGACGATTACCGTGAAGCCCAATTGCAACAACTTGATCTGTTCCACTCTAACTGGAACGAAGTGCGTACGCCGCGTGTCGCGCTGGGGCGTGTCATCGTTCCCGTAGATGGCGCCGACGTCCAGACACGGCAACGCTATCAGTCCTTCGCGGAAGGACGCCACGCACGTACGCTGGCCCCGTTTGGCGAGCGGCGCATATTGTTCATTCCTGATCTCGTGGGGACCGCGGACGAGATCGTTGAGCGCCTGCTCGCGGATCCCGTAGTGGCGGGAGTGCGGGAGCTGCGTCTTGAGTTGCCCTACGATCTACCGTTCGAGAACTATCATCAGATTCTGGAAGATTTCGCTACTCGTATAGCACCCCATCTTGGGTGGAAGTCGTCAGCCGTGCGGGAGGCTGTGACGACATAAGTGCGGCCAGGCGGCTCGGGACGCGGGTGTCGACGAGGTTACCGCGACGGGAATATGGCCTCGTGATCAATGCTTCTCACGCTGCGCATATTGATGCTGGACCTGGCTGCGGCTCCCACAAGGAATGTTTTCGTTCGCACGCGCAGAGGCGAACCTGTTGCCCAGCAATGCGGGTTTCCGACATGTCTCTGATCGCTTTATATTCGATCAGCCATCTTCGAACCCGGCTAACTCAACATCGTCGTTGAGCGATCGTCTCTGTCGGCTACGACGCCTTCGATATCTATCTCACCGCCGGCCAACATGTTTGTCGCCGTCCAGGTCCGCCAGGCGTGGCTGGATATCTGGTCGTGCGCCTATGGAAAGGCGACGTGCCAGTTTCGCTGTGACGATGTCTTGCCACCTTGGCGGTTTTTATAAAAACGCCGAACTGCGCACGGGATTTCATCGCCCGCGAGGCATCGAGACATATGCATATACGTCTTTAAATTCATGACTATCTCGGAATTAATTGGTTGAAGGATGTGACTTTGACAGATCAGTATCTGCTCGCTTAACTAACTAATTCAGACACTTTCTCGCGCAATGATGCGTGCGCCGCACAGGGTGTTAATTTTTCCCACGGGGTCGATAATTATGCATGGAAGACGTTCAGCAAGGCTGGGTTGTGGGCCTATTGCGGGTTGGCGGCGCAAGACAATTTCGCTGGCGGTCGCCACCTACGCGTGCAGCGGTGCCGCCTACGCGCAGAGCGAGGCCGGGCCGTCTGTGGCGCAGCCGGCTAGTACTGCGCAGCAATCGCGCGAGCAGGATGGCGTGCAGGTTCAGGATCGGGTAGTGGTGACGGGAACGCGTACAGCGACGAAGGCATCCAAGAGTCTGACACCGGTGAATGTGATTACGGCCGAGCAGTTGCAGAGCACTGGCCAGACTGATCTGCGCGACGCACTGGTTTCCCTGTCGCCGGCAATCCAGCGTCAGGCCATGGGTGGCGCGCAAGCCGCTCTGGTCGACGTACTTACGTTACATGGCCTGACGCCTGACCAGGTGCTGGTACTCGTGAACGGCAAGCGCCGGCATTCGACCGCGACTATTTCCCTTAACCCCGGCCCGCAGCAAGGTTCCACGGGAGTCGACATCGACCTGATTCCCGTGAGTGCTGTCGACCATGTGGAAATCCTGCGTGATGGTGCCGCCGCACAGTATGGTTCCGATGCGATCGCGGGGGTGATTAACATTATTCTCAAGTCGGACACCAAGGGTGGTTCTATCGAAACGTCGACCGGGCAAACCTATCAGGGCGACGGTCTCCATCAAGACGAGTCCGCCCATTACGGACTTGCCCTCGGACCGGGCGGGTTCCTGGATCTGAGCGCAGAAGTGTCGCATGAGAATCATACGGACCGGACCTCTCAGTATGCTCACACCGGAGCGCTCGCCGGGTCGGTCAGCAACATCTATTTTGGCGATCCGGCGAGTACGCGTGAGGTTGTCGGCTTCAACGCCGGTTATTACCTTGGTGACAATGTAGAACTTTACGGATTCGGTACCTATGCCCACAAGGACGCGGCCAGCTATCAGTCGATCCGGGGCTCCGGCGTCTTGCCTGCAGTTTATCCGGGCGGGTTCATACCGCAAGACCTGCTTAACGAAAACGATTTCTCGGTCACGGCCGGTGCTAAGGGCGACAACCTGCTGGGCTGGAAGTGGGATTTGAGTACGACCTACGGCGGCGACTACGCTCATTTCAGCCAGGCGACGTCGGAGAATCTAGGCTTATATCAGGCAACGGGCCAGACGCCGACCAACTTTTACATCGGCAATCAGCAGAACACCGAGTGGACCAATAACCTTGATTTCACGCGGCCGTTCAATGTTCCCCTATTACCGGCACCCGTCACCGTGTCGTTCGGCTTTGAGCAGCGCACCGAGGGCTATTCGGTCGGCGCGGGCGAGCCGGATGCGTATCTGTACGGAGGCACGCCGGCGTTGGTTGGTTTGACCGCCGCGAGCGCGAGCAACAATACGCGCGACGTACTCGCCACCTATATCGATCTGGCGACCAAGATCACGCAACAATGGCAAGTCGATCTGGCAGGACGTTTCGAGCACTATAGCGACGTGGGTGATACGACGAACGGCAAGATCTCGACCCGTTACGATTTCACTCCATGGCTCGCGCTGCGCGGTAGTGTTGGCACCGGGTTCCGTGCACCCACGCTCGCAGAGGAATACTACACAACGATTAGCCCGACGCCGACTTCGGCGTTCGCATTGCTGGCTGCGAATTCGGCCGCGGCAAGATCGCTCGGTGCGCAGCCCCTGAAGCCCGAGAAGTCGACCAGCTACAACTTGGGTCTCGTGTTGACTCCGACGCGCGATATCAACGTGACGGTCGATGCCTATGAAATTGATATCCGTAATCGTATTGTCGAGGGCGGTTCGCAGGCGGGCCAGGCAGCAATCAACGCCATCGGCCTGGCGGGATTCTCAACCCCGCTGGGCATCCCGGCTTCAGCTATTTCGGCCAGCTATTTCACTAACGGTGCGAATACTCGCACCGATGGCGTCGATCTGGCGGCGACCTACCATACATACATCGGGCAATATGGCACGATTGATTGGGACGTGGGTGTCAACTTCAACAACACGTCGTTGACGCATCTCGCTGCGGGAGCCAACGGCCAGCCGCTCCTGAATGCCAAGCAGATCGATTACCTGACGAGTGGGACACCGAAGAGCAAGATCATTATTGGCGGCATTTGGAATTGGGGCAAGTGGGGAGTATCTCTGCATGAAACGCGCTTCGGTACCACGTCGGCGGAGGAGTCCTATAGTACCGGCCCTAATGCAGGCTCGGTCTCCGTATTCATACCGTTCAAAAACAAAGTGGAATACACCACTGACCTTGAGACTCGTTTCGAAGTAACGAAGCACTTCGAGGTGGCGGTAGGCGCGAAGAATCTGTTCAATGAATATCCCAACAAGTTGCCCCTGGCTGCTCAATATGCAGGGGCTGATATCGATCCCACGACGTCCGCGATTGGTATGGACGGTGGCTTCTACTACCTGCGCGCGAAGTACCTGTTCTAGTGCCGTTTGACCAGGAAATCTGGGCATTTTAGCTGGTCACAGGAAACATGTTCCGTACGCGACGCAGGTTCATGGCCGCTGCGCCGCAGGGCGGGCTCCGTCAGCTCTCGTAGTCGCTTATCAGAACCATTCATATTCCTGGATCAATTTCTTCGTGGCTATTCCGGTACAGGACCGGGAGAATCTTTTGCTTCTCTGACCAGACTACAGGAGGATTGTTCACCATGAGCCGAGATTTACTGCTGTTGCTGGAACCGGGCTTCGCCGATCCCGCTCACCCGGGCGAGCGTTTTGTCTGCCCACATGGCGTGGCGATCGAAGGGTTGCTCGCGAGCGACCACGCCCGCGTTGTGCGGCTAGACGTGAAGCACATTCCGTTTTTGCGGCCCAGGCGCGACGTGATCGCGGCTCTCGACGATGAGCATCAGGGGCTGCCGGTACTCGTGCTAGGTAACGAGTATCCCATACCCGACGACGCTCAGACACTCGGCGACAAGCACTTCGTCACCGATACGAAGCGGATTCTTGCGTTGCTGGCCGAGCGGCACGGCTTCCCGAAGGTCCATTAAATCCATTAAATCTGTTGACGCGCCGTGCTAGTTTGCGGTGCGCGCAACTATGTTGATCACTCTCATTATTTCCAGGAGGTAATGATGTCCACCCTGGATACGGCCTATATTCCAACCAGTGGGCAGCCCGGGCAGACTACCCTTGACTGGATCCGCACTCTCGTATCGATCGATACGACAAGCCGCTTGCCGAACCTCGGTTTGATCGAAACGGTACGCGATGAACTGAGGCGCCATGGTATTGACGCGACGCTCATACACGACCAGCGCGACGGTTGGGCAAATCTGTTCGCTACCGTACCGGCACACGACGGTTCGACCGATGGCGGGATCGTGCTTTCGGGCCATACCGACGTGGTGCCGGTCGTGGGCCAGCAGTGGGACAGCGATCCGTTTCAGCCCGAGATCCGCGACGGCCGGCTCTATGGCCGGGGCACCTGCGACATGAAGGGTTTCATCGGCAGCACGCTTGCGCTGCTGCCGGAGATGCTCGACGGGAAGCTCCTGCAACCGGTGCACTTCGCGCTGTCGTACGACGAGGAAATTGGCTGCGTTGGTGCCCCGTACATGGTTGCCGATCTGAAAAGGCGTGGCCTGCGTCCGGCAGGCTGTATTGTTGGTGAGCCCACCGGCATGCGCACGGTGATCGCGCACAAGGGCATCAATACCTACCAGTGTTGCGTGCGCGGCCACGCCGCCCATTCGTCACTGACGCCCAATGGGCTGAACGCGATCGAATACGCGGCGCGGCTGATCTGCCACATCCGGGACATCGCCGATCAGTTCCGCGCGCAAGGACCGTTCGATGAGTTGTTCGACGTGCCCTTCACGACCGCGCAGACAAGCCTGATCGAAGGGGGCAACGCGATCAACACGGTGCCGGCCGAATGCCGCTTTTCATTCGAGTTCCGCAATCTTCCGGCGCTCGAGCCGCAACAGATCATCGCCCGGATCGAATCTTATGCGCGCGATACGCTGCTGCCGGCAATGCGCCGCGAGCATCCGGACGCCGCGATCGAGTTCCGGCAGATGTCGTCGTCGCCGGGGCTGGACGCCTCCGAAGAGGCTGCGATCACGCAGCTTGTGCGCGCACTCACGGATGACCGGCAGAAGCGCAAGGTTGCGTACGGCACCGAAGCCGGGCTGTTCGCCCAGGCAGGCATTCCGACCATCGTATGCGGGCCGGGTTACATCGAGCAGGCGCATCGCGCCAACGAGTATGTCGAGCTCGGGCAACTGGCGAGCTGCGAGCGTTTCGTGCGACGGCTCATTGGCAGTCTGAAGGAGCCGTATGGCGTCGATGCGCATATGGAAGGCGGACGATCCGCTCCATGACCGGCGTGCCGCCGTCGTTACAGACTCGCACCTCTTTCGTCAATGTCAGGTGACTACCTTATGAATCAAGTGCATCAAGCGAACCGGGCGACCTCCGCTTCCGTTGCCTCACGGCAGATTCACCTCGGTGCTGTTATTGGGGGGCCCGGCGGCCACTACGCCGGCTGGCGGCATCCCGATGCGGTCATCGATGCAAGCATCAACCCCGACTTCGTCAAGGACGTGGCGCGCAAGGCCGAAGCCGGCAAGTTCGACTTCGTGTTCGTCGCCGATGGACTTCACATCAATGCGAAGTCGGTTCCGCACTTCCTCAACCGCTTTGAACCGCTCACCCTCTTGTCGGTGCTAGCCGCGATCACTGAACGGATCGGCCTTGTCGGCACGTTGTCCACGTCTTACAGCGAGCCGTTCACCGTGGCGCGCCAGTTCGCGAGCCTCGACCACCTCAGCGGCGGCCGTGCCGGCTGGAATGTCGTGACTTCGCCGCTGGAGGGCTCGGCACGCAACTTCTCGCGAGAGAGCCATCCGGAACATGGCGAACGCTATCGCATTGCGGCTGAGTATCTCGACGTCGCGAAGGGCTTGTGGGATTCATGGGAGGAGGGCGCGTTCATCCGTGACCGTGCCAGCGGCGCCTTCTTCGACCCGGCCAAACTGCATACGCTGGACCATAAGGGCAAGTACTTCTCGGTGGAGGGCCCGCTCAATGTCGGGCGCACTCCGCAGGGGCGGCCAATCCTGTTCCAGGCGGGCGCCTCGGAGGATGGCAAGCACCTCGCCGCTGCTCACGCCGATGCTGTATTTACGCATCATGAGACGCTCGCCGAGGCCCAGACGTTTTACGCCGAATTGAAGCACGAGCCGGACGGCATTGGCCGGGGCGCACACGAGCTGAAGATATTTCAAGGGGTGGGTGTGATCCTGGGCGATAGCGCGCAAGAGGCGGAGCGCCGCTATCAGGAAACACTGGAGCTGATCACCATCGACAGCGCACTGGATCATCTCGGCCGCTTCTTCGAGCACCACGACTTCAGCCAGTATCCGTTGGACGAAGCGTTTCCCGACATTGGCGAGCTCGGTAGTAACAGCTTTCGTAGCGGGACCGACGGCATCAAGCGTAAAGCCCGCGAGCGCGGCTTGACGCTGCGTCAGGTCGCGCTGGAGTCGGCCGCACCGCGACCGCGCTTTATCGGCACGCCCGAGGTGGTGGCAGACGGTTTGCAGGAGTGGTTCGAGTCTCGCGCCGCGGACGGATTCGTCATCATGGGGGGCACGCCAGGCGCATTCGACGAGTTTGTCGACCAGGTGGTGCCTATCTTGCAGAAGCGCGGTCTTTATCGCACGGACTATCAGGGCAGTACGCTACGGGAACACCTGGGCTTGCCGTATCCCGCGAATCGCTACGCGCAGGCACAGGGGTAAGAGATGGCAGCCACATACCCGTCAACCGGGCAGGATGAGCGCTTCGCCTATGTTTCGGTTCACGATCCATTGGCTCGCCCTTTGTTCGATGAACTGATCTTCGAATACAGTAGCCGTTACGAAGGGTTTATCAAGCCGGGCGAGATCGAAAACGAATTGCGACGCTATCCCCCCGAGGCGTTTGCTGCGCCGCATGGCGCCTTCCTGTTGCTGCTGCGAGACGGGCAAGCAATAGCGGGAGGCGCACTCATGAAACATTCCGATCCTGGCACCACTGAGTTCAAGCGCATCTGGGCCAGCCGCAACCATCGCCGTCAAGGCCTTGCGCGGCGCGTGCTGGCCGAACTCGAGGCGCAGGCTTTACGCCTGGGGTACACACGGGTGTTCCTCGGTACCGGTCCGCGTCAGCCCGAGGCCATTGCGCTCTACCAGACCAGCGGCTATACGTTGCTGTCGGCGCACGACTTCGGTGAGGAGGAGCCGCCGGGCTTCCTGTTCGAGAAACAGTTGTCGTGAGGCTACCGCATCGGCAATTGCACAAGACGGGCGTTAAGACACCTGCGCAGTCCGGCGGCAATGCAAGCGTCGTTCTCGGCATCTGCGTCGCGATGGGCTTCACTACGCTGCTCGACCAGGCAATCTTCGCACTGGCCGTTCCCCGGCTACGCGATGGTCTCCATGCGTCCGTGTCCCAGCTGCAACTGATCATATCGATCTACTCGGTGGCCTTTGGCGTAGCGCTGGTCCCGGCCGGGCGCTTGGGCGATATCATCGGCCGCAGATTGCTGTTCCTGATCGGGTTGTCGATGTTTGCCGGTTTCAGTGTGCTCGGCGGCCTAGCCTGGAGCGCGCAAACGGTCATCGCGGCGCGGCTGCTGCAGGGGCTGGGAGCGGGCATCATCAACACGCAGGTGCTGGGGCTGATTCAGGACCTGTTCCAGGGTGAAAGCCGCGCGAAAGCACTTGGCCGCTACGCTTCGGCCGGCGGGATGTCCGGCGCCGTCGGGCCTCTGCTTGGCGGGCTGGTGCTCGCATTTGCACCGCCAGATATCGGCTGGCGCCTGCTGTTTTTGATCAATGTTCCGTTTGGCGCTGTCGTCTTCTTCCTCGCGTTGCGGCACTTGCCCGGGAGCCGGCCGCAGCCCGGCCGGTTCTCCCTGGATCCAGGCGGGCTGGCATTGCTAAGTGTCATCACGCTGGCGTTGATGCTCGCCACCCTGGTCGGCAGCACAGGCTCCATTCCGGCCCGAGCCTATCTCGGCGCCGCTGCGGCTGGCGTGCCGTTGTTTGTCTGCTGGGAGGTGTACTACCAGCGTCGCGGCGGTTCACCGATTCTCGCGCGCGGCCTCATTCGTTCGCCTGGCTACGTGCTGGGCTCCGTGGTGGCCATGTTCCAGTTCGCCTCTGGTCTTACGTTAGGCATCGTCAGCGCGCTATTTTTTCTTGATGGCCTGCGAATAGGGCCTTTGCTGTTTGCGGCCCTGTCGGTGTCTTCAGCGCTGGGCATGCTGGTGTCGTCCGCCAGGAGCTGGCGTTTCGTCAGCCGTTTCGGCCGCGCCGGCGTCGCATCCGTCATCGCCATCTTTGCCGTCCTGGTTGCATTGGAGGCCGTGGCGATCCTGCTGCTGCCGGTAGCGGGAATACTCTTCGCCTATCCGGTCATCGGGCTTCTGCAAGGGGGCGCGAGCGGCCTGATCCACGCACCGAACCAGGTGATGACGCTAGCCGAGGCAGGCGAGGGCGAGGGGCGTGGACTCGCGGCTGGATTTCTGCAGTTGTCCCAGCGTCTGGCCTGCTCGATCGGGATGTCGTGGGGGGCGGGCATCTTTCTCGTGAAGCTGAGCAGCGGAGCCAGTTTGACGTCTTATCGTTCGGCGTTCGTGGCCGCGCTGATTCTGGTTCTCGCCCTCACTGGAGGGGCGCTGCTCGCTGCTCTGGCCGATACGCTGCGCCGGCGTTTGGCGATTCCGCCCGATGAAGGTCGATCCGGCGGCTCGACTGTCCCGGCGGCGCTGCCCGGGCACACGTTGGGTGGCACTCTGGATGTCAGTGAGCCATAGGAGGTTGGCCAGGACTGTTGTTCAAAGCCCGGTCCTTCAGCGATCTGAACGCGTGAGACCGACCTCGCCCGCGCCTATGAGTCGCGCTGATGACGGTCTTCACTGCCGGCAGTCAGCGTCGATCAGGGTTGCTTGTGAATAAACGTCAACCTCGGTCGTGTGCGTCGAATCATTTTGCTTCGACGCAACGTGTGCCGTATCGATATGGCGATTCGCGTGGATCAGAGACATCAGAGATTTGTGCTCCGCTCGAAGTGGGCTTTGATTGCCAGTGTCCTGCCTCGCGTTAAACGATTGCCATATTGAAGGACTATCTGAGCGGCGGCCTGATTCGCCAGCCTCGCCGCCTCGATGTGGCTGTAGCCATGTGTCACGGCATAGAGGAATGCGCCGGCAAACATGTCACCGGCGCCATTGGTGTCGATCGCCTTTACCTCGTCCGCTGGCACGGATGTTTGCTGGTGGCGTTCCAGCAGCACACAACCTTGCGCGCCACAGGTCAGGCAGACCGCGCGAGCCAGTTGGCTGATCTCGCGATATATCAGAGCCGGATCCTGCGTCCCGCACCAGGCCTGAGCCTCCTCTTCGTTGCAGAACAGATAGTCGAGCTGCTCGCCGACCATGGCGGCGAGGCCTTCCCGGCAAAAATTGATCATGCTCACGTCGCTGAGTGTGGTGGCCAGCTTGAGGCCGGCATCCCGCGCTATCTGACGGCCTTGGAGCGCAGCCTGCAGTCCGGTGGGCGAAGCGGCCAGATACCCTTCCATGTAATAGACACTGGAGCTCACGATGTCCTGCTCGTGCAGTGCCGTTGCATCCAGCTCGGCTGTCGCGCCGAGAAAAGTGCTCATGCTTCGTTCTGCATCGGGTGTGATCAATACGATGCAGGTGCCGGTGATGCCCGCTGCGGACGGTGTGTGAGTCAAATTGGTTGCGACGCCGTTGGCAGCCAGATCTCGCCTGTAGAACTCGCCCAGCTCGTCGTCAGCCACGCGGCACGCGTAAAACGCCCGACCGCCCATTTGCGATAGTGCAACCGCGGTGTTACCGGCCGATCCGCCACCGCTGCGGCGCGCAGTGATGCGGCGCAGGTCATGCAGCAGTTCGGCGCGCCGGTCCGCGTCGATCAGCGACATATGGCCTTTCTCCGCGCGCAAGGCCTTGAGCTGAGCGTCGCTTACTTCGTATTCGGAGTCTACCAAGGCGTTGCCGATGGCGTAGAGGTCGTAGTGTTTCATAGAAAACGGTGCGTACTCGAAAGTAAGGCGTCAGCTTAGTGAGCTATCCACCGAAAGCCTTGCTGGTTTTTGCTGGCGATGCGATATTCCTCGCGATCGGGCACTTTCGCTTATCAACGCACGATCAAGCAAAAGTGCACCCGTGGACACACTCATTTCAAGGCTGGTGGATATATGAAATCTTCAAGGTTTAATCCACGTTCTCGGAGGACAGCATCAAGCACGGGCTTTAGCTTGCCCAGACTTGATTCCACCGCCTCTCGTATGGTATCGACCACGACCTGCGTACCACGCTCGATTTCCATATTGAGTATGTTGCCGGCCTGCTTTTGCTCGAATACCGTCACACGCCTGGTTTCGGGAATCAGCCACACCTCGAACCAGCCTTCATTCCGGTTTACTTCGGAGACGGTCAGGCTGGCTCCGTTAATCGCAATATAGCCCTTGGCAAAAACATATTTGCGAAATTGAGCCGGAATAGCTATGCGAAGCAAACGATTATTTTCGGAGGCTTGCACCGCGATGATCGGCGCTGAAAAGTCGATATGTCCGGAAATCGGGTGGCCGCCGATTTCTGCACCGTCCTTCGCAGCGCGCTCAACGTTCACAGTGGCTCCCACGCCGTAACCTCCGAGAGCCGTAATCGACAGACTCTGAAGGATCACGTCGAATCGAGCAACATCGGAAGACACGATTTCCGTCACGGTAAGGCATACGCCATCGACGGAGACGCTCGCGCCCACTACCAGATCGCGGCAAAATCCTGGCGAAAAATCAATGGTGAACGTGCGTAATCCTTGATAGTCAGAAATTTCTGAAAGAGAGGCAGTGCCATGAACAATACCTGTGAACATAAAGCTCCTGATGTGGCGAGTCCAGCACCTGGTCATTTTCTTGCCGGGTTATAGAGTGAAAAACGTCGGATGGCGTTGGTCAAGCCGAAGGCGACCACGCTTCTACGAACCAGCGTGCAAGACGAATTTCCGCCGAACGCGAATTTGATGTTGTCCAACACGCTCAGCCTGACGGTGAAGTTCGCCGCATTCCGCCCTGGCTGGTTGGCTTGAAATGTCATTGCTTCGAAATCGAATATAGGACGGATAAATCGAAATCGACAATTCAATTCGGGGCCCGGGAATTATTTTTCGTTGAGCATCGAGCGGTCAAGCAATGAAGAAGAATATGGAAAGCCGAAAATATTGTTCTGGCCAGCGGGGTGGGTCGCGGTATCGTTCGCGAATCTAAAGGAACTCTTTATGCACGAACGAAAGGATCGGCGGGCTGGCTTCGATATCGACGTTATCGCGATATCAGCCTTTGCGACGTGGTGCGGTTTGAATGGCTGGAGCGCAGCATGAGCGTCGCGCGCAGACGATTAAAGACGCTAGTTGGCGCGGGCAGCGTGTTATATGCGAGCGGTGACGCGGAGGTGGCGCAGGGCATCCGCCGCGCAGCGGTACTCGCGCGTAAGGCGGAGGCTGAAAAAGTCACGGGCCTCCTCTTTACGGCCGACCTGCTGCAGGCCGACCCCGCTGGGCTAGCTGGCAATACCGGCAGCCAAGAGCCGATCGTCGCGCTCGCTGCGCTGAGTCAAGCGACGTCGTACATCGGGCTCGTCGCGACAGTATCGACCACCTACCACCATCCGTACAACATCGCGCGGTTGATCGGCACGCTCGACCATGTAAGCGGCGGCCGAGCTGCGTGGAATGCGGTCACGTCGTCGGTCGGCGAGGAGAACTTCGGCAATGACGCGCTACCCGATCCGGAGCGCCGCTATGCACGTGCGAGGGAGTTCGTTGAGGTTGTCAACGCGCTGTTCGACGCGAACGACGCGGCGGCCGCTCGACGCACGCCTGCGGGCTCGGTCTCGATCGACCCACGCAAGCTCGGCGCGATTGACTATCGAGGCGAGCATTTCCACGTTCAGGGGCCACTCAACGTGCCGCCACCACCGCAAGGGCGGCCGGTTCAGTTCCAGGCTGGCCAGTCGGTGAGCGGCGTGACGCTGGGCGCGTGTTACGCCGAAGTCGTCTACACCTCGCAGCCGACACTCGACGACGCGCGTGCGTTCGTAACCGAACTGCATCGTCAGGCTGTTGGCTTCGGTCGCGCGAACCGATTGCCGTTCATAATGAACTCGTTTCATTCAGTGATCGGCGAATCGCCCGCAGACGTCGCGCGGCGACTGCGCGACAAGCACGAACGGATCGACTACGAGCAGGGCAGGTTGAAGCTCGCCGACATGCTCGGTGGAGCAGTCGATCTGACCGGTCTATCGCTGGACCGTCCGTTGCCCGAGACTCTGCTACCCACGATCGAGAGCGTGAACCGGCGGCGCGGGCGTGTCGCGATCTTTCGTGCTTATGTCTTGCGGGGACTCACGTTGCGCGAGCTGATTATCCGCGCGCAGGATACCGGCCACTGGTCCGTCGCCGGCACGCCGGAGCGACTCGCCGATGCAATCGAGGAACGGTATCGCGCGGGGCTGGTCGATATAGTATCGCTGCACGGGCTTGGTGAGCCGGATCAGGAAGACCTTCTGCTGAATGGACTTCTGCCGGAACTACGCAAGCGGAATTTGATCGACACTGACTACTGCGGTAGCGATCTACGGTCGAATCTCGAATTGCCTCCGCTGCAAACGATTTTAGCCGGAGACGGGCAGCACGCGGCGAATGGGGGTTGAGCTGCCGCGATCCTCTATTCGCTGACGCTCGCGATCCGGACAGGAGGCTCGGAATGTTCTTCGACGCCGCATTCATGGCCGACGCCCGAACCATCTCTGACCAACTCGGCGGCTCACCGGACGCGGCGTCGCGCGCCCGAGGTCAGGTGCTGTTGCACGATCAGCTTCACTTGGGTGAGTCCGGGCACTTTCGAATGATTGTCGCTGGGCCGCCCTGCAATACGGCTGAAAGAGTTCATTCTCGGCTCGTCTACCATTTCTGGCCAGGGCTATACGCCCAGCGAGCTATTTCCCCTTAGGAATGTCGAGAGAGACGACCGTTTTCGGTTTCTGCCAGACCCCATTTTGACGTTCTTGTCCAATAAAGAATGACTTAGACGACGGACCGGTTGCACGAAGCTGACGTGATGCCGGTCGTGCTGACGCTGAGGATATTCGTTTGAAGTCAGTTGCCGTATAAGGGGATCAGAAATGCCGATAAGAGACGTGCTTTGGCGGTGCTATTGTCGAGGGTCGCGGGCGGCATACAAGCTTACTGTCGCGAATGGTCCCAGAGTGTGACCACCCCATGAACCTTCATTTCAAGCGAGCCAGACAATGAGCCAAACGATCTACGATGTTCCAGTGAAATCCATTGATGGTGCGTCGGTAACGCTGGAACAGTTCAAGGGCAAAGTATTGCTGGTGGTGAACGTGGCTTCAAAATGCGGACTGACACCACAGTACGAAGGCCTGGAGAAGCTGTATGAGGATAAGCGGGCAGCGGGGCTGGAGGTGTTAGGTTTCCCTGCAAATAACTTTAAGGGACAGGAGCCGGGTCGCGACGCGAAGATCTTGGCGTTCTGCAACACGACCTACGACGTAAAGTTTCCGTTGTTTTCCAAAATATCCGTAGTTGGCGCGGACCAGCACCCGTTGTACCGGACGCTGACGACCGCACAGCCGGATGCTACTGGCGATGGCCCCTTTCGAGCGCGTCTCAAGGGTTACGGGGTCGAGCCCAACCCGGTGCCCGAAGTGTTGTGGAATTTCGAGAAATTCCTCGTGAACCGTGATGGTCAAGTAGTAGGGCGATTCGCTCCCGACGTTACAGCAGAGGATGCGCGGTTGCTCGATGCCATTCAGGCGGAGCTTGCGCGGGCGTGATGCGCGCTCGTTCACTCTCACAACAGCGCATAGGCATCGTTACGATGCCGTGTACGGTTGGATCAACTGCTCCGGCCGAGTTCGCACAGGTGGACTGACGATGCTTTTCACGCTACGGCGCGCAGGTCGCGCTGCGTGGCCGACTGTTGCACTGGCCTTTGCACTGACTGCATGTGCGCCGTTGCCGCCCATCGCGAGCCACGTTGCTGCGCCAAGCGCGATACATCGAGCCGATGGCCCATTGCCTGTTCCGCCTGACCTCATCGCGCTGACTCAAGCTGGGGGACAAAAGCGGTTGATCTCTGCTGCCGCCAACCAGTCGTACTGGCCGCTATCAGAGTATTTCGAAACCCAGAGAAATGAGGCCTACTGTTCCGTCGCAACCTCTGTAATGGCGCTGAATGCCCTGGGAATCCGCCGTCCTGAATCTACGCAATACCCTGATTTCCCCTACTTTTCGCAGGAGGACTTCTTTCGCGGCGTTGATCCACACGTGGCTAATGCCGATCGAGTTGCGAAAGAGGGCATGACGCTCGATCAGCTCAGCGCGGTCTTGAGCGAATTTCCAGTTGACGTCGAGAAATTTCACTCCGCCAACTTGACGCTCGCGCAGTTTCGCAATTTGATTCTCGACACCACTGGTCGTAGCGACCGCTTCGTGCTGCTGAACTTCAGGCGTGTGGAGATTGGCGAAGTGGGCGGCGGTCACTGGTCGCCCATCGCAGCGTTCGACGTCGCCAGCGATAGTGCGCTCGTTCTCGATGTTGCACGATACAAGTATCCGGCCGTGTGGGTTCCAATAGCGAAGTTGTACGCAGGGTCGCAAGCGGTGGACTCCGTGAGCGGACTTTCCCGAGGCATCGTGACCATCGGCAGGCAGTAGGCGATTTCAGCGCGTGAACTCTGGTTTGCACTGGAGCTGATATCGCCGCTAGAGCGCGACGATTTCAACTCGGTCCACGATCACCATCCGCCCCCTTGCTGCTGAACCGCAGGTCTTGGAATGCGCGAACCGAATCGCTTTTTAAATTCTATGGATAGGTTGCATCAGACCAAAAATGGTGACAGCAATCTCCTGGCTAGACCACGTTATCCGGTCGATACGTTTCCGATAACTAACGAAGAAATTATTGGTTACATAGGTGATTAGCTTCTCATAATATCCAGGATGAATAATTTAGGCTTGTTGCTTTAGTCTGATTCTGGGTCCGGCAGCAACGAAGCGCTTTGACGCGAGACGCCTTTGCCGCGTCCCGGACGGTGCATTACGTGTGTAAGCAAAGAAGAATCTCTCTGTCCCTCTGCGCGAATCCGTCTACTAATTTTTGCGCCACCACTAAGTCCCTCTTGTATGCCTGCCTTCCATATGTCGCATCGTTACCTTTCCGCGTGCGCCATTATTGGAGCGTTGGCGGTGTTGATGCTTTTTTCCGTGCTGCACTTGGGTCTCCTTAAGAGCAATAACGACGCAGTGATCGAGTTCAATTATGCGCAAAGCTCATCGCCGGATCTTGTTTATCTGGCCGATCATCTGGGCTATTTCCAGGGAACGCATGCGAAGCCGCGATACATTTCGCCAGTAGGCGCCGTGCAGGTAGTACCGCTAGTCGCAAGCGGCGACTTGGATTTCGGCACGCGAATGGCGCCGCTCGAGGTTCTGGCGATTGCGGCCGGGGCTGATATTAAAATGATCGCTGATGCCACGCAATCAAGCCCGGAAGAATCGCACATGACTTATTTCGTGCGCCGGGAATCCTCAATCCGGACAGTTCAAGATCTGGAAGGCAAGACCGTGACGTTCGACGACGAAGGCAGTTGCGGCGTCCTTGCGATGCGCCATTACCTGCGCGAGCATGGCCTTTCCCCGTCGACGGTAAACTGGTTGCGCGTTCCCAACGACGGAGCCGCGCACGCGGTTGCGACTAACAGCGTTGATGTTGCAGTGGTGCATTTTCCGTATTCCGTATCGGCGTTGATTGATTCGCGTCTGCGTCTGCTTTGGACCGACTGGGACGTTGACGGCGGGCTCAGCACCTCCGCGCCATACATCGTGAATGGTAAGTTCTCGCGCGCGCATCCACTCGCTGTGCGTGACTTCATTGGCGCTTTGGCGAAGGCGGCGGCTTGGAGCCGTAACCATCCGGATGACGCGCGCCGGTGGGCCGCTGAGCGGCTTGGCGTCGACTCTGAGGCAGTGCGGCCAGCGAACTATAGGGCAAACCTGGCGATCGATGAGGCACCCCTGCAGTACTACCTGAATGTGCTGCGAGAGGACGGACGTATCTCGACCGCCGGATTACGGGTCACGGATCTGTACACGAACGCCTTTAACCCTCTGCTTGGCCACGCGAAGAGCCCTGCACCACCTCACGGTTCGCACGGTCATGCTTGAGCGGACACACACTTGGGCGCTTTGCGCAATGTTGGTCGCGGGCTTTTTCGCCGCGTCGCTTGGCGCGATGCAGGGCGAGCGATGGCACGCCCCTGACAGGGCGAATCAAGCGTTTGTGCCTTTCGCCGCTGCGCAAGCGCGCCGTCTGCTTATCGTGGCGGTGGCCGGGCGTCCCGCGCCGCGACTCGCGATCGGACGCGTCGATCCGCAGGCGCGAGTTCCCGATATTACCGCCGCTGATTTGGCTTCGGACCTCGGTCGTCGCCTGGGCGTACCGGTGGAAATGATACCGGCCACCCCGGAGATTGCGCGTGATGCGCTGCGTGCGGGTTCGGTGGACGTTGCAATCGCAAATTTGCACTACGAGCGTGATTCGTCGATCGCCTACGTACCCACGGCTTACGGCGGGCGTAGCGGTAGCGCGCTAGTGCTGCGCAAAGGGGGCTTGAATGGATGGACCAGTTTGCGCGGCAAGCCCGTATGCGTAACCGACGGCAGCCCCTACGCGCGAACGCTGCGCACGAGGGAAAAGGCCGTTATCGTAAGCTTCGCCGCGGCGACCGAAGCGTTATTCGCGTTTGAGCGAGGCGACTGTAGTGCGGTTGTTGACGATGAGGAGACGCTCGCGGCGGTCCTGAAGCTGCCGCAATGGCGGTACTACACTGCGCTCCCCGAACTTGCCAGCGATCCAGTGTTTATCGCCTTTCCTAAAAGAGAGGGTGCCTCCGAAGGAAACGACGCCACGCTCGCGTGGCTTGATCGTGCGGTCCGCGCCTGGCGGCGCGAAAAACTGCCCGAGCACTCGCGCAAGAAAGTAGCGGATCTTATCGGCTTCGACGTCGCACTGGAGCAGAGCGATGTCAACTGTCATTGACCGAGTGTGGCGAACGAGCTTGGGCGCCACAAAAAAGGTATGCGACCCACTTGAATGCGCGGCTGGCTCTAAAAAGAGCCAGCGTTTGCCAGGCATCACCTCGCTTGCAATGAATCATTCACAACGGGTAGGGATATGAACATGGAAGCATTGGATCAAACCAAAAATGAGCTGGCCGCGCAGCCCAATCCCGATGACCGGCGTCGTCGACTTCTAAAGGCAGCGGCGGCTTTGACATTAGCCGCGCCGTTTGTCTCCGTAAAGCGCGCGTGGAGCGCTGCACCGGGCGACGTGCCGGCCTCGACACAAGTGCCGAGCGGAAGTCCAAAGGCGCTAAAACTGGCCTGGAGCGCCACGGCCATCTGCACGGTGCCAGTGCCGGTGGCGCTCAAAAAGGGCTTCTTCCAGAAATACAACCTTGACGTGGATTTCGTGAACTTCGCGGGTTCAACGGATCAGTTGCTCGAAGCAATTGCTTCCGGCAAGGCAGACGGCGGTGTAGGGATGGCCTTACGATGGCTGAAACCCCTGGAACAGGGTTTTGACGTGAAAATCACTACTGGCCTTCATGGCGGCTGCATGCGCTTGCTCGCACTGAAGGACAGCGGTGTGACAGGTCTTGCGAACCTCAAGGGTAAGGCGGTGGGCGTAAGCGATATGGCCAGCCCCAGCAAGAATTTCTTTTCCATTTTATTTGCGCGACAGGGCATCGATCCGACGGACGACATAACCTGGCGCACTTATCCAGCCGATCTGCTCGGTCAGGCGCTGAAGAAAGGAGAAGTTCAAGCTGTCGCCGACAACGATCCGGCGATCTGGCTGGTGCGCAAGAACTTCGATCTTGTCGAAATCGCTTCAAATCTGACGGGCGATTACGCGAACCGTTCGTGCTGCGTACTCGCAGTGCGCGGAAACTTGGTGCGCAAGGATCGCGCGACTGCGGCAGCGCTGACTCAAGCGGTGCTAGAAGCGTCAGAGTGGACCGCCAACAATCCGGACGAGGCCGCGACAATTTTCGCGTCTTATTCACCAAAGATTCCAGTCACAGATCTGGCAGCGATGCTGAGAAGCCATACGCATCACCATCATCCGGCAAACCAAGCGCTGGAGCGCGAACTTCAGGCTTACACCGACGACCTGAAGCTCGTACACGTCATCAATCAGAGCACCGATTCGCAGAAATTTGCAGCAAAAATCTACGCCGATTTGCTCGCCTGAACGCTTATCTGACTATCCAATCGAGGTCGACCTCCTCGGTCGCCGCTTGCGCGATCGAGGCATAGGGAACGCACGCGGTGGTAAGAATGTGGTGAATCAGGTTACTGGGCGGCTGGGCGGAGATACCGTTGAATTGGAGAGAAGCAGGGAAGAGCAAAATGGAGTTCCCAACGAAAGCATGCGGCTATACGAACGTGGCGAGCAGCGAAGGTCGTCGAATGGGAATCGATATGAAAATTTCTACGTACACGTCCACGTGTCAATTCGTTATCCTGCATACATCTCCTCCGTGATTTGAGCAAAGTCATGGACTCGAGCCTTCGTTTCCGGGTGTGCGAAGGCTCTTTTTTTATCAAGGTGCAACGTGAACACGCCCGCATGTTGGGTGATACGTTCGGCGAGCACAGTGGGTCATCCCGTCGACAACTTCATACCAACCCGGCGTGCTGCCATGGCGTAGCCAATACGGTTAAGCGGTTCGACGGGGTGAGTGGCGCGGGCGCGATCCAGGTACAGTCGAAGGACATCGTCCTGACCAGACTTCATGGCGGCGTCAACAAACAACTGCTCGAAGACATCCCGTTGGGCGTGGCTACCGCCAAGGCGCTGCAACCTGTGAAGCGCCGGGCGCATCGCTTGGACACTTGCCAAGTACTCTTGCCGTCCGTGAAACAACACGGCACGACTCACCGGCAAGGCCACGTCCTTGATAATCTGCTGGCGCTCGCCGCGCTGCAGTGATCCGGCGTCGTTAATCCCCTGCAACAAACGCTCAGCCGCTTGCCAGCGCTCTGCACCAACTAGCACCATCATCCAGTGCGGGAGCGTCAGGGTCGCTAGCGTGTCGCCAATTCGCGCTTCGGCCAGATCCGCGAGTTCATCCCATCGGTTGCCCGCGGTTATGCCATGGAGCTGGAGCCGGAACAACATCGATGTTGCGTTGAGCACATCGTTATAAAGGTCCGGAACTGCTTTGAGCAGCGGCGAGGAGATGTCTCGAAAACGTTGATCGTAGAGGTCAAGAACCTGGTCGAATTCGCGCCGTTCGTGATGAAACATTGCACGATGCCACCACAAGTGATGCTTGAAGTTGTTCGCGGTTTCCCAGTGCGGTTCGAGCTGGTTCAGGAACGCAATACCTTCCTCACGCCGCCCTTGCATCTCCATCACGTGGGTCAGCGCATGCGTCGCCCATAGATTGCCCGGGTCCGCCTCGATCGCTGACCAACCGGCTTTCTCAGCAGCATCGTATTGACCGCACTCTTCGAGGGCAAACGCTTGGCAAGCCAGCAACGTTGAATAGCCGGGACGCTGGTTGCTCCAGGACGGCATGATCTTAGTGATTTCATGCAACATGCGTTGTGGAAGCCCGTACCAGAACGCGGTGTTGTGGTGAACGCGCAAAGCGAGCAGATCGCGTGGATAAGCGGCAAGAATCTCTTCCCAGACTGAGAGTGCACGATCAAGGTCACCATCGATCCAGTGCGCCAGTGCTGCCACATGAGAACGCTCGCGGTGCGTCGCATGAACGGCGCACTTTTCTGCCTTTGCAAGCGCCTGCCGAGCGGTGTGGAGTTGCAGCGCATTGAGCGGCATCATCGCGAAATAGCCGGCCAGCACGTGCGCCATCGCGAACCCGGGGTCTTCAGCGAGCAGCGTTGCAAGACGCGCACCAAGGTCGGCTTTGTAGTAAAGGTATCCATCGATGGCGAAACGATACGCGGCGCCCGCTTCGTTACCCTCGTTTGTGGAGAGGATGAGCCCTTGCGCATCGTATGCCATGCAGTCTCCTTACGCGCCTTTACCCCTCAGCGGCCAAGCACGGGAATTCAGGTCAAGTGTTTGCGGATGGTTGGACCTCGCGAAGGCATCTTCGGTCGAACCTGACCCGATCATCGTGCCCGCTTGGTAATTCAATCTCATAAGAAATTGACGCAAGACGCAGATCATTCTCTGCAAACAGCATGCCATTGCTTCTTTGGCAACTGGCTCAGTACGTGGATGACTTCGTCTTAGTTTTTATTCTACATAAATATAACGGTCGACAGTGCCATGGACTGCAGTAGCCATGCGAGATAGCACATGGTCCACAAGGCGTTTGGAGGCCAGCAGCCGGTCGCTGACCGTGGGCAGCTTGGTTTTGGCAAGCCGCGAAACCCAACAGCGCCGCTTTGCCCATCCCGATAATTCTGCGCTTCGCTCCCGTCAGTCACACGGTTGTTGCGACTTCACTGTCTCTTCCGGTTAGCTGTTACTTTAGTGAAACGGACGCCCGCAACGTGATTCGCTTGCCTATTAATATCTTTTATACTTGGTTTGCAAGAGCAACGACATTGGCTACGATGAATTCGCACTGGTGGGCACCAGTTTTAAATAGATGTCGGTCGGTAGACCGTCGATCAATGAACCGTGTTTCTCGAAGAATTTATTGCGGCTATCTTTTGCATGCGCCAACCACTAGACAAGCAACTGAAAGAGGCAACTGATAACAGTCGCCTGCGCCGTGCTTTCGCTGCGCGACTTGATATGACAATGAAGCGCGCCAAGCTGACGTCCGCGCGTCTTGCCCGAACCCTGCGTATCCCCGAACGCGACATCAGTCTCTGGCGTGCAGGGATAGTGGTGCCTGGCCGCATTGATTGCCAACGAATTTCTTCAATTCTCGGTATCGACGTTATCTGGCTTTGCAGCGGCTAAGCGGTACCACTCAGATTGGTGGAACTCAAGTACATATAAGGCTGCAGCAGATTAGTAATATTGATAATTTACGACCACAAGATTAAATCTTCACCCAGACTACATATGGATTGCAATGCCGGTAGTGCCGGACATCCATTGGAGCGAATGCACTGCAACGATTAATCAGGAGCCGAGGCATCTTGCACGCCGGCCCAAGGAAACGATCGCAGGTGTTCGCCAAGCTTTGGGGCTTGTTGATGACGAACGTGTCGAAATGACGTAAGGATCGCTCGGCAAACAGGATTCGCGGCCTCGCGAGCACCCATGTCGTGGATATTGATACCGTAAGGAACTGAGGGTGGGAAATTTCATATCGATGCGCGCAAGAGACGGCGGCGAGTTCCATGGGTATCTGGCTTTGCCAACATCGACCGAGTCTAACGGGCGTGGGCTCGTTATATTGCCCGAGGTCTACAACGTCAATTCGTGGCTTAGGAGCGTCGTCAAGGATTACGCGCACGAAGGTTATGCCGTGCTTTCCCCTGATGTCTTCTGGCGTCAAGAGCCGGATATTCATCTCGGTTACGATCAGCCTGAGCGAGCCCGGTCGCGCGGAGACGCGCTGGATGTTGACCGCGTCGTGGAGGATGTCGGCGTTGCCGCCGCTTATTTGCGAAAATTGCTTGGGAGCCATGTGCCGGTTGGCGTGATCGGCTTTTGTCTGGGCGGCCGTTTAGCGGCTCTGGCAGGTGTCAGGGAACAGGTTCAAGCGGTTTCCTGCTACTACGGAGTACGGCTCGAAGACCATGCGAGAGAACTCGCGCGACTCGCTGTACCCGCCGCTTTTCACTTCGGTGAAACCGACCCATGGGTGCCCTTGGCCACAGTTGAGACGGTTCATCGCGCTATTGAACCGTTGCCCGATGCCAAGGTATTTGTGTACTCGAACGTGGGACATGGCTTCGCTCGTTCTGGGTATCAACCCTACGATGCCGCTGCCGATCGACTTGCGAAGCAAAGGACTCGAGAATTGTTCGACCGCGCATTGCGCGGCTAATAAGTCGGCCTTGAACAATCGCCAAAGCCTTTACTGACGGGCGTTTAAGGGCGAAACCGGATTGCTGGAATTGCAGGAGACGGGCATATTAATGCACGAAACCCTGCAAATTCTGGCGAGGTCCGAATGGGTCCGAAAGCACGTGTGACAGAGCGAGATTTCTTCCGCCAACCGCTGCTTGAGCAGATCAATTTGAAGCATCCCTTGGTGCGCTTGGCCGGCTTGATCGATTGGGAGCGACTAGGCACAGCGATGAGTGAGAGCTTCGTGTCCAGTGCCGGACGACCCGCGACATCACCGCGCTTGATCGCGGGCCTGCTCTATCTGCAACACGCATTTGACCTGTCTGATGAGGACGTCGTGTGGCAATGGGTCGAGAACCCCTATTGGCAAGTCTTCACTGGCGAGACGTTCCTGCAAACCGAGCCGCCGATCGATCCTTCGAGCTTGACACGCTGGCGCAAGCGCCTTGGTGAAGCAGGTGTTGAAGAACTGTTGGCGGCGACGATCGAAGCGGCCAAACGTGCAGGCGTGATCAAAGCGTCGAGCGTGAAGCGCGTGATCGTCGACACGACGGTGATGCCCAAGGCAATTGCCCATCCAACCGATTCACGCTTGCTCGAGCGGTGCCGTGAACATCTGGTCAAAGCCGCCGCGCGCCACGGACTCAAGCTCAGACAGAACTACAACCGCGAGGCGCCACGCCTGGCACTGCAAATTGGCCGCTACGCGCACGCCAAGCAGTACAAGCGCATGAGAAAGACGTTGCGTACGCTGCGCTCGCGTGTGGGCCGGGTGATGCGCGATGTCGAACGGCAAGTCGACCGAGCGTCGGACTCGGGTCGCACTGCGCTGCTGGAACTGATTGCCCGTACGAAGCGGATTCTGTCGCAGAAGCCCAAGGACAAGAACAAGCTGTACGCGCTGCACGCACCGGAAGTCGAGTGCCTGGCCAAAGGAAAGGTTCGCATACCATATGAATTTGGCGTGAAGGTATCGATCACAACGACTCACAAGGAAGGGCTGGTAGTCGGCGCGCGCTCAATGCCCGGCAATCCGTACGATGGGCACACGCTGGCTGAGGCTTTGGAGCAGGCGGCAATCCTTAGCGATGTCAGTCCGGAAGTGGCGATTGTGGATCGGGGTTACAAGGGCGTCGCGCTCGACGGCGTAAAGATTTACCACCCTGGTTTGAGGCGTGGCATCACGCGTGGGCTACGGGCGATGATCCGGCGGCGTAGCGCGATCGAGCCGGCCATCGGTCACATGAAAGCGGATGGCAAACTCGATCGTAATTGGCTCAAAGGCGCGTTGGGCGATGCGATGCACGCGGTACTGTGCGGTGCCGGCCACAACCCGCGCATGATCCTCAGGACGCTGCGGTTTTTTTACGCCCTTATGCTGGCCTTGTTGTTGAACACACTCGCTTGCAAGTCCCTATCGTGACTCAACTCGCAGCGAGCAAAATCAATTGTTCAGGGCCGACTAATAAGTCAAGCGCGGCGAGGAGCTGAGGCGCCGATAACACCCATCGGCCGCAAGCATGATCCGGGCAACCAGGCGCTTGATCCGGAAGTGGCTTCTCGTCGAGGCGAAATCCGATCTTGAGCGTGACTTTTCCGGTGCGCTACTTTTCCTTCCTCGACACGGCCGGAAGTTTCAGTTATCTGACCACAGCGGGGAGATACGCTATTCCCGGATCTGTAGCGCTCTGCCGGTCACAGTGGTCAGCCATCCTCTCAGTGTTGAGGCGCACCGTCCCAGGCGGGCAGCGTCGCGCCGTGATAAACGCTCAAGATTTCGGCAGCCACGTTCGCCTGCTGATAGCTGTCGACGAGCGTCTTGACCCATGGCGCATGCGCGTCCTTCTCATTGACTGCAATGAAGTTTCGATACGGATTGCCTGTCACCTTTTCTTGCGCGATGCGCTCCTGGGGAATCTGGATGCCCGCCTTGATGGCCCAGTCCGTATTGACTACAGCAGCATCGAGGTCACCGATCGCGCGGCCTACGATGCCTGCGTCGAGCTCCTTGATCTGCACATGTTTCGGATTGTTGGCGATATCACGCGCAGTGGGAAGCAGTCCGACCCCGGAGCGCAGCGTAATAAGCCCGTTCGCTTGCAGCAGCAATAGTGCGCGTCCTTCGTTGCTGGGATCGTTGGGCACACCGATCGTCGCGTTTTGCGGTAGCGCGTCGATAGATTTTACTTTCCGAGAGTACACGCCGATCGGCTGAACATAAGTGAAACCAACCGGTACGATGGTGTAGTGGCGGGCCTGAATCTGCGCGTCGAGATAGGGTTTGTGCTGGAACGAGTTGGCATCAAGGTCGTGTTGAGCGAGTGCTTCATTCGGCTGCGTGTAGTCGGAAAAAGTCGTGACCTTGATCGTAAGGCCATGCTTTGCCGCATTGGCGGCCACCGTGCGCCAGACATCTTCGTCCTCGCCAGACATGATTCCGACCCGAAGTGCCTGATCGGCCGCCTGCGCCTGCTGGATGTTCACCATGGTAGATGCGAATAGTGTCGCGATGAATGCGAATTTCCAAAGTATTTTCATTTTTTACGTATTCGAACAGGTTGGTTTGCAGAAGACAGAATGTTAGGGATGAAGCGAGGATGCGACAAATAAGATCGAGCGCTAACGATATCGTGGAGCTCGCGGCCTCATTTGTGCATCACAAATCGACGCCAGTATTAACTGACCGAGAAAGGCATGCATCATTGATAGCTTTTGACCAAACGGGCCCGGCGATACAAATTCGCCCCTGAGTGATCATTTGAAGACGCTGAACTCGGCGTAACCAAGAATTGAATGTTAGATCGCGCAGTCGCCGAAGACGCAGGACGTAGCGGACGTGCAGAAGATTATCCACGATCAGGCGCTGTGGATTCCGCTCGGTTATCCGACGGCAGCAACGGTCACGCGCACCAACTCGGTGGACGCCCCGTAAGCCCGTTTGGGCGCCAGGACATCGCGACGGTGGATCTCCAATAGGAGAGCTCAGCCGTCGGATTTCAGTATCTAATCACCTTCTCTTGATGGATTCGAGTAACCACGCTGCGAGCCGTTGTGCGCCATCGGGTAGATCTGTGTCGACTCGACTGCACAGATAGTAGTGGCGTCCATCGTCGAGTTCCTGGTCAAACAGCTTTACTAGTTCACCAGAAGCCAGTTCGCGAGCGATTAACGGCGCGCGCAAGAGTGCTGCACCGAGGTTCGCCTGTGTCGCATTGAGTGTCAACTGTCCATCCTCGAACAGGGGCCCAACGGTGCGCGTGATATGCCGAACTCCCGCACTCTGCAACCAGTTAATCCAGGTACTTCGATCCTCGTCATGCACGAGCGGTACCGGTGCGAGATCAGCGGGCTTCCTGAATGGCCCGTGACGGCGCCGGAACGTGGCACTGCATACCGGCACGACAGCACCTGACATTAGCCGTGTGCTGGTGTATCCGGGCCAGTCACCGGTACCGAAGCGGATCGACAGGTCCGCTGCGTCGCTTCGATAGTTGCGGTGGTTGGCATATAAGACGGTGACGTCAACGTCTTCGTTCGCGGAGAGGAAGGTCTGCAGCCGGGGGATGAACCATCCCATGCCAAAAAGAGGGATCAGGCTGATCGTGATCTGACGTCGGGACGTGCGATCCCGCACGAAGCCCGTCGCACTGCGGAGAACAGAAAAAGCCGTGCTAATTGACCGGTAGTAGTCGCGCCCCTCGTCCGTCAGCCTGAGCGTACGCCCTTGGCGTGCGGAGAGTGGCGTCTGGACGAAAGTCTCCAGCAACTGCAACTGATGGCTGACCGCGGAAGGGGTGATGTCGAGCTCAGCGGCCGCTGCCGTTACGGAGCCGTGGCGGGCGAAAGCCTCGAAGGCACGAACCGCACGCAATGGCGGATCATTGACTAATCGTTCGATATTTTTCATGTGTGGAATTATATCGAAGAATACAAAATCCGGATTATCTCCGTAGCCCCTTTATTTAAGGAACTTTTACGGATAAACACGGGTTCCGTATATCGATTCAACAATTGGATATTTGGATGGTTGATTTGCAACTGAATAATATTTCTCATCTTATCGATTCCTTATTTCATCCAACGAACACTACTTTTTGTGCGACCTTTCCCATGAAAAAAATTGTCTCTCCACTCCTGGTCGCGCTGGCGGCCATTTCCTTGCTGGGCCTAACGGGCGTTGCCCAGGCGCAGAACGAACAGGTCGTGCTGATCGGGCTGGCCGGACCGCTCACGGGTCCGTCAGCGCGAACCGGCAAGGATCTGCAAAACGGTGCACAACTTGCGCTCGACGAGGCTAACAAGAAACATCCCGTGCTCGGAGGAAAGCCGGTCATATACAAGCTGGTTTCCGTTGATGATCAAGCGGATCCTCGCACAGCCGTAACGGTCGCGCAGCAACTGGTGGATCAGCACGTGACCGGTGTAGTGGGGCACTGGAACACCGGATGCAGTGTGCCGGCTTCACGGATCTATCACGATGCCGGCATTGCGCAGATCGCACCGGTCTCGACCGGACATCAATACACGCAGCAAGGCTACGACACGGCGTTTCGGATCATCGGCCATGACGACATCGGCGGTGCATACACGGGTGCGTATGCGGTCAAGACCCTGAAAGCGAAGCGCATTGCGGTGATCGACGACCGTACGGCGTTCGGGGCCGGCCTCGCGACGCAGTTCATCAAAGGCGTGGAAAGTAATGGTGGAACGGTCGTGGATCATCAGTACATTGACGACAAGACAACGGATTTCAGTGGCGTTCTGACCGAGATCAAGTCGAAACACGTTGACCTGATTTTCCTCGGCGGCGTCGATGTAGAGGCTGCGCCCCTTGTGCGTCGCATGCACCAGTTGCAGATCAAGGCAGGATTGCTCGGCGCGGGCGGCTTTGTGAGCCAGACTTTCCTGAAGTTGGCAGGGCCTGACGGGGAGGGCGTGACCGCGCTGGATCCGGGCCGGCCGCTTCTTGGCATGCCCGGCGGACGGGCATTTGACGAGCAATACCGCGCGCGTTATCACGAGCCGATCGAACTGTATGCCCCGTTCGCTTATGACGCCGCCGCGACGCTGATTGCAGCCACCCAGCAAGCCGACTCGATTGATCCGGCGAAGCTCGTAACCGTGCTTCATTCGATCAGTCGTCCTGGCGTGACCGGTACGATCGCATTCGATGCGCAAGGCAATCTGAAAGATCCCGCCTACACCATTTACCAGGTACGCGATGGCAAGTGGGCCGTGGTTGATGTACTCGGCGGTACCGATCAGACTGCGGCCAAGTAAAACCGAAGGGCTGCGGGAGGAGTTGGAATGAGTGACGAATTGCCAGAATCATCAAGGGTACTGTCTGATCGCACGGGCATTCTGGAACAACGCCGAATTGAAGCCGAGATCATCAAGCCGATCTACGAAATCCTGAAGCGCGATTTCGGCATCGAGCGGGCGCAGGCGGTGATTGGCGAAGCGGTGCGTGGCGCGGCTGTGGAAACCGGCAGGCGATTCGCCGCTCAGGAGCCAGGCGGCACCAGCGTGGCGTCGTTCGTGGCGTTGCAGGCTTTATGGGAAAAGGACGACGCTCTGGATGTCGACGTGCTGCAGGTGGATGCCGAGCACTACGACTATAACGTGAAGCGCTGCAGCTACGCCGAGATGTACCACGCGATGGGCCTGGGCGAGATCGGTCATTTGCTGAGCTGTGCGCGCGATAGTCATTTTATTATCGGATACGACGCTCGCATTCATCTCACGCGGACCACTACGATCATGCAGGGTGGGGGACGATGTGACTTCAGATATCGTCTCGTGGACAAAACAGCGGGAGACGAACCCCATGAGTGATGCGATCAACGAGGCAAGCGCACTGCGGATAAATGGTGCGAGGCTGTGGGACTCGCTCGATCGTATGGCCCAGATCGGCGCAACCCCGAAAGGTGGGGTCTGCCGGCTTGCACTTACCGAACTGGATCGCCATTCTCGCGATCTTTTTATCGATTGGGCACGAGCCGCAGGATGCGCGGTCCGAATCGACAGGATGGGAAATATTTTCGCGCGTCGGGCCGGACGCAATCCTGACGCCGCACCGGTTCTGACAGGCTCACACGCCGATTCGCAGCCCACCGGTGGGCGGTACGACGGCATTTATGGGGTACTCGGTGCGTTGGAAGTTGTGCGAACCCTGAATGATGCGGGGATCACTACGGAGCATCCCATCGACGTGGTCCTCTGGACCAATGAAGAAGGTTCACGGTTTGCACCGGCCATGATCGGTTCGGGTGTGTTCTCTGGCGTTTATCCGCTTGAATATGGGCTGTCACGCTCGGATGCGTCTGGCACGACCATCGCAGAGGCACTGCGGAGCATAGGGTACGACGGGACTGAAACCGTTGGCGGGATACAGGCGCACGCCGTCTACGAGCTGCATATCGAGCAGGGCGCGATCCTGGAGCACAACGGTCACACGATCGGCGTGGTGAGAGGAGGGCAAGGGCAGCGCTGGTATGAGGTGACGCTCAAGGGGACCGACGCTCACGCCGGCACCACGCCAATGAACATGCGCCGGGATTCGCTTGCTGGCGCGGCGCGTGTGATTTCCTTTGTAGAGCTACTTGGAAATCGTCATGCCCCACACGGCCGAGCGACGGTTGGCATGATCGAGGCACGGCCTAATTCACGCAACACGGTGCCGGGTGAGTGCTTTTTTACGGTCGAATTCCGACATCCCGATGCCGCTGTTCTGGACCAGATGGATGCGACGCTGCGTGACCAGGTTGCCAGAATTGCGAACGAGGCCGGACTGGAAAAACGGATCGACCAGATTTTTGATTACGCTCCGGTCGAGTTCGCACCGGAATGCATCAGTGCCGTGCGACGTGCGGCAACGATGCTTGAACTCGCACACGCCGATATTGTGTCGGGCGCCGGACATGATGCCTGCCATCTTGCGCGCGTCATGCCCACGGGGATGATTTTTGTTCCCTGCGTGGATGGGCTCAGTCATAACGAAGCTGAGGCAATTACACCGTATTGGGCCGAGTCTGGGGCGAACGTGTTGTTGCATGCCGTGCTGCAGAGTGCAGGACTCCCGACGTCCGACCTTCAATGATCCACTTGAATATCCGGTTCTGGGATCAGATCACTACAGGAGGTTGTTTTTCATCTAACGGGCATCGAATAGACCGGTTGCCGGTATTGTTCACAAGCCATCTAGGGTGAAAGATCAAAAGTAACCCAATGCTCAGTCACATATCTACCTTAAGAAACCTCGGTGATCTGCCCGATCGTAGTCGAGACATGGACCGCACGGCCCTTGTCGATATGCGCATCGCTGATTCGCCGCAAGAATACAGTCATCGCGAGATCGATCAATTCGCGGGCGGCGTAGCGAGTTATCTTGTATCGAAAGGTTTAAAACGGGGGCAACGCATCGCCATTGCGTCCGCGAGCCGGGCGGAATATGTCGCCGCTTACTTCGGCATCATGCGTGCCGGTATGGTCGCAGTCCCAGTCAACATCAAGCTTGCGTCGCCAACCATAGCGCACATCCTGCGCGATGCCGACGTTCGGCTTGCGTTTGTGGATGCTGAGCGTGAGTTGCTCTTGCACGGAGATGTGCCATGTGTAAGCTTCGACGGTGCGGGTTCCTCGGGTTTCGCGTCGCTCGTGACGCCGTGCGAGTTTGAGTCGGTCCACGCAGAGTCGGGCATGATTGCCCAGATCCTTTATACGTCGGGTTCAACGGGGCTGCCCAAGGGCGTGCCCCTGGAGCATGGAGGACAGTTGCACGCATTAGGCACCAGCGTTGTTTCGCTCACGCCGGAGGCCGATCGTTATCTTCTTGCCCAGCCGCTGTATCACATGAATGGGCTGATGGTGCTGAAATCGGTATTTGTCACCAACGCATATGTCGTCCTGACGCCTTCGTTCAACGCTCGCCAGTATCTCGGCCTGCTCAGCACTCACCGGGTAAGCATCTGCCGTGCGGTGCCAACCATGCTTGCGCGGATAATAAGGGAACTGGAGCAAGCACCGGACTCCGACCTATCGGCGCTGAAGGTCGTCAGCTTGTCGTCATCGCCGCTTACCCAGGCGCTGATCGACCGCATTCGCGCTGCCATTGCTCATGTACGCGTGACGAACGGGTACGGGACGACGGAAGGGGGCCCTGCGGTTTTTGGCGCGCATCCCTTGGGCCTTTCCACGCCCGACCTGTCAGTCGGGTATCCGCTGCCGACCAGCGAAGTTCGCCTGGCGGGCGGAGCTGCCGCCGATTCCGGAATTTTGAGTGTGCGCAACCCTGCGGTAATGACCGGCTACCTTGGTTTGCCGAAAAAGACAGCCGAAGTGCTGGATGACGGCTGGTACACCACCGGCGATGTCATGCGGCGTGACAAAGATGGCTTCTTCTTTTTTGTCGGCCGTGCCGACGACATGTTCGTGTGCTCGGGTGAAAACATCTACCCGGGCGAAGTGGAAAAAATGCTCGAACGGCATCCGCTGGTCCGGGAGGCATGCGTACTGCCGTTACCGGACGATGAACGGGGGCAGATACCTGTCGCTTTCATTGTCAAACGCCCGGATGCCGGCTTGAGCTTTAACGACATTAAGGCACACGCGCTCGAACACGGTCCTGCCTACCAGTATCCGCGTCGCGTGGCGTTTCTACTTCAGTTGCCCTGGGCAGGTACCAACAAGATCGATCGGGGCGCGCTTCTTGTACTCGCCCGCGAATACGAAGCGGCCGCGACCTGGGGCACCAGTATGGTGAAGGAGTTCGAATAATGAAAGCTCTCGTACTGCGTCAGCATGGCGGTCCAGAAGCGTTGGGAATCGAACCAGAATTTCCTGAGCCATCTATTGGCAATGAAGACGTGCTGATTCGCGTGCGTGCATCGGCGCTCAATTATCACGACATCTTTACGCGACGAGGGATGCCGGGGATCAAGATACCGCTGCCTGCCATTATCGGCCTGGATATCGCGGGAGAGATCATTGCCGTTGGCGACGACGTGCGGAATTGGTCTGTCGGTGACCGCGTCCTGGTCGATCCCGCCAACATGGATAACGGCGACCTGATCGGAGAAAACCTGCATGGCGGCATGGCTGAATTATGTCGCGTGCCATCGCACCATCTGCTGCGCCTGAATGATTCCATCAGTTTCGAAAAAGCAGCCGCCTTGCCGGTGGCTTATGGAACGGCGCATCGCATGGTCAATACCATTGGGCAAATTCGGGCTGGGGAAAAGGTGCTGATCCTGGGCGCAAGCGGCGGGGTGGGTGTGGCCTGCGTTCAACTGGCAAAACTGCTTGGAGCACACGTCATCGCGTGCGCCGGTACGGCTGAAAAAGCCAAAATGCTCAAGGCACTGGGTGCTGATGACGTGATCGAATACCGCGAGGTTGATTTTGCTGATGCGGTTATAAAACGCTATGGTAAGGCGACCCGTAATCGCGGCACGAGTACCGGTGGTGTCGATGTCGTGATCAATTTTACGGGTGGCGAGACCTGGGTGAAATCACTGCGGACCTTACGTCTGGGCGGACGCCTACTGACTTGCGGCGCGACCGCGGGCTTCGCTCCCCCGGAAGATATCCGGTACATCTGGACCTTTGAGCTTCAGATACGCGGCTCGAATTCGTGGGACAGGCATGACCTGACTTCACTTCTGGTCTTGGTGGAACGAGGCGAACTCAATCCGCTGATCGATCACATCGCCGGGTTAGAAGATGCACGCGACGCGCTTGAACGCATGGAGGCACGCGCGTTACTTGGGAAAGTGATTATCACGCCCTAGAGTAAGTGGCACAGCCCGCTGACAAGAGCATTTTCCAAGTTTTGAAGAACGGCAAAGCAGCACGCCCGAGCAGGCCCCATGCGGACGTTTTCAACTGTATGGACACCGTTATTCCCTCTGTGTGACCGCGTGTTCGAATGATTCGCTTGAGGCGTGCTTCCCTGGAGGCCGCATACACTATCAGCACACAACTCAGGACAAACCAACAAATCGGAATGTCGTTATCGCAAGGAGGTGTATGCGCGACGGGCCGAAATTGGACAAGAACGCTCGCGTGCAATCGATCGTAGGCTGCTCACAATTTTTCTTCGCGCGAACCATGGGCGATCCTGGAGACTCGGCATTGCGCTGCGAACGGAGCAAATCGGGAAAGCCTATCTGTTGCAGCGCTATCGTAAGCTGATCACCTGTTCTCGATTGCGCTCGACATCAGACGATTCGCTTTTCCTGAGCCAGCTACCAGCGAGGCTCAGCAGGCGGCCGGTCCGGATCGCGCATCTCGATGAATATCCCGTATGGCACATACGCGCGCCCTGGGTGCCGGTTTATTCGTTTCGAAGCTTTGCTTAGAACATCTTGTTCGTGGCCCCAGCGCGTTGCACGGAACTAGAATCTCTGGCCTTGAAACCCGTCGGCTCCTTTTCCCCCTGTACACGTCCCGCACTGGTTCGTCGGGCCGTGTATGGGAGCCGATGCGGCACACCTGAGGGACTTCCATGACGCATGCGGCGGCCTTAAGGGTACCGTCACTTCCGGCCACGCTGCAAATAAAAGACGTGTCGGTTTCTTATCCTACTCACGGTGGAGAGATACACGCGCTGCAGGACGTCGGGCTGACTGTTGAACCGGGCGAGTTCGTATCGATCCTCGGGCCCTCGGGCTGCGGCAAGTCGACTTTGCTGAAAGTCGCTGCTGGATTGCTCAAGCCCACGCACGGCACGGTCTCACTTGGCGGCCTTAATGTATCGGGACCGCGCACCGACGTCGGCGTTGCATTTCAAAAGCCCTTGCTGCTGCCGTGGAAAACCGTTCGGGACAACATCCTGCTGCCCGTGCGCGCGGCGCAATTGCCGGTGGCGAACTATCGACAGCGCTGTGACAGCTTGCTCGAGACGGTGCGACTGTCGGAATTCGCAAACAACTATCCGCGTGAATTGTCGGGGGGCATGCAGCAGCGCGCCGGGCTGGCACGCATGCTGATCCAGGACCCATCGGTCCTGTTGATGGACGAGCCGTTCGCCGCGCTGGACGCAATGACCCGTGAAGCGCTGTCGCTTGAGTTGCAGCGCATCTGGATGGCGGACATGAAGTCAGTCCTGTTCATCACGCACAGCATTGCAGAAGCCGTGTTCCTGTCTGACCGCGTGCTGGTCATGTCATCGCGCCCCGGGCGGGTCGTCGAGGTCCTGGACCTCGATCTGCCCCGGCCGCGCACACTCGAGACAATGACTCTCTCCGCCTTTGTGGACGCCTGCAGCCATCTGCGCCGATATTTTGTGAAATGAAAAAGCTCACCCGTCTTGTCGGCGCCCGCATCTGGCTTCCACCCCTGATTACGCTCGTGCTTGTGCTTGTCGTCTGGCAAATCAGTGTTGTAACGCTTCGTATACCGAATTATATCCTGCCGCTTCCGTCCGAAGTCTTCAGCGCGCTTGCATCCGGTTTCGCCGACGGATCGTTATGGCCGCACATCGGCTATACGCTGCTTGAGACGGTGACGGGCTATATCATTGGTTCGCTGCTCGCCCTCGTGCTGGGAGCGCTGCTTGGTGAATCAGAAACGTTCGAGCGTTATGTGTATCCGTTGTTGATCGGCATCCAGGCGGTGCCGAAAGTCGCACTGGCTCCGCTGATCCTGGTTTGGTTCGGATTCGGCTTCGCATCCAAGCTGGTCCTGGTGGTCCTCATTTGTTTTTTTCCGCTTTTCATCAATATGCTGGTCGGCATCAGGCGCGTGGACGTCGAGTTGATCGATGCCTGCCGGGCTTTCTCCGCTTCGCGGACATTCATCTTCTTTCACGTGAAGCTGCCCTTCGTCGCGGGCGACATCTTCGCCGGCTTGCAGATCGGCGTATCGCTGGCGCTGATAGGGGCAGTCGTGGGCGAATTCGTGTCTTCGCAGAAAGGCCTCGGGTATCTGGTCCAGTCGTCGGCCACCAATATGAGCGTGAGCACGATGTTCGCCGGTGTCTTCCTGCTGGCTGTGCTCGGCATAGGTGGCTCACAGCTCGTGCGCGCGATCCATCGGCGGGTCGTATTCTGGGAATTGCCGCCCGCTGCTGCCGGCGATGACGCATGACCGCATCTGGTCCGCTCCCGGTCCGTGTCTGCTCCGCATCAAGTCCTTTCAAAAAAAAGTGAAATTGCAAACTCATCAAGTACGCTTGCGGCATAGGACACGTGGTGCGCTCAGGGCCACGCTTGCGAGCGCCGCTCTGGCTTGCGCGGTACAGGCCGTTCCCGCCTTCGCGGCCGATGCCGTGACGGTCGCCCTTGCCATACCGCCCACCGTGACCGACGGAGGCATCTGGACGATAGGCAATGAACTCGGTATCTGGAAAAAAGAGAATCTTGAGGTGCAGACGCTGACGTTCGAGGGCGCCGGCGCACTGGTGCCGCAAGTGGCTTCCAGACATGCAACGATCGGCCTCCCGGTGGTCGATCCTATCCTGGCGTCCTACGCTGCCGGCCGCACGGATCTCCCCGTGCGTTACTTCTACAACGCAACGCCCGTGTACACGATGGAGTTTGCAGTTCCCGCGAGCTCGTCGATCAAGACGCTCGCCGACCTCAAGAACAAGAAGATTGGCGTGGGCGCGTTGACGTGGGGCACGATCCCAAGTTCGCGAGCGGTACTCAAGGAAGCTGGGCTCGGCAAGACCGACTATGACATCGTGCCGGTCGGCGTGCTGGGTTCGGGCTTTCATGCGCTCAACACGGGACAGGTCGACGCATTGAATTACAACAGCAGTTGGCACGACATGCTGGAACTTTCGGGTACGCCGTTGCGGCGGATCCAGTACCCAGGAACTTTCGGGCAGATGGCGGGCAACGGCTTCATCGCCAATACCGACGCGTTGAAGTCGAATCCTGATTTGTATGCGCGATTCGGACGCGCTTACAGTGAAGCCCAGATTGCATGCTCCGCCAACCTGCAGTTGTGCGTTGAATCCTTCTGGCGACAGCACCCTGAAGCGCGGCCAAAGACTGGCGACGCCGCGACCAACCTGAAGAACGCCGAGGAGCTGGTGCGTCGCAGGCTCGCACGTGTGATGCTCGCGGCTGATGGCAGCCCGCGCACGCCGGGCGAATTCGACATGACTGTTATCCATCAGTTCGTGAAACAGATGGCGGCGGACGAACAGTTCGCGTCGGCCAATGTGCCGGTCGATACGCTTTTCACCAACGCTCTGGTGCCGCAGTTCAGCAAGTTCGACGCGAACGCCATTCGCAATCAAGCCCGCGCCGCGCATTGATCCGGCGTAGTGACAATCGCAACGACAAAGCCAACGACAAGGGACCAGACATGACGACAGCAATACAACCCGCGCTAATAGTCGAACCCGTGCGCGGCTTGATCGATGTACCGCGCAGCATCCGGCTTACGCAATTCCAGCCGAATCAACCCGTCAAGATCAGCGCCTCGCTGACACGTGCCGATGGCAGCGTCTGGCGTAGCCACGCGAGCTTTATCGTGGATAACGATGGCTCGCTCGACCTTGGCCGTGCTGCGCCGACAGCAGGCAGTAGTTACCGGCAGGCGTCGGCGAGCGGCCTGATCTGGTCTCTCGCGCTGGAAGAGGGTAAGGAGACCGTCCGTGGCGACGAAGCGATCGATCCGCGGACGATCGAATTGCATGCGAGCGCAGCTGGTGGCACGAGTGCCTCTGCGTCCCTCATCCAGGACGTAGTGGCTGGAGGCGTGTTACGCGAGGAGATCCGCGCACAGGGATTGGTCGGCACGCTGTTTCGTCCGGCCGGGGAGGGGTCGCATCCGGTAGTGATCGTGCTGAACGGCTCGGGCGGCGGCATCAACGAAGCTCGCGCGGCGCTCTTTGCCGCGCACGGATATGCCGGCTTTGCTCTGGGATATTTCCAGGCGCCGGGCCTGCCCGATTACATCTCCGCGACACCGCTCGAATACTTCAAGAAAGCGCTCGCCTGGACGCGCCAGCATCTGGCGCCTGCCCATGGCTTCGTTGCGTTGACGGGACAATCACGCGGCGCTGAACTCGCGCTGCTGGTGGGGGCGACGTTCAGCGCCGAGGTCTCGGCGATTATCGGTTATGTGCCGAGTTCAGTGGTGCACGGCACGCTGCGCGCGGGGAAACCGGGCGAGCATCCAGCCTCGCCGGCGTGGACGTTGGACGACACGCCGTTGCCCATTGTGTGGGAAGACAATCGCACGGCTGACTGGTCCGCGTTCAATAGCACCGTTTCACCTGTGCGCCAGTCGCCGGCTTTCGTCTCCGCCCTGCGTGACCCGGACGCCGTTGAGCGGGCTCGTATTCCAGTGGAAAAGATCACAGGACCAGTCCTGCTGCTCTCAGGAACAGACGATGGCTTCTGGCCTTCGTCCGATATGGCCGACACTATCGTCGAACGTATCCGGTCGGCGGCACACCCGCATCCGGCCACGCATTTACGATACGAGGGCGCCGGGCATTCGATCCAGTTTCCGTTCGTACCGACCACGCGTATCGTCAAGCCTCACGCCGTGGCAAAGGTGGACCTCACGGCCGGCGGCACGCCCGAAGCCAACGCGCACGCCAATGAAGATTCCTGGCCTAAGGTACTTGAGTTTCTTGACGCCGCCGTGCGGGACCACAAGTGCTTTTAGTCGGAAAATCCTTAACCTCAGCATGGGATTGCACTTGAGCCAGGACGACCCGCGGGCAGGATGAACCTTCAATCGCGGCATGTTTCTCAACATCGCTCTGAACCCGCGCGCCAATAAGCATGCCTTGCAGCGGCTTGCGCATCGCGACGTCCGGTAGTGACAGGTGTCGGTTCATTTCTGGCGTCCGAACCGGGATATCGATAGCACAAAACATCGGTTCTCCGCCTCAAGGAGCACGATTATGATGCCTGACGCCCACCCCACTGGAGGAGCCAGATCGATGCCCCTGCTCTCACGATTCAATCGCCATCCGCGATCACCGCTTACGCTCGGCGCCAGCCGCTTTACGAGTCGACCATCGTGAGCGTCACACTCGCTCCTACACTCGATCATGTGGTTATCAATGTCCGCGGCGAACTCGACGAAGCAAGCACTCAATGGCAGAAGCTTGGCTTTACGCTGACCGAGCGCGGTCATCATTCGCTGGGGACGAGTAACCATCTTTCCATCTTCCAGGAAAACTATCTTGAGTTATTGGGCTTCGAACCGAAAAACGCGCACTCAGCTCAGGATGTCGTGAACGCACCAAAAGGCTTGAATGGCCTGGTGTTCACGACCACCGACGCTGAAAAGCTGTTTGGCGAAATTCAGGCGGCAGGTTTGCGTGCCGAGGAGCCGAGAGCGTTTCATCGACCGGTGCAAATTTCGACGGGTATGCAAGAGGCACGGTTTCGCACGGTACGTCTTGGTGCCGAGCTGGTCAGGAACGGCCGGACGCTTTTTTGCGAGCATCTCACACCGGAATTGGTCTGGCGGGACGAGTGGCAGATGCATGCCAACGGCGTCACTGATTTAACAGACTTCATCGTCAGGTCCGCGCATCCCGCTCATACGGCGAAGCTCTACCAGCAGCTCTTTGGTTCGCGACTGATTCTGGAAACGATCGATGACGGCGTCGCCTTTCAAGCGGGGCGTGCACGCGTGCAGTTCATCACGCCGGCAGCGGCGCAGGCACGCTTTGGTCCAGTTGAAACCACGAATGACGGCAGTGAACGCAACGTCGCCCTCACATTTGAAGTTCGTTCAATAGACGCGCTTCGCGCGCTGCTGGCGCGTAATCAGGTGTCGTTCGTGGAACAAAGGGACTGCACGGTCGTGGTTCGTGCCGCAGAGGCGGTGGGCGTGGCAGTGCAATTCATCAGTGCACCGCACTGATTCCGGGACCTTGCTCAATAGTCACTAAAGGGATTCAACATGCAGTCGTTTTTTCGCCTGAATGCCATGGGGCGCGCACGGGTTTTCGGCACATCGATTGTTCTTTTGACGGCGACGGGCTCCGCTGTGGCCGCCACCGCGGCGGCGACGCCGGTACAGGGTGGCACCCTGGTTTATCTGGAACAACAGCCACACACAAATCTTTACCCTCCGGCAGCCGGTTTCTATCCCAACGGCGGGATCGTCAATCAGATTACGGACAAGCTGACGCGGCAGAACCCGGACACGCTGGAAGTACAACCGTGGATTGCCGAGAGCTGGAGCAGCAATGCCAACAAGACGGAATACACATTCAAGCTGCGCCCGGGCGTGACTTTTTCCGACGGCACGCCATTGGACGCCAATGCCGTGGCGAAAAATTTCGATACATATGGCCTGGGTGACAAGGAACATCATCTGCCGGTGTCCGAGGTGATCAACAACTACGATCACAGTGAAGTCATTGATCCACTGACCGTCAAGTTTTACTTCAAGAAGCCGTCTCCGGGGTTCCTGCAAGGGACCTCGACGATCGGCTCCGGGCTGGTTTCGCTGAGCACGCTGGCCCGGAATTTCGAGGCCTTGGGTGAGGCCCGCCACATCATTGGCTCAGGTCCGTTTGTCGTAAACGATGAAAAGCTTGGGCGTGAAGTGGATCTCACTGTGCGCAAGGACTATAAGTGGGGTCCCAAAAATATCAGCCAGCAAGGCCGGGCGAATCTGGACGAGATCAAGATCATCGTCACGCCGGAAGACAGCATTCGTATTGGTGCGTTGCTTGCTGGACAAGCCGGGGCCGTGCGTCAGGTCCAGGCCTACGATGAGAGCCAGGCGACCCAGAAACATTTCCTGATCTATGCGGCAGCCACGCGCGGCGTGAACGATAGCATCAGTTTTCGCCCCGATAATCCGCTCGTGGCCGATCTGAAGGTCAGGGAAGCACTGTTGCATGCTACGGATACCAAACAGATCGTGGACACGCTGTTCTCGCCTCATTATCCGCCGGCATCGTCGGTCATTGCCCGGTCTGCTGCAGGGTTCGTGGATCTGTCGGATAAATTAAAGTTCGATCCGGTGCTGTCCCGCAAGCTCCTCGACGAAGCGGGCTGGAAGCCGGGCAGTGACGGGATCCGGCAAAAGGACGGGCAGCGGTTGTCGTTGACCGTTTTTGAATCAACTCCCCAGCCGCAGAACAAGGAAGTGCTGCAACTGGTCGCGCAGCAGTGGAAGCAGATCGGTGTCAGTTTGAACGTGCTCGCCGGTGATGCCGGCAGCAAGACGGTCGACAATCTCGATCCGCTGAAAACGGCGCTCGTCGTGTCCGAAGTGGGACGTGCAGACCCCGACGTGATCAAGAGCCAGTTCTATCCCACCAACCGCGATGCATTGCTGCAAAAGGGCGGATCAAGCAGTAAGGTGAAAAACTTTCGTGACGATAAACTCAATGGCTTACTGGAGAGTATTTCTGCTGAAACTGACCCGAAGAAACGCCTTGCGCTCACGGGCGATGCCCAACGTTATCTGATCGACCAGGCATACGTAATTCCTATCTTCGAGGAGCCTCAAGTCTTTGCCGGTGCGCCTTGGTTGAAGGGCTTAAGTTTCGAGGCGGTTGGCCGCCCAAGCTTCTACGGTGCGTGGATCGCGAAACATTAAAGGGCGGCTGGCACGATGCGCTATTTCACCCACCGACTTGGTCAGGCATTGCTGGTACTGTGGGCAGCATTCACGGTTTCGTTCGTATTGCTACAGGTTCTTCCGGGCGACGCAATACTGATCAAGTTTCAGAATCCCGACCTGGGGTTGAGCCCTCAGCAAATCCAGGCAATGCGTGAAGCGTATGGCGCTGCAACGCCCTTGTGGGAGCAGTATGTCCATACGTTAGGCGCAATATTGCGGGGCAATTTCGGCTATTCGGTACAGGCAGGCGTTCCCGTCAGCGAGTTACTGGCGGAAAACCTTCCGGCCACCTTGCGTTTGGCGTTGCCAGGCTTTTTACTGGCGGTGATATGGGCGGTGCTCATCGCTTTTGCATCAAATCTGGTTGGCCTGCGTTGGTTACGCAATGCACTGCAGACGCTGCCGTCGCTATTTGTCTCGATCCCGACCTTCTGGCTGGGCATCGCGTTGATTCAGGTGTTTTCCTTCAGGCTGGGATGGATTCGCGTGATCGACCCCGGGAAATGGGTTGGCATGATCTTGCCGGTCATTACGCTGTCCGTGCCCATTTCAGCGCCGCTTGCGCAAATCTTGATCCGCAGCTTGGATCAGGTGGCGCTACAACCGTTTGTCGGCGTCGCGCGCTCGAAAGGAGCGAGCTACCGTCGCGTGCTCTTTCATCACGTGGCACGAAACGCCGTGCTGCCCGCGCTGACCGTTGCCGGCCTCCTGTTCGGCGAAGTACTCGCTGGCGCATTGATCACCGAAACTGTCTTTGGCTTGAGTGGTCTTGGCGCGCTGACACAACGGGCCGTGAATAATCAGGACGTGGCGGTATTGCAGGCTATCGTCATTTTGTCCGCCACCGCGTTTGTCTTCATCAATCTCTTCGTCGACCTGATTTCATTGGCATTGGATCCTCGACTAAAAGCTTTTCACAGGGCTGTCCCATGAGCATCGTTGATCTCGGCGTTTCTCGTGGACCTTCATCGCCCGGCAAGCGTTTCTTCCGCTCGAAAACGGGGTCGCCGGGAATGATACTGGCTTGTCTGGTGATGGCCACGGTGATTCTCTGGGCGCTGTTTCCGAGTGCGTGCACACAATGGAGCGGTACCGAAGGCATTGCCGGCGCGCAGCGGTTATCGCCGCAAGCGGGACACTGGCTGGGTACGGACCAGCTCGGGCGGGACGTCTACGCGCGCATCGTCTGGGGTGCTTCGTACTCCCTGAGCAGCGCCTTCGTGGCCGTCGCGCTCGGTCTCGTCGTGGGGACGTCGCTAGGGCTGGTTGCGGGGGCGTTGGGCGGACGTGCCGACGGTGTTGTCATGCGTATCGTGGATGTCCTGCTGTCCATCCCCGGCTTGCTTCTGGCCTTGAGCATCATCATCTTGCTTGGTTTCGGCACGATCCATGCGGCCATCGCGGTAGGCATCACGTCAGTCGCCAACTTCGCGCGTCTCTCCCGATCTGAAGTGGCACGAGTGCGCTACAGCGACTATGTAGAAGCGGCCTACGGAAGCGGTGGGACGTTTCTGTCGGTTCTGTGGCGGCACATCCTGCCCAACTCGTTGACGCCCGTGCTCGCCTTCTCGGCTATCCAGTTCGGCAATGCGATTCTTGCGATTTCGACGTTGAGCTTTTTGGGTTACGGCGCACCCCCGCCCACCCCGGAGTGGGGACTGATGATTGCGGAAGGACGTAACTACATCTCGACAGCCTGGTGGCTGACAATATTTCCCGGCATCACCGTCATTGCCGTGGTCCTTGCCGCGAATCGAATCAGTCATGCATTCTCAGGAGACCGCCGATGAGCACTTCGTCCATACCGGTCCTTGCGCTTGAAAATCTCAGCATCGCCTATCGCGACGGTCACACGAAAAAGCGCGTGGTACACGACGTTTCACTGACGGTGAACCGGGGTGAAGTGGTCGCATTGGTGGGGGAATCCGGCTCCGGCAAGACCACTACGGCGCAAGCCATCATCGGGCTGTTGGCGGAAAACGGGGAGCGCGAAACGGGCAGGATCATCATCAACGGTGTCGATATCACGCAGTGGGCGCACAAGCGCCTGGATGGCCTGCGCGGAAAACACGTCAGCCTGATTCCTCAGGATCCCGGCAGTTCGCTCAACCCGGTTCAAACCATCGGCACGCAGGTCGGAGAGATCCTGCAATTGCATGAGCGTCTGTCGAGAAAGGAGCGCGATGCCCGGGTTCTGGCCTTGTTAACCCGGGTTGGGCTGAATCACCCGGAACAAAGAGCCAGACAATATCCGCACGAATTGTCGGGCGGCATGAAGCAACGTGTCCTGATTGCGATTGCCGTCGCGCTCCAGCCCGAACTGATTATTGCCGACGAGCCGACCAGCGCGCTCGACGTGACCGTGCAAAAACGCATTCTTGACCTGGTGGATGAACTGCGTGTTGCTACCGGAACTGCCGTGCTGTTCGTGACGCATGATTTATCGGTGGCGGCAGCGCGATCCGACCGGATCGTGGTTTTGCGCCAAGGCGAGATTGTCGAGCAAGGCGACACGAAAACCATTATCCGATCGCCCAAACACGCCTATACCCGGAAGCTTTTTGAGGACAGCCGGACGTCATTCCTCCCTGCAACGCCAGCCATTTCCAATCGAGGCGCCGCTGCGAGCGCGCCAGCAATCGAGATCACGGGTTTGAGCAAACTGTTCTCGATCGGAGGCAAGGGGACCGCACCATTGCGGGCCGTCGATCAAGTTTCGTTCTCGGTTCCATGCGGCACCACGCATGCTCTGGTGGGCGAGTCCGGGTCCGGAAAAACGACCCTGGCGCGGATGCTGATGGGCTTTCAGAAGCCCGACGCCGGAACGATCCTGGTGGAGGGTATGGATGTCAGCGCGTTGCGGGGAGAGTCGTTGCGTCTGTTTCGCCGGAAGATTCAATTGGTGTATCAGAACCCGTTCACGTCGCTTGATCCGAGCCAGACGGTGTTCCAACTGATCGAAGAACCACTGCTCAACTTCGATCGACCGCCGAAAGCAGAACGGCAACGTCAGGTGGAAGCCGTGACCGAGCGCGTCGCCCTGCCGCTCTCAGTGCTGCAACGCAAACCTCGGGCCTTGTCCGGGGGACAGAGGCAACGAGTTGCCATCGCGCGCGCGCTGATATTGAATCCGGCCGTTCTGGTTCTGGATGAGGCCACCTCCGCCCTCGACGTCACCGTACAGGCGCAGATCCTGAGTCTCCTGTTTCAATTGCAGCAAAAGCTGGGATTGACTTACCTGTTCATCACGCACGACCTGGACACGGTTCGCAAGCTTGCACATACGGTGTCGGTTCTGCACGCGGGGCAGCAGGTGGATTTCGGCGCTACGACAGAGGTGTTTCAGCACCCGGGCAGCGATTACACGCGCGAGTTGATTCTGGCGATTCCTGAGGCCCCGGACCTGCATGCGGCTTGATATCTTCCCAGGCAAGGCGCAGGTGCACGAGCTCAGGGCTGTCGATAGCAGACCAGATCAATTTCGACGAGCGCCGCCCTGCCAAGGCGCGCCACGCCGACGGTAGTGCGAGAGGGCAGGCTGACACCGTCTTGCGGAAAATAGCGCGTGTAGACCGCGTTGAACGCGGCGAAATCACGGTCGAACTCGCTGAGGTAGATGCGCACGAATACGGCATCCTCGTAACCATATCCGGTATGTCGCAAGATACGGGTGAGGTTCTCGAAGCAGACATCCGCTTGCTCTTCGACGCCGTGAGCAAGCGCTGCGGTGGGCGCATCCGGGTCCGTTGGAAGCTGTCCGGTGACGTATAGCCAGCCTGCTGCCTGCACCGCATGCGAATACAGTGAGGACGGCGGCGGAGGGCTGGCATCGGCTACAAAGTGGTGGATTTTATCTGCGGACATAGAACGAGTGCTTAGAAATGAGGGGTGCTGGGGGTTGGTCACAGCGGCTACTTTTGTTCAAGACATACGGCCACAGGGCAGGGTGCTCATGACTCCGCCACTGCACTAAGCGCCTGCTCGAAGCAACTGAGTGGGACGCTCGCCACGCCGATTCCAATCCATCCCGTCCCGCCGTCACGGTGGGCGATGCCGGTGTGAATCCGCACGGGACTTTGTTCGTCGACCACTCGCTGTACATCAAGGCCGAGTCCTGCTTTTTCCGTTCCGGCCAAGGCAGGCGCGAATAGGGGATGGGCGGACCAGAACAGCCCCCGCATCGAACGCCCTGCGGCTTCTGATGACGGCCAGTCTTGCAACATGATGCGAGCAAGTTCCGGCGAGCAGTGCGCGACCGCGCCGCCAAGGCCGAAGGTTTCCATGATCGCACTGTCGCCAAGATCGTGTTGAGCGTCTTCGCGCGAATGCGGCGCGAAAAAGTGTCCATCAGGGATTGTTGCCGGCGCGCAGAACCAGCGCTTGCCCATGCTGGCCACGCGCACGCCGCACGAGAACCCGTTGCGCGATATCGCCGTGACGATGGTGCTATCAGCGATCCCTTCCGCCTGATCAAGGGCAAGGTTTGCGGCGGCCATCGCATAGTTAAGGAAATGCTGAGGATTCCCAAGCAGCCAGGAGCGTACGGAATTCTCGAGGCTTGTAAGATGACGCGCGAATGCAAACATATCACCGACGTTGCGTTGATGCACGTCGTCACCCAACGCCAACCCTTCTGCAATGAGTGGCAACAACGGCATTCCGCCTGGCGAAAGTGCACGTGCGATCGCGGGTCCGACCACATCGTCCAGGTAGCGGAGCCCTCCTGCCACATGCGCGTCATAACGGCCAAAGCGCAGCACGCGGCGGCCTGCCTCGGCAAGGGTTGCATACTTGACCCCTGGACCTGCACGGTTCTCGATGCGCATGACGATCTGGCTGGGCCGCACGACACCGCTCATTGGCGAGACGGTGCCCAGGTCATGGTTGGCACGCAGGGGGATTTCGCCACGCAGAATGCTTGATCGTGCTGCCTCCAGGGTGCCGGCCCAGCCTTCGTACACCGCTGCGCCGGCCAAGGCGTTCAGTACCGGGGCAGGAATCTCGGCGAGTTCGTCGAATGGCGGACCGGCGTGGCCGAGTTCGCCGTCAGCGAGGTTCAGTGCGCTGGCCGCGCGCTCACAGCCAGCCAGCACTGGCTGCGTCGCACCGATGCGTTCCACCGCTTTCTGGTTGGCGATGCGTCGGCGCTCAGGATCCACAGGATAACTAACGCTGGCAGACTTGTTCATGGGAAGGTCATCGTTGTGCGGCTCGTTTTGACGCAGGATCACGGTCAATACGCATCCGGTACTGAAACGCGTCGCCGCGAAAGTGCAGGTACTCGAACAGGATTGGATGGCCGTGTGCGTCGAACACATGCCGCTCGATTCTCAGTATTGGAGTAAGCGGCGCAAGCCCCAAGGCAGCAGCGGTTTCTTCGTCCGCGGGAATGGCATCCATTGCAACGTTCGCATGATTGACGCGAACCTGGCTGCGTTCTTCAAGAAGACGAAAGATATCCTGGGTCGCGAGGTCGGCGCTGGTTAACTGTCTCGCGAGCGGTTCGCCAATATAGGTGGTCTCGAACGAGATGGCTTCTCCGTCCAGGAACCGTACGCGCTTGATCTCGGCAACGCGGGCGCCTTCCTCCATATCGAGCCGTGAGCGAATCTCTTCGCGTGCTTCGAGGTAACGCAAGCCTTCGAGCTGGTTGCTGACCTTGTGACCCAGCGGCGCCATCGCCTCGGAAAATCCCTGCAGGGCGTCCACGTTCTGATAGGCACGCGGCGGCGAGACAAACGTGCCGCGTCCATGCACTTTCTTGACGAGGCCCTCCTGACGCAGCTCTTCAAGCGCCTGCCGGACAGTGATGCGGCTCACCTCGAACATGTCGCACAACGCCTGTTCGGTCGGAAGTTGTGTCTCGGGGCCATAAGTGCCGTCGAGCATGCGCGCGCAAAGATGTTCTTTCACACGTTTGTACAAGGGGGAAGTGGAATCCTGAATGAGCATTGACGGTAAGTTATCGCTTTAGATGTTATGACAACAAAAAAGAAACCAACACAAGTTTAACGGCTTTTATACCTGCTGAGGGATCGCGAATACATCAATCTCAGTGTCTCGAGACAGGCTGTCTAAAGCTATAAAACCGCTAAGTAAGTGAGGATTCGTTGCTTTGAATCCGAGTTCGGTCGTTCCTATACTGCAATACCCGGACCGTTGTTATTACAACCTGATTCACGTGCGCTTATTCATCCGCCTTTCTGCATGTTACTAACGGAGCTGTAAAGCATGTTCAAGCATCTGATCCGCGCAGCCGCGCTGCTGGCGTTGGCGACCAGCTTCACATCGGCGGCCCTCGCGGCCGAAAAGACAGTCGTCATCGGCTATCAGACGGACATCGAGCCGTCCAAGATTGCACAAGCGGAAGGGCTCTATGAGAAGGCGAGCGGCTACAAGATCGACTGGCGCAAATTCACTAATGGTGCCGACGTAATTGCAGCCATGGCGTCGGGCGACGTACAGGTCGGTTTCACGGGCAGCAGTCCGCTTGCCGCAGGCGTCACGCGAGGCCTGCCGCTCGAAACCTTCTTCATTGCGGCCGAGATCGGCACCGCCGAAGCGCTGGTCGTGCGCAACGGCAGCAACATTACGAAGCCGGAGGACCTAATCGGCAAGAAGGTCGCGGTTCCGTTCGTCTCGACCACGCATTACAGCTTGCTCGCAGCACTCAAGCACTGGGGCATTCCGGCGAACAAGGTCACCATCCTGAACCTGGCGCCGCCGGAAATTGCCGCCGCATGGCAACGCGGCGACATCGACGCCGCCTATATATGGGATCCGGCGCTCGGCAAGATCGCGAAGACGGGCAAGGTCCTGATCACATCCGCGGACGTATGCAAATGGGGCGCACCCACATTCCTCGCCTGGGTTGCACGCAAGGATTTCGCGCAGGCCCATCCGGACTTCCTCGTGAGCTTTGCGAAGGTCACGGGCGCGCAGAATGCCGCGTATCGCAAGGACGGTGCGACGTGGAACGCCGACACGTTGCAGGTGAAGGAGATTGCCCGCATCAGCGGTTCAGACCCGGCGGACCTGCCTGCATTATTGCAAGGGACGACCTTCCCGCTGCTCGGCGAGCAGACGACGCCAGCCTTGCTCGGAGGCGGCACGGCCAAGGCGCTCGCCAATACGTCCGCGTTCCTCAAGGAACAAAAGCGCGTGGATGCCGTTCTGCCTGACTACGCGCCGACCGTCACGGCTTCCTACGTGACACAGGCAGAGGGAAAGTAATTCGATGATCCGGATCGACTCGCTCAGCGTTGCGTTCGATACTCCACGCGGACCGCACACGGTTCTCTCGGAGGTCGATCTCGTCCTGCGTGACGGGAGCTTCACTGTCGTGCTCGGTCCATCCGGCTGCGGCAAGACCACGTTGCTCAATGTGGTCGCGGGGTTCATCGCACCGTCGGCGGGAACCGTGAGTCTTGACGCAAAGACGGTCACGGGACCGGGTTCCGAGCGCGGTATGGTGTTCCAGGACGATGCGTTGCTACCCTGGCAGAACGTCGAGCAGAACATTGGTTTCGGTCTGGTCCTCGCTGGCGCGCCACAGGCGCAGCGGCGCGCGACCGTGTCTGCGCTGCTCGATCTGACCGGCTTGACCGCTTACGCCCGGTACCCGCTCTGGAAGATCTCGGGCGGTATGCGTCAGCGTGTGGGACTCGCCCGTGCGCTCGCTGTCGATCCCCGTTTCCTGCTGCTCGACGAGCCGCTCGGCGCACTTGATTCGTCCACCCGGCTGAAGATGCAGGAGTATTTGCTCACGCTCTGGAAACGATGCGGCAAGGGCATGGTGATGATCACGCATGACATTTCCGAAGCGCTGTTCATGGCGACTGATCTGGTCCTCATGCGCGCGAATCCCGGGCGGATTGCCTCGGTCCCGCGGCTCGATTTCGGCGAGCGTTTCGTCGCGGGAGAAACGTCTCGCGCCATCAAGGCCGATCCGGCGTTCTTGCGCCTGCGCGACGACATCGAAAGCCAGATTTTCGCCGACGAAGAGGAACTACCATGAGCGATATCGAGCAGGTGGCCGGCTATCCGGCGTCCCGCCTGGAGCCCTCTGCATCGGCGCGCCGTCGTTTGCCGCTTAACCGGCACCGGCTGATCAGTATTGCGACCGTCGTGGCCGTGATCGCGTTCTGGAGTATCGCTACCCGGCTTCAGCTCGTGAGTCCCGTGTTCCTGCCTTCGCCAGTGGCGGTAGCCCGCAAGTTTGTCGATGTCTCCGTGAATGGTTTCAGCGATGCCACGCTCTGGCAACACACGGTCGCGAGCCTGTCGCGCGTGTTTGCCGCGCTCGCGCTGGCGGTCGTTACCGCCGTGCCGCTTGGCGTGCTGATCGGGCTCAATCCGACCGCGCGCGCAATTGCGGATCCGCTGATCGAATTTTATCGGCCCGTGCCGCCGCTTGCGTACCTGCCGCTGATCGTGATCTGGTGTGGAATTGGCGAACCCTCCAAGATCCTGCTGATCTGGCTGGCGATTTTCGCACCCCTGACCATCTCCACCCAGCAAGGCGTGCGACGGGTAAAGCAAAGCCGGTTGCGTGGCGCTCAGGCGCTGGGCGCGACACGGTGGCAGCTCATTCGCTATATCGTCGTGCCTTCAGCCGCTGCAGATGTGCTGACAGGAATTCGCGTGAGCCTCGGAGTGGGCTGGTCGGTGTTGGTTGCGGCGGAGCTGATCGCCGCCACGCGCGGACTTGGCTTCATGATCCAGTCGGCGGCGCAGTTCCTCGTCACCGACGTGGTGATCATGGGCATCATCGTTATTGCGTTGATTGCGGGCCTGTTCGAATGGGGATTGCGATATCTCCAGCGCGTGCTGGTGCCTTGGGAAGGACACGCATGAGCGATACGCATTCGATGGCTGCAAGTATCGTTCTCCAAGCGGACGTACTCGTACTCGGCGGCGGCCCGGCGGGTACATGGGCCGCGTTGAGCGCGGCGCGCCAGGGCGCACGCGTCGTGCTTGCGGACAAGGCTTATTGCGGCACGTCCGGCGCTGCTGCTGCGTCGAACAACAATGTCTGGTACGTCAGCGACCCGGCGCGCCATGAAGCCGAATTCGCCGAGCGCTTCCTTTCCGGCGGAGGTCTTAGCGAACGCAGTTGGACCGGCGCGCTCCTGCTGGGCGCGGTGCAGCAATTGCATTTGCTGGCCGAACTTGGCTATCCGTTCCCGAAGACGGAAGCGGGCGCCACCAACTACGCGACCTTGCGCGGACCCGACTACATGCGCTTCATGCGCTTGCAGATCAAACGAGCCGGCGTGCAGATTCTTGATCACAGTCCGATGCTCGGTCTGCTCGACCATGAAGGGCGCGTGGTGGGGGCTCATGGCGTGTCGAGGGACCGGGGCCGATGGCAGGTCCAGGCCAACGCTACCGTGATGGCAACGGGCGGCTGCGCGTTCATGAGCGGTGCGCTGGGCACGAATGTATGCACCGGCGACGGTCATCTCGCAGCGGGAGAGGTGGGCGCGCGGTTTTCCGGCATGGAGTTTTCTAACCAGTATGGGCTGGCCTCGAGTCACTCGTCTGTGACCAAAGGGCTTCCGTTCGTGTGGAGCACCTACTCGCGAGAGGACGGCAGCGAGATTCCTGTCATCGACGACGAGCCGTTCGTCTCGGTCGCAAGAGTACTGGCGGAGGAACCGGTGTTCGCCGTCTTCGACCGGGCCAGCAAGGACATTCAGCGTTGGCTGCGCAGCGGCCAGGCCAATGCCTTCCTGCCTTTCGATCGCAAGGGTATCGATCCTTTCACGCAGCGATTTCCGATCAGCTTGCTGCTTGAGGGCACGGTGCGCGGGACCGGCGGCATCCGGCTGAGTGGGCGGGATTGCGCGACTGATGTGCCCGGCCTCTATGCGGCAGGCGATGTGACCTCCCGGGAGGTTGTGGTCGGCGGCCGCACGGGCGGTGGGTCGCCTAACTCGGCATGGGCGATCGTGACGGGCGCCTGGGCAGGCATTGCCGCCAGCGCTTTCGCGGTTGGACAACGCTCGCACGCTCCCGTGCCATTGCGGCCCGCGACGGACATGACTGTCTTGTCCGATCCGCAGCTCTCGCGTCAGGTGGTTGAACAATACGTCTGGTCTTTGCAAACCAATCTCTTTCGCAACGCAGCGGGTCTTGGCATTGCGCTCGACGCGCTTGAGCGCGCGTGGCATGAGCCCGCGGACCATGCTGCACCGGTCGCGCACGCGCGGTCCGCACGCGCGATGCTCTACGTGGCCCGCCTTGGGTATCGAAGCGGGCTGCGCCGCACCGAATCGCGGGCCCTGCATCAGCGCACCGATTTTCCCGCGCGCTCGGACGCCCAGCATTACCGGCAAGTGGTCGCCGGCATCGATACATTTACGTTCGTAACAGAGGCTGTTGCGAACTAGCCGAGGAAAACGGTCTTGATCGAACTTATCAGCGAGTCCCGTTGCACGTCCTGCAATCGCTGCGTGGAGGTATGCCCGACAGGTGTTTTCGACGCAGTCGATGGCGCCATACCCGTCATCGCCCGGCCGGACCAATGTCAAACGTGCTTCATGTGCGAACTATATTGTCCCGTGGATGCCATGTATGTCGACCCGTGCGCCGACGGGCACGTCACGGTGTCAGAAGAAACGCTCATCGAACAGGGATTGATGGGCAGCTACGCGCGCGCCCTCGGCTGGAAAAAAGCGCGTGCTGGCGGAACAGAAAATGATCTGACGCATCGTCTGTTCGAGATCGGCGTGACTTGAAAATACGTATTGCCAGTATAGATTGCACCAAAATCGTCAAACACGTGGCGCTGATGTGATGGACGAATCCCTCCCTTTGGAGTTAGGCATAGGCCAAAGTAAATAGGTCGTGACTGCCACGGAAAAGGAGCGGTCATCACGAAGATCGCAACGGTCGGACGCTCAACGTTGAGACCGGCTTTTCCGGCATCTATTGGGTTCTTCTCTACCGGAGCGTATGCGCGACGGTGGTCCCGCCGGCTCTCACATAATGCCGTCTGGTGCGTTCGGTCGGCCTCACGGCAAAACGTTCGGCAAGGAGCGCTCGGGTCAGATTGAGCTGGCCGGCGCGTTCGGCCGCCGCAATCAGTGTCTGCGTAATGAGATCCCGCTGGGCATGGCTGCCGCCGACGCGTACCGCGTTATAACGCACGGGCAGGATGAGTTCGATCGCGCGGGCGTAGGCGCCTTCGGCGAAAGCGAGTACGCCGTCGATCAGCCGACGACCAACGTCGGCGGTAATGTCGCGGTTATCGCCCCGGCCGTCACGCGCGTAACGATCAAGGGAGCGGCGCAGGCGTTTGACGCCCAGCTGGTCGCCCGCCCGCGAGACAGCGAGCGCAATATGCAGATCGTTGAATACAAGCACATGATCGTCGACATGGGTCAACCATTGGGTGGCGAGCGGGCTCCAGCGGTCTCCAACATTGGCCCCCGCCAGTTCCAGTCGCCAGAGCAGAGCCGAAGCATCGACGAGATCGAGCAGGAAGTCACCGGCGAGCTTTGGTACAACGTGCTGATCGTAATCGGCCAACACTTCATCAAAACGCTCCTCCTCGATCAGGTAGAGCGCAAGATGCCAGCCGTTGTGGACGGCGAGCGCGTGGGCCCGGCGCCAGGCCGGGCGCGTAGCCTTGAGGAACACGATACCTTCAGTTTGCCGGCTTTCGGCCTCAAGTACGTGTGCGATCGCATGAATCGCCCAGCCGTCCCCGTCGTTGCGAGCGATTGCGGCGTGAGCGACTTCTTCCGCACGACGTAGTTCGCCCGCCTCCTCAAGGCCGAACGCATACTGTCCGAGGATATAACCGTAGTTTTCACCCTGCGGGTCCCATTCCGGTAGCACTCTCGCGATGGAATCCCGGATGCTGAGCGACTGACCGAGACAGAAATAACCGTCGTGCGCAAAGCGCAGTGCTAATGCATCGGTCGGGTAGTCGACCAGAATGCTTTCCCAGATATGGATCGCATTGGAGATTTCACCTGCGGCCAACGCCCGGGCAGCAGCGAAGTGGAGAACTTCGCGCGAGGTCGCGCCGGCGCTTGCGCGTTCGGCCGCGCCGAGGGCGGTGGTGACGAAAGGATGATCGCCACGAAATCCGCCCAGCAGGAACAGCGAAGCGATGACGCTACTGCCCAGACCGAAGCCAGGATCCTCGCCCACCGCACTTTGCAATCCGGTGACGGGATCGCCCTTCCAGCCGAAGTAGTCGGAGATGGCACAATCCAGCGCGATAGCAGATTCGTTCGACGCTGTCACCGGCAGGCCCTGGGCGTCCGCAGCCATCACCGTGTTCCCGGGTTGCGGCCGTGCGGCAGCCTTTGCCTTGCAGCGGCATAACAGCCTGCGTGCTGCCCATTACCCGATGTGACCAGTTGATTCGGTACGTTGGACGGTAGCATCATGGGCTGCGGTTGAGCAGGATCGACACGAGATGATGTAGATCGCCGCCAACGTATCCAGTGAAAATGGCCAGGAGCGACCCATCGGTTGCGCCCGCAATTTCCCTTTCGATGCACGCGAGAAGTGCAGCGAGCAGCAGCACGGTGGCTACCCGTCTAACGGACACGCAGTGCGGGTCCGATGGTATGGCGGCGTTTTCCGTGGCGTCATCGAGCGTTCGATGAGGGCGATATCCAAGTCCCTTCATGATTGTCGGCGGGTCGATTTGAACATTTTGAGTGTCCGCAATCGTGCGGCAGTGTCGAACTAACTTTTTCGCATATCGATAGCAGTGCGGCTTCTTTGCGGTGCGCGTACGTGTTTCGCTTCCGGCATGGACGGCCAGACGCTACCTGCCTACTTAACGCCTGCATAGTCCTAACGCTTTGATTGGTCACGACCCATCGCCGACAGCAATTCGGGTGCACCCTGTTCGGCAAAAACTGCGCGGCTGTTCGAGCGCGCTGCCATCGATATGCGCTCGCTCGAACAATCCAACCGCAGATATTTAGGTCTGACGCGCCGACGAGGTCTGGAATGTCTCAGCGGGCTTTGTCGCCTGCAATGGGGGGCGCAGGACGGGCGCGCTGGTTGTAAAGAATCTTGCGGCGCCGTTCCTGTTCCTCAGGTGTGACGCTGCTGGGATCTTCCGGCTCACCGGCCGTCACGGCCAAACCTCGTTGCACCGCTGGCCGTTCCGACAGTTCCGCGAACCAGCGTCTGAAGTAGGGGAATTCGTCCAGGTCGATGCCTTGTTGCTGCCAGGAAACCGTCCAGGGGTAGGACGCAATATCCGCAATCGTGTATTCGTCGCCGGCTAGGTAACGGCGATCATAGAGGCGGTTGTTCAACACCCCATAGAGGCGGTGGACTTCATCGTTGAATCTACGCTTGGCGTAAGTTTGGTCGCCCGCGCTCTCGGGAACCCTTGAGACGTGACCACGTTCGCCGAATTTTGGTCCCTGGTTGGCCATCTGCCAGAACACCCACTGCGTTACCTCATACTTGGCGTGAACATCCTGTTGGGGCCAAAAGCGGCCTTCTTTTTCAGCCAGATAGAAGAGAATGACTCCGGATTCGAATACGCTGACAGGGGAGCCATTGCGCTTCGGTTCAGTGTCGATGATGGCGGGCATTCGGTTGTTGGGGCTGATCGCGAGAAAATCAGGCTTGAACTGGTCGCCGCGGCCGATGTTCACCGGGACAATCGTGTATGGAACACCCAACTCCTCGAGGAGGATGGTCACTTTCTTGCCATTCGGGGTCGGCCAGTAATGGACTTCAATCACGAGGTTGCTTCCTTTTGATGATCTGCCGCAAACGGCACGATGCGTCCAACCGTTAATCGAAGAAGGCGATGGTGCGGAATTCAATGCTCTGCCGGAGCGGCGTGCCGGGCGGTGTCGTAGGATCCTCGAACCCGGTATGCGGCGCAAAGCGTGCGACCGATGGATCAGAGTCCCAGCATTTGATCAGCAGGGCTTCGTCCAATTGCAGATTCCGGATGTAAAGCCAGCGCTGCGCTGGGTTGAAGGCGACGCCGTAAGTCTCGCCCTTGCGTAGCGGAAAGATCAGGTCAGCGGCGATCAGGTCGTCCGGGTCGATGGTGCGCGCATCGCCGACAGCCAGGGGCCAGTCACGCGCCGGATAGGCAATCGGCCGCCAGACATTGATGATTGCGGCGCGTCGAGTAAGGAGCGCATCGGCTTGCTCGCCCATGATCTCGCGGACCCTCTTAGGACCCTCTTAGGACCCGACAGGATCGTCTGATCGACATGAACACGCTTGGCCGGCTGGCGTAGCGCGTCCGGGGTGCGATCGGCGGCGCCTTCCTGATGGCGGCGAAGCGTGTGGTCGAATACCACGACGCGCGATGCGCCAGTTATGTCCCTCACCAACTGCGCCGTCTCCGGATGACCGAGGGCGAGGGTCTGAGCCTCGTCCCAGAAACCCCGCACGACCGAAGCGCGCTGTACCACCGCAACGCCCTCGACGTCGAGGCTCAGACGGTCGGCAATAGGTCGTGCGTCTTCCACCTGAACCGCGTGCCCTCGGTATTCGCCCCGGGTTCGCGGTACACCTGCGGGCGGCTCTCCGGCATACGAGTAGGGCTTTTCACCCGTCCGCTCGGTGAACTCCAGATACGCTTGCACCGTACGAGTAGAGTCGGCGAGGTGATGTATCGAATTAGTGACAAGCTCAATCGGCATGACTCACCTGTGGCTGGCAAATGTCCCTATTCCAGATAGGCGCCGCGCGCTGCAGCGAATTGGATATTGTAGATCGTCAGGGATGTTCCTGGAACGACCAAATAGTTGATCGTTTAGCACTCGTTTAGCATAACGGTCCGGGATATAGCCCGGACCCACGCCCGTGGACGTCGCGCCGTGCTTGGTACTGGCGACGGATCCTTCGGCATCGGTCGAACCGATCGCTGCGCTTATCCCCATGGGAACGATCGAACCGCTGGAATCCCGTCGCGTTGGCTCTCGGGATGCGTTTCTTGTTGTAAGGAAGGTGGGACGTACAGAATAGCTTTACAAAGTACTACGCATAAAAATGACCGAGTGACGGAATGAGCGGCAGAGGCATGCCACATGCCATGCCGGCCGTCGTTAGCGTGACGGGATCCAAGGTAGCCACGTTTGACAACGTGCATGGTGAAACTTTCCACGACATACACCGTTTGCCTATAAGTATCTGTTTTACTTCTTTAGCCACAGCGGCCCTCTTTGCTACGATGATTTTGCGCTGACGCGCACTATCGCTAGCAGGCGGACGTTGGATGCAAATCGACGTTTCAAGGACGTCTGGATCCCGACACTAACCCGTTTGCGCCGTTTGTATGAGCGACTCATTAAGGGCGTTGTTGCAAAATTCGACGGTGCAGGCGGGCTTTCACCCGCGATCTTAAATTCATAAAATACGCACGGACTGCAGGCGTGCAAGTGTGACCATGCGGTTGACGATGCCACCACGGATGGCGATCTCCGTCGCTTGTGAACCAATGCAGCGCGCAGAAAGACAATTCCCCGTGAGCGTTTTGTACCGGTACATCGCATTTTCGATCAGCGAACGTCGGTGATAACCGCTGCGCTTCTTCCAATCGCCTTGGCCATCTCGCGCAATACCGTTGATCGCTTCATTTCGCCAGCTTGCTCCGGGCGTGCCCTCAGACCAAGGTTTCGCGCCCTCGAGTGGCGGAATGGAGGGCGTAGCACCGCGCCCGGCGATCACTTTGTGGCACTGCTTTGTATCGTATGCACCACCACCGCCTATCGTATCGATGGATTCATCGGCTGAGATCTGCGCCAACAAACCGGGCAATGCACTTGCTTAGTCGACGTCCTGATGCGTCATCAGCGCCGCACGTATCTGGCCCGTCTTCACGTCCAGCCCGAGATGGACCTTACGCCAGGTTCGCCGCTTGGAGTAGCCGTGCTTGCGCACCCTCCATTCGCCTTCGCCGTAGAGATTCACGCCGGTACTATCGACAACCAGATGAATCGGGTCGCCGCTCGACATTTCAGGTAACGTCACCTGTAATTCCTGTGCTCGGCGGCTTAGCGTCGTATAGTTGAGCACAGGCAGGTCCGCAATCGCAAGGTCACGAAGACTTTGCACAAAGCCCTGAGCGGCTCGAAGCGTCAAATGATAAACGTGCTTATTGATATTTCCGTAAAACATGACAACCAATTGGAGCCCGGGGCGTTATATCTTCAATGAACTGTTTGAGGGTATGAGGCATGGTCAAGAGGCTATCGGATGAGGCGACAAAGAAACGATTGCGTGCAGCGCGACTGCTGCTCAAGGGGAAAAAGCCTGCCGAAGTCGCACTCGAAGTGGGGGTGGCCCGGCAAACCGTGTACACGTGGAAGGCCTTGCTCGATGAAGGCGGGATCGAAGCGTTGCGTAGCGTGCCATCGAAGGGCCGTCCTGCCGGACTGGACGAGTCCCAGTTGGAAGGTTTGCGCCGAGCCATTCTGCAAAAGCCTACCGAGCACGGCTTTGGTACAGAGCTTTGGACGCTCAAGCGTGTGGGAGTGCTTATCGAACGGCTGTACGACGTCAAGTTCGGCCAAACGCAAATCTGGCGAATCCTGGGCGCCTTGGGCTTTAGCGTGCAAAAGCCTGAGAAGCGGGCCATCGAGCGCGACGAAGATGCAGTGCGCAGTTGGAAACGCAGTACGTGGCCGGCTCTCAAAAAAAAGCCCGTCGAGAAGGTCGACTGATTGTCTTTGTAGACGAGTCCGGAATCAGCGAGCGCCCTACGCGCGTGCGCACCTGGGCGCTCAAGGGTCAGACGCCGGTCATCCAATTTCACTTCAATTGGAATCACGTCTCGGTGATCGCCGGACTCACGCGCACCAACTGTTTGTTCAGATTGCACGAGGGCAGCATCCGCAAGGAAGAGATCGTCGAATTTCTCAAAGCACTCAAGGCCCATCTCAAGCAACCTCTGCTGGTCATCTGGGATGGTTTGAAGGCGCATCGCAGCCGCTTGGTGCGCGACTATCTTGATGCACTGAACGGGCACATCCAAATCGCCTTTCTTCCTCCCTATGCCCCGGACCTCAATCCGGTCGAATATCTGTGGGCATGGCTCAAGCGACACGCACTGGCCAACTACTGTCCTAACGATCTGAGCGAGTTGCAGTTCACCGCGCGCAACAAACTCAAGAGCGCTCAAAAGCGACCCTCGATCATTGCGGCGTGCTGGATGCAGGCTACGCTCTGGTAATGTCATGAATTATGGAAGTCTCAATAAGCGTTAGCACGGCCTGAATGATTGCGTCCGAGTAGACTTGCGGCCTGCCGCGCTTGAGCGCTCTCACTCCTGAAGGCGGGCTCGTCGATCCACATGGTCAAGCTGCCTCATGCGACACAGCCCTGCGTTGTACTCCGGCCAGTTCCTGACTCGATAGACGCCTTTAGGCTCACGGCTCTTGCGTTTGTCCTTGCGCATCTTCCCGCCAAATATCGAGAATCTACGCAGTTCCTCCACGAGTTAACAGAGGCAGCACCAAGACCGTTACCCGAACGTCACGCGCCGGACTGATCGCCAGATATATGCACAACGCCACATCAGATGCCGATAGCGGGGCAGCGGTAGGCACAGTGCGATCCGGTTAGCTGATCCGCAGATGTCTTATCTTGCCGATTAATGGCAAATGGTTCACTATTAGCTTGGTACTAAATTCAGATAGTAACGCGCGCGGAATGTTCGCAGATACATTATCGACTAGTTGAGACCGGACCTGCACGACATAGCCGGTGTATGCGGTCACCTATCTGTGGTCGTAATGGACGCGGTACTTCACGCTGAACGCAGCAATGCTGTTATAACGACGTGTTTTATCAACGAACGGAAGTCACGCTATTTGCCTCATCGCGCTAACTACGCTAGGTGATATACAAAACCTATAAGTGCGAAGCGCTAGCGATCTGGAAAACGTGAATGGACGCTGGTTCACTTCATTGACGATGCATCCACGCAAATCTAGCAATGGACATGACAGGCACGCGGCCGTGCAGGGTTTTTCAGCATGCTGGATCTAGACTAACGTTGAACGCCCTCATTCAGGCGATGCGTTGGTCTTTGCAATCACGGCATCGGCCTATCTGTCATGGTGGCGCACCGTTTATTGATAAGCAACTCGACAGGAGCTGCTGGCTATGCCTGCCTCAAGAGAGAAAACCAAACGACCTAGCCTTGCGACCCAATCGAGGCGAAAGAGAATTCTGTTTCTGCCAATGGAGCGGACGGCTGCGGACCAGTTGTCGTTGCAATTTCATATCGCCTTGGAAACACTGCGTCGCGGCCAAGGGGATTCGACCACTGCCCAGTGCCTGGTTCAAGTTATTTTACTGACAGGTTTCCTAGAAGAGGCCGGCTTCGGGCAAATCGAACGGGAGGTATTGGATCGAGGCGAGCGCGCTTTATCAGCTTTAATTCAAAGAGGTAAAGCGACGGGGGATTGGTTGATCGACGATCTTGCGATCGACAACCTGACCATCATCGTCAACGAGCATGATCGACAATTGCGGGAAACGCGGCTTCAGGCTGTTGTGCACGCTAGCGAGCGATTTAACAGGCTGATTGAGAAACGCAAAAACGGTTCGGATTCTTTTGAACTAAAGAGACCCGACAGTAAGTCCGACTAAAGCTTCAATGCGATTTCACCTGAGGGACCTGTCTGAGGGCAAGTGGCACGCCATATCTCAGCGACGTTCGGGAACCGCTACGTTTAGGCTGGGCGCGGGCGATGAGAGGGAAATATCATCGCGCCAGGGAAAGCCTGGGAAGGAGGATGTGAAAGCAGAAACCTTTCGTTGGAGTCCAGAGGATTCGACTCCCTCCCGGTAAAGGCTAACCACCAAACGGAAGCAACTCTTGCATGGAGGACGGTCACGTACTTCGTGAAGCGTAGGCAGCGGGTGCCGAAGCCGCGTGATTGAGTCTCGAAACACCTTTGTCGCTGGTGTTTTCGCCTTTGTTATAGCGGGGGAGTACTGTGTTGACCGTTAGGGCAAGGTCAGGTGCCGCTGCACGATCAACTTCATCTGGGTGGGTCTGACACTTCAAATTATTGACACCGAGCCGCCCTGCATACCGGTTTCAGAGTTCATTCTTGGCACGTAGATTTGCTTGTGTACCTTGGCCAGGGTTATACGCTCCGTAAACCAATTTCCCCGTGGGAATGTCGAGAGAAACAACCATTTGCGGTTCCTGCCGGGCCCTCCTTTGACGTTCTTGTCCGATTCAGAATGCCCTAGACGACGGGCCGGATGCACGAAGCTGACGTGGTGCCGGTCGTGCTGATGAGCAGGATATTCGTTTCAAGTCAGTTGCCCTATAAGAGGATCAGAAATAGGGATAAGAGAGGGGCTTCGGCGGTGCTACTGTTGAGTATCGCGGGCAGTATATAAGCTTCCGATCGCGAATGATCCCAGAGAGTGACCACCCCATGAACCTTCATTTTAAGCGAGCCAGACAATGAGCCAGACGATCTACGATGTTCCAGTGAAATCCATTGATGGTGCACCGCTAACACTGGAACGGTTCAAGAGGAAACTATTGCCGGTGGTGAACGTGGTTTCAAAACGCGGACTGACGCCTCGGTACGAAAGCCTGGAGAAGCTGCGCGGGGATGAGCGGGCAGAGGGGCTGGAAGTGTTAGGTTTCCCGGCGGATAACTTCAAGGGACAGGAGTCGGGTAGCGACGCGGAGATCCTGGCGTTCTACAACACGACCTACGACGTAAAGTTTCCGCTGTTTTCCAAAATATCCGTAGTTGGCACGGACTAGCATCCGTTGTACCGGACGCTGACGACCGCACAGCCGGATGCTACTGGCGATGGCACCTTTCGAGAGCGTCTCAAGGTTACGGGGTCGAGCCCAATCCGGTGCCCGACGTATTGTGGAATTCCTAGTGAAACGACGGTCGCGTGGTAGGGCGTTTCGCTCCTGACGTTACGGCAGAGGATGCTCGTTTGCTCGACACCATTCAGGCGGAGCTTGCGCGGACGTGATGCGCGATCAGCGTCGAAGTTGACTCGTTGCCTCAAGTTCCCAGCACCATGGCGCGACCGAATGAAGCCTTCCGCGGGTTGGCGTGGCGCTTTCGGCGATGTCGTCCAGAAGGGGAGAGCTTTACCTCCTTCTCCAGTAGCTGAGCAGGCAATTAGCAACTGGATAATGCTGGCAGGATGCCCGGAATATCGATGTCCACGTCGTTGACTCGGACGCGTCATGGCCTACTGATGTCGGTGCGAGATGGACCACCTTGCCGGAGAAATCCCGTCTGGCGATCTGACGCCATGTGCCCGGTCGGAGGGAAAGGCGGCGTTATCTGCGCCCGGAGCGGCCGCCACCGGATATTCGATAAAAGACGCACAGCACAACGCTACTGCCATCCAAAAGGAAACAGGCTTAAACCATCGCCACCTGACTTTGCAGGCTGCCCAATGACTATTAGCGTGCTGGCAGGTGTGGAATACCGATTTCACCCTCGTCGACCCAGACACTTCTAATGTCCAAGATGCCACGGTGAAAGCGGATCTCGCGGAGATTAGAAGCGCGAAGCACGCCCGTCAAAGCGCTTGCTAGCCGCACGACCGTGTAGGAATAACCCCCCAATGGCGCCGGGTACCTTTTTGACCACATATAGGTAGGTGCCTGATTTCGTAAGCGCTGTTTACTTGTCTCTGGACTGGACCCTGGCGAAGGCGTTTCGCGCGTGATGCGCTCCGTTGCTGCCGGGCCCAGTGGCGTCACGAGATACCTGATCATCGTGGCGCTGTCTACACAGTACAGCAAGCGACAGGCACCCGAAACGAACTAATTCTACGATGTTTATTATGCGGCATTGTCTGACTGCTTTTGAACGAATCGGTCAGGTACCGGCGACTCAGGATGACGGACGCCTCAGCGGCTTTCCGCGCGACAGCATCCTAAGTGCATGCCGTTCTGAACCGGCGACGCCTTAGCCCTTGCCAGACCACCGCGTTGTTGGCCGCATACAAGCGGCACAGCTTCATGCTTTGTTTCTCACCATTGGCCATCGAGACAGCCATGGAGTTGCCGCCACCATCAACATTGCCGATGCAGTGGGCCTTGGGGCTGCGATTGACTATGTGACGCGCGTGGGTATCGAGAATATCGGGCATTACGAACATGATCTGCTTGCTTATGCGACGAGCGTATTGCAGCCGGTGCCGGGTGTGCGGCTGATTGGTACAGCGAAAGGATAAGGCCAGCGTGTTGTCGTTTGTGCTGAAGGGCTATGAGACGGAAGAGGTCGGGCAGAACGAAGAGGGCATTGCAGTGCGTTCGGGGCATCACTGCGCGCAACCGATTCTCCGGCGCTTCGGAGTCGAGGCGACCGTGCGGCCGTCACTCGCTTTTTACAACACCTGCGATGAAGCTGATCAGATGGTTTCTGTGGTACGCCGGCTATCGTCGCGGCGTTGAAACAGCGAGTTGGGCTCGCACGGCCTCCGCATGGTCTCAATCGGGCGCGTGCCGTGCGACGTTCTTTTTAATTGTTGGGGCTATATTGCTGGTATCTCGAGGTGCGAGATATCAATTCGTTTCGCTTGGGCGCAAAACACCAGTGTGCTCAAGCGGACGTCGTAATGCGGACTTTTAAGAATCTTGCGCAACCTGAATCCTCAAACCGTTCTGGGTGTTCACCACTGGACGGACACGTTGTTCAGCTTAGCGAACGCATTCCTGGACCTCCCTCTGACTCTTGGAACTCATTCTTCATCGGCGTCGCGAGTTCAAAGTTCCGGCCGCCAGCACCAGAAAGATAAGAACGCCGATCGCCACTTGTTGCCAATAGAAGTTCCATCCGACAAGCAGCAGCCCGTTCGCTGCGAAGCCTAGCAGTAGCACCCCAATGAGCGTTCCCGGCACGTTCGGTCGATGAGACGACGAAAGCGTCGCTCCAATAAATGTTGCGCCGATCGCGTTGAGCAAATAGCCGTTTCCCGCTAACGGCACATAGGCCTTTACGTTCGACGAAAGGATCAACCCGACCGCCCCTGAGCTCACGGCGCTCAGTGCGAACGCGAGATACAACAACGCGCGCACCGGAAGGCCGGAATAGCGCGCCACGCCGGCCTGCACGCCGAGGACGGTAATGCCCCGGCCGTGACGCGAGCGCGCGAGCAGCAAGTGCAATACGCAGGCGAGAACCGCGACGAAATACAAAGGCAAGGCGATGCCGAACAAGCGGCCATGACCGAGCATCGAAAATGATTGAGGCAGCGTCTGGTTCAAAAGATAGATGGGCTGGCCACCATCGGTTGCGAGTTGCTGGATGCTCTGGCCTATGAACAGTGTGCCAAGCGTCGCGAGAAACGGCTCCACGCCGAATGACGCAATCAGTACGCCGTTGAACAGCCCCACTGCGAGTGCTGCGCCAAGTGCCGCAACACAGGCAAGCGGGATGCCGATGTTGTGTCCTGCAAGCGTGATGAACACGAGACTCGCAAGATCGACGGCCGTCCCGACAGAAAGATCGACCGCACCCAGCGACGCCACCACCGTCATGGCAAGCGCCACGATCGCCAGCGGCGCGACCGTGTTGAGCAGCACGCTGTCGATATTCGAAAGCGTTGCGAATGCGGGCGCAAATACAGCGAAAAATGCAATTGCCGCAGCAAACACAAAGACCAGCGCATACCGCGTCCAGCCCATGAAAGTGACGGCACGCCCGAAAGGGCGAAGGACGAGTTCACGCATGACTGCTTCTCTCAAGGTTGCGTCGCCGAAGCAGCGCCGTAAGCGAAACAACGAACAGGATCAACGCGCCTTCCACGCCGTTTATCCAGTAGCTGGATACGTTGTCCAGCTGGAAACCGTTCGCTACGAGCCCGAGAAACAGCACGCTTAGCCAGGTGCCTGCCATGGTTGGCACAAGCCGGCGCGAGAACACGACACCAAGAAGCACCGCAGCGATGACAGCAAGGAGATTTTCGCCGGAACCCGGTGCGCTGCCGCTCAGAAGCGCGGTGGAGGCGAGGGCGGCCACGCCGGCCGACAATCCGCACAAGACATAGCTTGCGGCAACGTAGCCGTCGGCGCGCAGTCCGGCTGCACGGGTCGCTGCGGGGTGGCTGCCGGACGCGTGAAGCCGCAGTCCGAAGCGCGTGAAATGGCCGAGCCACACGAACGCGAGGCCCACGCCGACAAACGCATACGATAACCACGGAATCGCGAAGGGCCCGTTATCGAGCAGAGCGGAAAGCGTCGGCCCTGTCGCGGAAACGGTCGAGTTCCGGGTGACGACCAGTTCCAGCCCCGCCACGATGTTCATGGCCGTGAGCGTCGCGAGCAGGGGCAGCATGCGCAATACGACCACCGCGAAAGCATTGAACAGGCCGACGGCGGTTCCGGCAAGTAAAGTCAGCGCGACCGCGGCCGCAGGCGCAAGACCATCGGCAAGCGATGTCGCGTACACGGCCGCACAAAACCCGAGGTTGGCCGCAATCGAAAGATCGATGCCACCTGCTATGCCGTTCACGCCTCCGCCCACCAGAACCAGCGTCAGCCCGAAGGCGAGCGTGCCGATGATGGCCGACTGCTGCATCACATTGGCGAAATTGCCGAGCGTGAAGAAAAGGGGCGAGCTTGTCGAAAACACGACCAGCACGATCACGAACGCGATAAGCGCGCCGCTTTGCAACCACCATTGCGGCAGCTTGAGCGCACCCGCGAAAGCGAACAGATTCCCGCGCGCCTGTTTGACTGGAAGATGACTCACGCTTGCACCGTTTGTTGATCGTGTTCGTGGACCGGCGCTCCGCTCGCCCAGCCCAGGATTTCCTGATGATTCGTTTCGTTCGATACCAGTTCCCGCACGAGCCGCCCACGCGCAAGGATCAGGATCCGGTCCGTGATGCCCTGCAGCTCGATGAGGTCGGTGGAGAACACCAACACGGCCGCGCCCTGTGCGGCAAGTTCATCGATCGTGCGATAGATCTCTGCTTTGGCACCGATGTCGACACCGACTGTGGGTTCGTCGAACAAATACAGGTTCGAATGCGTGCTGAGCCATTTCGCCAGCACCACCTTCTGCTGATTGCCACCGGAGAGCTGACGCGCGGGCGCATCCATTCCCGGCGCACGAATCTGCAAGCCGTCGATGCGCCGCTGCACCAGTTCCCTTTCACGGCGGCGATCGATCAATGCGTGCCGCACGAGACGCGTGAGACTCGCGAGCGAGATGTTCTCCCGCACCGGCAGGTCGAGCGCAATGCCGTGCGCGCGCCTGTCTTCCGGAACGAACGCAATGCCACGCTGCGCCGCATCGCGCGGATCGACAGGAACATACGGCTTGTTATCCAGTTCGATATGTCCCTGCACGCCCGCCTCCAGTCCGAACAGGCTTCGTACTACGGCTTTGCCTCCCGAACCCAGCAACCCCGTCACGCCGACAATCTCGCCACGGCGCACGTTGAAGCTCACGTCTTCGAAGCGCGCTGCAGCGCTCAACGCGCAAACGCGCAGCAGCGGCGCGCCGGGCTTGCGTGTCGATGCAGGGACGAGTGAAGCGGTGCTGCCGCCGATCATCGCGGCAACGAGTTGTTGCGGCGTTGATTCAGCCACCACAAACCTGCCGGCGTCGCGGCCATCGCGGAGAACCGTGACGACGTCGCAAAGAGACTCGATTTCGTCGAGATAATGCGAGACGTAGAGGATCGCGAGACCGCGATCGCGTAACCGCCGAATCGCGGCGAACAGTTGCTCCGCTTCATGCCGCGCGAGCGCTGCGGTAGGCTCGTCGAGGACCAGCACGCGCGGCTTGCTCAGGAGCGCGCGCGTGATCTGCACGACCTGTTGCTCGGCAACGCTTAACTCCGCGATAAGCCGGGACGGGTCGATGTGGACATCGAAATGTTCCTGCACGGCGGCGCGTGCGTAACGGCGCATGGCAGCCGCGTTGAGCACGGGCAGAAAGCCGAAGGTGTGTTCATTGCCGAGCAATAACGCCTCGGCCATGGTCAGGGTCGGCGCAAGCAGCCGGTCCTGGTGCACGATTTCAATGCCGAGCTGGCGCGCCCCGGCAGGCGTGCTGATCGAAACAATATTTCCGTCGAGAACGAGCTCGCCATCATCCGACCTGTGAATACCGCCGAGGATCTTGATCAGTGTGGATTTCCCCGCGCCGTTCTGACCAATCAGGCCATGAACCTGGCCGCGGGCAAGCGCAAGAGAGACGTTGTGCAAGGCGGGTATCCCGTCGAAACTCTTGGAGATGGCCCGCAGCGCAAGCACCTCGTCATGCTCATTTGCCATCGGCCTGGCCCAACGTCTTCTGCGCGTCCGCGGCATTTTCCTTCGTGACGATAATGGCCGGCACATACGTGGCAGGCGGCAACGACCGGTCGCCTGCAAGGTAACGCGCTACGTTGTCAACGGCGGTCTTCCCAATCAGATACGGTTGCTGCGCGACGACCGCCGCCGCGCTGGAATTGGGATTCTTCACAAGGGCCACTACGTCAGGGCTGCCATCGACCGCATAGGTCTTGACGTCCGTGCGATGCGCCGCGTCCACCGCCTGCGTTGCGCCGATCTGCGGAATGTCCCACGCAGCCCAGATCGCATGAACCGTGCCCTTCGGATACTTGTTGAGCAGCTGGCTGATCTGCGCGTAGGCATCCTGGACTGTGTTCGGCATTACGTCGCGCAGTTCCGGCTGAATGATCTTGATCTTCGGATACCACTTGAGAACCGCGCGCAACTCGTCATAACGCATGGCCACGACTGGCACGCCATAGAAGCCGTTGAACACGAGGATGTTGCCCTCGCCATGCAGGTCGTTCACCAGCTTGAGCGCCAACTGCTCGCCGATGTAGAAGTTATCCGATGTGGTGACGTTGATGCTCGAGGGGCTGGCGGTATCGACGGTGAAGAGGGGGATGCCGGCTGCACGGATCTTTTGCAGCCACGGTTCGAGTACCGAAGCCGTGCCGAGCTGTTCGATGATCGCATCGGGCTTCTGCGCAATCAGCGTCTGGATTTGCGCGATCTGCTGCGGGTCCTTGCGTCCGCCATCGAGTGCAATGGGCGTGCCGCCGAGACGCTTGACTTCATCGATTTGTCCTTGATATGCCTTCAGGTCCCAGTAATGGTCCGTGCCGGCTACGGTAATGCCGATACGCTTTCCCTTGAGCGACGGAATCTCTGCCGGCGCCGGCGCGGCGAACGCCGCACTTGCAAGCAGTCCCGCCAGCGAGCCGGCAAAGACTCGGACGAGCGACTTCCGCCATGTTGCAGACGCGACTCTTGGGTTTCTGAAGTGATTGTTCTGCATATCAAATGAGTCGAAATAAAAGATGGGATGGACTCGAAAGCTAGCACGGAGCAAGCACTTCCCTAAGTCATATTCCCGCTAAGCAATTACGCCTGAAAGTGGAAAGCAAATTCGCGCCACGCGGGACAACGTTCTCGTTAGGATTGTGGGAACTGGATCAATAAACTCACTACGGAACCCGAATGTCGCGGCTAATTTTCAATGCGTTTGTTATGAACACGCCCTCTCATTTATCTACGGGCATGTGGAGAAATCCGGGCGACACATCGCATCGCCATGACAGCCTGTCGCATTGGACCGAACTTGCGGCGCTGCTGGAGCGCGGGCGCTTCGACGCAATGTTCATGGCAGATACTTATGGCCTTTCCGACGTCTACGGCGGCTCGGCAGACGCGGCACTGCGAGGCGCCGTACAGGTTCCCTTGCATGATCCGCTGCTGGTGGTCAGCGCCATGGCGAATGCGACGCGCAACCTGTGCTTTGGCGTGACGTGTTCCACGAGTTACGAAGCGCCCTTTGCGCTCGCAAGACGGCTCTCCACGCTGGATCATCTGACGCAGGGACGTATTGGCTGGAACATCGTCACTTCAGCGTCGGACGGCGCCGCACGGAATTTCGGGCTTGAACAACAGCGCGATCACGCGAGCCGATACGAGCGCGCAGAGGAGTTTCTCGACGTCTGCTACAAGCTTTGGGAAGGCAGTTGGGAAGACGGCGCGCTGCTGCACGATACAGAGCGCGGCGTGTATGTCGATCCGGCGCGCGTGCATCGGATTGGACATCGTGGCGCACATTTTTCAGTCGACGGTCCGCATCTGGTGGAAGCGTCGCCGCAGAGAACGCCGCTGCTTTATCAGGCGGGCGCCTCGGCACAAGGGCGCGCATTTGCCTCGCGACACGCCGAATGCGTATTCGTCGGCGCACCTTCGAAGCAGGCGTTGAAACGGACGGTGGAAAAGCTGAGAAGCGCATTTTCCGATGCCGGCCGCAATCCACTGAGCGTCCCGATCATTGCAGAGCACACGGTGATCACCGCGCCGGACAGCGCGCGGGCCCATGAGAAACATGATGCGTACACACGCTACGCGTCGGAGGAAGGCGCGCTTGTATTGATGTCCGGGTGGACCGGGATCGACCTGTCCCGGCTTGAGCCTGACGCGCCGTTTGAACATCGCGAGAGCCACGCGATTCAGTCCGCGGTCGAAGCCATGAGCATGGCCGACCCCGGGCGCGTATGGTCCATCGCCGAGATTGCCAGATGGGGGACGATCGGCGGCCTGAGCCCGGTGACAGTCGGAGGACCTGGGGAAGTTGCCGATGCCTTGCAGGGTTGGGTGGCGGACACCGGCATCGACGGATTCAATCTTTCTTACGCGGTCATGGATGGGAGTTTCCGCGATTTCGTCGAGTTCATCGTTCCGGAATTGCAGGCGCGCGGCGTGTATCAGCGGGAGTACGCGCCCGGAACATTCCGCGAGAAGCTTTTTGCCGGTGGTGCGCGTTTGAGCGCGCCGCACCCTGCGACGGTTTACAGGCATTAGTCACGTCAGACTGCACAAAGACGTATTTGATTGGCATTGCGTTTCTGTCAAAGCGCCGTTTTAGATGCAGCGAAATCTCGAATTCACTATTAGCGGTTCCCGCGATCAGGCAAATTTACTCATAACAAAGACTTCGTTTGCTTTGAAAAACGGCGCTGATAGAGTTGCTGGCATTTCTATGTGAGCAGGGTGAGCCGCACGCTTTCATCCCGTTCTGGTTTTCTGCCTGCGCCCCACCAGAAGAGTCAATCAAGATGCAGCGTCCCCATGTCTAAAAGTGTTTCCGCGACGAACATCCCCAATACAACGTCGGTTAGCCGGTTGACCTCGCGTCGACGACGGCGGTTTATCGGCGGCCTGGGCATCAGCGCCTTTGCTGCGGCGCAGGCAAGCGCTTCAGAACTTCTGGCGCCGCTGAAAGTGGAACCCTGGTCCACCACGCCGGGTGCGCCGATTCTCGAGCACCCTTATGGTGTTCCATCGCCGTTTGAAAAGGACGTCGTGCGTCGCGCCGCGAAGGCATGGCCTTTGCCGGGCGCCGCTTCATCGATGACCCCGCTTGCCGACCTGCACGGATCGATCACACCGAACGGTCTGGTCTATGAACGTCATCATGCCGGCGTCCCGGAGATCGATCCGGCGCAGCATCGGCTGGCGGTTCATGGTCTGGTCGGTGCGCCCAAGCTCTTCACGATGGACGATATCTTGCGCCTGCCATCGGAATCACGGATTCATTTCATCGAATGCTCGGGCAATACCGGTGGCGAGTGGAACGGGCCAAGCGGCATGCCCGTACAACTGACGCACGGCCTGCTTTCCTGTTGCGAATGGACGGGCGTTCGATTGTCCACACTGCTCGACGAAGTAAACGGCGCGCAAGGTAACACCGGCTGGATTCTTGCCGAGGGGTCCGACGCGGCGGCGATGACGCGCAGTCTGCCGCTCGACCGGATCATCGACCGGGCGATGATCGCGTATGCGCAGAATGGCGAGCGGCTAAGGCCCGAGAATGGTTACCCCCTGCGCCTCATCGTGCCGGGCTTCGAGGGCAACACGCATGTCAAATGGCTGCGGCGGCTCAAGCTGGTCGACGCACCGCTCGAAACCCGCGAAGAAACCTCGAAGTACACCAATCTTCTCGCTGATGGCACCGCGCGTCAGTTCGTCTTCGAAATGGATGCCAAGTCGGTGATCACGAGGCCGTCGCCGGGCCACAAGCTGACGACGCACGGGTACTATCCGATCTCGGGGCTTGCGTGGTCCGGTCGCGGGACGATCCGGCGCGTGGAAGTATCGACGGATGGCGGCGCGAGCTGGCGTAATGCGCGCATGGAGACTTCGTCACGCGAGCGTGCCTTGACGCGCTTCGAAGCGGACTGGCAGTGGAACGGCGGCCCTGCCGCGATCCTGTCCCGCGCGACCGATTCAACCGGCTACGTTCAGCCGACTCGCGAAGCGCTTGTCAGCGCGCGTGGCCTTAATTCGCAGTATCACTACAACGCAATCCAGCAATGGCGAGTCGATACCAACGGGGACGTTCGCAATGCTTAGCTTATTTCGACTGGGCTTCATTCTCGCGATTGCAGGTTCTCCCATTCTGGCGAACGCTTCCCATCATGTCGGTACGCCGCTGACTCGGGAAGAGATCGCGCCCTGGGACATCGACGTGGGACCGGACGGACGCGGCCTTCCCGCAGGCAGTGGCGACGTCGCGATGGGCGCGCACGTCTTCGCATCGAAGTGTGCAGCGTGTCATGGCGCTGCGGGGCAGGGCCTGATCGGCGATGCACTGGTGGGTGGACGCGGCACGCTTGCCAGCGATAAACCGAAGCGCACGGTGGGAAGTTACTGGCCCTACGCGACCACGTTGTTCGACTACATCAGGCGGGCCATGCCATTCAATGCGCCGCAGTCGCTCTCGTCCGACGAGGTCTACGCGCTCAGCGCGTTTTTGTTGAACCAGAACGGCATCGTTCCACCCGGCACGACGCTCGACAAGGACTCGTTGCCAAAGGTGCGAATGCCTAACCGCGATGGCTTTGTACCCGATCCTCGTCCGGGCAAACTTTGAAGGCCACGTGTGCGGCTCGCTCTGCCTGAGTTAAAGCATGATCGCCGATCCACATTTTCGCCCCGGCAGGGCAAGCCGGCAGTTGCATGGCGACGCATTGTCCCCGCAATCCAGTGCAGAAATTTTTTGAATTGCGGGGCCGCATGAGGAGTGCATGATGAGTCTCGACATTTTCTGGTTTTTACCCACATCCGGCGATACGCGTTATCTCGGGGTCTCCGATTCGGGCCGCGCGCCAACCAATGCTTATATGCGCCAGATAGCCGTTGCCGCGGACGAGCTTGGCTACGATGGTCTGCTTATCCCGACTGGCAGCAGTTGTCTCGATCCCTGGGTGACGGCGGCCAGTCTCGCTCCGGTTACGCGTCGCATCAAACTGCTCGTCGCGCTGCGTACCTCGCTTGGCAATGTCACCGCTTCGGCGCGGCAGGCGGCCACGCTCGATGAGGCACTGGGCGGTCGTTTGCTGCTGAACGTGGTGCCGGGCGGCGATGCAACCGAGCTGGCCGCCGATGGTGTGTTTCTCGATCATGAACAGCGCTATGAATACGCGAACGAATTCCTGACCGTGTGGCGCAGCCTGTTCTCAGGAGAAGAAATTGACTTCGAGGGCATGCATGTGCGAGTTAAAGGCGCAAAGAACTTCCATGAGCCGGTTCAAAAGCCATATCCTCCGCTCTTTTTTGGCGGCTCGTCGCCGGCGGCACACGAAATTGCAGCGGAGCATGTCGATACATATCTGACGTGGGGCGAACTGCCCGCGGCGGTTGCCGCAAAGTTCGCCGATGTGCGGGAACGTGCTGCGCGTCGCGGACGCAAGCCGCGCTTTGGCGTGCGTCTGCATGTGATAGTCCGCGAAACCAACGATGAAGCGTGGGCAGCGGCGGATTCCCTGATCAGCAAACTCACCGACAAGGACATCGCGGACTCCCAGCAGAACTTCGCCAGGATGGATTCGGTTGGACAAAAGCGGATGGCCGAGCTGCATGGTGGCCAGCGCGACAAGCTGGAGATCAGCCCGAATCTGTGGGGCGGGCGTGGGCCTCGTACGCGGCGGCGCAGGCACGGCGCTGGTCGGCGACCCGCAAACAGTCGCCGAGCGTTTGCTTGAATACGTCGAGGCGGGCGCCGACAGTTTTGTGCTGTCGGGGTATCCGCATCTGGAAGAGGCGTATCGCTTCGCCGAACTGGTGTTTCCGCTATTGCCCGGCAAGAAACCGGTCACCACCATGCAGCGCCAGACCGGCGGCGCGTTCGACGTTCGCGCCGTGAGTAGCAAGCAATAGCATCGGCTTCCATATGAGACATCGAAAGACCCCCTGATCGGCCAGCGCCGACGCCATCAAACCTGTCCGATGCGCCACTGCCCCGGCGGCAGCTTGCCGTTGACCGCGAAGTCGCCCACGATCCTGTCCTTGTAGACGCGCGGATTATGCGAGGTGATGGTCCGCGCGTTACGCCAGTATCGATCGAGCCCGGCAGATCGAAGCGTCGCCGATGCACCCAGCGCATCGAAAGCGTCCGTCGTCGCGTCCAGCACCAGTTGCGATACGACCGTCTGCGCCTGCCAGATCTCGAGTTCGGCCTGCGTGACTGCGAGCAGCGCGTCATCCGTCGTTTCACCGGAGAACGCTGCGGCCCGCTCCAGTGCTACGGCCGCCAGCCGGACGATCGCACCCGCCGAATACGCGTTCGCGCGCAACCGCCCGGCAATTTCGAGCAGTTGCGGATCGTTTGCCGGCAATGGCGCCGCGGCGTGACTGTAGCCGCGCTTGCGCGTGGCCAGCGCGGCCGCGACATCGGACGCCAGCGCGCGTCCGATTCCCGCCAGCGTCGCAAGATGCACCAGCTGGTAGAACGCCTCCGAATAGGCAAACGGCGGACCGTCGGCCACGATTTCGTTTTCGTCCACCGGCACATCGATAAACCGGCTGGTTCCGCTCGCCGTCAGGCGTTGTCCCATACCGTCCCAGTCGTCCAGCACTTCGACGCCCCGCGCCTTGCGGTCGATCGTGACGGACACCGGCGCGCCCTGCGCGTCAGAAGCGCCGACATGAATCCAGTTTGCGTAGAGCGAACCCGTCGTATAGAACTTGGTGCCGTTCAGACGCCAGCCGTTTTCGCCTTGGCTCAGCACCGTCGAAAAGTTCGCTTGCTTCGCGTCGCCGGTCTCCGACCATGCAGCGCCGACGATCTGCCCCTCGGCGAGGCGGTTCAGCCAGACATCGCGGCGCGCCGGCGGTTTCGCCAACGCATGTTCCACGAAACCGAAATGAGCGCGCAGCGCTTGCGTGAGATTTGAATCGGCCTCGGAAAGTTCGACGAGCAGCGCGAACAGTTCGGGCAATGTCACGCCGTTCGCATCGCTCCAATGCGGCACGCGCAAGGCCGTAAAGCCGGCTCGCCGCAGCCATTCGATTTCTTCGACGGGCAAGCGCCGCTCGATCTCGCGCTCGACACTGCCCGCGCGGATGCGCGCGAACACCGGTCGAAAGCGTGCGGCGAGCGCGTCATATCCCGGGGTAGGGCCTGCGCCCCAATGATGCGCAATGGCATCGGAGGGCAAGGTGGAACGATCAGTTGGCATGGTCTTGTGTGTGCTCAGGCGGATGGTGTGGAGGGCGCCCATGGGCGCAGACGGCGAGCGGGATGGCGATCCGGCAGATAGGGACCGTCGCGGAACAGCTTTTCTCGCAGCGTGCCCTGGGCATACTCCGTCTGCATCAAGCCGCGTCGTTGCAATACCGGTACGACGTGGTCGACGAACTCGCTCCACCAGCCAAGCGTGGTGACGGGCACTACGTTGAAGCCCGCGACGCCCGCGGCCGCCCATCGCTCGACCTCGTCGGCGATCTGCTCCGGCGTGCCCGCGAACTGTGCGGAGATGGTCTTGCGCAATACGTCCGCGAATGTCACGACGCCATCGGGCGCTGCGTCGATCAATGCATGGATCTTGCCTCGGGTGCCGTTCTGTTCCCGCAGTTTCGTCAGTGGCGTTGCCGGATCGATCGTGGTCAGGTCGACCCCTATGCTGCCACTCCAGAACGCGGCAAGCGCCTCCAGGCTGAACGATTCCAGGATCTCCGCGCGTCGTGCTTTCGCTTCAGCTTCCGTGCTGCCAATAACCGGCGCCAGCATCACAATGGCGCGAATGTCCTTCGGATCGCGGCCGGCCTGCGCCGTGCGCCGCCGCAGGTCGGCAATATCGGCGGCGGCGGTTTCCGGCGTGGTCGCCGGCAGGAAAGTCAGCTCGGCATGCCGCGCGGCGAAGCGGCGTCCGGCCTCGGACGAGCCTGCCTGAAACAGGACTGGCGTGCGTTGCGGCGAGGTCTGAACGATATGCGGCCCGGCGACACGGTAGCGCTCGCCGTGATGATTGATCGCATGCAAGCGCGCGGGATCGACGAACACGCCGCTTGCGGGATCGGTGACGAGGGCGTTGTCTTCCCAGCTTGCTTCCCACAGCTTGTACACCACTTCTGCGTATTCTTCGGCCCACACATAACGGTCGTCGTGCTTCGGAAGGCCATCGAGCCCGTAGTTGCGCGCAGTGTTGTCGAGATAGGATGTGACGATGTTCCAGGCAACCCGTCCTTCGCTCAGATGATCGAGCGTCGAGAGTTTGCGCGCGAAGCTGAACGGATGCTCCTGAATCACCGAACTCGTCACCGCAAAGCCAATGTTCCGTGTCGCCGCCGCAAGCGCCGATACCAGCGCGGCCGGGTCATGAGACGGAAACTGCATGCCGGTTCGCACGGCTTGCTGCCAGCTTCCGTCGGACGTTTCGTAGATGCCCGCGACGTCGGCAAGAAACACGACATCGAAGAAACCTCGTTCGGCGGTCTGCGCAAGTTCTATCCACGGCTGCAACTTGTAGAAGTCCAGTTGATGCGCGCCTGAAGGATGCCGCCACAGGCCGTGGCTGTGATGGTTGGGTGTGACGTGCGCGAACGCGTTGAAAATCAGCGGCCGGGGCGTGCGGGATGATGTGCTCATTTTCCGGTGGCCTCCGCGATCTGCTGCGCGGTCCACGGCTTGACCGCCGTTTTCTGCCACGCGCTGTATGGCACGGGGTCATCGACCACTTCGTGGCCGTTCTGGACGTGACCCGCAAAGGCCCAAATGTTCTCCTGACGCGGCATGCCGTCGACCGGCGCGACGGCGGTGAAGTCGATCGGATGGAGCACGTCCGTAGTGAAGTTCTTGTCCCGCGAGACGTAGTCGCGGAAGCTGTCGACAGTCACGACCGGCAACTTGCGGGCAATCTGCGCGAAGGTCCAGACGGCCAGCCAGTCGGTGGTCGTGGTGCCGTCGGTCGGGCCTTTCACGTCGTGATGCGGATCGTAACGGGCGAGTTGTCTTTCATACTCGGCCCACGTCGGGAAGCGCTTTGCGTCCTCGCCTTTCTCCAGCGCCAGGGAATTCGCAAACGGCGCCTTGCTCAACGCCGCAATGGTGGCGTCCTCGATCACGTTGTTGCTGCTGACAAATGGAATTGTCAGACCCTGCTGCGCGGCCGCCTCGACCAGCAGCGTCTGCTGTTCGGGCGGGTAAAGCATGCCGCCCCAGACGTCCGGATGCAGCTCCTTGATCTTCGCGATGTACGGCGCGAAGTCAGTCGTCGAAGGCGGCACTTCGATGATCGTCACATCCGTCACGCCTGCCTGCGCGTAGCCGAATTTGGCGGTGTTCTGATAGATCGTGTTGCCGAGCATGGACACGTAGACAGCGCGTTTGGCGCCAAAGCGTTTTGCGCCGAGATACGTGCCTTGTGCCGCGCCTGCGCCGTTGAGCGCGGTGATGAAGGACAGCGGATTGCGAACGTCCGATGGATCGCTGCCCATCGGAAACCAGGCCGCCATGTTTTTCGCGCGCAGGATCTTGTCGACGCCGTTTGCGCTGCGCCCGCCGATCAGGGTGATCGCGCCTTTGTCGGCCAGACGCCGCGCGCAGGCGAGACTCGCAGCGGGTTGGCCCTTGGTGTCGCAAATCTCGACGACCAGCTTGCGGCCGTTGATCCCGCCCTGATCGTTCACCGCTTGCGCGGCGATGGTCGCAACACGGCCAGGGTCGGTTACGGCGAACGGCGAACCGCTTTGCGCGATGATGAAGCCAACGAGGACAGGGCTTTTATCGTCGGCTTGGGCTGCCGTGGCGGCGAAGCCGAGCAGGGCGAGCAGCAGTGTCGCTGCGGACGAAATGGATCGTGGGGACATAGGCCAGTTGAAGAGAAAAGAAGGGATGGACCCGCAGGCCGGGTAGGCGTTGAGTAAGCGCAGGGCAGATTCACATGGCTAGATTTCGGTGACCGCACCAAGATAGATCGCCTCGATTTCGTGTGCGCGATGCAGTAGTTCGGCGCGATCCAGATGCAGCTTCACGACGCCATCGCCGATGATCGCAACATGGGTCGCGATGCGTTCCGCGATGTGCAGATGCTGCTCGACCGCAAGCACCGCGATCTCGTCGGCTTTGGCTTGCCGGAGCACGGCGTCGACGACCCGGCGCGACATCGAGGGACTCAGGCCGAATGTCAACTCGTCCAGCAACACGATGCGCGGACGCCGCAGCAACGCACGGGCGACCGCGACCATTTGCTGTTCGCCTCCGCTGAGTTGTCCGGCAAGCACGGCGAGGCGTGGTTCGAGTTCAGGAAAGATGCCAAGCAGCGCATCCGGCTTCAGCCCGGCGAGGCGCATGTTCTCCGCGACGGTGAGCGACGCGAAGAGGCTGCGTCCCTTGATCACGAGACCCGTCCCCGCTTTTGCGCGCTGGTGAGGCGCACCTTCGAGCGGCCGGCCATGCAACAGGATCTGACCGCGCGCTTCCGGGATGAAACCTGCGATGGACAAAAGCGTCGTCGATTTTCCGGCGCCATTGCGGCCGAGCAGCGCGAGCACTTCGCCGGCGCGCACGCTGAACGACACGTCTTGCAGCACCTGCCGGCGGCCATAACCGGCGCTGAGGCCGCGTACCTCGAGGACGGGCGTGCTCATTGCACTGCCTCCGTTTGCGGATCGGCAAGTTGAGTTTCTTCCAGCGTGTCGCCCAGATAGGCGCGCCTCACGTCCGGCAGCCGCAGCACGTCGGCTGGTTTGCCACGCGCGATGACGCGGCCCGCATCCATCACGATGGCGACATCGCAGGTTTCGAGGATCACGTCGATGTTGTGCTCGACAAGCAGGATCGCGATACCCGATTCATGCGCGGCACGACGAATCACATCGACGATATGCGCGCGCGCCTCGGGGCTGAGCGCTGCGGCGGGTTCATCGAGACACAGCACTGAAGGCCGCGCGGCAAGTGCGCGGCCGATCGTCACCCGCGCGTGCCAGCCGAGCGACAGCGATTCCACGGTCGTATCGAGCAGGGCGGCAATGCCGGCCGCCTGGGACGCGGCATCGACCGATGGCAACGCACGTCGTCGCGCCAGACCGAACGGCGCAAGCAGGTACGCGAGCCAGTCCTGACGCTCCGCCGCGGTTTCCAGGTTCTCGCGCACCGACAGATCCTCGAACAGCAGATGGTCCTGAAACGTGCGCGTCAGGCCACGTGCAACGCGGCGATGCGGCGGCAGTCCGGTGACATCGGCGCCGTTCACCACGATGCGTCCCGCGCGTGCGGGAATAAAGCCGGTGATGGCATCGATCAGACTGCTCTTGCCCGCGCCATTGGCGCCGAGCACGCCGACTATCTCGCCGGGTGCGAGACTCAGCGTCACGCCGTCGACGACGACTACATCGCCGTATTGCACGCGCAGGTTCTCGACCTGCAGCGCGGGGCCGTCGACAGGCGTCGCGCGCGGCCGCTCGACGGCCTGCGAACGCACGGCAACCACAGGCGATGGTGCAGAGGCCGGCCAGCGCGCGAGCGCCGCGCCGATGCGTCTTACAGGCGCGGGCAAGCGCGCGCCGCCGCGCATGAGCTGGGCGACGAAACCATCCGGTTCGCTCACGAGCACGAACACGAGATTGAGCGACAGCGCGAGGAACAGCCAGTCATTGATCGAGCCTTCGAACGACAGGACCTGCGCGAGCAGTCCGCCGGGCGCGAACACGCCGGTCAGCACGCCGCCCACTACAAACCCTGCACCGGAGAGGACCGTCATGCTGATCACGGCAAGCGAATCGGCGTAAGCAAAACCTTCGCCGAAACGCTGGCCCCCGACCGTGCCGCTTTGCAGCGCGAGCAGTGCGCCGGCCAGTCCGGCCAGCGCGGAGGACATCGCCAAAGCGGCAATCTTCGCGTGCATGACCGACACGCCGCTTGCCGCAGCCGCCCGCTCGTTGGAGCGGACCGCGAGAATGCGACGGCCGGCCCGGCTGCGACGCAACGCGGCGACGCCAAGCGCGGCCAGCGTCGCAATAGCCCAGGCAAGAAGCGCGAATCGCTGCGGGTGCGACGCGTTATCGAACGAAAATCCGAAGGCGCTGACGTGACTCGCGGTCCATCCTTGCACGCCGTTCAGAAATCGATCGCTCGTAAAGATCCACGTTTCGATGATCGCTGAAATCGCAAGCGTCGCGATGGTCAGGCCGATGCCGCGCGTCCTTGATGCAGGCACGCCGATCACAAATCCGATGGCGCCCGCCGCGACGGCCGTTCCGGCCAGCGTGGGCAACAGCGACGCGCCTGCCTGGTTGAGCCATCCCGCGAGCAAGGCGGAACTGCCCGTGAGTCCGAGCGAAAGCAGGCTCACCTGGCCTGCATACCCGGTCGCGACGACAACCGACAAGCCGACCAGCGCGAAGATCGCGGTCAAGGCCATGGTGTCGGACCAGTAGTCCGGCAGCCAGCCGACAAGCGCCGCGATCACGGCAAGTGCGAGCACCAAACCGGCCGGGCTGACCGTGCCTGAACCCACGCGAAATAGCCGCGGCGCATCGACAGTGCCGCGTCCTGGCAGATTGCGTCCGCTTATGACGAGCGCGATGAGCGTGACGATATACGGAATGGATTTGGCGAGGCCTGGTTCTATGGACAGGCCGATCGCCAGCGATTCGACAACCCCGGTCGCGATCGCAACCAGCAACGCGACCCAGAATTTGCGAAAGCCGGCGATGAGCGCGGCGCCAATCGACGGGATCACGAGACTGCTCAATGCGTCCGGGCTCAGCGCGGTGATCGGGCTGAGCAGGATGCCGGCAAGCGCCGCGAGCAGACCCGCAATGCCCCACGCGGCGGCGCCCCACGGGTGAGGTGAGAAGCCGAGCGCCTGCGCACCCATCGGACTGTCCTGCAACGCGGTTGTCACGTGCCCGAATCTGGTGCGCTCGAACAGCAGCGTGAGCAGCACAGTCAGGACGACGGCCACGCCGACCAGCACGAGCGCGAGAAACTGGACGCGCGTACCGAGAATGGTGGTGCCGCCCGAGACCAGGAAGCTCGCGACGCGCTCCTGCTGGTTGGTCCAGACGATCCTGACGATTGCCTGCAACAGCAACAAGAGGCCAAGCGTCACGAGGGTCTTGACCGTAGTCGAAGCGCCGACAAGACGCCGGCCAATGAACGCATAAAAAGCGATGCTGATCGCAATGCCGGTCAGCAAGCCGATCGAAATGGCGGCCCATAGCGGCACGCCCGCGTGCGCGTAGAGCTTCCAGAAAATGTAGGTTGCCGTCATGCCGATCGCGCCCTGCGCGAAATTGACGACACCCGTCCCGCGAAAAACGGAGACAAGACCGAGCGCTACCAGCGCATAGGCGCCGCCCATGCTCAAACCGAGGAGCGCGTATTCAATGAGGTGCTGCATCTTGTTTCCACGGTTGAGTCACGCATGCCGGACTCGACGGCGAAGGTATGTCCATGCGCATAGGCATGCTAAGCATGAGCACTCACATCGCTCGATGAAAGGAACTACGTCGGTTGCGGATGCGCGTGGCGCATCGAATGCCGATTATTGCCGGATCACCCTGCTGCCTCTAAACGACTTTTTTTCACAACTAAGTGAATATTTAATATTTCGCTTGAGAAGCGTTGGCGCGCCGTTGGGTTGTGGCGATTGATGACTATGCTTATCTCGAATCGTTCGTTGCCGGCGCCGCTGCGCTCTTCGGTATGGAATTACCTGGACGCGGTGGCCACGCGAGGAGAACGCAATGTCCGTTCTCGATGAAGTGCTGCAGGCCAATGAAAGCCATCGGCAGGATTCCGGTAACAAAGCCGCATTTGCTCCATTTCGATGGTAGGCCGGGTTCATCGGCGCTGTTCCAATTGAGCTCAGGCATTCACTTGTCAACGACTGCCGCGGCGCACGCGTTGCGCCGTCTTTCGTTCTGTAACCGCAAACATCCATGCACACCGTCCGTCCTTCGCGCGCTGAACAGCGCTTTCCTGTGCTCCCCGATCCGGACCGTGTCCAGCACCTTGCCGATGACGCTGACGCTCTGGATGCGGCTCGTCTCCATGGTTTCGCAACTCACTGTCGCATACCTGTTTCGAGGGGCCGAGCGCATCCCATTGCGCGAGATCACGGTGCAGCCAGCCGGACATTACTGCTGCGATTTCAATTTCGTCTTCGAGTCTGTCGACCAATTCCCGCTCCTTATTGAAGTAAGTGAGTCTGGTATGAGGTTCACAATGCCGATTCTGTGGCCGGGGACTGCGTTAAAGGGCAGCGTCTGATTGGCTACTGGCTACAGCATTTTGGTTTTGCAAAGTGCAAGCCTCGCACCTACTTGGCCAAGAGGACCAATTTAGCGAGCATTGCTGCGATGGGTGTCGGCATTCCCGCTTTGACGTTTCTCCAATTCTCCGGAAGTCGCCCGCTTTTTCGAAACGACTGGATGAAGCGAAATCGCTCCGTTCCATCCCCGGCTGCAGCACTTGGAGCCGCCCCGAAGCGCATCACCTGCGAGCCTGGTCCTTCATAGGCCGGCCAAGTCGGAAGGCCTGGACCGTTCGGGTTGCCATCACACGCGAAGTTGGTCCAGTAAGACATCATCAAGGCCGACAAGGCCTCGTCGGACGGACCTGCGCGCGGCCTGGAGGGATCCAGGCGGTCATTGATGCTGCCGAATACGAATGACACTTCCGCGCTGTGGACGGGATGAGGTGAGTAATCCGAAGAATGTTGGTAGTTGTAGACGAAGACCGTCGATGTCGATGTCGCGCGATGCGCACCTAGCCGCTCCCAGGTTTGCTCGCTGATGACCAGATCGTCGATCAACAGCTGGGCAGATCGTTTGGCGGTTTGGCTGGAGTCAGCCGGATAGAACTTGAGGAAGTCGCTCAACCTCGATTCGCCGAACTGGCGCGCACCGGCGTTCTTGAAGCTGGCCGGGGTTCGATGCGAAAGTGCTCTCGGCACCAAGTAGGTATGCTCATCAGCGTTCCATCCACCTAGCAGTGGCACGTCGATCTGCTCGCCACGCTCCAGTCCAGACGTTGAGTGTCAGGCAGTCTTCACTCTGTGTTTTTGTCAGCTTCTTGAGGCCGGGTATTGGCGCACCAAAGCCAGGATTGCCATAAACAGTTGCGTCGCGCACGCCCGGCCACGCGGGCACGTCTTGCGGAGGTTTCCAGCGCAACTCGCCAGTTGGTGGAGCGGCGTAAGGAATGCCCTTGAACGCCAGCACGCCGTTAGCATCGCGCGCGACGCCGCGGATTGCTCCCGTAGGGAGCTTCAGGTCGATTGTCAGCATCTTGAAATGATTTCCGGATTGCTCCGTGTAAGTTCTATGACAGCCTACGAAACCGACTTGCTGCTTCGTTTTCATGGCGCTGCGCCAACTCGGTTGCGCGACTGGGTATTGGGTTTTCTCCCACGAAGGCGCATCTGATCCAAGCTCGCGAGCATCGAGTTCTGACATAGGACTGACACTCGGCGGGTTCTCAGGTTGTCAGGGCTGCAGCGATCAGGAGAACGGCGAAGATGCCGGTGTTCAGCTTCGGCTCCCAATAGCCCATGAAGAGGAAAGTGATCGCCAGCCAGGCCGCCGCTGCGACGAAGGCGAGTGCCATGACGGGGCGACCGTCGAGGATCGCCGGCGCATGCCAGGCCAGCCAGAGACAGATCAAACCGAACGCGACCTGCCCAAGAGCGAACGACGTGTTCAGTCCGTAGTAGAGCGTCGTTTCCGGTCCCGGCGCGCGCTTGCCGCGCGTATTGGGAGATGACATCGATCAGGAAATGCATCATCCCGCCGAAGGTCAGCCAGCCGAATGCCACATAGACGAGCGCCCGGTGCATCAGACCACCTGACCAAAGCGGATGCCGGTGAGCTCCTCCGACACATCCCACAGTCGCCTGGCGACCTGCTTGTCGAGCGATGCAGGGGGCGCTTTCGCCGGGCTGGGATAACCGCGTATCTCGTTCATCTTGTCCGGTCCGTAGTAGCCGCCTGGCCTGGCGGTCGGCGCGGCGGCGGCGAACAGGGTCGGCAGCGCCCCCTGGGCCGCCGGTTGAAACAGGAACCAGAAGGCGGAACGAACCATGCCGAAGAGGCTTCGGCGTCCAGGGGCGTTATGCAGAAGATCGGTCCGGGAGATACCAGGATGCGCGGCGATGCTGGTGATGCCCCAGCCTGATGTTTCACTGCGGCGCTGCAACTCGAACGCGAACATCAGGCAGGCGAGCTTCGATTGGCTGTAGACGGGCATCGGCTTGTATTTCCGCTTCGCATTGAGGTCGTCGAAGTCGATCTTTCCGCTGCGAGCGGCGACGCTGGAGAGGGTGATGACGCGTGGCGTGTGGCCTTTGCGCAGCAAGGGTAGCAGATGTGCGGTCAAGGCGAAATGACCCAGATAGTTTGTCCCGAATTGCAGCTCGAAGCCATCCGACGTCTCGCGACGATTGGGCGGCGTCATCACGCCTGCATTGTTGATGAGGAGATCGAGGCTATCTCGATTGGCGTTTAGCCGTTTCCCGAACGCCGCGATTGAGGCGAGGCTGGCGAGATCGACCTGTTCGAAGCAGACCTTAGCGCCAGGCACCTGCGCACGAATTCTCGCGAGCGCTTCCTGGCCCTTTTGGGGGGCGCGTCCTGCGACGATCACTTCACAGCCGGCACGCGCCAGCGCCAGCGCGTCTTCGAAGCCGAGGCCGCCCGTCCCGGTGACAACTGCGGAGCGGCCATGCTGTGGAGGAAGGTCGGAGGTGGTCCATTTGCTCATGTTTTTACCTTACGTGGCTTATTGGGCGAGGCAGGGGGGCGAAGAACGAGTTCGATGGACAAAAACCGCCTCACGCGTGTTTCCCGCTCTGCAAGGGTAGGCGCTACAGCCTTTAGGCTAAATGCCCGATCTCTCAGATTTCTTGCCTATTCCTTCAGGACGGCTGATCTAGGCGGTTTGGATCCTGCAGATATCAGCTAGAATTCCCCGGAAATCCTGGAGCCTGGCCGTGACCTCAGCCCTTGTCGAAGTCGTAAACCGTCTCCTTGCCCCGAAAGGGCAAGGAGACGGTTTTTTTCCGACCGCCGTCGACGGCGTGCATATCATCAGGCTGAGCGAGAAGACCTTGCCGAATGGCGTGGTCTACAAACCATCGCTTTGCATCACCGTCCAGGGCATGAAGGAGGTTGCCTTTGGCGAGGCCGTCTTCGACTATGGCGAAATGGGTTTCCTGCTCGTCGCCGTAGAAATGCCGGCATTCGGACGCGTGACGAAGGCCAGCAAGGAGCGACCCTATCTCGGCATTACGATTGATCTCGACATAGGTGTGCTTCGCGAGGTCATGGATCAGCTCGATGAGCCGCCTGTTCCGTCGAACAATCAGGGCATTGGCGTGTTTGCTTCGCCTCTGGATGGCGGGCTTGCCGATTGCGTAGTTCGGCTCGTGCGCCTTCTGGACAATCCGAAGGCAATTGCGATCCTTCAGCCGATGATCATGCGCGAAATCTGCTTCTGGCTGCTTACAGGCCCGTATGCGGGCGAGATATGCAAGCTCGTCTTGCCCAATAGCCATATGCAGCGCGTAGCTGAAGCCATTTATCTGCTACGGGAAAACTTCACCCGGCCGGTCAGGATCGAGCATCTCGCCGCAGCTGCCCGCATGAGCGCGACATCCTTTCACCAACACTTCAAGATGCTCACTTCGATGACGCCGCTTCAGTACCAGAAACAGCTCCGGCTGCTGGAGGCGCGGCGATTGATGGCATCGAACGACGTAAGTGTCTCTCACGCTGCATTCCAGGTGGGATACGAAAGCCCATCGCAGTTCAGCCGGGAATATGCGCGCATGTTTGGTACGCCGCCCAAGCGCGACGTCACCGAACTGAAATCTGTTTCAGTATAGGTACGTCAGCGGTCCAGGCTTGCGCGGGTAAGTGGGCGCCGGCCGCCTCGTTTTAGCAGGGCAGAATTCGACGAACCTTTTCTGATTGCGCCCGAGCATCCCGTTTCACTGTACCTCGTCAGCGACGGCATCGCGCGTCGCCCCAAGCTGTTGCTAATGGTCGACGAATTCCCAGCGCTGCGCCATCCCGAAGATCGCGCGCTTAACGGTCGCATTGTTCTCACGCCAGACCGCGATTGACGTATGCGATAGATGACCTTTATCTTCAATAAAGTCACGAAGACTCGCGCGACTGCTTGCTGAGTGTGGATACGTGGGTCATCTTGCGGTCGGTATTATGGCGATACTAGCTGCCTTGTTTTACCATGTCTCATCGTGCGCCTGCCGTTTCACAACCTCAGTGTTAAAGCGGATGGATTGGATGTGCCGTCCTCCTGCGAGACGGGGTCTTGCGGTACGTGTGTCATTGGTTACAGCAAGGGAAGAGTCGAGCACAACGACATTTGTTTGCATCGAAGCTCGCGAGACAGTCTGTTGGCGGTCTGTGTGTCGCGTGCGACATCTGGCGAAATCACGCTCGATCTCTGATGGATCGAGTGCTGGCTTGACAGGGATTTATGCCCTGGTCCGCGAGGCACGAATTTCCGTCTGCAATCTCGCGAAACCCTCGCTCAGATAATCGGCCAGGGGGCGCTTGCCTTTGCCGTCGCGCCAGTCTTCCATGGCCAGCCGCATCGTCCCGATGGCTACCATCGCAACAGCACGCAGCGTCGCCCAACGTTTCTGGTCCGGCCACACCTCGCACAGGGCCTCGAATACGGTCGTTTCCATCTCGACAAAGATCGCCTGCTTCTGGGCGCGCAGTGCTTCCGTCGAGCGCATGAGGTTGTCCACGACGATGGATCGCTTGTTTTCGTAGCGGGAGACCAGTTCAATCAGGCAATGACGTACGGCGGTGAGCGGCGCCTGCCTGGACGATATGGCCATCAGGGACGGGCGCAGCGCTTCGAGGAAGCCGTCGCCCTGCCAGTATCTCAGAATGTCTTCCTTGCTCTTGAAGTAGTAGAAGAACGTCCGCGCGGAGATACCGGCCTCGGTCGCGATGGCCTCCAGTGTTGTGCCGTCGTAGCCATTTTCCACGAATAGCCGCAGGCCGGTTTCAGCGATGCGTTCAAGCGTTTCGCGGCGCTTGCGTTCGCGCAGTCCTTCCTTCTTCTCTTCCTTGTCCGTCATGGGTGCCACTTTCAGTCGAAATCAGTGCGTGAAATTTTACAGTAAATGCGATAATTTTTTTTACAGTCACTGTAAATTTATGAGGAAGTCATGCGAGCAATCGTTATCAGGATCGGCACGGTGGGCGCCGCCGTGAAGGCAGCGCTGCAAGAAAAGGGGCACGAGGTCGTGTCTGTCTCTCGTTCGTCCGCGGATTTCCGGGCAGACCTTTCAGATATGGCAAGCCTGAAAGCCCTCTTCAGCACAGTCGGTCATTTCGATGCGGTGGCGTGCGCGGCGGGGGATGTTTTCCCGGCACCGCTTGAACTGACGACGGACGAGCAATGGGCCGATTCGATCAAGGCGAAGGGCATGGGGCAGATTAATCTGGTGCGGGCGGCACTTCCGTATATCGCGGACAAGGGTTCATTCACGCTGATTTCGGGCGTGTTGACGGATGAATATCTGGCCGGCGGTGCTATCGGTACCGTTGTCAATCACATCGTCGAGGGCTTCACGAAGTCGGCCGCCGTCGAATTACCGCGCGGTTTGAGGATTAACTGCGTGAGTCCCACCGTGCTGACCGAGTCTGTTGCCTATCATCCGTATTTCCCGGGTTTCATTCCTGTTGACGCCTGGGAGGTCGGGCAAGCCTATCTTCGTGCGATTTCCAATCCGTTTACCGGGCGCGTTCTCAAGCTCTATAAGACGGATTGCTGAATCGGATGGCCTCGAAATCGGACGGCTGCGGATTTCGTTGTGACAGTCATGTCAGTGCTTCAGTAATGATTCGACTGAGGGGACGGCAATTGCGGTTGCATATGCGATGCAGACGAAAAAGACACAAGACGATTCGCAGCGGTGGAGTGCCGGGTACTGGACAGTTGTGTCCTAAACCTGAACCGTATGAGGCCGTAAACAAGTGGCGTAGTGCTCGGTGGAAGGATTCCACACGAGAGCACTGCGCTTGTATCCCGCATTCCTATCGGAGAGTATTCATGGCTTTATCATCGATTGGCTCTGACCCCGGAGAAAACGTTTATGCCCAGGCAGGAAAAGGGCAGTCGTCGCCTGCGGCATCGTCGGCGCTCGACGCGAGCGCGGGCGGCGCCTCTGCTTCAGCGCAGGCATCGTCCGCAGACGTGAGCTCTCAGTCGTCGACGCAGGTCACGCTCAGTCCGGAAGCAAAATCGCTTGCAGCACTCTCGTCAGAAGGTGTGACTCTGACTCAGAGCAGCATCGCCGGACTGGATCTGCCGTCGTTGTCGTCGGTACGAGATAACCCGGCAGATCTCGCCAGCTATCTTCGAACGCTCAATTCGGGAACCGTCGCACCTCCGACCAATGCCGAAGGTAAGCAGGATGGGGAGATCAGCGAGGCAGCATTCGAACAGGTCGTCGAGCAGTTCGGTGGCAGCAAGACTCAAGCTGACCAGCTTTTCGGAGCACTTGGCGCGAACGACAGCAATCCCCTCACGAATGCCGTGTTGCTGCAAGGACTCGCGGCGACATCCACAGACAGCAGCAGCGCCGGCTCGCAATCGCTGCTGACGTTGATGGATCAGAACGGTGACGGAAGCGCGAGCCAGACGGAATTTCTCACGCTTGAAACGGCGCTTGTTGCGGCGGAAAAGGCGCCCAAATCGTCGTCCTGAATGGCAGGCACGTGGAGAACCGGTCAAAACTGATGCGGACATCTTCGTGACTCGAATGGCCGGTTCCGATTGTTGTCCCGATCGCGACTATGGATGGCCGAATTGAGCGCGATGGCAACCGCCATTCGGGGCATATTGGAGCGTGATCCTGCGGAGGGTTTCTACCCTCCGATCGTGCTGCAATGCTTTCGATTCAATATATCGACGTGATGGGCACCCGTGGCTGCGGGATCGCGGAACTTTGTGAACTCGTGGCCTGGAGGTTGAAATGTCGACGTTCGTTCTTGTGCACGGCGCGTGGCGCGGGCAATGGTGCTGGTCCCGTGTCGCCTCTGCATTGCGCGCGCTGGGGCACGAGGTCTATTCGCCGAGCCTGACTGGCCTTGCGGATCGCAGCCATCTGGCCGGTCCCGAGGTCGATCTCGAAACGCATATTCTCGACATCGTCAATCTCGTGAAGTGGGAGGATCTGTCGGATGTGGTGCTGTGCGGTCATTCATATGCGGGTTTCGTGATTACGGGCGTGGCGGACCGTATCCCCGAGCGCCTGAACACGCTCGTCTATCTGGACGCTTTCGTGCCGGAGCACGGCATGTCGATGCTGGATGCAACGTCGCCTGAGCGCAGGGACGCTCATCTGAGTCGCGTGGATCATGAAAGTGGCGGGTGGATGGTCAAACCTCCAGCGGTCCAGGTCAGGCCTCATGATCCGGATTATCATCAGCGAGTTGCACGTCTGAGTACGCCACATCCGCTGCGCTGCATCGAACAGAAGCTGTCTTTGCGCGGAGAGATTGACGGCAGAATCCGGCGTGTTTTCATCGAGGCGACGGAATTCGCATCGTCGCCGTTCAGAACACGGGCCTCGGAACTGCGTCAGCAGGACGACTGGCAGGTCCACGCGGTGGCGTCTGATCATGATGTCATGCTCCACGAGCCTGACGAACTCGTGCGGATACTGCTTGCTGCCGCAGACGTCCGGTGACGTTCCCCCCCGTATTGCCTCCGGGGTCTTGCCCGAATCATTGATAAATCATGCCGGTGACGACGGCCCACCAACCGATGGCGAGTATCGAGCGCGAATCCAGACTGTCGCAAAGAATGACATTGCCGCCCGAGCATCCCGGCGAGCGCCAGGATTTCCAGATCGTTGCGGCGATGGCCAAGGACTACCCGGACAACGCGCTTATCGCCAGCCATGCACATCGCCGATCACAACTGGTTTTCGCGTCGGCGGGCGTGATGACGATCACGACCGGCCGCGGAACATGGGTGGTCCCGCCGCAGCGGGCCGTATGGATGCCGGCCGGGTTTGAACACGAGATTCGCGCTTCGGGCATGCTCAAAATGCGCACGCTTTATTTCGAACCCGGAACGGATATCGAGCGGGCATTTCCAACGGAATGTTCGGTTATTGACGTGACGCCGCTGATGAGGGAATTGATCCTTCGCGCCACCAGTCTGGAAGGCGGCGAGGAGGATCGGCAGGCCCGACTGGAGCGGCTGGTTGCTGTCCTGCTCGATGAAACCCGAACCTTGTCGATTCTGTCGCTTCATCTTCCGATTCCTGACGATCCGCGCGTTGCGAAGATATGCGAGGGGCTGATTGCCGACCCTTCGATTGACTTGACACTGGCGGAGTGGGGACGGGGCGTAGGGGCTAGCGCGCGTACTCTGACGAGACAATTTCTTGTGAGTACTGGGATGACGTTTACCCAGTGGAGACAGAAGGCCAGAATTCTGGCAAGCCTCCCCAAGCTGGCCCGTGGTGAAACAATCATATCGGTGGCGCTCGATCTGGGCTACGACAGTCCAAGCGCTTTTGGTGCGATGTTCAGGCGAACGCTTGGCGCCACACCGGCGGCTTACTTTCATAAAAACAGCCAGTCTGCCGAGCCCATGGAGTGATCTATCTGATTGACATGCTTATCTTCACGGCGGATCGGTCGAAATCACGGTCCGAGACGCGTAGCGTGCCTTCCACCGGCTCCCGCTTGATCCGGTACGAGCGCAAACGGAACTGGCTCAATCCCATCAGCCAATGCATCCGGGTCACGCAAGATTGTCACTTTCTCGACGTGAATTGACCGAGGAGCGAGCGACTGCCAATGAGAGCTGGCTTAAATTCTCAGTCTTAGCCCGTCCGTATCCGGGCCATGATTGCGAGAAATAGCCATGTCCATCAATACCCCGGTCGGCGCTCAGACCGCAGCTTCAACCGATTCCGACAGACGTCGCTTCTGGGCTGTCGCGCTGTGCGCCTGTTGCCCCTTCTTTGCGATCTACGCGACCCAGCCGCTGTTGCCGTCTCTTGCACAGCTATTCGGTACCAGCGCGAGCGAGATCAGCCTGACGATTACGGCGACAACGCTCGCCGTCGCGATTGCCGCACCATTCAGCGGCGTCATCGCCGACACCATTGGGCGCAAGCTTGTCCTCGTTGCCTGCATTCTCGGCCTCTCGATACCCATGGCCCTCGCTGCGACGGCGACATCGCTCGAGCAGCTCATCATCTGGCGTTTCATCCAGGGGCTGTTCATTCCGGGTATCTTCTCGGTCACGCTGGCTTACGTAGGCGAGGAGTGGAAGGGCAAGAACATCGGCATGGGCATGTCGGCCTATGTCTCTGGCAGCGTGGTAGGTAGCGTTTCCGGGCGCGTTATTTCCGGCATTGCCGCGGACCTCCATAGCTGGCGTGCCTCCTTTCTGTTGCTGGCGTGTCTCATCGCGCTCGGCGGCCTTTGCGTCTGGCTTCTGCTCCCGCGCTCGCAGCACTTCGAGCGCCAGCGCAGTATCGGCACAGGCCTTCTCACTATGGCCCGGCATCTGAAAAACCCCAGCCTGGTCGCCATCTACGCGTGCGCCTTCAATAACCTCTTTGTCTTCGTCAGTGTCTTCACCTATATCACCTTCTACCTGGTCAAACCGCCGTTCCTTCTCGGGAACGCCGCGCTGGGCTTCATGTTCCTGCTGAACCTGTTCGGTGCGTTTGCCAATCCGTTTGCGGCCCGGTGGATGGGGCGAGTCGGATACAAGGTTGGTCTGATCGCCGCACTCGCGACGAGTACGGTCGGCATTCTGCTCACGCTGATACCCAACCTCGTCGTGGCGCTGATCGGTGTAGCGCTCATTTCTACGGGCGTTTTCGTCGCTCAGACGGCCGCGACCGGGCAGATGGGAGCAGTCGCTGGCAAGGCGAAATCTTCGGCCGCGGGAGTCTACGTCTGCTGCTATTACGCAGGGGGCAGTGTCGGGGCATTTCTGCCCGGGTTCGCCTATGCGGCTGGAGGCTGGCCGGCGTGCATCGCATTGATTCTTGCCGTGAAGCTGATCAGCGCCGTCATCGGCATCAAATACTTCAACCCGGTAGCGCCTAAAAACTAGCACGGTGCCGGTGCTGCTTCCAACAGGGAGCGCACGCCGCATCCGGTCGGATTTTGAAACATCTCTGGACAGGTAATGCCCGATTCTTCATTCGCCCGAGAGTACGGTGCCGTGTTAGACGGCGAGGGCTATGTCGTCATCCGGCGCATGGTTGACGCTGAACGGTGTGCCGAACTGTGCGAGCTGGCGTCTCAGGAACTTGCGGTGCGCAGGCCACCGCTCGAGTTCGAAGTCGACGTGGGTTACCCCGGCGCATCGCATTCGCGGGATGCACCAGGAGGCGAAACGATCAGGCTGCTGCTGGCGGTGTGGTGCGACATCCAGCGTTCTCCGCCTGGGCAACCTCAGCGGCCACCAGAGCATTGCTGGAAGCACATTTTTGTGGACCGGCCCGATTGTCTCTCGCTCACCATAACAGCCTGATGAGCAAATATCCGAGGTATGGAACTGCAACGGGATGGCATCGGGATATCCGTTACTGGTCGTTCGAACGTGACGACCTGATCTCGGCGAGGCTGGCCCTCGGTTCCGAACGGGCCTCCAACGGCGCAATCCGGTTTATTCCGCGTTCGCACCGTATGGACCTCGATCGTGGATGCTTCGACGAGGCTTTGTTTTTCCATTGCAACACGCTGCATCGGGCAGGCAGGAACCTGTCCGGGCAGGTGAAGCTTTCGCTGAATTTCGCCTGGCACGGCGCGGATAACTATCCGGTTCCACGAACCCGATCGGCGTCAGTTCCTTCTGTCGCGATCTGATTTTCCGCAGCATCGCACCGAGCGCAGCCCTCGCATTTTCAGGGATTGAAATGAATCCAGGTTTGTCTCAGGTAGTAGGTCCGGACGGTGACTGGCAGGCGCAGTTGTCGTCCAATCCTGCCGCTTTTCGTTCGCAGTGTGCGCAGGCGCTTGAACAGGGCAAGGTGCTGTATTTTCCGGAAACGGAATTCGATCTTGCACCGTCTGAAAGGGCGTTACTTCGTCCGGAACTTGCCGATCCGGCGCGCAGGAATATCAGTCTCTCAGCGGATGGTGCGTCCTTGTCCGGTGTGCTCGGAGACGCTACGGCGAAGCGCGGCATTCAGATGCTGATTGCGCGGTATCAGGCGTATGCGCGCCAGCTTGTCGAAAACCTGGTCCCCGAATACAGGCCGCATCTACGACCCGAACCGACGAGTCTGCGCCTTCACCCGTCGAGCATCGCAAGCGGTCGTGGAAGGCGGACGATAGCCGCCTTCATGTGGATGCGTTTCCTTCCCGACCCAATCACGGCATGCGGATCCTCCGGGTCTTTGCCAACGTTAATCCGGCTGGCGTACCTCGCGTATGGCGTGTCGGCGAGCCGTTCGAGCTCGCTGTGCGCCGGTTCATCCCAGGCATCCCCCCGCAAAGGCCGGGCAGCGCCTGGATCCTCGAAAAGCTGCGAATCACGAAGTCGAGGCGCACCCGGTACGATCATCTGATGCTTGGGCTGCATGATGCGATGAAGGCAGACCTGAATTATCAGCGTGACGGCTCGCAGGAGCTCGCGGCGTTCCAGCCAGGCAGTACATGGATCTGCTTTTCCGATCAGACGTCGCACGCCGTGCTGTCGGGACAGTTCATGCTGGAGCAGACGTTTTTCCTGCCTGTCGCCGCGATGATCCGGCCTGAGTATGGGCCGCTTGCGATTCTCGAACGGCTAACGGGGCAGCGCCTGCTTCAGTCGACCAGCTTGAATGCATGACAGACCAAGAGGGTGTCCGGAGGCACATCCGTCTGCTGGACGTATTCGTTCAGGGCAACGGCCTGGCCGGACAAGTGGTTTCTGCGGAATACCGCGAACAACCTGATGAGATATTGAGCGAGGGCGCACTGCAGAGGGGATTGCGCGGGGCGCCAGGTTGCCATTGCCGATGCTCGATAGAAAAAAAGGTGCTGCCTCACGTCAGGTCAAAAGAGAAGGATGAAGTTCGGGCGGCCCGCCCAGCGTGTAGCGATGTGAGACGGGATGCGAGCCGTCTATGTCGCTTACACCAAGGAGGGCACCGATTTCCGCACCAATCAGCGCGCGCCCTGATAGAGCCATCCTTTGATCGGATTCGTATAGGGCGGCAATGACTCTTCCGGTGAACTGTGGCGACTCCCGCTTCGCGGTCGGACGTGATGCTGGGGGAAGCGTCATCAGATATGCACGAGCCCGTTCGGTATCCAATCCGCCCATCCAGATCGACAACGCCGCGACATTATGCGGACGTAATTCTTTGGCCATGTCGGCGGCCATCTTGTCCGATCCGGCCTTTTGCGCGCCGTAGACAGGGCCGTGGTAATAGCACAGGGCCCCGTAGTGGTCCGTGTTCACAATCAGGCCTTTGCCATTGGCGATCAATAGAGGCGCGGCATGATAGCTCGCGACGAAGTGCGAGCGAAGACCTACCGTGATCAGATCTACGGTGGCGAGGGGCTTTTCCCAGAAGCCACCCACCATCGTCGTGGCGACCAGATTGGCCGCATTGTTGACCAGGATATCGAGCCTGCCGTGCTCGTTGCGCAAGCGCTCGAAGAGCGAGGCAACCGCCGTGTCATCGGTATGGTCTACTGCGACCGCGATTCCCCGGCTGCCTGCCTTGTCGATCAGGGAGGCGGTTTCGCTGATCGTGCCTCCATACGGGGAATCGTCGTCAGCAAGACTGCGACCTGTGAGATATACCGTCATCCCAGCCTGGCCAAGCGCAAGTGCAATGCCTTTTCCCGCGCCGCGGCTGGCACCGGTTACAACGGCTACCCTTTGCATGCTCCTGTTCATTTCTCTCATTCGTTTATCAGCAGATGGGTTCATTAAGTTGGGTTCTATTCCACAAGCGCTGCCGGTGACGATCATTGTGCAGCGGCTGAATCCCTCGAGTCGCGTCGTTGAGTTTTGCTACTGGACCTGTGTGTTATTAGCTCTTGGCCGTCTCATCGCCACATGTCGATCTGTCCCGCGTTCGATATCGCTGGACCGATGCTAGAGATGGCTTAATCTCTTCGGGTCGAATTCCCCGCCGCTTGCGGCGTAGAAGTAGACTTTGTGGATGAGCGAATACATCCACAAGAGCCACAACGTGACGGTGTTGCTGTACCACCTCGTGTTTCCGGCAAAGTACCGCAGAGCGGTGTTCGACAATCGGGTTGACGAAGTTCTAAAAGAGGTATGCCTTGAGATTGCGGAGCGCTATCAGGTGAAGTTTCTGGAGATCGGGACGGACAAGGATCATGTTCATTTTCTCGTTCAGTCGGTGCCGACCTACAGCGTGTCGAGACTCGTTCAGATGTTGAAGAGTCTGACGGCGCGAGAGATCTTTCGCCGGTGTCCGCAGGTCAAGAAGCAGCTGTGGGGCGGCGAATTCTGGTCGGACGGTTACTTCGCCAGCACGGTCGGCAAACACGGCGACGAGGCGATGATAGGTCGATACGTCAAGAATCAGGGCAACGAATACCACAAGCTTCACTCAGATCATCAGCTCGCGCTGTTTTAAGATACCCCGCAGCAAGCTCTGAGGATTACCCACATCTCGAATCACCGCTTGTAAACTGCGCTGACCGATGTTAACTTTGGGCGCGCGTTCATGGACCGGGGTGAAGCGCATTGTCTGCAACGGGTGAATCCGATGACTGGGCCAGCGAGGAATTCGGCACGGCGGCGCTGGGCGACGCCCGCCTGACGCAGCGGCTCGTGGCACTCGCGCGACGGCTGGCACAGAGCCCGCAGTGTTCGTTTCCGCAGTCGCTGGACGGGGCACAACTGAAAGCCGCGTATCGTTTCTTCGACAACCCACGGATCGACACCGACGGCGTACTGGTCAACCACATCGGGCAGACGCTGAACCGCATGCAGCAGGTCCCGGTGGTCCTGGCGCCGCAGGATACGACTGAATCAACCTCATGCATCTACCGGCGACGCAGGGACTGGGCCACGGCACGAGCAGCAATCTGCACGGCTTCATGCTGCACAGCCTGCTGGCCGTGACACCTGAGGGCCTGCCACTCGGGGTGCTAGGGATGAAGACCTGGATTCGCGCACCCGAGGAATCCGGCAAATCGAAGCAACGCAGGAAACGCCCTATCGAGGAGAAGGAAAGCTTCAAGTGGCTCGAAGGTCTTGAGCATCTGGCGTCGCTGAAAACGCGTTGCCCCGACACCCACATCATCGGCATCTCCGACCGCGACGGCGATGTCTACGATGCGTTCATCGCCCCTCGGCCTGCGGGTGTTGACTGGCTGGTACGCGCAGCCTGGAGCCGCCGCGTCGCGCATCCGCAGGCATATCTGTGGGACGCCGTTGCGGCAGAGCCCGCTGTGGGCGAAACGGATCTGCTGGTGCCGACACGCAATGGAAAGGCGCCGACACGTACTGCGCAATTGACGGTGCGTTGCAAGGCACTCCGGTTGCATCCGCCGCGTAGCCGTCAGCGCGAAAAGTTGCCTGATGTCGATGTGTATGTGATCCACGCGCTGGAGACTCAGCCCCCCGAGGGCGTCGAGCCAATCGAATGGATGTTGCTGAGTTCAGTGCCGACACTGAACTGCGATGACGCACTCGAACGTCTGGCGTGGTATGCCCGCCGCTGGACGATCGAATCGTGGCATCGCGTCCTGAAGAGCGGGTGCCAGATCGAAGCCCGACAATTCGGCCACCTCGATCGTTTCGTGCGCGCCACAGCATTGTTTGCTGTCGTCAGTTGGCGCATCATGTACGCGACGCTGTTGGCCCGCCTTGACGGCGACCCGTCCTGCGAAGTGCTGCTGCAGCCGGTCGAATGGCGCGCGCTGTATTGCCGGATACACGGCACAACGCAAGCGCCGGCCGAACCGCCGACGCTCGCGCAGGTGGTGCTTTGGGTTGCAAAGCTCGGTGGTTATCTCAATCGCAAGCACGACCTTCCTCCGGGACCAACCGTCATGTGGCGTGGCTTTCTCGCACTGCACGAGAGCACGGTCGTGTATCGCATCTTCCGGCAAAACGAGTAGCCTACGCCGGAATCAAATCAAGAGATGTGGGTAATCCTCAGAGCTTGCTGCGGGGCTGTTCATTAATTGACCGAGGTTAAATATAGAGCCATTTCGCTGGTTGAGAGAACGCATAAATGTGGGATCTAGTCACATGAGTATGACTGAGGACGGCCGTTATGTATTGAAGGACACGCGCCGTGTCGGCCGCGTGCTGACTCGTATTGGCGATAGGTGGAGTGTGCTTGTCATCGTCCTGCTTCGACCTGGCCCTCGTCGTTTCAACGACATCAAACGCAGCATCGAAGGGATCTCGCAGCAGATGCTGACGCGGACCTTGCGTGCATTGGAGCGCGATGGAATCGTATCGCGGACTGTCCTCCCCAGCAGTCCCCCGCAAGTGGAATACGCACTCACGAAACTTGGCCAATCGCTTGGCAAACCTGTCGTGGCGCTTGGGAAATGGGCATGCGACCATATCGCGGAGATCGACGACGCCCAAAACAGGTTCGATGCGGATCAGTAAAGTATTGGTCAATCAGAGTAGCTGTACAACGGCGATTGATTCAGTCTCTGGAGCAGCCTCTGAGACGCCGGTCACAGTCGCCCACTTCAGCTGGCAAACACACGTCGCGTGTCATACCTATAAACCGGGTGGCTATGTGTCCGTGCCGTTTCGTCGGATCGGATCGGATGGGACAAATCATCGAAGATGTTCCGCAGCAACTTGCCTTCACCGAAGCAGCTTGATGTCATCCAGACCGGTCTGGGTAAACTGGGGGCAACGGCACAGATTTTTTCTATGCCAGCGCTCGGATTGAATGCTTGCTTAAAGACTTGGAGTGCGCGAGAGACACGATTTGATGTGACAGAGCCCCGCCAGCGCTTGGGCGACTCGACTTGCGAAGGACACAGCGTTTGCAGACCTCGGATGGGCAAAAGCTCAACTCATTTGCTACGCGCGCCCGACCGGTGCATCTGCCGTCGCCGCTTTTGACGTGATACCGGCCAGGACATATAGCATCTTTTCGGAGACAATAAAAAGTGCGCGCGGCGTCAGGCGCCGTACTCGTTAGTCGCGGATGAAGGCGAGCAGGTCCGGGTTGATCACGTCGGCATGGATAGTGAGCATGCCATGCGGATAGCCCTTATAGATTTTAAGCGTGCCGTTCTTCAGTAGCTTTACCTGGAGCAGGCTGGCGTCGGTGTAGGGGACCACCTGATCGTCGTCGCCCTGGGTGACTAAAGTAGGTACCGTTATCGCCTTCAGATCGTCGGTCTGGTCGGTCTCAGAAAATGCCTTGATGCCGTCGTAATGTGCCTTGGCGCTGCCCATCATGCCTTGGCGCCACCAATTGTCGATCACGCCTTGCGAGACCTTCGCGCCGGGGCGGTTAAAGCCATAGAAAGGCCCACTGGCGACGTCGATGTAGAACTGCGCCCGGTTGGCGGCGAGGGCGCTGCGGAAATTATCGAACACCTCGATCGGTGTGCCGCCCGGATTCGTCTCGGTCTTGAGCATCAGGGGGGGAACCGAACTGACGAGCACAGCTTTGGCGACACGGCCCTGCGGTTGACCGTATTTTGCGACATAGCGCGCTACCTGGCCACCGCCGGTGGAATGGCCGATGTGGACCGCGTTCTTCAGATCGAGGTGCTCGACCACGGCTGCTGCATCGGCGGCGTAATGGTCCATGTCGTGGCCGTCGCTCACCTGGCTGGAGCGACCGTGGCCGCGACGGTCATTGGCAATGACACGGAAGCCTTTGCTGAGGAAATAGAGCATCTGCGCGTCCCAGTCATCGGAGCTCAGGGGCCAGCCATGATGGAAGAAGATGGGCTGCGCATCCTTCGGCCCCCAGTCTTTGTAAAAAATATCGACGCCGTCTTTGGTGGTGACGTAGTTCATGGCTTGCGCTCCTGGATTTGCAGAGTGAATGGATGCCTCTTTGCGCGGCGAAGTATCGGCGGCGTGGGAGAAACTGGAAACCGTCGCAGCAGCAACTGCGCCTGCGCTCGCCATCAGAATATTGCGCCTCGATACCGAAGGATTCTGTTCGTTTGTTTGAGAGCTCATTTGTTTTCCGTTGGGAAGAAATTTCGGTGACCAAATCCCGTCGTCGTGGGGATTGGATAAAGTGCTGAATGATCAGTTGCCTCTATTGCGAAAAGCTGGACAACCTTTCGTCGTCTTTAGCTCTATCAAACTCCATCAGGCGCGTCGATGCCGGTCCGGTTTGCCGACCAGAGCCTCGGCCTCCACGTCTGTCAGGTTTTCGATGCCTCCCGCAGCCGTCGCCTCGGCGCAATGACGATGCTCGCTACCCGGAGAAAGAGTGAATGCGAGGTCGCTTCGCCTCGCAAAAGGCCAAACGGGCGTTGCAGGTTATTTATTAACTGCTCGCTGTCGCGGCATCCTCGATGACTTGCGCGACTTCCCGCGGATGAGACAGCATGACGACGTGGCTCGAAGGTAGGGTCGTTGTCGTCGCCTTAATCTGGAGGGCCATGCTGGCTTCGTGCTCCGGTGCGATCATATGATCGTTCGCAGCCACGATGTACCACGAAGGCTTGTTATGCCACGCCGCCTGCGTCGGGTGCGCCCCGAAGATGGAAGCCGCCGTCTGGGGTTGAACCGCGGCGAGAAGCGCCTTCTCTTCCTTGCTTAAGTCCTGCGCCAGTCCGCTTTCGATGCCTTCCACCGACAGGCGCAGAAAGCCGTCGGCCAGTGGATCGAGGTGATCCAGTCCCGAAGGTTTCGGAAAGCCCTGCGCGATTTCTCCGATCGACTGTCCCGCGTCGGGCGCAAAGGCCGCGACATAGACGAGCCCGACGACCTTCGGGTCATTGCCTGCTTCCGTGATGATGACCCCGCCGTAAGAATGGCCGACGAGGATGACCGGACCATCCTGTACTGCGATGGCCCGCCGGGTTGCGGCCACGTCATCCTCGAAGGAGGTGAGCGGGTTGCCCACGGAAGTCACCTTATAACCCTTGGTTTGCAGCAGCGGGATGACTTTGGACCAGCTCGATCCATCGGCAAAAGCGCCGTGGACCAAGACGATGTTTTTTACCGGGACGGTTTGTGCCATGAGTGTTTTTCTCCGGGGAAGCAGCAGAAAGGGCGAGTCTTGAGCCACGGAAGCCCGCAATAATTACGCGAGATTCAACATGGCGGCTGCGCCGATTTTGCTGGAGTTATCCGGAATCGCCGTTACCCGAAATTGCGGCAATTTGACGTTCCTTGCTTATTCTCGACAGTTTTTCCGGAACATCAACGGCGCGATTCCCACTACCCGGCGGAAAGCGCGTGAGAAGTGGCTCAAATCGTCGAAGCCGACGTGGATACCGACTTCGGTAATGCTCAGGTTGCCGTTCTTGAGCAGCATCCTCGCTCGCTCCATTCGGCAATCAAGAAGATATTGTCCGGGTGTCACGCCCAAGCTACCTTTGAATGCGCGGAGAAAGTGAAAGGGACTCAGTCCGGCGGCACCAGCCAGATCGGACAATGCGATGGGCTGACCGAGTCGTTCGTCGATGTAGGACTTGATAGCACGAATCTGCCGTGGCGCAAGCCGGGGGCCGGCCTTTGACGATATCACCGTGGCCCCCGCATGTTGACTCAGCGCCAGAACGATTGCCGTAGCGATACATTCCAGGCCGACATGGCCCGGTGCGCTGGGCTGATAGCTTTCGTGCCCCAACGCGCGCATCAGATGCTCGATTTTCGGTGGGCACGCCGCCAGAGATTGAACGATCGGGACGGAATGTTTGCCGCCTGCGGACAGCACCAGGGTGTCAAGCTGTACTTGATCAAATGCCAGCGCCACTCCTTCCACCGCGCTTTCGAAACGGACGCCATGCCGGCTTCCCTGGGGCATGACCCAGAGAGAGCCGGGACGAATCCATCTCAGCCCGGAGAACTCGGGGCTTTTAATCTCCGCTCGCGCAGCCGGACCGGTGTAGAGGAAGAGATTGTGTTGTAGAAGCTCGCGTTCAGGGAAGGCCGTCGCTTCAATCGCGTGGTATTCCACATGCAATCCCCGTACAGCCAGATCGGGATGCCGTCTTGCGATATGCGGGACGATCGGAACGATCTGCGCCCCCTGTCGAACCGAAATGGAGTCGTTCATGCTTTTCCGTCTCGTCTATGGGGCGTGGAGTCAGCCGTGTCCCGCGGAAGTCAGATCCGGTTGTCCCACGCCGCGAGCTGCAGTGCCTTCAGCATATCTTCGACTGCCACGGGCACAACGTTGCGGAACTTCCCCGCGTCGGCGGGCACGATCTCGATCATGCGATCGATCATTTCCTGGGCGTCGAGGTGCCCGAGCGGCGACGCCAGCGCCTCGTCGAACTGCGCGCGCAAGTCGGCGCGCCGGGTGATGTTTTTCGCGTCGTCGAGCCACCGGAATGCCGTGTCGGCCATGGTTTCGTTAAAGCCGGTGTAAAAGGCGCCGGGATTGATGGTCTGAACCTTGATGCCATGCACGGCCAATTCCTGCTGCAGTGCTTCGGCAATCGATTCCAGAGCATGCTTGGTCGACGCGTACACGCCCCAGTTCGCGGGGGAGAACAGCCCGCTCATCGACGATGTGAAAACGATCTTCGCCGGCTTTTTCTGCGCGATCCACTTTTTGACAAAGCTTTGCGTGAGGGTGAGCGGCAAGAAAACGTTGACCTCGTAGTTGTGACGAACCAGATCGAGAGGGATCTCGAAGACCGGGCCGCCTTCTCCCATGCCGGCATTGTTCCAGAGGACGTCGATATCCCAGCTCTGGGCAAAAGCCATGTCGTGCGAATCGAACAGATCGAGTTTCTCGACCCGCAAGTTGGCGAGTCCGAGTGCCTTGGCTTTTTCGCGCAGCGGTGTGACCTGGGGCGAACATTGCACGGTGGCAATGACGTTGTGACCTTTGCGCGCAAGGCCGATTGCGGCCGCTTCGCCGAATCCGGAGCCGGCACCCGTGATGAGGATAGTCTTGGACATTGCGGATCGTTCCTGAAGATAGGGATGGGATAACGACAAACGACAACTAGCTGATTGCCGAAACGCCTGCGACGTCGGCGAAACATGCGTGATGCAAACAGCGGCATGTGCCGCCGTCTTACCTGCCGTTAAGCGTTGCCGCTTCCGGCGCCAGCGATGCAAGAAATTGGCCCAGCAATTCCGCTATGTCACGCGGGGATTCAAGCGGCGACAAATGCCCGGTGCCGCGGAGCACGCGCATGACCGCATGGGGAATGCGGGTGAGCAACTCGGTCTCAAGCGTCGATACGCTGTCGACCCGATCCAGTTCGCCCGCAATCACCAGGGTCGGCACGGTAATCGCGCTCACTGCCGCCGAAATATCTTCCAGACTTGTGGAGCGCGGCCATGCGATCTTTGCCACTGTGCCGCCACGCAGACTGTCCTCGACGACCTGCTTGCGCTGGTCTTCGGTGAGCCGCTTCGCCGTGAGCACATTGTCGATCGTTGCTTCGATCGAGGCGGCAGACGAATAGGCGCTTTCCATGCCTTCGCGCACCTCTGGGGGCAGCGCCAGCGGCGTTGGAGGCGAAGGGGCAACGAGCACCAGCCCGACCAGCCCTTCGGGCTTTTGCGACGCGAGGAGTTGAGCGATCTTGCCGCCCATCGAGTGCCCGACCAGCACGAAGTTCGACACGCCGCGCTCGGCGATGACGTCGCGCACATCGTCCGCAAAGTCCGCCAGCGCGTAACCTTCGCGGGGAGCGTCCGACGCGCCCCAGCCGCGAAGGTCCACGGCGAGCGTGCGATGCGCGCCCGGGAGTGCGCCGATGACGTCGCGCCACGTCCTGGACGAGCCGCCCCAGTAGTGCAGGAAGATCAGCGAAGGCGCGCCGCTGCCCTGTTCCTCGACATGGATGTGGACTTTCGTGGATGCAGTTTTCATCGCGTTTCTTCCGGTTGACAGGTCGAGGCAGGGGTTTGCGACACGTCGAGCACCGACCCGGCAGAATCCCTGTACATCGTCATGGTTCCGACCCCGGCGGCGTGCGCGGGATGGCCTGCGCGATCGGAGCGGGAGATGGTGTAACCTTGAGTGTCGAAACTCTTAATATCCAACATTTGTTGTTTATAAATCTAACATATGTCTGATTCAGATGCAAATCCCGCCAAAGGGAAGCGCACGCGCCGTCCTGTCCAGGAGCGCTCGCTGGAGCGCATGACGCGAGTCATCGAGGCGGCCGAGCGCATGCTGGAAGAGCAGGGCCCCGAAAAGACTTCGATTCCCGCTCTTGCGGAAATGTCGGAGGTGCCGAGAGCCAGCATTTACCCGTTCTTTCCAGACAAATACACGCTGTTCGCGCATATCGCGCAGATCCATATGCAGCGCCTCAGTGACGCTATCGCAAATTCGGGAGCCGCCCGGACCCGCACGCTTCACACTTGGGTGCGTACCGTGATCGATACCTGCGTGGACTATTACAACGCCCACCCTGCGGCGAGCGTGCTTCTTCTCAATGGTTCTTTCAGCGACGCGGATCGTGCCGCCCACGCCACCAAGAATGCCTCGATCGGGCGTTTGCTACGCGATGCGGCCGCGCGATTTGGCGAACTGCCGGCCTTGCCGCTGTCTCCGGACGTTGCAGCGCTCGCCGTCGAAATTGGGCTTGCCTGCCTGAAGTTCGGTTATTTACAGGAAGGCCGCATCGATATCGCGGTTCGAAACGAGGCTTTGCGGGCGGTCATGGCCTACCTCGATCAATGGCGGGAGGATCGCGAGTCCACCTAGTTATATGGACGTGTCGAATTCCGGTCGACCTACGCTGCTGGAGTGGCGGTCATCTCTATTACCGAAGGGCAAATCGTTGGGGCGTACGGCACCGTAGGCCGCTGCCAGAGTTTGCGAGAAACTCCTGCAGGCGGCCAGTGTGCAGGCGGCGGCCGCCTTTACGATCCGGACTGGCACTCGATCTAAGGACATGTGTCTAATTTTTCGTTTTTCCCTTAAAATTGGACACTTCAAGGTTTCCAGTTGACTACGTCATCATGCATCGAATTGGATTCTTCGTTTGCCGTGGCTACGATCTTCTTGATCTTGCTGGGCCACTTTCGACTTTTAATCAGGTGACCACAGCCGCCGGCCATACCCCCTACGATCTTCAACTAATCTCGCAGGTAGGAGGATCAATTCTCGGCAATGCGGGTCTTCCGATTGAGACAAAGCCGATCGGACGGCGCGTGTTTGACACTGTAATTTTCGTGGGCGGGGATATAGATCCGATGCAAACATCGGAGAACATCGCCGCTGCCAAGAAATTGGGCGCCAGAGCCTCGCGCGTGGCAAGCGTGTGTACGGGGGCGTTTTTGCTTGCGGAAACCGGCTTGCTGGACGACCGGAGAACAACAACGCACTGGCGATACACAACTCAATTGCAGTCACGCTTTCCTCGCACCAGAGTTGAGGGCGATAGCATCTATATAGCGGACGGTCACATTTGGACGTCGGCAGGCATCGCCTCTGGAATAGACTTGGCACTCGCGATGATTGAAACGGATATGGGCGCAGAAATTGCGCGCGCTGTCTCCAGGCTCCTGGTTGTTCCGTATCGCCGACCAGGAGGTCAGTCGCAATTCTCGGCTATGTCGCAGATGGAGCCGGAATCGGATCGCATTCGCATCGCTCTGAACTTTGCCAGGGAACATTTAGCTGAAGCACTACCTGTTGAGAGACTCGCAGATGCTGCAAGATTAAGTCCGCGACAATTCGGACGGGCATTTCGCCGAGAAACTGGTGAAACGCCTGCTAAGGCGGTTGAGCGGTTACGAGTTGAAGCTGCGCGACTACGCTTGCAAGACGGTAGCGAACCGATCGAGCAGATTGCTCTGGCTGTGGGATTCACCGATCCAGAGCGAATGCGGAGGGCTTTCGTCAAACTACATGGACATCCGCCGCAATCAATCCGGCGCGAGAGCAGACTCATGGGCAGCCGATGATCGATCGATGGTCAAACTGCCATCGATTCTGCTGGGGTCGCGTCGGCAAGAAATGTGGAGGGCATCGTACGGAATGAGTAGTTACACAGGATCTAATGCTCGGTCCGCGTACTTGCGAGCGCTGGCAAAGCGTTGTTCAGTGATTTCCTGTGCTCGCGCACGGACGGCGCTCAAGACGTCAGCGGATGCCTTCGTAGGTGAGCCCGAGTCAAACGGCGGTTGCGGATCGTACGCCATGTAGAGTTGGAGTTCTTTTGCTATTTGATCTCCATGGAGAAGTGCGGCCAGGATGAGAGAGCCGTCAATGCCTGATGTAACGCCTCCCGCGCTCACGTAATTGCCATCGATGACGACGCGGTCATCGATGGGGGTTGCGCCATAGAACGGCAGCACTTCCATTGCCGTCCAGTGAGTCGTCGCTTTTCGGCCATGCAGCAAGCCAGCGGCGCCGCAGATAAGAGCGCCGGTACATACCGAGTACACATACAAGGCACGCTTGGCCTGCTCCCGAATAAATGTGAGAACTTCTCCATCGGTTGCGACTTCTTCCTGGCCATACCCCCCGGGAATGACTAGGGCGTGTTCACACTACCTGAGTCCATCGACGATAAGCGCGAAATTGATGAAAGCGATGAACATCACATCCAGCTTGTCGAATCGCGAGAAGATGCGACGGAAGCCTTTGAGTCTTCGGAACAGTCGCTCCACTTCGTTTCGACGTTTGTACATTTCCCGATCGTATTCCCATGGCTCAAGGCGATTGCTTTTTGGCGGGACAACGGGGATGAAGCCCAGGTCAAGTGCGAGTTGTCGCGTCTCGTTGCCCTCATACGCCTTATCCATGAGCAAGTACAGTGGCCGATTCGGTGGCCCGAGGCTTTGTAGCAAGGCTCGTCCTTCGGGGGCATCACCGGCCTGGCCGGGAGAAAGTGAAAACGTTATGGCTGTTCGAGCATCCGAGGCAACCATATGAATCTTGGTAGTCCATCCGGCCCGGCACTTGCCGATGGATTGCGGTCCGTTTTTTTTAATGCGCCAGTCCAGTCTGGATGCACTTTTACAATCGTGCTATCCAGCGAGACCGCCTCGATCCTGACACGAACAATCTGGGCACGCTGCAGTTCGGTAAATGCGCGATCCAGCACGCCACTTTTGGACCAACGGTTCATGCGCGTATAGACCGTGTGCCATCGGCCAAAGCGCTTTGGCAAACCACGCCATTTGCAACCATGCTCAGCAACGTAAAGAATCGCATTTAGCACTTGAAGATTCGACATGCTTACGTTGCCACGCTGACGCGGCAAACAATGTTCGATCTTTTGAAATTGGGCTTCGGTGAGTTCCATTCCCGAAGTTTACAGGTAAATTCAATTAGTGTGAACACGCCCTAGTACTACAGCCGTAGATACTAACTGACAGGCGGGGTAAAACCACGGCGTCGGTAATGGGACTGTTGTGCGCGCCACTGGTGAGTACGTCGCCAAATTGACCATGCAATCACATGATTGATCGGATGGACGGCGCGCCATAACAGGCGGCATAACAGTCGACGAATTTCCTGCGGGCTGAGAGGCATCATGCCTTCAGGAGTTTTTTTTACCCTCGATCCGAAGGGTGACAAGTACTGCGTGCGCCAGAAGTGCCAGGGTGATATGGCGGTACCACCCGCGCCATAGACGCACCTCATACTGATCCAGGCCGCACTCCCCCTTGGTCGCCTCGAAGCCAGTTTCGATTTCCCATCTGCGTCCTGCGACATTCACCAGAATCTGCAGTGAAGCTTTACTGCATGGAGCGTAGACGACATAGTAGGCATGCTCGCGCTTTTCATCCAGACTGCGCCGTACCAGCAGGTAGTGTCCGAAGCTATATTCCTCGGCGGTGATCTGCAGCCTCCACAGTGGCGTCATTGCCCAATCGTACAGACGTTCGCCTTTGGCGCCCACGCCAGCCGATAGGCGCTCCCATGCCGTTGACGGCAACGCTTCGGCTATCTTGTCTGCGCGAACGTACTTCGGCCCTTGCCACCATAGCGGCTCATTCTTTGCGACTGCCAGCACGAAGGCCTGCCCGCGTGACTCCAGCCACAATCGCAGGTCACGGTCACCACCATAAACCTCATCACCTGTGACCCAGCCGCATGGCAGGCCGGCATCCAGCGCACGCTCAAGCATGCTGCGCGCGAGCTGTGGCTTCGTTGCAAACTCCAACGTCGGCGGGACGCCGGCTGCTTTGCAGCGAGCTGGGTCATCGGTCCATGCCCGCGGCACATACAGCTCGCGGTCGATGAATGCACTGCCGCCATGACCGGCATAGCAGAGGAATACGCCGACCTGGCAATTCTCGATTCGGCCCGCCGTGCCGCTGTATTGGCGTTGCACGCCGGCCGAGTGCTCACCTTTCTTGACGAAACCAGTTTCGTCCACGATCAGCACTGCATCACGCTCGCCGAGTCGTTCACCCACGTATTGGCGCAGTACATCGCGCGCGGCGTCGGCGTCCCACTGTGCCCGCTCGAGCAGGTGCTGCACGCCGTCCGGTGTTGCCTCGCCAATCCATTCGGCAAGTTGCCAGCCGTTCTTGCGCTCGACTGTGCCCAGCAGCCCCTTCATATACGCCAGTGAGCGCTGCCGGGGTTCAGGGCGTCTGAACAGGTGTTCGAGACGTTCATGCAATGCGTACAGTTCACGTTCCCACGATTTCGCAATTGCTCGCATCGGTTTATACTCACATAGTAGTACTAATGAATTATAGTAAAAAAATCTACGGCTGTAGTACTAGTACTACAGCCGTAGATACTAACTGACAGGCGGGGTAAAACCACGGCGTCGGTAATGGGACTGTTGTGCGCGCCACTGGTGAGTACGTCGCCAAATTGACCATGCAATCACATGATTGATCGGATGGACGGCGCGCCATAACAGGCGGCATAACAGTCGACGAATTTCCTGCGGGCTGAGAGGCATCATGCCTTCAGGAGTTTTTTTTACCCTCGATCCGAAGGGTGACAAGTACTGCGTGCGCCAGAAGTGCCAGGGTGATATGGCGGTACCACCCGCGCCATAGACGCACCTCATACTGATCCAGGCCGCACTCCCCCTTGGTCGCCTCGAAGCCAGTTTCGATTTCCCATCTGCGTCCTGCGACATTCACCAGAATCTGCAGTGAAGCTTTACTGCATGGAGCGTAGACGACATAGTAGGCATGCTCGCGCTTTTCATCCAGACTGCGCCGTACCAGCAGGTAGTGTCCGAAGCTATATTCCTCGGCGGTGATCTGCAGCCTCCACAGTGGCGTCATTGCCCAATCGTACAGACGTTCGCCTTTGGCGCCCACGCCAGCCGATAGGCGCTCCCATGCCGTTGACGGCAACGCTTCGGCTATCTTGTCTGCGCGAACGTACTTCGGCCCTTGCCACCATAGCGGCTCATTCTTTGCGACTGCCAGCACGAAGGCCTGCCCGCGTGACTCCAGCCACAATCGCAGGTCACGGTCACCACCATAAACCTCATCACCTGTGACCCAGCCGCATGGCAGGCCGGCATCCAGCGCACGCTCAAGCATGCTGCGCGCGAGCTGTGGCTTCGTTGCAAACTCCAACGTCGGCGGGACGCCGGCTGCTTTGCAGCGAGCTGGGTCATCGGTCCATGCCCGCGGCACATACAGCTCGCGGTCGATGAATGCACTGCCGCCATGACCGGCATAGCAGAGGAATACGCCGACCTGGCAATTCTCGATTCGGCCCGCCGTGCCGCTGTATTGGCGTTGCACGCCGGCCGAGTGCTCACCTTTCTTGACGAAACCAGTTTCGTCCACGATCAGCACTGCATCACGCTCGCCGAGTCGTTCACCCACGTATTGGCGCAGTACATCGCGCGCGGCGTCGGCGTCCCACTGTGCCCGCTCGAGCAGGTGCTGCACGCCGTCCGGTGTTGCCTCGCCAATCCATTCGGCAAGTTGCCAGCCGTTCTTGCGCTCGACTGTGCCCAGCAGCCCCTTCATATACGCCAGTGAGCGCTGCCGGGGTTCAGGGCGTCTGAACAGGTGTTCGAGACGTTCATGCAATGCGTACAGTTCACGTTCCCACGATTTCGCAATTGCTCGCATCGGTTTATACTCACATAGTAGTACTAATGAATTATAGTAAAAAAATCTACGGCTGTAGTACTAGCACATCGAGTTGAGGCGCTTCTCCGAACGAGGTGTCCGGAACCAGCTGCATGCCTCGCATATCTCGCACAACGCCTTTGTCTTTCCACAATGTGTAGAACGTCGAGTTGGGGATACGCGACAGCGCTTCAAATGGCCCCGTGAAATCACATTGGTCCATATTTGGAAAGATCAAGCTACCTATCTTCAAGTGCCTATTCTCAGAAATCTTCCTCTTATGCTCCTGCAGTGGCCAAATACCGATGGTTATCGACCGTGTTCGGGCCGACTAGATGTGGAATGTCAAGATGTTGTATTCGTCGAATCTGAGTCTGGAAGGAGGTGTGTCTCTCTGCACTTCTTCCGTCATTAGCCAATCGATTGATGGTTGTCAATATCCGAACCATTCTGTACTACTAGAGACCTTTTGCGAGCAAAGGAATTAGGCGGACGATGCAGGCCGGTTCCGCAAGCAATGGGGCAATCTCGTCGAGGATCGTTGCGAAGGGCTCTGCATTTGCATGCTGCTCTGCGGCAGCAACGTCGTCGAAGGTTTGGATCAACCATATGTCGTCGTTGTCATCGCGCGAGCGCAGCAAAGCGTAGATTCGTGTTCCGCCGTCCGCACTGGCAGCAGCGACTAGCGGTTTGAGCTTTTGCACGAGTGCCTCCGCCTGACCAGGCTTTGCCCGTAGCCGCTCCATCGCCGCGAAGCCCGCTAGAGCCCGGTCGCCCCCGTAAGGCCAGACCTGTTCGCCAGGCTCTCGCACCCGTCCCAGCAGCACAGTCGGCTGTGGCGTGGGGCCGGCGGCGGCGCGCAGTTCGGGCGTTTTTGCAAAGAGCCCTAGCACGAATGGCACTTACTTAAGCCAGCATGGAGGAGAAGACGCGGATAAGTACTTGAAGAGAAACGGAGGAGGCTGATCCAGGGATTGATAGGATGGTTGTTACCAGGCAAACACCCGTCTCATTCCAAGGACCAGCCCCCATGGATCGTAATGCACGAAGTCATCACAGGCAAACCCTAGGCGGCGTTCAAAGCCGGGCACGCAGGGCCCAGGCGGTTGACTACTTCAACATACTGACGAGCCCGGAGCTGTTGGACATAACGGAAGCACATCTGCCAGAGCATCGGGAACGGCTGTATCCGCCGACGGTGACACTGTCGATGTTCATGCGCCAGGCGCTGGAAGAGGACGCCTCCTGTCAGAAGGCGGTCAACGGGTGGGCTGCGCAGCGAGCTGCCGACGGGCTGCGACCCATGAGTGTGCGTACGGGAGGCTACTGCCGCGCTCGCCAGAGACTGCCTCTGACGATGGTGCGGGAGTTGACGCGCGAGACAGGACGTCAACTGCACGAGCAGGCCAGAGCGGCCTGGATGTGGCGCGGGCGCCCGGTCAAGCTGGTTGACGGGACAGGGATCTCGATGCCCGATACGCCGTCGAACCAGGCCCGCTTCCCGCAGTCCAGTTCTCAGGCTGAAGGAGTGGGATTTCCGTTAGCCTATTTGGTTGCGGTGATCTGTCTGGCAAGCGGCGCAGTGCTGGAGGCGAGTGTCGGAACGTACGCGGGCAAAGGCAGCGGGGAGCTGACGGCGTTTCGCATGCTGCAAGATACGTTTCGCAAAGGTGATGTGATCGTCGCCGATGCCTTGTATTGCCACTACTTTCTGATGGCCTCAATGATCGCCGCCGGAGTGGATGTCGTTATGGAACAGCATGGGGCGCGCCGCACCGACTTTCGGCGAGGCAAGTCGCTGGGCATGCGCGATCACATTGTGACGTGGCTCAAACCCCGGCAGCGGCCCGACTGGATGACGCGTGAGCAGTACCAGGCCTTCCCCGATGAACTGGTGGTGCGCGAGTCCAGGCTGCATCACCGGGTGCTGGTCACCACGATGCTTGATGAACGCAAGACCAGCAAACAGGAGCTCTCGCAGTTGTACGCCAGGCGTTGGAACGTGGAACTGGATCTACGTAACATCAAGACGACGATGGGTATGGACGTACTGCATTGCCAGACTGCCCACATGAACGAGAAGGAGATCTGGGTCCATCTGCTGGCCTATAACGTGATTCGGTTGCTGATGGCTCAGGCCGCGAGCCACTATGCCACCGATCCGAGAACACTGAGTTTCAAACACACCGTGCAGTTATGGACTGAATGGCTGGCCCGAGGTCTGGCAGCAACCCACGACCAGAGTCTCCTGTTCAACCTGATCGCGCAGTCTTGCGTTGGGAATCGTCCCGGTCGCATCGAACCACGAATGCGCAAACGAAGACCGAAGTCTTACCCATGGCTGAAAGAGCCTCGTCACATCGCACGCGAGCGCGTCCGAAAATATGGGCACGCGCCACGGGCTTAAGTAAGTGCCATTCGCCCTAGCACACGACTTTCCCACTCATCCAGGTATTCGGTACGACGATCCGAGCCGACGTGAGCGACCGACCAGGCATAGAAGGGAGCCATCACATCAAACCCAGCGTAAGCAAGTACGCCATTCTGGATGGACTCGAACCGCTCGGAATGCCGGCTCGGCACCGCTCCTTCGCGCGGTTCGGGCGCGCCAAAGGTCGTACCGATTAAAGCCCGCTTGCCCGTGAGGCCGCCACGCCGGTAGGCGCCAATATCTGGATGGTCGTTGCTATATACGCGGTCGTAGGCGAACACTCGGTCGAACCAACCCTTGAGGATTGCCGGGACATGAAACCAGTAAAGTGGAAACAAAAAAACGACAGCATCGGCCCAGGTGAGCTTGTCAAGTTCGTCCAGGATGTCGGGCGCGTAACCCCCCTCTATTGAAGCGACACGCTGTCGGGACTGATAGTCGGTACCCGAACCCGGTCCCCCGCCAGGGTGGGGTTCGATGAAGTCGGCATCATCGGCGACGGCCTTGAATGCCATGGCGTGCAGGTCGGACACACGTGTGGCATACCCTTGTCGGGCAAGCGTTTCGACAGTGCGATCCAGCATCGCCTTGGCAAACGAGTTCGGATCGTGATGTGCATAGACGATGAGAACATTCTTGAACATGTGACACCTATGTTGGCAATGTTGGGTCAGCGATCATTTGGCTTCAGCGGACCATTGTCGTTCCAGATATCGCGGTGAAGTCTCCAAGCACCGCCCTGTTTCAGAAATATGAGGATCTGCTTGCCGCGCGACTTCAGTTCTCCATCATGGCTCCGGACGATCGAGTCCGACACCTCGGCCACGACTTCGTCGTTACCGTAAAACTCGTAGTTGCTGAAGGTCACCGTATCCGGTGCTTTCCCCGCGTATCCATCCTTGAAATATTTCGTGATCGCTGCGGGGCCCGTGACGCGCTCGCCGCCAGGCTGCAGAAGTGTTCCGTCATCGGTGTAGAGATGCCCAATCGCCTGATAATCGCCTCGTCTGAAGGCATCGGCCCAGCGGTCATTTTCAGCTTTAATGGCTGCCTCCGTGGACGGCCGGGGACCTGCCGCGTAGACGGTAGCGGACATGGCAGCGAGGGCCACAGCAACTGGCAATAAAACAAATTTGGTAAAAATCGATCGCATAGGGATTGCTCAATTTGGTTATCTCGACTACTGAGAAAATCGTGACCGCAGGCAGTCAGCGAGATGATTTCGCACACACTGCCCGCCAACGCTTCAGCGAACGCCCGGAATTCGTGCGAGGCCCTTAGATGCACCGGGCAGCTCCTTGTCGACCATCGCCATCAATTCCGGCCGGGCGTCTCGGGGGTGACCGGAATGGAACGGCGGCGCGGGATCATATTCGATCAAGAGCTGCGTAAATTCGGCGGCCTGTTGACCACGCAGCTTTGCTGCAACGCGAAGGGCGAAATCGATGCCTGCCGTCACACCACCGCCGCTCATGAACCGGCCGTTGTCGTCTTCCACGAAACGATCCGGAACAGGGATGGCGCCATATTCAGACAGTTTGTTGACGAAGGCCCAATGGCAGGCGCTTCGCTTACCGTTGAGAACGCCGGTTGCGGCGAGCACGAGTGAACCGTTGCAAACCGACGTAATATATTTGGCACTTTCGGCCAGACGCCGGATTTGAGCCTGATACTCCGGACTCATCGGTGCCGACAAATCAGATCCGCCTGGAACCAGGATCAAGTCAGTTTTATCGATATCGGCCAATCTTTCGGTCTTGCCATAGACGACCCCGAATTCGAGAGTCACCGTGCCACCGTTGAGACTCGCATAGCGGACGTTCGTATTCGGTAGCCGGTGGAAAATCTCGCTAGGACCGGCGAAATCGAGAAGCGTGCCGCCGTCGTAATTCACGATGAGAATATTGAGTGGATCACTCGGGGCCAACGGCCCCTGACTGACTGACTGTGCAAGCGCGGGCGTGGCGCCGCCAAGCAAGGCTCCGCCCCCAAGAACGGCGCCGAGCGCTGCAACGCTGCCAAACTTGAGAACATCGCGACGAGAATGACCTGCTCTGGTGAGCTGTTCGCCGGGAGCGTGATTTTCTCTGTTGTCGGTCAAGATAATTTCTCCTTGCACTTCGGCTCCCTCTGGGGGCGCAGCCGGGTTAGGGCAGATTGGAAAACCACCGCAGCGTAAGACGCGGTGGGGGTGTGATTGAGAGGTGAACGACCCGAGACGACGAGTGCGGCTCTGAAATCGGCAACCGAAGACTTAAAGCTGTGAAGCACCGCCATCCACGACCAGCTCAGTGCCCACGACGTAAGAGGACTCGTCGCTCGCGAGGTAGAGTGCCGCGTAAGCAATGTCTTCGGCCTTTCCCATATGGCCAACCGGAATGGTTTTCGCGAACTCGCTTTTGAAGTTGCGGACGTCCTCGTCCGACATCCCCCATTTGCTGAGCAGGGGCGTCTCCATGCCACCCGGCGCGATCGCGTTAAATCGGATCTTGCGATCGAGAAACTCGTATGACCAACTACGGGCAAGCGATCGCACCGCGGCCTTTGCCGCCGCGGTCAACGAAATGCCATGTTTGCCGGTTTGATCGACGAACGATGTATTGAGAATGACTGAGGAGCCTTCCCGCAAGTCCGGCAGCACCGCTTGAAGCGTGAACACTACGCCCTTGACGTTGATGTCCATGATCTCGCTATAGAGTTCGTCGTCGATGTCATTGAGTGCGGATGGGAAAGCCCAACCAGCGTTGGCGAAAACGACATCCAGGCCACCGAACTTCTCTTTTGCCGCGGCAGCAATCGCCCGCATGTCATTGATTGAACGTACGTCTCCCTTGAGGACGAGCGCATTCTCGCCGAGCTCGGCCTTCACGCGCTCGAACGCCGTCTCGTCGCGACCAGTTACCACCACTCGGGCGCCTTCTGCGATGAAAAGTTTGGCAGTGGCAAGACCGATGCCACTCGTGCCGCCAGTAATCAGCGCTGACTTATTCTTAAGCCTCATATTTGCATTCCTTTCTCTGCTTGGTAATCGGTCAAGCCAAATGGTCGAAGCGCAACCGCGCTTCTCTCAACTTGATTTCGTGGGCAAATTATGGAACACATGGGTAATGACGCAAAGGACGTATAACCCTCAAAAAACGTCATGGATCGCATATCATGAACAACTTGCCGCTGTCGTTCGCGCCACGCGCGCCGCAAGTTCTTTGACCTGCACGTGGCGAACAACAGCCAGTTGGCAGAGCAAAGGCGCTGGCAGACGATCAACGTTCGTCATCGTCAGACCTTGCGGATGGTGACGCCTGCGGCCTGGAGTAGCACGTTCCCAAGGTGTGTGATTAACCTTGCTCACTGCGCCGCGCTCGTTCCCCTGAAGCTCGGCGGTGTCGAATCTCAGACTCATCTGAGACAGCGTCAATGCGGGCGTTTGTGCGCGTGGCAGTACGCCCCTTGGCAGCTTTGTCCATTGCGTTTCTCCCGGACGGTAGGGGGGGTCGTCCGACGAGTGTGCTCGCAAGCGCCAGTCAACCAGCAGCCGGTCGAGTTCGTTCAGCACCGTCACAGGAACGCACGGCTCGCCCAACGCCATGGCAGAACACATGACACGATCCAGCATCCAAGCCGAGACCACCCTTACTACGCGGGACTGGCTTCGACGTGCGCCACGCGACCGCCGCTTCGCCTCGAAGTGTCATACCTTGACGCGACGCCCGTACAAGGGATGCCAACGGTAATGGACTTCAACTTCCTGCCCGATATGGGCAGAATGATCTCGCACTTGCGCTGGGGCGCTCGACCGGGTTGTTTGCAGGACGCGCTGCGCAGGGTCCAGCAAACGGGGCGGCGGCGAACATGAATTTGATTCAGTCTGCGCGGCTAAATGTTCATGATCCGCATGCTGATTCGAAAGATATTCTTGCGCGACTTCCAACTCGGCGAGCAAGAAAAACTGAGGACTTGTTGGCACATCGTTGAAGGGAGTATGCTAATCCAAATGATTTCGTCGGCAAGCAGTTACGCCAACTCATTCCACTCGCGTATCATCACCAAATCTCGGTGGATATCCCCACCGCATTGAAAGCTCATTTCTCCCACTGTCATAAACCCATTACGTTGGTAGAAGCGTATGGCCCTGGCATTCTGATCATTCACCGTGAGTCGGATGCGATTGGAAACACCAGCAAGCGTAGCTGTTAGCAGGAGCTGTGCAGCGCCCGTCCCATGATGCTCCGACGCGACATAGCATCGTTTCAACTCAGGAATGCCATCCGCCAGCGCGATGCTTAAGCGATCGGGCTTGTAGTCGACCAGACTGAAACCCGCGACATCGCCGGCTTTCTCCAGCACCTGCACCTCCTGGCTTGACGTGACCAACGCGGTCTGAAAACACGATAGGGATAGATTTTCGCTGATGTAGCGCTCTAACTCTTCTGCCCGTGTGTCTGCGGGGCACGCCAGCGAAAAAGTAGTTTTCGCGATTCTGCTAATGGACTCAGAGTCATCAGTTATCGCTGGACGCACACGCATTCATCGCTCCTTTGCCTGGTAGAGTGCAGCACGCCCCGACCGTTGAGGACCAGTTGTTCAACTCAAGCGTAACGAAATGGGCCTAGGAAATGCAATCCCATGAATGGATATGTTTTGCCATGAGCAACCGGATAATTATCCGGGAAGACGCCTTTGTTGGACGGTTACCAACGTCGCGGGCCGTACGTGGAAAATCGAAACTGGCGTGCGGGCGACCGATTCGAATGCGGGTTCGATCAATATGAGGTACGCCGACGGCACGGCTGGTACCACCACGTCAGGGCGTTGCCGGCCTGCGCCGTGTTCGCCACGCTACGGGCGCAGGCAAAAAAGCCGCGAGGATTGAGTGCCGCCCACTGTGCAAGTGATTCGACTTATCGAAGCCGTATGTCATCGGCGGCATTGAGAGTCAGGCGTTCAAGCCGCCATCGATCACGAGGCCAGTGCCAGTAATGTGTCGGGCAGACGGGCTGGCTAGATAGGCGACAGCAGTGGCGACGTCACCGGCCGATCCAAACCTGCCTAGTGCCATCTGAGCCCGTAGGCCATCTGCTCCCTTCCCATCCGCCGGGTTCATGTCGGTGTCGGTAGGACCGGGATGCACCAGGTTGACGGTAATATTGCGGGGACCCAGGTCTCGGGACAGACCGCGCGTCAGCGACAGCAGGGCCGACTTCGACATCGAATAAATGGCGACATCGGTCAGAGAAACCCGCTCGGCTAAACAGGAGCCAATGAAGATGATTCTCCCCCCGTTTGGAATGTGCGGGATTGCTGCTCGCGTGGCAAGCACGCTGCTTCTGATGTTCACATCGATAATCTCGTCGATCGTGTCGACCAACATGTCTTCGAGGCGTCCATAGTGCAGCACTCCCGCATTATTTACGAGGATGTCGAGACGGCCGAATTTAGTAACGGCCTCGTTCACAGATCGCGTCACTGCCTCGGCATCGCCGCTGTCCGCCCTGATTGCAAACGCCTGGCGCCCCAGTTTGGTGATCGCATTGACCAGATCGTCCGCCTGACGTTGCGAACTCTTGAAAGTGATAGCGACGTCGGCACCATTTTTGGCGAGTTCCATTGCGATCGCCGCGCCGATGCCCCTCGCCGCACCGGTGACGAGTGCCTTCTTCCCAGCGAGGTCGAACGTCGCTGCTTTTCCGCTTTCGCTCATGGCTTGGATTGCAGATCAGCCTGCCCCGTCTGAATATTCACTGGGACGGACACATGCTCATGGACGATGTACCATCGACCACCAATCTTGCGATAGACGTCCGTAACACGGGCCTTGATGTCGAGCTGTCCGCCAGCTCGCTGCTTGCCATAGAAGTGCTGGGTCATATACGCGTAGGCGAGATCGCCACTGACAGTGATGTTGAGATCGCTGATCTCCAGTCCCGCAGGGCCATCGAACGATGCAAAATAACTGGTGACGTTCTTTTCCTCATCCTGCTTCGTCATCTGACGTGGTGGGACAACGTCAAAGATAAGCACATTCGTATTGGAGGCGTAAAGCCCCATCGTAGCTGCGACATCCTTGGTCCTATTCGCTTCCACGAGACGATCCTCAAGAGCCCGGATCTTTGCTTCCTCTCCCACCGACGTATGCCCGTCGGCCCCAAACGCGGTCGTCGCCAAGGTGAACGTGAGAGCTGCAGAGGACAGTATCCTTAGTGCGGACCACTTTGTTTTCGTCCCTTTATGATCTCGCTGGCTGGCGATAGCCTGACGGCTCCGAGGTGAGAAAGAGCGTCTCGTATTCACCGATCTGGAACATTTTTCTGACGATGTTGGCGCCGCCTGCAAATTCCCCGCGGACGACTTAGCAACGGCAGGACCGATGCCGCTCGTTCCGGCCGTGATCAAGGCTGATCTAGTTTTAAGCTTCATCTTTACGTTTCTTCCCTGGTTCGCTATTGATCAAGCTAAAAGTTCAAAGCACGACTACATTTGCCTTAACTTGATTTCGTGGGCGAATTATGGGATCTGTATAAGATGACGGAAAGGACGTTTAACCCTCAAAAAACGTCATACCCTGCACATCAGTGAAGAACCGGCCGTTGGCGTTCACGCCAGGGCAAACCTGTCCGTCATCTCGACACTGACCTCGCGCAGTCCTCGCAGCTCCACGGCAGGAGTTCACTGGTTTCCCGCCCGCTGCAATCGCCCGTTAGCGTGCTCTTAGCCGATACACCGGCTAGGCTTTCTCGTTAGATTCCAAGACACCATACCGTCATACGTTGTGGCAGCAACAGGCAACCCTGGCCGCTGCTCAATCACGGCGTCCAAGGTGCCAGCGAGAAGCCCATGCCGTCATCGAACATCGCGTAACGCCCGCTTGGCGAGCATGACGGAGCGCCGGCAGATGCCGATCACGCGTTGCCCGTCGGCCACTGGCCGGCGCGCCAGGCCTGTTTCAACGGTAATGTCTTTCGCGGCTTGTGCCGGCTCGCGTCCGCGCAACGTCGCCAGCAGGCTCGACGCGAAGACGATGCGCTGCGCGAGATACTCGGCCAATCCCTGTTCGGCCAGAAAGTCGGCGCGCCGGCGTAGCGCGTCCTTGACCTCGGCCCCAAGGCAAGCCGCCCAGGATGCGGTGCGCGAGGCAGTACGATTCGCCTACTGCCTGGTCGCCACGAATCGCAACCGCGCTTTGTCCATTGAAAGGCGCAGTATGGATGTATTGGTTGAGGGCCACGACCACCGCTATGATCGTGGGTTTTCCGCGCCGGCTCGCTACGGGCTTACCCGTCTCCGGGTCAACCGTATAAATCGAATAACCACCCATTGACTGTGCAGCCGTGGCTCGTTCGGCATGTCCGGTGCCGACGCATCGTGGAACGTCACCAGAACCCGGCGGGCGTGAGCGTGGCCATAGCGGGGTGCTTGAATATATCGGGCGGATCCTAGGGTAACGGAGTCGGCGTCTCATGGTCAGGCGGCACTCTCGCTGTTGCCATTTTGGTAGCAACGCGCGAGCGTTGAAGCTTCCGGCGTCGTCAAGGGCAAATTCGGCTAGTCGAGCCAAGTGGCTACGGCATCCCAAAACCGGCGGTAGCCTATCCTGCAATAGATGAAGAAAGTAGTGTTGGTGGAGGTAGGTAGCGAGGGCGATGGGCGTTGTGGCTGCCGGGGCAAGGGCTTTGAAGACTGGATTGGCGAGCCGCAGGGCGCCTGGTTGAGCAGATCGGTAGAGGTTGTCTCAACACAAACTCCGGGATCGTGGGAAATGGGTGCCCAGGCGACCCGCGCTCTGGTTGTGCGCAAACGACCGGTGTTGTATCGACACAAGATAGGCTGCGACGGGATAAACCGCAGCGGTGAGGCGAGGGATGTCGCGGGAGAACTTGTGTGAAAACAACCCTTGCGGCAACGGATGAGGGTGCGGTGGCACTGGCGATGCCATTGATTCAACACAAGGCGTGCGGCGATGATTCTTCGGGCGGCGTCTTGTGTGAAAAAAGGCTCGCGTGACGGGGTGAGGGCGCGACGGCAGGGGTTATCGCGTTGTATCGACACAAGGGTGCTGCGATGAGAAGGCGTTGGGGGTGGCTTGTGTGAAAACAAGCCTTGCGGCAACGGATGAGGGTGCGGTGGGACTGGCGGTGCTGTTGATTCGACACAAGGCGTGCGGCGATGTGACGACCGTGGCGGTGAGGCGATGATTCTTTGGGCGGCGTCTTGTGTGAAAACAAGGCTCACGTACACGGGTGCGCGTGCGACGGCACGGGTGGTGCCGTTGTATCAACACAAGGCCGTGGTGCGACGGGACAAGCGTCACGGCGAGGTGAGGTTGGCAGAGGATGGCTTGTGTGGAAACAAGGACCAGAGGACCAGCCGATGAAGTCGCGGGGCGGGGGGCCTCACCTGATCCTCGCAGCAGGGTTGTGGTACCGGTGACGGACTGCTCAGGTTCTCGCGACCAGATCGGGATGATGCTCTTTCAGCCATTCGGACACCGTGGACAGAATGCTGTTCGACAGTTGCAAGGCGTCGTTCAGCGTCTGCGCATCCACGGACTCAAAACCGTCGTATTTGCTGTTGCGAAGGTCGAGCAGCGTTTCGAGTTCGTCATGCACGCCGCTGCTCAAACCAAGCGTACCGGCGAGTCCTTCCAGGGCGATGCGGTGATGACCGGGTCTGGAAGCGATGCGAAATCCCTGTGCAGCAAAGACCGCCAGCGCGCAGAAGAGAATTGCATCATAGGCCGCGTCGAGCCGTGTCGGGCCTGACACGCCTGTATGCTGCGCATCCCGGTATTTCTGTACTGCGGCGCGCAGTTGTGACTGGATGGTCTGCCGGTTTCTGGTGCGCTCCTGGCGGACCAGATCGGGTTCGTCCTGGGACAGCGAGAGCGGGTTACGCACTGGCATACGCGAACTCCCCCTTTAACGGGATAAAGGGACTCGACACGACATTGCTGGCAAAACCTTCGCCGTCAGCGAGCTTCTCCTCGAAATCCCGGCGTGAAGCGACGGTTGCATGAATCTGGCGATGGTGTTTGCGTCCGACTGGTTTCAGCCGGGCATTGACCTTCAGGCTGCTCAGGTGGTCACCGAGGACCAGCACGTCAATATCGGAGCGGGCCGATTCATCGCCTCGGGCAACCGACCCGAACACGACAGCCGCCTCGGCCTGCTCGGGGAGAGCGTCTGCAATGTCGGCCAGTACTTCGTCGCTGCGGCGGGCCATGTCAGTCAGTCCCGCCAGCAAGGGGTCGTCGCCTGCCTGATAGGTGATGTGCTGCCCCTGCTCGACCCGCTTTGCCAGCCCGACCTCGGTCCACCTGCGCAGCCACCTGGAAACGTTGCCGCGATCGGCGCCCGCCATGCGGGCCAGTTCAACCGTTGTGTAACTGCGCATTGGGTCTTGATACAGGGCGCGAAGCAGGGCAAAGCGTTGCACCCCGCCGAATAGTTCACTGAGCATTGCGTTTTTCATATTCGTCTCGATGTGTGATATACATCAATGATGTCAAATGTACAGCGCAGAGGCGTTCACGTCAAGATGTTCAATGTACATCACTCATGTGCATTACACATCTTCCAGCCGTATGTTCGAGTTCAGCGAGAGCCCGGGCTGGCGCGACGTGGTGCCGGTCGTGGAAGGTGAAGGCCAGAGGGCCCGTTAACCACGTGTCGCGTCATTCAGCGCGCCGCACGTTTCGGGCGTTGTGTCAAAGCAAGGGCGTATCCGTTACAGGGGTTTTGTCAACACAACAGGCGTGCGGGGATGATCAGGCTGGCGATGAGCAGGTCGGTCGCGTGCAGGCGTCGGTCAGGTCTGAGCGGTCCCGGCGTGCCCTGCCGGGACAGTTGCTGCCGTCACTGCCGTTACTGCTTTGTCTCGATGATCCACCATACCGAGCGAGTTAGTTGCTGCCCGCTGATCGGATGGATATCGCTCAGGTCGGCGACTGCCGTCCAGCCGCGAGGCGGACGATATCCACGCACGTCACCGTCACCGTCGCCATGCCAGCGCCATGCGCGGACCGCGCCGGGTGCATAGGTCGCCGCCCTGCGCGGGCGGCGCTGTATGGCTCCTGCGGTCACGCTCGGGCTACCGGCTTGCCAGAGGCTGTGGCGGCGGTCGGGAACGGCCATGCGGGTCCTGCGCCGTTTGGCGTCGTTCCCGGTGCGGCGGCGCTGGTATCGTCGCCATCGGCACCGCGCCCCGTTGCATCGCCGTTGAGCGTCGTCGCCTCTGCGGTGGCCTGACTGCCGTCCGGTTCGCTGTCCGTGCCGTTTGCGTGCGCGCCGGTGTCGTCATCCTCGGGCGATTCGTTCTGCGTGTCGCCATCGTCACCATCGTCACCATCGTCGGCCTCGTCGTCATCGGGATCGTAGTGATTGATGACGGGCGGAGCCTGAGAGGTGAGGATTTCCGGGACCCATTTCACCTTTGCGAGACGCAGTTCGGCTGCGGCTGCGGCGTCGCCTTTTTTCATCTTTTCAAGGTCGGCGGCGGCCTTGGGCGAGATGGCGCTGGCGACCACGTCGATGATGCGGGCCTTGCTGACGTGATCGAAGTACGACGCGCGCGTGGGGGTCCAGTAGCGGGTCATGTCCAGTTCCAGTACCTGAGTCAGGGCATTGACCGTGTGCGGTGCCCCGGTGCCGGTAATGCCGTCGATCAGGGACGCCGTGCAGAACGCCAGCAGGTCGAGCAGCGTCGTGCCGGGGTCCTGGTCGATGAGCCACGGCAGCAGGTCGGCGCGTCGTGCGGGCAGGGTGGTGGTCCACTGCTGGCGCTGTGCGTCGATGGCTGTCCATGCGATGCTGGCGGGCATGTCGTCGGCTGCTTTCAGCAGCTTGTCGTGACTGCTGGTCGCGTTCAGTTCGAGATAGGACGCATCCCACCCGGAACGATAGCGCTCGGGAAAGACAACCGGCACAAGCCGGTGCAGCAGGACGGCAAGCGCCATGGACGGGCGTTTGGTGAGTTCAGCCTGTACAGCGGCGGTGCGGTGCGCGGTGAGGCGCTGGCAGAGCGCCGCGCTGTGGACGGGCCTTTCTTTCGGGGCGGCCTTTCCGCTGCCGGTGGATGCGTCGCTCACGTCCGTGTCGGCCAGACCGGTGACGACCGCGCCGTCACCTTCGAGTATGGCGAAGTCTTCCAGCTTCACGAGTCCACGGTCGATCATCAGTTCGCCATTCGGCCCGACGGTGACGAATGCCCCCGCCTGTGCGATCTGTGCGGCGTCCCACACCTGCGCGCGCTGCGCGAATGTCCCGATTGCCCTTTCGGTCGCGTCCATCGCTGCTTCGAGGTTTTCGGCTTCCTCGTACGCTTTCTCGTCGCCTTCCTCAAGGGCGTCGAATTTCGCGACGATTTCGTCGTGCTGTGCCTTCAGCGCGTCAAGCTCGCGCTGCTCGTCCTCGGTATAGGGCCGGTGTACCGGTTGGAGCCTGCCGAAGCTGTTCAGTTCGCTGTGATCGCGCTCGATACGGGTCTGCACCCAGCCGAACCCTTCCGCACGCACGGCCTCGGCGGCGGCTTCGAGTTTTTCGCCAACGAGCCGCTGCAGCAGGTCGGCATCCGCGACGTACCCTGCGTTCTGTTCGTCGCTGAACAGGTCGCGCCTGACGTACCCCCCAGCTGCCTCATAGGCGTCGAGGCCGACGAACTTCACCAGACGGCTGCGGCTGGCGTCGATTTCGGCACGGGTGATGGCCTGCCGCAGATAATGCGCCGCACGCTGGTAATCATTGGGCGCGTCGAACCAGATGCGTTCCTGAGTTTCGTGGTCGTCCACGAGCGCGAGGGCGGCAAGCTGGTCAATGCTGATGGCGTCCTCGCGCAAAAGGGCGAGCAGTTTCGGGGAGACATGCGCGAGTTTCAGGCGGCGTTTCACGGTCAGCGGCGACACGTCGAACAACGCGGCGATATAACCAATGCTTCGCCCTTCGTCGGCGAGGCGTTTGAAGGCAAGCACGGTATCGAAAACGTCGAGATTCTCCCGCTGGCTGTTTTCGATCAGGCTCGCGGCGAACGCATCGGCTTCGCTGACGATGCGTACGGGCACCGGGTAGTCGGCGGGAATACGGCCATCCCTGTGCAGCAGGTCGAGGGCGGCGAGTCGCCGCTGACCGGCGCACACGCCGAGCTTGGGCTGTTTGCTGCGGGAACCCTTGATGAAATGGACCACAAGGTTTTGAAGCAGCCCCTTTGCGGCGATGTTATCCGCCAATCCGGCGATTCCCGAAAGGGGTTTGGTGCGGACATTGAGCGGTGAGAGACGAAGGCGCGAATACGGGACGTGTTCGACCGGCTGCTCCTTGCCGAAATCGGTTTCCAGTACGGCGGTGGCTTCGCTGGTGCTGACGTCGGTATCCGTTGCGTCCGACAGTTCAGGGGTTGATGCGATGACTTGCGATTGCATGACAGACTCCAAAAGAGAAAAGAAAGGTCCCGGGTCCGGCTTGTTGCGAAACATCATGAGTCCCGAATCCGGGTAGGAGTCCTCATGATGTGATGCGCGGTGAGAGCCGGGGTTGACCGGCCCTGCCGGTCTTACGCCTTCATCGTCCGCATCGCGTCAGCGAGCATCCAGAGGGCGCGGTTCAGTTTCACGTTCTGGTCGATGCCGGTGACGGGACGGGTGGACATGGAGCGCCCGCTGCGGGAGCGCCCATGCAGGCCGCCCTTGGTCAAGTGCTCTTGCACTTTGTTAAAAACCGTCCAAAGGTCGTCGCGGCGGTCCTCGAAGCGGCGCGGGGCGAGCAACTGGCTTTCGGTGATCGGGGCGGGCGCCTCGGCGTCGGTCGGGTCATAGCGCAACGCAAGCGCGGAGCGGGCAAAGGCATGCTGTTCGTCGCGGTTGAGCGTGACGGCGCGCATGCCATCTTTCTGCTCGCGGATCAGGTCGAAGCCGTCGAGCACGTCGAAAGCACCGTTGATGACGTTCTGCACCACGTTACCTTTGTGATGCACACGGATATCGCGCACGGTGTCCCCGGCGACCATGCCGTTGTGGCAAACAAATCTGAAGGCACCAGCCAGTAATTGAAAACTGCTCGAGCCGTCGTGCGAATTGAGGAGGATGATTTCGTTGACGTCCTCACCCGTGATTTCGGTGCCGGGGCGAAGGCGCAGCATGTGTTTCGTGTGTTCGCGCTTGTCCAGGTCGCGTACGCGGGTCTGGCAGACCATGAAGGGCTGGAAACCTTCGTTGCGCAGACCGCGCAGCACGTCGATGGTCGGAATGTAGGTGTAGCGCTCCGAACGGCTTTGGTGCTTGCCATCGGCGAAGATGGACGGGGCGACGCGGTGAATCTGGTCATCCGACAGGGGGGAGTCGGAGCGGAGCATCGGGGAGCCGGAACGGAAAGAGGAAGCGAGTTGCATGTCAGTCTCCAGAGAGAAAACCATCAAAAAGGGTTGATCGGTGTTGCGCTGACCGGGCTCCAAGATTCGCCCCCGCCGTAGGGGTTGGTTTCGTCCTGGTCGAAGCCAGGGGTTGGCTTTGCTGCCGCCAGTCTCCTGAGTTCGCGCCCGTGCGACTCAAGGAGCCGGCGCCGGGTGGGTGTCAAGGAAAGAAGTGAGGGGTTGGTGCGGGACGGAGCGAAGCGGAGGACTCGGCCCCGAACGCCTTGACACCCGCCCGGCGTCGGCTACTGTCGCGGGTTAGGGCGGGAACGGTGGAGACTGGTGGATGCGAAGCACTTCGCTGTTCGAGCAGGATGAAACGCCGCGCGGCGAGCGCGAATGTGGAGGCCGCTTGCGGCCTTCACCTGACTGGGCCTTTAAGGGTTTGAGGGGTCAAGGTGTTGCGCAAGGGATTGAAGCCCGCAAGGGTCGAGACGCGTACGCGGCTCGATGCGCAAGCACGAAAGCCCGGTCACGGAGCGCTAGCGGAGGGATGTGCCCCATGCCGTTGACGTCAAGCCTGACGGAGCAGGCAGCTGGTACCAGGTACCAGCGTTGCAGATGGCCGTTGCTGCTGTGACAGGGACACTGGCGACGCGGCCACTGACACGGGATGCGGGGCACGCAAGGCGCCCTCACGGAAAACCGGCACTGATATGCCAGGACCAAGAAGCGCAAGCCGCAAGCATCGTGTTCCGCGGAGTACCGGGACCAGGCCGCGCGAGACGCTGCAGACTGGCGGACTGCGCGAGAAGTCATATTGCCGCCCGCGTGATCGTGGTCTGCTGGTGCAGAAGAGATGTACCCGATCGTTTTTAGAAAATCAGGACTGCAAAATAGTGAACGCACAGGAGTCTTACAACTCGTGCCCGCGCAAGGGCACGCCGATGACCTCGTGCACGACGTTGTCCGGTGCGTCTCACAGACAAGTGTGTGTGAGACGATAGGGTCCACACCACGATAAGGTCACGGCGCATCCGGGCGCGAGCCCGGCGCAGGGAGCGCATAGTCCTTGTCGACGACGCCCCGCTCACTACCCGGGTTAACGAAGCTCGCCCGTACCCACGTGGTTTTATCCGGGAGTCGCCGGATATGGCCCCGGCGCAGATGGGCACGGGGACTGGCATGCGTTCCGCCGGCCGGGTGAGCGGCCGGCGCCTCGGCCTTTAGCTGCAGCACCTTGTACGTGTAGAACGGTGTCTGGTTTCTCGCCGTGCGAACTGCATTGCTGGCCCTGCCGGGCGGCACATCGACGGTCTGGACATTCGTGCAGTTCAGGACGGTGCAGGCCTGGACCACCATGCCGACTTCGTCATGCGCGTCGACGATCACCTGCGACAACGCCAGCGCTTCGTCCCCGTTGAATCTGGCAATGGTCTCGGCGAACAGATCCGGAATTAACGCGAACGGTTCGGCCCGGAACCGGTAGCCCTTGCCCTTCAAGCGGCCGGCGCTACGCAAAGCCTGGTGCGCGAGTGTCGTGGCCGGCGTGTCCGCCAAATGCCCGTCAACCCTGCTGTCATGGGGAACGAAGAGTCCTCCCACCCCGGGAGACCAGCTCCTGAGGGCATCGAGGTAATACACGGGGAAGATGAATACCCCGCCTTCGGGGAACATCTGGCGGTATCGGGTGTTGAGCCCGGCAAAGGGTTCGATATCCTCAGAAAGCTCCCAGCAGAGTGCGATGCGTCTGCTCGAGCGGGACTGAGGGGCACCGTTCAGCCATGCGTCGACCGGCCGGTCCAGCTCCCACGGCGCTTCAAATATGGTGACCGGGTAGGGCAGGCGCAGCAGCTCCAGGTGCGCCTCGCCGATGGATTTTTCGTCAATCAGCTCGGCGCAGTTGGGAAGGAGAAACTTCACGCCCCGTCGCATCAGGTCGACAAGGCTGCCGATCTGCCGGGCGCTTTGCGGCCGCTCTGCTTTCCACTGTTTCCCGAGGAACAGCAGGTCATCAATCGCAAAGGACGTGTAGTGGGTGATCTCGATCGGTTTGTCCATGTCCGGCCTTCCACGGCTGCCGCATATGTCTGAGGATATGATAGTTCTGAACCGGGAGTCATGCGCATGCCGGCGATTTCCTTTCCCAGCAGATGCCGAACTTGCAGCCTAGGCATGGATCGTCAGAATGTCGGGTGGGTCCGGTGCGAAACGTCAGCCAATGGGTTCAAGCAGCCCTTGCGGTATCGGGACGGGCCCCGGGACGAATAGCCGACGGATGTGAAGCGAGGCTCGGTGAGGTTCTGCCGGCGATCATTTATTGCTACAGTAGGGATTTCCGGCGCGCGTCGGCTTGCCGGCCGAACGGCCAGCCACAGTGTGACCGTGACGGGCCAGCCAATGTGTCTGTTCGGTCGGCGCCTGCCGCGGGAAGACCGCACCAGTTCTTGCTGACCTGAATTCATGGTTCGTACGCACCGCCTCGCCACAAAACCGCGCAGAAAGCCACTCACAAAGGACATGCTGTTACCCCTGCCGGTGGCCAACGTCCGAGCGATGGCGCTTGAGAATCATCTCGCCCTGGCCACCCTGCGTAGTGGCCACGGCAGTAGCCAGCAGATGCTCTGCCTGTTGAAGGTGGTATATCTCGCGTATTTTCTGCGTGATAAGGGATCACAAGGCAGCGAGATCGAGCTGTTCCGTGCAGCCGAAATGGCGCTTCAGCAGAGCATCAGCTGCGCGGAGAACGGCAGGGAGTGGTCGCTCTCTGATGTTGGCCTGAAGGCGCTGGAGTCGATCCTGGCGATCCATGACCAGCAACTCGGGACGGTGGCGGCATATGTGTATGAGGCGGCCTGGGAGCGGCTTCAGCGCTTCGTGCAGAGCGACGCGAGATCGCCGATACAGGCTGCCGCGACCGGTCAGCCTGCATCGGGAGAAAACGGATAGCGGGGTCCCCGGTTGATGTTCCTGACCCATGCGGCATCGCATGAATGGCGCGTTCTGTGCGTCCGCTGGGCATTGACGTATACCGCTTGAAGAGGTGGACGAATTCTTTTATAACGGCGGTCGTAGTCTGGACGTGGTTGTGATGTGCAACAACGAATGAAGGAGAACAGGGATGAACAAGCAGGAATTGATTGAGGCGGTAGCCACCTCGACAGGCGCGAGCAAGTCTAAGGCTGGCGAGACGATTGACGCATTGATCGACACGATTAGCGGCGCCGTCGCAGACGGTGCGGACGTGCAACTGATCGGGTTCGGCTCATTCACGCAAGGCAAACGTGCCGCACGTGTCGGACGTAACCCGCGAACGGGCGAGGAGATTCGTATCCCGGCCGCGAAAACGGTGAAGTTTACCGCGGGTAAAGCATTCAAGGACGCGGTGAACGGTCACCGGAAGTGACGAAAAAAAGGCCGCTGCGGGTTAAACGAACTTCGAACATCTGTCGCGGATACATGCGCCTGCGGACAGAAGCCAAGATGTGCGACTGGCGCTTGGCCATGCGCCAGCCCCTGATCCTCGGAATGACCGGGCGACGCGAGTGCCACCAGGCGTAAATCCGCTGTTTGATCGACCGACCTTTGATCGACCGATCTTTGGGCGACAGCAGGGATAATTCCACACGCATCAAGACCTGGTTCCTGCTATGCCTGTTCGATATCAACACGCTGTCAAGAACGGTCGTGGTCGGATGGTTACAAAACGCTCGACCCGGCTGCGCGATCATTTTCAAAGGGCGATGCGCGTGGTCGGTCGTACGGCGGAGCATTTGGATGGACATTGAGTGTTCATTTTGATATCCATGGCCCCGCTTCGAAACATACGGCACGACGCTATGAAAATTTCCGCGACGCGCCGAAACCTTATCATCGGGTTTCCTCTGCTGCTTGGCATAAGCGGTAAGACAACGCGCCTGTTGGCCGCCGAATCTCCGTTTGCCGATATCGAGCGCCGCTATGGAGGCCGACTCGGTATATTCGCTGTCGACACTGAGTCCGGACGAACGCTGGTTTACCGCGCCGATGAACACTTTCTCATGTGCAGCACGTTCAAGGGGCTTCTCATCGCGCTGGTGCTCTCACGTGTGGATGCTGGCCAGGAAAGCCTGGCGCGACCCCTGCGGTACACCGAGAAGGACCTTATCTTTACTTCGCCAGTCACCAAAGCCAATGTCGCTCAGGGCGAGATGACGGTCGGTGCTCTATGTCAGGCCACGGTCGAGCTGAGCGATAACACGGCGGCGGTCCTTTTGATGAGTAGCGTCGGTGGCGCCAGCGGCGCTGACCCGATTCACGCGACGTCTCGGGGACACCGTGACTCGTTCCGATCGGTACGAACCCAAGTCGAACGAATACAGCGGGTTGCTCGACACCACAACGCCGAGAGCCATCACGACATCGGTAAGAACATACTTCTGGGCGACGTTCTCAGTCTCCAGTCGCGGCAGCAATTGGAAGACTGGATGATCGCGTGCAGGCCTGGGCTCAACCGGCTTCGTGCGGTATTTCCTGCGGATTGGCTTGCAGGTGACCGGCCCGGTACAAGCGTCGGGGCAGAGACGAATGACTACGCATTCGTGCGGCCGCCAGGCCGCGCGCCGCTGCTTATAGCGGCATATTACGACGCGCCTGCCCTCGATATGGGACATCGGGATGCGGTCTTGCGAGAGGCCGGTCATATATTCGTGCAATGGGCCAATGCGACTGCATGAGGTTATGCTGACCCGCGTAAAGCCCAGTGCGTGCTCGGTATCTTTCTATACTCAATGGAGCGTGTCGAAGAACGGCAATGGGTCGACTTGCCTGAAGCAGCCGGTTGTTGCCAGCGTCACTCGTCCGTCAAGCGTCGGGCCGGGCCCGGCCACCGTGAGAGGGTTCGACATGGTCGGCCATATCGACGACGATCAGCGGACGAACAACTGATTGCGACCATAGATGACCGGCCCTCGGCCGTTCGGTTGAAGGCCATAAGTAGGACTTCGGATCGGATGTATGTGAGCCCGAATCTGCTTGATCCCTCACGCACCACCTGAAACAGGCCGGCTTACTTGTCCGTGTCCAGCAAGGTCTCAGCGTTGATGACGGTGCAGTATTCCAGGTCCAGATTGGCAAGCGACATTGCGTGCACGTCTTCCGCGCTTCTCAGGTTGCCGTTCCAATCCCTTCGATCAAACGTAAAACAGCAATCGGCTACAAGGTAGGTTGTGAAGCCCAGGTTGCCGGCCATACGAACCGTCGCTTCGACAGAGTTATTGGTGATGACGCCGACCACCACGAGTGTGTCATGGCCTTGCGCGCGGAGTTGCGCTTCCAGATTTGTACCTATAAAGGCATTGTTAGTCCGTTTCGGGATCACAGGCTCGCCGACGACAGGGGAGGCCTCAGGCTTGAAGTCATGTCCGCCTTGGCCTGGCCGATAATACGAGCCAGGCTCGGTGGAGTCGTGCCGAATGTGCCACACCGGCCAGCCATTACCTCGCCAATGGTCGAGCAAACGTGCAATTTGAACTTCCGCAAGCGGGTTGTTTCTCCGCCCCCAGCTAGGGTGGTCTATTGCTTTCTGAAGATCCACCAGCAAAAGGAGCGCACCGGCCGGGAATAGCAAGGCAGTCATTGTTGGTTCAGGGTGAGCGAATGTTGTCGCGAAGCGATTCCATTCAGGACTTTACCGCAAGTCTGGACTCGCTTTGCCTGACCGGCTTGGTGCGGCCACAATCGGTCATTGAGTCGCCGACCCTGTGCCGGCGTCAATCCGTTGAGACCAAGTGAGTTCGACACGGGAATGCTAACGGGAAATTGGACTGGCTTAGGTCAGTACGAACAGGCACGCATCGCCTCCACGATCGCATCCTGCTCCGGGGGAGCCTGGAAGAAGGCTTCCATTAGTGTGTGCTCATCGTTCATTTTCTTCTGGAAACACACCTGATTCACGGCGCGTGCAGTTGTCGTGACATACAGGCCAGCGATGACCAGAATGGTCACCAATAGTCCGGTGAGCGTCAGCGCGGCGACCCACCTGTTCGCCTCCGCATCGATATCCGCTAATTGCCCATCTTCGGCGCCATCGGCACTTTCGTGTACATCAGTCATTCTCTATCTCCGGAACCTGAGACTCCGATCTTCGTTCCAGGGATAGAATATGAAAAGTTGAATTTCCTGAAACCAACGTTCAGTTATTTCTAATCTGGCACTGGGATGAGAGAGATTAGTCTGGACCGCCTTCGCACCTTTGTGACGATCGCAGACCATCGGTCCTTTGCGGAGGCCGCACGTATCCTGCACCTGGCTGCGCCGACAGTCAGTCTTCACATTCAGGAACTGGAGGATCGAGTTGGTGCCCCGCTGCTGTCACGCAAGCGCGGCCACGTTCAGCCCACCACGATCGGGGAATCCCTTCTGGAAAAGGCACGGCACCTCCTGGCCGATGCCGGGCAGGCGCTGGACGATGTCAGGCGGCAAGTACAGGGGCTTGAGGGCCGTGTACGACTTGGCGCGTCGACGGGCGCAATCGCACACCTCCTGCCTCGGACTCTTGAAGTGTTGGGGCAGCAACATCCCGCGATCGACGTCCAGGTTACGGTGCTGACGTCGCAGGACACGCTCACCCGTCTGGCGGAAGGGTCGCTGGATATCGGGCTGGTCGCGCTACCCCAGCCCACGATGGCTGGCCTTGTGATCAAGCCATGGCGCCGCGATCCTGTCATGGCGTTCATGCCGGCCCAGTGGCAATGCCCAGTCCGCGTAACACCCAAGTGGCTGGCTAGCAGGCCACTCATTCTCAATGACTCAACTACACGGCTTTCGCACCTCAGCACGGAGTGGTTGGCAGCGGGAGGGCACCATCCTGTGCCGCGCATTCAGCTTAACTACAACGACGCAATCAAGAGTCTGGTCGCGGCTGGTTACGGCGCAGCGTTGTTACCCCATGAGGCCACTACTCCATCTCCCGACCCGCGCATTGTCATGCGCCCGCTGCGCCCGGCGCTGTGGCGTCGGCTCGGCATTGCGCATCGTACGGGGTGCGTCGAGAGCTCTACGCAACACGTACTTGATGTGTTGTGGGATCTCCGATTGGTATAGAAAATGTCATCTGCCGCGTCGGTTCGTTGCCGTCAGGATAGAAAGCTAAGGCCTATGCGAGCGGCCGGGGTCAACAGTAAGGCGAGAATAAGGCGTAAATAGGGCATAAAGGAGTCGCAGTTGCCGGGAATCATCCGCAGGTTGAGCTCGGCGCCGTACAGCATCGCAAGCATTGACACCGCAGATGGGTTCCCACTCACGCTTCGGCTGGAATCTGATCGGCGGTGCTGGCATCGTCGGGTGACTCTGCGGTTTTGTCGGCGCCGCCGACGAAGTCGGCCCACGCCTGCATCATCGGCCGGCGCAGATTGAGCAGATCGGTGCGATGGTAGGCGGCCTCGGTATCGCCCTCGACCGCATGCGCTAGCGCACGCTCAGCGAGATCACGCGCGTAGCCATGCTCGCTTGCCCAGTCGCGGAAAGAGGAACGGAATCCATGCGCCGTTGCAACACGCCCGGGTTCATCGCTGACCGCCTTGGCCCGGCGCAAAAGAGCCGTCAGCGTCATGTCACTGAGCATTTTCGTGCGAAGCGAAGGGAAAACGAGGTCGACGTGTCGCACGTGCTCGTGTTGCTGCTTGGATAACAGCGATGTCGATTGGTTTTTTGGCGGTGCTCGTCTTCGTCGCTACGATCCTGTTTGGTCATTCCTACTGGCTGCCACATATAGAGCGCAGCGAATTGCTGTCCTTCGATCACTTTCCAGTGGCTGACGCGCCGCCCCAACTGTACGTCGCGTGCTTTGGAAATCGATCGGAGTACATCTTTCAGCGAATCTTTGTCAGTCCGACCGCCCCGCATTAAACGCCATGCTGCTAACAGGATTTAGCGGCATTGACGGCAGGCGGAAAATTCCCTGCGGCAGCCGGTCAAGCCAACCAGGTCCATTACGCGCAGCCCGGCGCGCGGCTAACTGCGCCAAGATCGACGTCAGCTCATGGTGGTTGCTGGCAGCGTAAAAGCGGCACCCATCCAATCCGCGGTTGCACGTGAGCGGCGGGTAACCGCTCTGCTGGAAGCAAAAAACGGTCATTTGAATGGTTCTTTGATCGGTCGTCGTGACTTACCCCTTCCTACATGCGTGGCGGCCGCAACAGCGTCACCGGGCAGAATCTTGATGCCGGTCGCCACGCCCTCGGCAGCAAATCCCCATCTGAGCCGCCAGTCATCGTCCTCGCTAAACTCCACGGGCACCTGCTTGCCCGCCAAGGCCGCACCCGCTGCCACCTTGGCTAGATCTTTCGCACCGGTTTTCAAGGCTATTTCCGCCAGGTCGCGCGTAACGCGCAGAGCATTGCTGATCTTTTACGCCGGCACCCAGATGAGGATGACGCTCGCGAGGGTGAGAAGCTCCACTGCGAATTCAAGCACAACCTCGAGCATGTCATGCGCTCCAGAGCGCTTCAGATTCTTTCCGCAGCACGTCGGTCTTTTGCGCGGGCCGCTGACGCCTTATCCGCGCAAACCGGACGGCTGCTTCCGATGGGACAGGCACTGCTGGGTTTGCTCTCGCCACAGTGGCGCTTGCGTTGACGCTCAACGGCCCCAAAACGGGTAACCGGGTCCTCCGGGATCGTTAAAGTATCCGGCCGGCGTGTTGACGGGGTCAAGGCGGCCTCGAGAATGCACGTGTGTGGCCGGATTCCACGGTGGGCCAAGAAAGAGAACAGACCCGTCGACGATAACGCTGGCTCCCAGAACGGGAACGCAGGCCAACGACCAAACGCTTTCCGATAGAATATGACGTTGTCACGGATTTGACACATGAACTCGTGGCGGGGCTATTAATTTTGCGTATATTTTGCGTACAGCAAGAACGGTTGATGTTGTAATATTCATCAACTAATTGATTAAAAAGAGAAAAATTTCTCAACAGGACTCAAATGTTTGGTCGATTCATGCCCACCGAGGGCAAATTTTTCGAAATCTTCAATGCGCACGCGAAGTGCATCGTTGACGCCAGTCACGAACTCGAACTGCTGATCGACAACATGGACCAGATGGAGGTCCATAAGCAGAACGTCCAGACCAACGAAAAACGTGCTGACAAGCTCACGCACGAAACCATCGATCTGCTGCACAAGACCTTCATCACGCCGCTCGATCGCGACGAAATCCACAAGCTCATCACGACGATGGACGACATCCTCGACCTGATGGAAGACGTCGCCACCGCCATTTCGCTTTACGATGTGCGCGAATCGACCGCGGAAATGAGCCAGCTCGCCCATATCTGCACGGCCACCTCCGAGCGTGTGCAGCAAGCCGTCAAGCTGCTCGCCGACATGAAACGCGCGAGCGAAATCCTCAAGATCTGCGAAGAAATCGACCGTCTGGAATCGGACGCCGACCGGGTGCTGCGCTCGGCCATGTCGAAACTCTTTCGCGAAGAGGACAACGTCAAGACGCTGATCAAGCTCAAGGCAATCTACGAGTTGCTCGAGACGATCACCGACAAATGCGAGGATGTCGCGAACATCATCGAAGGCATCGTGCTGGAAAACGCCTGATTTCAGCCGCGCCACTCACTCGATAAACGATGCATTCGATTCAACTCGCCCTCTGGGCTGTTATTACGCTCGTCGTGGTCGCACTTGTGTTCGACTTCATGAACGGTTTCCACGACGCCGCCAACTCCATCGCAACCGTTGTGTCCACCGGCGTGCTGAAACCTCAGCAAGCCGTGGCGTTCGCCGCTGCGTTCAACGTCATTGCGTATTTCATCTTTCATTTGAAGGTTGCCGCCACCGTTGGCAAAGGGACGATCGACCCGGCTATCGTCGATCAATATGTGATTTTCGGCGCGCTCATCGGGGCGATCGGCTGGAACATCATCACGTGGCACTACGGCATTCCATCGAGTTCGTCGCATGCGCTGATCGGCGGTCTGGTCGGCTCGGCTTGGGCGAAGTCAGGGTGGGGCTCGCTGAATATGGAGGGCTTGCTCAAGACCGTCTCGTTCATTTTTATTTCGCCGCTGCTGGGTTTCGTGCTCGGATCGCTGTTCATGCTGATCGTTTCGTGGATGTATTTCCGCACGCCGCCCTCCAAGGTGGACCGGCGATTCAGACGCTGGCAGCTTGTATCGGCAGGGTTGTATAGCCTCGGGCACGGCGGCAACGACGCGCAGAAGACCATCGGCGTGATCTGGATGCTGCTGATCGCGGCGGGGTATGCGTCAGCAACGGCCGACGCGCCGCCGATCTGGGTGATCGGCGGATGTTATCTGTCGATGGGGCTCGGAACGCTGTTCGGCGGCTGGCGCATTGTGCGCACCATGGGCCAGAAGATCACGAAGCTCAAGCCCGTCGGCGGGTTTTGCGCGGAGTCGGGCGGGGCGATTACGCTGTTCGTCGCGTCGTTTCTGGGTATTCCCGTGTCGACCACGCATACGATCACCGGCGCGATTGTTGGCGTTGGCGCGACGCAGAAATTCAGCGCAGTGCGCTGGGGAGTGGCGGGGAACATCGTCTGGGCCTGGATCCTGACCATTCCGGCGTCTGCCGTGATGGCCGCCGCTGCTTGGTGGCTCGGACATCGCTTTCTTTGAGCGAGTGGCTCGCGGGTGACTTGCCTTTTTCAAGTCACCCGCGCTTCGTGCGTCAGATCAGCGGCGCGCCGACACCGTCCATCGGAATGATCGCGCCCGATACGTAACTCGCCCGACGGCTCGCCAGGAACAGCGCAACGTCCGCGATCTCCTCGGGTTTTGCGTATCGCCCAAGCGGCACTTTCGCCTGGCTTAGCGCCAGCGCTTCATCTCGCGTGACACCCAGTCTCTGCGCTTCGAGCGCCAGCGCTTCCTCTACGCGTTCCGTCAACGTCGCGCCCGGGTTGATCGCGTTGATGCGAATGCCGAGCTTCGCGTAATGATGCGCGAGACCAACGGTTGCCAGCATCAGCGCCGCATTCGCCGCGCCGCCCGCGATATGAATATCGCTCGCGATCTTCCCACCCATTCCGATGATGTTCACCACCGCGCCCGGCTCGGCCTTGGGGTTCGCTTTCAGCCGTTCGGCCATTTGCTTCAGCACGGCTTGCTGAGGGTAGATGCAGGGGAAATATTTCGCGTCCATTGCGGCTTTGTAACCGGCGGCATCGAGGAGATCGGGATCGTAGCGTTTAGCGGCGCCCGCGCAATTCACGAGAATATCGATCGGGCCGAGCGCGCCCGTCGCTTCTTCCACGACGTCTTGTGCGCTGTGCGCTTCGTGAAGATCGGCACGCGCGAGATGCACGTGAAAACCCTCTTTCGCGAGTTCTTCGCGAGCGCGGGCGAGGTTCGCGGGATCGCGCGAAACAATCGCGACGCGCGCCCCTTCCGCTGCAAACGCCCGCGCGCACGCGAAGCCGATACCCTTGCTGCCGCCCGTGATGAGCACGATCTTGCCGGCGAGTCCCAAGTCCATGAGGTTCACTCCTTTCGAGGCTGATGATCGATTCGATGACGCATGGAATCGTTATCGAGACACGATAGCAGACGCTGGGAAATACGTGCAGGTCGGCCATTGCGCTGAACGCGCTGGCCGGGGGACGGCTCAGTAGCTGCCGTTGGCGAACTTCGCGATGGGGTCGTCGGTGGCAGCGGGGCGCGTGGGCGCGAGCGAATTCGTGGAGGCGCGCATCACGTGGGCGGCGGGATCGGACGCGGGAATCCGGCCAACCGATGAGGGTTGTTGCTCTGGTTGTCGCTCTTGAACCGAACGCACCTGCTGCGCCGCCAGCCGGGCGGTGGGCGGCGGCGGTTCGAAGGCATCGGCAGCGGCCGCGATGGGATCGGGCGCATTCGATGCCGCCGCGACCGCATTTGATTCAGCTTGCGACTCGCGTGGCGGCGAGATCGCGTTTGCTGCTTGCGATTGACGTTGTGCGGCGGAAAGCGAGGACGGCGGCGGCTCGAACGGATCGGCGCCGGAGCGGGCCGTGGTGATGGCCGGTGAGACAGCACCCGCCGATTGCGCCTGCCGCTGTGCGGAGGACAACGCGGGCGGCGGTGGTTCGAACTGATCGGAGGAGGCGGTACTCCGGTAGGAGCTTGCCGCGGCCGTCATAGGCGGATCGCGCGGCGGTTCATACCGATCGCTGGCCTGAGCGGCGACTTGCGTCGCTGGACGGCCTGACGCGCCATCCGCCGGGACGGGGCCAGGAACAGGGACCGGCGACGCCAGATAGGTCGGTGCATCGAACGGAGCCGGCACGGCTTTCGGCGACGCGACGCGCCGGATGCCATCGAAACGCTTGGCCCAATACGGATTGGTGAGGTAATCGAGCCGCACGGTGCCGCCTGTCGATGGCGCGTTCACGAAGCGCAGCTTACCCACATAGATGCCGACGTGCGAATGCGGCCGGCCCGTCGTGTTGAAGAAAATCAAGTCGCCCGGGGCAACTTCGTCGGGTTCAATCGATTCACCGCGTACGCTCATATCCGCCGTCGTGCGTGGCAGATTCACCGATGCCGCCCGATCCACCACATAGCGCACGAGCCCGCTGCAATCGAAACCGGCCTCCGGCGTATTGCCTCCCCATCGATACGGCACGCCCACGAGCGCCATCGCCTGAATGGAAATTTCCTCGCGTCCGACGCTGTGATCGACGAAATTCGGGAAGCCGGAGGGTGTAGCGAAGGTGCGATTAGAAGCCGTAGCGTTCGATGCAGCCGGTGCACGCGACACCCGCGTCGGCGCGCTGGAGCACGCGGCAACGAGGAGGGTGAGGAGCAGCAGTGACCAGAGTCGACGCATTCGGCAAGGGCGAGCCGAGGGTGAACATGAGCGCTCGCCATGATGACAGTCCCGCGATACTAGCCCGTCAGACGGGGCACGGGCAAGTTTTCTTAATAAGTCACTTGAGGTTTACGCTGTAAGTGTTGCTTCGACGGAACGTGTTTTTAGATCCAAATGCATTGAAAAGACGCAAAAAAGCCCGGCAAGCATCGCTTGCCGGGCTTTCAAAACATGCTGAAAATTTAAAGAATCTCGGACGCGTAATCCGCCAGACGTGAGCGTTCGCCGCGCGCGAGCGTGACGTGGCCGCTATGTGTCCAGCCCTTGAAACGGTCGACCACGTACGTCAGGCCCGAACTGCCTTCCGTCAGATACGGCGTGTCGATCTGCGCGATATTTCCCAGGCAAATGATCTTCGTGCCCGGACCGGCGCGCGTGACGAGCGTTTTCATCTGCTTGGGCGTTAAATTCTGCGCCTCGTCGATGATCACGTATTTGTCCACGAAGGTCCGGCCGCGCATGAAGTTCATGCTCTTCACCTTCAACCGTGACCGGATCAGTTCCTGCGTGGCGGCGCGGCCCCATTCACCGGCGGCGTCGTCGGTCTTTTGCAGGACTTCGAGGTTGTCGTCGAATGCGCCCATCCACGGCTGCATTTTTTCCTCTTCCGTACCCGGCAAGAAGCCGATGTCTTCGCCAACCGGAACCGTCGCACGCGTGACGATGATCTCGTTATAGCGCTTGTCGTCGAGCACTTGCGCGAGGCCGGCGGCCAGCGCCATCAAGGTCTTGCCGGTACCGGCCTGACCCAGCAGCGTGACGAAATCCACGTCCGGGTTCATCAACAGGTTCAACGCGAAATTCTGCTCGCGATTGCGCGACGTAATGCCCCACACGTTGTTCTTGTGGTGGCTGTAATCGCGTAGCGTTTGCAGCAGCGCTGTCTTGCCGTTCAACTCGCGCACGATGCCGTAGAACGACGGTTCGCCGTTCTGCGGTTCGAAATAAACGAACTCGTTCACCAGCATGGACGCGCATTGCGGACCGGTCACCCGGTAATACGTCGTGCCCGTCTTGGTGTCCTGCCAGCTTTCCATGCCCTTCGCGTGCTTCGTCCAGAAGTCGGACGGCAACGCGCGGACACCGGAATAGAGCAGATCCTTGTCTTCCAGCACCTGATCGTTGAAATAATCTTCAGCGGGCAGGCCGAGCGCGTGGGCCTTGATGCGCATGTTGATGTCTTTCGACACCAGCACGACCTGGCGATCGGTGCGCTCCTTTTGCAACGCGCGGACCACGCCGAGAATCTGGTTGTCGGCCTTGCCGACCGGCAGGCCTTCTACCGGCTCAATGTCGGTCAGCGTGGTCTGGAAATACAAGCGGCCGGTCGCATCGCGATTGCCCAGCGCGGACAACGGCAACCCCGCCGACATCTCGCCGACGTGCGCCACCAATGCATCCAGCGTGCGGCTCACCTGACGCGCATTGCGCGCGACCTCCGACATGCCCTTCTTGTGATCGTCGAGTTCCTCGAGCGTCATCATGGGCAGATAGACGTCGTGTTCCTCGAACCGGAACAGCGATGACGGATCGTGCATCAGCACGTTCGTGTCGAGCACGAACAGCTTGCCGATCTCGTTTTCCGGCTGACCACGCTGGCGGCGCTTTTGCTGGCCACGCGGTTGAGCTGCCGCAGCCACGGGCGCGACCGGTGCTTCGGAGCGCGCCGGCATGCGTTCACGTGCTTCGACCGGCGTACGAGCGACAGCGGGCTGCGTGGTTTCGATCTGTTCGGCCGGTGCCGCAGCGGGTTGCAGCAACGCCGCGGTTTGTTTCGTGCGGCGCGTGCGCGCGGCGGGCGCTGCGTCGGAGGCTTCTACCGCCGAGCCTTTGGCCGCGTTCGCCAGCGTCTCGCTTGCTATAGCGCGCAACGTGTTGGCGGTATTCGCGGCAGCAGGCCGCGAAGCGCCGACACTCGCGCCGAAATCGGTTTCGGTTTCAACTAGATCGCCGTCGCTTGCCTGCTTTTTCGATGATCGGGCAGGCCGGGCTTTGGCTTTGTATTCTTCAGACGGCAGGAGGTTGCCGAGCTTGACGGGTGCGGTAGGCAAAGGCATGGTTTTCCTCGATAGGATTCGGATCGTATGTCGTGCGTCGCCTGTCGCATCCTGCGTGGGTCTTTCAGGCCTCAGGTTTTTAGCCAGAAGGCCGGACGTCGATGCAGTTTGCGCCCGGAGACGCGCTTCGGTTTCGAAAACGCCGGTTCGCCTAGATTTCGATCGGCTCCTTGGAAGTTGCGTCCTGAAGAAAACGGGGATGAAACGCACGGACGGCGCGGGACGCCCAAGGCGCACACGCTGCGGGTAAGGGAGCGTCCGCGAACAAAAAAGCCGCCGTCCCGGACGATGGGACCAGCGGCTCGACAGCGCCTGCTTCAAAGCGCCTTTCAACTTCCGCCACGCCCCAGGATTCAAGGCGTGGCGTGTAGCGGGACCCCGTGCCGGTCGCGGGGAAAGCCGCGAAACACCGGACGCTACGCAAAGAGAAATGGAGGGAAGGGCAAGCGCTCATTGCGAATCAATATAACGTGCCTCAAAGCGCTTGTACAGCTTCCACAATCTGCTCAACGTGGCCTGGAACCTTTACGCCACGGAACTCCCGGCGAAGCACGCCGTTCGCGTCCAGCAGGAAGGTCGAACGCTCGATTCCGCGTACTTCCTTGCCATACATTTTCTTCATTTTGATGACGCCGAAGAGCGTGCAGATGACTTCGTCGGAGTCGGACACCAGCGTGTACGGCAGTTCCAGCTTCGCTTTGAAGTTGTCGTGCGATTTCACGCTGTCACGCGAGATGCCGATCACTTCAGCGCCTGCCTTCTTGAATTTCGCATAAAGATCACGGAACTGCAGGCTTTCCGTGGTGCAGCCGGGCGTATTGTCTTTCGGATAAAAAAACAGCACGACTTTCTTGCCTCGCAGACTAGACAGCGAAAAGTCGCCGCCGGTTGCGGGCGCGGTGAAATCGGGAACGGGTTGATCGACTGCGATCGGCACGAAGTTTCTCCTGTGTCGACCGGAGTTGGCGTGTAGAACAGAGTTGGCACTTTAGTGCCTTACTCTGGTCCCATGCGCTTACTCCGGTCCCATGTAAATTGTTTGCGGTCGACCGGAGTTGGCGTGTCGACCAGAGTAGGCGCTTTAGTGCCTACTTTGGTCCCATAGCGCTTACTCCGGTCCCATGTAACATGGTTGCTGTTATCGGGTGACGCGCGCCCAAGCGCCAGTTTCTGGAGAGCGAGCACGTTGGAACGGTAGTGCGGATTCGGGGAAAGCTTGATGCGTCGGGGCATGGCGCGGCCCAGCTGGGTTTGATCGACTGGCATCCGCTTGCTCGGTTCGGCGGAGCCGGATCGGCTGATCCCGCCGCCCGAGTTTGCAAAATAGCCCGCTCGACTGAGGCCAACCACGCGTTAGACGTGCGCATGCTTCAATCCGCCCGAAGTATCAATCCGGCTGAAGTATCAACTCGCCTGCGCGACCTGGAATCTCGCCCCACGCGACAGGGTACGTGGGCAGCGTCGCGCGGTCCAGCGTCGCATGATAGTCGCCCATCGTGCAGAAGCTATGACCTTGCGCGCTCCAGCCGGCCAGCAATTGTTCGAATACCGTGGCCAGCTTTTGTCCTTCCAGCTCTGCGTGGAGCGTATAGACCTGGTCGTGCGCCTGCTTCGACGTGAGACCTAGTAAATGCGCGGCGACATTGCTCACGTCAACGCCATCCACACCGAGGATTTCATCCAGCGTCGGCAGCGTAGTGGGCATCTGGACGTGGTTCAGTGTTCGGCCATCGAGCACCGGAATATAGGGCGTGTGGCCACGCCCATCGGACGCGTACTTCATGCCCCAAGCGTCGATCTGTTCGAACGCGTAGCCGTTCATCTGCCAGCCCGCCGCGCCGTGCGTAACGGGTCGCGTGCCGAAGATCTCGGCGAAACGTGCGTGGCTGCGCTGCATTTGTTTGGCTGTCCACTCACGATTGCCGGCACGGACGTTGTCCTGCCAGTACACGTGATCCCACGTGTGGATGCCACACTCGAAACCCGCTTCATGAATCGCGCGCATTTCGGCAACCGCACGGCGGCCGATATCCGGCCCCGGCAGAAGTACCCCATACATGAGCGTCTTGATGCCGTAATGCTCGACCACCGACGTCCGCGAGACCTTCTTGAGAAACCCGGGCCGAAACACGCGGCGCAATGCCCAGCCGGTGTGATCGGGTCCAAGGCTGAACAGGAATGTTGCGCGGGCGCGATATTTGTCGAGCAGGCGCGCCAGATTCGGCACGCCTTCGCGCGTGCCACGCAAGGTATCGACGTCGATTTTCAGAACGATGCGAGCCACGCGCCGTCCTTAAGACTGATCTTCGACAAGGCGCCGCGCCGTGCCTACATCGCCGCGATAGGCTTCGAAAATCTTGCGCAACGCGTCGTCCATGGTCGCGACCGGTTTCCAGTCGAGTTCCTGGATCGTGTTGTCGATCTTCGGCACGCGGTTCTGCACATCCTGATAACCCGCACCGTAGTAGTCACCCGACGAGGTTTCCACAAGTTGCACCGTCTTCGCGTTTTCGGCGTACTCGCTGATCTCGTTGGCGAGCTTCAGCATCTTGTGGGCGAGTTCGCGAACCGAGAAGTTGTTGCTCGGATTGCCGATGTTATAGATCTTGCCCGTCGCCACGCCGTTCTTGTTCTCGATGATCTTCATCAATGCACCGATGCCGTCGTCAATATCCGTGAACGCACGCTTTTGCGCGCCGCCATCGACGAGACTGATGTTTTCACCGCGCACGATGTGACCGAGGAACTGCGTGACCACGCGCGAGCTGCCTTCCTTCGGCGTGTAAATGGAGTCGAGGCCCGGGCCGATCCAGTTGAATGGGCGGAACAGCGTGAAGTTCAGGCCTTCCATGCCGTAACCCCAGATCACGCGGTCCATCAACTGCTTCGAACACGCGTAGATCCAGCGCGGCTTGTTGATCGGGCCGTAGCTCAGTTGCGATTCTTCCGGGTCGAATTGCTCGTCGGTGCACATGCCGTACACCTCGGACGTCGACGGAAACACGAGATGCTTGCCGTATTTCACAGCCGAACGAACGATAGGCAGATTCGCTTCGAAGTCGAGTTCGAACACGCGCAGCGGCTGCTTCACGTAGGTCGCCGGCGTGGCGATAGCAACCAGCGGCAGGATCACATCGCACTTCTTGATGTGATATTCGACCCACTCCTTGTTGATCGTGATGTCGCCTTCGAAGAAATGCATGCGCTCGTGATTGGCGAGGTCGCCGAGACGGTCGCGTTGCATGTCCATGCCGAAGACTTCCCAGTCGGTCGTCTCGAGAATGCGCTTGGAGAGGTGGTGGCCAATGAAGCCGTTGACACCCAGGATCAGGACTTTTTTCATGAATGAGGAAGTGATTGAGTGAGTCGGCCGAATTCGGCGGGACTGACGACGCGTTCGCCGCCGGCGGGAGTCTGGCTTTCGTCCACGAATGGTTGCCGTAGTTCACGGATGGCGACGACGCGGCTGTCGCCGCATACGCCAAACAGCGCATTATCCTTCACGTGCAGGCCAGGGGGCAAATTCGAGACCTCACGCAGGGTTTCGGCGTCGATACCCGGCAGGCCGTTTTCGGGCACGAGACGAGCCCGCGCGACAATAAACCGCTGCTGGCCGATGTCCGTAAAAGCCCCCGGATACGGCGGCGCGACGGCGCGAATCAGGTTGTAGACCTGCTGCGCGGTTTGCGACCAGTCGATGCGGCCATCCTCCGGCTTCCGGCCGCCGAAGTAACTGCCTTTCGTGAGGTCGTTCGGCAAATGCGGCGCTTCGCCCGCGATCAAGGCCGGCAAGACACGCCACAAGGTTTGTTCTGCGGCGACGGTGGTTTTGTCGAAGACTTGCGCGGCGGTGTCGTCGGGGAGAATGGGCACCGGCGTCTGGGCAAGGATCGCACCGGCGTCGGGTTTTGCGGCCATCTCGTGCAGCGTCGCGCCCGTTTCGGTTTCTCCGTTCAGCACAGCCCAATTGGTGGGCACGCGTCCACGATACTTCGGCAACAGCGAACCGTGCATGTTGTACGCGCCGCGGGCGGCGAGTGCGAGCAGGCCGACTGGCAGCATGTGCCGGTAGTAGAACGAGAAAATGAAGTCCGGCGCGAGTTCGCTGATTGCGTCATGCAGTTCGGGCGACTTGGGATCGGCCGGCGTGATGACCGTGATGCCATGGTCCGCCGCGACTGACTTCACGCTGCCGAACCAGATGTTCTCGTCGGGGTTGTCTTCGTGCGTGACGACCAGCGCGACCTCCACGCCACGGGCGAGCAGGACCTGCAGGCAGCGTACGCCGACGTTGTGATACGCGAATACGACCGCGAGAGGTTTCGCGCGTGGAGCGCTTGTAGCACTCGTAGCGTTTGTACCGGTAACCGCTGGGTTCATAGCGACCTCATAGAGGATCGACCTCGCGGCTGATTGCTGCTACCGCTTCCTGGCGTGGCATGGTTCGCGCAAGCTTGCCGTCGCGCTCTTCCAGGATGGTCTGCACCAGGTAACGCGGCCGTGCACGCACTTGCTGATAGATCCGGCCGATATATTCGCCCAGCAGCCCAAGCGCGAAGATGATCACGCCAAGCATGAAGAACGTGATGGCGAACAGCGTAAACACACCTTCGACTTCCGCGCCGAACATGAAGCGTCGGACCAACAGCAGCAGGAACAAGCCCGCGGACCCCACGGACAGGATCACACCGATAAACGACAACCATTGCAGCGGTACGACCGAAAATCCGGTCACCAGGTCGAAATTGAGGCGGATCAGGCTGTAAAGCGAGTACTTGGATTCCCCAGCGAAGCGCTCTTCGTGCGCGACATCGATTTCGATCGGGTTCTGCGCGAAGGTATAGGCCAGCGCAGGAATGAAGGTGTTGATTTCACCGCAGCGGTTGATGGTGTCAATGATGTGCCGGCTGTAACCGCGCAGCATGCAACCCTGGTCGGTCATCCTGATACGCGTGATGCGCTCGCGCAGCCGGTTCATCAGGCGCGACGCCTTCTTGCGCCAAAAGCTGTCCTGGCGTTGCTGGCGAATCGTGCCGACGTAGTCGTAACCCTCCCGCATCTTCTCGAGCAGCTTGGCAATTTCCTCGGGGGGGTTCTGCAAGTCGGCGTCGAGCGTGATGACGCTTTCCCCGCGCGATTGTTCGAAGCCCGCGAGAATGGCCATGTGCTGGCCATAGTTGCCGTTCAGCAGGATGACGCGGGTGGTGTCCGGCCGCGCGCGAAACTGCTGGGCAAGCAATCTCGCCGACTTGTCCCGGCTGCCGTCGTCGATGAAGATGACTTCATACGTTGCGCCGAGCGCGTCAAGCGCGGGATACAGGCGGGAGAAGAGGGCGGCGAGGCCTTCTTCTTCGTTGTACACCGGGATCACGACCGTTAATTCAGGGCCGGTCTGCAGAAAATCCGTTTGACTCATGTTGACGATGGTTCCGCTAGGTGTCCGTGATAAATGTGGTTCTTGTTTTGCTGTGCCATCCGCGTGGCGTGCGTGCCTGCGCTGCTTTAGGCATCTTATTCAAGTGCCTTTTTAGGTACCTTAAATGGCGTGCGCCGCACAGATTTCATTGACTGCACGCACGACGCGTGTCACGTCGTCCTGGGTCATCTGCGTGAAAAGCGGCAGCGTGACCGTTGATGCGCCATATTTTTCGGCGTGCGGGAACATGCCTTCGTGAAACCCGCGTCCGCGATACAGCGTGAACAGGTGCAGCGCCGGGTAATGCACGCCCGTGCCAATGCCGCGCTCCTTCATCAGGCCCATGAACGCCGAGCGCGTAAGCGACAGGCGCTCGAGCGGCAGGGCGATCTGGAACATGTGCCAGTTGCTGTCGGTGAAATTCGGCACCGGTAGCTGCACGCCCATTCGCACCGCCGCGCCGTTCGCGAAACTCTCAAAGTATGCGCGTGCCAGCTCGCGGCGTTGTTCCGTGAACCGCTCCACATGCTTGAGCTGGCCAAGGCCGACGCGGGCGGCGACATCGGTGAGATTGTATTTGCCGCCGAGGAGGTCGCAGTCCATACCGTCAAAGCCGGTGCGCGTGATGCCTTGCAGCCGGTACTTTTGTGCCAGCACGGCTTCTTCCTCATTATTCAGGACGAGCGCGCCACCTTCTATCGACGTGACGTTCTTGTTCGCGTGAAAGCTAAACGAAATAATATCGCCAAATGAGCCGATCTTCTGGCCGCGCCAGGACGATCCAAACGCCTGGGCCGCGTCTTCGATCACGCGCAGGCCATGCTCGCGCGCAATGCCGTACAACCGGTCCATATCGACGGGCAGGCCCGACAGATATACCGGCAGGATTGCCTTGGTACGCGGCGTAATGGCTTTTTCGAGCAGGTCCAGGTCGATATTGCGCGTGATCGGGTCGATATCCGCGAACACCGGTGTAGCGCCTGTTTCAATGATCACATTGCTGGTCGAGACCCAGGTCATGGGTGTGGTGATGACTTCGTCGCCTTCGCCCACGCCAGCGATCCGCAAGCCAATCTCCATGGTCGCCGTGCCGGAATTGAACGTGCGTACCGGGCGGCCGCCGCAATAGGCGGACAGTTCGGCTTCGAACTGCTGGTTTTGCGGACCGGTCGTGATCCAGCCCGAACGCAGAACGTCGACGACGCCCTGAATCGTTTCTTCGTCGATCTCGGCGCGTACGAAAGGCAGAAAGGCAAGCGTATTAGAAGGCACGTTCTGGGTCATGGAAGCTCTGCGAAGGAAAGGAACGGTGAGATCTTTGATACACAGTCTTTGAAGCACAGTCTTTGATACGCAATGTCAGCCGGGGGTGTGCCGGATTCAGGTTCGCTCAGGCACATTTGGCTGCGCTTAACACCTCAACCGCGCGTCAGTACCACGACGCCGATCAGGATAATGCCGATGCCGACCAGCCGTTGCAATGACAGGATTTCGCCAAACAAATACCACGCCGCGAACGCGTTCACCACGTAGCCAAGCGAGAGCATGGGGTACGCAATGGAAACGTCGACCCGCGACAATCCCACGATCCACACGAAGACGCTGATCACGTAGCATGCCAGCCCGCCGATGATCGGCCATTGCGTCGCGATCTTGAAACCAATCGGCACGATGTTCGCCGGGGTGAATTCGAAATGGCCGACCGCGTTCACGCCCGCTTTGAGCAGCAACTGCGCACCGGCGTTTAGCATGACGCCGGTGATGATGCAAATGAAGGATATCGGGTTCATCGTGGGCCGTAATAGGGTTTTTTGCGGAGCGCGGCGAAGCGGTGAGACTTCGTGGCGTTGTCCGGCTTTTGTATCCGCGGGCGGCCGGTGCTCAGGTCAACACGCGGCGCCATTGTTTCAAGGCTGGGGTTTCTCGACAATCACCCTTCGGTCGTCCCGCGCTATGACCTGCATGGGCACGTGCTTTGCCAGCAACTCGTCATACCGGCCGGGCGGCATCAGCGCAAGACCGTAGCGTTGCGCATCCCAACGCTGGATCCACTCGTCGATGGTCGGCACCCACTTCTGGGGTTCCGTCGTGACTCCGAACTTCAGTTCGTCGGGTTCCTGGACCATGATCATGGTGTGGCCGAGATAGAACGGCATGGTGTGATCGAGTTTGGCCACAGAGTAGAACGGCGTGTCGGCGGGCAATCGGGCCATGGCGGCTTTCACCGCGGGCACCAACTGCACGCCAGAGCTTTCGCGGCCGAATACATCGTGGCCGGTGCCGGCAATCGTGCCTATCAGCAGCCACGCAGTTCCCAGTAGCACCACGCCACCGATCGAACTGCGCCGGTTCAGCCAGATGGCGGCCAGCGTGACCACGAAGGCCACGGCGAGCGCGGCGTACACCCAGACCTGAAATTCCCTGTACAGCGCATTCGGCGTGTGGCCACCGCCCATCCGACCCAAAAAGATCGCGCCGAAAGCCGCCACGACAAGAAAAACCGCGTACCCGGTCAGGTGCTTGTGCCATTGGGCGCGCGTGAGCAGCGGCAAGTAGATTGCGATCAGCAACGCAATGGAAGGCGCGATTGGCAGCGTGTACGACAGCAGTTTCGAATGCGATGCGCTGAAGAACAAGAAGATAAACGCCGACCAGACCAGGAGCAGAGTGACCGGTGCGAAGCCGTTCGGCTGGCGCGGTACCTTCAGCGCATGCCGGACGCTCTGGAACGACACCGAGAGCCAGGGCAGGAAGCCGACAATCAGCACCGGCACGAAGTAATAAAACGCACCCGGACGATTCTGCTCGGGGGTCAGATATCGGGCGAACTGCTGCACGATGAAAAAGAAATTCAGAAATTCGGGGTTCTTGATCTGGACCAGAACGAACCACGGCGCGGCAATTATCAGGAACAGGATCAGCCCGCTGCCAATATAAAGCCGGCGCCACAACGCCCAGTCACGCGCGATCAACGTGTAGAGCACCAGCACCGCGCCCGGAAGGATCAGGCCGACCAGCCCCTTTGACAACAGCGCGAGCGCCATGCCGGCCCAGCAAAGCCACATCCAGAGGCGGACTTGGGGCGCGGGCAGGTTCGGACGTTGCGCCAGCAGCAAGCTGCAGAGCGTGAGTTGCATCCAGAACGACAGGCCCATGTCGAGCGTATCGAAATGGCCCATCAGGTTCCAGTACGGCGAAGTTGCGAGCACGACGGCCGCGCAAAATCCTGTCACGCCGTTGAAGACCCGTGCGCCGGTATAGCCGATCAGCAGCACGCCGGCAAAGCCCGTCAACGCGGTATAAAGCCGCGCCTGCCATTCGCCGATACCAAACCATGCGAACGTCAGCGCGTTCGCCCAGGTTTGCAGCGGCGGTTTTTCGAAATACTTGTAGCCGTTGTAACGCGGCGTGATCCAGTCGCCGGTCACGAACATTTCGCGCGCCATTTCGGCGTAACGGCCTTCGTCGCTTGGGACGAGATGACGCAGGCCCAGCGGCGCGAACCAGATCACGGCGAGTGCCGCGATTAGCAACAGAAGTGCGAGGCGGGTGAGCGGTAGCCGCGAAGGCGTATCGTTCATGAGAGTCGACCTGTCCGATGCCGCTTTCGCGGCGCTAGCAAAATCCATGGGGGCTCGAGTTTGGCGCATTGAGGCTTAAGGCCCGCTTAGCAGGCACATTGGGGGCAAGCTTCGCCGCGTATCCGGCACCTATTCGGCACCATCCGGCGCGCGGCCAGCCCATGCAGGTTCCGCTGCTTCGACAACGCGCACAAGCCAGCCAAACGGCCAGTCCTTGTGCGTTTCGCCGTGCGGCGGGCGGGTGCGGGCCGGGGCGTCATCCAGCAGTGCGCAGAAAACAGGCGTTCCCGATGCCGATAGCCGTATCGATTTCGGCGCCGGGCGGCAGTTTATCGCACCGGCGCGTGGAATCCGCGCTGAAGCGTTGCCGCAGCGTTCATGTGAGCTTCCACCGGTATGCCGAAGTCACGCTTCGATCAGCAGCGCAGCCGCGACCCGGCGGCCTTCCGACATGAGAATGTTGTAAGTACGGCATGCGGCGCCGAAATCCATTGTCTCCACGCCAATGCGTTGCTGGGAAAGCTTCGCGATGAGCCGAGGATGCGGAAAACGCAGGCGCGCACCGCTGCCGAACACGACGACTTCAGGCGCGATCGCGATGAGCGCGTCAAAGTCTTCCGGCGTCAGCGCCTCGAACGAGGACACAGGCCATGCGATCACCGGCGTTTCCGGCATCACGATGATGCTGCCTTCATGGCGTTGCAGATTGATCGCGACGTAATCGGCGCCGTAACTCGTGATGGTATTGAGCGCGCCGCTGGCTTCCTGATGTAGTTTCAAATCGGTATTCCGACAGGCAAGTTGATGGCGAGAGGTGACTGCGCGAGAGTCCTGTGACAACCGGACGGCTCGGCGCGCAATACAGGGTTCATCGGCTTGTGCGGGCACCTGGATGAAGCCGATGTGCACGCGTTTTGCCGGTGGCGCATTGCGAAAGTCACGGATAATCCGCTAAATTATAACTTTTCAGCCGTCAGCGGGTTGCGAGCCCGGGCGGCGCGATGCTTCGCGTGCCGCCACAAGCTGCTTGCCGACACGCAATCGGGCGTTTTGCCTTGGCCTGATGGCCATAAGCTCACACGATTGCGCCTAAACCTGCCTCTATCCGACGCATTTTCGCTAGACTGCCTGTTCCGCGTCGCTACTTAGGGTTTCTGCGCGGTGTCCGGTCCGTTCAAGGTCCCGGTTTGACGTGTTTTCACGCGCAGCACCTGAAGCGCCGGGCGAAAACACCGGCGTGGCCGGCGCTGCGCCGAGTCCGTGGCCCTGACTTGTCAACTTTATTTGCCGATTTTCCTGATCCAGAGCCTGACTTCCAGTAACCAGTGAGCTTTCCCGCCGTGAAACCGATTCTAAAATCCAATAAATTACAGAACGTCTGTTATGACATTCGCGGTCCCGTGCTCGAGCACGCGAAGCGGCTGGAGGACGAGGGCCACCGGATCATCAAGCTTAATATCGGCAACTTGGCCGCGTTCGGCTTCGATGCGCCGGACGAGATCATCCAGGACATGATCCGTAACCTGCCGACTTCGTCGGGTTATTCGGACTCGAAGGGTGTGTTCGCCGCGCGCAAGGCGATCATGCATTACACCCAGCAAAAGGGTGTGGCGGGCGTGGAACTGGACGACATCTACATTGGCAACGGCGCGTCCGAGCTGATCGTGATGGCCATGCAGGGTCTGCTCAACGACGGCGACGAAGTGCTGCTGCCCGCCCCGGACTACCCGTTGTGGACGGCTGCGGTGAGCTTGTCGTCCGGTACGCCGGTGCATTATCTCTGCGACGAATCCGCCGACTGGATGCCCGATCTCGACGACCTGCGCTCGAAGATCACGCCGAACACGAAGGCGCTCGTCATCATCAATCCGAACAATCCGACGGGCGCGCTGTATTCGGACGAACTGTTGCTGGAGATGATCGAACTGGCGCGCAAGCACGGCTTGATCATTTTTGCCGACGAGGTCTACGACAAGATCGTCTACGACGGCCGCAAGCACACGGCGGTCGGGGCGTTGTCGGAGGACGTGCTGACGGTCACATTCAATAGTTTGTCGAAGAGCTACCGGGCCTGCGGGTATCGCGCGGGCTGGATGTTCATCTCCGGTCTCACGGGTGAAAACCGTCGCATTGCCCATGACTATATGGAAGGGCTCGGCATCCTGGCCTCCATGCGCCTGTGCGCGAACGTGCCGGGGCAGTACGCCATCCAGACGGCGCTGGGCGGCTACCAGAGCATCAACGACCTGATCGTGCCGGGCGGCCGGCTCTTCAAGCAACGGGAACTCGCCTACGACATGCTCACCGCCATCCCCGGTGTGAGTTGCGTCAAGCCGCAGGCGGCGCTGTACATGTTTCCGAAGCTCGACCCGAAGATGTATCCGATCGTCGATGACCAGCAGTTCATTACGGACCTGTTGCTCGAAGAACGTACGCTGCTGGTCCAGGGCACCGGGTTCAACTGGCCGGCGCCGGACCATTTCCGCGTAGTGTTCCTGCCGAACGTGGACGATCTCGCTGACTCCATCAACCGTATCGCGCGCTTTCTCGATGGTTATCGAAAGCGTCACTCTGTCTAAAACCTCTCTTATAAGACTCACGCTGCAATGGAACCGATCAAAGTTGGCCTGCTGGGCTTCGGCACCGTCGGCGGCGGCACCTTCACGGTGCTGCGCCGCAATCAGGAAGAAATCAAACGGCGCGCCGGACGGGGCATCGAAATTACGCGCATCGCGGTGCGCACGCCGTCGAAGGTGCAGGGCGCGGCGGGCATTGACGTCACGACCGACTTCAACGCCGTCGTCGACGATCCTTCCATCGACATCGTGGCCGAGATGATCGGCGGCACGGGCATCGCGCGCGAACTGGTACTGCGCGCCATCTCCAACGGCAAGCATGTGGTGACGGCGAACAAGGCACTTCTGGCGGTGCACGGCAGCGAGATTTTCGAAGCGGCGAGCAAGAAGGGCGTGATGGTCGCGTTCGAAGCGGCGGTCGCGGGCGGTATTCCGATCATCAAGGCGCTGCGCGAAGGACTGACGGCCAACCGGATCCAGTACATCGCGGGCATCATCAACGGCACGACGAACTACATTCTCTCGGAGATGCGCGACCGTGGGCTCGACTTCGCGACCGCGCTGAAAGCGGCCCAGGAACTGGGTTATGCCGAAGCCGATCCGACCTTCGACATTGAAGGCGTCGACGCGGCGCACAAGGTCACGATCATGAGCGCGATCGCGTTCGGCGTGCCCGTGCAATTCGACCGGGCTTACGTGGAAGGGATCAGCAAGCTCGACGCCATCGATATCCGCTATGCCGAGGCGCTGGGCTATCGGATCAAGCTGCTGGGTATTGCGCGGCGCACGGAGAAGGGCATCGAGTTGCGCACGCACCCCACCCTGATTCCGGCAAAACGCTTGCTGGCGAACGTGGAGGGCGCGATGAACGCGGTGGTCGTGCACGGCGATGCAGTCGGCACCACGCTTTATTACGGCAAGGGTGCGGGTGCTGAGCCGACTGCGTCGGCGGTGGTCGCCGATCTCGTGGACGTCACGCGCCTGCATACGGCCGACCCGGAACATCGCGTGCCGCACCTGGCGTTCCAGCCGGACAGCCTCGCCAACACGCCTATCCTGCCGATCGAGGAAGTGACGAGCAGCTACTACCTGCGCCTGCGCGTGGCGGATGTCACCGGCGTGCTCGCCAACATCACGCGGATTCTCGCCGACAAGGTCATTTCCATCGACGCGTTGCTGCAGAAGGAATCCGAGCACGTCGATGGTGAGGACAAGGGCGAAACCGACATCATCCTGCTCACGCACGAAACGGTCGAACGGGAAATCAACGCGGCGATCACGCAGATCGAGGCGCTTTCCACCGTGGTTTCGAAAGTGACGAAGCTGCGCATGGAAGGATTGAACTAGGGCTTTGAAATGAACTATATCTCTACGCGCGGCGCCGGTTTCGGCGAACGACATACTTTCTCCGACATCCTTCTCGGCGGTCTCGCCAAGGACGGCGGCCTGTATTTGCCCGCTGAATATCCGCGCGTCACGGCGGACGAGCTGACCGCCTGGCGCACGCTTTCGTATGCGGATCTCGCCTACGAAATCCTGCGCAAGTTCAGCGACGACATTTCCGACGAAGATCTGCACTCGCTCACGCGCCGCACTTATACGGCGAGCACGTACAGCAATGTTCGCGATCACGAGAGCGCGTCGCAGATTACGCCGCTGAAAACGCTGGGCGAAGAGGGCGGCACGACGGTGTCGCTGCTGGAATTGTCGAACGGTCCCACGCTCGCGTTCAAGGACATGGCCATGCAGTTGCTCGGCAACCTGTTCGAGTACACGCTGGCCAAGCAAGGGCAGACGCTGAACATTCTTGGCGCGACCTCGGGCGACACCGGCAGCGCGGCCGAATACGCCATGCGCGGCAAGCAGGGCGTGCGCGTTTTCATGTTGTCGCCGCATCAGAAGATGAGCGCGTTCCAGACGGCGCAGATGTTTTCGTTGCAGGACCCGAACATCTTCAATCTGGCCGTGATCGGCAACTTCGACAATTGCCAGGACATCGTCAAGGCGGTGTCGAACGATCACGCGTTCAAAGCGGCCAACAAGATCGGCACGGTCAATTCGATCAACTGGGCACGCGTGGTGGCGCAGGTTGTCTATTATTTCAAGGGCTACTTCGCCGCGACGAAGTCGAACGCCGAGCGGGTGTCGTTCACGGTGCCATCGGGTAATTTTGGCAACGTGTGCGCCGGGCATATTGCGCGGATGATGGGTTTGCCGATCGAGCAACTGGTCGTCGCCACGAATGAAAACGACGTGCTCGACGAATTTTTCCGCACCGGGATTTATCGCGTGCGCACGGCCGCCGAGACGTATCACACGACCAGCCCGAGCATGGATATCTCGAAAGCATCGAATTTCGAGCGTTTCGTGTTCGATCTGCTCGGCCGCGATCCCGCGCGCGTGCTGCAATTGTTCCGCGATGTGGAAGAAAAGGGTGGATTCGACCTCGCGGCCAGCGGCGACTTTGCGCGCGTGAAGGAATTTGGTTTCGTGTCGGGACGCAGCAGCCATACGGACCGGGTGGACACCATCCGCGACGCGTTCAAGCGTTACGGCACCATGATCGATACCCACACGGCCGACGGCCTGAAGGTTGCGCGCGAGCACTTGACGCCGGGCGTGCCGATGATCGTGCTGGAAACCGCCCAGCCGATCAAATTCGGCGAAACCATCCGCGAAGCGCTTAAGCGTGAGCCGGAGCGGCCGGCGGCGTTTATCGGTATCGAAGAATTGCCACAGAAATTCGATATCGTGGCGGCCGAGGCGGGGCTGGTGAAGGCGTACATCGCGGAGCGCATCTAGGCTCGGGACGGGCGGCAGCGGCGGATTTGGGCAGATTCAGTCAGCCCGGAACGCCCGGCGCGGCGGCATTGGCTGGGTCATTGGAGCGCCACGCAGGGCACCATTTGCGGACCGCCGGAAGCGCGGTGCACGCGCCCGTGCATTGCAGCTTTCCGCTGCAATGCCGCAATTCGTCCCAAGAACTGCTAAAATTGCAGGTTTTTCGCCGTACACCATTCAAAAGGACGCGCTGTGCTGTCTACTGCCAACATCACCATGCAATTTGGGCCGAAGCCCCTCTTCGAGAACATTTCGGTCAAGTTCGGGGAAGGAAATCGCTACGGCCTGATCGGGGCGAACGGTTGCGGCAAATCCACGTTCATGAAAATTCTGGGCAGCGACCTGGAACCGAGCTCCGGCACTGTGATGCTCGAACCGAACGTGCGTCTCGGTAAGTTGCGTCAGGATCAGTTCGCGTATGAAGACATGCGCGTGATCGACGTCGTGATGATGGGCCACACGGAAATGTGGAACGCGATGTCCGAGCGCGATGCCATTTACGCGAATCCCGATGCTACCGACGACGACTACATGCACGCCGCCGAGCTCGAAGCGAAGTTCGCCGAATACGACGGCTACACGGCCGAAGCGCGCGCCGGCGAACTGTTGCTGGGCATTGGCATTGCGATCGAGGACCATACCGGCCCCATGAGCAACGTCGCCCCGGGCTGGAAGCTGCGCGTGCTGCTCGCACAGGCGCTGTTTTCGAAGCCGGACGTGTTGCTGCTCGACGAGCCGACCAACAACCTGGACATCACCTCCATTCGGTGGCTCGAGGACATACTGAACCAGTACAACTCGACCATGGTGATCATTTCGCATGATCGACACTTCCTGAACCAGGTCTGCACGCACATGGCGGACATGGATTACGGCACGTTGAAGGTGTACCCGGGTAACTACGACGACTACATGCTGGCGTCGGCTCAGGCGCGCGAACGTCAGGCGAACGCGAACCAGAAGGCGAAGGACAAAGTGGCCGATCTTCAGGACTTCGTGCGCCGGTTCTCGGCTAACAAGTCGAAGGCACGCCAGGCGACCAGCCGTGCAAAGCAGATTGAGAAGATCAAGATCGAGGAATTCAAGCCATCGTCGCGGCAAAATCCGTTTATTCGCTTCGACTTCGAGAAAAAGCTGCACAACATCGCGGTAGTGGCGACCAACATCACCAAGAAATACGATCGCACCATTTTCAATCACTTCAGCCTGAGCGTTCAGCCGGGTGAGCGGATTGCGATCATCGGCGAGAACGGCGCGGGTAAAACCACGTTGCTGCGAGCGTTGAAGGGCGCAATCGAACTGGACGGCGGCACGGTCAAGTGGGCGGAAAACGCACTGGTCGGTTATATGCCGCAAGACACGTACGAAGAGTTTCCGAAGGACGAGACGCTCACCGACTGGGTCGACCAGTATCGTCAGGATGGCGACGACGACCAGATGGTCCGTGGGACGTTGGGCCGTTTGCTGTTCAACGCCGACGACATCAAGAAATCGGTCAAGGTGCTGTCGGGTGGTGAGAAAGGCCGCATGATCTGGGGCAAGCTGATGCTTGGGCGCCCGAACGTGCTGTTGATGGACGAGCCGACCAACCACATGGACATGGAGTCGATCGAGTCCTTGCAGATCGCGTTGGAGAAATACGAAGGCACGCTGATCTTCGTTTCGCATGACCGCGAGTTTGTCAACGGGCTGGCGAATCGGATTATCGAGGTGAAGAATGATGGCACGCTGCGCGACTTCGGCGGTACGTACGAGGAATTCCTGACGAGCCAGGGTATTCAGTAACATGTATGTAACGCGGCACGCCGCAAAGAGAAACAAGCAGCAACGCAAACGGCCCCTTCTTACGAAGCGGGCCGTTTCCTTTTCTGGAACGGAGCACGATCGGAAAACTGAAATACAGCACAGTCGAACTTGCTTGATAAAACGCAAGGCGTGTTTGTCTAACCTCCTGCAAGCTAAAAACTTTGACTCTGGAGATGCTCCTTCGATGACCCCTCTTACCCCCCTGACCATTCGCGGCCGCACGTTGCTTCCTATTGTGCAGGGAGGCATGGGCGTGGGTGTGTCCGCGCACCGGCTGGCCGGCGCCGTCGCCCGGGAGGGTGCAATGGGGACAATCTCGAGCATCGACTTGCGGCATCACCATCCCGACCTGCTTGAGATGTGCAAACAGAATCCGGATCAGGCGACGCTGGAAGCCGCCAACCAGGCGGCGTTGCGGCGCGAGATCATCGCAGCGAAGGCCCTCAGCGAGGGCCGCGGCATGATTGCCGTGAATGTCATGCGGGCGGTTTCCTCCTACGCGGCAGCGGTACAGACGGCGTGCGAGAGCGGCGCCGACGCTATCGTCATGGGAGCCGGGCTGCCGCTGGATCTGCCGGACCTGACGCAAGGCGTCGATATCGCGCTGATCCCGATCCTGTCGGATAGCCGTGGCATCGCGCTGGTACTGAAGAAGTGGCTCAAGAAGAATCGTTTGCCCGATGCCATCGTGATCGAGCATCCGGGGCATGCCGGTGGCCATCTCGGCGTGGCCAGTGTGGCGGACATTCCCAGCGAACGTTTCGACTTTGCCCGTGTGATCGAGGAAACGATGCTGACCTTCGATACCCTCGGCATCGGCCGTACTCAGATTCCCCTGATTGTGGCGGGTGGCATCGACGGGCATGCGGCGGTGCGTCGCTGGCAGGCCGCAGGCGCGTCCGGTGTTCAACTCGGCACGGCGTTCGCAGTGACCGAAGAGGGTGACGCGCATCCCGAATTCAAGCGGATTCTCGCTGAAGCAACGCCGGAAGACATTGTCGAATTCGTGAGTGTGACCGGCCTGCCGGCGCGCGCGGTGAAAACACCTTGGCTCGACCGTTATCTGCGCAATGAGCAACGCATTCGCGACAAGATCGGCTCGCGCGAGCAAAAGTGTCCTACGGGCCTCAATTGCCTGGTGGCGTGTGGTTTGCGCGACGGTATCGAGAAGTTCGGGCACTTTTGTATCGATACCCGTCTGGCCGCGGCCCTGCGTGGAGATCGCGCGAACGGGCTGTTCTTCCGGGGGCGCGAGGCGCTGCCGTTCGGATCGGCGATTCGCAGCGTGCGTGAATTGCTCGACTTGCTGGTCGCCGATATCCGGCCCACGGCGGCGGCTTGAACGGCGCGGGTTCTGCAAAACCGGGCTGAAGTTTGGTTACGAGTTGACTGCGAGTCCGAGTCAGCCATGGGCAGCCACAAGCAGCGATGAACCAGCCTCAAGTGCGCCGCAAACCGGTCGCAAGCCAGGCGCTGCCTAATGCAGAAGAAATGTTCTTTCCGGGGTTTCTCCCCGGAGTCAAAAAACTGACTGCGCGCGAACGGGCATGCTCCGGTCGGTCGTCATGCCCCACTCAGCCGCCGATCAAACCTTGTCGCGGGTAAAGCGCATGGCGGTGCCTTCGCGGGTAATGCGCTCCCAGATCGCGCGCTTTTCGGCGTCGCTGAGGAACACCCAGTTGGAGACTTCTCCGGCCCTGCGGCCACAGCCTTTGCAGACGTCGTCGAAGAGGGTCGAGCAGACGCCGATGCACGGGCTGTCGGGCAAATCATGAAGGTTCGATGCCATAAAACGCCTGTAGTCGGGCGTGGCATGCAGTGAAAACTGCGGCGCCCGCGCAAAAGATCCAAGTTTAACGCGCGATGCTGTATCCGATCCGCGCGATCCAGTGTTGCCGCTGGTTGTAATCGAGGATGTCCTCGCCGTAGCCGTTGAAATAACCGACCCACAGGTAGCCGCCCCACGCGCTGTTGATCAGTTTGGCGAGCGGATAGGTGAACTGGGCGTCAACGCTGCCGTATCCGTGTTTTGTGCCCTTGCGCAGTGTCGTGGCGAGTTGCCAGCTATCGGGACTGCCGTACTTCACGAGCAGGTCTACGTAACCGCGATAGTCCTGGATGTCCTCGTTGCCGCTCTTGGTGATGTAGTAATAGATTTTCGGCGATATGGTCAGGTGGTTCGAATTGATATCGCCGAAATCCCAGCTCGGACGCACGAAAGCGATGTTGATCCCGCGCGAATCCGCGCCGCTTTTGCCATTCGACTCATGTCCGATACCAGCCGTGACGCCCATGCGCGAAAACAGCGAGCTTTTCCACCCCGTGTTCTCCAGGTAGTAGAACAGTTGCGGCTCGTAACTCGTGTCGCGGAACGGCGCCGATTCAGCCGACAGGTCCCAGATCGACGTTTGCGTGTAGGCGAAATACAGGTTGTCGAGGAAGCCGCGCGAGCGCGGATCGTCCGGCATGATCAGTCGATACTTGAAGCTGAACTGGAATTTGGCGAGGTTATCGCCGTTCTGGCCGTCGGCGAAATACATCGGTTCGAAGGTCGATAACCGGCCGCTGAACATGCGGTCACTCGTGGTCGTCGGCACGGCCGATGTGTTCGCGGCGGCCTCTGCGCTCACCAGTTGCTGCGGTGTCGTCGCCTTCGTCTCAGCGGTCTCCGCCGCCACCACTTGCGTTTGCGACTTGCCGCGGTTCAGCGTGATCAGCATGGGCGACGAATCGAAGCCTACGGGATCGACCTTCATCACGCCGCGTGCCGCGTCGGGCCAGGGGGCGGCGTAGCGAACTTTTCGATATTGGCCGGGGCGCAGCGTCAGCTTGTCGGGGACGTTCGGTTCGCGCTGCAGCGCCAGCGGCTGTGGCGGCAGGTCGCCATTGGTCAGCGTGACGTTGAGCGCTTTGGGTACATCGATGGTGAGCGGCTGCTTGTCGTCGTCGCTATAAAGCAGTGTCAGTTCGAGCGGTTGTTCCGCGGCGGCTTCGCGCACCGGCTGGAGCACGGAAACCGTGGCGTAGGCGGCGCTGGTCCAGCCGAGGCTGATAGCGCACGCGAGCATGGCCAGGAGGTAAGCCATCGTGACATCGCGTTGCCGGAAGGGCGTGAGGGAGCGGGTGGAAAACGGCAAAGAGCCTCGGGCCATGAAACGATCGTCCTTGTTGCGTTGAGTAGCGTCCGTGTGAGGCAGCGGGAACGCCTGTCCCGTGTCGCCCCGATTGCGTCATGCGCCAACGCTTGTTTAGCGACTAACTGAGCGACTGATATCCGGCCTGCCCACGGGCGACATTCGCGAAACGCGTAATTGTAAGCGTGCGGAAGGATCACCTCGAAAAGATGGGCCGAACGGGCAGCAACAGCAAAAAACGGTCCCGACCCGCATCGATTCACTCAGTTCTTGTCGAACGAACCGGCAGGAGCGACATGTTCGCTTGCTCGTATCGACGTCTGTCTGGTGCGTTGGAATACGCATTACCTGCCTCCCGACGCATGCGTCAGGCGCTCGGAACGGGAAAGTTTGAAGCACGGGCGCAGGCCACGGCGAGGCGAGCACAGTTCCCGGCTCAAGCGGAGATCAGCGGCAAATCCGGAGAGTTCCTTCCGCGCCGGCCGCCATCAACTATCAACTATCGGTCAGCAACTGCCACAACAGCGCGCCATTCAGCAGCACGATCAGCGCTGCGCACAACCACGCCAAGGCGAGCGGAATACGCTTGACGCGCCATCGGCCCATGAGCCCGGCATCGGATGCGAAGCGCACGAGGGGAATCACGGCCAGCGGCAACTGCAAGCTCAGCACGACCTGGCTTGCGACGAGCAACTGGTTCGACCCATGTTCCCCGAATGCGCCGACCGCGAGCAGGGCCGGTCCCATTGCCAGTGCGCGGGTGAGGAGCGCTCGCGCCCATCGCGCAATCTTCAGTTGCAGGAACCCTTCCATGACGGCTTGTCCGGCTAGCGTGCCGGTCACCGTTGCGTTCAGGCCGCACGCCAGCAACGCGGCGGCGAAGATGATGCTGGCCCACTGATTGCCGACGAGCGGTGCGATCAGGCGATGGGCATCGGCGAGATCGTTGACGTCGTAGTGGCCGTTTGCGTGGAATACGGCGGCTGCCACGATCAGCAATGACGCGTTGACGGTGAACGCCAGGCTGAGGGACGCGAAGGTATCGATATTGACGCCTGTCATGGCGTTGGCGATGGCTTCGTCGTCGCCGTTCTTCGCGTGGTCCTTGACGAGTGCGGAGTGCAGATAGAGGTTATGCGGCATGACGGTGGCGCCGAGGATACCGGCGGCGAGCCAGATCATGCCTGCGTCGCGCAGCAGGGCGGCGGGCGGTGCAAGACCCGCCAGTGCACCGCGCCATGAAGGGTTGGCGAGCGCGAGTTCAACGACAAAACAGAATCCTACGAAAAAGATCAGCGTCGTCACGGCGATCTGGAGCGGCCGCTGTCCACGGCTTTGGAGCTCGAGCATGGCGAACGTGCCTATCGCCGACATCAGGACGCCCACGGTAAGCGACACGCCTAGCAGCAGTTGAAGCGCGACCGCGCTGCCGACGACTTCGGCGACGTCGCAGGCGATGATGGCGATTTCGCTGGTGATCCAGAGAAAGAGCGTGGTGCGTCGGCTGTAGCGTTGGCGGCAGAGTTGTGCGAGATCCTGGCCGGTCACCACGCCTACTTTCGATGCGAGCCATTGCAGCAGCAGGCCCATCAGGCTTGCGAGCAGGACGACGCTAAGTAATTGATAGCCGTATTTGGCGCCGCTTGCGAGCGCGGTAGCCCAGTTGCCCGGGTCCATATAGCCGACTGCGACGAGGGCGCCGGCGCCGACGAACGAGAACCAGCCGCGTTTGGGGGCCGAGTCGTCCAGTTGGCCGGCCTGATGTCCGGATGCTGGATCAGATTGCGGATCGTCCGCGGTGCCGGTTCGTATGAGAGCGGACGGATTCGTGTTCATGCGGTTTGTGGCCTGTTTCCTGAAGCTGGACGTTGCGAAGCGGTTGAGGAAAAAGGCGTGAGCAGTGAAAAGGGCCACTGGCCGGCACATCGATAAACAGCGTGTCGCGCCCAGCGATTCAGCACGGTGCGAGCCTGTACCGCGCTTGCGTGATGCTCTAAAGGCGCGGTTATGGGACGAACGAATCGCATGGGTTTCTGCACGAGCGCCTCAATAATGACATTACGTAAGCATGTGCACGGTTGGATTCAACAATAGCGGTGTGGTCTTTGTGGCCGAGACCGCCAAACTCGCAACCTCGCAAAACCCACTCCATACCAGCGTCGGTCAAACGCGCCCCTTGTACACTTCACGCGACAAAACTCGCCGATTGTTTTTTGCGAAGCACCCTTTTGATGATAGTTTTCGTTTTTTTGAGATCGTCTCGACCCAGCAGGAGGGAAAGCGCGAATCGAGACGGGGAAACCAACGGTCGGCAAGTCGAAAGGGCGGAGAAACTGAAATGACAGAAAAAGTGGCGGACCGGTTGTCGAAGCGTTCGGGGGCATCAGGCGCGGCTGCACGGATACCGGCGTGCGTGGTTTCGATCACCGTGGCTATCGCGGGCGTGGCGGCGTTATCGGCACCGCTGGCGGCATCGGCGAAAGACACTCAGCTCAACGTGTATAACTGGTCGGACTACATCGCGAAAGACACGATTCCGAACTTCGAGAAGCAGAGTGGCGTCAAGGTCAAGTACGACAACTACGACAGCGACGACACGCTGCAAGCCAAGCTGCTCACCGGCAATTCGGGCTATGACATCGTGGTGCCCACCAGCAACTATGCCGGCAAGCAGATCACGGCAGGCATCTTCGCCCCGCTCGATAAATCCAAACTCCCCAACCTCAAATACCTCGACCCTGCCCTGATGAAACTGGTCGCGGGCGCCGATCCGGGCAACCAGTACACGGTACCGTGGGCATACGGCACCACCGGCCTTGGCTACAACGTCACGAAGGTCCAGCAGATCCTCGGCAAGAACGTGCCGCTGGATAACTGGGACATCCTGTTCAAGCCGGAAAACATCTCGAAGCTCAAGGCCTGCGGCGTATCGGTACTCGACGCCCCTGATCAGATGTTCGCCGCCGCGTTGCACTATATCGGCAAGGACCCGATGAGCACGAACCCGGCCGACTACCGCGCCGCGCTGGCGATGCTCAAGAAGATCCGTCCTTACATCACCCAGTTCAACTCGTCGGGTTATATCAACGACCTGGTCGGCGGCGACATCTGCTTCGCGTACGGCTGGTCGGGCGACGTGGTGATCGCCAAGCATCGTGCGGAAGAGGCGAAGAAGGCGTACAAGATCGAGTACTACATCCCCAAGGGCGGCGCGCCCGTGTGGTTCGACGTGATGGCGATTCCGAAGGACGCGAAGAACAAGGAAGCCGCGCTCGAGTGGATCAACTACATCGAGACGCCGCAAGTTCACGCCGCGATCACGAACGAGGTGTATTACCCGAGTGCGAATACGGAAGCGCGGAAATACGTATCGAAGGATGTTGCCGACGATCCGGCCGTGTATCCGCCGCAAGACGTGATCAAGACGCTGTTCCTGCTCAAGCCGTTGCCGCCGGAAATCCAGCGTTTGCAAACGCGGCTCTGGACGGAATTGAAGTCCGGACGCTGATCCTGATTCCGGTCAGGTTGCCGAGGTCGCTAAGGTGGCATCAGGCAGTCGATAAACGCGAAGCCCCTGGTTCTCCGGGGGCTTTGTTCGTGGCCCGCGATTTTGTTGGTGGCCTGGTCGAAAGATAAAGTTAAAAAAGCAGCACGAATGCGCGTAGCGCAGGAGCCGGGCAGGAGATCATGAGTGAGCAGCAGTCGAGCGCAGTGTCCGCCGTATCGGGCAATCAAGGTGGCCCGGGCGGTCCCAATGGCCGCAGGCCGGAACCGGGTTTGCGGGCCCCGGACTGGGCGGCGGAGAATTTCGTGCGGATCGTCGATGTCGTCAAGAAATTCGACGAGACCGTTGCAGTGAAAGGCGTGAATCTCTCAGTGAAAAAGGGCGAACTGTTCGCGCTGCTCGGCAGTTCCGGCTGCGGCAAGTCCACCTTGCTGCGCATGCTCGCGGGGCTGGAGTCGGTTACGTCGGGGCAGATCGTGATCGATGGCGAGGATCTCGCGAGCATGCCGCCGTATCGCAGACCGGTGAACATGATGTTCCAGTCGTATGCGCTGTTTCCGCATATGACGGTGGAATCGAACGTGGCGTTCGGGCTCAAGCAGGAGGGCGTGCGCGGCGCGGAACTCAAGGAGCGCGTGCACGCGACGCTCGATCTCGTGCAGATGGCGAAGTATGCGCAGCGCAAGCCGCACCAGTTGTCGGGCGGCCAGCAGCAGCGCGTGGCGCTGGCCCGCAGCCTGGTCAAGCGTCCGAAGCTGTTGCTGCTCGACGAACCCATGTCCGCGCTCGACAAACAGATTCGCCAGCGCACCCAGATCGAGCTCGTGAATATCCTCGATAAGGTCGGCGTGACCTGCATGATGGTCACGCACGATCAGGAGGAAGCGATGACCATGGCCGGCCGGATCGCGGTCATGAGCGAAGGCGAGATCGTGCAGATCGGCACTCCGCATGAGGTCTACGAATATCCAAACAGCCGGTTCACCGCCGAATTCATCGGCTCGACGAATCTGTTCGACGGCATCGTAGTGGAAGATGAACCGGATCACGTGTTCGTGGAGACGACGGAGTTGCCGTCGCGGCTGTATGTGAATCATGGCATCACGGGCCCGCTCGGTATGCCGGTCACCATCTCGGTCCGGCCCGAGCGCATTGCGTTGACGCGCAAGCCGCCCGACGGTTCGTACAACTGGGGCCGGGGCACCGTGGCGAACATTGCGTATATGGGCGGCTACACGCTGTATCACGTGAAGCTGGACAGCGGCAAGGTGGTCGTGGCGAATCTGTCGAGCCTCGCGATTGGCCAGATCGATTCGCCCACCTGGGACGACGAAGTCTTCGTACGCTGGACAGCGTCGGCAGGCGTGGTGCTCACCGCATGAAAACGCTGCATTTACTGAGCTTGCTCAAGCAACGCTTCGGCCTGTCAGGCAGGACGGCGGTGATTTTCGGGCCGTATCTGTGGCTTGTGCTGTTGTTCCTCGTGCCGTTCCTGCTGGTCGTCAAAATCAGTTTCTCCGATTCGCGTCTCGGGATTCCGCCTTATACCGAATTGACGGCGATGAAAGATGGCGTGCTGAGTATCGCGCTCGATTTTTCGCATTACGCGTTTCTCGTGACGGACAGCCTGTACTTCGCGACCTACATGAATTCGCTGTTGGTGGCGGGGGTGTCCACGCTGCTGTGCCTGCTGATTGGTTATCCGATGGCGTATTACATTGCGCGTTCGAACCAGGCGACCCGCAACCTGCTGATGATGGCCGTCATGCTGCCGTTCTGGACGTCGTTCCTGATTCGCGTGTATGCGTGGATCGGGATCCTGAAGAATAACGGCTTGCTGAACAACTTCCTGATGTGGACCGGGATTATTCATTCGCCTATCGAGCTGTATCACACGAATATCGCGGTTTATATCGGCATGGTGTATTCGTATCTGCCGTTTCTTGTAATGCCGCTTTACGCTCATCTGGTGAAGATGGATCTCACGCTGCTTGAAGCCGCTTACGATCTCGGCGCGAAACCGTGGAAAGCGTTTCTGCAGATCACGCTGCCGTTGTCGAAGAACGGGATTATCGCGGGCTGCTTGCTGGTGTTTATTCCTGCGGTGGGCGAATACGTGATTCCGGAATTGCTGGGCGGCGCGGATACCCTGATGATCGGCCGCGTGATGTGGAATGAATTCTTCGATAACGCCGACTGGCCCATGGCTTCCGCCGTCACCTGCGCCATGGTTTTGCTGTTGTTGGTTCCCATGGCGTTGTTCCAGCATTACCAGGCGAAGCAACTGGAGGACAAGCGATGATTGAACCCAGTCGCTCGCTCCGGTTCACGTTTCTCGGTCTCGGATTTCTATTTCTCTATATTCCGATCGTGAGTCTGGTGGTGTATTCGTTCAACGAGTCGCAGCTCGTGACCGTATGGACGCAATTTTCGCTGAAGTGGTACGCGGCGTTATTACACGACGACGAATTGATCAATGCCGCATGGTTATCGATTCGAATTGCGGTGTTCACTGCGTGCGCGTCAGTGGTGATCGGAACGTGGGCGGGATATGTGCTCGCGCGCATGGGGCGGTTTCGCGGTTTCACGCTCTATGCTGGCATGATCAACGCGCCGCTCGTGATACCCGAAGTGATTCAGGGGATCTCACTGCTGCTGCTGTTTGTGGAAATGGCGAAAGTATTTGGCTGGCCGGCAGGGCGTGGCATTTTCACGATCTGGATCGGCCACGTGATGCTGTGTATTTCCTACGTCGCGATCATCGTGGAATCGCGGGTCAGGGAATTGAATCCATCGATCGAAGAAGCCGCACTCGATTTGGGCGCGACACCATTGCGGGTGTTTTTCTCGATTACGCTGCCGCTGATATCGCAAGCGCTGGTGGCGGGGTGGCTGCTGTCGTTCACGTTGTCGATTGATGACCTGGTGTTATCCGCGTTCTTGTCTGGACCGGGATCGACTACGCTGCCGCTTGTCGTGTTTTCGCGCGTCCGGCTTGGGCTTAATCCCGAGATGAACGCGCTCGCCACGCTGTTCATTGCCTTTGTGACGGTCGGCGTGATCGCCGCGAACTACTTCATGCAGCGCAGCGAGCGCAGGCGGCTGACGAATGTGTTGTAGCGGCGGCGATCAAGTGAGCAAACCGGGCTCAGTCGTCTTGAGCCGCCATCGCGAGATGTTTGCCGAGCGTGGCCGAGTCGGTGTTCGTGCCGCACAGCAACACGCCGACGCGCTTGCCCTGCAAGGTCTCGCGTAACGGTCCGAGCAACGCGGCGGTGGCGGCGGCGCATGCCGGTTCCACCGCCAGTTTCAGCTCGTTGAACAGATGCAGCATGCCGTGACGCAGTTCGGTGTCCGACACGGTCACCAGACGGTCGATATGCCGCCGGCACAGTTCGTAACTGTAGTCTTCGGTGTGCGGCGCCATCAACGAATCCGCAATGCTGTGCATCGCGCCCATCTTCACGGTGTGATTCGCGGCGAAACTCTGGCCCATGGCGTCAGCGCCCTTGGGTTCAACGCCATACACGTGGATCGATGGATTCGCGAGCCGGAATGCCAGCGATACCCCCGCCGCCAGTCCGCCGCCGCCGATCGGCAGGATCACCGCGTCCAGATCGGGCGCCTGCGAGGTCCATTCGTATCCGAGCGTCGAGGTGCCCACAATTGTCCGATAGCCGTTGAACGGATGCACGAAATAGCGGCCTTCCTCGGCTTCTATGCGGCGCACGATCTCGAACGCTTCAGCGCCGTTTTCCGCCATGACTATCTCCGCGCCGAAACGGCGGCAGAGCGCCAGCCGCGCCGGACTGGCGGTCTTGATCATCACGACCTTCGCGCTGATCTGAAGCCGCATCGCGGCATACGCGACCGCCACCGCGTGATTGCCTGCCGATACGCACGTCACGCCCGCGTCGCGTTCGCTTTCCTTGAGCGCGAGCAGGTGCGAAAAGGCGCCGCGCGTCTTGAACGTGCCGCCGACCTGCAGCAACTCGAACTTGAAGTTGATTGGCGTGCCTTCCAGCATGGGGAAGTCGTGGCGCTCGAAGGTCGGCGTGCGCGCGACCCACGGCGAGAGCGTCATGTGCTGGCTGGCGATATCGTCGAGTGTGGGAATCGGCGTGCCGTCGATGGTGTTATCGGAATGATGGGCGGTGGACATGAGGAGTGGTTGACGGCGTAACGATTAATGAGGCGGAGCAACAAATTCGGTTCTTATGCAAATTACGGAGCACGCGAGCGCCATCGCTCATACCGGCGCCGCTTCAGCTAACACGCGCTCTCGAAACCGCGGCGGCAAATCGCCCGGCGTCAGCAAATCGACCGCCACGCCAAGCATGTCTTCCAGTTCCATTTGCAAGCCACCCAAGTCAAACAGCGTTGCGCCGGGCAACGCGTCAACCAGTAAGTCCAGGTCGCTGCCATCCTGATCGGTGCCATGCAAAACCGAGCCGAACACGCGCGGGTTCGCCGCGCGGAAGCGGCCTACCGTTTTGCGGACCGTGTCACGTTTGAGATCCAGAGCGGCGGAAGGTTTCACTCAAGTTTTATTAAATCAACGCGCCTGCGCCTCGACCGACATGCTGTGAATGAACTTGCTCAAGAACGCTTCACACGCCGCAAGCTGCTCCAGCGACACGTATTCGTTCGCCTTATGCGCCTGCTCGATATTTCCCGGCCCGCACACAATACTCGGCACGCCCGCGAGCTGGAACAAACCCGCTTCCGTCCCGTAAGCCACCTTGCGCTTCTCCTGATTCGCGGTCAGCGCGCGCACCAGTTGCGTGATCGCCGCCTGCTCGGACGCGTCGAGCCCAGGAGCCGCAGCAATCTTCGAGAACTCGATCGCCGCGTTCGCATGTTCCTTCTGCATCTTCGGCAGCAACGTTTCCCGCGCGTATTTCTCAATGCGCTGATAAATCGGCTCGGGATCGAGCGTCGGCAAATTGCGGAATTCGAACGCGAAATTGCATTCGGCGGGCACCGTGTTGATCGCGTTGCCGCCATTGATCGTGCTGGTCTGCGCGGTCGTGAAGGGAACGTCGTACTGTTCGTCGAACGGGCCTTGCGCGCGGAATTCATCGGCGACGTCGCGGATGTAGCAGATCAGCCGCGCGGCGTATTCGATCGCGTTCAAGCCCTTCGGTGTCAGCGACGAATGCGCGGCGAACCCGCGCACGCAGCAGTTGTATGCGTTGATGCCCTTATGCGCGATGACCGGCCGCATGCTGGTCGGCTCGCCCACAATGCAGCCATCCGGCCGCAGTCCGCGTTTTTGCAGGTCGGTGATCATCAGCGGCGCTCCGGCGCAGCCGACTTCTTCGTCGAAGGAGAGGGCGAAGTGGATTGGCCGTGCGAGTTTCGTGGCCTGCATCTTCGGCAACAAGCTCAGCGATGCACCGATAAACCCCTTCATGTCGCACGTCCCGCGACCGTACAAAAGGCCATCGCGGATTTCCGGCTTGAACGGATCGCTGTCCCATTTCTGGCCGTCGACCGGCACCACATCCGTATGCCCGGAGAGCACGATGCCGCCGTTCGTCGCGCCATCGTGCGCGGGTACCGTCGCGAACAGGTTGGCCCATTTGCCCGATGGATCGGTGCTGAGCGTGCTTTCAATACCGGCTGCGCGCAATTCGTCGCGGACGGTTTCGATCAGGCCCATGTTCGGGTTGCGGCTGACGGTGTCGAAGGAGACGAGCTTCTTGATCCACGGCAACGACGCCAAACCGGAATCAGAAGAGGGTGTTTGCGCGACGGAAGCCGTCGATTCAGCGATCTGTGACATGACGCTCTCCTTGGAATTTTTCACTTTCGATAATACCGAAAAAACCGGCCGCGCACCGCCGGACAAGGCGATGCGCGGGTATGAAGCGGGTTGAATCTATTAGCGTGAGGGCACAACCGCGGCGGCGGGTTTCTGCTGCCGCACCGGTGCGCCAAGCGCACGCAGCGTTTCCTTGACCGTCGAAATCCGCACGGCAAGGTCCGGACTGCGCACTTCAATCCGCAGCTTGTCCTGCCCCGCGAGCTTGATGTGCTTGTTCTTCTGCACCATCTCGATGATCTTCATGGCATCGACGGGCGGGTTCGGAATGAATTGCAACGAGATCACATGCTCGGCCGCGTCGATCTTCAGAATGCCCAGCGGCTTGGCCGCGAGGCGCAGCTTATGCGTTTCGACCAGCGCGCTCGCCTGGGGCGGCAACTTGCCGAACCGGTCGATGAGCTCTTCCAGGATGCTGTCGATCGCATCGCTCGTTTCGCAGTTCGCCATGCGTTTGTACAGCGACAAACGTTCTTGAACGTCGCCGCAATAATCGGCGGGAAGAATGGCCGGTGCGTGCAGATTGATCTCGGTCGTGGCGGCGAGCGGTGAGTTGAGATCGGGTTCGCGGCCTTCCTTCAGCGCCCGCACGGCGTCGTTGAGCATGTCGGTGTAAAGCTGGAAACCGATCTCGTGGATTTCGCCCGATTGTTTATCGCCGAGCACTTCGCCCGTGCCGCGAATTTCCAGATCGTGCATCGCGAGATAGAAGCCCGAACCGAGCTCTTCCATCTGCTGGATGGCCTCAAGCCGCCGCTGCGCCTGTTTCGTAAGCGCGGCCGGATCGTGAACCAGCAAATACGCGTAAGCCTGATGGTGCGAACGCCCGACGCGCCCACGCAACTGATGCAACTGCGCGAGGCCGAATTTATCGGAGCGATGAATCAGGATCGTGTTGGCGCTCGGCACGTCGATCCCCGTTTCGATAATCGTCGTGCACAGCAGCACGTTCGCGCGCTGGCCGACAAAATCGCGCATCACGCGTTCGAGTTCGCGCTCATGCATCTGCCCGTGCGCGACCGCAATGCGTGCTTCCGGCACGAGCGCTTCGAGCATCGAGCGACGGTTTTCGATCGTCTCGACTTCGTTGTGCAGGAAATAAACCTGGCCGCCGCGCTTCAGTTCGCGCAGCATCGCCTCGCGGATCACGCCGTCTTCTTCGCGTCGAACAAAGGTCTTGATCGCAAGGCGCTTCTGCGGCGCGGTGGCGATGATCGAGAAGTCGCGCAATCCTTCGAGCGCCATGCCGAGCGTGCGGGGGATGGGCGTTGCGGTGAGCGTCAGCACATCGACTTCAGCGCGCAGCGCTTTCAACGCTTCCTTCTGGCGCACGCCGAACCGGTGCTCCTCGTCGATGATCACCAGCCCGAGCCGCTTGAACACGACATCAGAGGAGAGCAATTTATGCGTGCCGATGACAATATCGATCGTGCCTTCATTGATTGCCTGAATCGATGCCGCCACTTCCTTCGTGCTCTTAAAGCGCGACAATTCAGCGATCTTCACGGGCCAATCGGCGAAACGGTCGGTGAACGTGTTCGTGTGCTGTTCGGCTAGCAGGGTGGTTGGTGACAGAATCGCGACCTGCTTGCCACCCATCACCGCGATAAACGCCGCCCGCAGCGCCACTTCTGTCTTGCCGAAACCGACATCGCCGCAAACCAGCCGGTCCATCGGCTTGCCGCTTGTCATATCGCCGATAACAGCGGTGATCGCCGCAGCCTGATCGGGCGTTTCCTCGAAGCCGAAACTCTCCGCGAACTTCGCGTAATCGCGCGCTTCGAGCGGGAACGAATGACCTTCGCGCAGCGCGCGGCGTGCGTAAAGATTGAGCAGTTCGGCGGCGGTATCGCGAATTTGCTGCGCGGCTCGGCGCTTCGCTTTGTCCCACTGACCGGAGCCCAGCGCGTGCAACGGCGCGCTTTCCGGGTCGGCGCCGCTGTAGCGCGAGATCACGTGCAACTGAGCGACCGGCACATACAGCTTGCTGTCGTTCTGATATTCGAGATGCAGGAACTCGGTTTCGCCTTCGCCCAGATCCATCGATACCAGGCCCATATAGCGCCCGATACCATGCTGCGTATGCACGACCGGATCGCCGATTTTCAGCTCCGAGAGGTCGCGCACCATCGAATCGACGTTGCTCGCCTGCTCTTGCCGACGCCGTCCGGCGCGCCGCGTGAGTTGTCCGTATAGCTCGGTCTCGGTGATGATCGAGATGCCTTCGCCGGGCAGCGCAAAGCCGTTCGCTAGCGGTGCGACGCCCAGCGAGAATTTGGCGTCGCCGGTGAGCCAATCCTGGAAGGTATCGTCGAGCGATGCGCGCAGGCCGTTATCGGCGAGGAGTTGCTGGATTGTCTCGCGGCGTCCGGCGGATTCGGTCGCGAACAACACGCGATTCGGCGTTTGCTCCAGATAGTGACGCAGCGCGAGCAATGGCTCTTCGGCGTGGCGATCGATCGCCAGGCCCGGCAACGGCACCGCCCAACCGCCCTCGGGCGTGGCCGGGAACTTGATCTGCGCGAACGGTTTGGCGAACGAGAAAAAGTCGTCGTCGCTGAGAAACAGGCGCTGCGGTTCGAGCAGCGGCCGCTCGCGATCGTGAGACAAAAAGTTGTAGCGCTGCCGCGTGTCGTTCGTGAAGCGCTTGATGGCCGCGTCCATGTCGCCGACGAACGCCAGTTGCGCGTCTTGCGGCAGGTAATGAAAAAGCGTGGCGGTTTCGTCGAAGAACAGCGGCAGGTAATACTCGATCCCCGCCGCCGGCACGCCATTGCCGATGTCCTTGTATATCGATGAACGGCTTGGATCGCCCTCGAACACCTCGCGCCAGCGGCTGCGGAACGCGGTGCGCGCGGGTTCGTCGAAGGGAAATTCGCGGCCGGGCAAGAGGCGCACGTCACGCACCGGATACAGGCTGCGTTGCGTGTCGGGATCGAATGCACGGATGGAATCGACCTGATCGTCGAATAAATCGATGCGATACGGCAGCGGCGAGCCCATCGGATACAGGTCGAGCAGCGAACCGCGCACGCAATATTCGCCGGGCCGCACGACTTGGCTCACATGCTCATAGCCCGCAAGCGTCAACTGGCTCTTCAGTTTCGCCTCGTTCAGCCGCTCGCCCTGCGTGAACGAAAACGTATACGCAGCCAGAAACGATGCCGGCGGCATTCTGTAAAGCGCAGTGGTCGCGGGCACGAGCAGGATGTCGCAGCGACCTTCACCCAGATCGTGCAGCGTCGCCAATCGTGCCGAAACCAGGTCCTGATGGGGCGAAAACGTGTCGTAGGGCAGCGTTTCCCAGTCGGGCAGAAGCCTTACCCTGGCGTCCGGCGCGAAAAACGGAATTTCGGCCGCGAGCCGTTGCGAATCGACAGCGCTTGCGCACATGACGACCAATAACGGGACCTTTTCGCGAAAAGCCAGGTGATAACGTGCCAGGGCGAGGGCGTCGGAGGAACCGGTGGCGCCATCGAAGGCAAAGCGCTGACCGGCTTTGACGAGTGCGATAGGGGACGTTGACTGCAAACTGACGGCTTTTGAAGGCATAAAGTGTGCGGGGAACCGTTCGCATGCGAAAGTGCACGCGGGACCGGCATGGTCGCGATAGACCTATTATAAAATCCGGGCTTCACTTTTGACTTGGGCGTTTTCAACTCGTGACTTCCCGCCTGTTCGCCCTCATCCCGTGCGCCGGTTCCGGCAGCCGTTCTGGTGCACCGATGCCGAAGCAATACCAGACTATCGGCCGCCATCCGATGCTGCGTTATTCGCTCGCCGCCTTTGACGCCTGTTCCGAATTTGCCCAGACGCTGGTCGTGCTGGCGCCGGGCGATCATCATTTCGATGACCGCCGTTTCGCCGGCTTGCGTTTCGCCGTGCAACGCTGCGGCGGCACGACGCGGCAGGCGTCGGTGTTTAATGGGCTTGCGGCGCTGACCGGCTTTGGTGCGCGCGACGATGACTGGGTGCTTGTACACGACGCGGCCCGCCCCGGGCTCACGCCGGAGATGGTCCGCAGGCTGGTGAGCGAGTTGAAGAACGACCCGGTCGGCGGAATTCTGGCGCTGCCGGTGGCTGACACGCTCAAGCGGATCGAGGCTGAAGGCGTGGCGCATACAGAAGGGCGCATTGCCCGCACGGAGTCGCGTAACGGCTTGTGGCAGGCACAGACGCCGCAGATGTTCCGTCTGGGTATGCTGCGGGATGCAATCACGCGGGCGCAGCAGGACGGCCACGATCTCACCGACGAAGCCAGCGCCATCGAGTGGCTGGGGCACGCGCCAAGGCTGATTCAGGGAAGCTTGCGCAATTTCAAGGTTACATATCCGGAAGATTTCGCACTGGCGTCGGCTATGCTCGGCGGAGTTTGATTAAGCGGTTTGAAGCAGCGATTTGAAGCAGTTGCCCTTTACTTTCTAGGACTATCGATGGATTTCAGAATCGGACAAGGCTACGACGTTCACCAACTGGTCGAAGGCCGGCCGCTCATCATCGGTGGGGTCAGTATTCCCTACGAGCGCGGGCTGCTTGGTCATTCGGATGCTGATGTGCTGCTGCACGCGATTACGGACGCGCTGTTCGGCGCTGCGGCAATGGGCGATATCGGCCGGCATTTTCCGGATACGGATGCGAAATTCGCCGGAGCGGATAGCCGGGTGCTGCTGCGCGAGGCTTTTTCAAGAGTCTCGGAAGCCGGCTTCGCGATCATGAATGTCGATTCGACGGTGATCGCGCAGGCGCCGAAGCTTGCGCCGTATATCGAAGCGATCCGGGCGAATATTGCCGAGGATCTTGAGCTGCCGCTGACTCGTGTGAACGTGAAAGCCAAGACCAATGAGAAGCTGGGGTATCTGGGGCGCAAGGAAGGTATCGAGGCGCAGGCTGCCGTGCTGCTGATGCGTACGGGTATCGATAGTTAAAGGGTTTTTCGCTCGCGCCGGTGGACGGGGTTTTGGGGGCGGTTGAGGTTGGTGCCAGGGTGCCAGGGTGCCAGGTTCCGGGGGTAGCGGTCGGGGTCAATGCCGGGTTGATGCTTTCGGCCGTGGTGGTCTGCGAGAGTCGGATTTTCTCTTTATCACTATTAGCCACTGTGCGTGGCGGCACGTCATTTCTTTGTCCAAAGCGACAAAGAAACGAAGCAAAGAAAGCGCTTTCAACCACGCTACCCTAAGTGTCCACAGCGTGCAGTTTCTATTCATGGGTGCCCCAAAAGCACGGTGCTCGCCAGAGCCACTGATGTGTGAACCCCTCTTTCTCCGAACACGGATACCCACACGCTTCGCCACCAGTGACTGAATCTGCCCAAGGTTCACCCCGCGCTATCCGCGGACAACCGACCACCAAATCGGTATGCACGACGAACCACGTCGCTAACCCACTAAGACATGGGCCCACGCGGATGCATCAGGCCGTAGCTGGTGAAAAGAATCGTGCAGGCTGCGCAATAGCCAACCAAACATGAAGCCGTAAGTATGCGTTCGGCCGTGTAGCCCACCAAAAAAACAGTGCACGCTTGGCCAACGCTCCAAGAAACGCGGCAGCGAATACGCGTGAAGCCGTGCGGGTCCCTCGGCAATTCGTGCTTGCCCGAGAACGTACGGGGCGAAGCGTGTTCGTGTCAGGATTCGCGAGAAGGAGGGGTTCACACATCCTCCGCTCTGGCGAGCACCGTGCTTTTGGGGCACCTATGAATCAAAACTGCACGCTGTGGACACTTAGGGTAGAGCGGTTAAAGCGCTTTCTTTGCTTCGTTTCTTTGTCGCTTTGGACAAAGAAATGACGTGCCGCCACGCACAGTGGCTAATAGTGATAGAGAGAAAATCCGACTCTCGCAGACCACCACGGCCGAAAGCACCAACCCGGCAGTGACCCCGACCGCTAACCCTAAGAACCCGACGCACCCCGCCAACCCCACTCCCCAACCCCGTCCACCGGCGCGAGCGACCCCCCTTGGCTTAGTTGCCTTCAGCGGTAATGGCCAACTGAGCCGCATTGATCACGGCGGCAATCCGGCCCACATCCCGCAATTGTGTCGTGCTCATTCCCTCGCCAACGAGATTCTCGTAGTGCGATTTCACGCAAAAGTGGCACTTTCCAATAATCGATGCCGCCAGCGCATACATCTCAAAGCGGCGTTTATCGACCCCGCCATGCGTCGCATACGCATTCATCCGTAACGCAGCGGGCTGCGTCTTCAGATCGGCGTTATCGGCCATTTCCAGATACGGATACCAAACGTTGTTCATGCCCATCAACGCGGCTGCGGTCAACGCGCCATTCGTTTCCTCAGCCGACAAAACGCCCGACGCGCGGATCAACGCAACAATCTTCGTAGCCTTCGCCGCATACGCTGCAGCCAGCGCAACGCCCACCGCGTCATTGCCTTCCAGCGATGAACGCGCGATCGTGCCGTCCACGTTCAGGCGAATGTCCTTGGCGTAATCAGGAATAAGTTCTTTAATCGATGCGAGGAATTCCATAAATTTCTCCTATCTGATCAGCGATAAAAAAGCCCGCCGGCTCGAGTATGACTCAGAACGCTGACGGGCTAGAGCGCAAGCCACGAAGGCCTCGCCGCAATACAACTTACAGCGTCGAACCGCCGACAGCACGATTGCACGGGCACAGTTCGTCCGTTTGCAGACCGTCCAGAATGCGCAGGATTTCTTCCGGATTGCGGCCGACGTTCAGGTTGTTCACCGACACGTGCTGGATCACATTGTCCGGGTCGATGATGAACGTTGCGCGCAACGCCACGCCCGCTTCCTTGTCACGGATGCCAAGCTGGTCGATCAACTCGCCCTTCACGTCGCCGAACGAATAGTGGTTCAGCTTGCTCAGGTCCTTGTGTTCCCGGCGCCATGCCAGTTTCACGAATTCGTTGTCCACGCTGCCGCCGAGCAATACGGCATCGCGATCGGCGAAATCGCTGTTCAGCTTGCCGAACTCGACGATTTCCGTCGGGCAAACGAACGTGAAATCCTTCGGGTAGAAGTACAGGATCTTCCACTTGCCAGGGAACGACTGTTCGGTGATGTCTTCGAACGCCGACACGCCATTTTCTTCGTGATGATTGAAACCCGGCTTTGCAGCAGTAACGGTAAACGCTTCAACTTTATCGCCCACGGTCTTCATATGAATACTCCTGTGTTCGTTGGAAGAAAATCAAGCCTAACTGATCGCTGTAACGCTCACATGACGCAGCATCAAACTCACTCTGAGTAGCTGATGAACGCGTTGAACGACTTTCACTATAACTCTATTGACTATTGTTTTCAATAGATTTTGACTAACATACTGGATAGCTTTTAACGAATGGACCGATAGCATCCGGACAACATCCGTTTAGCGGAAAGTGCGTTTTTCCATCGCCGGGAAGTCGATGGTCACCTCAAAACCCGCATGCGGATGGCGGTTGCGCAAGCGCAAGGTGCCGCGCTGCCGGGTGACGAGCCGTTGCACGATCGCCATGCCGAGTCCGGTGCCGTTGGCTTGCGTGCGTGCGGTGTCCACGCGGTAAAACGGCCGTGTGATCAACGCGACCTGATCTTCGGGAATGCCGCGCCCTTCGTCCATCACGGACAGTTCAACGCGCCCGTGATTGACCTTCGTTTGCAGCGTGATCCTGGCAATATCGTCCACCGCGCTGCGCCCATACTTGCGCGCGTTTTCCAGCAAATTGCCGATCACCCGCCGCACGTCGGTCGGATCACCTTCGATGGTCGCACCTTGGGCCAGGTCGGTTTTCATCAGCACGCCGTCTTCCGCGTAGAAACGCGCGGCCATTTCACCACCGATCAGCGATAGATCGACGGCTTCGGCCATGCGCTGCATCGGCCGGGCGTAGTCGAGAAAACGCCCGATGATCATGTCCATCTGTTCGATGTCATCGACCATCGCAAGTTTCGTCGTTTCGTCGGAAGGGCTCATCTCGGTTTCAAGCCGCAAGCGTGCAAGCGGTGTGCGCAAATCATGCGAGATGCCCGCGAGCATCAATGCACGGTCGGCATCGAGCTGTTCGAGATCCTGCACCATCTGGTTGAAACTGCGATTGGTTTCGGCGGCCACGCCCATGCCGCGTTCAGGCAACGGTTCGGGCGACTGCCCGGAGCCGACCTTGCGCGCCGCCAGCGCCAGCCGCGCGAACGGCCGGTTGACGAGGCTGGTGATGAACGCCGCCCCGAACAGCGACAGGGCGAGCGCAAAGATGCCCCAGCCGGCCCATTGCAGGCCGGTGACGTTATCGAGTTGATCGCGGTCGAGCGCGACCCAATAATCGTCGTCGTCGATCTTGAAGCTGATCCACACGCCCGGGATGTCGTTGACCGATTGCGCGATTACCGTGTCGTTGCCGAGGCGGCCGCGCACGTCGCGCTCGATCAGCCGGTTCAGCGACTCGTCGGGCTGCAAGCGATATTTATCGGTGGTTTCACGCGGGTACACACGGACCCCTTCATTGCTCTCCAGATCCTGCAGCAATGCGCGGCGCAGATCGGGGTCGGAATAAAGGAGGGCGGTGCGCGTGAGCTTGACGACCGCGACGAGTTGAAGCGCCACGCGTTGCGCGCGCGGTTCGCGTTCAATCACCCGGAAGCTCTGGAACCATGCGGCGATGCTGACCGCAATCAGCAACGCGATCAAGGCGAAGGTCCGCCAGAACAGGCCGCCGAACGCGAGCGTCAGTAGCCGCCTGTCAATCCGCATGGTTCGCTGATGCTCTTGCTGGTGGCGCGCACGGGGCGCGTTGGTCAGAACTCAATCAGGGCTCAAATCTCAGGCCGCGCCGTCGGGGATGAATACGTAACCGAGGCCCCACACCGTCTGGATAAAACGCGGGCTGCTCGGGTCCGGCTCGATCAGCTTGCGCAACCTTGAGATCTGCACATCGAGACTGCGGTCGAAGACTTCGTATTCACGGCCGCGCGCCAGTTCCATCAACTTTTCACGCGACAGCGGGGCACGCGGATGTCGCGCGAACACTTTAAGCACGGAGAATTCGCCGGTGGTCAGCGGGATTTCCTGGCCGTTCTTGGTCAGCGTCCGCGTGGCGAGATTCAAAGCGAATTCACCGAATTCGAAGACTTCAGTGGTTTCGGATGGCGCGCCCGGCAGTTCCGACGGCGACTGGCGACGCAGCACCGCGTGAATCCGCGCGACGAGTTCGCGGGGGTTGAACGGCTTCGGCAAATAGTCGTCCGCGCCCATTTCCAGGCCCACGATGCGATCGACGTCTTCGCCTTTCGCGGTGAGCATGATGATCGGCGTACGGTCGTTGCTGCCCCGTAGACGGCGGCAGATCGAAAGTCCGTCTTCCCCCGGCAACATCAGGTCGAGCACGAGCAGGTCGAAACGTTCGCGAACCCAGAGCTTGTTCATCGACGGCGCATTTTCAGCGACATAGACGTTAAAGCCCTGCTCGCCGAGATAACGTCGCAAAAGATCGCGCAAACGGGGGTCGTCGTCGACTACGAGTATTTTTGAGGGATTTTTGGTTTCCATACCCGCATCTTAGCGCGATTAGAAAGAGGACCTAGTTTGCCCCATTTCTGAGGTAACAGATAGTTACAAAATTTACGGCGAGTGTGGCACGACATAAAGGTTCTATGCGTACACTCCTTTACCTAAGCCCGTCATTCGGTGGATACTCCATTAGTACAATGATTGCGCGTCAGTATCATGGCGGCATTAACCGTCAATACTGGCATGACACGCAAGCACGCCAAAGAGCCTGAGACTGTCCGGTTGTCGAGCAACGAAGGGAACAACATGAAGGGAGCGCGGCGGCGCATACCTGTGCGCACCAAGCGCATCATCCGACTAACGCTGATCGCTAGCGCGTTTTACGCCGTGTTTGCCGCGCGCACTGTCCTTGCGCAACCATCGCAATCCCTTAATCGCAGTTTGTCGGCGTTCGATCGTCCTGATTCGTCGTTGTCGTCGTCATCTTCTTCGTCCCGGTATTCGAATCCCGAAGGCGACGGTTCTGATTTCAACTCGCAACCGCCCAGGAAACGCTTCGATGGCCGCTTCATGCGCGCTCAGCATCGCATGCAAAAGCCGCTCAAAGGTAATCGCGACCCGCAAGTGATGCCGGCCATGCCCCCGCCGCAAAGCGATCCGCAACCGCCCGAGCGGCCTCCGCGGCACGGTGTGATGACAGCAGATGAGCGGCGGCTGTTGCGCCAGCATATCGAGGAAGCGGTCAGGGATCTTTATAAGCGTTGAGGCTTGGCGCAATGGCGATGCCTTTGCATGGCCGCACTCCCGATCGATGCCCAACTCATTTCTGGCACTAAACGGATGCCGAGGTGACATTGGCGGTCAACGGGCTCCGGCAACGCGCCGTTGATTGACATAGCACGGCCACCGGACTCGCTCCTCGATGCAACCCTCCAGGTTTCCTGATGTCCACCTTGTTCGCGGTTCGCTGGATCGGCGCGAGCGTGGCGTGAATATGGCTGCGCTTGTTATCGCGTTGTGTTTGATGCTGACCAGCGTACTGACGGCTCAGGCGGCGCAAAACAACACGCCGCGCCGGGTACGCAATGTACATCGGACGGAAGCGGCGGCGGTCGATGCTGATCCCCTCGATGCCACCGATGCCCGCTTCCTGCTCACCCGTACGGGCTTCGAGGCAAGCGCGAGCGAGGTCGCCCCGTATATTGGAATGACCCGCGAGCAGGCCGTTGATGCGGTACTTGCCGGCGCCCGCACTGAAGCCGCTACACCGCCGCCTGCGTGGGTGACGGAACCGATCCCATCGGTTGACGTTCGCCGTGCGTGGACGCAGGACGAACGCCGTGACGACCGGCGCGAACAAAGCCATCGCTACGATGAGTTGCGTGGCTGGTGGGTACGCGAAATGGTGACCACGCGCTCGCCGCTCACCGAACGCATGACGCTCTTCTGGCACGATCACTTTCCGTCCGGCGAAGACAAGGTTCACTATCCGCAGCTCATGTTTCGTCAGAACGCGCTGTTGCGCCGCGACGCGCTCGGCAATTTCGGCGACTTACTGCATGCAGTCTCTAAAGATCCGGCGATGCTGCAGTACCTCGATGGCGCCGGCAGCCGCAAAGGCCGTCCCAACGAAAACTTTGCGCGCGAGGTCATGGAGCTGTTCACGCTAGGCGAGGGACATTACTCGCAGCGCGACGTGACCGAAGCCGCAAGAGCCTACACCGGCTGGACGCTTGATCCGAATACACTCGCTTATCAATTCAATCCAAAAATCCACGATGACGGCGACAAGACCGTCCTCGGCCAGATGGGCGCTTTCGATGGCGATCAGGTTCTCGATATCCTTTTAGCTCAACCGGAAACGGCGACCTTCATCACGACCGAACTGTGGCGCGAGTTCATCTCCGAGACACCGGATCCGGTTCAGATCGCATCGATCGCCGAGCGTTTTCGCGCGTCGCATTACGACATCAAGACAGCGTTGCGCGGACTGTTTTTATCGGATGCGTTTTGGGACGAGCGCAACCGTGGCGTGCTCGTCAAATCGCCTGCGGAATTCGTGGTCGGCGCTGTGCGCGAGTTCGATATTGGTTATGCCGATCAGGACGCGACCGCACTCGCCGTCCAGGTGCGCAATTTCGGTGAAAATCTCTTTTATCCGCCGAACGTGAAGGGTTGGCCGGGCGGTGAAAACTGGATCAATAGCTCTACGCTGCTTGCGCGCAAGCAGTTTATCGAGCAGTTGTTTCGCGCGACCGAAGCGCATGGCATGCGTCCGGGGGCGACCGATGCGAAGACGAGCGCGATGGCATCGATGTCAGCCACAATGCCTGACATGATGACAAATGCCGCCATGAAACCTGCGGCGATGCAACGGCAGCATCCGGGCTTGCGTTTCGATCTCGATGCATGGCTCGCGGGGTACAACACGACGCCTGACGCACGCCCGGACCTGTCGACGCAATTGCAACTGCAGCGCGCGGTGCTGGCGGTTTCTCCCGCTGATGCCATTGAACCTGACGTCACCAGCAGCGCCTATCTGCGGGCCTTGCTGATGGACCCTGCGTACCAGTTGAAATAGGCGGCCCCATGAACCGACGCGACTTCCTTTCGATAACCGGCGCAGCCGGCGCCTTCGCGCTTGCGCCCTCGGCGTTTGCCGCAGCAAGCCCGCTCCCGGTCGAGATGCGTTCGAGAGGGTACGGCAATGTCCTTATCCTGGTCGAACTGAAGGGCGGCAACGACGGCCTGAACACCGTGATCCCATTCGCCGACCCGGCTTACGCCGCATTGCGCCCGGGCATTGGCATCAGGCGCGAGCAGGTCATCCAGCTTGACGAGCGCACGGGCCTTCATCCTGCCATGCAGCCATTGATGCCGCTCTGGAAAGACCGGCAACTCGCGATCGTGCAGGGTGTCAGTTATCCGCAACCGAACCTTTCGCATTTTCGATCCATCGAGATCTGGGATACCGGTTCGCGTTCCGATCAATATCTGCACGAAGGTTGGCTTACGCGCACATTTCGCGCGCAGCCCGTGCCGGCAGGATTTGCTGCCGATGCCGTGGTGATTGGCAGCGCGGAAATGGGCCCGCTCGCGAACGGCGCGCGCGCCATCGCGCTCGTGAATCCGGCGCAGTTCGAGAAGCAGGCGCGGCTTGCGACGCCGGTATCGTTGAAGGAACGCAATCCCGCGCTCGCGCATATCCTGGATGTGGAAAACGAAATCGTGAAGGCGGCCGACCGGCTGCGTCCGCGTGCCGGCCAGTTCGCGCTCAAGACGCAGTTTCCGGGCGGCGCATTCGGGACATCGATCAAGACCGCCATGCAAGTGCTGTCCGCTACCGATACTCCTGCCGGCGTGCCGCAAACGGGGCAGGGCGTCGCGGTGATCCGCCTGACGCTCAATGGTTTCGATACCCATCAGAACCAGCCGGGTCAGCAGGCGGCGCTGCTCAAGCAGTTATCGGAGGGAATGGTTGCGATGCGCTCGGCGCTGGTCGAACTGGGTCGATGGAACGAGACGCTCATCATGACCTATGCCGAGTTTGGCCGGCGGCCGCGCCAGAACCAGAGCAACGGGACGGATCACGGCACGGTTGCGCCGCATTTCGTGATGGGCGGCCGGGTGAATGGCGGCCTTCATGGTGTTGCGCCGGAATTGGCGCGGCTGGACGGTAACGGCAATCTGCCGGTCGGCGTGGATTTCAGGCAGATGTACGCGACCGTGCTGGGGCCGTGGTGGGGTATGGATTCCACCGCGGTCCTCGGGCAGAAGTTTGAGACGCTGGCTTTCCTACGAGCGTAGTTTTTTCGCTCGCGCCGGTGGACGGAGGGCGGTTTTGGGGGTAGGGGTCGGGGTCAGGGCTGGGGTGGTCGGTTTTGGGGTTCGCGGTCGGGATCAATGCCGGGTTGCTGCTTTCGGCGTTGGTGGTCTGCGAGAGTCGGATTTTCTCTTTATCACTATTAGCCACTGTGCGTGGCGGCACGTCATTTCTTTGTCCAAAGCGACAAAGAAACGAAGCAAAGAAAACGCTTTCCAACACGCTACCCTAAGTGTCCACAGCGTGCAGTTTCTATTCATAGGTGCCCCAAAAGCACGGTGCTCGCCAGAGCGAAGGATGTGTGAACCCCTCTTTCTCCGAACACCGATACCCACACGCTTCGCCACCAGTGATTGAACCTGCCCAAGGGACACCCCGCGCTATCCGCGGATAACCGCCCTCCAAATATGTATGCGCCTCGAACCTCGTAGCCAACCCTGCTGGAAACGAGGTCGCGAAGATGCGGGTGGCCGTAACCGACGAAAATAGCTGTACAGAACGCGCAGCCAATTCACAAAAACTGAAGCAGTAAACACAAACACGCAAGAAGCTGTGGCCTATGAATACGGTCGCACAGACCAGGTAGCTAAGCCGCGAAGAACCGCAGCCGTAAATACCCGTAATGCCGTGCGGGTTCCTTAGCAATTGTGCTTGCCCGAGAGCGTACGGGGCGAAGCGTGTTCGTGTCAGGATTCGCGAGAAGGAGGGGTTCAAACATCCTCCGCTCTGGCGAGCACCGTGCTTTTGGGGCACCTATGAATAGAAACTGCACGCTGTGGACACTTAGGGTAGAGCGGTTAAAGCGCTTTCTTTGCTTCGTTTCTTTGTCGCTTTGGACAAAGAAATGACGTGCCGCCACGCACAGTGGCTAATAGTGATAAAGAGAATATCCAACTCTCGCAGACCACCACGGCCGAAAGCAGCAACCCGGCAATAACTCCGACCGCTAACCCCAGAACCAACCACCCCGGCATAGACCCCGACCACTAACCCCCCAGAACCCAGCACCGACCCCACCCACCAACCCCAAACCCGCACCCCCCCGTCCACCGGCGCGAGCGAACCTATCTGACTTGCCAACTGATCCACAATTTGCGAATAGGCGTCAACGCAATCCCCTGATGAAGCACCTGAAAGTTTTCGCGTTCTATCTCATCGAACAATGCCAACGATAAAGCCGCTTGCGCACGTAGCACGCGCTGCGTCGCGCGCTCGTCCGAGGGGATCGCGGCCAGCGACTGCTTAAGCGCTTCGCGCGCGCGACCGGTCTGGAAGCGCATGAGCTCAGTGAACGCATCGCTGTATTTGCGGTTGATGAGGTCGGCCGCGGTGACATCGAAGCGCTGCAGCTCATCGATGGGAAGATAAATGCGGCCGTGGCGCGCGTCGTCACCGATTTCCGCTATGCGCTCCGCCAGCATCAATGCCGTGCCAAGCGAATTGGCCCAGCCCGCTGCATCATCAGGACGGCGTGCACTCGCGCGGGCGATGATCAACGCAAACGCGCCGCCGACGTTGTCCAGATAACGCCGCAGACCCGGCCAGTCGAGATAACGTGCCTGATCGAGGTCCATGCTGAAACCATCGACCAGATTGTCGATCAACGCACGTCCTTGCTCGTCGAGAACCGGCGTGTTCGCCTGATGCGCGACGATCGCCTTCGTCACCGGATGCACGGGCTCGCCGCCGAACAGGCTGGCCAGTTCCTTTTGCCACCAGGCGTGCTTGGTGCGGCCGATAGTCGGATCGCTGGTTTGCTTGACGGTGTCTTCCAGCTCCCGGCGCAAAGCGTAAAACGCTGTCAGGAGCGGTCGTCTGGACGAGGGTGCACGGCGCAGGGCGTAGTACGTGCTGGAGCCATCGGGCGCGGCTTTTTGCTGGCAGTAGTCGTCGAAGTTCACGGCAATGGAAGGTCATGACGGCGTGAGCCGATCAGTCCAGGCCAGAAAAAAAGCCATTGAAACTCAATGGCTCGCGCGTGTTCTGGAGACTGGACAGGTAAGGGGATGCAGCATTGTCTTTTTCGGTGCAGCACGAATCCGGCCCACTACGCCTAACTCACTGCATGCCATATTCAACCCGAATTATCCCCCGGATGGGAATGTGCTGCAAGGCGTGGCGGAACGGGCGGCCCCAACCCGTTCAGCACGATGCAATTTCAGTTAGATATCCGAAGTAAAAGTGCTTGTTACTGCGCCTGGCAAATCACATCGAATTTGAGTAGCTTGGTAGGACCGAAGGTATTGCTTATCGCAACATCGGCGGCATCGCGGCCTCGCGCCATCAACACGCGGCCCATCCGTGGGACGTTGTTGCGTGCATCGAAGGTCTGCCAGCTTCCGCCGATAAACGCCTCGAACCACGCGGCGAAATCCATCGCGGTGTAGGGCGGCGGCATACCGGCGTCGCTGATATAACCTGTGCAATAGCGGGCCGGAATGTTCATCGCGCGGCACAAAGTGACTGCCAGATGCGCGAAGTCGCGGCATACGCCCTGGCGCTCGTTATACGCTTCCCACGCGGTCTTGGTCGGCCGCGCATGCGCGTAATTGAACACGATGTGGTTATGCACGAAGTCGCAGATGGCCTGCACTCGCGGGCGTCCCAGTGGCGTATTGCCGAACATTTTCCACGCCACGTCCGAGAGCAGGTCCGTTTCGCAATAACGGCTGCCAAGCAAAAACACCAGGCATTCGTTGGGCAAGTTTTCAACGGGATGTTGCTCGCCTTCCAGCCCGGGTTTTTCGAACTCATCCGGCACCTCGAGCAACGCGGATGTCGACAGCGCTATCTGGCCCTCGGGCGCGACAATCCGGCTGCACAGGTTGCCGAAGCCATCGCGATACTGCGAGATCGGCACCGGCGGATCAACGACCAGCAGATCAGCAAGCAAGACCTGGGGCGCGAACGAGAAATGCGTGTTCAGCATGAGAAGCATGGGTGTCGGCTGCTGACACTCGTAGACCAGCTCGTAACCAACGCGGAGTTTCATGGGAGTGGCCTTTCTATGGAAGAGGACATCAGCGGTTCTCGGTCACGCTGACCTCGACATCGAGGCTGCGGAACGAGCCGGGCTCGCCGTTCCAGGTTCCCCATAGCGGGAGGGCCTGATGGTGGTCCCATGCAACCGCGACGCGGATGAGATGACGGTTGCCGATAATGCTGTTGGTCGGGTCGAAATCGACCCAGCCAGCACCGGGGAGATAAATTTGCAGCCACGCGTGCGTGGCGCCGCCACCGCGCGTCGCGTCGCGCTTGGTGTCAGGCGGGGTGTCCAGTTCAGGCACGAAGATGTAGCCGCTGACAAAGCGCGCGGCCAGACCCAGCGAGCGCACCACGTCCATCATGAACACCGCGAAGTCCCGGCAGCTGCCGCTGCGCAGGCGCAAGGTGTCGGCGGGTCGGTTCACGCCTTTTTCCGTGCGGCGGACGTACTTGAAGTCGTCGTTGATCGCCTGGTTGATCTTCCGCAGCAGCGCCATCGTCCCCATGGGTTCGCCAGCCGTGACGAAACGTTTTGCCCAGGCATCGACATCGCCGTCCGGTTCTGGCCGGTTGCGCGCGTTGACCAGGTCCGACGCTTCCTCATTCGTGTACGCAAACGGGAACGTGGCGGCGTAGCGCTCGAGCGCGTAGTCCGGCTGCGGCGTTTCGAAGTGCTCGAGCGTGACTTCGCTTTCGAACGTCAGCTCTGTTGCCTGGCTATCGAAGGTGGCGACGGCCACCGAGTTGTCGAAGATATCGTGCAGCCAGCGCAAGCGCGCCGGTTCCGGCGTGATCTTCAATTGCATGGTGACGAGGCGCAGATCGTGACTGGACCTCGGCCGGAACATCATTCTGTGTTCGCCGAAATCCACCGGTTCCGAATACCGGTAGATGCTTGTATGGCGTACGGTAAAGCGTTGGGGCTCGTTCACCTGATTACCCCGTGCAAGCGAAAACCAACAGGCAGGAGGCCGCTGGTAATCATGCTCCGCGACCCTACCGCGACTGTCGCGGCCTGATTGTTGAAAGCCATTGTGGATCCTTGATCGAGGTGGCTGGACTCTCCAGACACCGGTTTTCAGGATACACGAGACGCCTCAAGTGAAAGAATTCGTTTGCGGCTTGGCTGGCGGGCTCGTGCGGGTTTTTTCCCGCCGCAGGACCACGGCCGTCGCACGAAAGCGTCAGACGGCCACAAGAGAGGATGCGCGCAACTCGATACGCCCGATCCGCAGCCGTGCGATGAGCGCGTGCGTCAGCAGGGCCGCCTGCTGCTCGGCAATTGCTGTCGCGGAGACTGGAGCCACTGGAGCAAACCCCGACGCCGTGGCAAGCGTCAGCGCGACCAGGGCGCTGACGTCCTGACGCGCGATGGCATCGAGTAATGGCTCGATTGCGTCCTCGCGACGGGCCGTATGCGTTGTCTCGTCGTTTTTCCGATCGTCGCGCACCCGGTCTTTCGCGCGATGCACCATTTGCCGGCAATGCGCGGCGCTCCGGTTAAGGATCTTCGCGATACTCGCGTAGTCCGCCTCGAACGCTTCGCGCAGCAGGAACGCCGCCCGTTCTTCCGCCGACAGCCGATCGAGCACGCGGCGCATTCCGTACGATAAATCCGATGCCTGTTCCGCGAGTGTCTGGGCCGACGGAGCGTGATCGATGGAATCGAAACCGTCGAGATTATCGATACCGCCCGGCAATGGTGTTTCATGTTTCAGGCGCCGCAAGCGGTCGATGGCCGTCCGTTTTGCGACCGTCGCGAGCCACGCCGCGGGCGTGTCCAGCGCATTGCGTCCCGCGGCACCCGCCGTGCGCTGATGCAGATGCCATTTCACGAACGTGTCCTGTACGACGTCCTCGGCGTCCGCGCGCACGCCGAGAATCCGGTAAGCCAGCGAAAACAGCCGCGCGCGCGACGCCTCGAAGAGGGCGAGTTGCGCCGTGTCGCGATCGATATCCCTATCACCAGTCATGCGGATTCCCCTCGATTACGTGCTTTCACTCTGTATCGGCCTGACGGCTGGCGCCACGTGAATGTGACAGCCGCCGGCAAAAATATATCGCGTGAACGGGCGTCACGCACGGACGGCCTTGTGCGTCATATCGGCTGAAGGCATCCGCAGTGAGCAAAAACAAAGGAACCGCAACGATATGAACCCGCACAACCTTGGCCTCGTGCCGACCGTCATTGAACACTCCGGACGCGGCGAGCGCGCGTACGACGTCTATTCGCGGCTGCTGCGCGAACGCATCATTTTCCTGGTCGGGCCGGTGACGGACCAGACGGCGAGCCTGGTCGTCGCGCAACTGCTGTTTCTCGAAGCGGACAACCCGGAGAAGGACATCGCGTTGTACATTAATTCGCCGGGCGGTTCGGTCTACGACGGCATGGCGATTTTCGACACCATGCAGTTCATCCGGCCGGATGTGTCCACGCTTTGCACCGGATTCGCCGCGAGCATGGGCACGTTCCTGCTGACCGCGGGCGCGAAGGGCAAACGATTTGCGCTACCCAACGCGCGCATCATGATCCACCAGCCTTCGGGCGGCTCGCAGGGCACAGCGGCCGATATTGCCATCCAGGCCGAAGAGGTGCTGTACTCGCGCCGGCGCCTGAACGAGATCACGGCGGAGCGTACGGGTAAGAGCGTGGAGCAGATTGCAGTTGACACCGACCGCGATAATTTCATGTCGGCGGATCAGGCGCGGGATTACGGGTTGATCGATGAAGTGCTGACTCAGCGCGCTGCCTGAACTGGACAGAAGCGCCGGGCAGCATCGGCCCAAAAACCAGCCGCTTAAATGACGAAGCCTCGCAGTTTTCACTGCGAGGCTTCGTTTTCAGCTTGGTGCGTGAGGTCGGACTCGAACCGACACGACATTGCTGCCGTCAGGACCTAAACCTGGTGCGTCTACCAATTTCGCCACTCACGCGCGTTTGTGCGGCTAGTTTAAAGCGGGTTCGGGAGTTCGGGAGGCAGGGGAAACGTGCAATCCATGCCCAACCACTTCGTACCACCGACCGCGCTTGATCGACCTCGGGAAAGCGGATTTCCCGGCGACGCAGGTGCGTGCGTCGCGCCAAGCCCGGCATTCTAACCGAATCGATGCCCAATGTCTCCATGCGCAATATGCAAACTGAGGGACTCACGGGCAGTGCGGGCAGAACCGGACCCGATGCGAACGAAACCGAAACATCGACCATCCCGCTGCCGATAAACCTGGAAACCCCCGAACCACATTGCGTCGCACGAACGACGTGCTTACAATCGCCACTCATTCTCGTTTGCCCATCCGCGGCTGAACTTACCCTGATGAATCGCACTTCGCGCAATCGCCTCGTTGCATGGCTCGGCATGGCAGCCATGTGGCTGGCTATTGTCGCGCCGGTGATTAGCCAGACGCTGGCGTCGCGTCAGCAGGGTGTCGATCCGCAAGCAGCGATCTGTTCCGCCGATGCCCTCGCGCAGATCGTTTCATCCGCGCTTTCTTCCACACCGCATGTGGCGGTTCAAAGCAACGAACAAGCCGGTCATCATATGGCCGGCGCCGATTCGTTCGACGCATGTTCGTATTGCGGCTTGCTCGCGCACAACGTGCCGTTGGCATCGGCGCCGCCTGCCGCGTTGGTGCGGGTCGAACGCGTCACGCGCCTCGCTGCCGTGCCGGTTGCGCAAGTCGTTCACGTCAAGTCGTTCAACGCCGCGTCTCCGCGCGCGCCGCCCATCGTTTCCTGAAGTCCGTCCGTATGGATCGTCCTGGCTGTTTGCCGTGGCTATGCACGCCGTTTAAGCGCGTGTGGCCGGATGGTCTGCGTCCACTCATTCAGGAATTTCTTCGATGCTCAAGCTCTTCAAGCGAGCACGGCAGCCGTCAGGCTGCCGTGCCGCCGTGCGCTCGCGCGCGTTCACGTTTCATCAGTTTCATGGTTCCGCATTCCAACGCTATGTCTGCTTACCGCTTTCCCTGACGGCGCCGGCCTTCGTGCTTGCTGCTCCCGCCGCGACTACCTCGGAAAGCACACCCGACAACCGCGAGGCCGATGCCGTCCAACTCGCCCCGGTAGTCGTCACCGGCACTGCAGGTTCACAGGCACGCTCTCCGCTCGATCCGAACCTCCCCGCCACGACCGCAACCGTCACCGCCGATCAGTCGCAATACTGGAACGTGGTCACGCCCGAAGACGTGCTGAAGTACGTGCCGAACATGGCGGTGCGCAAGCGGTTTATCGGCGATGTGAATTCGCCTATCGCCGTGCGCGGCACGAGCAATGCGCAGACGGCGCGCGGGCTGGTGTACGCCGATGGCCTGCTGCTCAGCAATTTCCTCGGCAACACGTTCACGTTTGCGCCGCGCTGGTCGATGGTTTTCGCCGACGACATCGAGCGTACCGACGTGATCTACGGCCCGTATTCGGCGCTGTATCCCGGCAATTCGATCGGCGCAACGGTGGCCATCACCACGCGCATGCCGGAGAAATTCGAAGCCGATGCCCACGTCCAGGCGTTTAGCCAGCACTTCAATTTGTTCGGCGTGAATCGTAGTTTCAACGGCACGAATTCGTCGGCGACCATAGGCGATAAGAACGGCAACCTGTCATGGCTGATCGGTGTCGATCATCTGGAAAACACGGGCCAGCCGCTGCAATTCGCGACGCTGGCGGCGTCGGCGACACCGGCGAAGGCGACTGATCGGCCGGTGACCGGCGCGTATTTCTACAACGACCAGAACAACAACCGCACGGCGGTGCTGGGCGTGACAGCGGAAGGGATTGAGCGAACGTTCCAGGACCAGTTCAAGCTGAAGCTCGCGTATGACCTCACGCCTACTTTGCAAGCGGGCTTCACGCTCGGTTACTGGCATCAGAAATACAACAGCGACACCCAGTCATTTCTCCGCGATGCCGCCGGCAATCCGGTCTATAGCGGCCTCGTGAATATTGGCGGCTACGAATACAACGTGCCGGCCGCCACGTTTGCGCCGAGCCAGGGTGTGAGCGAGAACTTCCTCTATGGGCTGTCGCTGAAAACGCGCAACGCGACTGGCTGGAATGCGGAAGCTATAGCGTCGTATTTCGATATCACGCAGAGCATTGCGCGCACGGCGAACTCAGGCGTACCGGGCAACGGCGCAGGCACGATCGCATTCGGCGACGGCACCGGCTGGAAAACGCTCGACCTGCGTACGACGTGGACGCCGTCCACGCCCACCGCCGGTCTGGGCGCGCACTGGCTGTCGTTCGGCTATCACTACGACAACTATTTCCTCGATAACGAAACCTACAACACCCCCGCCTGGCGCGACGGCGGTGGGACCTCGTTTGCTAATGCGTTCGGCGGGCGCACCGAGACGCAAGCCGTGTACGCGCAAGACGCGTGGCGGTTCCTGCCGCGCTGGAAATTCACCTACGGCGCGCGCTACGAGAACTGGAACGCGTACGACGGCACGCGAGCGGTTGGCGCGACCTCGCTGAATTACGCGGAAGTCAGCCAGAGCCATTGGTCACCAAAAGCCTCACTGTCCTTCGATGTCACCCAAGACCTGTTGCTGCGCGCATCGATAGGACGGGCTTACCGCTTCCCAACCGTCGGCGAGTTGTTTCAAGGGCAGATCACGGGTTTGTCGATCATAAATAACAACCCGAACCTGAAGCCGGAAGACGATCTCTCGAAGGAACTGACGGCCGAGTGGCAACACGGTAATGGCGTGTATCGCTTCACGCTGTTCCAGGACGATGTGAAAAACACGCTATTCAGCCAGACCAATACCACCGTGATTCCGAACATCACGAATTTTCAGAATATCGACAAGGTGCGTTCGCGCGGTGTGGAAGCTAGCTACGAAGGGCAGGACGTCTTGATTCGCGGCCTGGACCTGACGGCGGGGCTGGCCTACACGCAATCGAAGATCATCGCGAACAGCGGCAATCCGGCGTCAGTGGGCAAGTACTTCTATCGCATTCCGTTGTGGCGCGCGAACGTGGCCGCCACCTGGCGCGCGACCCGCCAGAGCGCCGTGACGGTCGCGGCGCGTTATTCGGGCCGCGAATACAACACGCTCACCAACACCGATACGAACCCGAACACCTACGGCGGCACGAGCACGTACACGGTCGTCGACGCCAAATTCACCTTCCGTCCGACGAAGCGAACCGAGCTCGGCATCGGCGTGGATAACCTCTTCGATCACCGTTATTACGTGTTCCATCCGTACGCGGGACGGACGGTTTATGTCGAAGGCCGCATCGGGATCTGACGGTCGTTTCGAGTCCCTTGGATCAGCAGTCAACTTATAGAAGGACACCTCATATGCAATCTGCTTCTCTCTCTGACGCACGCGTAGCCGCGCGGCATCGGTTGTTATGGCGCTGGCATTTCTATGCCGGCTTGTTTGTCATGCCGCTGCTGCTGGTGCTCGCGATCACCGGCACGCTGTACTGCTTTCAGCCGCAGATCGAGCCGCTGCTGTATCACGACCGGATGATCGTCGATGCCCGCACCCAGCCGCGTCTGAGCCAGCAGGTGTTGCTCGCGAAAGCGACCGTTGCCGAACCACGCGATGCCGTGCCGACCACCGCTGTCATCAATACCGATCCTCGCCGCAGCGCGGAATTCGTGTTCCGGCTGCGATCGGGATTGAGTGAAAGCGTTTATCTCAATCCCTACACGGGCGATGTGCTGGGCAGGCTGAGCGTCGAGAACCGCTTGATGAAGCAGATTCGCAATCTGCATCGCGGATTGATGCTGGGCAAGACCGGCGAAATCCTGATGGAACTGGCGGCGTGCTGGACGCTGGTGATGATTGGAACCGGCATTGCCTTGTGGTGGCCGAAGGCGCGTCAGGCGGGCGGCCGGTTCGTGCCGCGGTTGTCGTCGTCGAAAGGCCGTGTTTGGTGGCGTGAATTGCATGCCGTCGGCGGTGCGTGGCTCGCGCTCGGTGCGCTGTTTTTCGTGCTCAGCGGCTTGCCGTGGTCGAGCACATGGGGCAAGCAATTCAAGGCGTTGGCGACCTCCGCGCAACTCGGTTATCCGCAAGGGGCGTGGGGCCGCGCGCATGTGCATTCCGCGAAGCCCGCGATGGACATGGCCGATCCGTCGATGGCCGGCATGAAGATGGACGATCTGCCGTTGCCGCAGACGCCGTGGGCAGTGGGCGATACGCATGTTCCGCAGAGCACCGCCGATGCTATGGACGGCACTATCCCGCTCGACAAGGTCATCGCACTCGCGGCACAAGCAGGCGTCACGGATGGTTACGACATCGCGTTGCCAACAACCGCCGAGGGCGTGTACACGGTGTCGTACTTTCCCGCCGATCCGCAGGATGAACGTACGTTGCATATCGATAGATACAGCGGCCAGATTCTCTCGGACATTGCGTATCGCGATTACGGGCGCGTGGCGCAATGGATTTCGTACGGCACGTCGCTGCACATGGGTCGCTATTTCGGCGTGGCGAACCAGATTCTTTCGTCGGCGATCTCGCTCGGACTGGCGGCCATGTCGATCAGCGGTTTTGTGATGTGGCGCAAACGCAAGCCGGGCAGGGCGATCGGCGCGCCGTCTCGACCGGTACTCCATTCGCCGATGCGCGCATGGGTCGGCGGTCTGACTGCCCTCGGCATCGTCTTCCCGATGATGGGCCTGACGATGCTGATTGTGTGGATATCGGACCGCTTGCTGTTCAGTCCTCGCAAAGTTGCCGACACGCGATGAGCGGAGTCAGTGAGCGATCTAACGGCCAGCGTGTCGCTGGCTGTTAGATCATTGCATTACGCATTTATTTCGAACCGAACTTCAACCGCGCAAGTTGTTCAGCTTCGTTCGCCAGCAGCGTGGCGGCGTCACGGATCGCGACCTCCAGCGTGATCGGCCCGGGTGCAGGCGAAAAACACCCGCTGAAATGCTCGGACAAACGCGGCAGGGCCGCCGGATCGATAGCGCCGGACAGCAGCGACGCTTCCACACCGTGCGCGCGAGCGTGCTGACACGCGATAAATGGCGCCTTGCCGTGCAGCGTCTGGACGTCCGAGCGTCCCTCACCCGTGATCAGCCAGTCCGCGCCATCGAGCGCTGCATCCAGCCCCACTTTTCGCGCGACCACTTCCGCGCCGGCCTCGAAGCGCGCGCCCAGCATATGCAGCGCAAAACCGAGACCGCCTGCCGCGCCGGCGCCGGGTTTATCCCGCCCGGTGCGTTGCAGCGCCGGTTCGAGTAGATCGGCGAAATGGCCGAGCGCTGCATCGATCGTGGCGATCTGGTCGGGCGTCACGCCCTTTTGGGGCCCGAAAATCGCTGTCGCACCATGCTCGCCGGTGAGCGGATTGTCCACGTCGGACATACCTGTGAATTCGGCGTCGCGCACGCGCGGATCGAGCCCCGTCGCGTCGATGCGCGCGATTCGCGCAAGCTGCGAAGGAACCGGGTCGAGCGATTTGCCGTCTGCATCGAAGAGTTTCAGGCCGAGGCCCACCAGCAGTCCCGCGCCGCCATCGTTCGTGCTGCTGCCGCCCAGCGCCACATAGAACTTGCGCGCACCGAGATCGAGCAGCGTGCGGATCGCTTCGCCCATGCCGAGCGTGCTGCGCTCGGTGACCGGCACGGCCATGCCGTCGGGGTCTGTAATCCCCACGACTTCCGCTGTTTCCACGATCGCGCTGCCGTCCGCCAGCAAACCTGTCGCGGCATCGCGGCGCTTTGCCGCCGCGCCTCGCACGTCGATCAGGCGCCGCTCGCCGCCCGCCGCGAGCATGGCGTCGAGCGTGCCTTCGCCGCCGTCGGCCATCGGCACGATGCGGATGACGGCGTCGCTGCGCGCGCGCCGGATACCGCTCGCAATCGCGTCGGCGACCTGTTCCGCGCTAAGCGAACCCTTGAAAGAATCCGGGGCGATGACTACAACGGGAGAACGGGAAGAGGTGGAAAAACCGGCGGGCTGAGTGTTCGGCATGATGTCTCGAGTTATGAATTTGCTTGAAATCTAGCGACACGGCCCGAATTAATCAAACCTTATGCGTGTACGGCATGCTTTCGATGCGCTCAGGCAATGCAACCCGGGCCGTAATGGACTGCAACGGGCCGCACGCGCGTTCGGAAATGCGCCGGCTGCGGCGGCAACGGAGCGGCATCACGGTGATCGATGAACCGTAAAACCCGCACCAAAACCGCGAAAACGGGCCGGATTTGCCGGTGAATTTGCCGATATTTGGCAGAGCGGACCCTCATCCGCCACGACCCTTGCAAATAGTTTGGTAAAATGTTTGGCTCGGTTGACTCAAACCGGCGCGTACGGCTTCCTGTCACGGCTTGGCGGATCTACGGTATTGAGCTTTGGCCATTTGGCAATAGGCTCAGTCAGGCTGCTTGCATTGTTCAGGAACCAATAGGCGCCGTGCGCCTATCGTGGTGCGAGATCGAACCAGAACTGACCAGACACACGAACCCGAATACTCGATTTACTCTAGGACGATAGAAGCCATGGCTAACGTTGTTGAAAACCTCGGCAAGCTCGAACGCCGTGTGACGATTTCCCTGCCGAAAGATACGGTGCAAAAGGAAGTGGATTCGCGTATCCGTCAGCTGGCGAAAAACGTGCGCATGCCGGGTTTCCGCCCGGGCAAGGTGCCGCTCAAGATGGTGACGCAGCAGTACCAGGGCCAGGTTGAAGCTGAAGTGCTGAGCGACAAGGTAGGCAAGGAATTCTTCGACGTCACGCGCACCGAAAACCTGCGTGTGGCTGGCCAGCCGAGCTTTGCGCCCAAGGGCGGCGAAGTAGCGGAAGAAGCGGCCGATTACGCATTCGACGCAACCTTCGAGGTGTACCCGGAAGTCAAGGTCGGCGACGTGGCAACGGCTGAAATCGAACGCACGGTCACGACCATCTCGGAAGCGGAAATCGACCGCACGCTGGAAATCCTGCGCAAGCAGCGCGTTCACTACCACGCACGCGGCGAAGGCGGCGAGCACGGTGACGGCGGCGCGGATACGGCAGCTAAAGACGGCGACCGCGTGACCATGGACTTCGTCGGCAAGCTCGAGGGCGTGCTGTTCGAAGGCGGCAGCGCTGAAGACTTCACGTTCGTGCTGGGCGAAGGCCGCATGTTGCCGGAATTCGAAACGGCGGCGCTCGGCCTGAAGGTCGGCGAGTCGAAGGAATTCGACCTCAAGTTCCCCGAGGACTATCACGGCAAGGACGTGGCCGGCAAAACGGCCCAGTTCACCATCACGATGAAGAAGATCGAATGGGCGCACCTGCCGGAAATCGATACCGACTTCGCGAAATCGCTGGGCGTGGAAGACGGCGACACGACCAAGATGCGCGGTGAGATCAAAGACAATCTGGAACGCGAAGCCAAGCGCCGCACGCAGCAGATCGTGAAGAACCAGGTCATGGACGCGCTGCTGAAAATCTCCGAACTCGACGTGCCGAAGGCGCTGGTCGAGCAGGACCAGCAACGTCTGGTGGAAATGGCGCGTCAGGATCTGCAACAACGCGGTGTGCCGAACGCAGCGGACGCTCCCATCCCCGCAGAAATGTTCGCGGAACAAGCTGAACGCCGGGTCAAGCTGGGCCTGGTTCTGGCCGAACTGGTCAAGGCCAACGACCTGCAGGCGAAGCCGGAACAGATCCGCGCGGAAGTCGACGAATTCGCGAAAAGCTACGAGGACCCGAAGGAAGTCGTCCGCTGGTATTATTCGAATCAGCAGCGCCTCGCCGAAATGGAAGCGTATGTTGTGGAAAGCAACGTCGTTGACTTCGTGCTCGGCAAGGCCCGAGTGAACGACAAGGAAGTAAGCTTCGAAGAATTGGCCAGCGCGACGGCGCAAGCGTAAGCAGCGTCGACAGGGCGTGCAGGGCCGTCGAGGTGACGGGCCGGCACGCCTTTTTTGTATTTCGATTGCATTGGCGTTGTTGATGCAGGTGCTGATGCCGGTTACCCAGTTGTGCCGTTTTTCGGATGTTCCTTTGTCGTTCAGTATCCCTATTCCGAACAAGGAAATTGCATGACCTTTCGCGCTCAATTACTGGACACGCTCGCGTCGAACGCGCCGCATGATTTCGAAACCAAGGCGCTCGGTCTGGTGCCCATGGTTGTGGAAACGAGCGGCCGCGGCGAACGTGCCTATGACATCTATTCGCGCCTGTTGAAAGAGCGCCTGGTGTTCCTGGTCGGCGAAGTGAATGACCAGACGGCCAACCTGGTGGTCGCGCAGTTGCTGTTCCTCGAAAGCGAAAACCCCGACAAGGACATCAGCCTGTACATCAACAGCCCGGGTGGCTCGGTGTCGGCTGGCATGGCCATTTACGACACCATGCAGTTCGTGAAACCGGATGTCGCCACGTTGTGCATGGGACTGGCCGCGAGCATGGGTGCTTTCCTGCTGGCAGCGGGCGCCAAGGGCAAGCGCGTTGCGCTGCCCAACTCGCGCGTGATGATTCACCAGCCGCTCGGCGGCGCGCGCGGGCAGGCGTCGGATATCGAAATTCAGGCACGGGAAATCCTGTACCTGAAGGAACGCCTGAACCAGTTGCTCGCGCACCATACGGGTCAGCCGGCAGAACGTCTCGCACGTGACACCGACCGGGACAATTTCATGTCCGGCGACGACGCGCAGGCGTACGGTATCGTCGATCAGGTTCTTCACAAGCGCCCCTGAACGGGCGTCCGTGATCAGCGCCGGTCGTTGGGGAATAACGGGCCGGCTGTTCCGTTTTTGTCCATACGGACGTTGCGGTTTCGAGCCAGGCCGCCAGCGGCGGCGCGGGGGATTCCAGCCGCGCCCGGCTGGAGCCAACGCGGAAAACGGCGTCAAAGCACACGCCACACACGCTTTCAACCTGCGCACATGCCATTTCTGCGTAGGTGAATTGAGCGGCGTATTATGTAATCGAGTGTCCGGAGGCTCGCACATCCATGGCGGACAAAAAAGGTTCTAACAGCGAAAAGCTGTTGTATTGCTCGTTCTGCGGCAAGAGCCAGCACGAGGTCAAGAAGTTGATTGCAGGTCCTTCCGTGTTCATCTGTGATGAATGCATCGACTTGTGCAATGAAATTATCCGCGACGAAGCTGCCGGCGCGGCGGAAGAGGCTGGCCTGACGAAGTCGGACCTGCCGAGTCCGCAAGAGATCAGCGAGATCCTGAACCAGTACGTGATCGGTCAGGAACGCGCGAAGCGGATTCTTGCAGTGGCGGTTTATAACCACTACAAGCGTCTTAAGCATCTCGAGAAGAAAGACGATATCGAGTTGTCAAAGAGCAATATTTTGCTGATCGGACCCACGGGTTCGGGCAAGACCTTGCTCGCGCAAACGCTCGCGCGCATGTTGAACGTCCCGTTCGTGATTGCAGACGCAACCACGCTGACGGAAGCCGGCTATGTTGGCGAAGACGTTGAAAACATTATTCAGAAGCTGCTGCAGAACTGTAACTACGAAGTCGACAAGGCCCAGCGTGGCATTGTCTACATCGACGAAATTGACAAGATCAGCCGCAAGTCGGATAACCCGTCCATCACGCGCGACGTGTCGGGCGAGGGCGTCCAGCAAGCGCTGCTGAAGCTGGTCGAAGGTACGATGGCTTCGGTGCCCCCGCAAGGCGGCCGGAAGCACCCGAACCAGGACTTCATCCAGGTCGACACCACCAACATTCTGTTCATTTGCGGCGGCGCGTTCGACGGCCTTGAAAAGGTCATCATCGATCGTACGGAAAAGACCGGCATCGGTTTTGGCGCAAGCGTGAAGAGCAAGGTGGATCGCGACGCGGGTGAAGTGCTGCGCGAAGTGGAACCGGAAGACCTGATCAAGTTCGGTTTGATTCCCGAACTGATAGGCCGTCTGCCCGTGGTGGCGACGCTCGGCAAGCTGGATGAAGACGCGCTGATCAAGATCTTGACCGAGCCGAAGAATGCGCTGGTGAAGCAGTATCACAAGCTGTTCAACATGGAACGTGTCGACCTGGAGATTCGTCCGGGCGCGCTGAAGGCTATCGCGTTGAAGGCAATCCGTCGCAAGACGGGTGCGCGTGGTCTGCGGTCCATTCTGGAACAAGCGTTGCTGGACGTGATGTACGAGTTGCCGGCAATGAAGGGTGTGAGCAAGGTTATCGTGGATGACAATACAATCGATGGCGACGGCAAGCCGCTTTTGATCTACGAAGACACGCCGAAGGTAGCAGGTTCTAACTGAGTTGGGCTGTGTGTCGGCGAAAAGCCGTTCATGGCAACGTGAACGGCTTTTTGTTTATTTTTCGGATATCTTGTGGACGTTACTGACACGTTACTGAGGCGAATTTTTTCGATTCATTGATCTTTTCCCACACGCTTAAGGCTTGCAATCCATTTTGACGGCCTTATTTACGACTGAACTGATTCCACTACTGGGGAAATGAAAATGTCAGGAACCCAACTCCTCCCGCAGGAACGCATTACTCTCCCGTTGCTCCCGCTGCGTGACGTAGTCGTTTTCCCGCACATGGTGATTCCGCTTTTTGTCGGACGACCCAAATCGATCAAGGCACTCGAAGCCGCGATGGAAGGGGGCAAGCACATCATGCTTGTCGCCCAGAAGACCGCTGCGAAAGACGAGCCGACCGAAAAAGACATGTACGAAGTGGGATGTATCGCAAACATCCTGCAAATGCTGAAGCTGCCGGACGGTACCGTGAAGGTGCTGGTCGAAGGCTTGCAGCGTGCCAAGACGCTCACGATCGAAGAACAGGAAACACAGTTTTCCTGCGACGTGATGCCGCTCGAACCCGACCACGCCGACAGCGCTGAAACTGAAGCGCTGCGCCGCGCGATTGTGTCGCAGTTCGATCAGTACGTGAAACTCAACAAGAAGATCCCGCCTGAGATACTGACGTCGCTGTCGGGTATCGACGAAGCGGGTCGCCTGGCTGACACCATCGCCGCGCATTTGCCGCTGAAGCTCGACCAGAAGCAACACATTCTCGAGATGTTTCCGGTTGTGGAACGCCTTGAGCATCTGCTTGCCCAGCTCGAAGCCGAGATCGACATTCTTCAGGTCGAAAAGCGCATTCGTGGACGCGTGAAGCGTCAGATGGAAAAGAGCCAGCGCGAGTATTACCTGAACGAACAGGTCAAGGCGATCCAGAAGGAATTGGGCGAAGGCGAGGAAGGTGCGGATCTCGAAGAACTCGAGAAGCGCATCACCAACGCACGCATGCCCAAGGAAGCCAAGAAGAAGGCTGACGCCGAGCTGAAGAAGCTCAAGCTGATGTCGCCTATGTCGGCTGAAGCCACCGTCGTGCGCAACTACATCGACACGCTGATCGGCCTGCCGTGGCGCAAGAAGAGCAAGGTCAACAATGACCTCTCGAATGCGGAACGGGTGCTCGACGAAGATCACTTCGGCCTCGAGAAGGTCAAGGAACGGATCCTTGAGTATCTTGCGGTCCAACAACGGGTCGAAAAGGTCAAGGCGCCTATCCTGTGCCTCGTCGGGCCTCCGGGCGTCGGCAAGACCTCGCTGGGCCAGTCGATTGCCCGCGCGACGAACCGCAAGTTCGTGCGCATGGCGCTCGGCGGCGTGCATGACGAGTCCGAGATTCGCGGTCACCGTCGCACGTACATTGGGTCGATGCCCGGCAAGATCTTGCAGAGCCTGTCGAAGATCGGCGTGCGCAATCCGCTTTTCCTGCTCGACGAAGTCGACAAGATGGGCATGGATTTCCGCGGCGACCCGGCGTCTGCTTTGCTTGAAGTGCTCGATCCGGAACAGAACCATACATTCGCCGATCACTACATCGAAGTCGATTTCGACTTGTCGGACGTGATGTTCGTGGCGACGTCGAACTCGCTGAACATTCCGCCGCCGTTGCTCGACCGGATGGAAGTGATTCGCCTCTCGGGTTACACCGAGGACGAGAAGATCAACATCGCGCAGAAGTACTTGTTGCCAAAGCAGATCCGCAACAACGGCCTCAAGGCTGGCGAGATGGATCTCACCGAGGAAGCGATCCGCGACATCATTCGTTACTACACGCGTGAAGCCGGTGTTCGGTCGCTCGAGCGCGAAATGTCGAAGATCTGCCGCAAGGTCGTGAAGATGCTTCTGCTGAAGAAGGCAGAAGGCGCGGTCCGGATCGACGGCAGCAACATCGACTCGTTCCTCGGCGTGCGCAAGACCGATTTCGGTCTGGCCGCGAAGGAGAACCAGGTCGGTCAGGTGACGGGTCTCGCGTGGACGGAAGTGGGCGGCGACTTGCTGACCATCGAAGCCGCTGTGATGCCGGGCAAGGGCAACATCATCCGCACGGGTTCGCTCGGCGACGTGATGAAGGAGTCGGTCGAGGCAGCGCGTTCAGTGGTGCGTTCGCGGTCGCGTCGTCTGGGTGTATCGGACGAGGCGTTCGAGAAGAAGGACATCCACATCCACGTGCCCGAAGGCGCGACGCCTAAGGACGGTCCGTCTGCCGGTATCGCAATGACTACAGCGCTGGTGTCCGTATTGACCGGTATTCCGGTTCGTGCAGACGTGGCAATGACCGGCGAAATCACGTTGCGTGGCGAAGTGTTGCCTATCGGCGGATTGAAGGAGAAGTTGCTGGCGGCGCATCGCGGCGGCATCAAGCTCGTGCTGATCCCGGAAGAGAACACGAAGGATCTGGCCGAGATTCCGGACAACGTGAAGAACTCGATCGAAATCGTTCCAGTTCGCTGGATCGACAAGGTCCTTGAGCTCGCGCTCGAACGTGTTCCAGCAGCGCTGCCGGAAGAAGAAGCCAAGCCGGCAACGCCCGCTGTTGCGGAAAAGAAGGACACGCCAGCAGCTGGTGAGTTCGTGAAGCATTAAACGCCCGTCGAGGCGCGGCCCGAAGCGGTCGCGCCGAGCCGGCGAACCAAAACCCCGCGAGGTCAGTGTGAACTGACCTCGCGGGGTTTTTTATTGACCGGTCCGCCCTGCGCTTTAGCGCGCCAGAGTTCCAGCGGAGGCCCGCTAATCAGGCTCAATCCCGGTTGACACCTGTCTTTCGGCTACTTCTAATGACCGCCGCACCTGGGTTTCCGGGGCCCGTGCTAAAGCAGCCTGTCGTGAACGTACTCTTTGCAGCATCGCCCATCCACAAACCATTATTCGGGGGATCACACAATGAACAAGACGGACCTGATCGACCATATTGCGCAACAAGCCGATATCTCCAAAGCGGCGGCCGGCCGCGCGCTCGAAGCCTTGATCGGCGGGGTCAAGACGACCCTGAAGAAGGGCGGCTCGGTGACGCTGGTCGGCTTTGGCACCTTTGCCGTGGGCAAGCGGACGGCGCGCATCGGCCGTAATCCCCGAACCGGCGATGAGATCAAGATCAAAGCGGCGAAGGTTCCGAAATTTCGCCCTGGCAAAGCGCTAAAAGATGCGCTAAACTAGCGGACTCGCTGGATACGGGCCGGTTTGAAACGGTTTCAAGTCTGGCGGAGCGGATCACACACTTTGCATAATGGGTGTGAAGATCGCTTGAGAAGGATCGCATAAGAAGATCGAGAAACGGGGTGCTTAGCTCAGTTGGTAGAGCGGCGCCCTTACAAGGCGTAGGTCGGCGGTTCGAGCCCGTCAGCACCCACCACCGTTTCGCAAGTAAGATCGAAGTAGTCTGAAACAGCTCAGAGAAGTATCCGAAAACCCGCATGGCTATTGGCTCTGCGGGTTTTTTATCGCCTGCGAATTTGTGCTGCCACTATGCCTCTCGCTTGAGCAGGCACATCAACGCGCGCGCCAGCCAACGGATGCTTTACGTACAACTCGTCGATCCAGCGCAGTAGCGCGAGATCTGCTGCGCTGAACGGACTCGGCGCGTAGTACCACTGGATCACCTGATGCCGACCGGCTTGACCTGCCGGGATACCTGACAAGGGACTGGCACCACCGATTATTTCCCTGTACTCAACAAGCCCGCCTTGCCGAGTGCGCGGGACAAAAAATCATTCTCCGGCGCCAATTGGCCGATCTTTGCGTTCAGTGTCTTTAGACCCACCAGCGGCTCAGTGACGGACGCGCCTACTGCGTTGAACATACCGGCCGTTCGTTCCCGCAACTGACGCTTGTATTCCGTGACCTGTCCGGATGAACCTCAAACTGCTGCACAAATCTTGCTAGCGTGCGCTCGCCACTTATTGCTGCCATTGCCACCTTTCTTTTATCTGGTTCATGATTGGCAGTCCAAATTTATTTTTCCGTTCGAATAATGCGCTTCGCTTATTAACCAGGAAGCCCTGACTTTATGAAATCAATTTTAAGTTTGGATCGTGCAGTCCGTGAGGTTCCACTGGTCCACCAAGCACCTGACAAATGACCCAAGACACCACCTAGACAAATCTGCCCGAAGACGATGAACATCCGCCGTTCGCGTGCGCGACGCGCCGTTCGTTTCTGACACGCGTGGGCCCAGCGTACTGACCTTGGTAAAGATCGGCATTCGCCTGGAGGTGTTTTCGGATTGCTGTTCCTCCCGTTGATCAATTCGGGCGAACAGGTATCGCGCGTTGGCGACGGTCGGCGCGCTCAACGGCGGAGCCGATGCCTACGCGGATGACAATGCCCCTGCGTTTCGCGACGCCGTGGCGGCAGCGCTCGAACGACCCGCGCGCCTCGATCTGGACACGCTGCGCGCCGAACAGGCGCGTCTGAAGCGCTTCAGCGATTCTCCCGACGCGCGCGATATCTGGCGTGCCTTGGGGTTCGCCGATCTGGACGCGATACCCAGCTTACCGGCCGAAGCCTTTCAAGAACAGGCGGACGCTCTCAGGCAGAATGCAGATGACGCTCGATAACATCCTCGCTTCGTTGTTCGTCGATCCACGCGAGATCAAGCTCGACGGCAACCGTCTCGCCGGCACGGGCCGCGTGCCGGATGGCCCGGCAGTTCATGTTCGATGACTTTCGCTCGCTCGATGGCGCAAGGGAATGGCTGCGAGCCTGATTTTACGATGACGGCGAGGTTTTCGTCGCACTGCGAACTATCGTGCCGGCAGTTGGTGTCGCTTCGCCGGTACGAGGAAGCGGCGCGCCAGCCGCCATGCACGTCCTATAAGCCGCGAAAGCGGTCCGCGTAAAGCCGGCTGACGACAAGACGGTCCGGGTGTTCCCGCAGCGTCAAAGTCAGTTTGCCCGATTCGTCACGTTGTGCGCTGGCGATCGCATCGCAATGCACCACCGAACCTCGATGGATCTGCCAGAACCGTTGCGGGTCGAGTCGCTGCAGCAATTCCTTCAACGGGGACCGTACCAGGTGTTCGCGTTCCGCCGTGACGACACGCACATATTTGTCGGCCGCCTCCAAGTACAGGACATCATCGACGGGCACCATCGAAATGGTGTTGCCCACGCTCGCCTGAATGATCCGCAGCGGCGCGCTGTCCTGTGCGGCATGTCCTGTCAGCGGGCTGCCGGCGGCGAGCAGTTCGCGCATCTGGATAACAATACCGCCCAGCGATGCGGGCACGTTGCTGTCGGGCGATCGTTCTTTCAGACGCTCTTTCAGGCGCTCACAGGTTTGTTCGAGCCGGGGCGTTTGCACGGGCTTGAGCACGTAGTCGAAGGCTGCGCGTTCGAAGGCTTGAACCGCGTATTCGTCGTAGGCCGTGACGAATACGATCAGCGGAAACGGCTTGCCGCCTTCGGGCCATTCTTCGGCAAGCGCCTCTGCACATTCAAGCCCGGTCATGCCGGGCATGCGGATATCGAGGAAAAGCACGTCGGGCTGGAGTCGAAGCGCCTCTTGCGCCGCACTCTGTCCGTCGCCGACGATGGCGACCATCTCCAGATCCGGCCACAAACCAAATAGTTCGGATTGCAGGTTGGCGGCCAGCAGCGCTTCGTCTTCTGCGATCAATGCAGTCGTTTTCATTTTTCATTGCTCCTTGAACATGGCAGCGTGATAACGGCAAGCGTGCCGCCATCGTTGTTTGGCGCTGGTTGCAGCGCCAGCGAGCCGGCCTCGCCATACAGCGTGAAGAGGCGCTCGCGCACCTGTTGCAGTCCGAAGCGGGCGCCATGGTGTGCTTGCGCGTCGAGGCCGACGCCCGTGTCACGGACAGTCAACACCAGATGGCCGGCGTGACGCTCGGCGGTCACGACCACGCGTCCGCCGCTGACCTTCGGTTCGAGTCCGTGCTTGATGGCGTTTTCCACCAACGGTTGCAGCAGCAACGGTGGCACCTGGTACGCCGACAACGGCTCGGGGAGATCGAGCTGAATCTTCAGGCGCGGGCCCATCCGGATCTGCATCAGCGCGAGATAGTCCGAGATACGCGCGAATTCCTCCGCTAGCGTATGAGACCCCGTGCGCGACGCAGCGAGCGTTGAGCGCAGGAAGCCAATCAGGTGATCAAGCATTCCCTGTGCGCGCAGTGAATCATGCCCGATCAGCACACGCAGATTCGCCAGTGTGTTGAAAAGCATGTGCGGTTCGAGCTGCGACTCGAGCAGCTTGAGCTGACTTTCCGCAGCTGTCCGTTGTGCGGTTTCGGCTCGCAGCTCGATCGCCGCCATCCGGTTGCGCGTGTAGAACACGTAGGTCAGGAAGCCGGTTGGCATCAACGCCACGCTGATGCTGATTATCATCGTGTGTGCGTTATGTGCCGCTGTGATCGGGGTATAGCGAATCCCGAGCAGGATATCGCCGATACGAATGCCTGCGAAGTAGCCAATCACCACGCTCACGACCATCCACGGCAGCATCCATTGCCAGCCTGGCCACTTTTGCAAGGCGTCGGCGTCGGCGTCGTTGCGTCCCTGCCGCCGCCGTTGGTACGCGAGCGTGTAGCGCCCGCCTGCCACGAGGCACTGGACGATGGCCACAACGCACGCCGCATAGACCAGATCACGCGCGAACGATTCCTGATAGATCGTGCTGTACAACCACGCGCAGCCGACCGTGGTCAGGGCATAGATCCGCAGCCTTCGCCAGAACGGCTGAAGCAGGGATAGTGTGAAAGGGGGCATGGTGTGTTTCCTGGGCAGATCGAGACGATTGTACGTTGAGGCGCCAATGGTGATGCCTGGGCGCGGTTATCTCAAGCGGACTGCGACGAACGGCCGTTTCCGGGCGCGGAACGCCGGCACAACGGTGCGATGTGCATGGACGGCGAAATACCGGGTGCGGTTGCACAGCAGGTCGGAAGGAGCTATATGCCTGTCGTGCGGCGACAGGGTCGGGCATTTCACGCCGCCGTCGCGACGTTCCGCGACAGCCATTGTCATTCTGTCGGATGCCGATAGCGGCATAGGCCAGTGTCGGACAAGATGAGCATCACCGGAACGCGCCATCGCCTTGTGAATTCAACCGGAAGCGGGCGACAATGCAATCTCAACACGCGGCACACCATCAGTAAGCGGCTTGGATACGGTGGTGCGAGCGTACTTAACTTTCTGCACCTTTCCATAAACGATGACAGACCTTCATTCGATTCGTCGCGCACGTGCTACTGACCTCCCGGCGATTTATGCCGGCGAACTCGACTATATTCGGCAGATCGAGCCAGAACAGGAGGGGCGCTGGAGGGATGGATTGTATTGGCACATCAAGCAATGGACCAACGATCTCGACCGCATGTTCATTGCGCAATCCGGCGAGGAGGCTACAGGGTATTGCTTCTGGGAGACCCAGGGTAACGTCGCCGTCCTTGCGTCGATTTACGTCCTGCGTGACAGGCGCGGTGTCGGACTCGGTCGACGGCTCCTGGCCGAGTTCATAGCCGACGCACGCGCGCGGGGTTTCGCTACGCTTACGCTTGGTGTGAAGCCGGACAATCCAGCCCGGGCGCTCTATGAAGGCGCAGGCTTTGTCTATACGCACGACAATGGCGGTTACCGTCACTACGAGTATCTGGTGGGCAATCCAACAGCAACGGTGCCGCTCGTAACGGGATAGGCAGATTAGTAGCAGTGGGGTCTCATGCTGAATCCGCCTGCAGACTAGTCGGCTAGGAAAGCATATATATCGGCACTAATCTGTTCCGTAGACAGAATGCATAGTCCACGAGATGCGCCGGGATAGACCTTTTTCGTCGAATTTCTGACTAAATCCAGCGCGGCGCGTGGCGGCTTCGCGCCGCATGTCATCAAAAAGCCGTCAGTCCAAAAAACCTCCGTATGCGGGAAAGAAGTTGTCCAGGCGCACCGATATCTCGTGTCGCACGAGCGGCTACGTTCCGATGCAGCATGTCGAGTCCCCTTCGGGCCGACTTGTCCAAAGCGACCAGCAATCCGTCATCGGTTTTCATCAAGGGCGCAATCGCTTCGTGCGGCAGCTTGTAGACCTGACAATGCGTACGAGCCGTTGCGGTTGCCGCATGAGGAGTGCCGGTGAGCAGGCCTATTTCGCCAACATATTCCCCTGCACCAATGCAACCGATCGTCTCACGGTTGCCTTTTTCCTCTCTTGTTATTTCGATAATGCCAGAGGCGATTACATTCAGTGAAGTTTCGACCTCTGCTTCGGTGAACAATTTTTCGTTAGGCTCCAGATGACGTGGGATAAGTTTTTCCGCCAGTTTTTCAACTTGCGCGTCAGTAAGGGACTCGAACAAAAGCAAGTCTCGCAGCAGCTTGTGCGGCATTGTCATGACAGCATTAGATGACGGGTCGCGAGGCGCCGTCATGGGCACGACTTCGTCAAGAAATCCGGCATAGAGCAATTGCCGCCTTGCCGCCCTGAGCAGCGTATCTTTCGTCGAAGCAATTGATAGGGTGCCCGCTACATGAAACGACACTCGATATAGCGTGTTCCTGCGGCCGAACTGAACCATGACAGCGCCGGGCGCAGGCTTGTGCAAAATGTCCGGACACAGCAGCGTGGCATTCAGGAGCGTTTCGATGACCCGCTCAGGCAATGCGCTCGCCGGGCACCATACGTCAACTGACGCCGCGCGCCGCAAACTCGGGTAGCTCCGGTTGATAATCTCGGCTTTGGCGACGATGCTGTTCGGGATGGTGACAATATCGTCATCGTCGGTGTGGATTCGAATCGAGCGCCAATTGACCTGGACAATCTGTCCTTCCAGCATGTCGCCGATCTTGACCCTGTCGTCGACGCTGAACGGCGCTTCTATGCCGACGGCGATACCCGCGAAGACATCGGCCAATGTGTTTTGCAGCGCCAAACCAATGAAGATCGCGACGACGCCGGAAGTGGCCACCACGCCTGTGACGGACAACGCAAACACAGAATCCATCACCACGATACCGGTGACAATATAGATGGCCGTTGCTGTCAGGTCGGAGAAAAGACGTGCTTCCCGGGAACGCTGGTCTCTATGTAAGGCGAACCAAAGCAGAGAGACGACAAGCCGCGCGCCAAGTACCCACCACGCTCCTCCAACGAAGCGGATCGCTATTTCCCCTGAGCTCAGGTGCCCATGTGGCGCAGCAAAGATCGGAAACACGTCTTGCCGATCCAGGTAAATACTAAGGATGACGAAGCAGATAAGATCAAAGCCAGCACGAATTCGCCTTGACCAATGCCTCAGGCTCATTGACGCGGCGATCGTTATGACGATCAGGATCACTGCCGGAATAACTGTCGGGGCCATTTTGTCCATTCTCGATGGGATACCGATGCCAGTGTACCCGTGGCGAACGAGAGCGTCGTGGCGCTTGCCAACCTTGTCGAACAAGTGTCCGGAACTCCATGACGTGCCCGGTCTGGAAGTTTTCAAAAAATCGATTGGCCTTGCGCTTGTTTCATGCGGTTCGCAGAATATCGGTCTGCATCGAAGGAAACGACCGTCCTCAGCGAGTCGATCTCGCGATATTTGTCTGAGATCGACAAGTCGATTTTATGACTTTTAACGGGTAAGCTAAGACGGTGCGGCAGTTGAGATTGCGAGCGCAAAAGATCATCATGTCGCGTTGCGTGACCGCCTTGCGGGTTAATCTGCTTTCCAGGAGATTTGTCATGTCGAAGGTATCGACGACCGAGGCGAACGCCACGCTAAGCCAGCAGAAGCTGCCGGTGAAAGTCGTGATGGTTTTTTTTGTTCCTCCGTCCGGATCGCGCATGATAGCGTGCTCAACGCGCAAAGCGCTGAGCCGCAACGGCGAACGCTATGTTCGAGCCGCCACACGCATCCAACGCTCATCAGGGAGAACATGCAATGAGGTCGTCCGGCACTGTGGCCACTGCGGTACTTGTGAGCATGTGCGTGACCGGTTGCTCCCGGTCGCCGTCGGTCAACGTGCTCGGTGCGTACTTCCCTGACTGGCTGTTCTGCATCATCGCCGGCGTAGTCCTTACAATCATATTTCATGTCATCGTGCAACGCACTCACCGTGGCCTCTGGTTCGGGCCGCCGGCGCTGGTCTATCCGGCGCTGGTCACGTTGCTCGCGCTCGTTGTCTGGTTGATCTTTTTCCAACATTGAGCGGGGATGAATCGATGACAACAAGTGCAAACAAGCCACCGCGCAAGATATGGCCCGCCATCGTTCTGGTGCTGGTGACGCTGCTGGTGCTGATCCTCGTGATCTGGATGCTGGACAGGTCGCCGCGCACCGACGACGCCTACGCGTACGCCGATACCATCGACGTGGTGCCCGAGGTCAGCGGGCGCATCGTCCAGTTGGCAGTGCGTGACAACCAGGCCGTCAAGCAGGGCGACCTGCTGTTCCAGATCGATCCGCGACCCTACCAGGATGCACTGGCGCGCGGCCAGGCAACGCTGGTTGCGCTCGACAAGCAGATCGCATTGACGCAGCGCAGCGTCAATGCGCAGCAGTACAACGCCGAGTCGGTGCGGGCAGCGGTCGAGGGTGCGCGGGCTGCGGCCACCCAGGCCGGCGACACGTTGCGCCGCACTGAGCCGCTGTTGCCGCAAGGTTACGTGTCCGCCGAGGATGTCGACCGGGCGCGCACCGCGCAACGCGCTGCCCAGGCGCAACTGAGTGCGGCGCAACTGCAGGCGCAGCAGGCCGCGGCGGCTGTCAGCGGGGTCGATGCGCTGGTCGCGCAGCGCGCCGTCGCGCTGGCCGAGATATCGCTGGCTGAATTGAACATCGAATACACGACAGTGCGCGCGCCGTTCGACGGGCGGGTCGTCTCGCTGAAGTCCTCCACCGGGCAGTTCGCGTCCTCACTCAAACCGGTCTTCACGCTGATCGATACGCGGCACTGGTACGTGGTGGCGAATTTCCGCGAGACCGAACTCACGCATATTCGCGCCGGCACGCCCGCTACGATTTATTTGCTGAGCGATACGGGCCGGCGTTTTCACGGCGCCGTTGACTCGATCAGCTACGGCGTCTCGCCGGACGAAGGTGGCCTCGCGTTGCCGGGCGGTCTGCCGCGCATCGAGCGCACCCTCAACTGGGTACACGTCTCGCAGCGCTTCCCGGTCAAGATTCTGATTGAGCGACCCGATCCGGAACTGTTCCGCATCGGCACGTCGGCGGTTGCCGTGCTGCAACCCGACGCCGTGCCCGCGCGCGGCAACGACGGGCAGGCTCATGGCCAGGCCAACTGAGACGTCGATATGAACGCGACCGACTATCTGCCCGGCAGCCTCGTCGACGCGCACCGCTTTTTGCGCGGCCAACTCACAGCCTATCCGGGGCGCACCAACGTGATGCTGCGCTGCGTGCTGGCAAGCGCCATTGTCATTGTCACGTCGATGACCCTTGAAGTCCCCTTGCTGGCGCTTTCGCTGCTGGTCGTGTTTTACGTCACGCAGTCGAATGTCGTGATCACACGGCTGGTGGGCATCATGTTTATGCTCGGTTCGACGATGGCGATCGGCCTCTCGATCCTGCTATTGAAATTTACGTTTGATTATCCGCTGATGCGCATTGTCGCGGCGAGCCTGTTGTTCTTCGGCAGCGTGTACCTGATGCGTATCCTGAAGATCGGCATCGTGTTTTTTATCGTCGCGATCGTCATTATCTACGTGCAGAGCTTCGTCGACCAGACGGATGAGGCCGAGCTATTGATCCGCGGCGTGCTTTGGGTATGGGTGGCGGTCAACTATTCGATCGTGCTGACGCTGGTGATCAATACCTTCTTCTTGCCAGCCGAACCGCAACTTCAATTGAAGGCTGAAATGCACCGGCAACTCACCGCGGTCGACGCGCGTCTTTCGCACCTGCTCGACGGCGGTCCGGCGCCCGAACCTGTCACGCCGATCGCAATTCAGCAAGGCTCGTTGGCGCTGCAGAAGTTGCTCAAATTCACTGCGATGCGTGACGCTCGCTATCGCGAGGAAAGCACGTACCAACTGGCCTGCATTGCCACGGTGTCGCGCCTGTATGGTGCGGCCCGCGAACTGCCGTCAGACCCGTCAGAGGTATCCGTGGCCGCGCGGGGCGCACTGTATGAACTGCGCGAGAATTGCCGTGCGCTCGACGGGGCCATTGCCGCAGATCAAGCGTACCGCGCGGTACATCGGGCGACGCTTGCGCCCGGCGACGTTGTAAGTCCCCACGGCGCTGCGGCAGAGATGCAACGCGCGCTGAACGCATTCGACGATCTTGCCGCACGCGCCGGTTCCGGTGACGGTACGGCCGCCAAGGAACCGATGGTCGTACCCGACGCCTTCAGCAATCCTGCGTATGTGCGCTTTTCGCTGAAGACGCTGCTGGCAGTGCTGGTGTGCTATGTCTTCTACAACGCCACGGACTGGCAAGGCATTCACACGATCATGCTGACCTGCCTGATCATTGCGTTGCCGAGCCTGGGTGCATCGACACAGCGCGCGATATTGCGGATCGGCGGTGCCCTCGTCGGCAGCGGCTTGGCGCTCTTCATGGTGGTGTTCGTGATTCCCCATCTGGACAGCATCGTTGGTTTGCTGTTGATGTCGTTGCCGGTCATCGCGCTGGGTGCATGGGTGTCGGCCGGATCGGAGCGCATCAGCTACGCCGGGGTGCAGATCGCGTTCACCTTCTCGCTGGCGCTGCTCGAAAAGTTCGGACCGACCAGCAATCTCACCGAGATTCGCGATCGCATGGTCGGGATCCTGTTGGGTGTGGGTGTTTCGACGCTGGTCCAGATGTCATTCTGGCGTGAAGGAGAGGGCGATGTACTGCGGCAAAAGCTGGCAACGATGCTGCGCTCGGTGAGTGTGCTCCTGCGCGCGAATCTTGCCGATGGTGCACCGCCAGCGGAGTTGCCGTATGCCCAGCAACAATTGCAGACGTGGGCCGCGCTCGCCGATTGCGAGGCTGTGCTGGCGCGGGTTGCGGTAGAGCCGAACTGGCAGGAGGGCGTGCATGCGCAATTGACGCTGCGGGCGCAAACGGTTCTGGCCCAAGGGCGTGAAATCATGCTGGCCGGTAATGCGCTTCACAATGCGGTGAGCGCTCAGGCTGCATTGATGCGCAGTGAAGTTCGCGATGCCGCGCGCGCCATTCAGGAGCAGGCTGCCGCCCGGCTAGCTGCTTACGCGGACGATCTCAGCGCCAATCCGCCGGCCGCGCAGGCGCTGCCTCGGCTCTCGCTGGGCCTGCTGGAGCAGCCGGGTTTGCGCGACATCGACCAGGGCGCCGCAGACGCTGACCTTTACCACACACAGCCTGCGGTTTGCGCACGCACCCTCATTGATCAGTTGTCGGGGCTGCCGGACTGGCGTGCCCCGGATTCCGCTCCCGTGGTTCCGCGTGAGTCTCATCAGAATGATTAAGCGAGAGCACTTCACTCCACCGTTGTTTCTCCGCCGCGCCGTACTGACTGCGTTAATCAGTGGCGGACTCGCCGGCTGTGCGCTGATTCACCACGACGGCAAGCCGATCGACGCGATCCGGCCCGAACAGATCCGTCTCGCCGACGACATCCATCTGGCGCGCGATGGCTGGCCGTCCGCGCGTTGGTGGACCGCGTACGGCGATCCGCAGCTCAACGGCCTGATCGAGCGTGCATTGGCCGATGCACCGACCATGCTGATTGCGCGCGGCCGGGTGGCGCAGGCGCAGTCGGATGTCGAACTGGTCAAGGCGGGCACGAATCTTCAGGTAACGGCGCTCGGCGCGATCGATCGTGAGCACGTCTCGGGAAATGGTTTTCTCGGGCCGTTCGCGTTGAACGTACCGGCGGAGGGTTTCACCGGACCGTGGTACACCTCCGGGATCGTTGGCCTTGGCGCGAGCCTCGACGTCGATCTGTGGGGGAAGCAGCGCGCCCAGGTGGCCGCGTCGTTGGGCGTACACAATGCGCGGCTTGCCGAGCTGGCCGCGATCGAACTGGAAATCTCCACGGACGTTGCCCAGTTATACTACGGAATCCAGACCACCTATCAGGTCATCGATTTACTGGGGCAATCGCGTGAGGTCGCGGCATTCGCCGTCGAGACGCATCAGGCGCGAGCGGCCCGTGGACTTGAACCGCAGACCCAGACTCAGGAGGCGCGAGCGGGATTGCTGGCCGTGCAACAACAGATCGTCGTGGCGCAAGGGCAGATCAAGCAGTTTCGTGAATCGTTGCGAGCGTTGATTGGAGCTGGCGCGGACGATCTGCCGGTGATCCAGCCGGTGCCTCTGCCGCCATTGCAGGCGGGTTTGCCGTCCACCCTCTCGTACGAGCTGCTGGCGCGGCGTCCGGATCTGCAGGCGATGCGCTGGTATGTGCAGGCCTCGTTCGATCGTATCGACGCGGCAAAAGCGGCGTTCTATCCAAGTTTCGATATCAAGGCGTTTTTCGGCGTCAACGCGCTACATTTGGCAGACCTGTTCACGCATGCGAGTCAGCAGATCAATCTGATTCCCGGTCTTTATTTACCTATTTTCGATGGCGGTCGTCTCAACGCGAACCTTGGTGGCGCGCGGACTGCGAGCAATACGCTGATCGAGCAATACAATGAAGCTGTGCTTAACGCAGTTCGCGACGTCGCGGCGACGGGCAGCCGGTTGCAGGACCTGGACACGGAAGCTGAACTCCAGACGCAGAAAACGCAGGCAGTTTCCTTTGCGTCGCAGAGTGCTGAGGGGCATTACCGCAGTGGCTTGGGTAGCCGGTTTACCGCGACGCAAGCGCGCGAGCCCTTGATCGAGGAGCGGCTCGCGCTGCTTAAGATTACCGGCCAGCAACTGAGCGGAGAAATCACGCTGACCAAGGCTCTGGGCGGGGGATATAAAAGCGATCCGGGCGTTGCGTTGACGCCGCGCTGAACGCGCGTGCGTCGGCAAGAAAAGGGCCCAGAATCTGGTTCTGGCGACAATCTGAGCTGGCTGCGCCATGATTCGACTACCGCCTTCGGTCGGCGATTGCCGCGGCGGCAGTGCGGACACCGCCGCAGTTTCGCGACGGTCAGTTTTCCAGAAAGACTGGCAGGTCCTGGTTGACCTGATATGCATTGACCACGCACATGCCGTGTGAACCGCCCAGTCTTTCCTTCGTTTCCTCGCGCTATCGATCAACGGGATGGGGTCGTTGGTGTATATCAATCTTCGGGGAAAGCCTATAGCGCAGCGGAAATACGACGTCGAGTTCGTCAAGGCCGGCTCCAACCTGAAGGTGGTCGCGCTTGGCCTGATCGACCGTGAGCATGTTTGGTCGAATTCAGAAATCCGTAACTTGTGACAGAATAAAATAGTGGGGTCGTTGCAGGAAACTGGAGTTTGGCGTGTTCGGCGTGGCTGACAGACGTGGCTAACGGAGTAGCGGATTAAGGGGGGCGCTAATGATCACCAGCTTCACATCGGACAGGGCAGCGGGGCGACAGTCCTTGGGAGTAGGGGCCAGTTGCCATGGAAAAACTTCCGCGGCCGGGAGACGGCATTTGCGACCCATCGCCCGCAAATAAAGCCATGGCTCAGAGCGTCCAGTCATCGCCATGCCGTGCGAAATTGATCTCCATTGACGAGATACTGAACGCGCGGCCCCAGCGGCCGATTGCAACCACCCGCGAGCGCGGTTGGAATGGCTTGACGGCCGATCTTCATCGGCCCTACTTCGGTTGCGCCGAAAGCTACGCGGGTCTCGACCATCACCTGATCTGTTATTGCCCCTCGGGAAGCGCCAAGCTGGTCCAGACCCGCGCCGGAGCCATTCATGCGAGCGTCATCACGGCCGGCACCTCCTACATCATGCCCGCCGGTTACGACTCGACGTGGGAGGGGGATTCAGGATTGTCCGCAAGGCTACGCATTCCGACATCGCTTGTCGCGTGCGCGGCGGAGCAGTTGGGCCAACGAAAAGGCCAGGTGGAAATCCGCAATGTGTTTCAAGTGCGCGATCCTGTGATCGAGCGGCTCGCGCAGACGCTGCTTATGGAAATGGACAGGCAAGCGCACCCGGTCCAGGTGTTGATCGCCGATGCAATATCGACAGCCCTGGCAGCCCACATGCTGCGGAGCTACAACGTATTCGAGGCGGTGGAGTGCTCGCCGGAGCGTGCGCTTGGCAAGCTCGAAATTGTCCGATTGACTGAATTTATCGAAGACAATCTGGGCCGGACAATCAGCCTTGAAGATCTGGCGTCGGTAGTGAACGTGAGCCGGTTTCATTTCAGCCGTTTGTTCAAACGCAGCACCGGTAGCACGGCCATCAGCTTTGTGGAGCAGTGTCGAATCCGCCGGGCTCAATCGCTGATTACCGACACCGACCTGCCGCTCGCGGAGATTGCGTTGGTGGTGGGCTTTGTCGACCAAAGCCATTTCACCCGACGATTTCATCGTCATGTCGGGTGCACCCCCGCAGTCTTCGCGCGCGAACAGGGGCGACGGCGTTCAGGGCTGCGAACGGCGCAGTCGAACGGCAAGGGTCGACAATAACGGCGATTATTGCCGTAGAGCGTGCCCTTCGCGAAACGGGAAGGAGACGGAATACGCCGACCTTTTCTCGCAGGCCGGTGCGCGGCTCATCGCCCACTATCGTGAACAGATCGAATTTTCGCCGCCATACAGGGATCGGCGCGAGGTGCGGCTTGCAGATCGACGAAATCGAAAAAAGTTGCGCCTCCGTGCCCTCGGTGTGTCCATTGTTTTCCTCTGGAAAATTGTAAACGCGATAAATAATTTGGATAACTTATTAATTTAATGAAACTCACCACGGAAACTGACAGATCCAACGACATTGCGGTTAAGTCAGATATCCCGTGCATATAACCAGCGTTTTATCAAGCGATCCAGCGACAGAGGTCCTGGACCGAGCGCCATGATCCCGACGGCGAGCGACGCCCAATACAGATGGAAATTCGCCCAGCCGTCGGGGAACACCAATTGAATTACCCCTGTCATGACCAGCAGGGCGAGTGCCGCGAACCTGGTCGCGAATCCCAGAACGAGCAAAGCGGGCAGCGTTATTTCCGCGACGGCAACTATAAGTGCAACCGTGTCAGGCGCTGGAAAACCGTAGGCTCCGCCGAAGAGGTGAACTTTGAATTGATTCTCGAACAGGAAGAGCGTTGCCGGCGAGATGGACAGGAAACCGTCCCATCGAGTAAGACCAGACCGGAAGAACGGAAGCGCGAGAGCAATCCGCATCATTGGCGGAGCGAGTACTGACCCGAGCGCCTGGATTTTCGCCAGAGCCGCGCGAATCAGCAGTGCGAAACGGCCTTTCGTCCGTGCGTGAACCTGACTCATGCGACCCTCGCAATCGTGCTGAACTCAGAACCTTCTCGCACGTTCCATCCGACGATCATATTCATCGCGAATAGATCTCGAAGCGCGCCGGCCAGGTCGAAATCGCAATCTGCGTCGAGTGCGAGAGCCGCTGCATCGGCCACCGATGCTCCGGCCGCGAGGCCCATGATGAAAGTCGCTGCGCCAACAGGCAACCGGCGAACCTCGACCTCGGCAATGGGGCGTACGACAAGAGCACTCTCGCCGCCGCTGCAGATGTCGATTGCAGCAGGCTCACCCGCATCGATATTCATCAGCCATATCTGGACGACGGGAAAAGACGACCGTACTACGCGTACGGAGGGATGCAGCGCAAAACCAATCTGCGGAAGACTTCGGGAATCGATCGTGGCAAGCGGGGCGGGGTCGGCCGGCGGCGCCTCTGCGGCGTGATACGCCTCCACCCATGCGCGCTCGAGCCGGGCGACATCAGGCAGATACGGCACGCTCTTCGCGGGATCAAACCTTTCGATGAAATCCGGGAACGTTTCGCCGTAGTCAAGCATGACAGGAGACCTCGGTGGTTCGAGCGCGACGTAGACGCGGGCCATCGCCGCGAAGAAGTCGTGGCCGACGATGCGGCACACAGCGGGATAGGCCGCCTTCAGCGCCTCGACGAGACCCGCTACGACATTGTTCCGATACACGTTGAAGCGTTTTTCGCTGGGTTCCCGATCTGGGCCGATCAGACCGCGAGGGACAGGCATGTTGGGATCCAATAGCGCCGCAGCGAAGTTCCTCTGCCGTTCGCACAGGCAATCAGCATTCAAGCCGGCGCTGCCACCCAGCGGTCTGGCGGACACTTGAAGTGTTTTCTCGCGTGTCATTGCGCTCTCACGAACGAAGCGGGCGTTGAACGACATTCGTCCAGAGCTCGCGGAGACTGTCGACACCGCCGGCAGTTGAACTCCAGAGTGTGGTATCGCTAACGAGGAGGCTACCGTTGAACGTTTCTGGCCGAGACTGCAGGAGGGCATCGAACGTCGTGCGGTCACGCGTAAAGGGATGCGGCGGTGCGGTAGGGTCGATCCGCTGACGGGCCAGCACGTCGAGTTTTTCGACAGCCTCGCCGAGACGCTCCAGTTGCGGCAGATGCGGATGCAGATTGAACGTGCTGACCCTCTCAAGCAGACCTAATCGATCAAGTTTTGTATCGGCCTCAATTGGCGCCGGGGAACCGTCTGCTTCGGGCGCTGGCCTGAGTCCAAAGCGATTTTCCACCGCTACGCCGAGACCCGCCAGCAGCGAGCGCGCCAGGCTGCCGAACTGTTGCCGCGGCGGAATCGTCTTGTCGCCGTGATGCTGGAATTCTGCAATCTGACGTTGCAGATGCTCGCCTTCCGGCAGGTCCGTTACATCGCCAATGTCGTGATGCGGACAGATGAAGGCGAGATGGTCGCTGTGTCCAAGGAACGTGCGGACCGCTTCTATTTCCGCGCTTCCCGCTGTCTGAGCTGTTCTAAGCGAATCGAAACTGATGACAATCAGCGTGTCGACGCCGCTCAGAAGGCGCGCATCGAGCGGTGTGAGTGTCCCGTCGTCCGTGACACGCTCGATCTCCGTGACGCGCTGACCAGTCAGCGCTGCCGCCAGATCGACGAAGGCGGTGAAGTTGCGCTTCATGATGTGGTCGAGGAAACCAGCAATGCTCTGGTCAAACTGATGCGGGTTTGAGAATTCATTGAATCTCGGAAAACCCATCCTGCGACTTTCGAAGAGCGCCGGAAACCGATCTTCGATCACATGGAGAGGCGCGCCGTTCTCGCCTGGCCGGCTCCACGCGTAATAGACAAGGACTTGCCGCTTGATCATGTTGTCTGTCCCTCTGTGATGGGGTGTTGGGTGATGAAGGACGGCCGCCTGTATGCGTGGTCGACACCTGCCGCTTGGGTGGCTGCCTCAATGACGGCGTCAGCTCGCTCGGCTTCCGCCTTGAGCGTTGACCACTCGGGTATGTTCGCGTCCCATTCAATCAATGTGGAAACCGGACCGGTCCCTTGGATCACTCGTGCGAAGAGGTCCCACACGATGTCGGCGACGTGACGGTCGTGGGTATCAATAAGCAGCGGACGATTTTTTTCGTCTGTCTCCTGTGCGTGGCCGGCCAGATGGATTTCTTGCACGGCCGCGAGCGGGTAGCCATCGATATATGCAAAAGGGTCCCACTGTTGATTGATCGACGCAACGTAGACGTTATTAACGTCGAGTAAAAGACCGCATCCCGTCCGTTGTACGACGGCCGTAATGAAGTCGATCTCGGCGTACGTGCTTTCCTCGAAGGCCAGATAGGTAGAAGGATTTTCCAGCAACATCTGCCGGCCGAGGGCTTCTTGCACCTCGTCGATGTGATCCACGACGCGTGCCAGGCTCTGTGCGGTGTACGGAACCGGCAGCAAGTCGTTGAGAAAACCGCAGTCGTGGCTGGACCAGGCAAGGTGCTCGGAAAACAACCCCGGTGCATAGCGAGCGACGAGTTCTTTCAGGCGTTGCAGGTGATTCCGGTCGAGAGGACGGTCTGCACCAATCGACAAGCCGACACCATGTACGGATAGAGGATAGGACTCGCGTATGACCGACAAAAAGCGGTGCGGAGGGCCGCCTGCGCCCATATAATTTTCTGCATGAACCTCGAAGAAACCGACGTCCGGCCGTGATTCGAGAATCGTGCGGTAATGTTCGGCTTTAAGCCCAACCCCGGCGCGCAGAGGTAGCCGCCGTTGGGTATCAAGAGAGTGTGACTCTGACATAGCCGGCCGTTGTTGCGGTTAGAGCTGCGGGGCCGGGCCCGACGGCGCCCGGCCACTGATCGATCTTAGGCCTTGGGAGACAGGCTTCCGGGCCCACTCGGCGTGGAGATGGTTGTGCAGGTTCCTTTGGGCACCAGCTTGAATGCGTTGCCCTGATAGTCAGTCGCGCTCGTCCCGGCGCAGGTGGTGCCTGCACCTGCATAACAGTCGTTTTGCCCCTTCAGGGCCGTGCCGAAACATGGCTCGACTTTGCCCGACTTGACGAGCGCCGTATGCTCGGCCTGAATCTTCTTTTGTGCCGCGGTGAACTCCTGTGCACTCGCAGAGGTGGCCGTCAATGCGGCAAGGGCGGCGGCAAATGCACCGGCGACGAGAGTGGTGGTTTTGTAATCGGCCATGCGTTTTTCTCCGACGTTAAAAGAGAGCAGCGATCTAAAGACATAGCGACAAAGCTGATGCTCGTGAGTACGGTATGGACAACGGTCATGCCGGGCCCCGCCCTGGTATGCGAGCGATGGTGAGACGCAGCACAGTCAGCATACGGAATCGGAGTCAGCGGAAGATTGCACGGTCTTGCGCCATTTGGTATTGGATTGCGCTCAACGAGCGCAGAGCAGCGGTTCGAACAGGCGGGAAACGGCTTTAATTGGCCAAGAGGGGCGGCGAATATGAAATCAGCGCGTCTCCGATCAGTAGCCCGCGACGCTACCGGCGCCCTTGCGGGCGCGTTGACCGTCGTTCCCATCATCCTCAGTTGTGGCGCCGTGCTGTACGAAAGCATGGGCCCGGCCTGGGTGACGGCGGGCATATCGGCTGCCTTTGTCGCGGCGGTGGTGGCGGCCATCGTCACGGCGCTGCTGGGCAAGACGCCGTTGCACATGAATTCACCGAAAACCACGCATGCCGCCATTTTGTCGGGGTTGATCGCAAGCGTGGCGACGGACCCATCGTTTGCGGCCGCAAATGCCAGTGAGGGCGGCGCGCTCATCCTGGTAGCGTGCACCGCGTTGCTGGTTTCCGGCATCGTTCAGACGATTCTGGGCGCCTCCCGCCTCGGCCTGCTCGTCAAGTTTGTTCCGTATCCGGTGCTCGCGGGCTTCATCAATGGGTTTGCGATCCAGATCATCCTGAATCAACTCCCCCGCGCCCTGGATATCGATGGGCCGCAAGAACTGCTGCGGGCGTTCAACGGCACGGTGCCGGTCAACTGGTGGGCTTTGGGACTCGCCCTCGTGTCCGGTGCATTCGTTATCCTCGCGAAAAAGAGAAGCGGGCCTGTTCCAGCCGCATTGATCGGTCTTTGTGCCGGGACCGCACTTCAGATGTTGTGCTTGCGGCTTGTTCCAAACGATGATCTGGGCGCCACGATCGGAACGCTACCGCCCGGCGTACCGCTGATCTTGCGCATTACCGACATCCTGAACTTCATCAGGTCCGCAGGCTTTCGCAATCACGCCGCGGTGATACTGGCGACCGGCATCACGATTGCCCTCGTGTCGTCAATCCAGTCCCTGCTGAGCATCTCGAGCACCGAACAACTCTTCGGGGCCCGCCACAACAGCAATCGCGAACTGGTCGTGCAAGGCGTCTCGAACATCGCGTCGGCCTTGTTCGGCGGTGCGCCGAGCGGCGGATCGCCCAACATTACCCGCATCGTCCATGCAAGCGGAGGACGTACCGGCGTGGCCAACTTCGCGTACGCATGTGTGCTGCTGGCGCTGTCCTATGGGTTGAACCGGGTGGTCGGCCAGATTCCACTCTCGGTCATGGCCGGCGTTGTGATCGTGACCAGCGCGGAGGCGATGGACAAGTGGACGCATCAACTGCTGCTCGCCGTGGGTTATGGCGGCCATTCTTCGACCCGTTGGGAGATTTTTCTTAACCTGGCGATGGTGTTGGTCGTGACCGTGCTGGTCGTCTTTACCAGCGTACTGGTTGCGCTGGGTGTGGGTTTCGCTGCTGCGTTGATCGCGTTCATCTATCGCTCGAATGCCCAGATGATTCGCCGCATACACCACGCCACGCAGCTTCGCTCCAGAACGCGACGCTCGCGTGCTTCGCTTGAAGCGCTTGGCCAGCATGGTCGCCGGATCGCTGTCGTTGAACTCAACGGTCCGCTTTTCTTCGGCTCGGCGGAGAGGGTGGAGCGAGTGGTCGGCGATGAATTATCCGGCAGCGACTGGGTGTTGCTCGACCTGAAACGCATCAGCCATTTCGACAGTAGCGGCGTATTGATGTTGAAGCGACTCGATGAACTGCTGGTCAGGTCCGGCAGGCGCCTGTTTTTCGCACCGCTTCTCGCCGGTGGGCGCCGGCGGAAGTTTCTGGCGGAATGGGGGCTGACGAAGCCGGAAGCCGAGTTGCGCGTATTCGAAAGCACGGACGTCGCGCTATCGCAGGCTGAAGACGAACTGCTCGACCAGTTGGCCGCGCAGGAAAGCGATCAGCAGAGCGATCAGGAGATGGACCTGGCGGCTTTTCCGGTGACTCAGGACATGAATGATGACGAGCGGGCGCTGCTGATCAGCCTGACGACACGCAGGACATTTGCCGCCGGCGATGTCGTGCTCGGACGCGAGGACGCGCGTGGTGGTTTGTTACTGCTGACGCGAGGCCGGCTGAGTGCTCTCTGGGAAAAGGACGGCAAGGCGTTGCGTGCTGCCAGTTACCGGGCCGGCATGGCGCTCGGCGAAATACCGTTGATGCTGGAGCGGCAGCGCCTGTTAAAGCTTGTGGCCGATACGCCCGCTGTCTTGCTGGAGTTATCGCCGGACGCGCTCGCACATTTGCGCACGACGATGCCGGGCCTTGACGCGAAAATGATGCGGAATTTGAGCATTGAAATTGGCTATCGCCTTTGCGACTTGCTGGAGACGCTGAGAGATATCGAGGGCGATTGAGCGGCGCGCTTTCGCTGCTGCGCCTCGCAAATTGTTCCGGCAGCAGGGCGATGAGCAGTCTTTCGCAAAAGGTGTACACGGACAGCAGCGAGCCTGCTCGATCGATGTATTCCAGGCTGCCCGGCCATCCGCATAGGGTGACTCTTTCAACACGACTCCTCGTAAGTGGCCGCCGTGGCCGCGTCGGTCCGCAACGGCGAAAGCGGATCGGCGACGTATGAAAACGTCCCGACCGCTTCTGCCCAATCATCGTGCGGAACCGGCTGCTGCCTGTTCGATCAGCTTCGCGACCTCGACGGGATGCGACATATAGGCAACGTGGCTCGAGTTGATCTCGACCGTCTTGCTCCCTGCGCGCTTCGTCATGAAGCGTTCGAGGTCGGGATTGATTGCGCGGTCCGCCGTTGCGACAACTGCCCAGCTCGGCTTCGTTTTCCACGCCGGGCTGGAGATGGGCACGCCAAACGACTGGGCCGCCGGCATCACCTGCGAGAGCGCCATGAACTGCGCTTCGGCTGCCGGCACGTCGGCGGCAAAGTCGGCGTGGAACATGCTCTGATCGAGATACAGATAGCCGTCCGCCGTCGCCTTGATCGCCTTGGTTGCAGGAGGCGTCTTTTTGGTCAGGTCCAGGGGGCTTTCGCCGGCATCGGGCTGGAATGCGGCCACATAAACGAGGCCCGCGACCTTCGCGTCGTTACCGGCCTCGGTGACCACCGCACCGCCATAGCTGTGACCGACGAGGATGCTCGGCCCGTCCTGTGCATCCACCACGCGCGTGGTTGCCTTGACGTCATCCGCGAACGAGGTTTCCGGTTCTTGTACGACGGATACCTTGTAGCCGTCGCGCGTCAGGATTTTCGACACCGCCTGCCAGCCCGAGCCATCTGCGAAGAAACCATGAACCAGCACGATATTCTTGACCGGCGCGACGGGGGCTGCCGTCGCGGCGTGCGAACCCAGGGCGGCGAAGGACAAGGCCAGTGCGGCGGCGATGCGGGTAAAACGCGAGGCTGTTTTCATTTCATGCTCCAAAAAGTTAGGTAAGGAAAGGATCGACGGCTGTTCGTCAGTCGGTATAGTCATCCTACTAGTTGGATGGTTAAGCAACAAGTGCGATTTTTGCAACAGACATGTTCATCGCTTGCGGGTAGACTTATCTAATTCGACCGACTAGATGGTAGGACAAGCATGACAGCAACGGGTGAAGTGACAGCGGGAAGAATTGTCGAGGCGGGGCGTCAACTCATCATGCGTCGGGGCTACAGCGGGTTTAGCTATTCCGACGTTGCCGACGCGATCGATATTCGCAAGGCAAGCATTCATCACCACTTTCCGACCAAGGCGGACCTGGCGATCGCCGTGGTGCAACAATCGCGCGAAATATTCGACGCCGACATGGCTTCACTGCAGGCGAGTGGCGCCGACGCCGTCGCGCAGTTGCGCGCGTATATCGGTTACTGGGAACGCTGCATTGCGGACGACAGCGCGCCGTTCTGCGTAGCCGGCATGCTGGGCGCGGAAATGCCGGCCTTGCCCGACGAAGTGGCGCAAGCAGTCAGAGGGCACTTCGAGAACCTGGCTACGTGGCTCGAACACGTACTTGAGTCTGGCGTGAAAGCCAGGCAGTTCAAACTGAGTGCATCGGTGCAGATTGAGGCCAGCAAGCTCGTGTCGCTGGTCTATGGCGCGATGCTGGCGGCGCGAGCCTATGGCAACGCGGCGCTCTTCAGGGACGTTACCGCTGATGCCGTGGAAACGCTTGTCAAGCCGCGCAAGGCAAGCAGGACCGAATGAAGACAAGTGGGAGTGCCACGCCTCGCGTGTGGATAGGGCTGATCGTCATCGACGTCGAAGTAGTCTGAACGAGCAGCGGGGGAGGCCTTCATTTCATCCGATACCGCCTGAAATGACGCGAGCGCAACGAAAGCGCTTCAATCCTTGCATGAGGTTGGCCCCGCTCGTGCCGCAGCCCATGATGCAACAAGAACCGCAACGCGCGTCTGATCCGCGTTGACAGCTCGCCCAGATGGGCGGGCATTTCGGCGATGAAGTCGAGGAACGTGAGGCCGCCAGTGTCCCGGCCTGCGTATCGATGAAATGGTCGGCCGCTGTGCCGCGACGACACACGCTGCATGTTTGCGTGCCAGTCGCGGCGGGTTTCACACAAAAAAGAGGAGAGACCATGAGAGCAGTCTTCGTGGGTCCGGCGAGTGTGGCCGGAACGTTGACCTATTCGGCGCAGGGTTCGGTGAGTCGTTTGCGACGCGCGTTCGAGCCAGCGGCTCGGGATTTTGCTATTCGGTCGGCCGTCGTCTCGCGAGCTTTGGTCCTTATGTCGTCGTGTGCTTTCAGCGAAGTATGGGCTCGAAGGCGGCATGTCGACCGGCATGATTTCCGGCGAGTTCGAAGGCCGTCGCTCCACCTCGTTTTTTCAGTGCCGTAATAATTTTCCGGTGAGTCTTGTTCGAGCCGTCAGATTTGGCAAGTCGGGGACAATATTAACGAGTTTTTTTGCGCCCACGCACTTAGACGTCCCGGCATTCTAATGCTCCCTGCGTGCCGGCCGGCTAGCTTCCATCGACACGCGCTTGGCTGATAATCACGTCATCCGTTTATGTGTGCTGTCCGCTTTCCGTATGCAACGGCTTAAGGCCTGCCGACCGTATCCTGATAGAACTCCTGGAGCATATTCACGCGGTCGAGGTGAGCCCCAAGAAATCACTAGCCCATTCGTTCTGCGCTAATCGCAAGCCGGATCGACAACCGCTAGCCGCGGCACATCCCCCTGAACCATCCCTCTGCTTGCACCAAACGAAAGCAACTGACTGGACCTACCGTCGGCTGCGTGGTCTTTCTACAATCTTCACAAGTGAATCGCCGATAAGGGCGACATCATCCGGCTTGTAGGAAAAGAAGACGTCCCTATGGCGGACGCATCGAAGCAGAAGGATCCAAACGTTTCGAGTTTCGCCATGAGCTGATGGCCTTCCAACGTGCGTTCCTCAATGAACGTCCCCAAGCAGAACTTTTGATCCCGACGAGGAGTGTCGCATGGAGCACAGTGCAGTCGAACGGGTTGCGCCGAGCGTGTCTGTTGAACGAACCAGCGCTACGCAATACGATCAGACATACGACCCGCTGGTTTCTCCCGGTCCCGGTCACGGCAAGCAATACGCACCGACATACTGGGTCGCAACTGCCGGTGCGCCGCCGCCCGACGACGGCCCGGTCACCCAGGACATCGACGTGGACGTGGCGATCATCGGCGGGGGCTACACAGGCCTCGCCACGGCGCTATGTCTCGCGCGCGAACATGGCATCAAGGCAGTGGTCCTCGAAGCCAACAGGACGAGCTGGGGTTGCAGTAGCCGCAACGGTGGCCAAGGCCAGAACGCTTCCGGGCGTCTGTCACGCTCACAATGGATCGAACGATGGGGCAAAGACGTCGCGCTGAAAATGCACGACGAGATCCTGGAAGGTTTCCAGAATTTCAAGTCGCTGGTGGCCGAAATCGATTGCGATCCGCAGCCGGGCGGTCACTTCCTGATCGCGCATCGCCCGCGCATGATGGAAAAGCTCGCTGCCGAGGCGAAGGTATGGAAGAACGTGTTCGGCTACCCGTCCGAGTTGCTTGATCAGGAAACGTTCCGTCGTGAGTATGTGAACGATGCCGAAGCGGCCGGCGCGCTTCATGAACCCGAGGGCATCGGCATTCATGCATTGAAGCTCGCGTTCGGCTACTTGCGGCTTGCTCGCGAGGCGGGAGCGCGGGTGCATCCATCGAGTCCGGTGATCGGGTGGGAAACCATCAACGGGGTCCATCATCTCCGTACGCCCGGTGGCATCGTACGGGCCCGTTCTGTGGGCATTGCGACGGGTGCTTATACGGCGCCCGACCTTCACCCGTCGCTGACGAGCCGTATCATGCCGATCCTGTCCAATTCGATGGTGACGCGTCCGCTCACGCAGCAGGAAATTGCAGCATGCAACTTCCGCACGACACAGGTGCTCACTGACACGCGCACCCTGCGTTTCTATTACCGCTTCCTGCCGGATAACCGGTTGCAGATCGGTAGCCGCAGCGCAATCACAGGCGCCGATGCACCGAATTCCCGACACTACGACCTGCTCGTGGAAGGCATGGTTCGCAAGTTCCCCGCGTTGCGCGGCGTTGCGATTGACTACTCGTGGTGGGGCTGGGTCGATGTCGCTCACGACATGATGCCGCGCATCTGTCAGCCTGATCCGAAGCAATCGGTCTATTACGCTCTAGGTTATGGTGGCAATGGCGTGTCGTATTCGCAGCAGGCGGGGCGGCGACTGGCTGAACAGATAGCGGGGAAGGGAGGCAAACAGACGCTGCCGATTTTCACGTCGCCGCTACCCGGTCACCCGTTCGCGCCGTTCCGGCGGATAGGTCAACGGATGCTTTATCAGTTGTATTTCAGGCGCGACGAGAAGCCCTGAAAAAGGCGCGTAATCACTTACGCGCGCGTGGCTTGGAAGCATGGCAAATATAGCTCGCGATCCGACTGATCCGCCGATGTCGTTTGGTGGCGGTCTCTAGCGGTGGCGTGCCGTCGATGTTGCTGCAACAAGCGCGTCGAGCGTAGCCTGTTTCGTTTTATTGTCGAATAGGCCGATAAGAACAATGACGGACTCCGTGACAACTTCGCCGGGAAATTGCGTGATAAGAATACGGCCACCCGCCACATGAAGTTCTTGTGTCGCCGCTTCACCGTCCAGCAGGATCAGGCCTTTCGCTCGCAACAATCGGCCGGAGACGCTTCGCAGCGCGTCCTTGAGCTTCTTGCGATCGAAGCGAGCGCCGGTACGAAACAGAAAGCTGCAGAAGTCCACCGGCAGCTTCGGGTTTGGACTAGTCATCGAGCGCGGCCAGCCGGCGCGAAGCTGGTCCGTGACGTTGTGATCGAAGAAGAGTTCCAGGGGAGCCGCGCCGTTTGTCGTTTCCAGCATGATCGCGGTATGGGCCACTGTCGCCAGATCAGCCACGATAGCCGATTTATTCTGCTCATCGATCAAGTCTGTTTTGGTTAGAAGTATTGCCGTCGCCCCGGCGATCTGTTGCCGTGCAATATCACCTACATACGGATCGAGCAACGTCTGCGTGATGGATGCCAAATCCACCGCAACGACAATTCCATATAGCCGGTACGCGCGATCGAGCAGCCCGATTTGCGCGATGCGCACCGGGTCCGACACCCCGCTTGCCTCGATAATCAGAAAGTCGGGCGGATCGGGCCGGTTGCTGATCGCAAGCAACGCGTCGACGAGTCGGTCGCCAATCGAACAGCAGACGCAGCCGTTCTCCAGGTTGATGACGTCGTCGGTGCGCGCCTTAATCAGCGCCGCGTCGATATTGATCGCACCAAAGTCGTTGACGAGCACGGTAATGCGGCGCTGTCCCGCATTCGCGAGCACATGATTGAGCAGCGTCGTCTTGCCCGCACCCAGATAGCCGCCGACGACAATCAGCGGAATCGGCCTCCGGACGCTGCTCGCTGTCATCCTGCCGGCCCCTGGAAGATGCGGCCACCGAGCACGGTTCCCCACACTTGCAGGTTCTTCAACCGCTCGGGCGCGACCTCACTCGGATCATCCTCCAGTACGGCGAAGTCGGCGAACTTGCCCACCTCGATACTGCCGACAAGATGATCCATCTTGAGCGTGTAGGCGGCACCTAGCGTAATTGCCCGCAACGCGTCCGCCACCGGGACACGCTCACTTGCGCCCAGCACTCGCCCGGAAGAGGTCTCGCGTTGCGAAGCACACCATGCCGTGAACAATGGATTCAACGGTGTGATGGGAGCATCGGAATGAAAGGCGAACGGTATACCCAGGCGCCGCGCTGATTCCGCGGCGTCCATGCGGTTCGCGCGATCGGCGCCCATGGTTTGCTCGTAGTGCGCATCGCCCCAGTAGTAGAGATGGTTCGAGAAGAAATTGATGCACAGGCCCAGTTTTGCCGCGCGTGCGAGCTGGCTTGCGTCGGCCATCTGGCAGTGCTGCAGCGTATGTCGATGATCGCGACGAGGGTGGCGGTCGAGAATCTTTTCGAGCGCATCGAGGACCAGTTCGGTTGCCTCGTCGCCGTTGGTATGAATATGCAATTGCAGCCCGGCTTCATGGAACGGCGCGAATACATCGACAAACTGGCTTGGCGGAATCAACCACAATCCATTGGGCTTGCCGTTCAGATATCCCGGCCATTTGAGGCGCGCGGTGAAGCCTTGAATAGACCCGTCGACAATGAATTTGACCGGTCCAAAGCGCAGCTTGTCCGTGTTGTCGCCGATAGCCGACAGGACGCGCTGCGGGCCGCCTTCAGGGCAGCGCTGCGGCGCAAATGCGGGAACGATTCTGAGCGGGTAGGCCGGGTCGTTTGTTATGTCTCTCAGGTTCTGATTACCTCGTTCAGAAAAGTCGTTCACGAGGTCGGTCGCGGTCGTGACGCCAGCTAGTTGAGCGACCCGGCCGAAATTCCAGATGGCTTCTTTCTTCTCGCTGGCCGCAATGGAAAGGCCGCCGCCGATCAACCGGTACACGGGGAACATGGCCGCGAACTCCTGCAGTTCGCCGGTCGGCTTGTCATCGGCATCCTTGCCGATTCCGTCGATGTCCGTCTCGCTGTCAATGCCCGCGAGCGCCAGCATCGCGGAATTGACGTTCATCAGATGCACGCTGGCATGGAGTACGACGATGGGCCGCCCGGTGCAGACGGTATCGAGTTCCTTGACTGACAAGCGCGTCGTGCCGAAGAAGATTGGATCAAAACCCCAGGCGAGCAAAGGAGCCTGCTGGTCTGTAATCAGATCGTGGGCCGCCTTGAGCCGATCGATCACGGCGTCGAGCGTTTGCAATCCGGGCCGACGAACGCCATCGGGGCCGCGACGATCGTGATAGCCGACATAAACCGCGTCCCACATCGCGCCTTCCATCAGGTGGCAATGACCCTCCACCAAACCTGGCATCAGCACTTTGTCTTTGAATGTATTGACGATCTCCGCATCGCCCCACTGTTTCACGTCATCGCTATTCCCAACCGACAGGATCCTGCCATCACGAATGGCGACATGAGTGGCGTGTGGTTGCGCCGGGTTCATTGTAAGGATTCTCTTTGCGACAAGAACCTGGATGGGACTTTTTGATGCGTTGTTCATAAACGCTCGCTAGGTGATTCAGCAGTCAAGACAGAGCATGCACGTGAGGCCGCTTCATCGCCAGATGTACCACTGCGAGGACGGCAACATTCACGGCAAGGCAACCAAGGCCCAGATTCAAGCCGTCCAGATCAACCTGCAAGACATACAGGACGATAGCCAGGATTTGCCCGGTGAGCATGCCGGCGGCGATTGCGGCTGGCCGCACGCGAAGTCCGAACAGGATCGCGATGACGCCGGGGAAGAACTGGGTGATGCCGTAGTACGTGGTGTTGATAAGCGTGAGCATGAGGTTCGGCGTCAGCAGGGTCATCACGATCGACACTATCAGGTAGATGACGATCACCACCTTTGCACTTGCCTTCTGCTTGTTCTCGGGCATGTTCGGCAGCAGGTTGCGCGTGACGATTGGTCCGATGGAAAGGCAGATGCCCGCCAGCACGAGCAGTCCCGAAAGCGATGCGCCGGCGGCAACGAGACCCAGCAACCAACCCGGCAGCAAACGGATCGCGGCTGCGAAGAACGCCTCGTTGGGCGAAGCAAGATGCAGGTTCTGGCTGATCGCATAGTAGGAGGCGACCACGAGGAACGGATACATCAGCATGTAGAGCGGCATGGCGACCTGCGTGCGCCGGATCGTGTTCGCGCTCTTCGCCGTGAAGAAATTCTGCACCGCGAAGGGCATTACATAGAAGCCGAGCGACTGGAACAACATGGTGCTCATTGAGAACGTCAACTGATGCGCGTCCATCCGGTTGCTGACGTGCAGGCTTGCCGCGTGGAAGACTTCGGTGACGCCCACTTCCGCCGAGACCGCGACCCCGGTGATAACAATGGCGGCAACCATGAGAATATCTTTAAGTACTGCAATATAAGCCGACGCCCGCACGCCCGCAATCGCGATGTAAGTGAACGCGAGCATGGCCGATATCAGGATCAGATAGAACGGCTGGAAATTCCAGCCAAGCCCCTTGAGCGCGGCCACCAGCCCGGTGAACTGCAATTGGCCCCACGGCAGCAAGAACAGAATGGCGGACGCGGCCACGACGAGTTCGAGCGTACGGCTCTGGAAATGGCCCTTGAACAGGTCGGGCAGGGTGATCGCGTTATAGCGTTTGCCAGCTTGCCAGATTTTCGGTCCGAGAAAATAGCCTACCGGATACGCCAGCAGGATGTAGCCCAGGAACCAGACACCGTAGGTCGGTCCCTTCGCATAAATACCGCCGGGAAAGCCGACCATCGTGCCGATGCTGTAGATTTCACCCGCTGCGAGAAAGAACACGAGGTATGCGCCGAACTGCCGCGATGCAACAAAAAAGTCGTGCACGCTTTGCGGGCCGCGGCCCGATTTCGAACGGATCGCCAGGTAGAGCGAAAAGGCGATGAAGCCTAGAAATACGGCGGTAGCCATCCGTCATCCTCCTTCAGTTATTGTCGGGATGTGCATCGTCGAAATGGCAGTCGAACAGGCGCCAGCAGAGCATCAGGCAGCCCGACGTCAGGACGAACCATCCAAAGATCCAGGCGTAGATGAACGGGACGCCCAGCACGGTCCGGTCGACCGACGCCACCCACGGCAGCAGGCCGATGACGCCTATATAGGGAATACCGATCCCGATGAAAAGCTTGAGCATGGTCGTCTCCGTGTGTTGCGATCTTCGGGCGGACTTCTACTGGATTCGGACCCTTGAATGAGCTGCGGGTAATCCACAGTTGAGTCGCTTTTGCCGCGAGCGCCTCCAGTATTGCAAGCCAAAATCAAGGATGAGTAGGGCCAGTGCTGGTAAATCGCTAAGTCCACATGCCGCTGCTCGCGCGCAGCGGCATGTTCAAGCACTAAACCTTGCCCTTCCAGGGCACGAGCACGCGCTCCACATAACGCATCAGCATGTCGAAGCACAGCGCGAAAAATCCGATCACGATAATGCCCATGATGACGACATCGCTTGCGAGAAACTCGGCGGCATTGAGCACCATGAAGCCAAGTCCGCTTGTGGAGGCCACCATCTCGGCTGCGACCAGCGTGGTCCAGCCCACGCCGATGCCAATGCGCATGCCCGTGAATATCTCGGGCATCGCGGATTTGAGGATCACGTAGAGGACCACTTGCGTGCGCGATGCACCCATCGAGTAAGCGGCGTGAATCTGCTCGATCGATACCGAACGCACGCCGGCACGCGCGGCGATGGCAAGGGGCGCGAAGATTGCGAGGTAGATCAGGAACACCTTCGAGAACTCGCCAATGCCGAACCAGATGATGATGAGCGGCAAGTAGGCAAGCGGCGGCAACGGACGATAAAACTCAATCGGAGGATCAAACAGGCCACGCGCAATCCGTGACACGCCCATCATCACACCCACGGGTATGGCGGTGAGGCACGCCAGCGCAAAGGCGCCGAACACACGCAAGAGGCTGATCCCGGTATGTTGCGCAAGCGTCGAGTTGGCGAAGCCGTCGGTTGCCACCAGAATGAATTTTGCATAAACGGCCTGCGGCGAAGGCAGGAAGAGCGGCTTGATCAAGTGCAGGTTCGTCACGGCGAACCACACGCCGAACAGGACGAGGACGCTGAACATGCTCGCGGCAAGGCTGCTGCCTTGTCCGGGCACGCCAAACGAGTCGCCAGGCTTGACGGGCTTTTTGGCGAGAACACGCGTACGCCGGCGTGGCCGTTGCGGCGGTTCGGCTGAGGTGTCGGATCTCATGGAAACGTCGCGGTGAGGAAGCGCGTCAATTGATTTCGAACTAGACATGAGCCACCTCCGCCGCTGCGCCGTGAGATTTTTCGTCGCCGTAGATAATGCTGAGTATGCGCTCGCGCATGTCGATGAAGTCGGGGCTCGATTTGACAGCCCGTGCGTCGCGGGTGTCGAGAAACCGCCGGTTGAAGTCGAGCTCATAGGTATGCGTGATACGCCCCGGCCGGGGCGACATCACGATCAGGCGGCTGGCGAGAAAGAGTGCTTCCTCCACGCTATGAGTGATGAAGAAGAACATTTTGTTGGTCTTCTTCCAGACGTCGAGCAATAGCTCCTGGATGGTTTCGCGGGTGAGTGCATCGAGTGCGGCCATGGGTTCGTCCATCAACAGCATGGCGGGATCACAGGTCAAGGCGCGCGCAATACCTACACGCTGCTGCATTCCTCCGGATAACTGATAGATCATATGTTTGTGGAAGTCCTGCAGCCCGACGAGTGCAAGGTTTCGCACGGCAATCTCGCGACGTTTGGCCTTCGCAACCCCCTGCAGCTTCAGCCCGAATTCCGCGTTATCGATCACGTTAAGCCACGGCAGCAATGCGTGCTTCTGGAACACCACGCCGCGATCGGCTCCCGGCCCGGCGATAGGTTCACCCCCGAGCAGCAGCTCTCCGGTTGTCGGCGCGATGAACCCTGCCATCAGCGACAGCAAGGTGGTCTTGCCACAACCCGACGCACCCAGCGCGACGACCAGATCACCTGAATCGATCTTCAGGTTGATGTTGTCGAGCGCGTGCACGCTTTCGCCCGCACGGCGTCCCGGGAACGTCACGCTGACGTTCGTGATCTTCATGCTTTCCATAGATCCCCCTGGTCGACGACCATCGCGTTGTTCACTTGAGCTTCATTGCGGCTTGCGCATACTCGGGCGTGACAAAGCTCGAGTAATCGGAAGCAACCGCATCAATGCGCTTCTGGTCCTTGAGGAACGTCGACGTGTCCTTCAGCGCGAGCGTCGCGCGACCCGAATTGCCGCCACCGAGCCACTGCGCGGACACCTGGTCGGCAAGTGAGGGGAATGCATACAGTGAGAGCGATTCGGGCACTTCGCCGGGCGTGCCGCCGATCATCTTCGCAATGGCCGCTGCCTGCGGTGAACCCGCATTCCACTGCGCGGTATTGCGGCGATATTGATCGTCGGCATCAGCGATAGCCTTCACCAGTTTTGCCATGAAGTCCTTATGCTCCTCGCCCCATTTGCGATCGACCGCGATACCGTCGAACGTCGGTTTGCCGAGCTTCGACAGGTCCCCCGACGTGATCAGCACCTTGCCGCTTTTCTTCAGCTCGGCGAGTGCCGGATTCCACACATACGCCGCGTCGATATCGCCCCGTTCCCACGCCGCGACGATCTGGTTCGGCTGCATGTTGAGGATATTCACATCCGACGGGTTGATGCCCCAGTGCTGCAGCGCGAACATCGTGTGATAGTGAGTGGTTGAAACGAACGGGACGCCGATCGTCTTGCCCTTCAGGTCGGCTGGTTTCGTCACGCCGGAGCCATTGCGTACGACCATTGCTTCGGCCTGGTTGATATTGTCGAGGATCCAGAAAAGCTGCAGATCGACGCCCTGGCTCACGGCGGCAGCAAGCGGGCTCGACCCGATGACGCCTACCTTTACATCGCCGGAAGCCATCGCCGTTGCCACCTTGGCGCCGGACTCGAACTGCCGCCAGTTGATCTTGTAGCCCGTCTCCTTTTCGATGGACCCGTTGGCGATCGCCACGACCCAGGGATCGACGATCTGCTGGTACGCGATGGTGACTTCCTTATCCTTGTCGTCGGCGTGCGCGGGTTGCACCACGATGGTGACGAACGTCGCCAGCACGGTGGCAGCGGCAATGACGCGATGCATCGGGCGGTCGAACCATCGCCGCGAAAGTTTTGATCGTTTATCGTGTTGCATGGCGGATCTCCTGGCGGGCAGCGTGCATGGCACGCAAGTCTTGTCGGATGCGACCGGGGCTTGTCCCGATCGCGGGAACACGGTCGAATCGAGTATCGTCAACTAAAAATAGGGCGAGTTAGTACCAGACGCCGCCGATCGTTGAGTCCACATTCACCGGAGCCGGTCGATGCAGCGAGGTTCGCCCGGAGGGGCCAATGGCGGCGGTCATCGTGCAAACTCGCCGGGTGCAATTGCATTAATCAATCTGGGAGGAAATATGGCTAGCCGGATGTCGTCGGCAATGTGGTCGCAGCGGTTCCAGCGTTCGGCTGAATCCAATATCAGCCTGCAAGGGCAGATTCGGCAGATGCTGGTGGCCGCCATTCTCGACGGGCAGATGTCCGTCGATACCGCCTTGCCGTCGAGTCGCGAACTGGCCGATCAGTTGAGCGTGGCCCGTAATACGGTTGTGCTCGCTTACCAGCAGTTGGTGGAGGAGGGATACCTGCTTTCCCGGGAGCGCAGCGGGCACTTCGTCAATCCGGCCATGCTGGAAGGACGGCACGGCTTTGTCCCGACGCAAACCGTCGCGGCGAACGAGGCGGTCGGGCGCCCCGACTGGACCCAGCGCATTGCGCGCTTGCCGTCCCTGCAGCGCAATATCGTCAAGCAGGCGAGTTGGCAGAACTATGAGTTTCCTTTTATCTACGGCCAGTTCGACCAGACGCTCTTTCCGACGAGCGACTGGCGTGAGTGCTGCATAAAGGCGCTGTCCGTCATGGAGATCCGCAACTGGGCGCCGGACCTGATCGAACGCGACGACGACACGCTGATCCAGCAGATCCGTACGCGCGTGCTGCCACGTCGTGGCGTCTTCGCGATGCCCGATGAAATTGTCGTCACGATGGGCGCGCAGCAGGCGCTCTATCTGATCGCCGACCTGTTGGCGAACGAGCGCACGACGATCGGTTTCGAGAACCCCGGCTATCCGGATGCACGCAATATTTTCCTGAATCGCAACGCGCCGCTGTTGCCGCTGCCGGTCGATGAAGGCGGCGTGCGTCCGGTTGCCGATGCCCATCTGCTTGCGCGATGCGACTACGTGTACGTGACGCCGAGCCATCAGTGCCCAACCACGGCGACTCTGCCGCTCGACCGCCGGCACGCGTTGCTCGAACTGGCGCAGAAGCATGACTTCGTCGTGATCGAGGACGACTACGAGAGCGAGAATAATTTTTCCGGCGCACCGCATCCGGCGCTGAAGAGCCTCGATACCGCAGACCGCGTGCTGTATGTGGGCAGCTTGTCGAAGAGCTTCGCCCCGGGCTTGCGACTGGGTTATGTGGTGGGTCCGCGTGACCTGATTCGCGAGTTGCGCGCATTGCGGCGGTTGATGGTGCGGCATCCCGCGGCGTACATTCAGCGCGCGTTCGCGACCTTTCTCGCGCTCGGTCATCACGATGCGTTGCTGCGCCGGCTCGCCTTCGCCTACAAGGAGCGTGCAGAAGTGCTCAAGGCCGCGCTCGATATCCATCTGCCGGAAGTCCGGCACGCGCGGATTACCGGCGGCTCCTCGTGCTGGGTTGAAGGGCCGCCGTGGCTTGACGCGACGCGTCTCGCGGCTGAAGCCGAGGCGCACGGCATCCTGATCGAACTGGGCAGCGTGTTTTTCATGGAGGGGCTGGAGCAGCGCCAGTGCTTTCGCATGGGCTTTTCGGCGATCAAGCTCGAAAAGATCGAACCCGGTGTGCGCGCGCTGGCGGAACTCGTGCGCGCGCAGCGTCCGCAGGCATGAGCGCTTGGGGCGGACCCTGGCCCAAGCGAATGGGCTCGACTGGAACTACCGCGGGGCGTGAGAGTTATTTAACGTGTCGATGAAACTTGCCGCCGCCATTGCAGAACGGCGTGTGGCAACGCCGGTTATCTGACAGGAGACACGTATGACCGACTCGCTCACCGCGACATCCGAAGTGAAATCCGAAGTGACGGCCGCCACGCTTGCGGCCTTTTCCGACGCTTTCAATCGTCACGACGCCAATGCGTTGATGGGTTTCATGACTGAAGACTGCGTATTCGATGCCGCCGGTGGAAACGATATCCACGGCACTCGTTTCAAAGGCCGCGCGGCCGTACGAGCGGCCTTTGAAACCGTCTTCAAGACTTTTCCCGATGCTCACTGGGGACACGGACGACACTATGTGGCGGGTGGCCGGGGGGTATCGGAATGGGTCTTTACCGGCACGCATGCGGAGGGCTGGCGGATTGAGGCCGAAGGCTGCGATCTCTTCGAGTTCCGCGACGGCCTGATTGCGGTAAAACGCGCGTTTCGCAAGGAGCGTCCGAAGCAGACTGCCTGAGCGCGTCGATGGGCGGCAATGGCATGCCCTACGCGGCTCAGGCGGGCCTATCGCTCGCGCGGCGGCCTCGGGTGTGCCGTTGTATCGACGGGCCGCCTAGAACGTGCTCGCCAGTTCCCGCGCCGCTTCCTGCAGGCGCGGCACGAATTCGAGCGATCGAGATAGCGGCGCGCGAGAAACCGGCGCATGCACGGCGATGGCGGCAATGCTCATGCCGTCCTTGTTCACCACCGGCACCGCGACGCACGCTATGCCCGCGAGAAATTCCTCGTTGTCGATGCCAATGCGCTTATGCGCGGTGCGGTCGAGTTCGGCTTCGAGCATTTCGGGGTCAGTGATGGTATTGGGCGTGAAGCGTTCGATCTTGAGCGCGCGCACGAGCGCCGAACGCTGCTCACGGTTCAACATCATGGCCAGCAGCAACTTGCCGCTGGCGGTGCAATACGCCGGCACCTTCGACCCGGGTTTGAGATCGAGCCGCAGGGGCCACGGCGCTTCCATGCGGTCCAGATAAAGAACTTCGGTTTCGTGCAACATTGTCAGGTTGCAGGTTTCCCCAAGGTCCGCCACCAGCCGCCCGAGAATGGCGTGCCGCAGACGCCGTGCGCCTGAGTGCATGACAACGCCGAGGCCGAGCTGAGCAAGGCGCGGGCCGATCACATACGCGTTCTTGTGGCCCGGTTCCCGGATCACGAGGCCGCCTGCTTCGAGGGACGCCAGCATGCGGTGCAGCGATGGCTTCGGCAAATCGACATCCTGCGCAATGTCAGCCAGCGACACGGGACCTTCCGCATTGACGAGATGTTCAAGCAGCGCGAAGGCACGCAATGTCGGTGTATCAGCAGTGGTCATCGCAACCGTTCCGAAAAATAGATGATCACGATTGTACAGAAACGCCCTACAGGTGGCCCAACTTGATTTCGGGGCGAAATTCCAGACCAGCACCATTCCGGTTTTCGATATTGCCCCATTCGGCCCTTGGCGCAGCAACAGTCGGGAAAGCCTGCGCTCCATCGTCACGCCGCTACCGTTGCGGCGTGGCGTCCGCATGAAGCAGGGGGGCGAGGCGCGCCGCAGTCTCCTTGAGCTTCGGCACGTTCTTGAGCAGGTCGTCGAGGCTTGCCCGTGCGGTTGGCGCATGCACGGCCAGCGAAGCCAGCACGCCGCTGCCGCCGGGTTTGCGCACGGGCACGGCGACCGCCACCATCCCTCGTACGAATTCCTCGTTGTCGATACCAAGACCCCGTGAAGCCAGCCGGTCAAGTTCCGCGCCGAGCAGGGTCGGGTCGGTGAACGTGCGATACGTGTGCGGCTTGAGTTGCATCCGGGCCAGGATGCGGCCGCGTTCGGCAGGCGCCATCTGCGACAGGAACAGCTTGCCGCTCGCCGTGCAATGCAGCGGCACGCGCATGCCGGGCTGCATGTGCAGGCGCAGGGGTTCATTTGTCTCCACGCGCTCGACGTAGAGCACGGCGTCGCCGTCGAGCACCGTCAGGTTGCAGCTCTCTCCAAGCGCATCGACAAGTCCGCGCAGCAACGCGCGGCAGGAGCGGGTAAACGTGCTGTTCGCGAGCATGGTCAGCGCGAGTTGGGTGGCGCGCGGACCGAGCGTTATGCCACGGTCCGCGCCGCGCGAATCCGGTATGTGTGTGACATAGCCGAGTGCTTCCAGCGATTCGATCATGCGCGTCAAGGTCGCCTTCGGGATATGCAGGCGTGCAGACAGTTGCGACAGTGAAAACGGTTGTCCGGCCGCGGCAAGGTGCTCGACGACGATGAGTGCGCGCAGAACGCGGGTGTCCTCGGGGGTCTGTTCCTGTTGCAGGGCAGCATGGGAGGCGACGTTTGAAGACGTCATTGAAGCCGTCATTAACGCGCCACGTGAAGCAGCATTTGACGCGGGGCTCGCGGTGTCTTTCATTGGCACCCTCTGATTAAGGCTGATCGATGTTCAACGCGAGTAATCGGGTTCGGGAGAACCCGGATAAACATCTGAACGCAGCCCTGAAAGTGGAACAAAAAGGTTCTTTTTGAACCGGTTTCATCGATCGTAGCCGGATTTACTTGAAGGCGGAACGAACAATCAATAAATTTCAACGAAACGTACCGAAAAATCTAAAGAACGAAAACAAAGGAGGCTTCAGTAATGGCACGGAGTTTTGACTATGTCATCGTCGGCGCCGGATCGGCCGGCTGTGTCCTCGCCAACCGCCTCTCGGAAAACGGCCGCTACTCGGTGTGCCTGCTTGAAGCCGGTCCGCCTGACCGGTATCTGTGGATTCATATTCCCATCGGCTACGGCAAGACCATGTTCCATCCGGTCTACAACTGGGGCTTCAAGACTGACCCGGATCCGAACATGAATGATCGTCAGTTGTACTGGCCGCGTGGACGCACGCTCGGGGGCAGCAGTTCGATCAACGGGCTGATCTACGTGCGCGGCCAGAAGGATGATTACGACCACTGGAGTGCGCTGGGAAACCGGGGCTGGAGCTGGCAAGAGTGCCTGCCGTACTTCCGGCGGCTCGAACACAACGAGCTCGGGGCATCGCGGACTCGCGGCGTGGACGGACCGCTCTGGGCCTCCACGATCAAGCAGCGTCATGAACTCGTGGACGCGTTCATTGCTGCATCGAACAAGATCGGCGTGCGTACCGTCGAAGATTTCAATAGCGGCGACCAGGAAGGGGTGGGCTACTATCAACTGACGACGCGAAAGGGCTGGCGTTGTTCGACCGCGGTGGCCTATCTCAAGCCCGCACGCCGGCGTCCGAACCTGCACGTGGAAACCGATGCACTTGCGTCGAAGATCATCTTCGAAGGCACGCGTGCCGCCGGTATTCGCTACGTGCAGCATGGACAGATGCAAGAGGTGCGCGCGAATCGCGAGGTGTTGCTTGCGGCCGGTGCGCTTCAATCACCGCAATTGCTGCAGGTCTCGGGCGTGGGTCCGGCGAAGCTGCTCGGCGACTTCGGCATACCGGTGGTCGCGAACCGGCCGGGTGTCGGCGAGAATCTTCAGGATCATCTGCAAGTGCGCCTGATCTATGAAGTCTCGCGGCCGATCTCGACCAATAACCTGCTGAATTCCTGGCAAGGCCGCGCGAAGATGGGCCTGCAATGGGCGCTGTTTCGCGAAGGGCCGCTTGCCGTCGGCATCAACCAGGGCGGTTTGTTTTGCCGTGCGCTGCCCGATGAGGCAAAGACGCCCGACATCCAGTTCCATTTTTCAACGCTCTCCGCTGATTCCGCCGGCGGCGACGTCCACTCGTTTCCCGGCTGCACGTATTCAATTTGCCAGTTGCGGCCGGAGTCTCGCGGGCTCTTGCGTATCCGCACGAATGACATGCGCGACGCACCGTCGATGCAGCCCAACTATCTCTCGACGGATCTCGACCGGCGAACGACGGTTGCGGGCGTGCGTTTCGCGCGCCGGATTGCCGCCGCGGAGCCGATGGCATCGCTGATGAAACGCGAAGTGCGTCCCGGCGCCGATGCGCAGACCGACGACGAACTGCTGCAGTTTTGCCGCGAATACGGTCAGACGATTTTTCATCCGTCGGGGACGGCCAAGATGGGCGTGGCGAGCGACCCGCTTGCCGTGGTCGACGAGCGGCTGCGCGTCTACGGCACGCGAGGGTTGCGGGTCGTCGACTGCTCGATCATGCCGACGCTCGTCTCGGGCAACACCAACGTGCCGATCGTGATGGTCGCCGAAAAGGCATCGGACATGATTCTTGCCGATGCGCGGGCCGATGATCGATCCACGGCAGCGCCTCGCGAAGAGGTTCTGGCGCCGCATTGAACGGTGTAATCCGAAGTTGCATCAAGAAGCACAAAAGAGCCCGGGCCGCATCGCTGAACACGAAGTTGATAACACAGCATGCATACCGGGTAATTCGTGCCCCGGAGGAGACAGGTTTTGGGGCATTGCGTCGGGCGACATGCTGAGGGCGCCGCTCGACCATCCATCGGAGAAGACAGAATGGCAGTCGATAACAAGGTTATCCGCCGCGTTGCGTTCGCGAGCGTCATCGGGGCCACCGTCGAGTGGTACGACTTTTTCCTGTACGGCGTGGTGGCAGGCATCGTGTTCAACAAGCTGTATTTTCCGGCGCACGATCCGCTTGTCTCCACCATGCTTGCCTACGGTACGTTCGCTGTCGGCTTCGTTACCCGGCCGCTCGGTGGCATTATCTTCGGCCATTTCGGCGACAAGGTCGGACGCAAATCCGCGCTCATCTGCACGCTCATCATCATGGGGATCTCGACCGCGGGCGTGGCCTTCGTGCCGACGTACGCGCAGATAGGCATCTGGGCGCCGATCCTGCTGCTCGCGTTGCGCGTGCTGCAGGGCATCGGGCTTGGTGGAGAGTGGGGCGGGGCTGTGCTGATGGCTTATGAATACGCGCCGCCTAATCGACGCGGACTTTACGCGAGCTTGCCGCAGATTGGTTTGTCGATCGGTTTGTGTCTCGCGTCGGGCGTGGTTGCAGCGATCTCGAAGTTGTTGCCCGAGAGCGCGTTTCTCTCGTGGGGCTGGCGCCTCGCGTTCGCCATGTCGCTGGGGCTGGTCGTGATTGGGCTTTATATCCGCGTCAAAGTCATGGAGACACCCGAGTTCCTGGCGCTCAAGCGCACCCGGCGCGATGTGAAGGTTCCGTTCATCGACATGATCACGCGGTATCGCCGTTCCGTGCTGCTTGGTATGGGAGCACGCTGGATTGACGGCGTTTTCTTCAACATCTTTGCCGTGTTCATGATTGGTTATCTCACGCAGCATCTCGCGATGAGCCGGACCGAAGCGCTCACGGGCGTCATGATGGCCGCTATTGTTATGTGCTTTTTCATTCCGTTGTTCGGCAAGATGTCGGACCTGATGGGCCGTACGCGCGTGTACCGGTGGGGCTCGATAATTTGCGGGCTCTCGGTGCTGCCGGCGTTCTGGCTGATGGAAAATCAGGCCGGCAATACCATGATCGTGTGGCTCGCGATCGTGATCCCGTTCGGTATTTTCTATGCAATGGTCTACGGTCCGGAAGCTGCGTTGTTCGCCGAGTTGTTCGATGCTGAAGTCCGCTACACAGGCATCTCGTTCGTGTATCAGTTTTCGGGAATCTTCGCTAGCGGCCTTACGCCGATCATTGCAACCGCGCTTCTGCGGCTGAACGACGGCAAGCCGTGGGCCGTGTGCGTGTATGTGGTGCTGTCGGCATTGCTGTCGGCGTGGTGCGCGCACAAGATGGAACCGCGGAGGGATACTTTCGATGCGATCACCCGGGCGCAATGAGAGGTTGATGTTGGATTTGGGTTCGTTCGCACTGGGGGGATAGGTCTGGTGGTGCTCGATGGGCAGGGGGCGGTGCTTTCGGTGTTAGTGGTCGGGGTTTATGGCGGGGTGGGCGGTTTTTGGGGTTAGTGGGCGGGGTTGATGCTTTCGGCGTTAGCGGTCGGGGTCTATGCCGGGTTGCTGCTTTCAGCGTTAGTGGTCTGCGAGAGTCGGATTTTCTCTTTATCACTGTTAGCCACTGTGCGTGGCGGCACGTCATTTCTTTGTCCAAAGCGACAAAGAAACGAAGCAAAGAAAGCGCTTTTAAACCACGCTACCCTAAGTGTCCACAGCGTGCAGTTTCTATTCATAGGTGCCCCAAAAGCACGGTGCTCGCCAGAGCGACGGATGTGTGAACCCCTCCTTCTCGCGAATCCTGACACGAACACGCTTCGCCCCGTACGCTCTCGGGCAAGCACAATTCGCCCGGCAACCCGCTCGGCCCCACCCGCATTTAAGGCTTCGTTTCTTGGTAGGTTGGGTGAGTGGCTTGCGCTGGAGGGCCCCCGTGGCCAGCTTCGCCAATCACCTCGCGCTATCCGCGGACAACCAACCACCAGATTAGTACGCACTTCGAATCATATTAATAACCCGCATAGAAACGAGGCGCATCGAAATGCGCAAGGCCATAGTAGGCGAAAATAAGGTGCAGGCCACGCAAGCAATCAAAAAAGAAGGAAGCTTTAAATATGCGTCCGACCGCAACCCGCGAAGACGACGGCGCAAACTACGCCGCCAACCGGCCAAGCCATGACGCAGTGAAGACGCGTGAGGCCGCGCGGGTTCCTTGGCAATGGTGCTTGCCCGAGAGCGTTGGGGGCGAAGCGTGTTCATGTCAGGATTCGCGAGAAGGAGGGTTTCACACATCCGTGGCTCTGGCGAGCACCGTGCTTTTGGGGCACCTATGAATAGAAACTGCACGCTGTGGACACTTAGGGTAGCGTGGTTTAAAAGCGCTTTCTTTGCTTCGTTTCTTTGTCGCTTTGGACAAAGAAATGACGTGCTGCCACGCACAGTGGCTAATAGTGATAAAGAGAAAATCCAACTCTCGCAGACCACCACGGCCGAAAGCAGCAACCCGGCATTGACCCCGACCGCTAACCCCAGAACCGACCACCCCCGCATTGACCCCGCCCACTACCCCCAGAACCGCCCACCCCGGCACTAACCCCGCCCACTACCCCCAGAACCGCCCACCCCGAGTGCGAACGAACCCCATCCTCGGTAACCCGCACGTCGCCTTCGACGCAAGAATTTGCAATCAATCGTGAAACGTCTTAGCCGTTTCCGCAGCAGCAAGACGCAGGTCAGGCACAAACGCGAGCAGATCGTCGAGCGCGACGCGACCGATTGGCGCCTGCACCGCGATGGCCGCGCATGCCCGATTGCGATCGAGCATCACCGGCACCGCGATAGCGATCAGCCCCTGCAAGTGCTCCTGGTTGTTGATCGCGAGCAGGCGCCGGCGCGTCGTGCTCAGTTCGTGGCGCAAAGCGTCACGGTCGACAATGGTCCGTTCCGAATACGCGCGCAACGGCAGTGTCTCGATCATCCGCTCGCGCCGTTCGCGTGGCATGAAGCTCAGCAGCAATTTGCCGCTTGCCGAGCAATGCAGGGGCACGTGCGAACCCGGCTGCAAATGCATGCGCAACGGCCACTCCGTCTCCACGCGATCGACATAGACCACGTCGTTACCCGACAACATTGTCAGGTTGCACGTCTCCCCGATTTTTTCCACCAGTTGCTCGAGCAGCGCATGACGTGCCGCTGCAGGACCGGCATGCATCAGCACGTTGACCGCGAGCGAGCGCACCCGTGGCGAACATTCATACAACCGGTCGCCAGCGCCGCGCGTGATGAGGTACGCATCCGTCAACTGCACCAGGATGCGATGCACGGTCTGCTTGGGAAGCGCGAGCGCGTCGACGAGATCGGTCATCGAAAGAGGGCGCCCCGCCTGAGCCAGCGTTTCGAGTACCCGAAATGCGCGCACGGCGGCTGCGTTGGATTGGTTTGATGTCGACATTCCGTCTCCTGAACGTCGTAAATTTCTAGGGGGAATTTGCATCAACTTTATCGCTTTTCGGGACTGCGAAACGTCCCGAAAACTGTATTTTTCGCTGCTATGGGAGGGGTAGCGAGGGTTAGATCGAAAAACGGGACTTCGCTGTACGCGTGGCTGAGTAGATTGCAAATCACCGTGATTATTTTAGCCGGAGCGACGCGTAATGAATGGACACATCAGCGCAGTGGAAGTGGAGACGACCGCCGTCGTAGCGGAACAGGTCGCGCGGGCACGCGCGGCGCAGAAAAGTTTCGAACACGCGGGGCAGGACGTTCTGGATACAGCCGCTGCCGCTGTGGCGTGGGCAATCATGGAACCCGGTCGCAACCGGCGGCTGGCAGAGATTGCCGTACGAGACACGGGCCTCGGCAACGCCGACGACAAGTTTCGCAAGAATTATCGGAAGACGCTCGGTCTGCTGCGCGATTTGCACGATGCCAAAACCTGCGGAGTGATCAGCCGGAATTCAGCTACCGGAATCGTCGAGATAGCGCGAGCGGTGGGTGTGGTCGCAGCGATCACGCCGTCGACCAACCCCGCCGCCACGCCCGCCAACAAGATCATCAACGCCTTGAAATGCGGCAACGCGGTAATCGTTGCGCCATCGCCGAAGGGATATTCATCGTGCGCGTTGCTGGTCGAATTCATCCACGCGCAATTCGCCAAGGCGGGCTTGTCCACCGATCTCGTTCAGGTACTGCTGCCGCCAATCACCAAGGCGGCGACAGCAGCATTACTACCGCTGTGCGATCTCGTGGTCGCGACAGGATCACAGGCCAATGTCCGCATGGCGTACACGAGCGGCACGCCCGCGTTCGGCGTAGGTGCGGGAAACGTGGCGTCGATTATCGCTGCATCGGCGGATCTGAATGACGCGGCGCGGAAAATTCGGCTCTCCAAGACCTTCGATAACGCCACCAGTTGTTCATCCGAAAACAGTGTCGTGATTGTGGACGCGGTGTATCGGGCTGCACTTAATGCACTCGCTGAAAACGGCGGAGCGTTACTCGACGCGGCTCAAAAGGAACGCCTGCAAGCGGCAATGTGGACGGGGGGCAAACTCTCTGCGCACTGCACGGCGAAGTCCGCAGTTGAGATCGCCCGGTTAGCCGGTCTCGATGACATCGCGGCCAAGGCGCCCGCTTTCCTGATGGTCGAGGAAGATGGGTTCGGCGAGGAGCATCCGTTCTCGGGTGAAAAGCTTTCACCCGTGCTAACGGTTTACCGCGCGAGGGATTTCGCCGGCGCCACGTCGATCGTGCAGCACATCTACGCGTACATGGGCGCGGGTCACTCGGTCGGGTTGCATTCGGTCGATCCCGCGGAAGCCGTGCAACTCGGCATGAACTTGCCGGTCGCCCGCGTCATCTTCAATCAGGCGCATTGCCTCGCAACCGGGGGTAATTTCGACAATGGTCTGCCTTTTTCGCTGTCGATGGGTTGCGGCACCTGGGGCCGCAACAACTTCTCCGAGAACCTCGGCTTTCGTCACTACCTGAACATCACGCGGGTCGCTTATCCCATCGAAGAACGCGTTCCGGAGATGGACGACTTACTGGGTGATTTCTTCAAGAGGTACGGTCGATGAACACGCCTGCCACCTTGCGCGCGTTGATCGACGAACGCGCCGCGCAGTTCCCCGACAAACCCTTCCTGCTCGCACCAGCCGACGACGCTAATGCGGATGTCAGTCCGATCCCTGGCCGCACCGGCGTTCTGACGTTCGGCGAATTGCGCGACGCTTGCCAAACGCTTGATGCCCGCTTTCACGACGCGGGTCTGAAGCCGGGCGATGTTGTCTCGGTGTTCATGGGCAACGGCATCCAGACGGCCACGCTGCTCCTTGCGGCGATGTACAGCTGGCTCATAGCCAATCCCTTGAACCTGCTGTGCCAGCCGTCGCAGGTGCGTTATATCGTCGAGCATTCGGATACACGGGCCATATTTGTCTCGGAGGAATCGCGGGTGGCGATCACGTCGGCCATTGCAGCGTTGCGCGAAGAAGGTTTCAATCGCGAGATCCTGGTCGTCACCACTGAGCCTGACGCGCTTCAGGCACCCGTGTTCGCGCCCCCGGAACTGGTGCTCGCCGATGCCGCAACGCAGCCTTCAGCACGGCCTGTTACATCGCAGTTGGCTACTGTCAGCGAAAATTCGCCGCGCGCGGAAGACGTCGCTCTTCTGATGTACACCTCGGGCACGACCGGTCTGCCTAAAGGCGTGCTCCTCACGCATCGCAACCTGCTGGCGAACGCGCGCACGATCACAGCCGAGCACCGGCTCGCGGCTGACGATCGTGTGCTCGCGTCGCTACCGCTTTTTCACATCAACGGCTTGGTGGTGACGCTTCTGGCCCCGTTGCATCACGGCGGTTCCGTCGTCGTCGCGCCGCGTTTCTCGGCCCGAACGTTTTGGCGCGATGTCACGCGTCACGGCTGCACCTGGATCAACGTGGTACCTACGATCGTCGCTTATCTGCTCAACCAGCAGGACGATCACGCCTTCGACCTGTCCGCGCTCAAGTTTTGCCGCAGCGCATCGGCGGCGCTGCCGGTCGAACATCACCGGGCGTTCGAGGCACGCTTTGGAATCGGCGTGATCGAAACGATGGGCATGACGGAGACCGCGGCTCCAGTATTTAGTAATCCATATGAGGTCGAAAAGAGGCGAATGGGCAGCATCGGCTTGCCGTGCGGTGCGAGCGCCCGCGTGATCGACGCACAAGGCCGCGATTGTGCCAACGACGAATGCGGCGAGATCGTGTTGCACGGCGAACAGGTGATGAGCGGCTACTACAAGCGCCCGGAAGAGACGCGAGCGGCGTTCACTGAGGACGGCTGGCTACGCACGGGTGACCTTGGTTACCGCGATGCGGAAGGTTACTTCTATATCAACGGCCGCTCGAAGGAACTGATCATTAAAGGCGGCGAGAACATTGCGCCGCGCGAGATCGATGAGGCGTTGCTGAAGCACCCGGGCGTGCTCGATGCTGCTGCGGTCGGCCTGCCGGATGCCGCGTATGGACAGGAGATTGTCGCATTCATCGTTCCGCGCACGCTCGACGGCCCACTTGCCCTCGATCTCATCGATCTCAGGAATCACTGCCTGCGTGAACTCGGCCGCTTCAAGACGCCAAAGGAATTCCGCCTGATCGATGAACTGCCGCGCGGGCCGTCGGGCAAGGTACAGCGGTTGAAGTTGCTGCAAAGCTGATCAGCCAAGGCGCGAACTATATCTACTCACGCAAGGAAACCTCCGACCCAAAAACCGCAATACGAAATAAACGAAACGAAATAGGCATCGAAGCACCGACCACGAACGTCAAAGACGTCACACGGAAGAGACAGGAGACAGCATGGAACAGCAAGCGACGCAACCGCGGCGTGTCAAGACGCGTCACATCATTCTCGCGGTCATGTGCCTGATGTATTTCATCTCATACATCGATCGCGTGAACATCGCCGTGGCCGGCCCCATCATCCGGCATGAGATGGGATTGACGTCGGGGCAGCTCGGCCTTGTGTTTTCCGCGTTCGCGTATCCGTATGCCGTCATGCAGATTGTGGGTGGCTGGCTTGCCGACAAGTACGGACCCAAGCGTGTGCTCACCGTGCTTTCGCTTATCTGGGGTGTTGCGACGCTTGCAACCGGCTTTGCCGGCAGCGTGGCGATGCTCGTCGGCTTGCGCTTCATGCTCGGCGTGGGCGAGGGCGGTGCATTTCCGACGGCGACCCGTGCATTTACGTACTGGATGCCGGTCGCCGAACGCGGCTTTGCGCAAGGGATCACTCATAGCTTCGCGCGGCTCGGTGGGGCCGTGACGCCGCCGCTCGTGCTCGCGGTGGTGGCAACAGGCGGATGGCGCGATGCGTTCATTCTGCTCGGCGTCGCCAGTCTTGCGTGGACCGTGCTTTATCTGTGCGTGTTCACGAACTCTCCCGAACAGCACCGTCGCATCACGCCGCAAGAAACAGCGGAGATCGGCTATCACGTGGGCGACTGCGACCGTGCCAAACATTGCGCGACGCCGTGGCGAAAACTGATGCACCGCATGTGGCTCGTGACCTTCGTTGATTTTTGCTACGGCTGGCTGCTGTGGGTCTACTTGACGTGGTTGCCGTCGTATCTCAAGGAGTCGCGTGGATTCGATCTCAAGCAACTCGCGCTTTTCACCGCATTGCCGCTGCTGGCGGGCGTGATAGGCGATACGCTCGGCGGGACGCTGTCCGACAAGATCTTCAAGATGACTGGCCGGCTGCGCTTCGCACGCTGTTCCGTGCTGGTGGTGGGATTGGGCGGTTCGCTCGCATTCCTGGTGCCAATGGTTAGTACAGCGAATCCGGTGACGGCCGTGCTGTTCCTGTCGGCGTCGTTCTTCTTCCTGGAGATCACCAATCCTGTGCTCTGGACATTGCCACTCGATATCGCGGGCAAATACGCGGGCACCGCCGGCGGCATGATGAACACCGGCTTCGGTGTGGCGGGCATGGTGTCGCCGGTCGTGTTCGGTTACCTGATCGAAACGACGGGCAGCTACAACGTCCCGTTCACTATCTCGGCATGCCTGCTTGCAGTGGGCATGGTGGCGGCATTGTTCATCAACCCGTTGAAGACGGTCGATGCCGACGAGGAACGCGACCGTACCGAGGCCGGTTCGCTTGGCGGCATCCCCGCGTTCCTGCAAGCAGCGCCCGGCTTGCGGCTGGAGCGGCATCACCTGCGCCGGCCGTTGCGCTGGCGCAAGTGAAGTGCAGAGCCTGAAACTAGCTCTTGAGTTTGCGCAGGCGCCAGATCAGGCTGGATGTATCGAAGCGATTGCCGCCGAGTGCCTGTATGTCGCCGTAGAACTGGTCGACGAGTGCGGTCATGGGCAGGGAAGCGCCGTTGCGCTTCGCTTCGTCGAGACAGAAGCCCAGGTCCTTGCGCATCCAGTCGACGGCAAAGCCGTAGTCGAACTTGCCGTCGATCATGGTCTTGCCGCGATTGTCCATCTGCCAGCTTGCTGCCGCGCCCTTGCCGATTACATCGAGTACGAGCGGCATGTCGAGGCCAGACAACTGGCCGAAATTAACCGCCTCCGACAATCCCTGAACCACTCCGGCGATGCAGATCTGGTTGACCATCTTCGCGAGTTGCCCTGCACCGGCCGGGCCGATCAACGTAACGGCCGTCGCGTAGTGATCGAGGGTGGTGCGGACGCGTTCAAAGACATCCTCGGCTCCACCGCACATGATGGTCAGCTTGCCTGTTTGCGCGCCTGCCTGGCCGCCGGACACGGGGGCGTCAATGAAGGCCAGTCCGCGTGCGTCCGCGATCTCCGCCAGCTCACGCGCGACATTGGCGGATGCGGTCGTGTGATCGACGAATGTGGTTCCTTGAGCCATGCCGGCGAAAGCGCCGTCGTCGCCCAGCGTGATGCTGCGCAGGTCATCGTCGTTGCCTACGCACGCCAGCACCAGGTCTGCTTTCGATGCGGCTTCGCGTGGTGTCCGTGCCGCCTGTCCGCCGTGTTCGGTCACCCATTGCTCGGCCTTGGCGTGGGTTCGGTTGTACACCGTGACATCGAGGCCGGCTTTGGCAAGGTGGCCGGCCATCGGATAACCCATGACGCCCAGGCCAAGAAACGCGACACGGCGCACGGGGCCGCTGGAAGAGGAGTTTGCAGGTTCGGTCACGTGTGGATCCTTTCAGGGTCGAGAGAGAAAACTCGATTATCCCAGCGATGCGGGGCGCCCGCTGCGCACCCGCCGGGCCGAACGCGAGTTGATTTGTCGATCTATATGAGCCCGTGTCCGGGGCGACGCCGACAGGCTGGCGCATTTCCCCGTGTCATCAACCATTTACAATAAACGGTATGATTTGTATGTATTAATGATGTGCTTCCAGGTCACGGCGGGGATGAGGCCTTGAAATGGACAACGGGCGGTTAAAATGTCGTCATGCGTCGAGGACGCTTGGCAGAGGTGAACGCCTCGCAGCCAGCGACATTACACGCTCCACACGCTTATCTATTCTTCGTGCAGCCTTTAAACGCCACACATCGATACTGGACATCCTTCCTATGAATCAATCCGCGGTCCTCAAACCAGCCGCTTCCGAAACGGGCGATCCCTTTCTCCTGACGCCCGGGCCGTTGACTACTTCGCGTACCGTCAAGGCATCGATGGCGCACGACTGGGGCTCGCGCGATGCAAGTTTTGTTGCGATCAACAAAGCCGTGCTCGCGCGACTCGCCGAGATCGTTCACGGCGAAGGCGACTATGTCACGGTGCCTATGCAAGGTTCCGGCACCTTTGCCGTCGAAGCCATGCTGACCAGTTTCGTGCCGCCGGCTGGAAAGGTCCTCATGCTCATCAACGGCGCTTATGGCCAGCGCGCGAAACGCATTCTCGACATCGCACGGCGCAAGACCGTCACCCATGAAACGGCCGAAGATGCGCCGCCGGACCTGAAAAAGATCGAGACCATACTGAAGCGCACGCCTTCGATCACGCATATCTTCGTGGTCCATTGCGAGACGACCTCGGGCATCCTCAACCCGATTGCCGAGATCGGCGCACTCGCGGCCAAGTACAAAAAGGGCTATCTCATCGACTCAATGAGCGCCTTCGGCGCACTGCCGATCGACGCGCCCGCGATCCACGCGGACGCGGTGGCGGCTTCGTCGAACAAGTGCATCGAGGGCGTGCCCGGGCTTGGCTTCGTCGTATGTCGGCGCGATGCGCTGGCCGCGACCAAAGGCAACGCCACCACGCTGGTTCTAGACCTGTACGACCAGTGGGCGAATTTCGAAAAGACCGGGCAGTACCGGTTCACGCCACCTACGCATGTGATCGTGGCGTTTCATCAGGCGCTTCAGGAATTTGATGCGGAGGGGGGCGTTGGCGGGCGAGGCGGGCGGTATCGGAACAACTGCCGTGTTCTGGTCGACGGCATGAAGGCGCTCGGTTTTGAGCTCTTGCTGAAAGCGGATTTGCAGGCACCGATCATCGTGACCTTCCGGATGCCCGCGCATCCGCGCTTTGTCTTCGAGCGTTTCTACGATGGCCTGAAATCACGCGGTTATGTGATCTATCCGGGCAAGCTGACGATCGCGGAATCGTTTCGTATCGGCTGCATCGGCCGGCTCTACGAAAAGGAGATGCACGGTTTGATCGCCGCCGTGCGCGACGTGCTGGATGAAATGGGTGTGAATAGCCTGACCGCCACGGCTGTTGCGTAGAGGTGCGCTTCGCCGGGCGATATGCCCGGCCTGGGCGCATCTGCGCTTCTATCATCCGTTACCTGATACCCACCGCATGCCTGCGTCCGCCGATCCATCGCACCAGTTCGCCGAACATCGCCATGGTGGGCTGCACGGACAAGTCCATCGCGAGGCAATGCCGGTAGTACGGACTGAGATCCAGCCCAATGCCTAATCCCAGCACCTCCACATCTCGCGCGGCCTCGTGGCGCGCGATGACTTCGCGCAGATGATTGTCGAGATAACGCGCGTTGTTCGCGAGGACCGTGGCGCCTTCCATCGGGCTGCCGTCTGAAATCACGATCACGATCCGCCTTCGCTCGTTGCGTGCAAGCAGTCGCGTGCACGCCCAGTCGATCGCCTCGCCATCCACGCCTTCGCGAAACAGATCGGCCTTGAAGAGCGCGGCTATATTCGCGCGGGCTCGTCGCCAGTTGGTGGACGCATCCTTGAACACCATGTGCGAGAGTTCACAGAGCCGGCCGGGATGAGGCTGCTGCCCACGAGCCATCCAGTCGAGCCGGGAGCGGCCGCCGTTCCAGGCGCCCGTGGTGAAACCCAGTACCTCGGTAGTCACACCCGCCTGATCAAGGGCGCGCACGAGCGTGTCCACCATGACGGCCACTGCTTCAATATGAGCGCGCATCGAGCCCGAGCAGTCGATCAGGAAACTGATTGCACAATCGGCCAGCGGCGTTTCCCGTTCCAGCCGAAATAGGCGTCGCTCAGCAGGAGAGCTAACGAGTTGCGCGAGGCGCCGGCCATCGATGCGGCCATGCTCCTCTCCGAACGACCAGCCGTCGCGTTGCGGGATGGCGAGCGCAATCCGCAGCGCGTGGGCCAGCCGGGGAATGTTGATGCCTTGCGTCGCAATCCGCTCTTCGAGGCGCTCGCGATACTCCGCCAGCAGCGCCTTGCGCACAAGCGAGCCCGGATGAATCTCCTGGTCATAGCGCTGGGTGAAAATGCGGTAGCTGTCGCTGGACGCCCCCGGCACGCGGCCTACGCCAGTGACGACGGCTGCCACCGACTCGTCTTCATCCGCGTTCTCGTTGTCATCAAAATCGAACCATAGCGATAACGCCGTGCGGGTGGCTTCGTCGTCCGTCTTATCTGCTGATTCATCCAGCGTGTGCTGCTCGCGTGCGTCCCGGATCATTTCGCTCACAAGATGAGCCATCTCAAGCGCGTGGACCGCGAACGCACTTTGCTCCGCGCGATGCCGCCGCAGCCCGGCCAACGAAACGCCCAGCGCCGGCGCAATCCCCGCGCGCGTATGTTCGATCAGGCCCTCGGTTTCTTCGAGCACCGGCCAACCCGAGAGGCGCGACCAGGAAATTTGTGCGACGGTATAAAGCAGGTTGCCGATATGGCTTTCCGCCTGTCCAGAGCGATAAAAACCTCGGGACCACGCTTCGAACTGCTGACGAAGGTTATTCACAAGACCGGGCATGCCGGGCGGCGTCAGGCTTTCGCAGCGCAGTTGCTCAAGCAGTTCGAACACGAGGCGCGCGACAGGATCGGCGGGGCATAACCGGTTATGCAGGGTTGCATTGGAGCGCATCAGACGCAGGGCGGCACCATCGGCCGCGCCGCGCAGGCAGTCCAGCCTGTTCGCCACCCTGTCGCGGCGCAAATGCGGCGCATTGAGCGGCAGCGGGCGCAGGTCGCGGCACAAGCGGCCGTTGCGGTAATCGAGCGCGGCATCGCCTGTGAGGGCACGTACTGCCGATGCGCACAGATTCTCGCGCTGCTCGCGGTGCCTGTCCGTATCCATCAGCGAGACTCCGTTGCGAGGCTCTTTCGCTCGGACATGTCATCCAGTTCCTTGCCAAAGCAACGCTGAAAATACTCGGCGACGATCGGCCGCTCAGCCTCGTCGCACTTGTTGAGGAACGTCAGACGAAAGGCACGCGCCGGATCGTGGAATATCTGGCAATTTTCCGCCCAGTCAATCACCGTACGCGGCGACATAAGCGTCGATACATCGCCGGTCGTGAAGCCTTTGCGCGTAAGTTCAGCCACGCTCACCATCGATTCAATCAGTGCACGGCCGGCGTCGTCGGCAAGCTCCGGCACGCGCGCGAGCACGATCCCCGTTTCTTCCGCGCGCGGCAGGTAATTGAGCGTGGCGACCACGTTCCATCGGTCCATCTGCGCGTGGTTCAACATCTGGGTGCCGTGATACAGGCCGTTAATGTTGCCCAGACCCACCGTATTGCTGGTGGCGAACAGACGGAAGTACGGGTGCGGACGGATCACGCGGTTCTGGTCAAGCAGGGTGAACCTGCCATCACGTTCCAGGATGCGCTGGATCACGAACATCACGTCGGGGCGGCCGGCGTCGTATTCGTCGAAGATCAACGCGACCGGCCGCTGCAGCGCCCACGGCACGATGCCTTCCTGGAACTCCGTCACCTGCATGTCGTCGCGCACGACGATCGCATCTTTTCCCACCAGATCGAGGCGGCTGATATGACCGTCCAGATTGATGCGCACGCACGGCCAGTTGAGCCGGGCCGCTACCTGTTCGATATGCGTCGATTTGCCCGTGCCATGCAGCCCCTGCACCATGACCCGGCGGTTACGGGCGAAGCCCGCGAGGATCGCGGTCGTCACTTCCGGGTTGAAGCGATAAACCGCATCGATTTCCGGAACGTGGTCGTCGGGTTCGCTGAAGGCGGGCACCATCAGGTCGGAATCGACGCCGAACACATCCCGTACCGCGACCATCTTGTCCGGCTTGTTCACTGCGCTTATTCCGCTGGTCGCACCATCAGTCACTTCCGTCTCCTCTCTTGTGTCACCGCTGCGACGCGTTCATCCACGCAGTCGGCTTACTTGCGCTCATCATAGCTTTCTTCTTTTTTAGATACAAATCATACCGTTTATTGTAAATGTGGATTGACGACGGGTTCATCTTATTTTATCTTTCCTCATTGACTGCACATTTCGGAACAATACGTTCCGTTTTATGGATAAACCCGGAGACACCACCATGAGCGAGCAAGACCCCGTAGCCAGCAGCGCTTCCACTACTGTCGCGCGCACCGGCCCCCAGGCCATGACCCCGTCTGAAGCGTTCGTTGAAACGCTCGCCGCCAACGGCGTCACCGAGATGTTCGGCATCATGGGCTCGGCCTTCATGGACGCGATGGACATCTTCGCGCCAGCCGGTATTCGTCTGATTCCCGTGGTTCACGAACAGGGTGCGGGCCACATGGCCGATGGCTATTCACGTGTCTCCGGGCGCCATGGGGTAGTGATCGGCCAGAACGGACCGGGTATCAGCAACTGCGTCACCGCTATCGCAGCGGCTTACTGGGCGCATAGCCCGGTGGTGATCGTGACGCCTGAGGCCGGCACCATGGGTATCGGGCTGGGCGGCTTTCAGGAAGCGCGCCAGTTGCCGATGTTCCAGGAGTTCACCAAGTATCAGGGCCACGTTACACACCCAGCGCGCATGGCCGAATTCACCGGACGGTGTTTTGATCGCGCCAAGGCAGAGATGGGGCCGACCCAGCTCAATATCCCGCGCGATTACTTCTACGGCCAGATCAAGGCCGAGATCCCGAAACCGCAGAACTTGGATCGCGGCCCGGGCGGCGAACAGAGCCTTAACGAAGCCGCAGAATTGATCGCGCAGGCGAAGTTCCCCGTGATCATCTCGGGCGGTGGCGTGGTGATGGGCGATGCCATCGAGCAGTGCCAGGCGCTGGCCGAGCGGCTCGGGGCGCCGGTGGTCAACAGCTACCTGCATAACGATTCGTTTCCGGCGAAGCATCCGCTGTGGTGCGGACCGCTGGGTTATCAGGGCTCCAAGGCTGCCATGAAGCTGCTGGCGCAAGCCGATGTGGTGATCGCGCTCGGCTCGCGTCTTGGACCCTTCGGCACGTTGCCGCAGCACGGCATGGACTACTGGCCCAAGGACGCGAAGATCATCCAGATCGATGCCGATCACAAGATGCTTGGGCTCGTGAAGACGATCTCGGTGGGCATCTGTGGTGATGCGAAAGCGGCCGCCATTGCACTGAGCCAGCGGCTCGATGGGCGCACGCTGGCAAGCGATGCCACGCGTGAAGAGCGCGCCCGCCAGATCGCGGCCGAGAAGGCGGCATGGGAGAAGGAACTCGACGAGTGGACCCATGAGCGCGATGCCTACAGCCTGGACATGATCGAGGAGCAGAAGCACGAGCGGCCCTTGGGCGGTGGGCAGTATCTGCATCCGCGTCAGGTGCTGCGCGAACTGGAAAAGGCGATGCCTGAGGACGTGATGGTGTCCACGGATATAGGCAACATCAACTCGGTGGCCAACAGTTACCTGCGCTTTAACAAGCCGCGCAGCTTCTTTGCCGCGATGAGCTGGGGCAATTGCGGGTACGCGTTCCCGACCATCATCGGGGCGAAGGTGGCAGCACCTCACCGGCCTGCGGTGTCGTATGCGGGCGACGGCGCCTGGGGCATGAGCCTGATGGAAACCATGACCTGCGTGCGTCACAACATTCCGGTGACGGCGGTGGTGTTTCATAACCGGCAGTGGGGCGCGGAGAAGAAGAATCAGGTCGACTTCTATAACCGGCGCTTCGTGGCGGGAGAGCTGGATAACCAGAGTTTTGCGGAGATTGCCAAGGCGATGGGCGCTGAAGGGATCGTGGTGAATCGGCTTGAGGATGTCGGCCCTGCGCTCAAGCGTGCGATCGACTTGCAGATGAATCACGGCAAGACCACCATCATCGAGATCATGTGTACGCGGGAACTCGGAGACCCGTTCCGTCGTGATGCGCTCGCCAAGCCCGTGCGATTGCTCGATAAGTACAAAGACTACGTGTGAGGCTTCCAGCTTCCGGGGGCTAAGGCTCTCGTGGAACCTGACATGCTGGAGACGGATGGCTGCCGTTTCCAGCATCAGCCTGCCGTCTTTGGCAACCGTGACCGAGTAATCCATGAAGCCGATTAACCGCATCATCGAGCGCGCCCGGATTCATCCTATGCGCATCGTACTGAGCGAGGCGGAGGACCCGCGGATTCTTCAGGCGGCGCAACGCGTGACCGTGGAACGCATTGCCCGCGTGATTCTGGTGGGGGATGTCCCGCACATTCTTCAAGTGGCGGCCAGTGAGGGTATCGATCTGGCCGGAATAGAACTGGTGGACCCATCCACTTCACCGCTCGGTCCATCCTTGTACCGATGCCTCTTCGAATTGCGATCCGGCAAGGGCATGACGCCGGACGAGGCAAAACGGGAAGTGCTTAAACCTCTCTGCTTTGCCAACCTGATGGTCCGGCTCGGTTATGCCGATGGTTCGGTGTCCGGTGCAGTACACACCACTGCCGACGTGGTCCGAACCGCTATCCAGATCATCGGCATTAACCCATCGTTCAAGCTGGTTTCCAGCTTCTTTCTGATGATGTTGTGCGAACCTTTCCACACGCTCAAGGGTGGGATTATCTTCTCCGATTGCGGGTTGGTAGTGGACCCCAATGCGGATGAGCTGGCGCAGATCGCCATGGCGGCAGCAGATAGCGCGCAGAACCTTTTGATGGATGAACCGCGCGTGGCCATGCTGTCATTTTCGACGAGCGGAAGCGCCCGGCATGCGGCAGTCGACAAGGTGGTGGAGGCAACGCGCCTGGTCAGGCAGCAGCGCCCAAAGCTTGCTATCGATGGCGATGTGCAGCTCGACGCGGCGCTCGTCGCCGATATCGCCGAACGCAAGATAGATCACTCGAACGTGCACGGCCGGGCCAACGTGCTGGTCTTTCCGAGTCTGGAGGCCGGCAATATCAGCTACAAGCTGGCAGAAAGGGTAGGCGGGGCAAAGGCGATCGGCCCGCTATTGCAGGGTCTTCGAAAGCCTGCCAATGATCTGTCACGCGGCTGCAGTGCAGATGACATTTATTACGTCATCGCCGTAACCGTGGTACAGGCGCAAGCGCCATTGGACACCACACCAACCCTCGCAGACTCCGGCATCGACAGTCACCCGTCGTGATGATGCATAGCAATTTTCGATGCCTCTCAAATGACGCAGACGACAACGCTCGAGACGTGTCGCGAAGTCGCTTATTGATGGCAAGTGCTGGATTACGGCATTGGAAAATTTGAAGCACGTTATTGTCTGATTATTAGTAGAACGCGCGCCAAAGCGATGGTGAAAAATCGTGTTCTATCGGATTCGGTGACCGGGGGCGTTGCACGGTCATTGCGCAGCGGCTGTGCCCCTTCAGTTTTGTGCGAACGGACCGATAAGCAGTAGTCCAACCGCGCGCTCCCGTCGCGGCTTGCCGAATCCGGGAACCATCGATGAAGCTCAGCCTCAAAATCCCTCTTGCCTTCACCGTCGCGCTGCTGCTGATGTTCGCGGGCGCGCTGTATGGCATCTTCGCCCTCAACCAGTCGATCAACGCCTACGGAACCACGGTGCAGGACAACGTGGCGAACGAACGGATGGTGTCCGCCACGCTTGTCGCGTTCAAGCTGCAAGTCCAGGAATGGAAGGACACATTGTTGCGCGGCAAGGACCCGGCACAGCTCGACAAATACTGGTCCGCTTTCCAGACCCGTGAAAAGACTGTCGGCGCGCTCGCGGCGGATCTCAGGACGAAGCTGCCGGAAGGTGAAAGCCGCACGCTGATCGAGCGCTTTGCGATCGCGCACGCTTCGATGGGCGAGGGTTATCGCAAGGGCTTCGCGGCGTTCAAGTCCGCTGGCTTCGAACCCTCCGCCGGTGATAACGCCGTGGCCGGCGTGGACCGCGAACCGTCGGCGCTGCTTGAACAGGCCGCCCAGAAAATCGCGGCTGACAGTGCGCAAGTTTCAGCGAAGGCCGCTGTCGATGCGCGCCATGCGACCGAGATCAGCGTCGCGCTGATGCTGGCGGTGCTCGCACTCGCGATGATCGGCGGCGTCATGTTCAGCCGGACGGTCTCGCGACCGCTTGGCCACGCGCTGCGTTGCGCACAGGCTGTTGCGACCGGCAATCTGTCGATGGACTTTGACTCCAGCGGCCAGGACGAGATCGCGCAATTGCTCGCGGCGCTGAAGGACATGCAGTCGAGTTTGTCGCAAGTGGTCGCGAAGGTTCGCGAGAACGCCGAGGGCGTGGCGACGGCCAGCGCCGAGATCGCATCGGGCAACCTGAACCTCTCGTCGCGCACGGAGGAGCAGGCGGCATCGCTTGAAGAAACGGCGGCCAGCATGGAAGAACTCACCGGCACGGTCCGCCAGAACGCGGAGAACGCGCGACAGGCATCCACGCTTGCGGACGCAGCCTCGCACACCGCTTCGCGCGGGGGCGTGATGATGGGTCAGGTCGTGGAAACCATGCACGGAATCGCCGATAGTTCGAGCAAGGTCGAGGAGATCATCGCCGTGATCGACGCCATCGCGTTTCAGACCAACATCCTTGCGCTCAACGCGGCCGTGGAAGCGGCGCGCGCGGGCGAGGAAGGGCGCGGTTTCGCCGTGGTCGCCGCCGAGGTGCGCACGCTCGCGCAGCGCAGCGCAACGGCAGCGAAGGAAATCAAGGCGTTGATCGTCCAGTCGACCGACCGCGTCAATGCGGGCTCCGCACTCGTTGGCGACGCGGGGCGGATCATCGAGGAGATCGTGGGATCGGTGCAGCGTGTGACGGATATCGTCGGCGAGATTTCATCGGCGTCACAGGAGCAGAGCACGGGGATCGAACAGGTCAATACGGCCGTCACGCAGATGGACGAGGTCACGCAGCAGAATGCCGCGCTCGTCGAGGAAGCCTCCGCGGCAGCGCATGCGCTTGCCGAGCAGGCCAATTCGTTGCGTGACGCGGTGGCGGTGTTTACGTTGCGCGGCGATGCGTCCGCTTCGGAGCGGCCGCGCCGGCCCGGCGCGCCGCTCAAGGTGAGGAGTGCGGTTTCGCGACGCGAGCCGGAGCTTGTATAAGAGCTGTTGTGACTAAGCGGGAAGCGTAGCCTCCCGGCGCGTCTTAGCTCACTGCGTAGCGTTCGAGCCAATGCGCGTAAGGAGCAGGCAACGTCCACGAAGGACGTGCAATGCCGAGCTTTTTCGCAGCGTAGTACGGCCAGTGAGGATTGGCGAGATGGGCGCGGCCGACCATCACGAGATCGAGCTGGCCTTCGCGGACTGCGTTATCGGCGAGTTCCGGTGTATCGATTCCCCACGCCGACGAGACGGGCAACTGCGCTTCGCGCCGTACCCGGTGCGCAATCGGGACGAGGAAGGCGGGAGCCCACGGGATGTTGGCTGTCGGCGTGGAGAACCCCACGCTGACGCTGAGCATGTCCAGCCCTTCACGCTTGAAATTCTTCGCCAGCTCGATGGATTCCGCGAGGGTTTCCTCATCGCGGCCGTCATATTCAATGACGCCAAAGCGAGCCGTCAGCGGCAGGTGCTCGGGCCATACTTTGCGCACTGCGGCCAGTGTTTCCAGCATGAAGCGGCTGCGGTTCTCGAGGCTTCCGCCGTAGATATCGTCGCGTTGATTGGAGTGCGTCGAGAAAAAGCTCTGACCGAGATAGCCGTGGGCGAAGTGCAGCTCCAGCCATTCAAAACCCGCATCGAGCGCTCGTTTTGCGGCATCAACGAAATCCTGTCGCACGCGGGCGATGTCATCGAGTGTCATCGCTTTGGGCACCTTGGGCAGGTTAGCTCCGAAGGCGATAGCCGACGGCGCGATGGTCTCCCAGCCGCGCGGATCGTCTTCGCTAATATGGTCGTCGCCTTCCCAAGGACGGTTGGCGCTGGCCTTGCGACCTGCATGGGCAATCTGGATGCCCGGTACGGCGCCGGCGGCCTTGATCGACGCAACGACGGGCGCGAACGCCTGCGCCTGCTCGTCATTCCAGATGCCGGTGCAGCCCGGGGTAATGCGGCCTTCAGGCGACACAGCCGTCGCCTCGATGATAACCAGGCCAGCGCCACCGCGCGCCAGAGCAGCCAGATGCACGCGGTGCCAGTCGTTGATCAGGCCATCGATAGCGGAGTATTGGCACATGGGCGGGATCGCGATGCGGTTGCGCAACGAGATGTCTTTGAGTTTGAAGGATTCGAATAATGTGGGCATCGGGCAGGCTCCGTGGAATAATTCAGTTCGATAGTTCGATATAACTCGAACTATGATTATCACAGAAACCGGTACCATCTGCCGTATGCGCATATATAACCATCCTGGCCCAGAGGGCTTCTCCCTCCAGCGGATCTTCAACGCCTTGAGCGACCCGGTGCGTCTTGACATCGTGCTGCATTTGTCGCGTGTCACCGAAGCCACCTGCGGGGAGCTCGACGGCGGCCGCCCGAAATCAAGCATGTCCCATCACTTTCGCATTTTGCGCGAGGCGGGCCTCGTCCAGACGCGCGTGGCCGGCACGGTTCATCAGAACACGTTGCGACGTGCCGAACTCGACAGCAGGTTCCCGGGACTCATGGACGCTATCCTCAAGCAGACTCCATGACGATCTCGCTGATCACGGTTTCGATCCGTGCGCACTGATCGTGTAATTGCAGGCAAATTGAAACCATCAGCGTAGCGGATAGTTGCTGTCGCAAATCGCGATTTCCCTTGGTGACCAACGGCGATTAGGATGGTCAGGATCGGATAGGTACCGCCTGGACATACCGGAAGCCGCGAGGGAGACCCAGCATGGAACATCACGCCCGCACGCAGGACGAGCGGCTTGAGATCAAGACGACCACTTGCTACATGTGCGCTTGTCGCTGCGGCATTCGCGTGCATTTGCGCGAAGGCGAAGTGCGTTACATCGATGGCAATCCGGAACACCCGCTCAACCAGGGCGTGATCTGCGCGAAGGGCGCGTCCGGCATCATGAAGCAGTATTCGCCCGCCCGGCTCACGCAGCCATTGATGCGCCGCGCGGACGCCGAGCGTGGCAGTGCGCAGTTCGAACCGGTGTCGTGGGAAGTCGCCTTCGATACGCTCGAAAAACGCCTTGCCGGTATCCGCGCCACCGATCCAAAGAAGTTCGCGCTCTTTACCGGCCGTGATCAGATGCAGGCGCTGACGGGCCTCTTCGCCAAACAGTTCGGTACGCCTAACTATGCGGCGCACGGCGGCTTTTGCTCGGCGAACATGGCGGCCGGCATGATCTACACGATCGGAGGTTCCTTCTGGGAATTCGGCGGTCCCGATCTCGACAGCGCCAAGTTGTTTTTCATGATCGGCACGGCGGAGGATCATCATTCGAATCCGCTGAAGATCGCCATCTCGAAGTTCAAGCGCGGGGGCGGACGCTTTATCGCGATCAATCCTATACGCACCGGTTACGCCGCCATTGCCGATGAATGGGTACCGATCAAGCCCGGCACCGACGGCGCCTTGTTCATGGCGTTTCTCCACGAGCTGATTGCGGCTGATGCCTGGGACCACGAGTTCGTGCGCCGCTATACGAACGCGGCTGACCTCGTCGATCTTAACGAACAGAGTGAGAACTTCGGCCTGTTCGTGAGTGACCCGGATACGCCCGTCGGCAATCCGCTGTTTCCGCAAAATCATGCGTGGTGGGATGCTGAAGCGGCGCGCGCCGTGCCACATCATTCACCCGGCGTGAGACCCGCGCTCGATGGCCGCTATACGCTTGCGGACGGCACGCCCGTTGCGCCGTCATTCACGCTGCTGCGCGAGCGCGTGGCGGATTGCACGCCCGAGTGGGCAGCCGATATCACCGGCATTTCCGCTGGCACCATTCGCCGTCTCGCGCAGGAGATGATCCAGACGAGCCGCGATCACCGGATCACGTTGCCCATTCGATGGACCGATGCGTGGGGCGAGACCCACGAAACCGTCACCGGCAACCCCGTCGCGTTTCACGCCATGCGCGGGCTCGCTGCACATTCCAACGGCTTCCAGTCGATCCGTGCGCTCGCGGTGCTGATGTCGCTGCTGGGTACGATCGACCGGCCCGGTGGCTTTCGACATAAATCGCCGTTCCCGCGTGCCGTGCCGCCATCGGCGAAACCGCCGAACAGCCCCGACGCCGTCAAGCCGAACACGCCGCTTGCATCGGGACCGCTGGGCTGGCCGGCCGCGCCGGAAGATCTTTTCATCGATGAAAACGGCGGCCCCGTTCGCATTGATAAAGCGTTCTCGTGGGAGTACCCGCTTGCCGTGCATGGTGTGATGCATAGCGTGATCACCAACGCGTGGCGAGGGGACCCGTACCCCATCGACACGCTCATGATCTTCATGGCCAACATGGCCTGGAACTCGTCGATGAATACGACGAAGGTGCGCGAGATGCTCGTCGACAAACACGCGAACGGTGACTACAAGATTCCGTTTCTCGTGGTGTGCGACGCGTTCCAGTCGGAGATGACGGCGTTCGCCGACCTCATCCTGCCGGATACGACTTACCTTGAGCGCCACGACGCGATGTCGATGCTCGATCGCCCGATCTCCGAATTCGACGGTCCGGCCGATTCCGTACGCGTGCCGGTCGTGCCGCCTTCGGGGCAATGCAAGCCGTTCCAGGAAGTGCTGATCGAACTGGCGTCGCGGCTGAAGTTTCCGGCATTCACCACGGCTGAGGGCACGCGGCGCTTTCGTGATTATCCTGACTTCGTGGTCAATTACACGACGACGCCCGATTCGGGGGTAGGTTTCCTGATCGGATGGCGGGGCAAAGATGGGGATAAGGCGCTGGTCGGCGAGCCGAATCCGAAGCAATGGGAACAGTACGCGAAGAACAACTGCGTGTTCCATCACGTGATGCCGGAACACTTGCAGTACATGCGTAACTGCAACGGGCCGTATCTGGACTGGGCTGTTGCGAACGGCTTTCGCAAGTTTCGCGAACCCATCGTCATCCAGCTTTACTCCGATGTCATGCAGAAGTTTCGTCTCGCGGCGCAAGGGAGAACGAAAGGTCGGCAGCCTCCCGATCACTTGCGCGAGCGTGTCGAAAAATACTTCGATCCGCTACCGTTCTGGTACGCGCCGCTTGAAAGCAACTCGACCGATCTTGCGCGTTTCCCGCTCGCCGCAGTGACGCAGCGGCCGATGGCGATGTATCACTCATGGGACTCGCAGAATGCGTGGCTGCGTCAGATCCATGGCGAGAATTATCTCTACATGAATCCGTTGATGGCGGCCGAGAACGGCATTGCGGACGGCGGCTGGATTTACGTTGAGTCGCAGTGGGGCCGCGTGCGCTGCATGGCTCGCTTCAGCGAAACGGTTGAGCCGGGGACGGTATGGACCTGGAATGCGATCGGCAAGGCGTCGGGTGCATGGAACCTCGGCGCGAACGCAAGCGAGTCGCAGCGTGGTTTCCTGCTCAATCACTTGATCACCGACGAGCTGCCCGGCGTCGACAAGGGGAATGAAGCCGCCGGGCGACTCTCGAACTCGGACCCGATAACAGGGCAGGCTGCGTGGTACGACGTGCGTGTTCGGATCTATCCGGCCGAGGCCGACGCGCAGCACACGCTGCCGCAGTTCGACGCCATGCGTGCGTTGCCGGGTTCGAACGGCGTGATATCGCGGATCGTGCAGACCTACTTCGCGGGGCAAGGCGAATTCGCGGCACGGCTGCGCGGCGCGGTAGGGCGCAAGTAGTGACTCCCAGAGTGACTCCAATAAGCAAGAGGACATGCAATGACTCAGATGGCGCTGGTGATCGACCTGAACGTTTGCGTGGGATGCCACGCTTGCGTGACGAGTTGCAAGGAGTGGAATACATCGGGCGAGTCGGGCAGCCTTGCCGACCTGAATCCCTACGACGCCGATCCGTCCGGCACGTTCTTCAATCGTGTCCAGAGCTTCGAGGCGGGCAGTTATCCGAACGCTGAGACTATCCATTTCCCGAAGTCGTGCCTGCACTGCGAGGACCCGCCGTGCGTGCCTGTGTGTCCAACCGGTGCGAGCTATAAGCGCAAGGAAGACGGGCTCGTGCTGGTGGACTTCGATAAATGTATTGGCTGCAAGTACTGCGCGTGGGCCTGTCCGTACGGCGCACGCGAACTGGACGAAGAGCGCAAGGAGATGACGAAGTGCACCTTGTGCGTGGATCGTATCCACGATGAAAACCTCTCCGATCGGGATCGGCAACCGGCATGCGTGCTCGCGTGTCCGACCTCCGCAAGATTGTTCGGGGACATTCACGATCCCGAATCCGTGGTGTCGAAAGCGATCAGGGAGCGCGGTGGTTATCAGTTGATGCCTGAATGGGACACGAAGCCCGCGAACCATTATTTGCCGCGCAAGATGACGTCGGCTTCGGCTTCGGCTTCGGCTTCGGGTTGCGGGGAGGGCACTTGTTCATGCAAGACGGGTTCGGCTGAGTCGATGCCGAAAACCGTGGACGCACAACTTGAGCGTGGGCAATTGCATCTCGCGTCGGTTGCGACGCGCATCTAAAGGACTCCGCAATGAACCCCGCTTTCTCAGTCGTCTTTCTCACCACGCTAAGCGGTGCGGCGCAGGGCCTGTTGATCGCGCTTGTAGGCGTGGAGGTGGCCGCGCACCTTGGCCTTCTCACTGCGCCGCCAATGGCGTTCTATGTCACCGGCGCCGCCTTGTCTGTGGCGCTTGGTGGGCTTGGTCTCATCGCCTCGTTCTTCCATCTCGGGCATCCTGAACGTGCGTGGCGGGCGGTCGCGATGTGGCGGACCTCGTGGTTATCGCGTGAATGCCTCTGTCTGCCGGCGTTTCTCGCGTGCGCGTTTTTCTACGGTGTCGCGCACTGGTTCGGCTCGCCGTGGTCGCTTGCGTTGGGGGCGCTTGGCGTGCTCGCGAGTGCCGCGCTCTTTGTCTGCTCGGCCATGATCTATGCATGCCTGCGCTTTCTCCAGGAGTGGGCCACGCCGCTCACGCTGGCCAACTTCGTCCTGCTTGGTTGTGCGTCCGGGTTCACGCTGGTTACCGCTTTGAGCGCGTGGTTCGCGCCTGCACTGACCACGGGGCTTGCCGCCTGCGCGTGCGCGCTGACGCTTGCTGGTTGTGCGAGCCGGTCGGCGTCGCTCGTGCGTAATGCGCGACTGCGGCCGAAGTCCACCGTGCAGAGCGCGACCGGTATCAAGAACGCGAAGGTCGTGCAGGTATCGCGTGGTTTCACGGCTGGCGCATTCAATCTGCGCGAGTTCTTTCACGGCAAATCGGCAGGGCTACGCGGGGTCAAGTGGGGATTTCTTGTGGCGGCGTTCGTGGCGCCCGTCGTGCTGATGGCGTTGGGCGCGGGCGTGCATTCGATCGGCATTTCTGTTGTCCTGCTGGCTGCGGCGTGTCTCGTGCAGTACGCCGGTCTGGTGGCGGAACGATGGTTCTTCTTCGCCGAGGCGAAGCATCCGCAGAACCTTTATTACGCGCGAGTGGGATGACGCTTGGCTTGGGTGGAGGGGCGGTCGTAGGGCGCACGATCGAGTTGATCGGTCGGTTCCGCGTTGGCGCTCGCGGAGGTTTTTGCAGGTGTTGGGGGGTGGTTGGTTCTGGGGGTAGTGGTCGGAGTCTATGCCGGGGTGGTCGGTTCTGGGGTTAGCGGTCGGGGTCAGTGCTGGGTTGCTGCTTTCGGCCTTAGTGGTCTGCGTGAGTCGGATTTTCTCTTTATCACTATTAGCCACTGTGCGTGGCGGCACGTCATTTCTTTGTCCAAAGCGACAAAGAAACGAAGCAAAGAAAGCGCTTTAACCGCTCTACCCTAAGTGTCCACAGCGTGCAGTTTTGATTCATGGGTGCCCCAAAAGCACGGTGCTCGCCAGAGCGAAGGATGTGTGAAACCCTCCTTCTCCGAACACCGATACCCACACGCTTCGCCACCAGTGATTGAACCTGCCCAAGGAGCACCCCGCGCTATCCGCGGATAACCTCCCTCCAAATATGTGCGCGCCTCGAACCACGTCGCCAACCCTGCTGGAAACGAGGTCGCGAAGATGCGGGTGGCCGTAACCGACGAAAATAGCTGTACAGAACGCGTAGTCAATTCACAAAAACTGAAGCAGTAAACACAAACACGCAAGAAGCTGTGGCCTATGAATACGGTCGCACAGACCAGGTAGGTAACCTGTCAAAAAACCGCAGCCGTAAATACCTGTAAGGCCGTGCGGGTTCCTTAGCAATTGTGCTTGCCCGAGAGCGTACGGGGCGAAGCGTGTTCGTGTCAGGATTCGCGAGAAGGAGGGTTTCACACATCCTTCGCTCTGGCGAGCACCGTGCTTTTGGGGCACCTATGAATGAAAACTGCACGCTGTGGACACTTAGGGTAGCGTGTTTGAAAGCGTTTTCTTTGCTTCGTTTCTTTGTCGCTTTGGACAAAGAAATGACGTGCCGCCACGCACAGTGGCTAACAGTGATAAAGAGAAAATCCAACTCTCGCAGACCACTAACGCCGAAAGCAGCAACCCGGCATAGATCCCGACCGCTAACCCCAGAACCGACCACCCCGGCATAGACCCCGATCACCAACCCCAAAACCGCCCCCCCGGCATATTAGCCCAAACCGCTATCGGGTCGAGGAAAGGCGATCTTAGTCTCGGACTAGTGCAGTGCCGCTTGTGGCGGATCCAAATAAAAGACGAAAAAAATCCCACACACACGCGTGAAATATTGCGTAAGGCCTTGAGAAGGTCGCCTCCTTTTCGATCGGTTCATTCGCTTAAAAACTAGGATCATCCCCTTAACGAACTCAGCCCACAGGCATGCGCCCAAGAACCGCTCTCGCACGGGCGACGGCGAACCACACCTGGCGACAGATATCGGAAACGCGAGCGATAAAACGCGAACATTTACGCGTCATCAGACAGGCTTCCGGGAGTCAGCGTGTGACCGTTCGTTTCAAGGCTACTGCTCAAAAAGCTTAGCCGGGCGAATGGAAGGCATCGTGTTCGATCAACGCAACTTCAACGATGGATCAACGGGGGCAGGAATGACCAAGTCAGGAAAATTGAAATCGAAACTGTTCAGCGTGAGGCGTGCTGCCGGGACCGCCACGCTGGCGTTACTGCTGTTGGGCGGCGGTTTTTCCGGATCCGCTCAGGCCGCAAGCTTTCATTGCGGCAAGAAGGTCTCAAGCTCGGAAAAGCTCGTTTGCAACGATCCCGAACTATCGTCTCTCGACGATAAGCTGGCGATCTCCTACAAGCGCGCAAAAGACGTTACGCCCGACACAGCAGCCTTTGAGGACGACCGCGTCAAGCAGTGGCAGTGGCGTCAGCACAACTGCAAGGACAAGGCCTGCGTGATCAACTGGTACAACCGTCGCATCAGCGAACTCGATGCCGACTTCGATCAGGGAACTGAAAACCAGGTCACCGTGCTTAAGGCCAGCCTTGCCGAGCAAAACCTCGCAGCACCGGCTCAAGCCGCCGTGTTGAGGATGAAAGGCGACGCAGGTTCCTTGTCGATGCAATAGCATGCGCACGCTGCTCGTTCAATACTTCTTGTGCAGCAGACGTTGAACAGGACCTAACGAGGTGACGGCGGCGATCTTGAACGCGCAGAGCCTGCCTTCTGACGGTCGATCTGGCTGGGGCCGAACCAATGATCCTTCGGTTCTGCACCAGCCATTTCTGTACTTTCTGCATACCTCGTTCGGATGCGCAATAACGTTTTACTGAATGTCTCTGGCGCCAAGCGAAACCTGAGCGGCTGCCTCTCGGTTTATTTGGTTCGTGGTTGCTCAAACGGAGACCGTGGCAAGGGCTCGCCATCTACGAACGCTGTGGCGCTACGCACAGCAAACTCGAAGGCACAGTCACGATTGGCGAACTGTCCAAGATTGCCAAGAGAGGTCGCTTCGCCATCTTCCTCCAGGATGGAAGCGCGTGCGAGAAACGTGTTGCCTAGTCTTGTTACCGACGGTTGAATAGCCGCACCATGGTGATAAAAGACCATCGCATCTCCTTTCATTGATTGTCGAGCTTCGCTAACTTTAGCCCCACCATTCGCCGATCAAAAATATTAATTTTCCGCGCTGGGCACATAATTAAAAGCAGCAGGCCAGCACTCGGATAATCGGCACGTTCGTTCCGATCCTCACACGCGAGGATGCGCTGAAGGTGACAGTGGAGTGTTGAAGCGGGAAGATAAAAACATTCGAACGGGACACGTTGTGAAGCTACGCGGGTCAGACGACCGTTCTGTGACGCGAGGACTTCCAGGCTAATCGAAGCGCCGGGCGGCGAACGCTCGTGCGCTGTAAGCTTAACCGTCGCGCGAGGCATGAATCGCAGCAGGATTCAGCGCCGTCTCACGAGGTCGCGGACAATCCCATCCTGAACATGTTCTCATTGGTAATGCGCAGAACCCATCGGCTTGTTGCTGAAAGGCAAGCCTGCGTTTGTCGAGACGCATCGCAGCGTGTTTGACATCATTGTGCTGGAGAATGAGGGTGCGACCGCGATCGGTGTCCCGGTTATATCGAGCCGGAGATTGCGTTGAGCCGCACGCGCAGAGCTAATGACGCTGCTTTAAGGATCATCCAACCGCATGCCTATTTTCTGGTCCCCCATTTTTCAAATCGCGATGGATGATCCGATCGCGCCGTCGGCACGACATGATTCCCTGATGTTTAATTCCGATGCCCAGCCGCAATCGCTCAGGCGGCCCTTGTGACCGGCGCTCACACACGTAACGTCGCGATCCTGTTTGCTTTGCTTGGGGTCGGTCTCTCAATGGGTGTGCCTTTTATACTAGGCTCCCATGCGTTGTTTGCTGGTCTTCGATCCATCCCGGTAGAACTATTCCTGGTGCTCGCTGCCAGCGCCGCCGTGAGCGCGCTAGCGAAAGCCGGCAAGCTGCAGCTCATGCAAACGACGCTTGGCTTACGCGTTCCGTTCATGCGTACGTTTGCGATCACGCTCGTGACTGATTTCGCGTTCCTGGTGTCTCCGCTGGGGGCGGCGGGGTACGGGGTCAATATCGGCTTGCTGCAGCGCGCCGGGGCGTCGTGGGCGATCGCCACCACGGTTGTCGGCGCTGACCAGGCACTCGACCTGACCTTCTTCGGGGTAGCGGTTCCCATCGCGCTTTTGTTCTCCATCGGTCCGCTGGCTCATTTGCTCCCGAGGGCGAGTTTATCCACGGTTGCCGTAACCCTGGCAGGTCTCGCAATCCTGATGGGCGTTCTTTGGATGTGCCGCCGCCATGTCGCGCGTGCACTTGATGCAGCGGGCCATCTTGTCCCATGGTTGCGGGCCCGGCGGTCTCGCTGGGACAAGTTTCGCCACAGCGTGCACCAGCAGTGGCGGCTACTCATCACAGGGCCTCGTGACCGGTTCGTCGCGCTGTTGCTGCTGACCACGCTGCAGTGGCTGCTTCGCTATAGCGCGCTATGGTTCATCTTGCTGGAACTCGGGTACCGGTTGCCGCTCGGATTTGTCCTCGCGGTGCAGGCGGTGGTGTTGCACGCGGCACTCTGGACCGGCGTACCTGCAGGTGGGGGCGGTGGCGATCTGGTGCTTGCAGCCGCGTTCGCCGCCTGGGTTCCGCGAGCGTCCCTCGCGACGGCCCTGGTTCTCTGGCGATTCGCGACGCTCTATTGCCCGTTGATGCTGGGCGCCGTGGGATTTCTCGCGCTTGCGTGGCGCCGCCGTGCGGCCACACCTGCTTCCGTTCGTGAATGACGCCTTGAAGGAATACGTCGAAGGAGCCTCAAGCCACGTTGTCGCGTGGGCTTCTGATTTTCATTCTCACGAAGAATGGTGCATGCCCGGCATGATCGACTCTTAATGAAAAGAGATGACATGTCTGTGACAGGAGCGCGAGCGGATAACTGACTTTCAACAAGTCGGCGATCATGCGCCATTCCGCGCGAACGCCCGCCCAGTAGCCGAGTTTTTCAGTCTTGCGCGCCTGCGTTACTTTCGGCCAGTGGGTGACTGCAATCGAAAGCCGGCGTTCGATGATCAAGCTGTTCATGAACACCTCGATGCCAAAACGCGGCAAGCGATGAATCTCCTTGAGCGCCTCGCTTAACAGTTCTTTCCTGACCACGCGTTCACCCGAAACGAAATCCAGGCCGATGGCGCGAAAGAGCAGCAGGCTATTCTGGCGCAGGCTCAGGCTGACGTCCGCGGTGCCATTCAGAACCGGGGCGGCGAGTGCGGTGATATGTTCGCTGGCGAGTCCCTTGAGGTCTGCATCGAGCAACATGAGCAACGCGTTCTGGGCTGCGGCGATACCTACGGCCATCGCTGCGCTTTTACCGCGGTTCACGGGGCACGTAATCAGCCTGACAGAGGGGAAGCGCTTGACGATGTCGGCGGTGCCGTCGGTTGAGCCGTCATCGACCACGATAACCTCGTCCAGCAGCGGATGCACCGTTGCAACGGCCAGCACCGCGCCGATCCGCGGGGCCTCGTTAAATGCGCAAATGATGCATGAAACACGGTGGATATTGGACGATGTGGAAAGGGCAGTCATGCGAGACGGCAGATGAACGATTGGAGAGAAGCGGCGCTAAGGTGCCGCAGCGCGCCGTTGCTGAGCGCGGTTTGCGATCTGGCATCGTACCCTACGCAGCGGCAGCGCGCTCCGCTCCGCAAGCCTAAGAAATCGTGGTGAGGCGCTGACGGACGCCTTTAGCGCAGGTGTGTTACTCCGGGCGCGGAGATACAGGATGGCTATTCGCAACCCTATTCGCAACCCAATAAACACTGCTGACCTACGAGTATCAAGCTTGCGTTTGCGGGGACGTGATCATCTCAATCGCACGCATTCATAGGTCGATCCGCGATTAGATTATTCAGGTAGCCGCGCGCAGCGCTGCCGCTTTGACATAGTCAATAAACAAAGCAGGCCCGGGCTCCGGCTTGTCACCGCGTTTCAGTGCGAGTACGTCGGAGACAAGGCGATTGCTTTTCATCGGCCTGAAGACTACGCCCTTGTCCGGAGAACTGCGCAACGCCCGAGGAACCAGCGCGACGCCCATCGCGCGATCCACCATGGTCACAACGGTCTGCCAAAGCCGGACCTCGTGACGTATGCGCGGACTGAAGCCAGCTTCAACGCAAAGCGCGATGATCAGGTCGTGGTAATGAGGTGAGACCTGACGCGGGAAAAGGATGAAGTCGTCCCGCGACAGCTTGCGCAGATCGATGATCCTGTTCGACGCCAACCGGTGATGTTCCGGTAAGCAGCAGACAAACGGTTCAGTGACGATAGGGACCGAGACAACGCCCTCCGGCAGATCGCACCAGTAGGCGCACCCGACGTCGATCTGCATTCGCTGGATGGCGGGGACCTGTTCGTTCGTGTTCATCTCGGTCAGGACAATCTCGAGCGCCGGATGATCGGCTTCGAAGCGCTTCACCGGGCAACACTTGCGCTGAGTTGCTGTGTCTGGGAGCGAACGTTATTGACGTGGCGGGTGCGTGGTTCGTGAACATCTTCATGTTGAGCTACACCACGCAGACACTTCATTTCGACCGGGCGATGGTGTTTGGTTGTCTGTTCATTGTCGCGATCGTGCAGCTTTGCATTCAGCTCGCATCGGACGGTGCGTGATTCAATGCTTCCCGTAGATGTCGTTGTCGTTCGCGGCTATCTGCGGTTCGCGTCGGATCTTGCGTTTTTCGAACGATTGCCGATGCGCCACGATCGGAGAATCGCCCCGTTGGTTGACCTTCATGGCAGTGGCTTGGGTTGAACCCGTCTCCGTCACGGCACGTAGAAGCATGTCGCGCGCTTCGGAATTGGAGATGTCGCTCGCCAGCGCGTCGCCTGCCGATCGCAAGACGCATGGCACGTCACCTGCTTGCTCGCAGGCCCGGGCGAGGCCCAGGGCCGAATCTCTTGCGTGTTCGCGCTGGACCAGTTCGTCGGTGATCCGATGGACATCGGCACGTTGATCCTCACCTTGTGGAAGCATCGCCAGTTGCTGCCGAGCGATGTTCAGCTCGCCTCGCACCATGGCTGAACGCACCGCATCGATGGTTCCCATCACATCGATCGAGGCGTGTTTTGCGGTGACCGGGACATTGATGCTGCCCGACTGACCGGCAACAGCCGAGCCGCTCTCAGCGAGCGGCCCGGTCCCGGGCTTCGCTTCCTGGTTGTCGTGGTTGTCATGCGCGGACCCGCTATACAGATACGAAGCGCCTGCAATCAATGCAGTCAGGGCTATGACGGCGGCCCCGGCAAATTTGACGCGCCGGTGCGACTGGCTTTGTGAGGTGAAAGTAGAAGTTTCCGGTTCAGACACGCTCGGATAGGGCGAATCCACCGGGGTCCGCTTTTCGTCGTACCGGTCGAGCAATACCGCTTTCGGCATGGCTTCGGGCAAGGGTGACTCGGCTGCGCTTGCGGCTGCGGGTTTCGTTTTGCATCGCGGACACACCGCATCACGCGATGCCAGCAGGTTGCCGCATACGGGACAATCGCTGGCGGTTTCTTGGGTACGCACGTTTAACTCGGTCATCAAAAGGCTTGGAAAAGCATTATGCAGGTCATGGTGTTTTCTTGGCTGCGCGGGTGCAGATCGATGTTGAAGCGATCGCCCTAGATTGAGCTTGCCTCGCAGCGATTGGGAATACAGGGTCGTATCCGTAATGGCTTGCCTGCGACTCCACGCCTATTTTCGCTCTAAAGCGTTACTTTAACGCGGCACGTCCGCTTCATCGGCTAGCGAATTCGCTGTTTCGAACGGGTTTGACCATTCCTGACGTTTCCTGTCTGGGATACGTTGTTCGGCGCGCGCAGCGATGTTGTGTATGCCGCGCGTGCCGTCACGCTCGACCAGCCGATTCTGAGCAAACGGCATCCGGGAAAGCATACGCCGCCGGATCTTGGAACACGTACGTCCCCGACGTTTCAGAAAATAGTGGGCGAGCCATGTCGATTCCCTAACGCGCTGCACGTCGTGTGGATAGGGCGGTGACCTGGCGTTGCAATGCGATCTGATCGAACAATGTCCCTATTCACCTCCCAATTATTCACAACGAAACGGAGAGCGTTCATGACTTACGTAGATGGATTTGTCGTCGCGGTGCCAACGACGAATCGCGAGACATACAGGAAACATGCTGAACTGGCGGCGGCCGTCTTCAAGGAGAACGGCGCGTTGAATGTAGTCGAGTGCTGGGGTGATGACGTGCCGGAAGGGAAGTTGACGTCGTTTCCAATGGCGGTCAAACGCAAGGACGACGAGACGGTGGTGTTCTCATGGATCGTCTGGCCGTCGCGTCAGGTGAGGGATGAGGGAATGAAAGCCGTGATGGCCGACCCTCGGTTGCAGCCCGACACCAATGCGATGCCTTTCGACGGCAAGCGCATGATCTACGGCGGTTTCGAGGTGATCGTGAACGCGTGAGTACCTACCGGGCGACGCGGTCGCCAGGAAACCCCCCTCCGCCCGCGCTTACTTCACCGGAGCCTCGCGTCGCGCACCCATGCCTGGAAGCCGCTTGATCACACCCGTAGCCAGGGCCGTCCCCACAAGAATAGTGGCACACGCCTTGATCATTCCAGGTGATACGTGTTCCGAGAGAAACAGCGCGCCCCACAGGATGCCGAAGATCGGGATAACGAACGTAACGCTGATCGTACGCGCGGGGCCGGTTGCCGCGATGAGCCGGAAGAACAGCATATAAGCGATACCGGTACACGCTACGCCAAGCGCGATGACCGCTCCCCAGGACTGCGTCGAGATGGGCGTCGCCGGCCACCAGAACACGGCGAACGGCAGCAGCACGACGGTCGCGGCGGTCATCGTGCCGGCGGCGACGGCGAGCGAATCGACACCGGTAAGGTGGCGCTTGGTATAGCTCGCCGCGATCCCATACAGCAGCGTGGCGCCGAGCGCAGCGGCCGCGGCAAGTGCGGTGGTTGCCGGCGTCACGGTCGCCGCTGCACTCGTTCCCACGTCCATTTGATTCCAGACCAGCGCGACCACGCCTGCGAAACCAATCACGAGCCCGGCGATGCGTAGCCCGCTCAGCCGATCCTTCAGCCACAGGAACGCAACGATCGCGCCCCACAGCGGCGTCGTCGCATTGATCACCGACGTCACGCCCGCTGACAGCGTGAGTTCCGCGTAAGCGAACAGGCAGAACGGCGCGGCCGAGTTCAGGATGCCAACCACAAACAGCGGCCACGCGTGGATGCGCAGTAGCCGAAAAGAGCCGCTCGCGGACCTGCGCGTGACCAGCACAATCAGCAGGAACAACGCGCCGATACCCACCCGCAGCGCCATTAGCGGCGCGACGCCAAAGTCGGTGACGCCGACGCGGATAAAAAGGAACGACCCGCCCCATAACGCGGCGAGGACAAGCAACTGGACGATGTTTATAGGATTCATTTTAGGGCGTCGAGCGCAGTGGAGTCGCGACGCGGAGCCATCGTATAGGCGCCGCAGCGCGAGATGCTTCAGTCCGGCGTGAAATGACAAATGAGGACAATTGAGCAACCGTCTTGGTTCGCTGTATGGCTGCCATCGTAGGCTGTGGTCATGCGACCTCCAAACGAACAATTCTCACGCGTATGTGAGAAAGATTACGATCGGCCCACACGGCGAGGTGTATCGGCTAACGCCACAGCGCGTCCTCAGGGTTATCTCTAGTGCCTCAATAAGTGTGGAAATTTGTATGATGACCACATCACCCAACAAATCCGAGGCCGCATGTTCGACAAGATTCCTGCGCAAGCCTTGAGCGACACGGTCGCGCAGCAAATTCAGTTGCAAATCGAAAAGGGCAGCTTCGTAAAAAGCGGCAAGTTGCCCACCGAGGCCGTGCTCGCGCAGGAGTTCGGGGTGAGCCGCACGGTGATTCGCGAGGCGATTTCGCGGCTGAAAAACGAAGGTATGGTCGAGCCGCGCCAGGGCAGCGGCGTGTTTATCGTCGAGCGGGCGGGGATCAGGCCCCTGCGGATCGATTACGCGCAAGCGGTCGAACCCGGCGCGGTCGTGCAGATTCTGGCGCTGCGCCGGGCGATCGAAGCAGAAGTCGCATCAGAGGCAGCCATGCGCCGGACCGACGCGCAGATGGACGTGATCGAAGCGAAGCTGGCGCAGATCGATGTCGCCGTCGCGCAAGGCGAGGACGGCGTGACTGAAGACGTCGAGTTTCATCGGGCGATTGCCAGTGCCACCGGCAACCCGTATTTCCTGACGACGCTTGCATTCCTGAACCAGTATCTCGAGGCCGGCACGCTCGTTACGCGCCGCAACGAATCGCTGCGAGAAGACTTTTCGCGGCAGGTCCGCGAGGAACACGCGCGGATCGCGGCTGCCATTCGCGCAGGCGACCCCATGGCTGCGCGCAATGCCGCGCAGACCCACCTTTACAACGCCGCCCGCCGCCTCGCAGAAGCCGGCATTTGCTGACCAGTTAATTGGAAGGATAACGAAATGTCCAGAAACGTGGGAGTGATCGGCTTGGGCGCAATGGGCCTGGGCGTCGCGCGTTCGTTGTTGCGCGCGGGCTTCAAGGTTCATGCTTGCGACGTGCGTACGCAAGTGCTCGATGCGTTCGCGGGCGAGGGCGGCGTTGCCTGCGCTACGCCGGCTGAGTTGGGCGCGCAGTGCGACGTCGTGGTGACCGTTGTCGTCAATGCGGCGCAAACGGAGACCGTGCTGTTCGGCTCAGAGACTCAACCCGGCGCTGTTTCCACGATGAAACCAGGCGGTGTCGTTCTGGCCTGCGCGACGGTATCTCCCGCGTTTGCCATCGAACTTGGCAAGCGCGTGGAAGCGGCTGGCCTGCATATGCTCGATGCACCGCTATCCGGTGGCGCGGCACGCGCGGCATCCGGCGAGATGACGATGATGACCTCCGGCCCCGCGTCCGCCTATGAGGCCTGCGAGGACGTGCTCGAAGCGATTGCGGGCAAGGTGTATCGGCTAGGCGACGAGCATGGCGCAGGCTCGAAGGTGAAGGTCATCAACCAGCTTCTGGCCGGCGTGCACATAGCGGCGGCGGCCGAGGCCATGGCGCTTGGCCTGCGCGAAGGCGTGGACCCGGACGCACTCTACGACGTCATCACGCATAGCGCGGGTAACTCGTGGATGTTCGAGAATCGCGTCCCGCACATTCTTGCAGGAGACTACACGCCGTTGTCAGCCGTCGATATCTTCGTGAAGGATCTGGGCCTCGTACTCGATACCGCGCGCGCATCGAAGTTTCCGCTGCCGTTGTCGGCTGCGGCGCACCAGATGTTCATGATGGCGTCGACGGCCGGACACGGTGGCGAAGACGACTCGGCGGTGATCAAGATTTTCCCGGGCATCGATTTACCGAAGGGGGCCAAACAATGACCAAAGCGCTGCTTGGCTGCATTGCCGACGACTTCACCGGCGCGACCGATCTCGCCAACATGCTCGTGCGCGGCGGCATGCGCGCGGTGCAGACCATTGGCGTGCCGGCATCGGACGCATCGGACGCATCGGACACGAAGATTGAAGCGGACGCGCTGATCGTCGCGTTGAAATCGCGCACCATCCCCGCGGAAGAAGCGGTCGCGCAATCGCTGGCGGCGCTCGAATGGCTGCGCGCACAAGGCTGCCGTCAGTTCCTGTTCAAGTACTGCTCGACCTTCGACTCCACCGATAAAGGCAACATCGGCCCGGTCGCCGATGCACTGCTCGACGCGCTGGGCGAGGACTTCACGCTCGCGTGTCCCGCGTTTCCGGAGAACGGCCGCACGATCTTTCGAGGCAACCTGTTCGTGGGTGATGTGCTGCTGAATGAGTCGGGCATGCAGAACCATCCGCTCACGCCCATGACCGATCCTAACCTTGTGCGTGTGCTGCAACGCCAGACGAAATCGAAGGTCGGATTGATCGCTTACGACGTGATCGCGAAAGGGCCGAAAGCCGTGCGCGACAGGATCGCGGTGTTGCGCAATGATGGCGTGCGTATGGCTATTGCAGACGCAATCTCGGATGCCGATCTCTACGTGCTCGGTGAAGCGTGCGCGGATCTGAAGCTGATTACAGGCGGCTCAGGCATCGCGCTCGGCTTGCCGAAGAACTTCCGCTCGGCGAACTTGCTGACTGAAGCGGGCCGTGCATCGGATCTGCCCAGGATCGAAGGTAAATCCGTCGTACTAGCGGGCAGCGCGTCGAAGGCGACCAACGAGCAGGTGGCGGAGTGGCGCGCGACGAAGCCGAGCTTTCGTATCGATCCGCTAGCGCTTTCGCGCGGCGAACCGGTGGTTGAACAGGCCATGGAATTCGCGGCGAAACATGCCGATGAAGCCGTGTTGATCTATGCCACATCCACGCCCGACGAAGTCAAGGTCGTGCAGAAGGAACTGGGCGTCGAGAAAGCCGGGCATCTCGTTGAACAAGCGTTGGCATCGATTGCAAGCGGGCTTCGCGATGCAGGCGTGCGCAAGTTTGTTGTTGCGGGCGGCGAGACCTCCGGTGCGGTCGTGCAGGCGCTTGGCGTGAAGTCGCTGCGGATTGGCGCACAGATCGATCCCGGCGTGCCGGCGACGCAGTCTATCGGCGAAGAACCGCTGGCGCTCGCATTGAAGTCGGGCAATTTCGGCACGAAGGATTTCTTCGTGAAGGCGCTGAAGTCTCTCGATGGAGCCGCGTGACCATGACGACGAACGAGAACCGCATTCGCGAGGAAATCTGCGAGACGGGCGCGAGTCTTTATGAGCGCCGTTATACCGTTGGCACGGCCGGGAACATCAGCGCACGGCTCGACGACGGCTGGCTGATCACGCCGACCGACGCCTGCCTCGGCCGCCTTGATCCGGCCGATATCGCCAAGGTCGATACAGCGGGGAATCACGTGTCCGGCGGTAAGCCATCGAAGACGCTGGCGCTGCATCGAAGGATCTACGAGAGCAATAGCAACGCGCACGGTATTGTCCATACGCACTCCACGCATCTGGTCGCTTTGACGCTTGCCGGTATCTGGCGCCGCGACGACGTCTTGCCGCCGATCACCCCGTACTTCGTGATGAAGGTCGGCCATGTGCCCTTGATCGCTTACCGGCGTCCGGGCGACCCCATTGTCGCGGAACAAGTCGCGGCGCTGGCGTCGAAGGTGCGTGCCGTGCTGCTGGAAAGGCTGGGGCCTGTGGTCTGGGAAAAATCGGTCAGCCATGCGTCGTACGCGCTGGAAGAGCTTGAGGAAACCGCACGGCTTTGGCTGCTCGCGCGCTCGACCAACGCACCGCCTCCTGAGCCGCTCGACGAGCCGGCCATCGAAGATCTGCGCAAGACCTTCAACGTGCGGTGGTAGTGCTTACGGCCCCCAGGTCGATCCGCAATCTGGCGGGCTTTGCGAGATCTTACATGAAGGTTACCTAAGGGATCTGAAGGATCTGACGCACAGCATGTTGACGGGCATGCTTGTAATCGTTGATATCTCAACATGGCTCGTGCCTGCCCAAGCTCATGAATTGCTGAACTCATTTTAGGAGTCGATGTTATGCCGCGTTTCGCCGCCAACCTCACGATGATGTACACCGAGCACGCGTTCCTCGACCGTTTCGCCGCTGCAGCGAAGGACGGATTCAAGGCCGTGGAGTTCCTGTTCCCCTATGACTTCGCCGCAGCCGACATCAAGGCGCGGCTCGACGAACATGGCCTCACGCAGGCCTTGTTCAACGCACCGCCGGGCGACTGGGCGGCGGGCGAGCGCGGGATCGCTTCGCTGCCGGGGCGCGAGGAAGAGTTCGCGCGTGCACTCGATAAAGCGCTGGAATATACCGCCATACTCGGCAACAAGACCCTGCATGTAATGGCGGGGCTGATCACGCCGGAACAGTCGCGTGAAAAACATCGTGCGGTGTATGTGAAGAGCCTTGAACTGGCGGCGAACGCCGCTCGCGCAGCCGGTATCACGGTCGTTATCGAACCGATCAATACCCGTGACATCCCTGGCTTTTTCCTCAACCGCCAGGACGACGCGCAAGCGATCTGCGAGGAGATCGGCGCGCCGAACCTCAAGGTGCAATTCGATTGTTACCACTGCCAGATCGTGGAGGGCGACCTCGCGGTCAAACTCCGGCGCGACATGAAACGCCCACATGCGGGCATCGGACATATCCAGGTTGCAGGTGTACCGGAGCGGCATGAACCGGACATGGGCGAATTGAATTATCCGTACCTGTTCGACCTGATCGATTCGCTCGGTTACGACGGCTGGATCGGCTGTGAATACCGGCCGAAAGCGGCGACGTCCGACGGGCTCGGCTGGATCAAACCTTATCTGCAACGTGCTTGAGGGCGACATGAACATTCTCATTACCGGCGGTGCTGGTTTTCTCGGACAACGGCTCGCGCGCCGTCTTCTCGAACGCGGCACGCTGATGGGTAAGCCGATCACCGGGCTCACGCTGCTGGACGTCGTGCGTCCGCCGGATCTGGGCGACCAGCGTGTGCGAGCCGAGACTGGCGATATTGCGGATCGCAGCGTGCTGGAACGGTGCATCGGCGTGGACACTCACGCGATCTTCCATCTCGCCGCGATCGTGAGCGGCCAGGCGGAAGCGGATTTCGAACTGGGTATGCGCATTAATCTGGATGCATCGCGCCTGCTGCTCGATGTGTGCCGCGCGCTTGGACACGCGCCGCGCGTGTTGTTCACCAGTTCGGTCGCGGTGTATGGCGGCACGCTGCCCGAGGTCGTCCGCGACGATACCGCACTGAATCCTAAGTCATCCTATGGGACGCAGAAGGCGATCGCGGAGTTGCTGCTGTGCGATTACTCGCGACGCGGTTTTGTCGATGGCCGCGTGCTGCGCCTGCCGACCATCAGCGTGCGTCCGGGACGGCCGAATGCAGCGGCATCGTCATTTGCGAGCGGCATCATTCGCGAGCCGCTGAATGGCGAACGCGCAGTGTGTCCGGTAGACGGCGATGTGCGTTTGTGGCTGCTGTCGCCGAAGCGGGCCATCGAATCACTGATCGCTGGTTGTGAGCTTGAGCAGGCCGAGCTCGGCACGTGGCCGGTCGTCAACATGCCGGGACTCTCGGTCAGCGTGACGGAAATGGTCGATGCACTGGAAGAAGTGGCGGGAGAACAGGTGGCCGCGCTGATCGACTGGCAACCGGATCCGAAGATCGAAAAAATTGTCGGGAGCTGGCCGGGCGCTTGGGACACGGAGCGAGGCGAAAAGCTGGGACTGGCGGCCGATCGCAACTTCAGCGACGTCATTCGCGCGTTCATTGAAGAGAGCAAATCCGCTGGTGCTTGAATGCTTACGACGCATACCGGGTCGGAGCGGGCGTTGAACAGCGCCCGCTAAAGTTCGAGCCGATACCCCACGCCGTAGACCGAAACAATCGGCTCGCTGTCAGGACGCACGACTTGCAGTTTGCGGCGCAGGTTCTTGATGTGACTGTCGATGGTGCGGTCGGTCACGACCCGATGATCGTCGTAAAGCTGGTTGAGCAGGTAATCACGCGGGAAGATCCTGCCCGGCGATTTCATCAGCAATGCCAGCATGCGCAGTTCAACCGGCGTGAGCTTGAGCTCCTCGCCGTCGAGCCGTGCGGTATGAAATTGCTGGTCCACCTCAAGGCCGGTTGCAACGGGTACGGCTGTCGCTGCGGGCGGGGCTGCGCGTCTCAGGATAGCCTTCACTCGCGCAACAACCTCGCGTGGACTGAAGGGTTTGCAGACGTAGTCATCGGCGCCAATTTCGAGGCCGCGCAGACGATCGGCCTCATCCACGCGCGCCGTCAGGATGATCACCGGGAGCGTCGAGAACTGCCGCACCTCACGGCATATATCCATGCCGTTGCGCCCGGGCAGCATCAGGTCGAGCAGCATCAGCGAGGGCGGGGTGGTGCGAATGAACGGGATCACTTCGGCGCCGTCGCTGATCGATGTTGTTTCGAATCCTTCGATATGCAGATAGTCCGCCATGACCGCCGCCAGCTTCGGCTCATCCTCGACGATCAGGATTCGAACGCCGCGTCGCTCGGTACTCATGCCACGCCTCCTTCGGGTTCAAAATGCGCGGTGATCCAGACGCCGCCAAGCGGTGATGGCCGGGCAATCGTGGTCCCGCCGTGGGCGGTCACAATGGCGCGGCACAGTGCCAGACCGAGGCCCGCGCCACCGCTTTGGCGACTACGCGATTCATCGACTCGATATAAGCGTTCGAACAAATGCGGCAACGCTTCGGCGGGTACGCCCGGCAGAGAGTCCTGGATATCGAGTTGCCAGCCGCGAGGGCCGACCGTCACCGAGACGCACGCGCTTCCGCCCGGGTCGGTATAACGCAACGAATTGAGCAGCAGGTTTTTAAGCAACTGCACAAAGCGCGCGGGATCGACCTGGAAGATCATGCCGGCCGCGCCATTAGCCGACTCTTGCGCCGACGGCTCCGGCAGCGTCAGGCTCAATGCGATTTGCTTGGCCCTGAATGATTCCCGCATCGCTTCGACCGATGCGTGCACCAACTGTCCGATGTCAGCCGGCACCTTCCGGTAGCTCAACGCACCGACATCGCTCAACGACAACTCGTACAGGTCTTCGATCAATTTGTTCAGCATCCCGACTTCGGTTTGCAGCGAGGCCAGCGAATGGCGATCAAACGCATGTACGCCGTCCTCGATCGCTTCCAGTTCGCCGCGCAATACCGCCAGGGGCGTGCGTAACTCGTGCGAGATATCGGCGATGAAATCCCGGCGCGAGCGTTCCGCGCGCTGCAGCGAATCCGCGAGCACATTGAAGTCGCCCGCGAGCCGGTCCAGTTCATCCCGGCGCCCGGCGGCAACACGCGTGGTGTAGTCGCCGCCTGCCAGCCGGTGCGTCGCGATCATCAGGCGCTTGACCGGCGCCAGCACGATCCGCGCAAGCAGCATGGCAACCAGTGCAGCCACGATCACAGCCACGCCGGCGATTTCCCAGGTCGCACGGGCCTGCTGGGCCTGGAACGCGATATCGGCGGCATCGGAGAGCGTATTGGGCGCGTTGGCCGCGACCCAGCCGACTATCTTGCCGTTGTAGACCACTGGCTTGAGGGCGGCGTCGGGCGGCGGCTCGGAGTCAGTCGTGGCCACCAGGTCATGGTTGGCGTCGTAGAGCGTGGCGGGTTGGGGAGCGCCGCGTCCTCCGCGACCCATCAGGGGGCGCGGCGGGCGTTCGTAGGACGGTTCATCGAATGGCACGTCCCGTCCGGCGCTGCGGTCGCGGCTTGCCGCCACACCCGAGTCGGCGAACGCGGGGACAGGCAGGCGCATGCCCCAGTGCGAACCTTCTTCGTTGCCCGAGAGCGGCCCGAGCATTTGCTGCACGCTGGCGCTGCCGGGGAAGGTGCGCCAGCTTGGCAGTTTGTTCGTTTGCGCCTCGACCATTTCCTGCCTGAGGGCCTGATCATGTGCGGCGTCGAGCAGCGTTATCCATTCTTCGGGATGCTGACGCAGGAAATTCCAACTGCCGTGGGCGGCGTATTCGGCCGTCACCTTCGCCATGACGGCGTTGAGCCGCCCGGCGTCGCGCGCGCGGACGTAATGCAGGAAGCCGTTCTCGAAACTCAGGCGCAGCGCGTATCCCATGGTGAGGGAAATCGTCAGGCAGGCGATCAGCACCGCGAGGAACATCTTCCACGTAATGCCGAAGCGAATCTTGCCTGCCCGCGCGCGGGAGCGGGTTCCAAGTGCTTTCAAAATGTTACGCGAGCTGCGGCGTGGTGTTGGGCGGGTGATGGAGCCTGCCGTCGTGCCGAGTGGTTCGCTATGTGTTTCGCTGTGCATTCGCGGATTCTAGTGGAAACAGGGAAGCTGACTCACGTTCGTGCGACGTTCCCGCGCAACCTCCACGATTTCTCCTTCTTTTGTTCATTGTCAGTGCGTGATGCCTGACTAGTATTCGATCCTGCCAATGGGGTCATTCGAACCGATTCCCTCAGTTGCCGATTCAACTGCCGATTCATTGTCGATTCTGGAGAGAACACATGCAAACCGCTTCGAGCGTTCAGCGTACCTCGTCGAAGGTATTCGGGCGCATCGCGTCGCCGTCTCGTGATGATGGTTACCGGCCGGTGGTGAAGGCACCGGAGGGCGCTTCCGCGAGCGCTGCGCAACGGGTCATCAAGCTGCGTGGTGCACGGGTGTCGGAGACGCTGCCGCTGGCGTGGGGCGAATGCTGCAGGATTGTGGAATGGGTCAATCGCGAAGGGCAATACTCGTGTATGGCGGTGCCGGGCGACGCGTCGGAGGATGAAATTCGTCAGCGTATGCGTTCGCACAGGAACGGACAGCAGTACCTCGTGATGGATGATCGGGAGTTGCCGGTGCGGGTGGTATTGCCGAGGGGGTAGGGGGGGCAGGGGTGGGGTGGTCGGTGCCGGGTTGGTGCTTTCGGCGGTAGTGGTCTGCGAGAGTCGGATTTTCTCTTTATCACTATTAGCCACTGTGCGTGGCGGCACGTCATTTCTTTGTCCAAAGCGACAAAGAAACGAAGCAAAGAAAACGCTTTCAACCACGCTACCCTAAGTGTCCACAGCGTGCAGTTTCTATTCATAGGTGCCCCAAAAGCACGGTGCTCGCCAGAGCGAAGGATGTGTGAACCCCTCCTTCTCGCGAATCCCGACACGAACACGCTTCGCCCCGTACGCTCTCGGGCAAGCACAATTGCTAAGGAACCCATACGGTCTTACAGGTATTTACGGCTGCGGCTTTTTGACAGGTTAGGTACCTGGTCTGTGCGACCGTATTCGTCCGCCACAGTTTCATGCGTGTTTGTGTTTACTGCTTCAGTTTTTGTGAATTGGCTGCGCGTTCTGTACAGCTATTTTCGTCGGTTACGGCCTTACGCATTGTGCCGCATTGTTTCTTGCCGGGTTGGCTACATGGTTCGTTATGCGTAAAAATTCGGTGGGTGGTTCACGCGGATAGCGCGGGGTGCTCCTTGGGCAGGTTCAATCACTGGTGGCGAAGCGTGTGGGTATCGGTGTTCGGAGAAGGAGGGGTTCACACATCCGTGGCTCTGGCGAGCACCGTGCTTTTGGGGCACCCATGAATGAAAACTGCACGCTGTGGACACTTAGGGTAGAGCGGTTAAAGCGTTTTCTTTGCTTCGTTTCTTTGTCGCTTTGGACAAAGAAATGACGTGCCGCCACGCACAGTGGCTAATAGTGATAAAGAGAAAATCCGACTCTCGCAGACCGCTAACGCTGAAAGCAGCAACCCGGCATCAACCCCAACCACTAACCCCGGAACATACACCCGGGCACTCACCCCTCCCCGAACCCCTCCCACCGCTGAGCAACACACAAATGAAAACACGCATCTTTTTTGTCGAGACAAATCCGTCGATCCACGGCAACCTTCGCGATGCCCTGGAAAGCCGCTACATCGACGTCCATACGCTAACCAGCGGCAGCACCTTAATCAAGCGCATGGAGCACGACGCCCCGGCGCTGATCGTGTTGCGGGACGGCTTGCCCGACATGCGAGCGTCGGCCGTCCTGCGAGCCCTGCAACAGGCGGGCCACGACACGCCCGTGATCGTGATCGGCGACTCGGTGAGCACGCTCGACTCGGTGGAACTGATCGTATGCCTTGAACTGGGCGCCGATGATTACGTAAGGATGCCTTGCAATCCACGCGAACTGCTGTCGCGAGTCGAGAACGTGCTGCGCCGCGCACCGCATAAATCCAAGACGCCCGCGAATGCCACAGGACAGTGCAACATCGGCGATTTTGTCTTCGATTTCCGGGCCCGCATTCTGACCCGCCACGGCGTGCCCGTTGCCCTCCATTCGAGCACGTTCGCGTTGCTGCGCCTCTTCGCGGAACACCCGCTCGAGGTGCTGTCCCGACGCACCATCGCCGACAAATTGCGCGGCGCCGGCGAAGGGCATTGCGACCGTTCGCTGGACGTGCTGGTCTGCCGGTTGCGACGGATTGTCGAACCCGACCCGTCGACGCCTCGCCTGATCCAGACCATCCGCGGGCGCGGTTATGTCTTCACCCCGTCCGGGATGAGCGCCGCTCCCATGGATCGCGACGAACTCGATGTCATGCCGCCGGAGCCACCGTGGAAGCAACTCTCTGCGGTGAGCCGCTACGCTTAGACACTGCGTTGTCCACTTCCTCTAACCACTCCCCCAACCACTCCCTCTAGCCGTGCGTGCGCGCTGCCTGCCGGGTCAGCCGCGCGAATGCCGCCAGCACGCGGTTGCACGTCAGCGTTTGCCGCCATAGTTTCTCTTTCAGATACGCGCTCGGCACCCACTGCCACGGCAACACCACATCGACCAGGCCCCACGCGGGCCGCCACCGCTCGGCTACCCGCCGACGCCGGAACAGGCTCAGGCTCGGAATGCCGAGATTCGACGCGAGATGGCCGATGCCCGAGTCGTTGCCGATAAACCATCCCGACTCGTACACGCAGCAAGCAAGCTCGTGCAGGTTCTCAAAATGGGGCACCGGAATATCCAGCGTCGCGAGATCGCGCCAGCGTTCGCGCTCATGCGGCGCGATCACGAACTGCACGTCATAACCGCGCTTGCGCAGGCGCTGAGCGAGCCTCACGAAGCGGTGCGAGAACCAGCGTTTGTCCTCGGTGCTGGCCTCGGGATGAATCATCACGCGCTTGCCGTTCCTGCGATGCTCGAGGCTCGCAGGCGCTGTAATCCCGTTATCCAGCACCGGTGCATTCAACGCCAGATCGTCCCGGCAGAAGTCAGCGAAGCGCTGCGCCATGCAGCCCGGACGGTCGCCGAACTCGACGTCATGCAGCGTAATCACGTGAGGATGGACATCGACAAGATCGCGCAGCGGCTGGTTCCATTGCATCTGAAAGACCGTGTCGTACTGAGCGAACGCAGTGGCGAGGTTGTCCTGCGGCAGCGCAAGGATAGTGACGCCGGGAAACCAGTTCCGAAGCGCATGGGCGGGCGTGCCGTACACGGTGACATCGATACCGTTGTCGATCAGGTTCCTGACGATCACCATCGATACCAGCGTGTCGCCTATCGCGTTGGACGTGACGAACGCGACCCGCCCGAAGGGGCCAAGCGGAAGTGACGAGGGACGGGTGGGGTTGGTCATGCGTTCATGCGTTGGCAGTGAGTGCGCGCAGCCGGTCGAACGCATTCGACACCTTGTTGACCGACAGCATGTATTTCCAGTAACGCTCCTTGAGCCGTCCGGTCGGCAGATACGCGCTGCCGATCAGCACCTGGCCCACGCCCCAGCCCGGACGCCATGTGCGAGCGGTGCCGCGGCGCATGAAAAGCGATAGCGTGGGGATCTGGAGGCTCGACGCAAGATGGCCCACACCCGAATCATTGCCGATGAACCAGCCGCACTCGTAGAGCCACGCGGCGACCTGATCGAGCGGTCCGAGATCGGCGAGCGTAAGTCCGAGTTGTTCAATATGGGTCCAGTGCGCGCGTTCCTCGGGCGCCACGACGAATTGCGGGTCAAAGCCGCTGTCCCGCAGCTTGATCGCAAGCCCGATGAAGCGCGACGCCAGCCAGCATTTATCGGTCGTGCTCGCCATGGGATGGATCGCGACGCGCAGCGACCGCTGGCGATGCGTCAGGCCAGGCACAGGCGTGATGCCGTTGCCCTTGTCGACGAGGGCGAGACGCAGTCCATCCCGGCAGAAGCGGGTCAGGCGTTCGGCCATGGACTCCGTCGAATTGGCGCTGCACAGATGGGCCAGGACGATGACTCTGGGGTGCAACTGATCGAGGTTCACAAACGGCTTGTTGGCGTGGAGCTGGATCACGGTGTCGAAGCGGGCCAGTTTCCCCGCGCAGTCGTCCGGTTTCAGTTCGGGTTCAATATCCACGCCGGGAAACCAGCTCCGCATGTTATTGATTTGCTGGCCGAACACCGTGACCGACACGCCGTTCAATCCGAGATTGCGTGCCACGGTCATCATCAGCAGCGAGTCGCCGAGCGCCGATGAGAGGATCAATGCCACACTCGATAGTGGCTGGATTGCGTACGGCATACATGCTTCCGGCGAGGCGCTCCGCTGTCGGGGGAGCGCTTTCCGCTCAGGATGGATCCCGGAGCCGGAGGCAGTCTAAGATCACACTCCATTACGTGGGTTACGGCACAACTTACCAATACTTTAGGAAGCGGGATGTGTCGCGGCAAAAAACACCCGTGGCGCGCGCATTGTCCCGGATCGATGGCGAGTCGGATCATGCGATATCCACGTGACCGCCGTATGTCTATCGTCGTTTCGATCGTGGCTGCTGTCGCCTGTCGGGCGGCTTGATCGGCTCACAAAATAGCCGTAACCGGATGGACCCACCCGCGCATGATTCCATACACCGGCACTCGCCTGAGTCGAGATAGCACTAGCACCACCGGCAGCGGCAAATAATGCCGCTGCCGCGCAAACGTTAAAAGCCTTCGAATGCAATAGTTGCTGAGACAAACCATTGAACAGACGCATCGCCTGTTAAAACGATGCATTCCGGCAACCCGATCCGGGAAAACCTTTGCAGAAACCGGTTGATTGACCGGCGTTACGAACTATATTTAAGGGAATAAAAAAACACGGCCATGCAGGCGATAGGGTTAATTACGGTCGAACTATCGCCCCAACGCAAACCGGAGAGACGAGCGAACAGACAGCCGATGGCGACAGTTCATTGATCGCCGCGCCCCTTGTTCGCCAAAGGCGGTTCCCCGCCACGGCCGGCAACCAACACGTTGCAATTCGCGGGGGAGTCACACATTCGCCAGCAGGCGAGGAGGTTCCATCATGGATCCGGTAAGCGCCATCCCCTATGGCCGCAAGACTCAACACGCCCCGGCACTGAAAGAAGTACATGTCCTGTGGATCACTGCGGGCCTCGGTTGCGACGGCGATTCCGTATCGATTACCGCCGCTACGCAGCCCAGCATTGAAGACGTGCTGCTCGGCGCAATTCCCGGACTACCGAAGGTTCATCTGCACAATCCAGTGCTGGCTTATGAAAACGGCGCGGAATTCATGGCGCCGTTTCATGCTGCGGCGCGGGGTGAGATGGATAACTTCGTACTGGTCATGGAAGGCTCGATCCCGAACGAGAAGATCAATCGAGAAGGGTACTGGGCGGCCATGGGAACAGATCCCGACACGCATGAACCCATCACGATTCCACAATGGCTCGATCGCCTAGCGCCTAAAGCGCTGGCCGTGGTCGGTGCGGGCACATGTGCGACCTACGGCGGCATTCATGCAATGGAAGGCAACCCCACGGGTTGCATGGGCCTCGCGGACTACCTTGGATGGGACTGGAAGTCGAAGGCAGGCCTGCCTATTGTGAACGTCCCGGGTTGTCCGGTTCAACCCGACAACTTCATGGAGACGCTGCTATACCTGCTGTATCAACTGGCGGGCCTCGCTCCCATGATTCCGCTGGACGCCGCGCTTCGTCCCAAGTGGCTGTTCCAGCGCACCGTGCACGATGGCTGCGACCGCGCGGGTTCCTACGAGCAGGCTCTGTTCGCGAAGGAATATGGGAGTCCGAACTGTATCGTCAAGCTCGGATGCTGGGGGCCGGTGGTCAACTGCAACGTTCCCAAACGCGGCTGGATCAACGGCGTGGGCGGGTGCCCGAACGTCGGCGGAATCTGTATCGGCTGCACGATGCCCGGGTTCCCTGACAAGTTCATGCCGTTCATGGACGAGCCCCCGGGTGCGGTCCTCTCGTCGAATCTCATCAAGTCTTACGGCGGACTTATCCGCAGCCTGCGCAAGCTGACCAATTCGACCGTCAATCAGGAACCGAAATGGCGGCATAACCGTCCCACGCTGACGACTGGCTATCGTCGCTGAACGGCTTCGCGGAACACGTATGGAAACCGCGGTTGATGGCTGGCATCGCAGCGGTTTGCGTGAGAGACAGAAGTATCCAGGAGGGGGTCATGGCGGACATTGCAGCACCTGAATTGAAGTCGGGGACGGCGTCACAGCCGTCCAAACTGGTCGAGATGAACTGGGACCCGATCACGCGGATTGTCGGCAGTCTCGGCATTTATACGAAGATCGATTTCGAGCAGCGCAAGGTCGCCGAGTGCTACAGCACGTCGTCGATCTTTCGCGGCTACAGCATCTTCATGAAGGGCAAGGACCCGCGCGACTCGCACTTCATTACCAGCCGTATCTGCGGCATCTGCGGTGACAATCACGCAACCTGCTCGGTGTATGCGCAGAACATGGCCTATGGCGTGAAACCGCCGAACATCGCGGAATGGATCGTCAATCTCGGCGAAGCGGCCGAGTACATGTTCGATCACAACATCTTCCAGGACAATCTGGTCGGCGTGGATTTCTGCGAGCAGATGGTCAAGGAAACCAACCCCGGCGTCTGGGCGAAAGCGCAGAAGACCGCCTCGCCGCACGCGGAGATTCACGGCTACAAGACCATCGCGGACATCATGACCGCGCTGAATCCGTTCACCGGCGAGTTCTATCGCGAGACGCTGCATGTAAGCCGTTATACGCGCGAGATGTTCTGCCTGATGGAAGGGCGGCACGTGCATCCGTCAACGCTGTATCCCGGTGGAGTGGGGACGGTACCGACCGTGCAGCTTTTCACCGACTACATCACGCGGCTGATGAAGTATGTGGAGTTCATGAAGAAGGTCGTGCCGCTGCATGACGACCTGTTCGATTTCTTTTATGAAGCGCTGCCGGGTTACGAGGAAGTCGGCCGCCGGCGCATCCTGCTGGGCTGCTGGGGTTCGTTCCAGGACCCGGATGTATGCGACTACAACTACAAGTCGATGACCGACTGGGGCCGCAGCATGTTCGTCACACCGGGCGTGGTGGTCGACGGCGAACTCGTGACCACAGATCTGGTCGAGATCAACCTGAACATCCGCATTTTGCTCGGCAGCTCGTTCTACGAAGATTGGGATCATGAGGAAACCTTTGTCCGGCAAGACCCGCTGGGCAATCCTATCGATCGCAAGCATCCGTGGAACCAGACCACCTTGCCGCGACCGCAGAAACGCAAGTTCGATGGCAACTACACGTGGGTCATGTCGCCGCGCTGGTACGACAAACGCACGGGCGATTACCTCGCGCTCGATACCGGCGGTGGGCCGATCGCACGCCTGTGGACGACCGCGCTCGCGGGCCTGGTGGATATCGGCTATGTGAAGTCGACGGGTCACAGCGTGAAGATCTATTTGCCGAAGACGGCGCTCAAACCCGAAGTCGAGTTCGAATGGAAGATCCCGAAGTGGAGCAACGCGATTGAACGTGACCGCGCGCGGACCTATTTCCAGGCCTATGCGGCCGCGTGCGCGCTGCATTTCGCGGAGAAGGCCCTGGCCGAATTGCACGCGGGCCATACACGTACATTTACGCCGTTCGAGGTGCCCGACGAAGCCATCGGATGCGGTTTTCATGAAGCGGTGCGTGGGGTGTTGTCGCATCACCTGGTGATCAAGGGCGGCAAGATAGCGAACTATCATCCATATCCGCCGACCCCGTGGAATGCGAATCCGCGCGATATCTACGGCACGCCCGGACCGTATGAAGACGCGGTGCAAAACACGCCTATCTTCGAAGAGAACGGGCCGGACAAGTTCAAGGGTATCGACATCATGCGGGCGGTACGCAGCTTCGATCCGTGCCTGCCGTGCGGTGTCCATATGTATGTCGGAGATGGCAAGACCGTCGATGTCGCGCATTCGCCCACCTTCGGCGTTCCGCCGGGCATGAAGCCGGGAGGGCACTCATGAGCGACGCGCGCGTGCTTGAAGAACAACAACGGCGCATCGACGAACTGATTGCAGCACTGGCGACACTGGACGACACGCGTGCGCGCGATATTGCGCAGGCCTTGTTGCAGGTGGTGCTCGAGTTGCATGCAAGCGGTCTTGCGCGACTGGCCGAGATCGTGACCGAGGCGGATGGCGCTGATGGTCCGATCGTCGCCCGGCTGATGCAGGACAAACAGGTCAGCGCATTGTTGTTGCTGCATGGGTTGCATCCACAGGATCTGGGTAGCCGCGTCGCGCATGCGGTCGAAGGACTGCGGGCGCCGCTTGGTGCGCAAGGCGTAAGGATCGAACTGGCCGATGCGCGGGAGGACCTGGTGCGCATTCGTCTGGCGGGCGTGCTGACTGGCAAGCACGTCACCCCTGCCGATGTGCAGAACGATATCGAGCGGGCGATTTTTGAACAGGCGCCGGATGTGGCGCGCATTGAAATTGACGGGATGCCGGACGTCAATGTCCACGAGCTGCGGTTTGTCGCAACGCTGCCAACATCATGAATGCGCGCGGGGATGGGCGACCTCGGGAACACGGGCAACGTGGCTGGGTAGCTGCGCTGCGCACGTTCGCCCGGCCGCCGCAGATTGTTCTCTGCGAACTGTGCGGCGAACCGCTCGACGGGACTCATCCTCATGTGGTCGAACTGGAACAGCGCGCGCTGCGTTGCTGCTGCCGCGCATGCGCGTTGCTGTTCGGGAACCAGCAAAACGCGCGTTATAAGCGGGTGCCGGAAAACGTTCGCTGGCTCAGGGAGTTTCATCTGAGCGATGAACAATGGGACGCATTGGCGATCCCGATCGGCATTGCGTTTTTTTATAGGGACTCGGCGGCGCAACACGTGATCGCGATGTACCCGGGCGCTGCCGGCGCGATGCAGTCATCGCTTGATCTGGGCGCGTGGGACCGTCTGGTTGCCGACAACCCTATCCTCGATACCCTCGAACCCGATGTCGAAGCGCTATTGGTGAATCGCGTGGAAGGCGCGCGTGAGCATTACCGCGTGCCTATCGACCAGTGTTATGCGCTGACCGGCGTGATCCGGGCGCGCTGGCGCGGATTGTCGGGCGGCGTGGATGCATGGCGCGCGATCCACGTGTGTTTTGCGGCGCTGAAAGCGGGCGAGCGTTTGCCCGAGGGAGTGCCGAATGCCTGATCTTGACTTCGTCGTCGAGGGTGCTGAGGTCGCGCTGCATTCGGTTTCGCCGTTGCTGTTGTTCAAGCTGCGCGTGACCAATAAGAGCACGCCGAACGGGTCGGCTGCCGAGGAGGAAATCGCGAGCCTCGCGCTGCACTGCCAGATCCAGATAGAAGCGACCCGGCGCACCTACGAGCCGGTCGATCAGGCGCGGCTTAGCGACTTGTTCGGCGTACCGCAGCGCTGGTCGCAGACGTTGCGGACCCTTCTGTGGACCCACGCGAATGCGGCTGTTCCTTCTTTCACCGAGTCCTGCACGGTCGATCTTTCGGTGCCGTGCACGTTCGACTTCAATGTCGCGGCGGCAAAATATTTCGATGCGCTGGCAGATGGAAAGGGAGAGATTCCTTTGATGCTGCAATTCAGCGGCACGATTTTTTATCGCGAGAGCGACGGCACACTGCAAGTCGCGCGTGTCCCGTGGCACAAGGAAACCGCGTTCCGCCTGCCGGTCGCAACCTGGCGCGCGATGCGGGACTATTACTACCCGAACACCGCATGGATGTGCGTGCAGCGAGGCGTGTTCGAGCGGCTGGAGCGTTATCGGATCGAGCGAGGCTTGACCGGCTGTGACGAAGCACTTACGTCCCTGCTGGACGAGACCCGCAGCGAACAGGCGTGGCCCGCGCAGGGAGGCTTGCAATGAACGCCATCGATGGGATCGTTCAGGCCGTGCTGTACGAGGGATATATGCTTTACCCGTATAGACCGTCCTCGGTGAAGAACCGGCAGCGCTGGACGTTTGGGAGCGTATATCCGCAAGTGTGGGCCGACTGGTCCGGCAGCGATGCATCGATGATGCAGACCGAATGCGTGATCGAAGGCGACTATGAAGCACGGGTGACGGTGCGCCCATGCTTCCTGCATCTGATCGAGCGCGACGTGCGTGAGTTGAACGAGCCCGCGGCGGCGTGGACTGGGCTAGATGAATTGTCGTCCCGGTCGGTAACTTCACTGGAAGCGGGTGGACGGCGTTTCGACGCATGGCAGGAAGCCGGTGAGCAGCATGTCGAGGTCCCGGTGTTGACGCTTGGCGAATTGTGTACCGAGGGGTTGCGCCTGCCATTTTCTCTGGCCGGAAGCCGCGCTGTAGAACCGCTCGTGGAAACGGATGGCCGCGTGCGCGGTGCGCTTGTGCGCACGCGGGCGGCCATCGTTGGCCGGGTGGAATGCTGCGCGACGCGGATCGATGAACGCACCTTCAGGCTTACGGTCCGCATAGTCAACGCGACGCCGGTTGACGAACCGCAGCGTTTGAATCGCGATGCCGCCTCGTCATTCGCTTTGCTTTCGTGTCATGCGGTACTGGCCTTGGAGGGCGCGGCGTTCGTCTCCTCGATCGAGCCACCGGACGAATTGGCGGAAGCCATCGCGGCTTGCAAGAACATCGGCTTATGGCCCGTGCTGGTCGGCTCCGGTGAACGCCACGACACCATGCTCGCGGCACCGATCATCCTCTACGACTACCCGCAGGTCGCGCCGGAAAGCGCGGGCGATCTCTTCGACGCGACCGAGATCGACGAGATCCTGACGCTGCGAATCCTCACCATGACCGACGCCGAAAAGCGCGAGATGGCCGCAGGCGATGAGCGCTCACGCGCGCTGCTCGAACGCACGGAAAATCTGTCCGCGAACGACATGCAACGTCTCCATGGGACCTTGCGTGAAGTGCGGGCGGGTACCGGGATGGGCCGGGGTTGTCCCGACGTGTCCGAGGAAACAGGAGAGGCCCCCGAGGACACGGCGCCCTGGGCCGCGCTCGACGCGAAGCCGCGGCTTTCTTGTGTCAATGTCAACGGCGTGGCGTTGCAGGTCGGCTCGCGCGTCGTGCTGCATCCCCATGCACGCGCCGATATCTTCGACGTGGCCTTGCGCGATCAGATAGCGACCATCGAATCGATCGAGCGCGATTTCGAGGATCACATCCATGTGGCGGTGACGATCGACTGCGATCCCGGGCGTGACTTCGGCTTGGCGCGCATGCCGGGTCATCGCTTCTTTTTCGCGCCCGACGAGATGGAACCGCTGCGCGAGGAGCGGCCGTCATGACGTCGATCCTGATCGCGGGCGTGGGCAACGTCTTCCTCGGCGACGATGGTTTCGGCGTTGAAGTCGTGCGGCGTTTGCATGAAAGACACACCGACGCGTGGCCGCCGGATTTACGGGTGATCGACTACGGAATCCGGGGGATCGATCTGTATTACGCGCTGCTGGACGGCGTGGACCTTGCCATTCTCGTCGATGCAACGCATCGGGGCGGAGCGCCGGGCACGCTGTACGTCATCGAGCTATCGGTTACGAACACGGGGGAAGGTTTTCAAGGCGATGCTTCGCCCGTCTTGTTGTCGCCGCACGATCTCGATCCGGCGAAAGTCTTTCAGGCCGTGCAAGCGATGGGCGGTGAAGTCGGACGTATTGTTCTAATCGGTTGTGAACCGGAAAGTCTCGGCACGGAGGATGGACAAGAGGGCCGCATGGGACTGAGCGCACCCGTTGCGGCGGCGGTAGATGAAGCAGTAGACACCATTGAATCAATGATCGAAAGCATGCAGGCGCAGACCACCGTGGTCAACGCCGGGAGCATGCCGCAGGGCCACTGGAGAGCATGATGAAGCTCTTGCTGAAGTACTTGTTATTGTCCGGGCTGATTGTTGGCGTTGCGGCGAACATGAAGGATATCCGCCGTTATATCCGTATCCGCAACATGTGAAGGGTACGGCCATGAGCCTGTGCCTGCCGCCGGTTAGCGACGAGCCGTCCGTGATATCCCCGGCCGGAGAGGTGATTCGTGTGCGCGGACTGGTTCAGGGCGTGGGTTTCAGGCCCACCGTATGGCGTCTTGCGCACGCTTGCGGCGTGAGCGGCTATGTAGGCAACGACAGCGAAGGTGTGCTGATCCACGCGTGGGCCGACACAAGTACGCTCGATGATTTTGTCGAACGCTTGCGCAGCGAGTGCCCACCGCTTGGGCGGATTGATGTCATCGAACGTTACCCATTGCGCGAGACGCCGCCGCCTTCCGGTGGCTTTCGGATCGTCGCGAGTGCAAGCGGTCATGCGCATACCGGCGTGGTGCCGGACGCGGTCACGTGTCGGGCGTGTATCAACGAAACGTTCGACCCCTCGAGCCGTCGATATGGTTATGCGTTCACGAACTGCACGCATTGCGGACCGCGCTTGTCGATAGTCCAGGCAATCCCTTATGACCGCCCGAACACGACGATGGCGGCGTTTCCGTTATGTAACGCCTGCGCGAGTGAATATGACAATCCGGACGACCGCCGTTTTCATGCACAGCCGATTGCGTGTCCGGCGTGCGGGCCGCGTCCGTGGGTGGAGCTGGCCGACGGTTCAGTTGCAGAAGGCGATCCGCTGGATACCACGCGCTGCTTTATCGAGCGCGGCAAGATAGTCGCGATCAAAGGGCTTGGCGGTTTTCAGCTTGCATGCGCCGCGTCAGATCACGCTGCAGTGGCGAAATTACGCGCGCTGAAACATCGCGAGCGCAAGCCGTTTGCGCTGCTCGCGCGTGACGTGGCGATGATCGAACGCTATTGCCTGGTGAGCGGAGCAGACGAGGTCCTGCTTGAAAGCGCAGCCGGACCTATCGTGATCATGCCGATGATCGATCAAGGTATATGTGATCCGTTTCCGGGTGTTGCACCGGGCATCGGGACGCTAGGTTTCATGCTGCCTTCCACGCCGCTGCATCATCTGCTGATGCAATCGCTTGATGGCCCGGTCGTGCTGACCAGCGGCAATCTCGCTGACGAACCGCAATGCATCGATAACGACGAAGCCCGCCAGCGCCTCGCAGGTATGGCCGACGCCTGGCTGATGCACGACCGCGACATCGCCCGTCGCGTGGACGATTCGGTCGCGCGGGTCATGGGCGGCGTACCGCGTTTGCTGCGCCGCTCGCGTGGTTATGCCCCTGCGCCGCTGCGTTTGCCGCGTGATTTTGCTGCTGCGCCGCCAGCCCTCGCGATGGGCGCTCAGCAGAAAAACACGTTCTGCCTGCTGCGCGATGGCGAAGCGGTCGTGTCGCATCACATCGGCGAACTGGAGAACGGCGAGACATATCGCGACTACACGCTGTCGCTTGCGCGTTATCAACATCTGTTCGAACATGAAGCGCGTTTCGTCGCGGTCGACCTGCATCCCGACTATCTGTCGCGCAAGCTCGGTATCGATATCGCACAGCAGCGGCATTTACCGCTTGCCGAGATCCAGCACCATCATGCGCACTTCGCGGCATGTCTTGCGGAAAATGATGTCGGCTTGGGCACCGACGTTCTTGGCATTGTGCTCGACGGGCTCGGCATGGGCCTGGACAACGCGCTGTGGGGCGGCGAGTTTTTGCTCGGCGGCTACGTGAATTTCAAGCGTCTGGCGAGCTTCACACCGGTCGCGCTACCCGGAGGCGCGTACGCGGTCTATGAGCCGTGGCGCAACACGTACGCGCATCTGTGCGCGAGTCTCGGATGGCCGCTTTTCGCGAAGCAATACGCGAAGCTCGATCTCCACCATTTCCTTTCCGACCGTCCATTGACGCTGCTCGATCAGATGATCGACGGCGGGATCAATAGCCCCGTTGCAAGCTCGGCAGGACGTCTGTTCGATGCAGTCGCTGCGGCCCTCGGCGTGTGCCGCGAACGCGTTCAATACGAAGGGCAGGCCGCGATCGAACTCGAAGCGATGATCGATACTCGCACGCTCCACGATGAAGACGACGCGCGGGCGTATCCGTTCGAAATCGCGGAAAAGGATACTTCGCTGTTGATCGACCCGACCTCCATGTGGATCGCGCTGCTCGACGACATGCTGCGCGCCACATCTGTACCGGTCATGGCCACGCGCTTTCACAAGGGTCTTGCGATAGCGATCGTTCATATGACCCTCCGTTTGCTTGTGTCCACCGAGGTCCGTACCGTCGCACTGTCCGGCGGTGTCATGCAGAACCGTGTGCTGTTCGAACAACTCACCGCACGCCTTGCGGCATGCGGCTTTGATGTACTGGCACATCGCCAGGTACCGTCCAATGACGGTGGCATTGCGTTCGGGCAAGCGGCGATCACCGCCGCGCGTGCTCTTTCATCCGCATTGGTTGAACCACGGAGCAGGTCATGTGCTTAGGCATCCCGGGACAGATCGTCGAGATCAGCGACGCGGACAATAACCTCGCGTTAGTCGATGTAGGCGGGGTGCAGCGGATCATCAACATCGCGTTCATCGTGGATGACGACTGGCCGCCGTCCGCGTGCGTGGGCAACTGGGTGCTGGTGCATGTCGGCTTCGCGATGAGCCGTCTCGACGAAGCCGAAGCCATGCGCACGCTTGCCCTGTTGCGTGAACTTGGCGAAGCGCAGGCGGAGATGGCCGCGATGATGGAGGGAGGTGGTGAGCCGCCACCTCCCGATACATTCAACCACCGCGACGGGGCGCGCCATGACTGAACATAGGGCGCTACATGGCCTGTATCCGTTCCTTCACGGCGAGCATCAGGACGCGGCGAAACTCGACGCAGCGCTGCTCGAATCGGTCGCGCAGAAGGCGCAGGCGAGCATCGACGCGAAGCGCGTGTTCTTCGCGGATAACGCCACTGCCGTGGTCGCCGTAGCGCATGCGATTGCGGATGTTTATCGCCGTGACGGCAGGCTCTTTTCGATGGGCAACGGCGGTTCGAGTTGCGACGCTGCACACATCGCGGTGGAGTTCCTGCATCCGGTAACGGCCGGGCGTCCGGCGCTCACCGCAGTCAACCTCGTCGCCGATACCGCCATGATGACGGCCGTCGGTAACGACGTTGGGTTCGCGCATATCTATGTGCGGCAACTGGTGGCGCAGGCGCGTCGCGGCGACGGGCTGATCGGGATATCCACCAGCGGCAACTCGGACAACCTGCTTGCCGCATTCGCAAAAGCGCGGGAGATGGGCGTGGTGACCATCGGCCTGGCCGGGCATGACGGCGGTAAAATGGTAGCGCCGGGTGCGCTCGACCATTGCCTCGTGGTGCCGAGCGACAGCATTCATCGGATCCAGGAAACCCACGTCGCGATTTACCACATCCTGTGGGACCTGGTTCATACGCTGCTCGCCGATGAACGCGGCAGCCTGAGTGTCCCTGACACAGCGGCAGCGGAGCGCGTGTCATGAAATACGTCGACGAATTCCGCGATCCGGAGAAAGCCCGTACGCTCACGCATGAGATCCATCGGCTGGTCGAGCGGATCGTGCACGATCGTGGAGGCCTTGAACGGCCGTTGCAGATCATGGAAGTCTGCGGCGGCCATACGCATTCCATCTTCAGGTACGGGATTCACCAGATGCTGCCGCCCGAGGTCGAATTCGTTCATGGCCCCGGTTGCCCGGTCTGCGTGTTGCCGATGGGCCGCGTGGATGACTGCGTGGCGCTCGCCGAGCGGCCTGAAGTGATCTTCACGACCTTCGGCGACGCGATGCGCGTTCCCGGTTCGCGCAAGAGCTTGCTGAAAGCGAAGGCCGATGGAGCAGATGTACGGATGGTTTATTCCCCGCTCGACGCGCTGGCTGTTGCGCGTGCGAATCCGCATCGGGAGGTGATCTTCTTCGGGCTTGGTTTTGAAACCACCATGCCGAGCACCGCGATGACCGTGCTGGAAGCTCACGTCCAACACATCAATAACTTCTCGCTGTTTTGCAATCACATCACGATCATTCCGACGATCAAGGCCATCCTCGATTCCCCCGACCTGCATCTCGACGGTTTCCTTGGACCGGGGCACGTGAGCATGGTGGTCGGCACGCGGCCGTACCGGTTTATCGCTGAGCATTACCGGCGGCCGATTACGGTTGCCGGATTCGAACCGCTCGACGTGCTGCAATCGGTGTGGATGGTGCTGCGGCAGATTGCCGAAGGTCGCTGCGAAGTGGAGAACCAGTACGGCAGGATCGTGCCGGAAGACGGCAATGCACAGGCGCTCTCGGCGATCGAGCAAGTGTTCGAGTTGCGCGAGTTTTTCGAGTGGCGCGGACTGGGATCGATCGATCACTCCGGCGTTCGGATACGCGAACGCTTCGCCGCTTACGACGCCGAGCGCAAGTTCCCTGTCGCGAACCTGAAGATCGCCGATCCAAAATCCTGCCAGTGCGGGGAAGTGCTCAAGGGCGTGATCAAGCCGCAGCAGTGCAAGGTATTCGGTACTGCCTGCACGCCGGAGACGCCGCTCGGATCGTTGATGGTATCGAGCGAAGGCGCGTGCGCGGCGCATTACCGTTATGCACGCATCGATACATCGGCGTTGTTCGCTCATAAGGGCGTCACGCCGGAAGTGGTCAACCCGGGAGTGGGAGCATGAACGACCGGATCGGCAGGCTACGCGATGTCACGATCAATCTCGCGCACGGCGGCGGCGGCCGGGCGATGCGTGATCTGATCGAGGACGTATTTGTCACCACTTTCGACAACCCCACGCTCGCCGCGCTCGAAGACCAGGCGGTTTTTCCGCTTGCGGACCTCGCGCGTCTCGGCGACCGGCTCGCGTTCACTACCGATAGCTACGTCGTCGACCCGTTGTTTTTTCCAGGCGGTGACATAGGCACGCTGGCGGTATCGGGCACGGTCAACGACCTCGCCATGTCGGGCGCGAAACCGCTGTTTCTATCGTGCGGGATGGTAATTGAAGAGGGCCTGGCGGTTGATGTTCTGCGTCGCGTGGCGGCAAGCATGCAGCGTGTCGCGATTGAAGCAGGTGCGTCTATTGTTACGGGCGACACCAAGGTGGTCGAGCGCGGTTGCGCGGACAAGCTCTTCATCAACACCGCAGGCGTGGGCGTCGTGCCGCCCGGCGTGAATATATCGGCGCGGCGCGCACAGCCAGGCGACGTGGTGATCGTGAACGGGTTTCTCGGGGACCACGGCGTAGCGATTCTGGTCGCGCGAAAACAGCTTGCGTTGCAGTCCGATATTGAAAGCGATTGCGCGCCGCTCGCGTCACTGGTCGATGCAATGCTGGGTGCGTGCAAGGACATCCACTGCATGCGTGACGCAACACGCGGCGGCGTAGCGACGGTGCTGAACGAGTTCGCGGTGTCGTCGGGCGTGGCGATCCGCATCCAGGAAAACGCGCTGCCGATCCGCGAGGAAGTGAAGGGCGCTTGCGAGATCCTCGGCCTGGATCCGCTGTATCTGGCGAACGAAGGCAAGCTGGTTGCGATCGTCCCCGCACACGCCGCATCAAGCGTGCTCGCGGCGATGCATACGCACCCGGCGGGCACGCGGGCGGCTGTGATCGGCGAGGTAGTGGCGCAGCCTGCGGGCATCGTGGTGCTGCATACGGTGTTCGGTGGACAGCGAATCGTCGACATGCTGACGGGTGAGCAACTGCCCCGGATCTGTTAGCGAGCTTCAGACGTAAGGGAATACGGAGCGCAGTCTCATGCATGAACTGAGCATCGCAAATAGTGTCGTCGAGTTGTGCGCCGAACGCGCGATGGGCGCGCGGGTACTGCGCGTGACGCTGGAGATCGGGCGGTTGTCGGCGGTGATGCCGGACGCAATCCGTTTTTGCTTCGATGTCTGCGCAAAAGACACCGTGGTCGAAGGCGCGGCGCTGGAGATTGTCGAGACGCCAGGCCTGGCGCGATGCCTGGACTGCGGCGGCAGCGTGGACATGATCGACCTGCTCGAACACTGCGCGTGCGGAAGCGTCAATCTTGAACTGCTGGCCGGCAGCGAGCTGAAGATAAAACAGATGGAGGTGGCTTGATGTGTACCACATGCGGTTGCTCGAAAGGTGCCGGCACGGTGATCACAGACCCTGAGACCGGTGAGCGAATTGAGACGTCGGCGGAAGGGGAAAGCGGTGCGGCGCGCAAACCGGGTTCGTGGCGGCAACTGGCGAGCGGCGGCGGCGTGAGCGTGGCCGCGCATCTGCATGCGCGGGCGCATCGTCATGTGCATGAAACTCACGTTCACGAACACCACCACGCACAAACGCCTGTAGCCCTCGATCACCCAGCTACCGAACAATCGCCCATACCCCCATCCGAAGTGGCGATTGCCGCAGCAACCCACGGCACAACAATCGCGCTCGAACAGGATGTTCTGGCGAAGAACCAGTTGCTTGCCGAACACAACCGTGGCTGGCTGGCGAGCCGCCATATCACCGCACTGAACCTCGTCAGCTCACCGGGCGCGGGCAAGACCACGTTGCTTGAACGTACCATCCGCGATCTCCAGGCGTTACGCAGTACCCAGTCGATCCAGGTCATCGAAGGCGATCAGGCGACCCTCAACGACGCCGAGCGCATTCGCGCGACCGGTTGCCGTGTGGTACAGATCAACACGGGCACGGGTTGCCATCTCGATGCCAGCATGGTCTCGCGCGCGCTGGCGCAACTCGATCCGCCTTCGCATGCATGGCTGATGATCGAGAACGTCGGCAATCTTGTATGTCCCGCGTTGTTCGATCTCGGCGAACAGGCAAAGGTGGTGATCCTGTCGGTGACCGAGGGCGAAGACAAGCCGCTCAAGTATCCGCACATGTTCCGTGCAAGCCGCCTGATGCTGTTGAACAAGGTCGACCTTCTGCCGCACTTGCGTTTCGATGTCGAACGCTGCATTGCGTATGCGCGGCAAGTGAATCCTTCTATTGAAGTACTGCAGGTATCGGCGCAAACCGGGGCGGGGATGAAGGCGTGGTACGCCTGGCTGGAAGCAGCCGCGTTGGCAGAGGTCGGGGAAACGGTGCGTTAAGCGCGAGCGGCGCGGCTGTTGATTGTGCGAAGGGCACGGAAGGATGCGAGGCGCATGATGCTAAAACAAATGTCTCAGCTTTTTAATGACCGCCCAACGGGTCTGCGCCACAAAATCACCGGGATCTATGCGCTCCTCCTCGTCTTCAATGTGCTCGCATGGACATGGGCACTGACGGCTTTTCACGGGCAGCCTGCGTTGCTGGGCACCGCGCTTTTAGCGTACACGTTCGGGCTGCGCCACGCGGTGGATGCGGACCACATCGCCGCTATCGATAACGTCACGCGCAAGCTGCTCCAGATAGGCCGCAGTCCGCTCGGCGCCGGCTTGTTTTTCTCGCTCGGCCATTCGACGGTGGTCATCGCCCTCACAGTCGGGGTAGCCTTCGCTGCGACCGCGCTGACGGCTCACTTCGATGACCTCAGAGGCATCGGTGGTCTGATCGGCACCAGTGTTTCGGCGCTGTTCCTGTTCGTCCTGGCCATCGCGAACCTGATTGTGCTGGCCTCTGTGATCAGGACATTTCGCGCCGTGCGCCGTGGCGAACCGCTGGTCGAAACCGATCTCGACCTCCTGCTGAACAATCGCGGTTTCCTGTCGCGTTTGCTTCGGCCGCTGTTGAAACTGGTATCGCGTAGCTGGCATCTTTATCCGGTGGGATTCCTGTTCGGGCTCGGATTCGATACCGCGACCGAGGTTGCGTTGTTCGGCATATCGGCGGCCCAGGCGTCGCATGGCCTCTCGTTCTGGTCGGTGCTCGTGTTGCCGATCTTGTTCACGGCGGGCATGTCGCTGGTCGATACCACCGACGGCATCCTGATGCTCGGTGCGTATCGCTGGGCCTTTGTCCGGCCCATGCGCAAGCTCTACTACAACATCACGATCACGTTTGTCTCAGTGGTGGTCGCGGTGTTGATTGGCGGCATCGAGGTGCTGGGTTTGCTCCAGGACAACTTCGGGCTCAAGGGCCCGTTCTGGGATTCTATCGGCAGCGTCAACGAGCACTTCGGGCTGTTGGGCTACATCGTCATTGGCGTATTCATTGTGAGCTGGATCGTCTCCATCGCGATCTACAAGCTCAGGCGTTACGACGATATCACCGTGAAAACGCTCTGACGCTACCGCTAAACGCTAAAATTCATGTGGCCACAATGAGTGCCAACGCCTGCGAATGCCTTCCGTAGGAAATAGGTAAACTTGGGTCGTGTTCAACCCGGCCTGCCCGGGGGCATTTTTTATTAGCGTATAAACGGTTAAACGTTATTGGAATCAAAGAAGGAACACGCATGCTCAAACTTCATCCGCGACTGCAACTCGATCCGGATGCAGCGTCCGAGCGTCGCTGGCCTGTGACCGGATCTCCCCTCGCGCTGAAGGTCACGGCGGCGTGGCATGCGGTGGCACTAGCGGGCTGCGCCGCCGCGCCGGAGATGTGGCCCTGGTGGCTGGCCGGCACGGCGATCAACCATGCGACGGTGACGGCCGCGGGACTATGGCCGCGTTCAACGCTGCTTGGCGCCAACTGGACTCGCTTGCCGGCTATCCCGCGTAACGCAAACGCCATCGCGCTCACGCTCGACGACGGTCCTGATCCCCTCGTCACGCCCCAGGTCCTCGACCTGCTCGATGCGCACCGGGTTCGCGCCACGTTTTTCCTGATCGGCGAACGCGCGCGCCGATATCCCGCGTTGACCCGCGAGATCGTCGCGCGAGGACATGCCGTGGAGAACCACTCGCAGAAGCATGTGCATACTTTTTCGGTCACGGGCATGGGCGCGCTGAGCCGGGAAATCGATACGGCGCAACGCACGCTGACGGAACTGACGGGCGAGCGGCCGGCGTTTTTCCGGGCGCCGGCGGGCTTGCGCAATATCCTGCTGGAGCCAGTCTTGCAAAAGCTCGATCTAAGGCTGGCCGCCTGGACACGACGCGGCTTCGATACCCGCGAGCGCGACCCCGAAATCGTGGCACGGCGATTGCTGCGTGATCTGGCACCGCGCGACATCCTGCTGCTCCACGATGGCGCCGCCGCCATTACCGACGACGGTCAACCCGTCTTGCTCTGCGTATTGCCGAGGATCTTCGACGCCGCCAAAAAGCGAGGGCTGCAGTTCGTTACCTTACGAGAGGCATTCGGGTCTCACGGCGACACAGAGACCGGCAGTACGTCCTGTCGCCCCATCAAGTAAGAAACCAAGTAAGAAACGTTACGCATTGTACGAAGCCGAGCGATGTACCGGTCAGGTCACTATTTCCGGACTTATTTTTTGCGAGGACGCCAGGATAGGCAACGCTCCGGCAGTCCCCGCACAGGTCCGGGAGAGGCCTCATTCTTGATGTTCGTCGCGACTGTTGCGTGAGTTGACTAGACGAGCGGATCAACGACCGGTGAGGAGAGGAGGCACCGCCAGTGATAGCCAGCACGCGGCGGAACATACATTCCGTAACTTTTTTGATTTGGACAATGAAGGTGCGGCGGCTAGATTGGCGGTATCGCGCCCGAATTTCGGTCGGGGCGCATGGAATCTATTCTGGCTCTGCGTCGTATATATGGGACTTATCCAGACGTGAACGGGTTTTCTGGCTGATTTAACAGGCAATTTTCAGTATGATTCGCCCCTCAACGCGGAGCCGGTCCAAATCCAGATATCCATTTACCCGCTTCATGTACCCCATATGGTATTTAACAATCGGCACAAAATGCCGTTAAGTCGGTACAGGCATCGGTATAACCGCCGGTCATCTTCGGACAGCGGGTTGAAGATCGTCCGGTTGAAGCGGGCCCATTCCTGTGCTGCCCGCACAGGCGGATCCTGGTGAAGTGCTGGTGTCTTTCAAACCGTAAACATCGTATGCACGATCTGCGCTGGACCATGCCCGTTGCCCGATGGTCAGCCACCGCTGCCGCGGCGACCGCCGATATCAGCTTCATCGAGCCGATCGTCCGCCGTCGTCTGAGCAGCCTGTCCCGAAGCGCCCTCAAGGTCGCCCATGACTGTGTGGCTGAGCGGAACCGCGTGCGCGTGGTGTTCGCATCGCGGCATGGTGAACTGCGGCGCACGACAGACATCCTGCGCGCCATCAGCGCGGGCGAGCCGGTTTCGCCGACCGCTTTCAGCCTGTCCGTCCTCAACGCGATGACCGGCATTTTCGGCATCGCCCGCGGCGATCGTTCGGCCGCCAGCGCGATTTCCGCCGGGCCGCAAACGCTGGGGTTTGCATTGCTCGAAGCGCACGCGCAATTCGAAGCGGACCCGTCGTCCCCCGTGCTGCTGGTCTATGCCGACGAGCCGGCCGATGCCGCCTACGGCACGATTGAAGACGAGGTGCAAGGCGGTGCGCTCGCGATCCTGCTCGACACCCGCGCGGCAGGACAGCTTGCATGCACAATATCGGCTACGGGTGGCCTTTCCGGAACTCCGGAACCGGCATTGGGACCTTCATTGAGACCTTTCGCCGTGCCCGACACTTTCCTTACGCAGAGCGAAGCGATCCAACGCTGCCTCGACACACAGGCGCCCGCTACATGGAAAAACGCCGGTACGACCTGGCATTGGAGCTGGCATGAAGGCGCGGCTTAACTACGGCTGGCGGCTGGTCGCCACGGGCATGAGCTTCGTCGTGTTCGGCGTCTGCGGACTGCTGTTCTCGATGCTGGTGTTTCCGCTCGCGTGGTTGTGGCCGCATCGCGCATCGCGTCAGCGGATGGTGACGACCATCATTCACTGGTTCTTCCGGGCGCTGGTGGCCGTTTTGCAGTGGATCGGCGTGATGGAACTGGAAGTCTCGGGAGCCGCCGCCTTGCGCGACGCCGGCCCCGTGGTTGTCGTGGCCAATCATCCGACCTACCTCGACGTGGTGGTGCTGCTCGCGCTTACGCCTTCCGCCTGTTGCGTGGTCAAGAACGCGCACTGGGGTAATCCCTGCTTCTGGGGCATCGTCCGGGCGGCCGAATACGTGAGCAACGTCGACCCGGTCGAACTGGTTGAAGCCAGTGCCCGCCAGATCGCTGCGGGCTATACCATGATCATTTTTCCGGAAGGCACGCGTAGTCCCGCGCCGAACCGGTTGCACGCATTCTCGCGCGGTTTTGCGCACATCGCCCTCAAGGCAGGCACGCCGATCCTGCCCGTGCTGATGGTCTGCGACCCGCCGGCCTTCACCAAGCAGATGCGCTGGTATCACGTGCCGTCGCGGGCATTCCGCATCCGCGTGAGCGTGCTCGAGCCCGTCATGGCAGAGCGGCCCATGGCGCATGATGCATCGCATGAGTCTTTTTCTCCGGCCCTTGCCGCGCGCACTTTGACCAGCGCTATTGAGGCGCACATTAACCAGCGGCTGTTCGACTATGGATTCTTTGAAACTGGAAATTAAGCAGCTTCTGATCGATGCACTCGATCTGGAAGACCTGACGCCTGCGGACATCGATGACGATGCGCCGCTGTTCGAAACCGATGGCATCGGGCTCGATTCGATCGACGCGCTCGAGATCGGCATCGTGCTGCGCAAACACTATCAATTGACTATTGCGGCGAACGACGAACGCACGCGAGAGCACTTCCGTTCGATCAGCACGCTCGCCGCGCTGGTCGCCAGCCAGCAGGGCGGGCTGAGCGCTACGAACGACATCGGAGAAAAGGGGAGCACATCGTGACCGAGACAGAGATCCTTGAGCGCATCCGCGCCATCTTCAAAGAGAACTTCGCGATCGAGCCCGATCGCGTGACGCCACAAGCGCATCTGTACGAGGACCTCGACCTGGATAGCATCGACGCCGTTGATCTCGCTATCAAGCTGCAGGAAATGACCGGACGACGCATCAAGCCGGAAGAGTTCAAGTCGGTACGCACGGTCGGCGATGTGATCGGTGCGGTGGAGTCGTTGCTGGCGGAACAGGGGTGATGCAAGCGGAGCATTCACGTGCCGGCGGGCAGGGTGCCGCAGCGCCTGAGGCTTGCGGCCCGGGTTTGCACGCGAGGCCCCTTGGCTGGCCGCGCGCGGTTCTGCAGGTTGCGCTGAAGGTCGCCTACCCGTTGATGATCTTGTGTGCGTGGCGCTGGGATTCACCGCGATACATCGGCGCCGCGCTATTTGCTTTGCTTTGGCTGCAGCGCTGGGCCGGGACCGGCACGTTCGCGACATCGCTGCGCCAGCTTACCGCGACCGACTGGTGCGTAGCGGGCCTTTTAAGCTGCGTATCGGCGGGGATCGTATTGTCCGGCAGCGAATTGCTGCTGCATCTGTATCCCTCGTTTGTGAACCTTGGACTGCTGGTAGCGTTCGGTGCGACGCTTGTGCGCGGGCCATCGATGGTCGAAAAATTCGCGCGCATGGGCAAGCCGGCGCTTGGCGCGCATGCCGTGCGATACACGCGCCGGGTCACGCAAATGTGGTGCGTGTTCTTCACGCTGAACGGTGCGTTTTCCGCCTATACCGCGTTGTTCTGGACGCGTGCTGCCTGGTCGCTCTACAACGGCGTGATCGCGTATGGCCTGATAGGGGTGCTGCTGGTTGGAGAGATCGTATGGCGCTACGTGGCCGTGCTGCCGCGCGCCGCGCGCTCGGAGGCGGCATGATCGCGTTGCACGAGCTGTTGTGGGCCGGGCGTGATGCCGACACGCCGGTTTCCCGCGACGGCGCCGACGTACTCGATTTCTCTGCGTTCCTTGCGCGAGTGCGGGCCATCGCCACGCGTTTAAGCGAGCAGCCGGCGCGGCGCTATGCACTGTGCATTGACGATCCGTTCGACTTCGCCTGCGCGCTGTTTGCGTTATTCGCCTGCGGCAAGGAACCGGTCATTCCGGCACATGCAGCGCCCGGTTATCTGGCCGATCTATCGAGTGCCTACGATGCCGTACTAACCGATGCGGACATGCCCGCGCTGGTGTCTAGTTCGGAGTACATCGGATCTTTTGCATCGATCGACCCACATGCGCCGCTCACGCTGTACACCTCCGGCAGCAGTGGCACACCGAAGCCGATCCGCAAGACGCTCGCACAATTCAACGCCGAAGTTCATACGCTCGAGGCGCAGTGGGGCGTGCTTGTTGGCGACGCAACCGTGCTCGGCAGCGTCGCGCATCATCATATCTACGGGCTACTGTTTCGCGTGTTCTGGCCGCTCGCGGCCGGGCGTGCATTCGACCGCGCGCTCAGCATCGAACCGCAACATTTGCAGGCGCGGATCGCACAGTGCGGGCCGGAATCCGCGGTCGTGGTCTCCACGCCGGCGCAACTATCGCGCTGGCCTGAACTCGATGGTTTCGCCAGTTTGAGTCCTGCGCCCCGCGTGTTCTTTTCATCGGGCGGTCCGCTTGCGGCAGACGCGGCGAGCAAATATGCCGCGGCGTTCGGCGCGGCGCCCGTCGAGATCTACGGCAGCACGGAAACGGGTGGTATCGCCTGGCGGCGGCAGGATCAGACGGACGCGTGGCAAGCGTTGAATGGTATCGAGGTTCATCGCGGTGACGACGGTGCGCTCAACCTGCGTTCACCGCATCTGGGCCATGACGATTGGTACCGTACCGACGACACCATCGCGTTTGATACGGACGGGCGCTTTCGTCTGCAAGGCCGTCTCGATCGCGTGATCAAGCTGGACGGCAAGCGCGTGTCGCTACCCGAACTCGAAGCGCGCCTCGGACTGCATCCGTATGTGGCGCAGGGGGCGGTTGTGTCGCTTGAAGGGATGTCGCGCGAGCGTGTCGGTGCGGTGGTGGTGCTCACTGAAGCTGGTAGTGAAGCGCTGCTGGAACGAGGACGCGTGGCGCTCGCCAAGATCCTGCGCCGCCACCTTGCGGCGTATTTCGATATCGTCGTGCTGCCGCGTTTCTGGCGTTTCCGTTTCACACTTCCGTTTGACGCGCGTGGGAAGTTGTCGGCGGCCGCCGTTGCGGCTGCGTTCGATGCACGCGCGGACGGCGTGGAAGTGCTCTCCGAAGTGCGTAGCGAGACCGCGTTGCACTACGAACTTCGCGTGCCCCCGACTCTGGTTCATTTTGCAGGCCACTTCCCCGGCTTGCCGATCCTGCCGGGTGTTGTACAGATAGACTGGGCGATACGATTGGCCGCCGAGCAAGTGCCGGACGTACGCATGCTGGCATCGATCGAGCAGTTGAAGTTCAAGGCCCCGGTGCCACCCGGCGCGCTGCTCGATCTCACGTTGACGCATGACGCGTCGCGCTGGCGGGTGCAATTTGCGTATCGGCTTGGGCACAGAGAGTGCACGTCCGGTGTGATTGTTTATCGGGGGATCGCATGAGCTTTGGGTCGCCCATACTGCCGTGCATCATTATCCCGATCTACAACCACAAGGACGCGATCAGCGCGACCGTCGCGAACCTCAGCGTGCATGGGTTGCCACTTTTTATCGTCGATGACGGCAGTGACCAGGCTACCCAGGATGTACTTGGCGTGCTTCGCCAACAGTTCGCGGACACGCTCACGCTGATCCGGTTGCCACTCAACGGCGGCAAGGGCGCAGCGGTGATGGCGGGCCTGCTGGCGGCGCGCAAGGCTGGCTTCACGCATGGCTTGCAGATCGACGCGGACGGACAGCATGACAGCGCCGATGTGCCGCGCTTCATCGAGGCTGCACGCGCAGAGCCTCACGCTGTGGTTCTCGGTCGTCCCGTCTACGACGCATCCGTGCCAAAGTCGCGTCTCTACGGCCGTTATCTGACGCATGTGTGGGTGTGGATCGAAACGCTTTCGTTCACGATCCGCGATTCGATGTGCGGCTTTCGCGTGTATCCACTCGACGTGGTTTGCGCGTTGATTGATGACGTCAAGTTGCCGACGCGAATGGATTTCGACATCGAGATACTGGTGCGGCTGTACTGGCGCCGGACCGTGTTCCGTTCGATCCCGACGCGCGTCACCTATGCGAGCGACGGCGTTTCGCACTTCGACGTGCTGTGGGACAACGTGCGCATCAGCCGGACCCACACACGGCTCGTTGTGGGCATGCTGGGGCGGCTGCCAATGCTGCTTGCACACAAGCTGATGCCGCGCGCTTCTGAAACTTCATCGAATGAAAACGAGCAGCACTGGTGGCATATCGCGGAACGCGGCAGCCATCTCGGCATGTCCTTGCTTGCGCTTAGCTGCCGTCTCTTCGGCACGCGCTTCACCGCATTGTGGCTGCATCCGATCGTCGCGTATTTTCTGCTGACCGGGAGCCGTGCACGCGCTGCATCGCACACTTATTTCATGCATCTCCAGCAGGCAGCGCCGCAGGATGGAACGCCTCGGCCAGGATGGTGGTCCGCGTATAAACACATGCTGGCGTTCGCGCGCTCCGGCTTCGATAAACTCGCTGCATGGTCGGGTCGCGTCAGCATGGACGACGTGAAGTTCGACGACCCGGCCGCGTTCGAAGCGTTGAACGCCAGCGGCCGCGGCGCACTTGTGATCGGTGCGCATCTCGGCAACCTCGAGATGACCCGGGCGCTTGCCACGCGCGGGGCGCATGCGAAGATCACCGCGGTTGTCTATACGGAGCACGCGCGTCGTTTCAACAGCGTGCTGGCATCGGCGAATAGCGCGTTCGCGCAACGTCTTGTCGAGGTCAGCGACTTCGGCCCCGAGACGGCGATGATGATGCAGGATCGGGTGGAGGCAGGCGAGTTGCTGGTGATCGTCGGCGACCGCGTGCCCGCGCATGATTCCGGCCGCACGACCGAGGCGCAGTTTCTTGGTTCGACGGCGCCTTTCGCACAAGGTCCTTACGTGCTGGCCCACGCGCTCGGTTGCCCCGTGTACCTGTTTTTCTGCCTGAAGGAAGAGCAGGGCTACAGGCTCTACTTCGAGCCGTTCGCGCAGCGCATCGAGTTGCCGCGCCGGGAACGTGCGCAGCATCTCGCGGACTGGGCGCAGCGTTATGCGTTGCGTCTCGAACACTATTGCCGCAAGGCGCCTTATCAATGGTTCAATTTTTTCGATTTCTGGGCGCGTCCCAAGGGTAACGGACATGGAGACGCGAATGGCCGAACATGATCTTGGCGGCGAGCCAGCTTGTATAGCCGAGGAAGCCATCGTGATCGGCGGCAGGCGGCTGACGATCGAAGAGGTTGTATCGATTGCCCATCGGCGAACGCCTGTCGCTTTGAGTGCCGATCCGGCGTGGCGCGCACGCATCGAACGCGGCGCTGAATTCCTGCGCCGCCATCTTTTGCAGGGCGCAACCGTCTATGGGGTCAACACCGGTTACGGCGACTCGTGCGTGGTCGATGTACCCATGGAACTGGTCGAAGTCCTGCCCCTGCAATTGCTGCGTTATCACGGCTGCGGCATGGGCCAGCATCTCGACGACGCGCAGACGCTCGCCGTCATCGCCGCACGGCTCAATTCGCTGGCATACGGGTTCTCGGGAGTACGGCACGTGCTGCTTGAACGGCTTGCTGACCTGATCAATCATCGCGTGCTGCCGCGGATTCCATCGGAGGGATCGGTGGGGGCGAGCGGTGACCTGACGCCGCTGTCCTACGTGGCGGCCGCGCTGGTTGGCGAGCGCGACGTGCGGTTCCGCGACGAGTTGTGCGATGCCCGAAGCGTCTGGGCGAAGCTTGGTCACACGCCGCTCACGCTCGCGCCGAAAGAAGGGCTCGCGCTGATGAACGGCACAGCGGTCATGACGGGCCTCGCGTGCCTCGCATTCGCCCGTGCCGGTCATCTGACCCGGCTCGCCGCCCGCCTGACCGCGTTATCCACCGTCGCGCTCGACGGCCGCGCCGCGCACTTCGACCCCATGCTCTTCGAAGTCAAACCACACGCGGGGCAGGCCGAAGCCGCGGCATGGATTCGCGAGGATCTCGCCGGCCGTGAGGACACGCCGGGGCATCGCTTGCAGGATCGCTATTCCATCCGCTGTGCGCCGCACGTGATCGGCGTTGCGCGCGATGCGCTGTCGTGGGTGCGTCGCGATGTCGAGAACGAACTGAACAGCGCCAACGACAATCCGCTGATCGATCCCGATAGTGAACGCGTACTGCACGGCGGCAACTTCTACGGCGGCCATATTGCCTTCGCGATGGACGCGCTGAAAGTGGCCGTCGCGAATCTTGCCGATTTGATGGATCGCCAACTAGCGCTTCTCGTCGACGATAAATTCAACAACGGCCTGCCGCGCAGTTTGTCGGGCGCGGCGCCCGAGCGGGCATCGATCAATCACGGCTTCAAGGCGGTGCAGATATCGTCGTCGGCATGGACCGCGGAAGCGCTCAAACTGACCATGCCGGCCAGCGTATTCTCGCGCTCGACCGAAGCGCATAACCAGGACAAGGTGAGCATGGGCACGATCGCCGCACGTGATTGCCTGCGGATCCTGGAGCTGACCGAGCAAGTCGCCGCGGCCCATACGCTCGCTACTGTGCAGGCGGCGCGCTTGCGTCTGCGCATCAACAATATGACACCCATCCCCCCGCCGTTGCGTAAATTTATGGATAGCGTGACAGCCGGATCGCCATTCGTCGATGAAGACCGCGCGCTTGAAAGCGACCTGCGCGCATTGACCGCGCGGATCGCGGCGTGCGATGTGGTCGAGGGCTATGGTGGAGAGGATCAGCATGAGTGAATCTACCGCCCCCAAAGTCCTGACCGCCAGCGCGCCCGTTGAAGTACCGTTCCACGACGTCGACGCCATGAACGTCTGCTGGCATGGCCACTACTTGAAGTACTTCGAGATCGGCCGGGCGGCACTGCTGCGGGTGTTCGACTACGACTATCGCGAGATGCAGGAATCGGGTTATCTGTGGCCCATCGTCGAAGTGCATCTCAAGTACGTGCGTCCGGCTACCTACGGGCAGAAGATCGAGGTACGCACGCAATTGCTGGAATATGAAAACCGCCTGAAGATTGGTTACGAGATTGTCGATGCCGCTTCAGGCGAGCGGCTGACCAAGGGTTATACGATCCAGGTTGCCATTCACGCCGCGACGCAGGAACTGCAGTTCGTGTCGCCGCCCGTGGTGATCGAGAAACTGGAGCGCGCATGGGCACGTTGAATTGGCTTAGCGCTGTTGCGTCTTTGTTTATCTCGTTGTCCATACCGGTCTTCGCGGCGCAGCCTGCATCGGCGAGCAATACGGGTCTTGTTTCGCAGATAGCGGGGCATCTCGCTCAGGCAAAGGGCGTTCGCGCGCAGTTCACGCAAACTCAAACGCTGTCCGCGATGAAACAGCCGCTCGTCAGCACGGGCTCGCTGATTTTTTTCCGCGAACGCGGCGTGATCTGGCAGATCGATACACCGTACAAAGCGACCTACGTCATCACCGATACTGGCGTGAGCGAAGTGAACGCCAGCGGCCAGCGGACGAACTCGAATAGTGGCAGCGGCGTGCGCGGCGTGGCACAGGTTTCCCGGATGATGCGCGCGATGCTGGGCGGCGATCTCTCGGCGCTCTACGCACAATTCGACGTGCACGCGGACGGCACACCGGCGCAATGGCGCATGCAACTGACGCCGAATCAACCGCAACTCGCCCAGTCGATCAAGGGCCTTGAGATGAGCGGCGGGGATTATTTGCAGGCGCTGCGCATCACGCTTGCGAATGGCGACGTTACGCGCATCGACTTTGCGAACAGCGCGGCGGTAAGTGAACTGCCGCCAGCCGATCGCACGCTGTTCGGAGCGCCATGATGCAGGTGCCGCAGTCACAGGTCGCAAAATCGGCGTGGGGCGTGCGCGTCGGTTGGCTGCTGCTCGCGCTCGTCGCAACGCTTTATTGTGTGTGGCGATTTGCCGGGCCGTCGCCGCTGCAAACGAACCTGCTCGCGTTATTGCCCGCGACGGAAGCGGATCCGGTCGCTGAAAAGGCGGTCGATACCCTGGCGACCGCGCTGGGTGATCGTACGGTTTTCCTTGTGACCAGCAACGATGCAGCGCACGCGAAAGCCGCAGCGAAACAGCTTGGGGCGACGTTGTCGGCAAGTAAAGCGTTCGGCTCGGTGACAGCAGAGCTGCCCCCATTCGACCTATCGAATATTGCAGGGCTGTACATGCCGTATCGATTCGGCTTGCTTGCACCTGCCGATCGCACCGCGCTTGCAGACGGCACGGTCTCCTTGCACGACACACTTGTACGACGCCTATATAGCCCGCTGCGCAGCGGCCTCGCGACCCAACTCGCCGATGATCCGTTCGGCTGGCTCGAACACTGGCTTGCGGGCTTGCCGCTTGCGACCTCGAACCTGGAGGTTGAAGACGGTTTGCTCGTGGCGCATCGCGGCAATGCGACCAGTGTTCTTGTGATGGCGACGTTGCCGGGTTCGGCGTACGAATCGAAAGTCCAGCATGCGGTCCACGAAGCTGTGGCTGGCGGCGAAAGCGCTCTTAAACAAGGTTTTCCCGATGTCACGTTAGCCCGCACCGGCGCCGTTTTCTACGCGGAGGCTGCGCGCGCTGCTTCAGAGCGCGAGGTGCATTTAATCGGTATTGCATCGCTCTGCGGGATTGCGTTGCTGATGTTGTGGGTGTTCCGTTCGCCGCGGCTGATCCTGCTTGGCTTCGTCTCGACGGCGCTCGGCATTGTCTGCGCGCTCGCCGCCACCATGCTGATATTCGGCAAGCTGCATCTGCTGACGCTCGTGTTCGGCGCGAGTTTGATCGGCGAGGCGGTCGACTATTCGATCCAGTATTTTGTGGTGTATCTCGGTGCGGGGGGTGACTGGGATGCGCAGCGCGGCGCGCGCACCGTGCGGCCGGCGTTGACAGTCGCATTGACGACAAGCCTACTGGGTTACGCCATCCTCACGTGGGTACCGTTTCCTGCGCTCAAGCAAATTGCATGTTTTGCGATTGTGGGGATATGTACCGCGTTTGCGTCGGTATTGTGGCTGTTGCCGGCGTTGCTGGTCCGTGCACCCAAGCGTAGTCCGCAGCGCGTATTCGATGGAGCGGCACGTCTGCTTGGCGCATGGCGTGCAGTGATCGGCGGACGGCGAGCATGGGGCGTAGCGGCTCTGCTGCTCATCGTCGCCGTGCCGGGCTGGCTACGGCTCACGAGCGACGACGACATCCATCTGCTGATCCAGCGCGATCCTGTGCTCATGGCGCAGGAGCAGAAGGTCCGCGACGCGGTCGGCTTCGACAACAGCACACAGTTCTTCGTCGTGCGCGGCGAGACGCCCGAAATCGTGCTGGAGCGCGCTGAAGCACTGAGCGCGAAGCTCGACGGTTTGACAGGCGCGGCCAGGCTGAGTAGCTGGCAATCAGTAACGTCATTCGTTCCGTCGGCGAAGCGGCAGGGCGAGGACCGTACCCTGCTCAGTCAACGCGTATTCAACGATCCGTCCGCGTTGCGCGCGACACTTGTTCAAGCCGGTTTCCGCGATGAAGTCGCCGACGCGTGGCTCGCAGCCTACGCGAAGTCGGACCATGCGGTACTGAGTGTCGATAGCTGGCTTGCAGCGCCGTGGTCGCAACCGTTCCGTCACTTGTGGCTCGGCAGAGTCGACCCGGCATCGACGTCGGGCGGATACGCTTCTGTCGTAATTCCGCAAGGCGTTACGCCGGCGAACCTGCCCGCGCTGATTGCCACGGCGCACATGCTGGCAGGCGTCACCTTCGTCGATAAAGCCGCGAGCGTATCGACGCTGTTCGGCGCTTATCGTGTCGATAGCGGCATTTGGCTTGCTGGCGCGCTCCTGCTCGTGCTCTTGTTGATGATGGCGCGCTACCGGCCGCTCGGCGGCATTGTCGTCACGCTGCCGGTCTTGCTGGCGGTGGGCGTAACGCTCGCCGTATTCGGCTACGCCGGCGTGCCGCTGAATCTCTTCAACTGGCTGGCATTGATGCTCGTACTCGGCGTGGGCGCGAACTACGCCGTGTTCCTGCGCGAAGGCGCCGCGCGTGCCGACGCCGATCTTGGCGCCGTGTGGACGGGCGTGCTGCTCTCGGCCGCAACAACGCTGCTTTCCTTCGGCCTGCTCGCCATGAGCGCGATGCCTGCGCTGAAGAGTTTTGGCGCGACACTGGCGCTGGGCATCGCGGTATCGGTGCTGCTTGCGCCTATCGGCATGCCATCGGAACGAAGGAGGGCCGCATGAACGGGCCACGGGTTTATCTACACGCGCTTGGCTTGATCAATGCACTAGGAGACGGCATCGACTCGATCGTGCCGGCGCTCGCGGCCGGCGTGTCGCCCGGCATGGGAACGATCCATACCGGCATCGGCGATGCATTCGCCGGCAGCGTTATCGTGCCGCTCGATCTCGCGCCCCCGGAATCACTCGCGCGTTATGACTGCCGCAATAACCGGCTGCTGCTCGCGGCGCTTGCCCAGATCGCGCCGGCGGTAGAAGCCGCTCGCGAGCGTTACGGCGCGCATCGGATTGGCGTGGTGCTTGGCACGAGTACATCAGGTATTGAAGCGGCCGAGGCTGCGTTTGTGTATCAGGCACAAGCAGGCAAGTTGCCCGTGGGCTTCGACTACCGGCAAGTGGAAATCGGTACGGTGGCGCCGTTCGCCGCCGCAGCGCTCGACCTTCATGGCCCGGCATTCACGATCTCGACCGCATGCACATCGAGCGCCAAGGCGTTCGTCTCCGCGCGCAGGTTACTCCAGTTGCACCTGTGCGATGCGGTTGTAGTCGGCGGTGTAGATTCGTTATGCGAATTAACTGTGCAGGGCTTCGCGTCGCTCGAATCGACGAGTGCGGTCCGCTCCAATCCGATGAGCCGCAATCGCAACGGGATCAACGTGGGCGAGGGCGCGGCCGTGTTCCTGATGAGCCGCGACGAAGGCCCGGTCGTGCTCGCGGGCGTGGGTGAATCAAGCGATGCGCACCACATTTCCGCACCCGATCCACACGGCGCGGGCGGTGAAATTGCGCTGCGCGCAGCACTGGCGGACGCCGGTCTTGCTCCGGCTGACATTGCTTATGTGAACCTCCACGCAACGGCGACGCGCAAGAACGACGACATGGAAGCGCACCTGATGGCGCGGGTGTTTAAGGATGGCGTCGCGGTCAGCGGCACCAAGCCGCTGACCGGGCATCAACTCGGCGCAGCGGGCGCGACTGAGCTGGGGTTCGCGTGGCTTACACTCGCACGCGACAACGTCGCTTTACCGCGTCATCTGTGGGACGGGGAGGCCGACCCGGCGTTGCCGCCACTCGATCTGATCGAAAGCGAGCGTTATCTGCCGCGCATGGCGGGCACGCAATACGTGATGAGCAACTCGTTTGCATTTGGCGGCAGCAATGTCAGTCTGATTCTCGGCCGATGACGACCCAGATGAATGACAGCGGCTTCGGCCCCATTGAAACGATCTTGCCGCACCGGGGCACGATGCTGCTGCTCGACGGCGTCAGCGCCTGCACCGACGAAACCCTGACCGCTTACGCAAGCGTTCGCGCGGATGCCTGGTACGCCGATGCCGACGGCGCGATGCCGGCATGGATCGGCATCGAACTGATGGCGCAGGCAATCGCCGCGCACGTTGCTTTACTCGCGATGCGCGCGGGCGGTCGGGCACGTCCCGGCGTACTGCTCGGCTCGCGCCGGTACGAGGCGCATGTACCGCTATTCGCGCGCGATGCCCGATTGCGCATCGAAGCGAAAGAACTGCTGCGCGGCGACGAAGGCCACGGCGCGTACGAATGCTCGATCCATCACGATCAGGAACACGACCACGAACAGAATCGCGGCAGCGTGTGCTGCGCCGAGGCCGTCATCAAGGTGTATCAACCGGCTGATTTTCAGTCATTCATCGAAGGGAGTTTCGGATCATGAGCCGGCGTGTTCTTGTAACGGGCGCAAGTCGCGGCATCGGCCGTGCGATAGCGTATCAACTCGCGGCAGACGGCTTCACGGTCTCCGTGCATTGCCGCAGCGGCCGCGCCGAAGCCGAAGCGGTCGCGACCGGCATTGCCGCGCAGGGCGGCACGGCGCGCGTTCTGCAATTCGATGTACGAAACCGCGCCGCATGCCGCGAAGTGCTCGAAGCCGACGTGGCCGCCTACGGCGCGTATTACGGCATCGTCTGTTGCGCGGGCGTGACGCGTGACGCGGCGTTCCCGGCGCTCACCGAAGAGGACTGGGACATCGTGATCGAAACCGGTCTCGACTCTTTCTATAACGTCGTGCATCCGTTGACCATGCCGCTTGTGCGCGCGAAGCAGGGCGGCCGCATCGTGACAATCGCCTCTGTCTCGGGCGTGATGGGCAACCGCGGCCAGGTGAACTACAGCGCGGCGAAGGCCGGACTTATCGGCGCCACGAAGGCGCTCGCCGTCGAACTGGCGACCCGCAACATCACCGTCAATTGCGTGGCCCCCGGATTGATCGACACCGGCATGCTTGAGGGTGTACCGCTCGAACAGGCATTGAAGACGGTGCCGATGAACCGCGTCGGGCAACCGGCCGAAGTGGCGTCCGTGGTCAGCTTCCTGATGTCGGATGCGGCCTCGTATATCACGCGGCAGGTGATCGGCGTCAATGGCGGGATGATCTGATGAAGCGCGTCGTCATTACCGGCATGGGTGGCGTCACGGCATTCGGCAATGCCTGGGACGAGATCGAGGCAAACTTGCGAAGCGGCCGCAACGCCGTGCGCCGGATGCCCGAGTGGGACTACTTCGAGCTGCTGCATACGCGGCTCGCGTGCCCCTTGCCCGCCTTCACCGCACCGGCTCATTACCCGCGCAAGAAAACCCGTTCGATGGGCCCCGTGTCCCTGTATTCGGTGCGCGCGAGCGAACTGGCGCTGGCCGATGCGGGTCTCGCCGACGACCTCACGATCAAGGACGGCCGCATGGGCGTGGCCTACGGATCGTCGTCCGGATCGGTCCAGCCGATTCGCGCATTCGGCAAGATGGTCGAAACCGGTTCGATGAGCGACGTGACCTCGAATAGCTACGTGCAGATGATGCCGCATACCACGGCCGTCAACGTCAGCCTGTTCTGGGACCTGAAGGGCCGCATTGTGCCGACATCGTGCGCGTGTGCATCGGGCAGCCAGGCGATTGGCTACGCCTACGAGATGATTGCAGCCGGCAAGCAGACGCTGATGCTCGCGGGCGGCGCTGAGGAGTTATCGGGGCCGGCCGTCGCCGTGTTCGACACGCTCTATGCCACCAGCACGCGCAACGACGAGCCGCACCTGACGCCGCGCCCCTTCGATGTCGCCCGTGATGGCCTCGTGGTCGGTGAAGGCGCGGCGACCCTGGTGCTCGAAGAGTATGAACACGCGCTTGCACGCGGGGCGCGCATTCATGCGGAGATCGTAGGCTTTGGTTGCAACTCGGACGGCGCGCATATGACGCAGCCATCGGCCGGGACCATGGCCTTCGCCATGCAGCTCGCGCTACGCGACGCGCAGCTTCCGGCTGAAGCCATTGCCTACGTCAACGCGCATGGGACGTCGACGGATCGCGGCGATGTAGCCGAAAGCCACGCGAGCGCGCAGACCTTCGGCGAGCGTTTGCCGATCAGTTCGCTGAAGAGTTATGTCGGCCATACGCTGGGCGCGTGCGGCGCGCTGGAGGCGTGGTGGACCATCGAGATGATGAAGCGCAACTGGTATGCGCCGACGCTGAACCTGACACAGGTCGATCCAGCTTGCGCGGCGCTCGACTACATTGTGGATAGCGGCCGCACGATCGATGCCGAATATGTCATGAGCAACAACTTCGCGTTCGGCGGCATCAATACGTCGCTGATTTTCAGGCGCGTGCCATGAGCGTTGTGCCTGCCCCCCGTGGCCTGTCACGCGTGGTCGTGACGGGCATGGGCGTTGTGTCGTGCCTGGGTAATACGCTCGATGAAGTCTCCGCCGCCTTGCGCGCGGGCCGAAGCGGCATTACGCGAGTCGATGCGTGGCGTGAACGTGGTCTGGCAAGTCAGGTGGCGGGCGTGGCATCGATCGCGGACGAACCCCCGTTCGATCGCAAGCTCGAGCGTTTCATGGGCGATACGGCGCGTTTTGCATGTCATTCAGCGCGCAAGGCAATACACGATGCCAACCTCGATCTCTCCCTGTTGCGTTCGCCGCGTGCCGGCGCGGTGATCGGCTCGGGCACCGGCACGATCTCAGCCTATGACGCAGCCATGACGATTGCCCACGCGCGCGGTATCGAGAAAGTGCCGCCGTATGCGGTCCCGCAAGTGATGGGCAGCACCACATCGGCGAACGTGGCTCAGGTGTTCGGGTTGGAGGGCATGACCTATTCGCCGTCGTCGGCCTGCACCACATCTGCCCTGGCGATCGGCCAGGCGATGCAACTGATCCAGACCGGCCGCCAGCAGATCGTACTCGCGGGCGGCAGCGAAGGTTTGCACGACAACATGACCCTGTTGTTCGATGCAATGGGCGCATTGTCGAGGCGTTTTAACGACGCGCCCGAACGTGCCTCGCGTCCCTATGACAGCACGCGCGATGGTTTCGTGATTGCGTCGGGCGGTGGCGTGCTGGTGCTCGAGTCGCTGGACCACGCGTTGTCGCGGGGCGCACGCATTTACGCCGAACTGACAGGCTTCGGGCATTGCACGGACGGCGCGGGCATGGTGAGTCCGCATGCATCGGGCATCGCGCGCGCCATGCGTGGCGCACTCGACGAAGCAGGCACCCGTCCGTCGTATATCAACACGCACGCGCCCTCCACGCCGCTTGGCGACGTTGAAGAACTGAATGCGTTGGGTGATGTATTTGGCGATGACATCCCGCTGTTTTCATCGACGAAGGGATTGTCCGGCCATCCGCTTGGAGCCTGTGGCGTGCACGAAGCGATCTACACCTTGCTGATGATGCGCGATGGTTTTGTCGCGGGGACGGGGCCGATCGAAACGCCCGATCCATGCGTGAGTGGCATGCCGCTCGTGCGCACATCGCGGCCGATGAAGATAGACACTGCGATGTCGATTTCATTCGGGTTCGGCGGCAGTTGCGCCAGCTTGGTCTTCGATGCGTGGAAGGGTGCTTGAAAAGCGGTGGCCTTGCGAGTGCGGGATGGTGTTGTGCTTGGCGCGCGTCAACCCTGAAATCGAAGGAAGCTGCGATCAGTGGATTCAACCTGCCTTGATCGCAGCCACATTGACCAGCGTTTCACGACGCTTGCCCGGCAGCGGCCGATGCAACCCGAGCCGTTCAAGGAGTCCGAAGTCCGCCGCGCGACTCCACCACAGGTAGGGCATGGAAACGTTTTGTGAACCGAATGCGAAGCCGGCGTTGCGGATCATGTCGAGGTAAGCGTCGGCGCTTTTCTGCACATGCATGGGATGGCGAAACAGCAAGCGGATCACCCAGGACTTGATATACGCATCGGTGGATTCAGCGAACAGCAAAACCCCGCCGGGTTTCAGTACCCGGCGAAATTCACTCAGGGAGCGGTCTTGATCCACGAGATGATGAAAGGTCTGATGGCAGAACACGATGTCGGCGCTTGCATCGGGCAAGGGCAGGCGTGCGCAGTCGCCGCGCAGCAACTCGATCTCGGTCGCCCAGTCGCCGTCCTGCGAGCAAGCCTGCGCCGCATTCCGGGCTTCCACGAGCGAAGGCTCATGGAAATCGACTCCGATGATCCGGCCGGCCCTGAACGCGTTGCCAAGCAGCCGGAACGACTGACCTTGCCCGCAGCCCACATCAACAATCACCGGAGCCACGGGCAGGGTGGTATCGACCAGGCGCTTGAGATCATTGATCGCTACGCGCAGCACGTGATGCTCCCACGTGGCGGTACGCAGAAACCAGAGCCCGAAGGCTGTCTCCGGCACGTATGCAACGCTGGATATTTCGGATAACGACACGATTTCTCTCCGGCAACAAAGGATGCGAGCAGGGCGCACGTCATTGTAATCGCAAGCATGACACGCATTGAAGCAAGAGCGGGCAACTGATCCACGGAAATGATCCAGCAACGTGCGCCGCAAGAAATTCCACAGACAGCCCCAGGGCCTAAGCGAGGCACACTTGAATACTGATTCTTCGAAACAAGACACGACCGTCGATGTAGCCATCATCGGCGCAGGCCCCTCGGGGGCGGTCGCGGCTGCGCTGCTCAGAAAGGCGGGCCGTTCGGTGCTCGTGCTCGAACGCCAGCATTTTCCGCGCTTTTCGGTCGGCGAGAGCCTGTTGCCGCAGAGCATGGCATACCTTGAGGAGGCCGGCATGCTGCAGGCCGTCGTCGAGGCCGGGTTCCAGTACAAGAACGGCGCGCATTTTATTTATCGCGACCAGTCGTCGTCCTTCGATTTCCGCGATAAACATTCGCCCGGATGGGGCACGACGTATCAGGTCGAACGTGCAGTATTCGACGATCTGCTGATCCGCTGCGCCGCGAAGCAGGGCGCCGAAGTACGTTTCGGCCACACCGTGCAGGCGATGCAAACCGGCACCGCGCCCGTGCTGGACGTGATCGATGAAGCGGGAGTTAAGTACCAGGTGCAAGCGCGTTTTGTACTCGATGCAAGCGGCTTCGGCCGTGTATTGCCCCGTCTTCTGAATCTCGAGGCGCCCACGCGCATGCCCACGCGTGCGGCCATCTTTACGCATGTGCAAGACGGCATCCCGGCAGGCGCGACGGACCGCAACAAGATCTGTGTTGCGACGCATCCGGAGCATCACCATGTGTGGTTCTGGATGATTCCGCTGGCAGGCGGACGCTCGTCGGTCGGGTGCGTAGCCGAAGCAAGTTTCCTCGACTGTCCCGAGAACGAACGCGACGCAAAATTGCGCGCGCTGATCCGGCAGGAGCCAACGCTCAACAGGCTTATCGGGGAGGCGCCGTTCCTGATGCCGGTACGGCACATCGGCGGGTATTCGGCCAACGTCGAGCGGCTGCATGGTCCGGGGTACGCGCTGCTCGGTAATGCCGGGGAGTTCCTTGACCCGGTGTTTTCATCGGGTGTGACCATCGCGCTGCGCTCCGCGCATCTGGCGGTACAAACACTCGAGCGGCAGCTCAACGGAGAGACGCCCGACTGGCAGGCAGCGTACGATGTGCCGCTACGAAAAGGGATTGATACGTTCCGTGCATTCGTCGAGCGGTGGTACACCGGCGAGTTGCAGGACATCATCTTTTATCCGCATAAAACACCGCATATTCAGCGTTTTATCAGCGCCGTGCTGGCGGGTTACGCATGGGATGAATCGAATCCGTACGTGGCCGATCCGGTGCGAAGGCTCAACGCGCTTCATGAGATATGCAAGGGGTCCTGAGGGGACACAAATCGCACCGAAATCAGGACGTCCGTTGTCGCCATGCATGGGTCTTGTTGGCGCGAACAGCCATTGCCATGCAATGAAGCTTTCTTGTTGTAAGAATTCGGGCATCGGTCAGGGAACACCCTGACCGTTAGCGCCGACCGTGCAAACACCCGCATTTAACGAGTAGCATGTAACGCCCCGGCCAAGCGCACACACCATGCTTGACCGGGCCGATGCTGCGCTTACTCGCAGCATCGCCAAGACCCGAGCATCGTAGATAAAAAACGAGCCGTACCGGAGGAGACAAAGCATGCGCAAGATGCGTTGGATGGTCATATTTCTATGCTTCCTGGCAATCGCGATCAACTATGTCGATCGCGCGAACCTCGCAGTTGCCGCCCCTCAAATAGAGAAGGCGCTCAACATTGGCCCGGCGCAAATGGGCCTCGTGATGAGCGGTTTTTTCTGGACCTACGCGCTGATGCAAATGCCGTTCGGCTGGTTCGTCGATAAAGCCGGCGCGCGCATTGCATTGCCGCTTGCGGTTGGCTGGTGGTCGGTGTTCACCGCGCTCACGGCGGCGACCACGAGCGTGGCGGGCATGTTCGGCTGCCGCCTGATGCTCGGCATGGGTGAAGCGGGCGCTTATCCCGCGTGTACGAAGCTGGTCGCGCAATGGTTCAAACCGGCGCAGCGCGCGTTCGCCACCAGTATCTTCGATAGCGGTTCGCGGGTCGGCTCGGCGCTCTCCATCCCGATTGTCGCGCTGATCATCAGCGGCTTCGGCTGGGAAGTGTCGTTCGTCGCGACGGGCGCGGTCGGCCTGCTGTGGGTGCTTGGCTGGTTCCTGATCTACCGCAATCCGTCGCGTGGAGATCTGACCGGCGCGGAAAACGCAACGCCTGCGCCGCGTGGAAAAGCGTCTGGCCAGAACGTCACGTGGGCCTCGCTCTTCAGGCATCGCACGCTGTGGGGCATGATGCTCGGGTTCTTCTGCCTGAACTTCGTGATCTACTTTTTCATCACGTGGTTCCCGAGTTATCTCGTGCAGACGCGCGGTTTTTCGCTCAAGTCGCTCGGCACCCTTGGCATGATTCCCGCGCTCATTTCCATTCCGGGCGGCTGGCTGGGCGGCATCGTTTCGGACGCGCTCTATAAGCGCGGCTGGAGCCTGACGAAGTCGCGCAAGACCTGCATGGTCGGCGGCATGCTGCTTTCGTCGATCATCACGCTCTCGGCGTTCACGACCAGCACGTATGTGATGCTTGCATCGTTTGGAATTGCGTATGGCAGCCTCGCATTCGCCGCTGCGAGCATCTGGTCGCTTCCCGGCGACGTGGCGCCCACGCCGGATTACGTCGCGTCTATCGGTGGCATCCAGAACTTTGCATCGAACCTAGCGGGCATCGTGATCACCACGTTCACCGGCCTCATGCTGGCACTCACAAAAGGGTCGTTCACCATTCCGCTGATCGTCGCGGGCGGTTTCTGTTTCCTCGGCGCGTTCAGTTATCTGGTGATCGTGGGCAAGATCGAGCCGCTTCAGATTCCGGGCGCCCCATCGCTCGACGTAACCGCATCGCAGGGAGTGGGGGGACGTTGACGCAACGGTCGTGCCGGGGGTGCATTTCGCGATGGCCATGAAATGCCCCCCCGCGAGCTAATTGGAATCTTCTCTTTTCACCGTCGCTATGGGCTTCAAAGGCTCAGCGGGTGCCAACGGTGATTAGCTTCGCGGCCAAGTGGAATCCCGCTGGAGCAATTCTCGCGGAAGCGGTCTTTGCTGCGTCGCGAGAGAAAATTTCGCATCGTATGATTTTTCGTTGTATACTTCGTCCCCGATTGAGCAAACGGTTGTGGAACAAGGCTGGCAGGGTGTTGATCAAACCTTCCGGCACACCGCTTTCCAGTTCAATCGGCCCGCGGGTTGTTGCAAATGATTGAAATAATCGGCTGCGCGGACTCGGGCCTGGATCGTTGCAAAAGATGTAAAAAAGGAGTGGTAGTTCAGTTGGTTAGAATACCGGCCTGTCACGCCGGGGGTCGCGGGTTCGAGTCCCGTCCACTCCGCCAGCATTCACGAGAAAGGCGAACTCCGGTTCGCCTTTTTTATTGCCCGCTGCTGTAACATCGGGCGTTTCGTATTAGGCAGAATCGTCACGCATGCTCGACTTTTTCCGTAATCACCAACGCCTGATGATGGCCCTGTTGATCCTGATCGTCGTGCCAGGATTGGGAATTGTGGGTATCCAGGGCTTCAGCAGTTTCTTCGACGAAAACGCCAATGTCGCCAGCGTCAACGGCCACAAGATCACGCGTGTCGAGTACGACGGCGCGATGCGTCAGCAAGTCGATCGCGCGCGGCAGATGCTCGGCGCCCAGTTCGACCCGAAGATGTTCGAAACGCCGGAAATGCGCGCGTCGCTGATCGACAGCCTCGTGCAGCAGCGCATGCTCGCCGACGAAACCCAGCGCCTTCACCTGACCGCCTCCGACGCAGCGGTACGCCGCGCATTGCTGGCCGATCCGACCATCGCTTCGCTGCGCAAGCCTGACGGCTCCATTGACGTGGACCAGTACAAGCAATTGCTCGCGATGCAGGGCATGACGCCTGAGCAGTACGACGAGCGCGTACGTTATGGCCTGGCTTCGGACCAGATTCCGGCGAGTATCCAGTCCACGGCGTTCACGTCGAAGACCTTGGCGCAAACGCTGACCGAGATCGCCGAGCAGCGCCGCGACGTTCAAGGTCTCGCGCTCCGTACCGTCGACTACACCGCAAAGATCCAGCCCACCGACGCGCAAGTGAAGTCGTATTACGACGCGCACAGTGCGGAGTTCGCCACGCCCGAATCTGCGACCATCCAGTACCTGGTGATGTCGCCGGCGACGTTGTCGGCAGCGCTCAAGCCGTCTGACGCGGACCTCAAGAAGTACTACGACGACAACATCGCGCGCTTCAAGACGCAGGCGCAAGTGCGGGTCAGCCACATCCTGATCACGGCGCCGAAAGACGCAAGCGCCGCCGACAAAGCGAAGGCCAAGCAACAAGCCGAAACACTGCTCGCGCAAGTCAAGGCGCATCCGGACCAGTTCGCGGAGATTGCGGAGAAGAATTCGCAGGACCCGGGATCGGCGGCAAAAGGCGGTGACCTGGGGTATTTCAGCCGCGGCATGATCGCTGGCGGCCAGGCATTCGACGACGCCGCGTTCGGCCTGAAGAAGGGCGAAATCAGCGGGATTGTGCAGACGGATTTCGGTTATCACATCATCGAAGCAACCGACGTGAAGCCGTCCGTCACGCAGCCATTCGACGAAGTGAAGGACGCAATCACGAAGGAAGTCGTCGCGCAGCAAGCGGCGAAAAGCCTGGCTGACGACGCGGAAGGCTTCACCTCGACGGTGTACGAACAGTCGAAGTCGCTGCAACCCGCCGCCGACAAATACAAGCTGCAAATCCAGACCGCGACGCTTGGATCGAAGCCGGATCCGAAGCTGCCGCCTGACAGCCCGCTGAACAATTCGAAGTTCCTCGCGGCCATATTCGCGCCGGACGCGGTGAAGCAGCACAACAACACGCAGGCTATCGATATCGGCAACAGCACGCTGATCGCAGGCCGTGTGACGGACTATAAAGCGGCGGCCGTGCCCGCACTCGACACCATCAAGGACGCGGTGCGCACGAAGGTTGTGGCGGAAGAAGCGGCCCAGGCCGCTCGCAAAGATGGCGAAGCCAAGCTGGCCGAGTTGCAGAAGTCGAACTCGACTGCCGGTTTTTCGTCGGTATCGAAGGTGTCGCGTAACGACGCGCAGGGCATGCCGCCCGCCGCGCTTGCCGCTATCTTCAAGGCCGATTCGTCGAAGCTGCCGGCTTATGTTGGCGTCGATCTTGGCGCGGACGGGTACGCTATCTATCGCGTGAATGGTATCGAAAAGCCTGATCCGGTGACTGCGGACCGTCTTACCGGCGCACAGCAGCAAGTCGCTCAGGTCTACGCGCAAGCCGAGATGGAGTCGTACCTCGAGTCATTGAAGGCGCGCTCGAAGGTGAAGGTCACCAACGTGCCCACCACGTCCGATCAGTCGCAATGATTCGTGCAATTTGATCCGCACAATAAAAAAACCCCGCCGGCGAAAACCAGCGGGGTTTTTTCATATCGGGCTTCCTCTGAAGGTCCAGGAAAATAACAGAAGGCGCCCGATGCAAGCGTTACGAGACCTGCACCGAGATTAGAGGCATGCCTGGATGTCGCCGGTGGCATCGCTGCCGGCCGAGCCCGCAGTGTGGAAACCGACCCATGTACCCGGGCCCGAATAGTTGGGGCGAACGATGGCAGCTGCGCCGTCCGGCGGTTGCTGACCCGGAACGTAGACATTGGATGCCATGTCGTTCGCGAGCGTGTCTTGAGACACCACTTGTTGCTGTGATTTATCGGCCCATTTCTGCGCGATACATTGTGCGACAACCTTCGGCGGTTGCTGGCTCGTGCCGACCTGGCTAACGCCAGGGGACGGAGCGGCGCAAGCCGAGATCGCGACGGTCAAAGCGAGAATTGGTAAATATTTCACGTTACCTCCTTTCAATGCGCTCACAGCGGAGCCGGGGTTTTTCAGGGTTACGCGAAAATCCTGATTACTGAATCGTGGCCGTATTCCGCGCATGGCTAAAAGCCAACCAGGCGACGCGCTGACAGGGTTATATCGATGAATTGCTTCAATCAGTTAAATCCCCCGTCATTTCGATGGCGCGCCCAGCAAAGGTCTTAAAACTGGCCAGACGTTGTTCAATAGCAAAGGCTGGGCCTGAGGGGTCGGATGAATCTGATCTGCCTGAAACATTTCGGGCTTGTTTTCAATGCCCGCCAGCAGGAACGGGACCAGCGGCACCTGTTTTTCTTTGGACAATTGTTCATAGACGCCGTGAAACTTTTGCGAATAGTCGGGGCCATAGTTAGGCGGAACGTACATCCCCACGAGTAAAACTTTCGCGTTGACGGCCTGTGATTTCTCGATGATGGTCCGCAAGTTCGCTTCGGTGGTCGCGAGCGGCACGCCGCGCAGCGCGTCGTTGGCGCCGAGTTCCACAATGACTATGTTTGGTTTGAGCCGGTTGAGCGCAGCGGGCAGGCGGGCGAGGCCGCCGCTGGTGGTGTCGCCGCTGATGCTTGAATTGGCGACGCTATAATCGAAGTGCTCTTGCGGAAGCTTTGAGCGCAGCAACGCTACCCAGCCTGTATCGCGGGGCAGGCCGTATTCCGCGGAAATGCTGTCGCCGAGGACCACGATCGACGGTTTGCGGGCTGTGGCCGTGGCGGTCGCTGCAATCGTAGCCACAGCCGCGTCTTGCGCCGCGTAAGCCGGCGTAGCGCTCATGCATGCAACCAATGCCAGCGGTGCCAGCGTGGCGCGCGTTGTCCAGTTCACCTTAAGTCTCTCCATGCAAAACAATATCGAACCAGTCATTGAAGTACGGGGTTTAAGCAAGCGGGTGAAGGACGCGACGGGCGAATTGATCATCCTCGATCAGATCGACCTGTCGATCGAAAAGGGCAGCAGTGTCGCCATAGTCGGCGCATCGGGGTCCGGCAAGTCCACGCTGCTCGGTCTGCTTGCGGGATTGGACAGCGCGACGGCGGGCACGGTTCGCTTGCTCGGGCGCGACCTGGGCGCGCTGAACGAAGACGAACGCGCGGCATTGCGCAGCGGCTCGGTGGGATTCGTGTTCCAGTCGTTCCAGTTGATGCCGCATCTGAGCGCACTCGAGAACGTGATGTTGCCGCTGGAATTGCGCGGCGACGTGCCGCACAAGGAGATCGTGATTCGTGCACGTGACCTGCTTGAACAGGTCGGCCTCGGTCAGCGGACTGGGCACTATCCCAAGCTGTTATCTGGCGGCGAGCAACAACGCGTGGCGCTTGCGCGCGCGTTTGTCACGCATCCGGCGGTGCTTTTCGCCGATGAACCCACTGGCAGTCTTGATGCGGCAACAGGTTATGCAATCATTGACCTGATGTTCGAGATGAACCGGCGCAATGGCGCTACGCTCATCCTCGTTACGCATGATACCGAACTGGCCGAGCGATGCGATGCGACGGTGACAATAGAAGCAGGGCGGCTTGTGAATGGTCTAAGCGTGTAGTTGGTTTCGTTCGCACTCGGGGGTGGTCGTAGTGGTTGGGGTTGGTGTCGGGGTGGTCGGTTCTGGGGTTAGTGGTCGGGGTTGATGCTGGGTTGGTGCTTTCGGCCGTGGTGGTCTGCGAGAGTCGGATTTTCTCTTTATCACTTTTAGCCACTGTGCGTGGCGGCACGTCATTTCTTTGTCCAAAGCGACAAAGAAACGAAGCAAAGAAAACGCTTTCAACCACGCTACCCTAAGTGTCCACAGCGTGCAGTTTTCATTCATAGGTGCCCCAAAAGCACGGTGCTCGCCAGAGCCACGGATGTTTGAACCCCTCCTTCTCGCGAATCCTGACACGAACACGCTTCGCCCCGTACGCTCTCGGGCAAGCACAAGTTGCCAAAGGACCAGCACGGCCTCACGCGTTCTGCCGGCCGTCTTTTTTTGATGGGTTCGCGGCCTGGTTCGTGCGGCCATATTCGTGGATCACAGCTTGATGTCTAGCAGCTCGATGCGTGTTTAGTGCGTCAGTTTTTGGTGAGCTGACCGCGTGCTTACGCGGTTATTTTCGTCGGTTGCGGCCTTACATATTTTGGGGCTTTATTACTTGGCGGGTTGGCTGCGTGGTCCGTCGTGCGTACAAATTGGCGGGCGGTTATCCGCGGATAGCGCGGGGTGCCCCTTGGGCAGGTTCAATCACTGGTGGCGAAGCGTGTGGGTATCGGTGTTCGGAGAAGGAGGGGTTCACACATCCGTCGCTCTGGCGAGCACCGTGCTTTTGGGGCACCCATGAATAGAAACTGCACGCTGTGGACACTTAGGGTAGAGCGGTTAAAGCGTTTTCTTTGCTTCGTTTCTTTGTCGCTTTGGACAAAGAAATGACGTGCCGCCACGCACAGTGGCTAACAGTGATAAAGAGAAAATCCGACTCTCGCAGACCGCTAACGCCGAAAGCAGCAACCCGGCATTGACCTCGACCGCTAACCTCAGAACCGACCAACCCGGCACTGACTCCGACCGCTAACCCAAAACCGACCACCCCGGCACCACCCCGACCACTACGACCACCCCCGAGTGCGAACGAAAGACATCTCGCGCTCCCCCACCAGCAGAAACCGCGAGACATCCTCCAGCATAAAGCGCTTACAGCCCCTTCAACGCGGCCTGCGCACGCGCAATCAACGCCGATGTCGACGAATCGTGCTTGGCCGGATCGGCCTTGTCACTGGTGATATCGGCTTCCACCACTTTGCCGAGGATCTTGCCCAGCTCGACGCCCCACTGATCGAACGAGTTGATGTCCCACACCGCGCCTTGTACCAGCACCTTGTGCTCGTACAGCGCGATGACCGCGCCCAATGTCTCGGGCGTCAGAGCATCAAGAATGATCGTGGTAGTCGGGCGATTCCCAGGAAAGCTCAGGTGAGTAGCAAGTTCTTCCTTGCCGGGTCCTGCGACCTTCTTCGCTTCTTCCAGCGTGCGCCCGAGCATCAGCGCTTCGCTTTGCGCAAAGCAGTTCGCCAGCAGCTTCGCGTGATGATCGATCAGCGGATGTTCCGGCGTCAGCACGGCGATAAAGTCGACCGGGATCAACGTCGGACCCTGATGCAGCATCTGGTAGAACGCGTGCTGGCCATTCGTGCCGGGCTCGCCCCAGATCACCGCAGCGGTCGGGTAATCGACCATGGTGCCGTCGAGACGCGCCGACTTGCCGTTGCTCTCCATCTCGAGTTGCTGCAGATACGAAGACAGGTAGCGCATGGCTTGCGAATACGGCGCGACCATCACGCTTTGCGACTCGAAGAAGTCGCGGTACCAAATGCCGATCATGCCCATCAGCACGGGCAAATTGCGTTCGAACGGCGCGGTACGGAAATGCTCGTCCATCGCATGCGCGCCGGCCAGCAGCTTTTCGAAATTTTCCGGACCGACCGAGATCACGATCGACAAGCCAACCGTGGACCATAGCGAATAACGGCCGCCGACCCAGTCCCACATCTCGAAGACGTTTTCCTTCGCAATGCCGAACTTGACCACTTCCTCAGGATTCGCCGATACCCCCACGAAGTGCTTCGACAACGCTTCTTCCGGGCAGCCGCTTTTCACGAACCACTCGCGCATGGAGCGCGCGTTGGTCATGGTTTCGAGCGTGGTGAAGGTCTTCGACACAACAATAGCCAGCGTCTCTTCAGCGTCGATGCCCTTGAGCACGTTGTAGATATCGGCGCCATCGACGTTGGAGACAAAATGCGTGTCCAGACCGGGCTTTGCCAGGTGCTGCAATGCATGCACGACCATCTTCGGCCCGAGATCCGAGCCGCCAATCCCGATGTTCACCACATGGCGAATCGGCTTGCCGGTGTAGCCGGTCCACGAACCGTCGCGAACCTTGTTGGCGAATGCGGCCATCTTGGCTTTTTCAGCGCGGATTTCTTTCTGGAACGGGGAGTTGTCGTCGATGGAACGCAAGGCCGTATGCAGCACCGCGCGATGTTCCGTGACGTTGACGATATCGCCGGCAAACACGGCGTCACGTTTTTCAGCGACCTTGGCCTGCTGCGCGAGTTCGACCAGCAGCTTGAGCGTGGCTTCGGTAATCCGGTTCTTCGAGAAATCGATGGAAATGCCGCCGCCGTCAAAAGTCAGGCGCTCGGCGCGGGACGGCGTTGTGTCGTTTTGCGGCGCGAACCAGTCGCGCAGGCGCTCGTCACGGATGGCATCGTAATGCGTCTGGAGCGCCGGCCAGGCAGGGAGCGAATTGAGCGTCATAACGGTCCGTTTATCAGAGGGTGACGGGAAGTACTGATCATCGCGCGGGGTCCGATGAGGGTCTATCTCGAACCCCTTACGCGCGAGTCAACAAGTATAGCCACGATGGATGAATGATTGCTTGCATGGACGATAAGCGCATCGGCCATGGCTTCATGTTTCGTTCGTCATGGATAAACGGCGCGAGGCGGCCGGCGGTACAGGTGGCCTCGCGTACGTATCGCACGGATAAACGCCGCTCGGCAAACGGCGCCACGGACGGACTCGCCGACGTACCCGCACCTCGAGCACGTTAGCCTGATCACGTAGCGTAAAAAAGCCGGTTGAGCAAACTGCGCACTTTCGGCGCCAGCTCGCCCGCGGTTAATCCTGCTGGCCCTTCGCCTTCGCCGGTCAACTCTTCAGCGGCCAGCCCGTGCAGATAAACCCCGGCAAGCGCCGCCTCATAAGCCGGCAAGCGCTGCGCGAGAAACGCGCCGATCAACCCGCCCAGCACGTCGCCGGTCCCGCCAGTAGCGAGCGCGGCATTGCCGGTGGGGTTCACCGACACGCGCCCATCGGGCGAAGCGACGATCGTGCCGGTGCCTTTCAGCACAGCGACAGCCGCGAAACGCGCCGCCAGTTGCCGCGCGGCAGCGATGCGATCGGCTTGCACCTTTTTTACCTCCGATCCGAGCAAGCGCGCAGCTTCCAGCGGATGCGGCGTCAATATGCACGGGTCCCCGCGAGCGCCCCGTTCGGCGATCTTGGCAGCCAGCTTTTCATCCGATGAAATCAGGTTGAGCGCGTCGGCATCGAAGAGCTTGGGGACATCGAGTGCGAGGACATCGACGAGCACCTTTTTCGCGCGCTCGCTCTGGCCCATGCCGCAGCCGACCGCGAGCGCGTTCATCTTGTCGAGTGAGATCTGGTCGACGTGGTGCAGCATCAGTTCCGGATGCGGCGGGTCATAAGGCGGTGAATCAGTGCCGATGAACGCCACGTTGACCTTGCCCGCGCCTCCGTACAATGCCATGCGCGCGGCCAGGATCGGCGCGCCGCACATGCCGGTGTCGCCGCCGAGCACGGCCAGCGTGCCGAACGTGCCCTTGTTGGTCGAGAAATCGCGGGGCGGCAAGTGCGAGCCGAACAGCGATGGCGCGTTCAGCACGACAGAAGGTTCAAGCGGCGGCTTGACGCCCAGATCGGCGATATAAAGCTTGCCCGTGAGGTCGCGGCCATCGCCGGTGAAATGGCCCGGCTTCGCGCCGATAAACGTGATGGTGTGCGTGGCCCGCACGGCCTGCGCACGACCATCGGCGCTGCGGCTGACCGGCTCACCGGTATCGCTCGACAGCCCGCTCGCGATATCCAGCGCAAGCACGCCGCCGCTCGCCTTCGAGCGCCGTGACAGGCGCCCGGCGAGATCCGCGAACGCGCCTTCCAGCGGCCGTCCGAGACCGATGCCGAACATGCCGTCGATGAGCCAGCCGAAGGTATCGAAGGATGGAGGGGATTCGGTGGTGATTTTCACGCCAGCTTGCCTGGCTTCGGCCAGCGCCCAGCGTGCATCGTCGGGTTTGACTTCCACCGGCATGCAGACTTCAACGTCTATACCGGCGCGCCGCAAGCGGGCGGCCATCACGAGTGCATCGCCGCCATTGTTGCCCGGGCCGGCCACGATCCAGACTGGCAGGGTGGCAAGATGCGGCGCATGCCGATTCTGATCGATGACAAATTGCGCCGCGGCAGCGCCGGCGCGCGCCATCAATGTATTCGGGGAAAGGGCGGCCGCCGCGCGGCTTTCCAGCGTGCGTAGTTCGCCGAGTGTCAGCAGCGCCAGCGCGTGATCGCGCGGCTCGACGTAGGGCGGCTGAGGGGTGTTTGAGACGGTGGAGAAGTCGGAGTCGGTCATGGCGCCAGCGTTGGAGGAGTGCGTTAGCTCATCGCAATTATTGCGCCCAAATGACCACAAACGCCGGCCGGGGATCCGTAAAGTGCATCACGTCCGCGAAAAAGGCAGTTCGCTACTTCACTTCGCTAGCGTTTTCGCCGCCCTGGACCCAAGCCGGATAGCGCTCAATCCTGCCTAAAACCGGTTCATCCGCAGCGCGCGCACCGTTTCAAGAGGCACGTCGGGCGTGATTCCGGAAACCATCGCCGCCACGACCGTGGCCGCTCCACAAGCGATACCCCAGCCCGCCGGCCCGTGCGCCGCGTTGATGAACAAACGGGCGTGCCCGGTCGGGCTTACAACGGGCAAGCCATCGGGCGACACCAGCCGGATGCCATCCCAAGCCCGCGCCGCCGATACCTTCGCCGCGCCCGGAATCCAGTCGTGCGTCGCCTGGCCGAGCAGCGCGAGGGCGCGCCGCGTCATGCTTTCGTTCATCGGCTTGTGCGCTTTTGCCGCGCTCTCAAGCACCGCGCCGCCGGTCACACGCATGCGCTGGTTGATCCGCGTCATCGTGATGCGTTTCACCGAATCGACCACCGTAATGTGAGGCGCACGCTCTTCGTAAGCAATCGGCGCGGTCAGCGTGTGCAGGCGCAGCGGATGCAGCGGCAGCGTGATTCCCAGCGTGGCCAGCAAGGCCGGCGTGCCGGTACCGGCCGCGACCACGATGGCGTCTGCGCCGATCAGTTCCACGTCGCGGGACTTGCGGCCCTTGCCGTCCATTTCGCCCGCGCGCGGTCCGAGTTCCACGGCGGCACGCTGGGCATCGGCGCGAATGGCCGTTACTTCGCGGCCCAGCTGGAATTGCACGCCGCTGTCTTCCAGCACCTGCTTCAGCAGCTTCGTGAACAACGGGCAATTGGCGGTGTGGGCATCGCCCAGCAATACGCCGCCAGCAAGCGGCGGATCATCGGGAATGGAAGGCTCCGCCGCTACGCATTCCTCGGGCGTCAGCAGGCGATACGGTGTCTCGAAGCGCTGCAGCAGGGCGATCGCGGACTGAGCCAGTTCGAGATCGCGTTCATGACGGAACACGTGCAGCACACCCGTGCGCTGTTCGTAATCGAGGGAATACCGGGAGTCGATATCCGCTATCAGGTCGCGCGAGATATCCACCAGCGGCCGCAAAGCAACGTACTGACCTTTGAAAAGCGCCGGGTCCTTGAGCCGCGCGAGTTGCCTGGCGAACGCGCGGGTATCGGAATTGAAGCCGGGTTTGTACACAATGCCGGTTTTGGCCGAGCGACGTGTCTGCATGAACGTTGGTCCGAACCACACGTCGAGCGGCGAGGGCAGCACGGAGCCGCCGTGGCCGTAGGTTGCGCCCTGCGCAACGGTGGCATGGCGCTCGACCACGCAGACGCGGTGGCCGTTTGCACGCAATTGATACGCGGTGGCGATGCCGGCGATTCCGCCGCCGATGACGATGACATCCATGATTCATTCTCGCCCGAAGGCGCAAGACCAGACTGGTTCACGAGCCGGCGCCCGACTGTGTCGGGGCGCCCGGGATTCGCCGGGATTCTCGTGAGAGAGGCGAGCCGGCGTTTGTGCGACCAAACGCCGGTCGGGGAAAGCGCGCCATCATAGCGCCAAACGGGCATCGGCGGGACGCCAAGAGGCGTGGCACAGCGGCGCCGGTGGCCGGGTCGGCGGCTGAAAACCCTTGCGTGGCAAGGCCCCTGAAGTGCGTCGCCGGATCGTCTCAAAAACGTTCCGGGCATATTTCAGAGATTGCGGGTGTGCCGCCAGGCCGTTTCACGGCTTGGCCCCGGGTCCGTTTTCGAGACACTTCCGGGTTATAATCCGGGACTTCCCACCGCCGGTTGCGGCACTGCCGCAACCGGCTCCGACGTCTATCGTCTCGACGTCAGCCTTGGCGAATTCGACGTCCTTTAAGCACCGTGACAATGGCCCACTTCTCGTGTTTCCCCGGCGCTTCGGCCCTCTCCGATTTCCGTCAAACCCGCCTGCTCGAAACATTGACGCGCATCGACCCGGCAATCGTCGGCGTGCGCGGCCAGTATCTGCATTTCGTGAACTCGGTCGATCCGCTCTCCGATGAAGACAGCAACCGCATCCACGCGCTGATGCACTACGGCACGCCGTTCGAGGCCAGCACCGAGCGTGGCGCGCAAGAGACCTTCATGGTCGTGCCGCGCTTCGGTACTGTTTCGCCGTGGGCGAGCAAGGCGACAGATATTGCGCATCACTGTGGGCTCACGCAGGTCCGCCGGATCGAGCGGGGCATCGAATATACGGTGATCCTGAAAAGCGGCTTGCTCGGCAGCGGCATCGGCGGCAAGAAGGCGTTGGGCGAGCAGGAGCGCGCAGCAGTTACGGCCGCGCTGCATGACCGGATGACCGAAAGCGTGGCGCCGTCGCGGGATCACGCACTGCATCTCTTCGACGAACTGCCGGCCCAGCCGCTGCAAGCCGTCGATATCCTCGGCCATGGCCGCGGCGCACTGGAAACGGCGAACGCGGAACTGGGCCTCGCGCTGGCGGACGATGAAATCGACTATCTCGTTGATTCGTTCAAGCAGTTGGAGCGCAATCCGACCGACGTCGAGTTGATGATGTTCGCGCAGGCCAATAGCGAACATTGCCGTCACAAGATTTTCAACGGGCAGTGGACCATTGACGGCGAGCCGCAGGACATCTCGCTCTTCAACATGATCCGCAACACCGAGAAGCTGAATCACGCCGGCACGATCGTCGCGTATTCGGACAACTCGGCGATCATGGAAGGCGGCACGGCCGAGCGTTGGTTCCCGCGTGGTTCGAACGAACATTACGGCCGTCACACCGAGTTGACGCACACGTTGATGAAGGTCGAGACGCATAACCACCCGACCGCCATTTCGCCTTTCGCCGGCGCGGCAACCGGCTCCGGCGGCGAGATCCGCGATGAAGGCGCGACGGGCCGCGGTGCGCGCCCGAAAGCGGGCCTGGCGGGTTTCACGGTATCGAACCTGGACTTGCCCGACGCACGCCAGCCGTGGGAAAACGCCCGCGACAGCGCCGTGCCGGTGCCGCAGCGCAATCCATCGGATACGCATGAGCCGTACGGCAAGCCGGAACGGATTGCATCGCCGTTGCAGATCATGATCGACGGCCCCATCGGCGCGGCTGCGTTCAACAACGAGTTCGGCCGGCCCAACCTGGGCGGCTATTTCCGCGCGTATGAGCAGAACGCTGCCGGGCGCGTGCGGGGTTATCACAAGCCGATCATGATCGCGGGCGGGATCGGCAATATCTCGGACCAGCACACGCACAAGATGGATTTGCCGGCGGGGTCGTTGCTGATTCAGATCGGCGGTCCGGGCATGCGGATCGGCATGGGCGGCGGCGCGGCGAGTTCGATGGCGACCGGCGCCAACACCGCGCAACTCGACTTCGATTCCGTCCAGCGTGGCAACCCCGAAATCCAGCGGCGCGCGCAGGAAGTCATCAATGCGTGCTGGCAGTTGGGCGCCGAGAACCCGATCCTGAGCATCCACGACGTGGGCGCGGGCGGGTTATCGAATGCGTTCCCTGAACTGGTCGATGGAGCGGACAAGGGCGCGCGTTTCGAATTGCGTCGCGTGCAGCTTGAGGAATCGGGTTTGTCGCCGCGCGAAATCTGGTCGAACGAAGCGCAGGAACGCTACGTTCTGGCTATCGCGCCGGAAAGCCTGCCGGCCTTCGAAGCGATCTGCACGCGTGAACGCTGCCCGGTCGCGGTGGTGGGCGTTGCGACGGAAGAACGCCAGTTGCAGTTGATCGACGACTTGAAGAGCGCGGATCAAAAGCTCGAACCCGTCGATATGCCCATGGAAGTCCTGCTGGGCAAGACGCCGAAGATGCATCGCGACGTGAAGCGCGAGGTCTTGACGTTCGAGCCCGTCGATGTGACCGGTATGGTTTTGTCCGAGATCGCGGTAAGCGTGCTCAAACATCCGACGGTCGCGAGCAAATCGTTTTTGATCACCATCGGCGACCGCTCGGTGGGCGGCACGACGGCGCGCGACCAGATGGTCGGCCCGTGGCAAGTGCCCGTCGCCGATTGCGCAATCACGACCATGGATTACGCGGGCTTCCGTGGCGAAGCAATGACCATTGCCGAGCGCACGCCGCTTGCCGTGATCGATGCACCCGCATCCGGCCGCATGGCAGTGGGCGAAGCGGTGACGAACATTGCATCGGCGCCGATCGAATCGTTGAGCAAGCTGAAGCTGTCCGCTAACTGGATGGCCGCGTGCGGCAGTCCTGGCGAAGACGCGGCGCTGTTTGACACCGTGAAGGCTATCGGCATGGAGTTGTGCCCGGCGCTGGGCATCAGTATTCCTGTCGGCAAGGATTCACTGTCGATGCGCACCAAATGGCAGGACGAGGCGGGCGTAGCGAAGGAAGTCGTGTCGCCGGTGTCGCTGATCATTTCGGCGTTTGCGCCGGTTGAAGATGTACGCCGCCAGCTCACGCCGCAATTGCAGCGTGGCACGGATACGGTGCTGATCTCGATCGATCTCGGCCGCGGCAAGAATCGTCTGGGCGGCAGCATTCTGGCGCAAGTGACGCAGCAGATCGGCGATGCGGTTCCCGACGTCGACGACGCCGAGGACCTGAAGCGGTTCTTCAACGCGATCCAGTCGCTCAATGCTGCTGGCAAGTTGCTCGCGTATCACGACCGTTCCGATGGCGGCCTCTGGGCCACTGTCTGCGAAATGGCGTTTGCGGGGCATGTGGGGGTGTCGCTGAACGTCGACATGTTGATCCTCGATCCCAACCATGAATCCGATTACGGCGATGCCAAGGACTGGGCGAAGCAGACCAGCGGCCGTCGTGAGGACCGGACCATTCGCGCGTTGTTCGCCGAGGAATTGGGCGGTGTGATCCAGGTGCCTCTGGCGGATCGCGATGCCGTGCTGGCTGTGTTGCGCGAACACGGACTGTTTGGTTGCAGCGAAGTGATCGGCAAGCCGAACGAGCGTGACACGATCGAAATTTATCGCGATGCAAAGAAAATCTACGACGCCCCGCGCCATGAGTTGCAGCGTGCGTGGAGCGAAGTGAGCTGGCGTATTGCTCGGTTACGCGATAACCCGGCTTGCGCCGATGCCGAATACGACGCGTTGCTCGATCCCGCTGATCCGGGCATCTCGCCGGTGCTGACTTTTGATCCGACGCAGGATGTATCGGCTCCGTTCCTCAACAAGGGGGCGCGTCCGCGTGTCGCGATCCTGCGTGAGCAGGGTGTCAATTCGCATCTGGAAACGGCTTACGCGTTCGACCGTTCGGGGTTCGACACCCACGACGTTCACATGAGCGATTTGCTGGAAGGGCGAGTCACGCTTGCGGACTTCGCAGGTGCGGTTGCGTGCGGTGGTTTCTCTTACGGGGACGTGCTCGGTGCGGGCGAGGGCTGGGCCAAGACGATTCGTTTCAATCCGCGTCTGGCTGATATGTTCGCGGCGTTTTTCGGTCGCACCGATACCTTTGCGCTGGGCATTTGCAATGGATGCCAGATGATGAGCAGCCTCGCTTCGATGATCCCTGGCGCGGAGGCATGGCCGAAGTTTACGCGGAACAAATCGGAGCAATTCGAGGCGCGGTTTGCATCGGTTGAGATACAAGGCTCGCCGTCGATATTCTTCGCTGGAATGGAAGGTTCGCGGATTCCGGTGGCCGTTGCGCACGGCGAAGGCTTTGCTGATTTCTCGCAGCAGGGCGACGTAGCGAACGCTTTAGTGGCCATGCGTTTCGTCGATCACCAGGGCGCTGCGACCGAGCGTTATCCGTTGAATCCGAATGGTTCGCCGGATGGGATTACGTCGGTGACGACGCCGGATGGGCGTTTTACGGTGCTGATGCCGCATATGGAGCGGGTGCACAGGAACGTGCAGATGAGTTGGACGCCAGGGGATTGGACTGGGGACGCGAGTCCGTGGTTGCGCGTGTTTCAGAATGCGCGGCGCTGGGTAGGGTGAGAGGGGTCGCTCGCGCCGGTGGACCGAGGGGTGGGTTTGCTGGCGCGGGTTGGTCGTTAGGTTTTGGGGGTGGTCGGGGTTGATGCTGGGTTGATCGGTTCTGGGGTTAGTGGTCGGGGTTTATGCCGGGTTGGTCGGTTCTGGAGTTAGTGGTCGGAGTTGATGCCGGGTTGCTGCTTTCGGCGTTAGTGGTCTGCGAGAGTCGGATTTTCTCTTTATCACTATTAGCCACTGTGCGTGGCGGCACGTCATTTCTTTGTCCAAAGCGACAAAGAAACGAAGCAAAGAAAGCGCTTTAACCGCTCTACCCTAAGTGTCCACAGCGTGCAGTTTCTATTCATAGGTGCCCCAAAAGCACGGTGCTTGCCAGAGCGACCGATGTGTGAACCCCTCCTTCTCGCGAATCCTGACATGAACACGCTTCGCCACCAGTGCTCTCGGGCAAGCACATTCGCCAAGGACTCGCACGGCCTCACGCGTACTCGTAACGTCGTGCTTTCATATGAAAACGCGTTACCGTCCGTGCTGTCGGGCAAGCACGATTTGCCCAGGAACCAGCCCGGACTAACGCGTATTTGCTTCTGCGGTTCTTCGTGGGTCAACTACTCGACCTGAGGCGTCATTTTTATGACTCACTGCCTCACGCATCCAAGACCCCGGGGCTTTTGGTGAATTGGCGATGTGGTTCGGTGTCCATACCTATTTGGAGGTAGGTTATCCGCGGATAGCGCGGGGTGTCCCTTGGGCAGGTTCAATCACTGGTGGCGAAGCGTGTGGGTATCGGTGTTCGGAGAAGGAGGGTTTCACACATCCTCCGCTCTGGCGAGCACCGTGCTTTTGGGGCACCTATGAATAGAAACTGCACGCTGTGGACACTTAGGGTAGAGCGGTTAAAGCGCTTTCTTTGCTTCGTTTCTTTGTCGCTTTGGACAAAGAAATGACGTGCCGCCACGCACAGTGGCTAATAGTGATAAAGAGAAAATCCGACTCTCGCAGACCACTAACGCCGAAAGCAGCAACCCGGCATAGACCCCGACCGCTAGCCCCAGAACCGACCAACCCGGCATAAACCCCGACCACTAACCCCAGAACCGACCAACCCACCATCAACCCCGACCAAACCCTAACGACCAATCCGCGCCAGCAAACTCACCCTTCCGGTCCACCGGCGCGAGCACCCCCTACTTGATTACAGCCTTCTTCTGCAAACCCTCTTCAAAAGCCTGCAGCTTTTCCTGCTGAATCTGCTTCGCAATCTGGTCCTTGACCTGCTCCAACGGCGGCGGCGCGACATCGCGAATGTCGTCCAACCGAATGATGTGCCAGCCGAATTGCGTCTTCACCGGCTCATCGGTCATCTCACCCTTCTTCAACTTCTCAGCCGCCGCGCCAAACTCCGGCACATACGCCTGTGGGCTTGACCAGTCCAGATCGCCGCCATTCTTGCCCGATCCCGGATCCTTCGAATACTGCTTCGCCAGATCTTCAAAACTCGCGCCAGCCTTGATCTTCGCAATCAAGTCCTTAGCCTGAGCTTCGTTGTCGACGAGAATATGGTGCAGGTGATATTCCTTGCCACCGCCGACCTGCTTGACCATGTCGTCATATCGAGCCTTGATCTCGGCATCGGTCGGCGGATTGTTCTTCACGAAATCTTCAATCAACGCACGCAAGACCACCGTCTGCTGAGCAACGGCAATCTGCGCCTTCACGTCGGGACGCGTGGCAATACCGCGTCGCATCGCTTCCTGCATCAAGATCTCGCGATTCACCAGCTCTTGACGCACGGCCGCCTGCAATTGCGGCGTGTCCTGCTGACCCTGCTGAACGAGTTGCGCGACAAGCGCATCGACACGGGATTTCGGAATCGGCGTGCCGTTCACCACGGCAATGTTCTGAGCAAACACGGGCGCCGCCGCGAACGCGGCCAGCAACACCCAGATACGGGGATTTTTTAAAATCATCAATAGTTCCTGATCAGAACGAGGGCTGGGAATCTTGGCTGAAATCTGTTGGCTGAAAGCAAAACTGAACTGAAGGACAGTTCTAAAGGACAGTTAAGTTACTAGGGGTCACTCGAACTGGTCTGCAAACTCTTCGGGTGTAAAAGCCTTGATGGCAAGCGCATGAATACCCTGCCGCAGCTCGTCGGCCAGCGCATCATACACCAGCCGGTGCCGCGCCACGCGTGGCTTCCCGGCGAATCGGGCCGCCACAATGGTAACCGTATAGTGACTCCCCGCCGAGGCTCCGGCATGGCCCGCATGCGCGGCGCTGTCATCGTCTATATGCACCGACGAAGCCTCAAGCGCCGCATTAAGCCGCGCTTCGAGATAAGCGATCTTGCCTTCGGCCGACGCGTTGACGAAGTTCTCGATAAAACCGGGGTCGCTCATTTGCCTTCGTCCTCTTTCATATACTTCGCGAGCCACAAACTCTGAGCCACGATAAACACCAGCAAACACCCGGTGGCGCCGAACAGCTTGAAGTTGACCCATTGATCGGTGGTGTAGTTGAACGCCACGAACAGATTGACCACGCCGAGAATCGCGAAAAACACGGCCCAGGCAAGATTCAATTGACCCCACACGCGATGCGGCAAAACAATCTGCTTGCCCATCATTGCTTCAATGAGATTCTTCCCGAAAGCGACTTGCGACACGATTAGCGCGCCGGCAAAAAGCCAGTAAAGCGCGGTGGGTTTCCACTTGATGAACGTATCGTTGTGCAGCACGAGCGTCGCGCCGCCGAATACGACCACCACACCCAGGCTCACCCACAGCATGGGGTCGACCTTGCGATGCCGGAACGCGACCCACGCAATTTGCACAAGCGTGGCGACAATTGCTACAGCGGTGGCGGTGTAGATGCCCCAGATCTTGAATGCGACGAAGAAGAGGAGGATCGGAAATAGATCGAACAGAAATTTCATGTCGTAGGGACGTGGAGGGCATCAATTTGAAAGCGCGCACGCGCCGCGCGTCACCGGTTCGCTACCGGCACAGCACGACGCCTGGCGAGTGAATAGCCGCAGTCAGCCGCATTTGGCCTTATCTGGCCTCAATCATCTGGCTGTAAGTCAGCCGTGTTTGAAAACGCGCGGCGAGGGTGCTCGCCGCGGCAACATCGACTCGCAGACTCACTGGCCAGCATCGCCCGACGCGCTTACTTGGGTTCGAATTGTAGCGCAGCCGAGTTGATGCAGTAGCGCAAGCCCGTCGGCGCGGGACCGTCTTCGAAGACGTGGCCCAAATGCGCGCCACAGTTCTTGCATTGCACTTCAATGCGCAGCATGCCGTGCGCACGATCGGTCTTTTCGTTGATGACTTCGCCGTTGATCGGCTTGAAGTAGCTCGGCCAGCCGCAACCGGCATCGAATTTCGTATCCGACTCGAACAGCGGTGTGCCGCAGCATACGCAGTCATACACACCGCGCTCCGTGTGATCCCAGTATTCGCCGGTAAACGGCCGTTCGGTGGCGGCGTGGCGCGTCACCTGGTACTGGATATCGGTCAATTCCTTCCGATACGCGGCGTCGTCCTTCTGCAGCGGAGCAACGGGGTCAACAGGGTCTTTCGTGAGATCGTCTCGGTTCATGGTTCTCTATCTCCAGATCTTTAGCGGCGCCCAACAAGGCGGCTCGTTTGGGCGGCTAGTTTCGGCTCATTCATTTGGGGGCTATTTCAGGAAGAGCAACTGACTTCCAGATCACTCGCCCAGTCGGGCGGCAGGCCGGCATACGCTTCAAATTCAGGTTGTTCGTCGAAGGGATGGCGCAGCACCTTTGCCAGCCGTTCAACTTCGGAAAAATCCTTCTCCTTCGCCAGGCGGATGGCGTTCTCGGCCAGATGATTGCGTAAGACATACTTTGGGTTCGCGGCGTTCATCGCGCTTGCCCGCGCTTCGTCGCTCCGTGTTTCCTCCGACAAGCGCAACCGGTAGTCGTTCGCCCAGACATCGAAAGCGGCGCGATCGAGGAACAGGTCACGCACGGGCGCGTCGCCAGAAGCGTCCGCCTTGCGCATTTTGGCCAGGTTTCGGAACGTCAGCGTGAAATCGGCGCGATTGGCGTTCATCACGTCAAACAGGCGGCTGGCGAGTTTATCGTCGCCTTCGCGAATCTCAGCCAGTCCAAGTTTCGCGCGCATACGGCGCTCGAGCGCGGGCGCAAACCGGTCCTTGAACCCTTCCAGCACCCGCTGCGCGTCTTCGATCACCTTGTCGTTGCGAGCGTCGCTGTCGTATTGCGGACCGAACAGCGGCACCAGCGCCTGCGCGAGGCAAAACAGATTCCAGTAGCCAATCTGCGGCTGCATTTTATAAGCGTACCGACCCTGCGAATCCGAGTGATTGCAGATGTGATTCGCGTTGAATCCATCGATAAAGCCAAACGGGCCGTAATCGATCGTCAGCCCGAGAATCGACATGTTGTCGGTGTTCATCACGCCATGGCAAAACCCGACGGCTTGCCAATCCGCCATCAAGTCAGCGGTGCGGTGCGTGACTTCCTGCAGGAGCGCCAGAGCGGGATCGTCGGCTTCGCGGCACTGCGGATAGAACCGGTCGATCACGTGATCGGTGAGCTTTTTCAGTTCATTGAGCCGGTCGTTCGTGTAGAAGTGCTCGAAGTGGCCAAAGCGCACGAAACTCGGCGCGACTCGCGTCACAACGGCGGCCGTTTCCATCGTTTCGCGGCGCACCGGCTGGTCCGATCCGATAACGCACAACGCCCGCGTAGTCGGAATGCCGAGATGGTGCATGGCTTCGGAGCACAAATATTCGCGTATCGATGACCGCAGCACCGCCCGTCCGTCGCCCATGCGCGAATACGGCGTGCGTCCCGCGCCTTTTAGCTGCAGTTCGAAGCGCTTGCCATCGTGTTCGATCTCGCCCAGGCCGATCGCGCGGCCATCGCCAAGCTGGCCGGCCCACACGCCGAACTGGTGCCCCGAATACACCGATGCATACGGCAACTTCTCCGCCGGCCATTCCCGCGTGGGATTGCCCGCGAAAAGCGCTGCAAACGCGGGATCTTGCGCGTCGGCGGCGTTGAAACCGAGTTGCGCGGCGGTATCGGCGGAAATGCCCACCAGATAAGGGTCCGGCAACGGCGCAGCGGGCAGGCGGGTGAGAAAGGCGGCGCCGAGTGAAACGAACGCATCCGGCCTATCGGTTTCGATCGATGCAAGCAGTGAATCCACGGGAGCAAGGCTTGCGGGTTCGGCGACTGCTGCGGTGCTGCTTGGGGAAAACGACATATTGAGCACCTCATGATTAACCGATATTGTAAATCCGCGCTCGCGCCGCTGCACAAGCCCGCGCCGGGCCGCTCTCACATTGGCTGCGACACCAAATTAAGGTATTAGTCCAGGTAGTAGATCAGGCATCAAAAACCGTGCATCCGGACTTGTGAGGAACTCGCCCATGACGTCGCCGCTTTTCGGCCAGATGATGGATGTACCGCTGCTCGCTTCATCGTTGTTATCCCACGCTGCACGCCATTTCGGCGATACCGAGATTGTCTCGCGCCGCATTGAAGGCGACATTCATCGCTACACCTGGCGCGATTGCGAAAAACGCGCGAAACAACTGTCGCAGGCGCTGATCGGGCTGGGTGTGCAACCGGGCGAACGCGTTGGCACATTGGCGTGGAACGGATATCGCCATCTGGAATGTTATTACGGCGTGACCGGCATGGGAGCCGTCTGTCACACCATCAACCCGCGGCTTTTTCCCGATCAGGTTGCGTTCATCGTCAATCACGCCGACGACGAATACGTCGCGTTCGACATGACGTTCGCCACGCTCGTCGACATCATCGCGCCGCAGTGTCCGAACGTGAAGGGCTGGATTGCGCTCGGCGACGAGACTTGCATCAGCACCCATCTCGCCGATATGGCCACGCCCGCGCTCAGCTATGAAACGCTGATCGGCAAATGCGACGGCGACTACGCGTGGCCGGTCCTCGACGAACGCTCGGCATCGTTTCTTTGCTACACGTCTGGCACGACCGGCAATCCGAAGGGCGCGCTTTACACGCATCGATCGACCGTCTTGCATGCATTCGCCGCATCGCTTCCCGACGCCATGGGCTGTTCCGCCCGCGATGCAATCCTGCCCGTCGTGCCCATGTTCCACGTCAACGCGTGGGGCATTCCGCACGCCGCGCCGCTGGTCGGCGCAAAGCTCGTGCTGCCCGGCAATTGTCTCGATGGCAAAGCGCTCTACGAACTCATGGAAGCCGAAGGCGTGACGTTTTCGGCAGGCGTGCCGACGGTCTGGCTCGGCTTGCTGAACTACATGAAGCAGGCTGGCGTGCGCTTCAATACGCTCAAACGCACGGTGATTGGCGGCTCGGCTTGTCCGCCGGCCATGTTGCGCAGCTTCGAGGACGACTATGGCGTAGAGGTGATTCATGCGTGGGGCATGACGGAGATGTCGCCGCTCGGCACGCTCGCCAAGCTCACCTGGAAGCAGCAGCAACGCTCGCCGGAAGAGCGGCGGCATCTGCGCGAAAAGCAGGGTCACGTTATGTTCGGCGTGGACATGAAAGTCGTCGGCGATGACGGCCAGGAACTCCCTTGGGACGGCACGTCGTTTGGCGATCTGCATGTGCGCGGGCCGTGGGTAATCGACCGGTATTTCCGCAAGGAGGTTTCGCCGTTGATCGACGGCTGGTTTCCGACGGGCGATGTCGCGACTATCGATGCCGATGGTTTCATGCACATCACCGATCGCAGCAAGGACGTGATCAAGTCGGGCGGCGAATGGATCAGTTCGATCGACTTGGAGAACGTGATGATGTCGCATCCGCAGGTGGCGGAAGCGGCGTGTATTGCGTGTTCACATCCGAAGTGGACGGAGCGGCCGCTGGTGGTGGTCGTGCTGCGTCCGGACGCGACCGTCACGCGTGAGGAACTGCTCGCGTTCTACGACGGCAAGGTGGCGAAATGGTGGAAACCGGACGATGTTGTTTTCGCCGATGAACTCCCGCATACGGCTACGGGCAAGCTACAGAAGCTCAGGCTAAGAGAGTTGTATAGGGAGCATGTGCTGCCGACGGTTGATGAAAAAGTGGTTTGAGTTTTTGTCTGAATCTTAGTTTCCGGGCTCTTTCGCTTTACCGGGCTGCCGGCGCGCAGCCCGGTTTTCTTCGCTCGACCCTTCGAAGCTCTTCGAAGTTTATCTCCATCCCAAAATAACAAAATTGAACGAGCGTTCTTTTTTGTGTATTCTTCTCCGGGTAACTCACAATCCCAGCGACACGGTAATCAGCGCTTTCCGGGAGTTTCCCGGAGAATCTGACTATCGGCAGGCATCGAATGGAGGTAGACAAATGGCAGTGGACTACACGACTCGCGACGGCATCGCCGTTATTACGCTGAACAATCCGCCGGTGAACGGCCTCGGGTTTTCCACCCGGCTTGGGCTTGTCGAGGGCGTTGAAAAAGCGCAGGCGGACGCGTCCGTCAGCGCGATCGTGATCATCGGCGCGGGCAAGGCGTTTTCCGGCGGCGCCGATATCACCGAATTCAACACGCCCAAGGCGACTCAGGAACCCACGCTGCATACGGTCATCAAGGCCGTGGAAGGCAGCACAAAGCCTGTTGTGGCCGCAATCCACAGCGTGGCAATGGGCGGCGGGCTGGAACTGGCGCTGGGCGCGCATTATCGGGTGGCATCGGCGGGGGCGCAGATCGCGTTGCCCGAAGTCAAGCTCGGCATCCTGCCTGGCGCAGGCGGCACGCAGCGCTTGCCGCGCGCGGTCGGTCTGGAAACGGCGCTGAACATGATTGTGTCGGGCGCGCCGGTGATGTCGGAGAAACTGGCCGGAACGGGCTTGTTCGATCACATGGCGCAAGGCGATCTGCTCGACGAAGCCGTCAAATTCGCGCAAAAAGTGGGCGCGCAAAGCGGCCCGCATCCGAAGGTGCGTGATCGCAAGATCGAGCATCTGAACGCTGAAGGGTTTATCCAGTTCGCGCGCAACGGCGTCACGCCGCTGGCGAAGAACTTTCCGGCGCCGCTCAAATGTATCGATGCAGTGGAAGCCGGCGTGAAGCTCGGTTTCGATAAAGGCCTGGCCGTCGAACGCGAATGTTTCGTGGCGCTGGTGCAAACGCCCGAAAGCCGCGCGCTGCGCCACGCGTTCTTCGGCGAACGCGCGGCGAGCAAGATTCCCGACGTGCCTTCGAGCACACCCGTGCGCAAGATCGAACGCGTTGGCGTGATCGGCGCGGGGACGATGGGCGGCGGCATCGCCATGAATTTCGTCAATGCGGGACTGCCGGTGACGCTGCTGGAGACGAAGCAGGAAGCGCTGGACCGTGGGCTTGCCACTATCCGCAAGAACTACGAAAGCGCCGTGAAAAAAGGCCGTCTGACTGCCGAGAAACTGGAAGAACGCATGGCGCTGATCACGCCTACGCTCGCTTATGAGAACCTCAAGGACGCCGACCTGATCATCGAAGCGGTGTTCGAAGAACTCGGCGTGAAAGAGCAGGTGTTTTCGAAACTCGATCAGGTCGCGAAGAAGGGGGCGATCCTGGCGTCGAATACGTCTACGCTCGATGTCGACAAGATTGCCGCGTTCACCAAGCGTCCCGAAGACGTGGTCGGCATGCACTTCTTCAGCCCGGCCAACGTGATGAAGCTGCTGGAAGTCGTGCGCGGCGCGAAGACATCGAAAGACGTGCTCGCCACCGTCATGCAACTCGCCAAAAAGATAAAGAAGACGGCCGTGGTGTCGGGCGTCTGCGATGGTTTTATCGGCAACCGGATGATCGAGCAGTATCTGCGTCAGGCGCTTTTCATGCTCGAAGAAGGCGCGTTGCCGGCGCAAGTGGATCGCGCGATCGAAAAATTCGGGTTCGCGATGGGACCGTTCCGCATGAGCGACCTCGCGGGCAATGACATCGGCTGGGCGATTCGCAAGCGCCGTTATCAGGAGAAGCCGGACCTGAAGTATTCGAAGATCGCGGACCGCTTGTGCGAGACCGGGCGCTTCGGACAGAAGACCGGTGCGGGGTGGTACGACTACAAGGCAGGGGACCGCACGGCGCATCCGTCGAAGATTGTCGACGACATGATCGTTGCGTATTCGAAGGAACAGGACGTCACGCGCCGCAAGATTTCTGACGATGAGATTGTTGAACGGCTGGTGTTCGCGCTCGTCAATGAAGGTGCGCTGATCCTGGAAGAAGGGATTGCATCGAAGGCCTCGGACATCGACATGGTCTATCTGACCGGCTACGGTTTCCCGCTGTATCGCGGCGGACCGATGCTGTATGCGGATACGGTCGGCCTGTACAACGTCGAACGCGCGATGCGCAAGTATGGGGCCCAAGCCAACGGCGATGCATGGAAGCCCGCGGCGCGCGTGACCGAACTGGCCGCAGAAGGACGCGGCTTTAACAGCTAGATTCAACAGCTAGACACAACCGGTGAGATTCGCGATGAAAGGCGCTGACGAAGTCCTGCTTGTGATCGATGTCCAGAATGATTTCATGCCTCGCGGCGCATTGCCGGTCGCTCATGGCGACGAAGTCGTGCCTGTGATCAACCGCCTCGCGCGTGCGTTTTCGCATGTGGTGGTGACACAGGACTGGCATCCGGCGAAGCATGTTTCCTTCGCCGAGAATCACGCGGGGCGCGCGCCTTTCGACATGGCCACGCTGAGCTACGGCCAGCAGGTTTTGTGGCCGACCCATTGTGTGCAAGACACGGACGGCGCGGCGCTGCATCGCGATCTGGACGTGCCGCATGCACGGCTGGTGATCCGCAAGGGTCATCACGTGGACGTCGATAGTTATTCGGCCTTCATGGAGGCTGATCGCCAAACGCCGACGGGCCTCACGGGTTATCTCCGCGATGTCGGCGCGAAGCGGGTCTATTGCTGCGGGCTGGCGACGGATTATTGCGTCGCGTGGTCGGCGCTCGATGCGCGCAGCGCGGGTTTCGAAGCGGTCGTTATCGACGATGCCTGTCGCGCGATCGACCTCGACGGCTCGCTTGCGCGCGCGTGGGAACAGATGACGACAGCGGGTGTATCGCGAATCGGATCGACGGACTTGCTACGCTGAACGGCAGGTTGAACTAGCGGGCTTAATTTAAAAGCCGCCGGGTTTAGCCAAATGAACCAACACTATTCGTATTCGAAGTGGAGACAAGCATGACTGACGCGGTAATCGTATCGACGGCACGCACGGGCCTCGCCAAATCCTGGCGCGGCGCATTCAACATGACCCACGGCGCGACGCTCGGCGGCCATGCCACGCAAGCGGCGGTGGCGCGAGCGGGCATTGACCCGGCGCGCGTGGAAGACGTGATCATGGGATGCGCGAATCCGGAAGGCGCGACCGGCATGAACATCGCGCGGCAGATTGCGTTGCGCGCGGGTTTGCCGGTCAGCGTGCCGGGCATGACCGTGAACCGCTTCTGCTCGTCGGGGCTGCAAACCATCGCGCTGGCGGCGCAACGCGTGATCGCCGGCGAGGGCGATGTCTATGTGGCGGGCGGCGTGGAATCCATCTCGTGCGTGCAGAACGAGATGAACCAGCACATGCTGTTCGATGGCTGGCTCAAACAACACAGGCCCGCCATCTACTGGTCGATGCTGCAGACGGCCGAGAACGTCGCCAAGCGTTACGAGATATCGAAAGAACGGCAGGACGAGTACGGCGTGCAATCGCAATTGCGCGCCGCTGCGGCGCAAGCGGCAGGCAAGTTCAATGACGAAATCGTGCCTATCACGGTACTTGCCGGTGTCGCCGATAAAGCCACGGGCCGCATGTTCACGAAGGAAGTCACGCTGGCCGCCGATGAAGGCATTCGCGCTGATACGACGCTCGAAGGGGTATCGAAGATTCGCACCGCGATGCCCGGCGGCGTGGTCACGGCGGGCAATGCAAGCCAGTTCTCCGATGGCGCGTCGGCATGTGTGGTGATGAACGCTACGCTGGCAGAGAAAGAAGGGCTGAGGCCGCTGGGGATTTTCCGGGGGTTTGCGGTCGCCGGATGCGAGCCGGATGAAATGGGGATTGGCCCCGTGTTCGCCGTGCCCAAACTGTTGAGGAAAGCGGGCCTTAAAGTCAGCGATATCGACCTGTGGGAACTGAACGAAGCGTTCGCCGTGCAAGTGCTGTATTGCCGCGATACTTTGGGCATCCCGGCTGATCGACTTAACGTGAACGGCGGCGCAATTGCGGTGGGGCATCCATACGGCGTGTCGGGCGCGCGGCTCACGGGGCACGCGTTGATCGAAGGCAAGCGGCGCGGCGCGAAGTTTGTCGTGGTGACCATGTGCATTGGCGGCGGGCAGGGCGCGGCCGGGTTGTTTGAAGTAGTGTGATTTTGACCGATCGCCCGGCGTTTTTGATACGCTTGGGCGATCGGCATAAATCATTCGCTACATTCAGGAGCCCGTCTTGCTACGTCACATCGTCATGTGGAAGTTGAAGGAAAGCGCCGAAGGCGGCACTCGCGCTGAAAACATCATCAAACTGAAAGCCAAACTCGAAAGCTGCCGCAGCATCGTTTCGGGCCAAGGCCACTTCGAAGTGGGCGTTGCGCAACCCGGTTACGAAGCCACCTGCGACGTGATCCTCGTCTCCGACTTCGACAATCCCGAAGCCCTTCAAGCCTATCAGGTCCACCCGAAGCATCTGGCGATCAAGGACTTCGTTGCAGCGGTACGTGAGTCGCGTCAATGCATCGATTACGAAGTCTGAGACCATGACCGATTTCTCCATACTCCCTGAAAGCCCGTTCGTCGATTCGCTCGGCGTGCAGCTCATCTCCGCCGAAGATGGCGCGAGCGAAGTACTGTTGCCGCTGACCGGCACGCATATGAACACCTGGGGCATTGCACATGGCGGCGTGACCATGACGCTTGCCGACGTCGCCCTCGCGATGGCCGCGCGCAGTCTCGCCGGCGACGGTATCGGCGTGGTCACCGTCGAAATGAAAGTCAATTTCATGCAACCGGGCCGCGGTGAACTCCGCGCGTTTGCCCGCGTGCTGCATCGCTCCACCACCATGGCGTATTGCGAAGGCGAAATCCGAGACAGCGAAGGCCATTTCGTCGCAAAAGCGCTCGGCACCTTCAAATACATGCGCAAGCTCGCCGTCGGCCGCGACATCGTGCAGCAACGCATCCGTTCAGATCCGTCCGCCACACCCGGTCCCAGCGACGCCTGACGCCGTTACTAGCGCACGTTGCCCCCTGATTTATCCCCGGACCGCACAGGAGTATCACGATGTCAGAACACAACTCAATCAATCGCCAGATCCTCCTCGTTTCGCGCCCCCAAGGCGCGGCAAGCGTCGATAACTTCAAACTCGTCGAGACTCCGCTTGCGCCGCTAGCCGAGGGGCAATTGCGCGTGCGCAATCATTTCCTCTCGCTCGATCCGTACATGCGCGGCCGTATGGACGACTCGAAGTCGTACGCCGCATCGCAACCGCTCAACGAGGTGATGATCGGCGGGACCGTGGGCGAAGTGGTGGAATCGAAGAATCCGAAGTTTGCGATCGGCGACAAAGTGGTCGGGGCATACGGCTGGCAGGAATTCGGTACGTCGGATGGGAAGGGCCTGCGTAAAGTCGACGACACCCTTATCCCGCTTTCAACCTATCTCGGCCCGGTCGGCATGCCCGGCGTGACCGCATGGCTTGGGCTCAACAAGATCATCGCGCCGAAAGCGGGTGAAACGGTTGTGGTCAGCGCGGCGAGCGGCGCGGTGGGAAGCGTGGTCGGCCAGTTGGCGAAAGCGGCGGGCTGCCGTGCGGTGGGCATCGCGGGCGGGGCGGACAAATGCCGCTACGTCACCGAGACGCTCGGTTTCGACGCATGCGTCGACTACAAGGCCGGCAACCTCCATGACGACCTCAAGGCGGCGTTGCCCAACGGCGCCGACGGTTACTTCGAAAACGTCGGCGGCGAGATACTGGACGAGGTTCTGTCACGCATGAATGCGTTCGGCCGGATTGCGTTATGCGGGATGATCGCAAGTTACGACGGTTCACCGATGCCGCTTAAAAAACCCGCTCTGCTACTCACGCAGCGCTTGAAGTTGCAGGGTTTTATCGTCAGCGAATCGCCGGAAGTGTGGCCCGAGGCGCTCACGCAACTCGGCGGCCTTGTTGCGCAGAAGAAGCTGCAATATCGCGAGACCATTGCGCAGGGCCTGGAAAACGCGCCGGAGGCTTTTCTCGGATTGCTCAAAGGAAAGAACTTCGGCAAGCAGCTCGTCAAGCTGATCTGAACGTTCGAAATCCAAAAGAGAGAAAGGAGACGCAGTGGATCAGTTCGACGGCAAAGTGGCCGTGATCACGGGCGCCGGCAGCGGTTTCGGCCGCGAGTTTGCATTGAAGGGCGCGGCGCTGGGCATGAAGCTCGTTCTCGCCGATGTCGATGTGAAAGGCCTCGCGGAAACGGTGGAAATGGCGCGCGGTTTGGGCGCTGAAGCGCTCGGCGTGCCCACTGATGTCTCCGATGCCACGCAGGTCGATGCGCTTGCACGCACGACTATCGATACCTACTGCGCCGTCCATCTGCTCTTCAATAACGCGGGTGTCGGCACGGGTGGTTTCGTCTGGGAAAGCAGCGCGAACGACTGGGCGTGGGTGTTCGGCGTCAACGTAATGGGCGTGGCGAATGGCGTGCGCGCGTTCACGCCGTTGATGCTCGCGCAGCAAGAGCCGGCGCATATTGTCAACACGGCGTCGGTGGCGGGCTTGCTGTCGGCGCCGGGAATGGGCGTCTATAACGCATCGAAGCACGCGGTCGTCGCGTTGACGGAGACGCTGTATCAGGACTTGAAGATCGTCGGCGGCCAGGTGGATTGTTCGTTGCTGTGTCCGGCATTCGTGCCGACAGGCATTGCGAACGCCGAGCGCGCGCGGCCCGAGGGCTTGCGTAATGACGAACCGCTGACGGCATCGCAGCGCATGGCCGGCAAGCAGCTCACGAAGGCGGTGGAGAGCGGCAAGCTCAGCGCGAAACAGGTGGCGGAACTGACCTTCGACGCGGTGCGCGACCGGCGGTTTTACGTGCTGACGCATCCGAAGATTCTGGCGTCGGTGCAACTGCGTTTCGATGACGTCGCGCAGTTGCGCAATCCGACCGATCCGTTGTCGTTGAAGCCGGAGGTGAAGGGGTAGGAGGAGGGCATTGGCGAGCTGACGCCCCGAATTCGCCGCTCTATGTCATCATCGCGAGCTTCCAACGCCCACCCATTTCCTGCTCTCATGCCGCTGAATCCTGCCATTGCACAGGTCATCGAACTCATCGCGAAGGCCAAGCGGCCGCCGTTCCACACGCTTTCGGCTTCTGCCGCGCGCGCTTCCTACGAGCGCAGTGCGCTGATCCTCGACATCGCGCCGGCCGCGATGTTCGACGTCCACGAGCTCACCATTCCCACGCGTGATCAAGCGTCCATCCGCGCACGCCTTTATCACCCGGTCGAGCCCAACTGGGCAGCCCCTGCGCCTACGCTGATCTACTTTCACGGCGGTGGGTTTGTAGTCGGCAGTATCGATACCCACGACTCGCTCTGCCGACGCCTCGCCGCTGACTCCGGTTGCGCGGTGGCATCGGTCGATTACCGGCTGGCGCCCGAGCACAAGTTTCCAACCGCCGTGCACGATGCCTTCGACGCCCTCACGTGGCTTCACGCGCAAGCGGCGTCGCTGGGCCTCGACAGCACGCGTTTCGCGGTCGGCGGCGACAGCGCGGGCGGCACGCTCGCGACGGTCAGCGCATTACTCGCCCGCGATACCGGCATCTCGCTGCGCCTCCAATTGCTGATTTATCCCGGCGTAAGCGCGCGGCAGGATACCCAATCGCATGCGCAATTCGGCGAGGGGTTCGTGTTATCGGCGAAAACCATTCAGTGGTTTTTCGCGCAGTATCTACGCGACGACAAAGACCGCGACGACTGGCGTTTCGCCCCGCTGGACGCACGCGGGCCAGTGCCGGATTTCACCGGCGTTGCCCCCGCATGGATCGCCGCAGCCGATCACGATCCACTCTTCGACGAAGACATAGCGTATGCGGCCAAGCTCGAAAGAGCGCATGTCCCAGTCGAACTGGTTCGCTACGAAGGCATGACGCACGAATTCTTCAAGATGGGCGGTTTTGTGCCGGAGGTAGCGAAGGCGCACGCGGACGCGGCAGATGCTTTGCGTCGATACATGGAAGTCACAGAGCGATAGAACCGAGCGCCGGGAGCTTTACGCGCGCAATCAATCGGAACGCAACGATCCTAAGCCGCCCGCACGATCGTGAATGCATCGCTTCGTTCGAACGCGCCGGGACGTTTGATGTTATGCGAACCATCGTCGTCGCTGATTTCCTTGATTTGCACCGTCAAATCACCGCTCTTACCGTCAACCGCGACCACGCGCAACGCCGTCGTGCTGCGCGTGCCATAACCCTCTGACTCAATAAACGCCGCCGACAACACGCGCTCGCGCTCAAGCGAGAGCCCGGTAGACGGCAGCAGATGGTCATCGGCGAGTTGGGGATTGCGCATGGTCTCGACCAGGCTGTCCAGCGACGGCCGTTCATCGACGTGAAGCAGATCCCTCAGCGCATCGCGTTGCGCGACGAGCTTGGGCCACGGGGTATCGAGCAAACTGTTCGACAACCCGTGAATGCCGGGGTCAAGCAGGGAAGGCGGGGCATCGGCACGATTGCCGTACCAGGCCAGTTCGCGCCGCGTGAAGTCGCCGACAACCAGATTGAAACCGTTGTACCGATGCCCGTCGCGGGCTATCGCATCCAGATAGGCCATCGGCGCGACCGGTGCGCCGGATAAAAAGTCGCTGACCAAAGTACCGCGAGTCGGAGCGTCAGGCCGTACTTCCGCCGGCGCCCGATAGTTCGTCAACGCGGCAAAACGGCCGTCGCGCGTGACGCCGAGCCAGGTTCCGCCGCCCGTCAGATCGCGTCCGGCGAGCACCCCGGGGGCGTTTTCCCACCAGTGCAACGGCTCGGTTTCACGATGAAAAAATTCGTCGCGATTCGCCGCGAGCGTGAGCAATGGGCGCTCAGTATCAGACGACGCCGCGTCCGGTTGCCAATGCGGTTGCCAATCGAAGACAATCAGGCACATGAGCGAACCGTCCGCAATGAATCAGACTTCGCTCGGCAGCGCATAGGGCAGCGGCGAGAATTTCAACGCGGGCCCGTCCGCCGCACCGACGTGTACCGAACCCTGTTCAAGCGCCGCGAGCTTGATTTCCACGAGCGCATCCACGCCGCCGCCGGGCGCGGGCGCTACATTGACCACGAGGCCGCACGGCTGGCCGGGGTCGTCGGAGTGGAACAGTTCGTCGCCGGGCTTCGCGGTTTCAGCATGGGCCAGCGACGTGCGGCGCTTGATCGTGCCACGATACTGGCTGCGCGCCACCACTTCCTGCCCCGGATAACAGCCCTTCTTGAAATTGACGCCGCCGAGCACGTCGAAATTGACCATCTGCGGGACGAATTGCTCGGAAGTCGGCTGCGTGATGCGCGGTTCGCCTGCGTGAATGTCGAGCCAGTCCCATAACTCGGCCGGGGCACGCACGAGCTGCTTTTCGATATCGGCGAGGTGCGCTTCAACGTCAGCCTTCGGGCCGACCCACAGGAAACGTGGCCGGCCGGCGGCGTCAGGCACGCGGATCAGCGAGCCGAGCGGGCCGTCCACTTTCACATGTACGCCGTCGGGCATGGCATCGAAGAGATGGGACAGCGTCTTGCGGACATCGCCGGCAAAACCGACTGCGGCGAGCGCCGGCGTGGCATCGGCGAGCTTCGCTTTCGCGCGCATCACGAACATCGACAAGCGTTTTTGCACCGACGCCTGTATGTCGGCGGCGAGCATCAGGCGCACGGCTTCACCGCTTCGCCACATCAAAAACGACGCCAGCAAGCGGCCTTTCGGCGAGCAATAACCGGCCAGTCGCGCGCTTGACGCGTCCAGGTGCTGGACGTCGCTCGTCAATTGCGTATGAAGAAAAGCAGCGGCGTCGTCGCCGGTTGTATCGATAATGCCGAACTGCGTCAGCGGCACGAACACGCCGGCGTGAAGGACGGCGTCGAAGGGAGATGAAAGCGATGAGACGGTCGGGGAATTCATGAACCTGACTTTGACGGGTGCGAACGAAGTTATTATATGGGTCTAACCACGAGCGTGTTTCGCATGTCCCTTTTGAAGAAATGTTTGATCGCGGCGGTCGTCGCGATCGTGGTTGCCGGTGCGCTCGCTGCGGGCATGTTCAAATGGGCGAATAGCCCGGTCGACCTGGCCTCACCCGAACTCGACATCACCATCAAATCCCACAGTACGCTGCGCAGCGTGGCCCTTCAGCTGGACCGCGGCGGCGCGCACGTCCAACAGCAGTTGTTCGTGCTGATGACGCGCGCGCTCGGCCTGTCGTCGCAGCTCAAGTCGGGTAACTATGAGTTCAAGATGGGCATCACGCCCTACGAGATGCTGCAGAAAATCGCCCGCGGCGACGTCAATGAATACGTGGCGACCGTAATCGAAGGGTGGACGTTCCAGAAAATGCGCAACGAACTGGATGGCAATCCGGCGCTGCAGCACGACACAGCCGGCATGACCGACACCGACTTGCTGAAGGCAATCGGCGCGCCGGACGACGTGATTGCGCGGGTGAGCGCGGAGGGCCTGTTTTTCCCCGACACCTATCTCTTCGACAAAGGCACGAGCGACATCGCCGTCTACAAACGGGCGTACAAGCTGATGCAACAGCGCCTCACCGAAGCCTGGGCTACCCGCGCGCAGAATTTGCCGTACAAGACGCCTTACGAGGCGCTGATCATGGCGTCGATCGTCGAAAAGGAAACGGGGCGAGCCGCCGACCGGCCGCTGGTCGCGGCTGTGTTCGCGAACCGGCTGCGCATCGGCATGCCGCTGCAAACGGACCCTTCGGTGATTTATGGCCTGGGTTCGGCCTACGGCGGCCGGCTGCATAAAAAAGACCTGCAAACCGACACTCCGTACAATACCTACACGCGCATGGGCCTTCCGCCCGGTCCGATCGCGCTGCCGGGTGTGGCAGCCCTTGCGGCGACGGTCAATCCTGCGTCCAGCACGGCACTGTATTTCGTGTCGCGCGGCGACGGCAGCAGTTTCTTTTCAGACAATCTCGGCGACCACAATCGGGCCGTCGACAAGTACATCCGGGGACAATGATGGTGCGCGGCAGATTTATCACGTTTGAAGGTATCGACGGGGCGGGTAAGACGACGCACCTCGCGTGGTTTCGTCAGCGCCTGGAGGACAAGATCGCAGCCACGGGCCGCTCGGTTGTGATGACGCGGGAACCCGGCGGCACGACGTTGGGAGAAAGCCTGCGGGACTTGCTGCTCAACCAGCCGATGGACCTCGAAACCGAAGCGTTGCTGATGTTCGCCGCACGCCGTGAACATCTGGCGCAGATCATTGAGCCGGCGTTGGCCCGGGGTGACTGGGTGCTGTCGGATCGTTTTTCCGACGCCACCTTCGCGTATCAGGGCGGCGGTCGCGGTTTACCGCGTGACAAGCTGGAAGCGCTTGAGCGCTGGGTACAGGGCGGTTTTCAGCCGGACCTGACCGTGCTCTTCGACGTCCCGACGAACGTGGCCAGCGAACGACGCGGCGCGGTTCGTTCACCCGACAAGTTCGAGAGCGAATCGGATTCGTTTTTCGGCCGTACGCGGGCGGAATATCTGCGTCGGGCGGCGGAATCGCCGGAGCGATTTGTGATAATCGACGCTACGCATTCGATCGACGATATCCAGAAACAACTTGAAGCAGTGATCGCAAGTATTTGATTTTGATAAAAACCTGTAGATAGAATTTACTTTAAGTCTCGTCATTCGACGGTTTTGGTCGCTGACGTTCGCCGGCACAAACCTTGGCCAAGCTTCGAAAAAGCTTCAATTACTGTCAACAAATACTTGAATTGATTGAACTTAGCCGAGAAGTTAAAGTAAATTCAGATTCACAAGATTGCGCCGCAAACACCTGATCCAAAAGACTTTTCATGATCTATCCGTGGCAAACCGATGACTGGACCCATCTTGAACAACTGCGAGCAAGCTGGCCGCACGCATTGCTCCTGCACGGTCGCGCCGGTATCGGTAAATTGCAGTTTGCGCAGCATCTTGCTCAAAGTCTGCTCTGCGAAACCCCGACTGAAACCCGTGAACCGTGCGGAAAGTGCGTCGCCTGCCTGTGGTTCAGCCAGGGCAACCATCCCGACTATCGCGCGGTCCTGCCGGAAGCGCTCGCGGGTGAATTGATCAGCGACGACAAGGCTGATAAGGCAGACGCCGAGGACGGCAAGAAAACGAAAGTCCTGAGCAAGGAGATCAAGATCGATCAGGTGCTCGGGCTGATGAATTTTTTCAGCCTCGGTTCGCACCGGGGCGGTTTGCGGGTCGTGCTGCTGTATCCGGCTGAATCGATCAACGTGTTCGCCGCAAACGCATTGCTCAAGACGCTGGAAGAGCCGCCCGCGGGCGTGGTGTTCATTCTGGTGACAGCGCGCATAGACCGCTTGCTGCCGACGATCATCAGCCGCTGCCGCCAATGGCCGATGACCCTCCCGGCCACCGAACCCGCCGTTGCATGGCTGGCGCAGCAGGGCGTGGAGCGTCCAGCAGCCGTGCTGGCGGAAGCCGGCGGCGCGCCGCTGACCGCGCTGGCGCTCGCCTCCGATGAAAACCGCGCGCTGCGTGATTTCGCGCTGGCGCAACTGGCCGCCGGCCCCGACTGCGACGCTTTCGCGTGCGGCGAAAGCCTGCAAAAGCTGCCGGTGCCCATGGTGCTCGGCTGGCTGCAGCGCTGGCTTTACGACCTGCTCGCGCAGAAAACGGCGGGGCGTCCGCGCTATTTCCCGGGGGCATCGAAGGCGCTCGAACGCTGCGCCGCGCAGATCGATACCGAGCGTTTCGCCCGCTTTCAAAAGACGGTGACACGGCAGCGCGCGGTGGAAAATCATCCACTGAATGCGCGACTGGTGTTCGAAGAATTGTTCCTGGGCTATCGCGACGTGTTCACCGCCTGACTACCGACTCACTCTCTTTGCACACCAACGCACCATGAATCCCAATTTCCGCGACGCCACGCTCGACGATCTTCCCGGTATCGTGGCCATTTACAATTCCACCGTGCCCTCGCGCCTTGTTACCGCTGACCTTGAACCGGTCACGGTCGAAAGCCGGCTCGCGTGGTTTCATGCGCATGGCCCGAAGGCACGCCCGCTATGGGTGGTCGAAGAAAATGGCGCGGTCATAGCGTGGCTGAGTTTCTCCGACTTTTACGGCCGCCCAGCCTATCTGCGCACTGCGGAAGTCAGTATCTATCTCGCCGAAAGCGCCCGTGGCAAGGGGCTTGGGAAGCAGTTGCTGCAAGTGGCGCTGGAACGCGCACCGGCGCTGGGTATCGACACGCTGCTGGGTTTCATCTTCGGCCACAACGAAGCGAGCCTGCGCCTGTTCCAGCGCTTCGAATTCCAGACGTGGGGGTCGCTGCCGCGCGTCGCGGTGCTGGACGGTGTTGAACGAGACCTCCTGATTCTCGGCCGGCGGCTCGGCTGATCCGATCCATTCAGCTAACCGAACGCTCGCCACCCAACCCAATCCCGCTTTAACGGAATCCCCATGTTCGTCGATTCGCATTGCCACATCAATTTCGAAGGCCTGGCCGACCGCCTGCCCGAGGTGCTCGACAAAATGCGCGAGCTGAAAGTGACGCATGCGTTGTGCGTATCGGTTGATCTGGAAACGCTGCCGTCGGTGTTGAAGATCGCCGAAGAAAACGAGCATATTTACGCATCGGTCGGCGTGCATCCGGATCACGAGGACGCGCGTGAACCGAGCGTGACGGATCTCGTGGAACTGGCGCAGCATCCGAAAGTAGTGGCTATCGGAGAGACGGGGCTGGATTATTACCGTCTGGAAGGCCGCAGCATCGCCGATATGGAATGGCAGCGTGAACGCTTCCGCACACATATCCGGGCGGCGCACGCGAGCGCGAAACCGCTGATCATCCATACGCGGTCGTCGTGGGAAGACACACTGCGGATCATGGCCGAGGAGCGTGCGAGCGTGCCGGGCGGCGTGATGCATTGCTTCACGGAACCGTGGCATGTCGCCGAGGCGGCGCTTGCCCAGGATTTTTACATTTCGCTGTCGGGCATTGTCACGTTCAAGAGCGCGAAAGACGTGCAGGACGTCGCGGGCCGTGTGCCGCTCGAGCGTTTGCTGATTGAAACAGACTCGCCGTATCTGGCGCCGGTGCCGTATCGCGGGAAATCGAATGAACCTGCGTACGTAAGTTATGTCGGACGCTTCATCGCGCAATTGCGCGAGATGCCGGAAGAAGCATTGGCGGCAGCCACCACGCGTAATTTTTTCACGCTGTTCAAGATCCCGCAGGCGGTTGGGCACTGAAGCCTGCTACGGTTCTTTACCGTCGCGCGGTGAGACAGGGAGAATGACCCCTTCGCCCGACAGATTCATTATTTTGTTACCAGAACGTTCAGAACGTTAAGTAATCCCCAAGGAACACATGCTTACATTTTCGACGGTTTCCTCTTCGACCCTTTCAACATGCTCAACCCGTCAATCCGCGTTGACGCGTAAAACCTGGCGAACCCTGGTGACGGGCCTGGTGCTGACAGCCGCCGCCATCGCGCAACCCGCCTTTGCGACGCCTGCCGACTCCATGATCAAGGCGGTAAAGTTCGACGACATATCTGCCGTTAAAAAACTGTTGTCACAGGGCGTGGATCCGAATCTCGTCGATGACACTGGCACGCCGCTGCTCGTGATCGCGGCAAGGGAAAAGTCGGACAAGGTAGGCCAACTGCTCGCCGATAACCCGAACATCGACCTTGAAAAGCTCGATCCCGCCGGTGAAAACGCGATGATGCTGGCCGCACTCAACGACGACCTCATCTTCGTGAACCTGCTGATCGCGAAGGACGCGGAAGTGAACAAGAAGGGCTGGACGCCGCTGCACTATGCCGCCACCAACGGTCACGACGACGTGGTGAAGGTACTGCTCGACCATTCGGCTTATATCGACTCGGGTTCGCCCAACGGCACGACCCCGCTGATGATGGCGGCGCGCGGCGGCCATCTGTCGACGGTCAAGCTGTTGCTCGATGAAGGCGCGGATCTGCGAGTGAAGAACCAGCTTGGCCTGACGGCGGTGGACTTCGCAAACCAGTATCACGAGAAAGATGTGGCGGAAGGGCTGGCGGCACGGCTGGCAGCGATGCAAAACCAGAGCGCAGCGGGCGCGTCCGGGGCACCGCAAAGCGGCGCAAACAGTGCAAAATGACGCTCGCACGGCGAGCACCTGACTCAGGTTTGACTGACAACAGGTCCCGACCGCGCGAGACGAGGCAAATACGAGGAACAGCGGGCATGATCCGGGAAGGATAAGCCGAAGGAAGGCTAGCCCGGGCGCGCTCGCTGAAAAGATGGGTTTTGGCCAACAAGACAGGATGTTTTCGCCTGCGCGTCCACGCCGGCCCGCAACCGCCAACATAAGAAAGGACCATCATGCAGCGGGTTTTTGTCATGGCCAGTGTGCTTGCGTTTCCGCTTAGCGCGGCCGCGTTCACAGGCAACGATCTGAACATGCTTTGTACGAAGACCGACACAGCCTCGCGCAGCGCATGCGCGGCTTATATAGAAGGTGCCGCTGACGGTATCTACAACACCATCGAAGCCATTGGCGGCACATCGGGACCGCAGATCGGCCAGTATTTTTGCCTGCCAGTCGATGTCAAACCGCAGGAACTGACGGACGCGGTACGCAAGTTCATCGCCGACAATCCCACGCGCGGCAACTTCAACGCCACGACCATGGTGTCGCTCGGGCTCGGCAAGGCTTTTCCCTGCAAAGCTGAAAATTAAGCAGCCCGATCACCATTCAAGGCGGCGAGGTTCGTCCGCGCCGCCCGCTGGTTCGGCGGCTGCTGCAATGCAATAGAATAGTCATCTCATGGCGCGGCTGGCTGGCCAAGCCGGCCGCCGGTGCCGTTGCGCTGCATGCGCAGGCGGGCCGCAAACACGCACAATCCGTCGTATCCCCCGATATCACCTTCCAAGGCTGATCCCACGACGACGATGACCTCTTTCGACTCCTTCGAGCGAATCGCTTCCGCTCCGCTCAGTACCTGGCCCGGCGCGCTTGTCGTCGCGACGCTCGCCGTGCTGTTCGCCATCGGCGCGCATCGCGTGGGTGCGCGCATCCTGATGCGCATTGCGCGGCCGTATCCGTTGATGAGCGTGGTATTGCGCTTTATCGACAAACCCGCGCTCGCGCTGCTGATCATCCTCGGCCTGGGTTTCGTGCTGGCAGAGGCACCCGATTCGCTGCCGTTCGCCGCCGCGCTGCGCGACCTGCTCACCGTGATGCTGATTGTCGCGCTGACGTGGCTTGCCGTGCGCTCGGTGGGCGCGGTGGCCGAAGCGCTGGTGCAGGCCCATCCGCTCGACAGCCAGGACAACCTGCAAGCGCGCCGGATTCACACGCAGGCTCGCGTGCTGGCGCGTTCGGTGATGGTGGTGATCGTCATCATTGGATTCGGCGGCGCGTTGATGACCTTTCCCGCTGTGCGTCAGGTCGGCGCGAGTTTGCTGGCCTCGGCGGGCGTGGCGGGGCTGGTCGCCGGTATCGCCGCACGGCCGGTGCTGGGCAACCTGATCGCCGGATTGCAGATCGCGTTGTCGCAACCCATCCGGCTCGACGACGTCGTGGTGATCCAGGGCGAATGGGGACGGGTGGAGGAGATCACCGGGACCTATGTGTCCATCCGGATCTGGGACCAGCGGCGCCTGATCGTGCCGCTGCAATGGTTTATCGAGAATCCGTTCGCCAACTGGACCCGCAACAGTTCGCAGATCATTGGCACGGTGTTTTTCTATGTGGATTACCGCATGCCGCTTGCGCCGATGCGCGAAGAGCTCGATCGGATCTTGCAGAACGCGCCGGAGTGGGACAAGCGCGTGCAGGTGCTGCAGGTCACCGACGCCACTGAAAAGTCCATGCAGCTTCGCGTGCTCGTCAGTTCCTTCGATTCCGGCTTGAACTGGGATCTTCGATGCCGGGTGCGCGAAGGTCTGCTCAATTTCATGCAGTCGTCGTATCCGCAGTTCCTGCCGCGCACGCGAGCGGATATATCGCAGGAAGGGGAGGATGCCGATTTTGTTGCGCCGCTCGGGCGCAGCATGGCGGACGGCCATGAGGGCGCGGGCGGAACGATCAGGCCGCCGGCATCCAGCCGGACAGCCAATACGGAAGCCGATCCGGTGGCGAGCCGGGGAGAGCGGCACGGCCCGGACGCATCGGCGAATTCGGCGGCAAGCACCGCCCCGAGTGCGCCCGGCGGCGGTGCGGCGAAACCCTCCGAGCGGCGCTGAGCCGGGCGGTGGCATCGAGATTGCGGACAAGCTGACACAGACCGCGAAGCAGGCCCGGGCATTACCGAACGCGAGAATGAAATTGAACCGAGTGAAATTGAACCGAGGCCGTTGCCCGGAGCCGAACGAAGATCATCAGCAGAAAAATAAACGGCCACGACCCTCACACGTAATGTGGCCAGGGTGGCTATGAAAATTACGGCCAAGAAAAAAATACACACACCCTGAACAGAATCGCAAAAAAGGAAGCCAGTAATGACCCGCTTAGTCGTTGTATCGAACCGAGTAGCCTCTCCGACCGAAACCAAAGGCTCCGCCGGCGGCCTCGCCGTGGGTGTCTTCGGCGCGCTGAAGGACAGCGGCGGCGTCTGGTTCGGCTGGAGCGGCGACGTAGTCAGCGACAGCGTGGCGAACCAGGGACCGAAACTCGAACAGGACGGCGCGGTCACGTTCGCCACCGTGGGCTTGCCGAAGAAGGATTACGACCAGTATTACCGCGGGTTTTCGAACGCGACCCTATGGCCTGTCTTCCATTATCGCAACGACCTGGCCGTCTACGACCGCGAGGAATACGCGGGCTACAGGCGGGTCAATTCATGGCTGGCGCATCGCGCAATCAAGCTGCTGCAACCCGACGACGTCATCTGGGTCCACGACTACCACCTGATCCCGTTTGGCGAGGCGCTGCGTTCGGAAGGCGTGACCAACCGCATGGGCTTTTTCCTGCATATCCCGTTTCCGTCACCGCAGATTCTGCTCAACATTCCGCCGCACGCGGAACTGGTCAAGTCGCTGTGCTGCTATGACGTGGTGGGCTTCCAGACGCCCGGCGACCAGGCTGCTTTCCACGATTACATCGTGCGTCACGCGCATGGAACAGCCACGGCCGATGGCGAAGTGGAAGCGTTCGGCCGCCGGCTTAAAACCGGCGTGTACCGCATCGGCATCTTCCCTGATGAAATCGCCGAGCAAGCCACCCGCGGCGAAGCGCGTCAGGATGTGATGGACCTGAAGCAGAGCCTGGAAGGCCGCAAGCTCATCATGAGCGTGGACCGGCTGGACTATTCGAAAGGCCTGGTCGAGCGCTTCAAGGCGTTCGAACATTTCCTCGAAAAATCGCCGGAATGGCGGGGTAATGTCACGCTGGTGCAGATCGCGCCGCCCACGCGCTCGGACGTGGATACCTACCAGCAGATCCGCCATAACCTGGAATACGAAGCAGGACGTATCAACGGCCGCTACTCGGGCCTCGACTACACGCCGATCCGCTACATGAACCAGCGTTACGACCGGTGGAAACTGATGTCGCTGTTTCGCGAGTCGCAGATCGGGCTGGTCACGCCGTTACGCGACGGTATGAACCTCGTCGCGAAGGAATATGTCGCGGCGCAAAATCCCGACGATCCCGGCGTGCTCGTGCTGTCCCAGTTCGCGGGCGCCGCCGATGAAATGAAGGGCGCACTGATGGTGAATCCGCACGACATAGTCGGCATGAGCGAGGCTATTGGGCGGGCGCTCTCCATGCCGCTCGCCGAACGCCGCGAGCGCTACGAAACCAGCATGGTAATGCTTCGCAAATACGACCTGGGCGTCTGGCGCGACTCGTTTCTCGCCGACCTGCGAGGCGTGAACTTGAACAAACAGCCGAACAAACGCCCGGCGGGCAACAAATAACAACACATGCAGCGTCGATTTAAAAACGCTGTCCGCCAACGGGATATCGGCCTGAAAACCGCAGGAATTCGACGATATTCGAGTGTTTCGCGACTGTAACAGGGTCGTGAAAGTGAAAGTTTTGTCAACGCGTTGGCTTCCACGGCCAATAATAGGGTGTCGTTCGCACGCATCGCGCGCGCGGGCGACCGGCGCCCCTGCCGATCAATATCACAGACTAAACATCACGGCGAAGTCAGACCGAGTGGAGACGCGAACAATGAGAATTGCACAAATAGCCCCCTTGACCGAATCAGTACCGCCCAAGTTGTATGGCGGCACTGAACGGGTTGTTTCGTATATCACCGAGGCACTGGTTGAACTCGGCCACGACGTGACCCTGTTCGCTTCAGGCGACTCGCAAACCAAGGCGAAGCTGGAAGCCGTGTGGCCGCGCGCGTTGCGTCTGGACCCGGCTATCCGCGACCGGATCGCCCCGCATATGCTGCTGATGGAAATGGTGCGGCGCCGCGCCGACGACTTCGACGTGCTGCATTTCCACATGGATTACTACTCGTTCTCGCTGTTCAAACGCCAGGACACGCCGTTCGTCACCACGCTGCATGGCCGGCTTGATTTGCCGGAGCAACAACCGATCTTCAACACATTCGATACCGCGCCGGTCATCTCCATTTCGGACGCGCAACGTCATCCGTTGCCGCAGGCCAAATGGCTGACCACGGTGTATCACGGGCTGCCGGAAAGGCGCTACTTGCCGCAGCCGGTCGAGCAGACGTACCTGGCGTTCCTTGGGCGTATATCGCCGGAAAAACGCGTCGATACCGCCATCCGGATTGCCGGCCGGTGCGGGATGAAAATCAGGATCGCGGCGAAGGTGGACGCGGCGGACCGTGAATACTACGAACGCGAAATCGCGCCGCTGATGAAGCTGCCGTATGTGGAATTCATCGGTGAAATCGACGATGACCAGAAAGCCGGCTTCCTCTCCGGCGCCCACGCGCTGCTGTTCCCGATCGACTGGCCGGAGCCGTTCGGGCTGGTCATGATCGAGGCGATGGCGTGCGGCACGCCGGTGATCGCGTTCAATCGCGGAGCCGTGCCGGAAGTGGTGGACGAGGGCGTGACGGGGTTTATCGTCGAGGACGAGATTGGCGCCGTGGCGGCGGTGAACCGGCTGCATACCGTGTCGCGCGAGGGCGTACGCAAGCGCTTCGAGGAACGCTTCACCTCGCGTCGCATGGCGCAGCAATATGTTGATGCTTATCAGGCGGTCGTGCGCGCGCAAAAGCGTTCACGCTTCAAGCTGATCGACAGCGCAGCCAGCTGAACGGCGCGCCTGAAAAGCGCTTCGCGAGCTTCAGAGCCAATCAAGAAAGCCATAAAGAAAACCGCCGCGCAGCACGACCAGAAGGTCGTGCTGCGCGGCGGTTTTAACTTATGCGCGCTTGATTCAGGATTCAGCCGAAGACCCTGATCAGATCTTCAGGCGCGATACCTTCGTGCCTTCCAGCGAAAGGTTAGCCATCAGGCCAGCGTTTGTCAGCACGAACACTTCGACCGGCGCCGTTGCGGTGTCCGAATCGATATTGCCGTTCGCGCCCATCTTGACCAGCGCGACCGATGCATCGCCGCCGACCGACCAGCCATCCGTATTGCGGAATTTGTCGAGCGCGTCCTGCGTCATGAACAGGAAGATGATCGCCTTCGATTGCGCGCCTGCTTGCAGGCCAATCGACGCCGACGTCGTGCTGTAGTAGCCAACCGAGCCGCCGCCTACCCGCAATGCACCCTTGCCGTACTGCGCCCCGACGATGAAACCTGCCGCCAGCACCGACGGGAACACGAGCACGCCGCGCGCCTTGCCAACCAGCTCACGCGAGCCGCGAGCGGTGACGTAGAGGCGTTGCATGGTTGCGTCGACATCCGCATCGATCGAACGGCGTGCGTCCGCGTCGCCGGCGGTCTGTTGTGCGCCTTGATTCGACGTTGTCGTGCAACCGGCTAGCGCGAAGCCACCCATTGCAAGCGCGGCGGTCGATTTGATCATGAAGTTTCGTCTTTGCATCGTTTTCTCCATCGTGGTTTTTTGGGAAACCCCATCTACGAGTGTTGCAGCATGGCGTTTTATAACACAGCACGTCCGTGAGCAACATGTCCTGAAATGTCGCGGAGCCTTACCCCGCTTGGCTTGCGCCGTGTCAGGCAGATGCAGTGAGGTAATTTTGACCTGCCCGGCCAGGATGCTGTCCGCGTCAGAGAACGCTTGTTTGCACGAAACATTCGTCCCTCGCAACAGACAAGATCCGAAGGCGCAAACGGTGGGCCAGCCCTTCCTGGCCGCTCGAATTTCGGTCAAAGTTACCCGTCAAAATAAAACGAAAAACTTCGTGAGATAGTGCAAAAAACTGCAGAGGCGTTGTCTCCACATCGCAATGTGATGTTTTTACGGCTTGGCAATCCGAGTGGATTCATTGGCTTGCTTCGCTTTGTCATTTTTTGTGGCGGGGCGACGGAGGGCGCGTCGAATCACGCCGATCACGGCGCCCAGCAAAAACAGCGTGATCGCCGGCACGACCCAATAACCGACAAACGCATGCCATAGATAACCGAACAGCACGCTGCGGCGAGTCGAATACTCCTCCAGGGCATCCTGGTTCTTGGCGGCATTGGCTGCGACTACGTCGGGCGGACAGCCGGCCGTGCGCGCTTCGTCGAGGGAACCGTGGCAGCGCGAAACGGCGGCAGAGGCACGTTGCGCGTCCGTGAACGTCCAGGTGGAGAGGGAGTGGGCAAGATCCTGGGCATCGTACGAGAGCTGTTCGCGAAGCTCGTTTGCCGCAACGATCATGATCGGGACCGCCCAAAAAATGATCACAACCAGCCACCGCCTGAACCAGCGGTTTTTATATCGCCATACCATCCTTGGGGCCTCCGTCTATTGCAATGCTGCAAGCCGGCTAGACTGTGGCGGACCGATGGCGCATTAGTTATTCTGGTGGGCCGCCTTCGCATCATCTTATGAGATAAAACGCGCGCCGCGTAGCACGACCGTAGCTGCACTGCAATAAGACGGGGCGGGGTTTTCCCGGGTTCGGGACTTTACTTACCCGCTTACTTGCCCGCCTACTTACCCGCGATTCGTGCGTGATTTATGCCCGAAAAAACCATGAAAAAAGCCGCGTGTTCAAAGGCACGCGGCTTTAACAAACAATTGAACGTCACCTCGCTCCGGTTCAGCCCTTGTTACTGAGACAGTCCTTCATGAAGGCTTTCCGATCGTCGCCTTTCTTGCCCGTCGCCGATTTATTGCACGCCGTCATTTTCTGCTGCTGAGTCATCGGAGCGGCAGCAGCAGGCCCTGACGAGAGGCAATCTTTCATGAAGGCCTTGCGGTCATCGCCTTTCTTGCCCGAAGCCTGCGCATTGCAGGTTGTCATCTTCGATTGCTGGCTGTTATCGGCAAACGCCGGTGTTGCAGCGAAGGTCGCGCTTAAAGCGACGCCCAATGCGAGCGTTGCCATGGTTGCCCGGATCTTCATGCGTTTTCTCCCTTTAAATGAATGACATGAAACGAGGTGAGGTGCTGCAAGGTCAGGCACATATCTATCCCGCTCAATACGGCTGCGGCTTTTGCCGTGGCTTTTGCCGTCATTGCCATCGTCAGGCGGCTTGATCAGGCAAACCCAAGGTAACCCATTATGGCAAAAAGCCATACAAATGCCGTACGGTTTCGAACCTCAAAAATCGAAAAGCACATAACGTCCGCGTCATTCAAAAGGCGCTCGCAATAATCGCTTCACGCCGATTAACACCAATTCGATCTGTTCCGTGTCCATTGATACGCGCTCTGTAAGCTTTCTTTATCGGACGACAACGGTTCTGGACAGGAGGCTTACAATTTTCATTTCGGCTGCGCGCTTGAACGGCCAATGACGCTCGATGATTTCGCGACCGGCAACGACCGGCACCTACCGGTCTCCACAGGGGCAAGCCTCCGTTGTAGCGTCGCAACATTAGCGCGAACGGTGTCAACACGCGGACAAAGCGCCTTCACAGTCTCTGCCTACACTCTTCGTGCGCAGCGTTGCAAAGCCGTGCGATCCTGTCGTTCTACTGCTTAAAGGAGTCGCGTATGTCCCGCCCCTTGTCCGATCACTACAAAGGTTTTGAAATCACCGTCCAGGCGTTGCGCCGCGGCAAAGAGCGCGACGAGCCGGACGACGGTCCGCGCCATTTCGATATCATCGTCAACATTTCGCGCAGCGCCAGCGGCGAGGGCGGGAAGTCGGAGATGTTCGGCGTGCCGGAGCAGGAACCGTTCAACAGCCCGATCGACGCGACACGAGCGGGTATTGACTATGCGCGGGCGATCATCGACAAGAAGGTGCAAGGGGAGTCCGTCGATGAGCTGTAAAAGCCGGCCCGCATAGTTGCATCACGCGTTGCACCAGAATCAGGGCCAACAGCAATTGCGGTAGGCGGCGCAAGCGTCCACGCTCATCGGGCCGTACGAGGCGTGCTTTCACCTGGACGAAAAACACGCAAGTCCGCACGGGAATCCCGCACAACGTTGAATCCCATCTATCTGACGGGGTCGTGTCCCGATGTCCGGCACGACGGCCCGATATCCCCACCAAGGGCAGTCCGAGGTAGCCGAGAAGCTGCCGGAAGCAGCAATCCAACACGCACACACCCATCCTGTTTCAGCCAATAACTGAATATCCGATAACTCAAAACGAAACCAGGAGATATGCCGCATGAATTCACATCACAAACCTGTCGAACCCGCGCTGCGCCGCCGTTTCATGTCTGTCGCGCTGTCACTGGGCGCGTGCGCCATGTTGCCGTTGTCGCTGTATTCCACCGGTGCCGCCGCGCAAGCCGCGCATAAGCCGAAGGTCGCGCTCGTGATGAAATCGCTGGCGAACGAGTTTTTCCTGACCATGGAAACCGGCGCCAAGGATTATCAGAAACACAACTCGAGTCAGTTTGACCTGATCACCAACGGCATCAAGGACGAAACCGATACCGCGAACCAGATTCGCATTGTCGAGCAGATGATCGTCTCGAAGGTCGACGCGCTCGTGATCGCCCCGGCTGATTCCAAGGCGCTCGTCCCGGTCGTCAAGAAGGCCGTGGATGCAGGGATCATCGTGGTGAATATCGACAACCGGCTGGACCCGGACGTGCTCAAGTCGAAGGACCTGAACGTGCCGTTCGTCGGCCCGGACAACGCGAAGGGAGCGAGGCTGGTCGGAGATTATCTGGCCAAGCGACTCAAGGCCGGCGATGAAGTCGGCATTATCGAAGGCGTGTCGACCACCACCAACGCGCAGCAACGCACGGCCGGTTTCAAGCAAGCGATGCAAGCAGGTGGCATGAAGGTTGTTGCGCTGCAATCGGGCGACTGGGAAATCGACAAGGGCAACGCGGTGGCATCGCAGATCCTGAACGCGAACCCGAACATCAAGGCGCTGCTGTGCGGCAACGACAACATGGCGCTCGGCGCGGTGGCTGCGGTGCGGGCGGCGGGTAAGGCAGGCAAGGTGCAGGTCGTCGGTTACGACAACATCAACGCCATCAAACCGATGCTCGCCGACGGCCGGGTGCTTGCAACGGCCGATCAATACGCCGCGAAACAAGCGGTATTTGGTATCGACACGGCTTTGAAAGCGATTTCCGAGCATAAGAAACAGTCGGAATTGTCGGGCGTGGTCGAAACACCGGTGGTCCTGATTACCAAAAAATAGGTATTACACGCATAGAAAATTTGATTTGTCTGCTTAAAATCTTAAGAAACGGGCGCCGCTGCCGATAAACGAGAGAATGGGATGATCAACTCGTTTTTTCGATGAACGCCAGGCGGAGCCCGGAATTTTGTATCTGCACATAGTGGACTGGATAATGGATAGCGGGCCGGTATTGGGCTAGTCGAGGCTTCAGGAACAGGCTTGACTGCAAACGATTGCGATCGAGCCTCTCGCAGCGAAAGGGGCGCGCGTGAAGAGCGCGGCGGCTTTTCGCCGGAGAAGAGGATGGACGACAGAGTGAAAACCGCGCCCGTTCTCACGGTGAGCGGGATAGGCAAGACCTACGTGGAGCCGGTTTTAGCCGGCGTCACGCTGGACTTGCACGCGGGCGAAGTGCTCGCGTTGACCGGGGAAAACGGCGCCGGGAAAAGCACGCTCTCCAAGATCATCGGCGGCCTGGTCGATCCAACCACCGGCACCATGACCCTGGGTGGAGCGCCTTACGCGCCGGCCAGCCGCAAGGAAGCAGAAGCGCTGGGCGTGCGCATGGTGATGCAGGAATTGAACCTGCTGCCTACGTTATCGGTGGCGGAAAACCTGTTCCTGAACCGCTTGCCGCAGCGCAAGGGATTCAAATTTGGCTGGATCGACCGGGCGGCGCTGCGCGAGGACGCCCGGCACGCGATGCAGCAGGTCGGGCTTGACGCGATCGACCCGGATACGCTTGTGGGCGAACTGGGGATCGGGCATCAGCAGATGGTGGAGATCGCGCGGAATCTGATTGGCGATTGCCGTGTGCTGATTCTTGACGAACCCACCGCCGTGCTGACGGCGCGCGAAGTGGACCTGCTGTTCGAGCAGGTCGAGCGCCTGAAAGCGCGGGGCGTGGCGCTGGTGTACATCTCGCATCGGCTGGAAGAACTCAGGCGGATCGCCGGGCGCGCAGCCGTACTGCGCGACGGCAAGCTGGTTCATATCGACGCCATGCAGAACCTGACCAGCGACCGCCTGGTCACGCTCATGGTGGGGCGTGACATAGGTGAGCGGATCGATCTGGGCGAACGGAGGATTCGCGGCGTCGCGCTGAAAGTTGCCGGCATGAGCCGCGGCCAGGTGGTCCGCGATGTGTCCTTCGAGGTGAAGGCGGGCGAGATTTTCGGCATCAGCGGGTTGATTGGCGCGGGCCGTACGGAACTGATGCGGCTGATCTACGGCGCGGATCGGGCCGATAGCGGCGTGGTCTCGATAGCGCATGACGGTGGGGCGCTTACGCCGGTGAAAATCGCGTCGCCTGCGGACGCGGTGAAGAACGGCATTGCGCTGATCACCGAGGATCGCAAGGGCGAGGGTTTGCTGCTGCCGCAGCCGATTGCCGCGAATATTTCGCTCGGTAATATCGGCGCGGTGTCGAGCAGGGGTTTTATCGATGGACGGCGTGAAGCGGCATTGGCGCAAAAACAGATCGACGCGATGCATATCCGCGCCGCCGGTCCGTTGCAACCGGTGTCGGAGTTATCGGGCGGCAATCAGCAAAAGGTGGTGATCGGCCGCTGGCTCGCGCGCGCCTCGACCGTGCTGCTGTTCGATGAACCCACGCGCGGCATCGATGTCGGCGCGAAGTTTGATATTTATGCGTTGATGGGCGCGCTGGCGCTGGAAGGGCGGGCGCTGGTGGTGGTGTCGAGCGATCTGCGCGAACTGATGCTTATTTGCGACCGGATCGGGGTGATGTCGGCGGGACGGATGACCGGGGTCTTCGAGCGGGACACATGGTCGCAGGACGCGCTGTTGGCGGCAGCTTTTGCCGGTTACGCGAAACGCGACGAAATCCTCCAGGAACCCATCGTGCCGGATGCCAAGGCGCCGCCTCAGCCGAGCAGCGGCGGATCGGCGCTGAAGCGCTGAACAGGCACAATGGAAGTCTTTAAAGCAGTTGAATCACGGTAGTGAGAGGCGGTGAAAGGCAGTTAAAGCAGGCGCAAAGCAGCAAAAAGCTGCGGTGCCCGCCAAGCAAGAAAGCATGAAAGCCGGCGCGGGGAAAACGCCGGCGGCGGTCCGGGGCGGTCCTAACGGCCGCACAAAGGGCCGCACACAGGCAGATGTAGGGCTGTAAGACCCAAGCAGGCAACCGGAAACGCAAGGCCAGAGGGCAGCGCAGTGGGATGCGCGTTGCGGGGGCCAATCAAGAAGAGCAAGAAGCAAGACCCAAGTCAGAGAGAAGGACCAAGTATGGCGACGATCAAAGATGTAGCAGCCATTGCGGGCGTATCGTTCACTACGGTGTCTCATGTCGTGAACAATTCGCGGCCCGTGTCGGCTGAGGTGCGGCTGAAGGTGGAGCGCGCGATCCTGGAACTGGATTACGTGCCCTCGGCGGTGGCGCGCTCTCTCAAGGCGCGCAACACGCTCACCATCGGCTTGCTGGTGCCGAACGCAACCAACCCGTACTTCGCGGAACTGGCGCGAGGGGTGGAAGACGGGTGCGCGAAGAACGGCTATTGCATGTTCTTCTGCAATTCGGACGATGACCCCGCCAAGCAGCGCAGCTACTTGCGCGTGCTGCAGGAAAAACGCATCGACGGGCTGGTGATTGCGTCGGCGGGAGAAGATGCGGTGTTGGCGCAAAGCCTGGCCGGATCGCGCGAACCGCTGGTGATCCTGGACCGGAATATTGAAGGCGTGTCGGCGGATCTGGTGCAGATCGACCACGAGAAGGGCGGCTATCTGGCTACGCGCCACTTGCTGCAACTCGGGCACTCGCGGGTTGGCTGTATCACCGGTCCCATTGCCACGGCGGTCAGCGCGATGCGCGTCCACGGATTTATCCGTGCAATGGCGGAGCGTGGCATCGAGATCGAGCCGAACGCCATTCAGCAGAGTGCATTTTCGGCGACCGGCGGTTACGAGGCGGCGTCCCAACTCTTCGATACCCTCAGGCCCACCGGTATTTTTGCGTGCAACGACATGATGGGCGTCGGTGCGTTGCGGGCGGCGGCGGAGAGGGGCATCAACGTGCCGCGCGACTGTTCGATCATCGGTTTCGACGATATCGAATTGAGCCGATACACCTATCCGGCGTTGTCGACGGTTGGGCAATCGGTGCGCGAACTCGGGGAGCTGGCGGCGCAGACGCTGATCGACCGGATCGCGGGCAAGGTGCCGGCGACCACGCGGCGACGCGTCGTGACGCCGCGCATGATCTTGCGTGAATCGACAGCGGTCGTGCCGGAAGTGTTGCCGCGGGTTTATCGGAAAGATGTGGCGGCCGGGCCCGCTGCTGCGGCGAATTCCGTGGCGTTGGGCCAAGGCAATACCGAGAAGGCCTGAAGCAGGCTGAGGGGGCTTGCATTCGGAGTTTTGCCGGCGTCGGCAGGACCCTGTTTGCCAGCGCCCCGGCGGCGCGTGCGAACCACGCGCAGCAAAGGACTAAAAATCTGGAGAGATGATCCAATCATCCCGGCCGGCAGCATGCTCTTCCCCCGTTCTTCCCCCCAAATTAAACCTCATCCAGTTCCACTCGCGGCCATCAGGCCGATGGTGCGATTCATCTTGAATTGTTTACAACAATCGCATTAATGCGTGCTCTTGCTTAATAACGTGCATCTAAAGTTCTTAGGGTAAATCATTAGACGAAATAACATTTCATGAATTTCCTCAAGTGCGCCGCGCACACGCCGTAAAAGATGTCCAAGCAGGCGAATCTGGTCTTGCCCTAAATCGTGATCCAGAACCGCGCCCGGCCGACATTTTTATCAGCAGCCTCCCGAGGAAAATCATGAACATGAGTTTAACGATCAAGGCGCGTCTCGGTCTGACGATGGTATTTCTGGGACTGCTTCTGGTGGCGATCGGCGGATTGGGGCTTTACGGGATGACGCAGTCGAACCGGGCCTATCGCGACACGTTCGAAAACCAGATGCCCAGCGCTGACGCCGTCAGCAACGCGGAGCTTTATACGGCACGAGAACGGCTCATATTCGACCGGGCGGCGTTTCTTGCCGGTACGCCGGAAGTGGCGGCGACCATCGAACGTGGCGGCATGATGCGCGGCCGCGCCAACGATTACTGGAAAAAATACACCGAGTTGCCGGAGGACCCCAACGAAAAGCAGCTCGCCGATACCTCGAACGCCAAACGCCTCGCGTTGCAAAAGGTGATCGACAGCGGCTATGAAGCTGTCAGGGCCAATGACCAGGCGCGTATCGTGGAGACAGCCAAAGCCATGCAGGTCGCCTATGGCGAGCTTTCGACAGCCAACGACGCGCTGCGCAAATTCCAGTTCGACAGCGCCAGGCAAGGTTACGATGCAGCCCAATCGGCCGCTGTGAGTTTTCGCACGTTGAGCCTGATCGCGATCGTGGTCGGACTGGCCGCCGCCGCGTTTTCGTGGTTCGCGTTGCGGCGCGCTATCGGCCGCCCGCTGGACGCCGCGCTCGAGCATTTCGAAGCCATCGCGGCGGGCGATTTGCGGGGCAAGGTCGTCGCCACTTCACGCGACGAAATGGGCCTGCTGATGCAAGGTCTTGCACGGATGCAGGCCAGCCTTGTGGGGACCGTTCGAAGCGTACGCTCGGGCAGCGAATCCATCGCGTCGGCGACCAAGCAGATCGCGGCGGGCAATATCGACTTGTCCTCGCGTACGGAAGAACAGGCGTCGGCGCTGCAGGAAACTGCGTCGAGCATGGACGAACTGACCGGCACGGTGAAGCAGAACGCCAATAACGCCCGGCAGGCAAGTTCGCTGGCGGCCAACGCGTCGGAGATCGCGAACAAGGGCAGCCGCGTGGTGGCCCAGGTGGTCGACACCATGGGCGATATCAACCAGAGCTCGGCGAAGATCGCGGACATTATTACGATCATCGAAGGGATTGCGTTCCAGACCAATATCCTGGCGCTGAACGCGGCCGTGGAAGCCGCGCGGGCCGGTGAAGAAGGGCGCGGTTTTGCCGTCGTGGCAGGTGAGGTGCGCAACCTCGCGCAACGCTCGTCGGCGGCGGCGAAGGAGATCAAGGGTCTTATCGATACCTCGGTCGAGCGCGTGCAATCGGGGACTTCGCTGGTCGACGAAGCCGGCCGCACGATGAACGAGATTATCGGCGCGGTGCAACGTGTAACCGACATCATGGGCGAGATCGCGGCAGCGTCGCAGGAGCAGAGCAGCGGCATTGAACAAGTGGCGCGCGCAGTCACGCAGATGGACGAAGTGACGCAGCAGAACGCGGCGCTGGTCGAGGAGGCCGCGGCGGCGGCGCAATCGCTGGAGGATCAGGCAGCGAAGCTGCGGCAGGCCGTGGCGGTATTTCAACTCGACGACGACAGCGCGGTCGAAGCGGGTTTCAGCCACGCTGCGGCGAGGCCCGGATCATCGGGGGCAGCAAAGCCGCACGTGGTCGTTCCGGCGAGGCCGCGGCGTGCAGCGCCGGCAATCACATTGGCTAAAGCGCCTGTTGCAGCAAGGCCGGTGGCGGCTGCGGCTGCAACTGGGGCTGCAGCTAACGGCGATTGGCAAACCTTCTGATCGGGTGAGCGGGTTTATTGAGTCAAACGCACTCCCCGAACCTGGCTTGCGGAGCGCGTTTTTATTGATCGCGAGGGGTTTGCTTTAACCGGACTCACCCGAACTTTCACTCCCACCCGGCCGCCGCTGATGAAGCGTGTTTGGGTTGATGCGCCCCAACGCGCTCCAACCCGCCCCATAGTCGATCCTGTCGTCCACAGAGCGCTCCAGCAAGCGAGCATGCGAAGAGGGTCTGATCAGCGCATTGCCATCGGGCTCCGATGCAAGCTTCCGTCAACACAAGGGCCCACCGCCCGCGGCGGCGCACGCATCAAGCAATCGCCATTCCGTAACCTTGTTGTCTTGACCCGAACTCGCGATCCAGTCCGACTTCCCCGTACACTGAGCGCACTTCGTTCAACCTTCACGGGATTAGAACGCGTTTCGATCACCACCACAGGACGCCTGCCATGACCGGATCCACCCTTGCCGCGCAACTCGTTCAGGCCCGCCGCCAGCGCACGCAGATAGAAGACCTCGAGTCAGTCGATATCCCTGCTGACGCCGAAGCGGCTTACGCCATCCAGCACGAAGTTCTGACCCTTTCCGGCGCGCGAATTGGCGCATGGAAAGTCGGTGCCCGCGCGCCCGGCGCACTGGCGAACACGGCGCCCATCGACGCGGAACTGGTGCACACATCGCCGGCGCGCATTGCGCACGCGTCGTTTTTTCGCGCGCTGATTGAACTGGAGATCGCGTTTCGTTTTTCGTACGCACTCCCGCCCCGCGACGAACCTTACAGCCGCAACGAAGTGTTCGCGGCACTGGGCAGCATGGCCGTGGCGCTGGAGGTGGTCGATAGCCGCTTCGCGCAATGGCCAAACCTGGCGACACTGGCACAACTTGCCGATTCGCAGAACAATGGGGCACTGGTTGTCGGCAAGATGGAGCCGTATGACGTAATCGCACCTAACTTCGATTTTCTTTCACCGCTGCTCGAACTGTCCATCGACGGCGTCTCGATCGTGCCTCCGAGCACGGGTAATCCGGCCGGCGACCCCCGTGAACTGCTGGTTTGGTTCGTCAACCATTGCAGCACTCACGGACACACGGTCCAGCCGTTCTGGACCATCACCACCGGCTCCTACACGGGCGCGCGGCGCGTCGAGGGTCCAAGCGTGATAAGCGGCCGGGTAGACCGGATCGGGGAGATCGAACTGACGCTAGAATGATATTTTTGCAGCATTCCGACACACCGTGACAGGGCGCGCGGAAACATTCATGCGCGCGCGTCACATCAAAAAAAGGCACTCATTCGAGTGCTTTTTTTGCGTCTAAATCCCTGTCCGCTGAACGGGTATAACCGGGGTATGAGTGGGGTATAAGCGGGGTATAGGCGGTCAACGGATGTGGGTGCGCATCGTTTAGAAAGAGAGGCGCATAGCGTTTGAGAGCGTGCATTCGAATGACATTGGAGAGTCGATGTAAAAAAACGCACCCGGGTGTTGCATCGTTCCGGTGCTACGACGCGTATAGGGGATAACCGGTGGATAACATTGTGGATGAGCATGTGGATGAGCGGAGGACAACCCGGCATGGATGAGACAAACATGCAGCATGGGCGCGCCATATCAGCGACATAAGCGCTCAATGCATAAATGAGGGCAACGCTGCACCGCCGGCAGCAGCAGTCAGCGTGTTAGGCTGCCAGCATGTCGCATGGGTCCAGGGCTTGTACAGCAAGGCTATGCAGCCAATGCGGAGAACGTTTCGCGAGTCGGGATGATGATTGTAGGTGAACGAAAATATTCCACCAAGCTAGGAATACTTCGAAGCAAATCAACAACGCATTTGCATGAAAAAAAATTCGAATAGGTTTAGGATGAACTGAAGCGATGTTGTTCTGATTAGGCGCGCCGCGCACACATTGCTTTCTGACTTCGGCGAGGAGGTAGCATGGATATCTACAGCAGTTTCGCGACCCGCTTCGAAAAAACCCGCGAGGAGGAATTCTCGCTCGAAGAGTATCTCGCGCTCTGCAAAGACGATCCTGCAACGTATGCAACAGCGGGCGAACGGATGTTGTCGGCAATCGGGGAACCGGAGTCCGTCGACACACGTACCGATCCGCGCTTATCGCGTGTGTTTGCAAACAAGGTCATCAAGGTGTATCCGGCATTCCGTGAGTTCTACGGAATGGAGGAAGTGATCGAGCAAGTGGTGTCGTACTTCAGGCATGCTGCTCAGGGTCTTGAAGAGAAGAAACAGATTCTGTATTTGCTCGGGCCGGTAGGCGGCGGCAAGTCATCTATTGCCGAACGTCTGAAGCAACTCGCCGAGCGCGTGCCGTTCTATGCAATCAAGGGTTCTCCCGTCAATGAATCGCCGCTTGGGCTTTTCGATTACGACGAAGATGGCCCTATCCTCGAAGAGCAATACGGCATCCCGCGCCGTTATCTCAAGAACATCCTGAGTCCGTGGGCAGTGAAGCGCCTTCACGAATTCAATGGCGACATCCGCAAGTTCCGCATCGTTCGCCGTTATCCCTCCATCCTGCGCCAGATTGGTATAGCCAAGACCGAACCGGGCGATGAAAACAATCAGGACATCTCGTCACTTGTCGGCAAGGTCGACATCCGCAAGCTCGAAACTTTTTCGCAAGACGACGCCGACGCCTACAGCTATTCCGGCGGTTTATGTCTCGCGAACCAGGGCTTGCTTGAATTCGTTGAAATGTTCAAGGCTCCGATCAAGGTGCTGCACCCGCTGCTGACCGCTACCCAGGAAGGCAACTTCAAGGGCACGGAAGGTTTCGGCGCAATCCCGTTCGACGGCGTGGTCCTGGCTCACTCGAACGAGTCGGAATGGAAGACTTTCCGCAATAACAAGAACAACGAAGCACTGCTCGATCGTATCTTCGTGGTCAAGGTGCCGTACTGCCTGCGCTACAGCGAAGAGATGAAGATCTACGAGAAGCTGCTGCGCAATTCTTCGTTGACGAACGCTGTTTGCGCGCCGGGTACGTTGAAGATGATGGCGCAGATGGCGGTGCTCACTCGCTTGCATGAGCCGGAAAACTCCAGCCTCTTTTCGAAGATGCAGGTCTACGATGGCGACAATCTGAAGGACACGGACCCGAAGGCAAAATCGTTCCAGGAGTACCGCGATTTTGCGGGTGTCGATGAAGGCATGAACGGCGTTTCAACCCGGTTCGCGTTCAAGATTCTTTCCCGGGTATTCAACTTCGATTCCGCTGAAGTCGCGGCCAATCCGGTGCACCTGATGTACGTGCTCGAACAGCAGATCGAACGCGAGCAATTCCCGCCGGAAACCGAACAGAAATACCTGTCGTTCATCAAGGACGTCCTGGCGTCGCGGTATGCCGAGTTCATCGGCAAGGAGATTCAGACCGCGTATCTGGAATCGTATTCAGAGTACGGACAAAACATCTTCGACCGTTACGTCACGTATGCAGACTTCTGGATTCAGGATCAGGAATTCCGCGATCACGATACGGGAGAAAGTTTCGACCGCGCTTCGTTGAATGCGGAACTGGAGAAGATCGAGAAGCCGGCGGGTATCAGCAACCCGAAGGATTTCCGCAACGAGATCGTGAACTTCGTGCTGCGGGCTCGGGCTGCGAATGGCGGCAAGAATCCGGCGTGGATCAGCTACGAGAAGTTGCGGGTGGTGATCGAGAAGAAGATGTTCTCGAACACGGAAGAGCTTCTGCCGGTGATCTCGTTCAACGCCAAAGGATCGGCGGAAGAACAGCGCAAGCATGAAGACTTCGTCAACCGGATGGTCGCCAAGGGTTACACGCCAAAGCAAGTGCGCCTGCTCTGCGACTGGTATCTCCGGGTACGGAAGTCGTCCTGATGAAGATGTTTTCGTCGTGTTTTTAACGGGAGAGAAATGAGTTCTCAGCGAAACCGGGCAAAACGTGCTTGAATCAGTATTGTGTCGCTAGTTTTATAGTCATACGTTCGCGCGACGCCGGCTACAAACCGGCGAACCGCGAGCACCTTGGCGAGTGCTTTACGACCAACACCGCAGCGCGCGGTTCAAGGCCATGGGCGCTTCGCTTCCTCGCCAATTACGCGGGAGACTGGATGTGCTGCATCAAATCATCGACCGCAGGTTAGCCGGCAAGAACAAGAGCATTGCCAATCGCGAACGCTTTTTGCGTCGTGTCAAAAACTATATTCGCCGCGCGGTGTCGGACGCCGTTCGGGATCGAAGCATCAAGGACATCCAGAGCACGCAAAGCATCACGATTCCGAAGAAGGACATTGCCGAACCCTCGTTCCGGCATGGTCCTGGCGGAAAGCGCGAGCTCGTGCATCCGGGTAACGCCGAATACATTCGTGGCGACAAGATCGCGCGCCCGAATGGCGGTGGAGGTGGCGGCGGTAAGACCGCGAGCAACGAGGGTGAAGGCCAGGACGACTTCGTGTTCGAGTTGTCGCGGGAAGAGTTCATGCAGTATTTCTTCGATGACCTCGAGCTTCCGCGTCTCGTCAAAACTCAGTTGGCTGCGGTGCCCACGTGGAAAAACGTGCGGGCGGGGTTTTCGGCCGAAGGAACCCCGAACAATATCGACGTTGTCCGTTCGTTGCGTAGCGCGCTGGGGCGGCGGATCGCGCTAGGGTCGCCGTTATCGCGTCAGTTGCACGAGATGGAGCGTCAGCTGGAAGTGCTTCTGGAGGAGAAAGGCGACCCCGAGGAAATCGCGCGGCTGGAAGCCGACATCGTGATCCTGAAGGGACGCATCACGCGAATTCCTTTCATCGATCCATTCGACTTGCGGTACGTCAACCGGACCAGGCAGCCCACGCCTTCGAGCAAGGCCGTGATGTTTTGTCTGATGGACGTGTCCGGTTCCATGGACGAGCAGCGCAAGGATCTGTCGAAGCGTTTCTTCATCCTTTTGTACCTGTTCCTGAACCGGAATTACGAAAAGATCGAGGTCGTCTTTATCCGGCATCACACGCGCGCCGAAGAAGTGGATGAAGAAACCTTCTTCCATTCGACTGAAAGCGGCGGCACGGTCGTGTCCAGCGCGCTTGAGTTGATGAAGAAGATCATGGACGAGCGGTATTCGCCTACCGAGTGGAATATCTACGGGGCGCAGGCGTCCGACGGCGACAACTGGACTGACGATTCGCCCAAGTGCCGGAAGCTCCTCGCCGAGGACATCCTCCAGAAGGTGCGATATTTTGCCTATATTCAAGTGGCGCCTGAAGAGCAGAATCTCTGGGTGGAATATGCTCATCTGGCGCAAAGCGCGCCTGAACTCGCGATGAAGAAGGTCGAATCGGCTGCAGATATCTATCCTGTCTTTCGCGAATTGTTTGAGAAACAACAGGCGGCTGCATGACGACACGGCATTTGGACAACGAAGCACGTGGGTATCACCTCAAACCTGGCGAAGAACTGAAAGCACAAGACAGCGCGCCACAAAAGGCCAGGAAGCCTCGCAAAAACGCGGCGTCGGAAGGAGACACCATGAACGTGGCGGAAAAAAGGCCCTTGCCGTGTCCATCGGACTGGACCTTCGAACTGATCGAAGAATACGACACCGAGATTGCCCGTGTCGCACAGCGTTATGGGCTCGACGTGTACCCGATCCAGCTCGAACTGATCAGCGCCGAGCAGATGATGGACGCGTACGCGTCGGTCGGCATGCCGGTGAACTATCGGCACTGGTCGTTCGGCAAGCACTTCCTGTCTACCGAGAAGAGTTATCGGCGCGGGCAAATGGGCTTGGCGTACGAGATTGTCATCAACTCGAATCCGTGTATTGCGTACCTGATGGAAGAAAACACGATGACGATGCAGGCGCTCGTCATCGCACACGCGGCGTACGGACACAACTCGTTTTTCAAGGGCAACTACCTGTTCAGGCTGTGGACGGACGCGCACGCGATTATCGATTACCTCGTTTATGCGAAGAATTACATCGCGGAATGCGAGGAGCGGCATGGCATTGACCGGGTGGAGGAACTGCTCGACTCATGTCACGCGCTTATGAACTATGGCGTGGACCGGTATAAGCGGCCGCAGAAATTGTCGCTGGCGAAGGAAATGGCCGCCCGGCGCGAACGTGAAGCGTATTTGCAGTCGCAAGTGAATGAACTCTGGCGCACGCTGCCGAATAAAAAGGCGACGACGACCGAGGAAATTGAAAGCCGTTATCCGCCGGAACCCCAGGAAAACCTGCTGTATTTTGCGGAGAAAAATGCGCCGCTGCTTGAGCCATGGGAGCGCGAAGTCATTCGTATTGTCCGCAAGGTCGGCCAGTATTTTTATCCGCAGCGGCAAACGCAGGTCATGAACGAAGGCTGGGCCACGTTCTGGCATTACACGCTGCTCAATACGCTTTATTCGGAAGGCCGTCTGGAAGACGGTTTCATGATGGAGTTCCTGCATTCGCACAGTAACGTGGTGTATCAACCGCCCGTGACCAAACAGTATTACAGCGGCATCAATCCGTATGCGCTGGGTTTTTCCATGATGAGCGATATTCGCCGCATCTGTGAACATCCAACGGATGAGGATCGCGAATGGTTTCCGGAGCTTGCCGGCAGTGACTGGCTTGAAGCGCTGCATTACGCCATGCGCAATTTCAAGGACGAGAGTTTTATTGCGCAGTATTTATCGCCGCATCTGATTCGAGAAATGCGCCTGTTCTCCATTCTCGACGACGATATGCGCGACTCGCTGGAAGTGTCCGCTATTCACGACGAAAGCGGATACCGGTATGTTCGCCAGGCGTTGTCGCGGCAGTACGACATGCATCATCGTGAGCCGAATATCCAGGTGTATTCAGTGAATACTCGTGGCGATCGCAGCCTGACGCTGCGCCATTTCATGACCGATAACCGTCACCTGACCAATGACAGCGAAGAGGTCCTCAAGCACATGGCGCGGCTGTGGCAATTCGACGTATATCTTGAAAGCGTCGACGAGAACGGAACGGTGAGAAAACGCTTCGATTGCAAATACACCGGAGCGGAGAAACGCTGAGTCATTTGCGTTCGTTCATTGGGGTATAAAAAAACCGCATAAAAAAACCGGCTCACTGAGTTAATCAGCAAGCCGGTTTTCTACTTTTATTGAGCCGCACCGAGGCCCTAGACTTTATCGATAGTCCTGGCTTCTTCGTTTTGCGTGAACAAATCCCAGCTTGCCATGAACAGCGCGGCGATCAGCGGTCCAATCACGAAGCCGTTGATCCCGAACAATCCCATTCCGCCCAGCGTGGAAATCAGCACCACCCAGTCAGGCATTTTCGTGTCCTTGCCAACCAGGATAGGGCGCAGCACGTTGTCCACCATGCCGATCACTACCACGCAGAACACGATCAGGATCACGCCGCGCCAGATATCGCCGGTGAGCAGGAAATAGGCCGCGGCCGGTGCCCAGACCAACGCCGCGCCAATGGCCGGCAGCAGCGACAGGAACGCCATCAGGACACCCCACAGCAGCGAGCCCTGGATGCCCAGCATCATGAAGATCATGCCGCCGAGGAATCCCTGGACCGCCGCCACCGCGATATTGCCCTTCACCGTGGCCCGGACGACGGTCGTGAACTTCGCGATCAAATGTTGCTTGGGTTCATCGTCCAAGGGCAGGGCGCGGCGGATGCGTCGGCCAATTTCACCGCCGTCGCGCAGCAGGAAAAACACGAGATACAGCATCACGCCGAAACTGATCACGAACTGGAACGTGTTCTGACCGATGCTCAACGCCTGCGAAGCGACGAACTGGCTGATCGCGGCGGCGCCGTTGGTCAGCCGTTGCTGGATGCTCGGGATATCGGTCAGGCCAAAGCGGCCGAGCAGCGTCTGCACCGAGTCCGGCAGTACGTGAATGGCTTGCTGGAAGTAGGTCGTGAAATTGGGCTGGCCAGCCTTGACCTGGGCGTACGCGAGGCCGATTTCCTGGACGAGCGTGGCCGCGACGAAGCTGAGCGGCAGGATCACGATCACGATCGTCAAGCCCAGCGTGGCGAACGCCGCCAGATTGCGCCGCTTGCCGAATTTAGCCGCGAGATAACGCTGCAAGGGCTGGAACAGGATCGCGAGAATCGTGCCCCAGAAGATCGCGCCAAAGAACGGTAACAAGATCCAGCAGAGCGCAACCGTGACGACAAACAGCAAGAGATGGAAGAAGTTCTGGTGAACCGAGCGGCTATTCATGAGATCCCTGAAATGAGGCGGAGGCCCAAGCGAGGAGCGCGAGCTTCAACGCCAGGTCACCCCGACAATGCAATTGCGGATGCTAGCACGTGCAAGTTTTGGTCCATCCAGCGCATTTTGTAATATTTATTTAACGCTTGAGGCCGGTCTTCCGCTGTCATGTTGCCGGTATCTTGAAAATAGGTATAATTGAGTATTCACTCATTAATCACATCGATTCGATCACGCACGATGGCTCGACCCAAAAGCGACGACAAACACAACGCGCTGCTGCTCGCCGCGGAACAGGTTTTTGCCCGGCGCGGGCTTGCAGCCGCGCCGACATCGGCTATATCGAAGCAGGCGGGCGTCGCGGAAGGGACCCTGTTCACCTACTTCCGCACGAAGGACGAACTGGTGAACGCGCTGTACCGTTCCATCAAGCTCGATCTCGCCGATGCCCTGATGACGCGGTTCCCCCGGCACGGACCCGTACGCGATCGATTGGAATATCTGTGGGGCGCGTTCGTCGATTGGGGCGTCGCGAACCCGCAACGGCTGAATGTGCTCGATCAGTTGTCAGTGGCGGATACGGTCAGCGAAGAGTCAAAGGCCGTCGGTTATGAACCGTTTGCCGAGATCGAAGCGCTGGCGCAACGCAGTATCGACACGGGCGTTTTGCACGCTTATCCGGTCGCGTTTATTGCTGCAAGCATGAAGTCGATGGCCGAAACCACAATGGCCTTCATGGCCGCGTACCCGGAAGAGGCGGGTGAGTATCGGACGATTGGATTCAAGGTGTTCTGGAACGGCATTGCCCGCAATACGGATAGTTGAATGACCGACTGATCAAGCGGGCACGGTCTGTTGCTCGCTTGATCCAAGGTTTTAATGACTGATTACTCACGCAAAAACATCTGGAGGACAAACACATGAGTACATGGACCACGGCCGACATTCCCTCGCAATCGGGCAAACGCGCGCTGGTGACCGGCGCGACTGGCGGATTGGGTTATGAAACATCGCTCGAACTGGCCAGGGCCGGCGCTGAAGTGATTCTCACCGGGCGCAGCGAGGCCAAAGGGCGAATCGCTCTCGAACGCATTCGCCGCGAAGTGCCCCATGCCCGAATTCGTTTCGAGCCTATTGACCTCGCGAGCCTCGCATCGATCTCGAGCGCCACGCAGCGGTTGCTTGAAGAAGGCGAGGCAATCGATGTGCTCGTCAACAATGCCGGCGTGATGATGTTGCCCAAGCATGAAACAACCACCGATGGCTTCGAGCGCCAGTTCGGCACCAACTATCTCGGTCACTTCGCGCTGACCGCGCAGTTGCTGCCGTTGCTGGAAAAGAGTGCCGCGCCGCGCGTGGTAAACCTGAGCAGTATTGCGCACAGGCGAGGCAAGATCGCCTTCGATAATCTGCAAGGCGAGCGTGCTTATAAAGCGTGGCCGGCGTACGAACAGTCGAAACTCGCCATGTTGATGTTCGCCCTCGAACTGCAACGCCGCAGCGACGCAAACGGCTGGCATCTCATGAGTAATGCCGCGCATCCGGGGTTTGCGCGGACGGATCTCATCGCGAACGGGCCGGGTAATTCGGGCATGTTGTCGATGCTCAGCCGCGCGATGACGCCATTCCTGAGCCATAGCGCCGCTGAAGGCGCGCTGCCCACGCTGTTGGCGGCCACATCGCCCGATGCGCGGCCCGGCGCTTATTACGGCCCAAAGGGTTTCCAGGAGTTGATCGGCGCCCCCGCCGAGGCCCGCATCGCCCCCCAAGCGAAGGACACGACGGTTGCCGCTAAACTGTGGGATGTATCGGTGAAACTAACAGGCGTGTCCTGGCCGGGAAAATCATGAAAGTGCTTATTTTTGGCGCGACCGGAATGGTCGGGCAGGGTGTGTTGCGCGAATGCCTGCTTGATAAGGATATCGAACGAGTGGTGACGGTGGGGCGCAATGCGACGGGCCAGCAGTATCCGAAGCTGACCGAGATCGTGCATAAGGATCTCTTCGATCTCTCATCGATCGAGTCCGAACTCACCGGTTTCGATGCCTGTTTTTTCTGCCTGGGCGTGTCGTCGTTCAGGATGAGCGAGGCCGACTACACGCACCTCACGTACGATTTGACGTTCGCGGCTGGCCGGACCTTGTCGCGTCTTAATCCGGGCATGACCTTCTCGTACGTGACGGGAGCAGGAACCGATAGCACCGAGCGCGGACGCAGCATGTGGGCGCGCGTAAAAGGCCGCACCGAAAACGCGCTGCTGCATATGCCGTTCAAGGCCGCCTATATGTATCGCCCCGGCATGATCCAGCCGATGGACGGAATTCGCTCGAAGACGGCGGTGTATCAGATGGCGATTTCTCTGCTGCGGCCCTTGTTTCCCGTGATGCGGCGCGCGTTCCCGAACGCGGTTACGACGACCAGCCAGTTGGGGCGGGCGATGATCGCCGTGGCCAAGGAACGCGCCGCGTCGCGAGTGCTGGAAACGCGGGACATTACCCGGTATTAGGAAAGACAGTCGTTCGAACCCGGGCACGCGTGCCGAAGGCCCAAACGACAAATCACCGGGTGCGGCTTATCGTGGCTTACCGCGCGGCATCGCCCCAGCGGTACTCCACCGTGGCGTCGTCCAGCTGCGCCTTGATCTCGTCACTCAGAGCAAGATCCACTGCAGCCAGCGTATCCGTGAGCTGGTCGGGCCGGCTCGCGCCGATAATCGCCGACGTAATCGCCGGATTCGCCAGCACCCACGCCACCGATGTCTTCGTCAACGACTCACCGGTTGCGGTCGCGATCTTCTTCAATTTTTCGATGGTTTCAAACTCGCGCTCATGCCAGTAGCGTTGGTGATACATCGGTCCCGCCCGGCCGACGGTCGCCGTAAAGCGGCCCTCCGACGGCGCGGTATCGTGTTTATGTTTTCCCGTCAGCAAGCCGCCCGCGAGCGGGTTGTACGGGATCACGGCCAGATGCTCGTCTGTCGCGAGCGGCAGCAGTTCGCGCTCGATCTGCCTGAATAGCAGGTTGTAACGCGGCTGGACGGAAACGAAGCGCGCCACGCGCAAGAAATCAGAGCGGCCCAGCGCAGTGGCGAGCCGGTACGCCAGGAAATTCGATACCCCCACGTAACGCGCCTTGCCTTGGCGCACGATTGTATCGAGCGCTTCCAGGGTTTCGTCGAGCGGCGTGTTGAGGTCGTCGGAATGCAGTTGGTACAGGTCGACGTAATCGGTATTGAGACGTTTGAGCGAGGCATCGATAGCGTCCAGCAAATGCTTGCGTGATGCGCCCTGATCCCACGCTGCAGGCCCCATCTTGCCGACCGCCTTGGTCGCCAGGATGAACTGGCTGCGGCGCGCTGGCGAATCCTTCAACCAGCGCCCGACGATCTCCTCCGTACGCCCGGCCACGTCTTCCGTGCTGCCGAGCGGATAGACGTCGGCGGTATCGATGAAATTGACACCGGCTTCAGCCGCACGATCCATGATGCTGCGCGACACATCCTCTTCAGTCTGCAAACCGAAGGTCATCGTGCCCAGGCACAAACGCGAGACGTTCAGGCCGGTACGGCCAAATTTACGATACTGCATGGCAAGCTCCTTGGGCGTGTTGAATGTCCAGCCAGCTTAAACGTTCAGGCGCGAGCCTGCATTTGCGTGGCTGAAGTGCTGCTCGTTGTGAGTCGACTATGAGGTTGCTGCGGCCCGCGGCGAAGGGCGCGGGGGCACGGCATCGAGGAAGCGGAACACGATGGCCGACGCCAGCGTTACCAGGCCCACGCAAACAAACGCGATCCGGAACGCAAGCGCCGCCGAGCCGAGACTCTCCGAGAACACCGACACCAGGCCGCCGCCAATCGAGACACCTAGGCCAATGGCCAGCATCTGCACCATCGAAAAGAGGCTGTTGCCGCTGCCCGCGTCCTTGATCGACAACCCTTTAAGCGTGACGCTGTTCATCGCGGCGAACTGCATGGAATTGCACGCACCGAATACGGCGAGGATCGCGATCTCGATCACGAGCGGCGTACTCACCGAGAACGACGCGAAGCCGACTATCGACGCCCCGACAAGAATGGTGTTCCACAGCAGGAAGTTATCGTAGCCATAACGCTTCACGAGCGGCGAGATCCAGCCCTTTGCAACGGTGCCGGCGAACGCGGCGGGTAACATCATCAAGCCCGAGTGCAGCGGCGTATAACCGAGTTGCAATTGCATCAGCAGCGGCAGGAGAAACGGTACGGCACTTGATCCGATCCGGCACAGCAGGTTGCCGATCAAGCCGACGCTGAAGTTCGGCTCGCTGAACAAGGACAGCTTGAAAAGCGGATTGCGCCGGCGTTTGGCGTAGGGAATGTAAGCGAGCGCAGCGACCGCGGACAGCACGAACAGTGCGCCCGACACCAGCAGTTTGTGCGTATGCGCAGGACTGTCGAGGCCCATTGAAAACGCGACCATGCAAAGTGACAGCAACGCGCAGCCGATAAAGTCAAAGGGGGCAGCCTGTGTAATGGCATCGTTGGGAAGAAAACGATGCACGGCGAACAAACCCACGGCGCCAATAGGTACGTTGATGAGGAAAATCCAGTGCCACGTGAACGATTCGACGAACCAGCCGCCGAGCGTCGGTCCGAGAATCGGGCCAACCTGGCCGGCAATTGAAATGACCGCCAGCGCGGAGACATAGGCCTCGCCCGTCACGCTGCGCAGCACGGCCAGCCGGCCGATAGGCAACAGCATGGAGCCGCCGATCCCCTGGATCACGCGCGCCACGATCAGTTGATTCAACGACTGCGCGTTGGCGCAGCACAGCGAGCCGATGACGAACAACAGGATGGCGACGAAGTAGACGCGCCGGGTGCCGAAGCGGTCGGCAAGCCAGCCGGACGCGGGCGTGAGGAGCGCCATGGTCAGCGTGTAAGCGACGACGATAGGCTGCATCGCGAGCGGCTGCGCGTGGAGGCTGTGCGCAATGGAGGGCAGGGCCGTATTGACGATGGTCGTGTCGAGGGCTTGCATGAAAAAGCCGACGGCTACGATCCACAAAAGCGCCGTGTGTGAGTTTTTTGAAGTCATCGATTGCAGCAGGAACAATGTCGCGCAGGTTTTAACGCGATGTGTCGATTTTAAGACGTCAATTGGCAATCGGGAACCCCGCTGGCCGCATTGACTATCATCGATAAATCCGATCACAATGGATCATGCTCAATCCAGTCTGGCTGAACACGTTCGCGACGGTGGCCGCGTCGCACAGTTTCACCGACGCCGGGCGGCAGCTCCGGCTCACGCAATCCAGTGTGAGCGAGCACATCCGGCGGCTGGAGGAACACGTCGGCCGCCGGCTGCTCGTGCGCGATACCCATTCGCTCGCGCTCACCGCCGACGGCGAAGCCATGCTGGTCCACGCCCGCATGATCCTGGACGCGATGACCCACGCCGAGTTGCAGTTCCGCTCGCCGCGGCTCAGGGGCCGCGTGCGCCTGGGTTCCTCCGACGATGTCGCGCTTGGCCCCTTGCCGAGCGTGCTCGCGGCATTTCGCCGGACTCATCCGGACGTTGAACTGGAGATTACGATCGGCATGACGGGGCGGCTTTACGAGCATCTGGATGCGGGATCGATCGATTTGCTGATCGGCAAACGGCGCATTGGCGACCCACGCGGCATTCTGCTGTTTTCCGGACAGCTCGAATGGATTGGGTTGACGGGCACCGAGGTTGACCTTGAACAGCCGCTGCCGTTGATCCTCGTCGCCGAGCCGAGTGTGACGCGTGCGGTGGTGCTCGACTCGCTGGCCGCGGTTGGCGCGCGCTGGCAGATGGTCTGCACGAGCAGTTCGTATGCAGGGTGCATTGCCGCTGCGCGCGGTGGGCTGGGGCTCACCGTGCGGTCTCATTTCCTCGCGGGCAGGGGACTTTCGCCGCCGGTGAATCGCGCTGCTCTGCCTGAGTTGCCGGAGGTCGAGTTCATCGCCCTGGGGGCGAAGCATTTGAGCCGCCCTGCGGAGACGCTGCTGGAGATTTTGCAAAATAGCGATCTGCAAGGTGAATGGGCAGGCGAATGAGCGGTTGTTAATTTCGCCCTGGCATGACGCATGCGCGAAGGCGCTGACGCGGGTGTGACGCTATTCATCGGATCAATTGCCCCGCCGCACGGAGATGCGGATCGTGCAAACCGGTTGTGCAAACGCAACGAATTCAGGCAACTGGATTTCTGCCAATAGGATGCTTCTTATATATTGTGCGGCGAAAAACGCTGTCGGCTTTCCGCTTCAATCCTGGCACAGCAACTGATTACAGTCAGGCACCGCAGCAATTCACCCCATTAGGCAATGCCCGAAGCTACAACTCATCTCCCGCGTGCGCTGTTGTTCACTGCCCTGTTCGCGTGCAGCACTCACGCGAGCGCCGCGTCGTACGTCGTCAAGCATTGCGCCGAACTGGAGGGCCAGTCGGTGCCGGCATCGGTGATCGGCCTGCCTACTCGGGGCGCAACCATCCTGGACGCGTCAGTCGTAGCCGCCGCCGCGCCGAAAAACCGCAATGGCGAGTACTGCCGCCTTGTCGGCGTGATCAAGGCGGAACTGGACACCACGCCCGACATCCGCTTCGAGGTCAATCTGCCCGCACGCTGGAACGGCCGCGCGTTGCAGATGGGCGGAGGCGGCTACAACGGCGTGATCGTCAGCGGCACCGAGCCTACGGCCTTCGCGCCCTACGCCTCGCCGCTGTCCAACGGCTATGCAACTTTCGGCTCCGATTCCGGCCATGTAGGCAATTCCGGCCGCGCCGATTTCGCGATGAACGACGAAGCCGTGATCAACTTCGGCTACGGTCATCTCAAGAAAACCCATGACGTGGCGCTCGCGCTGATCATCATGGGCTATGGGCGCAAGCCCGAGCAAACCTACTTCGCCGGCGGCTCGACCGGCGGTCGCGAAGCGTTCACGGTGATCGAACGATATCCAAACGACTACGACGGCGTGATCGCCAACGCACCGGCCATCAACTTTTCGGGCGTGCGGTTGATGGGCGTGAAAGTAGGGCAGGCGGCGTATGGGACGCCAGGGGGTTTTGTCGGGCCGGTCCAGCAAAAACGCGTGGTCGAGACTGTGCTCCAGGAATGCGACGCGCTGGATGGCGTGGTCGACGGCATTGTCTCGAATGTGCAAGCGTGCCGTGAACACGAACCGCAGATCATCGCGCAACTGCAATGTGCGAACGGGCAACGGCCTTCGTTACGAGACAGTTGTTTGTCGCAGGCGCAGCTTGCGACGCTGGAAGTTCTGCGCGATGGTTTTACGTTACCGTATGAACTTGCCTACGGGGTCACGAAGTACTACGGCTACAACGTGTTCCAGGGCGTGGATTTTTCCAGCGGGCTGGGACTCGGAAATTCATCGGCGCTCACGCAGCCCTCGCGCTTCGATGCCAACGGTTATCTGTTCACGCAAGGCGACAGCTACATGAAGTACTTCGTCACGCATGACCTGCGCTTCAACACACTCGGTTTCGATGTCGATCATCCGGGAATCTATAAGTCCCGCCTGATCGATTTATCGGAGACGGTCGGCGCGATGAACCCTGACCTGTCGGCATTCATTGCGCATGGCGGCAAGTTGATCACCATGCACGGTCTCGCCGATGAAGTCATCAGCCCGAACCAGACCATCGCTTTCTATGATTCGCTGGTTGAGAAGTACGGGCAGAGTATTGTCGATTCATTCATGCGGCTTTACATGGTGCCGGGATTCCAGCACGGCAACGGCGTGTTCATTCCGGCGTGGGATGAACTGGGTGCGCTGGACCGCTGGGTCACCGCGAACATCGCGCCGGAGACGCTGGTCGGGACGGATATAGCGAGCGCGACCAACGGCCGGACCCGGCCGCTGTGCCGGTATCCCGGTTACCCGAAGTATCTGGGCCATGGCAATGTCAACAATGCCTCAAGTTTTCGATGCGAGAACCCTTGAGCGGTGTTCGTGCGGAGTGCGTCGGCCAAGGCACCGACTCGCACCCTGACTACGATTGACTCGGCGTGGCGCAAGGCACCAGCTCGGACGCGATGATCATCGCGCCTGCATTGCCGGGCGGCGGCTGGCTAGTCGCCGGCCGATAGATAAAGTCACCGCGCTTGATGGACTTGCCGCTCAGCACGCACTCGCCGCCTTGTTTGGCCAATGCTACCCGCCACGTCTGATGCCCGTAATAGCCCGAGAGGGGGTCGCACCATGAAACCGTGGCAGTGCGTGGAGTGGGGAGTTCGATCACGCTGACCATCAACGCTGCGTGATCGGTCCAGATGGTTTTTGCCGGACGCCGCCGGGAAATTCGTGTTGCTTCGTCAGCGACTTGCTGGGCGCGTGCGTTATCGAGTAACGCTACGGTCCGGGACCATGCACTGGTGTGTTTCTCGAGCATCTCACCTTTCCTTTACAAGAAATTCCGGGCAGCCGGTTTCCCCGGCGTCACGACGAGACCATCACGTCACGCGGATTGGCGGTCGCACAAGCCATCGATGCATTCGGCCGTCACGGCAGGCTCGTTTTGCCAAAGCCTGCTGACGCAGTCCGTAAAGCATGGCGGGACTCAGTTGCGCGAAGCGTCCGCTGCGAAAGAATATTCAACGAGTGATGAATTAATGCGATATTAGGGCATTCCGGCGGTCGATGTCAAACGCCGCGCGGACCGATGCGGGGTGGGGCACTTTGCGTCGGTTAAACTTCGGGCTCGCCTTACAGCATTGGAATCCGGATCGAACCATGACAGCTTCAACCGCACGCCCGGCGCAAGCCGCCAAGGAGAAACGTTCGCGCGGCCGGCCCACCTGCAGCCAGATAGCCGGCTCCGACGCGCTGCTCAAAAGCGCGCGGCGGGCGTTCGCCAAGCGCGGGTTCGAGTCGACCAGCGTGCGGGAAATCGCGCGGGACTCGGGGGTGGATCCGGCGCTCATTTCGCATCACTTTGGCTCGAAAGAGGCATTGTGGATCGCGGTGGTCGAGCAGATCGCGCAGCACACCGCACCCATGATCGATGCAACGGGAAAGCTGCGTACCGCCGATCTGACGAATCGTCAGAGAGTAGAGCGGGCGCTGGGTATTTTTATCGACAAGGTGTTTAGCGAGCCGGATATCGGGACGTTTTTCGCGACAGTCGCAACCGAGCAGGGCGAGCGGCTGGATGTACTGATAGAACGCCTTCTGCGTCCTTACCACGACGTGTTTGTCCCGCTGCTCGCCGACGCGATCGGTTCAGGCGAACTGGCGCCCAATGACCCGGAGGTACTGTTCGCTATGCTAACTAATGGAGTAGGCAAGACGGTTTCGTACAGTCATCTCCTGTCGATTTTTTCCCCGCTTCCGAACGATCCGGCGAAGTTCAAGCAGGCCGTGCTCGCCACCGCGCTCAGCATGCTTTAAAGGCGTGCAGACATTTGAACTCGTTCGTGATCGCGCGGTTTATCGCGTCTTGAGTGTCGCGAACGAGGGCAGTTGACGATTGTTTTGGGCATGTCAATCTACGAGGCTGTACACGCTCGGGGGCACCGGCAAGCCGCTCGTCGCGAACGCATACGCGGCTTGAATTTCACTCGCTGCGTTTTGCGCGGACTGCAGGTCGCGGGCGTGCACAACGGCGAGGGACTGGCCTGCCTCGACACCTTGCCCAAGTTCGACGAGCGCCGTCAAACCAACCTGACAGTCGATCTTGTCCTCGGGCCGGCGCCGGCCGCCGCCCAGGCCGACGACCGCCAGACCGAGTGCCCGGCAATCGATGCGCGCAACGAAACCCGCATGCGGCGCGGCAACCGGCAAGACAACCGGCGCATGGCCCAGATAACGTTCGGGCACTTCGAGCAGATCGCCGGGACCACCGAGTGCGCTGACCATCCGCGCGAAACGTTCGGCTGCGGCGCCTGAGTCGAGGACCGCATTCAGTTGTACTTGAGCTTGAGCGAGGTTAGGGGCGAGACCGCCGAGCACGAGCATCTGTGCCGCCAACGCGAGGGTGACTTCATGTAGCCGTACCGATCGGACGCGCCCCGTCAGGTAGTCGATGGCGCACTGGATCTCCAGCGCGTTGCCCGCGCAGCGCGCCAACGGCTGGTTCATGTCGGTCAGCACTGCGGTAGTCTTCAATCCTGCACCGTTACCCACATCGACGATACTTCTCGCCAGTTCAACCGACTTCTCGTAGGTCGGCATGAACGCACCCGAACCCACCTTGATGTCCATCGTCAGTCCTTCGAGGCCCGCCGCGAGTTTCTTCGAGAGGATCGACGCGGTGATCATCGCGACCGATTCCACCGTCGCGGTGATATCGCGGATGGCGTAGATTCGCTGGTCTGCAGGCGCCAGTTGCGCTGTTTGCCCGATGATCGCAACACCGATGTCACGCACGACGCGCTGGAATGTGCCGGTGTCGGGCGCGATGTTGTAGCCGGGGATTGAGGCGAGTTTGTCGAGTGTGCCGCCGGTGTGGCCGAGGCCACGGCCGGAGATCATCGGCACGAATCCGCCGCAGGCCGCGACCATCGGACCGAGCAGCAACGATGTCAGGTCGCCGACGCCACCCGTCGAATGCTTGTCGAGAACCGGACCCGGCAGGTCGAACGAACCCCATTGCAACACCTGGCCCGAGTCGCGCTGCGCGAGCGTGAGCGCCACGCGTTCGTCGACACTCATGTCGTTGAAATACACGGCCATCGCGAAGGCGGCGACTTGTCCCTCGGTTACGCTGCCTTCAACGATGCCACGAACGAAACTGACGATGTCTTCCTTCGAGAGTGTTTGTCCGTCGCGTTTTTTACGGACGATTTCCTGTGGCAAGAACATGGATGGTTCCTCGGGAAGGCTCGCTGCTTGAGTCGCGGGGTGGGTGCGTCGGCTTGAATGCCTTGAGTGGATTCAGTAGCTTCAAGCGGTGGATTTTTTCGTACTATATAGACCCAAGCGATGTCTTGGCATAGAGCGAATCCGCTTCCGAGATCGCCTCTGCGAAGATATCGTCAATGGCGCGGTTTATCAGGGGCCGAGGCGGGAAGTTGTTGAGCGACGGCATTCGGAAGCAGTTCGTGGATAGCAATTTTCAAGTTGACATAACATAAATTATCAACATTTTCATTGTAGCAGCAATATCCTAATGTCGTGTTTGAGCAAGATAGGAATGTCGTGTTTTGGTGCTGGTGCGATGCTGGGAGCTTCCGATCCAACGATGGGAGCTCGCCATGCAGCCAACCGACCTGGTGACGTTGAACATGCGCGAACTCGACCGACTCAAAGTGATTCAAGCTGTGATGGACCGGATGCTCAAACCGGGCCTGGCCGCCGAGCGTTTGCACCTGACGGTGCGTCAGATCGAGCGGCTGGTGCTTCGGTATAAACAGACCGGGCCGGGCGGCGTTGGATCGGCTGCCCGAGGACGTCCTGGTAATCGAAAGCTCGATGAAGCCACGGCTTACCGGGCGCTAATTTTGATCCGAGACCGCTACGCCGATTTCGGCCCGACACTGGCCTGCGAGAAGCTGCGTGAATCTCACGGTCTGACGCTTTCAAAGGAAACCGTGCGGCACCTGATGACTGACGCGGGCCTGTGGATTCCGCGCAAGCAGCGCCCGCCCAAGATCCACCAGCCGAGGAACCGGCGTTCGTGCCTGGGCGAACTGATCCAGATCGATGGCAGCGATCATCGGTGGTTTGAGGAACGCGCGCCGGCCTGCACGCTGCTGGTGTTTATTGACGACGCGACCAGTCGGCTGATGACGCTGCACTTCACCGCGACCGAGTCGACCTTCAGTTATTTCGAAGCGACGCGCCAGTACATCGAAGCGTATGGCAAACCGGTCGCACTCTACAGCGACCGCGCGAGCGTGTTCCACTGCAACCACCCGGCGAGCACGCCCGGCAAGGGTGTAACCCAATACGGACGGGCCTTGTACGAGTTGAACGTGGATACGTTATGTGCCAACAGCAGCCAGGCCAAGGGGCGCGTGGAGCGCGCCAACCTGACCTTGCAGGACCGCTTGGTGAAGGAGTTGCGACTGCGCAAGATCGACACGAAGGAAGCGGCGAACGCTTATGCGCCCCACTTCATTGCCGACTTCAATGGCCGCTTTGGCAAGGCACCGAGGAGTGCGTACAACGCGCACCGGCCGCTCAGGGCGGATGAGAATCTTGATCTGATTCTGACCTGTCGGGTCTCGCGCTGCGTGTCGGCGACGTTGACCGTCCAGTATGACCGGGTGATGTATTTGCTGGACGATACGCCGGCCAACCGCGGCCTGATTCACCACTACCTGGACGTGGTCGAATACCCCGATGGGCGCATCGAGATCCGGGCCAATGGTGCCGCCCTGACCTATCGCCAGTACGATCGCTTGTCCGATATTGACCAAGGGGTGGTGGTGGATAACAAGCGGCTGGGACACGTGCTGGAGGTGGCGCGGCAGGTGCAGCTGGAGCGGGACAACCGGCGCATCTCGGGTTCGCCGTCGAGGACTAATCAGGGCGAGCCGGCGAAGCCGAAGATGCGGGCCAACAACACGCGCAAGCAGCGCGCGCTCACGCAAGCGGACCTGAACGGCATCATCTTGAGAACGGCCGAAAGGCGGGTAGCCGCGGTGGGGAAATGACCCTTTCAAGAGAGATTTAGAAGGCTGAAACCAACCTCAAACCAACCCAAAACCCGACATTTCTAATTAGCCCGCCCCCCGACATCTGAATCTGGCCTCGACATTTCATTGTAGGCCCCAAATAGTAATGTCGTACTTGAGCCAAGTAGAAATGTCGCACCGAAGGCTCGATCAGGCCCATGCTGGGGCTCCGCCGTCGCTGGGAGTCGATCATGGACCGCACTGGGATGATCACCATGAGCATGCGTGAGCTTGAGCGACTGAAGGCGATCCAAATGGTCGCCGATGGACTGCTGATGCCTTGGCGTGCCGCTGAGCGATTGGGCATCAGCCGGCGTCAGGTGGAACGGCTGACGAACCGATATCGAAGCGAAGGCGCCGCGGGTTTGATTTCACGCAAGCGCGAGCGCTGCAGCAATCACCAATTGCCCGCCGGACTGGCAGATCATGCCTTGGCGATCATTCGCGAGCGCTATGCCGATTTTGGGCCGACGTTCGCGTGCGAGAAGCTCAGAGAATCTCACGGGCTGACGCTCGCGGCCGAAACCGTGCGGCACCTGATGACTGACGCGGGCCTGTGGATTCCGCGCAAGCAGCGCCCGCCCAAGATCCACCAGCCGAGGAACCGGCGTTCGTGCCTGGGCGAGCTGATCCAGATCGATGGCAGCGATCATCGGTGGTTTGAGGAACGCACGCCGGCCTGCAAATTACTCGTGGTTATCGATGACGTCGATGCCATCACTAGCCGACTGACTACCCTGCACCTCTTTTAAACGCCGCCAGAATCTCTCTCATCATTTGAACCAATGTCAGGTCGCGATCACCTCGGTGATCGGTGCAAATTTCATTCGTGTCAATTGCCGAGATCGCTCAGCGACGACGACCCCAAAATCGGTTTCCCGTCACCCCGCCCTTCGGTCTGATTTTGCGCGATTCGGTCGCAAATGTTAGCTGGTTGTAATCAATCAGGATCACTTAGGCTTTCGCCCCTTTCGCCCGACTGGGTGTCATTAAAGAACCGGTTGCACCAAGGGGTTTTACCAAGAGCGCATGCGCTAGTGACCCCCCAGTAAAAACCAGATTCCCAATAAAAAAATCGATATGTAAACCTTTGGAAACCTAACTTCTAATCTTCCCGAGGTGGTGCAAAGTAAGCGGAATTTCTTACCACGCGAACTTATTTGTTTCCATTCCTAAAGTTTTTCTACGCGCAGTCGTTAAGTGATTCACCCGCTCCCGGATCCTAAAGTGCGAACTGAGGCGAGATATGTCTTGTGTCTGCTCCTTAGAAAATCGGGGCTGCTGGGTACGATAGATCTGTCGGTCTTCAGGGCTTTCACTTACCCGATGGTCCGACGCCAACCATCACGTTAGGGGAATCTAAAAATGCGCAAATTTATCAGCTGGTTCGTTCGCGATGAACGCGGTGTCAGCGCCATGGAATATGCGGTTCTGGCAGGCATCGTAGCAGTAGCGCTTGGCGCGGTAGCCACGACGTTCAGCAGCAGCGTGTCGACCATGTTCACCACCATGTTCAACTCGATCGCGACAAATCAGGCCAAGGGCGGCTAAACATCGCTCCTGTAGGTTCGGACCCAAGTTCGAACCTACACTTCATTCACCGTTCTCGGAACGACATTGTGCAATTCCTGCCCCTGGCAATTCGCTTCGTAGTACTTTGCGCGCTGCTATGGCTGGCTATTGTCGACGTGCGGGTCCGGCGCCTGCCGACCCCAGCGGTTCTTGCAATCGGCGGCCTGTTTTTTCTAAACGCACTGATCGTTCGCATGTCTCTCGGCGACGTTCTTGCGCATCTGCTTCTGGCATTCGGCGTGCTGGTCATCTGCGCCGCATTGTTCGCTGCAAAAATGCTCGGCGGGGGCGATGCAAAGCTCGCATCAATCATTTTTCTGTGGGCCGGCCCGAGTCTCTGGCTGCCGGCTCTTACGCTGATTTCCGTGATCGGAACGCTCGTATCGCTGGTCAGTCTTGCAACACGACACATGGATCTGGACCAGCATTCACTCCCCATGCGGGCGTTGGCAATGTTTTCAGGAGCGCGCGGCGTGCCCTACGGTGTAGCGCTCGCACTCGGGGGCGGTTCAGTCATCATGCTGCCCGCCTTACTGCCTTTGATTTTGGCGCGATAGGATGGCATCCTTATGTCTAATATCATTAAATTCGCAATCCTTATCGTAGGCGCCATCCTGGTTGCATTGGTCGTACGAGTAGTCGTCGCGAGTGCGACACGCCCCTCCACGGCAGTCATCAACCAGGAAAAAGTCCGCGTGAGCGCCGCCGATCTTCCGCAAGGCTTGCTCCTGCGAGATGAAGACATCAAATGGATGGACGTTCCCGTCAAGACATTGCCGCCAGGCGCTATCGTATCCGGCGCCCCCGGTGCGGTCGAACTAAAAGGCGCCCTGCTGCGCCATCCGGTGACCAGCGGTACGGTCATCGTCGCCGATGACGTCATTCTCCCAAACGCACCCGGCTTCCTGGCCGCCACGCTCAAACCCGAGATGCGCGCGGTATCGGTTGCCGTCGACGATGTCTCCGGCAACGCCGGACTGATTCAACCGGGCGACTACGTGGACCTGCTGCTCACCCAGCAGATGGACCGCAAGACCGATTCGCCCGATCTGGCGGTATCGAGTGAAACCGTCGTCGAACATGTTCGCGTGCTGGCGTCCGGCTCCGATATCAACCGTCCGAAAAGTGGCGACTCGACGGACCACAACGAGCGCGTTCGTACCGTAACGCTCGAAGTGACGCCGCACATGGGCGAGGTCGTGGCGGTGGCCGCCCGGCTCGGCAGCTTGTCGCTCGCATTGCGTAGCTTTGCCACCGTGTCGCGCGACCCGTATGCACTCGCATCGGGAACCGCTGCTGCCTCCGCAGACGGCGATGCGCCGCGCGCGCCCGTCTGGGCTGGCGACATTTCCCGCGCGTTGCGTGACCTGCCCAGAGCGCATCCGGTTGCGCTCAAGGCAGGCGGGATGGCCTCGCCGGCCACGCCGAAATCAGTGACCGTCTATAGAGGTTCCGAAAAGGCCGACTCGACATCTAGCGTCGCCCAGGCCGGTGGTGATGCGGTGCCGCCGCTACCAACCGTCGCCATGCCGCGGTGATCCCATGCAAGCCGTTCGACGTCGCAGCCATTCGCCAGGACAGGAAGTCATGACACTGCCGTTCAGTTTGCATGCCAACACGACAAGGCTTTCGGTATGTGCCTTGTGCTCGGCGGCTTTGATTCTCGCCACGCCGGCATACGCTGCCCAGCCGCGGCTGGCGGCCAACTCGGCCAATCCGGCCACTGACGCGCCGGCCGTTTCCCAGGGTTCACTCGATGTCGCCGCTGGCAAGGGCACGCTCGTGCGTCTCAACGAAGACGCGACTTCAGTGTTCGTGGCGGACCCGGCGGTCGCCGATGTTCATGTCCCTTCACCGAGGGCGGTTTTCGTGCTGGGCAAGAAGGCCGGCACTACGACCCTCTATGTGCTGGGCGCGAACAACAAGACGCTGCTGCAGCGCTCGATCGTGGTCGGGCGCGACATGGACGCGCTGCACAGCATGGTAACCGCGCGGTTTCCATCGATGAATCTGCAATTGAGCGCGGGCAATGGATCATTGCAAGTGTCAGGACAAGCCGCTAACGCCGCCGATGCCGACGCCGTAGTGCAGTCACTTACGCCGTATCTGGCCGACAAGGAAGTGCTGGTCAATCGCATGACGATCGACCGGCCGCAGCAAGTGCAATTGCGCGTGCGCATCACCGAGGTCGACCGGAATGTCACGCAGCAACTCGGGATCAACTGGCAGGCGCTCGGTAATGCAGCCGGGAATTTCTTCGGTGGCATCTATAGCGGTCGCCCCATCTACAACCTGGCGCAGCCGCTAACCGGCGCCAACGGCCAGGTCACTTATCCGGTCAATCTGCCGAGCAACAATGCCTATTCGCTGTTCGGTCAATTCAAGACCGGCAGCACGGACATTCAGGCCCTGGTCGACGCGTTGAACCAGGAAGGTCTGGTGACTGTGCTCGCCGAGCCAAGTCTCGTGGCGCTGTCAGGGCAGACGGCAAGCTTCCTCGCAGGCGGCGAGTTCCCCATTCCCGTGTCGCAAGTCAACGGCGCGATTTCCGTCGAGTTCAAGCAGTTCGGGGTCAAGCTCGACTTCACCCCGACTGTGTTGAGCGAAGGCCGTATCAGTCTCAAGGTCCGTCCGGAAGTCAGCCAGATCGACTCGACGGTGAGCGTGACAACCGGCGGCATCACGGTCCCGGGCCTGAGTGTGCGCCGCGCCGATACGACCGTCGAACTCGCGAGCGGCCAAAGCTTCGCGATCGGTGGCCTGCTTCAAAGCAATACGACCGACATCATTTCGCAGGTTCCGGGCATGGGTTCCATTCCGATCCTGGGCAAGCTGTTCTCGTCGACCAATTACCAGAACAACAAGACCGAACTGGTGATCATGGTGACGCCTTATCTGGTCGAGCCAACCGACCCCGGCAAGCTGCGTACACCGCTCGAATCGCTCGTATCGCCCAGCAATGACGTGGAATACAGCTTCCAGCAACACCGGGCAGCCAACGCGTCCTCGCAGGCTGAAGAGCCACGTCTCGTCGGCGCGGCCGGATACGTTTATTGAGCCGGATGCCATGAACTCCACAAAAATCCTCACCCTCCTTCTTGTCTGTGCGACCACCGCTTGCGTCAGCGGCTGCTTCAAGCCGCCGCGCGATATGCCTGACCAGTCAGTTATCGGTTTCGACGGCAAAAATGCGGTGTCGCCAGACTGCACCGAGCTTGCTCGCGGCTCGGTGTTGACCGATGCAGGTTGGCACCGTCCCTCCATGCAGTGGGGTTGCGCGACGTACACCAACCTCGCTGCCCAGGTTGCCAATCCGAAAGACCTCGTGGCGCCGGGGAAGCTCGCGCCCGCCGATGCCGCCGTCGCAGCGAGCGCCGTGCACCGTTACGAAACAGGCCATGTGATCCCGCTCGACACGACCACGTCGCGCGATTCCAAATGATGCGTTCAACCTTCATTGAAGACACGCCATGAGCACCACAGGGTTCAACTTGACGAAAGCCGGCGCCGGCGTGCGGATCGCCGACTTCATCGCCTTCGTCTCCGACCGCGCGACGGAACGGGTCCTGAAGACGTTTGTGCTCGAACAGGCAATGCCCCATGTGCATGTCGTGATCGGCGGGATTGATGACGCCATCGCGTATATCGCAAAACTTGAGCGCTCGCCGCTCTTTCTGCTGGTCGACCTGCATAACTCCGCCATGCCGCTGTCCGACCTCGCCCGCCTCTCGGAGGTATGCGAGCCGTCGGTCCAGGTCGTCGCGCTCGGCGAACGTAACGACGTCGGACTCTTCCGCAGCCTGTTGAAAATCGGCGTGCGCGACTATCTCGTGAAGCCGCTGACCATCGAACTGCTCAAGAGAACCATCAATGTCGGAGAGGGCAAAATCAGCCCGATTGCGACTGCACGGATCGGCAAGACAATCGTATTCGCCGGGACGCGCGGAGGCGTGGGTGTCACGACCCTCGCGTTGAATCTCGCGCGCCATCTTGCCGATGAAACCCATAGGCGGGTGGCCTATATCGACCTCAACGTGAACGGCAGCGCCGCGAACAGCATGCTCGGCATCACGAGCAACAATGGCCTGAACGATGTCCTTCAGAACGTGCACCGGCTCGATCCACAGTATGTCGAACGCACGCTCGTTGCGAAGGGCAGCCGGCTTTTTGTGCTGTCCGCCGAGCTCGACTTCGACGCTGCACAGTCCTATCAGGCAGGAGCACTGAAACGCGTGGTGCAACTACTGTGCGACAGCTTTCATTATGTACTGCTCGATATCGGCAACCCGGTTGATCCACTCGCGGTAGAAGCCTTCGACAACGCATCGCGTGTGTATCTCGTCACCGATCGCACCGTATTCTCCACGCGGCAGACCATCCGCCTGCTGCGCTACATCGAGGACCGCAATAACAACCCGGCAACGTCGCTGCTGTTGAACAGCCCTAACGCGGTGAGCGCGGGCAAGGTTGAGACGGCCGATTTCACCACGGCAGTCGGTCGCAATGTGCTGCACGAAGTGCAGTTCGAAGCGAAGTCCTTGTCGATCGCAGAAAACCTCGGCGAGGCGCCGAAGGAAAAAGCCTCGACCGGTTTCAACCAGTCGATCACCCGGATCGCCAATGATCTGACCGGACAGCACGCGGCAGTTGAACGCACACTGCTGCACAAGTTCAAACTGAGGAAAGCTTGATGTTCGGGCAAAAACAGGTCGCGCGAACCCAGACCGAATCCGTTCCCACTGCTGGAGAGGCGGCGCTCGCGGCGTTCGAGAAAGTCGGCGCACCCGTCCCGGATGCGCCGGCCGCCACCTATGCCCCGATGGTCGAAGGTAACGAAGCGCTGGTTCGCTCGGATCTGTTCAAAGTCATCCGCAACGGTGTGTTCGACTCCATGAACGCATCAGCGGTGATCGGCAAGACACGCGAGCAGATGAAGCCTGGCGTCGAACAGCTTGTGCTCAGCATTGCCGAACGGGAACGCCTGAATATCACCATGTCCGAGCAGGGGCAGATTGTCGGTGAGTTGCTCAACGACATGTTCGGACTCGGCCCCATTGAACCGCTGCTTGCCGATGAAACTGTCACCGACGTGCTCGTCAATGGCCCGGACCAGGTTTATGTGGAGCGCAGCGGCCGGCTCGAATTGACCGCGTACAAGTTCCGCGACAACGCCCACGTCGTCAACGTCGCGCAGCGGATTGCCGCGGGCGTGGGACGCCGTGTCGACGAAAGCAGTCCAATGGTCGATGCACGGCTCGCCGACGGCAGCCGGGTCAACGTCGTGTTACCCCCGCTCGCCATTCACGGCGCGACCATCTCCATTCGTAAATTCTCGAAGCGCAATATCACGCTTTACCGCATGGCGCAGCAGGGCAACATGTCGATGGCCATGGCGAACGTGCTCAAACTCGCGAGCACGTGCCGCCTCAATATCATCGTGTCCGGCGGTACGGGTTCCGGCAAGACCACCCTGCTCAACGCGTTGTCGCATTTCATCGGACTGGGCGAGCGCACCATCACGATTGAAGATGCGGCCGAACTGCAGCTCGTGCAGCCGCACGTGGTCAGCCTGGAGACGCGGCCGGAGAATGCCGAAGGGCTGGGCGCCGTCGCCCAGCGCGACCTCGTGCGCAATGCGCTGCGGATGCGCCCGGACCGGATCATCCTCGGTGAAACACGCGGCGCCGAAGCATTCGACGTGCTGCAGGCCATGAACACCGGCCACGACGGCTCGATGACCACGATCCACGCGAACACGCCGCGAGACGGTATCACGCGGCTGGAAAGCATGGTCATGATGGCCAACGGCAACCTGCCGCTGATGTCGATTCGCCGGCAGATCGCGAGTGCCGTGCACCTGATCGTGCAGATCGAGCGGATGCGCGACGGCATGCGGCGCGTTACGCGCATCACCGAGCTGGTCGGCATGGAAGGCGACGTGATCATCACGCAAGACCTGTTCACGTTTCACTACGACGCGACCGCCTACAGCGAAGAGGTCAAGGGCGTGTACGAATGTGCGTCCGTCAGGCCCGCTTTTTCGGCGCGCGCAGCCTACTACGGGTTGGAGGAGTCTTTGCTGGAGGCCATGAGGACATGAGCCCGATCGACGTCTTCACGGTGTGCTCGTTCATCGGCGTGATTCTCTGCGGCGTGATGGCGCTCGTGGTCATGGACATGCGGCACAAGCAGCCAGACGCGAGAATCAAGACGCGCATGCGTGAATCATTTTTGGTTCACATGACGCGCGAGAACAGCACGGTCAACGTCAATTCGGACCTGTTCACGGTCGATAAAACCGACAACGTATTTAGCGGCTGGCTTCGGCCCAAGCTTTCGCGGCTACGCACTGTCGCCGGTACCAATGGCATCCACGTCGTTGTTGCAATAACGGTTGCCGGCGAATTGATTGCGCTTCTCATGACGCACTTCATGCCGCTGCCCGGTTTCGCGAAACCGCTCCTGATCCTGGGGCTGCCTGTGTTCGGGGCTATGCGTGCTTACAATTTTTTGGTCGAACGCTTTCGCAAGCGCTTCCTCAATGGTTTTCCGGACCTGCTCGATACGATCGTGCGCGCGGTTCGCGCGGGCGTGCCGGTCACGCACGTGATCGGATCGGCAGCCGACGACTGTCCCGAGCCGCTGAAACACGAGTTCAAGCAGATGAGCGATTCGCTGCAGGTCGGGCGTGATCTCGAAGAAGTACTGGCAGTAGCAATGCGGCGTATCGAAATTGCCGACTTCTCGTTCTTTTGCGTCTGTTTGCTGCTGCAGCGGGAAACCGGCGGCCAGCTCGGCGAGACACTGGAAAACTTGTCCGGCATTGTCAGGACCCGGCGAGAGGTTCGTCAAAAGACCAAGGCGCTGACCGCCGAAGCCCGCATCACGACCAAGATCCTCGCGGCCATCCCGGTCTGCATCATGCTGTGCCTGTACTTCATGAATCGCCCCTACATGATGGTGTTATTCGAACGGGAGGCGGGTCACAAACTGCTGACCTACGCTGCGATCTCGGTCGTATTCGGCGTAGCGCTGATCAACAAGCTGGCGAAACTGGATACCTCGCGATGAGTCCATCCAACGTCGAGACGCTGATCAACCTGCTGATGCTGCTGGCGCTTTTCGTCGGGCTCGCGATCTGGTGGGCGACCAAACACGGTGGCAAACGCGGGCGCATTGCCGAGCGGGTGCGCGAAGCCGCGCTCAGTCATCAGACAGTCCCGGCTGATTTCGAAGACGACGGACAAGAAAAGACCTTTCGCCGCCGCCTGTTGCGCCGGCTCGCCGCATTCGGTGACAAACTGCCGCTCTTCGACGCAAAATACCGTGCAAAACTTCGTCAGGAAATGGTCCGCAGCGGCTATCGCAGCCACTATGCGGTGTCGGTTCTTCTTGCCGTCAAGTTTTGCTTTGGCCTGCTGTGCGCCGCGCCGACGGTCATGCTCGGTCAGCATATTCCATTGATCGGCTCGTTTCCGGTCGGACGCGGCGCGGCCATGATGGGTGCCTTCGTGATCGGCATGATGCTCCCCGAATATGCGATCGCATTTCGGGCATCACGCCGGCGCAAAGAGATGGCCGGCTCCCTGCCCGATGCACTCGACCTGCTCGTGATCTGCACGAATGCCGGCAACAGCCTTGCCGTCAGCATCCGGCGCGTCGCCGATGAACTCGCGACGATCTGCCCGCCGCTGTCCGACGAATTCTCACTGACCGCCGACGAGTTGAAGCTTTCCGGCGACAGTACCCGCGCGCTGCACGGCCTCGCCGAGCGCATCGACCTGCCCTCGATCCGCGCGCTGATCTCGACGCTGACGCAATCAATGCGCTATGGAACCCCGATCACCCAGGCGCTGCGTATCTTGTCGCGCACGGAACGATTGACGCACATCGTTTCCCTTGAAGAAAAAGCGGCCAAGCTGGCGCCCAAAATGGTGCTTCCGATGATGCTCTTCATTCTTCCGGCGGTCGTTGTGATCGCAGCGGGGCCGGCCGTCATTCAGCTTCTCGAAGTGATCAACAAAAAATGAACTCGTCCGCCCTGCTTTCTTCTGTTGAAACGACGCCGGCTGCCGCCCTATCGTCAGTTGTCCGTATGTTGCGAAGCCTGTGCCTCACGACACTGGGCGCTTCACTACTGCTCACGGGCGCCGCCTGCACGACGACCGAGCACGTGACCGAAGCGCGGCCGGTGACACGTAATTCGTCGCCGGGCACGATGGGCGAGCTGCGCATCGCGGCCACCGCCCTCGACTCGGGCAACATTGACCTGGCGACTTCGCTCTTCGACAAGGTCGTGAAAGCCGACCCGAAGTCCGTGCCGGGCCTGACCGGCCTTGGCGATACGCTCTACGCTGTCGGTGACTTCACCCGCGCGGGCGTCTACTATCAGCGCGCCAGCAGTTTCGATCCGGCCGCGGTGGCGCCGCTGATCGGCATTGCGCGTGTCGCGATCCATCAACGCCGCTTCGACGATGCGATCGCGACCTATCAAGGCGTGCTCTCCCGCATGCCGGGCGACCCGATGGCGTCGGCGGGTTTAGGCGCGGCGCTCGACCTGAAGGGGGACCACGCAGGCGCGCAAGCCGTGCTGCGGGAGGCGCTAAAGGCCAATCCGGGCGACCCGCTGCTGAGCGTGAACCTGGGTTTGTCGCTGGTGCTCGGCGGCAATCCACGCGAGGGCGCCAACGTGCTGCTCGACGTCACGCGCTATCCGGAAGCGCCACCGCAGGCGCGCCAGGATCTGGCTCTCGCTTACGGGCTGCTCGGCAATTCCGAGGCCGCTGCCGAAATCCTTGGAAAGACGCTGCCGAAGGCGTCGGTACAGGACAACCTGCGTTTCTATGAAATCCAGCGCGCCATTCTGGCGAAGACGGCAGGCCGTCCTGCCACGGTGGCTACGGCCGTGCCGACGGCCTCGATCCAGGCGTCGAGCGTGCGATGACAGCGGGGAACCTGCGCGGATTCGTGCGCTTCCTTGCCACCCTCCACCGCGACAGCGGCGGCGTGTCCGCGATCGAGTTCGCGATCGCCGCGCCATTCGTGTTCATCTTCGTGCTTGGTACCGTGGAGCTCGCGGTCGACATGATGATCGACGCGACCGTTCAGATCGCCGCTCAGTCGGCGTCCCGCGTGGGGCTGACGACGACCAACCCTGCCTCGGGCACGCGGGCAAACCAGGCGCAACAGATCGTGACGAGCATCATGAGCGGCTGGACCGGCATGCCCCAAACGACCCTCACCATCACCGAGCTCGACTACAGCACGTACAACGATGTCGGCAGCAGTAGTTACACCGCCGGGCTCGGCTCGCTCGGTGATGTCGTGTCGTACAACATCACGCTGACAACGCCGGGCATCTCAGGTATCCCCCAACTGGTTGGCATTCCACTGCTGACTTTCCAGCGCAACTACATTGTGCAGAACGAAAAATGACAACTGCCTTCGCCACGGTACGGTCGCGCAGACATCCGGAGTTCCTCGCAGCTCTTCGGAAGCTGCTTCGCTCGGACCGCGGCAGCGTGGCCGTGGAACTGGTCATCGTCATTCCGATCATGGTGCTGCTGATGGTGGGATTCAGTGAGATCTACCTGTACATGCGCACGGTAAGCGCGCTGGAACACACGGCTTTCACGCTGGCCGATTCGCTCGGACAAACAACGCGGCTCATCAACACCAACGCCACAACCGACTCGAATGATCTTGGTTCGATCTGGAACGCAGCGGCGCTGCTAAGCGCCCCGAACAGCTTGAACCAGGGCGGCGGCGTCATCATTACTTCGGTATGCGAAACCACCTCGTCGTGCGTATGGCCGGCGATGCCCCCACCGACCATGGTGGCAGGCGTGCCGCAGATCTGGTGGCAGGCAAGTGCTCCATGGAACGGCAGCGGCATGACGACGAGGGTAACGCCTGCCAACATTCTTCCCGCGACCTGGCCGTTCCGCAACGGTGACTCAGCCATCGTGGTAGAGGTTTTCTACACGTTCAATCCGTTCGCGATGACGGCCGGATTGTGGCCCGGCGCTCCGGGCACGCAGACTCTCTACGAACGTATCTACGTGCGTCCGCGTACTCTTCAGCCGCTCACACTGGTATCGGAATGATGCTGACTCGCTCCGCTAAAAAACATCGTGATGACCGGATAGCCCGCGCGCGAGAGCCGAACCTGCGTCGTGCCGCCGCGCTGCTGCATGGGGACCAGGGCGCGGTCACAGTCGTGTTTGCACTATGCGGCAGCATGATGATCGCGTGCATGTGCATTTCGCTCGATACGATCGACGGCGGCATGACGCACTCACGCATGCAATCGGCGCTCGATGTCGCGACACTTTCGGCTGGCATTGACCTCGCGCACGGCGCAAGTCTCTCGGTTGCACAGTGGCAGCAGGACGCACGCGCCTACTACAACGCGAACATGCCAGCCGGCTATATGTCCCTCACCATGCCAGACAGCGGATTTGTGGCCACGGTGACCGGGTCGCCGGCCTCGGGAGAGACCATTCAATTGTCGGCGACAGGCAGCTTGAAACTGATCGCCCCGGTGGTCTTGCCAGGGACGTCCGGCAATGGCTCGGGTTCCGGTTCCGGTTCCGGTTCCGGAACCACGACTTTACCGGCCACGGCGCCCTTGACTGCCAACAACACCGCGCTGTATCTCCCGCAAAGCACGCTCGAACTCGTGATGGTCCTGGATAACACCGGGTCCATGAACGATCCCGCAGCGGGGTCAGGGAACGGGCCGAGCAAGATGGCGGGTCTCCAGGCGGCGACGACGACTCTCGTGCAAAATTTATATGCGCAATCGGTCTCCACCTACTACGTCGGTCTCGTGCCCTTCGCGAGCACGGTCAATGTTGGTGGCGCTTTGCCCGCAGCGGGCACCTGGATGAATCCATCGTTCGCCTACAACACGACGAATGTCGGAATGAGCGCAAAAAATAAAGTTGCCGGATGGGGTGGTTGCGCGGTCGAACCGCGAGACGTGAACGGCTTTCTGTATCCGAATGCGTATTCCCCTTCGGACACGCTGAAGTTCACGCCGTACTACTACAACGTACCGGCTGCCGGTCTGCAAATTCGCACATACACCAACCAGTTTTGCGGCCGATCAACCACCTCGACGGTACTCGGCGTGCCTGTCACACTGGATGGCAATGGCGAGCCCAACTACTGCAGCGGCTATTTATCGAATGTACAGGGCACGGGCCTCGGAATCTATTATGACCAGATGTCCAGCAGCGGTTATGGGACGTCGACCCTGACACAAAATAGTGACTGCATTGCGCAACCCGTTACCTTCCTCACCAATGACGAGCCGACGCTGATCAAGGCGATTGGCAACATGACCGCGGGCGGTTCAACGATCATTCCGGAAGGCTTGCTGTGGGGATGGCGCATGCTGTCGTCGTCGTGGTCCAATAACGTCGCCAACGGCAATGGCTGGATTTCGACCGATTCAAGCTTTCCGAAACCGGAGACCACCGTAGGACTGCAACGCGTCATGATTGTCCTGACCGATGGCGAGAACCAGATCGGCGCGGCCGGCTCGATTCCCAACGACCTGTATTTCAACGGCCTGTCAGGCGTCGGCTCGCGGAGCCTCGCCGCCCCCACCGTAGTGCGCGCAGACGGCACTACCCTCAGCAATGGCCTGACCGACTCGTCGGAACTCCATGGAAACAATCCTGCCGATCCGTCGAGCGGCAACAATGCAGGCTGGCCTGATGACGTCAACACCTTCCAGTCGGCTGTTTGCGCAGCGATCAAGCAGAGCGGCGTGATCGTGTACGCGATCACCTTCGGCAGTGCTGCCTCAAACTCGGTTTCGCAGCAGGCGATGCAAAGCTGCGCCAGTCCGGGAAATTATTATCACGCGCCGGACAACCCCACACTCAATGCCATCTTCCAACAGATTGCCGGCAATTTGGGAGTGCTTCGGTTAACGCAATAGTTTCCGCTGAACGGCTCTCTTGGTTAGAAAGTGTAGGCGAGCTTGCCGAATGCCGTCCGGCCCAACGTGTTGTAACCGTATGCGGTGACGTACTGCCGGTTAAAGAGGTTGGACAGATTGGCGGACACGGTGAGATGCGAATTGACCTTGTACGCGGCACGCAGCCCGACGGTTGTGTACGACGGCAGATACGTCGCGTTGAACTGGTCGTCGTAGGTCGATCCTCCGTAAAGCAAGGAGATGCCCGTGCTCAGCGCGTGCAGGTGAAACTCGTCCCATGTGTGATCGATGTTCAGGCTGACGGTCTGACGCGGACGGCGGTTGAGCCACGTCCGGTCGGTCACATCCTGCGGATTCAAAATGCCGACCGCGAGACTGACCGGTGTCGATTTACCAAGCGTGCCCTTGTACGACAGGTCGATGCCCTGAATGTGCGCGCGGCCTACATTCACGGGCAGAAAGGTCACCGAGTCGTAAGTGATGAGGTCGTGCACGCGGGTGTCATAAACAGCGGCCGTGAAGGTACCGAACGAAGAGGCCGCGTCAAGCGCTGCCTCGACCGTATCGCTGCGCTCAGGCTGCAGATTAGGGTTCGCGTAACCCGGGTAGTACAGGTCGTTAAAAGTCGGCAGGCGGAATGCGTTGCCATACGAAATGCGTGCCGTATAAACCGGCGTAATTGCATAAGCGACAGCAACATTGCCGGTATTGATCGACCGGCCCTGGATGATCTCGTGGCGTCCCGCCAGGAACACCGTCAACGCGCCGAGCGTGACTGATTGATGGAGCGAGACGGCTGAATCGTTGCGCGTCGGCACGCCCGTGGGGATGTCGACCGGCAGGAAGGCTTGCTCGCGGGTGAAGTCGTAGGCGAGCTTGGTTTCACCGGACAGTGGCAGACTGAAGAGCGTTTGACCACGCTCCTGATGGGTCAGCGAGGTCGACGTGCTTAAGCGCGTCGAGTCGATCTCATCGGTCGGGATGGCCGGGTTGTTCGCATAGAGGAACTGTCGATCCGTGGAGTAGCCGACAGACTGGTCAAACTGCGTGAACGGCGTGATGTCCAGATGAAACGCAACGCCGGTCGTCAGTTGATGATCAAGCTGCCGGTTATCGCCGCCGGCATTGTCGTAGGACAGATCGGACCGGTGATAGAGCGCGAATGTGGAGATCGACCAGTTGTCGTGCGCATAGCCTAAACGCGCATCCACGTCCTGAGCATGGTACGGGTTGCGGCCATCCTCGTGCCCGTAAGCCCCGGGCTGGGTCGCATCGATTCCCGCGGTATTGTAGTCGTGCAGTCCCAAGGAATAGGTCAGTCCGGCCAGTGCCGCGAGCGGACCCGTGGACGAAATACTGCCTGAAGTGCGGATCTGTGTATCGAACGTTTTGTTCGAACCACCGCCTGTTGAAATCGTAGTCTGGTTGGGTTGATTGGCCGCGCGGTTCGTGAAGAGTTGCACGACGCCGCCCACCGCGTCCGCACCGAATGAAGCGGCCGCCGGTCCTGAGATCACTTCGACACGGTCAAAGGCGGAGGTCGGAAGGTCGGCCCACTCGGCTTGACCCGTAGTCGCAGAACCAACGCGGATACCATCTATGAACACCGCAACCTGACTTCCCGATGATCCACGAATGCTGACGGCAGCAGAAGATCCTGGGCCGCCGTTTTGTGAAATAGTGACGCCTGGCAACGTGGCGAGGGCTTGCGTGATGCTCGGGTCACTCGGCGACAAACGGTCGAGATCCGCGCGGGTCAGGACCTGCGTCGACGCATAGCGTTGATCGAACGATTGCGGCAGGTGCTGCATGTCGCCGGTGACGAGAATATTCGGCAGCGTGGCTGCGTCCGGAAGCTGCTCCGGCTGCGGAAACGACGAGTCGTCCGCGGCCTGCGCGACCTGCCATGCCGAAACCGTCAACGCAGAGGTGAGGATGAAATGACGGAACTTCATACGGGGAAAACCTTTTTATTGGAAGATTGGACGACGTGCTGCGAGCGCAAACGCAGCATGTCGATTTCGGATGGCGGCAATGACGAAACGCGGGCCTCCCTGGAGGCGTCACCGGCCTGCCGTCCACGCGATAGACGAGATCAACCCGCGATGACGCGCAGCGGCCAAGGCACTTTTAAGTGGCGGTGAGTTCTCTCGCGCGGCAGATGCGCCCATGTCTCGGGTGCTGGTCCTGGCGAACCGCTGATGCCCACCTCGCCTGCGCAATCGATCACGCCCCAAGCGGGCAGCCGAATTCACTTATGCGGGTCTATGTGGGTCTAGGCGGGCCAATCGAGGGGATGCCGCTCTGGCTGTAAGCCAGGATCGCGGGCAGTATCGGTCATCGGTCATGTTTGTCTCCCGGGGAGTGCGCGCCCCAAAGTCAGAAAAGAGGTATACGACGCCGAGGTCTGACTTCCGGTTTGTGCTGAAACCGGTCACAGTGGCGCGACCGTGCTGGATTTACACCAGCTTCCACGAGTCGTATGCGCGCATTTTACTTCCGAATCCCCATCGACACTATCAAGTCGGGGTTATTGAGTAACCGGCGGTGCGGGTGCCCCTGGCAGCACGAGATTCATGCCTGCTGGTTATCGCCAGCGACCTTTCGGAATATTTGCGTATTGAGTGCAATCACGTTGGAGACGGTCGGGGGTGGGACTCTGAGCGCGCCACCTCCGATCCGACATGTGCCTGATCTCCCGGACTAGACCCAGGACGAACGGAATTACTATCCCCTGCCCCGCGCCAGAGGGTATGCGGATCTTGAAAGCTCCTTAGTGGACCAGGATCGTGCTGTCGGGCGACCAACTCAACGTCACTTGCGAGCCGACCGGGATCAGGTCCTCGCCGGAGTTTTGCACATGGACCTTGAGCCGCTGGCCGCACCAGTCGAGCATATAGGTTGTATTCACACCGGCAAAGACGTGATGGGCAACCTGTGCCGTCAGCCGGTTATGCGCGCTCGGCGCGGCCGCGCCCGTTGCACGCTGGAGCGCGATTTTCTCGGGACGTACCGCACACTTCATCTGACCAGATACAGCGGAGCGCGATCCGAAACGAATCAAGCTGCCATCGTTAATGCGCATGCCACCGGTCTCCAGTCGACCGTTGAGAATGTTGGCATCGCCGAGAAAAGTGGCGGCGAACTCGCTGGCCGGTTGATCGTAGAGTTCGCGTGCGGTCCCTTCCTGGATCAATCGTCCATCGCGCAGGATACCTACACGATCACTCAACGTAAGCGCTTCTTCCTGGTCGTGCGTGACGAATACGGTCGTGATCGCGACATCGCGCTGGATGCGGCGCAATTCGACCTGCATGTCCACTCGCAAAGATTTGTCCAGCGCGCTCAGCGGTTCGTCGAGCAGCAACACGCGAGGACGCGTCACAATGGCGCGCGCCAGTGCGACGCGCTGGCGCTGCCCGCCCGACAATTGATTGATCCCGCGTGCGTGCAGGCTGCCGAGTTGCACGAGATCCAGCACCTCCCCCACCCGGCGCTTGATCTCGCTCTTGTCCACATGCCTCACGGACAACCCGAATGCGACGTTGTCGGCCACATTCATATTTGGGAACAACGCATAGTTCTGGAACACCATGCCGATCTCCCGCCGCTCCACGGGCAAGCGTTCGACCGGCTGATCGTCGATGCGAATCTGCCCGCTGTCCGGGAACACAAAGCCGGCAATCATGCGCAGGAGCGTTGTCTTGCCGCTGCCTGACGGTCCGAGCAGCCCATAGAGGCCGCCCTCCGCGAAACGGATGGATACGTCGTCCAGCGCGCGTGATTCGCCGTACTGCTTCGATACCTTGATTACGTTGACTTCGGCCATTATTGCTCTCCACCAAATCGATACAGCCGTGACACGATCAACATCGTGCCCATCGACACGACAATGATGATGGTTGAAATTGCGTTGATCTCGGGCGTAAAGCCCTTGCGGATCGCGCTGTATATTTCGACCGGCAGCGTGGTCTCGCCCGGGTCGGACAGGAAGTACGAGACGACGAACTGATCGAACGACACGGCGAATGCAAACAAGGCCCCTGCCACCACGCCAGGTGCAATCGCGGGCAAGGTCACGCGCCACGTGATCTGCCAGCCGCTCGCGCCAAGCGAACGGGCGGCCAGTTCCAGTTCAGGTGAGAACGTGCGCAAGCGCGCGCCGACCACGATGATCACGTAGGGCAACGCGAGCGCCACGTGACCGAGCAGGATGGCGTGCAAGCCCCGCCCGATACCGATCGCGAAGAAGAAAATCAGCATCGCGGTGCCCGTGATCAGCCAGGGGATCGCCATCGGCGGGAACAGCATGGCTTGCAGGAAACGCTTGCCCGCGAAGTCGTATCGAAAGAATGCCAGCGACGCCATCACGCCGAGAATGGTGGACAACAACGTGGTCCACAGCGCGATCTCGATGCTCCGGAACGCCGCCGCCTTCAGCACGCCGTCCTCGGCGAGCGCCTGATACCAGTGCGTGGTGAAATGAAACGGCAACTCATAAAGCGGCGACGCGTTAGCCGACATCAACGCCATGACCAAAATCGGCAAATATAGAAAGCCAATCATGACCACGACGTACCCGTAGCCGATTGCCCCAAGCGATGCACCCACGGTCCACGTCCTGCGACGCGGTGTATGCGGCGCGTTGGAGGCAGCCGGCGTGTCCAACTCGATTGACCCGATGGTGTTGTCCTGCTTCATTTGTCCTTCCTCCGCGAGAGCCGCATGCCGGCAAACAGGATTGCCAGCACGAGGGCCAGCAGCGTGAACGACAATGCAGCGCCGAGCGGCCAGTTGAATACGGCAACGAACTGGTCCTCGATGACCGTGCCGATGAACGTGCCCTTGCGCCCGCCGAGCAACCGCGGTTCCATGAAGGCTCCCACCACGGGCACGAAGGTCAACACGGCGCCCGCCAGCATGCCGGGCATCGCAAGCGGCAGGATCAGCCGGCGCAGGATGGTCACGCGTCCCGCGCCCATTGAACGAGCCGCTTCGATCAGGGAGTCGTCAATAGCCTGCAGGCTCAGATAAGCGGTCAGCACCGAATACGGCAAGTAGGAATGCACCAGTCCGATCACGATTGCCGGATAAGAGAACATCAGGTCGGTGCTGACTGTCCACGGCCAGAGATGATTAAGCACCCAGTCCACCGGTCCGCCACTGCGCAGTACCATGTTCCAGGAGAATATCCGCACCAGCCCGTTGCTCCAGAACGGCAGGATGATCAGCAGGAACAGCGCTTCACGCGTGCGTCCACGTATTACTTTCGCGAGCATGTAGGCGCACGGAAAACCGAGCACCGTGCAGATCAGCGTGACCTGGGCGCTGAGTCCAAGCGAACGCACCATCAGCTTCCGATACAGCGGTTCATCGAAGAACGTCAGGTAGTTCTGGAACGTCAGCGACCAGTTGCCGCCGCTCGTCGGCACGTCGGACATGAAGCTGTAGAACAGCATGACCGACAAAGGCAGGAACACCGCTAGCAGGAGCCATACGTAGGCGGGTCCGGCCAGCGTCATGGCGCGAACCAGCGGTCGGCCTTGCGGCGAACTGAGGGCAAATTTCATGGCACTTCCTTGAACGTCGTCAGTCGGCCTGGGCCTTGATTTCCTGCCATAACTGCAGGTAAGCCTTGCGCTTGTCGTCGGTGATCGGCTCCTGGAACTGGATCCGCGACTGCACCGCCGGATTCGCCAGCACCGCACGGTTGAACGCGTCGGCCGGCAACGCTGCAACTGCCTTGACGTTGGCCGAGACCGGCGCGCCGACACGGGAATCCCACTGCGTGTAGAAACCAGGATCGATCATGTAGTTGATGAAGGCTTTCGCGCCGGCGACGTTATGCGCGCCCTTGGGAATCGACAGGGAATCCAGCCAGCCGATCGCCCCTTCCTTCGGGATCACGAAGGTGACCGGCAGGTTGAACTTGTTGCGCGCGCGTGCGGCTGATCCGCTCCAATACGTGGAGATGTAAAACACCCCCGACGCCACATACTGGTTCCAGTCGTTCTCTGAACTCCAGAACGTTTTCAGTTGCCCGGTCAGCGCCTTGAGCTTGTCCTTGACGGCATCGAGATTCTTGATGTCGTTGATATTCTGGCCCGTTGCGAGCGCTGCGAACTGGACCGCTTCGATTGCGTCGTCACGCATGCCGACATGGCCTTTGTACGCCGGGTCCCACAGCGCCTGGATGGTGTCCGGAACCGGATGGACCTTTGTGTCGTTGACAGCAAACGACGTCACGCCCCACACCCACGGAATGCCGTAGCTCTGGCCGCCAATCTCCAGCAAATGAGAATGGCGCATCTTGGGGTTCAGGTCGGCGACGTTCGACATCCCCGTCACATCGATAGGCTGAAGCAGGTTTTGTTCGCGTGCTTGCTGGTTGAACGCGCTGTTGACCATCACCACGTCGTACGCGCCCGGGTTGGTACGCAGCTTGGTGAGCATTTCCTGCTCGGAGTTGAAGAAGTCGTTGACCACGTGATACCCGGTCTTCGCTTCGAACTCCTTGAGCGCCCAGGGCTCATCCGTGCCATACCCCTTCCAGTTCAGCACGTGGACATCTTCGGCGTGCACGGCAAACGAAGCCAGGGCGGCTGTTGCCATTGCGCACGTCAACGCCCGTTTAAGTATTTTATCGATCAATGCCATTTCATGGACTCCCGGCAATCAAGTTGAACTCAAGCAGCACAGGCTGCGGCAGTAACTAGTTAATACAACTTAGTGAATCATCAAGCGCGGTGATCTTTCCCAGGCGGGCGCCTCTTAGCGCATCAGCAACGGCTGCATGGAAGCGACACAATGGGCGGTCAATCCATCTGTCCTTGCTCGCCCGCCCCAAGGCACGTTCAAAACTCCAGGTGCAATCCAAAATAGGCGGGATCGAGCAGACTGACGACGTATTCGACCGGGTTGCCGTTCTTGTCACGCGTGAGACGACGGGTGCGCAGGAACGACTTGCCCGGCGGGTGCTTCAGGATGTCGGCGTCGGCTTGTTCGAGCCCGATCACCTCCGCCCATTCTTCGCCGTGATCCGCAGCCATGCCGTACTCGATCAAGGTCTGGTTCAAGGAGCCGCCGATCAACCCCTGCAACGGCAGGTCCGCCAGCCGGTCGGAGAACGGAATCCGGCTGAGTTCGAGCGAAATCGGCCGTTCCGAGTCCGCCAACACCCGCAACCGGTCCACTGCGATAAAGGCAGGCTGTTGCAGCGCGAGTTGAACGGCGAGCTTTTCATCCTGGATCACCCGGATTTGCAGCAACCGGGTTTGAGCACCGCCGTCCGCCGTTTCGAGCGCCTTTGACCAGCCCAGCGCACTATCCAGCGTCTGACCGTTGTAAGTGACAAACGAACCCACGCCGACCTTGCGGGTAATCAGGCCCGTATTCATCAGTTCCTCAAGACCCTTGCGAACCGTGTTTCGGCTGACCGAGAACCGCTGCACCAACTCACTCTCGCTTTCCAGCAGGACGCCGTACGGCAAGCGCCCGGTCAAGATCTCGTCCTGGATCGTCGCGGCGACCATTTCCGCTTTTGAGGCGCCCACATTGTTCGAACGTTTTTTCATTGCAGCGCCCCCGATCGTGGTGATCTTTCTGTCCTGAGCGTCGAAAGAAAGGAAATGAGTTTATGCGAACATGTATGAACATGTTTTCATGCGTCTTGCCAAACATGAAATCTAGAACTTATGGAACATACCAATCGAGATGCCGTGCGGATTGGCGCCGGGATTAGCCAGCGGTAAACCTGAATTCGCTGATCCAGCCAACGTATACGACGCCTGATTGTGATTGGTCAGATAAGAAATCGTGCCGTATACGCTGGTACTTTTAGATAGATCATATTGAGCCAGTGCGGCAATCTGGTTCGCATTATTGGCGGCAGCGGTTTTATCATGCAACGCGGTATAGCCTAACGAAACAAATACGGACGGCGTGAATTGATATTTACCGGAAACACCATAAACGTCGACATTCAGATTAATGTCCGTCCATCTGCTGGCGGCATAACCGGCGTAAATCGTCGCCTTCTGGATGGTGTACGAAGCGCCGGCCTCAACAGCGGTATCGGTCGAGGAGTTGGTGGCGTTCTTCACGGCTTGCCATGCCACGGTAGCCGCGATCGGGCCGCTGTTGTACTGGAGGTCGGCCTGATAACTCGAACCCGCCGAGCGCAATCCGCCGGCATCGCCAAAACCAGCATATACGCCCGCCTGCAAGCCTCCTATGACCGGTGACTGATACGACACGGTATTACTTGTGCGCACGACGTAGGTCATCAAGTTACTGAATCCGGACGCCTGGGTCGCGGCGCCAAATGCATCCAGATAACCCTGGTCGTAAAAGACGGGCGAGTTTTGGCGGCCCAGTCTCACTTCACCCCAGTTACCCGATAAACCCACCCACGCCTGCCGGTTGAACATCTGTCCCGTGGAAGCGAACGTGCCGTCATTCGGATTAAAACCGTTCTCGAGCTGGAAGTTGACCTTATTGCCGTCACCAATATCCTCGGAGCCTTTTAATCCAAAACGACTGGCCCATTCGGAACTTGATCCGACGGCGGCGGTGTAGTGATTGCCAGTATTCACATACTGAAAGAATTCATCCACGATACCGTAAAGCGTCACGCCAGAATCCGCATGAGCGTAACTACACGACAACAACGCTGCACATGCAGCGTATCGACCCAGCTTCATATACCCCCCCGGTAATAAAAATAGTGGACGTGCAACGGCAGTGAACAAGCTGACCTACCTATTCGTTCCAAAAAGTACATGTATGAACAGGATCAAAATGTAGGTTGCCATTTTTTCGTAGTCAAGCGATTTGCACGTAGGGGAAAATGCTTAGATGACGGCGAGGGCACGGGTGCGTATGCGGGACCAAAGGCGCCGTGCGGCGCTGAATGACTTCCTTTCACGTTCGAACCTTCGGCGTCCCTGGCGCTCGCGCGGTCCTTTCGAGATTGAAAGGTGAGCCCGGACTTCGGGATGTTTCCTGATCCTGACAACGGCAGTTCGTCATCCCGCCCCCGCCACACGATCAAGCAGGTCCTCTGGTAACGTATCCGACCAAAGTGCCTCCGCTCATGAGCCCACCGCATGAAGACAATCCCCCTGTCGGCCGCCCGTACCCTGCATCTGATAGCCCAAGGCCTGCTTACGCCGCCGCGCCGCAAGGCGACAAAAACAGACGTGCTTGACGCAATCCGCCGCATGGCGCAGTTACAGATCGATACCATCCACGTGGTCGCTCGCAGTCCTTATCTTGTGTTATTCAGCCGCCTTGGCGACTATCAGCCACAATGGCTCGACGAGCATCTGGCCGAGGGTTCCCTGTTCGAATACTGGTCGCACGAGGCCTGCCTTGTGCCGATAGAAGACTACGGTCTGTTGCGTCATCGAATGCTTGATCCTGTCGGGATGGGCTGGAAATACGCGGCAGACTGGCATGCAAAACATCGCGACGACATCGAGCGCCTGCTCGAGCGCATTCGGGCGACCGGCCCGATTCGCTCGGCGGACTTTGCTCGCGAAGGCGGCAATGGCAGCGGCTGGTGGGATTGGAAACCCGAGAAACGTCACCTGGAAGTGCTGTTCGCGACCGGTGAACTGATGGTCGCGGAACGGCGCAATTTCCATCGGATTTATGATGTGACCGAGCGCGTGCTGCCGGACTGGAATGACGCGCGCGACCTGCCGCCCGCCGAAGCGGTTCCGCAGGAACTACTCAAGCGCGCTTGTCGCGCGCTGGGTATTACTCGTGCCGACTGGGTAGCGGACTATTACCGCATGCCACGCCGTCCATACACCTCAGCGCTTCATGAACTCGCCGATGCCGGTGAGTTGATACCCGTGCGAGTCGACGACTGGAAGGCAGATGCGTTCGTGCACCGCGACCTGGCGGACAAACTGGACGATGTGGTCACCGGCCGCCTCGCTTCCACAGTGACCACGGTACTGTCGCCGTTCGATCCCGTCGTATGGGACCGCAAGCGCGCGAGCACGTTGTTCGGGTTCGACTACGCGATCGAATGTTATACGCCAGCCGCAAAGCGCAAGTACGGTTACTTCGCACTCCCTATCTTGCATCGCGGGCGTCTGATTGGACGGGTCGACGCGAAGGCGCATCGCACGCAAGGTATTTTTGAACTCAAGTCGCTGCATATCGAACCGGGCGTGCGCGTGGGCACAGGCTTGACGGCCGACCTGCGCCGCGCGCTGCAGCGTTGTGCGGACTGGCATAAGACACCGCAGCTAGCAGCCGGCGCGGGCGTTCCCGCAACGCTCGCTGCTGCATTGACTGGCGTGTCGTGAACGTCGGATCAACGTGTTCCCGGATATCCACCGTATGAAGGCCAGCAACGGCCCTCGCCGCCTCACACAGCGCTTGTCAGCCGGTCCACCAACACCCGTGCAAGCGGCGGCAGGTCTTTCATGCTGCGTACGCAGATCTTGAGCTTACGTTCGGCCCACGGGTCGTTGAGGCGGATCATGCGGATATTCAAGGTCTTGCCGTGGCGTTTCGCCACCGATTCGGGAACGATGCCAATGCCAACACCCAGTTCGATCATCCGGCATGCAGCTTCAAAATTGCCTACCTGAATGCGCAGTTTCAGGCGCGCACCCAGTGCGTTCGCGGCAGTGACGATGAACGCATGGATCGCGCTGGTCGTTGGCAGTCCGACGAAATTGTCGTTCAGTGTACGGGCGAAGTCGACCGATTCCTCAGCCGCCAGCGGATGATCCAGCGACGTCACCAGCACCAGCCGGTCATCGCGATACGGCAACATCTCCAGGTGATCGGCGCGCACATTGCCCGCCACGATACCTATGTCCGTCGCACTCTCCGCCACGCCCTTGACGATCTCGCCGCTCAGCACTTCGCGCAGGTCGATATTGATATCCGGATGATCGCGCAGGAAAGCGCTCAGTACTGAAGGCAGGAATTCGCTGATCGCGGTGGTGTTGGCCCAGATGCGTACATGCCCCTTGATGCCCTCGCCATACTCCTGCATGTCACCGGCCAGATGCTCCACGCGCTCTTGCACCAGGCGCGCGTGATGCACGAATGCCTCGCCCGCCGGTGTCAGCGTCATGCCCTGGCTGGTCCGGTACAAGAGCTTGAAACCCAACTGCTCTTCAAGGTTCTTGATACGGTTGCTCGCCGCGGGAGGCGAGATATGGCAGCGCTCGGCGGCTCGTGCGAGGTTCCTGGTGTCGGCCAGATTGACAATGAGCGTCAGATCGACGAAATCGAAATGCATGTCGGTGGCGGCTTGGGGTGGCAGATAGCGGTGGCGGAAATGAACCGAAACCGCAATCTTAACGGACCATGAAGCGCATCCTCAACAATGCTGAATTCCACCGAGCCGCGCGCTCTGTCAGAGTTGAAGCCTTGAAACTGTCAAAGCGCCGTATGCCTTTTCTAAACGTTGCTCAGCGTGCGCCCACCATTCGCCGTGCTTTCAGGATCACCGGCATATCGACCATCTTCCCGTCCACAGCTACCGCCGCACCGCCGCTTGCTTCCACCGCCTCCAGCACACGCCCGGCCCAGGCCAGCTCCGCAGCCGTCCATGCATATGCGCGATGCACAGCGTCGATCTGCTTCGGATGAATACAGAGCTTCGCGCCGTAACCAAAACGACGGCCCCGCCGTGCTTCGGCCTCAATGGTGACAGGATCGTCCAGCACGGTCGAGACACCATCGACCGGCATGGCCAAGCCGGCCAGCCGCGACGCGAGCACGATCTGCGAGCGGAACATATCGAGTTCCTCGCCGTCGCCCTCCACGTTCAAGTCGATCTGAAAATCCAGCGTGCCGAACACGATGCGCTGTACCCGCGGAGCCCCGCATAGCAGCGTAAGGTTTGCGAATCCCCGCGCGGTTTCCACGATTGGCAGAATGGTCAGCGACGCATGCGCATGCGCCAGCACCGTCTCTATCTGCTCGCACGTTTCAGCCTTCGGCAACACGATACCCGCCACGCCCGGATGATTCGCGATCACCGCTGCATCGTTGGCAAACCACTCGGTATCCGCTGCATTGATCCGTACGAAAGCGGGACGGGCTGCGTCCATGTGCCCGAGCACTGCATCAAGAGCGGATGACTTTTCTTGCGGCTGGACCGCATCTTCCAGATCGAAGATCACGGCGTCGGCGCCGCTCGCGCGGGCCTTTTCGAAACGCTCGGGACGATTGCCCGGGACGAACAGATAAGAACGCTCGCTCATGCCCGCACATCCGTTTCAAAGAGCGAACCGATGCGTGTCTCCGATGCAATGCCCCACGCGGCGTCGAGCAAACGCGATGCGTCTTCGTCCGACGCCGCGCCCGAGAAGGCGGCAAGCCGCCGAAACTTCATGGTGATCTCTTCGCGTGAAAGCGTGTTGCCGGGGTCGCCCTTCGGTTCATCGACCCGCCCCGTCAGTTCGCGGCCATCGCGCGTGTGGACCGTCACCTTGCCTATCCAGCGGGCTGGATAGGCAAGGTCAACTTCTTCGTCGAAGACCATTTCTACCTTGTCGCGAAAAGCGGCGACCTTTGTAGCGGCGTAGCCTTCCTCGAACTCCGTCACGCCCGCATAACCGTGATAAGCGACGAGCGCCAGCACCGTACCCATGTTGAACTTCGCCTGATGAACCGTCGTGGGCACGGTCACAGCGCCCAGTACATCGATTGCACCTTGATGCACCCGCGCCGTCACGCGCTCGATGTCTTGCGGCTTTAGGCCATGCTCTGCCATCACTGCAAGTAACGCGTCAGCGGCGGGATGGGTATGGCGGCAAGCAGCGTGATACTTGAACGAGGTTTCAGTCAGCGCCCAGCGTTCGCCCAGGCGGTCGGTGAGGCGAGACGGGTCGGCGTCCGTGGACATGCCTGCCGCCATGCCCTTCTCGCCCTCCAGGATGCGCGTGGCGCCCTTGAAGCCGTCGGCCCCAAGGGCGGCCCCCATCAGGCCGTTGGCGGCCGCCATGGCCGTGTGAAGCTGTTTGGAATCGGCGGCGTCACGCAAGAACTCCCACAGCCCGCTAGCCTGCGTACCGGCCGAACCAAACGCGTCGAGCATCTGCACCGGCGTTAAACCCAGCATCCGTCCCGCGGTGGCCGCCGCCGCGACAGTTCCGGCCGTACCCGTCGTATGAAAGACCTTGTAGTGCGAGCGCCCAAGAAATTCGCCAATGCGAATCCCCACCTCGTACCCAGCCACCACCGCCGCGATAAAGTCCCGGCCCGACGCGTGCGCGGCCTGCGCCAACGCCAACGCGACGGGGAACACGACCGTCGCCGGATGAAACACGGAGCCGTTATGCACGTCGTCCTGTTCCACGAAATGCGAGGCGGCCGCGTTCACCATCGCGGCGAAATACGGCGTCGCGCGCGTGCGGTCGATCAGCACTTCCGACTGGCCGTTGCCGTTCGCCGCGCCCGCCATGCTCGCGAACAATGCGATGCTTTCGACCGGCCGCGCGCCCTTGCCGCCCAGCGCCGACCCGAGCCAGTCGACATACAGGTTCACCGTGCGCTCCACGACGTGCTGCGGAATATCGTCGAAGTGAAGCGATGCCGCGAAGGTCGCGAGCGTGCGGCTGGGATGATCGGTCATCATGGTGATCGCCTGAAAGGTTTAGAGGGTGCCGGCTTCGCGCAACGCCTGGATCTGCGAGGCTTCGTAGCCGAGTTCACGCAGGATGGCGTCCGTGTGTTCGCCCAGCGCCGGAACCGGGTCCATGCGCGGCATGAACCCGTTCGGCATGCCCGGCGGCAGCAACGCGGGAATCAGTCCCGCCGATGTGCCGACTTCGCGCCAGCGATCGCGCGACTTGAGTTGCGGATGCGCCCAGACATCGGCCAGCGTATTCATCTGCGCGTTGGCAATGCCCGCGGCGTCGAGTCGTTGCAGGACCTCGGCCGCGGTCAGTGTGCTGAACGCAGCGATAATCAGTTCGCGCAAGATACTGCGTGATGCCGAGCGTTTCGAATTCGCGTCGAAGCGCGGATCGGTGGCCAGCGACGGCTGTTCAAGCACGCGTTCGCAAAACACTTTCCATTCACGTTCGTTCTGCAAACCCAGCATGACCGTCTTGCCGTCGCCGGCCAGGAACGGGCCGTACGGGTAGATCGTCGCGTGCGACGCGCCGGATAACGCAGGCGGACTCTGGTCACCAATTGCGTAGTACAACGGATAACCCATCCATTCGACCATGCTTTCGAGCATCGACACGTCGATGCGGCAACCTTTGCCCGTGCGTCCGCGCAAGATCAGCGCGCTCAGGATGTTCGAATACGCATACATGCCGGCGGCAATATCAGCGATCGAGCAGCCCGCTTTCGCAGGTTCTCCGGGCGATCCGGTAATCGACAGGAATCCTGATTCGCTCTGGATCAGCAGGTCATACGCCTTCTTGTCACGATACGGACCGTCGGCCCCGTAGCCCGAGATGTCGCAGACAATCAGCTTCGGGTACTTCTTGCTCAGCGTGTCGTAGCCGAGGCCGAGCCGGTCCGCCGCACCCGGCGCAAGGTTTTGCACCAGCACGTCAGCATCCGCCACCAAAGTATCGAGAATCTTCGCGGCTTCCGGTTGCTTGACATCGAGTGACAGGCTTTCCTTCGAGCGGTTCGTCCACACGAAATGCGACGCGAGCCCATCCACGCGTTCATCATAACTACGTGCGAAATCGCCCGTTCCTGGCCGCTCGATCTTGATCACGCGTGCGCCCAGATCGGCGAGTTGACGCGTACAGAACGGCGCGGCAATCGCGTGTTCGAGCGTAATGACCTTGATGCCGTCGAGTGGTCTCACGATTCAGAATGACCGTGGCAAACCGAGGATATGTTCGGCGACATACGAAAGGATCAAGTTGGTGGAGATGGGCGCGACCTGATACAACCGCGTCTCGCGGAACTTGCGTTCAACGTCGTATTCACAGGCGAACCCGAAACCACCGTGAAATTGCAGGCACGCGTTGGCTGCTTCCCACGACGCGTCCGCCGCCAGCAACTTCGCCATGTTGGCTTGCGCGCCGCAGGGTTCGTGAGCATCGAAACGACGCGCCGCTTCAAAACGCATCAAGCTTGCCGCTTCCACGTTAACGAACGAGCGCGCGATGGGAAACTGCACGCCCTGGTTCTGCCCAATAGGCCGTCCGAATACGATGCGTTCTTTCGCATAGGCCGTCACCTTGTCGACGAACCAGTAGCCGTCGCCAATACATTCCGCCGCAATCAACGTACGCTCCGCATTGAGGCCGTCGAGAATGTACTTGAACCCCTGCCCTTCCTCCCCGATCAGGTTTTCAGCGGGGATATCCAGGTTGTCGAAGAAGAGTTCGTTGGTCTCATGGTTGACCATGTTCAGGATCGGCTGCACGGTCATGCCGTGGCCGATCGCCTCACGCAGGTCTACGATGAAAATGGACATGCCTTCGGACTTGCGTTTTACATCGGCGAGCGGCGTCGTGCGGGCAAGCAGGATCATCAGGTCGGAATGCTGCACCCGCGAGATCCATACCTTCTGGCCGTTGATGACGTAACGGTCGCCGCGGCGTTCCGCGGTGGTCTTGATCTTCGTCGTGTCCGTGCCGGTGGTCGGTTCGGTGACGCCCATCGACTGGAGGCGCAAATCACCGCTCGCGATCTGCGGCAGGTAGCGTTCTTTCTGTTGCGCCGAGCCATGCCGCAGCAACGTGCCCATGTTGTACATCTGACCATGGCATGCGCCGGAATTGCCACCAGCCCGATTGATCTCCTCCATGATCACCGACGCTTCCGTCAGGCCCAGTCCCGAACCACCGTATTCCTGCGGAATCAGCGCGGCGAGCCAACCCGCTTTCGTCAATGCATCAACGAAGGTTTCCGGATAACCGCGCGCTTCATCTATCTTCCGAAAATAGTCGCCGGAAAATTGCTGGCACAGGTCGCGAACCGCTTCGCGAATGTCCTGGAACTGATCGGAGTGGGTGGTCTGCATAGGGACTTTTTTAGATTCAGGCGAGCGTCGCGGTGGCGCGCATCGTCAGGTAACCGTCGTGGTCTTTCGCCCATAACTCGACGGTTCGGCCGTCATCCGATCGTTTGCCGCACACGGTAAATGGATTGGGCGCAAAGGTCGGGCGCAGCGCGCGGAAAGCGAAGCTTGCGATATTCGCATCGGGCAACTCGCGGCGCACGAGATCCACGAGCATGGTGGCGATCAACGGGCCGTGCACGATCAACCCCGGATACCCCTCTTCCTGCGTAACATAAGGATGATCGTAATGAATCCGGTGACTGTTGAAAGTCAGCGCCGAGTAACGGAACAGCAGCACGGGCTCGGTCGGTATCTCGCGGCTGAAGGTCTCGTCGGCGGGTGCTTTGGCCGGTTCTTTCTTCGGCGCGTTGATGGCGTCGGGTGCGGGCTCGTCGCGATACACAATGTCGTGCTCTTCCTCGATCTTGAGCGTACCGTCCACTTCAATCTCATGCTGCACCGTCACGAACACGAGCCGCCCGGTGCGGCCCGTCTTGTCCTCGATATTCACAATGGTCGACGTGCGCGTCGCCTCTTCGCCAACCACTAGCGGCGCGTGAAATGTCAGGCGTCCGCCCGCCCACATCCGGCGCGGCAGCGGCACGGGCGGCAGGAAACCGCCGCGTTTCGGGTGGCCGTCGGGACCGGTTTCAGATAAGGGCGCGATCGGTAAAAAGTAGAGCCAGTGCCATAGCGGCGGCACGTTTTTCGTCTCGGGTTCCCGGTTCAGCGTAGCGGCCATGGCCGCCAGCGGGAAAGCGGTAATCACGTCATGAACAACTTGCGTCTTATCCAGCCAGTCGTCGAATCTTTCAGTCGCTTCGGGCACGATGGCGTCTCTCGTTGTACGTGGCAGCGGGGTAGATAGGCGGCGTCAGCAATGACTTCGACTATGAACCCGTCTACCCGTTTCGCGAAGTCGTGATTTCTGAATCGGGGGTTTTGTTTTAGTTAACGCTCAGTTCAAGGCGCCTCCGGCGCGTGCACGGAGTGATGCCCGCTCGCGCCGGTATAGAGGCTATTTGACGTGGTGCTGTACCGCTATGCTTGGCAGAAAACGCCCGGCTGGAAGGGCTGCGAGTGTGGTTTGGGCGTGCCGGTCGACAATTGCTTTTCGATGAAGCTTGGGTTCGGCGTGTCTTGGCGCCTTGTGCTTCGAGCACGCGTCGGCGTTCAGGGACAACGACGCGAATCGGGCCGCGGCGCCAAGATCGCGCCTTCATGCTGCCCGAACGAGCCGCTTCCAGATGGTCAAAGGCACGAGCGCATAGTCAGAGTCAGTAATCAACGCGTCTACCCTCTTCCGGCAATCACGCTACACGCAGGCCTTCGAGGTACGTCGCGCGCGGCACGGGCAAGCGACCTGCCATTGCGACCCGCACAAAATCGGCCCTGAGGCCAAGGCCAATCGAGCCACGATCCGACAAACCCGCCGCCTTGGCCGGCGCCGACGATATCGTGCGAATAGCCTGTGGCAGCGACCACCCGGCTTTATCGACGAGTTCAAAGGTGGCGGTGAGCAAACTCGACGGCACATAGTCCGACGACAAGATGTCGAGCAGCCCCGCACGCGCCATCTCAAGCGCGGATACGTTGCCCGAATGCGAGCCGCCCCGTACGACGTTCGGCGCACCCATGATCGTTGCAATGCCATGATCCCTCGCCGCCTGCGCCGCGGCCAGCGTCGTCGGAAATTCGGCGAGGACAATACCGTCATTCACAGCTTCCAGCACGTGCTCGATGGACGTGTCGTCGTGACTCGCGAGCGGCAGACCCAGCGTTTTGCACCGCGCGACGATCTCGCTGCGATGAACCCGCGCGTACCGATGCTGGTCCTCAGTCAGTTCACTGAGCACCGTGCTTGCGTGTTCGTCGGTCCATTTTCCATGACGCTCCTGATACCGGCGCCACTGGACCGGATCGTGCCATTGACGCTGGCCCGGCGTATGGTCCATCACGGAGACAAGGCGCAAAAGCGGATGCGAAACCAGTCCCTCGAATACGTCGAGCACGTCCGCTGCCGCCACTTCGCATCGCAGATGCAGGAAGTGATCAACGCGCAGCATGCCGCTCTCTGCCAGCCGCTCGATCGAGCGCGCGCAGTTGGTTTGTATCTCCTTGCCGCGTACGCCCACGCCTCCACGCGAGCCAATCGCGAGTGAATCGAAAACTGTCGTGATGCCGGCAGTTGCCACTTGAGCATCGTGCACGAGGATGGCCGCGTCGTGATTCCACAACACGCCCGGACGCGGCGCGATATGCTTTTCGATGTTGTCGGTATGCAGTTCGACAAGTCCAGGCAACAGATAATCGCCGCCCCAGTCCTCGGCTTCAGCAACCGAGGTCGTGCCAGGCGCTACCTCGGTTATGCAGCCCCCGGCTACCTGTAATACGCCTGTGAACTCTTCATCGCGAGTGACAATACGCGCGTTTTTGATCAGCATGTCTGCAAGGTTTCCGTAGTCGTTGAAGCCGTTGCCGCCTGTGCGGCGGGCGCGTTGAGTTGGATCACGCGAGTGGCAACACGTTCACGCGTGTCCTCGTCATGAAAAATGCCGACGATTGCCGCGCCCCGCACGCGCGCTTCCACGATGAGATCCGCCACCACCTGCCGGTTCTCGGCATCGAGCGACGCAGTGGGTTCGTCGAGCAGCAGCAACGGCTGTTCAGCAATCAGCCCCCGCGCGATATTGATGCGTTGTTGTTCACCGCCTGAGAACGTGGCCGGTGCAAGCGTCCACAGACGCCGCGCCACGTTGAGCCGTTCAAGCAGCGTGCCGGCACGTACCCGCGCGTCTTCTTCGTGCACACCACGCGAGATCAAGGGTTCGCTGACAAGATCAAGCGACGACACCCGCGGGATAGCGCGCAAAAACTGGCTCACATAACCCATCGTAGTACGGCGCAGGCGAATTACATCGTGCGGCAACGCATCCGAAAGCGACAGGTATTGCGATGATCGGCTGTCGTCGCGGATGGCAACCGTGCCACGCGTGAGCAGATAGTTGCCGTACATGCAACGCAGCAACGTACTCTTGCCGGCACCTGAAGGCCCCGACAACACGACACACTCGCCTCGTTCTACATCGAGCGACACACCGCCCAGTGCAGCGATGCGCACGCCACCCTGCTGATGCAGCGTAAAGGTCTTCTTGACCCCGCGCGCGCGCAGCATCAGCGACGCGCGTTCAGCAAACGCAAGCTCATTGGAAAGATCGGCATTGGCATTCATTCTCGTACCTCAAACTGGCAGCACGGACGCAACCAACGTCTGTGTATAGGGATGTTGCGGATCATCGAGCACCTGGTCGGTCAGTCCGCTCTCCACCACTCGGCCGTCCTTCATCACCATCAGGCGATGCGCGAGCAAACGCGCCACACCAATATCATGCGTGACAATCAGGGCGGCGAGATGAAGCTTGGCGGTCAGCGTACGCAGCAGGTCCAGCAGCCGCGCCTGCACAGAAACATCCAGCCCCGCTGTGGGCTCGTCCATGAACACGAGACGTGGCTTCGTGACAAGATTGCGCGCAATTTGAAGCCGCTGCTGCATGCCGCCTGAAAATGCGGAAGGCAGCTCGTCAATACGCGCGGCATCGAGCTCGACCTGATTCATCCAGTCCGAGGCTGTTTCGCGAAGGCGTCCATAGTGGCGCGCCCCGTTCGCCATCAACGGCTCGCCGATATTCGCCCCGGCCGACACGCCATGACGCAGTCCGTCGCGCGCATTCTGATGCACAAACCCCCAGTCGGTACGCGCGAGCATCCGGCGGCGCGGCATGGGTAACGCGAACAGATCGAGCAGTTCATGCTCCACGGTTCTATAGTGCAACGCGCCATCGTTCACGGGCGTTCGCAGAGCCAGCGCGTTCAGCAACGTGGATTTCCCTGAACCGGATTCGCCGACGATGCAAAGCACTTCGCCCGGATAGATATCGATGTCCACATCGATGCAGCCACCGCGGCCGTCATAACGCTTCGTGAGTCCACGGCCGGTGAGCAGAGGGAGTGCGGGTGTCGAGAGATTCATTCGTCCTCCTGTTCTTGAGCCGCGCGACGTTCCTGGCAGTAGTCGCTGTCCGAACACACGAACATGCGCGCGCCCGCGTCGTCCACAATCATTTCGTCGAGAAAACTCTCACGCGAACCGCACAAAGCGCACTCATGATCCCAGTGCTGAATGGTGAACGGGTGATCTTCGAAGTCGAGGCTCCGTACCTTCGTATAAGGCGGAATCGCGTAGATGCGGCGTTCGCGGCCCGCGCCGAACAGTTGCAGCGCAGCGTTCATGTGCATCTTCGGGTTATCGAACTTGGGGATGGGCGACGGTGAAGTGAGATAACGATCGTTCACAAGCACCGGGTAATCGTAGGTCGTCGCAATGCTGCCGTGCTGCACGATGTCCTCGTAGTACTTCACGTTGATCAACCCGTAGTCCGCCAGCGCATGGAGCTTGCGGGACTCGGTGACGCGAGGTTCGAGCCGGAACAGCGGCTCGGGCATCGGCACCTGGTACACAAGGATCTGCGCTTCGGTCAGCGGCGTTTCGGGAATCCGGTGGCGGGTCTGGATAATGGACGCTTCCACCGTGCGCGTGGTGGTCGCTACACCGGCCGTGCGCGCAAAGAAGCGGCGAATGTTCACGGCGTTGGTGGTTTCATCGGAACCCTGGTCGATCACTTTCAGCGTGTCGCTGCGTCCGATGATCGCGGACGTAACCTGCAAGCCGCCCGTTCCCCAGCCATAAGGCAGCGGCATTTCTCGCGATGCAAACGGCACTTGATGACCCGGTACGGCCACGGCTTTCAAGAGCGCACGGCGGATCATGCGTTTGGTTTGTTCATCGAGGTAGGCGAAGTTATAGCCTTCAGCCATGGCACTTTCTTCTATACGCGCGTTCATGCGGCGTTCTCCTCGCTGGGCTCGGGTTGCGCTTGATGCTCTTCTTGAGCTTCGCGTTCGCGTTGCGCTTCTTTCTCGATGCCTGCACGCAAACGCCGCAGTAATTCGAGTTCAGACTGGAAGTCGACGTAATGCGGCAATTTCAGATGCTGAACGAAGCCCGATGCTTCCACGTTGTCGCTGTGATAGAGCACGAATTCCGGGTCTTGCGTCGGCGACGAAACGGTCTCGCCCAGTTCTTGCGCGCGCAATGCGCGGTCGACCAGCGCCATCGCCATGGCCTTGCGCTCCGAGTGGCCAAACGCGAGGCCGTACCCTTGCGTGAATGTGGGCGGCACATCGCCGCTGCCCGCGAACTGGTTGATCATCTGGCACTCGGTGATGTCGATATCGCCGATCTCCACCGCGAATCCCAACTCTTCAAGCTCCAGTTCGACGGCGACTTCGCCATAACGAATCTCGCCGGCAAACGGATGCGAGTTCGCATAACCGCGCTGCGTGGCGTAGCCGACGGCCAGCAGGAAACCCTCATCGGCACGGGCGAGATTCTGCAAACGCACCGGGCGCGCAACGGGGAACATCAGGGGCTCACGCGAGAGATCGCCAGGTTCGGGCGCGTCCGCATGCATCTTCTCCTGCTCGATCAAACCTTCCTTGTCGAGCAGCTCGAGCACGCGCGGCATGGCTTCCTGCTTTGCTGCGGACGTGCTCGCGACGCTGGCATTCGCCGTGCGGGGGCCGCCTTCGGCGAGCAAGCTGAAATCGAGCAAACGCTGGGTATAGTCGTACGTGCCGCCGAGCATCTGTCCGCCCGGAATGTCCTTGAATGCAGCCGAAATGCGCCGCTCCGCGAGCATGGCTTGCGTATCGAGCGGCACGGTATAACCGAAGCGCGGCAGCGTCGTGCGATACGCCCGCAGCAGGAAAATGGCTTCCACCAGATCCCCCGCGGCCTGCTTGATCGCGAGCGCGGCCAGCTCTTCATCGTAGACCGAGCCCTCGGTCATCACCCGCGCGACCGCCAACCCAAGCTGCTCGCGAATCTGGTCGACGCTGAGTTCCTTGAATGCTTCATCGCCGCGCCGGTTGGCCGCGAGCAAGTCCCACGAACGCTCGATCGCGCGTTCTCCGCCTTTGACTGCGACGTACATCAGGCCACCCCCACGCGAGTTGTACGCGGCAGGCCGATCACCGATCCGCCGTGTACGAAATAACAGTCGATACCGCAAGGAAACTGACTTGCCAGCAGCGCGCGTTCATGCCAGAACGCATCAGGGATGCCGCTGATATGGACGACCTGTGTATCGCGGATACCGGGGCCGCGCCAGGTCATCGGTGTGCCGTCCGTGAGGGAGTCCACGCGGATGAACAACATGGCGGCGTTCTCCGGTGTCTCAGGATCACCGAGCGAAAATGCGTCGATCGGCGGCATCGATCCCGCATCGTGCACGTAGGCGAAAACCGCTTGCGCGTGATCGTGCGTCAGCGGTGCGCCGGTGTGAAAACGCAGCGCGTCGCTCAAGCCGCGATGCTCATGTTGCAGCAGCACGGGCGTCGAATAGTCGGCCAGTGCCAGCAGCGCGGCGAACGCGGCCATGGGCACGTGGGTCGCGGCCGTGCTGCCGTCCTGATCCAGGCCGGGCAATACGGCGTCGATCGAGACCATCTTGCCGGGCCGGGACAGCGCGTCGAGCAATGCGCGGAACACACCCTGCGAATCGTGGACGGTATCGTTGAAACCGGGGGTCAGGGTCGCGAGGTCGATACCCACGATACCCGCGGTATCCGCAGCGTCCGCACCCCGAAAGTTTTTTGAAAGCTTGTCAGGTAACATCAGTCGCCCCTCACCATCGTAAAGAATTCCACCTTGGTACCCGCGGCGCGGGCCTGTTTTTGCGCCCGGTTTTCCGCGATGCGCGCAGCGAGCGGCGCCAGCACGTGCTCATGCATCCGGGCTTCGAAAGCAGGCGTCTGCAGGAGTGCGTCGGCGAGCGCGGCGAGTGTCGCCCGCTCCTTGTCCCGCCCCATGTGCACGGCGATACCCACTGCCGCACGTCCCTCGCGAACCCGCAACCGAAGCGTCGCGCGTGTCACGGTCACTTCACCCAGATTGAACGCGTCTCCGCTGCCACCAACCCGTCCGCGCACCATCGCAAGGCCGATATCGGGTGCGCGCAGCCAGTCGAATTCAGGCGGCGACGCGCCATCCAGTGCCGTATCAAGCGCGTCTTTCATGCAGGCTCGCGGCGTGCGCGCCAGGATGGCCAACCACTCCCGCCGTGTCGCGGGACCGGGTGGCGCGGGAGGCGCGGGCGTCTGCGCAGATGTACTCATGGTCATACCTCGTCAATAAAGGGCGCGATGGTGCCCCAAGCCGCGTCCGTGATTTCATCGTTCTGTCCAGCCTGAACGCTACTAGAATAGTCATCCGGTCGTCTAGACGTTTGTGCAACCGGATGAAAATTCTTCGCTAGCGCCCTGCTTTCACATTTTCGCCATCGGCGGCGCACTACAATGCCGAAAACGATATTCAAACCGACAGGAATGACAGCGACATGACATCTAACGAAACTGGCACGCCGGGCCTGGCCGTGGAACGCGGCGCGGGCGTCGCGGTATGGCGTCAGATCGAACAGATTCTTTCGGCGGAGATCACGGCGAACAGCTTCGGCGAAGATGGCCGCCTGCCCAGCGAGGCTGAACTTGCCCGGCGTTTCGACGTCAACCGGCACACGGTGCGCCGGGCAATGCTGCGGCTGGCCGCCACGGGGCTGGTGAGCGTCGAGCAGGGTCGAGGCACATTCGTGCAACCGGGTGCGATTGACTACCAGATCGGGCGACGCACGCGCTTCACTGAAAACCTGCGGCGTAATAACCAGGCATCGGTGGGCGTGGTCCTTTCCAGCGAAAAGGTGAAGGCTGATCCGGTCACCGCGAAAGCGCTCTCCATCCGCGCAGGGACGTTCGTGTACCAGATCGAGACACGCCACGATTCCGACGACGTGCCGCTGACCTATGCGCGCAGCTGGTTCCCTGCCATGCGCTTCGCCGACCTACCCGGCGTGCTTGCCGGCGTACAAGGGGTCAGCGCGGCGCTGGCTGAATTCGGCGTGGTGGATTACACGCGTAAATGGAGCCGTATCGGCTGCATCCTGCCCAGCTCGGACGTCGCGCGGCGCTTGCAGATCAATCGCGCGCAACCGGTGATGTGGGTTGAAAGCGTCGACGTCGACGAAGCCGGTGTGCCCATCAAATACGGTATTACCCACTTCGCCGCCGACCGGGTGCAATTGCTGGTCGAGGACGGCGTATGAGCGGCGAAGCGAACGATACCGCCTTGAATGTCTGGACACCCGACGCACGCATCGCGCTTTACTACGCACCGCCGGCGTCTTCCACATGGTGGCGCGTGGGCTGCGAATGGCTGGGCCGCAATGCCGAAACTGGACGCTCGACCGAAACACCCGAGGAACCTGCCATTACCGCACTCGGGCAGACCGTTGCCGCGCTGACCGGCTCACCGCGACGTTATGGCTGGCACGGAACGCTTGTCGCACCTTTTCATACTGCCGAAGGTGTTACGCCGCAGCAGGTTTTATCGGAGACTCGCGAGTGGGCCAGTCACATCACCCGGTTCGATGCCCCCCTCTCCGCCGTCGAGATGGGCCGCTTCGTCGCGTTGCGAGCCGCGCGGCCGGATGACGACGAATCTATCCGCCGGGTGGCTGCCAGCGCGTTGTACGCGCTCGCCTCGCTGCGTGCGCGTCCCTCGGCGGAAGATGCCGAACGGCGGCTGGCGTCAGGCTTGAGCGAGCGGCAGCGAACCCTGTTGCATGAATGGGGCTACCCGTACGTGCTCGATGAATTCCGCTTCCACATGACGCTCTCCGATGCACTCGATTCGGCTTCGGTGCGTGCGGCCATTGTCTCGCTGTGGCAAACCCGCGCTGAAGCGCTCGGACCGCTGCCCTTCCACGAGGCAGCGCTTTTTGTTCAACCGAACCCGGGTGCGCCGTTCACGCTATGGCAGCGCCTGCCCTTCGCGAATGCCCACTCCGAGGCCCTTGAATGAGCATGGAAACCGGTCGACTGATCTACGTAATGGGGCCATCGGGCGCCGGCAAGGACTCGTTGCTCGGCTTCGTTCGTGAACGCATTGGCGCGCAGGTGATGTTCGCGCATCGCTACATCACGCGCCCCGTTTCCGATGGTGAAAATCATGTCGCCCTGAGCCGCGAGGAATTCGCCGCGCGTCTGGCCAGCGGCGTTTTCTCGATGCATTGGGAAAGTCTCGGACTGCACTATGGCATCGGCGTCGAGATCGATGCGTGGCTCACGCGGGGGTTGCCGGTCGTCGTCAACGGATCGCGCCAACATGCACCGGCTGCGCTGGAACGTTATCCGTTCACACAGTTCGTCCAGATTCACGCAAGCCCCACGATCCTGGCCGCCCGGCTCGAGCGGCGCGGCCGCGAAGATTCGCGGCAGATGGAAGCGCGGCTTGCGCGTCGCCCCGTCTTGTCGCTTCCCGAGCAGGCGCGGCTCATCACCATCGACAATTCGGGTCTGCTTTCCGAAGCAGGCCAGCAGCTACTGGCCGCAATCAGTCAGCAACAGCTTTGAACTGCTGGCCGCCGGACCATTACCATTGACCGGCGGCCAGCACATTCAGATCACGCGTTCACGAAGCCACGCGGACGCCAGATCGATCAGCGTCACGATCACGATCACCATGAGTAGTACGGCCGCGGTCTGCGCATAGTTGAACGAGCGGATCGCTTCGTACAACACCACGCCAATTCCGCCCGCGCCGACCATGCCGACCACCATCGCCGAACGTACGTTCGACTCGAACCGGTACAACGCATACGAGATCCACAATGGCAGGACCTGCGGCAGCACGCCGTAGAGGACTTCATCGAGACTGCTTGCGCCGGTTGCACGCACGCCTTCCGCCGGCCGTGCATCGATCGCTTCCACCGCTTCGGCGAACAGCTTCGCCAGCACGCCGGTGGTATGCACCCAAAGTGCAAGCACGCCCGCGAACGGCCCAAGTCCCACCGCAACGATAAACAGCATCGCGAAGACCATCTCGTTGATTGCGCGGCATGCGTCCATCGCGCGGCGCACTGGCTGCACGATCCACATCGGCGCGATGTTGGAGGCCGACAGCAGCCCGCACGGCACGGCGCATACCAGCGCGAGCGCTGTGCCCCACACCGCTACGGCCAGTGTGACGATCATCTCGTGAACGTAGGTGCGCCAGTCAGAGAAATCCGGCGGAAAAAAGTCCTTGCCGAATTGCAGCATGTTGCCGGAATCGCTGAAGAGATCGAGCGGGCGCATGTCGGCGCTATGCCAGGACAGCCCGAGTACGGCCACCACCACCAACCATCCGAACATGGACAACCAGCTTCGCTTCGGTTGCCGCAATTCGAGCTTCAGTGGCAGCGCACCACCTTGCGCGCTGTCGAGGGAATAGGCGTCGGCGTTGTGCTTCACTTCGCCGCCACGCTATCCAGTTGCGAGAGCTTCTGGTCGAGCGCCGCGATCTGCGATTTCTTGTCTGCGTCGGACATGTGCGCGTCGTTCTGGACCTGCTGCTTCTTCTGGAACAAGGCCATTTGACGGATCGGGATAAGCTGCGCATCGGTGGAATCCGCGAAGCCCGACAGACCTGTAATTCCCGCCATGATCGCCTGCTCGCGCGGATCGCTTTGCGCGTAGTGATCGAAGAAATTGCGCAGCTTGTCCTTCGTCGCCTGCGGCAGGTCACGGCGCCATACCAGCGGGTCCGACGGAATCAGCGGCGACTTCCACAATACGCGCACCTGCTTGAGCAAATCGGGATGATTTTGCCTCAGGGTCTCCACCATGTCGGTATTGTTCGTTGCGATGTCGACACGGTTGTTCACCACAGCCAGCATGTTCGCCTCATGGCTGGACGGAAGCACGCTCTTGAAGTCATTGCGCACCGAAATGCCGTTCTTCGCGAACAGGTAATACGACGGCACGAGCGTGCCCGACGTCGAGTTCGGATCGCCGAAACCGAGGTTGATGTCGTGCGTGTTTTTCAGCACCTGATCGACGGTCTTCCACTTGCTGTTCACGTTCGTGATCAGCAGCGAGTAGTAGCCCGCTTCGCCGCTTTTGTACTTCACCTTCGCGAACACTTCACCATTGCCGCGGTCGACAGCTTCGATAGCGGAAGCGTTACCGAAATAGCCGATCTGCACCTTGTTAAACCGCATCGCTTCGATAATGCCGGCATAGTCGGTCGCGAAGAACGGCTTGACGTCGAGGCCGGTCTGCTTGTTCAGGTCGTCGATCAGCGGCTGCCAGCGCTGCCTGAGCGCGGACGAATTGTCGGTCGAGATAATGCCGAAGTTGAGCGTTTCGGCGCGCACCACCTGCGTGACAAAACAGGCAGCGAGGGCCACACCGGCCAGAAGAAGACGGGCTGATTTCATCGAATAGGTCCAGGGTTAAAGGTGTTCAAAGCGGGTGTTCAAAGCGGGTGTTCAAAACGGGGCTCAAAAGCACAATGAAGGCACGCGTTCAGGAACTGGCAGCCGACGCGAACGCGGCGGAGCGTGCCGACGCGCCTTCGGGGCGCGACGCGGCACGGTCAACGGCACGTTCGACCTGCTTCGCCACGTCGCGCTGCGCGCTCTCCGTGTCGGTCAGCAGTTCTTCGGCTGCGGCACCGTACAGGTCGCGCAGAAGGGATGGCGTGAGGCTGGCGGACGGGCCGTCGTAGACCACGCGGCCGTCGCGCAATGCGACGGTACGCGCGCAATATTTCATCGCCACGTCGATCTGATGCAAGGACACCACCACGGTCAAGCCGTGATCCTCGTTCAGCGACTGCAGCAGTTCCATGACACGCCGCGACGACTCGGGGTCCAGCGATGCAATGGGTTCGTCGGCGAGAACAATACGGGCCCGCTGCACCAGCGCGCGCGCCAGCGCTGCGCGCTGTTGCTGACCGCCGGACAAGGTGCTGGCGCGCTCGTTGATGTGGTCGCCAATGCCCATTGCGCTGAGCGACGCCATCGCAAGCTCATGCTCCACCCGCGGAAACCGGCCGATAAGACGCCGCCACAACGAGACTCGCGACAACGCGCCGAGCAGCACATTGGTGCGCACGGTGAGACGCCCCACGAGATTGAACTGCTGAAAGACAAACGCGACATCCCGGCGAATTCGACGAACCTCGCGCGCGACCTTGCCGTTTTGCTGGATGGGCCGGCCGAGCAGCGTGACATGCGAGGGCGCGGGGTCGGATGCTGTAAAGCCGGCAATGTGCCGCAAAAGCGTGGACTTCCCTGAACCCGATGCACCGATCAGCGCAATCATTTCTCCCTGCCCCACTTTCAGGTCGATGGAGTCGAGTGCCTTGCGGCCGTTATTGAACGTCTTGCAGAGACGTTCAATGTGAATTGCATCCATGGTGTCCTCACAATCGCGTGTCAAAGCTTTTCAGCGTCGAGACGGATTCTAGGAACGCAACATGACGTTGCGGTGACGCTTGCAAGACGTCTAGATGAATACACGAATTGGAACCATGCAAAGCGGTCGCAACGCTGCGGCGAATTGCATGATCGTGCGGATACTAACGATTCTGAACACACCCGCCGGGACCGACGAGAATTAAGGGTACGAACTTCTCTCATGATGGCGCGCATGCATGTGAAGAAATGCAGGTTCGGGTTGGCTGCATCGCGCCTGAGCCCGTTGGCAACTCGCTGAAATGAGTCGCAATTCCCGTTCGCGGCTGACTGGTGGGTGACTGGTCGGTGACCGGCGGTTGAATTACAACGGGTTTATTGAAGGCGCCGCGAGCTCTGCGGACAATGGCATGTTGTGCGACGCACAACTCAACAACGAATCAACGCGATCCCCGTGCACCGATTGAAGACACTAATTGAAGACACTTAAGCTGCTGTTGCGCTGCCCCTTTATACGATTTCGAACTGTCTGCAATATCGGATAGCCGCGGTAAATCGTTTGCGAGCCGTAACTGCATTGTGCGCAAATCGTCCTTTCTCCCTCCCGCACAACGCCGGCACTCAAAAGCGCCATAGCTGCGCATGGCCTTATTCCCCAAAACAATATGGTCGATTAAACATTCTCTTGAGCCCAATCGCGCCTAGTAAGACAATCCATTTCATCCGACGATAATCGGATCATGTGATTTCAGTACCTGCGGTAGTTCAAACAACTCGGCCCGACACAGCCGACAGCCATCATCAATTAATGAGGCTGCTAAAACTTACGCGAGAACATGCTCACCTCCCTGCTTCCGCCAACGATCACACCTGCGCTTCGACTCTGTTTCCACCGCCGCTCGATGGATCAGCAACGGCCGCTATCAACGGTCACCATGGCCTTTACCGTGGTGGCGCTCCTGATTTTCATCATCGCCCGGTCCCACGTAACGGGGGTCGACTTACCGCTCTGGCCGCGCCTGACCTGTGCGTTCGTCATGTTGTTGCTCGTCGCGGCAATCCCCAAGGCCCCGTCTACTTTTATATTTGGCCTGATCGGCGTGCTTTATATCGTCGTTCTCCAGATCGGGGTGGTGATCAACGTCCAAGGCGTCGAAAAACCGCTCTTCTGGATGTTACCGGCCGGCATGGTCATCCCGATCTGCGCGGCGCCGCTATGGCTGACGCCGCGGCATTTCATCGTGGGAACGATTGCGTTCTACCTGGCCGGGCTGCCCTTTGTGATGGCCGTGCCCTTCACGCACGACGACTACGTCTTATGCGCGATGTGGGTGGCTATCGGCATTCCGACAGCGACCACGTTTCATTTCGGCTTCTATTGGTTCCGGCTCAACCACTTCCTGCTCGAAGAGAAACTGCGGGCGCTCGCCGCAACCGATCCCTTGACCCAGCTCCTGAACCGGCGCGCCTTTCTCGAGCAGGCGGAACAGATACTGAGCGAGACGAAAGGTCACGATGAAGTCGTCAGCGCGATCTTCCTGGACATCGATCGTTTCAAGTCGCTGAACGACCAGTACGGCCACGCGCGAGGCGACGAAGCGCTGATGGACGTCACCAAGGTCCTGAACGACGCCGTGCCCGCGGACGCGGTGGTCGGTCGGCTGGGGGGCGAGGAGTTCGCGGTCCTTATCAAGGCGCCCGGCCCCGACCAGGCGACCGGGCTTGCCGACACGCTGCGCACCCTCGTTGCATCGATACTTCGACCCGACGGTTTTCTCACCGCCAGCTTCGGCGTAGCGCATCGCCGGCCGAACGAGAATGTCGTCGAACTGCTCGACCGTGCCGACGAAGCGCTGTTGCGCGCGAAACACGCGGGCCATAACCGGGTGTTCGTGGAGCAGGCAAGGCGGGTCGAGCGCGTGCGCGCTACCGCGCTCGATGAAGACAATGACACCCGGGTCGATGAAGAACCGGTCGTTGTCACCCGCTGGGGCGCGTTCGATCTATTCACCCACTACCAGCCGGTTTACAGTTTGTCGCATCAGAAGCAGGTCGGTTTCGAAGCCCTGCTGCGCGGCTTTGACCAGCATGGCACGCCGCTGCAGCCCGACAAGCTGTTCGCCCCACAGTCGAATCCCGGCATCAGCGATCTGGATTCCCTGACCCACCATCTCCATCTCGCGAATGCCCGCAAGCGCCTGCCGCTCGACTGCTGGCTCTTCCTGAACGTCGCGCCGTCCACCTTCATCCAGCCGGGTTATGAGCAGACGCTCGCGGCCATCGTCTTCGAGGCGGGACTCGATCCTCGCGGGGTGGTGCTGGAAATTCTGGAGTCCGAAGGGGTGGACGTTGAGGAGCTTGCGCTGGCCGCGTGGCGGTATCGCGGCTGCGGTTTCCTGATTGCCGTCGATGACTTCGGTACAGGTCACTCCAATCTCGACCGCCTGTTGCGCATCCAGCCCGACTTCGTCAAGCTCGATGGCGCGTTGATCCGCGCGAAGAGCCGCGCCTCGGATCAGCCTCTCCTCCCCACCATTGTTTCGCTGTTGCATCGGGCGGATATGCTGGTGGTAGTGGAAGGGATCGAGACGACCGAGGAGCTTATCCTGGCGGTGGAATCGAACGTCGATTTCGCGCAAGGGTTCTTGCTGGGCAGACCGAGCGCCACGCTGCCCTCGGCGGCAGCGGTCACGCGGCGCATCGATCATGCATTCGATGTCATTGCCGAAGGCCGTGCCGTGCGCACCGCGCGCTTCGAAGCGCAGTTGGCGCCGTATCTCGCCATGCTCAACACCGCGGCGGCGGCGTTGACGAACGGCGCGAGTATCGACGACGCCATCGCGCCCATGGCGAAGCTGGAATTGTGCAAACGCTGCTTTGTTCTCGACGATACCGGGCGCATGTTGGGCCAGGATATTGCCGGCCGCGCGGGGTCGAGCACGGACTTCCGGCTCGGGCCGTTATTCGCCTCGCAGTTGGGGCGATGGGATCATCGGCCGTATTACTGGAAGGCGGTCGCGAACATGGGAACGGCCGTGTTCTGCCAACCGTATTTATCGCTGACCAGCGGGCGCGCGTCGGTCGGCGTGACCATGGCGTTCATGCGCGACGAGCGGGTGATGGTGGTCGGTAGTGAACTGGACTGGACGTCGCCGCATCTGGCGTGGCCCACGGTGGAGTGATGGTGAAGAACGATGGTGAACAGTGATGGCAAACAGTGACGCATGGCTATTCCAGATCAGGATCACCGTCTCCCCCGAGGCCGCCGCGATCTTGCGCGGAGATCCGCAGTGCATGCCCCCTGCGCTACGCGATGTACTGCGCCGGCATGACGCCTCGCTGACATGCCAGTTCGACGCGTTTTCTGACTACGTCAATGAAGCAGAAAGACTCGGGCCGGAAAAGTATCCGCTTTATCAATGGACCAGGGAAACGATCGAGAACCCTGAGAAAAAAGCCAGGTATCTGCGGTCTTTCACGGTTTATGTAGACGGTGACGAGGTCTATCCCAGAGAAATCGCTGATCTGCTGCAAACTGAATTGTCAGCGCTGGCGGGTGCCGCCGGAATCGAGCGGGTAGTCAAGATTGACAGTAACCCCGCAAACAACCCGCAACCGCCTAAGCGCGAGGCATAGCGCAGTCCTGATGGTTGCCTCGGATGCGGACGCGCAGGCGATGTGGACGACGGGCAAAGACAATGCGCAGACTCGGCGAACATGCATGCTGCCATGCACTGCGCGTCACGGCGACATCTATTCCAAGAGCACGCGAAGGCCGATCGGCAGAACGAATGCACTCGGGATTCCGTTCATGGCCATATTGAGTCCTGCGAATGCTCCGGCTTCCTCGCTGATCTGAAACGCATGCGCTGTGTCAGTACGCAGATCTGGCGCAGCGCGTCTTCGCGCATGGGCAGCCATTGATCACAGGCCGGTCCTCGGTTCATAAGGTTTGCCGGGATGGTTCTGAATCTCAGCGAACTGCTGCTTGAGCAGCGAACTGACGGCCGTCTTTTGGCTGTTGTTCAATCCGTCATAGAAGGTGATCCACGCATTGGCTGACTGCTCGCGTGCCTGGGCATCTTCCTTTTCCACCTTCAAGTTCGCTGCATGAATAGCGCGCAGATCAAGAATCTGCGTTTGCTGGACCGCCTGAAGTTGTTGCTGAAGTTGATCTTCATTCATCCGTGCGCTGACATGGCTTTGACGCATGGTGTCCATTGCAACGTCATAAGCGGTCTGTTGCGTCGTACTGAGATTCAGTTGTGGCGCCAAGGTTTTCATTTCTTCAATAAATTGATTTCCGGCTGGCGCGGCGAGCGTACCGGCCTGGGCCGATCCAAATGTCACTGCGAGCGCCGCAGCAGCGGCAATCAGAATGCGCGTTGTTTTCACCAACATGATGCTTCTCCTAAATGTTTGGTCGTTGAGCTGGACCGGCAATGGTTGCTGCCAAATCCATGAGACAGATGGTGACGACCAACAATTAGAAGAGAATGAGCGGCGCCATCGGGGCGTCAGTTAGCGCATCGGACGCCTTCGCGTACGCCGTCCGCTCTACTTGCGCCTGTGCGCCATGTAGCCTAGATAAGCGATGATCGCATCGAGGTCAGGGTCGCTCAGGATGGCCTTGTCGAAACCTGGCATCTTCATGCCAGACCATGCCCGGATTGATTTTGGATCGCGGATATAAGCCCTTAGCGCCCACGGCTGGAAGTACTCGGTCGGATTACGCGGCAGATTCAGGTCCGGGCCGACCGATGCGTCGCCCGCGCCGTTCATGCGATGGCAAACCATGCACTGCGTGGCGAAGAGTGTCTGTCCGCGGCGAACAGGCGAGTTCGCCGGCACGCTGTTATCAACGGCGAATTGCGGCCACTTCGCCGCGCGCGACGCCACCGCCCGAATGGCATTGATCTGGTACGGCCACTGTTCGCTCATCACCCCCGATGCGCCCGGGTTGATCCACACGAGATAGAACGGACCGATGTCCGTTCCCTTCGACGTCCGCGGCCATGGCCTGTCATGCGGTTCGATCGCGAGCCACGGTGTCGCGCCGTGGCCACTGTCGTCGTGCAAGAGCGCTGCAGGCAGGTTGGTGACGAAGCCATCGGTTGCGGTGATCTGCAGCTCGCCATCGGCGGGCAATGCTCGCACTCCGGGCAGCGAGCGCAATGGCACCGCACGGTAGGTCATCGTGCGATGGTAGGTGACGTCGTCCGGGACCTGGATCGTCGCTGCACCGGGCATGGCGAGCAAGGATTCGGTCGTGAGCGTGGCCGGCGTGGCAGCCATCCCCGTATCGATCAGCAGGGCTGCAGCCATGGCGGGGAAAGAGGTGAAGAACAGCAACATTGCCTGCACCAATGCGAGTCTACTCATCGATATCGTCATTGCGAAGACTCACGAGAATCAACACTCGTGTCCATGAGGAACACATGCTGCACGAACGCGAGATTGGTGCCGTAGCCGGTGAGGTTGCCGAAGCTCACGAGCGACGCGAGCAGAAGTTTCGAAACGCGGACGATTCCCATGGGCCTCGCTCAGTCGCCGGAGGGTTTGCGCTCGGGCGGCGCGCCGAGCATGACCGTCCAGCCGAGTCCGCGCACGTTGCGGATCACGCCCTGGCCGAATTTCTTGCGTACTGAATGGATCAGCACATCGACGGCATTGCTCTCCACTTCCTTGCCCCAGCCGTACAGCTTGTCCTCGATCTGCGCACGCGAGAAGATCGTTCCCGGATGTTCGAGCAGCGCGTGCATCAGCGCGAATTCACGCGCGGACAACGCGCCGGCCTTGTCGCCGAACTTGAGCGTGCGCTGGTCGAGATTCAGGCTCAGGATGTCATCGCCGAGCCGGGACACGGCGTAGCCCGCCTTGCGCCGCAGCACCGCGCGCATCCGGGCCAGCAGCTCGCCGACTTCGAAGGGCTTGAGCAGATAATCGTCCGCGCCAATATCCAGGCCCTCGATGCGCGTATCGAGATCGTCACGCGCAGTCAGGATCAGCACCGGTACCGGATTGCCACCGGCACGCGCGGCGCGCAGCAGGTCGATGCCCGACATGCCCGGCAAGCCGATGTCGAGCAGGACGACGGTGTAGTCGACGGCGCTCATGGCCTCGCGTCCGGCGACGCCGTCACGCACCCAGTCCACGGCGTAGTCCGCGTCCTTCAGTGCACGCATCAGGCTTTGCCCGATCTGGAGATCGTCTTCGACCAGCAGGACTCTCATAACCCCTCTCCTTTGTCGACCAGAGTTGGCGCTTTAGCGCCTTACTCTGGTCCCATGCCGTACCGGCGCGTCGACCAGAGTTGGCGTGTCGACCGAAGTTGGCGCTTTAGCGCTTACTCCGGTCCCATAGCGCCTTACTCCGGTCCCATGCCGTACCGGCGCGTCGACCACAGCGCCACAACATCCACCCAGCCCACGCCCCAGCAAACGCTTTTACCAATATCCTCACACGCTCGCCAGCGGAAAACTGACCGCCGCGACAATGCCCGAGCGGCCGTCGCACCGGTTCTGAATAACCGCCTGGCCGCCATATTTTGCCGTGATCGCTTTCACGATCGACAGGCCGAGGCCGGTGCCTTCCACATCCGCGTGCATGTCTGATTTCGCGCGAAAGAATCTGTCGAAGACACGCGGCAGCGACTCCTCCGCGATGCCCGGACCGGTATCCGTGACCTCGATCCATAGGGCGCTCGCCTCGCGGTGCATGCGCAGGTCGATCGTGCCGCCATCCGGCGTATACCGCACCGCGTTGCTCACGAGATTCTTGACGGCAATGGCAACATCCGCGGACGAAGCGGCGACCTTGTCGGCGAGCATGGCTTCCGCCCCAATGTCGATACGCCGCGCCGCCGCGATCGGCAGCACGCCCGAGACGGCATCGACGACGATCGGTGAAACATCCGCAGGCTCGACCGCGACGTCGAGCGGCGCGTCCGCGCGCGCGAGCCGCAGCAACTGCCCGATCAGCATGCCACTGCGCGCAATCCCGCTGCGCAATTCCTGAAACCGCTCCTGGTTGCCCGCCACAATATGCGGCTGCAGGTTGTCCGCCTGCAACTGGAGCGCGGTGAGTGGCGTGCGCAGTTCGTGGGCGGCATCGGCAATGAACTTGCGCTCGGATTCGATCAGCTGCGCAAGCCGCACGATCATGCGGTTGATCGATTCGACGAACGGCAGCACTTCGCGCGGCACGCCCGTGACGGGCAGGGGTTTCAGATGCGCGGCATCGACGGATTGCGCCGCCAGCCCGAGCGGCGTCAGCCGCCGCAGCGTGCGATGCACGATCACGACTACAGCGAAGAGCACAAGTGGCAACAGGACCAGCGTGGGCCAGAGCGTGGTAAGCGCCGTTTCGCGCACGAGCTCGTCGCGCACCGACGAACGCTGCGCTACCTGGATCACGCGCTCGTCCTGGCGCAGCGTGTAGATGCGCCAACGTTCGCCATTCACGCTCTCCGAAGAAAATCCCGCCGGCGCATTTGCGGGCAGCGCCAGTGACGGATCGGTGGAACGCAGCGGGACATCGGCGCCGGGCCTGGCGATGGTGATCACGATATCGCGCGCCGGTTGCGAGCCGCGCGCGGGCGCGCTCGGGATCGCATCGGCGAGATCGCCTCGCATTCGCATGGCGACCTGCTCCAGGCGCAGGTCGAGCAGCGCGCTCATGCCGGTCCGGCAGAGCTGATAAGTGCTGAGACCCTGCGCAATCGCAACGACGCTGACCAGCGCGGCCAGCGCAATGATGAGATTGTTGCGAAGCGAAGGTCTCATGGAATGGCGCGCGAAAACGGATGACATCGATGGGTTCATCAGTCGAATACCGGTTCTGACTCAAAGACCAGGCGCGGCGCGGAATTCTGTGCGCGCTCATTTTCTGCTCATTCTTGCCTGTGAACATGCAGTCACGCGAACCACCGGTTCGCTCCACGACCCAACGGGAGATGACTCATGTTCCAGCTCTTCAGTAACCATTCCAGCGCCAGCAACAGCGATCAGGCTGCGTTGCGCAAGGACGAGCGCGTATTGGAGGAAAGCGACGCGCCGTCCGGTGAACGCTCTGCCACGTATGAAGAAATGCTGCCCTGGCTTCTGCTCGGCGCCGTGGTCGGCTTCTGATCCACACGAGCCACCTTGCCCGCCCTATTCGCCCTATTCGGCCCCGCTCATTCTCCCCTCATTCTGCATCATCAGAATCCTGTTCATCGACATGACACGCATGACGCGCATGACACGCACGGCGCGTCTCCAGTACAAGGTAAAGGAAACCAACATGATCACCGCGCTGCAAGCCCTGTTCGACATCTCGCTCGCCGTTGCCGGCGCCGCGCTCACCGTCGCGGTCTTCACGACCCTGGTTCGGCTCGCCGCGGTGGTGCGCCAGCGCGCGGCGGTCCTGTTGCAGCGTCCGCAAGGTTCAGTGCGGATGCAGTGAGTTAAGCAGTTCTGACAGCCCAAGCCACAGGATCTGCACGCCAATGCAGAAGATCGCAAATGCGAAGAGCCGCATGGCGACCTGCGTGCCGGACGGCCCGAGCAGTTGCTGGACGTTCGCCACGAAGCGCACGCACAAGTAAATGGCGATGCACAGCAGCGCGAGCGCCACGCCCACGCCAATGAAATGAACCGACTGCAGGCCGCTGCGCGGCGTACCGGTACCCAGCGCAATAGCCACCGAGATCGCCCCGGGACCGACCGTCACCGGCAGCGTCAGCGGATAGAACACCTTCGATTTCAGCGAAACACGCCGATGAGACGCCGGGGCCGGTTGCGCTTCTTCGCCGGGGTCATCGTCGGAGGATTGGAGCAGGTTCCAGCCCGCCATGGCGATGATCAATCCGCCCGCCACGCGCAGCACCGGAATCGAGATCCCGAGAAACGACAGCAGGTAAGCACCCACCGAAAGCGACGCAAGCAGGATCACGAAGCTGTTCACCGCGATGCGCCGCGCCAGAATGGCGCGCTCGGCCTGCGTCGCGTGCGGCGTGAGACCCAGGATGATGAACGCCGCCGCAGGCGGGTTGATGATCGGGAACAACGCCGCGACAATCAGCAGAACCGTCTTGGTCAATTCGTGGATCACGTGTCCATCCGTTTCTAGGTGGGCAGCAACGCCGGGGCAGCCAGATCGGGCGAACGACCGGGCGAACAAGCGAGCGAACGTCTTGCATGCAAGATTACCGAATACTGCGGCGGTTCGACTACGCTTGTTGGCAGGATTTGCGCGCTTTGCTGGATTCACACACTATCAGGAGCGTTAAATGAGGCATTTGCAGGCAGTCATCGTTGCGATTGCGTGCGCGTTGGCGCTGCTCCCGGCATCCGTCCTCGCCCGCGATATCCACGATATCCAGCTCCCCGCCGAAAGCCCCTGCCCCGATGTAGCGCACCGGCCGGACCGCGATCCCGCCTTGCGCCAGCAGATCGCACACACGCCGAGCGGCGACATTGCGTATTACCGCTTCGGGCATGGGAGCCCGGTTGTGCTGCAGACGGGCTATCGCGCGACAGTCGCCGAATGGGATGCAGCGTTTCTTGCCGCGCTTGGCGAAAAACACGACGTGATCGTCTTCGATAACCGCGGTGTCGGCCGCTCGCAACCGGGCGCTGTGTCATTCACCGTGGAGGACATGGCGGGAGACGCCGCCGCGCTGATCGACGCGCTGTATCTGAGCGATGTAACGGTCATCGGCTGGTCGATGGGCGGCACAATCGTGCAGCAGCTCGCGATCGACAGGCCGGCCGGCCTGCGCCGGATCGTATTGATGAACGCGCCCGCGCCGGGGCGCCTCGGCGTGCCGGTACCACCCAGCATAGCCGCCGTGCTTTCCGGTGCGCCTGGCGCCACCTTCGCGAGCGTCATGCGCGTGCTGTTTCCACCCGCCGCGCTCGACGCCGCGCAGCAGTGCTTCCGGGCGAACATGTTCAGTCCCGCCGATTACGGTTCGCCCGATATCACTGCCACGGTGACCCAGGGCCAGGCCGCGCTGCTGCGCGACTGGGCCGGCGACGACGCCACCGCCGTCGCACTCAAGGCCGTGCAGGCCGGCACGCTGATCGTGACCGGCGCTGACGACGTGGTCCTGCCCAGGCAGAACTCGGACGCGCTCGCAGGGTTGGTCTCAGGGGCGCGGCTGTGGGTGGTGGCATCGGCGGGACACGCGATGATGTACCAATATCCCGATGCGCTCGCCGCATTGATAGACGGTTTCATCCAGCAAACGGGCCGCAGCCACGGCCATATGCCCGGTTCCGACGCCGGCTCCGCACTGATGAAAACGCGCACGACGCCCTGAGCCGTCGACCCGCGCGGGCATCAACGCGCCCAGTAGGCGTATCCGCAATTCCAGCAACCGTAGTGCCGCGCGTAGCCGTATCCATATGGATGGCCGTAGTAGTAGCCGGTCACGACCGGAGGCGGGGCGTAGTAAGCGGGTGGCGGCGCGGCGTACACGGGCGCTGTTGCGTACACAGGTGCTGGGGCGATCACGGGCATGACCGGATACACCGGCGCCGCAAAACCGACGCCTACGAACACATGCGCCTGTGCGCAGCTAACCAAGCCGCAGCCGAGTGCGGCGGCGACTATCAAGTGACGAATGGTTTTCATTTTTGCTCTCCTGTCATGCGATGCAGGCGGTTCGCTGTATCGGATGAATGCAGTGTGAGCCGCAAGAATGAGCAGACAATGAGGACGGCGATGCCAGCCCGATATGGCATGATCCGACGGTTCAATTTCTTCGGACACCACGCTCGGCATGCGTTTTTCACACGGGCTTGGTTATCCGGGTGCGCCGGGATGCTGCCCTGATCGAAGAGCCTGGATTGCCTCTGCTTTACACAATCGACACCCACGTCCACGCCAGTCACGTGAGCGCTGCATGAATGCTGAATCGCCCGAATCGCCGCACAGGTAGCAGATGAATTACCCTCCCCAACCGCATCGAGTGCGAGAACGCCTCACTTCCTATTTCTGGAGTGGCGACGCCATCCGCAGTCGATGCGTGAGCGACATCGTGCTAACAGGCACGCTCGACGTACCCGTTCCCCCCGCACGTCTGCTTGCAGATTGGGAAAGGGAGATATCGTCGCGCATGGTCCTGGAGCCCGGGGATGTCGAGGCTATGCCTTTGGCGCGAGCGCGGGCTCGCTGGCCGGACTACAAGCATTGCGTGCAGGCGATATCCGATTGGACGGGCGCGCTTGGACTGCCTGGCGTGCTTGCTTCCAGTGACGTAGCGCTCATGGCCTGCCGTGGCGCGAGGTACCACTACGACGCCGAGCAATATGGCGGCGCGGCCTTTTGCAATCTCTTCATGAGCGAGAACAGGGGTCTCGACCTGCATTTTCCCTCTACGGGTCATCGAATCCCCCTGACCCGGGGTACGGCTGTGATATTCGATACCGGCCAGCCTCATGGCGTCATTCAACGCGGCAGCAGCGGCTTTAATGTGGCCGACTTCTCGCCTGATCAGGATTACACCCAAATATTCCTGACCTGGGAGCTTCCCATCGAAAATGCCCATGTTGGGGACGCACTTGGGGTTGCCTTCGACATCGACCCTTCGACCTCGCTGCAACTGGACGAAGAGCAAGTCTGGCTGAACGGTGCACGGGTCATTGTGTGCCCGGATTCCGGCCGGTGGTGTCCGGTCGATTAATCGTCAGACCAGCGCATGCAGCGAACGCCACGGGGTCAACGCCAGCCCTGGCTGCACCCGGTTACTTCCCTGTAGACGCCGGCTGGGCAGGCAGAATCAAATGCGCGGGCGCGGCGTGTGCCTTGTGGCGAGCGGCAAAGTAATACAGCAGCGCCGGTACCGCGAGCCCGATGATCCACGAAATGTCCGCGCCGTCGAGCTTGTCCACCAGTGGGCCGGTATAGAAAGCGCTCGAAATGAAGGGCAATTGCACGAGCACCCCGATTGCATATACGCCGATGCCCGTCACGTTCCAGCGACCATAGCGCCCATCTGGATCGGAAAGCGCGGGGACATCGTAACGATCCTTGGTAATGAAGTAATAGTCGACCAGGTTGATCGCGCTCCACGGCGTAAAGAACGCGAGCAGGAACAGAATGAACGACGAAAACTCCTTCAGGAATGCATGACGGCCGGCGAGTGCGAGCCCCATCGCAAGTCCAACCATCGCGACAATGTAGACCGCGCGGTTACGCGTCGACAGACGCTGCTCACCGCGAAAGCCGCTGACCACCGTCGCGATCGACATCACGCTGCCGTATGCATTCAGCGTCGTGATCGTGATCTTGCCAAACGCGATGGCGAAGTAAAGCAGCGCGGCAATCGCCCCGCTCCCGCCCAGGCTGACGACAAACGACACCTCGTGATGCGAGAACTGCTTGCCGGCGAGCGCGGCGGCGAACACGCCGAACACCATCGCCACCTGCGCGCCGATCACCGAGCCAAGTCCGATGGCCCAAAACGTCTTGCGCGGCGACGTGGAGGAAGGCAAATAGCGAGAATAGTCGGCAACGTACGGGCCAAATGCGATCTGCCACGACGCGGATAGCGACATCGAAAGCAGGAAGCTGCTCAACGTGAAGTGACGGTTCGCAAGCAGGGAGCCGATATCGTGACCCGTCAGCAGGCGCGCGAACATGTACACGAAAGCGAGCACGCCAATCACGCTCGCGACGCGGCCGATCGCGTGAATCACGCGGTATCCGAACACCGTAAAGCCGACAATCACTACCGTGAATACGACAATGCCGACCGCGTCGTCCACGTGCAGCAGTTGCGCGACGGCCTGCCCCGCGAGGACCGAACCGCTCGCTGAGAAGCCGACGTACATCAGGCACACCAGCGCGATGGGAATCACCGCACCGTACACCCCGAACTGCACGCGGCTCGATATCATTTGCGGCAGTCCGAGTTGCGGCCCCTGCGCTCCATGCAACGCCATCACACCGCCGCCCATCAGCTGACCGACCATCAGGCCGATCAAGGACCAGAACACGTCGCCGCCGAGCACAACCGCAAGCGCGCCAGTGACGATAGCGGTGATCTGCAGGTTGGCGGCCAGCCACAGCGTGAACTGGCTGGCAAGGCCGCCGTGACGTTCGGCTTCGGGGATGTAGTCGATGGTGCGGCGTTCGGCAATGGCGCCAGTCTTTGCGTCGCTCTTTGATACGGACATGGATACCCTCGAGTCAGTGGCGTCGCGTGAACCGCGCGTCGCCCGCGTCTTTCAATACGTCGTCGCGCAATACGCCTGCGCGACAGCTCGAATCGCACATGGCGCTGGGCGGCAACTCACGATTCAACGAGACTCTATGGGAACCAATATGTATAGACAAGCTTGGTATTATGGTTGTTTACCCCTAACTGCGCTTTACAAAAACTCGTATTAACCAGGTTAAATATTCTTTTAATCAATAACTTATATTTAATCTGACTTGATGAATGAGCGATTCATGTCGATCAGTATTTTTCTATATGTATAGACAAGATGTAAGGTAGCCAATTTTATTTTGATTGGCCATTGCACCTTCATCGCGCGGGAGCGGGACCGCGGGACACTACCCGATGCCTGGCTAGAGCATGGACGAAAAGCAGCGTTTTCACGCTGTGGCTTTCAGTTGAAACAGCGCCACCGCGTCATTCAACTGCCGGCTCTGCTCTTCCAGTGACACCGCCGCCGCAGACGCCTCTTCCACCAGCGCTGAATTCTGCTGCGTCATCTCTTCCATTTGCGCCACCGTCAGATTGACCTGTTCGATACCCGTGGTTTGCTCGCCCGATGCCAGGCTGATCTCCGCCATGATCGCGCTGACGCGCCTGACCGCTTCCACGACCTCCACCATGGTCGCGCCCGCATGAGCCACGAGCTGGCTGCCGTCCTTCACGCTCGATGTTGACGTACCAATCAATTCCTTGATCTCCTTCGCCGCCGATGCCGAGCGTTGCGCCAAGCTTCGCACCTCGCTTGCAACGACCGCGAAACCCCGGCCCTGCTCGCCTGCCCGCGCCGCTTCCACGGCCGCATTCAGCGCGAGGATGTTGGTCTGGAACGCAATCCCTTCAATCACGCCGACAATGCCCACGATCTTGTCGGAGCTGCCTGAGATCGCGTCCATGGTGGCAACCACGCGGTTCACCACGTCGCCGCCGCGCAACGCGATGTCGGATGCGCCCGCAGCGAGTTCGCTGGCGTTGCGCGCATTGTCCGCGTTCTGCCTGACGGTGGCGGTCAACTGCTCCATGCTCGATGCAGCTTCCTGAAGCGACGCAGCCTGCTGCTCCGTACGCGCGGACAGGTCGAGATTGCCGCCCGAGATGGCATGGGCGTCACGCACGATTGTCTCCGCGCTCGAACGCACTTTGCGCACCGTCTGCGCAAGCCCTTCCTGCATGCCCTTCAACGCATTGAGCATGTAGCCCATCTCGTTGTTGCGCTGGACCGTCACGGTGCTGGTCAGGTCTCCGGCCGAGATCCGGCCGAAATAATCGACGGCCATATCGATCGGGCGCACGATTGCCCGGGTCAATATCCTTTGCGCGAAGAAGCCGATGACGAGCGCGACGACCGCGGCCGCGCCGAGCGTCCAGAGCATGGCTTCGAAACGTGCATCGGTGGTGTCGAAGCGTGCTTTCTGGCGTTCGACCTGGAAATTTTCCAGCGCGGTCAGCGCACTTTGATAATCGGAGAAAAGCGCGGGTGGCGCTTCCCGCTGGGTGGTCAGGAAATCCACCAGATTGTCCTGATCGAGTTCGGTTAGCGCCTTCTGGAATACCTGAGCCAACAGTTGGTCCCGCCGTGTTTGCATCGCGTCGATGAGCGCCTTCTCCGCCGGCACCGGGTCGTGAAGCTTCCGAAAAGCTTCCAGTTCCTTGTTGCTCTCGTCAAGAAGCGCATGCTGGCGGGCAATTTCGCGCTGGGCGGGCTTGCCGGCGCTGATCAGCTGCTCGACTTCGCCAAACCCGGCGCGCAGCAACAGCAAGCGCTCCGAGCTGGTTTTAAGGTGCAGCACTGACGCGGTATCGTCGCGATACATCTCCCGGAGCGCCGAATTGCTGCCGTACAGACCCAGGATGCCCACCGCGATTACCGCAATGAGCAGGACGGTGTAAATGGCGATCGTCGCGACCAGGCCGCCGCGAATAGTCATGTGTTTGCGCATAAGGGCTAGTCCCCACTGCGTCGCTGTAGTACGCGGCGCAACAGGTCTGTATCCTCCGGATATCTGGGGCGAACCGTGAAGGGAACCACTGGAATCAAGCGTCGATTGATCAGATAACGGCAGCGGGTGATGTGAAGATTTGCCGGGAGGCGACGCGGATGTGGTGTATAGCGACATTATTAGGGGGCGTTCGTTCGCACCGGTGGACGGGTTTTGGGTTTTGGGTTTTGGGTTTTGGGTTTTGGGTTTTGGGGTTAGCGGGTCCGGGTCAGTGCTGGGGTGGTCGGTTTTGGGGTTAGTGGTCGGGGGTCTATGCCGGGGTGGTGCTTTCGGCGTTAGTGGTCTGCGAGAGTCGGATTTTCTCTTTATCACTATTAGCCACTGTGCGTGGCGGCACGTCATTTCTTTGTCCAAAGCGACAAAGAAACGAAGCAAAGAAAGCGCTTTAACCGCTCTACCCTAAGTGTCCACAGCGTGCAGTTTCTATTCATAGGTGCCCCAAAAGCACGGTGCTCGCCAGAGCGGAGGATGTGTGAACCCCTCCTTCTCGCGAATCCTGACATGAACACGCTTCGCCCCGTACGTTCTCGGGCAAGCACGAATTGCCAAGGGACCAGCACGGCCTCACGCGTTCTGCATGCTTCGTTCTTGGTAGGTTAGCGGCTTGGTCTACGCATTTGTCTTCGTGGACCAGAGCTTGATGCCTAGCAGCTCGATGCGTGTTTAGTCCTTCAGTTTTTGGTGAGGTGATTGCGTGCTTACACGGTTATTTTCGTCGGTTACGGCCGTACATATTTTGGGGCTTTATTACTTGGAAGGTTGGCGGTGTGGTTCGAGGTGCGTACAAATTTGGAGGTAGGTCGTCCGCGGATAGCGCGGGGTGCCCCTTGGGCAGGTTCGATCACTGGTGGCGAAGCGTGTGGGTATCCGTGTTCGGAGAAGGAGGGGTTCACACATCCTCCGCTCTGGCGAGCACCGTGCTTTTGGGGCACCTATGAATCAAAACTGCACGCTGTGGACACTTAGGGTAGCGTGGTTGAAAGCGCTTTCTTTGCTTCGTTTCTTTGTCGCTTTGGACAAAGAAATGACGTGCCGCCACGCACAGTGGCTAATAGTGATAAAGAGAATATCCGACTCTCGCAGACCACCACGGCCGAAAGCACCAACCCGGCATTGACCCCGACCACTAACACTGAAAGCACCAACCCGGCATCAACCCCGACCGCTAACCCCAGAACCGACCACCCCAGCACTGACCCGGACCCACTAACCCCAAAACCCAAAACCCAAAACCCGTCCACCGGTGCGAACGAAAACCAATCCTGCTACAACCCCTAAGACACTTTTTAAAGCATGAATGTATGACTGATTCGACCTTCAAGCGTTTTTCGGAACCGGAAATTGCCGCAGTCTACCGCGCGATCCACGAACGCCGCGACATGCGCCATTTCACCAAGGCCCCCGTCGCCACCGATCAAATGGCGCGGCTGATCGACGCCGCCCACCACGCGCCGAGCGTCGGTTTCATGCAGCCCTGGCGCTTCGTCAGGATCACGGACCAGAACCTGCGCGTCGCACTGCACGACATCGTGGAAACCGAGCGGCGCGCCACCGCCGAAGCGCTCAACGAGCGTAGCGACGAATTCATGCGACTCAAGGTCCAGGGCATCCTCGACTGCGGCGAAGTCGTAGTCGTCGGCTTGATGGAGAATCGCGAGCGTCACATTTTCGGCCGCCGGACGCTGCCGGAAATGGACCTGGCATCGGTCGCGTGCGCTATCCAGAATATCTGGCTGGCCGCGCGCGCCGAAGGGCTCGGAATGGGCTGGGTGTCACTGTTCGATATCGGCGCAGTTCAGCGGCTGCTGCATATGCCCACGGACGCGAAGCCGGTCGCCATTCTGTGCATCGGGCATGTCGAGCATTTCTACGACGAACCGATGCTGCAGGCAGAAGGCTGGGCCAAGCGCGTACCTACATCGAATTGCGTCGAAGAGAACCGTTGGCCCGAAACGCTTCCTAATTCGGACGCATGAGCCGGATGCCTGAGCCGGATGCCTGAGCCGGATGCCTGAGCCGGATGCCTGAGCCGGATGCCTGAGCCGGATGCCTGAGTCGGATGCGTGAGTCGAATGCGTGAGCCGGGTGCATAAGCCGAATGTATAAGCCGAATGTATAAGCCGAATATATAAGCGACACACGTGATGCGGTTTCGCGTCCCGCTAAACCGCTGCCAGTTTGAAAAGCGCGACGGCCGCGTTCATCTGCGCCGCTTGCGTTTCCAGCGACGCCGCCGCTGCGGCGGCCTGCTCGACCAGCGCCGCGTTTTGCTGCGTTACCTGGTCCATCTGCGCGATGGCCACGTTGACCTGCTCAATGCCGGTGGTCTGCTCCTCGGACGCCACCGTGATCTCCCGCATGATGTCCGTGACCCTGCCCACCGCGACAATGATGTCGCTCATCGCGCTGCCCGCGTTTCTGACCAGCACCGAGCCGTTTCCAACGCGCTCCACCGACGTGGTGATCAGTTCGCGAATCTCCTTTGCGGCCCCCGCCGAACGTTGCGCCAACGCGCGTACTTCACTTGCCACCACGGCGAATCCGCGCCCTTGTTCGCCCGCGCGTGCCGCTTCGACCGCTGCGTTCAGCGCAAGGATATTGGTCTGGAACGCAATCCCTTCAATCACCCCGATGATCTCCGAAATTTGCTTCGAACTACTATTAATCCCGTCCATGGTCGACACCACGTCGGCTACGACCTGACCGCCGTGACCTGCCGTTGTCGATGCGGTTTGCGCAAGGTCGCTTGCTTGTCGAGCGCTATCGGCGTTCTGGCGCACCGTGCTTGTCAGTTGGCCGATACTCGCTGAAGTTTCCTGCAGCGAAGCGGCTTGTTCTTCGGTCCGCTGCGACAGGTCGATGTTCCCCGACGCTATCTCGCGTGTCCCCACGGCCATTTGTTCCGTGCCGTCGCGTACGCCGCCGACTATCGTGCTCAAGCCTTGTTGCATCGTCGATAACCCCTCTATCAAGCGGCCGATTTCATCGTGCCGACGCGCAGTAAGCCGGGTTGCCAGGTTGCCTCCGGCAATCTCCGTGCATGCATCCACGGCTGCCCGCAACGGCACGATCACAATCCGCTGCAATGCCACACGCGAGAAGAACGCGAGCACGAGCCCGGCCGCGAGCAACGTCGAGGCGATCCAGGTGACGGTGTTGGTGCGTCGCTGCGAGGCTTCAAAACGTGCCTTGCCGTGCTCGAATTCCATGGCGACGAGCGGCTGCAGCGCGGCATCGTAGGCGTTGAATGCGTCCTTGATCTGGTTCTCGTTGAACTCGCGGATATCGCTCGCGCGCTTGGATTCCAGCGCCTCCACCGCCGGCAACAATGTCTGCTGGACGAGTTGCTCGCGTGCGGTGTTCGCGCTCTGCATGAGCGTTTGCTCTTCACGGCCGCTTGCAAGTACCGCAAACGCTTTCCAAGCGGCGTTCGCACCGTCGATGGCACCCTGGGCGTCACGCAGCAGCGCGGCCGACTCGGTGCTGCCTGCGCGTGGGTCATAGTCCTGCAACGCCGTGCGCGCGATCAGCAAGCGGATCGTGTCCTTGGCGAGCAAGTCCAGACCGCCGGTGTCCTGCATGTAGAGCGCGCGCATGGATGCGTCCGCCGTTCGTGCCGCGTAGATGCTGTAGCCGCCGATCGCGGCCAACATGATGGCGAATGCGCCCACCAGGATACTGAGCCATGCCTTGATGCTTACCGCTGTTTTCATCGAATCTCCATACGATGCGCCGCTTCGCGCGAGGACATCGGCCCGTGCCGACCTCCTCCTTACGGCGTATGGACGGATAAGTTTAGACGCGCAAGCAGATGGAACAGATTGCGGCGGGATGGCGCAAAGCCTTGTTTTATAAGGCTCTGGCGGGAGTCAAGCAGTGCCGGACGGCAATTCGACAAATACCGGTTATATGCGTGGCCATACCTTGGAGCCTCGTAAGCCGCAAGACTTGTCATTCCGGCACGGGGGCGCAACCCCCACTCGTGCATGGGTCTATAGAAGAAAGGCGCTTATCGTCGGGGAATGCGGTAGGGGAATACGCCTTGCCAGCCTTTTCAACCCGCCAATGCACTTGCGGTTCCGAAAAGCCGCGATGTAATATGACGTCTGATAACGTATGAGATTGCCGGGATACTTCGGCGTCCAACTCAAGGCGTCAAGCCAGAGGAAGCCTAGCCATGACACCGTCTTCGCCTTACCAGCCCTTGCCCAACACGTTTCGCCAGTCGGTCCTGAAGAACGAAACCCAGATCGGATGCTGGGCCTCGCTCGGCAGCCCGATCACGACCGAACTGCTCGGCTTGCTGGGCTTCGACTGGATCCTGCTCGACGCCGAGCACGCGCCCAACGACGTCCTTACCCTGATCCCCCAGCTCATGGCGCTCAAGGACAGCCGTAGCGCCCCTGTGGTGAGGCCGCCAGCCAATGACAGCGTGGTAATCAAGCGGCTGCTTGATAGCGGCTTCTTCAACTTCCTGATCCCCTTCGTCGACAGCGCCGCCGACGCCGCTCGTGCCGTCGCCGCGACGCGTTATCCGCCGCAGGGGATTCGCGGGGTGTCGGTAGGTCATCGCGGTAATCGCTACGGAACCGTAAGTGACTACTTAAGCACCGCGAACGACAACATCTGCGTCGTGGTGCAGATCGAAAGCCGGACGGCGGTTGATGCAATCGATGAGATTCTTGCCGTCGAAGGCGTTGACGCCGTGTTCCTCGGCCCGTCGGATCTGGCGGCATCGTATGGGCAACTTGGCAATCCGAATCACCCGGACGTGCAGCAGGCCATCGCACACGTCTTCGAGCGTGCCCGCGCTGCAGGCAAAGCGAGCGGCACACTGGCTCCCGTGCAGGCCGACGCGGAACGGTATCTGTCGATGGGCTGCCAGGTGATCGCCGTTTGCGCCGACATGGGCCTTCTCAGGAATGCGGCGCAAGCTGTGCAAAAACATTTCATGCAGAAGTAGCGGAACGGAAGCAGGAAGCACCCCGACAACTTGTGGAGATAGACATGCAAAAAGCAGGCTTCATCGGTCTTGGCATCATGGGCAAACCCATGGCCGAGAACCTCATCAAGAATGGCGTGGCACTGGCGGCGTTTACTCGCAGCGGCGTACCGGACACGCTGACCCAGGCCGGCGCGATTGCGTGCGACAGCCCGGCCGCGGTCGCGGCGCAATCAGACGTGATCTTCGTCATGGTGCCGGATACGCCGGACGTGGAGCGTGTCCTGTTCGGCGAGAACGGCGTGGTCGCCGCGCTGCGCGCAGGTCAGGTCGTAGTGGATATGAGCTCGATCTCGCCCATCGCGACCCGCGAGTTCGCAGCGAAAGTGCGCGAACGCGGCGCGGACTATCTGGACGCGCCCGTCTCGGGTGGCGAAGTCGGCGCGAAAGCCGCATCGCTCACGATCATGGTCGGCGGCTCGCAAACCACCTTCGACAGCGTGAAACCGCTCTTCGACATGATGGGGAAAAACATCTCGCTGATCGGCGAAGTCGGCGCGGGACAGGTCTGCAAGCTGGCGAACCAGGTGATCGTCGCGGCAACAATCGAAGCGGTCGGCGAAGCGTTGTTGCTGGCGTCCAAAGCCGGTGTCGATGCGGAGAAAGTGCGTACCGCGTTGATGGGCGGTTTCGCGTCGTCGCGGATTCTGGAAGTGCACGGCGAACGCATGACCAAACGCACGTTCAATCCGGGCTTTCGCATTGAATTGCATCAGAAGGATTTGAACCTCGCGCTCTCGACGGCGCAATCGCTTGGTGTGTCGCTGCCCAACACCGCGACGTGCCAGGCGCTGTTCAACGCCTGCGCGGCGCATGGCGGCAAGGCATGGGATCACTCCGGGATGGTTCGCGCGCTGGAGTATCTGGCCAACCACGAGATCGGTCAGGCGCCAGTGGCCTGATCCGCTGCCGGGCAAATAAGAAAGGGCATCGCGATCAACATCGCGATGCCCTTTTTCACGTCATACAGGCTTAGCCCTTGGTCACGCTCGCGGGCAAATCGCGGCCGTGATACTTCTTGTAGATCGTGTTGAGCGTGCCATTCTTCTGGTTCGTGCTCACCCAGTTATTGACCCACTCCTTGAGCTTCGGCTCGTCCTTGTTCATCGCAATGCCCAAATCGAAATCCTTCTGTGCGAACTTCAATTCCACATTGCGGTTAGGCGCGCGCTTGATTATCTCGGCCAGGTTCGACGGCGTGCTGGAGAAGAGGTCGACCTGCCCCGTCACCATCGATGTGATCAGCGTCGCGTCGTCTTCATAACGCTGAATCTGTGCGCCCTTTGCCATTTGCGTCGTAATGGTGTCGTTGACGGTAGCGCGCGTGAGGCCGATTGTCTTGCCGTTCAGGTCATCGTAATTCTTGACGTTCTCATTTTTCGTCCCGCCTACGATGATCGTGATGACCGCATAGGGAATCGAGAAGTCGACCACCTTCGCGCGTTCAGGCGTGATCGAGAGATCGGCTATCACGAGATCCGCGCGCTTGGCCTGCAAGGTTGGCACGCGCGCGGCATTCGTGATCTGCACGAGTTCGAGTTTTACGCCAAGGTCTTTCGCCAACGCCACGGCCGTGTCCACATCGGAGCCCGCAGGCTGAAGGTTGGCATCGGCGTAGCTGAACAGCGGCGTGCCCATCGCAATCGCCACGCGGATCTTGCCTGCCTTCTTGATGTCGTCGAGCTGGTCGGCCATCGCGCTGTGCGCTACGCCCGCGAGCAACAAAGCGGCCACGCAGGCGCGCATGATGAAACGGTTGGTCTTCAAAGCAGTCTCCATTTTTATGATCGGTTCAAAAGATATTTTGCGGGCCTGGCCTATAGGTTAAAAGCTACAGGCCGTTATTCAGGAACGTGCGTAACTCGGGCGTCTGCGGCGCGTCGAGCATGTCGCCGCTGCCGACCTCCCACACCTTCCCCTGATGCATGTAAATGATTCGGTCCGCCATGCGCTTGGCGAACGCCATCTCGTGCGTGACCAGCAGCATCGTCATGCCGTCCTTCGCCAGATCCTCCATCACGCGCAGCACTTCGCCGGTCAGTTGCGGATCGAGCGCGGACGTCACTTCGTCGAACAGCATGACCTTCGGTGACATCGCGAGCGACCGTGCTATCGCCACGCGCTGCTGCTGTCCGCCCGAAAGCTGCTCCGGGTACGCATCGGCTTTTTGCGCGAGGCCGACCTGATCGAGGACCTTCATTGCCACGCGGCGCGCTTCATCGCGTCCGAGTTTTTTCACGTGGCGCAGCGCCAGCATGATGTTTTCTTCCACGGTGAGGTGCGCAAACAGGTTATAGCTTTGAAACACGATGCCGACTTCACGGCGCAACTGATGCAGGTCCACCTTCGGGTCATCGACACGAATGCCGCATACCTCGATCGTGCCCCGGTCGATGGTTTCCAGACGATCGATACACCGAAGCGCCGTGCTCTTTCCCGAACCGCTCGCGCCGATCACGGCGATCATTTCGCCCTTGGCCACTTCCAGTGACACGCCCTTGAGCACCTGATTCGAGCCGAAGCTCTTATAGACGTCCCCGAGCTTAACGATTGCCGACATTGAGCTTTTTCTCCATCGATTGGCTCCAGCGCGAGAGCGGATAACACAGCACGAAATAGAAGACCCCGACCAGCCCGAACACGAGGAACGGTTGAAAAATCGAGTTGTTGATGATCTGGCCGGCGCGGGTCAATTCGACGAAACCGATCACCGAAGCGAGCGATGTCATCTTGATGACCTGCACCAGGAAACCCACCGTTGGCGGCAGCGCGAGACGCAGCGCCTGCGGAATGATCACGAGGCGCAAGGTCTGCCAGCGCGTCAATGACAGGCATTCAGCGGCTTCCCATTGGGGTTTCGGCATGGCGTCTATACACCCGCGCCAGATGTCGCCGAGATACGCGCTCGTGTAGACCATCAGCGCGAGGCCGGCCGCGACCAGCGCCGGCACCTGGAAGCCATACACGGACAAACCGAAGTAGACGATGAACAGCAGGATCAGCAGCGGAATGCCCTGAATGGCTTCTATATAGACCATCGCCGGACGGCTGAGCCAGCGGCGCGGCGAGATGCGCGCGAGCATCACGCCGAAGCCGCCGATGCTGCCCAGCACGAAGGCGAGCGCCGAGAGCACGAGCGTCCACCAAATCGAGTGCACGAGGTAAAACAGATGTGCCGTAGTGAAACCGCCGGTCATGCCGCACCTCCGGGAATCACGGTATCAATGCGCCCCTGGTCCGGCACCGGCTTGCCGGCCCGCTCCGCGGCCTGGCGCATGACCCGCCGCCGCTTGAACGCGACCTCGCCCACGGCCCACGCAATCAGCTTGATCAGCAGCGACAACGCGAGATACAGCAGCGCCACGACAATGTACGTTTCGAGCGAGCGGAAGGTGTCGGATTGCACGGTGTTCGCCGTTGCCGTGAGCTCTTCCGCCGAGATCTGCGACGCGATGGCCGAGGCCTGCATCATCAGCAGGAACTGGCTGGTCAGCGCGGGATAAACCTTTTCAATGGATGGCTGAAGCATCACATGCCAGCCGATCCGCCAGCGCGACAACCCCAGGCACTCGGCCGCCTCGATCTGCCCGCGCGGCACCGATTCAAGACCTGCACGAATGATCTCGGCCGCGTAAGCGCCGATGTTGATCACCATCGCGAGCGCGGCGGCGGCGAACGTCGGCATGCGCACGCCGAAGCTGGCAAGCCCGAAGTACAGCAGGAATATCTGCACGAGAAAAGGCGTGTTGCGCACAGCCTCGATATAGATCGAGCAGAGCCGCGATAAAAGCCGGTTCTTGCCGCGCTTCGCAAATGCGACCAGCGTACCCAGGATCACACCGAAAAACACCGCCACGGTCGTCATCTTCAACGTCAGCCAGGCGCCTTTCAGGAAGACGGGCCAGTACGGAAGCAGCGGGCTGAAATCGAGAGAGAAAGTCATCGCAGCAATGTCTAGGTTAGGTCGTGCACGGCGCAGGTCTTTCGTCGCCACACCGGGCGCGTGGCGCGGTCCGTCGCCGGGCCAGCGGGCTTATCAAACTCTGTGCAAACGCTATTCGAACGGCCCGGTCGTGGTGAACGCCCCGCCCTGCAACACGGCGACGGCACTGCCGGGTTCAGGCGCCGGCTGCGCGTCGATCTTCGCCCGGAAGGGCTCCGACGAATCACGCGGCACGAATCCCAGCTTCGATGCAAACCGGTTGTCCCACCATGTGACCGCGTTGTCTGACATCCCGTAGACCACGGTATGGCCGACATTCGGCGTAAATAGACTGCGTTGCAGGAGTTCGAGCAGGTCGTCGTAGCTGAGCCAGCTTGCCATCATCCGGCGATCCTTCGGCTCCGGAAACGCCGAGCCAATACGGATGCTCACCGTCTCGATTCCGTAGCGGTCGAAATAGAACTGCGCCACGTCTTCACCGAACGATTTGGACAGGCCGTAGTAGCCGTCGGGACGTCGCAGCGCATGCGCGTCGATCTTCTCGTCCTGCCGATAAAACCCGGTCACGTGATTGGAACTGGCGAAGATGACACGCTTGAGACCGTGCCGGCGGGCGCCTTCGTAGAGGTTGTAAACCCCCTTGATATTGGCTTCCAGCACTTCTTCGAAGGGCCGTTCCACCGATACCCCGCCGAGATGGATGACCGCATCGCAGCCGGCAACCAGCGCGTCGACCGCCTGCTTGTCCGAGAGATCGCAAGGAATGACTTCTTCATGCGGCGCCGCGTCCGGGCGCAACGCGGCCGGCAGATCCGACACCCTGATCTTGTCCGCGAAGGCGGACACGCGTGAACGAATGGCTTGGCCTACGCCGCCGGCGGCACCGGTCAGCAACAGGCGTTTAAACGGGACTGTGTGTTCTTGATTGGCCATGTAAGCCTGTCTCCAATTAAGCGCGGATACCGGGAGCTTGCACGCTCCTTTCGGTTGGATCGGCCGCTTGATCCAGTTTTTATTGTACGTTGTCATATGACTATAGCGTGCATATAATCATTCGCAAATCCGTTTGTCAACTTTGGTGAAACATTATCCCAACCGAGGTAGCCGTGCAGAGACCGACTCGCGCTGTCTTCGAAACCCCGGCCCACCCGCAGGTACGGCGTAGCCTGACGACCGAACTCGTCGATGCGCTGCGCCAGCAGATCGAAACCGCAGAGCTCAAGGTGGGCGCCCGGCTCGCAACCGAAGCGGAAATGGTGCAGCGCTTCAACGTGAGCCGCACGGTCGTGCGCGAGGCGTTGTCGAAGCTACAGGCAGCGGGACTCGTGGAGACACGGCATGGCATTGGGACCTTCGTCTGCGAGGCGCCGGGCAGAGGCTTTTTTCAACTTGATCCCGCCGACGTGGCTGGTTCCATCGACGCCCTCGCCGTACTCGAGCTGCGCATCAGCCTGGAGACGGAGAGCGCGGGACTGGCCGCGGCGCGATGCGACAAAACGCGGATCGCCGCCATGCGGCGCGCGCTGAGCGACTTCGAGCGCAACCTGGGCGAAGCGACCGAGACCATATCGCCCGATATCCGCTTTCATCTCGAGATCGCGCATGCCACCGGCAACCGCTATTTTGTGGAGATCATGACGCATCTCGGCATTCACATGATCCCGCGCGCCCGCCTCACCGCCACGCAGATTCCGCCCGCCCAGTACGCGGACTATCTGACGCGCGTGAATCGCGAGCATGAGCAGATCTGCGATGCCATTGAGCGGGGCGACGCCGACTCGGCGCGTACCGCCATGCGGCTCCATCTGATCAACAGCCGTGAACGTTTGCGGCGAGCGCAGACAAGCGTCTGAGCGCTGGCATTACATGCGCATTCGTTTCGGTGGTGCGGCAACCGACGCGCGGTTCGTGACGGTCACGGGAAACTCTCGATAGATCGTGTACGCTGTCCCGTAACTCGCGTTGAGCAACCATCGGACGGCGTTCTGCGTGAGATCAGCGGTCGGGATGTGGACCGATGTCAGGCCCGGCGCGGAGAACGCGGCCGAATAATCATCGTCGTAACCGATTACCGATACATCGTCCGGCACCGAGACACCCGCTTGCTGTAGACACGACAAGGCGCCGATTGCCATGGTGTCGTTGGCGCAGAACAGCCCGGTAAACCTTTTCTTCGACGCCAGCAGTTGCCGCGCGGAGTCATATCCGCCGTCTGGTGAAAAGTCCGATTCGATCAACTGGACTTCAGCGCGGTCAATGCCGTTGCGAGCGAGTTCATCGAAGAATCCTGCGATCCGCGCGTGATTATCGGAAGCCTGGAAAGGCCCTGAAATCACGGCTATTTTCTTGTGTTTATGCGCAAGCAGCGTCTGCGCCGCCAGCACCCCGCCCTTATGATGATCCGCGCAAAACGACGCCTCCGGCATCTGTGCGAAGTCGCGATTGAGGAACACCATTTTCGGGTGCATGCGGTGCAGCTTGACGAGATCGTCGTCATGCAGGTCGTGGCTGGTCACCACGATGCCATCGCAATCGCGGGCGATCAGGAACTGCACCGCTTCAATCGCCTGGTCGCGTGGCGAGTCGTCGCCGCAGCCCGTTGCCACTACCACATGGCGATGCACCTTGCGCAACTCTGTATCGGTTTGCTTGAGGATGGTGCCATAGTAGGGGCCGAAGAACGACGGCACGAAGATGCCGATCATGCCGAGGGATTGCGTCGAGAGCGCCCGACCGAGCGATGATGGCCGGAAGTTCAGCTCGGCGATTGCTGCCTGCACGCGAGCGAGTGCGTCGGCGGAGACGGGTCCGCGGCCGGAGATGGCGCGAGATGCGGTGGACATGCCCACGCCGGCCAAGGTTGCGACGTCCTTCAGGGTTGCCACTTTTGTTTTTACTCCTTGGATGAGGGCTTTAGGTGGTGATTTTGGTGTTAGGGGGTGGGGCAATGCCCGGGGGGCGGTTTTGGGGTTTGTGGTCGAGGGTCAATGCCCGGGGTGGTCGGTTCTGGGGTTAACGGTCGGGGTCTATGCCGGGTTGCTGCTTTCGGGCTTAGTGGTCTGCGAGAGTCGGATTTTCTCTTTATCACTATTAGCCACTGTGCGTGGCGGCACGTCATTTCTTTGTCCAAAGCGACAAAGAAACGAAGCAAAGAAAACGCTTTAACCGCTCTACCCTAAGTGTCCACAGCGTGCAGTTTCTATTCATAGGTGCCCCAAAAGCACGGTGCTCGCCAGAGCCACGGATGTGTGAACCCCTCCTTCTCCGAACACCGATACCCACACGCTTCGCCACCAGTGATTGAACCTGCCCAAGGACCACCCCGCGCTATCCGCGGACAACCTACCTCCGGATTTGTACGCGCCTCGAACCACGTCGCCAGCCCGCCAAGAAACGAAGCCCCAACAATGCGTAAGGCCGTAACGGACGAAAATAACGGTGTAGGCCGTGTAACCAACTCACCAGGGACTGAGGCAATAAATACACGTCACGTCGAGCTGTTACGGATCAAGCTGTGACCTACGAAATAAGGGAACCGATCAAGCAGCCAACTCACTAAAAAACGAAGCATGCAGAACGCGTGAGGCCGTACCGGTTCCTTGGCAACTGGTGCTTGCCCGAGAGCGTACGGGGCGAAGCGTGTTCGTGTCAGGATTCGCGAGAAGGAGGGTTTCAAACATCCGTCGCTCTGGCGAGCACCGTGCTTTTGGGGCACCTATGAATCAAAACTGCACGCTGTGGACACTTAGGGTAGCGGGTTGTAAAAGCGTTTTCTTTGCTTCGTTTCTTTGTCGCTTTGGACAAAGAAATGACGTGCCGCCACGCACAGTGGCTAATAGTGATAAAGAGAAAATCCGACTCTCGCAGACCACTAACATGGAAAGCAGCAACCCGGCATTAACCCCAACCGCTAACCCCAGAACCGACCACCCCGGCATCAACCCCGACCACTAACCCCAAAACCGACCACCCCAGCACTGACCCGGACCCGGACCCACTAACCCCAAAACCCAAAACCCGTCCACCGGTGCGAACGAAAACCACTTCCCTATAACCCCTCAAACCCGATCACCACTGGTTTCATCGAAGAGCGAGATACGTTTGCTGTCGATCGAAAACCCCGTCATCTCGTCGACCGCTGCGCTCGCAGTATCCTGCGCGATCGACGCGATTTGGGCCCCATGATAATCGAGCCAAATTACCCGATGATTACCCATCGGCTCAACGAGCGATACCGTCCCACGATGTCCGAACGCCGGATCAATCGAGACATCCTCGGGGCGCACGCCGAGCACGCACGGCAGCTTCTCCGGCGGTGACTGCAGAAACGGATACGCGGAAACATCAATATCAACGTGCTCATTGCGAAACCGCACTCCACCACCCTCGCGATGCAACACGCCCTTCAGCAAGTTCATACCCGGCGAGCCAAGGAACGTGGCAACAAACAAATTATTCGGATGCGCATAAACCTCCGCCGGCGTACCGATCTGCTGGATCACCCCACCACGCATGACCGCCATGCGGGTCGCGAGCGTCATCGCTTCGACCTGATCGTGGGTCACGTAGATCATCGTTGCACCGAGACGCTTATGCAGTTGCTTCAGCTCACGCCTGAGCTCCGTGCGCAGTTTTGCATCGAGGTTCGACAGCGGCTCATCGAAGAGAAACACGTCCGCTTCACGCACGATCGCCCGGCCGATTGCCACGCGCTGACGCTGCCCCCCCGACAACTGCGCAGGCCTGCGTTTGAGCAATGGCCCTAACTGCAACATCTCGGCCGCACGCGTGACACGCCGTTCGATCTCGGCTTTGGGCGTACCCGCTATACGCAAACCGAACGAGAGATTACGCTCGACGTTCATGGTCGGATACAGCGCGTAGGACTGGAACACGAGCGCGATACCGCGATCTTTCGGATCGGCCCACGTCATATCCTGGCCTCCGATCTCGATGCTGCCGCCGCTTACATCGATCAGTCCTGCAATGCTGTGCAGCAAGGTGGATTTACCGCACCCCGAGGGGCCCAGCAATACAAGAAACTCACCCGGTTCGACCTCAAGATCGAGCGATTCGATGATCGTGTTGGAGCCAAGCTGGATCTCCAGATCGCGGATTGAAACGTTCGACATGACTGTAGACATGAATGAGCCCTGGACTAACCCTTGACCGCACCGGAAGCAATGCCACGCACGAACCAGCGACCCGAAACGAAGTAAATGGCAAGCGGCACCATGGACGTGAGGATGGTCGCCGCCATGTTGACGTTGTAGAGCCGCTCGCCCGTCGTGGTGTTGATGATATTGTTCAGTTGTACTGTCATCGGCAAGTTCTTCGTGCCCGCGAAAACGAGACCCAGGATGAAGTCGTTCCAGATACCGGTGACCTGCATGATGATGGCGACCACGATGATCGGCGTGGACATCGGCACCATCAGTTGCAGGAAGATGCGCCAGAAACCGCCCCCGTCCACGCGCGCTGCCTGGAAGAGCTCATGCGGCAACGCTGCGTAGTAATTGCGGAACAACAGTGTCATCACGGGCATGCCGAAGATCGTATGGATCAGCACAATACCGGGCAATGAGCTAAATAAATGCACCGTCGCGAGCACCCGCACAAGCGGATAGACCATCACCTGTACCGGGATGAATGCACCCACCAACAGGATGGCGAACAGCGTGGTGGCCCCGCGTGGTTTCCAGAATGACAACGCGTAACCGTTCACCGCACCGACCAGAATGGACAGGACCGTACTCGGCACGACAATGCGCACCGAGTTCCAGAAGCCGACCTGAATGCCCTGGCAATCCAGTCCCGTACACGCCGATTGCCACGCAACACGCCATGCATCCAGCGTGAAATGCACCGGCAGCGAAAGGATATTGCCAAGACGAATTTCCGTCATCGGCTTGACCGACGTGACGAGCATCACATAGAGCGGCAGCAGGAAGAACAAGGCCGAAGTCAGCAGGAACGCGTACACGCCCAGGCGCGCGGGCGTGAAGCGCGACCTGCGTTTTAACGGGCGACGTGGCGCGTTCATCGGGAATCCCTGAGCCGCAATGCGCGGCTGCGAATATAAAAGACCGGCGCGAGGATCGCGAGCACGGTCACGAGAAGAACGATCGACGCCGCCGACGCCAGCCCGAGATTCGCGCGTCCGAACAGATAGTCCATGATGAACTTTGCGGGCACTTCGCTTGCCGTGCCGGGACCGCCTTGCGTCATGGCAACCACCGCGTCGTAGAGTTTGATGACCATCACGAACAGCAGGATGAAGGCCGTCGAAATGGATGCACCGAGCATGGGGATGACAATGCTGACATAGACACGCCAGCGCGGAATGCCATCTATACGCGCCGCCTTCCAGATCTCTTCATCAATGCCGCGCAGCCCCGCGAGCAACAACGCCATCACCAACCCGGACGCCTGCCAGACCGTTGCAATCACGAGCGTGTAGATCACGCGATCCTGATCGACGATCCAGTCGAAACGCGCGTGCGTAAAACCGATTCGGTGCAGCACTTCCTGAATGCCCAGCTCCGGATTCAGGATCCACTGCCACACGAGACCCGTTGCGACGAACGACATGGCGTATGGATACAGGAAGACCGTGCGCAGCGCGCCCTCCGCCATCACCTTCTGGTCGATAAACACCGCCAGCAGCAGCCCGATCGCGAGGCATATGACGATGAACAAAACCCCGTAGATCGCGATGTTTTGCAGCGACAGCATCCACCGGTCGTTATTAAAAAGCCGCACGTATTGCGACACGCCCGCAAAACTATTCGACGCGAACGTACGCGAGTTCGTGAACGATGTGCGCAAGCTCCATAACATCGTGCCGAGATAGGCGAACACCACCGTGAGCGCCATCGGCAACAACGCAATATAAGCGGCCAGCGCAAACCGCTTCCTCAGCGGCTTGCGCTTCACGCGACCGGCCGGCGCGCGCAAGGCCTTGCCGGCAGGCGTATGCGTCCTCAGCGCTCTCTGCGCCATCAGCTTTTCAGCCCGCTGGCGAAGGCCTTTTGTGCATCCTCCGCCGACTGGTTCTTGTTCCAGAAGTTGGTAATGACATCTTGCAACGCGCCATTGATATCAGGCGGCGTCAGCATTTCCGGATTCGGCAACTGCCGCGACTTGTCCTTCATGATCGCGATGCCTTCCTTCGCGCACATGTCGAGACTCGAATCGTCGATGTCCGAGCGAATCGGAATCGATCCCTTCTTCGCGCTGAACGCAACCTGTGCAGCCGGAGACGTCATGACCGTCGCCAGCAGCTTTTGCGCCTTGATCGCGTTGGGGTCGTCGGTCTTCGGGAAAACGAACGCGTCCCCTGCGACAAGATACGGCGAATGCGGACCGAAGCCCGGGAAGCAGCCGAAGTCCTTGCCCGCCGTTTGATTGGCGGCGGAGAACTCGCCCTTCGCCCAGTCACCCATGATCTGCACGCCGGCCTTGCCGGAGATCACCAGCGCGGTGGCGTCGTTCCAGTTGCGGCCCGGTGAGCCCGGATCAATATAGTTGTGCAGGCGCTTGAACTGCGTCAGCACCTTCTTGAACGCGTCGGACTTGACCGCGTTCACATCGCGATCACGGTATACCTTCAAATAAAGGTCCGGGCCGCCGACATCGGCGAACACGGCGTCGAAGGTGATCTTCTCCTGCCATGCCTGACCACCGAGCGCGAGCGGAATCACGCCCGCCGCTTTCAGCTTGTCGAGATCCGCGATGAACTCATCGTAGTTGGCCGGCTCTTTCGTGATACCGGCCTTCTGGAACGCCGGCTTCGAATAGAAGAACCATGCCGGCATGTGGATATCCACGGGCGCTGCGTAGTAATGCCCGTTCGACTTGATGCTTTCAATGATCGACGGCGGGAAGATCTTGTCCCAGTTCTCCTTGGCCGCCACATCGTCCACGTTGTTCAGCAATCCCTGGTCGATGATGTCGTGAAATTGCTTGGACGTATTGAACTGCGCGGCGGTCGGCGGGTCCCCGCCCATGATGCGGTTGAGCGCCGTGGAGCGCGCCTGGTCCGCGCCGGCCACGGCTTGGTCGACCCACAATCCACCCGCCTTGTTATAGGCGTCGGCGAACTGCCTGATGGCCGCTGACTCGCCGCCCGATGTCCACCAGTGGATCACGGTCGCTTTCAACGGATCGGCGTGCGCTGCGCTGCTCGCCGCAACGGCGGCGATGACACTGACGACCAGTTTCTTCATGCGGTTCATTGCGTCTCCTCCGGGCTATATTTTCTATTTGGCCCCGTAGTCCATAGGGTCCAATGGCTTCGGCATTGAAATCGAACTGCGGGTCAGGCGCGGGAATTAACGCGGGTATTGCGCTCCGCGAGGAACTTCGCAATCAGCTCGGCGCTATGTTTCATGGTGCGCTTCTGCGTCTTGTAGTCGACATGAAACACGCCGAAGCGACGTTCATACCCAAAGGCCCATTCGAAGTTATCCATCAGCGACCAGATGAAATATCCGCGTATGTCGACGCCGGCCTTGATCGCGCTATCCACGGCGGCCAGGTGGTGTTTGAGGAACGAGATGCGCTGCGGATCATCGACGCGTCCATCGACTACCTTGTCATCCGACGCCATGCCGTTTTCAGTGATGTAGATAGGCGGCAATGACGGATACGTCTTGTTGAATCCGATCAGCAAGTCACGCAGGCCATCGGGATGAATCTCCCAGCCCATCTGTGTGCGCTCGACGCCTGGCAACGGCACTTCGGTGAAACCATGCGCGCCGTCGCTCTTCACGTTCGTGCGGAAGTAATAGTTGATGCCGAGGAAGTCGAGCGGCGTACCGATGATCTCCATATCGCCATCGAGCACCAGCGGCTCGGTGCCCGGCCATAGTTCGAAAAGGTCCTTGGGATAGGCCTTTTTCAACAGCGGGTCCAGTATCCACGCGTTGTGCTGGACTTCGAAAAGATGTGCGGCGCGTGCGTCGGCTGCGCTGTCGCTATTAGCGGTACCTCGGCCCACATTCGCGACAATGCCCTTGAGCGATTCGGGATCGTTTGCCCGCAAGACCGGCACGGCGGACCCGTGCGCGAGCAGCAGGTGATGCATGGCCTGGGTCGCGTAACGGTCATTCGCCAGACCCGGTGCATGATGGCCGTTGCCGTAGCCGAGGTAAGCGGAGCACCAAGGTTCGTTGAGCGTGGCCCAGGCATCGACCTGACCGCTTAGTTCGCGGCTCATCAGGTCGGCGTAATCGGCGAAGCGATACGCTATGTCGCGATTCAGCCAGCCGCCGCGATCTTCCAGATATTGCGGCAAGTCCCAGTGATAAAGCGTGACGAACGTCTTGAGGCCTTTCTCTTTCAGCCGCGCGATCAGGCGCTTATAAAAGTCGATCCCCTTCCGGTTCGGACGCCCCGATTCATCCATCACGCGTGGCCATGCAATGGATAGGCGATACCCGTCTACGTTTAGCGCGGACAGCAAATCGAGGTCCGATTCCCACCGATGATAATGATCGCAAGCGACCTCGCCGGTGTCGCCGGCCAGCACTTTGCCGGGCGTGGCCGAGAACGTGTCCCAGATCGACGGGAGCCGGCCGTCTTCGCTGACGGCGCCTTCGATCTGATAGGAGGCGGTTGCTGCGCCGAGCAAAAAGTCTCGTCGCCAGAGGGCTGAATCGGAGGGTGGGGAAAACGGATCGCCGGAGACAACGGATGCGTCGAGTGCCACGAGGACTCCTGTTGAGCGGTGGAGTGGAAGCGCTTCCACATGTGCCAGCGAACGATAGCAGCGCCGAATTGACAGGGACAATCCGGGTTTGTATGGAGAGGGTTTGGGGGTGGAGAGACGCGATCGTCGCGAGGGAGGTGGCGACGAATCGAGAAAGGTAGGCGCTACGACCCCGGACCGGCGTTCACACCGTGTCACTCACAGCTATCCGGGCCACAAAACACGTCCCCGTCTCCGCCGATGAACTCACCGACAACGTCCCGCCGTGCGCGTTGACGATCTGCGAGCAAATATAGAGTCCCAACCCGAGCCCACCGCCCGGCTGACTGCTCGCAGGCCGCCAATACGGTTCGAAGACTTTTTCCAGGTCTTGCGGCGCGATCGGCGCGCCCAGATTGGAGACGGAGATCGCGAGCTCGCCGGCATCCACCGATACCACCACCCGCACCGGTTGATCCGGCGAGCCATGCGTCAGCGCATTAGCCAGCAGGTTGGACAGCAGTTGCTGAATGCGCCCCCGGTCGCAGTAGACGCAGCCGTCCACCGCGATCTGTTCCAGCACGACACGTTGCGGATTCACGTCGCGCAGTTCCGTGACCACGTGGCGCAGCGCGTCGGGGAGATCGTCAACCGGAGCAAGCGCCACGCCGATACCCGTGCCGAGCCGGCCGCGGGCGAAATCGAGCACGTCGTCGATCAGGCGGGACATGCGCCGCGTAGTCGCCCGCAACCGCGTGCCGATGCTCACCAGTTCCGGCTCGCCGCCGCGTCGCGCCAGCCATTCCGCGGTGGCGCCCACGGCGGCAAGCGGATTGCGCAGATCGTGGCCGAGCACGGCGATGAACTGCTCGCGCAACTCAGCGGTCGTGCGCTCATTGATGAGCGCGGCTTCGGTCGCCGAGCGCTCGTTCTCGCTCTCCAGCTGCAGTGCGATCAGTTCTGCGAAGAGCGTGAACATGGTGAGCGTGCGTGCATCCGAGATCATCGCCGGACGCGGATCGATCGCGCACAGATTGCCGAAATAGTCGCCGTTGGGCAGGATGATCGGCACCGAGATATAACTCTCGATGTTGTAGATGCGTGGCGTATGGTGTTCGCGATAAACCGGATCGGTACTCGCATGATCGATAACAACAGGCCGGCGCATTGCGCGAGCCTCGCTGCACAGCGTGGTGTGGACGTCGAGTTGGCCGCCCGGCAACAGCCCGAACTGAATATCGTCCTGCACGGCACAGGCGGTCCATGTTCCCTCGGTGACGCGCGCCACCGCCGCGAAACCGAGGCCGGTGTTTTTGCAGATCACGCGCAGCATGGACGGAACAGCGCCGATCCGTCCGATGCTGGCCACGTCGCGAGCAATGGCTTCGTCGCTGTCGTCCATGGCGGCCTGCAAAACTCCATCAACAGGGTTCAAAATTCTACCTCTCAGTGCTCGATATTTTTTGTTCGATGCTGCGCTCAATTGTACGGGTCCGATTGCTCGCGCCAAGCGTTTAAAAATGGCCGCCTGTCCCCGCGCGCCGGTCGACGTGATCTTCTGGATTGCATAGTGCGTACCGCGATGCCAAGATGCGCTGTCGCCATCGACCAACTGGCGCGGGTATCGAGGCCGGGCCGGCCAGTACCTTTCTGTTAAACCTTACAAAGAAAAACGATGACCGGAGCAGTGCTTTCAAAATCGCCGACAGGCATTTCTGGCTTTGACGACGTCACCCTCGGCGGTTTGCCTGCCGGCCGGCCGACCCTGATGTGCGGCGCGGCAGGATGCGGCAAGACCCTGTTCGCCATGACATTCCTCGTGGAAGGCGTCCTGAAGTACGGCGAGCCCGGCGTGCTGGTGAGCTTCGAGGAATCGGCGGAGGACCTGGCCGCGAACGTGGCGTCGCTGGGCTACGACGTGATGTCGCTGATCGAGCAGAAGAAACTCGCCATCGATCACGTCAAGATCGACCCGGCGGGAATCGAAGACACTGGCGAATACGACCTCGAAGGCCTGTTCGTGCGGCTCGACTACGCCATCAAGAGTGTGAACGCGAAGCGCGTCGTACTCGATACGCTCGAAGCACTGTTCGCCAGTTTCCCCGACGCCGTCTTGCTGCGCGCCGAGTTGCGGCGCCTGTTCGACTGGCTGAAGGAACGCGGCGTCACGGCCATCGTGACCGCGGAGCGCGGAACCGGCGACCCGAGCCTGTTGACGCGGCACGGCATTGAAGAATACGTGTCCGATTGCGTCATCCTGCTCGACAACCGGGTCGAAAACCAGGTCACCACGCGGCGCCTGAGGATCGTTAAATATCGCGGCTCGGCGCATGGGACGAACGAATACCCGTTTCTTATCGATACCACCGGCATTAGCGTCCTCCCGGTTACATCGGCCGGTCTGGCGCATCTGACGTCGAGCGACGTCATCTCCACGGGTATCGCCGATCTCGACGCCATGTTGGGCGTGGGCGGTTATTTCGTCGGCTCGAGCGTACTTGTGTCGGGACTTGCGGGAACCGGCAAAACCACCTTTGCCGCTAAATTCGTCGAGGCCCGCTGCAAACTCGGCGAACGCACGCTGTGGTTCGCCTTTGAAGAGTCGCCCGAGCAGATCGTGCGCAACATGCGCTCAGTGGGCGTGGATCTTGCGCACTCTCTGGGCGGCACGCTCAGGATCGAATCGGCGCGGCCCAGTTTTTTCGGGCTGGAAATGCATTTGGCGCGGATGGCGCGCGACATCGACCTGTTCAAGCCGAGCGCCGTGGTAATTGACCCGATCTCGTCGCTGCGCGGCGTGGAGTCGGAAGTGCACGCGACGCTGTTGCGACTCGTCGATCTCCTCAAATCCCGCGGCATTACGGCAGTTTTTACAAGTCTGAGCGGTACCGACCAGGCGTCCAGCGTGAATGACCGCAGCATCTCATCGCTGATGGATACCTGGATTTCGCTATCGCATATTGAAACGAACGGCGAGCGTAACCGGCTTGTCTACGTGCTGAAATCGCGCGGCATGGATCACTCGAACCAGGTTCGTGAATATCAGATCAGCAATGGGGGAATCGCCATGGTGCCAGCTTATATAGGCGCGGGCGGCGTGCTGACAGGTTCCGCGCGGCTCGCGCAGGAAGCGCAGGAACGCGACGAATCCGCCGCGCGTGACGAACTTGTGATGCAAAAAAAGCGCGAGCTCGCCCGGCGCCGCAGACTGGTCGAGCAGCAGGTCGCGGAACTGCAGTCGGCGCTTGACGCTGAAGCGTCGGAGCTCGATGCGCTAATCGAGCAAAGCGACGAACACAAGCGCCTGCAGGAAGCCGACCGTACCCGGATGGCGCAACTGCGGCGATCGAAAGAATGACCGAACAGGACGCGTCCACGCCAGCGGAACACGAATCGGAAAGGACCGAAACGCCCGACGCTTGCTCGTATTTGCTGCGGTTGTATGTAGCGGGGGAAACGCCGAAATCGATGGCCGCCATCCGTAACCTGCGTGCGCTCTGCGCCACGCACCTGGCCGGCGAGTATTCGATCGAGGTCATCGATCTGCGCATCAACCCGCAACTCGCAGCCGCCGACCAGATTCTCGCAATACCGACCGTCGTCCGGCATCTGCCCGCGCCGCTCAGGAAAGTGATCGGCGATTTGTCGGACGCCGAGCGCGTGCTGGTCGGCCTCGACATCCGGCCGAGGGCCGGTTCGTGAGCGCCCTGCCCGTCGAAGCCGACGGCGGAGGTGGCGGAGACGGTGCACCGCCTCCACCGCCATCGGACACGCTCGTGCTGCGGTTGTATGTGACGGGCAATACGCTGCGCTCCACGCGTGCCGTGGACAACGCGCGGCGCTTGCTGGAAACCCATGCGGCGGGCCGCTTCGAGCTGGAAGTGATCGACATCTACCTGCACCCTGAAGCCGCGGTCGCGGCCCAGATCATTGCCGCACCGACGCTGGTCAAGCTGCGTCCGGGGCCGTTGCGAAGGGTGATCGGTGATCTCTCGGATTCGAACAAGGTGCTGGCCGCGCTCGGCGTGATGGCGTTGAACGTAGCCGGTAATGCGTCCTCAAGCGCGTCCTCAGGCGCGTCCTCAGGCGCGTCCTCGGCCGCGTCCATCAAACCCTGACGCGTATGTCCGATCAATCCCACTCCGCTTCACTGGAAACCGCGACTATCGAGGAGCTGCGCGAGCGGCTGCGCGAGGCGGAAGATACCCTCGACGCCATCCGCAGCGGCGCGGTGGACGCTGTCGTGGTCGGCAGCGACGACGACCGCCGCATCTATACGCTCGAAAGCGCGGACCGGCCGTACCGCGTGCTCGTGGAGCAGATGCAGGAAGGCGCGGTGATGCTCTCCGCCGACGGCACAATTCTCTACGCCAACGAACGCGCAGCGCAGTTGCTCGGCGCCCAGGTCGAGCACGTTGTGGGCTACGCGTTCAGCGCTTTTGTGCTCGATGGCCAGCACGCGCGCCTGCAGGAGCTGATCCGCGAAAGCGCGACCGGCACTGCCCGCGACGAACTCACGGTGCTGTCGGCCAACGGGGAAACGCCCGTGTATTGCAGCTTCAAGGCGCTCGAAGCCGAGCGCGACCAGGACCGGCTGATCTGCGGCGTGATCTCCGATCTCTCGCAGCAACGGCAGATGGAAGCGCGCCTGCACCAAGCGCAGAAAATGGAGGCGGTCGGTCAGCTGACCGGCGGCCTCGCCCACGATTTCAACAACCTGCTGCAGGCCATTCACGGCAACCTGGAACTCGTGAAGCGATCGCCTTCGGAGCGCGAGCGCGTACTGCGCTGGACCGACAACGCCATGCGGGCCGTCAGCCGCGGCGCCAAGCTCACCGCGCAATTGCTGGCATTTTCGCGCTCGCAGAAACTCGAATTGAAACCGGTCGGGCTGACCCAACTCGTGCGCGGCATGGCCGATCTGTTCGACCGCACGCTGGGCCCGGGGATCGACCTGCGGCTGGAACTCGGCGACGACGCCACCCTGGTCGTGGCGGACGCGACCCAGCTTGAACTCGCGTTGCTCAACCTCGCAATCAACGCACGGGACGCGATGCCCACGGGCGGCGTGCTGCGCATCAGCACGGTAACGTGGACGATCACGGACGACGCCGATCTCGCCGATGGCGACTACGTGGAACTGAGTGTCGCCGACACAGGCACCGGCATGCCCGCCGATGTCGCGGCCCGGGCGTTCGAACCGTTTTTTACCACCAAGGAACTGGGCGCGGGAACCGGTCTCGGCCTCGCCCAGGTGTACGGAATCTGCCAGCAGGCGGGCGGCCATGCGCGGATCGAGAGCAGTCCGCGCGGCACCCGGGTGTCTTTGTTTCTGCGGCGTTCGCCCGCGGTAGCCGACGCACCGGACCCGTCGGCGGCGGCTATCGTCAATGCGAGTGACCGGAGTGCGCCGCGAATCCTGGTCGTCGACGACGATCCGGATGTTCGTACGTTCATGGTCGAAACGCTGGTCGCGCTGGGGTATCGCGTGGACTCGGCGGCGGGCGGGCGCGCGGCGCTCCACATGATGGCAAGCGATCCACCGGACTTGCTGGTGCTGGACTTCGCGATGCCGCATCTTGACGGCGCTACGGTGGCGAAACTGGCGCGGTCCCAGGGTCTGCACATGCCCATTGTTTTCGCGAGCGGTTACGCGGACACCTCCGCCCTCGACGCCGCGATGGGCAACAATATCTCGCTGCTTCGAAAACCATTTTCGATTGGTAATTTGTCGGCGGTCGTTGCGGCGGCGCTGGCGTGAGGCGTGGACGGCATCGGGTTGCTGGCGCGACTTTGGTGAACGAGCACGGTGACAATTCGCGCCACTACTGACAGAAACTGGCAGTAGTCACGCTTACGATGGGTCCGACTTCAGCACCGGCAGTTAATCGCCGGTCGTTGCTGGATTCTCAGCCACACCCCCCGGCTACTTCCCATCGACCCAACGCGCAAACACCATGACCGATCCCAACTTCATCATCCTGTACGTGGACAACCCTTCCGTCAGCGCCAATTTTTATGCGGGCTTGCTCGGCAAGACACCCGTCGAATCTTCTCCGGCGTTCGCCATGTTCATCCTGGAGTCGGGTCTCAAACTGGGGTTGTGGTCCAGGCATACAGTTGAACCCGCAGCAACAGCGGCGCCGGGCGGCGGCGAACTCGCGTTCCCGGTGAAAGACAGTGACTCCGTGCACAGCCTTTTCGCCGATTGGGTCAGGCGCGGCCTGGAAATCATCCAGCGTCCGACAGAAATGGATTTTGGCTTTACCTTCGTCGCGCTGGACCCCGACGGTCATCGCCTGCGCGTTTTTACGCCTTCCGGGAAATAAGACGCGGCACGCGACTGCCGCATTTCAATGCGGATGACTAGCGGCTACCACCGTCTCGACGGCGTTATTGCCTTGGCCGCTTTGGCCGTTGTGCGCATGTGCGGATCGGTTTCATCGAAGGCGCTGCCCCCTCTGCGCCGCGTGTGGTCGAGTTCTTCCGCCAGCCGTTTCTCTTCCCAGTCGCGTTGCCACGCCTCCGCCTTATGGCGGCGCTCGATCGCGCGCCGCGCTTCGTCCTCGCGATCGATCCATGCAGCGAAGATCCAAAACGCGCGGTCTATTGCTTCATATTTTCCTGCCGGACCAGTCACCGAAAATAACAGCCGATCACCCTGGCCCGGGTGCTTCCAGTACACGCCGATTTCGCGTTCGCCAGCCGGCGCAATGGTTTTGCCGATATCAGACGCCGACGTCGCCCGTTCGCCCTTCCATCGTGCTGCCGAAGCGCCAGATACCGCGCCAAAGCTCCCGGCATTCGACTCAAGCTCAGGCTCAACCGCCAGCGCCCGGAACGGCCATTCGAAGCGGCCGGAGCGCAAGCGTTGAAACTCGCCGGGAGCATCGATCGAGACAAATCGCTTTGCCACCTTGTTGACCGTGAGCGTTCGCGACACGAGATGCAAAGTGAGATCGACGCCGCCGCCGGCTACCCTGATCCGGCCCTCGTCCTCGCGAATCTCGGCGTCGCATCGCGTTGATGCATACGATAACCGCCTGCCTTCGCGATACCCATGCAGCCAGAGCGCCGCGATGACGGCAAGCGCCAGCGCAACCTGGGCATCCGACTGCGGCGTCGAAGTGAGACCCGCATAAAGCGCGACGGCCGCCGCGCCGCACATACCCATCTTGACGATACGGCCGAGCAACGTTTCAGCCTGGAACAAAACGAACAGCCACATGAGTTTTCCCGATGTCACGTTTTTCTTGGTTTAGGGTCGAACACGCGGCGGGCTTGATGTCCGTGACATCTCCCCTTGAGGCGTGTTTCGCCTTGAAGCGTCTTGATGGCGCTTTCTCTCTCAGTCGGCAATCCCGTGCTTTTCAGCGTTCAGGTTGGTCAGGCCCGAACTCGGCGGGACGGCCATCACGGCCCTCACTTGCCTGCGCGTGTCCGCAATCGGCGGCTATAGGCGGCACGGGCGCGCCGTCGTAGCCGTAGTGGTCTCAGTCGCAGAGCCGCGGCGGCGCCGCTGGTCGTGAACACCCGAGGGCCAAGGAACCCTGGTTGGCGTCCAATGCGCAAGGCCCCGAAAGGGACCCGGAACGTGCACCGAGAGCGCGTGGTTCATAGCGAAAGTGGCCAGCAATTCGCTACACATTCCACGACCGGGAAACAACCGGCCTCCTTTTCCCGCCTCGGCGTCTGGTCAATACCGTTCACGATGCCTGCGTACACGTCAGGCAATGATGCCTTCGATGCACGCCGCAGCCCTCTCATTCCGTCCGCTCTTTCCGCCCATTTCGTTCAGCGCGGTGAGGATTGTTCACCTTCGCTTATGTCCGCTGCTTATGTCCGCTTGGGCGCACTCAACTGCCGAGGCCGCGGATCGTCGCAGCGGTCCTGACGCCGACGCCGCGCGCATCGCGGGAGCGGCTGCTGTCGTCCACAGGCGAAGCGACGCCAATCAGCGCCCCGGTTGTACATCGCCTGCGGGCTTCTGTCGGCGTGCAGCCGAAACGCTCCTTGAACGCGCGGTTGAACGTCGATTCGCTCATGAAGCCGACCGCACAGGCAATTGCACCAATGAGATCGCGCGCATGCAGCGGCGATTCGAGCCGGCGCATGGCTTCATCGAGCCGGCGAGTGCGTACATACTCAGCCACGCCGCCCATCGGTTCGAAGAGTTCATAGAGCGCCGTTCGCGACACCTTCAGGATTTCGCGCAGCCGCGCCGGGCCAAGGCTCATGTCCGCCAGATTGCCTTCGACAAAACTCAGCGCCTGCGCCCGGATCAGCGGCGTCAGGCGCGGATCGCCGGATTGCTCCCAACGCTCGGCGCGCCGCAGCACGGAGGCCGCGACGAAGTCCAGCGTGGCTTCGCCCGCCACGCGAGCCTGCTCGTCGTCCATCGAGTCCGCGACGCTCATCAGGCTGCGCATATGCGAAGCGATCAGCAGGCCGATAGGGTCGGCGGCCTCCCAGGACAGTCCATGCATGCGCAACGCGCCGCCCGTGCGCCGGTCAATGGCTTGACGTGGAATGGTGAGCGTCAGCATGGGTGCGTCGCGGGTGAAACCGACGTTTTCGACGGCGAGGTCGCGCATGACGACCGACCCGAGCGACACCTGCTGGATGTCGCGGCCAAAGGTCGACATCAACGTGCCGTCAAGCAGGCAATGCACCAGGTAATGGTCGACGCCGGAGGTCGCTATCCTGCGGCGGGTACGCTGAAATTCAACGTCTCCGCGCACGACATGCGACATGAGCAGCATTGAACCTAAAGGCCAACTTTCCATCTTCGCGCGAAACGGTACGGGTGGATCTTTCCGGCGCTGGATCTCAAAGATGGCGTCAAGTCCTTCGCGCCAGATTTCCTCGGCATCATTCTCGGGGAAATCGGCACTGTCGAATCTGATGGGCGTGGACATGGCGTTACTCAGCCTCCATAACAGCAGGGTTCGACATGACTTTCCAGATTGCCGGGTTCGCTTTTGGCATTACCCTGCATCGCAAAGAAATTAACGGCGCTTTAGCGGTAAAACTTTAGCATGTGTTTAAAACGATCTGAAGGGAACGGGGAGTTGTCGCTATATCCTTATTCGTTCTTTTGCTGGCAGAGCCCAAGCGGGCGACGGCTTTTCAAATGCCACAGTCCGCCGATGCCCCCGTGGTCAGGCAGGAGAATTTAGCTAAAAGACGATGGAATCGATAATGCGGCGTGCACGGGATTGCCTGCATGGGCGATGGGTTTTGGCGAAGACGGTTCGCGACACGATCAGAACTTTCATTCCACTTTCGTTAATAAGGGGCGGGTTTGTTTTGCGCGCGTTTGCAATTCGCCAATTCGCGAATTCGTTTAACTTGCGGAATGTTTAGCAAGAAAATCAGCGTTTTATCGAAAAACTTTATCGCGAACCGTCGCCTGTTCTTTTCAGCGACTCGTCGTCATTACTGGGGAAACTGGCATTCGGTCAAAGCTGCGCCGGACAAGATGCCAGCGCACGTGCTCTTGCGACTCCATATCGAGTTCCACCAGGAAACGCGTTTTCCCCGCGATCACCGCCCCTAGCGGCAAACCATCGCGATAGAGCACGCGATTACCCGGCAGTGCCGGCACTTTCTCCCCGGGCAGCAAGGTGCCGGCGAGATTCAGGGGATCGACCGCGCTTATCGCGATAAAACTCCCGTCGGCGGGCCGGTTGCGCATCGTGCGTAAAAGCGGCACGGCTTCGGGCAACGCGAACTGCTCACCTGCCAGCCCCGCGACAAATCGGCCGCCGCGAATTTCACCACGTGCTTCCAGCCGATGAAATACCCGCAGCAGGTCGCGCCACGGCGGCAACCAGTCGGCTTCGCGTTCGAGCAAGCGCCAAAAGATCACGCCATATCGGCGCAACAGGGTCATGGCGACATGCTCAAGGGAATCAGCGCCGGGCGCGGCACTGTTTTCAGCGCGGCGCAGCAACGCCCAGCGCCCAGCGTCGTCCATGCCACCGATAAAGCGGCCGCCGCGCCGTGGCCGCCGGCCGAAACTGTTGCGGCGCGCGGCCGGCGCGAGCAACGCACGCAGGCCGGCGAAACTATCGGCGTTCACCAGCCCCAGCGACACCAGTTCGCCCAGCGCATTTTCAAGTTCGGTATCCAGCAGGCGAACGTCCGAACGCAGTTCATCGAAGAACATGGCGCCGTGTTGCGTGAGCGCGTCGAACACAAGCTGGGCGCGCGATGACGGCTCGGGGGACTGCACCGGTTGCATCAGCGGATTCCACGCTGCCAGATTTCGACGCGGCAGCAACACGATCGGCGTGGTGCGCACCGGGCCGCCCGAACTTCGCGACCGGACACCCGGACGGCTCCAGACGACCTTGCCGGAGCGGCATAGATCGTCGAGCCAGGTCATGGAATAAGCGCTCAGGCGTGCCGGCAGGATCTCATCTTCCCATGCGACCGCGGGCGCTTCGTAGCCTTCGAGTTGTTCGATCGCGAGCATCAGCGCGTCGTGGCCGTCGCCATGCGGATCGGCTTTGGCGTCCACGCTGACGTGTTGCCAGTCGAACAGGAAACGCATGAAATCCTGCAACTCGACCGGCTCGATTTCGCGCCGCAAACGCCGCACGGTGTATCGATGAATACGCGCCAGCAGATGCCGTTCGCACCACTCTTCGTCCGTCGTGCCCATTGTGCCGATCGTGCCCGGGGTGAAGCGGCCTCGCATGACATAACCTTCAGCTTCCAGGCGCGTCAAGGCGAGCGCGACCGACGAAACCGGCACGGCCAACGCGCGCGCAATCACAGGCGCCGGCAGCGGACCAAAGCCGCTCAGACGGGCGCGCACGATCTCGACGAGCGCATCGTCTTCGGTCCAGGCTTCATCGAAACCAGGCAGCGCTTTTAGCGGCGGCTGCATCGGTGCGACCGGATGAACGGCACGCAAGCAGGTCAGGCGTTCGACCGGCACCCATAACCCATCCGCCGATGTCACCTGCAAACGCGTCGCACGCCCTGAAGCCGCGAGCTGTTGAAGCCACGCCGGCCAGCCATCGTTCACTTGCGACTCGGCTTCAGTGATGCATGAAAGCCCCGACAGCGCCTCGTGCATTTCATCCGCGTTGCGCACCGTTGGCCACGCTTCTTCGCGCACCCCTGCGATGGCTTCGGCGTCGAGCGCGCCCAGGTCATCGCTCGATTGCGGATCGGTCCAGCCTCGCGCGAGCACGGCCTGCGTGCGGCGCTCCTCGATGGGAGCATCGTCGAGAAAGGCGTAAGGACGCGCCGATAAAACCTCCGCCGCCAACGGCGACGGCGCGGGCAAATCGCGCGTGACGAGCCGCACGCCGCCACTCTCGATGCGTCTTAGCAATGCGAGCCACGCATCGCAATCCATGGCGTCGTGCAAGCAGTCATCGATCGTCTGATCGACCAGCGGATGACGCGGCACGTCACGCTCGCCCACCACGTTTTCAATGCACGCCACCTGATCGGGGAACACGGTCGCCAGCAGATCCTCGCTCTTCATGCGCTGCAATTGCGGTGCGACCCGACGGCCGCCCGCGTAGCGCGGCAATGCGAGCGCGTTGGTTGCGTTCCAGCGCCAGCGCACGCCGAACAGCGGCGCGTCGAGCAGCGCCTGGATCAGCATGTGCTCCGCGGTATTGGAATGCAGATAACGCCAGACTTCATCGAGCGGAAAACTATGGCTGCCCGTCAGCGACAGAACGATCGCGTCCTCGGTTGCCGCCGCCTGCAATTCGAAATTGAACGTGCGGCAAAAACGCTTGCGCAGCGCGAGGCCCCACGCGCGGTTGACCCGGTTGCCGAACGGCGCGTGAATCACGAGCTGCGTGCCGCCGGAGGCATCGAAGAAACGCTCCATGACGAGCACATCCTGCGTGGGCAGAACAGAGAGCGCGGCCCGCGAACGCGCCAGATAGTCGACGATCTGCCGCGCCGCTTCCTCACCGATACCGGTTGTATCGGCGAGCAGGGAGATCGTTTTATTGACCGGATAGTCGCCCAGCCAAGCGTCCACCTGCGCATGCAAACGCGCTATCGCCGCCGACAGTTCATTGCTGCGTCCCGGCGCTTCCCCGAGCCAGAACGGAATGTTCGGCGGCTGGCCGTGCGCGTCTTCCACGCGTACTCGGCCGCCCTCCACACGCAGGATCTTGTACGACGTATTGCCTAGCTGGAACACGTCGCCGGCCAGGCTTTCGACCGCGAAATCCTCGTTGACCGTGCCGATCTGCAAACCTTGCGGTTCGAGCAGCACGGCGAAATCGGCGTTGTCCGGAATGGCTCCACCCGATGTCACCGCAGTCAGCCTGCCGCCGCGCCGGCCGCGCAAACTTCGTGTCACCACATCCCGGTGCACATAAGCCCCGCGCACGCCGCGCCGGCTCGTATAACCCTCGGCGAGCACGCGCAGAACTGCGTCGTACTGCGTACGATCAAGCGACGCATACGGCATCGCATTACGCACGAGTTCGAAGAGCGCGTCCTCGCTCCATTCACGGCTCGCCACTTCAGCGACGATCTGCTGGGCGAGAATATCGAGCGGCGCCTCGGGAATATGCAGCACGTCAAGCTCACCGCGCGCCACGCAATCGAGCAGCGCGGCACATTCGATGAGATCGTCGCGCGATTCAGGAAAGAGCCGCCCTTTCGGCGTGCCGCGCACCTGATGCCCCGAGCGCCCGACACGCTGCAGGAAACCACCGATCGAGCCCGGCGAACCGAGTTGACAGACCAGCTCCACATCGCCGATATCAATACCCAGTTCCAGCGAAGCCGTTGCAATCAGCACCTGCAGCTCGCCGCGCTTGAGCCGCTGCTCGGCATCCAGCCGCTGCTCTTTCGCGAGGCTGCCGTGATGCGCGGCGACGGCCGGCTTGCCGAGCCGCTCGGTGAGATGGCGCGCGACACGCTCAGCCATCCGGCGCGTGTTCACGAACACGAGCGTGGTGCGGTGCCGCGCGATGAGATCGGCGAGGCGGTCGTAGACACGCTCGCGCACATCGTTCGACATGATTGCTTCGAGCGGGATGGGCGGCAGCTCGAGCGCGAGATCGCGCTTGCGCACATGGCCGACATCGACGATCGAACATGGCCGGTTGCCCGTCAGGAATTGCGCGACCCGTTCGATCGGCTTTTGCGTCGCCGATAACCCGATCCGCACCGGCGCTTCATGCTTATGTTCAACGCACAACGCGTCCAGGCGTTCGAGGCTGAGCGCGAGATGCGCGCCGCGTTTGTTGCCGGCGACTGCATGGATTTCATCGACGATCACCGTACGCACCGTCGACAACATCGCGCGGCCGGAATCGGAACTGAGCAGCACGTAGAGCGATTCCGGCGTGGTGACGAGGATATGCGGCGGCCGCTTTTTTACCGCGTTGCGCTCCTGGGGCGTGGTGTCGCCGGTGCGCACCGCCGCGCGAATGTCGATGGGCGGCAAGCCCATCCGCTCGAGTTCGATCGAGATGCCGGCGAGCGGTTCCTCCAGGTTCACGCGGATATCGTTGGAAAGCGCCTTGAGCGGCGACACGTAGACCACGGCCGTCTCGTTGGGCAATGGGTCATCGCTCGCCAATGCTTCCCGAACCAGTTCATCGATTGCCGCAAGGAACGCCGTCAGCGTCTTGCCCGAACCGGTCGGCGCGGCCACGAGCGTCGAACTGCGGGCCTTGATCAGCGGCCAAGCGCACTTCTGCGCCTCCGTTGGCGAGGGGAAATGCCGGCTGAACCATGCCGCGACGGCCGGATGGAAGTCGTCGAGCGGATTGGAAGCCGATGATTTTGCAGCGGTCATATCGCTAGTTTATTAGCCGTCGGGAAAGCGTGTTTGATCGCGCTCGGCGCGCGAGGAACCGTGTGCCGCGGACGCCCGGCGGCGGTGTGTTTTTTGCTGATCGAGCTATCGAGCGGTGAGATCAACGCATGACCCACCGCCGGACGACTTTCATAAGAAATGACTGGATCGAGCATTCGAACGATCAGTTTGCGCATTTTTTGAGATGGGACTACACTTCATTTTGACTGTTTCAATCAAACACGTGATCGATTCGAGCATTGAACTCGGATTCGCTCGTCAAACAGGAGACCCGTATGGCCCAGCTTCCCATCAAGCGCTCGATCGAGCGTGTTCCCGGCGGCATGATGATCGTGCCCTTGCTTATCGGCTCGTTGGTCGCAAGTTTCCTGCCCGGCATGCCGACGTTCTTCGGCTCGTTCACCAACGCGCTTTTCACGGGGGCGCTGCCGATTCTCGCGGTGTTCTACGTATGTATGGGTGCGAGCATCAACGTCAAGGCGACCCCGTATCTGCTGAAGAAAGGCGGGGTGCTATTTGCGACGAAGATCGGCTCGGCGATTGTCGTCGGTATCGTGATGGGGCATTTTCTGGGTGAGCAACCCATCTCGTCGGGCCTGTTTGCCGGTATCTCGACGCTCGCAGTCGTTGCCGCGATGAACGATACCAACGGCGGCCTCTACATGGCGCTGATGGGGCAATACGGGAAGTCCGAAGATGTGGGCGCATACACGATCATGTCGCTGGAATCGGGACCTTTCCTGACGATGGTCACGCTCGGCGTGGCGGGACTCGCCGCGTTTCCGTGGCCCACGCTGGTCGGCAGTATCCTGCCGCTCGCGGTTGGCATGCTGCTCGGCAATCTGGATCGCGAAATGCGCGACTTCCTCGCCCGCGCCGTGCCGGTCATGATCCCGTTCTTCGCGCTTGCACTGGGCGCCAGTCTCGACCTGCACAAAGTGTGGCAGGCAGGGCTGCTGGGTATCGGACTGGGACTGGCAGTGGTTATCGTGACCGGAATTCCGCTGTATTTCGCCGACCGCGTGACGGGTGGCACGGGCGTGGCCGGCGTGGCGGCGGCCAATACGGCCGGTAATGCGGCGGCGGTTCCCGCGCTGATCGCGGCGGCGAATCCGGTCTACGCGGAAGCCGCAAAAAGCGCGACACTGCTGGTCGCGGCATGCGTGGTAGTCACTGCTATTGTGTCGCCTATCCTGACGGCGGCGGTCGCCAAACGCGTGAACGCCCGGACCGAAGAGCGCCGTACTGCGCAGAAAGTTCAGAACGAGGCCGCACGATGAACACTCGCAGCATGCTGATCGTCGCTGACGACCTCTCAGGCGCGGCCGACTGCGCTATCGCGTTCGCCGGCGCGGGACGGCGTACGGTCGTGACGCTGGAGACATCGGGCGTGATTCACGCCGCGGCAGAGGCGGACAACGCAGACGTCATCGCCGCCGATACCGACTCGCGCCGTCTCTCGCCGCAAGACGCGGCGCAACGCACCGCCGATGCGTTCAACGCGCTGAGCGCACCCGGCCGGCGCTTGTACAAGAAAATCGATTCGACATTGCGCGGCAACTGGACGGCCGAAGTAGCCGCGTTGCAACCGCTCGCCGGACTGGCGATCGTCGCGCCCTCGTTTCCCGCGACCGGCCGCACGCTGCACCAGGCGCGCGTGCTGGTGCATGGCGAGCCGCTGGAAAACACGGACACATGGAAGTTGGAAAACGCCGGCAAGCCGGCGAATGTCCTGACGATGCTTGAGGACGCGGGCCTGCGCAGCGAGTCCATCGACGTGGACACTTTGCGCGGTGACATCAACGCGCTGCTGGACAGGATCAAGACAACGGCGGCGCAAGGCGTGCAAGCGCTGATCGTCGATGCCCATACCGGCGACGACCTGAAGCGGCTCGCGCAGGCCACCGCGCGACTCGACCCGCGCGAACACCCGTTGTTCTGGGTCGGATCGGGCGGACTGGCACGCGAACTGGCGTCGCTGCCCGATCTCTTCGATACCCCGCCCCGCGAGACCCTTGCCCACGAGAAGCAGGACGGCGCGATCCTGATCCTGGTCGGCAGCCTGTCGGCCGTGTCCGAACGCCAATGCGCGATGTTGCGTGAGCGTGCCCGCGTAAGCGAACTGATCGTGCCGCCTGCGGTCTTGCGTGTGGGCAGCGAGCACACGGACTGGGTCGCGTGGCAGTCGAAGATTGGCGATTATCTTGAACGGCATCTCGACTTGCTGGTGCGCATCGGCCGGGACGACGCCTTCGATCCAGCCGAAGGCGCGCATCTGTCTACCGCGCTCGCCGCGCTGGTGACGCCGCATTTCAGGCATGTCGGCGGCTTGATTGCGACCGGCGGCGAAACCGCCCGCGCGATGTTGAGCGCAGCCGGTATCGGCAGTCTCGATTTGCTGGCGGAAGTCGAAGCCGGCGTCGCGGTGGCGCGGCCTTCCGGGCAGCATGCGGCACGCCTCGCCATTGTCACCAAGGCCGGTGCATTCGGCAGCGAGCATGCGCTGTTCGGCGCGTGGGAGCATTTGCAGAGATTGCCTCTGCCCACGCGGTCCACATCTCCGACGCTGCGGACGCCGGACGCGGCCACTAATACACACTAATACACATTAAAGCCACTGAGAGCGAACACAGCATGTACCTCGCCTCAGAGCGCCCCCACTTACACGGAGTTTAACTAATCATCATGAGCAACACTCTCCCCGTAATCGGCATCACGATGGGCGATGCATCCGGCGTCGGTCCCGAGATCGTCGTCAAGAGTCTCACGCATAAAGTCGTCTACGAGCAGTGCCGTCCGCTCGTGATCGGCGACGCGCGCCGTCTCGAGCAAGCCAACAAGATCGTGCACGGCAGCGCGAAAATTCGCCGCATCAAGGACGCGACGGAAGCGAAGTATGAGCCGGGCACCATCGATTGCATCGACTTGAACCTGATCCCCGATGACCTCCCTTTCGGGCAGCTCTCGGCGGTAGCCGGCGACGCGGCGTATCAGTACATCGCGCGCGCCGTCGAGCTGGCGCAAGCACAACAGATTGACGCGATCTGCACCGCGCCGCTCAACAAGGAAGCGCTGCACGCGGGCGGCCACAAGTTTCCGGGCCACACCGAAATGCTCGCGCATCTGACGGGCGTGAAGGAAGTCTCGATGATGCTGGTCGCGCCGCAACTGCGCGTGATTCACGTGACGACGCATATCGGCATCATCGATGCGATCAGGAAGATCGAGCCCGGCCTCGTGCAGCGCACGATCGAACGCGGTAACGCGACGCTGGTGAAAGCGGGGATTGCAAAGCCGCGTATTGGCGTGTGCGGCATCAATCCGCACGCGGGCGAAAACGGCTTGTTCGGTTATGGCGAAGAAGAGGAAAAGATCATCCCGGCTGTGAAGATCCTGCAGGAACGCGGACTCGATATCACCGGTCCCCTGCCCGCCGACACGCTCTTTTTCCGCGCGGGCCGTGGTGACTTCGATCTCGTGGTCGCGATGTATCACGATCAGGGACATGGTCCGGTCAAGGTGCTCGGGCTCGAAGCGGGCGTGAACGTGACGGTCGGGCTGGAAGTGATCCGCACGTCGGTGGATCATGGGACGGCGTTTGATATCGCGGGTAAGGGTATAGCAGATGAACGCAGCCTGCTCGAAGCGTTGCGCCAGGGTGCGGAACTCGCGACGCGGCGCGGGTGAGCCCGATCGGTGGATCAGCTCATGCGCTCGTGTAACATCGGCGGCCTTGTTATCCGCATGAGCATTCACCGATGAAAGCAGCCGACCGTCACCGCGCCATCCTCGATCTCGTCCTGACCCGCGACGCCAACGTAGAACAGTTGAGCGAAGCGCTGGGGGTATCGGAGGCGACGGTGCGGCGCGATCTCACCATGCTCGCGAAGGAGCGCCGCCTCGTGCGCACGTATGGCGGCGCGACTGCGCTGGTGGGCGCGCATGAACCGGAAGCGTCGCTGGAGGAACGCAAGTCAACGCAGCGCGAGCAGAAGGAAGCGATAGCGCAGGCTGCCGCGCTGCATGTGAAGGACGGAGACACCGTGCTGCTCGACGGTGGCACGACTTGCGCCGCGCTTGCGCGTCATTTGAGTGCGCATCGCGACTTGCATGTGGTGACGAATAATCTGCTGGCGGTGATGACGCTCGCCAATGTGCCGGGCATGCGGATTACGCTGATTGGCGGTGATCTGCGGGCATCGAGCATGAGCACGCTCGGGCCGCTGGCCGAACTCGTGCTGAGCCGGTTAAGCGTGGATCTTGCGTTTCTCGGCGCGGATGGCGTGGCGGCGGATTTTGGTTTGTGCGAGGCCACCGCGGAACAGGCTTACTTGAAGGACTGCATTATTCGCCGCGCGGCGAGTGTTGTGGTGCTGGCCGATGCCGACAAGCTCGGGCGCGCACGGCAACAGCATTGGACGCCATTGGAGCGGGATTGGCGCCTTATCACTACCACTCTCGCCGATGACATCAGGCTGGCGCCGTTCCGGGCGCTGGAACGAGTGGTGGTCGAGGTTGTGGCAGTGGGGGTGGAGCAGGGTTTGTAGGGTTGTTGGGCTCCCTGCGAATTTTCGTTTCGCCCCGGCTCGCTTGCAGCCGTGTAGGCCGGATTTATTCCCTCGCTACCTTCATCTCCGCCGCCCGCTCAAGCAACAACTCCCTCTCCCGCCCATTACGCGCCATCCCTGCGGCCTTCTCGAACTCCACTCGCGCCTCCTCACGACGGCCCAGCTTCGCCAGCAAGTCGCCGCGCACGCTCGGCAGCCAGTGGTAATTCTTTAGCACTGCGTTCGATCCCAACTCATCGACTATCTCCAGCGCCGCCGCCGGGCCGAACGCCATCCCCACTGCCACCGCGCGGTTCAACTCCACGACGGGTGACGGCGCCACCATCGCCAGCGCGTCGTACAGCGCCACAATCTGCACCCAGTCCGTGTCCTCCGCCCGTCGCGCACGCGCATGGCAAGCCGCCAGCGCACCCTGCAACGCATAAGGCCCGCGCGCACCGTTCAGCGCCTCCGACAGCTCCAGTGCCGCAAGGCCGCGACGGATCAGCAACGGGTCCCATCGGCTGCGGTCCTGGTCCATCAACAAGACCGGCCGCCCGTTCGCATCGGTTCGTGCATGAGTGCGCGACGCCTGTATCTCCATCAATGCAACCAGCCCGAATACCTCGCTCTCGTCGGGCGTCAAACCCGCCAAAATGCGCCCGAGACGCAACGCGTCACCGCATAACGACGGACGCATCCAGTCATCCCCCGCGGTCGCCGAATAACCCTCGTTGAAGATCAGGTAGATGACTTCCAGCACCGACGCCAGCCGCGCCGCCCGCGCATCGGCTTTCGGCACTTCGAACGGCACGCGCGCCGCCGACAAAGTCCGCTTCGCCCGGACAATACGCTGCGCGATGGTCGGTTCGGGCTGCAGGAACGCGCGCGCAATCTCGTCCGTGGTCAGGCCGCCGAGCAGGCGCAACGTCAGCGCAACCCGGGCATCGACGGACAACACCGGATGACACGCGGTGAACACGAGCCGCAGCAAGTCATCGCCAATGTCGTCCTCACGCGCGGCGTCCAGCGCCTCGACGAAATCCGGCGTGACATGCTCCTCGCGCGCATCCATGTCGAGCCCCAACTCCTCGTGCTTGCGGGCGTGCAACGCATCCTGCCTCAAGCGATCAAGCGCACGATGCTTCGCCGTGGTCATCAGCCATGCGCCCGGGTTGTCCGGCACGCCATCCACACGCCAATGCTCAAGCGCCGCGATCATCGCATCCTGCGCAAACTCCTCGGCGAGCGACACGTCGCGCACCAAACGCGCCACGACCGCGATCACTTTCGCCGATTCCATCCGCCACACCGCCTCTATCGCGCGATGCGTGGCTAGTTCCTGGTTGCCGGACTCGCCGGAAACTCCGCTCACGGTGCGCCCGCCGCGTTGGGGTCCATGTAGACGAACTCCCATGCATGGCCGTCGAGATCGTCGAAACCGTGGCCGTACATTACCCCATGGTCCTGCGCTGGCCGTGGCGTCGTGCCGCCCGCGCGCACGGCCTTGGCCACGATTTCATCGACCTCGGCGCGGCTCTCGCACGACAGGCACGTGAGCGCTTCGACCTGCTGTTTCGGGTCGGCAAGCGCCTTGGTGGTGAAGGTCTGGAAGAATGGCTTGACCAGCAGCATCGCGAAGATGTTCTCGCCGATGATCAGGCACGCGGCCTGATCGTTGCTGAACGTCGGGTGGAAGCTGAAGCCGAGTTCGCTGAAAAACGCGCGCGCTTTCGGCAGGTCCGCCACCGCCAGATTCACGTAGATTTGCTTATGCATTTTTATCATCCATGAAGAAGGGATCACTGGCGTTAGCCGGCTTGCGCGAGTGCCTTCGGGTTATTCGAGCCGCGTTCAAACTCGTCGCGCCGCTTCAAGCTCGCGGAAACGCTTGATCGATTCGCCCGAGCCGAAGTCGTCAAGTTCAAACAATTGCCGCACTTCGATTTCGGCGCTTTCATGCTCGCCCATCGGCGAAGGAAAACGGCGTGCCCATTCGATTGCTTCTTCGCGTGAGCGCACCTGGATCAGGGTGTAGCCCGCGACCAGTTCCTTGGTCTCTGCGAACGGCCCCTCGACCACGCTTCGCCGCGGCCCCTCATAACGCACGCGCCAGCCTTTGGCGCTCGGCTGGAGGCCGTTCGCATCGAGCAGCACGCCTGCTTTCGCCAGCTCTTCGTGGTAGGTCGCCATCGCGCCGATCAGCGCGTCCTCGGGGAGTACACCCGCTTCGCTTTTTTCGGTCGCCTTGACCAGGATGATGAATCGCATCGTTGTTCCCCTCGTGGTGTGAAAACAAGAACGCTGACCGCGCTCTCATTCCCACGACGAACCACGCCCGGAGAAATCGACAATTTCTAGTTGTGCGAGGGTTAACACGGACAAAGACGATGCGTACGAACACGACGTATAAACCTCACTCCCAGCAGGGACCGATCTTGCGTACCTCGACCTCGCACCATTCGGCGGCCGGACACGCCGATGCAATCTCGATGGCCTCTTCCTTCGTCGCGCAATCGAGCATGTAGAACCCGCCGATCATCTCCTTCGCCTCCGCGAACGGGCCGTCGATCAGGCTAGCCTGGCCGTCGCGTTTCTTGACACGCACACCGCCCGTTGACAGCGATTCACTCGCGATCAGCAAACCGCGCTCTTTCAGTCCCGCACCGAACTCGACCATGCTCTCGTAGAGGAGCTTGCCTTCGGCTTGCGAGCGCTCGGCCCGCTGTCCAACAGGTTCGGCGATGAGCAGCATATAAGACATGACATCTCCTGGATTGAAGTTTCAACCGGCCTTCAAGGTATCAACTGTGGAGAAAGCTTTCAATCCCCGGATGCACCGCCCCAAGTGGGGCATCGCCAAAAAACAGCTAAGCTGTCGCCCTCTTTCACGGTTGCCCGCATTTCTCTCATGGTCAATTTATCTGTATATGGCGGGCTTTTCGCGGTTGCGCTGGTTGCGGCGACACTGTTCCCCCTTCAGTCCGAGGCGTTGCTGGCGGGTTTGCTGATCGCCGGCAAACAGCCGGTCTGGATGCTCGTCGCGGTGGCAAGCGTGGGGAACGTGGTGGGCTCGACCATCAACTGGGCAATGGGACGATCGATCGAAAAGCTGCGCGAGCGTCGCTGGTTCCCGATCAAGCCGCGCGCGCTCGAGCGCGCGGAACACTGGTACAGGCGCTTCGGACGCTGGACATTGTTGTTGAGCTGGACGCCAGTGATTGGCGATCCCTTGACCATGATCGCGGGCGTTTTGCGCGAACCCCTGTGGTCATTCCTGCTGATCGTCGCGATTGCGAAAACAGCGCGTTATGCCGTGATTGCCGCGTTGCTGACCCTGTGATGTCTTTGGTTGCATGACATATCCAGCCGTCCGCTTTCTGCTCCAAGCTCTTTCCTCAACAATCTTCGCCGCCCGGCTCACGCGGCGATGTCCGGCGTCGCGCAAAGGGCGAGTTGGACGCGTGTCCAAATTGATTAAGTAAGCGTGAGCATTGCCGGTGCGAAAACCGGACGATCATCCTTCTGCGGCGCAAAGGAGCGTTTGAGATCAAAGGGTCAGTTGCATTGATTAAGCAGATAAACGCGTCGCGGTGTCGAATCGGTGGCGTGGCAAATACGGCAAGAAACTGCTCACTGACAATCCCGCGGTGAGATCCAACTGCTAAAAACCGCGAGGATTATCCCCGTACGTAATCCGCATTATTCGCCACGCGGAAAGCGAACTGGCGCGGCCCATAACTTTCAACTCTTTGACAACAGCTTATGCGATATCAACACGTTGTTCGCCCCGCGCAACTCGACAATACAACCGCCTGAACGCAAGATTAGACTGACAAATGAATTCCGCCGATTAAACGTTTGCGCTAATTGCCCGAGTACTACATAAACTGGACACGGTGGATTTTTTGCCCTCTGTTTGCGGCTTTAACCACAAAACTATTTGCTAATGTGCGGTATGTCGGAAAAAGAAATCGCCTTGAAGTAGACTCGCGGCTTACTGGTAGCCGTATCACTATTACCGTCCGTCGCACGACGGAGCAGTGTAATTACTACTGGTTACGCCGGTATCGGTATTTTCGCGTTTATCTAGCTGAAAGCTTTCCTCTCCAACAACATGGCCATGACCCTCGACTACCTGCTGGACCGGCAAATTTCCTCGCAGTGGCGTGGCGTGCTGGTCGCCCTGGCAGAAGAATTCGATACCCAGATCGGCCGCGACGAGCTGCGTCAGTTGATGCAACGGGTAGGTCGCCGTTTTGCCGCCGCCCACCCGCTGCCGCCCTGCGCCACCACGCCCGAACTCGGCGCCGCGTTGAACGCGATCTGGAATGACGTCGACTGGGGTTTTGTCGAAGTGAGCGACGAGCCGGATTATCTGCGCATCGTTCATTGCTGTCCGCCGCTGCTCGCATTCGGCGCGAACGCGCTTCCGTGGAGCCCGGCGTTTCTCGAAGGCGCGTATCAGGAATGGCTAAGCGCGCTCGGCGCGCAAGGCTTGTCGGTGGTGCAAGCCGGCGAGTTCGATGAAAGTGCTGCAGTCGAATTCAGATTGGGCCGTTATAGCAACTGAGGGCAACCGAGAGCACGTCCAACCTCGCATGAATGGGCGAGCCTGAAGCTGGACCGCGAGGCTGGACCGGAAACTCCCTTGGCTTTTACGAATGCGGTACGGGTCCGACACCGGATCAGGCAGTCAACCAGGTAGTCAACAGGCATTGCCCGCATCAGCGCTCACAAGCGCGGGAGACGTCACTGGCCAGTGGTCGTCGAGGCAAGGCCCAAAGTACAACCGAGAGTACGAGGACGCAGCACATGAACCCTTCGCGCGATATCAAGAAGCTGTTCGACAGATTTGGCGGCGATGCCGGCAACTACCAGGAAATCGGCCGCGAGAACGAAGCCATCCACGCCCGCACGCGCTGGCCGTTGCTCGCGACCCTTGACCTCTCGCAGCCGTCGATCCCGAACATCGCGCCTCGCCGCGATGCGCACCTGCCCCACACGCACGATCGCTCCGGCGAACATCGCAACGTGCCGAACAGCCTGACGCTGCCGGCGGGCGCAGCGCCGCTCAACCGCGGCAAACCGCCGCTCTTTGCACGCGCGCACCGGAAGACGGTTCCACCGGTCGCCAATGTCACCTTGCCGGCGACGCCGGTTGGCGCAGCGCGTTTCTCTGCTCTGGTCGACGCGGTAGAAGAAACGTCGAACGCGGTGGAAACCGAGGCCGTGCCATCAGCCGACGCGCAACCGCAGCAGCAAGCACGACTGCCGCAGCCGCTGTTTCGGCCATTCCACACGCAACAAGAGCAACTTCCGCAGCAGGCTCAACACCCACAGCCACAACCGCGCACGCTGCCGCTCGCCACGCCCGCGCCTGCGAGCGCGTCGGCCCAACTGACGGGCTTCGCGGCGGCGCTGCAACGCTCGAACACTGCGGCGAGGTCGCTGTCGTTGCCACGCGTGCAGGCACCCGAAGCGGCATCAACGCCTGCACCTGCATCAGCACTCGCGCTTGAACCAAAAAGCCAGTCGATCCTCGGCAAGCTGTTCCGTCCGCAAGTGCACGCTCAGCCTGCGCCCCAGGCAAGCGCACCGCCGGATTCGCTGGCGTCGATGTTCCAGCGTCTGCGCGGACCTGTCGCAGAAGCGCCGGCCGCCATCAACTCGGGCGCGGGTTCGTGGCTCGCCAAAAACCACTCACAATCATGAAAGTCATCACCGTCGTCTCTGCCAAGGGTGGTGTCGGTAAAACGACGCTCGCGGCGAACCTGGCCTCGGTGCTCGCCGCGCGCGGGCGGCGCGTGATCGCGCTCGACCTCGATCCACAAAACGCGCTGCGCCTGCACTTCGGCATTCCGCTCGACAGCATCGACGGACTGTCGCGCGCCACTCTCGCCGGTGACCCGTGGCAAACCGTGATGTTCGATGGTGTCGACGGGGTCACGGTCCTGCCCTACGGCGCGGTGGTGGAAGATGATCGCCGCCGCTTCGAATCGCACATCGACCGCGACCCGCAGTGGCTCGTGCAATCGCTTGAAAGGCTGGAACTCGATGCCGCGGATATCGTGATAGTCGATACCCCGCCGGGTTCGTCGGTCTATACGCGCACGGCCCTGTGCGCGTCGAATTTTGCGTTGAACGTCGTGCTGGCCGATGCCGCTTCGTACGCCGCCATCCCGCAGATGGAACGCATGATCGAAGCCTACGCCACGCCGCGGGCGAACTTTGTCGGCACGGGTTACGTGGTGAACCAGGTAGACCAGTCGCGGCAATTGACGAAAGACGTCCTCAAGGTGCTGCGCAACCTGCTCGGCGACAAGCTGTTCCCGGGCGTTATCCACCTTGACGAAGGCGTGAGCGAGTCGCTCGCCTGCGACACCACGCTGATCCATTACGACCCGCTGAGCCAGGCCGCCGCCGATCTGCGCACGTGCGGCGAATGGCTCACCCACGCGGTCGACTCCAGGCAGCTCTCGCCGAGGAACGTCGCATGAGCACGCCACGCGCACGCGTACGACCAAGCGCACGACCACTGACCGAGGCCGACGAGGTTGCGTCGCAGCTGGAAGGTTTTGTCGATTCAAGGATCTGGAGCAGCCGGATCTTTACGACAATCCTCACGCTGTTCGCCCTCGCGACGATGTATTTCGTCTGGACGGTGCCGCTCGAGTTCACGCAGCAACTGATTTTTGCGTGCTGCTGTTTTGCTTTCGCGCTTGCGTTCCGGCGCCTGCGCGGCCAGTACGCCACGCTGGTGATGATCATGCTGTCTGTCGCGGTCACGGGGCGCTACATGTATTGGCGGCTGACCGAGACAACGTACTGGGAACGTCCGCTCGATGCCGCCTGGGGTTTGCTGCTGGTCGCAGCCGAGGTCTACTCGGCGATCGTGCTGTTGCTCGGCTATTTCCAGACCGCCTGGCCGCTGCAGAGAAAGCCGATGCCATTGCCGGCAAACCGCGATGAATGGCCGACCGTCGACGTCTTCATCCCGACATATAACGAGCCGCTCGGCGTGGTCAAGCCGACTATCTATGCGGCGCTTGCGATCGATTACCCGGCGGACAAGATCTCCATTCATGTCCTCGATGACGGCCGCCGTCCCGAGTTCAAGGCGTTCTGCGAAGAGGTCGGCGTCACCTGGACCATCCGCACGCACAACCGGCATGCGAAGGCCGGCAATATCAACGAAGCGCTGAAGATCACGAAGGGCGAGTTTCTCGCCATTTTCGATTGCGATCACATTCCCACACGCTCGTTCCTGCAGATCGGCCTTGGCTGGTTCCTGCGCGACAAGAAGCTGTCGATGCTGCAAACGCCGCACCACTTCTTCTCGCCCGATCCGTTCGAACGCAACCTGGGCACGTTCCGCAAAGTGCCCAACGAAGGCGAGCTGTTCTATGGCCTCGTGCAGGACGGCAACGACCTTTGGAACGCGACCTTCTTCTGCGGCTCGTGCGCGTTGCTGCGTCGAACGATGGTGGAAGAGATTGGCGGCATCGCGGTCGAGACGGTGACGGAAGACGCGCATACGGCACTCAAGCTGCATCGGCTCGGCTATACGACCGCGTATCTCGCGATCCCGCAGGCGGCAGGCCTCGCGACCGAAAGTTTGTCGGGGCACATCGGCCAGCGGATTCGCTGGGCGCGCGGCATGACGCAGATTTTCCGGATCGATAACCCGCTCACGGGACGAGGCCTGAAGCTCGGTCAGCGGCTCTGTTACCTGAACGGGATGATGCATTTCTTCTACGGCATCCCGCGCCTCGTGTTCCTTACCGCGCCGCTGTCGTACCTGTTTTTTGGGGCGCACGTAATCCACGCGGCGGCCGGTACGATCGCCATCTTCGCGCTGCCGCACATGATGCATGCGAGCATCACGAACTCGCGCATGCAGCGCTCGTTCCGGCATTCGTTCTGGGCTGAAGTGTATGAGTCCGTGCTGGCGTCGTACATCACCGCACCCACCCTGCTTGCACTGATCAACCCGAAGCTCGGCAAGTTCAACGTGACGGCGAAGGGCGGCCAGATCTCGAAGGATTATTTCGACTACGCCATCTCGCGCCCCTATCTGATCCTGCTGGTGCTGAACCTGTTCGGGTTTATCGCGGGACTCGTGAACATCTACCTGCACTGGGAAGTCAGCAGCGAAGTGAACACGGTCTTGCTGAACCTTGCCTGGACCACGTACAACATGCTGATCCTCGGCGCGAGCGTCGCGGCTGCAAGCGAACGCAAGCAAGTGCGCACGACGCATCGGGTGGAAATGAAAATGCCCGTGATGCTCAAGTTTTCGACCGGCCGCACCCTCGCCTGCGAAACCATGGACTACTCGGAAGGCGGCGTGGGCGTGAAGCTGCCGGCCGACCTGGAAGTGCCGCTGCACGAGAAAGTCACCGTCTCGCTCTTTCGTGGCGATGAGGAATATGCGTTTCCCGCGACCGTCGGTTTTACCGCCGTCGGACGCGTCGGGCTGCGCTTTTCCGCCCTCACGCGCGAGCAGGAATTCGAGTTCGTGAAGACCACCTTCGCCCGCGCCGACGCCTGGACCCAATGGTCCGAAGGACGCACCCCGGACGCGCCGCTGCGCGGCTTGCGGCATGTGCTGCTGGTGGGCATGGGCGGTATCGGCGCGTTGTTCGAGCATCTTTTCACCGACGCACGGAACTGGCTGACGACCCGTTCACCCGACGTTAAAAAACTGAAGACCAAAGACTGACATGGGTAAGGGAATTTCGACGCTGCGCCCGGGCAATGAACAAGGCGAACCGGACACAACGGTTTTCACTCCGTTCAGCTCCCGCCCCATTCCCCGCGCCCTGATGCGCAGCCTCGCCTGCTGGCTTGCGTTGCAAACGGCGCTGGCCGTGCCGCTGGCGTCGCTGGCAAGCGCTGCGGCGGCTAACACCCCGACCAGCGCAACCGGAACCGCTACCGGCGTGGGCGCCGTACCGCTCCCCGGCCCCGCCACGCCGTTCAACCGGGAAACCATCGAGCAACCGCAGCTCGCCGTGCCCGTGCCGGCGTTCGCACAGGCGGCCTCGGGCGCGTTGGCAGCGTCAGCCGTGCCGGCCGTGCGCACGCTCGCCTCCAGGACACCGACCACGGCCGAGCCCGGCACGCTGGTACCGGGAGGGCGCCGCCAGACCCTTACGTTCTCCGACCTCGGCGCGCTCGATCCGCTGCAACTGCGTGGCACGGACGGCCAGAACGGCGTGCCGTTCTCGGTCCGTAGCGACGAAGTCGTGACCAGCGCGGTACTGCACCTGATCTACAGCTATTCACCTTCGCTGCTGCCGTCGATCTCGCAACTCAAGGTGCTCGTCAACGGCGAAGTGGCCGCCACGCTCCCCGTGCCGCGCGAGCAGGCCGGCATTCTCGTCGCACGCGACGTGTCCGTCGACCCGCGCTTCATCACCGAATTCAATCACCTGAACGTGCAGTTGATCGGCCACTACACGCAGCAATGCGAGGACCCGTCGAACTCCACGCTGTGGGCGAGTGTCAGCAACGCGAGCTCGCTCGAACTCACGTATGCATCGCTGGAAAGCAAGCCTGACCTGGCCGCATTGCCCGCGCCTTTCTTCGATCGCCGCGACGTTCGCCGCCTCGAACTGCCGTTCGTGTTCGCGCAAAAACCGAGCGCCGCTACGCTCGAAGCAGCGGGTGCGGTAGCGTCGTGGTTCGGCTCGCTTAGCGGGTATCGCGGCGCGGTGTTTCCGGCGCAGATCGACAATGTGCCGCTGTCCGGCAATGCCGTGGTGTTCGCCACCAGCGACCAGCACCCGGCCGGCGTGAAGATCCCCGATATATCCGGCCCGACCATCGCGGTGGTGGATCGTGATACTCCTTCGCGCGGCCGCTTGCTGCTCGTGATGGGCCGCAACGACGCCGAGCTGAAGACCGCCGCGAAGGCGCTCGGCATCGGTCAGAACACGTTGTCCGGCACGACCGCGACGATCACGCAACTGAATGACTTCGCCCCGCGCAAACCCTACGACGCGCCGAACTGGCTGCCGACCGACCGGCCGGTGCGTTTCGGCGAACTGGCGGAAGCGCGCGACTTGTCGGTGACGGGTTATAACGCCGACGCCGTGCGCGTGAACATGCGCGTGCCGCCCGACCTCTTCATGTGGCAAACGAAGGGCGTGCCGATCGATCTGGGTTATCGGTACACGGTGCGTCCCGCGCCCGACCGGTCAACGCTTAACATCAATGTGAACGACGATTTCGTGCAGTCGCTGCGGATTCCGGCGGTCGCCACGTCCACTTTCGATCTCGGCCGCTATTTCAACCAGGTGATGCCTGACAAGACGGCCGCCGCGCGCCATGAGATCTACGTGCCGCCGTTGCTGCTCACGCCTCGCTCGCAGTTGCGCCTGCACTTCTACTACGACTACCCGAAGACGGGCGAATGCCAGGGCCGCGTGCTGGATAACGTGGTGGGTTCCATCGATCCGAATTCGACCATCGACCTGTCGGGTTTCCCGCACTACATGGCGCTGCCCGACCTCGCGGCCTTTGCGAACGGCGGTTTCCCGTTCACGCGCATGGCTGACCTCTCGGAAACGGCGGTCATCATGCCCAACGATCCCAACTCCGCCGACTTCAGCCTGTACTTGCTGGAGATGGGACGCATGGGGGCATCGACGGGATATCCGGTGACTGGCGTGACCGTCGCCCAGGCCGATCAGGTCGACAATCTCGCCGATAAAGACCTGCTGATCCTGGGCTCCCCCGGCCGCCAGCCGCTGCTGCAAAGCTGGGCGAAGCAGATGCCGTTCTCGGGCGACGGCGAATCGCGCAACTTCGAACTCTCCGACGTGGCGTTCAAGGTGGTCGACTGGTGGCACGGCGCGCACGGTGTGGAGCGCCTGCCGGCACGCGCCGACCTGTCGCTTGTCAGCGCCAGCGGCGACGCGCTCATCACCGGCTTCGAGTCGCCGCTCAAAAGCAGTCGCAGCGCCGTGGCGTTGATCAGCTCGGCCGGACAGTCCGATGCCGACCTGTCCGCGGCCTTGCTCGACAACGACGTGCTGCCGGAAATCCAGGGCGCCATGGCGGTGATTCATGGACGCGACGTGACGGTGACATCGAATGGCCAGGCGTATTACGTCGGCCGCCTGTCGCCGTTCGAATACATGCGCTGGGCGTTGTCGTCGCATCCGCTCTTGCTGGTGCTTGGCGGCTTGCTCGCGGCCATCATCTTCGCGGCACTGTTCTACCGGTCGCTGCGCGCCATTGCTGCGCGCCGTTTGAGGGATTGATATGCCGGCAGGTTTCAGACGTGGAAGACGTGGATCGAAGACGGCAATTCTGGCGCTCGCGCTGACCGGCATGGGGGCCACGTTCAGCGCTTATGCTTCTTCAACGCCCGCGCAATGTACCGGCTGGACCGCTTACCGCACGTTCACCGCACGCTTCGTGCAGGCTGACGGCCGTGTGATCGATTACTCTACCCCGACGCAGCAAACGACCTCCGAAGGCCAGTCGTACGCGATGTTCTTCGCGCTGGTCGCGAACGACCGCGCGACCTTCGACCGGCTGCTCGCGTGGACCCGCACGAACCTCGCCGCGAACCAGTTCGATCCGGGCAACGTCCGGTTGCCGTCGTGGCAATGGGGCAAGAAGCCGGATGGTTCGTTCGGCGTGCTCGATCCCAATTCGGCCTCCGATTCCGACCTGTGGATCGCCTACGATCTGCTGCAAGCCGGACGTCTGTGGAACGAGAGGACTTACACGCAACTGGGCATGGCGCTGGCCGCTCAGATCATGCGTCATGAAGTGACGAATCTCGCGGGTCTTGGGCCCATGCTGCTGCCCGGTCCGCAGGGCTTTCAAACCGGCGACGTGACGCGTCTGAATCCGAGCTATTCACCGCTGCCGGTGTTGCGCGGCCTCGCTCGCGAGATGCCGGACGGCCCCTGGAACCAGCTTGCCGAGAACGGCTACAAGCTCGTGGCAACCGCCGCGCCGCACGGCTTTGCACCAGACTGGGCGGCGTACAAGTCGGGGCAGTTCGTCGTCGATCCGCAGACCGCCGACACCGGCAGCTACGACGCCATTCGCGTGTATTTGTGGGCGGGGCTTGCGTCTGGTGCCGATCCGCTTGGCAAACAGTGGCTCGCCGCGCTCGGTGGCATGCGTCAGGCCGTCGCGCAAAACGGCTATCCACCGGAACGCGTGAATGTGGCGACCGGCGCTACCAGCGGCGAAGGCCCGCTTAGCTACTGGGCCGCGCTCGCACCGTACTTCAGGACTATCGGCGACGATCGCGGCCTGGGCCTTGCCCGGACGCATCTCGCGGTGCTCGACGCGCCCGTGGCCGCTTCATCGGCTACGGCGTCGCCAAATCCTGACCGTGAACCGGTTTATTACGACCGGGTGCTGGGCTTGTTCGGCGCCGGATTTATAGAAGGCCGATACCGCTTCGACGAAGCCGGCCGACTCGTGCCGAGCTGGAGAAGTGCATGTTGAAACGGCCCCTGTTCCCAATGAAACCGCGTACCGGCGTGCGAGCGATTGCGCTGAGTCTCGCGGCTGGCTGCGTCGCCAATGTGCCGCTCACCGTGTTCGCGCAAGCCGCCAACAGCGCAGCCACCGCCGGCCCTGTTGCCGGTGCCGGCGCCAATTCGCCGCTGACCGTGCTGATCGATCAGGGCCGTTATTGGCAGGCGCATCGCCGGGGCGATCTGGCCGAGCAGGCGTGGCAAAAAGTGCTGCGCATCGACCCGAAGCAACCCGACGCGCTCTACGGCATGGGCATCATCCTCGCGGACCGCAAGGACGGCAGCGGTGCGCAGCAGTACCTGCAGCGCTTGCGGGAAGCAGCGCCGCAGTATCCGAATATCGATGAACTCGGCCAGCGGCTGGGCGAAACCAGCCCGCGCGACCAGACCGTGAACGACGCCCGGCGGCTCGCGCAAAGCGGGCAGAATGCGTCAGCGGTGCAGGAATATCAGCGCGCGATCGAAGGCAAGCCCGCCACACCCGAACTCACGCTCGAGTATTACCAGGCACTTGCCGCCACGCCGCAAGGCTGGGATCAGGCGCGTCAGGGCCTGACACAGCTCGCGCGCCAGAATCCCAACGACCCGCGCTACGCGCTGGCGCTCGCGCAGCACCTGACCTACCGCGACACGACGCGGCGTGACGGCATCGCCCGCCTCGCACAGTTGAGCACCGACAGCACAGTCGGCGAGCAGGCAAAAAAAAGCTGGCGCCAGGCGCTGCTGTGGCTCGGGGCACGCCCGTCCGACGCACCGCTTTATCAAGCGTATTTGCAAGCATCGCCCGACGATCCGGCGGTCAAGGCGCGTTTCGATTCGATGGTCCAGCAAGACAAGCAAGCTCGCGACCGTGTGCAAGCGGATGCCGCCGTCGATGCCCGCGGCCGCGCGGTTGCCGATGGTTTCGCAGCGCTGGATCGTGGCGATATCGTCACGGCGCGCGCGCGTTTTTCGGCTGTGCTAACGAATAGCCCGAACGATGGCGATGCGCTCGGCGGCATGGGTATCGCCGCATTGAAGCAAGAAAAATTCGACGAAGCGCGCACGTATCTGGAGCGTGCATCGCGTGCCGGTAATCCGGCTCGGTGGAAAGATGCGCTCACCAGCGCGACTTACTGGAGTTATACGAGCGCGGGTATCGGCGCGCGCAGCAATGGTGAGATCGCGAAAGCGCGGTCGGATTTCGAGCGCGCGATTGCGCTGAATCCGTCGGATACCACCGCGCAGACCATGCTCGGCGAAACGCTGCTCAATAGCGGCGACCCGCGTGGCGCGGAACAGGCTTACAGAATGGCGCTGCGTCGTCAGGCCGACAACCCCGACGCGATTCGCGGACTGGTCGGTGCACTGGCCGCGCAAGGCCGTGGCGACGAAGCGCTCAGCTTCGCGAACCAGCTGAACGCGGAACAGCAGGCGAAGGCCGGCGGCATCAACAAGCTACGCGGCGAAGCACAGGCGGCGCAGGCACGTGCCGCGGAAGCGCGAGGTGACCTCGGCACCGCGCGCAGTCTCTTCGAAGACGCGCTGCTGAACAATCCCGACGATGCCTGGATGCGCCTCGACCTCGCCCGCATTTATGTGCGCCAAGGCGCGGTCGGCAATGCGCGCAGCATGATGGACGGCTTGCTTGCCGCGCACCCGGACATGACCGACGCGCTTTATGCAAGCGCGCTGCTCTCGGCCGAAACGCAGGACTGGGCGACGGGTTTATCGCAGCTGGAACGCGTCCCGGTCAACCAGCGCACGACGGCCATGACCGTGCTGCAACACCGCTTATGGGTTCACACGCAGGCGGAACTCGCGAACCGGATGTCGCGTGCCGGGCAGACGCAACAAGCCGAAGCAATTCTGCAAGCCGCTACGCCGACTGCGCAGGGCAGCCCGGAACTGATCGGCGTGCTGGCTTCGTCGTATCTGCAGGCAGGCGACACCATGCGCGCGTTGTCGCTGGTGCGCGGCGCAATGGCCGCCGCCCCCGACGATACCGGCCTGCTGCTGCAATACGCAGGTATCCTTACCGCTGTTCCTGTCGCCGCGGGCCAGACGAATCCGCAGCAGGAAGCCGAACTGGGCTCGGTCATGCGGCGGCTGGCCGCTTCGCAGCTCACGCCGCAGCAACGCATCGACTTCAACAACCTGAACATTGGCATTGTGGTGAAACAAGCCGATACCGTGCGTCAGCGCGGAGACCTGGCAAGCGCCTACGATGTGATCGCGCCCTGGCTTTCCGCCATGCCCGACAACCCCGATCTCCAGGGCGCGCTGGCCCGTTTGTACACCTCCGCAGGAGACGACCGCAGCGCCCTCGCAAGTTATCGCGCAGCGCTGGCTCGACGCCCTGACGACATCGACCTGCAGGTAGCGACGATTGGCGCGGCGTCGGGCGCGAAGGAATTTTCGTTTGCTGAGGCAACGGCGAATCAGGCGCTGCGTGCCGCGCCCGACGACCCCCGCGTGCTCGCCGCGACCGGCCGCATGTATCACGCCGAGGGCAAGCTTTCGCTGGCATCGCGTTATTTGCAGCAGGCGTTGATCGCGGCGAATACGCCGGTGGGTCAAACGGCGCGTACTACGGGTCAAGGCGCGCAACCCAATGTACCGCGTGGCTGGGAATCCGCCATGCAGCGCATCGGGTCGATGCCGCTGCCCGGCACCAATCCATTTGAAGGCAAGACCGCCGTCGAACCGTCCTCGAGCGCATCGGGGGCACCGACCGGTCCGCTGGTCGGACTGTTCTCGCGCTCGACCACGCCGATGCCCGGACTGCCCTCTGGGTCGTCCAACTATCCCCAGCCTTCTTCACCGACGCAGAACGTGCCGAATTATTTGCCTCCGCCTCAAGCCGCGCCTTATTCGACACCGTATGTTGCGCCCTATTCGACGCCGGGTAACGTAGCACGCCCGGCAGCGACAGGCGGCGGATATGGTCCCGATACCTCCGGTTCAAGCCAGTCCGGCGGTCCGGCCGCGGCGCCGTTGCAGCCTTATCCGGGGCAAGCGCCGACTCAGGACGCGGGGCAATATCAGGGGCAATATCAGCCGCAGGTTTATCAGCAACCGAATCAGCCGCAATATCAGCAGCCTTATCAACAGCAACAACCGTATCCGGCTCAGTATCAGCAAGGTCAGCAGCCATACGACCCGGCGGTCAGTTCGCCGTGGCCTATGTCGCCCGCTGCCCGCGAAGCGCAGGCGAACGCTCAGCAGCCGCAACCCCGCACGTATTCCAGCGCGCCGGCAGCGAAGTCGAAACGCACGTCAACGCGCAAGCAAACCACGTCGCGTAACACCCGCCAGGCCGATGAAACGGACTACAGGCAGCAGCCTTACCCGCAGCAACAGCAGTATGCGCAGCAGGGGTACGGGTATCCGCAACAGCAACCTTATGCAAACCAGGGTTACGGGCAGCCCTATATTCCGCAACCGCCAGCCGGTTACGGCTACGCACCCGCGCAAACGGCACAGGCGTACTCGGGCATGGCGGGCAACAATCCAACGAGCGTAGCAAACGCACAGACGCTAGGCGTCGCCGATGAACTCGCGCAAATCAATCGCGCCCAGTCGAGCACGGTGTCGGGCGGCATCATCTTTCGCCAACGCACGGGCGAGGACGGGCTGTCGAACCTGACGGATATCGAAGCGCCGGTTCAGGGTCGCATCGCGGCGGGGAACGGGCATATTGTCGTGACGGCGACGCCGGTGACGTTGGACGCGAGCGATGCACAAACGACTGCCGACACGCTCAAGCGCTTCGGCTCGGGACAAGCCGCGTCGACCCTTGTTAACAACTATGGCAACCAAACGGCGAGCGGTGTTGGTTTGTCCGTGGGATACGAAACGAACAGCGTCAAGCTCGATGTCGGCACCACGCCGCTCGGCTTTAGCGAAGAAAACGTGGTCGGCGGCGCACAGTACAACGGCAGCGTAACGGACAAGGTCTCGTACTCGATCGCCGTCGCGCGCCGCGCGGTCACTGACAGCTTGCTCTCCTATGCAGGGACACGCGATCAGGGTCAAGGTCTGGAATGGGGTGGCGTCACATCGAACGGCGGACGCGTGGATCTCGGCTGGGACGATGGAACGAGCGGCGTGTACGTAAACGCCGCGTTCCAGTACTACGACGGCACCAATGTCGCGAGCAATACGTCCGAGAAAGGCGGCGGCGGTTTCTATACGCGCCTGTTCCAGGACGCGAACACCACGTTGACGGCAGGCGTGAACACCACGCTGATGCACTACGACAAGAACCTGTCCTACTTCACCTATGGTCAGGGCGGCTACTTCAGTCCCCAGCAGTACATGATCCTGAACATCCCGGTCGAATATATGGGCCGCAATGGACCGTTCACCTACGACCTCAAGGGGTCGATTGGCGTGCAGCATTATCGGCAGGATGCTTCGAATTATTTCCCGACCACCGGCAACATCCAGCCTGGAAGTCCAGGGACTGCCGGCAGCGTTTACCCCGGCAACAGCAAGACAGGCATCTCTTATTCGTTCAGCGCAACGGGCGAATATCAGCTCGCACCGCAACTTACGGTCGGGGCGACAGCGTCTCTTGGCAATGCGTATCAGTATCGCGAATATCTGGCCGCCGTGTACGTGCGGTACAGCTTCACGAAACAGGCCGGCGCACTGTCCTTCCCGCCAGCGCCGTTGAGCTCGCCGTATCTGTCGCTGACGAATTGATAAGGCAGTGAGTCAGAAATGACAAAGTGGCTTGGGCGGTGGTTCGCCCAAGCCACTTTTTTAGTCGCGAGTAGTGTCTAAAGGCGCGGGAAGTACGACATCGCGCCATTGGGAATCTGAAGAGGTTCGAGTCCCTCCAGTTTCAGCCTTGCGGCGCTTCACCCAGCGCACCCTAAACCAGCACCGCCCCGCCATCGACTACATGCGTCTGTCCCGTTGCAAACGCGCTTTCCATCAGGAACAGATACGCAGCCGCGACATCGCGTGCCTCGCCCACTCGTCCGACCGGCAAATGCTTGCCGGCCTGTTCGTACATCGCCTGCCGGTCCTCTTCGGACATGTTCTGCCATAGGTTCGTCGCGATCAATCCTGGCGATACAGCATTCACCCGCACCGGCGCGAGTTCCACGGCAAGCGCCCGCGTGAGCGCTTCCATTGCTCCGCACACGCTCGCGCCAAACGCCCAACCACTGCGCGGACGCAACGCCGCGACGCCCGTTGTCAGCACAATCGAACCGCCCTCCACAATATGCGGTGTGGCGTATTTGACCGCAGCGAGCGCGCCCCAATAGCGGATATCGAAGGCGCGTCTTGCCAGCGATAAATCCGTCGTGGCGATCTCGCCAAGCCGCAGCGAATCCCCGGCGGTAAACACCAGATGATCAAAGCTGCCGGTCGTGTTGAAAAACGCTTCGATAGCGGATTCATCCGTGAGATCAAGCGCATGGCCCTCGGCATTCGCGCCAAGCGCCGTGACCGCAGCCTCGACACGTCCCGCATGGCTCGATCCAATCACGACCCGCGCGCCTTCGGCCAGCGCATACTCCGCCACCGCGTAGCCGATACCCGATGAACCGCCAAGCACGATCACTTTCTTGCCATCGAGGCGGCCTTTGCGGCTCGTATTTTCTTCCGCATGAGTCATGAGTTGTACTCCTTAATAAGGGTAGATTCTCCTAAGCCGAATCCTGAGGATCGGTGCCCTTCTACGACGCCTTTTCAATCAGCGATTGCAATACCGTATCGATCATTACATCGCCTTTGCGCACTTCGCTTTCGGCGCCTTCGAAGCAGATCCACTCTTCATTGAAGCCATCGATCATCTGCATGCGCGGCGTCGGGTTTGTCATCCCTTGCGAGCGGAACAGGTCTTCCCACGTGTCACGCGGCACGGCTTGCATGCGGACGTCGTGACCAAGCAGGCGCGCGAAGCTCTCGGCAATCATGTTGGGTGAGATGTGTTGCGGCCCTTCCAGTTCGACAATGCGGCGCCCCGTCCACGACTCACGCAGCAGTTCCGCTGCAACGCGGCCGATATCGGCGGTGGCGACCATCGGCACGGGTTTATCGAGAGGCTGCAGGAAGCTGGGCACGATGCCTGAATCGCGTGCCGATGCCAGATCCCATGCAGCATTTTCGATGAACCATGCGGCGCGCAGGAAAGCCACGGGCATTGGCAGCGTGCCCAGTTCCTGTTCGAGGATTTGTAACTGGTTCAGCAAATTCGGCTGCGTAGCTTGTGCGCCGATGGTCGAAAGCACAACAACCTTGGACGGTTTGGCAGCCGCGAGCGCACCCCGCAACGCGGCGATAGTCTTGCGCGCTTCGGGAAAGCCTGGCGTTGGGTCATACGTTGGCGGAAGCAGGACAAACACGCCTTCAGTGCCCTCAAACGCGTGTTGCAACGCCTGCTGATCGTTGACGTCGGCGAGAGCGACTTCACATCCCTGCTTCGCCCAAATGTCGCCCTTCGCTGCGTCGCGAACAACCGCGCGAACATCTTGGCCGGCTGCTAACAACAAACGTGCAACCACGCCCCCAACCTGCCCTGTGATTCCGGTCACTGCAAACATGGTCTCTCTCCATAAAATGAGGCAGCAAGCGCTGCGTTGGAGAGGATTGTGTTGGACGGGACCCGGCTTGACGATAGCCCGCATGTCATTTCATTCATGACATAAGAGCATTGATGATGAGTGCGGCGATGATATACAGGTAACGCCGGGTTGCAGCGCCGGGGGAACTACGCAAACCTAGGTGCGAATTCGAGCCGAGCTTACAAACCAAAAGGCCGTTCCCGCATAAGCTGGAACGGCCTCTGTGTCCTGAACGACCGGCACGATGATCTCCACGCCGGCATCCATCAGTGGATTTACTGCTTCACGCCTTCGGCTTGAATATGCAGCGTGGTCTTCATCTTGAAGCCATACGCCTTGCCGTAGTCCACGCCGAAGTCGCCGCGATCGAACGTTGCCGTCGATTCCGTGCCGCACACTTCCTTCTTCAGCATCGGGTTCGTGAAACACTTGAACGATTCGATCTTCAGGTTCAGCGGCTTCGTCACGCCATGCAGCGTCAGCTCACCGATCACTTCAACGGGCACGTCGCCCTTGAACTTCATCGACGTACCCTTGTAGGTCGCTGTCGGAAACTTGTCGGCATCGAAGAATTGCGCGCTCTTCAGTTCGCCATTCAGTTTGTCATTGCCGATATCGATCGACGTCATGTCGATGGTCGCGTCCAGCGTGCCCTTCTTGGCCGCGCGATCGAGCGTCACCGTGCCGCTGCTCTTGTCGAACTTGCCGCGCCAGATCGAGATGCCGCCGAAGTGGTCGGTTTCGAAGCTCGGATACGTGTGGCTCGGGTCGAGTTGGTACGTGACTTCTTCAGCCATCGCGTTAAACGAAACGGCCGCGAAAAGCGCGCCAGCGGCTGCAATCAGAAGGTTCTTTTTCATGAGTTTTCCAGGATGAATGTGATGATCGACGAGTGCTTATTTCTTGGTTTATTTCTTGGCGGCGACGAGGTGGAACTTGATGATCACTTCGTCAGCCACGACCGAGGTGTCTTTCCATTCACCCGAGCCGACATCGAACTGCGTGCGTTTGATGGGCAATGAGCCATCGAAGGTTTGCGTTGCGCCCTGACTCGTCACCGTGACCGGCACCGTGACGTTCTGCGACTTGCCCTTGATGGTCAACTTGCCGCTGACGTTGAACTTGGTTCCACCGGCCGGTGCAATCGCCGTCGACGCAAACGTAGCGGTCGGGAAATGGGCGGTATCGAACCAGTCCTTGTTCGCGGCTTGCTTGTTGTAGCTGTCATCGCCGAGATCGTAGCTGCTCGTATCGATGCTGATATTCGCGCTGCCCGCAGCCGGCTTGGCCGGATCGAAGTCGAGTTGCGCGGTGAACTTCTTGAACTTGCCTTCAACCGGCACATTCATTTGCTTCGATGTCGCCGTCACCGTGCTTTTGGTCGTATCGACCTGGGCTTGAGCGGCGCTGGTGAATAAAGTGGCGGAAGCGGTAGCAGCCAATAACCATCGGTACAAGGGTGTTTGCATATCAGGCCAGGATCGTAATCGATACGGCATGGTATGCGAGGAGATATGCGGCGGATAGCCACGCGGCGGGAACAGATTGTCCTACGGGTGAAGGTAATGGAGAAATCGGCAACAAAGCCGCAATGAGCGTTTGGCGAAGCGGAACCACCAAAACCGACCACAAAAAAACGCAGCGCAAAAGGAACAACCTGAAATCCCTTCGCACTGCGCATCACCGCGTAGCCCTTAACCAGCGGCAGCGATCAACAACGCTCAATACAGCACATTCTTCGCCGCCGGCTGATCAATATTCTCTTTATCGACCATGACGACACCCGTATCGACAAACTTCGGCGGGGCCTTCTTCTCAATCACGCCAATCACCGTCTGAATGCCCTTATAGCCCATCTGATACGAACCTTGCACCGCGATTGCCTGGATCGTTCCGTCCTTCACGAAGTTCTGCAAATCCGAATTACCGTCGAATCCAACCGCAATCACTTTACCCGCCTTGCCCGACTGCGCCAGCGCACGTCCCATCCCCACGGCCGTCGGTTCGTTCGCCCCAAAAATTCCCTTCAGATCAGGATTCGCGGCCAGCACGTCAGTCGTCTGATTCAACGCGTTCGCCATTTGCGACTGCGAGTAATACGGACCAACCACCTGCAACTTCGAATGCGCCGTCAGATACTTGCGGAACCCGCCCACGCGCCCCACTTCGGACCCCGCACCGGCCACATACGACATCAACGCAATCTTGCCCGTCTGCCCCACCCGCGCGATCAACGCCTGAGCGCACATCTCGCCGGCCTTTTCGTTGTCGGTGGACAGGAAAGCCTGGTAATACGGCTTGCCCGAATCGGACAGGGCCGAATCAATGATCACCACCGGAATATGCGCTTCCCATGCCTTCTTCACGGCCGGCACCAGCGCGTCCGGGTCGGACGCCGCCAGCACGATGCCAGCGACTTTCCGGTTCACCGCGTTCTCGACCATGTTCACTTCGGCGGCTATGTCGGATTCGGCGGCCGGGCCCTGGAAGGTCATCGTGTAACCCTTCTCCGCTGCCATCGCGGCGGTCGCGCCCTTGTTGACGTTTTGCCAGTAGTTCGAATCGGCACTCTTCACGATCACGGCAATCTCGCCACCCGCTGCAAACGCGCTGCTCGCAGCGACGGCAAGCACAGCGGTAAACATCGCCTTCGTAGTCAGTTTCATGTCTCGCTCCTGTTGATTTTGTAAGACCCCGTGGGACCCTTGCTCTCGTCTAAAAACGCGAACGCTCGAGGCGCGTTCGATGAAACTCATCTCCGGTTACGGATCTGGTCAATCCAAACCGTCCCCAAGATAACCAGGCCGATGATGATCTGCTGGATGAAGCTCGATACCCCGTTCATGTTCAGCCCGTTGCGCAAAATGCCGATCACGAACGCGCCAATCGCCGTGCCGGAGATCGTGCCAACGCCACCCATCAGCGACGTGCCGCCAATCACCGCGCTCGCGATGGCATCGAGTTCATACATCACGCCTTCGTTCGGTTGCGCCGTGACCAGTCGCGACATCAGCACGCAGCCGGTCAGCCCCGCAAGCGCGCCGGACAGCACGTAGGTAAACAGCTTCACGCGATTCACGTTCACGCCGGACAGCCGCGCCGCTTCCGCATTCGATCCGACCGCGTAAATGTGCCGCCCGAGCGAGGTACGACTGAGCATGATGGCGACCAGCACCGCCAGCACGACCATGATGATCACGGGATACGGAATGCCCGGAAACACAATGTCGGGGAACCCGTCCGAGCCCATGCGGACCACGCGAAAGAGCGAGCCGTTGCCGAGTTCGGCGAAGGAATCGCCGAGTCCCGAGACCGGCCGCGCGCCGGTAATCTGCAACGCCACGCCGCGCGCAACGAGCATCATGCCCAGCGTGGCGATGAACGGCGGCAAGCCCATGCGCGTGACGAACAAGCCGTTGAACGCACCGCAGATCGCGCCCACGACCACACCCCCAAGCATGCCGATAGGCACGGGCACGCCGGCCTTTACGAGCATCGCGGCGGCCACGCCCGACAGCGCGAGCACTGACCCCACCGACAAGTCGATACCGCCGGTGATGATCACGCACGTCGCGCCGATCCCGAGATAAGCGATGGACGTCACCTGCAGCGCCACGGTCATGCCGTTGCCAAGCGACATGAACGCATTGCTGGTCGCCGAGAACACGACCACGAGCATCACCAGGCTTCCCAGCGCCGCGAACTTCTGGATCAGGTCCTTGCGGCGTTCACGGGCGCGGGCACGGTCGGCGTGCGCCGGGTCGGTAGTCATCTCAAGCATGGGCGATCCGTCCTGATGCGTAGTGCATGATTTCTTCCTGATTGGTTTTGCGGGTCTCGAGCACGCCCGCTATCTGGCCTTCATGAAACACGGCCACGCGATCCGTCATGCCCATGATTTCGGGCAACTCCGAGCTGATCAATACAACGCCGATACCCTGCGCCGCGAGCCGGTCCATGAGTTCATAGATCGCGTATTTCGCACCGACGTCGATGCCGCGCGTGGGTTCATCGAAGAACAGGATCTTCGATTCGCGGAACAGCCATTTGCTGATCACGACTTTTTGCTGATTGCCGCCCGAGAGATTGCGCGTGATCTGGTTCACGCTCGGCGTACGAATCCCCAATGCATCGATATATTTGCGCGCGACCTTCGCCTCCTCGTCGAAGCGGATAAAACCGCCCGCGCCCGACACGGCTTCCATGTTCGCGAGCGTGATGTTCTTCGCGACCGTCATCTGCAACGCAAGACCGTTGCCCTTGCGATCCTCCGAGAGATACGCAATGCCGTTGCGGATCGCGTCGATGGGCGAATGGATCGAAAGCAGCTTGCCCTGCAACTGGACTTCGCCCGCCTCCACCGGATCGGCGCCGAACACCGCGCGCGCCACTTCAGTGCGCCCCGAGCCCATCAATCCCGCAAACCCCAGGATTTCCCCGCGACGCAATTCAAAGCTCACCGGTCCGAACACATCGCGACGCTTGAGGCCATTGACGCTTAGTAGTACTTCATCCGTCGGCTTTGATTTGCGTTCGGGAAAGACATCGTCCAGATCGCGGCCAACCATATGCGAGACCACTTGCTCGATGGTGGTGGCAGCGAAGTCATCGGTGGAAATGGTGCGGCCGTCACGCAGCACGGTGACGCGATCGGCGATCTCGGCCAGCTCGTCCAGCCGATGCGAGATATAGACAATGCCCACACCCGCCGCACGCAACTCCTTGATGATCCGGAACAAATGCACGGTCTCGGATTCGGTCAGCGACGACGTCGGTTCATCCATGATCAAGAGGCGCGCGTTGAGCGACAGCGCCTTGGCGATCTCGATCATCTGCTGCTGCGCAACCGACAACGATCCAACCAGCGTGCGCGGTTTCAGCGACAGGCCTATGCGATCGAGCGCCGTCTGTGAATCAGCGGCGAGACGCGCCCGGTCGATGAAAAACCCGCGCTTCGGCTCGCGCGCCAGAAAGATATTTTCCGCGATGGACAAATGCGGGATCAGGTTCAGTTCCTGATGAATGATCGCGATGCCCGCAGCCTGCGCTTCGAGCGTGGATGCGAAGTGGTGCTCGCGGCCGTCGATGTAGATGTCGCCCTCATCCGGCCGGTATTGGCCGCTGACGATCTTCATGAGCGTCGACTTGCCCGCGCCGTTTTCACCGCAAATGGCGTGCACTTCGCCCGCGCGCACGTCGAAACTGACGTTCTGCAGTGCGATCACGCCAGGAAAACGCTTGCCGACGCTGTTCAGCCGCAGCAAGGGCTCGTCCGGCATGGCGTGCGGGCGCTCAGTATGCGGCGCGATATCCGGCGCGCCCTGTTCGGCTGCGACGTTCATTGCTGGGCCTCGTCGACTCGTATGAGCATTTGCACCGGCATGGTCTCCTCGGCGGGGTCTCTGATTCTGGGGTGGCGCCAATCACCGTTCTGGCACCAAAGTGGTCAAGCCAATTTTTCTGCTTCATCACGTGGCCTTACCTGTTCCGAATGATAATGGCGTTAGGCCCACTCTGGAATCGCGGTATTTACCCTTATATTCATCGGCATGCCGGTCAAGCGATCCTGAAAGCAATTGGTCAAGCCACCTTACACTCCGATCGCTGCCGGACACTCATGACGATATCTGTAAAACCGATTGAAACGCGACGGCTGTATCAGACCATCGCCGACCAGATCAATACGCTGATCCGCCTCGGCAGCTTCCAGGCGGGGACACGCCTGCCGCCGGAACGCGAGCTTGCACAGCAGTTGGGCGTGTCGCGGCCATCGTTGCGGGAGGCGTTGATTGCGTTGGAAATTCGCGGTCAAGTCGAGATCCGGATGGGCTCGGGCGTGTATGTGTGCGACGGCAACACCGAAGAGCCGCCGCTAACCTCAATGGGCGAGAGTCCTACCGAGTTGATGCAAGCGCGTGCGGCGATCGAGGGATGCGTGATCGTGCTGGCTTGCACGCGGCTGACACCGGATGGAATGGGCAGGCTGCAAAAGAGCGTGGAGTCGATGCGCGACCTGATCGCGGAAGGACGCTCGCCGCTGGAACCGGACCGGCAGTTTCATATGACGCTGGCTGAAATTGCGGGGAATTCGGTACTGACAAGGCTGGTCGGCGAGTTATTCGATGGCCGTAACGATCCGATCGCCGCCAAGGTGAGCGGACTGGCGGAAAACATCACGACATGGGGCGTCGCGCTCTCCGAGCACGAGCGGATCCTGAGGACGCTGGAAGCGCGCGATCCTATCGCCGCGCAGGCCGCCATGCGGTCGCATTTGAAGGCATCGGAAGAACGGTGGGTCGGCGGAGTTTAAGGGGCCGGATCAACCGCATCGTTCGAACAGAAACGCCCAACAGCACCCGACCCCATTACTCGGCCGTCAACTGCCCCTCTTTCCCCGCCTTTCCCAGTAAGCCTCCTCGGTCACACCACAACGGCATTGTTATTGAAACTACAAATGATAACGATTCGCATTCGTGTATAATCCGTCAGCCAGTTCTTAGCTCCCTGTAATTTGTCGATCGGCTACAAGACCGAAATGTCGCGCGTGACGGCATCGCTTGCCTGATGGCGCCACGCGCGCGATTTCCGACAGTCCGCTACTTATCTGCAACTCGCCTGCTCGCCCTCACTCCGCAACCGCTTCGCGTGCCAACTATCTAATCGCCATGTCTATTTTTACCGGTTCATCGTCCGTCCGACCGTTATCCAATGCCGTTCGCCTCGCGTTCCTCTACGCGGCGCTCCCCCTGACAATCGGCGTAACGTCCACCGCCCGGGCACAAACCGCTTCGCCCGAGGCGACGGAAAACGTATTGCCCGCAGTGAAGGTTCAAGCGGCCAAGGAACCGCTGCCGGGTGATTTCGCCCCCGCCTACGACGGCGGCCAGATCGCGCGCGGTGCAAAGTTCGGAGTGCTCGGCAATCAGGAAATGATCAACGTGCCGTTCAGCATGACGAGCTACACGTCGAAGGCGATCGAAGATCAACAGGCGCATTCGGTCGGGGACCTCTTGTCGCACGATCCCGGCGTTCGTCCGGCTTTCGGGTTCGGCAACTTTTCAGAAGTTTTCGTCATTCGCGGCTTTCAACTGACCGGGGATGACGTCTCGTTGAACGGTCTGTACGGGATTACGCCGCGCCAACTGGTTGCAACGGAAGTGCTGGAACGCGTTGATGTATTCAAGGGCGCCAACGCTTTCCTGAACGGCGCATCGCCGACCGGTTCCGCTGTGGGCGGCGGCATCAATCTGGAACTGAAACGCGCGGACGACAAGCCGCTCACGCGCGTGACCGTGGAGGGCAGCGGGTCCGGCCAACTGGGAACGCACGTCGATGTCGGCCGGCGCTTCGGCGACGAGGGACAGTTCGGCATTCGCGTGAATAGCGCGATCCTCGGCGGCGAAACCAGTATCGACGATGAATTCCGCCACAACACTTCAACCGCCGTCTCGCTTGATTATCGCGGCGACAAGGTGCGTTTGTATGGCGATTTTCTCTACCAGCGCAGGAATATCGATCAAGGACGATCGACGGTTTCCGTGACCGGCGATCAGGTGCCAACGGTCCCGTCCGCCGCGAACAATTTTGCTCAGCCCTGGACGCAAAGCACGCTCGAAGACACAGTCGGTATCGCGCGGGCCGAATACGACTTCGCGCCCGCGTGGACGGCGTATGCAAGCGGCGGCATCCATCGCTCGCACGAGGACGGCACGTACTCGTCGCCGACCTTCGATTCCATTGCCGGCACGACCGCGACGCGCGGCGACATCTTGCGCACCACCGATGCGTTGTCCGCCGAAGCCGGCGTACGCGGGCACTTCACAACGGGACCAGTCAGCCATTTGGTCAGCGCAGGGTTCGCGATCACGACGCTCGAGGATCGTGAAGCGTTCGCGTTCAGCGGCTCGTTCCCGACAAGCCTCTATGGCGGAGGCATCGTGCCCGAACCTGCGGCAAATGGTTTTGTCGCAGGAAGTTTCGCCGATCCCGGTCTTGCCGACCAGATCCTGACGCGCAGCGTGGCCATCTCCGATACGCTCGGTTTCCTGAACGATCGCGTCCTGTTCACGATCGGTGCGCGCCATCAGCAGTTGCACCAGAACAACTTCACGGTCGGCACCGACACGATCTCGTCGTCGTTCGACCAGTCGATCACGACCCCCATCTTCGGCCTCGTCGTGAAGCCGACGAACAATATCGCGTTGTTTGCGAACCGCAGCGAATCGCTGAGCGCCGGGCAGAGTGCGCCTTTTGGCGCGGCCAACGTGGGTCAAACGCTTTCGCCGAACAGGACGAAGCAATACGAAGTGGGCGCGAAGTACGATTCGAATCACTTCGGCGCGACGCTGTCGGCGTTCCAGATCGAACAGCCGTCCGTCTACACCGACAGCGCGACCAACCTGTTCGGCGCCAACGGCACGCAGCGTCATCGTGGTATCGAGTTGTCGGTGTATGGCCAGCCGCTGCAAGGCGTGCGCGTGCTCGCGGGCGCGACGCTGATCAACGCCAAGCAACTCGACACAGACGGAGGAGCCACGGACGGATTGCGCCCGGTCGGCGTGCCGAGCTATCTGTTCAACGTCGGCGCGGAATACGATCTTCCGATGCTGCCCGGCGTCACGGTCAATGCCGCGTGGATCCACACGAGCAACCAGTATCTCGACGCGCAGAACAAGCTGCCGATCCCGGCCTGGGACCGTTTCGATCTCGGCGCGCGCTACACGACGAGCGTCCTGAAACACGTCACCACGTTCCGTGCGACCGTGGAAAACGTGACGAACAAGGCTTACTGGGCCTCGGCGACCGGCGCATACCTGACGCAGGGGAGACCGCGTACGCTGCTGCTTTCGATGACCACGGACTTCTGAAAACGGGACGCGCAGTGGACCGGTTTTGTCGGCGTGCCGGAGCGGCCGTCGTCCGACTCTTCTCGCCGAGGAGAGTCAGTCAAAGCGGTTCCGACGCGCCTGTTCGTTGGACGCACGGCCTGCCGGCCGTGACGTGAAAGCGCGGTCGGCGGCCATGCAATGACGAGACGGATGTAAGACAGCGTGACGTAGCGAACAGTGTCTTGCACCCTCCTAAGCATGGTCGAGCATGGGATATTGCCTTGGCACAGCACTCGGTTCTGCTCCGGTCTGAAAGCGGTGTCGATCAAACCGCAGCGATAGAAAATCAGCCTCATGCCTCAAGCGCATCGCCTTGCCGAGCGGCGACAATCTGCATTCGCCCCTTCCGGTACCAGACAAAGCCCCACGCAAAACCCATCATCGCGCACGAGCGGAATATCCCCATACGCTATCCTGCCGCCCTGTCGCGGCCCGCTTCGCGGTTGCCCGCAGCATCCAGGCAAAACACGCGGCGCCTATCAGCGCACATACATCGACCCCGGCCGCCGCAGGCTCAAACCACAGCCCCGTGGCGGGAAAAAGCCAGCCTGCAACTGAAGCCAGCGGCACCAGCAAAGTGGCGCCCGTTGCCAGCGCCAAAAGCTCGACCGATCCCCGCGCTCCGCCTCGCACGAACGACCACGCAATACTCGCCAGGAACACCGTGTAATAAATCCGGGCGTGCCACGCCGATAAATCCGCCACGCGGCCATTCAGCAACTTCCCTGCTGCAAGCGTCGCGGAAATACCGGCCACGCAACCCAGCGTCACGCCAACAGTCAGCGCTGCCATGAAGTAGGTCGCAGGCCGTTGCCTGGGCGTATCGGCACCCCGTTCGAGCTTCCGGCGACTCTCGATCCAAAGCAAATTGCCCGAATAGAACAAGAACGCGCCGGCCAGGCCGAGAAAGAAATAACCCCATTGGATCGGCTCGCCACCGTAACTGCCGAAGTGCAACGCGAAAAATGCGCTGGTGGCCGCGGACCACGTGTTTCCATCGGCGGCACCGGGCAGGAATTGAGCATTCAGAAAGCGCCCGGTCACCGGATCCAGCAGCGCAAACCCTCCACTGCGCGCCAGATAACGCGGATCATCGCCACTCACCAATACCGTCGCGCCCGGTGCCCCCGCTCCCCGATAACTCAATTCCGCCGGCTCGAATTCCGGCGCGTGCTGCTTCACGGCGGCCACTATCTGAAGCGGTGAGACAAGCGTCACGGGAGCGCCCGGCACAACTGGCGCCTTCGCGTAATACGGGTTCTGCGCCGCCACGGTGGCGCTGAGCGTGCCGCCATAGATCACGCGATCCTGCACCGCGAAGATAGTGTCGCTCAGCCCGAACGCGACAACCGATAACGCCATCACCACATGAAACGGCAAGCTCAGAATGCCCACGACGTTGTGCGCATCGAGCCACATCCGCTTGAGATTCTTACCCACGCGCAACGCAAACAGATCCTTGATCAGGCTCGGCAGCAGCACGATCACACCGGACACCAGCGCGAGCCCGTAAAGCAGCGACACCACGGCCATCACGCTCATGCCGACATCGAAACCACCTGGAATGCCGGCGGTCATATGCAGGATATCGATGAAACTTGCTGCGTTTGACGCGCCGCGCGCATGCGTTTCGAGCTTGCCGGTAGCATCGAGCGTGGCGGTGAAACGCTGCGGCTTGCCGGGCTCGCGCCACGAAAGACTGGCCGCGCCGGCCGGTTCGATCCGCAAGGTGAACTGGCGCCGCGCCGCTGGATGCGCAGCCAGCGTCTGCTCGATAACGGCCGGCGCCTGAGCCAGCGGGAAAACCTCGGCATGCGCGGCCGGCGGCGTGACCCACTCGTTCAGCGTGTCCTTGAACATGGTCACCGCGCCGGCATAGAACGCGATAAAAAGCGCAAGACCGGCAACAATGCCCGTCCACGTGTGAACCGTCTTGTAGACGCGGATGACGTCGCTGCGCATGGGGTTATCGAATGAAAAAATGACGGGCGAGCGCGAGCATCGCGAAACCGAGCGCGTTCACGGCGGCCAGGGCGATCCAGGCGCGCCGTCCGCTGCGGAATACAAAGCTGCCGCTCATCACGCCGATCCAGACGGGCGGCACGAGCCACATCGCGACCTGGAATTTGTTCTGCTCATCGAGGGCGCCGGGTGTAAGGCACGCCAGCAGTCCGCTCGCCGCAATCGCAAGCCCGAACCCGCCGATCACCCCTGCCAGCGTCTTCGACAGCCAGTCCCGCGATAACGTCTCACGCCGTCCGGTCTTCAATGTCACTTCGAAGCGCCACGTAGCCGCGTCCGCTCGAGTAGTACGCCGATAAGTACACCGATAAACGGGCACGCGGTCAGGCACGCCATCGCCGCAGTGAACACGATGGCGAGCGAGGTGGCGGGATGCAGCGCGCTCGCGCCGATAACAAACGCCGCGACGCTGAAAACCGCCGCGAGCGTTCTAAAAAGCCGCGGTGGCAACGGCGCGCGCAGCCAGCGCTGACCGGGCGCGGCGAGATAAACCGCGAGTGCGCCGGCGATCGCGAACAATACGGATCCCGGCGTGGAAAAGTCTTGCATGGAGCGCGAGAGAGGGTCTGTCTCAATCCTCGAAATTGGATTGAGATATGTTATTGAGAATCATTATCATACAGAATTTTGTGGCGCGCAGCGACATCGGCGTCTTTCATGGAGTTCGCCGCCTCAGCGGGACGATCAACTTGCCTTCGTACGAACGGGTCTTCAGTATGAAAACGGCCCGCTTGAAAGCGGGCCGCGAATAACCAAAACATGCTGCGAAAAGCTGGGGATCTGGAAGCGCCGGGTAACAATCAAACGGGCGGACGTTTGAACGCACCCGTTTGCAGCCCTTGTGGGCTTCCGTTACTTCCATTACTGCCGCTTGGACGCCTCCTTCTTCACTTTCTTCGCTTCTTTCTTTTCTTTCGGCGATTTGACAGCGACCTTCTTCTCGGTTTTCTTCGCGTCCTGGCTCTTGCTCATGATGTGCTCCGTGGTTGACCTTGCATTATTGCCCGAGCCGTTGCGATTTGGGAACGTAGGGGACATAAAAATGCGTCACCGGGACTTGCTGCGCGACTCGGGGTTAAAACGAAAACAAAGCAAAAACGCTTAATCGATCTTCGAGCGTAATTCTTGAGCGCTCACCCGCAGCGCCTGATAGCCGGAACGCGCATGCTCCGGCAAATCCGGGTCGCCGATAAGCGTGCCCAGCGTCTCGATCACGCTATAGAGAATGCCCTTGGCCGCGCCTGCAGCCATGACACCCGATGCGTAGGATTGATCGACGTGGCTGATGGCGGCATCGAAGTGGTCCTGTTCGGGGGGCGCGTTCGCCGCCGGCTTGACCGGGTTCTCTGTCGAGTTGGGTTCCATGATGGTCGACCTCTTCTGGTTAATACTTCATGACTGCGACGTCTTGACTAAGACGTTGTTACTGCGGCATTTCGTCGTGTGCGCGACTCAATCGAGATTAGTCGATTATCAGTCACTGATCGGCTGGATCATGTGCACACGACGCTCCGTCGCGGGTTCTCGAACCGGCGCGCCGCATTCGGTCAGCAGCGAACGCAGTTCGAGGATCACCGGGAAAACCTCGTGGTTATGATCGGCGCCTTGCCGGTCATGCGCTTCCTGCTCGCGCTCCACGATCCACCGGTCCTCCTTGAAGATACGCTCGGTGAACCACACCAGCAACGGCCACGCGGCATCAAGAATGCCCGGGATTTTCGGCCGGCGGATGGACAGCAGACCGAACGTGCGGTTGGTGCGCTGCTCGGCGTCGAGCGGCACGTACGCGATCCACAGATCCATCACCATCGTCTGGTCCTTGGTGCGGATCCTGAGCGTCTGGTATGGATATTCCGTGCGGATGGTCATCACGTCTTTGTGATTGTCGTTGGGCTTGGTGCCGCGTTTCTGGCTGAACACCAGCGCCTCGCCGATCGGCTGCTTGCCCTCTTCGCGCGCGAACGTGTAGTTCACTTCCACCCAGTCGTCGCCGCGGCTGCGCCCGACTGAACGCGCCTTCATCTGGCCCATTTGCTTGCGATGCAGGAACTGATGGTTCATGTCCATCAGGTTCTCGTGCATGAAGGTGTAATGGCACTTCACTTCGCGGCCGAAGCGGCGGGTTTTATAGGCTTTATCGCCGACAGAACCCAGCGCCGGAAACGGCGTGGTCTCGGCGCGCAGCGGGTCGCCGGGGAAAATGAAGATCAGGCCGGCTTCTTCCCGGCACGGATACGAGCGCACGCCGTTCGGCAAGCGTTCGCGCCCGAGATACGGGACGTCGATACAACTGCCGGTGCAGTCGTAGGTCCAGCCGTGATAGCAACAACGAATGGCTTCGCCGTCGACCACGCCCGCGTGCAGCGGCACCTGTCGATGCGCGCAGCGGTCTTCCAGTGCGAACACTTTGTCGCTTTCCGTGCGCACGAGCACGACGGGGTCGCCGGCAAAACGAACGCCATGCGCCTTGCCGCGTTTTACTTCCCGCGACCAGGCGACCGGATACCAGTGATCGGGATGAATATCGACACGGCGCAGATCGCGCGCCGGCGGTTGAGACTGTTGGGACGGAAGTTCGCTCGAAGCGACGTCCTGTTGCAGTGCTACATGCATGTACGATGCCTCCGCTTGAGGGAATCGGCTAGAAACGGACGAAAAGGACGAAAAAAGTGCTTTGAGAAGACGTTGCAACCAAAGGCCTAACGCAGTCTACACGCCAGACGGCAATTGAGGCGCGACGAGGGGTGGCGGCAGACATCGGACGCGGGCCGGATGGGCGTGCACAGGGGGTGCGGCAGCTTTTTTTGCGGCACTTCGCCGCTGCGCCGGACGACGTTCTTGCGACGCCTTTTGCGCCGCGCCTACGGTGCCCCTGCACTCTCCATCCAGCCGATACGAAACCATCTGGACGGGTTTCTGATCGGAACCGCCCTGCGTTGGATCCGCCTGGCCTCGGTGCCTCGATCCGGCGGGCTCGCTCCCGATACATCAGATTCGTCAGATGCCGGTGCGCCTGAATATCAGGCAGAAGTTGTTCGCGGGCATGGGCACGGCTTCTTCCATCCACAAGTCTGCCGCACGCCCGAGCTGCACAACGTCTTCCATGTTCCGGACACCCCAGGCGGGATTGGTGGCCCGAAGCTGGTCATCGAAGGCTTCGTTGCTCGCGGCGGTATGCGCCCCGTCGCGCTTGTAAGGTCCGTACAAAAAGAGCACGCCGTTGCTTGCCAGGTACTCGCCGGCTCCCTGGAAAAGCGCAACGGCGGCCGCCCACGGCGCGATATGAATCATGTTGATACAGACGATGGCCGCAAGGGAATCCGGCACGGGCCACGGCGCCGACCGGACATCAAGGGCTACCGGTGCGTTGAGATTGGCGAGTGAAGCGTGCTTGCACCAGGCGTCGATGGAGGCGCGCGAAGCCGCGTCGGGATCGCTCGGTTGCCAGGTGACGGTGGGCAACGCCGCGGCGAAATGGACCGCATGCTGCCCCGTTCCGCTCGCGATTTCGAGGACCACGCCGGCCTTGGGCAGGACGCGGTTCAGCACATCGAGAATGGGTCCGCGATTACGTTCAGCAGCGGGCGCCACGCGGCGAAGGGTGTCGGGGTTATCGGCGTTATCAGGGCTCACGATGTGTTTCCAGATGAAGTGCTGGCGAGCGTAAGCGCGCGATAGGCACAGGTCAAGCAAAGAGCCGCCGATAACCTCGCAGGCGAGCACGAGGAAAAATTCCAATGGCCGGCGCGTGGACGACCTGCCGATGAACAGCGGAGAAAACAGGCGCAAAGAGATTGCAACGAGGAACGAGCAGCGCCGCTGCGCAAGCCGATAAACCGCCGGTCAAACGGATCAGTCACATTCAGCGACACTAAAGAATGAATGACCATGGGGACGCACCCTTTAGAATAACGCTCCGAACACGCGGTCAGCGCTGACAGGAGAAGGAGCCCGGTCGACCAGACAAGGCGCGATTCCTGCTATCCCGGTGCGGCCTGCCGCCAAACCTGTGTATCCTGACGCACTGATAGAAACTGCAGAAACCACGAACGCCCGCAGGACCATTGCCGTATGCGACTGAACGATACAGCCTGACATCGGACGCTGATCGAAGGTTCCGGCAGTGCCAATCGAACCGAACATCGCCCGACCCGGCGCGCGCCTGCTACCCCTGCATCGAACCGCGGCCGCGCCGCACCCGTCCATGCAACCCTAATGGAGCCTCCCATGCAACCCGATTCACCCGCAGGCATTCCCGGTCAGAGCCCGGAACCCTTGAGCGACGAACTCATCGATTTCGCGAGCGAGGTCTTCGACGTAGCCCGCCGCGGCGACGCCGCCATGCTCGACGCCTTGCTCCATAAAGGCTTGCCGCCGAACCTGCGCAACGACAAGGGCGACACGCTGGTGATGCTCGCGAGTTATCACGGCCATGCCGACGCGGTGCGCGTGCTGCTGGAACACAAGGCGGATCCGAACCTGCGCAACGACAACGGCCAGACGCCCATCGCAGGCGCGGCGTTCAAGGGTTACAAGCCGGTCATCGAGGTTTTGCTGGAACACGGCGCGGACGTGGAAGGGGCGTCGCCGGACGGACGCACCGCGTTGATGATCGCGGCCATGTTCAATCGCATGGAGATGGTCGAGTTCCTGATCGATAAAGGTGCGAACCCCGACGCGAAAGACGCGAACGGTTTTACCGCACGCGACGCCGCCGCTAAGATGGGCGCCCCCGACACCGCCGCGCGGCTCGCGCAGGCGACCGAGGCGAAGTCGCGTCCGCCGGGCGTTTGAGCGAAGCCGGACAAAACGAGACGAGACAAAGCGAGACGAGCGCAGCCGCTTCGCGCGCCGTCCGGCAGGTCCGTATCGAACATTATTAACCCACGCGCCGCCGATACCCCATGCGACGGCGCACGAATTTCGCGAAGGCAGTCCTGCAACATGGAGCTCTTGTGATGAGTGGCGGTTTCCCGCTTCGAGCGTACGAATGGCACTGGCGAACAGTGGCCCGGACGCTTGCAATCCTCCTCGTCCTGGCGGTCATGTCGGGATGCACCCTGTTCCCGCATCAGGCGCCTGCGCCGATCGTCGACTTGTCGACGCCGCAACCGCCAGCCGAGCCGGAAGTCGTGGAGCCGGAAGAGCCGGCGCCGGCGCCGGTCGCTACGCAACCCCCGGCCGAACCGAAAGCCCCGCATCCCGCGCCGAGACGGCGTGTGGTCGTGCCGAAAAAACCGCCACCGCCCCCGCCGCCGCCCGTCGAAGAAAAAGCGCCGCCTGCGCCGCCGCCCCTGCTCACCACGCGCATCATGCAGCACGAGCAAATCCGCGGTTTGCTCGACAGCGAGATCCAGCGCCCGGACGGCAAGGTGATCGGCCGAGCGGTGGACATGTACGCCGATGCCACCGGCAAACCGAAGATCATGATCGTGAACCTGGCGGGTTTCCTGGGTGTGGGAGACCGCAAGGTGACCTTCCCATGGACCGCGTTCCGGTTCAATCCGGCCACCAAAAAAGCGCCCATCACGTTCGCGATGCCGCCGCCCGGCAGCAATGGCGCGTCGAGTGCGGCGAAAGCGAAGGCTCAGGACGCATCGGCGAAACCCGGTTCGGTCAACGACATTGCGCCGACGCTCGCTCAACTTATCGACTCCAATGTCGCGCAGAAAAACGGCGCGCGGATGGGCCGCGTTGTCGACGTGCTGGTCGATGCGCAGGCGCAACCTCAGGCACTCGTGATCGATCTCTCCGATTCCCTCGCCGCCGACAAACGGCAAGTCGCGGCGAACTGGCCCGACCTGCACGTGGTCTCGCGCAACAAGGTAATGCAATTGCAACTGGATTTCACCGACGCACAGATCAAAGCCGCGCCAACGTACTCGCCCGATCAACCGATCAAGATCGTTTCGCCCGTCGTCCCGCTACCGGAACCTGCCGCATCGCCAGAGCCTGCCGCCCCGGCTCCGGCGGCAGCTTCCGGCCCGGAGCCGGCTGCGAAAACCGGCGCGGCGGCCGTTGCGCGCCCCTCGAAACAATGAGGACGATCTGAAATATGGGAATTGCACGAAGTCTGCGCGCGCTCGATTGGCTGAACTTCTTTGTCGCGAATGTGCAGACCGGCTTTGGGCCGTTCATCGCCTCCTATCTCGCCGCGAACAAATGGACGCAAGGCGAGATCGGGCTGATGCTGAGCGTCGGCACGATCAGCGCGATGGCGAGCCAGTTGCCGGCCGGCGCGCTCGTCGATGCGTTGCGCAACAAGAAAGGCGCTGCTGCTGCCGCGATCATCGCGATCATCGTGAGTGCATTGCTGCTCGGCGCGAGCCCGACGTTTGTCGTCGTGTTCGCGGCCGAAGTGCTGCACGGCTTTGCGAGCTGCATGCTCGTGCCCGCCATGGCCGCGATCTCGCTCGCCCTCGTCTCGCGCGCCGATCTCGGCGACCGGCTTGGGCGCAATGCGCGCTGGGCGTCGATCGGCAGCGCGCTCACCGCGGCGTTGATGGGCGTGTTCGGCGAGTACCTGTCGCTGCGCTCGGTGTTCTTTTTGACCGCGGCGCTGGCGTTGCCGGCGCTCGTCGCGCTGAACATGATCCATCACGAGATGGCGCCCGTCGTTCCGCGCATGAAAAAGGCCGCGGCGAAAGCGGGGGCGAGCATCGCACAAGCGGTGAGCGCGGCCGGGGCCGAGCGGCCTGAAAGCCTGCGCGATCTGCTCCGTGATCCGAGGCTCTTGACCTTCGCGGCGTGCGTGGTGCTGTTTCACTTGTCGAATGCGGCCATGCTGAATCTCGCCGCCGGTGAAGTCACCGCGCACATGGGCGACAACGTTCAACTCGTGATCGCGGCGTGCATTATCGTGCCGCAGTTCATCGTGGCGGGGTTGTCGCCGTGGGTCGGGCGGCAGGCGCAAAGCTGGGGGCGGCGGCCGGTGCTGATCATCGGTTTCTCGGCGCTGCCGTTACGTGCGCTGCTGTTCGCGGCCGCCAGCAGCGCGGCCAGCCCTTACCTGCTGGTACCGGTGCAGATGCTCGACGGCATCAGCGGCGCCGTGTTCGGCGTGATGCTGCCGCTAATTGCCGCCGACGTGGCCGGCGGCAAGGGCCGGTACAACTTGTGTATAGGATTCTTTGGACTGGCGGCGGGCGTGGGAGCGACGCTGAGCACGGCGATTGCCGGGTTCGTGGCGGACAAGTTCGGCGTGAACACCAGCTTCTTCGGACTTGCCGCGGCCGGTGCGCTGGCGGTGGCGCTGGTCTGGCTCGCGATGCCGGAAACCCGCGACGCCGCCGCCAACGAAGAAGCCGCCAGGGAGAAGGAAGCGACCCCGGCGGCGTGAGTGGACTCAATGAGTGGACTCAATGAGTGGACTTAGTGAGTGGACGTAATAAGCAGACGGACCGCGCTGGGTCTGGGGCTTGATTCAGCCCAGCGCGTGCTCATGCTGCAATACGACCTGCGATGTCAGCCACGCATCGATCTGCTCGTCTGAAAAGCCGTACTCGCTCAGCACGCCGATCGTGTGTTCGCCCAACATGGGCGGTGGCATGCGAACCGAACCTTCGGTCATCTCGCTCATCCTGATCGCGCTCGCGACCTGCTTCAACTGACCTATCGAGCCGTGCGCCACCTCTTCGACCAGTCCGCAATGCACCACCTGAGGATCGGCGAACACGTCCGCGAGGTTGTTGATAGGACCAGCCGGAATGCCGAGCCGTCTCAAATCAGTGGTCCAATCGGCGCGCGTGCGCGTGCGCAGTTTTATATCGATGACATCTTTTAGCGCCTCCCGATGCTGCATGCGCTGCTCGTTGGTGACAAAACGCGGGTCCGACATGATGTGCTCAAGCCCCAGCAGTTCGCAGAGCTTGACCCACATGTCCGGCGTGCCCGGCGCCAGGTTCAGCGCGCCGTCCTGCGCCTCGAAAACCCCATACGGCGCAATCACCGGATGATGATTGCCGGTCGGCTCGGGTATTTCTCCCGCGCTCAGATAACGCTGGCCCTGCACGCCCAGCATGGCAACCAGCCCCGACAGCAATGAGCTTTCGACGCGCTGGCCACGTCCCGTCTGTTGCCGGGAAAGCAATGCGGCGAGGACGCCCATTGCGGTCCACATGCCGGCGGTCATGTCGCCGATCGCGATACCCACGCGCGTGGGGCCGGCGTCCGGCATGCCCGTGAGACTCATGATGCCCGCATACCCTTGCGCGACCTGATCGAACCCTGGCCACAGCGCGGCAGGACCCGTACGGCCATAGCCCGTGATGTTGCCGTAGACGAGCCTTGGGTTAAGCGCCGATAACGTCTCGTACCCCAGCCCCATGCTTTCCATCGTGCCGGTCTTGAAGTTTTCGAGGACCACGTCGGCGGAACTGGCCATGTTGCGTAGCAGGTCGAGCGCAGCGGGCTTGCGAAAATCCACCGCCATGCCGCGCTTGTTCCGGTTGCACGAGAGGTAGTAAGCGCTGATGCCGCCGGCAAAAGGTCCCCACGTCCTGACCATGTCGCCGCTCGGTGCGGGCTCCACCTTGATCACGTCCGCCCCGAGATCGCCGAGGATCATCGAACAAAAAGGACCCGCGAGCGCGCGAGTCAGATCCAGCACCTTGATTCCCTGCAACGGCAATGCCATGTCCCCTCCGGATATCTGCTTGTGAGTGTGCTGGCTTCATCGATGTTTTTTTATCGACCAGCACACGATTGAAGCGCACAAGATAGACGGCCGCCGCGCAGATGAAAAATACGGATTGACGATGGATCAATCACATTGCGGTATGGAGCCAGTGAGCCGGGACAGCGGTGGAACACCAGCGTGCTCGAACGGAAGCCTCAGCCTTCGTCCAGCGCCGCCAGACTGCGAGCGCCCAGCCATGCGCCGGGTACAAGACGCCGTTGCACGTCCTGCACGATCAGCCCTTGAACGATCTCGCCCGCCGGCGTCAGCGGCAGCGATTCCGCGTGACACAGCCACAGATCCCGTTGCCATTCGTCGCCGTCAAGCGGCGTGGCTGTCAACCGGCCGGACGTGACCTGTTCGTGCACGGCGGACCAGGGCAAGACGGTTGCCCCCACGCCTCGTTCGACCCATGACACCAGCATGGACGTGGAGTTGACGACCGCGACCAGGTTGTAGTCGAGCTGCGCCGCCGCGAAGGCCCGATCCAGTTTTGTCCTGACGATATTCGGCGGGCTGATCAGCACCAGCGGCAACCGCGCCAGTTCGGCGAGGCTGCACGTCGAACCTATGCCGGCCATGTCCGGATGACGAATGAGGAACAATTGTTCGTTGAGCAGCGGCGTGCGCGTGAGTCCGCGAACCGGCTGGTCGAGGACAACGACGGCCAAATCCACCCGGCCCAGCAAAACCAGTCCGTATAGTTCCGACGACGAACTCTCGGTCAGCTCCAAAATAATGCCCGGGTAATGAGCGCGAAGCTCCTGGACTACATCGATTGCGATCAGGTGCGCGGTGCTGTGAGGCATACCGACCACGACCGTCCCGTTCGGCTGGCGCGCGTGCTGCGACAGCAACAACTTCGTGTTGTCGGCCTGGCGCACAAGGCCCTTCGCATGCCTGTAGAGCAACTCCCCCGAGGGCGTCACCTTCACGCCCTGCACGCTGCGGCTGAAGAGGCGCACGCCCAGTTCTTCTTCCAGATTCTTGATATGCAGGCTCAACGCAGGCTGCGCAATACACAGTGTCTCGGCTGCGCGCGTAATGCTTCCCGACTCCACGATCGACAGGAAATACCTCAACTGCTTCAGGTCCATCGATCACTCCCTCGACTTCATCGTCCATAACAAAAACACTATGGATGGATCGTAATTCAATATTTCCACGATGTCGCGCCTGCCGCTTATATTGCCCCTGGGCCGATGCAAGGGGCGTCTCTGCGCCGCTGTACGGACCCGATAAAAATATCCAAGGAGACAGGAGTGAACTCATCGAGTCGCGCTATCGGCGAAGCGCTGCCACGTAAAACGACGCTCAATCGCGAGCAGATCATTGGTTTCTGGGCGGCATGGTCGGGGTGGACGCTAGATGGCATGGACTCCGTGATTTTTGCGCTCGTGCTCGTGCCGGCGTTGAAAGAGTTGCTGCCGTTGTCGGGCTTCGCCGCCACGCCGGGCGTCATCGGTCTGGCCGGGTCGCTGATGTTCGCGTTGTTCCTGGTGGGCTGGGGTTTTTCGTACATATGGGGACCGCTTGCGGATCGCTTTGGCCGTGTGCGGGTGCTCGCGGCCACTACGCTGTTCTATGCGGTTTTTACGGGGCTCGCGGCTATCTCGCATAACGTCTGGGAGCTCGCGATCTTTCGTTTTCTCGCGGGTGTCGGCGTGGGTGGCGAATGGGCGCTGGCCGGTACGTATGTGGCGGAAGCATGGCCGGAAGACCGGCGGCGAGCAGGCGCGGGATATCTTCAAACCGGTTATTACGCGGGATTTTTCCTCGCCTCGGCTTTGAATTACACCATTGGTACACGATATGGCTGGCGGGTCATGTTCCTGTGCGGCTTGCTCCCCGTCATGGTCGCGCTGTACACCCTGCTCAAGGTCCGCGAACCGCGCAAATGGAAACGCACGCATGGCGATGCGCACGCTTCGGCGCCCAGCAAGCGGCCCTTACGCGATATTTTCTCCAAGCCTTACAGGCAGCGGACCATCGTGAACTCGGTGCTGGTGACGGTCGCCATTCTGGGGCTCTGGGGCGGCTCGATCTATCTGCCAACAGCCGTCATCCAGTTGGCGGAGCGGCAGGGAATCGACGCCATCACCGCGATCAAGCTGGCCTCCGCGACCACGGCCATTTATTCGATCGGTACGATCATCGGCTGTCTGATACTGCCTTTTCTCGCCGACCGCTACGGTCGCCGCCTGACACTTGCCGCTTATTACGCCACGGCCGCGCTGTTCCTGGTTGCAGGATTTGGCTGGGCGTTCTACCTTCATGCAGGACTGGTTCCGTTCATGGCGCTGTCGTTTTTTATCGGCCTGGGCGGGGGTAACGCGGCCATGTATGCGCTATGGTTGCCCGAGCAGTATCCGACCTCGATCCGCGCTACCGCATTCGCGTTTTCGACATCGATCGGGCGGTTTTTTGCAGCGGGCGTCAGTCTGTGCCTGGGCGTTGCCGTGAGCCATTTTGGAACGCTCGGCATACCGATTGCGCTGACCGCATCCATATTCGTTGTTGGAATCATCACGCTGCGATGGGCGATTGAAACACGCGGCCAACCGTTGCCCGACTGATCTTTGAACCATGACCGTGCGCGTGCAGGCAAGCCGATAACGCTTTCGATAACTGGCAGGAAACATGACGAATACCAGCACTACCCCAGGTTTTTCCTGCTCGCGGCACGACGGCGTGGTCACGATCCAGCTCACGCGTGTGGAACACCATAACCGCATCGATCCCGCCGATCTGGCCGGGCTCCGGGAAACGATTGCATCGGCGGCGAACGATGAAACAGCCATAGCGCTGGTCGTCACTGGAACCGGCGCGATCACGTTCAGTTCGGGCTATACGTTGTCGGCGCTGGCCGAGGGTAATATCGATGATTCGTTCGAAAGCTTCCTGAACGAGCTGGAAGCCTGCCCGCTGCCCACTGTCTGCGCGCTCAACGGCAGCGTCTATGGCGGAGCAACGGATCTTGCGCTGTGCTGCGATGTGCGCATCGGCGTAGAGGGCACGCGCATGTTCATGCCGGCTGCGCGTATCGGTTTGCATTATTACCCCGACGGCATGCGCCGATACGTTCGTGAGCTGGGACTCGCGCAGGCGAAACGGCTCTTTCTTACAGGCATGACGCTGGACGCGCCCGAGATGCTGCGCATCGGCTTCCTGACCGAGCTGGTCAAACCCGAACAACTGAGCTTGCGCACGGCGGAATACATCGATGCGCTTCGCGCTTGCGTGCCAGATACCGTGCGGTCGATGAAACGTCAGCTAACCGCTATCGCCAACGGTGACTCCACGCTTAGCGCCGACAGAACCGCTTATGAGCGCTCGCTTCAAAGTCCGGTTATCGCTCAACGCATCAAGCAACGCCGGGCGTGAATTATTTCAACGGTTCAAGCATGCCGAGCAACGTAGGAATCAACTCGCTGACCGTCGGATGAATATGCATCGCGCGTTGCAGCGTGGTGTACGGCGCATCGGCATTCATGATGTCGATGAACGTATGGATGGCTTCATCGGCCTCGATACCGAGCATGGCCGCGCCAAGGATCTTCTTCGTTTCGGCGTCGACCAGCACCTTCATGAAACCGTCGGTCTCGCCGCGTTCGCGTGCCCGGCCGACGCGCGACATCGGCATGGTGGCGATCAATGTACGCCGGCCGTCCTTGCGTACTTCCGTCTCGCTCATGCCCACACGCGCAAACGGTGGATCGACGAAAACGGCGTAGCACATGATGCGTGAATCGACGCTGCGCGCTTCGCCATCCACCACATTCGACGCGATGATTTCATAATCGTTGTACGACGTATGCGTGAATGCGCCGCGACCGTTGACATCGCCGAGGGCCCAGACGCCCTTCGTCCGGGTGCGAAGCTCTCCGTCCACATCGATCAAACCGTGCTTGTTCAACGCGATGCCGGCCAGCGCAAGCCCGAGATCATCCGTGTTCGGCATGCGCCCCGTCGCAAACAGCAAATGCGATGCTTCGATGCTCGCCCGATCCCGCATCAGCTCCCTCAATGTAATTCGAATCCCCTTGCCTGACGGTTCGAGCTTCGACGCTTCGGTGTTGAACAAAAATTCCACGCCCTCCCGCGACATGACCTTCTGGATCTGAACAGCAAAGTCCTTGTCCTCACGCGCCAGCACACGCTCGCCCCTGACGAGCACGGTCACGCGGCTGCCGAAACGCCGGAACATCTGCGCGAATTCCAGTGCGATATAACTTCCGCCGACAATCGCCAGATGCTCGGGCAACTCGCTCAATTCGAGGATGGTGGAATTCGTAAGATGTGAAACGCTGGCCAGCCCGTCGACTTCAGGAACCGTTGCGCGCGTGCCCGTATTGATGAAGATCGCGTCCGCGTCGAGCGCCTGCTGCTGGCCGTCGGGACCTGTCACGCTGATCGAATGCGGGCCGGTGAAGCGGCCGTGGCCGTTGAATACCACCACGCCAGGCGTACTGCGCAACCACCTTTCCACGCCTTCGCGTGACTCGGCGATCACGCCGTCCTTACGCGCCTTGACCCGCGCCAGGTCGACTCGCACTTCGCCTTCCACGATCACCCCGTAATCGCCTGCATGACGCGCGACGTGCGCTGCACGCGCGCTTGCCACGTAGGTCTTGGTCGGCGTGCAGCCCACGTTCACGCAGGTGCCGCCGAACAGATGCCGTTCGATCACGGCGGTCCGCCGGCCGCTCTCGGCCAGCTTGACGGCGAGCGGCCCGCCGCCTTGTCCGGTGCCGATCACGATGGCGTCGAAATGCTGTGACATCTGCTGTGACATGCGAGTCTCCCCAGTGAATGGTCAGGCCGAATCAGCGCGGAACAGTGAACAAACGTGGCGTTTTGGCATGGTAGCTCGCCATCGGCTATCGCGCTGCGCGAATAGCCCCGCCTTTCAGTGCGTTTTCCGCATGGGCGGGTCGAGTTTTAATCGCTTGTGGCCGAGTGTCACGCCGATAAAACTACCGCCATTCACGTCGCGGACGGCCGCGGCGCTTCACCTTTCCTGGCAATCACGATGCGCACCTACCGTAATTTCATCGATGGCCGTTTTGTCGAGCCGCAATCTGACGCTTTCTCTGATGTTGACAATCCCGCCACGTCGGACGTCATCGCGCGTGTCACGCTGGCTTCGCACGATGACGCGTTAAGCGCGGTGGAAGCCGCCTCGCGTGCGCAGAAAAAGTGGCGCGCACTGACGGCGATTGAGCGCGGTGAGCATCTGCGCCGTTTCGCCGATGCCATCGTCGAGCGCGCTCCGCAAATTGGCGCGGCGCTCGCGCTGGAGTCCGGCAAGAGCGTGGCCGATTCGGAGAACGAAGCCCGCTACGCCGCCGACATCACGCGGTATCACGCGGAATGGGCGCGCCGGATTGAAGGCGAAGTCATTCCCAGCGATACCCCGAACGAAAACCTCGTGCTGCATCGTGAACCGATTGGCGTAGTGGCCTGCCTGATACCGTTCAACTACCCGGTGTATACCCTTCTGCGCAAAGTCGCGCCCGCATTGATCACGGGCAATGCGGTGGTCGTACGGCCGAGCAACAACACGCCGGCGTCCGCATTCGAGATTGCGGAAGCCGCGCTTCAAGCGGGTCTGCCCGCAGGCATCTTCAACGTGCTCGCGATGGACCACGCCACCGCCGGCACAGTCTGCACGCATCCGGCAGTAGGCATGATCACATTGACCGGCAGCGTGAACGCCGGGCGCATCGTGCTCGATTATTGCAAGGCGAACATAGCGAAACCTTCTCTGGAACTCGGCGGCAAGGCGCCTGCGATCATCGAGCCGGATGCTGATCTTGAAGCGGCAGCAAGCGCAATCGTGGCGTCGAAGACGACGCATTGCGGGCAATTGTGTACCGCGATGGAACGCGTTTATGTCCACGCCAGCGTGCATGATCGTTTCGTCGAACTGCTGCGCGCGAAGATGCATGCTGTGAGTTCCGGCGATCGCTCGCAAGACGCATCGAAGATGGGTCCGCTGGTCAGCCGCTCGGCACAGCGCAACATCCACGCGATGGTTGAGCGCGCCGTTGCCGAGGGCGCGACGGTCGCCACCGGCGGCGTGTTGCCCGAAGGCCCTGGCTATTTCTATCCGGCAACACTGCTGGTCAATTGCCGGCACGACATGGAAATTGTCCGCGAAGAAATCTTTGGACCGGTGCTGCCGGTGATCTCGTACAACACGCTCGACGACGCCCTCGCGATGGCCAACGACCATCAATACGGTTTGTCTTCGGTGCTGTACACCGAGAACTATCGCACCGCGATGCGCGTGGCAAACGAGATTGAAGCCGGCGAACTGTATGTGAACCGCACGCCCGCTGATCCCTACCAAGGCTTTCACGCCGGCTGGAAACGCTCAGGCCTGGGCGGTGACGACGGCAAGCACGGCATGCTCGAATTCACGCAGACGCGTCTCGTCATCATGAAGTACTGACCACCTCATCACCTACTCGAACATTTATAAAAACGGCGTTCATTGCGAGCAGCCGAAGGAGACTTATTGTGGAAAAATCCTTGACCGGCATCACCCCGTCAATCGCAGATAAAACGCGTGCGCAGCGATACATGCAGCTTTTGCTGCTGGTGATCGCCGCTGGCGCGATTTATCCGCTGCTGTATTTGCGTCAGGTCTACCAGACGCCGATGCTCGAGTTTTTTCATATCGACAATAGCCAGCTTGGTTATCTGTATTCGATACTCGGCACCGTTTTCCTGATCAGTTATTTGCCGAGCGGCTGGCTTGCCGACCGCATCGCACCGCGTTTCCTGATCTGCTTTTCGTTGATTGCTACCGGCGGTCTCGGACTGGTCTATTCGACGGCGCCCAGCTTCCCCGTTTTACTCGCCGTGTTCTGCTGCTGGGGACTGACCACCGGCCTGACCTTCTGGGCTTCCATCCTGAAGCGCGTAAAGACGATTGCCGCGCACGACGAACAAGGCCGGTTCTTCGGCTTGCTCGACGGCGGACGCGGCCTGATCGAAGCGTTGCTCGCGACTGTCGCGCTGGTGATCTTTGCGACCGCCACGGAGAAGCATGGCCTGCCGACGAACGTAGGCTTCAAATACGTCGTGTACCTGTATTCGGGCGTCTGTATCGCGCTGGGATTGCTGATGGCGATGGTGAAAGAACCGCCCGCAACGGCGCTGGAAAAACAGCAAGCGGCAGACAATCTCAAGCAAAACCATTCGCTGTGGCGCGATCTCCTCACGCTGATGCGCATTCCGCAACTCTGGCTGATGGCGGCCATTGTGTTCTGCGGTTATCAGATCTTCTGGGCCACCTATAGCTTCTCGGCTTACCTGCAAGTCGGCGACCTGAAGATGACCGTGGTCATGGCCGGCACGCTCACCACGCTCAAGCTCTGGATGCGCCCGATTGGCGGTATTGGTGGCGGCTATCTCGGTGATCGTTTCTCTACGCTCGGCGTGTTGACCACTGCCCTGTTTCTCGCAGCGCTGGGATTGGTCGCACTGGTCGTGCTGCCCACGCTCGGCCATATCGATCCGCGTGCGGGCGTTGCAATGATCGCCGTCGTAGTGCTGCTGATCGGCATCCTGACGTACGCCATTCGCGGGCTCTATTGGTCGCTGCTCGACCAATGCGGCATTCCGCTGCGTATAACGGGCCTGGCGATTGGCCTCGTTTCGCTGATCGGTTATTCACCCGACGTGTTCCTGCCACTCGTGAACGGCTGGACTACTGAGCATTTCCCTGGCCTCCTCGGTTACCAGTTCTACTTCTCTTACATCGCTGCGATCAGCGTGATTGGCGGCATCGCCGCACTCGCGCTCAAGCGCATGCGCACGACCGTTGCAAAGGACGTCCTCCAATGAAAATCGTCTCCCTCGAAACGCATTTCGTCGCCGTGCCGCCGCCGCATTTGGGCGGCATGTACTGGATCTTCGTGAAGCTGAAAACCGCTTGCGGGATTGAAGGCGTGGGCGAAATTTATTCGGCGACGTTCCATCCGAAAGCGATGGCGCACATTATCGACGACGTGTTTGGACGGTATCTGCAAGACCACGATCCGCATCACGTGGAGCGTTTTTTCCGCGAAGCGTATTCAAGCGGCTTCACGCAACGCCCCGACCTCACGATGATGGGCGTCGTCAGCGGCCTTGAAATGGCGTGCTGGGACATCATTGGCAAGGCAGCGGACAAGCCGGTGTATGAATTGCTGGGCGGTCTCGTCAACGAACGGCTGCGTTCGTATACCTACCTCTATCCGAAGAACGCCGCGGGCGAATACGACTACGACGATGTCGATCTCGCTGCTGAATGTGCGGTGCAGAACGCGGACATCGGATTTACCGCGGTCAAGTTCGACCCCGCCGGTCCGTACACCGCATACTCAGGTCATCAGCTTTCGCTCGACGTTCTGGAACGCTGCGAGACCTTCTGCAAGCGCATCCGTGAAGCTGTTGGTAACCGATGCGACCTGCTGTTCGGCACACACGGGCAGATGGTGCCGTCGTCCGCTATCCGGCTCGCGCAACGCCTTGAAAAATATGATCCGCTGTGGTTCGAAGAGCCCGTCCCGCCCGGTCAGGAAGAGGCGATGGCGCAAGTCTCCCGGCACACCAGCATTCCCATTGCTGCCGGTGAACGCCTCACGACCAAGTATGAGTTCTTCAAGCTGCTGCAAGCAGGTGCGGCGTCCATTTTGCAGTTGAATGTCGCGCGCTGCGGCGGCTTGCTCGAAGGCAAGAAAATCGCTGCCCTCGCCGAAGTTTATTACGCGCAGATCGCTCCGCATTTGTACAACGGACCCATTGGCGCAGCCGCGAGCATCCAGCTCGCCGCCTGCACGCCTAACTTCCTGATCCAGGAAAGCATCGGCACGTGGGACGGTTTTCACGCGGAGATTCTCAAGACGCCGATTCAATGGGAAGACGGTTATATCGTGCCGTCGAAGGCGCCGGGGCTGGGCGTGGAATTGAACATGGACGTCGTGCGTGCCCATTCTCCTTACACCGGCGAACGTCTGCATCTGCAGATGGCGTCCAAGCCTGCCAATGTCCGGGATACGTCTCCGGCCAAAGGCTGAGGCCGAGTACATAACATGACTTACGACTACATCATCGTTGGCGCGGGATCGGCCGGCTGCATTCTCGCCGAGCGGCTGTCCGCGTCGGGACAATACTCCGTGCTTGTACTCGAAGCGGGTGGCAAGGCCGATTCGTTCTGGTTCAAGATTCCAGTCGGGTTTGCCAAGACCTACTATGATCCGGCCTGCAACTGGATGTATTACACCGAGCCGGAAGCACAGTTGGCGGACCGGAAAATCTATGCACCGCGCGGCAAGGTGCAAGGCGGCTCGGGCTCCATCAACGCGATGATCTACGTGCGTGGCGCACCGCGCGATTTCGACGACTGGGCCGCTGCGGGAAACGCTGGCTGGTCGTACAAGGACGTGCTGCCGTATTTCCGCAAGCTGGAAACACACGAGGCCGGGGACACTGCCGTGCATGGCGCGAGCGGCCCGATCCACGTGACATCGATGAAACGTGGTATTCACGCCATCACGCGCCACTTCCTCGATGCCTGCGATGAACTCAAGATTCCGCGCAATAACGACTTCAACGGCGCGAAGATCGAAGGTGCCGGCGTCTACGATGTAAACACCCACAAAGGCCAGCGTGCGTCGAGCAACGTGGCGTATCTGGAACCGGCACTGAAGCGCTCGAACGTGCATATCGAACATCACGCGCTGACTTCGCGCGTACTGTTCGATGGACTGCGTGCCAAGGGCGTCGAGGTATCGCAAAACGGCGTCAAGAAGACGTTCCACGCCGCACGCGAAGTGCTTTTGTGCGCGGGTGCGGTTGACACGCCAAAGCTGCTGCAACTCTCGGGCATCGGTCCGAAGGCACTGCTTGAGCGCCACGGGATTCCCGTCCTGCATGCGCTTCCCGCCGTCGGCCAGAACCTGCAGGATCATCTCTGCGCGAGCTACTACTATCGCGCGAATATGCCTACGCTGAATGGCGATTTCGGTTCGCTGCTCGGCAAGCTGAAGCTCGGTCTGCAATATCTGTTGACGCGCAAAGGGCCGCTTGCGATGAGCGTGAATCAGGCCGGTGGATTCTTCAGCACCGACCCGGCCAGCCCGCTCGCGAACCTGCAGCTTTACTTCAATCCGTTGTCGTACCGGATTCCGAAATCGAACCGCTCGCAGCTCACGCCCGAGCCGTATCCCGGCTTCCTGCTCGCGTTCAATCCGTGCCGGCCGACGAGCCGCGGATCGATCGAGATCGCGTCGGCGAACGCAAACGATGCTGCGTTGATTCACGCGAACTATCTGACGACGCAAAAGGATATAGATGAAGTGATCCAGGGCAGCCGGCTGATCCGCTCGATCATGCAGGCCCCTGCGTTGCGCGCGGTCACGGTGGAAGAAACGCTGCCGGGCGCGTCAGTCGTGCCCGATGGCGACGAGGCTTCCATGCTGCAGTATTTCCGCGAGAACAGCGGCTCGATCTATCACTTGTGTGGATCGTGCGCGATGGGCCCGGACCCGCAGACCGCAGTAGTCGATGACCGTCTGCGGGTGCATGGCATCGAGGCATTGCGGATCGTCGATGCGTCCATTTTCCCGAACGTCACGTCCGGCAATATCAATGCACCCGTGATGATGGTGGCTGAAAAAGGCGCGCAAATGATTCTCGCCGATGCCGCCACACCCACCTTCGTTCAACGCGAAGCGCTTGCCGCCGCTTCGGCCTGAAGCCACTGCTGGAAAAGCCGCTGCGTCCCGCTTGCACGCTGCTCGGGACGCAGCACGAACCAGTACGACTGGCGCCCTTCCACCTCCACATCCAGCACCTGCCGCAATTGCCCGGACGCCAGTTCGGCCGCGATCATGTGACGATCGGCAATGGTGATGCCCATGCCGTCAACTGCGGCTTGTATCGATAAATCGAGCAGGTCGAATTCGTGACCGTTGTCCGTGTCCACGCCTTCTATACGCGCGGCGTCCAGCCAGTGTTGCCAGGTCAGATACCGCTGATCTTCGCCCGATAGAACATGCAACAAGGTGAAGCGGTTCAGCTCCACCGGCGTATCCACGCCTTCACGATCCAGCAACGCGGGCGACGCCACCGCGATATGCCGCTCGTGCATCAGCAAGGTACTTTCAAGGTTATTCCATTCGCCATCGCCGAAACGCACCGCGCAGTCGAGCCGGTTCGAATCCGTGAGGCCATCGTCCACACGCGTGGTAATGCTCAGGTCGAGTTGCGGAAACGCCTCGCGCAGGCGCCCGAGGCGCGGCACCAGCCAGCGCGCGGCAAAGGTCGGCGGGACATTGATGCGCAAGCGGTTGACATCATTTTTCTGGCCGATCGCGCGGACGGTCAGTTCGATCTTGTCGAAGGATTGTTGCAACGCGCGCAGCAACACGCGGCCGCTGGGCGTGAGGACGAGATGCTGATGACGGCGGGAAAACAGCGTCTCGCCAAGCTGCTCCTCAAGTTGCCGGACCTGCCGGCTGACCGCGCTTTGCGTGACGTTGAGCAGCGCGGCTGCACGGGTGAAGCTGCCGGTGGTACCGGCCGCCTCGAAGGCTTTGAGCGCATTCAGCGCGGGCATTTTACGTTTCACGGCGGATCGGAAAGTTCGTTGTCTCGTTGGCGCGTTGACACATGAGCCCGGGGCGGCGAGCATCGGTTGAGCGCACGTTCGCGTGATCTTACTCAGCCATCCGTTCGAACTGTAGCGGTTTGACATCCTCACGCCGGATCGATGGAAGGATCGATGGAATATGCGTACGCCATTATCCGTTCATTGCATGCTCGTGCCACGGGCGGAACCGCTCAATGAAACATACCGGAGAACTGCATGCCCGCTGGATCAACCACCCCGAATACGCCAGGCCTGGAACGCTATTCGAAGCCCTCGATTTTCTTTCATTGGGCCATTGTCGTCCTGATCGCGCTGGCTTATTTCGCCATCGAGATCCGCGGACCCAAAGGCAGCGACAGCCGCATTTTCTGGAACAACGTGCATTTCTGGTGCGGCACGCTGGTGTTATCGCTGGCTGTGCTCCGCCTGGCATGGCGCTTGTGGCACGGCGCACCCGCGGAGATCGCCGACGCTCGCGTGCTCACTTTCCTTGCTCGCCTGGTCCACCTCGCGCTATACGTGTTCATTTTTGCGCAGCCTTTACTCGGAATCCTGATGATCAACCTGGGCGGGCATCCGGTGACGCTCGCCGGGCTGGGCTGGCAGATACAGCTCGTCGGTGCCGATCCGGTCGCACGGCCCGTCATCAAGGAAGCCCATGAGTTTCTTGGGAATTTGTTCTACTGGGTCATCGGCGCGCACGCGTTAGCGGCGATCGGACATCATGTAGTGCTCAAGGACGGCACATTGCGGCGCATGCTGTAACGCAGGGCCGAAGCGTTTCGGCGATGCCATAACGGCAAAGCCTGTGGCATGCCTCTTGCTCCTGTTCGAGTACGCTGCATTTACCTCAGGCTCTCATGACCGAAACGATATGGTTTCTCGTCGTTGGCGGTGTTCTCATTTTCATGGGGCTTGCCAGTTCGACGTTCAAACAACTGCCGATCAGCAGCGCCATGGTGTATCTCGCCATTGGTTTCGGGCTGGGTCCGTTTGGCATCGGCCTGCTGAAGATCGATCTGCTGGGCGAAGCCACCCTGCTGCGCCGGATTACCGAAGTCGCCATGCTGGTGTCACTATTCGCGATCGGGCTGCGGCTGCGCGTGCCGCCCACCGACCGCATCTGGCTCTTGCCCCTGCGCCTCGGTTTGGTCGCGATGGTGGCAACGGTCGCCATCATGACACTGGCAGGCGTCTATCTGCTGCATATGAACTGGGGACCTGCGCTACTGATCGCCGCGATGCTCGCCCCCACCGATCCCGTGCTCGCCCATGACGTGCAAGTGCAGGTTCCCGGCGATATCGACTTGCTGCGCTTCTCGCTCACCGGCGAAGGCGGTTTGAACGACGGCATTGCGCTGCCGTTTGCGTTGCTGGGAATCGCGGTATGCAACTATGAGGTATCGCCCCAGCAGGCGCTGAGCTGGCATTTCGCCGGCGATGCCCTCTGGGGTGTCGCCGGTGCGTTGGCCGTGGGCTGGCTGCTGGGAGACCTCGCGGTACGGCTGATTGCGTGGCTGCGCACTCGCCATGGCCTGGCTCTCGGACCCGAAGGTTTTTATGCGCTGGGCTTGATCGCGCTCGCGTATGGCGTCGCCGAATTGATCCATACGTATGCGTTCCTGGCCGTGTTCGCGGCGGGCCTCGCGATGCGGCGCGTCGAGCAAAAGGCCAGCGGTGACAAGTCGGCGCATGAAGCGGTGGGTGTGATCGATACCGAGGACGTTGGCGCCACCGCCTCCGATCCCGATCGAGCGCATGCGTTTGTCGCGGAACGGGTGCTCGGCTTCACGATAGAACTCGAGCGAATCGCGGAAGTCGCGGTGATGCTGATGGTAGGCAGCGTGCTCGCCAATGTTTGGGACCGGCTGTTTACGTGGCAAGGTGCCGCGGTAATCGGGCTGTTGTTTTTCGTAGCGCGGCCGGTGTCGGTGCAGGCTTCGTTGCTGGGTTCATCGGCGACGCGCTCGCAGCGCTTGCTCACCAGTTGGTTCGGGATTCGCGGCGTTGGGTCGTTTTATTACCTGACGTACGCGTTGGAGCATGCGCCTCGCAGCGTTGCCGAAACGCTTGCGCCGCTGGTGCTGGGAGTGATCGCGGCGTCGGTGATCCTGCATGGCATTACCTCGACGCCGCTGATGAATCGATACAGGAGAAGTTGATCTGCCGGTCTACCGGATTTGGTCAGGCAAAGCGATGGTTGACCGCTCACTTCGCCCCACGCTCAAAACCGGCAGACCGAGCGAAGCCTCAGGCAGCCTCTAGTTGCCGGACAACGCCCAGCGTGCTCGCACCTTCGTACAACTGTCCGAACCGGTTCGCCAAAAACGCTTCCAGGGGCACCTGCTCCTGCCGGATAAAGCCGCTCTGCGGCAACATGCCTTCACGGAACAGATCGAGTTCCGCGCAGATCGCGCCGGCGGTCGTGATCTGGATCGCGCTCATTGGCACGCCGCATACGTTCTTCGCGAAGATCTTGCGCGTGAATACATCTTGCACAAGGCGCCCGTCGCGCATGCCTGTTGCCGTGACGAATACCAGCACGACGTCCTGCGCCGTTACCGGGATGGCACGCCGCAACATCGCCTTCAATCCGTCGCGATCACTCGACATGCGCAAGTCGTCGAGCAGGAACTTCATCAACTCGCGATGCCCGGGATACCGCACCGACTTGTAATCCAGCGTCTCCACCTTGCCGGCCAGCGTTTCGCATAGCGTACCCAGCCCGCCCGATGTATTGAACGCCTCGTACTCGGTGCCATCGAGTGAAAAATGCTCCAGCCCTTCCAGCGGCTGTACCCATTGCGTACTGCCGTCGCGGATAGCCTCGCACGGCTGGCAATACTCGTTGATCAACCCATCGATGCTCCAGGTCAGGTTGTATTTCAACGCGTTGGTCGGAAACTCAGGCAACGCGCCAACCCGCATCTTGACCTCACGCACCTCGGCGAAGCGCTTCGCCAGATCGTGCGCCACGATGCCGATGAACCCCGGCGCCAGGCCGCATTGCGGCATGAAGGCGTGGCTGGAATTGTCGGCGATCGTGCGGATCGCGTGGGTTGCCCGCACGTCTTCAGTCAGGTCGAAGTAATGCACGCCGGCCGCTTTCGCCGCCGTTGCGACGGTCACGGCGAGGTAATACGGCATCGCGTTGAGGAGTGCGTCGAAGCCTTGCAGTGCGAGACGCAGTGCGTTCGCGTCGGCGGAATCGACGCGGCGGGTGGGAATGCCCTGCGCTTCAAGCAGGTCGAGCGCGTGGGCATCGCGATCGAAAACGACCACGTCGTAGTCGCCGGTTTCACGCAGTAAATGAGCAATGCTCTGGCCAATCAGGCCGGCGCCGATGAGGGCAATTTTCATGTTTATCTCCTTGATGGGCGGTCAACAGGCAATCTCCGGCCATCAGTTTAGGAGCGCATGAATATTGATAAAAGACACAAAATGATGCGAATCGACTATCAGATTCGACGTTTTGACGACCCCATGCGACAAATTGTATGAAATCGCCTGGTTAACTCTGCCGAACGGATCTTTTAACCCAGGCCGCCGCGATCAACCTTGCGGGCGAGAATGATCGATGTCGTCGTGCGTTCAACGCCTTCCAGGCCGCCGATTTCATCGAGCAGATCGTTCAGCCGGTCGGGGGAATCCGCCCGCAGCCACGCAACATAATCGAACTCGCCGCTCACCGCGCAGAGCAGTTGCATCTCGGGCATCCTGGCGAAGCGCTTCTGCACGTCGCGGCCATACTTCGGCGCCAGTTTGATGCCCACGTAGGCCTGGATACTGGCATCGAGTACATCTTGTCCCAGCCGGACGCCATACCCCGCAATCACGCCGGTTTTCTCAAGCCGCGCAAGCCGGGCGATCACCGTCGTGCGCGCAATGCCGAGTTGACGCGCAAGCTCGGACACGCTTTCGCGGGCATTCACCTGCAAAGACGCGACAAGATTCCGGTCGATGTCGTCGAGCTGATCGAGGCGCGGCGGTCGCATGGAGGGTGATCCTTTTGTTTGATTTTGTTTAAACCAGCGAAACTGAGGCATGAAATCATGAACGACTTCATGCGCGTAACAAAGCATGACAAAGCCATGAAAAAGCAAAGACATTAAAACACGAGCGCATCAAACTGCGCCTGCCCTCGCTTGTTGGTTAAACTCCTACCACTACGGACCCGGATTGCTCCTTCATCGCATTTTTTTCGCGGACGTATCGGTTGTAAGCAGTTGTGGCAACCCGAGCAACACCGTGCGCTAACGTGATATTAATAGCGGCGTCGGCCAAACATCACACGTTATCTTTTCCGTGTATTGCTTGCCCCTTCTCAATGGACCCAAGGTGTCACCCATGAAAAAAACATTCGTTGCATTGGCTGCCTCGCTGGCCCTTTCCACGGCTTTCGCCCAATCGTCCGCTCCGGCAGCGCCCGCGGGCGCATCGGCACCAGATACGGCACGCAGCCAGGCGCGTGAGGCGCGCGTCGAGCAACGCATTTCGGAACTGCATGCCAAGCTGAAGATCACCCCTGCCCAGGACGAGCAATGGAACAAGTTCGCCGACGTCATGCGCGACAACGGCCACACAATGGGTGATCTGTACCGTCAGCGCATTGCGCTGGGCGACAACACAAGCGCGCTCGACGACATGAAGCAGTACGAGCAGATCACGCAAGCACACGCGGACGGTACGAAGCGTCTGGTCGAGGCTTTCGAGCCGCTGTACGCAAGCCTTTCGCCGGAGCAAAAGAAACTCGCCGACGCAAGCTTCCACCAGTCGAGCAAGCCGGGCGCGCATAAAGGCCGCGCGCCGCATCGCAAGGCGCCGGCAGCCGCAGCGGCTGATGGTGCTTCGACCACCAAGCCGTAAGCTTGCGGTAACTGCTTGATCTGAATGCCGGACTTCACGCGGGTCATGCCCGTGGTGAGCTCGTGAAAAAGCGCCCGCTTCGAGATTTCGATGCGGGCGCTTTCACATGGCGGTATGCATAACGGGGAGCTTGGCGTTACGATCGCGGATTATTATCGTTTCAGCGTTTTCCACGACATCCGCATGACGCCAATCACCCTTACCCACCTCGACCTCACCGCTGACCCCGCCGCGCATCGCGTGGTGAAAGACGAAACCGTCGCGGTCGAGTTTGCTGAAGAACCCGGCTCGCTGATGAGCCTGGAAGGCCCGAACCGCTATGCTCCCGGCGATGCGTTGATCACGGGCGCTACCGGCGAGCGCTGGGTGGTATCGCGGGATCGGTTCGATGCCAAGTACGTCGCGCACGACGGCGTCACGCATGGCCACGCCGGTGCGTACCGGAACGTGCCAGTCGCGGTCCTGGCGAAACAAATGCACGAAGCGTTTTCAATCGCGCGTTCTGAAGCCGGCGATGTGCTTCACGGCGAAGGGGGCGACTGGGTCATGCAATACGCGCCGGGCGACTACGGGGTAGTCAAGGCGGCCCGTTTCGCGAAGGTTTATAAGCGCGCTTGATAAGCGCGTAGGTAGCGCAGGGCTTGGCCCGGCTGCATCCAGGCTCACGCGAAATCTTCACCTATATCGATCTCCACCGTGCGCGGCACAGTTTCTCCGCCCGCGTACATCTCCTCGAGCGAGCCGAGCGTGGCTTCCACATAGGCACGTAGCACCGCATAGCTACGCGCGTGCAGCCGCGGCGGCATCGCCCTGTAACGCGCGAGCGCGGCGGGATCGAAACGGATATCGATGGCAATGCGGCGCGCCGTTGCACCGAAGCGCATTGCCACGTAATGAATCACGAGGGATAGCTGGCCGTCGTCGCCCGGGCGCTCGGAAAATTGCGTCTGCTCCGGGAATAGGTCGCTGACCACGCGCGCCAGCAATTCGATATCGGCGCTCGGACAGTCGTATTGATATTCGTCGTCCATCTCAGTTCCCCGCCTTCGCGCGCGCGGCTCGATTCGCGGCTGCCGCCACGCCCAGGAAATAGCGCCGAAGTGCGCGCATCACGATCAACCCGAACACGAGATACACGGCGTCGGCGGCGAGCAGCGGAATCAAGCGCGCCTGATACAGCGCAACCGGCAATGCGATCAGCGCGTGCGCAACAATCATGAACGGCAGCGTGAAGCGGAAACGCTCGCGCAGCATATGCCACATTCCCACCGACAACCCCACCTGGAACACGAACGCCGCCGCCCGCTCGACCAGGAACAACGCGGCGGATTCCGGCGTAAGACTGCCGAGCACGGCGTGCAGCCGCAGCAGCGACTCGGCCGGGACGCTCGTGAAATATTGATCGAGCATGCCGCGATCGGCGAGCAACGCGTAGAGGATCCACTGCAGTTGCACCAGCACGCCGACGAGCCACGCTTCGGCCCCGCCGTGGCCGATTCCATAGCCGAGCGCCGTACCCGGCCGCTGCAATGAAGCTGGATCGCGTCTGATCAGCCATTTCATACCGATGAAGCGCCCGATTTCTTCGCACAGACCCGTGGCAAGCGCGCCGTAGACCACGAAAATGGCCGGATTCATCAGCAAGCCGACCGTGGTCGCGTGGCTCAGGACGAGCCCGTGCAGGCCACGTTCGATCACCATCGAAAACAGTGCGAAGACCGCGATCCCGACAATCACGTCGCGCCGCTCGAAACCAAACCGGGGTTTTGTCTTGCGATACAACCAGATAGGCAACGCGGCAATCAGCAGCGTCGCGAGGGTGATACAGACCAGCGTCAAGGCACTTACCATTAATTAAATTCCCTCAAGAACTATGTGCCGCCATTATTTGTTGGTGCTGATGTCGATGTCCGCACGATCAGTTCGCCCGGCAGAAGGCATTCTCGCGCCGCCATGACCGCACCTTCAATGCGCTCATGCAGGAACTCGACGGCGCGCTCGCCTATGGTATAGGTCGGCTGGCGCACGGTGGTCATGCCGGCGAGTTCGGCCCACTCGGAGTCATCGATACTCATCAGCGCCACCCGCCGCTGCCAGTCGGCGCCATGAAGCGCCTTCAGATGCAGCGCGACCCGCAATGCTACCGGCGCGTTCGCCGCAAACAGCGCTACGCGGCGATTCCGCCGTTGCGCGGCGTCAATACGCGCGTCAATTTCAGCAAGGGTTTCGTCATTATCCAGATCGAGCACGATCGTGGCGCCTGACACGCCAGAAACGCCGAGCGCGCCGATAGTGTCACGAAATGCCGCTTCGCGCACGCGTCGCGAGCTGACCTGCGCGTACGGCTGGACGACAAACAGCAGTTCATCGAAACCCTGGCTCACGAGATGACGGATCGCCATCCGTACCGCTTCAGTGTTGTCCAGCCCGACCATATCGGTCACGAGCCCGTCGACAGAGCGGTCCACCAGCACGACCGGCACACCGCCGCGAGCAAGCGTTTCCAGCGTCTCCTCCTTCACGCCGAGCGCATTCACAATCACGCCTTCCACACGATACGTGCTCAGTAATTGCAGGTATCGCCGCTCCAGATCGACCTCGTTCGCCGCATGGCAGATCAGCGGCATATAACCGTACGCGTGACAAGCTGCTTCCACGCCCTGCAGTACCTCGACCGAGTACGGATTCGTCAGGTCCGCGACGAGCATCCCGACCAGCCGGTTGCGCCCGCGTTTAAGCCCGCGCGCCATCTGGTTCGGACGGTAATCGAGCTTCGCGATTGCCTCTTCTATGCGCTCGCGCAATTGCGTCGACAACACGCCCGTCTCGCCGTTCAAATATCGCGAAATGCTGGTCTTGCCGGTGCCTGCTTCGCGCGCGACGTCGGTGATGGTCGCACGCCGGTCATTCGAAAAATTGTCTCTTGCCATGTTCTCGTTCGACATCCGATAAGAACAAAGCGCGCCAAGGCGCGCTTTGTTCAATGCAGCGAGCTTGCCTCAAGCCGCTCAGCGCTTCAATGCTTCCGGATTCACCATGTTGTTCGTCAGCGTGCCATTCAACGCGCCGATCAGGTTCTCAGCGGCGTTCTTGTTCATCGCGTGGCGGGTTTCATGCGTGGCCGAGCCAATATGCGGCAGCGCCACCACGTTCTTCAGCTTGAGCAATGGCGAGTCGGCAGGCAGCGGTTCTTCCACGAACACATCGAGACCCGCACCGAGGATCGTACCGTCCTGCAACGCCTGAATCAGCGCGTCTTCATCTACTGTCGGTCCGCGCGATGCGTTGATCAGGATCGCGCTGCGCTTCATCTTCTTCAGTTGCTCGGCGCCAATCAGATTGCGCGTTTCAGCGGTTAGCGGCACTTGCAGCAGCACGAAATCGGAGGTGGCGAGCAACGCGTCCAGATCGACTTTCTTCGCGCCGTAGTCACGTTCAGCCTGCGCATTCGGGCTGCGGTTCGTGTACAGCACGTTCATCCTGAAGCCGAGCGACGCGCGCCGCGCGACCGCGCCGCCAATCCGTCCCAACCCGATGATACCGAGCGTCTTGCCCTGCACATCGACACCAAAACAGTCTTCGCCGATGCTCTTCGTCCACTTGCCCGCCTTCACCCATTCCGCGAGTTCCACCACGCGGCGCGCGCTTGCGAGGATCAGCGCGAAGACCGTATCCGCCGTCGATTCCGTCAGCACGTCCGGCGTATTCGTGAGCAGGATGCCGCGGCGGTTCAGGTCGGCGATATCGAAGGCATCGAAACCTACCGACACCGTCGCCAGCGCCTTCAGCTTCGTCGCCCCTTCGAGCATGGCTGACGTAATCGGCACGCCCGCGCCGATCGCGCCATGGGCCTCTTTCAACGCCGCCACGAAGACGTCGTGCTGCTTCGGGTCGACGGTCGTGACCTCCGCGTGTTCATGCAGATACGCGAGCACGTCCGCGGGCAACAGCTTATACGCGACGATTTTCTTTTTCATCGAAACAGGTCCTGTGGAGTCAAGAAGGTTGGGGATCTCTCAAACGTCTCAAGCGTGTCTAAAGCATTTCAAGCACGTGTAGCCAGTTTAGCGGCGGGCGCGACCGGCTGCGGTTTCACGATCAGCGTCAGTATGACGGCCGCGACCAGCGCGGCGCTCATGAACACATACGACGCCGCCGGCGACCCCGTCGCGCCGTTCAAATACCCGACCACATACGATCCGACGAAAGATCCAAGCGCGCCCATGCTGTTGATCAGCGCCATTGCGCCGCCCGCCACGTTTTTGGGCAGTAACTCGGGCACGATCGCGAAGAACGGGCCGTAAGGCGCGTACATAGCCGCGCCCGCGATCACGAGCAAAGTATAGGAGCCCCAGAAACTCGTCGATCCAAGCAGGTACGATCCTGCGAAAGCGAACGCGCCAATCAGCAGGAACGGCCATACGAACAACTTACGGCGCTCGAGTTTGTCCGACGCCCAGGAAGCCGCGATCATCGCAATAGTCGCCGCGAGATACGGTACGGCCGAGAGCCAGCCCGTCTCGACCATGCCGAACGTGGAAGCGTTCTTGAGAATCGACGGCAGCCACAACACGAAGCCGTACACACCGATGCTCCAGCAGAAATATTGCGCGGACAGCTTGATCACCGCGGGCGACTTGAACGCCTCGCCATAGTTCTTGACCGGTTTGATCGTCGCTTGTTCCGCGCGCAGCGTGTTGTCCAGATCGCGTTTTTCCTGGTCGGAAAGCCATTGAACTTGCGCCGGCTTGTCCTGCACGATGAACCACCAGATCACCGCCCAGATGATGGCCGGCGCGCCCTCCACCACGAACATGTGACGCCAGCCGAATGAATTGATCAGATAACCCGAAACCACCGACATCCACAGCACCGTCACCGGATTGCCGAGGATCAGGAAGGTGTTGGCGCGCGAGCGCTCGGATTTCGTGAACCAGTTGGAGATGAAAATCAGCATCGCGGGCATCACGGCCGCTTCCACGACACCAAGCATGAAACGAAGCACCATCAACGAAGGGATGTTGGTGACCACGCCCGTCAGCGCCGCGCAGCCGCCCCACAGGATCAGGCTCACAAACACGAGCTTCTTCACGCTGCGACGCTCGGCATAGATCGCGCCGGGAATCTGGAAGAAGAAATAGCCGAGAAAGAACAATGCGCCGATCAGCGATGCCAGCCCGTGGCTGATGCCGAGATCGTGATTGATCCCGGCCGCCGAAGCGAAGCCGAAGTTCGCCCGGTCGAGATACGCGAGGCTGTACGTGATGAACACGATCGGCATGATCGTCCACCAGCGGCGCACCGCGAGCGCGGGCTTATGGGTGTTGGCACTGGCTGGCTGCATGATTGTCTCCGTCCCTGGCTCGTTTGTTCTGTGAAGGGGCTATGAAAGGGCTTTGACGGCCCTCTACAACGCGACTTTGGCTGCCGACGCCCCGCTGGCCTGCGTCCCGTTGCCGCCCGCTTGTTCCAGCGCATCGAGTTCGCTGCGGGTCGGCAGACCTTCGCTGTCGCCGATCACCTGGATCGCCAGTGCGCCGATGCGGTTACCGCGTGTCAATGCGTGGCGCACGTCATACCCTTCCAGCAGCGCGCTCACCACGCCGACGGCGAAACCATCACCCGCGCCGACGGTATCGACGACATTTTTGACGGGGATCGCCTGCACCGTGCCTTCGTCGTTATCCGCGGTGCGGAAGTACGCGCCATGCGCCCCTAGCTTGACCACCACGCCCTTCGCGCCCTGATCCAGATAGAAACGAGCGATATCCTCCGGCTTCGTGAAGCCCGTCAGGATCTTGCCTTCGCTGACGCCCGGCATCACCCAGTCGGCCAGCGCGGCCAGCGCATTAAGCGACTCCGCCATCGCTTCACGCGACGGCCAGAGCGTGGGACGCAGGTTCGGATCGAAGGAAATGGTCTTGCCGGCCTTGCGCATTTCTCGCGCCATATGGAACCCGAGTTCACGCGAGGTCGCCGAAATGGCCGGTGCGACGCCCGTCAGATGCAATTGGCGCGCACCGAGCACGTAGTCGGCGACATAGTCATCGAGCGATAAATGGCTCGCCGCCGAACCTTTGCGGAAGTATTCGATCGCCGGATCGCTGCCGTCGTCATTCTTCGATTTGAGCTGGAAAGCCGTCGGATAACGCTCATCGATTGTCACGCAACTCGCGTCGATTCCTTCCTGCGCGAGCACGTCGAGTACGTATCGGCCGAACGAATCGTGGCCCACACGGCTCATCCAGCCGACCCGGAAACCGAGCCGCGACAAACCGATCGCAACGTTCAGATCCGCGCCGGCCACGCGCTTGGTGAACTGGCCGACCTTCGCGAGATCGCCGGTCTCGGCGGCGACGAACATCGTCATGGCTTCACCGTAGGTCACGACATCGAGAGGGGTTGTCATAAGCGGTCCTTCGTCATTCATTGATGGGGGGTGTTCAGGCCGATGCGAGTTGCTTGACGTAGCGGGCAGCATCGGCGGCGAGATTGTCTTGATCGAACGGAAATTCGATGCCGCGAGGAACGTCCGCCGGCAAGTAAGCCAGCAACGCGGCGAAGTGCGCGTCGTTGGTTGCCGGGGCCGTCGCGAAACGTCGCGCGCCTTCGCCCTGCACCGCCTTGCAATGCACGTAACCCACATATTTGGCCAGACGTCGCGCCGCTTCGAGCGGATCTTGCTGCGCCCATTGCCAGTTGCCGGTGTCGAAGGTCATGGAGAGCGTGTGCGAGCGGTTTTCCAGCGCGTGGAACAACGCAGAAAAAGCATTGATTGTGCCGCCCGCTTTCCGTTGGCCATTCTCGACGACGACCTGCGCCTTGGAATGTCGGATACCGGCGATCAAGCAATCGAGCGTCGCGGAATCCGTCGCCGTGCCGGTGCTCTCCGACCCGCCGAGCTGGAATTTGACGATGCGCGCATCGAGCGCAGCGGCTTCGTTCAGGGTCTGCTCCATCGCGGATTCATCGAGGGCGCCGGTATCGTCGAAAAGGGTCGCGGGGGTGGAATAGACCGGCCAGATGCCGGCCGCCCGGATTCGCTGACCGAGTTCGTACAGGGACGCGGGCTGGGATTGGGTCTCATCGGAGAACAATTCGCGGCGCACTTCGAAACCCGCCGCGCCTGCTTTTGCCGCCACTTCCGCCCAGATTGCGTGGCCGTCGCGGCGGATCATTTCCGGGCCGAATGCGCTCGCCACGATAACCACCGGGACGGTCGCATGAGCCGGGTTATTTTTGATCAGATTCTCAGAATTGCCGTGTTTCACAGCGGAATTTGCCTTTGACCAGTCAATGGAACCGGTTCCAAGAACGAATTTCAAAAAAGACGCCTGCTGCGTCTGAGTGACGTCAAATCATGCGCCTAGGGTTAAAAGGGCGCTATTCTGGAATTCCCTAAGGGTGACCGATCTACTTGCGCTGGTCGACGGTTGACGTGCTGGTAGCTTTGAATCGGAGTCGATGCCGGGCCGCTGCCGTCGGGCAAGATCCAGATATCCGTGGTTGGTGACAGATCGGATCTCACCGAAATTCGAGCGTCCACGCCGAGCTAATCAGCGGCAATCGTCACTTCTCAGACCCATCTTCCACGCACAGCGCATAAAACCTCGCCGCTGCCCGCGACGCTGCCGCTCCATGCGGCATCAGGATCGAAAATCGCCGTGTCAGCGGCTCCGGGGCGATTCGCAAACGCAGCAGCGCGCCGTCCTCATGGCGCATGGACATCGCCGACACGAAACCAATCCCCATTCCCGCCCGCACGGCTTCCTTCACGCCCTCCACGCCCGCGATTTCCAGCGCGACCCGCATCTGCGCGCCGGCCCGGGCGCACGCGCGCTCGACCAGTTGGCGCACGCCCGACCCGCCCTCGCGCAAAACCAGTGAATGAGCACATACCGCTTCCAGCGTCACCCTGCCGGAGACGGACGCCAGCGGATGCCCGCGCGGCGCAATCGCCACGATCTCGTCCTCGCGCCACTCTGTGACTTCAGTTCCCGGCGGCGGATCGGCGCCCACGGGCCCTTCGATCATCGCGATGTCCAGCGAACCCAGCGCCGCAATGATCTCAGCCGTATTCCCATCGATCGTGTGAACCGTCACATCCGGATGCTGCCGATGAAACTCCGCGATCAGATAAGGCAACAGGTAACTCGCCGGCGTCGTGCTCGCGCCAATCCTCAACGTGCCGCGCTCGAGCCCGCGCAGCGCGTTCCGGTACGCCTGCGCCTGCCCGACGGTCTCCCGGATCCGCGTGGCATAAACCGCGAGCTGTTCGCCAGCGGCGGTCAGCCGGATTCCACGGCCAGCGCGCTGATACAAAGGCTCGCCGAATTCGTCCTGCAACTGGCGTAACTGCCCCGACACAGCCGGCTGCGACAGATGCAGCGCAACAGCCGCCCGGCTGATGTTGGCATGCTCGGCGACGGTGGCGAAGGTTATAAGTTGGTCTGGGGTCATTGGCGCTCAACTATCGGCCAAATGGATATTTTACATTCTAAATGACGATTTTTCATATCTATATATCAATAATAGGATTGGCGTATCGAATCCAAAACGGAAAAAACCGTGAATTCCCTCGCCACTCCTGCCGCATCTCGTTCCGCTCCAACCGCCCCAGCCGGTCAAACGCGCGGTCAGCTAAACGGGATCTTGTTCGTCGCGCTGTTCGCCGCCGCCGTCACGCAATTGGCCGCGCTGCCGTTCATCTCGAACCTGGGACTCAGTCCGCTGATCGTCGGCATTGTTGCCGGCGCGATCTACGGCAATGCGTTGCGTGACGGCATGCCGGAAAGCTGGGCGTCAGGCGTGAACTTTTCCGCTCGCAAGTTGCTGCGTATCGCCGTCGGCTTCTTCGGGCTGCGCGTAAGCCTCCAGGAAATCGCGCAGGTCGGGCTGCCGGGCTTGACGGTATCGGTACTGGTGGTAGTGAGCACGCTCGCCATCGGCACATGGGCGGGCATGAAGCTGATGAAGCTCGACCGCGATACGGCATTGCTGACCGCAGCCGGCAGCGCGATCTGTGGCGCCGCGGCGGTGCTCGCATTCGAATCGACCTTGCAATCCGAGCCGCATAAAAGCGCGATGGCGGTGGGCAGCGTCGTGCTGTTCGGGACGCTCTCCATGTTCCTCTACCCGCTCGCGTTGCACCTCGGCTGGCTGCACCTGGATACGCTGGGCGTGGGCCTGTTTTTCGGCGGCACGATCCACGAAGTGGCGCAGGTGGTGGGCGCGGCCAGCAACGTGAGCCCGGAAGCGACGCATATCGCGACCATCGTGAAAATGACGCGCGTGATGCTGCTTGTGCCGGTACTGCTCGTGATCGGCATGTGGGTGAACCGCTCGCGTAACAGCGCTCAAAGCGACGGCAGCGGCACGAAGCGCAAGCTGGCGATTCCCTGGTTCGCGCTCGGTTTCCTCGCCCTCGTGATCGTGAATTCATTGCATGTTTTGCCTGATACCGCGACCCACACGCTGAACACGCTCGACACCTTCGCGTTGACCATGGCGATGACCGCCTTGGGCATCGAAACGCGGATCGCGCAGATTCGCCGCGCCGGACCACGGGCGCTGGTAACCGGGGCCATCGTGTATGCCTGGCTGATCGGGGGAGGACTCGCGATAACCATAGGCGTCGAGCGCCTGCTCGGGTAACGTTCGTAGAGGTGCCGTCTGCAGGAACACAAAAGCCCCGCCGCCCCTGCGGGGCTTTTGCTTTTCAGCGAGATTACAAGTGCGATGCAAGCACAACGGCACGCGTGTTGCTACCCTCTTGTTCTTGTCTTTGGGTTTCCAGCAATCACACCGCGAGGATATTGCCGATGGCCTATGAACTGTATTACTGGGATGGTCTTCAGGGCCGAGGCGAATTCGTCCGGCTCGCGCTGGAAGACGCCGGCGCCGACTACGTCGACGTTGCACGCGGCGCGAAGAAGGACGGACAAGGCACGGGCGCCATGATGAAGATCATCAACAGCAAGACCGAGCCGCACATTCCTTTCGCCCCGCCATTCCTGAAGGATGGCGAACTGATCGTGCCGCACGTGGCGAACATACTGCAATATCTGGGGCCGAAGCTCGGTCTCGCGCCGAAGGACGAAGGCCTGCGCTATGTCGCGCACGGCTTGCAGTTGACGATCGCGGACATGGTGACCGAAGTCCACGATACCCATCATCCGCTGGCAAGCGGCCTTTACTATGAAGACCAGAAGGACGCAGCCAAGAAGCGCTCGAAGGATTTCATCGAGAACCGGGTTCCGAAGTTCATCGGCTATTTCGAGCGCGTGCTCGCGCAGAATCCTCACGGCGACACACAGATGATCGGCAACACGACCACGTACGTGGATCTGTCGATATTTCAACTTGTCGATGGCCTGCACTACGCCTTTCCCCGCGCAATGAAAAAGTTCGGCAGTCTGTATCCGCGCGTGGCGGCGTTGCATGATGCGGTACTGGAACGACCGAACATCGCGGCTTATGTGGACTCGGAGCGCCGGATTCCATTCAACGAATCCGGCATCTTTCGTCATTACCCGGAACTGGATCAGGACGCCTAGGATTCCTGAGCCGGCCGGCCTGTATCGGATAAACGTAATCAAAAGGAGCATCAGATGGTCGAAACAATTCCCTCTTTCGGACTCGGAACCTTTCGCGTGGATGCGGAGAAAACCGCCAAGTCTGTCACAAGCGCACTGCAACTCGGGTATCGCCATATAGATACCGCGCAGCTCTACAAGAACGAAGAAGCCGTCGGGAAAGGCGTGCGCGACTCGCTCGTGCCGCGCGACGATATCTGGGTGACCACCAAGGTCTGGCACGACCGGCTGCGTCGTGACGACGTGGTGAAAAGCCTGGTGGAAAGCCACAAGAAGCTGAACATCGGCACAATCGATCTTGCGTTGATTCACTGGCCGTCGCCGGACAGCGTGGTGCCGGTCGCTGAATCGATCTTGGGCTTTCAGGACGCGCAGAAGCAGCAGTTGATCCGGTATTTCGGCGTGTCGAACTTCACCGCGCCGTTGCTCGAAGAAGCGTTGAACGCGCCCGGCGGCGAGAGCATTGTGACGAATCAGTTCGAAATCAGCCCGTTCCTCGCGAACCGCAAGCTGGTCGAGGCAACGCAAAAGCTTGGTGTGAAGGTGACTGCGTATATGCCGCTGGGCGAAGGCCGCGCGCATAAAGATCCCACGTTGGTGGCAATCGCGAAGAAGCATGGCGTGACGCCCGCTCAAGTGACGTTTGCATGGCTGCTGTCGCGCGATATCGTGGTGCTGTCTGCATCGACGAATCCGGAACATCAACAACTCAACTGGGACTCGCAAAAGGTGAGACTGGACGCCGACGATATTGCAAAGATCGATGCGCTCGACGAAGGCCAGCGAAATGCAAAGCCACCGTTCGCGCCGAAGTGGTGATTGAGTAGTTTGACGTAGAACACAACCCGGCTTTGATACGAAGAGGCCGGGTTGTCAGACCCTGGTCGCCCCGCTCCGCTACTCAGCCCAAATGTGTCCGCTTCTCGCGTGCGGGGGCGACATTGTTCGTTGAAAGCGCCTGGACGATGCCACAGTCCGTCGCTGATTCTTCCGTCGTGCATTGGCTCCTCAACGCAACCAGTTGCAACTTGAGTTGCGTCAATTCGTCGATCCGCCTGTCTACATGAAGAATATGTTCATCGACGAGCGAATTGATCGAACCGCACGGTTCGCCAGGCGCATCGGTCGCGCTGAGCAGATGGCGGATCTCGTCATGCGTCATATCCAGCGCGCGGCAATTACGGATAAACCGCAGACGTTCCGCGTGCGCCTCCGTGTAATTCCGGTAATTCGAATCTGTCCGGCTGGCTTCCGGCATCAAGCCTTCTTTCTCGTAAAAGCGGATGGTTTCAGTCGTGCACTGAGCCATTTTCGCCAATTCACCGATTTTCATTGCTTGGGCTCCCGGTCAACGCTTGACCTTGAAGTGACTTCAGGGCGTCTACTAAACCATAGATCCCCTCAGGAAGCCACGATGTCCCCACTCAGCGAAACGAATCACACGGTTGATGAAGAGCAGGCCAGGTCTCCGTGCGGCCACGGTCATGACCATTCGTCGGACCATGCGCCCTCGCATGCACATTCGCACGCCGAGGCAAAGGTCGCTGCCCCCGCTCCGCGAAAGCCTTTGAACGGCGGCGAACGCACGGTGTTTCTCATCGCGCAGATGGATTGCCCGACGGAAGAAGCGTTGATACGCAAGAAGCTTTCGGCCATGCCTTCCGTGCACAACGTGCAATTCAACCTGATGCAGCGCTTGCTCACCGTGGACCATTCGCCGCTTGAGCGTGAGGCGATTGCGCAGGCCATTCGATCGCTGGGGTTCACCGCTGAATTGCCCGAATCAGCGCCGCAAGGTGGAACTGCCGCCAGCGCGAGGAAATCCGCGCACTGGCCGCTCGCGCTGGCCTGCGCCGCGGCGGTTGCATCGGAGATAGTCAGCTTTGCCGCGTTCCCCGGCTGGATCGCGGCGTCGCTTGCCGTGCTTGCTGTCATCGCCGGTGGCCTCGGAACCTACAAAAAAGGCTGGGGCGCGATTCGCAACGGCAATCTCAACATCAACGCACTCATGAGCATTGCCGTCACGGGTGCGCTGGTGCTTGGCCAATGGCCCGAGGCAGCCATGGTCATGGTCCTCTTCAGCCTTGCCGAACTGATTGAAGCGAAGTCGCTCGACCGCGCGCGCAACGCAGTCCAGAAGCTGATGCAACTTGCGCCCGAGCGCGCGACCGTCCAGCAACCCGACGGCACGTGGCAAGACGTGGACGCCAAATCGGTATCGATAAACGCCGTCGTGCGCCTCAAACCCGGTGAACGGATCGGACTCGATGGCGTGGTAAGCGCCGGACGCTCCACGGTGAACCAGGCGCCCATCACGGGCGAAAGCCTGCCGGTCGATAAAGCACCCGGCGACGCCGTGTTCGCTGGCACGATCAACGAATCCGGGTCGATCGAGTATCGGGTGACGACACTCGCCAGCGATACAACGCTCGCCCGCATCATTCACGCGGTGTCGGAGACGCAAGGTTCGAAAGCGCCGACGCAACGCTTCGTCGACCAGTTCGCGCGTGTCTATACGCCGGTTATATTCGCGCTTGCGGTGCTCGTCGCGGTCCTGCCACCGCTCTTGGCTAGCGGTGTCTGGCACGACTGGATCTACAAGGCCCTCGTGCTGCTGGTGATTGCCTGCCCGTGCGCGCTGGTGATCTCGACGCCTGTGACTATCGTCAGTGGTCTCACTGCGGCGGCGCGAAAGGGCATTCTGATCAAAGGCGGTTCCACCCTCGAAAGGGGTCGCAAGCTGACCTGGCTCGCGCTCGACAAGACCGGTACGATCACGCATGGAACACCGGCGCAGACCGATTTCGAAGCCCTCGCCGATACAGACATCAACCGATGCCGGCAGCTTGCAGTCAGCCTCGCCGGACGATCGGATCACCCCGTGTCGCAGGCGCTCGCGCGTGCCGCCAACGCGGACAACATCTCTCACTTACCCGTCGATGAATTCGAAGCGTTGCCCGGACGCGGCGTGCAGGGGACGATCGACGGCCGACCTTACGCGCTAGGCAATCATCGTCTGGTCGAAGGGCTCGGGCGTTGTTCCGCCAGCCTGGAAGCCCGGCTCGACACGCTGGAACGCAATGGAAAAACCGTCGTCCTGCTGATCGGCGAAGAAGGCGTACTCGCTTTGTTCGCCGTCGCGGACACGGTCAAAGAATCCAGCCGTGCCGCCATCGGCGACCTGCATGCACTCGGCGTTCGCACCGTGATGCTGAGCGGTGACAATTCGCATACGGTGGCGGCCATAGCGAAAGCCGTGGGTATCGACGAAGCCCGCGGCGACCAGTTGCCCGCCGACAAACTCACTGCAATGGCGGAGGCAGTGGCAAAACGTGCGGCAGACGGCGCGGCGGCAGGCATGGTGGGCGATGGCATCAACGACGCCCCCGCCCTCGCCCGCGCTGATATCGGCTTTGCGATGGGCGCATTGGGCGCGGATACGGCCATTGAAACCGCCGACGTCGCGTTGATGGACGACGACTTGCGCAAGATCCCGGCTTTCATCCGGCTCTCGAAGGCGACGCATGCAGTGTTGATACAAAACATCGTGTTGGCGCTGGGGATCAAGGCCGTATTTTTCGTGCTTGCGCTGACGGGTGCGGGAACCCTGTGGATGGCCGTTCTCGCCGACGTAGGGGCAAGCTTGCTGGTCGTTGCCAACGGACTTCGCTTATTACGTCGATAACCAGCCGGTGCCAAGCAACTCAGTATGCACATGGATGCCGGAGCACTGCCCCGAGGCCCCTTGCGGGTGATATCCTTGCCCCGCATCATTGGCCTCGACCCGCTCCGACATTCAAGCTCACGTGCTTTCATTCCTGCTTAAACTTCGCACCCGGGCACAGATCCGGTTCCGGTTCTCCGAATCCCACTCCATGCTCGTGTGGGCCGTGATTGTCGGCGTGGCCGGCGCATTCGCGACTTCGGCGTTCCGCTATGGCATCGACGAAATGCAGCGCCTTTTTGGGGGCGATCACGGTAACTTCGTCGAGATGGCCACGCGCCTGCCCTGGCCCGTGCGGGTCGCGTTGCCCACGGCGGGCGGGCTGATCGCGGGCCTGTGCCTGCTGATCGCCCGGCGTCGCAGCTCGGGTCAGGCGAATGCCGACTACATGGAAGCAGTGACCATTGGCGACGGCGTCGTGCCGGTCTCACAAAGCCTGTGGCGCAGCATCTCGTCGCTATTCACCATCGCAAGCGGCGGGTCCATCGGACGAGAAGGCTCGATGGTGCAGCTCGCGGCGCTGTGCGCGTCGCTGATCGGGCGCTGGGTCCACTTCGATCCGCCGCGTCTACGCCTGCTCGTCGCCTGCGGCGCGGCGGCCGGGATCACCTCGGCGTATAACGCGCCTATCGCCGGCGCGTTCTTCGTGACCGAGCTCGTGCTCGGCTCCATGGCCATGGAAAGTTTCGGGCCAATCGTGGTGTCCTCCGTGGTCGCGAACATCACCATGCGCGAGTTCGCCGGCTACCGGCCGCCTTACGAAATGCCGGTGTTTCCAACTGTCACCGGCGTCGAAGTGCTGCTGTTCGTCATGCTCGGATTGCTCTGCGGCGTGCTCGCGCCGTATTTCCTGCGCCTGCTGGCGGCATCGAAACAACGCTTCGCCAAGCTGCCCCTGCCGTTGCCAATCCGGCTCGGATTCGGCGGCCTGATTGTCGGCGTGATCTCGATCTGGTTCCCGGAGGTCTGGGGCAACGGGTACGAAGTCGTCAACTCGATCCTGCATCATTCGTGGACTTGGGAAGCGCTGGCAGCGGTGCTGTTCTTCAAGATTCTCGCGACCGCGGCAACCGCGGGTTCCGGCGCGGTGGGCGGGATTTTCACGCCGACGCTCTTCGTAGGCGCGGTAGTCGGCTGCCTGTTCGGGCTCGCGGCGCATGCGATCTGGCCGCACTCCACGTCCGCGCCGTTTGCCTACGCGATGGTCGGCATGGGCGCGTTCCTCGCGGCCGCCACGCACGCGCCGTTGATGGCAATCCTGATGATCTTCGAGATGACGCTGAGCTATCAGGTCATGCTGCCGCTGATGCTTTCGTGCGTGGTGGCATTTTTCATTGCGCGGGCATCGGCGCAGACGTCGATGTACGAGGTCACGCTGCGGCGCAACCGTGACGAAAAAGAGCGCTCGCGGCTCGCCGCCACGCAAATGCGCGAGCTGGTGAAACCAGCCGACACGGTCGTCCCGCTCGATGCAGACGTGAAAGCCATGACGCGGGTGTTCCTCGAATATCCGGTGAAGTACCTTTACGTCGTGGATGCGGACGGGCAGTTTCGCGGCGTGGTGGCGTTGAAGGACATCACGTCCGACCTGCTCGATGAGCGCGACACTGCCGTCAAAACCGCCGAAGATTATCTGCAACCTCATTTCGATGTCCTTACACCGGACATGTCGCTGGGTGAAGCGTTGCAGCATTTCCTGGCGTTCCAGGGTGAGCGCTTGCCGGTCATCGACTGCCCGACGCGGCCGGTATTACTCGGCGTTGTCTACAAAACATCGCTTCTCGATGCTTACTTCCGATTAAACCCGGCATCGCGCTGAAATTGCTCGATGTGTGCAAAATTGCGGCAGTACCGGTCTGCCCCGTGAAGCACGCGCTGAAAAGCGGATTCTAGAATTCGCTCGAACAACGGCCGCCGGCGCCGCTTGAAACAAGGCTCGGCCGGCACGCACCATTCATCAAGTGATGCGTTGGAAAACCGCACTGATCGATTGGCATAACGTTTGCTCGAATCCTCGCTACTATTCTCCGTACGGCCTCGTGTTTGTGCTGCCTGGATACCGCTTGCGTGAGCTTGTGTACTAAGTGTCTGGAGGGTTGAGCGATGAAAACCTCAACGGCTTTACTGATGGTTCTGGTATCCGTGTCGTGTTATGCCGCGCCGATCCACACGGACGATGCGGCAATCTACTCTGCTCGCCAGGCCGAAGCCATGCGCGCGGCACTTGCCATTCGCGCCAATGCCCCGCCGGTCTCACCGCCGGCGCCGGAAGTGCGCGCACAGGAACTCGATCACGCGCACTGGTTTCATGTGGAATTGCCGAAGTCGCGCTCGCCCAGCCACGGCGTGACGAGCCAGGTAATAGAAGTGCAGACGTGAAGCGCAGGCGTGAAGCTCGGCCGCGCGCATGGCGACTCGGATTGACCACCAAAAACAACCAAGACAACCAAGGGCACCAATGACCGATACACATCTGAATGCCGGCTTGAACGACGAACCGATCGATGACGAAATCGCAGAGGTCTTGCGTGACCTGAAGTTTCCAGCCAATAAGGACGGCATTGTCGATGCGGCCCGCGCTGCAGGCGTGAGCAACGATGTGATTGCCGTGTTCGATGGATTGCCTGAGCAGGACTACGCCAGCGCCGATGCGGTGGAGCAGTTGCTAGGCAGTAACGGCGGCTCTGGGATCTCTATCTGAGCGAGCGAATGAGAAACTGAGCGGACGTTTATTCGCACGGCCCCTCTCAGACCACGTCGGATCCAAACACCACCCGGCTAAAAAACTTCGCCAGCACGGCTTCGGACATTTCACTGCCGCAAGCCTGCGGATCCGACGTATAAAAAAACTGCATGCCATCAATCAACGCCGTCAGTCCAAGCGCGAGCTGCTCCGCTGGCATGGGCAACGGCGTCCCCGCCCGTTCCGAAAACGCGACAATGTAAGCGGTCGTCGTCTGCAACAATTCCCGGATGAACGCGTTGAATTGCGCGCGAAATTTCGCATCGCGGCTTGATTGCAATTTCGCCTCCACCCACAACAAAAAACACTTGTTGTCGCGGTAGCACTCACTGTAATACTGCAACAGGCGGGCTTCCATGTCGGCCCGGCTCGCTTCGCCATCGAAGATGGAATGCAGCCGGCCCATGATCCCGTCGTGATCGCGCTTGAGCAGTTCCAGAAACAAAGCGGACTTGCTGCCGAAGTTCGAATAGAACGCACCGCGCGTATAACCCGCCGCCGCCGCAATGTCCTCGACACTGGCGGCAACAAACCCCTTCTTCATGAAAACAGCTTGTGCGGCGTCCAGCAAACGCTCACGCGTTTGATCACGGCTTTGCTCCCGGGTGAGGCGAATTCGTTTCATCGGTCGAGTTTACCATCTCAAAATTGAATTATGATACGGCTTTGATTCCAGATTCATGGTTGTATTAGAATTCATCGCGTATCTGGCGGTGAGGTGCTGGAAAGCTTGGTGGCCATAGCATGCCGCCTGTTCGAGTATCGCGCCCCGAATAACGCCATATCTTGAAAATGCGCAGCGACAGACCGTGTCGACGCTGCGCGCCGGCCGTGCCTGCAAGTCCCTTGCGCGCACGGCAAGCCTTTGCGTCGAGGTCATTCGTGATTCTGCAAGTCTGTCGCCGCACGCGGCCGTTGTCATTGCCATTATTGTCATCGCTCCGATCGCGGTTAATGTCGTTCACGTTGCCCGGGCCGGGATCTTTTCCTGCTCGCCGCACCCTTGCCTGGTCGTTGGGCGTGGTCGCTGTCGTCGCGCTCAGCGCATGCGGCAAGAAGGAAGCGCCCCCCGTGGCGTTGCGTCCCGTGGTCGCCATGGCGGCCGTCGCCGACACGCACACTGTGCAGTCGTCGCTGCCCGCGACTATCGAAGCGCGTTACTCGACCCCGCTGTCGTTTCGTGTGGCCGGGAAGATCATCGAGCGCAGCGTGCGTCTGGGCGACAGCGTGAAAGCCGGCGAGATCGTGGCGAAACTCGATCCCGCCGACAACGCCAAAAGCGCCGCGAGCGCAGCCGCGCAACTGTCCGCCGCCCAGCATCAGCTCACGTATGCCGAGCAACAACTCACGCGCGACCGCGCCCAGGCGCAGGAAAACCTGATCGCCCGCGCGCAGCTCGAACAAACCGAGAACGCCTACGCCGCCGCGCTCGCGCAGCGCAACCAGGCGCAGGCGCAGGCCGCGTTGTCGGCCGACCAGTTGAAATACACCACGCTTGTTGCTGACCGCGCCGGTGTCATCACGGCTGAACAGGCTGACACGGGACAGAACGTATCGGCGGGACAGGCCGTCTATAACCTCGCGTGGAGCGGCGAGATCGACGTGGTCTCGGACGTGCCGGAAACTACGCTCGGGTCGCTCGCGGTCGGCCAGAAAGCCACCGTGAAGCTTGCCGCGCTGGGAGGCAAACAGTTCGCGGCCCGGGTGCGTGAGGTGTCGCCCGCCGCCGATCCTCAAAGCCGTACCTATCGCGTGAGGATGACGCTTGAAGCCCCCACGCCGGAAGTCCGCCTTGGCATGACAGCCGACGTGGCATTCGCGCAGACAGCCGCATCCGGGGCATCCGCGCAAGCGTTCACGCTGCCCTCCACCGCGCTTTTTCACGCGGGCAAACTGCCTGCCGTCTGGATTGTGAAGGCTGACGGGTCGCTTGAATTGCGGCGCGTGGATGTGTCTCGATACGGCGAGCGCACCGTGACGGTTTCCAACGGTATCTCGTCTGGGGATCGTGTGGTATGGCAAGGTGTCCATACCGTTTCCGCCGGCGAAAAGGTTCGCGTGGTCACGCCCTTGCATCCGGAAGACTTCGCGTCATGAGCGACCAAGAGCGGGATTCATCGAAAGATGCTGCCAACGCTGCGGCCGCGGCGTCGGGCGATTATCGTCACGAAGAAGGCAGTTTCAATCTCTCGGCCTGGGCATTGCGTCATCAGGCGCTGGTCGTCTTCCTGATCGCCATGGCGACCATTTTCGGCGTGCTTGCGTACACCCGGCTCGCGCAATCGGAGGACCCGCCGTTCACGTTCCGCGTGATGGTCATCCAGACCTTCTGGCCAGGAGCCACCGCACAGCAGATGCAGGAGCAGGTCACCGACAAGATCGCGAAAAAACTGCAGGAAACGCCCGCCACCGACTTCCTGCGCAGCTACTCCCGCCCTGGCGAATCCCTGCTGTTCTTCACGATGAAGGACGGCGCGCCCGCGAAAGACGTGCCTGAAGAGTGGTATCAGGTACGCAAGAAAGTCGGGGACATTGCCTACACGCTGCCAAGAGGGGTGCAAGGTCCCTACTTCAACGACGAATTCGGCGATGTCTTCACGAACATCTACACGCTGGAGGGCGACGGTTTTTCGCCGGTGCAACTCCACGATTACGCTGACTCGCTGCGCACCGTCTTGTTGCGCGTGCCTGGTGTAGCGAAGGTCAATTATTTCGGCGATCAGGACGAGCGCGTTTACATCGAAATAGCCAATACGCAACTCACGCGGCTCGGTATCTCGCCGCAGCAGATTGCTCAGGCTATTGACGGTCAGAATGCGGTTGCGCCCTCCGGCACGCTGAATACGCCCGACGACCGCGTGTTCGTGCGGCCGACTGGCCAGATCACCGACATGGCCGCGCTCGCCAACACGCTGATCCGTGTCAACGGCCGGTCGTTCCGTCTTGGTGACATAGCCACCATCAAGCGAGGATATCTCGATCCCCCGGCCACGCAAATGCGCGCGGGCGAGAAGCCGGTGCTGGGTATTGGTATCACGATGCAGCCCGGTCAGGACGTCGTGCAGTTGGGCAAGGCGCTGGACGCCAAGGTGGCTGAGCTGCGCGCGCAACTCCCCGCCGGCCTCGTGCTCAACGAAGTATCGAGCATGCCGCATGCGGTATCGAAGTCCGTCGATGACTTTCTTGAAGCCGTTGCCGAAGCAGTCATCATCGTGCTGATCGTGAGCCTGGTGTCGCTCGGCGTGCGCACCGGCATGGTGGTCGTGATCTCGATTCCGGTCGTGCTCGCGGTCACCGCCCTCTTCATGTATCTCTTCGATATCGGCCTGCACAAGGTCTCGCTCGGGACGCTGATCCTCGCGCTGGGCCTGCTGGTCGACGACGCGATTATCGCTGTCGAAATGATGGCGGTGAAACTCGAACAAGGCTGGAACCGTTCGCGTGCCGCGGCCTACGCCTATACCAGCACTGCGTTCCCCATGCTCACGGGCACGCTCGTGACGGTCGCCGGTTTCCTGCCGATCGCGCTGGCCAAATCCAGCACCGGGGAATACACGCGCTCGATCTTCGAGGTGTCGGCCATCGCGTTGATCGCGTCGTGGTTCGCGGCGGTCGTGCTGATTCCGCTGCTCGGCTACAAGCTGTTGCCCGAGCGCAAGCGCGAGGCGCATCACGCCCACGATCATGAACACGATATCTACGACACGAAGTTCTACACGCGTCTGCGCGGCTGGCTGACATGGTGTATTGAGCGGCGCTTCGTCGTGCTCGGCATTACGCTCGTGCTGTTCGTGATAGCGCTGGCAGGCTTTACGCTGGTTCCCCAACAATTCTTCCCGAGTTCGGACCGATCGGAACTGCTCGTCGATGTCCGTCTGCAAGAAGGCGCCTCATTCGAAGCCACGCTGCGCGAGACCAAACGTCTTGAGAAGGTACTGGAGGGGCGGCCCGAGGTCGATCATGTGGTGAACTTCGTCGGCTCGGGTGCGCCGCGCTTCTATCTGCCGCTCGACCAGCAGTTGCAAGTGGCGAACTTCGCGCAGTTCGTCATTACGGCAAAGTCAGTCGAAGATCGCGAGAAACTCGCACGCTGGCTTGAACCTGTGTTGCGCGAGAAGTTCTCGGCAGTACGCACGCGTTTGTCGCGACTCGAAAACGGTCCGCCGGTCGGCTATCCGGTGCAGTTCCGCGTAAGCGGCGACGACCTGCCGACAGTGCGCGGTATCGCTGAAAAGGTCTTTGCCGAAATGCGTGCCGACAGTGGCACGACCAATGTCCAGTACGACTGGGACGAACCGTCGGAGCGCTCGGTGCGCTTCGATATCGACCAGAAGAAGGCGCGTGAACTTGGTATCACATCGCAGGACGTATCGAATTTCCTCGCGATGCAACTGACCGGTTATACCGTCACGCAGTATCGTGAACGCGACAAGCTGGTCAGCGTCGACTTGCGGGCCCCGAAAAGCGAACGGGTTGATCCGGCGAAGCTCGCCACGCTGGCCATGCCGACGCCGAACGGCCCCGTGCCGCTCGGAACGATCGGGCATGTGGTGAACGATCTGGAATACGGCGTGATCTGGGAACGCGACCGTCAGCCGACCATCACCGTGCAGTCGGACGTGAAGGCCGGCGCGCAAGGTATTGACGTCACCCATGCGATCGAGAAGAAGCTCGCTACGTTGCGTGCGGGCTTGCCGGTGGGGTATCGGATAGAAGTGGGCGGACCGGTTGAGGAAAGCGAGAAAGGCCAGTCGTCCATCAATGCGCAGATGCCGATCATGGTGATTGTCGTGTTGACGCTCTTGATGATCCAGTTGCAGAGCTTCGCACGGGTGATGATGGTGGTTCTGACCGCGCCGCTCGGGTTGATTGGCGTGGTGATCGCGCTGCTGTTGTTCAACAAGCCGTTCGGGTTTGTCGCCATGCTGGGCGTGATCGCCATGTTCGGGATCATCATGCGCAACTCGGTGATTCTCGTCGATCAGATCGAACAGGACATTGCCGCGGGGCATCCTCGCTTTGACGCCATTGTTGGCGCGACCGTGCGGCGTTTCCGGCCGATCACGCTGACCGCCGCCGCTGCGGTGCTCGCGCTGATCCCGCTGTTGCGCAGCAACTTCTTCGGTCCGATGGCAACCGCGCTGATGGGCGGGATCACGAGCGCAACCGTCCTCACGCTGTTTTATCTGCCGGCGTTATATGCGGCTTCGTTCAAGGTGCGGCGTAACGAGCGCGCGGGGTTTGAAGATCCAGACATGCCCTCCGCGCCGGATACTCGCCAAGGAGGCCAGTCATGAAACGCGCTTACCTGACTGCTCTAGGCTTCGCAGCCACCCTTTCCGCGTGCTCGTTCGGCCCGGACGGGAAACCGCCCGTCATGCCAACGGTGGCCCATTACGGCGCCGACGCGCAACCGGCACGCACCGTGACGGCCGAAGGGGTATCGCAGAGTTTCGATGCCAACGCGAAACCGGTGCCCGAGTGGTGGAAGCTTTATCGTTCGGAACCGCTGAACGCGCTCGTCGATGAGGGTTTGCGCAATAGCCCGAGCCTCGCCGCGACGGACAAAACCCTCGCCGCGGCGCGTGAGCAACTACGGGCGCAAGTCGGATCGTCAATGTTGCCGAGCATCGACCTTGGCGGCCAGACGGACCGGGAGCGCGCAATTGGCGTGCCGAACTTCGGGCCGCCCACGGTGCTCTACAACCTCTTCGTTGGTCAGATCCGGGCGCAATACACGTTCGACCTGTTCGGTGCGGCGCGGCTCGCAGACCGGGCGCTGGCTGCACAAGTGGACAGCCAGTCCTGGCAATTCGATGCCGCCCGCCGTGCACTCGCGGCAAACATCGTCACGGGCGCTATCGGTGCCGCCTCGTTGCGTGCGCAAATCGATACGACCGAACGGCTGATCGTCCTCGCCAATGAAGACGCGCGAGAAACCCAGCGCCGCTACGAACTCGGTTCGGCGTCGCGCGCGGACGCGCTCAACGCGCAATCGAACGCCGCCGCGCTCGCCGCTTCGTTGCCAGCGCTGCGGGCCCAGTGGCTTGCAACCCGTCACGCGCTTGCCGTGATGCTTGGCCGGACACCGGATCAGGCGCCGCCGGATCTCGATCTCGCGTCGCTCACCGTGCCCGGCAATGTGTCCGTGGTCGTACCGTCGGAACTGCTCGCCAGCCGCCCGGACATTCAGGCCGCCGATGCGCTGCTCAAGGCCGCCGCGGCGCAAGTCGGCGTCGCGACAGCGCAAATGTTCCCGAGCCTGACGCTGTCGGCGTCGATGGGGCAAGCGGGTTTCAGCTGGCCGACCGCCTTGTCCGGCGCGGGCGCGATCTGGGGGATAGGCGCGTCGCTGTCGCAGCCGTTGTTTCATGGCGGCGCATTGCTCGCCCAAAGGCGCGCGGCGCAAGCGAGCTACGAGGCCGCCGTGGCGCAATACAAGCAGACGGTGCTGACCGCGTTCCGCAACGTGGCGGATTCACTCGTGGCGCTCGAGCAGGATAACCAGGCACTCAGTTTCGCCGATACCGCCAGCCGCACTTCAATGAGCGCCTTCACGGATTCGGCGGCGCGAGAGCGGCTCGGAGCGATTCCTCCCTCGGCGACGCGTGCGAGCGAGCGCCAGTATCGAAATGTGCGGCTGGATGCTATTCGCTATGAAAGCGCACGGCTCAGCGATACCGCGTTGCTGTTCCAGGCAATGGGTTCTCCGACCGGCAGCACGGCGAATCTTGCGGCTGCGGCAAAAGCGGCCGAGACAGCGACGGGGACAGCGACGGGGACAGCAAAATAACCGTCGCTGCCGGGTCGCATTCCATTCGGGCGAGTTCTCTCTCATCTGACGGGTAAAAACTGAAACGAGCGCTGTACGCAAAGAGCCATTCCGACGTGAGTCGAAACGGCTCTTTGCACTTCATCAGGACGACCGAAGCCTGGGATTAAAGACATCGAATGTCACAATTCAGGATCGCCGAAACATCGCACTGCCATCCAAATGCGCCCATAACCTTCCTTCAACTCAATTTCTTCACTGAAACCTTTCACTATTCAGATAAATCGCGTTATTTCGGACCGCACTTTCCCATAGGCTTGCGAGCTTTCGTGTATTCAGGGGAAATGCCATGTCTCGCTCACCGCTCCGTGACCTGTTCCGGCTCGTTCATTCAGGACTGGAAAAAGTCGCGCTGGCGTGCGCTGCCTTTGGTTTGATGCACGTAACGGCCCGCGCGGGAGAGTCCGCCCCGGCCAGCGTGCCCGCAGGTGAGCAATGGCGCAGCCACGCCGCGCCCCAACTCGCAGCCGATGACCCATGGAGCAACCCCGCAGCACCCAGTCTCGCAGTTGACGATGCCTGGAGCGCACCGTCCGGCGATCGGCTCACATCGCCGGGACAAATCCGCGCCGATTCACCAGCGCCTGCGTCAGAGCAAGAGCCCCGACCGGCCGCAACGACGCATGCGCCCGGCTCCGTAGCAACAACCGTCCAGGAAACATCTCCCGCCCTCGCGATGGATCGCTCCGGCTGGAATGAAACACCGCGTGGACGTTCGCCCGGTCTGATCGCATCCCACGACGCGTGGCTCAACCGCACCACGCGGGTCGCTGAACCGAGCGAACCGGCGAAAGCGCCGGTACATAGTGCGCCCCCTCCGCCAGCCGATCCGTGGAGCGCGCCCTTGCCCGGCCTCGTTGCATTGGACGATGTTGTGACGCCTGCCCCGGCGGCTTCTTCTACCGCCATCGACGCCAACTCGCACCCGGGTTTCATGGTCACGCCCGATGCCAGGCTGCCGAGCGTCAGCCAGGCTCAGGGCGCTTTATCTGCTGAGGCATCGCCAACGGTTTTGGCAGCCTGTCGGCCTATACATCGACGGACCCGTCCGATTGTTCACAGTACTTCAAACGCGCCCCGATCCTCGGGGACGAAACGCGCAAGGGCGCGTAGAGCGCCAACGCCCGCATGGTGCCGTTCAGTTTCGGCAAGCGCGCGGCATCGCTGAATGGCGCTGCGGGCACGGAGAACGGAACCGTTCCTGTGCATCGACACCATGCTGGCCGCTCTGCTACTCCGGCCTGCGCCTATCTGGAGCGACAACCGACGCGATCCCGAACAATCGCGCCAGCGACGCGCATACGAACAACGTCCGGCGCACGTTCACCATGCCGGGCATCGCGCGCTGACGCCGGTGCGGCAACGAGTGAATCGGGCGCAACTGGGCGACCTGCCGGAGGATCGCGTTGGACAAGCCCAGCGATGATCAAAAAGGTGCGGCGTAATTTAAGACGGAAAACGAAACGCTTTGCGGATGAATACAGGCTTTTGTCCGCCAGCTATTAGTCGAATGGAGTCACCGGTCAAAGTTGTGCACAGAAATTGGGGACCACCCTGTTGACAACCTTCTGACAAACGCCGGAACGCATTGAACGGAAAGGGTTTTCAGGTGCCGCTTCAAAGTGCGCCGGGCACGCGGATTCGATCGTTTCAACCCGCAAAGTTGTGCACACAATCTGTTGAAGGACCTGTGGACAAGCGTGAGGGAATCTTCTTAAGTCTTTGATAAATAAACGCAGTTTCGAATCGATCCGATTTTGATCCACGCGTTGCGTGTAATGTTGGCGCGTTCCCAAGCCCGCAACGACCGGCGAGTTATCCCCAGTAATTGTGGGCAGGCTTGTTGATAAGCATGGGGCTCAACGCTTAAGTCGCTGATGTAGCACGGTTTAATAGCCGTGACTCGAAAGCGTCTTTGTAAGCGCAGACGTTTCAGGGAAGACGGAACGCCGGACGCTTCGCCCGTGCGACGGGAATTGCGCCAGTGCGACGGATCACTTCTCGAATCCGCGTGAGCAGATCGTCTGCTTTATACCGATCGTCCTGGCTGAGCCGCTCGGTAACGGTCTCGAACGCCTGGTCGATGCGCAGCAGGATCGCTTCCGCCTCGGCGCGTTTCAGGCCCAGTCGCTCGCCGTATGCAATCAGCTGCCCGGGCACGGGGAAAACCTTCGACTTATTCAGGTTCAGCGCCATCCGGCCGTCGAGCATCGGATAGATGCCCGTGCAGACGACATCATAGATGGGCGAGAGCCGACGCGGCCCGGTGGGATCGGCATAGACAATGCCGATGTTCTTCATATGCGCATCACCATCGCGAAGAAAACACGACAGCGCGACACGCTCGAACAGCCGCAGCGATTGCGCGCGGAAATCAGCGCCGGTATAGACCTCCACTGCCCGTCCGATCATCTCGTAACTGCCGCGGTATTTGTCGTTGCCGGTCAGCACGCTCATGTCCTCGAAGCCGAGCGGCGTGCCGTCCGGCGCACGATCGAAACGCGCCATGACGAACAGCAGGCCGTCGTTGGAGAGCCAGAAATCGGGCACGTCGAAACCCGCCTCGCGCGCCACCGACATGCACAGGAATTCGTTGCGGGCGATCCCCGCATAGTCGTCGCCTTCAGCCTTCACGATCACCGTGGTCAACGGCAAGGTCGCGTGTGCGTCGAGCGTCGCCGCACCGGGCGTGGACATGCTAGCGGGAACCTCGGCAGCAAGTGGCACCACGGTCTTCGGCTGCACGCCTGAAATGCCCGAGCCGAGCGCATATTTGCTCACCAGACGTTCGAACAATTGTCCCGATGGCGACGACAGCAGCTCGTCAAGCCGCTCACCCTCGCCCTCAGGCACTGTCTGGCCGTGCAGCGCGTAGGTGAGCCTGCCAATCTGGTTTCGCCCGGCGAGGAACAGCAGGAACATGTCGCTGGGGGTACCGAAGCGCGCCAGCCGTTCTTCGATGATGTATCGCAAATAACCTTCCGGGCGATTCATTGCGAACACGTTCATCAGCGCGCCACTGCTGTAGCTCTTGCGGCGCACGGGCATGGTCAGCGACACGGCCGCGTCCGGCTCGACTTCTCCGTAGTTGAAGACGAAGGTGCTCTCCTTCGCCAGCAGACCGGCCAAGCCCTGGGGCGTGTGAACGTCGAGCCGGCGGATTTTGTCGAAGAGCTGTTCCAGGTCGAACGGCGGCGCAGGCTTAAGGGACAACGGCGTGCTCATTCGTCCTCCCTGAAGAAGAAGTCCAGATCTTCGAAGACCACAGTGTCTTTCGGACGCAGTGTGAGGTCGTAGCCGAGCGCGTTGGCGATCCGGCAAAACTCATGAAGGCCGACGTTCTGTGCACCTTCCGCATTGGTGATTGTGCGCCGGGCCACCCCCGCGCGATCAGCCAGCGTCTGCTGACTCATGCGTCGCTCGCGCCGGAGCGAGCGGAGTTCCGCTGCCACACGCTCGAAATTGCTGATGGGGTCGGTGTATTTGCGCGTCATGATGCGCAATTGTAGACTTATTTTGTATTTTGCGCAGTATGATGCGCATTTTTATTGGTTGATTTCCTGTAGATCGGTTGCAATGAATTGCGCACTATCATGCGCAATTTCGCCAATAAATAAGAAAATACGCGTTAAAACGCGCAAATTTCCATTCAGAATCGGGCAACGCCGATAATCCATCGCATGAAGCAGGCAATCCCATTGCCGGCTATCAGCTTCCACGATAAAGCGCCGCACTGCCCGGCGTGGACACCGCCGGCCGGGCTTGGCCACCGTTTGTACCCTTGGCACCCTTCGCACTATTGGACGACGAAGACGGAGACGATGCAGCCGCCGGATTCGCCGCGCCCGAATCCATATACCCGGGTGCACCCTTCGCTTTTTGCTTCTGCCCCGGCGGCGGCGCGGACGGCGCGGTACGCATGTCGGCAAGCATTTGCGTGCACGGCAGCGGTTTGTTGTTACTCGGCGCGATCAACGGGATCAGCGCGGCAAACGGATTGATCAGGCCGAGCCCGACCGCCGCCGCGCCGCGCACTGCCAGCGCACCGGCATTCACGCCCACATGCGGGTCCTTGAATGTCCCCTTCACGTACAGCGGCGAGCGCAGCGAAAACACCCGGAAACCCTTCGTGTGCGGATGAATGTTCAGGTCCATCTCCTCGGTCTTCAGATTGACGGTGCCGTCCATGTTGATCACGGCGTCGTCGGTATCGAGGGCAAACACGCGCGATTCCAGTACACCATTGGTCGCGACAAAATCCGCCGCCGCGCAGTTGATCTTCACATCGTGGTTACCGAAGAGCTTCTCGTAGACCGCGTTCGCCACGTTCAGCCCCGCCGCTTCCATATACAACCGGCTGACCGTGCCGTCGGTGATCAGCGTCTTGAGCTCGCCGTTCATGGTTCCGGCGAGTGCGGCCGGCGAATTGCCCGTCGCCGATAACGCCGCGTCGCCGTTCACTTCACCCAGCGCTGACTGCATCGTCTTGACGGTCGGCAGCAGTTGCTTGAGCTTCAGGTGCCGAGCCGAGGTCGAGAAGCGGCCCTGGAGCGGCTCCTTGCTGCCATCGAGGTGAATATTCGACGACAGCGTCCCGCCCGCCACGCCGAACGACAGCGGTTCGAACGACAGCACGCCGTCCGTCATCACCACGTGCGTATAGAGATTGGTGATCGGCAGCGCCGGGTCCTTGATGATCTTGCGGCCGGTGAACTTGACGTCGGCATCGATCGCCTTCCATCGATCCGTCTTGAACTCCTCGGTCGGCAGCGCCTTTGACGACGGCTGCTTCTCCGTGTCGCCACGTTTCGCTTTGCTGGCGTTCGAATCGGCGCCGATGATCGGGGCGAGGTCGGAGAACTGCAGCAGGTTCGACACGAGTTCGCCCGAGAGCAAGGGCCGCGGCTTGCGTCCCACGAACGTCAGTGAGCCGTTCAGGTCGCTGCCGCCCACGCGCCCGGTGAAGTTCTCGTACCTGAAGACATTGCCGTCAGCCTTGAACTGGCCTACAAGCCGCCCTTCCGTTGCATACGGCGGCGTAGCCGGCAGCGTCACGCCGACGATCGGATACAAATGTTCGAGGCTCACGCCCTGCAGCCACAACCGCAAGTCGAGCGCGGCGAGATGGGCCGGATCAGTCACGGTGCCGACAAAAGCAATATGCGTGTCTCCGATACGAACATCCGCCTGCACGGGGAACGGACGCATGGCGTCCTGCAGCGCAAGCACCCCGCCGACCTTGCCGTTGCCGGACACCGCCACGCTGTTGTATTTGCCCGTCACAGACCAGCCGATGCCATACGGGGGCACGGGCGGCTTCGGCCCTTCCTTCGTGGTGATGCTGGTGTTCGCGGAGACGCTTGCCGGATTCGGCGCGCTAGCAGCCGCAGCGGCAGCGGCCGACGCCGCGGAAGCAGCAGCGGCTTCGGATGCCGCTGCTTTGTCGACTTGCTGGTTCAGCTTGGTCGCGCCGCTCTTGCCGACCATCTGGGCCGACGACTTCTGCGATGCCGCCTCCTGCTGCTTCATCACATCGCCGATAGGAATCATCTGGCCAAGCGTATTCACGACGGCCTGCATGTCCGCTTTCGTGATCTCGTCCGCGTACGCGATATTGCCTTTGTCCAGCGCGATGTCATGCAGTTGAAGGTTCCATACAGACGGTTCGGTTGACTGCTTGAACTTGAACGTCCAGTTATTGCGGTTGTCTTTGAGGCGTTCCAGATCGACTGAGGGATTCACCAGATTGATCGATGGAATCACGATGTTGTGCGCGAGCAGCGGCAGGATCTCGACCTGGAAATCGATCTCGTCCAGGGTCGCGAAAAACTTCTGTTTGGTCCAGTCGGGATTCGCAACCGTGATTTTTTCCGCCGAGAAACGAGGCCACGGGACCCAGCGGCGCCAGCCGGTTTCACCGGGTGGCCGTTGCCAGCCGATCTTCAGGTCGCCCGTAATCTGGAACTGCCTGCCGATGGCCTGCGAGACTTTATCGTCGACCCAGGGGCGAGCCCGGTTCCAGTCGAAGGTCAGGAAAACGATCACCAGCACAGCGATCAGGACGATCAGAACCGCAATGATCCACGCGACTGTTTTCCCGATTTTCCGGCCAAGCGCCATAGTGGCTCCCTCCATGTTTTTCTTGAAACACCGCGCAGCACATCGCGTGCCCGGCGATTTTTCCCATGCCGGGCGGGCCGCCGCGCTCGACGCGTGAACAGCCCGATCAAGACTCATGCGCAACGGACGGCACAACTAACCTAAGCATCGCCTAAGCAGCATTGATTTATGATTGCGCTCCGAGATCATTCCCCGAGCTGTCTTCGCCATGTCCCTGCAAGCCGACACGCCTCTAATTCACGCGACAGGGCTCACCCGCCATGACCCGGTGCGCCACGCTGCCTTGCTGCATCCCACCACGTTCAGCTTGTCCGGAGGCGAGCGCGCGGTTATCACCGGGCCGTCGGGCTCAGGCAAGAGTGTGTTCCTGCGTGCGCTTGCGCTGCTCGATCCTGTCGATGACGGTGTGATCCAGTGGCGCGGAAAGACCATCGCGCGCGCGGGGATTCCGGCGTACCGGCGACGCGTGGCTTACATTGCACAACGCCCGGCCATGCTCGATGGCAGCGTGGAAGACAATCTGCGTTACCCGTTTTCGCTGAAGGTGTATCGCGACGTGCGCTTCGATCGTGAGCGTGTGATCAAGCTGACTCGCCGGGCAGGCCGTGAAGCCAACTTCCTCGATAAACGCGCGAGCGAGCTATCGGGTGGTGAAGCGCAAGTTGCCGCGCTGATACGCGTGTTGCAAGTTGACCCCGACGTGTTGCTGCTCGACGAACCGACGGCGTCACTCGACCCTGCTTCCGCGCTGGAAATAGAAGCGCTCGTCGGTGCCTGGTTCGATGATCGGCAGGGCGAACGCGCCAGCATCTGGGTGTCGCACGATCCGGCGCAGGCCCAACGTGTAGGCGAGCGCCAGCTCGTCATGACAGCGGGGACCTTGTCATGAGCGGCTATCAGAACCTGAGCCTGCTCGACATTGGGATCGCGGCGGCGTTGATCGTGGTGAACGGAGCGTTATCGGTTGCGCTGAAGCTCGACCTGGAACGCAAGCTGGCGTGGGCGGCGGTGCGCACTGTCGTGCAACTGCTTGCGATCGGGTACGTGCTCGGTTGGGTCTTCCAGTTTTCACGCTGGTACGTCGTATTGCCGCTGATGGCATTGATGACGCTGATAGCGGGACTGTCGGCATCGAATCGCGGACGGCGCACCTACCTTGGCCAGCGCACGGATAGCGTCGTGTCGATCTGGGTGAGTTCGTGGCTCGTGGCCGCGGTGGGATTGTTCGTCGTGATCCGGATTCATCCGTGGTACGAACCGCAATATGCCATACCGATCCTCGGCATGATCCTGGGTAACACGTTGACGGGCGTGTCGCTCGGCATCGAGCGGATGACAGAGGAACTGACGGCGGGACGAGGGACGGTAGAGATGTCGCTTGCGCTCGGCGCAACGCGATGGGAGGCGGCGCAAGGGCCAGCGCGCCAGGCCGTGCGGGCAGGCATGATCCCGACGTTGAACCAGATGTCGGTGGTAGGACTGGTGAGTCTGCCGGGCATGATGACGGGCCAGGTTTTGGCGGGCCAATCGCCATTGCAGGCGGTCCGTTATCAGATCGTCATCATGTTTTTTATCGCGGCCTCGTCGGCTCTCGGAACGGTGGGCGCAGTGTTATTGACCTACCGGCGGCTGTTCTCGCCGGAACACCGGTTCATGGCGTCAAAGCTCGTGGAAAGGGAAAAACCGAAGCGCGGATAAAGACGCGGGCAAAATCACGTCCCTCCGCAAGCCGTTGCGTTACGCGCCGCCCGGCCGCCTGGCCAAAGCGTGAATCAGCGACTCCAGCCGGGAGAAGTCGACCGGCTTTGTCAGGTGATCCATAAACCCGGCATCGCGGCATCGGCGGATATCTTCGTCCATGCCATAACCGGTGATGGCAACCGACGGTTTACCGGGTTGCAAGTCGGTCCACGCGCGCGCGACCTCGAGCCCGCTGCCATCGGGCAGGCCGATATCGCTGACCAGCAGATCGAACACTTCGCCCCGGGCTAAAGCCAGCGCCTCGGCGACGGTAGTAGCAACGCCGACCTGATGCCCGAGCACCTCCAGCACCTGCGCCATGGCGGACGACGTGTATTCGTTGTCCTCGACAAGCAGCACCTTCAACGACCGCACGATCTCATTCGGATCCTGCGCCGCGAGCGGCGAAGTTTCATCTTCCGCCCCGGCCTTCACGAGCGGCAACGTCAGCGTAAACCGGGCGCCCTTGTCGCGACCGTCGCTCTGGGCCGTCAGCGTTCCGCCATGCTTCAACGCCAGTGTGCTGGCGATAGCCAAACCCAGCCCCAACCCGCCGAACGCCCGGGTGATGGAATCATCGGCTTGTTCGAAGGCCGAAAAGATCCGCGGCAACGCTTCGGCGCTAATCCCGATACCGCTGTCGGTCACCGAAATCGCGATGGTCGATGCATCCGGATTCCACATCCGCACCGCGATACGCCCGCCCGCTGGCGTGAACTTCACCGCGTTTTTCATCAGGTTCCACACGATCTGCTGCAAGCGCGCGGCATCGCCGAAAACCAGCGTGGAGGTAGCGCCCAATGTTGTTTCCAGCGTCAGGCCCTTGCCGCGCAGATCGGACTCCGACATATCGAGCGCGCTCGACATCAGCGTCTCCAGCACCACATTCGCAAAGTTCAGCGAAAGCTTGCCGCGCGCGATACTGGTCAGGTCGAGCAGATCGTCGATCAAGCGCGCCTCCAGCTCCACATTGCGCCGGATCAGTTCGAGCGTCGCCTGGGCATCGGCCGGCAGCGCGTGACGTATCTCCAGCAAACGCACGGCGGCGACGATCGGCGTCAGCGGCGTACGCAATTCGTGCGACAACACCGCCAGGAAATGATCCTTCGCCCGATTCGCGGTCTCGGCCTGTTCCTTCGCCACGCGCAAGGCATCGGCGGCCATGTGCTCTTCGGTGACGTCGCGGATGATCTTCGAATAACCGATCAGCTCGCCGTTATCGGCACGGATCGCTGTTGTCACGCCCGATGCGAAGAACGAGCGCCCGTCCTTGCGCCAGAGCCAGCGGTCGTCGCTCGCGCTGCCATCGGCTTGCGCCGTCTCCAGTTCCTGCGCAAACACATGGGTGTCGCGATCTTCCTGACCGTAGAACACGTCGGCGGACCGGCCGACCACATCCTGCGCCGCGAACCCGAGAATTCGCTCGGACGCCGCGTTCCACGTCCTGATCCTGCCCTCCTGATCGAGCGTGATGACGGCGTAATCCTTGAGCGCATCCACCAGCAAGCGAAAGTGCGTTTCCGTCTCCCGCAACGCGCGTTCGACCGCAATGCGCTGCTGGCGCTCGGTGCTTTCCGTCAAGGCGCGCCGCACGACAGCAGGCAGCCGTTGCAGGCGCTGCTTCAGGACGTAGTCGGTGGCGCCGCGCTTGAGCATGTCGACGGCATGCTCCTCGCCGAGCACGCCGGACACGAAAATGAACGGCGTATGCGGCACCCGCTCGCGGGCGATCGCCAACGCTTCGACACCGGAGAACACCGGCATCACGAAGTCCGCGAGGATCACATCGAAGCTGGATGCCTCTAGCGCCGCTATGAAACCCTGCTCCGTGTAGACGATTTGCACGTCGACCTTATAGTCGGCGCGTTCCAACTGAGTCAGGGTCAGTTCCGCGTCGAGCGCGTTGTCTTCTACGAGAAGCAGATGCAAAGGCTGCATGGTCAGGGCACTCAGGCGAACCGGCATACGCGATACTGCCGGGCAGGTCGCATCGGGCAAAACAACGAAAGGACCAGCGGGTCCAGGCCGCTACGCCGGGCACCGTGCAGGAGGAATACGCCAGTGTGCACCAGATTCATTGCGGCGCGGGCTGACGGCGAACCCGCATTGACCCGGGCGGCGGCTCGTTGAGCACGGCCCAGAACACGCCGAGATCGGCAATCGCCTGCACAAATTCGTTGAACTCGACCGGCTTCACCACATAAGCGTTCACGCCGAGCGCATAGCTGCGCACGAGATCCTGCTCCTCACGCGACGACGTCAGCATGACCACCGGAACCGCCTTCAGCGTTTCATTGGAACGGATGGTTTCCAACACTTCCAGGCCATCGATTTTCGGCAGCTTCAAGTCGAGCAGGATGACTGCGGGGTTGCCTGGATTGCGTACGCTCCACTCGCCTTCGCAACGCAGGTAATCGATTGCTTCCTGGCCGTCGCGCGCCACGATCACCTCGTTGGCAAGCTGGCTTTTGTCGAGCGCCATGAGTGTCAGTTCGAGATCGCCGGGATCGTCTTCGACAAGCAAAATGGGTTTCAGCATGGTCCGATATGACGGGTTGGAATAAAAGGTGACGGGATCAGTCGCTCGGTAAGCCGTCAAACACCGCAGGTTCATTTCTGCGGTGACGGCTTCCGCAGCTTGCCGGTGCCTTCAGTGGCGGTGGTTTCGGCCCTGAACACCTTCGGCAGCGAAAAATGGAACGCGGCGCCCTCGCCTTCGCGGCCTTCGGCCCAGGTCCGGCCATCGTGCCGCTCGATGATCCGCCGCACGTTCGCCAAGCCAATGCCGGTGCCGTCGAACTCTTCCGCTCGATGCAGCCGCTGGAACACGCCGAACAATTTGTTCACGTACTTCATATTGAAACCGACGCCATTGTCCCGCACGCTGACGATGTATTCATCGACCGTCGAATACACCGACAACTCAATTTTCGCCGATTCCCGTGTACGCGTATATTTCACCGCGTTCGAGAACAGATTACGCAACGCGATCTGCAGGAACGCCGGGTCACCTGTCACCGTCGGTAGCGCCGGAATAATCCATTCCACCTTTCGGTTCGCTGTCTCTTCGCCGAATTCCTGCGCGACCGATCGTACCAACTGGTTCAGGTCAACGCTCACCGGACGCAATGCAGCACGGCCCATTTGCGAAAACGTGAGCAGATCGTCAACCAGCACGCCGGCGAAACGCGCCGACTCAAGCATGTTGTTGAGGAACCGTTTGCTGCGCTCGGACAGTGCGTCGCCTTCGCTTTCCCGCAGCAAATCCCCATAGCCGGCGATATGCCGCAGCGGTGCGCGCAAGTCGTGGGAAACGGAATACGAAAATGCTTCGAGCTCCTTGTTCGCGCGACGCAATTCGTTCGCGAGTTCCGCCAGTTCTTCCGCGCGGCGCAGCACGATGTTAAGCATACCCAAGCGGAATTCGCCCGCAATTTCCAGCTCCACCGGGTGCCAGCGAATCGAGCGGTTGCGCACGGTCTCCAGCCACGGCGCAAAGTCCTTGCGCGGCGCCACCCTGTCGTCCCGACTCGACACGCGTTTGACCGGCTCGCCCGCCCATGTGATCGTGCGCGTGGTTTCGGGACGAAACCAGAGCACGTAGTTGCGAAAAATCTGTGAGATTGGCACGGCCAGGATGCCGCTCGCAGTATCCGTATGACGCGACGCAGGCGGCCAGGCTTCCGACAGCGCATCGGTCGCGTAGACGCCCGACGTGCTCGACGACAGCCACTGCGAGAGCACGAGCACAGTTTCCTGGTCCGGCGTGGAACCCACCAGCGTTGCTTTCCCATCGACCACGATCGCGGCGCCCGTCGATCCGGCGAAACACAGCAAATCCTCGGGCGCCGATTCGAGAGCGGAAAGATAGTCGTCTTGCTCGGCGAGCGAGCCCATCAGGCGTGACATCGTGCGTCGTAACCTCAGCAGATACGCCGTCTCGGCCCGCTCCTCCTTCGCCTCGATCTGCAATGACACGATCTGTCCAAGGTGCTCGATAGCGACGCGCACCTCGAACGGCACGAGACGCGCGTCGCGGTCGTGGCAGGAAATCAGGCCCCAGAGCTGTCCGCGCACGATCAACGACACCGATATCGACGCATGCGTGCCCATGTTGCGCATGTACTCGAGATGGATTGGCGAAAAGCTGCGCAGCGCGGCATAAGTGAGGTCGGTGGGGCGGCCGGTCGCGGGGTTCATCGCGGGGATGAGCCGCGCGGCTTTCGCGTCGGCGTTCGCGACAACCCTCACGCGTTGTTTCACATATAACGCGCGCGCCTGGCGCGGGATATCGGAGGCGGGGAACAACTGGTTCAGGAACGACGCGTACCCGTCATCGACATGTTCTGCCAGCACCTGGCTTCGGCCCTCGTCGTCGAATTTGTAGAGCAGCACGCGGCCGAAACCCGTCATCGTGCGCACCTCGCGCACGGCGAGGTTCCCGAGTTCGGTCAAGGTTCCGACGTCCTGCAGGCTGCGCGTGAAAGTGCGCACCAGCGGATAGAGCGACGCAAACACGTCTGCAGACTGATGCCGCGCTGCTTCGAGTTCGACGATCAGGTTGCCGTCGTGCCGATGCATCGTGATGTCGAGTTCAGGAGCGTCTACGGCCGTGGCCAAATGGTCCTGCGCGGGGTCCTGCACGGCATCAGGCAGGCTGAAGAGCGGCTTCTCCATCACGCCAACATAGAGCGGCGCTTCGTCCAGCATGGCCGTGGCCGCGGCCTGTGCGACCCGCGCCGCAGCGGCAGCGCCGATCACCACGTCCACCGGTTTGCCCAGCAATTGCTCTACCGGACTGCCCACGAGCGCCGCGACGTTTTCGCTGGCCTGAAGGATGGTGAGCGTGCTGGAGAGGCACAGCAGATAACCGTGCGGCTGGATACCGCCGGGAATGTGGATTGGCTCGGCGTCGCACTGTGCATTCGCCGCGCCCGCCCCAGCCGCCGTCAGTGTCCGGTGGGCCGGCTCTGCGCCGGGTACCGCAGGGGTGGTCCCGTTCAAATCCGGACCCGACACGTCGCGATCATCGTGCCCGCGCATGGCCGCCGTATCGGGCAACACTGGCTCTGGCCCACTGCTCATGCCATTGTCCCCCATCCTGCGCGGACCCGGCCGAGCCAGCCGTGCAACCCGTCGAACGTGGCGATCGCGGCATCTACCGCCTCGTCGTACCGCTCGGGCGGCACGTTCGCGCTCGCGGTCTCGCGAAACGCGTTCCACATACTGCCCGTACGCAATCCATAACCTTCGAAATAAGCGTTGCCGGAGCCGTTTTGCAGACCGAACAATGTCGCGACGTGCGGCGCGATGAAGCGCCCTCCGAGCGTGGAGCCTTCCATGACGTACATGGAACCGAAAACGCGGCCGATGCTGTCCATTGCAGGAAGTTGTTCAACTTTCGTCACCCTGCTCGCGCGATAGGTATCGCCGGTCAGGAGCGCCAGGTCCGACGCAAGCAGCGACGCCTTGCGACGCCCTTCGAAAAAATCGCGCAGCCGCGCGGGCACAAAGGCCGCCGCCGCATCCTCCCACGGTGCGACGTATCCGTAAAAGCCCTCAAGCAAGGCCACATACTCCTCCCGCGGCCACTCAGGACGCATCAGATCGAGTGCGTTTTCCAGCCGCGTATGACACTCGGCGGTTTCATTTTTCAGACGGGACAGGAGATCGTATTGCATGATCCATTTAATAGATTTGCCGCGGATTTGCCGCGCGGATGCCGCAATGTCGACCCGAATGCCAGATACCGGATGCTGGACCAGGCGTACGGCGTTGCTACTGTTCGTGTTGGGGCGGCGTGGGCCGGCACAGCATTGTGGCCGGCGGGGCATTGAGCGGTCCTGGCTCGCTACTCCGAACTCCCCGTCGGCATCGATTACCGATGCACAGGGCGACGCGTACGCAAAAATGGTAGAAACAACTGCGGCTGCCAGGAGCAAACGCCTTTCTCACCTTGGCTCGCACAAGGCCGTGCAGGTTCTCCGCAAGTTCTCTTAACACCGCGCGCCCATTCTACGCAAGAGGTGCTTTGTTGACCACGTGCAACCATCGGCGCCGTCACGTCACCGCTGCGCTTGGCTACCCTGGTCCGTGCGGCCGCCGGTTTGCGTGCGCTCCTGATACTCCGCGCCGCCGCGGCGGTCCGTGTCCTGCAAGCCACGCTCCAGATCTTCGTGCGCCTGCTCGCCGACCTCGCGCGGCTCATCTTCCTGCTGCGAAGCGGGACTTTGATCGGTCTCATGCGGCAGCGGCGCGACCGCCCCGTCATCGCGTTTTTGCTGCGCCGGATGCTTGCTTTCCAGTTCACGTCCGTCCTGCGCAGGACCCTGGCGAGTGGCGTTGGCGGCGTCGTGTGACGTATCTTGTGACGTATTGCCCTGGTGTGTCATTGCAACCTCCGTTGCCGTGATCGTTATGCGGTGATCTTCGCTTCCGTTCACTTCATATCAAGCCGCTTTTTCATGGAAGCGGTGATGCGTTGCCGTGTTTTCGTGTACTGGCTCCACGGATCGGTTTTGAGTGCGTCCAGGCGCTCATGCAGATTGCCGATATTCCATTGATCGCCGCTCGTGGTGGCATCGAGTTCGTCCCAGCCGATAGGAACCGACACCCCCATGCCCGGCCGCGCGCGCAGCGAGAACGCGGCGACCGTGCTCGAACCCCGGTTGTTGCGCAAGTAGTCGACAAATATCTTGTCACGGCGATTCTGCTTGCCCATCTTCGCGGAGAAATACTTGGGCAGCGTGCTGGCCATATGCTGCGCGAGCGCCTGTGAGAACCCCTTCACTTCGTCCCAGCCGGCCTGCGGCGTAAGCGGAACGACCACATGCAGGCCCTTGCCGCCGCTGGTCTTACAGAACGATTCAAGACCGAGTTCCGTCAGCAACTCACGCGTCAGGCGTCCGGCCTCCTGCATCCGGTCCCAGCCGAGGCCTTCGCCTGGATCGAGATCGAAGACCATCCGGTCGGGCTTCTCGAGTTTGGCCGCGAGCGCATTCCACGTGTGCATCTCGATCGTGCCCATTTGCGCCGCGCCCACCAGCGCGCCGACGTTTTCTATCGTGATGAGCGCCGGATGACCAGGATCGATGCCCGGGTGCTGCTTGACGTTGGGAATGGTCAGCTTCTCGCTGTGCTTCTGAAAAAACAGCTCGCCGCCGATATCCTCCGGCGCACGCACCAGCGACACGGGACGGTCTTTGAGATGCGGCAGCATCCACGGCGCGACGGACTCGTAGTAGAGCGCGAGATCGAGTTTGCGAGTACCCGTCGAAGGATCGATCACACGATCGGGATGACTGATCTTCACGCCCGCTACAAGCTCGGTACCAGCGGGACTGCGAGTGGTTTTTTTTGCGGCAGTTTTCGCGGCAGTTTTCGCGGCAGTTTTCGCGGCTGTTTTAGCGGCTGTTTTAGCGGCTGTTTCCTCGGAAACCAGCTTGGATTTGCTCTTCGGTTCCACCGTATCGGCGGTCTTCGCCGACGTCTTTTTCGTCGCCGCTTTCACCGCGCGAGTCGCCTTCGCCGCGCTTTTGGCCACTGTTTTCTTCGCTGGTTTTTTGTCTTCATTGTTGTCATCGTCCAACGCAACCTCCTTCGTCGATTTCGGCACTTCCTTGACGATCTCACGCGCCGGCTTGTCGTCCCTCAGGCTCACGAACGACGCTTGCCGCACGATCCGCTCCGACGTCCATTCAGCGAAATTGCATTCGGCGACAAGGTCCGGCTTCACCCAATGCACCGGTGTGCGGCTACGCTCTTTCGGCGCACTGGCGAACGGCATTGTCTTGATCTCGCGTGCATCGAGTTGCTTTTTGACAGCGCGTAGAGTCGATGCATCGAAGCCGCTGCCCACCCGCCCTGCGTATTGCAGCTTGCCGTTCGCGTCATAAACGCCGAGCAATAACGCGCCGAACTGCCCCCGGCTGCCAGTCGGATCCGAATACCCGCCAATCACAAATTCCTGCCGACGCCGGCATTTCAGCTTGATCCACGCGCTGCTGCGGCCCGGCGTATAAGTGCTGTCGCGCCGCTTGCCGATAATCCCCTCCAGCGCCATATCGCAAGCACTCTTCAACAGATCATCGACGCCAAATTCGAAATCCGCGGAGAAACGCAGCGTGTCGTCATCGACCGGTTCCAGCAGCGCCTTCAGGATCGCTCGCCGCTGTACCAGCGGCACGCCGCGCAAGTCGTAACCGTTCAGGTAGGGGATATCGAAGAAATAGACGGCGATATCTTGCGGACGATTGGCGTCGAAGGCGTTCTGCAGTTTCTGGAAGCTGGGCAGGTCGTTGTCGTCGAGCACGACCGCCTCGCCGTCGAGCCACGCGCTATCCACATCGAGCTGGCTCAGCGCCTTGACCTGACGGCTGAACTTGCTGGTCCAGTCATGGCCGTTGCGCGTGAAGACTTGCGTTGCCCTTGCCTCGCGATCAATGCGCACGAGAATCCGATAACCGTCGAATTTGATTTCGTACGACCAATCATCGCTCGACGGTGCGATGTCCACGAGGGTCGCGAGTTGTGGCTTCATGGTGGCAGGAAGCTTTGCACGTATCGCGTCCTGGATCGCCGGGTTATCCGCCAGCGTGCGCAGCGATTCCGCGCTCCGGTTCGCCACGATATCCGGACGCGGCCGTTCAGGGCGTGTGCCTTGATCCTTCACGGCAGGCCGCTTCGGCGATGGTGCAGCCTTCGTCGTTCTACTCGTCTTGGCAGCGGTCTTTCGCTCGGTCCTTTCGCGTACTTCACCACTCTTCGTGCGTGCGCCGAGCGAATCGCTGATCACGCTGCCGGGCTGCTTGAGCAGCACGTCGTAGTCGGCCTCGTTGCGAGCTTCGTCGTCGCGTTCCTTGATCAGCAGCCATTGCTCCTTGTCGCCATTGCCACGCATGTTGCTGCGCACGAGCGTCCAGCCGCCGTGCAGCTTCTCGCCGTGCAGGACGAACTTGAGCTTGCCCTTCACATACGTTTCACGGGCTTCTTCGATGCTTCCGCCCTGCGGCTCCCACGTCCCGCGATCCCAAACGATCACGCTGCCCGCACCATAATTTCCCTCGGGGATATTGCCTTCGAACGAGCCGTAATCGATCGGATGATCTTCCACGTGCACGGCCAGCCGTTTCACCGATGGATCGAGACTCGGCCCTTTCGGTACAGCCCATGACTTCAGCGTGCCGTCGAGTTCAAGACGAAAATCGTAGTGAAGACGTCGGGCATCGTGTTCCTGGATGACGAACGAAAGCGCGCTCGCTTGAGCCTTTTTCGACGCGCGGCTGGCCTTGGCCTTATCCGCCGCCTGGCCGGATGGCTCGGGCGTCTGGTTGAAGCGCCTCATGCGCTGATAGGTGTCGAGTTTTGTGTCGGGTTTTCCGGCCATTGGCGGATCGCTTTTCTTGGTGCGTGTAGATGGAAGAACCGATGCACGACGCAACGCATGATTCAACGCTCAACGACAGGCTCAAGCGCGTTTGCGGCGCGTTGTTGTCTTGCGTGCGGGTTTGGCCGCTGGTTCCCCGGCGTCGGCTTCAGCCGTATCGTCCTCGGCGCTGCCGGCACTCTTGGCGCCGCGCCTCGTCGGCTTCCCCTTCTTTAAACTGCGTTTCAGCAGGTCGGACAGGTCGAGAATCTCCGCCGATGCCTTGCGCGGCGCGCCTTCTTCAACCTCCGACACCTCCTCCGTCTTCCCTTCCTTAACCTTCTTGTTAACGAGCGCCATGATGTCCTCACGAAACGTGTCGTGATAATCGTGCGGATTCCATGTATCGCTCATGTCATCAATCAATCGCTGCGCCATCTCCAGTTCTTTCGGCGATACCCCCGCCTTCTTCGGGTTTTCGTCCGGGAACTTGAAGTCATCGAATTCGCGCACTTCATCCGCCCAGCGCAACGTGTTGAGCGTCAGCGCAGGACCCACTGGAATCAGCGCGGCCAGATGCTGTTTGTTGTGCAGCACCACGTTCGCGATCCCGACTTTCCCCGACGCCTTCAACGCGTCGCGCAGCAACGCATACACCTTCTCTCCCTTGCGATCGGGAGCGAGGTAATAAGGGGTATCGAGGGAGAGAAACGAGATTTCGGGGGCTTCGACGAACGCGAGGATGTCCACGGTCTGCGTCGATTCGGGATTGGCCGAGCGGATCTCGGCGTCGCTCATCACGACGTATTTGCCCTTCTCGTACTCGAAACCACGCACGATGTTGTCGCGCGTGACGTCCTTGCCCGTGTTCTTGTTGAATTGCTTATAGCCGATGGGGTCCATCGAGCGCTTGTCGAGCAGGTTAAAGCCGACCTTCTCCGACTGCGTCGCCGGATAGAGTTGCACGGGGACGTGGACCAGCCCGAAGCTGATCGCGCCTTTCCAGATCATGTGTGGCATCGCGAATGACCTTTCCGACAAGCCGCTCTGACGGCGTGACGGGATGAACGGCTAACAACGATTAACACGCGCCGATAGACGCATGGCCGTTATCGCGTTGCAGAAAACATGCCAGATGGGCTAAGCGCGCGCCGGCCTGGACGCGCGCTTATCCAACACCAGTAGCGCGGCCTCCGAACTCAAGACGCGAAAATGCAAACCTCGCCAGCGTCGCCGGGAGAGACCCTACTTGCGGCTCGCGCTGATCGTGAGTTTCGTACCGTCGCTGAGTGTGATGTTTTTGTCGGCGCCGCCGGTGGGCATCGTGAAATGAACCAGCTGGCTGAAGAAGTTATCGGTGGGACATTGAAGCTTCTTGCCGCCCACGGTAACAGCGCTCGCCGGGCGCGGCGCGTGGCCCTGGAAACTCAACTGGACGTCGGCGTCCCCGCTATTCGCCACAACCGCCGCAAAACGGATCTTCACCTGACGCACCGTCGTGCCGCTTGCGTTGCGGATGGAATCCACGTCCGGACACGCATCCGGGACGTTCTGCGAGCCGCCGGCAGGCTTGCTTTGCCATGTGAAGTCATCCGTCTGGCCCGAGCGGATCGTGCGCGTTTCCTGCGCGCTGCCCCAGTTCTTCGACGCCATCTTCACCGTATATTTGATCGGTCCATCGTTGGCCACTTCCGACAGCACCTTGATACCAGGCGTCGCATGAGCTGCGGGAGCAACCACGCAAGCCAACAGGGCCATCACGGCGCCTGCCGCAATCACGCGACCTCGCGAAGACCCGCCAGCCTGAATAAAACCCGAACGATCAATCATGTGAAAAACCCCTCCGTTTGCAGCCGTCACGCCGGGCATACAGCAACGGCGCCGGGGTGGCCGCGCCGCGCGTGTGGCGCGATCAGTCTAGCGCGACGCGCGCCACGGGTTTCTCATGAGAAACCCGTGGCGCGCAGCTTGCAATGGATTGGCCGATTGAACCGCCCGGCGATCAGAAGCCCGTCAGCACCAGTTTGCCGATCGCACGCCCTTCTTCCAAAAGGCGATGCGCCTCACGCAGGTTTGTTGCGTTGATCCTGCCGAGGTCGCGGCCGAGCGTCGTCTTGATCGTGCCTGCGTCGATCAGTCGCGCCACTTCAGTGAGCAGCTTGTGTTGTTCGATCATGTCCGGCGTGCCGAACATCGAGCGCGTGAACATGAACTCCCAATGGAACGCGGCGCTTTTCGCCTTCAGCAATTCGACGGGGACCGGCTTGTCGTTTTCGACGATCGAGCAGATGCTCCCTTGCGGTGCAATGACGGCGGCAGCGGCAGGAAAGTGTTTGTCCGTGTCATTGAAAATCAGCACGTAGTCGACTTGCTCGAAACCGGCTTCCTTCAGTTGCTTGGGCATGTCACCGAAATGGTCGACGATGTGATCCGCGCCCAGTTCAGTCGCCCACTTCGCCGATTCCGGCCGCGACGCGGTCGCGATCACCTTCAGCTTCGCGACTTTTTTCGCAAGCTGGATGCCGATCGAACCCACGCCACCCGCGCCGCCCACGATCAACACGGACTTGCCGGCGTCATCTCCTTGCGCCGATACCCCGAGCCGCGCGAACAGTGCTTCCCACGCAGTAATCGTGGTGAGCGGCAAGGCCGCGGCGTGCGAGAAATCGAGCGATTCGGGCTTGATGCCGACAATGCGCTCATCGACCAGATGGAACTGACTGTTCGTACCCGGCCGCGTGATGCTGCCGGCATAAAAGACGGGGTCTCCCACCTTGAACAACGTCACGTCCGGACCGACCGCTTCGACCACACCCGATGCATCCCAGCCAAGGACACGCGGCGTTTCTTCGACTTTGTCCTTCGGCGCACGCACTTTTGTATCGACGGGGTTCACGCCGATCGCTTCAATCTTCACCAGCAGGTCACGGCCGGCCGGCGCGGGTTTGTCGATCTCCACGTCCATCAACGATTCCGGGTTCGAGATGGGCAAGTAACGGGTCAGGGCGATGGCTTTCATGAAAGAGCTCCTTAGGGGGTTTCAAGCGTTGCTTATGCAATGCATGGACCCGATGTTAAGGGCTTTCAGCTTCGCGCGAAACCGTCATAATCGCTGAAACATTTTATTGAAAATCACGAAGATGACAAAAACAGACGTTCTGAGCGAATTACCCTACAAGGCACAGCTCGATTTGCTGGACGTCGCGCTGTTCGTGCGGTCGGCGGCTTTATCGAATCTGTCTGCGGCGGGACGGGAATTCGGATTGTCTGCCGCTGTCGCGAGCGCCCGGCTCGCCCAACTCGAACGGCAGCTTGGCGCGCGGCTTTTGCACCGGACGACGCGGCGCATCAGCGTCACGCAGGAAGGCGAGATTTTCGCCAGGCACGCCCGCGCGTTGCTCGACGCCGCCGATGCCGCCCGCGCCTCGGTCGGACGGGCGTTCGAGCAACCGCAGGGGCGTTTGCGCGTGACCATGCCGTCTTCGCTCGGGCGTCAGCATGTATCGCCGGTTATTCCTGAATTCCTGCGCCGCTATCCCGGCGTGAGCCTCGACTTGCGCCTGACCGACCAGATAGTCGATCTCGTCGATAAAGGCATTGATCTGGCGGTGCGTCTTGGCGCGTTAAAGGATTCGACGCTTGTCGCGAAAAAACTCGCCAGCAACCGGCGCGTGCTGTGCGCGTCGCCGGCGTATCTCGCTGAGCACGGCACGCCGCATCACCCCGCCGATCTCGCGCAGCACGAATGCGCGATCTTGTCCGGCCAACGAGACTGGGCGTTCGTCACGCCGACCGGGACCATCGACGTGCGCGTGTCCGGCCGCCTCGAGACGGATAACGGCGAGGTCATTCGCGATGCGTTGCTTGCCGGGTTTGGCATCGGGTTGAAATCGACGTGGAGCGTGGCGCCGTTCCTGCACAGCGGCGAATTGGTGACCATCCTCGATAGCTATCCGCTCGGGGAAACGGTGGCGATCTGGGCTGTGTACCCGAGCCGCGCATTCGTGCCGCCAAAAACAACGGCATTCATCGATTTCCTGATTGAGCATTTTGGCGATCCGCCTTACTGGGACGTCGATCCGCAGAGAGTGATGCGGTAGTCGTCATCCCGTAAATGCAAATAGGAATTTACGTATTCTTAAAATTTGGGGGGAGCGGGATTATTGCAGTGCAATGACGAATTGGAGCCGGCGCGCCCAGTCGTGTGCATCCTTCGGCAATTCATCCTGCTGTCCTCGTGTTTGTTGTTTTTCCAGCCAACAGCACTTATAAATTTTGGGTGTACAAATAAACCTTGTACTCACCGTTTTTTGGGGGTACATTATTCATGGGCATTTCGTATAACGTCCCAAAGAGTGAAGCAAATATCCAGGAACGAGGCCTGTCGTTCGAGGCGGTCCGCGACTTTGTCATGTCGAGTGCATTGATCGTCGAGGATTGCCGTAACACGTATGACGAGCGCAGGTTTCAGGCCCTCGGTTTAATAGCCGACCGCCTGCACATGGTGGTTTTCACACCGCGCGGCAACAAAATTCACGTTATTAGTCTACGGAAAGCGAACCTTCGCGAGGTAAAGCGGTATGAGCAAGCAGAACAAGGAAGAAGTGCTGGACGAGAACCCCGAATGGGGTGAGGCGGAATTCGCCCGTGCACGACCGGCGTCGGAAGTTTTGCCGGAGCTTTACGGGCATGAGCGAGCGATGGAAATTCTGCGGCCGCGCGGGCGACCGAAGCTGGAAAACCCGAAGTTACCCATCAAATTGCGCATCGATCCGGACGTGGTAGACGCTTATAAAGCGCAAGGCGAAGGCTGGCAAACGCGAATGAATGCCGCGTTGCGCGACTACGCGAAATCGCACGGATTGATGCGTTGAAAGATGGGTTAATAAAGGCGCGCCATTCAGGGCGCCCTCAACCCACCACCGTCACCGGCGCCTTCACGAACCCCCGAAACCGCGCCCGGGACGCGCGCACCGGCTCCCCCGCCAGCCCATAATCTGGAAACCGCGCAATAAACCGCCCGATCGCAATACGCGCCTCCAGCCGCGCCAGCGACAACCCCGCGCACTGATGAATCCCGAATCCAAACGCAAGATGCCGATTCGGCTCGCGAGCAATATCGAACTGATCCGCCACCTCAAACTGCTCCGGGTCGCGATTCGCCGCCCCAATGCACAACGTCACCGGCGTCCCACGCGCCACGGTCATCCCGGCAATATGTGTATCCGCCGTTGCGATCCGGTTGCCAAGCTGATTCGAGCTTTCGTAGCGCAAGCACTCCTCGATCGCGCTCTCGATCAACGCCGGATCGGCCAATAACCGCGCCCTCTGCTCCGGCCATTGCGCCAGTAGCACGATGCCGTTGCCGATCAGATTCGTAGTCGTCTCGTGCCCCGCGTTCAGGATGAAAATGCAGTTGTGCAGCAGTTCAGCTTCGTCCAGGCGCTCTCCGTCGGCCTCGCTTTGAATCAGCCGCGTAAGCACGTCATGCTGCGGATCGCCGGGATGCGCCCGGCGGCGGGCTACCAGCGTAGCCAGATAATCGATGAAATCCGCGACCGCCCGATTACCCCGCGCTTCCTGTTCCGGCTTGAGCGCAGGTTCCAGTGCGCCGAGAATTGCTAGCGACCAGTCACGCAATGGCGCACGTTCATCGTGCGGTACGTCGAGCAAATTGCCGATCACTTCAACCGGAATCGCCGAAGCGAAGTCATCGATCAAATCGATCTCACCGCGTACCGCAGCCTGATCGAGGAGACCGTCGACCAGACGCACAAGACCCGGCTCCATCGCCGCGATCGCACGGGCCGTCAGCGCCCCCGCGATCAGTTTGCGCACACGCGTGTGGCGCGGCGGATCGTTGAATACGAGGCTGGTCGTGTGATGCGCGAAAAGCGGCGTATGGACGCCATACTTCGGGCCGAATTCGACGGTCTTGTCCGAACTGAAGGTTTTCGGATCGCGATACACGGCCTGAACGTCCCGATATCGCGTGAGAAACAGCGAGCCATCGGGCATTGTCTTGATCGGCTCCCTGGTGCGCAACGCGTCGTAGACCGGATATGGGTCGGCGTAAAACGCGGCGTCGAGCTTGCGCAGATCAAAGTCGAGCGCGCGTTCGGTCGGGGTCATGCGGGTCTCCGTCGTTGATCGAGAGTCATCATAGCGGCGCGGCGCGCACGTCCGCCATCGGTCGGGACCATTACAATGACGAGTCTTGTACTGCTTTCTTCCGCTATTTTTCTCGCTCGCCGCCCGTCATGAACCTTGTCATCCAAAGCCTCGACCCAATCGCCGATACCCATCTAAAACCGCTCACCGCGCTCGCCCGCTCGCAGCAGACCGAACGCGCGGACGCCGGCCGGGTGTTGCGGCTGGCCCGCGCGGATCCGCTGCAGCGCCCGGATATCGATGCGTATTGCGGCGCGCATCGGCTGGATTACGCGTTCATCGATCCCGCGTGGCGCCTGAGCGATTTCGGCCTCGTTGCGATGGACATGGATTCGACGTTGATCACGATCGAGTGTATTGACGAGATCGCCGATTTTTGCGGGTTGAAAGCAGAAGTCGCGTCGATCACCGAAGCGTCGATGCGCGGCGAGATCAAGGACTTCAACGAGAGCCTGACGCGGCGTGTCGCGCTGCTGAAGGGGCTCGACGCAAGCGCGCTGGAACGGGTTTATGAGGAACGGCTGCGGTTGTCGCCGGGCGCGGAAATCATGCTCGCGGGGGCGAAGGCGGCGGGACTGAAAACCCTGCTGGTCTCTGGCGGTTTCACGTTCTTCACCGAGAAGCTGAAAGCACGGCTCGGGCTTGATTTCACGCGCGCGAATACGCTTGAAATAGTGGACGGCAAGTTGACCGGCAAGGTCACCGGCGAGATCGTCAATGCTGATGTCAAAGCGCGCACGTTGCGCGAAACCTGCGCGCAACTGGGTATTGATCCGCAGCGGTCCATCGCCATGGGCGACGGTTCGAACGACTTGAAGATGATGGCGGAAGCAGGGTTGTCCGTTGCGTTCCGGGCGAAGCCGGTGGTGCGCGAAGCGGCCGGATTGGCGTTGAATTTCGTCGGACTGGACGGCTTGCTGCGACTGTTCTGAGCGGGCTCGTATCGCGAGAAAAGGGCTAAGTCTGAGACTCGGCCCTGTTCCGATCAACCGGCTTTACCCCTCCAAGCCCGACAGCGCCCGCTCCAGATCCGCCCGCAAATCCGCCTCATCTTCCAGCCCGATATAAAGCCGCACCAGCACGCCCTCATGCGGCCAGTTCCCGGCGGTGCGCATCGACTTGATGTCGTACGGCATGGCAAGACTATTTGCCCCGCCCCAGCTCCAGCCGATAGCGAAGTTTTCCAGCGCCTCGACGAAGGTATCGATTTGCGCCGGGCTGTAGCGTTTGTCGAAGACCACGGAGAACAGTCCACCGGCCCCCGTGAAATCGCGTTCGAAAAATTCATGGCCCGGGCAATCCGGCAATGCCGGATGCAGCACCGCCGCAATTTCCGGCCGCGTCTTGAGCCAGTGAGCCAGGGAAAGCGCAGTCCGGTCATGAGCATCGAAGCGGATTTGCATGCTCGGCAAACTGCGCAGCACGAGCGAACAGTCATCGGAGGACACGCCGACGCCCATGCGCATCCGCGCGCGCTTCAATTGCATGTGGATAGCTTTGTCGGCGGTAATCGTCGCGCCCATCAGGATGTCGCTCGCGCCTGACTGGTACTTCGTCAGCGCCTGCACCGAGATATCGACGCCATGATCAAACGGCTTGAATGCAAGACCGGCCGAATACGTATTGTCGATAGCCGTCAGGATCTTGCGCGCCCGCGCGACCTTCGTGATCGCTGGCACGTCCTGCACTTCCATGGTCACCGAACCCGGTGCTTCGAGCCAGATCAGCTTGGTGTTCGGCCGGATCAGCGCGTCAATGCCCGCGCCGACGAGTGGATCGTAATACGTCACTTCCAGGCCGAAATCCGCCACAAGCCAGTCGGCATGCTCGCGATTCGGCGAGTAAGCGTTGTCGGGAATCATCACGTGATCGCCGGCCTTCACCAAACCAAAGTACACGTTAGATATGGCCGATAACCCCGAAGGCTGCAGCAACGCATGCTTGCCACCCTCGATCACCGCCAGCCGCTGCGCCAGCGCAAGCGACGTGGGCGTGGCGTGAAGGCCGTATCGCCACTGACTGTCGTCGCTCCAGACGAGCGCGCGCATGGCGGCGAGATTCGGGAAGACCACGGTCGACGCCCGTGCAACCGGCACCGAGAACGAGTCGAAACCGGGGCTGAGCTGATCGTCCGGATGGACGATACGGGTCTGCAAGCTGCGCGCGCTGGACGAGTTGCTGGAATCGGTCATGAGTGTCCTGCTTGTTCGAGGCTATAAGAAAAAAGCGTCATCGCTCGAAGCCGATGACGCCGTGTTACATCGAACGGCGAGTTCGTGTTTCACTCGCCGATGATCACGTTACTGGTCCCGCCCAGCGCGTGGCCCGCAGCCGACGGAGCGGGCGGAGGCGCGGGCTCCAGCGAAGGCGCGGCCGATTGCGGCACTTTCGGTGCAACCGCACCGGCGGCAGGGGCAGGCACAACACCGGACCCGACCGGCTTGAGGTCGAAGGGCAGCGGATTGGAATCGTCGGCGTTCATGCGTTCGCCCGACACGCTGCCATCGGCTGCAAACTTGCCGACCCAGTTGCCGGTGATATGCGTGCCGTCATTCGACTCTTCGATCTCAAGCGTATCGCCGTCACGGTCACCCGCGATCAAAATCACCGTCGACGCTCCCGCAAACCGGTATTCGCCGTGTACGCCCGTGCGCTCATCGGTTTTTGCGCCGAGCTTCATTTCAATCTGCTTGTCGCCCAGCGTACCAACATAGGTCGGGAAACGCGCAAACGCCGGATTCGGCGTCAGCGGTTTGGCTGGCGGGAGTGCCAGCGTTTCAATTGCTTCGGCCGTACCCGGCCCCCGCAGGCCCAGATCGCCTGGCGTAGCCGCCGCGCGTGCCGCCGACACGGCTCGGGAGCCGTCGGGCGGCATGGCCGAATTACAGCCGGCGAGCAATAGCGCTGCCGCCACCGCCGCCACTTTCAGTTGCGTCATCGAATAGTTTCCTGTCCTTACCCTGCTCATGCGCGTTCAAAAATTGCCGCGATGCCCTGCCCGCCGCCAATGCACATAGTCACCAGCGCATAACGTCCGCCCACGCGCTGCAGTTCGTACAGCGCCTTCACGGTGATCAGCGCGCCGGTTGCCCCGATCGGGTGGCCGAGCGAAATGCCTGAGCCGTTCGGGTTGACCTTCGCAGGATCCAGATCCAGCTCCTTAGATACCGCGCAAGCCTGCGCCGCAAACGCTTCGTTGGCTTCGATTACATCGAGATCGCCAACGGTCAAGCCGGCGCGCTCCAACGCCTTGCGCGTAGCCGGAATTGGGCCAATGCCCATGTATTTCGGATCGACGCCCGCGTGCGCATACGAGACCAGCCGCGCGAGCTGCTTCAGGCCACGCGCTTCAGCCGCGCCGCGTTCCATCAGCACGACGGCCGCGGCCGCGTCGTTGATGCCCGACGCATTGCCTGCGGTCACCGTTCCGCTTTCCTTCGCAAACACGGGTTTGAGCTTCGAAAAGTCCTGGAGCGTCGCGTTCAGACGAACGTGCTCGTCGGTATCGAAGACAATGTCGCCCTTCTTCGATGCCTGCGTGACGGCAAGGATCTGTTCCTTGAAGTAACCCGCTTCGATAGCCCGCGCCGCGCGCCGATGCGATTCGAGCGCAAGTTCGTCCTGCATCTCGCGCGAAATGCCGTATTTGGCAGCGACGTTTTCCGCCGTGACGCCCATATGGATCGTATCGAAGGGATCGTGCAGCGCGCCGAGCATCATGTCGATGAGGCGCGCATCGCCCATGCGCTGTCCGAAGCGCGCCGACTGCGCGAGATACGGCGCGCGGCTCATGCTTTCCGCGCCCCCGCCGATGGCGACATCGGTGTCGCCAAGCAGAATGGATTGAGCGGCCGAGATGATTGCCTGCAGGCCCGACCCGCACAAGCGATTGACCGTCAGCGCGGGCGCGTGATGCGCCACGCCGCCGTTCACCGCGGCGACGCGTGCCAGATACATGTCCTTGGGTTCGGTCTGGATCACGTTGCCGAAGACCACATGGCCAACATCCTCGCCCGACACGTTCGCTCGCGACAAAACTTCCCGCACCACGCGCGCACCGAGATCCGTCGGGCTGAAGTCCTTCAGCGCACCGCCGAAATCGCCAATTGCAGTCCGCACGCCGCTGACCACCATCACTTCACGTTGCGCCATGAAAGCTCCTTCGTCTCAGTTGTTTTGTGTCTTGCGTACACCGCTGCGGCTAGCGTGAAATCACAACCAGACGCTCAGACTTCGCCCCACAGGTCGTGGCCATCGGCGCCGGTGATTTTCACCGACACGAAATCGCCTGCCTTGTAACGCTTCGACGCCTTCTTTGCCGGCTCGATATACACCACGCCGTCGATCTCCGGCGCATCCGCCGCGGTCCGGCCGACGCCGCCTTCATTGCTCAGTTCATCGACGAGCACTTTCAGCGTCTTGCCGACCTTGCGTTTCATGCGTTCCGCCGACAGTTCTTCGGCCAGCTCCATGAAACGTGCGCGACGGTCCTCGCGCACTTCGTCGGGCAGCGCGCCGTCGAGCTCGTTCGCCGTTGCGCCTTCGACTGGCGAATAAGCGAAACATCCGACCCGATCCAGATCGGCGATACGAATGAAGTCCAGCAGCGTCTGGAATTGTTCTTCCGTTTCACCCGGGAATCCCGCAATAAACGTGCTCCGGATCGTCAGGTCCGGGCACATCGCGCGCCATTTCTGCACGCGTTCCAGCACCTTCTCGGCGTTCGCCGGGCGCTTCATGCGCTTGAGCACTTCGGGGTGCGCGTGCTGGAACGGCACATCCAGATACGGCAGCACGTGGCCCTTCAGCGGACCTTCGGCCATCATCGGGATGACTTCGTCCACGCTCGGGTACGGATAAACATAATGCAGGCGGACCCACGCGCCGTATTGCACAGCGAGCTCGCCCAATGCGCCGACGAGATCCGTCATGCGCGTCTTGACCGGCTTGCCGTTCCAGAAACCAATGCGGTATTTGACATCGACGCCATACGCGCTCGTGTCCTGCGAGATCACGAGGAGTTCCTTGACGCCGGATTTGAACAGGTTCTCGGCTTCGAGCATCACGTCGGCCAGCGGGCGCGACACCAGATCGCCGCGCATGGACGGGATGATGCAGAACGTGCACCGGTGGTTACATCCTTCCGATATCTTCAGATACGCGTAATGCCGCGGCGTCAGCTTGATGCCGGCAGGCGGCACGAGATCGATGAACGGATCGTGCGGCTTGGGCAAATGCAGATGCACGTGGCTCATGACCTCGGCGGTCGCGTGCGGCCCGGTCACGGCCAGCACTTTCGGATGCACTTCCTGGATCAAGCCGGTCCCGCTCGCGCTTTTCTTCGCACCGAGACAACCGGTCACGATCACCTTGCCGTTCTCGTGGAGCGCCTCACCAATGGCGTCGAGGCTTTCCTGCACGGCTTCATCGATAAACCCGCAGGTGTTGACCACGACGAGATCGGCGCCGTCGTAGGAGCCGGAAATCTCGTACCCTTCCGCGCGCAGTTGGGTGATGATCTGCTCGGAATCCACCAAAGCTTTCGGACATCCGAGGCTGACAAATCCTACCTTCGGAGTCGAAGGGGTCGGCACGGCGGGGGAAATGGTCTGCGACATAGGTGTGGGTCCGGCGTATAGCGGTGACGATGGCGACAAATGGGGACGGTGCGGCAAGGCTAAGGGAGCCGAGGTCCATGAGGACCACACCCCAGACAGCGTCCCGCGCACGTAACCGCTTATTGTACCGCGCTGGCGGTGGCAGAGCCGGCCAAGCGGCAAGGCGTTGCCGCATCAAACAGGCCGAGCGCCGCGCGTTGATGTGCCGGTATCGAGTCGTGGAAAGCCGAAGCGCGCTCGATCACCTCAAGAATTTCGCGCGAATCATGCAGGCGCCGGATGGCTGTGTGCAGCTCAGCCGCCTGAGGCCAGGTCCGCTTGAGGTAACTGAGCCACATTTTGACGCGTCCGTGCTCATGACGGACCGCGACACGGACTTGGAGTTTTCTCAGGTAATCGGCGAGTTGACCCAGCACGGCCGGCCATTCCTCGCTGGAAGGCGTCCTGTCTATCAATCCGCGGATGCGCAAGGCCAGGAACGGATCCGAGACGGCGCCGCGCCCGATCATCACGTCCGCGCAGCCGCTGACCGCCCGGCACCGCTCCCAGTCCGCCACTGTCCAGACTTCGCCGTTGGCGACGACCGGCACGTCCACGGCGGCGTCGATACGCGCGATCCACTCCCAGTGGGCCGGCGGCCGATAGCCATGGTCACGCGTTCTGGCATGCACGACAAGGGAAGCGGCACCGCCTTCGGCCAGCGCCGTGGCACAGTCGATTGCGAGCGAAGTATCGGACACGCCAAGCCGCATTTTTGCAGTCACGGCGATGGCGGCAGGCACTGCTGCGCGAACGGACGCAACGATCCGGTTCAGCTGTTCAGGGTGAGCCAGGAGCATCGCGCCGCCACCGTGCCGGTTGACGATTTTGGCGGGGCAGCCGAAGTTCAGATCGAGTCCATGCGGCGACAGACTGGCCGCCTGAGCCGCATTCAGCGCCATCCATTCAGGATCGCTGCCAAGCAACTGGATCACCATCGGCGTGCCGCCGGGTGTGCGGCCTCCGTGGAGAACTTCGGGCGTATCTCTCTCGTAGACACTTCGGGGAAGCACCGAGCCCGTCACCCTGACGAATTCGGACACGCAGCCGTCGAATCCGCCTGTGCTGGTCAGCACGTCGCGCAGCACGTAGTCCGCAAGCCCTTCCATGGGCGCAAGAAACAGCCGGCTCATGGGAGAACGGCGCCTAGGCTGCTTTTGCCGATCTTACGGCTATCCGAGCGTAACAAAGCCGACTTTCGGAGTGGCGGGTGTGGTGATGTGGGACATGTTGTGTTCTGGGTGAGTGCCGGCCGGCGTTTGGGCACCGGACAGGCACGAAGCTAGCGAGCGCAGCGCTGCGCGTGCTGCCGTTAGCGTTGGCGTCACCAATCGAAAGCAGGCAAAAGACGCTGGAAAAGACGAGAACCGGCGCGGCATCCGCCACAGGGCGAGGTATTCGCCTTGGGCGCTGTGCTGCAAATCGAGATTGTACCGTGAGCGGACGCGAAGGAATGCCGTGCACCAGAGCCTCAACCGAATAGCTTCCAGACCTTCTGAACCAGGCAGTCCTCCAGTCCCAAATGTAGCGCACGCGTTCTTGCGAATTATACGGCAATGCCGTATAATTCGATCCAATGTATACGATCATCGAGACTGAAATTTTTCAGCGTTATGCTGCGGACATCTGGCGCGAAGCAGAGCGAGAGGCTTTCATCGCTTGGCTTGCCAATAATCCTCTATCCGGAGATGTCGTTCCGGGTACTGGCGGCTTACGCAAAGTACGGTGGTCAAGGCCAGGAATGGGAAAACGTGGCGGCGCACGTGTGATCTATTACAACCTGCTCGATGACGGCTGCATCTGGTTGCTGATCGCGTATACGAAGGCGAAGTTCGACAATCTGCCAGCGTCGTTTCTAAACCAGTTACGTGAAGAGGTGAAGAATGGATAAGGAAATGGAGCAATTCCAAGCGGACTTGTTGAAGTCTGTCCGCGATATGAAAGCAGGACGTGCTGGACGCACTACTACCGTTGCACCCACAACGGCGTCCTTAGCCCGCGCCAAGGTCGGACTTTCGCAGAGCGCATTTGCCGCTCTGCTCGGTGTATCGACGCGAACACTGCAAGATTGGGAGCAAGGTCGACGCGAACCTACCGGGGCCGCACAGACGCTGCTGCGGGTCGCAGCTCTCCATCCAGACGCGTTGCGAGACCTACAAACGGTGTGATGCGGAAATACGGAGCCAAGCCGGTATAAAAGCCAAGCCGCCGATTTATCAACGTTCCTTCAGATATCCGAAGGAAACAAAGCTGACTTTCCGCGCGCGGATGCCACATGATACCGCGCGCCCAGCCTTGACCCGCGCGGCTTTGGCCCTTCGCCAAGTCTGCTTCAAATCAAACACTGCGCCGCTTACTTCTTCTCCTGCGTGCCGGCCGGCGGAGTAGCCGTGGAAGTAGCCGGCGCTGCAGTCGCAGCCGCCCCGGCCGTCCCCGGCGTCGGGAACGGGAACGTATTGAACATCGATTTCGCCTGGGTCTGCATCTGCTCCTGCATCTGCACGAACATGTTCTTCGATTGCTCGATATAGCTCGTCATCATCCCCTGCATCATGGGCGCCTGCATGTTCATGAACTGCGACCAGACTTCAGGATTAAGCGGCACGGCATTACCGTCGATCAGCCCCTTCGACTGGTCGGTGAGCTTATGCTGGATGTCGATGAACGCCTGGATATTCTTCTCCAGGTACGTACCCATCATGCCCTGCATCGCGTTGCCGTAGAAGCGGATGATCTGCGAGAGCATGACCGATGAAAACATCGGCAAGCCACCGCTTTCTTCTTCCAGAATGATCTGCAGCAGGATGCTGCGCGTCAGGTCCTCGGCGGACTTGGCGTCCATCACCTTGAACTCTTCCTGGTCGAGCACGAGCTGTTTGACGTCGGAAAGCGTGATGTAAGTACTGGTTTCGGTATCGTAGAGCCGGCGATTCGGATATTTTTTTATGAGTCGTTCGGCGGATTTCTTTGTAGTGGTCATGTAACGCCTTTAAACGCAAAACTCAAACTGTGCCGGCGGACTCCGCGTGATTGAAAGCGACGCAAGCCGCCGGTTCGTAGTTGGTGCCGGTGATCTCCGGCATCCAGTCCCAACGCCCCGACCCTACCCGAGACGCGCGGCGCGCACAGCTTTATGGCGCGCCGCTTGAAGCACCCTCACCCCATGTGCAAGCCGCCGTTCAGCGAGAAATCGGCGCCGGTCGAAAAACCCGATTCCTCCGATGCCAGCCACGCCACGATCGAACCAATTTCCTCCGGCCGCCCAAGCCGGCGAACCGGAATGGTCGCGACAATCTTCTCCAGCACGTCCGGGCGGATCGACTTCACCATGTCCGTGCCAATGTAGCCCGGCGAAATGGTATTGACCGTCACACCCTTGGTCGCCACTTCCTGCGCGAGCGCCATCGTGAAGCCGTGAATGCCGGCCTTCGCCGTGGAATAGTTGGTCTGGCCGAACTGCCCTTTCTGACCATTCACCGACGAAATATTGATCACGCGTCCGAAACCACGCTCAACCATGCCATCGATCACCTGCTTCGTGACGTTGAAGAGGCTCGTCAGGTTGGTATCGATGACCGCGGTCCAGTCTTCGTGCGTCATCTTCCGGAACACGACGTCGCGCGTGATGCCCGCGTTGTTCACCAGGATGTCGACTTCGCCGACTTCAGCCTTGACCTTGTCGAAGGCGTTCTTGGTCGACTCCCAGTCGCCCACATTGCCTTCTGACGCAATGAAGTCATAGCCCAGCGCCTTTTGCTCTTCGAGCCACTTGACCCGGCGCGGCGAGTTCGGTCCACAGCCCGCGACGACCGTGTAGCCATCCTTATGGAGCCGCTGGCAGATACTCGTACCAATGCCGCCCATGCCGCCCGTCACATACGCTACTCGTTTCGTCATTGCTCGCTCCGTTTATCGTTATGCGCGCTTGGCGACCGGCCTTGGCTGCCGGCTCGTATCGCGGCGCGCGGTGCTTGTCGCACCCTGTCTCCCTACAGCCGCTCCACCGCGAGCGCCACGCCCATACCGCCGCCGATACACAGCGACGCCAGTCCTTTCTTCGCATCGCGTTTCTGCATTTCATGCAGCAGCGTGACGAGAATCCGGCAACCGGACGCACCGATCGGATGCCCGATCGCGATCGCCCCGCCGTTCACGTTGACCTTCGACGTGTCCCAGCCCATCTGCTGATGCACAGCCAGCGCCTGCGCTGCAAATGCTTCGTTGATTTCCATCAGATCGAGGTCCGACGCGGACCAGCCCGCGCGTTCCAGGCAACGCTTCGATGCCGGCACCGGACCCATGCCCATCACTTTCGGATCGACGCCTGCGTTCGCGTACGCCTTGATGCGCGCGATCGGCGTGAGGCCCAGAGCATCGGCCTTTTTCGCCGACATCACGATCACGCCCGCCGCGCCGTCGTTAAGACCGGAGGCGTTTGCCGCGGTCACAGTGCCTTCCTTCGAGAACGCGGGCTTCAGGCCGGACAGCGACTCGGCTGTTACGCCATGACGCACGAATTCGTCGGTGGCAAAACGCAGCGGCTCGCCCTTGCGCTGAGGAATTTCAACGGGCACGATTTCATCGTTGAAACGGCCGGACTTCTGTGCCGCTTCCGCCTTGTTCTGCGACAGGGCCGCGAACTCATCCTGCGCTGCACGCGTAATGCCGTATTCCTTCGCGACGTTTTCCGCCGTGACGCCCATGTGGATCGAGTTGAACGCGTCCCACAGGCCGTCCACGATCATGGAATCGATCAGCTTCGCGTCGCCCATGCGGAAACCGTCGCGTGAGCCCGGCAACACGTGCGGCGCCGCGCTCATGTTTTCCTGGCCGCCCGCGATCACGATGTCGGCATCGCCCGCGATAATCGCGTTTGCCGCCAGCATCACGGCTTTCAGGCCCGAGCCGCACACCTTGTTGATGGTCATGCCCGGCACCGAACTGGGCAAGCCTGCCTTGATCAGCGATTGACGCGCCGGATTCTGGCCGGAGCCCGCCGTCAGAACCTGGCCGAGGATCACTTCACTGATCTGTTCGGGCTTGAGGTTTGCGCGTTCGAGTAACGCGCGAATCACGATGGCGCCCAGATCGGGTGCGGCGATTTTCGCCAGCGACCCGCCGAATTTGCCGACGGCCGTCCGTGCAGCCGATACGATCACTACGTCTGTCATTTCAGTTTCCTTTGAGAATCGAAAGTGGTAGCCCGGGTTTAGCCGGCTGACTGCGTGGCCGGCTGGATGCGTGTTCGCGCTTGCCCCTTGTTTGCCTGCGCCGTTTTCACCCGGTGCAGGCGACGCTCTCAACAGCGCTGGCGTTACAGTTTCTTCAGGTTTCAGCAACTGCAATAAAGCGATACGTCGGATACTGTTGACCGGTCGCGCCCGAAATGCAATCGGGTCCGATCCGCATGACCCGCCTGGCCGTCGCTCAAACTTGCGCTCAAAAAGTCATTCAGCCGTGCAGGTCATGCAAAAATTTCACTGGTCCCGCTGCAGGACATAACGTCCCGGCGCCGGCTCGATCACCGGGAAATCACCGGACCCCAGGTTTGCTTTCGGCTTTACTTTCTTGCCGGCGTAACCATCGAGCCATTGCGTCCACGTCGGCCACCAGCTACCCGGATGTTCGGTCGCGCCTTCGAACCATGCATCGGCGTCTTCGGGCAGGGTTTTATCGGCGTTATCGAGAAGCCAGAAACTGCGCTTGTTCTTCGACGGCGGATTGATCACGCCCGCAATATGTCCCGAGGCCCCAAGCACGAACGTCTGCGGCCCGGTCAGCAACGGTGCGGACGCATACGCCGCCGTCCACGGCACGATGTGATCCTCGCGCGACCCATACAAAAACGTCGGCACATCGATCTTCGACAAATCCACCGGCTCACCGCACGCGGTCAGTTCGCCCGGATTACGCAGGCGATTTTCCAGATAGGTGTTACGCAGATACCAGACGAACATCGGGCCTGGAAGATTGGTTGAATCGCTGTTCCAGTAAAGCAGGTCGAACGCCTGCGGCGTGCGGCCCTTCAGGTAATTGTCCACCACGTAGTTCCACACCAGATCATTCGGGCGCAGATATGAGAACGTGTTGGCAAACTCGACACCGCGCATCAGCGCAGGCGGTTTGCCGTTCTTGCCGCCAATGGTCTGCTCGCGCATCTGCACATGCTGCTCATCGATAAACACATCGAGCACGCCCGTGTCCGAAAAGTCGAGCATGGCGGTGAGCAGCGTCATGGATGCAACGGGATGCTCCCCACGCGCGGCCAGCACGGCCAGCGCGGTGGCGAGCATCGTGCCGCCGACGCAAAAACCGAGCGTGTTGATCTGCTCGCGTCCGCTGATCTGCTTGACTACATCGATAGGCGTAAGCACGCCTTCGTCGATGTAATTATCCCAGGTCTTGTGCGCGATCGATGCATCCGCATTACGCCACGAGATCATGAAAACCTGATGGCCGGCGTCAAGCGCATGGCCGACGAGCGAACCTTCCGGCTGCAGGTCGAGAATGTAGAACTTGTTGATGCACGGTGGCACGATCAACAGCGGCCGCTCTCTCACGGTCGCCGTGCGCGGCGTGTACTGGATCAGTTGCAGCAGGTCGTTCTCGAACACGACCGAGCCTTGCGTGGTCGCAATGTTCTTGCCGACCACAAAACCGGATTCATCGCTTTGCTGGATCTTGCCGCGCTGCATGTCGGCGAGCAAATTCAGCATGCCCTTTTGCAGACTCTCGCCACGGCTCTCGATCAGCGCCTTCTGTGCATCCGGATTCAACGCAATGTAATTGCTCGGCGACGCCGCTGCTGCCCACTGCTGTACGGCAAACCTGATTCGTTCGCGGGTCTTGTGATCGGCTTCGACAGCTTCTGCAAGCTCCTGCAAATAACGCGCATTCAACACATACCATGCAGCGGCGAATGCGAAACCAGGCGCTGATTGCCACGCGGTCGTGCTGAAGCGACGGTCTTTCAGCGTCGCCAGGTCGATGCTTTGCTCGCTGGCCTGCTTGATCAGTTCCGCGGCGTCACGCGAGAAACTGGACTGCAGCTCCTGTAGGCGCTGCGGCGCGATAGCGGCAGTCGGAATCTTCGGCATCGCCAACGGCAATTGACCACTACCACCGTTATTGCTGTTGCCGCCACTGATGCCTGGAAAACCGGAAAACCCCGGGAAACTACCCAGCGCCGCAAACGGATTAGCCGATGCTGATCCTGCCGATTCCGCATGTCCCGAATTCGCCTGGGCGGCAAGCTTTTGCCACTGGGCCGGGTCGGCTACTGCACGCCATGTGTTAAGCCATTGCTCGAACATCTTTTGCACTGCCGCTGGATCTGCGGCAGGCACTCCAAAAGGCGCACCCGACGTACTAGGCGAAGCCTTGGCAGCGGATGGACTTGATGAACCCGGTGATGATGAAGATGAAGATCTGGAAGCAGCCATATCCGCGTTTGACCTAAGCGTCCCGAGAGACTGAGTTGCTGATGCAGGCGTGACGTGGAGCCGCGTCGTTGTAATCGTCGTGCCGGGCTGCTAAACGCCCGACCGCGATGATGTGACCTTGCTACGCCGTGCGCTTTTGTGAAACATTCTTGCTCCACGGTGCAAGGCGTGTCAATGCGTCGCCTTGATTTTGACGCAGTGCGATATTTTTTTCATCATCGTTTTCCCGATGTGACGCGATGATGAATGTCAAGAATTGTTGCGCAACATAAGACGCGTCCATCGCGGCCAATCACGTTTTAGTCGCGCAGCAAAAAGCGTGCGCTTGGCGGCATAGGCGAACATCAGGTCATAGCCGGTTTGAGCCGGGTTTGAGCCGGATCTGCGCGAGTCGGATCCGGGGTCTAGTCTGCCAGCCAGATCATTGCGGCCATGCGTCCCGTTGTCCGGTCCCGTCGATACGAATAGAACCGGTCCGCATCAGTCATCGTGCAAAACGTCCCGCCGTGGACATTGCCGGACGGCACGCCGCTCCGTTCGAGGCGCAAACGGGCGAGCGCATAGAGATTGGCCAGATATTTGTGTTTCTCTTCACGCTTGACGAAAGCGGCAATGGTCGCATCGCGACATTCAGGGTCGGCCGCAGCGACGAACGCATCGAGCACATCCTCACCTACTTCGAACGCTGCCGGGCCAATTGCCGGACCTAGCCATGCGTGCAACGTGCTGGTCTGGGCGCCGGCGAGATGCGCGACCCGCTCCGCCGTCTTTTCCACGATTCCAGCCGCCAGTCCACGCCAGCCTGCATGCGCTGCGCCGACGGCACGGCCGGCTGCATCGCAGAAAAGTACCGGCAGGCAGTCCGCGATCATCACAACGCACACGACGCCCGCGCGATCGGTCACCGCTGCGTCTGCCTCGACCACTGACGCGGGGGAACCGGCGCAGCGGTCGATCACCGCGCCTGCATCCTCGATCTGTGCGCCATGCACTTGCGCAAGCCATGCAATCGGGGCGCCAGTGAGTTCCCCCACGCGCCGGCGGTTTTCCATCACGGCGTCGGGTGCATCGCCTGTGTGCAGGCCGAGGTTCAGGCCGCCACGGCTGTTCGCACCGCCATACGGCGCGGCACTGACACCCCCATTGCGCGTGGTTGCAAGCGCCTTCACTCGCGGCGAAACCGCATTGGGACCGCTGGACCAGCCGGGCCAAAGGCAATCGTCGTGGCGAAGCGGCGGGTAATCCACAAACTTAGCCGCGAAGCCTGCCTCAGATGGCGTCACCATTGGCGTCATTCCTCGTCATCATCGTCATATTCGATCGGCTGCGACTCGTCCCAGCCGCCGCGCGCCTGAACGCCGCCATCGTCTTCATCGATGAAATCCGCGTCCTCCGGATCGAGATCCGTCGCTTCATCGCGACCCAGGCCCAATTCCGCCGCCAACGCTTCAATATCCTCCGGCACGTCAGCGCGCCAGCTGATCTCGCGACCCGTGGTCGGATGGATCAGTCCAAGCCGCCAGGCATGCAGCGCCTGGCGATTGAACCCCTCCGGCAGCGGCTGCACCGAACGCTTGCCACGCGCGTGACCATAGATGGGATCCCCCAGCAACGGATGGCGGATATGCGCACAATGCACGCGGATCTGGTGTGTACGGCCGGTGTCGAGATCGCAGTGAACCGCGGACACGGGCTGGTTGTTCCACATCGCCCGGTCGATGGTGCGGTAGTGCGTACGGGCGTATTTCCCCGATGCGCTCTCCACCACCGCCATGCGCGTGCGGTCGCGCGGATCGCGGCCAATCGGTGCATCGATAGTGCCTTCGTCCGGCATCGTCCCCCACACCAGCGCGACGTAGCGGCGCTTCACCGTGCGTGCCTGCAACTGACGGGTCAGGACCGTCTGCGCTTCGAGCGTGCGTGCAACCACCATCAGCCCCGACGTCTCCTTGTCCAGCCGATGCACGATACCCGCGCGCGGCAAGCCGGCGGCGGCGTCGCCGTACCGGTACAGCAAACCGTTGAGCAGCGTGCCGCTCCAGTTGCCCGCCGCCGGATGCACGACCATGCCCGCAGGCTTGTTGATGACCACGAGCGCATCGTCTTCATAGACGATCTCGAGCGGCACCGGTTCCGGCGTGAACGCGAGCTGTTCGGGCAGTAAATCGGGAATCAGCGTGATAGTGGCGCCGAGCGGCACCGGTTGCCGGATCTTCGCGGGCGCGCCGTCGACCTGCACACGCTGCGCATCAATCCAGGTCTGCAGGCGGCTACGCGAAAACTCGGGGAACAGGCGTGCCATGACCTTGTCGAGACGCTCGCCGGCGTACTCGTCGGGGACGAGGATCGTGCGCGGCGTTTCGGCGTCGGCGCGGCGCTCGTGCAGGTTGGTGGGCACGGGTTTGCCGTGAATTTCGCTTGCGGCGTCCGGCGCAGCGGCCGGTTCGGTCAAATCGTCCGGACGTGCGTCGTCGGCCGATGCGCTTGGGCTATAATCTTTGCTGCGATCTTTGGTACGACTTGTACTTGAGCGGGTCATTTAGACTGAAAAGCTGGGAATTAGCCAGAAAGGCATGAGCTAGAAAATGCAAGCACTGATGCGAGCCGTGAATCAAGCTTTGAGAACCGTTTTGAACCCTGTCCGTCAACTGGTCCGGCTATCGTCGAACTCGTCTGTCAAGGTCATGGCGCTGGCTGCGGGTGCCGTCATTGTTGCGGGCTGCCATGGTTTGCCCGAGAAAACCGACGAAACGGCAACGTGGAATAACGGCAAATTATACTCGGAGGCGCAGGATGCGCTGACCGGCGGTGACTTCGGCAAATGTGCGAAGTATTTCGAGAGCCTGGAAGGTCGCGATCCGTTTGGTCATTTTGCGCAACAAGCGCAGATCAATGTCGCTTACTGCAACTGGAAGGACGGCGAAACCGCTTCCGCAGATTCGGCTATCGACCGCTTCATCAAGCTGCATCCGGATCACCCGGACATTCCCTACGCGTATTACCTGAAAGGCATGATTCACTTCAACGACGACCTCGGTCTGTTCGGCCGTTTCTCCGGCCAGGACATGAGCGAACGTGATCCGGTGTCGCTGCGCGAATCGTACGACGCGTTCAAGGTCGTGGTCGACAGGTATCCGCAAAGCAAGTATGCGCCCGATGCCGCTCAACGCATGCGCTACATTGTGAACGCGCTGGCTTCGCACGAAGTGCACGCTGCGGATTATTACTATCGGCGTGGCGCTTATGTCGCGGCAATCAACCGTGCGCAACTCGCGATCCGTGAATACCGGAATGCGCCTGCAACGGAAGATGCGTTGCACATCATGATGCTGTCGTACGGCAAGCTCGACCAGCCGCAGCTGGAAGGCGACACGAAACGCGTGTTGGCCGCTACGTTCCCCGACAGCCCGTATGTCACCGGCAAATCGCGCCCGGGTAAGGAAAATAAATCGTGGTGGCAGATCTGGTAAGCGGGTTCTTCACGCTAGGTTCTTCACGCTAACCACAGCAACGAAAAGATCGGCGAAAGCCGTGATGCAGTTCAATTAAGCCTTATAAAAAAGCCGCGCTCATTTCGGAGCGCGGTTTTTTTTCGGACACTATTCTCACAGCTGAATCGGGTTCCAGACGGCCAATTCCCGGCCAGTCCCGGTCTCTCAAAAGAGATGCCAGGATCGGGCCTTCTGACGTGAAAAGCGTGCCTGGTGGACGATTACCCAACGGGTAGCGGGGACATTACAACTCTGTTATCGGGTGGAATCGAAGCCTGTGTTATCTGCCGTTACACAAAGAAGGAAAAATCTCCGCGGAATTCATACACTTGTGAGTAACCGGTCCTGATTCGGGGTAGCCTGCCCTGTGCAGGATCCGGCTTGGCAAAACAAATCTGAAATAGTGCGGACAGTAGAGGTGATCATCATGAATGCGCGTAGAGCGTGCCAGCTATTGCTGGTGGTGTTGGCGGCCGTGGGTGCAAGCGGCGCAGCCATGGCCGGCGGCTACTATCACGGCGGCGGCGGTGGCTGGGGGGGTGGCTATCATGGCGGTGGCTATTACCACGGCGGCGGCTACTACCACGGCGGTTGTTGCGGTGGGTCGGTCGGGGTGTATTTTGGCCCGGGTTTTGTCGGTGGCTATCCGTACCCGTACTACCCCGGTTACTACCCGAATTACTACGCTTACGGCCCTGTGCCAGTCGTCGATCCCACGCCGACTCAGTATGTCGAACAGGGACAAACGGACACGACAGGTAGCGGCGCGCCGCAAGCGTCCTACTGGTATTACTGCGGGAAGCCTCAAGGTTATTACCCGTACGTCAGGGCCTGCCCCGGAGGTTGGCAGACAGTGCCGGCCCAACCGCCCGGCGGCTGATCGAGCAGCGCGCCGCGTTTGGATCAACGCCGCCTGATCCGGCGTCATGCCCGAGCGGGCGTGCATAGGGAAAGAAACGCGCCGAGGACTGCGCGGCGACACATGCTGCCGGCGCAGAGGCCCACAGGCTCGCGACGTTTAACACGCCGCGTTCATTCGTCTTCTTGAGCCACCGCCGTTTCCGGATCGGAGAAGAAAGCGCGCACCACTTCCAGTTCGCGCGTGCGCTTGAACGGCGGCAGGCTTTGCCAGATACGCCGGCCGTAGGGTTTATCGACGAGACGGGTGTCGCAGATCATCAACACGCCACGATCCGTTTCCGCGCGTATCAACCGGCCCGCGCCCTGCTTGAGCGTAATCACCGCCTGCGGCAACTGATGCACGGCAAACGGGCTCAGCCCCTTCTTGGTCAACGCATCCAGCCTCGCCGACAACACCGGGTCATCGGGCGGCGCAAACGGCAGCTTGTCGATAACCACCAGCGACAGCGCGTCGCCACGCACATCCACCCCTTCCCAGAAGCTCTGGCTGCCCACCAGGATGGCGTTGCCGTAGGAGCGGAAGCGGTCGAGCAACTCGGTTCGGCTGGCATCGCCCTGTACCAGCAGCGGGTAGTCCCAGCCGCGCTGCTCGATCGTGTCACGCAAACGCATCGCAATCCGATCGACCGCGCGCAACGTCGTGCAAAGGAAAAACACGCCGCCCTTCGATGCCTCGATCACCGGCAGCGCGCCATCGAACACGGCGTCGGTGAAATTCGGCGACGACGGTTGCGGCAAGTTACGCGGCACGTACAACAAGCCTTGCGTCGGGTAATCGAAGGGACTGGGCAGCGTCATGGAACGACGCGCGTTCAGGCCCATTTGCGCGGCGTAATGCGTGAAATCCCCTCGCACCGACAATGTTGCCGACGTGAAGATCCACGCCCGCGGCACACCGGCGCGCTGCTTCGAGAAAATCGGCGCGACGGAAAGCGGCGTCTCGTGTAACTGCACCGTATGCGAGAACACTTCGATCCAGCGCACCATCTCGTTTGGATCGGCTTTCGCCGCCGCTTCAGCCTCCTCGGCTACCGCCTTTTCGACAGAAGTCGGCGGCGCGGTCCAGCCGCCCAGCAAGCCCTGCAATTCGCGCGCACGGCGCAACAGCACCCCCAGCGGCTCGGCCCTCTCCGCGTGCTCGCCAAGGGCCTTGGTGAGTGCATCAAGATGCTCTTCAAGCGTGTCGAGCGCGTCGAATAACGGATGGTCATCGGCAAGCTGGCCAAGCGACATCCGCACCGAATCTTCTTTGAACGCCAGCCGCACGTCGCGCGCCGCACGTTCCAGCGCAGCGCCGAGTTTGGTCCAGTCGGAGAAATCGCGGGCGTGGCTCAAGCCTTCTGCTACCGCGTCGCGGGCCAGTTCGAGAAACTGCGTGGTGGATACCGTTTCGCCAAAAAACAGCGTCGCGGTTTCGGGCAACTGATGCGCTTCGTCGAAAATGATGGTATTCGCCGTCGGCAGCAACTCGGCCATGCCGGTGTCGCGCAACATGACATCGGCGAAAAACAGATGGTGGTTCACCACCACGATATCCGCCTGCTGTGCCTCGCGCCGCGCCTGCATCACGAAACACTCTTTGTACTGCGGGCATTCCTGACCGAGGCAGTTGTCACGGGTAGACGTGACCATCGGCCAGACGGGAGAATTCTCGGGCACGCTCGCAAGTTCGGCTTTGTCGCCCGTGCGCGTGATCTTGGCGAAACGGATGATTTCCTGCAGATGCGACGTGTCCTGGCGCGTGGGCAAGCGGCCGTTGTCGGCCGTGCGCTGCAGGTAGTAATGGCACAGGTAATTCGCGCGCCCTTTGAGCATGGCGACCGACACCGGCACGGCGAGCGCGTCGCGCACGGTAGGAATGTCGCGCTGGAACAGCTGGTCCTGCAAGTGCTTCGTGCCGGTCGAGACGATCACCTTGCCGCCCCACAGCATGGCCGGCACGAGATACGCAAACGTCTTGCCCGTACCCGTACCCGCTTCCACGATCAGCGTGTTCTCGCCGCCGTCGATTCCCGTCGATGCCGTCGCCACACCCAACTCGTCCGCACCGTCGTCATGAACGACAGGCGCATCCGACGGCCCGAGCTTGCGCGCGGGACGGCGTTGCGCGTCGAACATCGCGGGTTCAGGCATGGCGCGCCCGGAAGCCTCCATGGCGGCGGCGACCGCGCGCGCCATGTCGACCTGCGAAGCACGCGAGCGATAACCATCGATTTGCCGCGCCAACAGACCCTCGGCGGCAAAAATCGCATCGAGTTCAGTGCGGCGTTTTGGCGCCAGCGAGAGCGACAGCGTGGTGTCGACGGCACCCGCCTTCGCGGCCGGCTTCAGCACGGCTTCCGCGTTCTCTGTGAGGGCATTGTCGGGCGAATTCAAAGGGACGTTCCTGCTTGTGTTCCGGCTCGTGACTCGTGTCAGCAAGCCAGGTCTGCCCCCTTGCCGACGAGGCGCCAAGGGTAGCTGGCGTAAAAATTCTTCCGGCCCGCGCATGCATCACGTGTGCTTCACGTGTACGTCATGGATTCAAGTGCGCGTCCGGTTCCAACTGCAATTGCAGCAGGATGATGGTGTCCTTGACTTTGAGCTTGCGCTTCTTCAGGCGCCTGATCTCGAAGTCGTTGATGCCGGGAACCTCAGCCATCTTGCCGATAAGACTATTCAGGCCGTGATGCTCCGCTTCCAGCTGTCCGATGCGTTCACGGATCGTGCCTGTGTCGACTGCTGCTGCAGGATATGCATGCATATTCGTCTCCCCTGGCCGCGTAGGCCGCTTCAGGTCACTGACCGGCGTCGCCCGAGGTTACTGTCCGGTCCCGGCTTACTTCGGTTGCTGTTGTTGCTGCTGCTGTTGCTGCTTGAGTTGTTCCTGGTGCGCCTGATCTGCCGCGTCCTGCTGCGCACGCTGTTGCTGCTTGGCGGCCGCTTCCTTCTGCCGGGACTGAACTTCCGCCTGATGCTCGGCAGCATCACGTTGCTTGGCCGCAAAACGTTCCGCCTTGTCTTCGCGGTCCTTTGCGTCCTGCACGCCGCGCGCGGCGGCATCGGCAAGTTTCTTCTGGTAATCCGCCTGCTTGCGATCGTAATCGGCCTGGTTCTGCGCGCGCTGCGGCGCTTCCGCATTTCGCTGCGCCGCTGACAACTCATTCTGGCGCTGCTTCTCTGCAAACGACTCCTCGCTCGCCTTCTCATTCGCCGCACGCTGCGGCCCCTCGGACACGTACTGCGCGCGTTTGATCGCCGTTTGCTGGTCCCGCTGCTGCGCGTGCTGCAGACGTTGTTCGTCGTCGAGCGCCAGTTGTTCCTTGCGAATTTGCTGGGCTACTTCACGCTTGGCGTCCCGCGCTTTGTCCAGGCAGTGATTGACGAAAAAATTGCTGTAGCAATCGTGCTGCTTGACCCCGTAGGTATAGTTGTTCTCCGCGCTGCGAACGTCCAACGCCTTCTGGCGCGCGGCGAAAGCGTTGGTATCGGCGGTGGCTTGTGCTGCGTCAGCATCGATTACGCCACTTGCTCCGATCTGACCCGCCGCCCGGCTTGCCGGCACGCCCGATGCCGCTTGGCCTGCATCGCCATTGCCATTGGCTTGCGCGCCGGTTTCGTCGAGCGGCGTTTGCGTGACCGACGTACCCGGGTTGATGGGCTTCGGCGTCTGCGCCATGACGGCCGTGCCGATACCCGCGCAGGTTAACGCGACCAATATTGCCGCAACGGGCCGGGCGAATGACAAGACCTGCCGCGACAAGCCAGCCAACAGTCCGGCTGATCGCACGATGGCAACATCGCCACCCGATGCGGCCGGACCGGTCGAGGCGAACGAATCGACTGAAGCAGTCGGCAAAGCGGGCGAAAGGCGGGAAGTCGGCAACGTGATAGCCAGCGTGATAGGCAAGAAAACGAACAAGGAGACGGACAATGGCGTGAAAAAGCAGCTTCTACAATCCTGAAATTCTATCACCGCGCGCCGGAGCCCTCCGGCATTTATGGCAAAATGCCCCGCTTCACCAACCCGGCAAACGTGTTCGCGCGGCTTACAGTGAAATGCGAGTGAAATGCGCGGTACGAAAAGCCCTTGATGAGCCAGCAGGCTGACGCAGACCCCCATGACGGAAACCGTAGCACTCAAGATTGTCCAGCGCATCGCCACAGAGTTGAATGTGCAACCACGGCAGGTCGCCGCCACCGTGCAACTACTCGATGAAGGCGCAACCGTTCCGTTCATCGCCCGTTATAGAAAGGAAGTAACGGACAATCTCGACGACACGCAATTGCGCAATCTCGAGGAACGGCTCATCTATCTTCGCGAGCTGGAAGACCGCCGCGCGACGATTGTCCAGAGCATCGACGAACAGGGTAAGCTCACGCCCGAGCTGCGCGCAGCCGTTGAAGGCGCCGAGAGCAAGCAGGTGCTCGAAGACCTGTATCTCCCCTACAAACCGAAGCGCCGCACGCGTGCGCAGATCGCCCGTGAGGCCGGCTTGCAGCCGCTCGCGGATGCCCTCCTTGCCGACCCGACGCTCGATCCGCAAACAGAAGCCGCGCGTTATGTAGACGCTGAAAAAGGCGTCGCCGATATCAAAGCCGCGCTCGATGGCGCCCGTGACATCCTCTCGGAACAGTTCGGTGAAACGGCAGAAATTCTCGGTAAGGTTCGCGACTACCTGTTCAAGCAAGGCAGCGTGATTTCGACGGTCGTGGAAGGGAAAGAAACCGAGGAAGGCGAGAAATTCCGCGACTATTACGACTACTCGGAAACCATCCGCACCGTCCCGTCGCACCGGGCGCTCGCGCTTTTTCGCGGGCGCAATGCAGGCGTCCTGATGGTCAAGCTGGGACTGGGCGAAGAGCTCGACGCGCAAGTGCCGCACCCCGGCGAAGCGCTGATCGCGCGCCATGTGAGCATCGCGAATCAGGGCCGGCCAGCCGATAAATGGCTCTCGGACGTGTGCCGCTGGTGCTGGCGCGTGAAGGTTCAGCCGAATATCGAAAACGATTTGCTGACGAATTTGCGCGAAGAAGCCGAAGCCGAGGCCATTCGCGTGTTTGCACGCAATCTGAAGGACCTTTTGCTTGCCGCTCCGGCAGGGCCGAAAGCCGTGATCGGCCTCGATCCCGGCATGCGTACCGGTGTGAAAGTGGCCGTGGTCGATCGTACCGGCAAGCTGCTTGCCACCGACGTGATTTATCCGCACGAACCGCGTCGCGACTGGGATGGCTCGCTCGCCAAGCTTGCGCGGATCGCCGCGCAGACGCAGGCTGAGCTGATCAGTATCGGCAATGGCACGGCGTCACGCGAGACCGACAAGCTCGCGAGCGAATTGATCGCGAAACATCCGGAACTGAAGCTGCAGAAGATCGTGGTGTCCGAAGCGGGAGCGTCGATTTATTCGGCGTCCGAACTGGCATCGAAAGAGTTTCCTGACCTCGACGTAACACTGCGCGGTGCGGTGTCCATCGCGCGGCGGCTGCAGGATCCGCTCGCGGAACTCGTCAAGATCGATCCGAAAGCGATCGGCGTCGGCCAGTATCAGCACGACGTCAATCAACGCGACCTCGCCCGTTCGCTTGACGCGGTGGTCGAGGATTGCGTGAACGCGGTCGGCGTGGACGCCAATACGGCATCGGTTGCATTGCTTGCGCGCGTGTCGGGATTGAACGCGACATTGGCGCGTAATATCGTCGATTTCCGCGATGCCAACGGCCCGTTTGCATCGCGTGATCAATTGAAGAAAGTGCCCCGTCTCGGCGATAAAACCTTCGAGCAAGCCGCCGGATTCCTGCGCATCAACAACGGTGTGAATCCGCTGGACCGCTCGTCGGTGCATCCGGAAGCCTATCCGGTGGTCGAACGAATCCTGGCGAAAATCAAGAAGCACGCCGCCGATGTCATGGGCAAGCGTGAAGCCTTGGCGGGCCTGTCGCCGGCAGAATTTGTCGACGAACGGTTCGGTCTGCCGACGGTGCGAGACATCCTCGCCGAGTTGGAAAAGCCGGGCCGCGATCCACGTCCGGAATTCAAGACGGCCACGTTCCGCGACGGCGTCGAGAAACTCTCCGATCTCACGCCCGGAATGATCCTGGAAGGCGTGGTCACGAACGTCGCGGCGTTTGGTGCGTTCGTGGATATCGGCGTGCATCAGGATGGATTGGTGCACGTATCGGCGATGTCGACGAAGTTCATCAAGGACCCGCACGAGGTCGTGAAAGCGGGTCAGGTGGTGAAGGTGAAAGTGCTGGAGACGGACGTGAAGCGCCAGCGGATCGCGCTGACTATGCGTCTGGACGATGACTTCGCCGCCGATGGAGCACCGCCGCAGCAACAGCAACGCGGCGCGCAAGACCGCCGTGGTGGTGGTGGCGCGGGTGGTGGCAGTGCCCGCGATGTCCGGGGCAATAGCGGCGGCAAGCGCGAACCGGAAGCAGCCAGCGCAATGGCAGCGGCGTTTGCCAAGCTGAAAAAGTAAACGAGCGGCACGGCCCGATGGAAACGAAAACGGCCCGATGGGCCGTTTTCTATTTAACAATCTTGACGGATCAAGCCGGGCCACGCGTGCATGATGGTCTCAAACGCCCCCGCACGCTTCCCGTCAAATCTCGATCTTCGTCCCCAACTCAACCACCCGGTTCGCGGGAATACTGAAGAAGTCAGTCGGCTTGGCGGCATTCTGATGCATCCACGCGAACACCCGTTCACGCCACACCGACATACCCGGCAACTGCGTCGGCACAACCGTTTCCCGAGCCATGAAGAAGGACGTATCCATGAGTTCAAACGTCATGTCGTGGGTACGGCCAATCTCGTTCAGCACGGCCTTCACGTCGGGCGTTTCGTTAAAACCATACTGCGCTTTCACGAGAAAGAGCCCGCCGCCCGCATCCTTCACTTCCACTCGCTTGTCGTCATCGACATACGGCACATCGCGGGTAACGAAATTCAGGAAGATGGTCCGTTCATGCAGAACCTTGTTGTGCTTCAGGTTGTGCAACAGGCTAACGGGCACGAGCGTGTCGTTGCCGGTCAGATAGATTGCGGTACCCGACACCCGATGCGGCGGATGCGCAAGCAATCCCTGCAGGAATGGCATCAGCGGAATACCGTCGGCGGCGGTCCGGTCCTTCACGATCATGCGGCCCTTGAACCACGTCATCAGCAGGAAAAACAGCACGCCGCCAATACCCAGCGGCAGCCAGCCGCCCTGCTCGATCTTGAGCAGGCTGGCGCCGAAGAACCCGACATCGACGATAAAAAACACGCTGATGATCCCGCCCACCAGGAACTTGTTCCAGCCCCACAGCTTGGTCATCACAACCGACGCGAGAATGGTCGTGACCAGCATGGTCGCGGTGACGGCAAGCCCGTATGCGGCCGCGAGATTCTCGGAGCTTTTGAAGCCGATCACGATACACAGGATGACGAACAACAGCATCCAGTTCACGACCGGAATATAGATCTGCCCGATCGCCAGATCCGATGTATGCAGGATCTTCATGCGCGGCACGTAGCCAAGCTGGATTGCCTGGCTCGTCAGCGAATACGCGCCTGAAATGACGGCCTGTGATGCAATCACTGTGGCTACAGTCGACAGGATCACCAGGGGCAAGAGAGCCCATTGCGGCGCCAGGAGAAAGAACGGACTTTCGGCGGCTTCCGGCGAGTGCATCAGCAACGCACCCTGGCCGAAATAATTAAGCACCAGCGACGGCATGACGAGGCCATACCACGCGTAGCGAATGGGCTTGGCGCCAAAGTGCCCCATATCGGCATATAGCGCTTCCGCGCCGGTCAGCACCAGCACGACCGACCCGAGCACGATATACGCCTGCAGCACGTGGGCAGCCATGAACGAGAACGCGTAATACGGATTCAACGCGATCAGCACGCGCGGCACTTGCGCGATGTGATACACGCCAAGCACGGCCAGCGTCAGGAACCACAGCACCATGATCGGGCCGAAAAGCTTGCCGACCACCGACGTACCGCGGCGCTGGATCCAGAAAAGCATCACGAGAATCACGATGGTGATGGGGATCACCCATTCAGACAGCGCCGGCGAGACGATTTCCAGCCCTTCCACCGCCGATATCACCGACATGGCCGGTGTAATGACTGCGTCGCCGTAAAACATGCACGCGCCGAAAATGCCGAGCATCATCAGCACGCCGGTTGCACGTCCCGATCCCTTCAACGTGCGTAACGCAAGTGTCATGAGTGCGAGTACGCCACCTTCGCCATTGTTGTCGGCGCGCATCACGAAGAGCACGTATTTGATGGAGACCACGATCATGATCGCCCAGAACAACAACGAGATAACCCCGAGGATGGAGGCGTCGCTCAGTTCAATACCGTGGGACTTACTGAAGGCCTCTTTCAACGCGTACAGCGGGCTGGTGCCGATATCGCCGAACACTACGCCGATTGCGGCGAGTGCCAAGGCGGGCAGCGGCTGTTTGCGCTCGTGCGCGTGGGTGATTTTGTTCATAAACGCGGGAAGCCGTCCGAAGCGGAAAAAACGAACGCCATTCTAACGTTGCGTGCGGCGCCCGACCGGCCTGTTGCGATACCGCGACGACCGGAGCGAAGCGGCAGTTTAGCATTGCGGCAAAGGCGCGAAGGTGCATGCGCGGCGGTTTCCGGCTTTAACCGGCTATCAGCAAAAAAATGCCGTTCGATCGCACCGGACAGGCGAATCGAACGGCGTTTCGTTTCAGTTTCGTTCCGCTGCTCAACAACTAACCACTAACAACTCACGTGAACGGCTGACGCGCACGACTTGAACACGCTCAGGACTTGAATCAGCCGCGCTCGTCCTGGACGCCGCGCTTGATCCACGCACCGAGGTTGTGCGGGCGGACAGTGTCCCACTCTTCGAACGGCTGATGAATCCAGGGATTCGTTTCGAGAAACTGCACATGATAGTCGGGCTTCACTTTGGAGCAGCCCTTGTACCAAAGCACGGCGGAACGCACTGCCGTGACCGCCGGATAACGGTCTTTCAGATGCTGCTGCACACGCGAAAGCGTGACGCCGGAGTCGACCAGGTCATCGACAAGCAGCACGTTGCCAGACAGCTCGCCGCGCGTCATGGTGATGTATTGCCCGATGTCGAGTGTGCCCTGTTCCGTGCCGGCCGCCTCGCGATACGAACTCGTCGCCAGGATGGCGAGCGGCAGGTCATAGATGCGCGAAAGCTGGTCGCCAACCCGCAGGCCGCCGCGTGCGAGGCACAGGATATTGTCGAACTTCCAGCCCGAGTCATGCACGCTGAGCGCGAGCAGTTCGATCAGCCGGTGATATTCGTCCCAGCCTACCCACAGATTCCGGTCGTCATTGCGCGGATCTTTCATCGCGATCATGGTGAAACTCTTTTCAATATGTACAGCACTGTACGTCTGTTGAATATGCAAAAGTGGCCGCTGATTCGCGGCCACTTTGGTCGATGCTGCACGTCCGGCCTGCTTAAACCTTGAACGGATGACGCAGCAGGATGGTTTCGTCGCGATCCGGACCCGTCGACACCATGTCGATAGGCACGGCCGCCACTTCCTGGATACGCGACAGGTACTTGCGCGCATTGGCCGGCAAGCTGTCCCATTGCGTAATGCCAATGGTGCTTTCCTTCCAGCCGCCGAATGTCTCGTACACCGGCTCGCAACGCGCCACTTCCGACGCGCCGCGCGGCAGGATGTCGACATCTTTGCCGTCAAGCTTGTAGCCCACGCACAGCTTCACTTCGTCCAGGCCATCGAGCACGTCGAGTTTCGTCATGCACAAGCCCGAGATGCCGTTGATCTGGATCGAGCGGCGCAGCGCGGCGGCGTCAAGCCAGCCGGTACGGCGCGGACGGCCGGTCACCGAACCGAATTCCTTGCCGACGGTCGCAAGCGTCAGGCCAACCTGCTCCTGGCGATTGGCGTTGTCGGCGTCATACAACTCGCTCGGGAACGGGCCTGCGCCCACGCGCGTGCAATACGCTTTCGTGATGCCGAGGATGTAGTTGAGCTTTTGCGGACCCACGCCCGCGCCGGCAGTCGCTGCGCCCGCCACACAATTGCTCGACGTGACGTACGGATACGTGCCGTGATCGATATCAAGCAGCGTGCCTTGCGCACCTTCGAACAACAGGTTCCGGCCAGCGTGGTTTTCGTCATAGAGACGGCGCGAGACGTCGGTCACCATGGGCGCGAGGCGCTCGGCGTAGCCGAACATGGTGTCCAGCGTTTCCTGATAATCCACCGCTGCGGCGCCCAGATAGCCGGTCAGCACGAAGTTGTGGAAATCGAGGGTTTCGCGCAGGCGCTCAGCGAATACTTCGCGGTCGTACAGATCCTGCACCCGCAAGCCGCGGCGGCCAACCTTGTCTTCATACGCCGGGCCGATGCCGCGTCCGGTGGTACCGATCTTCGCCGCGCCGCGCCGCGCTTCGCGGGCCTGGTCGATAGCGATGTGATACGGAAGAATCAGGTTGGCGGCTTCGGAGATGAAAAGACGCTTCTGGACGTCCACACCCACCGATTCCAGCTCGCCGATTTCCTTGAAGAGCGCTTCCGGCGACAACACGACGCCATTGCCGATGTAGCAGGCGGTGCCGGCGCGCATGATGCCCGACGGAATCAGTCGAAGGATGGTTTTCTTGCCGCCGATAATCAGCGTGTGGCCGGCATTGTGGCCGCCCTGGAAGCGCACGACGCCCTGGGCGTGGTCCGTCAACCAGTCGACGATCTTGCCCTTGCCCTCATCACCCCACTGGGTGCCGACCACGACGACGTTGCGCCCCGGGTTCACATTCACTGCGCTGGCAGACATGTCAATTTGATAGCTGGTTAAAAAAGCATTTTACCTATGTTCGCGGAAGGTTCCGAGTTTTTCCCGGTATTTGCGAACGCGTATCGATTTTGCACCGATCGGATCTGGCAGAAATTTTGTCCGCGGTTTGCAGCTGCGCACCCATAAAAAACGCGCCGGCAAACCGCAAAACCGCTAGGAACGGGCCTCTACGACCCACTTTCCGTCCCGCTCGACCAATACGCGATCGAACGCGAACTCGTCGAGATCATGGTCATGACCGGGCAACGCCTGAATCACCACTTCGCCCGCATCGCGCAATTGCGCGACTGCCGCGAGCAGCGGTTCGTCATGCTTCCACGGGGCGAGGACCGCGCTGCCGCGGGCATCGACGGGGGAAATGCGGGCGACTTCGCGCAGGTCGAGCGAGAAGCCGGTTGCCGGGCGCGCACGGCCGTAGGCCTGGCCGACATGGTCGTAACGGCCACCCCGCGCCACCGCATTCGGCACGCCATCGACGTACGCCGAGAACATCACGCCGCTGTGGTACGCGTAACCGCGCAGATCGGCGAGATCGATCATCAGCTCGGCTCCGTTCGCCTGGGCCGCGAGGAACGCGAGGTCGTCCAGCGCCCGGCCGATCACCGGAAGATTCGGCAGCCGAGCCCGAGCTTCGTCGAGCACGGAAGCGTCGCCATACAGCGAAGGCAACGCGCGCAATGCGTCCCGGGTGACATCGCCAAGCTTGGCCGTAAGTTCGTTCAGGCGCGGCACATCCTTCGCGCCGAGCGCGTCGAACAGCGCTTCACCGAGCACCGCAGCAGCCGGCTCCAGATCCAGCAACGCCGACAAAACGCCCGCGTGGCACAGGTCGAGGCGCACTTTATCGAGGCCGCTCAGACGCAGTGAGTCCAGCATCAGTTGCTGGATCTCGAGATCCGCTTCCAGTCCCGCATGGCCGTAGATTTCCGCGCCGATCTGGATCTGCTCGCGTGTAGCGTGCAGACCGCGCGGGCGCGTGTGCAGCACATTGCCCGCGTAACAAAGGCGCGTCACGCCCTGGCGATTCAGCAAATGCGCGTCGATACGCGAGACCTGCGGCGTAATGTCAGCGCGCAGGCCGAGCGTTCGGCCGGATAATTGATCAACGAGCTTGAACGTGCGCAGGTTCAGGTCGCTGCCGCCGCTGGTGAGCAACGACTCGAGATACTCGAGCATGGGCGGCATGACAAGTTCGTAGCCGTACGAACGAAAACGGTCGAGCAGCCGACGGCGCAATTCTTCAATCTTGCGAGCCTCGGACGGCAAGACGTCGGCGATATTCTCGGGGAGTAACCAGGTGGACATCGATGCGTTTCCTACGGAGCGCTTGAGCGCGGCGGTGATGATTGCCGCGAGTGAGCGCAAGCTTTGAGTCTATGGGCGACCGGAGACTACAAGTCGACCCGCTTTGAAGTTTTCACGTCGCGACGATCATGGTGCAATGATCACGTTGCAATGGTCACGTCGCAATAATCAGCAGGATAACGCCAAGCACCATGGCGATCAGCCCACCGATACGAATCTGGTGCGGCGGCCGTTGCGCGATCCGGCGGAACGTGTCGCGCCAGGAGTTAGGGAAGACGAACGGAAACATCCCCTCAATAATCAGCATCAACGCAATCGCGAGCAGTAACGATGCAGCCATATCCATTCGATTGAAGGCGTCGCGGCTCTCGCCGCGACGCTTGGACGCTCAGCGCTTGCGCGCGAGCGCCGGGGTGGTGGCATCGGCGCCGCTCGGCGCAGCACCATTGGGGCTGCGCATGAAGCGGAAGAAATCGCTGCTCGGATCGACGACCATCACGTCACCGGCATTGAAAGTCTTTTTATACGCTTCGAGGCTTTGATAGAACTGGTAGAACTGCGGATCGACGCCGTATGCATCGGCGGCAATGGACGCAGCTCGGCCATCACCCTCACCCTTGATGGTCTGCGCTTCCTTGTAGGCATCGGCAAGAATGGCTTCCTGCTGGCGCTCTGCGCTCGCTTTCAGCGCATCGGCGTCGGCCGTCCCCTTCGCGCGCTCCTCGGCCGCCGCTTGCTGGCGCGCCGCGATCATGCGTTTGTAGACCGAATCGGCCACCGCCGGCGGAAAGTCGATGCGCGTCAGTTGCAGGTCGACGAGTTCCACGCCGAACGCCGCTGCCGGCTGCTCGATCGCCTTCTGCGCTTCGGTCGCAATAGCCTGCTGCTCACCGAGCACGTCCGTCAGCGAACGCTTCGTGAACGACGAGGTCAATGCCGTGCGCGTGAGCGCGGCCAGCCGGTCCTGCGCCGTCTGCGTGTTCTTCTCGTTGCTTTCGAACAGCTTGAGCGGATCGGCCACGCGATACTTGATGACCGTATTCACGATCACCTCGTTCTTGTCCGACGTATTGAAACGGTCCGAGCCTGCTTCGTCGAGCGTGAGCGTACGGGTGTCGATCAGCGTCAGCGTCTGGAACGGCGGCGGCAGCTTGAAATGGAGGCCGGGCGTGACAAGCGTGGGCGTGTCGCCGCCATGTGCGGTGACCACGCCGGCATGACGTTCGTCGACCACGAACATCATGGACGAGCCAATGAACAACACCACCACCACGGCAGCGACGAGCGCAATAATTCGATTCATGATCGCGCTCCTCATTGCGTGTCGTCTTCGCGCGAACGCGAACGGAACGCATCGCGCGAACGCAATGGGTCACCCGACGACTGCGCGGCGGCACCCGAGGCGGCAGCAGAAGCCGCAGCGCTGGCGGGAGCGGCGGACTGGGCAGTGACGGCCGAAGCCGCCGATGCGCTTTCGGCGCGCGCGTCCTGCGTAATAGCCCCTCCGATCACACCGGTAGGCGAGGCGCCGACGGGTTGATTTGCGCCCGAAGGCACCGTCCCTGCAGCAACACCTGACGCGCCCGACGCCACAGCGGCTGCGGCCGCGTTCTGGCGGTTTGCATCGACTAGCTTGTCGAGCGGCAGGTACACCACATTGTTCGAACTCTTGCTGTCGACGAACACCTTCGTCGCACGCGAATAGATCTGCTGCATTGTGTCCAGATACATGCGTTGACGAATCACTGCCGGCGCCTTCGAATATTCTGCGTAGACCTGCTTGAAGCGCTCGGCATTGCCTTGCGCCTGCGAAACGACCCGGTTGCTATAGCCCTTCGCATCGTCGATCATGCGCGCCGCGTCGGTCTTCGCGCGCGGCAACAGTTGATCTGCGTAGGCTTTCGCGGTGTCGACCGCGCGCTCGTTGTCCTGGCGCACCTTCGCGGCATCTTCAAAGGCCGGCTGAACCTGCGCCGGCACCTGCACGCTCTCGATGGTCACGCCGGTCACCTGCAAGCCCGTCTTGTACGAATCAAGCGATGCCTGGATGGTGTCGACAAGCTTCGCGCGCAATGCTTCGCGATCCTTGAAAAGCAGGTCGTCGGTACTGTGCGTGCCCGCGATTTCGCGAATCGCGGCTTGCGCCGATTCCGTCACGTTCTGCTCGGGATCGGCATTGCGGAACAGATAGTCGGTCGCCGACCTGATCTGATACTGCACGGCAAACCGCACCTCGACGATATCCGCGTCGTGCGTCAGCAGCGATGCGTCACGAACGTTGGCCTGGGTCACGGTGTTGTTGCGCCCGACTTCGATCGAACGAATCTGCGACGTATTGACGATCTCGTGCGATTCGAACGGATACGGAAGACGCCAATGGATGCCCGGGTCGTCCGACTCTTCATACTTTCCGAAGCGCGACACGACACCCACATTGCCGTCCTGTACGACGAATACGCCGCTGCCCAGATAGATCGCGATCAATACGCCGACAACAATGCCCATGCCGATCTTGGCGCCGCGGCCGTTGTCGGTACGCGGACCGCCGCCAGGCGTTTTCTTGCCGAACAGGCCGGCGAGCTTCTTGTTGAAGTCGCGCCACATTTCGTCGAGATCCGGCGGGCCCTCACCATCCTTGTCCTTCGATGGGCGCTTTTGTTCCTGCGGACGCTTCTGGTCCTGGCTTTTGCCGTCGCCATTGCCGTCGCCCCGCCCCCAGCGCGGGTCGTTGATCGAAAAGACGGCATGCGAAAGCTGCCGGTTACTCCGCTCGTTGTAGTCGTTCACTCGGTGATTCACCATTAGACAGCCGGGTCAATGCAAATCGGAACAGATCAGTGCCCGTGCTCGGGGACCTTGCGGTCATCACTTTCGTCGGCTGACCGGTGGTCTTCCGGTAGCGTGGTTCCGTCGTCGGATGTGCTATCCATGGACTCCGGCACGATTGTGCCGTCCGGAAGTTCCGTGTACTCGTTGTTATCTTTGGGTTCGGAAGCCGCAAATTCGGCGATGGCCGCGCGCAGCGCGTCGAGTCCCTGACCCGTTCGCGCGCTCAAAAAGACGCGCAAAATATTACCATACTCATCCCTTTCAACTGAGTCGCCACGGGCCGCCAGCTCAGGCACCGCATCGATCTTGTTGAAAACGAGGATCTGCGGAATGCCGTCGGCGCCAATGCTGCTCAGCACCTTGTTCACCTCGTCGATCTGATCGAGCCGCACCATGCTCGATGCATCCACCACGTGCAGCAGCAAATCAGCCTGAACGGTTTCCTCAAGCGTCGCACGAAAAGCCGCGACCAGTTGGTGAGGCAGGTCGCGAATGAAGCCGACCGTATCCGACACCACGGCCTGCCCTGCTTCCTCGCTGAGATAAACCCGGCGTGAGGTGGTATCGAGCGTGGCGAACAACTGGTCCGCCGTGTACGCCTGCGCTTTCGTCAACGCGTTGAACAACGTCGACTTGCCCGCGTTCGTATAGCCAACCAGCGACACTGAGGTAGTCCGGTTGCGCCCGCGCTGGCGGCGCTGCGTGCCATGCTGACGTTGCAGCTTCTTCAGCTTCGCCTTCAGCGCCTTGATCCGTTCGCCAATCAAACGGCGGTCAGTTTCAAGCTGCGTCTCACCCGGGCCGCGCAAACCGATACCGCCCTTCTGCCGTTCAAGGTGAGTCCACGCACGGATCAGTCGCGTGGACAAGTAGGTGAGCTGCGCGAGTTCGACCTGCAGCTTGCCTTCATGACTGCGGGCACGCTGGGCGAAAATGTCGAGGATAAGACTGGTGCGGTCAATCACGCGCCGTTCCAGCGCGCCTTCCAGATTGCGTTGCTGCGCGGGCGCGAGAGCGTGATTAAAAATGACAAGTTCCACGTCGTTGGCTTCGCACGCGAGGCGCAGCTCTTCGACTTTGCCGCTGCCGACAAACATCTTGGCATCGGGACTGGAACGGCGACCGGTCAGGGTGACGGCGGGATGGGCACCCGCACTTTGTGCGAGCAGACTGAGTTCTTCGAGACTGGCATCGAAATCGATTTTTCCGAAGTCGACACCGACAAGCGCTGCGTTGATCAAATCAATGTTTTCATTTTGAAGCGACCGGTGAATTAGCACGTTCATTCATGCCGTGACACCGGGCGCAACGAGGTTTAGGGCGTCTCTGCATCCGGGTGGAAATTCACCGGACGCGCCGGCACGACCGTCGAAATGGCGTGCTTATAGACCATCTGGGTAACCGTATTCCGGAGCAACACGACGTACTGGTCGAACGATTCAATATTGCCTTGCAGCTTGATGCCGTTGACCAGGTAGATCGATACAGGCACATGCTCTTTTCGCAGTGCGTTCAAAAACGGGTCTTGTAACAATTGCCCTTTGTTGCTCATAGCAAACTCCGTATTATTTTTGCAGGTTGATGTGATTGCGACGAAGAAAAAGAGATCCGTCGTCAATCGCTACACTATAGCCGATTTTCATTTTCGCACCAGCGCGCCACGGCCATCGAAAATCCGGCGAAACGCTTGGTGCACGCGGGGTTCAGCCTTTGTCCGCGTAAGGGTTCGCGCTCGAACGGAACTCTATGCGCAATGGAGTCCCCACGAGCCCGAAAGTTTCCCTGAAGCGGCCTTCGAGATAACGTTTATAGGTGTCGGTGATCGCGTCGAGGGCATTTCCGTGCACGACGATGATCGGCGGATTCTGTCCACCCTGGTGCGCGTAACGCAGCTTCGGACGAATCGGTCCGCGGCGGCGCGGCTGTTGAAATTCAACCGCGTCGATCAACGCGCGCGTGAGCTTCGGCGTGGGCAACTTGGCCATGGCGGCGGCGTAGGCATCATCCACCGATTTCATCAGTTGGCTGATGCCGGTCTTTTCCAGCGCCGACACGTAATGAAATTTAGCAAAGTCCAAAAACTTGAGCTTGCGCGTAAGGTCGGCCTTGGTGCGCTCGCGCACATGCGAGTCCAATCCGTCCCACTTATTGACCCCTACCACCAGCGCACGTCCCTGCTCGACCACGAATCCCGCAATATGTGCATCTTGGTCCGAGATGTCCTGCTGTGCATCCAACAGCAGAATCACTACGTTAGCGTCGGAAATAGACTGCAACGTCTTCACCACCGAGAACTTTTCGACGGCCTCGAACACCTTGCCGCGACGGCGCAACCCAGCTGTATCGATCAGGGTGTATTTGCGGCCGCTTCGCTCGAAATCAACATAGATGGAATCGCGCGTAGTGCCGGGCATGTCGAACGCGATCACGCGCTCCTCACCGACCAACGCATTGATCAGCGTCGACTTGCCGACGTTCGGGCGTCCCACGATGGCGATTTTCACGCCGCGCGCCGCTTTTTCTTCGGGGTCTTCTTCCGGCTGTCCGGCATACGCAATCTCGAGCGCGTCATCGATCATTTCCGAGACGCCGTCGCCGTGCGCGGCAGAGATGGCACGCGGGTCGCCGAGGCCCAGTTCATAGAAGTCGGCGGCGACCGCGCTGTATTTCATGCCCTCGGCCTTGTTGACCACGAGGAACAGCGGCCGGCCACTCTTGCGCAGGTAGTCCGCAATCGCCTTGTCCTGCGGTGCGAGCCCGTTGCGGCCGTCGGTGATGAAGACGACCACATCGGCCTCCTCCACCGCCTGGCGGGTCTGGCGAGCCATTTCGTGCAGGATGCCGTCTTTCGCGACCGGTTCGAAACCACCGGTGTCGACCACCAGATAAGGCCGGTCGCCTACCCGGCCTTCGCCATAGTGACGGTCACGGGTAAGGCCGGGCAAGTCGGCGACGAGTGCGTCGCGCGAACGGGTCAGGCGGTTGAAAAGCGTCGATTTCCCCACATTGGGGCGCCCCACGAGGGCAATTACGGGTTTCATCAGATGGTGTTCACAGTTGAACGCAAGGCGGATGATTCCGGCCCGGCGCGCGCCGGATAAAAGTCCGGAAACGGCGAGCCGCGAGTGTGCGTGGCCCGGCGATGTGTCAAAAATTAGCACGGTTTCGGCGGAGACCGCGGCGTGCAGCGATATTCCACGTTCATGGCGTTTGAAGCGCATGTGGAACGCGCTGAGCGCTCCGCCAAACGACATGATCGATCGGGCAACGTCACCCGAAGGTGTGGACCGGCTTGCATAATCCTGCTGCCGGAATCCCGATGCCTGTTGTTACTTGTAACGTTGCCTGACCTGCTTATATGCTGCTTGTGCGCTTATTTGCCGCACGATGATCCTTCACGCGCAGCCTTGATGAATCGATTCTATTCGCACGACGCGGACTCAAAAAACAAAAAAGTCCGAAAAAACACGAACGGCCGGCAAAGCCGGCACGTTCGTCAGAACGTCAGATCAACTCAAACCATTACATCAGCGCGGACGGAAACCGTACAGGCCACCGTCGTGCGTCTGGATAACCAGGGTATCGCCCGCCAGCACCGGCGCAGCCGTAATCGCGCTGCCATCGGTCTTGGCCCGGCCGACGAATTCGCCATTTGCCGTGGAAAGGAAATGCACAAATCCCTGATAGTCGCCGAGTACGACCGCGCGGCCCAGGATAAACGGCACGCTGACCATGCGATTCTTCAGCTTGTCGTTCTTCCAGAGCGGCGCGCCGTCGATCCCGCTAAACCCGTTGACAATCGACCAGTCGTCGCCGGCCGCGACCATTTCATTGTCCTGCGCCAGGCCGCTATCGCTCGAGAACGACTTTTCCCATTGCGGACGGCCCGAATTCGCGTCGAAACAACCAATGCGTCCCTGGAACGTCACCGCGCATGTCTCCGATCCCACCAGTGTTGGTGCGCCGGTGACGTCGTTGATGCGCTCTACCTCAGTCACGCCCTTCGGGAACGACACCGGCGTCTGCCAGTAGGCGTCGCCGGTCTGCAGATTGATTGCGGCGAAGGTACCGCCCGGGAAGCCCGCCAGGACCGCCTGGGAAGCGGCGAACGTCATTCCGGCAGCCACGCGCAGGTTGAGCGGCACGGCACGCGCCTGGAATATCCATTTCTGTTCGCCAGTTTGCGCGTTGAACGCAATCACCTTGCCGTCGATCGTCCGGACGACGACCACGTCATTGCCGACCAGCGGCGGCGAGATGATTTCGCCCGGCGCGATTGCCGTCCAGAGTTGCTTGCCGTCCGGTCCCAGCACGTACACGTTGCCTTTCAGGCCACCGACCGCGGTCAGGTTGCCGTCGCTGCCCACGCCTGCCGACAGATCGTCTTTAAGCTTGATGCGCCATACGTCCTGCCCGGTCTTGGCATCGATCTTCGCAACCGTGCCGTTGGCGCCAGCCGCGTAGACGAAGTCACCAATCGCCACCGGCGAGAACAGGTAACGCCCGGCCTTGCCGACGCTCGCCTTCCAGGCCTGCTCCACGGTGAGAACCGGCTTGATGTCTACAAGCGGAGTCGGCACGCGGCGCTCGTCCTTGGTGGCGCAGGCGGTGAGCATAACCGTCATCGCACAAGCGAGCGGGAGAGCGTAGCGTTTCAGAAAGGTCATCGGTAGACGCAACATGAATAAGTGAAATCGGTTGATCGGTGTGCTGCGCGGTGGTCGCCAGGGTTAGATTCACCGCCGCAAACCGGTGACTTTAACCTAGCGAGCAACACGCCTGCATAAGGACGAGGTCGGCTGACCGGCCTTAGGGCCGGCCGTCGGCGCTAGCCGCCGAGTGCGTCCAGCTTGAACTGGACCAATTGACGGGCCGACGTATCGGACTTCGGCAGCGTGTCGAGCGCGACCTTGTAAGCCGTGCGCGCGTCATCGCGCTTGCCTTCGGCCACCAGCAGGTCGCCGCGACGGTCCGACACCACGCCCTTGAACGCGTCAAGCGGCGCATCGGCAAGCACCTTCAGGCCGGCGTCATAGGATTTTTCGTCGAGCAGCAACAAAGACAGCCGCAATTTCGCAATCTGTTTGTATTCAGCGTCTTTCGCGTGGTCGGCGGCCCATTGCAGCTGCGTTTTAGCCCCTGCAGTGTCGCCCGCGGTGTACAGCGATTTGGCGGCGGCCAGCGCCGTCATCTGCGCGTACGCAGTGCCGCCGAACTTGTCTTCCATGTCCGTTGCCGCTCGCGTGACCATTGCCTTGTCACTCGATGCCACCGCTTGCTGCACCTGGTCGTAGAGCACGGCGGCTTCCGCAGCCTGCCTGCGCTGCCAGAAATTCCAGCCGTTCCAGCCCGCCGCGACGACGAGCACCGCGAGGACAATCCAGGTCGTGGAGTTGCCCCATTTCGCCCACCAGGCTTTCAGATTTTCAAGCGACTCTTGTTCTTCGTGATAGCTCATGCCCTGCGTATTCCTTGACTGCTTTTGTGTTCACGCGCAACGCTGCGCGCCATTGTTTCAGGCCGCCGCACGGGCTTTGCCCGCGTGGCGCCGCCCGACAAATCAGTCCGCGCTGTCGTCGGCGGTTGCCACCATCGCATTGATTAGAAATTCGGTCAAGTCTTCCACCGGCACCGTGGCTTGCTCGTTCTTTTGACCCGTCGATTCAACCGACGCACTGCGCAGCGGCTTCACGCCAACCATGCCTTGCGCCAGCTCGTTCTCGCCCAGCACCACGGCAAAAGCCGCGCCGCTGGCATCGGCCTTTTTCATCTGCGACTTGAAGCTTGCCGGCGTGCCGTCGGGGCTGCAATGCAGGATGACGTCCAGGCCGGTATCGCGCAGCCGCTCAGCGATGATAAATGCCTGCTCCGCCGCCGCTTCACCCTGGTGAACCACGTAGATGTCGGTTCCTTCCGGCGCCGGCACCAGATCTTCTTCTTTCAGCAATTCAAGAATGCGCTCGACACCCATCGCCCAGCCGCACGCCGCCGTTGCCTTGCCGCCCAGTTGCTCGATCAGCGGGTCGTAGCGGCCGCCGCCCGCCACTGTTCCCTGCGCGCCGAGCTTGTCGGTCACCCATTCGAACACGGTGAGATTGTAGTAATCGAGGCCGCGAACGAGACGCGGATTGATCTTGAACGGAATGTTGTTCGCCTTCAGCAAACGCTGAACACCCTCGAAGTGCGCGAGCGATTCGGACCCGAGGAAATCGACGAGCTTCGGCGCGTTCTGCGCAATCTCCTGCATCGCGGGATTCTTGGTATCCAGCACACGCAACGGATTGGTGTAGAGACGGCGCTTCGATTCTTCGTCGAGTGCGTCAGCATGTTGCTCGAGATACGCGATCAATTCCTTCCGGTGCGCTGCGCGCTCTTCCGGCTGGCCTAGCGAGTTCAGTTCGAGCCGGATACCGGAGAGTCCGAGATCGTCCCACAAGCGCTGGCACATCATGATGATTTCAGCGTCGGTGTCCGGTCCCGCAAAGCCGAGCGCTTCCACGCCGACCTGATGGAACTGCCTGTAACGCCCGCGCTGCGGACGCTCGTGGCGGAACATCGGGCCGATGTACCACAGCCGCTTCGGGCCGTCGTAGAGCAGATTGTGTTCGATCGACGCACGCACCACCGCAGCCGTATTCTCCGGGCGCAGGGTGAGCTGCTCGCCGTTGAGCGCGTCGGTGAAACTGTACATTTCCTTCTCGACAATATCCGTCACCTCGCCAATGCCGCGCGTAAACAGCTGCGTATGCTCGAGAATAGGCGTGCGGATCTGCTGATAGCCGTAGGCCCGCAGCATCGATTTGACGGTACTTTCGAAGAATTCGTATAACGCGGCATCCTGCGGGAGGATGTCGTTCATGCCCTTCACGCCGCTCAGTTTCTCGAGCTTTTTCTTGACTTCAGTCATCTGTCTTTAAAGTGTTTCTGCCTGCGCGGTTTCGCGCTTGCCGTAGGTCCGCGTCACATACTCACTGACGATTTGCTGGAAATCCTGGGCGATATGCTCGCCACGCAGCGTCTTGACCTTCACGCCGTCGATAAACACCGGTGCCGCCGGATTTTCGCCCGATCCCGGCAAGCTGATGCCGATATTCGCCTGCTTCGACTCCCCCGGCCCATTCACAATGCAACCCATCACCGCGACGTGCATTTTCTCGACGCCGGGGAATTGATCACGCCACTCGGGCATTGCGTTGCGCAGATACGTCTGAATCTGCGACGCCAGTTCCTGGAACAACGTGCTGGTGGTGCGTCCGCAACCGGGGCACGCAATCACCATCGGCGTGAACGAGCGCAGGCCCATGGTCTGCAGGATTTCCTGGCCGACGATCACTTCGCCGGTCCGCGCGCCGCCGGGTTCCGGGGTAAGCGAGATGCGGATCGTGTCGCCGATTCCTTCCTGCAGCAGCACCGACAACGCCGCTGTCGACGCCACGATGCCCTTCGATCCCATCCCCGCCTCGGTCAGGCCGAGGTGCAATGCGAAGCTGCAGCGCTTGGCCAGTTCGCGATACACGGCAATCAGGTCCTGCACGCCGCTGACCTTGCACGACAGGATGATCTTGTCGCGCCCGAGGCCAAGTTCGACCGCGCGTTCCGCCGACCCGATCGCCGATTGAATCAGCGCTTCGTACATCACGCTTTGCGCTTCCCACGGGGTGGGACGGGCCGCGTTCTCGTCCATCATCCGTGCGAGCAGATCCTGGTCGAGGCTGCCCCAGTTCACGCCGATCCGGACCGGCTTGTCATAGCGCGCAGCGGCTTCAATCATCTGAGCGAACTGCGTGTCGCGTTTTGCGCCAGCGCCCACGTTGCCCGGATTGATCCGATACTTCGACAACGCTTCGGCGCAAGCCGGATAGTCGCGCAACAGCGTATGACCGTTGTAATGAAAGTCCCCGACGAGCGGCACGGTCACGCCCATCCGGTCAAGTTGCTCGCGTACCGCGGGCACCGCTGCTGCGGCTTCGGGCGTATTCACCGTGATCCGCACCAGTTCCGATCCGGCTTGCGCCAGTTCCTTGACCTGGATCGCCGTGCCGATGGCGTCGGCAGTATCGGTATTCGTCATCGACTGGATGCGCACGGGCGCATCGCCGCCGATTGTCACGAGCTGGCCGCCCCAGCGGACGTCGACGGCGTGCGATGCGCGCCGTTTCCACGATCCGCCGAAGACTGGCTCCGACGAACAAATCTTGCTTTCAATAAGGGGTTGTTGAGCTTCGGATTGCATCGAAAGACCCTTTGCGCCGCCGGCTATCACACGGTGACGCGTATCTGGACATGAATGAGACTCGAGGACATAAAAACGGCGCCGCCACCTTTGCGACGCCTTGATGAAATCTTCGCACAACTCCGTGTCAAGGCTGAGAACCGACCTCAAAGCCCCTCACGCCGTGTGGCGTAATTCTTTCAAGCCCGCGTCCTGTAACGGCGCGGGCCTGATCATGCACGAATGCACGCTTGGACGACCCGGGGCCGCGAGATCAGGGCAGCGAAAAACGGGCGACGTTGCCCTTCGCAGGACCAAATTTGGCTGGTTCGACGGGTTGTCCATCGAACGTCAGCGAATCGAGGCCTGCCCGATTTCCAACCGTGATCTTGAACGGCGCGTCGCCTGCCACTCGTTGCACACTGCCAGCCTTGACCAGGCCTGAAAACACTTCCTTGCCGTCCTTCTGGCGCACGCTGAACCAGCTATCGCTCGCCACCTTCAATTCGAGTTCGTTGGCGCCGGTACCAACTGAAGCAGTCGCTGACGCGGTAACGGCCGCATCCGCCGATAGCGCCGGTTTCGCTGCATTCGCCAACGGCGCCGTCACCGGAGCGCTCGCGCTTTGTGCATGTGCGGCGGCGCCCTGAACGGCCGTAATAGTGGACGATGACGCGGGCAGCGCATTCGTACCTAGCGGGCTCGGCATCGGCTGGGCACCTGCCTGCGTTCCAGCCTGAGCTTGAGCCTCAGTTGCATTAGCCGGCGGCTCAGTAGCGGCGTCACCCGACGCAACCGAACCCGTATTGGCCGTTGCTTCGTCGGTAGCCGCCACCGACGAACTCGCACTGGTTTCGCTGTTCGTTGCCTGAGTTGCATTGTTGGCGCTGGCCTTCAGCCGGGCAAACCACGCGGCGGAATCCCCACCCGTGTGCCACATGGCGAGCGCAATCACGGCAACGATCACCGCGGCAACGCCCCATAACCAGGACCGGCGTCGCGGCGAACTGCCAAGCGGGACCGACACGCGGCCGCGCGGCAAACCCGCACCTGACGATGCCGGCAACGACAAATTCTGCTCGACCGGACCGTTCGCGTGACGCAGCGCGGCGGTGAACGGAGCCGGATCGGCGCCCATGATTTTCGCGTAGCTGCGCACAATGCCCGTCGCGAAATTCCGGTCGGGGAAAAGGCTGAGATCGCCGCTCTCAAGCGCACGCAGCTTCTGCGGCGATACCTTCAGCCGTGCGGATACGTCGTCCAGAGACCAGTTCTTCGCTTCGCGAAGCTGCGTAAGTCGCGCACCGACTGCTGCGACCGAATCAAGACTCGCTGCCTGCTGAATGCCGCCCGGCGCGGTATTGGCGGCGCTCGCGGCGTTCTCGGGCTGGCTTCCGGGCAAAGCTCCGGCCTGACTGCCTGATTGGCCACCTTTATGAGCGCCGAAAGGCGTCGGGTGCTGCGGCTCACTCATCCCAAATTCCTCGCATTGATTCTTTTTTGTCGCTGTTCAGCTTCGTTGCTGACCTTAGCGTCACCGCGGACACAGCCGAGTCGGCGTTGCAGACGGCTTTATAACAAAATGCACGGCATTGTGCGCCGTCTTCTATCATTTATTGCCGAATTTTCCGGTTTTTCCGCTGAATGAGTCGCCGCAGGTCGGCAGCACGACCCTCCCGCCGGAAGCTCAGACAGCGCGAACCTCGATGACCTTCGCGGACTTGCCCATGCGCTGGGCCAGCCGCGTACGATCCTGAACCTCGCCGGCCAACTGGCCGCATGCTGCGTCGATGTCGTCGCCGCGCGTCTTGCGCACAGTTGTCACAACGCCAGCGTCCATCAGCACCTGCGCGAATCGCTTGATCTGTTCGTTGCTCGAGCGCGTCAAACCCGACTCGGGGAACGGATTGAACGGAATCAGGTTGAATTTGCACGGCACATCACGCGTAAGCGCAACCAGCTCGCGCGCGTGCGCTTCGCTGTCGTTCACGCCGTCGAGCATGCAATATTCGAATGTGACGAAATCGCGCGGCGCGACCAACAGGTAACGCTGGCACGCAGCCATCAATTCACGCAGCGGATATTTCTTGTTCAACGGCACCAGCATGTCGCGAAGCGAATCAGTGGGCGCATGCAGCGACACGGCAAGCGCCACCGGCAGATCCGCGCCGAGACGGTCCATCATGGGCACGACACCCGATGTGGACAACGTCACGCGGCGACGCGACAGTCCGTATGCGTTGTCGTCGAGCATCAGCCGCATGGCCGGCACGACGGCGTCGTAGTTGAGCAGGGGTTCGCCCATGCCCATCATCACGACGTTGGTCACGACGCGATCGGCCTTGCCGTTATTCGGTGCGCCGTAACTATCGCTTTTCGAGGCCCGCAGCGCGAACTCGGCCATGCGCAACTGGCCGATGATCTCGCCCGTGCTCAGATTGCGCGAAAAACCCTGCTTGCCGGTGGAACAAAACCGGCAATTCACGGCGCAGCCCGCTTGCGACGAAACGCAAAGCGTGCCGCGATTTTCTTCCGGGATGTACACGGTTTCGACCGCGTTGCTGTTGCCCACGTCGATCAGCCACTTGCGTGTGCCGTCTGTGGACACGTGATCGCGGACGATGGCGGGCATATCCAGGCTTGCCCGCCCTTTCAATTTTTCACGCAGCGATTTCGCCAGGTCCGTCATGCCGTCGAAGTCGTCGACACCGAACTGATGAATCCAGCGTTGCAATTGCTTGGCGCGAAACGGCTTTTCGCCCAGGCTGTCGCAATAAGCGACGAGCCCGGCGGCATCGAGGTCCAGAAGGTTGACTGTTGCAGCTGTCATTTCGATTCTGCCATTTCCTTGCTGAGCGAAAAATGGAACGCGTTCTGAGCCGCACTCCAGCTATTTCGCGCCAATTCCTGCGATAAATCTACTCCCGAATCAACGCGAATAGACGTTCACTTCGGGGAAGAAGAAAGCGATTTCCTGACGTGCGGTTTCAGCCGCGTCCGAACCGTGGACCGCGTTAGCGTCGATGCTGTCGGCGAAATCCGCGCGGATCGTGCCCTTGTCAGCCTTCTTCGGGTCGGTTGCGCCCATCAGGTCGCGATTCGTCAGGATGGCGTTCTCGCCTTCCAGCGCCTGGATCATCACGGGGCCGGAGATCATGAATTCGACCAGGTCCTTGAAGAACGGGCGGGCAGCGTGAACTGCGTAGAACTTTTCCGCGTCAGCGCGCGACAGGTGGACCATGCGAGCTGCGATGATCTTGAGGCCAGCTTGCTCAAAACGGCTGTAGATCTGGCCGATCACATTCTTTGCCACTGCATCCGGTTTAATAATCGACAGGGTGCGCTCGATCGCCATGAAAAACTCCAAAAAATGAACGGGTTACGAATATAAATGAATCGACAATTGTAGCACGAAGCATTGTATGATTGCGATGGAAACCTTACGGCTTCGTAAGCGTCAAAGCAAGGAATGAATTGCAGTGCGGATTGCAGCGTGGGTATGAAACGCGCGGTAATTTTCGCGGTCTTCATACTGCACAGCAACATCGTTGATTTCGGCGCAATATAGCGCCATATTTGGTGTGGGAAGGGCTGTCGTGTCCGAAGCGTACAATGCAGCTAAAGGTTTCGCGGCCAATCGTCCAACCAGGCCGCCTGACTGACAAAAGCCGTGTTTTCGCACGGTAGCGTCGGCGTTTTACGGCAAATCAAGCCGGTGTTTTTGAACCAGATGGCTTTACACAAGTTTAGGCAAGGAGAAACCATGAACGAATCCCCTTACGGTTTTGGCCGCAGCGGTAGCGTCACGTCGTCCGAAACCCGCAACCGCGTACTCCGGAACACCTACTGGCTGCTCGCGCTGTCCATGGTCCCAACCGTATTGGGCGCCTGGGTCGGCGTAGCAACGGGCTTCTCGCTGTTCGCGGCTACCAGCCCCGCCATGAGCTTCATCGCATTCATGGCGATCGCGTTCGGCTTCATGTTCGCCATCGAGCGCACCAAAAACAGCAGCATCGGCGTGTTCGTGCTGCTCGGCTTTACGTTCTTCATGGGCCTGATGCTGTCGCGTTTGCTGAGCTTCATTCTCGGCTACACGAACGGGCCGCAGCTCATCATGATGGCGTTTGGTGGTACTGGTGTGATCTTCGCTGCCATGGCGACTATCGCGACGGTCAGCAAGCGCGACTTTTCCGGTCTTGGCAAGTGGCTCTTCATGGGCGTACTGGTATTGCTCCTGGCCGCGTTCGCGAACGTGTTCCTGCACCTGCCGGCCTTGATGCTGACGGTATCGGTGCTGGCTATCGTGATCTTCTCGGCGTACATGCTGTTCGACGTCCAGCGCGTGGTGAATGGCGGCGAAACGAATTACATCAGCGCCGCGCTCGCGATCTATCTTGACTTGTACAACGTGTTCACGAACCTGTTGATGCTGCTCGGTATCTTTGGTGGCAACCGGAACTGATTGCGCGTTGATCCTGCTTCGCGCGTAAAAACCGGCCTTTTCGAAGGCCGGTTTTTTTATGCTCGTTTTTTGTGCTCAGAAAGCTTGGGGATTCAAAGCCTGAGATTCAGTCGCGCTCAAACAGCGCAATCGATTCGACGTGCGATGTATGCGGAAACATGTTCACCACTCCCGCGCCCTTCATGCGATAACCGGCATCGCGCACGAGCACGCCCGCGTCTCGGGCGAGTGTTGCCGGATTGCAGGAGACGTACACAATCCGCTTGGGCAACACACCCTCGCCGCTCTGAGCAATCTCCCCCAACGCCTTCGATACCGCCAGCGCGCCCTCACGCGGCGGATCAATGAGAATCTTGTCGAAGGGACCTAGCGCGCGAAAATCGTCTGCTGTGATCTCGAAGAGGTTTCGGCATGCGAACGACGTATGCTCACGGACGCCATTTGTCCTGGCATTTTCCAGCGCACGTTCGGTCAGGCCCGCGCTTCCCTCGATACCCACCACTTCATGCGCCATCCGCGCGAGCGGCAACGTGAAATTGCCGATGCCGCAAAACAGATCCAGTACCCGATCCGTGCGCTGCGCGGCCAGCAGTCGCAACGCGCGGCTGACAAGTACCCGGTTGATCTGATGATTGACCTGAGTGAAATCGGTTGGTTTGAACGGCATGCGGATGCCGAATTCCGGCAGCGTGTAAGCCAGTTCCTGCCCCAGAGGATAAAACGGGTAAGCCGTCTCCGGCCCCTTTGGCTGCAGCCAGAACTGGACGCCATGGGCATCGGCGAAAATACGCAGCAGCGCTTCGTCCGTCTGCGTCAGTGGTTCAAGAATTCGCAGCACCAGTGCGGTTATCTCGGCCCCAACGGCCACTTCGATCTGCGGCAGCCGGTCGCGAATGGATAAATCGCGGACGAGCGCGCGCAGCGGCATCAACAGCGCCGACACATTCGGATGCAGGACGTCGCAAGTTTCCATATCGGCGACAAAACTGCTCTTTTTCTCGTGGAATCCCACCAGCGCGCCACCCTTTCCCGCGATCAGCCGCACAGCCAGCCGCGCCCGATACCGGTATCCCCACGACGGCCCGTGAATGGGCCGGTAGATCGTTTCCGCGTGGAGCTTGCCGATATGCTGCAGGTCATCCTCGAGGACGCGTTGCTTGACGGCAATCTGCGCTCGCACGTCGAGGTGCTGCATGGAGCAGCCGCCGCATTTACTGAAATAAGGGCATTTCGGCCGCGTGCGCATGACGCTTTCACGCAGGATTTTGATTAGCAGCGCCTGCTCGAATGCGGCCTTCCTGCGAAAGCTCGCGTACAACACGCGTTCACCCGGCAGCGCGCCTTCCACGAAAATAACCTTGCCGTCCGAGCCGTCCTCGGCCGTCGCGCGGCCAACACCTTGGGCATCCATATCGAGCGATTTGATTTCGATCTCGAGCGGCGCGGCCGAAGGGTCCAGAGGAACAATCCGAGTCGGCGGATTCCAGCGATTACGCGATTTTTTTCGAGCGTGAGACACCTGCGGACTTCCTGGCTAATGTGAAAAGATGAACAATCGGGAAGTGGAAAACGAAACGAAAAGCGGGGCCAAGACCCCGGAAAAGAGCATCGAAAGCGAGATTGTAGACGATGCCGGGAGAGCCCCGGCGCGGTGCTCAGTCGTCGAACGCGGCCAGATATTCCGCCCAGTGGGACGCCGGCTCAAGCGCGAGCGCATTCTTTACGAAGCTGATCTCGTCGGCATACTCTTCTGCGGAAAACCCGCCGCGCATCAATTGAAAACGGCAATACATCAGGTACGTGTTGACCACGTCCGTCTCGCAATAATTGCGGATTTCTTCTATGCGCCCTTCCGAGTACGCCTGCCAGACCATGCCGCCGTCCATGCCCAGCTTGCCTGGAAAACCGCACAGCTTGGCGAGCGCATCGAGCGGCGCGTTCGCGCGCGCCTGGTACATCGCGAGCACGTCCATCAGGTCAGTGTGGCGCGCGTGATAACGGCTGATGTAGTTGTTGTAGCGGAACTCGCGATCGTCGTTGCCCTGGTCCCAGTAGCGGGACGCGGCCACGCCATGCACCATCGCGCGATAGTGCAGCACGGGCAGATCGAAACCGCCGCCATTCCATGAAACGAGTTGCGGCGTATATTTTTCGATCACGCGAAAAAACGACTGGATCAGCGACGCCTCTGAATCCGTCGTCGTGCCGAGCGAACGGACGCGAAAACCCGTGTTATCGCGAAACACGCACGAAATGGCGGCAATGCGCTGCAGATGATGCGGCAGGAAGTCGTTGCCGACCTTTTCGCGGCGCGCGGCGAACGCATGCTCCGCCACCTCGATGTCGGTCAGCGTGGAGGGAAGAGAGTCGAGACGGCGAATACCGTCGACATCGGGAATCGTCTCGATGTCGAATACGAGAATGGGTGTCATTATTTTTTTAAGGACAGCGTTGCAAGGACCGCGCCTCGCCTACTAGAGCACGGCGTCTTTTCGCACACCGTTCGATGCGAAGAAACGCTTGAGCCGCACCAGCGCTTCTTGCTGGATCTGGCGTACGCGTTCGCGCGTCAGCCCCATTTCGTCGGCGAGTTCTTCGAGTGTGGCCGGCTCAATATGGTTCAGACCGAAGCGGCGCTCGATCACGTGCCGGTGTTTGTCGGAGAGACGGGAAAGCCACAGCTTCGTGAGCGTTTCCAGTTCGCGATGCTGAACTTCCGAATCCGGAGACTGGCTTGCGTCGTCGGACAGCAGATCGAGCAGGCTGCTCGCCGGATCCAGATCCAACGGCGCATCGAGCGAGGCCGTGTGTTCGTTGAGTGCGAGGATGTCTGTCACTTCCTCGGGCGTTTTGCCGGTGAGATGCGCGATGTCATCAATACTCGCGTCGCGCCGGTCCGGCGCAATGGCCGCCGTCGAATTCGCCGAGCTTTTTTCGAGATGACGTTTCGCGCGCAGCACCTGATTGAGTTCTCGAATCACGTGAACCGGCAGGCGCACCGTGCGCGCCTGATTCATGATCGCGCGCTCGATGCTCTGCCGGATCCACCACGTGGCATACGTCGAAAACCGGAAACCACGCGTGGGATCGAATTTTTCGATAGCGTGCATCAAACCAAGATTGCCCTCCTCGATCAGATCGAGCAGCGGCACGCCACGATTCAAATACCCCTTCGCGATACTGACCACCAGCCGCAGATTGCGCTCGATCATGACCTGGCGCGCTTCGAATTCGCCGGCTTTCGCCAGCCGCGAATAGCGTTGCTCTTCCTCGACTGTCAGCAGCGGCTTCACGCTGATTCGATTCAGGTAATGCTGGATTGTGTCGGCCGTGAGTTCGGCCTGCAAAATAGACTTGAAGTCGTCGACGTCGGGTACGGATTCAGCCGCAGCCTCGACGGCATCCTTGCCGTTCGCGCCACTGTCTTCGTCTGAATCGAGCTCGGCGTCGGCCGTTTCGCCTTCAGATTCGTCTGCCTGGCTCGAAGCGCCGTCTTCCACCGTTGTCTGCGTGGGTCGGCTGATTGTCTCAGTCTCGGCTTGCGGCGGTTGGCGCTTCGATTTAGGCATGATGGCTTCGCTTATTGCGGCGGCAAATACTTCAGAGGGTCGACAGGTTTGCCCTGCCGGCGGACTTCGAAATGCAACATCACGCGGTCCGAATCGCTGTTGCCCATCTCGGCGATTTTCTGCCCTTTTGTCACCGCGTCTCCCTCTTTTACCATCAAAGCACTGTTATGTGCGTACGCGGTAAGAAAAGTTGCGTCGTGCTTGATGATGACGAGATTGCCATATCCGCGCAGACCGTTGCCGGAGTAGACGACCCGTCCGTCGGCGGCCGCATTGACCGGATCTCCGGTTGCGCCGCCAATGTTCAAGCCTTTGTTCTTCGCGTCATCGAACGTCCCGAGAATCGGTCCGCGCGCCGGCCAGATGAACGCCGGCTGCGCAGCCGGAACCGCGGCCGCGCCGTTGTCAACACCGGTTCCCGGCGGCTGCGTCATGGCAAGTCCTGGCGCCGCTGTGCCCGGCATTGCTCCCATGCCGGACGACGTGCCGTAATTCGGCGCCGCCGGCGTGCCGCCATTTGCGTAGCCATTGGTGCCGGGAGCCGCAGACGGATTCGCTCCGTACGTATTGTTGAGCGGCTGGGCCTGCACCCCGCCGCCGACAATCGGAGCGGTAGAAACGCCCGGCGTTGCAGCCGCGAGATTGGCGCCCGGAGGTGCCACGCGCAACAACTGGTCGACTTCGATCTGGTTCGGGTTCGTCATGTTGTTCCATGACGCGATATCCCGATAATTCTGGCCGTTTTCCAGTGCGATCCGGTATAGGGTGTCACCCGGCTTCACTCGGTAGTAACCCGGTGGCGGCGGACCCGGTGGCAACACGGCTCCATCCTGGGCAGCCTGCGTGCCGATAGCGGATCCAGTCCGGTCGACGACGGGCGCCTGATCCATCCGGGTCGCGCAGGCGGCCAGTGCGGACAGCGCCACGACGCATACACCGCGCTGAACCACCGACAGACCGGGGTTCGCGCTCACTTCTCGTTTAGCACGCAACATACTCATCGGTGTCAAATCACTCCGGATTTTAAGGGTACAAAGAAAACCCGATCGAGCTGCGACTCGCGCCATTGAGTGGGCGAAACGCGCTCGACGAGCGTCAGTATCTGCGCTTGCGCCGTCTGGGATCCAACAGGCGCAACAAGTCTGCCGCCTACAGCGAGTTGATCGAGCAACGCTTGCGGAACGTCGAGTCCGGCACAAGCAATCACAATGGCGTCGAACGGCGCAACCGCCGGCAGTCCGAGACGGCCATCGCCGTAATGCAGACGGATGTTCGGCACGCGCAACGGCCGCAGGTTCAGCTTTGCGCGCTCTGATAACGGCCGGATCCGTTCAATGGAATACACGTCGGTTGCGACCTGCGACAACACAGCCGCCTGATACCCGCAGCCCGTGCCAATTTCCAGCACATTCCTGAGCGTCCGTCCGGCCGCGACCAGCTCGATCATCCGCGCGACCACCGACGGCTTCGAAATAGTCTGATGATGACCGATCGGCAGCGCCGCATCTTCATAAGCCTGCGTGGCAAGGCCGGGATCGACGAACATATGGCGCGGCACTGCGGCCATGGCGGCGAGGACGCGTGCGTCCGTTATGCCGTTGGCACGCAGCCGCTCGACCATGCGCTCACGCACTCGCTCCGATGTCAACGCGTGGGTGCTTTGCTGCCCGCCCTGGGATGCAGCTTTTCGGACGGTGTTCGGTTTGACCTCGGGCTGCGGCGCCGGTTGCAGCTTCGCTGGTTGTAAATTCGCCGGTTGTGAATTCGATTTTGCATCCGGCTTCAAGTGCGTCGTGGACCTTGGCTGAACATCGCGCGTTTCGTTCGGACGCGCACCCGAACGCAGCGCGCCGGGCTGATGATGCGCGACGACTGTGGAAGGTTTCGATGCAGTATGCAATCTTGGGGCCGGACGATGCCCCTCTCCCATCGATGCAGCCGGGCTGCCCGCCACGCCTCGCGCCGCCGTATTGCCCGCGAGCGCCTTCAATTCAGGTTTCGCCACCGCACTCACCTTCGTGCCGGGATGCATGCCAGCCGACGGTTTTACTGCCCTTCCGCCCGCCAGTTTCGGTGCAACCGCAGAGGCCTTGTGCGCAGCCGCCGCGGATTTCTGAACGCCGCCGCCCGAGATCGCCTTCAATGCCGGCTTGCTGCGCGCATCGGGACGCGCAGCCGTCTTGCGTGGCTCGCGCACCAGGTCGGCGAGCGCCAGCGGAAAGCGTTTCGCGCGTTCGTCCGTCATGAACGGCGGCTCCGTGCCTCGGCCCACTCGCGCGTAGCGGACAGCAGCTTGGTATGCGTCAGATCGAGTTGCAGCGGCGTGATCGAGATATGGCCGTTCGCCACCGCGTGGAAGTCCGTGCCTTCGCTTGCATCGAGCGCGTCGCCGGACGGCCCGATCCACCAGATCGGGTTACCGCGCGGATCGATTTGCCGAACGACCGGCTGCGATGGATGGCGCTTGCCCAGCCGCGTAATGCGCCACTCGCCCATCTCGTCATACGGCAGACTCGGAATGTTCACGTTGAGCAGCGGATGGCCGGGCATGGGGTGCGCGAGAAAGTGCGCGACGATGTCTGCCGCCACGCGCGCCGCGTCTTCCAGATGCAGCCAGTCGCGCCCGACCAGCGAAAACGCAATGGCCGGCACGCCGAACATGAACCCTTCCGTGGCAGCGGCGACCGTACCGGAATACAGCGTGTCCTCGCCCATGTTCTGGCCATTGTTGATACCCGATACCACCAGATCCGGCTGCTCGGCCAGCATGCCCGTGAGCGCGATGTGCACCGAGTCCGTTGGCGTGCCGTTCACGTAGTTGAAACCATTCGCCGCAGTGTGAATGGTGAGCGGCCGCGACAGCGTCAGTGAGTTCGAAGCGCCGCTGCAGTTTTGCTCGGGCGCCATCACGGTGACTTCGCCAAGCGGCTGCATGGCCACGTGCAGCACGTTGAGGCCGCGGGCCAGATAACCGTCGTCGTTGCTGAGTAGAATTCGCATCCGACGATTGTAACCGAGGACGGAAGGCCCGCGGATCGACGGCGGGACACTCGGCCAAACGGTCTGCTATAGCGCTTTACTGCGGGCAAGTCGCACGCGTTTTATAGACCTTTCGGCCAACGAGACAGGGACAGGCGCACGCTCATGCAGCCCTGATCTACACTGCCAGATCACGGTAATTTCACCCGGAGACACCATGCGCGCCATTCGATGCAACCAGTACGGCCCACCGGACTCCCTCGTTCTGGAAACACTCCCCGACCTCCAGCCCGGGCCGGGCCAGGTAGTGATCGACGTACGCGCCGCCAGCGTGAACTTCCCTGACGTCCTCGTGATCCAGAACAAGTACCAGATGAAGCCCGAACTGCCGTTCACGCCCGGTTCCGAGTTCGCGGGTGTGGTGCGGGCTGTAGGCCCTGACGTCAAGCGGTTGAAGGCCGGCATGCGGGTCGCCGCCTACACGGCGCAAGGTGCGTTCGCCGAGCAGGCGCTGGCAAGCGAGGCGGCATGTATGCCATTGCCCGACGACATCGACTTCGCCAGCGCCGCGGCCATTACGCTCGCGTACGGCACCTCGCACCACGCCGTGGTCGACCGGGGCGCACTGAAGGCCGGCGAAACCATGCTCGTGCTGGGCGCTGCGGGCGGCGTCGGGCTGGCTGCGGTGGAAATTGGCAAGGCGCTTGGTGCGCGCGTGATTGCGGCGGCGTCGAGTCCGGAAAAGCTCGCGTTGTGCGTGGAACATGGCGCGGACGCCACCATCGACTACACGAGTGAAAACCTGCGCGAACGGATCAAGGTGCTGACGGACGGGAACGGGCCCGACGTCATCTACGACCCGGTCGGCGGCGAGTATGCGGAACCGGCTTTTCGCAGCATCGGGTGGCGCGGCCGGTATCTCGTGGTCGGGTTTGCGAACGGCGAGATTCCGAAGCTGCCGCTCAACCTCGCGCTGCTCAAGGGCGCGAGTATTGTTGGCGTGTTTTGGGGCCAGCATATCCAGCGCGAGCCCGACCTGGCGAGCGCCGCGTTGCAGCAGATTTTCGGCTGGATCAAGGACGGCCGGGTACGGCCGCACGTCACGAAGCGCTACGCCCTTGCGCAGACCGCCGAGGCATTGAACGACATGGCCAGCCGGCGCGTGTCGGGAAAGATCGTGATCGAACCTTGACGAATCGCGAGGCGGTGGCTGGCATAAACCAAGACCGTGGAAACTTAAATCGCCTTGTTCGCCCGAAGCCGCGCAATCTCGTCAGGCTCATACCCGAGCGATTGCAGGACGTCGTCCGTGTGTTCGCCGAGTTGCGGGCCAAGCCAGCGTGTCTCGCCCGGCGTCTCCGACAACTTCGGCGTGACGTTCGGCAGCGCGATCTCCCGGCCATCCTGCCAAGGAAAATGCTGGATCATCTGGCGCGCGATGTATTGCGGATCGGTGAACATATCGGCCACGCTATAGATCCGGCCGGCAGGAACATCCGCGGCGTTCAGCACGGCAAGTGCCTCATCTATGGAGCGGGTGCAAAGCCATACGCGGATAGCGTCGTCAATTTCCCGTGTGCGCGGCACGCGCCCGTCATTCGATGCCAGCGTGGGATCGTTGCCCAGGTCTTCGCGGCCGATCGCGAGCATCAGCCGTTTGAAGATTGGATCGCTGTTGCCGCCAATCACAATACTGCCGTCGCGGCACGGATACGTGTTCGACGGCACGATGCCCGGCAGCGACGCACCCGTGCGCTCGCGGATCATGCCGTACACGCCGTATTCGGGTACGACGCTTTCCATCATGTTGAAGACGGCTTCGTACAGCGCGACATCGACCACTTGCCCCTTGCCGCCATTCGCTTGCCGATGATGCAGCGCCATCAACGCGCCGATCACGCCATGCAGCGCTGCAATGGAGTCGCCAATGGAAATGCCGATGCGTGGCGGCGGCAGGTCCGGATAACCGGTGATGTGGCGCAATCCGCCCATCGATTCAGCGATAGCGCCAAAGCCCGGCCGGTCGCGATACGGCCCGGTCTGCCCGTAACCCGACAGCCGCACCATCACGAGGCCGGGGTTCTCGGCAGACAACACCTCATAGCCCAGCCCGAGTTTCTCGAGCAAGCCCGGCCGGAAATTCTCGACGACGATATCGGCTTCCTTCGCCAGCCGCCGGACGATTTCCTTGCCTTCTGGAGACTTGAGATTGACCGTCACCGACTTTTTATTGCGTGCCTGAACGGCCCACCATAGCGATGTTCCGCCCACTTCCGGATACAGCTTGCGCCATTTGCGCAGTGGATCGCCGCCGTTCGGATCTTCGATCTTGATCACGTCGGCGCCAAACTCGCCCATGAAGCGCGAGGCGAACGGCCCGGCGATCAGCGTACCGAGTTCGAGCACCTTGACGCCGGCGAGCGGTCCCGTAGAAACGCTCATGGTGTCCCCTTCGTTGTCGTATTCACAGCGGTTTTCAAAGCGGCTTGAAGTGGCTTGAGAGCTTGAAGCGCCACACGGCCTTTTACAGCGGAATGTCGAGCGCCTTGAACCGCGGCGAACCGTCGGCGAGTGTGCCGTTGAACAGTTCCGCCGGACGCACCCACAGGCCATGATCGTGCGGCCAGAGGTGCTCATAGACGATCATCGGCTCTTCCGTCTCTGAATGCCGCGCCACGCCGATCACGCGATATAAACCGCCCTTGTAATGCCGGTGCGTGGCGAGCGCCAATGCTTCTGCTTCGGTCATATCCTTGCCTTGTTGCGGTGTAACTGACGTCTACAAACTGCTGTCTAAACTGAGCGCCGGTCCAGCATTGCACGCGCGATCGTGCCCGCGTCAACGTATTCGAGTTCGCCGCCTACCGGCACGCCGCGCGCAAGGCGCGTCACCTTCAGGCCCTTCGACTTGAGGGTCTGTGCGAGGTAATGCGCGGTCGCCTCACCTTCGTTCGTGAAGTTCGTGGCGAGCACGATTTCCTTCACGAGGCCGTCGGTGGCGCGCTGGATCAGGCGATCGAAATGGATCTCTTTCGGCCCGATGCCGTCGAGCGGACTCAGCCGTCCCATCAGCACGAAATACAGTCCGCGATACGTCAGCGTCTGTTCGAGCATGATCTGATCGGCGGGCGTTTCGACCACGCAGAGCAGTTCGGGATCGCGTTCGGGGTCGATGCAGACTTCGCAAATCGCCGCCTCGGTGAACGTATTGCATTTTTCGCAGTGTTGCAGATGCTCGGTGGCGAACATCAGCGAGCGGCCGAGCTTTTCAGCGCCCGGCCGGTCGTGCTGCATCAGGTGATAGGCCATGCGCTGCGCCGACTTGGGACCCACGCCCGGCAGCGCGCGCAGCGCTTCGACGAGCGCCGACAAGGCGGAAGGTTGTTTCATGCGCTTGGAACCCTATGCTCTGAGGGTTGAGGTATTTAGAACGGCAGCTTGAAACCCGGCGGCATCGGCATGCCGGCCGTCATGCCGCTCATCTTTTCCTGCGTGGTGGCTTCGGCTTTACGCACGGCGTCGTTGAATGCAGCGGCAACGAGATCTTCCAGCATGTCCTTGTCGTCGGCGAGCAGGCTCGGGTCGATGGTTACGCGGCGGACGTCGTTCTTGCACGTCATGGTCACCTTCACAAGACCTGCGCCGGACTGCCCTTCCACTTCGACCAGGGCGAGTTCGTCCTGCATCTTCTTCATGTTGTCCTGCATCTGCTGAGCTTGCTTCATCAAGCCGGCGAGTTGGTTCTTCATCATGGTCGGGCTCCTTGCTGGAAACGGGGTAAAGAGAATGAGTGCATGCCGCGCGGTTCGGGATCGGCCCGGGTTCGCGCCGGCTGTGAATGGGTGAGGTTGTTGCCTTTGTGCTTTATATGCTTTGCAGCGAGTGTTTCGATGTTCGTTCGAGCCGTCCGGCGTGAAGGGGGGGTTCTCACCTCCGTGCTTGCGCAACTCTCTCGGTATGACGCTCTGACTCGTTCGCCGCGCGGGGGTTCTGGCTTTATCGCTTTCCAGGATTCTCACGGGCTGCGTAGCTTAACGGTTTTCGGAGCCTGAGCACTGCGTGCTTGCCTGCAGTGCAGCGTCCGCGATGTTCCGCCGCCTGCCGCGCTACCGAGCCAGCCTTTCCTCGCCCACGGAAAAAACATCAGTTCGCCGATGCCGCGTTCTGGCCGCCATCCTGTGCGCTACCCGATGCCAGCGGCTTGATCGAACCTTGCACGATACTCGCGCCAAAATCGCGGATCAGCGACTGCACGAACGGGTTCTGCGTAATCTCCTGCTCCGCCTCCTGCTGGCGCTGCGCGCGAGTGGCGGCATCGACCGCGGCGGCCGTGCGACGCGCCGGGCCGACATTCACGTTCACGTCGATCGGCCGGCCGAGCTTATCGGTTAATGCAGCCTTCAGCTTCGCGACCTGTGCGCTTTCGGCGTATTGCGGGACCGGCACGGCAAGCGTGATGGATGTGCCGTCGCACGCGGTCAGTTCGCTATTGAAAGCGAGTTGGTAAGCGATGCCCTTCAGCGGCAAATCCACGGCAAGCGTTGGCCAGTCACCGCTCACGCCAATGGCATCGAGCGGGACAGCCGGCGGCAGCGGGCGTGCATCGGCTCTGGGCGCTGGCTTGGCAGCAGGTGCATCGTTAAACCGCAGGTCGTCGGGACCGCTGTCAAACGCCGGCATGAAACCATCGTCGGGCGGCATGAAATAGCCCTCTTCCGACGATACCGGTTGATAGTCGTCCAGCGGCATTTCTTCCCACGGTGGCGTTGCGCCGCCGGTGTTCTTGCTTGCGATAGCGCCAGTGCCGCCAGTGCCGTTAGCGCCGCGCGGCGCTCCGGTATTTGCATCATTGCCGTTCACGTTCGGCTGCGCACCGTTAAACCTTGAGTCGGCCGCGGGTGCTGCGCTTCGATCGGCCGAAGCAGCAGGCCGGCGTGGCACAGGAACCTGCACGGTCGGCGTCGCCTTCGCTGCGGGTTTGCGCACGGGTTCTGGAGGACGCGCCCCGCGATCCGACGATACCCGCATGCCCGCGCTACGTAACACATCGAGCGCGGCGCTAGCACCGCCCGCCGCACGTGGCGATGGGGGTTTTTCAGCCGGCGGTAAAGCCCGGTTTTCGACCCGGTTCTCGACCCGATCGGTAGCGGCGCGATCGACGAGTTCCTGGGCGGCTGCGGCAAGCGTCGCGGAGCTGGAATCGGCTTCCGACTCAGGAATAGCCAGGACGTCATCCGGCGATGCATCGGAACTGGCAGATGACGAAGGCGCGTCGGCCCAAGGCTGCGGATCAGAAGATAGTGCCGCTACTTCAGGGGACCCCGCTCCGGCAGGAGTGGTCGTCGGAGCGCTTTGCGTATCCGCTGCGTCGATCTTTGCGCCATCGTCATGCCGATCGTCGACAGATTTGTCCGTCAGCGCTTCAGTCTTCTCTTGCGCTGCATCTTCCGGATCGATGACGCGAGCCTGGGCAACGGCGGGGATATCGATAACCTCAGCCGGTTGATCAGGCTCCGCGATCACCCTCTCCGTCGCAGCCGGCGCCGGCTCAACCGCGAGGCTTTGCGCTACATCGACACCAGTTGCTGCAAGACTTTCGCGCGAGACGGATCCCGAACCAGCTACCGGCGGCGACGACGTCGAATCGTGTCCATCCGCAGCAGCGCCGTGCCCGATCACCGCCGATTGACCCGCATCCCGCGGCAGCGGCGTTTTTTCGCGATCCGAACCCGTCGTGGCCGCTCCGGTAGAGACGCTATTGACTACGCGCTTCACTGCCGGCGTCGCAACACCCGCGGCCGATAAACCCGTCCCACCAGCTACGACACCACTCGGCGCCGCCTCACGTGTCCCGCCGACACTGGGCGCACCCACAACCGCCTGCCTCACTCGCGCGCCGCCCCCACCTGGACCACCCGCGGGCTCGAACGCAAGCATGCGCAACAGGGTCATGGTGAAACCGGCGTATTCGTCGGGTGCCAGACCCAGCTCGCCGCGGCCGATCGTTGCAATCTGATAGAACAGTTGCACGTGCTCGGCGCTGAGCAAGTCGGCGAAACGGCGGATATCGGCGGCCTCCGGCCATTCGTCCAGCACCGAAGCCGGCGCGTACTGCGCCCACGCGATTCGATGCAACAACCCGGCCAAGTCCTGCAGCGCCGTGGAAAACGACAAACTGCGCAACGCCATCTCGTCCGCGATGCCAAGCACGCCCTGCCCGTCGCCGGCCGCGAGGGTATCGAGCAAGCGGATCAGATAACTCTGATCGAGCGCGCCGAGCATGCCGCGCACGGCCTCCTCGGTGACCTGATTGGCCGAATATGCAATGGCCTGGTCAGTGAGCGAAAGCGCGTCGCGCATGCTGCCGTCTGCGGCACGCGACAACAGCCGCAACGCTTGCAGCTCGAACGGGATTTGCTCTTCGCCGAGCACATGTTCCAGATGCCCCACGATCTGCCCTGCCGGCATCTGCTTCAGATTGAACTGCAGGCAGCGTGACAGCACGGTGACCGGGATCTTCTGGGGATCGGTGGTGGCCAGGATGAACTTGACGTGTGCAGGCGGCTCTTCCAGCGTCTTCAACATGGCGTTGAACGCGTGGTTCGTGAGCATGTGCACTTCGTCGATCATGTAGACCTTGAAACGCGCATCGACGGGGGCGTACACCGCGCGCTCGAGCAGCGCGGCCATTTCGTCCACGCCGCGATTACTGGCCGCGTCCATCTCCACATAATCGACAAACCGTCCCTCATCGATCTCCTTGCACGCCCGGCATACGCCGCACGGCGTGGATGTCACGCCGGTCTCGCAATTGAGCGCCTTGGCGAAGATCCGCGACAGCGTCGTCTTGCCGACACCACGGGTGCCGGTGAACAGATAGGCGTGGTGCAGCCGTCCGCCGTCGAGCGCGTGCGTGAGCGCGCGTACCACGTGCTCCTGGCCAACGAGCGAAGCGAAAGATTTGGGCCGCCACTTGCGTGCCAGAACTTGATAGGTCATGCCGAAATTGTATCAGCAACGTCAAGAGGCAAAAGCGTTTCGCCAAGAGACTCACTCCCGTGGAAGCAGCGCGCAGAAACCTAGCCCGCATACCGGCAGAGTGGCTTTTTCAAGGGCGAAAAACGTGAAAAGTAAGCGTACGAAAAACGCAAACCTTAACAAGACGCGAGAAACCCGGAATACAGAAAGTGTGAAACGAGGGACAAAACGATGGCGAAACTACGGGGACGTGACGAAAAATAGCGAATACAGCGAGGGACGGAGAACGACTAGACGATGACGAAAAACAAACACGAAAAGCGAAGGTGACGAGCCCGACCCTCGGCACTGGTAGAAAACGGCTGTGGCTGCTTCGTTCCCGACCTGACCAGGTTGACCGCGCCACCATGCGAGGAGGCCCGTCACGGAGAATCATATCAGAGAAGGATCGCCGCGCCCACCACCAAGGAGGGTGCTATTGCAATTCAGGCGCGCAATCGCAATATGCATGACCTGGGCATGACCTGGGCATGACCTGGGAGCAGCAGCGTTGCGGCATGCACTGGCTGTATAAATACGCCGCAATATCGGGTGCTGGAGATTCATCCAGACGGGGCCTATCGGTACCCGGCAACAGATAGCAAAGTAAGCTAAGATGACAATTTGAAGCACCGGTTAATCACCGTGTGACGGGCAGAATGCGGCTTTTCCGGCAACGGTATGCGCCCACCCAAGCGAGCGGCTCTACACCCCGCAGCGCGGCGAACTATTTCCTGTTTTGGTGTATCGTGGCGAGCATTCAAACGCGGGCCTCGAATTCATAGAGGTATTCACATAATGAGCGAATCGATCAAACATATCAGCGACGCATCCTTTGACCAGGACGTCACGAAATCGGATAAACCTGTCCTGCTCGACTTCTGGGCGGAATGGTGTGGTCCCTGCAAGATGATTGCTCCGATCCTCGACGAAGTGGCCAAGGATTACGGCGACCGCCTGCAGATCGCGAAGATCAATGTGGACGAGCACCAGTCGACACCTGTCAAGTTCGGAGTGCGCGGTATCCCCACGCTGATCCTGTTCAAGAATGGCGCAGTCGCCGCGCAGAAGGTCGGCGCATTGTCCAAGTCGCAACTGACCGCGTTTCTGGACAGCAACCTGTGATTTGAAGCTGTGACTCGCAGTTGTGACTCGAAGCCGGAAAGCCCGCAACGGCATTTCCGGCTCTCGCGGAACAACTGCCTCCCAGCGGCACGACCCGACGCCTGAGCCGCGTCTCATTCGGGCAGCATCGGCAAATACAAGTAAAGACAGCAAAAGCAGTTAGCTGCACGTGAGATTCCAGCAGATTGTTGTGAGGCCACAACATGAACAAATCACACTGTCACCATGGCCACCCGAGGCCCTGCCGGCATGTGCTATGCTAGAATCCTAAGACTGCAAGACGTTTCTTAAGACGGCAAGACGTTTAGGTCCTTGAGCGTTCAGCTCACTTCTCCTCCCAAATTCTCTGTTGTACCTCTTCTCCCTGGCGGGAAATCCGTATGCATTTATCCGAGCTCAAGTCTCAGCACGTCTCCGCATTGATCGAAATGGCCAATGGCCTGGAGATCGAAAACGCCAATCGACTGCGCAAGCAGGAATTGATGTTCGCGATTCTTAAAAAGCGCGCCAAGACCGGCGACACGATCTTCGGCGACGGCACGCTCGAAGTATTACCTGACGGCTTCGGCTTCCTCCGCTCGCCCGAGACTTCGTATCTCGCCAGCACAGACGACATCTACATCAGCCCGTCGCAGATCCGGCGCTTCAATCTGCACACAGGCGACACCATCGAAGGTGAAGTGCGTACGCCGAAAGACGGCGAGCGCTACTTTGCACTGGTCAAGGTGGACAAGGTCAACGGCCAGGCGCCGGAAGCCTCGAAGCACAAGATCATGTTCGAGAACCTGACGCCGCTGCATCCGAACAAACCGATGCCGCTCGAGCGCGAAATGCGCGGTGAAGAGAACGTGACGGGCCGGATCATCGACATGATCTCGCCTATCGGCAAGGGTCAGCGCGGGTTGCTGGTGGCATCGCCGAAATCGGGCAAGACCGTGATGCTGCAGCACATTGCGCATGCGATCAAATCGAACCACCCGGACATCGTGCTGTTCGTGCTGCTGATCGACGAACGGCCTGAAGAAGTGACCGAAATGCAGCGCTCGGTGGTCGGCGAAGTGATTGCCTCCACCTTCGACGAACCCGCCGCGCGCCACGTGCAAGTCGCGGAAATGGTGATCGAAAAGGCCAAGCGCCTGGTCGAAATGAAGCACGACGTCGTGATTCTGCTCGACTCCATCACCCGTCTCGCACGCGCCTACAACACGGTTGTCCCGGCGTCGGGCAAGGTGCTCACCGGCGGTGTGGACGCCAACGCGCTGCAACGTCCGAAGCGCTTCTTCGGCGCGGCACGCAATATCGAGGAAGGCGGATCGCTGACCATCATCGGCACGGCGCTGATTGAAACCGGCAGCCGGATGGACGACGTGATCTACGAAGAGTTCAAGGGCACCGGCAACATGGAAGTGCATCTGGAACGCCGTCTCGCAGAAAAGCGCGTGTATCCGTCGATCAACCTGAACAAGTCGGGCACGCGTCGCGAAGAACTGCTGATCAAGCCGGACCTGCTGCAAAAAGTCTGGGTGCTGCGCAAGTTCATTCACGACATGGACGAAGTCGAGTCCATGGAGTTCCTGCTCGACAAAATCCGTCAAACCAAGAACAACGCTGAATTCTTCGATCTGATGCGCCGCGGCGGTAGTTAATTCAACATAGTTGATCCAACGCGCTGGTTCGAAACATGAAAGCCGCCCGCATTCGCGGGCGGCTTTTTTTCGTCTGCCGAAATGAGTGACACGATTGTAGACGTGAACGTTCACGTTCATGTTGGTCTATAATTTCGCGACATCATCATCCGCCGATAAACCCATCGGCCAGCACCATGTCCAGCGAACTGCTCACCGTACGGGACGCCGCCGAACGCCTCGGCGTCACCCCGCGCACGCTGAAATACTACGAAGAACGCGGTCTGCTTACGCCCAGCCGTAGCGAGGGGCGTTATCGGCTATACGACGAAAACGACCTCGAGCGCTTCGGGCGGATCCTGCGGCTGCGATCGCTGGGATTTTCGCTGCATGGCATTGTGGAAATGCTCAAGCGGCCGCTCGAAAAAACGGAAGCCGGTCAGAACCGCTATTCGCCGGATTCGCTGGCGGACATCCGCCAGGGTCTGCAGCAGCAACTCAATGCGATCGATAGCCGTATCGAATCCGTGCGCCGCGAGCTAAAAGAAGCGCAAGCGGTGCGCGCCGAACTGCGCCTTGACCTGGATTACGTGGAAGCGCGGCTCGCCGGTCAGCCTGCTGACGCGCTGCTTGAACGAAGATCGAAGGCGGGCGCGAAAGCCGGGAGCAAGAAGTAATGAGCGCGCGGGCGCCGGTGTTCACCGTCGAGCGGTTGCGCGGCGATTTTTTCCCGTGGGTCCTCGCGCTCGTGACCGGGCTGGATTACTTCGACAACGCCATCTTCTCGTTTTTCGCCAGCTACATTGCGGGCGGAATCAATGCGTCACCGGATGAACTCGTGTGGTCATCGAGTGCTTACGCAGTCGCCGCCGTGCTCGGAATTTTGCAGCAGCAGTGGTGGGTGGACCGCCTCGGGCACCGCCGATATGTGGCCGGCTGCATGTTGCTGTACGCGTGCGGCGCGATGATGTCGGCGCTCACCGAAACCTCGCTGCAACTGATGTTCACGCGCGGTTTGCAAGGCTATTTCATCGGTCCGATGATGGGCGCCTGCCGCATCCTGATCCAGGTGAGCTTTACGCCGCAAAAACGCTCCAGCGCAACGCGGGCATTCCTGATCCTGATTGTGGGCAGCAGCGCGGTTGCGCCCTTGCTTGGCGGCTGGCTGGTGTCGCATTTCGACTGGCGCGCGTTGTTCGCCTGCACCGCGCCCGCAGGGCTCGCGTTTGCCGTGCTGGCGATGCTCGCGCTGCCTGACTCCGGCAATGTGGTGCGAGAGGAACGTGGCGCGACAAGTTTCTGGCCGTATCTATTATTTGCATTCGCGCAGGGCGCGCTGCAGATCGTGATGCAACAAGTGCGCTTCGTGCACTTCAGCACCTCGCCCGCGCTCGTGCTGCTGACGGTCGCGGGTATCGGCGCCCTCGCCTGGTTTGCATGGCATCAATGGCATCATCCCGCACCGCTCGTGCGCCTCCACGCGCTGCGCCAACGCTCGTTTCAGGTCGGCCTCGTGCTGTACATGTTCTATTACTTCGAGTCGACGGGGTTCAGCTACCTGATCTCCCGATTCCTCGAACAGGGACTGGGTTATCCGGTCGAAAACACCGGCCGGCTGGTCGGCATTACCTCGCTGATATCGGGTTCCGCGCTGTTTCTGTATTTCAGGTATACGAAGTACGTGAAGCGCAAGAAATGGATCATCGTGCCGGGTTTTGCGATTGCGGCGCTGGTCGGCTGGCTGATGACGCGAATGTCGCCGGACGTGGCTCAAAGCGATCTCGTCCTGCCCATGCTGCTGCGTGGATGGTTGCTGCTTTTCATCGTATTGCCCGTCGCGAATCTGACGTTCAGGATTTTCGAGATCGAGGAGTTTACGCATGGCTACCGCCTGAAGAATATCGTGCGGCAGTTGACGCTCTCGTTTGCGACGGCGGCGGTGATTATCGTTGAACAGCATCGGGAAGCGCTGCATCAGTCGCGCCTCGCCGAAGCCGTGAATCCGTACAATCCGGAGTTTCAGAACGCCGCGAATGCGCTGGCGAACGGTTTTACCGCGGCAGGCCATTCAGCCGTCGATGCCCACGCGCTGGCTATAGCAACCATTGCCCGTACGGTCGCGCAACAGGCGAGTTTCCTGGCTTCGCTCGATGGCTTTTATTTCCTGATGGGCGTGGCGATTTGCGGCGGCGTATTCGCGCTCTGGCAGAAACAGATCGATTGAGCGTGCGAGCAATTCGAGAGAACATCGAGAGGACAAACACGGACCTCATGGCCAATTTCCTGACCCGGCTGATCAGCGGGAATCGTCGTGAAAGAGCGCTGCGCAAACACGCCATCAACGATACGCTCTGGCAAAACACGCTCGACCGCCTGCCGTTTTTCAGCCATCTCGACGACGCAGAACGCGCCCGGTTGCGCGAATGTACAACGTTGTTTATCGCGGAAAAGGAGTTTTCGACCGCCCACGATCTGACGCTCACCGACGCGATGATCGTCGCCATCGCGGCGCAGGCCTGCCTGCCCGTACTGAATCTGAGCCTGGAACTTTACCGCGGCTGGGTCGGCGTGATCGTGTATCCGGGCGAGTTCGTGATTCGCAAAACGGTCGAGGACGAGGCGGGCGTAGTGCACGAGATTGAACACGATGCAAGCGGCGAGGCATGGGAAGGCGGGCCGGTCGTGCTGTCGTGGGAAGACGCGCAGATGACCGATGGCGAGGACGCCTACAACGTGGTGATCCACGAGTTTGCACACAAGATCGACATGCTCAATGGCGAGGCGGACGGCCATCCGCCGCTCTTTCGACGCTGGCACGCGCCGCTCGATTCCAATGCCTGGAACGACGTCTTCGATCACGCCTACGACCATTTCTGCGCTCAGGTCGATGCCGTTCCCCCGCGCCGCTGGGGCCGGTTTGAGCGTGAATCGTTGATCGATCCCTACGCCGCCGACCATCCGTCGGAGTTTTTTGCGGTCTGCAGCGAGGCGCTGTTTGTGCAACCCGTGGCGTTCGAGCGTGAATATCCGGAGTTGTATCGCCTGCTTGCGCGATATTACCGGCAGGACCCGGCGGGCGTGGGCGCGCTGGCAGCCCTGGCCGCGCCGGGGCAGGAATGAACCCGATGCCTCAGTCCGGGTGCCCTGAAAACATGTCAAACGGCTGATTTTCTGGCATAATTGCCGCTTTTCGACCTCAGGCAAGTGGCTCGCGCTCGCAGGATCGGCTTGAAAAAATGCGCAAAACCCGCAAACCGGGTGGGCTGGCTACCAACAGATACCAAGGAAAGACCATGAAAGAAGGCATTCACCCGAATTACCGCGAAGTGCTGTTCGTCGACATGTCGAATGACTTCAAGTTCATCACACGTTCGACCATCAACACGCGCGAAACCGGCGAGTTCGAAGGCAAGACGTACCCGCTGGCAAAGATCGAAGTGTCGTCGGAATCGCATCCGTTCTACACCGGTAACCAAAAGATCATGGACACGGCCGGCCGCGTCGAGAAGTTCAACAAGAAGTTCGCAGCATTTTCGGCAAAGAAGTAACTAGTCGAGAAAGCAGCCAAGGCTGGATTCGAAAAAAGGCAGCGAAAGCTGCCTTTTTTTCGTCTGTGCGACCGTCTCTGCCCAGGCATCGGGGCAATCTGGAGCCAATCGGGCGAACTCGCCCCGTCAAACCCCCACGCAAATAAGCACCGCAATGACGCGCGCGACGCCGCCCGTCTACAATGCCGGATTCGGTAAAAATCGCACGACCCGCCAAGGCACGAGATTCGCGTGTCATGCACGACCCAAGCGCCGCCGCATTGCTTCATCCGCGCTCCATCAGTTTCGTTCCATCGCCCAAACGCATGCGAAATGTCGTCCGTCTGACCGCCTCCGCCACCAACGCCCTGCCGCGCTGGCTGCTGCTCGCCATTTGTATCATCTACGCGTCGTTTGGACTGTTCGGCCGCGACCCATGGAAAAACGAGGACGCAGCGGGCTTCGGCGTGATGTGGACAATGGCCAACGGCAGCGTGAAAGACTGGCTGCTGCCGAATCTGGTCGGCAAGGCGCTCACCGGAGACGGCCCGTTCATGTACTGGTTCGGCGCGGGTTTTATCCGCCTGCTGAGCCCGTGGGTCGATGCAAGCAATGCATCGCGCGTGGTAACGGGATTACTGTTTTGTATCGCCTGCGCGTTCGTCTGGTACACGGCGTATCTACTTGGCCGGCGCGACGAGGCACAACCGTTCAAATACGCCTTTGGCGGTGAGCCCGAGCCGCGCGACTACGGCCGCACACTCGCCGACGGCGCGCTGCTGATCTTGCTCGCGTGCTTCGGCCTGGCGGAGCGCGGCCACGAAACCACGCCCCAGCTTGCTCAGTTCGCCGGCACCGCCATGCTGCTCTACGGCCTCGTGCGCAGTTGCGACAAGCCGATCCAGGGCGCGCTCATCTGGGGCGCGGCTATTGGCTTCGTGGGTTTGTCGAGCAGCCCGGTGCTGGTGCTGGCACTGCTGATCTGCACGCTGGCCATGACTGTCATCGTGCGCGAGGTGCGGCCGTTCTATCTGGTTGTGCTCGGGGTGCCCGTCGCGGTCATCCTGATCGGCGCATGGGTGTGGCCGGTGCTGCACTTCTATCCGGACGACGGCGAATGGTGGCTGCGACAATGGTGGCGTAACAGCTTCGACTCGTTTTCCGGTTCGCCAATCCAGGCGCTCTCCTACGCCCTCAAGAACCTGCCGCTCTTCACGTGGCCCGCGTGGCCGCTCGCTATCTGGACCTTTGTGAGCTGGAGCGGACTGCGCCGCTCGCCACACGTGGCTGTGCCGCTATCGGTGATCGGGCCGCTGCTGGTGCTGGTGATCCTGCAAAGTCATCAGTCGAACCGCCTGTTCATGCTGTTGCTGCCGCCGTTGTCCGTGCTGGCCACGTTCGCGCTGCCTACGCTCAAGCGCGGGGCGATCAACGCCATCGACTGGTTCGCCATGTTGAGTTTCACCCTGCTCGCCACGTTCGTCTGGCTTGTCTGGACCGCGGGCCTGTTTAGTTTCCCCGCGCCGCTCGCGCGCAATCTCGCGCGTCTCGCGCCGGGTTTCCAGCCCGAATTCAAGATCCTGTCGTTCGTGTGCGCGGTCGCCGTGACGATATGCTGGTTTTCGCTCGCGCGCTGGCGTCTCGCACGTCATCCGAAGGTGCTGTGGCGCAGCGTCGTGCTGTCGAGTGCGGGAACCACGCTGATGTGGGTGCTGCTGATGACGCTGTGGTTGCCGGTGGTGAACTACAGCCGGACGTATCGCGACGTGGCCGAACAGATTGCCGATCATCTGCCGCCTGACTACACCTGTATTTCCCCGGTGCGTCTGGGCGATGCGCAGATTTCGACCTTCGCGTATTTCGGCGGCATGCATTTCGCCTTCGATGAAGACTGCGACGTCATCCTGCGCCAGGACACGCAAGATTACGGCGAACCGTCGTCGATCTCGCCGTTCGAGTGGAAGCTCGTGTGGGAAGGCCGGCGCGTGGCCGACCGGGACGAACGGTTCCGGCTGTATGTGCGCATCGAGCGGCCGGTGGCGCCGGTCAAGCGGGTGCGACCGAAGTCGCTGCATCGCGGAAGCGACTGATCATGTGGCCGGACGTCCGCAAGATCGTGGCCCTGGCGTGGCCGGTGCTGATCGGGCAGTTGGCGATCATCGCGTTTGCTGTGATCGATACCGCCATGGTCGGACGCTATTCCGCGACGGATCTTGCAGCACTCGGCCTGGGTTCGTCGATATACATTTCCGTCTATATCGGCTTGACCGGCATTCTGACGGCGTTGCAGCCCATCGCCGGACAATTGTTCGGTGCGCGGCACGAAGCCGAGATTGGCGAGGAAGTCCGGCAGGCGTTATGGCTGGCGGCGGTGTTATCGGTGATCGGCTTTGTCTGCCTGTATTTCCCGCAGCCTCTTCTGAGAATCGCCGATACACCCCCCGCCCTGCACGATCGCACCCTCGCCTATTTGCGCATCCTTTCTTTTGGACTGCCCGCGGGTCTCGCGTTTCGTGTCTATAGCTCGCTCACGAACGCCGTCGGCAAACCACGCCTGGTCATGTTTCTGCAAATCGGCGCGCTGATGCTGAAGGTCCCGCTCAACCTGTGGTTCATCTTCGGCGGTTTCGGCGTGCCGGCGCTGGGTGGTCCGGGCTGTGCCATTGCCAGCACGATCATCAACTGGATCATAGCCATTGTCGGCATAACGGTGCTTCTGCGTGTCGAGTTCTTCCGGCCGTTCGGCGTGTTTTCGCGCTTTTGCTGGCCCGTCTGGCAGCGTCAAAAGGCGTTGCTCAAACTCGGCATTCCGATGGGGTTGTCGTATCTGATCGAAGTGACGTCATACACCTTCATGGCGTTGTTCATCTCGCACTTTGGCACGACCACGCTGGCTGGACATCAGATCACCGGCAACATTGGCGCGGTGCTTTATATGACGCCGCTGTCCATTGGCGTGGCGTCCGCGACCCTTGTCTCGCAAGCACTCGGCGCTCAACGTTTCGATGCCGCCCGTTCGCTCGCCCGCCACGGCATTACGTTGTCGTGCGGTATTGCGTGCGTGTACGGCGCGGCGCTGTTTGCACTGCGACCGTACTTGCTTGAGGCCTACACGCCTGACAGCCAGGTGATCGCGGCGGCCATGCCGCTGCTGGCCATTGTGGCGTTCTATCATTTTTTCGATGCCCTCCAGATCACCACGGCTTTCGTGTTGCGCGCCTACAAGGTGGCGGTCGTACCCACGGTGATCTACGCGGTTGCGCTGTGGGGTATCGGGCTGGGCGGCGGGTACGTGCTCGGGTTCGACGTGGGCGGTTTTACGCCGGCATGGCTGCAAGGCGCACGCGGGTTCTGGGTAGCGAACTCGCTAAGCCTGGGCGTGGCCGGCGTAGGACTGTTTCTCTACTGGCGTCGGATCAGCACGCGGCACATTCCAAACGATCGCGTCCGCGCAGGGGCCGAGCCGGTTTAGGTTCAACCGCCGCAACCGCGCACTCGATGCAATCAGTTCACATCGTCTTGTCATAAAATGAAAACAATTGGCAAGGATGACGTAACATTCCGGTAAAATCGCCAGCGTTTTGGTCACCCTGGAATGAGTGCGATGATCCGCGTCATAAAAAAACAACGTTGGCCGCTGGCAACGCTTGCCGCCCTCTTCTTGCTCGCAGTGGGCTTCCTGGGCGCCACGCATCGCGCGGACGCTGCCCGCACGGTGAGCGTATCGCCACAAGGCAAGGTGACGCAGGTGCGCCAGGTGGTCGTCAAGTTCGACGAAGCCATGATCGCGTTCGGAGACCCCGCAGCCAAAGCCCCGGCTCAGGTGCATTGCAGCGGGGGAGCATCGGCGGGTTCCGCTCATTGGATCGACGATAAAACCTGGGCCTTCGACTTCGGACAAGACCTCACGCCCGGCATGCGCTGCTCAGTCGCGCTGGAAGACGGGCTCAAATCCACCTCGGGCAACGCACTCACCGGTCCACGCCAGTTCCGCTTCGAAACCGGCGGCCCGTTTGTCACGCAAGTCATGCCCGGCGACGGCGAGATAGAAGAAAACCAGATCTTCGTGTTGCGCCTGAATGGCCCCGCTACGGAAGCGTCCGCGTTGCAGGACATCTGGTGCGAATCGAATGGGTTGGGTAACCGGATTCCCGTCAAAACCGTCGACGCCAACGTACGCGCCGACCTCCTCAAACATTTCCGCCTCGAAAAAGACAGCGCACGCGTGCTCACGCTCGCCTGCCAGCAAACCCTGCCGTCCGCGACGAAAATGCAACTCGTGTACGGCGCGGGCGTAGCGGGCCCGAGCGGCCTCGCGAACGATGTGGAGAAGCGCTTCGACTTCGATGTCCGCGAACCCTTCACCGCCAGTTTTTCCTGCGAACGCGAAAACGCGAAAGCACCCTGCACGCCCTTGCGCCCGCTGCGCATCCGCTTCAGCTCGCCCGTGCCGCGTGTGGATGCCCAACAAATCACTCTGCACGGCCCGGGCGGCAAGACCTCGCCCCAGTTCGATCCCGATGAAAAGGACAACGACATCACCAGCGTCCAGTTCGCGGCGCCGTTGCCCGAACACGCGGATTTATCGATAGAACTGCCTGCCGGACTCAAGGATTCCAGTGGCCGCGTGCTGTCGAACGCGGACCTCTTCCCGCTGAAGACATCAACGGCGCCCATGCCGCCGCTTGCCAAGTTTTCATCGTCGACGTTCGGGATCATCGAGCGCTTCGCCGAGCCGAACATGCCCGCCATGTTGCCCGTTACGCTACGCCACGTGGAGGCCGACCTGAAAGTGAACGGGCTCAACGCGGGTTCATCGAGTGTGACGAAACTGCGTGTGGATGCCGACACCGAGATCCGTCGATGGATGAAAACCGTCGATCGTTTCGACGGCTTTTCAATGTCCGTCTCGCAGATCAAAGAGGAGATGCCGCAGGCGCTGAGCAACGGCATCAAGCCCGTCTACGCGCAGAACAGCACGGCGAAAGATCCGCTAATCGATATCCGCTCGCTGTCGTTGCTGGCGAAACAACCGGGCGTTGAAACCCTGAGCGTGCCGCAGGCTGATCCGAAGTCGCTGCGGCCTTTTGAAGTGGTCGGCATTCCGCTCCCGAAACCCGGGTTCTATGTGGTCGAACTGGCGTCGCCGGCACTGGGTGCGTCATTGCTCGGCAAACCGCAAGCCATGTATGTGCGTACCTCGGTGCTTGTGACCAACCTTGGCGTTCACTTTAAACAAGGCCGCGAAAACAGCATCGTCTGGGTGACCGCGCTCGATAGCGGCAAACCCGTGCCGAACGCGCAAGTGCGCGTCACGGATTGCAATGGCGATCAGATCGCCGTCGCCAAGACCGATCTTCATGGCATTGCGACGATCGGCAAGCCCTTGGCATCGGCGCGCTCTTGCGATGAAAACAGCCTCGACTATTCGGGCTTTTTCGTCTCGGCGCGTGTCGATGATCCGAAGACTGGCCCGGACATGGCGTTCGTGCGCTCGGACTGGAATCGCGGGATTGAGTCGTGGCGTTTCAACGTCCCGACCGATATGAGCCGCGATCAAACCACGCGCGCCACGACCGTGTTCGACCGGACATTGTTGCGCGCCGGCGAAACGGTATCGATGAAACATTTGATGCGCGAAGAAACGCTGAGCGGTTTTGCGTTTCCCTCGCATTTACCTTCGCGTGTGACGATCCGTCATGAGGGCAGCGGCCAGACATACCATCTTCCGCTCAAATGGGCGGCCGACCGGAGCGCCGATTCCACCTTCCCGATTCCGGCCGCCGCGAAGCTCGGCGAATACAGCGTGACGCTGGATGACGGCTCGGCCAACTCGGATGCCGACAGCGACGACGCCGGGTCAGGGCACATGAGCATCGAAACCGGCAATTTCCGCGTGGAGGAATTCCGCCTTCCGGTGTTCAAGGGATCGATCGGCATTCGCGATCAGAAGACCGGCGCGCTGGTGGCCGCGACCACGGCGCCGCTGGCGGTACAGATTGAATATGTGTCGGGCGGACCGGCATCGAATCTGCCGGTGCAAGTGTCGGCGTTGATGAAAGACACGTCACCGGCTTTTGCTTCGCAGTTCGAATCGTTTAGCTTCGCGCCGTACAAGAAGCCCACCGATGACGGCGCCAGCGCGCCCGCAACCGAAGGCGAGGACGACAACAGCAACGCGCAGGAAGATACGTCCACGGCCAAGCTTATCGCCGATAAAACCGCGTTGACGCTCGACCGCAATGGCACGGGGACCCTCACGCTGAAGTCGCTGCCCTTGGTGGAAGCACCGAAGCAGCTTGCGCTGGAAGCGACCTTCGCGGACCCGAACGGCGAGATCCAGACGCTGCGCGGCAGCGCCACGCTCTGGCCTGCCGCTGTTGCCGCCGGCATCAAGGCGGGTGACTGGGTATCGGTCGGCAACGCAGTGCCGGTGCAGGCGCTCGCGGTCGACTTGCAAGGCAAACCGCGAGCGGGCGTTGCGCTGGAAATCCGCGGCGTTGCACGGACCATGACAAGCTCGCGCAAGCGCATGGTCGGCGGTTTTTATGCCTACGATAACCACACGGAAACCAAGGACCTCGGCACGCTATGCAGCGGCAAAAGCGATGACCACGGCCTGCTTTCCTGCGAAGCAAAACTGAAGGAAGCAGGCAATGTCGACCTGATTGCCATTGCCAAGGATGGTGACGGACGTGTGGCGAACGCGACCACGTCGGTCTGGGTCACGCGTGAAGATCAACTCTGGTTCGGCGGCGAAAACACGGACCGGATCGACGTGCTGCCTGAAAAAACAAGCTACGAACCCGGCGAAACAGCCCGCTTCCAGGTGCGCATGCCATTCCGCTTCGCGACCGCGCTGGTGGCGGTGGAGCGTGAAGGTATCGTGGAAACGAAGGTCGTGGAACTCGATGGCAAGAACCCGACCGTCGAGCTGAAAGTGCAGGAGTCGTGGGGGCCGAACGTGTATGTCTCCGTGCTCGCGATCCGCGGGCGGATTCACGAAGTCCCGTGGTATTCGTTCTTCACGTGGGGCTGGAAATCGCCGCTCGATTGGGTGCACGCGTTCTGGTACGAAGGGCGGCAATATGAAGCGCCTACCCCGCTGGTCGATTTGTCGAAGCCTGCGTTCCGTTACGGGCTCGGCGAGATCAAGGTCGGAACGGCGTCGCACAAGCTCGGCGTGACGGTCACGCCGGATGCGAAGTCGTATGCCGTGCGTTCGAAGGCGCATGTGAAGGTCCGCGTGACGCTGCCGAACGGCAAACCCGCGCCGGCCGGCACGCAAATCGCGCTCGCCGCCGTCGATGAAGCCCTGCTCGAACTGATGCCGAATCAAAGCTGGAACGTGCTCGACGCCATGCTGCAACGGCGCGCGTATGGCGTGGAGACATCGACGGCGCAGATGGAGATCATCGGACGCCGTCACTTCGGGCGTAAAGCCGTGCCCGCGGGCGGTGGCGGCGGACACAGCGCGACGCGCGAGCTGTTCGACACGCTCTTGCTCTGGAACCCGCGCGTGACACTCGATGCGAACGGCGAAGCAACGGTGGATGTCCCGCTCAACGACGCGTTGACGAGCTTTCGCATTGTCGCGATCGGGGCGGTGGGCGCGGGTCAATTCGGTACCGGCAGTGCATCGATACGCAGCACGCAGGATCTGCAATTGATCTCGGGCCTGCCGCCGCTCGTGCGTGTAGGAGACCAGTTCCGCGCGTTGTTTACGCTGCGCAATACGACCGCACGGACGATGCAGGTTGTCGTGACGCCGCGTGTTCCTACGCTCGATCTCCCCGCGCAGAACGTGACACTGGCGCCGGATTCGTCGCAGGAGATCTCGTGGGACGTGAAGACGCCGGATGCCATCGGCATGGCGGCTACGGGCGCGTTGAACTGGGAGGTCAGCGCGGTGGAACAAGGCGGTCCGAAAGCCGCCGATGCCGTCAAACTCACCCAACGCGTAGTGGCCGCGATTCTCGTGACCGTGCAGCAAGCAACGATCACCCAGGTCGACGGTACATTCGCGTTGCCTGTGGCGCCGCCGGAGACCGCGGTGGCATCGGCTGATGGACAAATTCGCGGCGGCATTGCCGTGACGTTGCAGCCGAAACTCGCCGATGGCCTGCCGGGTGTGCGACGCTGGTTCGAACGTTATCCGTATAGCTGTCTCGAGCAGCAAACGTCGCGTGCGCTGGGTCTCGATGACCTCACGCAATGGCAGACGGTGATCGCGCGGATGCCCTCATACCTGGATAGCGACGGGCTCGCCAACTACTTCCCGCCCTCGGACGATTCGCGGCCTTATGGCAGTCCGGCGTTGTCGGCCTACCTGCTCGCGGTCAGCGATGAAGCATCGAAAGCGGATCCCCGCTTCGCGCTGCCCGACGACCTGCGCGACAAACTCGCAGGCGCGCTGACCAACTTCGTGGAAGGCAAGATCGAGCGGAAATTCTGGTCGCCGCGTCAGGATCTGGACTTCGTGAAACTCTCGGCGATTGAGGCTTTATCGCGTTACGGGCTGGCCGCGCCCCGCATGCTCGGCTCGATCACCATCGCGCCGAATCAATGGCCGACGTCCGCGCTGCTCGATTACTACTCGATCCTTTCGCGTGTCGATGGCATCGCGCAACGCGACGACCAACGCGCTCAGGTCGAGCAGATTTTACGGGCGCGCCTGACGTATTCGGGCACGCGCCTCACCTTCTCCACCGCCGCCGACGACGACCTCTACTGGCTCATGACCGGCCCCGAATCGAACGCGGCGCGCACTGCATTGATCTTCGCCGATAACCCCGCGTGGAAGGATGAAATGCCGCGCCTGATCGGCGGTTTGCTCGCGTTGCAGACGAACGGCGCGTGGCAAACCACGACGTCGAACCTGTGGGGCAAGCTCGCCGTGCAGCGCTTTTCCAAGGTGTTCGAAAGCACGCCGGTCAGCGGTCAAACGCGCATTGCGCTGGGCACGACGGAGAAAGCCATCGCATGGAACGCGCCGGCCTCGCCTGCGAATCCTCGCAACGTGACGTTGCCGTGGGCATCCGGCACGCTGAACCTGACGCAAGAAGGCAGCGGCAAACCGTGGGCGACCATCGAGAGCCTCGCGGCCGTCGCGTTGAAAGCGCCGTTCGCGGCGGGGTATCGGATCACGAAAACCATCACGCCGATCGAACCGGCGGTCAAAGGCACGCTCTCGCGTGGTGACATCGTGCGGGTGCATCTCGACATCGATGCCCAAAGCGATATGACATGGGTCGTCGTCAATGATCCAATTCCGGCGGGTGCGACGATCCTCGGTTCGGGCCTCGGCCGCGACTCGGAAGTGGCGACCGAAGGCGAAAAGAGCCCGCAAGGCGCTTGGCCGGCGTTTGTCGAGCGTGGTTTTGATGGATATCGCGCGTATTACGACTATCTGCCGAAGGGGAAATTGCAGGTGGAATACACCGTCCGGCTAAACAACGCGGGCACGTTCGGGTTGCCGCCTACGCGCGTGGAAGCGCTCTACGCGCCCTCCGTATTCGGTGCGATTCCCAACGCAACAATGGTCGTCGCGCCACTGGCCGCGGCCAAATAACGCGATGAAACGCGCCGCCCTCGCCCTTGTCTGTTGCGTGCTTGCCAGCCCGGCAAATGCGCTGCCGACCTTTGACGAAGTGCGCTCGGGCTGGCGCAGTTCCGACTGGGTGCTGCTCGCCCGCGACGGCGAGCCGCTGCAGCGCACACGCATCGATACAACCGAGCGGCGCGGCGACTGGGTCGAGTTGCAGGATGTATCGCCGGCGTTGCGCGAGGCTATTGTCGTGTCGGAGGACAAGCGGTTCTACGAGCACAGCGGCGTGGATTGGCGTGGCGCTGCGGCCGCCGCCTGGGCGAATCTGTGGAACACGCGTACGCGCGGCGCGTCGACGGTGACCATGCAACTGACCGGTCTGATCGATGAAGATCGCCGGCCGGGACGCCGCTCGATTGGCGAGAAAGCGACGCAGACGGTCGGCGCGTTATGGCTCGATCACGCCTGGCGCAAGGACCAGATTCTCGAGGCCTATCTCAACCTCGTGCCGTTTCGCGGTGAGATCGTGGGCTTGTCCGCGTTGTCGCAGACGTTGTTCGGCAAACTTCCGTCCGGGCTGAACGAGCGTGAAGCCGCGCTCACGGCCGCGCTGGTGCGTGCGCCGAATGCGAATTACGCGAAGGTATCGGCTCGGGCATGCGGCATTTTGCGGGACATGAATCGGGCGCGGCCATCGGCGACGGACCCTTGCGCGAACCTCGACAGCTACGTGCAATTGACACTCACGCGCACCGCGTCCGCCTCGCCGCAGTCCTCGGATTACGACGCGCTCGCACCGCACTTCGCGCGACGTGTGGCCGGCGAAGTACATCCTGCAGCGGGCGCGCGTGTCCAGTCCACGCTCGACGCCTCGCTGCAGCGCTTCGCCCGCGACTCGCTCGCGCGTACCTTGCTCGAACTCAACTCGCGCGCACATCAGCGCAACGTGCACGACGGCGCCGCGATCGTTATCGATAACCGCAGCGGCGAGATTCTCGCGTGGGTCGGCTCGGCGGGAGGGTTGTCGAACGCACCGGAAGTCGATGCCGTCGTCGCCTTGCGCCAGGCTGGCTCGACGCTCAAGCCGTTCCTGTACGCTCAGGCTATCGACGAAAAACGCCTCACGCCGGCCTCTCTACTCGATGACGCCCCGCTCGATCTCGCCACCGGCGGCGGCCTGTATATCCCGCAAAACTACGATCACGATTTCAAGGGCTGGGTGAGCATGCGCACGGCACTGGGGTCGTCGCTGAACGTGCCGGCCGTGCGCACGCTGGTGATGGTTACGCCGCACCGGTTCGCGAAAACGCTGGTGTCGCTCGGTCTACCGCTCACGCAAGCAGGCGATTACTACGGCTTCAGTCTTGCGCTCGGCAGCGCTGACGTGACGCTCGCGACACTCACGAACGCGTATCGGACGCTTGCGAACGGCGGTGTCACGGGGCCAATGTCCGACTTGCCGGCACATGCCCTCGCTACATCCGGCACACGCGTTTTCAGCCCGCAAGCCAGTTTTATCGTGACGAATATCCTCGCCGATAACAACGCGCGCACGCGCACCTTCGGCTTCGACAGCGTCCTCGCCACGCGCTTTTTCAGCGCCGTTAAGACCGGCACGAGCAAGGACATGCGCGATAACTGGGCGGTCGGCTACACGTCGCGCTATACGGTCGGCGTGTGGGTGGGCAACGCGGACGGTGCACCGATGTGGGACGTCTCCGGCGTCACGGGCGCCGCGCCCGTGTGGGCCGCGCTGGTGAATTACCTGCATCGGCGCACACCAAGCCGGCCGCCCATCGCGCCGTCGGGCGTGGTGCGCACGCAGATTGTTTATCAAAACGATATCGAGCCGGCGCGCGAGGACTGGTTCCTGAGCGGCATGCAAATGTCGCGGATCGCGTTGTCGGCGAATGCCGAAGGCTCGGCCGTACGCAACGGCACGGCCCGGATCACCTCTCCCACCGACGGCACTATTTTCGCGCTCGATCCCGATATTCCCGCCGCGCGCCAGCGGGTCTGGTTCGAGAGCGCGCAAAGCGCACCGGCGGGCAGCGTGTGGCGGCTGGACGGCAAATTGGCCGGCCCTTCAACTAGCATGTCACGCATGGCATGGCTGCCGTGGCCGGGGCATCACACACTGGAACTGGTCGACCGCCAGGGCGTGGTGGTCGATTCCGTGAAATTCGAAGTACGCGGCGCGTTTGCGAAAATCAAGACAAAAGGTTAATGAGGATCAAACTCGATGAATCAGACCCGAAGAATCAAATCCGGGATAGCGTCGATTTCGACAAGCGTATATGCGCGAAACGTTAAATCTGAACCGACCTGCCCCCATCCGCCATGAGTCTGGTGATAATCGCTAGATAGAATCGAAACCGGAGAGTGGATTGGGCACAACCGGCAAAATAATAGCCGGCAATGTTGTAAAAAATAATCCCGCCCGCACCGGATGGACCTCGCTGCCATTATGCTGACCCGCATTTTGTCCTATGCTAGTTGGGCTTTCTGGCCAGGCTTCCAGTAAGGCCGACATCGATTCCTCCTTTTGTTTTTCAACCTGGAGCACTTGTCATGCTTAAGAAGCTGTTGATGCTGTGTCTGGCCCTTGCGTTGTCGATAGGCGCCGCGTTCGCGGCCGTCGACGTGAATACGGCGGATCAAACCTCGCTTGAAGCGGTAAAGGGGCTTGGGCCGGTGAAGTCGAAGGCGATCATCGACGAACGGACGAAGAACGGCCCGTTCAAAGATGCCGACGATCTCGCCAACCGAGTGAAAGGACTCGGCACGAAGTCCGTGACGAATCTGGAGCAGGCCGGACTGACGGTTGGCGGTTCATCCGCACCGCCGACCGGGACAAAGGCCAGCAAGACGCCGGCCGCCACCAACGCAGGCACTGCCGCGCCCGCCAAATCGACGGTGAAGTCGTCCACGGCTGCAACGGCCGCCACGTCACCCGCCGCGACCACGGCCACGACGCCCGCAGTGACGCCGGCAACGACGGCTACAACGGCAGACGCGGCTTCTGCCACCAAGGGCAAGAAGGGTAAAAAAGCCAAGGCCAGTGCGGCGGCTAGTTCGAGTACGGCGACAACAGCAACAGCCGATGCAGCCTCGGGCGCGAGTGGCGCCAAGGCGTCGAAGAAGTCCAAGAAAAAGAAAGCCGCGAGCGACGCGGCAGCAACCTGAGGACGGCGACGCACTTCGGCGCCGAATTCCGGGCGTGGAATGGTCATCGCGCGCAGTTCGAATTCAAGCCGCCCAGGTCGCCTTGCAGCAGAAACACTTCGGCCATCCTTCACGGGACGGCATGTTTTCCGGCCGGCACAGGCAAACCAGCATGACGCCGGACGGTATCTAACCAGCATCGTTTTCAAGTGAGACAGCCATGAGCCTACTCGATACCCTCGCCTCTTCTTTCGGCAATTCGTCTCAAGGTGGCGGCGCGCAGTCCGGCCTAGTCGCCATTGCGATGGAGTTCGTCAACAACCAGCCCGGTGGCCTGACCGGCTTGATTCAGCGTTTCCATGAAAATGGCGCGGGCGACATCGTCTCGTCGTGGGTCGGCAACGGCGAAAACAAGCCCATCAGCTCGGACACCGTGACCAACGTGCTCGGTTCGGATGCGGTCAGCCAAATGGCGCAGAAAGCTGGCCTGTCCGGCGACCAGGTGTCCGGCATTTTGGCTTCGGTGTTGCCGCATCTCGTGAACCACGCAACGCCGGACGGCCAAGTGCCGGCGAACGGCCAGCTCGACGTGAGCAGCTTGCTGGGATCGCTCGGCGGGATTGGCGGTCTGGCAGGCTTGCTCGGCGGCAAGAGCGAGGAACCGAAGGCGTAAACGTTGTTGGCCTGATTTTTGGGCACTAGTAAAAAAGGGGCAACGGATCACTCCGTTGCCCCTTTTTGTTGGAACGAATGACGCCCGGCCGACTTCGCCCGGCGCCTTCAACCCGCGTCTTAATGCACGACGCGATCGAATACCAGCTCGCCATCCCGCATATCGACGGGGATCACGTCCTTCGGTCCAAACTTGCCGGCGAGGATCAGCTTCGCGACCGGGTTCTCGATCTGCTGCTGGATCGCGCGCTTCAACGGCCGTGCGCCAAACACCGGGTCGTAACCCACCTTGCCGATGTGTTCCAGCGCGGCGTCAGACACGTCGAGTTGCATCTCCAGCTTCGCGAGCCGCTCATGCAGCCGCTGCAACTGGATCTTCGCGATCATCTGGATGTTCTCGCGGTCGAGCGAATGGAACACCACGACGTCGTCAATCCGGTTCAGGAATTCCGGCCGGAAGTGCAGCTTGACCTCCTCCCAGACCGCTTCCTTCACCGCTTCGTGCGGCTCGCCGACCATCGCCTGGATCACGTGCGAGCCGAGATTCGACGTCATGACGATCACCGTGTTCTTGAAGTCCACGGTGCGCCCTTGCCCGTCGGTCATGCGGCCGTCGTCGAGCACTTGCAGCAGCACGTTGAACACGTCCGGATGCGCCTTCTCGATTTCATCGAGCAGGATCACGCTGTAGGGCTTGCGCCGCACCAGCTCGGTCAGGTAACCGCCTTCCTCATAACCGACATAACCCGGCGGCGCGCCAATCAAGCGCGCGACACTGTGCTTCTCCATGAACTCGCTCATGTCGATACGGATCATGTGATCTTCAGAATCGAACAGGAACGAGGCGAGCGCCTTGCACAACTCGGTCTTGCCCACGCCCGTCGGCCCAAGGAACAGGAACGAACCATACGGACGATTCGGATCCGACAACCCCGCGCGTGACCGCCGGATAGCATCGGCCACCGCGCCGATCGCTTCATCCTGACCCACCACGCGGTCATGCAGCTTGCCTTCGATCTGCAGCAGTTTCTCGCGCTCGCCCTGCATCATCCGCGACACGGGAATGCCGGTGGAACGCGACACTACTTCCGCGATTTCCTCGGCGCCCACTTGCGTGCGCAACAAGCGCGGCCGCGTCGGGTTGCTTTGCTCCGCGGTCTCGGACTGCGTGACCTGCTTCAGTTGCGTTTCGAGTCCAGGCAACTTGCCGTACTGCAATTCGGCAACCTTCTCGAGCTTGCCTTCACGCTGCAAACGCACGATGTCCGCCCGCACTTTCTCGATCTCTTCCTTCAGCGTCGCGCTGCCCTGCACGGCGGCTTTCTCCGCCATCCAGATTTCCTCGAGGTCGGAATACTCGCGACCCAGACGCTCGATTTCTTCCTCGATCAACTGCAAGCGCTTCTGCGATGCCTCGTCCTTTTCCTTCTTGACGGCTTCGCGCTCGATCTTCAACTGGATCAAACGACGATCGAGCCGATCCATCTCTTCGGGCTTCGAATCGATTTCCATCTTGACCCTGGACGCAGCTTCGTCGATCAGGTCGATGGCTTTATCGGGGAGAAAACGGTCCGTGATATAGCGATGTGACAATTCCGCCGCCGCGACAATAGCCGGATCGGTGATTTCCACGCCGTGATGCAGTTCATACCGTTCCTTCAAGCCGCGCAGGATCGCGATGGTCGCTTCCACCGACGGTTCATCGACCAGCACCTTCTGGAACCGGCGCTCGAGCGCTGCGTCCTTTTCGATGTACTTGCGATACTCGTCCAGCGTGGTCGCGCCGATGCAATGCAGCTCGCCGCGCGAGAGCGCCGGCTTCAGCATGTTGCCCGCATCCATGGCGCCTTCGGCTTTACCGGCGCCGACCATGGTATGGATTTCGTCGATGAAAACGATGGTCTGGCCTTCGTCCTTGGCAATATCGCTGAGCACGGATTTCAGCCGCTCTTCGAATTCCCCGCGATACTTGGCGCCGGCCAACAGCGCGGCCATATCGAGCGACAACACGCGCTTGCTCTTGAGCGATTCCGGCACCTCGCCGTTCACGATCCGCTGCGCGAGACCTTCCACAATGGCGGTCTTGCCCACGCCCGGCTCACCAATCAGCACCGGGTTGTTCTTCGTCCGGCGTTGCAGGATCTGGATTGAACGACGAATTTCATCGTCCCGGCCGATCACCGGATCGAGCTTGCCCGCGCGAGCGCGTTCGGTCAGATCAACCGTGTATTTCTTCAGCGCGCCGCGCTGGCTTTCGGCGTCCTGGCTATTCACCTGGCCGCCGCCGCGAACCGAATTGATCGCCGCTTCGAGCGCCTTGCGCGTGAGGCCGTGCTGCTTGGCGATACGGCCGGCTTCGCCCTTGTCATCGGCGATGGCGAGCAGGTACATCTCGCTTGCGATGAACGTGTCGTTGAGCTTTTGCGCCTCTTTGTCGGCGCTGTTCAGCAAGCCGGCGAGATCGCGGCTGACCTGGACGTTGCCGTCCGTGCCCTGGACTTGCGGCAGGCGCGTCATGGCGTCCTTGAGCGCGGTTTGCAGCGCCTGGACCTGCACGCCCGCCTGCGACAGCAGTGAGCGCGCCGAACCGTCCTGCTGCGCAATCAGCGCGGCAAGCAAGTGAACCGGTTCGATATATTGATTGTCATTGCCGACGGCGAGACTCTGCGCGTCGGCCAGTGCTTCCTGGAACTTCGTGGTTAGCTTGTCGATTCTCATATTGAGACCTCCAAATCGGGATGTGTTCAAAATGAGGCGTGATCCGGCACTTTCAAGCGCTCCACTGCCCAAAAATCGCACTTTTCTGCAAAATGCCGATTGACGCGATTGATGGTGCCGAGCGGTTGGTAGCGCTCGTAATGCGCAAAAACGTCGAGTCGGGGGAACAACGTCGTTGGCGTCCGTCGAGCGTGGGCGTCTGGGACCATTGTGATCGGATCGCGATGGCGGTGGACTGATCCAGATCGAAGAACCAGCACGGGCTGCGCCTGGAATACGCGTGCGTCAGGAAGGTCAGTCAGGCACATCAGTCACTTCAATTACCAGTCGCTTCAATTACATAAGGCAGCTCAGTCAGCTATCTCCGGCGATACGACCGATGCCCGCCGCTGCCGGCATTAAACGCACGATGCCGAGCACGCTCGCCAGCTCATCAGCGGGCGACGCCAGATCGCCGACCGTATGCTGATCGAGTTCCGCGAGGAACGCATCGCGCGCGGCGGCGAACACCCCGCGCAGGCGGCAATGGGACTGGATCACGCAGTGCCGGTGAGCTTCGCTTTCATCGGCGAAACAGCCGACTATCGAAAAATCGTTCTCCGTCTTGCGCACGACCTCGCCGATGCTCAGCAACGGTGTGCGAGGATCGAGCCTCAGGCCGCCGTTACGGCCGCGCACGGTTTCCACCCAGCCCAGTTCCCCGAGCCGCTGCACCACCTTCATGAGATGGTTCTTGGAGATCCCGTAGGCGTCGGAGATCTCCTGGATGGTCGACAGCCCCTCGGACCGGACGGCCAGATAGAGCATGACGCGCAACGAATAGTCGGTGTAATCGGTCAGTCGCATGGGTGTTCGCGTAGTTCGCGTAATCAGTCGCATGAGCCGATCGCTTGGGTCACGTCGGTCCGCAGCGGAGTAAAAGCTTCAATCGCTCGGATACAGGGTGTGGCGGCAGGCGGCACGGATAGTCAGGGATGCGCTCGATCTGCACCAGGCCGTGCGCGCGCAGCCCAATCCGCTCATCCTCGCCGCGCAACGCCGGCAATATGGCCACGGCCGCTGCGGCCAGCCGCCGCTTGCGCCACCCACTGCATCACGATTAAACGTCGATTATCATGGACGCAGTCAGCCGGATGTCAATCAAACGTCATTTTGCTCATTTGCCGCGCGTACCGGTCGAACTGATCGGCCATCACTGATGGGCTTGGCTTATCGGCCAGAACTCTCTGGCCCCATTTACGGATGGCTCATATAACCGTGTTGGGTTCATGAGCCTGCTTTATAGGGTCACTTGCCGCTCGTAAGCCCACTTATAAGCCCATTCGTAAGCGCATTCGGCGATAGATTCGTACTTTATCCCGCCCGAGTCAAATTTCCACGGCGCGTGGCATCTTATTAATATCCGGTGGGTCGGAATTACATGCGCGGATTCGAGAGCCATTGTCAACCTCGTCAGCCAGACTAAATCCCCACTGAATCCTGTCATCGAATCTTATGAGCAAGCCCCTGATTGAGCCCTCCAGCAAGGCAGACATACCACCGGCGCCATTCGTGCGCATCGCGGAACCCGACGAAACCAATATCCGCGAACTGGTCGACGCGTTCTACCGGCGTGTGGACGATGACCTGCTGCTTGGCCCGATCTTCGCCCGCGAACTCGCTGGGCGCTGGGACGCGCATCTGGCGAAGATGACGACGTTCTGGTCGAGCCTCGTGCTGGGAACGAAGGGATATAGGGGCAACGTTCAAGATGCGCACCGGCCTCTTGGCGATATTGAACCCCAGCACTTCGCCCGCTGGCTCACGCTTTTCCTCGATACCGTCGACACCCGCTACGAGCCCGCCGCAGCCATGCAGTTCATGGAACCGGCGCTGCGCATTGCGCAAAGCCTGCAACTGAGCAAATTCGGCTGGGACTATGCCATTCCGGACGCGCAGCTTGCATTGATGGCGTCACTCAAGCGCCTGCGAACAGGCCGCAGCGAGAACGAGTCGTCGACGGAATTGCCCGAGCGCAGCCACGGCGAACCCTTTCCAGTCAGGCTGTCGGGTGTTGAAAACATCGAATTACGCGACCGGTCAAGCGACGCATAAGCGCGAACTCCCGATCCACCTGCCACACAACAGGCAAACAGCCGAACGGAGCGCGGTCGCGGCCACTTGCTGCCAGTTGCTTACGCCCCCGCCCCTTTTGGCGACTCCAGATTCCATCGTGTCAGCGCGGCGTCGTCGGATTCACGGGCATCGACCCATTTCTCACCGTGTTCCGTCTTTTCCTTCTTCCAGAACGGCGCCTGCGTTTTCAGATAATCCATCACGAACGCACACGATTCGAACGCTTGCGCCCGGTGCATGGCGGTTGTCACAACCAGCACGATCTGGTCGAGCGGCAAGAGTTTTCCCACGCGATGGACGATCAGCACATCCGAACCCGGCCAGCGTTCCCGAGCCTGCGCAGCGATTGCCTCCAGTGCCTTTTCGGTCATGCCTGGATAGTGTTCCAGCTCCATTGCCTGAACGGTTTGGCCCTCGTTCAAATCCCGCACCGTGCCTACAAAACACGCCACCGCGCCTACCTTGGGATTGTCCGCGCGCAGCGCGGCAACTTCCGTGCTCAGATCGAAATCGGCTTCCTGCACGCGTACCCGGGTCATCTCAGCCTCCCGTGACTGGCGGGAAAAACGCGACTTCGCAGCCTTCCGTGATACGTCGCGACGGGTCCGTCATTTCGTGGTTGCACGCCATGCGCAACGAGCGGCCCTCGGCGAGCGTTTCCGCCCATTCACCGCCGCGCATGCGCAGCCAGGCGCGCACGTCGCCGACGCTGGACACGCTGTCCGGCACATCCACGCTCTCGTTCGCCACGCCGAGCGCTTCGCGCACGCTGGCAAAAAACCGTAATTCGACTTTCATGATTGCCTTCGACGCAAATCAACGCATCAGTTCTGAAAACGGGATAAACCGCACGGTCTCGCCGGCCTGGATAGCATGATTCGGTGGGTTATCGATCAGACCGTCGCCCCAGACCGTGGATGTCATTACGGCCGAACTTTGATTCCCGAAGATCTCCAGCCCGCCCGCTTCGTTCACCCGGGCACGCAGGAATTCGTTGCGCCGGTCGCCCTTTTTCTGCGAGAAATCGGCGCGCATGGCATACACGCGCGGTTCAACCGCCTCGACGCCCGCCAGCCGCAGGATAAATGGGCGTACGAACAGCAGGAACGTGCAGAAACTGGAGACCGGATTCCCCGGCAAGCCGATAAAAAACGCCTCGCCGCCGTTTTTATCGGCAGGTTGATCCACCGGCCCGCGCCGCACCGCGCCGAACGCGAGCGGCTTGCCGGGTTTCATCGCGATCTGCCACATGGAAATGCGCCCTTCGGCTTCCACAGCCGGTTTCACATGATCTTCCTCGCCAACCGACACGCCTCCGCACGTGAGGATCATGTCGTGATCACGTGCCGCGCGCCGCAGGGTTTCGCGGGTTGCGTCCAGACGGTCAGGCACGATACCGAGGTCGGTCACGTCGCAACCCAGTTCACCAAGCAACGCACGCAGCGTGAAACGATTCGAGTTGTAGATCGCGCCGGGGCGTAACGGCTCGCCGGGCATGGTGAGTTCGTCGCCGGTAAAAAACACCGCCACGTGCACTTTGCGCACCACGTCGAGCGCAGCGCTACCCACCGATGCCGCGAGCCCCAGCGCCTGCGGCGTAAGCCGCGTGCCGGCGGGGAGAATCACCGAGCCGCGACGGATATCGGCACCTTGCTGGGTGATCCATTCGCCCTCCGGCGGCACCTGCGAGAACGTTGCGCCAGCGTTGTCGGCGCGAACCATTTCCTGCATCACGATGGCGTCCGCACCCGGCGGCACGGTGGCGCCGGTGAAGATGCGCGCGACCGTGCCGGCCGCCAGCGGCTCGGCCGCCTGGCCAGCCGGCACACGCTGCGACACGGGCAGCGTCACAGCGCTCGCATCAGACGCGCCGGCGAGATCCGCGGCCCGCACCGCGTAGCCGTCCATGGAACTGGTGCGCATGGGCGGGACGTCGAGCGGCGACACGACCGCTGTGGCCAGCACGCGCCCGAGCGCTTCGAAGGTATCGACGGTTTGCGCGCCGTCCACCCGGCGCGCGGCCGCCAGCAAGGTAGCGAGTGCGTCGGCGGTGGACAGCATTGGCGGGCGTGGAGCGGCGGGCGTGGTGGACATCGTCGGGAGATTTGTATTGGCCGTGAAATGGCGGAATGGTGAAATGGGCAGCGCTAAAAAGCGCGGCATCCGAAGCACTTATTGTAGCGAGAAGCCAGCACCAAGCGTCCGCCCGGTTGCGCCCGATGCGGGCTCATCGGCCATCCGGACAAGTGCAGGACAATGGCGCACACCGTCGCCCCCCGGCTACGCGGCGCTTTTTTGCCCGGCGCCCGCGCCGCCGCTCGACGCGGGCTCGGTGATACACTCGCACGACACTTTCAGACTTCTCCCCTATGAAATTCTGTTCCGTCTGCGGCCACGAGGTCGGCCTGAGCATTCCGCCTGGCGACAATCGCCAGCGCTACGTCTGCGGCAATTGCGGCACGGTGCATTATCAGAATCCGCGCAACGTGGTCGGGACCGTGCCGGTCTGGGACGACAAGGTGCTGCTGTGCCGGCGCGCGATCGAACCGCGCTACGGCTACTGGACCTTGCCGGCGGGTTTCATGGAGATGGACGAAACCACCAGCGAAGGCGCCGCGCGCGAAACGCTCGAAGAAGCCGGCGCGCGCGTCGAAATCCAGAGCCTCTTCACGCTGCTGAACGTGCCGCACGTACATCAGGTGCATCTCTTCTATCTGGCACGGCTGCTGGATCTGGACATCGACGCAGGCGAGGAAAGTCTCGAAGTGAAGCTCTTCGACGAGAGCGAAATCCCTTGGGACGAAATCGCCTTCCCAACGGTCGGGCAGACGCTGCGCTTCTTTTTCGCCGACCGCGCCGCCGGCAACTACGCGCTGCATACCGGCGACATCTTCCGCTCGCTGCGCGAAGGCTGAGCGCCCCGAGAATCATGGTTCCCTGGCTCGCCTCCGACGATCCGTTCCCCCCCGTCGAGCGCGCGCTCGGCGAGGCGAGCGGCGCGCCCGGATTACTCGCGGCCAGCGCTGAATTGCAGAGCAGCCGTCTCGTGGATGCGTATCAGCGCGGTATTTTTCCGTGGTATTCCGATGGCCAGCCGGTGCTCTGGTGGAGTCCCGATCCTCGCATGGTGCTGATTCCCGACGAATTCAAAGTCTCCGATTCGCTGCGTAAAACGCTGCGGCGCGTGTTGCGCGAGGCATCGTGGGAAATTCGCGTGGACGAAGATTTTGCCGGTGTGATGCGTGCCTGCGCCCAGACGCCGCGCGAAGGCCAGCGCGGCACCTGGATCACGGGGGATATCGTGGAAGCGTATTCCTCGCTGCATCGCGAAGGACGGGCGCACAGCATTGAAACGTGGTTCGAGGGCAAGCGCGTGGGCGGTCTTTATGGCGTGTCGTTCGGGCGCATGTTTTTCGGCGAATCGATGTTCGCGCATCGCACCGATGCCTCGAAAATCGCGCTCGCGGCGCTCATCGGACACTTGCGTCGCCATAAAATAGAGATGATAGACTGCCAGCAGAATACGTCGCATCTGGCGTCGCTGGGCGGGCGGGAGATCTCCCGCAAGGCATTTGTGAGACATCTGCGCGGGGCGGTCAGCGAGCCGCCGGTCCCCTGGCAGTTCGACAAATACGCGCTGCTCGAAACGCTTCGGCCACCCGTATCGACGGCGGAATGAACGAGGCGGGTTTAAACGCGGCTGGTTTGAACGGGCTCCGGACGCCAGCCGATGCATGCTTTGATATTCGCGAACGAATCGACAACCATCGAATGTGATGGTCAGCAGGCAAGATAGCAACACAACCGAGGTTTTCCGCCCTGCATCGAACCGCTGCGGCACGGTTGGGACGGTAAGCAAGATAGACGCTTAGAACGAGAGCTGCCAACGTGACTCACCCCAATGAGCTGCCGCTTTCTCCGCTTTCGGCGTTGCAATTCTATGCAACGGCGCCGTACCCCTGCAGCTATCTGGATGGACGCATTGCGCGCTCCCAGGTGGCAACGCCCAGTCACCTGATCAACTCCGACGTCTACACCGAACTCGTCAAGGCGGGCTTCCGGCGGTCGGGAGTCTTCACGTATCGTCCGTATTGCGACGGCTGCCGCGCTTGCGTGCCGGTGCGCGTGGCCATCGACCACTTCCAGCCGAACCGCACCCAGCGTCGAGTCTGGAAGCAGCATGGCGGACTGGTAGCGAGCGTCGCACCGCTTCACTACGACGAAGAGCATTACGCGCTCTATATGCGCTATCAGTCGGCGCGGCACGCGGGCGGCGGCATGGATCGCGACAGCCGCGACCAGTACGAGCAATTTTTGCTGCAAAGCCGGATCAACTCGCGCCTGGTGGAATTCCGCGAGCCCCTTCCCGCCGGCAATCCCGCAAACCCCGCAGATCCCGGTAATTCCGACGCAAGCCTGCCCGTCAGTCTCGTCGACGATCCGCCCGAGCGCGGCACGCTGCGCATGATCAGCATGATCGATATTCTCGGCGACGGACTTTCGTCGGTTTATACATTTTTCGAGCCCGGCCTGCCCCACACCAGCTTCGGCACTTACAACATCCTGTGGCAGATCGAACAGGCGCGCAGTCTGGATTTGCCTCACGTCTATCTTGGTTACTGGATCCGTGAGAGCGACAAAATGGCGTACAAGGCGAATTTCCGGCCGCTGGAGGGCTTGATCGACGGCCACTGGGGGTTACTCGATCCCGTTACCATGCACTCCGCCGGAACGCCGCCCATGCCCGGCAAGATGCCCACGGACAAACCGCGGCGCTGACCCGTACGGCAGGCTCCTGCAATAGCCTTTTTGGTGGTCTTGCCTGAGGCCCTTTTCATCCGCTTTTCATCGGTGTGTCATCGCTTTTCGGCGTGCCTCCTCAAAGCCGTTAAAATGGCGCGTCTCAATTTACGCCGCTCCGGCCTTTCCTCGTGTTCAGCTCCCTCTACCCGCTCGCCCGCGCGCAACTTTTTCGCATGGATGCGGAAGACGCCCATCATCTGACGCTGCGTATGCTGGGCGCCGCCGGCCGCACCGGCCTGGCCGGCATGTTTGCCGAGCGCGCCGCCGATTCGCCGCGTACCGTCATGGGCCTGAGCTTTCGCAATCCGGTCGGGCTCGCGGCAGGGCTGGACAAAGACGGTGCGTGTATCGATGGACTGGCCTCGCTCGGGTTTGGATTCATCGAAGTGGGAACGGTCACGCCGCGCGCGCAGCCCGGTAACCCGCGCCCGCGCATGTTTCGACTGCCCGACGCGCAGGCGCTGATCAACCGGCTTGGTTTCAACAACCGCGGCGTCGATCAGTTCGTCGAGAACGTCCAGGCCGCGCGGTATCGCGGCGTGCTGGGGCTGAATATTGGCAAGAATGCCGATACCCCCATAGAACGCGCCGCCGAAGATTATTTGTATTGCCTCGAGCGTGTCTACCCGTTCGCGAGCTACGTGACGATCAACATCTCGTCGCCGAATACGAAAAACCTGCGCCAGTTGCAAGGCGCGGGCGAACTCGACGCGCTGCTCGGCGCGCTGAAGGATAAACAGCAACGTCTGTCCGACATGCACGGCAAACTTGTGCCCCTCGCACTTAAGATCGCCCCCGATCTCGACGACGAGCAGATCAAGGAGATTGCCGCGACCTTGCTGCGCCACAAGATTGATGGCGTGATCGCGACCAACACCACGTTGTCGCGCACCGCTGTGACGGGCATGAAACACGGCGATGAAGCCGGCGGTTTGTCGGGCAAGCCGGTTTTCGAAGCATCGAATGCGGTGATCCGCAAGCTGCGCGCGGAGCTGGGCAGCGAGGTGCCGATCATCGGCGTGGGCGGCATCATGTCGGGCGACGACGCGCGCGAGAAACTCGCAGCGGGCGCATCGCTCGTGCAGATCTACACCGGGCTGATCTATCGCGGCCCGGCGCTTGTGACGGAATGCGTCGAAGCACTGGCCCGCACGAGTGCCGCTGCATGATTGGGTCTCCCCTTTCGCTACGCTTGGGCTCAACCCCACATGAGCAAACGATCTGAAGACGGCATTGCGTTTTAGCTATCATCGCCGCACTTCAGATTACTCACAAAAACCCGGACAAAGGTAACGCAACTCATGAAACTGTCTCTCTTCAAGAAAGTGCTCGTAGCAGGTTTGATCAGCGCATCACTCTCGGCGGTCGCGCACGCGGAAGACCTGCTGGATTCGGTCAAGCAACGCGGTACGTTGCGCATTGGCCTGGAAGGTACTTTCCCGCCGTTCAACTCGAAGACGCCGCAAGGTGAACTGGTTGGCTTCGACGTGGATATCGCGAAGGCGGTTGCTGCGAAACTCGGCGTGAAGCCGGTGTTCGTGACCACAGAATGGAGCGGGATCATTGCGGGCTTGCAGGCTGACAAGTTCGATGTGATCGTGAATCAGGTCGGCATTACCGATGCCCGCAAGCAGACGCTTGATTTCTCGCCTGCGTACACGTATTCGAATGCGCAACTGATTCAGCGCAAGGACGACACGCGGGACTTCAAGACGCTTGAGGACCTGAAGGGCAAGAAGCTTGGCGTGGGTCTGGGCACGAACTACATGGACATGGCGAAGGCTGTGCCGGGTATCGATGTGAAGACGTATCCGGGCGCGCCTGAGTACCTGCGCGATCTCGCTTCGAACCGTCTGGATGCTGCGTTGAACGACCGCCTGATGCTTGCGTACCTGATGAAGAATTCGCAGTTGCCGCTGCGCACGGGTGCGAATGTGGGCCCGGGCAATCCGTCGGGTATTCCGTTCAAGAAGGGCAATCCGAAGTTCGAGAAAGCCATTGATGACGCGATGACCCAGCTTGAAGCCGATGGTACGTTCACGAAGATCTCGGACAAGTGGTTCGGTATCGACGTGACGAAGCCGGCGAAGTAAGCCGGAGCCGGCACAGTCATTCCCGGACCCTCAAGCGTTCGGCATCGGGGCGGCTTCCAGGGAGATGCCGCCCTTTGCATTTCGCCCTTTGCATTTGATGCCCGCCTCCGACGTTACGCCTACTCTACTCATTCATGTCCACGACATCCCTGCTCGTTCAATCCATGCCGGCCCTCGCACAAGGCGCCGTTCTGACGATCAAGTTCGCGGTCTATTCGATGTTCTTTGGCCTGATCGCGGGCACGATACTCGCGATGATGGGCATCAGCCGAAGCCGCACGCTGGTCGGCCTGGGGCGCGCTTATGTGAGTGTGATGCGCGGTACGCCCCTGCTGGTGCAGATCTTCGTGATCTATTACGGGTTGCCGAGTCTGGGTATTTCGCTCGATCCGACGCCAGCGGGGGTGATCGCGTTGTCGGCGAATGTGGCGGCTTATCTTTCCGAAAGCATGCGCGGCGCTATTCTCGGGATTCAGAGTGGGCAGTGGCTGGCGGCTTATAGCTTGGGTTTGTCGAGGATGCAGACGCTGCGGTATGTGATTGGTCCGCAGGCGCTGCGGATTGCTGTGCCCAGTCTTTCGAATAGTCTCATTAGCCTGATCAAGGATACGTCGCTGGTGTCCGTGATTACGGTTACTGAATTGCTACGCAGTGCGCAGGAAGTTATTGCCGCTACTTATCAGCCTTTGCCGTTGTATCTTGCTGCCGCTGTGGTGTATTGGGTGCTTTGTAGCGTGTTGGAGTTCGTGCAGCGGATGTTTGAGCGCAGGTTGGCGTTGCCGGGGAGGCATTAGGGGTTGGTCGGTCGGGTTCATTGCCGGGTTGGTGCTTTCAGCGTTAGCGGTCTGCCTGAGTCGGATTTTCTCTTTATCACTATTAGCCACTGTGCGTGGCGGCACGTCATTTCTTTGTCCAAAGCGACAAAGAAACGAAGCAAAGAAAACGCTTTTAAACCACGCTACCCTAAGTGTCCACAGCGTGCGGTTTTCATTCATGGGTGCCCCAAAAGCACGGTGCTCGCCAGAGCGAAGGATGTGTGAACCCCTCCTTCTCGCGAATCCTGACATGAACACGCTTCGCCCCGTACGCTCTCGGGCAAGCACCATTGCTAAGGAATCCAAATGGCCTCACACGTATTTACGGCTTCGCTTTTTTGCTGGGTTGGCTCCCCAGTCTGCGCGGCCATATTCGTGCGTCACAGCCCGATGCGGATTTACTACTTCAGTTTTTGGTGAGTTTGCTGCACGGCCTAGACAGTTATTTTCGTTGGATACCGCCTTACGTATTTTGGGGCTTCGTTTCCAGACGGGTTGGCTACGTGGTCCGTCACGCGTACAAATTGGAGCTCGGTCGTCCGCGGATAGCGCGGGGTGCCCCTTGGGCAGGTTCAATCACTGGTGGCGAAGCGTGTGGGTATCCGTGTTCGGAGAAGGAGGGGTTCACACATCCTCCGCTCTGGCGAGCACCGTGCTTTTGGGGCACCTATGAATGAAAACTGCACGCTGTGGACACTTAGGGTAGCGTGGTTTAAAAGCGCTTTCTTTGCTTCGTTTCTTTGTCGCTTTGGACAAAGAAATGACGTGCCGCCACGCACAGTGGCTAACAGTGATAAAGAGAAAATCCGACTCTCGCAGACCACTACCGCCGAAAGCACCAACCCAGCACTGACCCCGACCGCCAACCTCAGAACCTAGCCCCCTCAAGACCTGTCCACCGCCGCGAGCGTCGCATCCTCGTCCAGCCTGGCCCCAAACCTGTCCATCCGCGGCAAATGATGCCGATCCGGATCAAGCGAATACGCCACCCGCCGAGCCCGTCCCATCAATTCGCTGCGCGGAAAAAAACCAAAATACCGTGAGTCCGCGCTGTCGTCGCGGTTGTCCCCTAGCATCAGATACTCACCCTTAGGCACCGTCACAGGCCCAAACGAACGCCGCGGACTCGGCGCCAGCACCGACAACCTCACTACATGCGTAACATGCCCCAGCTTCTCATCGAGATACTCGCCAGGCGAAGACGCATCGCCCTCCACCCCCGTGATATCGACCGGCTGATAACCCGCCCGCTTGCCATCGATATAAAGCACGTTGTCGCGCATGGCAACCACATCGCCAGGCACCCCGATCAGCCGCTTGACGATCAACTCATGCGCCGCCGATGAATCCACCGTCACAATGTCCCCGCGCTGCGGATCATGCAGGCGCGCAATCACAATGTGCGTGAACGGAATACGCAGGTCGTACGCCATCTTGTCGACGACAATCCGGTCACCCTCGCGAATCGTGGGAAGCATGGAACCGCTCGGCACTACATTCCAATCGGCAATGGCGCTGCGAAACAGCGTCATCAACACCAGAAACGCAATCAAGTTCCGATTTTCACGCCAGAGTCGGGGAAACAGTCGCATGGTGGGAAATACCGGCGGTTAAGGACGACGCAGCATAACGTTCAAACCTGAAATGACGCTTAAATTAAATCGACTGATCAGCCCGCGCTTATTCGGTTTCGAAAGGAAACCGCACGCCAAGGTCGCGACGAGCAGCATCGGTGATGGAAATCATCTGCATGGATATGGCATGCCGCATGATCGGGCTCTCTGTCTCGCCGCCGCGCAGCAACTCGCAAAAGTGCGCAGTCTCGTAGTTCAAGCCACCACCCTCAAAGGGCACATCAAGCTCAACGGTGCGGCCGTCCACATAGCGAACCGTCGCGCGCGCAGGGTTCCACCAGTTCTCGTGGATGCTCACCGTACCGCCGGTCGCAGCAAGCAGCGCATCGCCCTTGCCTTGCAGATCCAACCCGCAGAACAACTGCGCAACACCCCGTTCATGCCGCACATTCAAGCTCGCGAAAGTGTCCACGCCGGTCTGCCCGATGCGCCCGAAAGTCTGCACCTCGAGCGGTTCACCCAGCCAGTCCACCGCGAGAAACGCTTCGTAGATACCAATATCGAGCAACGCGCCGCCACCCATTTCCATCGAGTACGAAGGGTGCGAAAGCGGCACGTTCGCGATCGAACAACCGGCCCGAACCAGACCGATTTCACCAATAGGATCAGCCGCGAGATGGTCACGCAATTGCCGGTAGAGCGGATAGAACGGCGGTTTCATCGCTTCCATGAACAGCAGCTTCGATGACCGCGCCACGTCGATCATCTCCTGCAACGCCCGCGCGTTGACAGCCGCCGGTTTCTCGCAAAGCACAGCGCGTCCCGCCTGGAAAGCACGCAGCGCGTACTGAGGATGGCTGTCCTGCATGGTCGCAATGTACAACGCATCGATGTTGTCGAGCAGCGCATCGAAACTCTCATACGCCCTGGTATGAAACTGCCCGGCAAACGCAGTTGCCGACTCGGGCCTTCGCGACCAGACGCCACCAAGCGTTGTGCCCGGCACAAAGGCCAGCCCCCCAGCGAACCTGTGCGCAATGTTTCCCGCGCCAACGATGCCCCAACGGATCGTGCTCTGTGCGTTCATCTGTCCCACTCCCTGCATGCGTGGTGAATAGTCGGCCAAGGCCGGCGATGCGCACATTGTCCCCTACGCAAGCGGTCTGCGTGAAGCCTGGACGATGCATGCGCAACGCATGACGTTCCGATCACAAAGCTCAAGGGAATACGTCGGGAGATTGTCGTTCGACGCACAGGCCATCACGCGTCGATGTCAGGCAGGGAGGTGACGTGAAACGTTTGCGTAGGTAAAAACCCGAATAGGCGCTGCTCGCGCCCGGCCACGGTGAACGTGACCAGAAACCTCGGGCCAGCTTCGCCACGCCGGAACCGTCCCGGACGCGAAGCTTAAGGCAGGTGTCAGGCGCCGGCCGATTCGGATTCACCGACCGGTGGGGACGAACTGTCCTCGCGGCGTTCAAGCGAAAAAGCCCGCCCGACTTCCTCCGCGGTGACATCGATCAGCGTGCTCATCGCGCGCTCGGCCACACCGGCATCGTGTGCCTCGATCGCCTCCACCACGCGGCGCTGCGCTTCGAGCGTCGCGTCGCGCATGGTCGCAATGCCCGCCACGATCGGATAGACCGTCACCAGCGCACCCCGCACGATAGCCGTCATCTGCTGGAAGAACTGGTTACCGCTCGCAGCCACAATCCGCGTATGCAGCGCGACATCGGCGGCCTGGTACTCGGGCTCGCTGCCGTTGAGCGACGCAAGCGCGTCGAATGCATCGCGAATCCCGCTTACTTCGTCCGGCGTTGCACGGGCCGCCGCCAATGCTGCCGCACGCGGCTCGATCAACATTCGAAACTCGATCACGTCACGCAGGAACGCTTGATCCGGCGTCGCCCGGAAGCGCCAGCTCACCACGTCCTCATCGATCAGCCGCCAGTCGCTCATCGGCCGAATCCGCGTACCCGTCTTGGGGCGCACATCCAGCATGTGACGCGCGAGCAACATGCTCAAAGCCTCGCGCATCACGGTCCGACTCACGTCGAACTCCTTCGACAAGACGTCCTGCGGAGGCAGGATCGCGCCGTACTTCTGTTCAACGATGCCCGATACGAGCCCGTCCATCACCTTAGCCACCAGTGATCGCTCTTTGTTTTCGTCCATCACCCCTCTCCCCTTGCGCCCTACATTGTGTCCCTGCGCATCCGGCGTGCTTCCCCAAGCTCGCCGAAAGGCCCGGTGAGTGCCGCCTATTCATCTGATCAATCAGATCGATCAGATGAATCAGCGGCCCCGCGCCGTGCACGATAAATTGCGTGTTCAGTACCGCTAGCGCCAGTCGGAATGTCCCTCTCAAGGGTTATCCCTTTGCCTTTGCGTCTTTACGTTTCGCGATACTGCTTCGGCAATCGCTGTATTAAGTACTTCTTGATATCTTTGGTTCAAGTGCTTCGTTTAAGTTCTCTCCAACGCCCGGTCTTCATGCTCATTGCCCGACAAATCGCCCTGCCTTCGAAAGGTGTTCAGCCCCCTGTTTTCTTCTCGGTCACGCGTCCGTACTGATCGTCGAAACGCACGATATCGTCCTCGCCCAGATACGTCCCCGATTGCACCTCGATCATCTCGAGCGGCGTTTTACCGGGGTTTTCAAGCCTGTGTGTCGTACCGAGGGGAATGAACGTGGACTGGTTTTCGCTCACCAGGAAAGTCTCTTCTCCGCGGGTGACGAGCGCCGTGCCGCGCACGACAATCCAGTGTTCCGCGCGATGGTGGTGCATCTGCAGCGAGAGCCGTTCGCCCGGCTTCACTACAATACGCTTTACCTGAAAACGCTCGCCATGATCGATGGAATCATAGAATCCCCAAGGCCGCTGAACCTTGCGATGATCCTGCGCCTCAGCGCCTTTGGCGGCTTTCAGACGCCCGACCATCGCTTTCACTTCCTGCACACGATCCTTCGACGCCACCAGGATTGCGTCCGCGGTTTCCACGACCACTACACCCGTCACTCCGACGCACGCCACCAGCCGGCCGTCGGAATGCGCGAAACTGTCTGCTGACCCTTCGAAGATCACGCGGCCTCGAGCAACGTTGCCGTCGTCGTCCTTGTTCGACATGTCCCATACGGCGTCCCACGCGCCGACATCGGACCACCCGGCTACGAGGGGCACCACAACGCCCGGAAACGCCGGCTCGTATGCAATCCGTTCCATGACGGCGAAATCGATTGAATCGGACGGGCATGCTTCGAACGCGTCGACATCGAGTTGCGTGAAGCCGTCCTGATGCAGGCCACGTTCAAACGCAATCACGCACGCGGCGTGAATAGCGGGCTGGAAGTGCTCGATGGCGGCAAGCCAGACCGAGGCCCGGCACACGAAAATGCCGCTGTTCCACCAGTATTCGCCAGACGCCAGATACTGTTCGGCAATTTCCCGCCGCGGCTTTTCGACGAACCGTTCGAGCACTCGCGCTTGAGGGGCGCCATCATCTGCAGTTCCCAGGGCCGCGCCGGCCTTGATATAACCGTAGCCCGTTTCGATCTTGTCCGGCACGATGCCAAGCGTAACGAGCGCGCCGCTTGCGGCGTGTCCGATCGCCTTGGCGATCGTGCGACGGAACGCATCAAGATCGGCCACGGCGTGATCAGCGGGCATGGCCACCAGCACCGGGTCGTCGCCGGATCCGGCAGCCACTGCCGCCAGCGCAGCGAGCGTCAGTGCCGGTGCAGTATTACGGGCGCAGGGCTCAAGCACAATGCGCGCTCGACGGCCATTACGCTCGATCTGCTGGGCGGTCAGCAACTTGTGTTCCGTGCCGCAGACCACAATCAACTCATCGGCGCTCGCGAAGCGCATTGCGTCGTGGCCATGCGTTGCCACATCAAGTCCGTCGAGACCGTCAAGACGGCGCAGCGTGGCTTCGAGCAGCGATTGCGCGCCCATGAGCTCGATGAGCTGCTTGGGGAACTGCTGCCGCGATAACGGCCACAAACGCGTGCCGGACCCGCCGGCGAGAATGACCGGCTGCACGCGAACACTCGCGGCGCCCGTCTTGGCGGGGCCTGTAAGCGGATGGCGGGACACGTCCACGGTGACTCCTGAAGCGTTGAAGCTGATTGAGGGCCGAACGCGTCTTACAGGTGCGGACGCGTGAAAAACACGCATCGATTGATGCGCTATTTAAGCAGGCAAATCTATTTTGTTGTGTGCGCGTGCGAACGCCCGCACGCTATTCGGTCGACCTGCCGTTCAAGGCACCTTATTCGTCCTCAACCGGCGTTGGGCAGCAATCTTTGCCGGAGACGCGAGACGACCTCGCGCAGTTCGCTCGATTCGCAGAACGACCATGCGAGATTGCCGGCAATCAGTGCGAAGGCAATGGCGGCCATCCCGCTGAGCGAGTCCATGGAGTCGGCGCACACGGTCGCAACCACCAGGAAAACCAGATGTCCGGCCATGTTTCGCACGATCGGCCGTGGCTTGAGCTTCGAGAAATAAAGGAACGCCGCATAGTCGAAGAACGCCTTCGCAACCACCGCCACGCCTGCGCCCAGCAGGCCATACCAGCGGATGCTCAGCCACAGCACGAGCGCGAAAACCGGCAAGCCGATCCAGCCGACCCGCGCGACCTGCGCCGGATTGGCCTTGGCCTGAATCAGCACTCCGATAATGCTCGACTGCCCCGCCAGCCATACGCCAATGACAAGGATGCGTCCGACAGGTGCGGACTGAACGGCCATCTCATGGCCGAGCCAGATGTTCAGGAACGGCGCCAGCGCGAACAACGCAACCACCACGCATGGTGTGAACGCGCAGTTCAGAAATGCGAGCGCCTGGTGCGAGAGTTCATCGGCGTGATCGCTTGCGGAGGCCGAAAAGCGCGGGAACAGCGTGCGCAGCATGGCGCTCGGCAGCAGGTTCATGCGCGTGACGAGGTTTTGCGGCGTGGCGTAATACGCCACGTACCTGGCACCGAGCATGGAACCGATCACCACCCGGTCGAGTGTCGTTGCGATCATGTTTGCGCCAGAGAACAACAGCAGCCAGCGGCCATAATTAAAGAGTTCGCGAATCAGCGGCCATTCCGGCTTCGAGATGCGCTTGATGCCTATTGCACGGAACGTGCCGTAGCCAAGCAGCAGGGCCGCCAGAAACCGCGCAATGACGGCTGCCGGCACAACCACCGCCAGCGACGGCGAGATCAGGTACAGCGCGGCCAGCGGCAGCAACTGGAACAGGAACGTGCCGATGGTCTGGTTGGTATTGAACAGCGCGAACTTTTCCATGCCGCCGATCGCGCCGCTGAACACCCACGAAATGTTGGCGATGGGCACGGCCACCGCAATCCACGGCAGCGCATGCAGCACTTCCCGCTGGAACACCGGTTCGATGGTCGCTATATGAACGACATACACGTACGCGCCGAACCAGATCAGCACGGCACCGACAAAACCTGTGGCCAGATTGAGAAAAAATGCGCTCCAGAAGATGCGCTCGATGGTGCCGTCGTTGGACTGGCGCGCCTTGGCGATATGGTTTTCGGTCGCCATCGAAATACCGAGATCGAGCACGCTGAAATAACCGATCAACGCCCACACCAGGTTGATGACGCCGTAGCGTTCAATCCCCATGCCGTGGATGTAGGCGGGTACCGTCGCGAGTGAGACGAACACGGGCAGGATGAGCCCGGCGAAATTGATCGCTATGTTCCTGAGAAGACTTTTTTCCATTGAGCAACGGGCCGATTACAACAAACTCACACAGGATAAATCAAGGCACCGCGTCACAGCTTTGCGGTGAATGCAGGCACGTTGCAGCGCACAGGTAATGCACATTCAAGTGCACGCAGCGGGTGCCCGCCCGAAGGTCAGACGAATTAGATGCCAGAGTAAGGGGGTGCCGCATCAGGGTCTGTACGCAGACGAACGCATTGCGCGGCGGCCTTCGATCTCTTGCAATTCTTTGCATTCTTTCGATTCATCGCGATTCGAGCGCCTTGGCATGCATGTCGGTGGGCATCTCGTCGGGCCGGTTAGCATGGGCTATGGCACGGGCTGTGGCACGGGCCGTGAAGCGCGGCAGCAATGCACCCAGGCGCGCCCAGCCAAGGCCGCCACGCGCCGCTTGCGGCGGCTCGCCCTGCACGAACTGAACGAACGACGCCATCATTTCCTCGCGCGCCGAATACGAAAAGCACGCGTGATCGAGGGTGTCGTGATGAACGGTTTCGACATTGCGCCACTTGCGCATCCGTCGTCCGCCCGCACCAAAAAACACGGCGAACTCGTCCATGCCAGGATCTCCGGCGCCATAGACAAAGCGAACCTTCACGTCGCGCTCACCCAACTGGCGAACCATCGCGCGCACCCGCGAACCGGACGAATCCACGCCGATCGTGCGCTCGGCGAAATACGCCGCGCTGGCCTTCAGGCGTGTGCCTAAGCGCCGCGTCAGCTCCTTCACGATTGGCGTCAGGCGCCGTTGGCCGCGCAACACGCGCTTCCATTTGCTCGCCGTCTTGAAGGAGCGCATGAAGGTACTGGTTGCCGTCTTCGGCCGGTTGTCGTTCGCGGCGAACGACATGGGATCTTCCGGGAAACCGAACTTGGGCGCGTTCACAAGCACGAGAGAACGAATATAGGGACTCACCGGCGCCGCGTGCAGGCAAACGTAAGCGCCCGAGCAGACCGCGAAACACGAGACATCGTCGAAACCACGCTCGGCCAGGAACGCGGCAGCGCTCACTACGTCGTCGCAACCCGAGCGGGAAAACAGCAGCGACAGCGGACGTTTGTCGACAACGGCAGCGCTGTCGCCGAGCGTGCCGATATCGAATCGCAACGACGCAAAGCCCTGGCGCGCAAGTCGGCGAGCGAGCGTGACCGAGATGCGCGCGTCGCCTATCCGATGGGTCGCGCCCGGGTTGACGAACACGACCGAGCGGCGCGACTGCGCGCGCTCTTCCGGCTCACACAGAATGCCGAACAGACGGCCATTGTCGAAGATCACGGGCGTTTCGCGGACCCCGTCGGCAATGAGGACAGGGGATTCGGGCGGCTTGGCAATCGATGCGGCCACCGCCGGTTCAGCCTGCTCAGTGACGCCCAACCATTCGACAATGCGTGCAATCGCCTGTCGTGGCGTCTCGGTCACGCCGGATTCCTGCATGAACGCGGCGCATTCGTCGAATGGCTCGAACTGCGCATCCGCTCCTGCCGCGCTGCAAGCTTCGACGAGTTTCTTCGAGCGTGAGGGATCGTAAGAATCGAGTACAAGCAAGCGCCGCGGCGCTCGTTCAGCCAACCGTGCGTCCCGCAGCAAGTCGAACTTGCTCAGCATCGCGACGCTCGATGCGATCAAGCGATGCCCTACCGCCTCCGCATAGTCGGCATCGGCCGGCGGGGGCGCGACGTGAATACCACCTGTTTCAAGCCAGTTCTGCTGCAGCAGACGCAGCTCACGCAAGTATTGCCTGCCCGACAACACGGGGGCGAGCAACACCAGTTGATCGACTTCTTCGTCGGCCGCCACCAGCGCGGCGAGCGTCGCGCCCAGACGCAAGCCGCACAGGACCACTTGAGTGACCCCCATCGATTCTTTCAAATAAGCGATCGCCGACCGAATGCTTCGCAACCACCGCTCGATCTGCTCGCCGTCTTCCGACTCGCCCGCCGAGTCGCCTGTGCCGGCGTAGTCGAAGCGAAGCGTCGGCGCGCCTGAGTCCGCGAGGGCTTCGGCGAACACGCGCCAGCCCTTGTGGACCCACATGGCCTCGCGGCCGAACGGCTGGCAGAGCACTACGCCGCGCGTCGCGGCAGGCCCACCCTCGTGCAACCAGCCAAAGCAATGGTCAAAAATTATTGGCGTCATCTCGAAGTTGCGTCCCGAAAGAGCGTCGTTATTAAGTTGTCTGCGCATTACACTTTCACTACGCCAATGATTCAGTGCGTCCGCACACACTGCACAAGCGCAGGCTGATATTTCCGCCACCGCGAGCACTTTTCCGCCACCGTTATTCCCCTGATGTTCGATGTCCAACAGACGGCTTTTTCATGGCCGAGTCAAATAGGGCATCACGCCGTGTCCTGCATGCGCGGCACAGAACACGAAAATGCCGGGGAAAACACATGGTCACCGCTGTTCAACAACCCAGTCCGTCCGATGCGCCGCGCTTCTCGGTATGTATCTGCACGCGTAATCGTCCTGGGGACCTTGCCCGGGCGTTGCGTTCGGTCGAAGCATCCACGTATCCGGCGCACCAGATCGTGGTGTCGGACGACAGCACCGATACGCTCACGCGTGAAATGATTGCCGCTGACTTTGCACGCGTCGTCTTTCTGGAAGGACCCCGCCGCGGCCTTGGTGCGAACCGCAACTGCGCGCTTGACGCGGTGACCGGCACGCACGTGGCATTCATCGACGATGACGCTACCCTCAGCACAGACTTCCTGAGTCAAATGGCCGAGTCGCTTCAGCATGGTGGGCAACATCCGGAAAAGTTGATTGTTACGGGATACGAACTAAACTACGGTGAGCGCGTTTATGCAAACGCAACCACGTTTCTCGGTTTCCAGTCACGGCCCTACCGCCCCGGCGATCACCACGACACTGTTGTCATTAACAGCACCGTCTTCCCTGCGTGGCTCTTCAAGCTGATTCGCTTCGACGAGCATCTGGTCTACGGTTATGACGAAGTGGATATCGTCATGCGCGCCACGCTGCAGGGAAAATGCGCGGTCCGGCTTCTGCCGGATGTGTTCAATTCGCATTTTCCGTCGACGGTGAATCGCGACTACTACGCCGCGTTCGTTGAAGCCTCGCGCATCTACGTGACGCATAAGCGCTATCGGTGGTTCGAGCGCAACCGCCCGAAAGCCGCGCTGTTCCTGACGCTTGCCGTGGCTCACAACCTGGTGCACAACCTGCGCGCACACGGACCCAAAGGTCTTGCACGCAGCGCGCGCACGGTTTCACGCGCAATCGCCTACATTCGCCGATACACCCCGGAAGGACTCGCCATACAACATGAAGATCACCGTACTCGTACCCACCTATCGTCGAACCTCGGATCTCGCTCGCTGCCTTGATGCGCTCTCGCGGCAACGGCGCGCACCGGACGAAGTACTGGTGGTGTGCCGCGGCGCCGACGAAGAAACGCAAGCATGGCTCGTGATCGAGAAGTCGCGCGCGCGCCTGCCGCTCGTCAAGGTTGAAGTCGCCCAGGGCGGCCAGGTTGCCGCATTGAACGCGGGTCTCGACGCAGTCACCGGCGACATCGTGGCGATCACCGACGACGACGCGGCGCCCCGCCCGACGTGGCTCGAACGTATCGAATGCCATTTCGCGAACTCGCCTGACGTGGGCGGCGTCGGCGGGCGCGACTGGGTGCATGAACATGGCACGACACTCGATGCTGCCGAACCGGACGTAGGCCGCTGGCAGTTCCCAGGCCGCGCGATCGGCAATCATCATCTGGGCGTGGGGGCCGCGCGCGACGTGGACTTCCTCAAGGGCGCGAACATGAGCTATCGCGTGAGCGCGATCAGCGGCAATGCCATTCGCTTCGATACGCGTCTGCGCGGCACCGGCGCGCAGGTCAACAACGACATGGCGTTCGCGTCAGCGGTGCGGCGTGCGGGTTGGCGCCTTGTCTACGATCCAGCGGTGGAAGTGGATCACTATCCGGCGCAACGCTTCGACGAAGATACGCGCGCCATGCGTGGCAGCCGGAGCTGGGCCGCGATCGAAAACGAGTCGTATAACCTGCATTTGATCGTGCGTGACGAGTATCGCGGTACACGCCGAGGCATGGCCTTGCTGTGGCTCACTGTCGTCGGACACGGCGCATGTCTGGGCTGGGTCAATCTCGCGCGTGCTCGCTTCATCCATCGCGAGGCGAGCGCGTTGCAGCGCTGGCGCGCAGCGCGCAGCGGCGCGGCGCTGGCCAAGCGCGATCATGCACAGCGGCGGCTGAAAAGCGTGGAACGCGAATTCGCGGGATGATTGAAACGCGCAGTCGTAAGCAGCGTTCATTTAAAAAAGGCGATCAGGATAACCTGATCGCCTTTTTATCTACCGCAACACAAGCGGCTAATGCGCAATCAAGCGGCCCAGAACCTGCGGCCGCCGGGTAACTTCGTCACGCCGCTGGCGCACGTCGTGTCGACGGACGGTTCTGCCGGTGCTCGCACTGGGAAATCGCTTGCTCATAGACCGTGAGATGTTCCGTGCACACGCGCTGCACCGAAAAACGCTCCAGATCTCGCTTCGCACGCGCGGCATATTGCGCGCGTACCGGCGAATCCATCAGCAGCCATCCCATCTTGGCCGCCAGTTGCATCGGCTCCTGCGGCGCAACGAGGACCCCTGCACTGCCGTTTTCCAGCATCTCAGGAATGCCACCCACCTTCGTCGCGACGATCGCACAACCCGCCTCCCGCGCTTCGCTGATCACCAGCGGCCCGGGTGCCTGATGTGCAGCGAACACGAAGACATCGGCTTCGGCCAGATACGCGCGGGGATCCGCGACGAACCCTGTAAATCGAACATGATTCGCAATGCAAAGTTGTTCGGCAAGGCTTTCCATCAGCCCGCGATCAGGTCCGTCGCCCACCAGATAGAGCTGTACATCTTGCGTCTGCCGCACATGCGAAAACGCGTGCAGAAGGTCGGCAATGCCGTTGCGCTCGAACATCGCTGCCACGCACACCACGTTCGGATGCTGCAAGTGCAATTCCCGCGGCATCTGCCGTGCGGAAAAACGCGGTGAACCCATCGTGCCGCTCGTCACTACGCTCAGGGTGTCCGCCGGCACGCCTCGTTCGAGCATTGCGTCACCCACCGCGTGGCTCACCACGATCACACGGTCACCAAAACGCATCAGCGAAGCGCTTTTCTGAATATCGTGATGGACGGTGGTCACCAGCGCGAAGCGGCGGCGCATGCTGCCGAAGCGCGAGATCAACGCGCCGGTCATCATGTGCGCGTGCACGACATCGGGGTTAAACCGTTCGATCAACCGGCCGAACCCCGCGATCATGGCCGGCACGCGCCAGGGCTGGCGCGACTGTTGCAGCAGCGAATGCGTGACGCCATGGCGCCGCAGCAACGACTCGTAGGCGCCGCCCGATGACGCGACCGCGACGTCGTGTCCGGCGCGTGCCTGCATGCACGCCAGATCGACCATCGCGTTGACGGTGCCGTTGCCGTTGCATTGCGCATGCGTGGCCAGGTGAACGATTTTCATGACTAGGTCTGGTTCGAGGTTGAGCGGCGCCTGGGGCGCCGGGGCCCTTCTTTCTTCTTGCTGGTGACTGCTAGAGACTGCTAGCGACTGCTGACTACTTCTCTCTCATTCAATACGAGTCGATAGCTTCGCGATACACCGCGGCGGTCTGCGCCGCGATCACTGGCAAATCGAAGTACGAACGCGCATACGCACGGCACTCCGCTTCGCTGGGAAGCACCCGCTTGCCAAGCAACGCACCGGCGAGCCCTGCCCCCAGCGCCTGGAAGCCGCCCGATTCCAGCACCAGTTCCTGACTCAGTGGCGCGACCGCTTCGGGCAAACCGCCCACGGGCGTCACGATCACCGGCGTGCCGCTTGCGAGGGATTCAATGGTGGTCAGGCCGAAGCCTTCCAGCGCCGTTGTCGGCACGACCGACACGTCAGCCGAGCGATACCAGAGCGGCAGCGCTTCGTCGGCGACAAACCCCGCGAGACGCACATGCTGCGACAAACCCCGATAGTCGATACGCGCCTGCAACGCCTCCATCAACGGCCCCTTGCCGGCGATAGTCAGCAACACGTCGGGCACTTGCTGACGCACGACGAACATGGCGTCGATCAGGTCTTCCAGGCCCATGCGCGAGACGAGGCGGCGCACGCAAAAAAGCATGGGCCGGTCTTGCGGGAGTCCAAGCGCTGTACGTGCCGCACGCCGGTCAACATCGGAGCTGAAATGATCGACATCGACACAACCCGGCACGATGCGGATGGTGCGCGCGTTCACGCCATACTGCTTCTGCAATACATCGCCGAAAGCCTGAGACAACACGATGTGCAGATTGCCGCGCTGATACACGTGCCGTTCAACTACACGCCGCAGCATCACATTCGCATGGCCGCGCGCGCCGTGCGCCGATTCATCGCCCCAGGGTCCGTGGAAATGGATCACCTTCGGTACGCGCGAAAACTTGCCGAGCACGGGCGCTGCGTACAACGCGAAATGCGCGGCGACCACGTCGGGCATACGGGCGTTACGCAGTTCGACAGCGGCACGCCGCAAGCCGATTACGCGCTTGACCAAAGGCGCATCGGGCGCGGCGAACGGCGTCACCACGCCTTGTGTCGATGTCCGCACGTTTTCGCTTCCTGCTACGAGGCCTCGCACGGTCACGCCCTGAGCGGGCAGCGACTGGATCAGCGCGCTGACCACGCGATCGAGGCCACCGGGACGCTCATCGAACCAGTTCATGCCGATCTGCAGCGAGTCGATGATCCGCGGTTTTAACGGCGGCTTCGACGCGTCCTTCGAAGGGTTGCCCGGCGACTGCTTCAAAGGTTTCTTCGCACCGTTGGCCTTGGGCGCGCGGTCCGCGATGGGGGTGGTCGTGCTTGCATGCGTCGTCATTGATTTGATGGCGGTATTCATGTCTTCACCGATACGATCCCTCGGCCAGCTCGCGCGTTGCGGCGAACAGCCTTGCGGGTTTTCGCAATGTCTTCGAACAGCGCGAGATAGCGGGCTGCCATGGTCTGCCAGGACAACGTCGCGGCCAGCGCTTGAGCCGCCTGCCCCATTTCGCGGGCCCGCAGCGGGTCGGATGCAATCAGCGAAATAGCTTCGGCAAGCGGAGTTTCATTGTCGGGATCGTCCAGCACGATGCCGCACTCCTGCGTGACCACTTCCGCGCCGCCGGTCGTGTGCACGGTAATCACCGGCAACGCGGAAGCCAGCGCTTCGAGCAGCACGAGGCTCATGGCTTCATAACGCGACGGGAATACGAACGCATCGGCGCAACGCATCAGCGTGGGCATATCGCGGATCATGCCGACGAAATGCACGCGATCCGCCACACCGAGCGCGGCCGCCATGGCCGGATACGGACTGTTCTCCACGCCCCCGGCCACCGCGAGATGTACGTTGGGCGGACACTTCACGAGCGCGCGCAGCACGGTATCAAGGTTCTTGCGCGCGGTACGCAGGTCGCCGGCGAACAGCAGCATGAATGGGTCTTCGGGCAACTTGAAACGCTCGCGCTGCGATGTCTGCGACAAGCCCGGCGAGAACTCGACGTTATCCACGCCGTTATGGATCACGCGGATTTTGTCGCGCGACATGCCAAGCGATACCAGCTCCGAACTCACTTTCTCCGACACCGGCACCAGCACGCGTGCATGCCTGAACGCCCAGCGTTCGCACCATGCGTTGAGCCGCGTGAACAACAGTTGATATGCGGCATAGACACCGCCGGTCAGGCGAAACGGGTAATAGCCGCTTTTATACCAACCAGTGTGGACGAAGTGGATGGCGTTCACATCGGAATCTGTCCAGGCGATAAAACCATTGACCTGCACCACGTCGAATTCATGACGGTGCGCGCGAATCCACGCAGCAACACGCAACGCGAACATCTGGTACTGCAGCAAGCGTGTCGGCACCCGGCTCACGGGCATGCGAACAACAGTGATGCGCGGATGCTGGCTCAACGTTTCGTCGACCTTGGTGCTGAGCAGCGTGACCGAATGGCCCGCGGCAAGCGCTGCCTGGACGACCTCGTAGTTGACGCGCCCTTGCCCGTCGTTGCGGCCGACGGTATGGGTGACGATAAGCAGATTCATACGGTCCTCGTTGGATACTGAGTGTGCTGTTGTGCTGTCCGGTACCTGGCTGGGTCCCACAGACTGACTGGACTGAACGGACTGAACGGACTGATCGGACTGATCGGCAACGGCGCTCATATGCGCAAAGTCAGCGTAGACGGCTGCGCGATGTTCCGCTGCGCCACGGTCCCCGTGGCTGCGCGCCCCGGCGAGACCACAGCGTCTAAACGAACGGCGGCGACGCGCGCCGACTGTTGAATCTCGCGCGCATAACGCCAGCCGGTAACGGGCAACATCACGCCGATGAAAAAGAACATGCCGCCCGAGCCAACCAGCGTATTGACGAACACCATCATGGCCAGCACGCCGAACGCCGCGGCCGTGCCGGCCACGGCAAAGCGATCGCTTTTCCTGGCGAAGCTGGCAACAAACGCGCGCAGTATCAGCATCAGCAATCCTGCCGCGTAGAGCAGCGTGCCGGGCCATCCAAGCACGTACGGCACTTCCATCAGGCCGCTGTCGAAGTCGACATTATTCGACGACCCATCGCCCGAAAGCTTCGAGCCGAGACCGGTCATGCCAAGACCCTGCCCCGCGATATTGGTGGTCATCTCGGAGAGGAAGTGGTTGTAGATCTCGGTGCGGACCTGATAGCTGTAGTCGTTATCGAGCTGGGTCACCGTGGAGAAGCGCGCCATCGCCTTGTCCGAGATTTCATCGATCATGGCGACCGGCGAGCACAGCAGCACGATCACCGCGACACCGCCGACCAGCCGCAAGCGGCTGCGGCCGTCGAGCATGACGAACAGGTACACCAGCCCGATGGCGAGGCCGCCGACCACGCTGCGCGACATCGTGCCGATCAGCGCCGGCACGGCCAGGCCGCCCGCGAGAAAGGCCGTCTTGTTGCGCGCGGCGAGCGTCATCAGCAGGCAAGCCATCATCGCTATGGCAAAGGGGCCTGAGGAATTCATCGTGCTGGAGACCCGCATGCCGAACGGCAGCGGCACGCCCTCGGAGATCATCCCCGACTGCAGTAGCCAGAACGCGTCCCAGGGCGGTGGGCTGACGTACTGGAACACGCCGTACGCCGCAATCACAAAGCCGCCGAACACGAATGTCTTGAGCATCGTGCGGTGATATTCGGGGTACTGCCGCCATGTAACGAGAATGTGGAAAGCGATCAGGACGGGGAACAACCACGAGATCAGCGTATAGGACGCGGCTGCAATTCCAGCGCCCACCATGCCGATCACATAGCCATAGAAGATGCCGAGCACGATCAGCGTGAGCGGGATCGCACGCCGCTGCATCAGCACGCGAAAATGGGTCAGCAGGTTCATGCCGCACAGCGCGGCCGCTATCACCGGCGCGAGCATGATGAGGCTGCGGTCACTGAACGTGCCGGTGAAGTAGTCGGACAGGCGCCGCACTTCCGGTGTGAGGAAGAACAGCCACACGACGAACGAGAGATAGTGCGCGGGCGAGCGTTTGTAGAGAATCGCGGCGACCGCGACGGCACCCGCCGGATAAAAGAATTCCAGCACACGGCTCTGATGCAGCACGAGCAATAAGGCCGTGAGCGCGGCAAACGCCAAAGGCGCGATCATCATCCGGCGCCGCCGGCTCAGCTCCGCGCGCTGCTTCAGCTCCACGTCTTCGGCCGCGAGCTTCGCCGCGCGAGCTGCCTTTGCGGCCGGCGACGGCGCAGGCGCGGACGCCATCTTCTCGCGCTGCGCCATCCATGGCGTCTTCCACGACCCGACAGCCCCGTCCGGCGACTTGTCTCGCCCATTCGTGATCGAAACACTCGACATCGTTAAATCCTGTGAAGGAGAGGTCGGCGTCGTGTTCGTGCAATGCACGTCACTCGCGTCCTCTGTGTCATTTGGAAACGTCCAATGCCGACGTCAGGCACTTGCAGATACGCATTTCAGGGACTTCACTCGCACTTCACGAGCTGCTGCGTTTTCAAAACCTTCAAACTTCCTCTACCGTATCGACGCAATCCGCCTCGCCGGCATGCTGGTTCGTGCGGCCGTTATAACGGCTCTTGCGTATCAGTCCAATCAAGCGAACGCCGCGCTCGACGAACGGCCCCTCATCCTTGCGAAATCCGAATGCTTCGTAAAAGCCGCGCAAGCCCACCGGCGCCAGTAAGCGCACACCCCGCCCGGGCCACCGTTCGCCCGCTGCCGCGATAACACGCGCAATCAGCGCCGCAGCCGTGCCGTCGCCTCGACGCAGCGGGCTGGTAAGGATCTTGTCCACCACGACCACCCCTGCCTCAGCCGGCCCCATGCTGCCCTCGTGCAAGCGCGCATAGGCCATGACGGGCATCGGCCGCGAGATGTCATCGACTGCAAACACATGGAGCGACGTTTCATCGCGCCCGTCCGGGTCCAGATGCACATGGGACTGTTCGACAACGAACACAGCGCTTCGCGCCCGCAGGATCAAATACAGCTCCCGTGCGGTGATTTGCTCGAAGTCGAGTGCTTTCCAGTTCATGTGCCGGTCCTGCTCCAGATAAAGCCGGCAGCACCGGCCTGTTCGATGTTCATACCTTAAGTCTCCGACCGCATAACTTCCGTGCGGCATCGCACCGACGCAACCCCTTGCCAATCCGTTAAATACGGTCAACCGAACCGCAATCGGCGAATGACGAACTGCCGCGAGAAAAAGTCTGGAGTCCGCCAACACGGGATGAGCCTCCAGGCTTCAAAACAAACGTGCGCCAGGTTGCCGATTGCAAGACCAGTCCGGTTCCGGTCACGCGACCAAGCCGATATCAAGCGGCTGCGGCCGGTCTTAGGTGAAACACCTTTAGTGACATTTCTTTGGGGGGCTATTACATGAAATCCGCACTGCGCCGCATCCTTACCGAATCCGCCCGGCTCGACGTTCCCGCAGACTCGCTCGCCGACGACGCCGACCTCTACGCCGCCGGTTTGTCATCGCTCGCGACGGTTCATCTGATGCTCGCCGTTGAAGACGAGTTCGGTATCGAGATCCCCGACCGCATGCTGACGCGCCGCCTGTTTTCGTCGATCGACTCGCTCGCCGCCGCGGTGACCGAGCTGCAACTGGCGCAGGCCGCAGCATGAACGCCTCGACGGATGTCGCCGTCCTTGCAGTGAAGACCGAAGAAGCCGCGGTCGTGGCAGCACGGATTGTGGAAGACGTGCGGCACGCGTCGGCCGAGCCCGCGTGGCTCGCCGCCACTCGCCGCGTGGCCCAAGTCGCAGCACTTCATGCCGCCGCAGTCGATCGCGATGCGCGTTTCCCGGTGGAAGCCTTCGAGGCAATGCGCCGCGAACGCCTGTTGTCCGCGATGATCCCTGCCGCGCTTGGCGGGGCCGGCCTGACGCTTGCCGAAGTGGCGCGCATTTGCGAAACACTGGCGCGTGCGTGTTCATCGACTGCAATGGTCTATGCGATGCATCAAAGCCAGGTGGCCTGCATCGTCGATCAGGGCCATGCAATCCCGTGGCAACGCGAGATGATCGCGCGCCTGGTGGACGAGCAATGGCTGCTCGCCTCGGCCACGTCCGAAGAAACCATCGGCGGCAACATGCGCACCAGCGCCTGTGCGGTCGAACTGGTCGATGGCGCGTTCAGGATCGAGAAGCTCGCACCGACCATCTCGTACGGCGAGCATGCCGACTGCATCCTGGTCACCGCGCGCCGCAGTCCAGAGGCCAGTGCGTCGGACCAGGTGCTGATCGTGGCGCCGCGCGACTCGCTCGTGCTGGAAAAGCGCGGCGGCTGGGACTCGCTCGGCATGCGTGGCACCTGCAGCGAAAGCTTCCGGCTCATCGCCAAGGGCCGCGCCGAGCAGATCCTGCCCGTGCCGTTCGCGCAGATTGCCGACCAGAGCATGTTGCCGGTTTCGCACACGCTCTGGGCGTCAGTGTGGATCGGCATTACCGCCGACGCCGTGAATCGCGCGCACCAGTTCTTCCGTGCCCAGGCGCGCGGCAAGCCGGGTGCATTGCCCCCTTCGGCGGGACGGCTCGCGGACGCAGTCGCTCAGTTGCGCATGATGCAGGCACGCCTCAAGGTTGCACTCGATGCCGCAAGCGACGCCTCGTCGGAACGCATTGCGCGCGACGCACAGGAAGCCTGCGATTTCGATACACCGCTGGGCGCCTCACTGAGTCTCGCCTCCGACATGAACACGCTGAAGCTCAGCATCTCGTCGACTGCGCTGCAGGTCGTGCAGGAGACGCTGATGATCTGCGGCATGGCGGGCTACAAGAACAACACTGATTACAGCGTTGGGCGTCATCTGCGCGATCTTTTCTCAGCACCGCTGATGATCAGCAACGACCGCATCCAATTGAACACGGCGAACCTGCTGCTTGCGCAGCGCACGCCGGCTACAGGGAGAATCTAGGACATGAACACGGTAACGGAACACGCGGCCATCGCAGCCGCCGATGCCCAACACGCATCCACCTACAGCGCTTCGGACATCACGTTGCGGGATCGTTTGATTGAAGCAGGAATCCTGATCGATACCGGCGAAGACGGCTTGTATGGCCGCAGCCAGGTATTCGAAGACGTGATCGACCGTCTGAACAACGCGATCACCCTGTTGGGCGCCGACCAGGAAGCTGAAGTGCTGCGCTTTCCTCCCGCCATGCGCCGCCACGACTTCGAGGACAGCGAATACCTGAAGAGCTTCCCTGATCTCGCCGGCACAATCCACTCGTTCCAGGGCAATGACCGCGGTCACCATCGGCTTCTGGAAGCCCTCGAAAAGACCGTATCCGTAGGCGAGGAAGAACGCACCGACGAATGGATGGACCAGCAAAAGCCGACCCGCCTGGTCCTGACGCCAGCGGCCTGCTATCCGATCTACCCGACCATTGCGAAACGCGGCGCACTGGCCGAAGACGGTGCAACTGTCGACGTGTTTGCGTATTGCTTCCGCCATGAACCCTCCATTGATCCGGGCCGCATGCAGATGTTCCGGATGCGCGAATACGTGCGTCTCGGCAGTCCGCAGCAGGTCATGGATTTCCGGGAAAAATGGATCGAGCGGGGTTCGCTGCTCGTGAAAATGCTCGGCCTGCCGTTCGAAATCGATCTCGCCAACGACCCGTTTTTCGGCCGTGGCGGCAAGATCGTGGCCGACAGCCAGCGCGCTCAGCAATTGAAATTCGAACTGCTGATTCCGGTTGCCACGCCTGACCGGCCGACCGCCTGCCTGTCGTTCAACTATCACATGGAACACTTCGGCGAGATCTGGAAGATCGCCCAAGCGGACGGTGAACTGGCGCATACCGCGTGCGTCGGTTTCGGCATGGAACGCACGACGCTTGCCCTTTTCCGGCATCACGGCCTCGATGTCAAAGCGTGGCCGGCCGACGTGCGTGAGTTCCTTTGGGGCGACACGCAGTCGCGTATCAGCGCCGGACTCGAGGCGCTGTCATGACTGCCGTCCATAGCAGCGGCATAACGGATTCCAGCCGCGAGCGCGCCCGGGTCGTGCAATTGCGCCCACCCCACATGCGCGTGCGCAAGCACCAGTCGCACTCGCTGCATCAGGGCGAACGGGTCTGGGCGGAAACAAATTGCTACGTGGATTTGTGGATCGAGTTGTTGCACGGCTATGGACTCGATCCGCGCGCGGCGCTGGCGTTTACGGTCACTCAGGACTTCGAGGGCGACCAGTTCACGTTCTTCAAGTTTCCGCTGGAGGACCTCGACAAGCTCTATGGTTTGCAGGTCCAGGAGCTGGCCATCTACGATTCACTGGAAGACCGCGTGCGTACGCAGACCCAGCGCGGCCATACCGTGCTGGCTGAAGTCGATGCGTTTTACCTGCCCGATACGCGCGCCACGTCATACCGGCACGATCACACGAAGACGACCATCGGCGTGGATTACATCGATCCGCGCTCGCGCCGGCTTGGTTATTTCCACAACACGGGTTACTTCGTGCTGGAGGGCGAGGACTATGAAGGTGTGTTTCGCCGGCTGCCGGAACTTGATGGCCGTCCCGAGTTGCTGTTTCCGTACGTGGAGTTCTGCAAGCGTGCACGGCCTGCGCTGAGCGGCACGGCGCTGGCGGAAGCCTCTGCGGATCTGCTGGTTGCGCATTTGCAGCGGCGTCCGGCGCGCAATCCGATCACGCAATGGCGGGCGGCTTTTCCCGAGCATCTCGAGATGCTGTTCGAGCGTGGCCCGGAGCATTTCCACCTGTACACCTTCAACGTCATGCGGCAACTCGGCTCGAACTTCGAGTTCATGTCGAGATACCTTGTCTGGGTGCGCGAGCGTGGTTTCGCGATTCCCGAGGCCATGCCGATTGCAGCGCAACGTATTGCGACCGAGTCGATGGTGATGCAGTTCCGGCTGGTGCGGGCGATTGCTCGTGGCCGGCGGGACCCCTGTCATGAGTGTTTCGATGTGCTGGAAGAGTCCTACGAGAAAATTGTGGAACCGCTTGCGGCGTTGATACGTTAAGGGCTGGGTTTCGTTCGCACTCGGGGTTGGGGGCCGGCGGACGGGTGGTTGTTTGGTTGGTTGGTGCTTTCGGCGTTAGTGGTCAGGGGTCTATGCCGGGTTGGTCGGTTTGGGGTTAGTGGCCGGGGTCAATGCCGGGTTGCTGCTTTCAGCCTTAGTGGTCTGCCTGAGTCGGATATTCTCTTTATCACTATTAGCCACTGTGCGTGGCGGCACGTCATTTCTTTGTCCAAAGCGACAAAGAAACGAAGCAAAGAAAACGCTTTCAACCACGCTATCCTAAGTGTCCACAGCGTGCAGTTTTCATTCATGGGTGCCCCAAAAGCACGGTGCTCGCCAGAGCGAAGGATGTTTGAAACCCTCCTTCTCGCGAATCCTGACACGAACACGCTTCGCCCCGTACGCTCTCGGGCAAGAACCATTGCTAAGTAATCCAAATGGCCTCACACGTATTTACGGTCGCGGCTTTTTTGGGGTTAACTCCCCGGTCTACGCGGCCATATTCGTGGGTCACAGCCTGATGCGGATTTACTACTTCAGTTTTGGTGAGTTTGCTGCACGGCCTAGACAGTTATTTTCGTTGGATACGGCCTTACGCATTTTGGGGCTTTGTTTCCAGGCGGGTTGGCTACGTGGTCCGTCACGCGTACAAATTGGTGGTCGGTCGTCCGCGGATAGCGCGGGGTGCCCCTTGGGCAGGTTCAATCACTGGTGGCGAAGCGTGTGGGTATCGGTGTTCGGAGAAAGAGGGGTTCACACATCCGTGGCTCTGGCGAGCACCGTGCTTTTGGGGCACCTATGAATAGAAACTGCACGCTGTGGACACTTAGGGTAGCGTGGTTGAAAGCGCTTTCTTTGCTTCGTTTCTTTGTCGCTTTGGACAAAGAAATGACGTGCCGCCACGCACAGTGGCTAACAGTGATAAAGAGAAAATCCGACTCATGCAGACCACCACGGCCGAAAGCACCAACCCGGCATAGACCCCCGACCACTAACCTCAGAACCTAGCAACCCGGAATTGACCCCTGACCACAAGCGCCGAAAGCACCAACAACCACCCGACCAACAACCACCCTGCCCCCCAACCCCGAGTGCGAACGAAACCCACCACACCATTCGAGGAAACCGCCATGAGCGTCCCGTCGCCCGGTACCAGTGCTTCGCCGTCCGCTTTTTTTCCACGCCTGTTGTCCGAAGGCTGGGAGTGCCTCACCACGCGCGCCGGCGCTTACGCCACGCCCGCTGCATTGAGCACTGACGAATGGCTCGCCGCACCCGTGCCCGGCACGGTTGCATCGGCGTGGCGAGACGCCGGCAAGCTCGATCTCGAGTCCCCCCCGACATTCGCTTTTGATGACCACTGGTATCGACTGGTCCTATGCGAAAAAGGGCAGCGCCGCCTGCGCATGCACGGACTTGCAACACTTTCGGAAGTCTGGCTCGACAATACAAAACTGCTCGATTCCGATTCGATGTTCGTCGCCCACGATCTCGACCTGCATCTGGATGGCAATGCCACGCTCTATCTCTGCTTTCGTTCGCTGAGTGCCGCGCTCGCAGCCAAACGCACCCGCGCACGCTGGCGGCCAAGGCTCGCTCAACCGGCCACGCTGCGCAACGTTCGCACAACCCTGCTCGGCCACATGCCCGGCTGGTGCCCGCCGATACAAGCGGTGGGCCCATGGCGGCCGGTGGAATTACTTGGTGAGTCAGCCACGTCGATCGATCGTGTGGACCTGCATTCAAGCCTCGACGGCAACGACGGCCTGATTCACCTGACGCTCCGGTTTGTCCATCCGCAACCTGAACAGATCGCACGACTTGTTTGCAACGATGCATCAATAACGCTGCAATGGCGCGATACGCAAACGCTTGCGGGAACCTTGCGCGTTCCCGATGTGCCGCGCTGGTGGCCACATACGCATGGCGAACCTGCCTTGCATCGCGTGGCGCTCGAGTTTGCTGACAGTGAAGTGATCGAGCTTGGGCGCATCGGCTTCAGGGAACTGCGCGTAGACCGCGGCCCGTTGGGCGATGGCTTTCAGCTAGTGGTGAACGGCGTGCCTGTTTTTGCGCGCGGCGCATGCTGGACGCACGCGGATCTCGTGTCGCTCAGCGGTTCGCGTGAACAGGCGCAAACGTTTTTCCAGCTCGCCCGCGACGCCGGCATGAACCTCTTGCGCGTGGGCGGCACGATGCTCTATGAGTCCGATGCCCTCTATGGATTGGCGGATGAATACGGACTTTTGATCTGGCAAGATTTTGCATTTGCGAATTTCGACTATCCGACGGATGCCGCCTTCACGGCCAGTGTCCAGCACGAAGCCGAACAATTCCTGTCGCGCACAAGGCGCTTCGTTTCGCTTGCCGTGCTCTGCGGCGGCAGTGAAGCCGATCAGCAAGGCGCCATGCTTGGCCTGCCGCCCGAACTGCGCACGCAAACGTTGTTCACGCAGCAGTTACCGTCGATCGTGGCGGCGCTGCGGCCCGATGTGCCTTACGTGATGAACTCGCCGAGCATACCCACTGGAAACGCTGGAGACACTGGAGACGCCGGGGTCACCGCGTGGCCCTTCGCCACGCGCGCCGGCGTCACGCATTACTACGGCGTGGGCGCTTACCAGCGGCCGCTCGAAGACGCCCGCCGCGCGAACGTCCGCTTCGCCAGCGAATGCCTGGCGTTCGCCAACGTCCCCGACGATGTCGCGCTCAACACCGTGCCGCTCGCATCGAAGCCGCATGAGCCCCGCTGGAAAGCCGCCGTGCCGCGAGACCCCGGCGCAGGCTGGGACTTCGACGACGTGCGCGAGTACTACCTGCGCACGCTCTACCAGGTCGACCCCGCCCGCCTTCGATACGAAGACCCCGAGCGATATCTCGACCTGTCGCGCGCGGTTGTGGCCGAGGTCATGACCGAAGTCTTCTCGGAATGGCGCCGCCATGGCTCGTCGTGCGCCGGCGGGATCGTCTGGCAGTTGCAGGACCTGAGGCCGGGCGCGGGCTGGGGTGTAATCGACGCCCTGGGAGCGCCCAAAAGCGCCTGGCACGGCCTCGCGCAGGTTTTGCGCCCCGTGGCAGCCCTCATCACCGATGAGGGCCTTGATGGCCTCGATGTGCATTTGATCAATGAAACTGCCGTGCCCATCGACGCCCGCCTCGAACTCGCGTGTCTTCGTGACGGCGCAACGAAAGTGGCGAGCGCGTCGAGAGACGTAACGCTCGCGGCGCGCAGTACAGCGCGCGTTCAGGCCTCTGACCTGCTCGGCCAGTTCTTCGATTTCACCTACGCGTACAGATTCGGTCCTCGTGCCCACGATGCCACCGTGATTACCTTGCGAGACAAGGTTAGCGGCACCGTGTTGTCAGAAGCATTCCACTTCCCCGAGCGCGCCTGCACGCAGCGCCACGAACTCGGACTCGAGGTTCGCGTGGAACAAACCAGCAATGAGAACTGGGAGCTGGTAGTGAGCGCCAAACGTTTGGCACGCTGGGTTCATATCGTCGATCCACACTATCGCGCGACGCTCGACTGGTTCCATCTGGCACCCGGCCGCGAACGCCGGATCGCGCTGGTTGGTCGCCAGCGCAACACTTCTCATCCGCCAGAAGGTGAGGTTCGTGCACTCAACGCAACGTTTTCAATTGGGTACCAGCGAAATTAGAAGGCCATGCTGAGCAAGGCGGCATGCGTTCCATCACGCCGTGCAAGCGTGTCAAGCGGCGCTGCGAAGCAAATGCGTTCGCTAGCGCACCAAGTCGATGGAACAGTTCTGAATCAATTTTAAAACAACCGACGAATGGTGCCTCGCCCCCTCAACGCACAAGCCCCCGGGGTCGCGTTGCACGTCCGGAAAAAAACTCTAACGGGCCACCAGCAAGGCATTGCGCAGACAAAAGCGTGCGCTGCATCAATCGCATCAATAGCGCCTGTCTACTGACGCCATGTTCAAGAGTGAAACAAAAATATCCATCTGCGGATTCGCGCTCACCGCGCTTGAAGCACGACGCCATGATGGCATTGAGATAGCGCATTGCTGGCACGGTCCTCGCTAAATGAGTCTCGCAGCACCGGCACCGTCGAAAAACGAATTCAACTAAATGACGATGCCGGGTTGCTTACGGGGCTGGTCGCGACACGTTTCGATGGATGCCGTCAGATGCATCCACGAAACGAATCGCTGACCGGTAAATAACAAGTAAGGCGCAATGCGCAAAGTTACGAGAGAAGAACATCATGCTGACCCTTCAGTCCGACCTGCACGGCAATCATTTGTTGGGTGCGCTTCCCGCACACGAATGGCAAGCCCTCACGCCGCATCTTGAACTGGTTCAACTTCGCACCGACCAATTGCTGTGCGATTCGGGACAACGTATTCATCACGTGTATTTCCCCACCACCGCCATCATCTCCCTTCTGCATACGATGGAAGACGGCGGTTCGGTAGAGATCGCAGCAGTCGGCCGTGAAGGCATGACCGGCGTGCCGGTACTGACTGGCGGCGAAACCATGCCGACGCGTGTCCAGGTGCAATGCCCGGGCTTCGCTTATCGCATGAGCGCATCCGCACTGCGTGAACAGTTTGGCCGCTCTGACTTCCTGCGCCGCCTGATGCTGCTGTACATGCAAGCCCTCCTCACGCAAGTTGCGCAAACGGCGGCATGCAATCGCCACCACTCGCTCAGCAAGCAACTGTGCCGCTGGCTTCTCATCGAAATCGATCGCACCACGTCGAATCAATTGCAAGTCACGCAGCAGTTGATTGCCGACATGCTGGGCGTGCGTCGTGAAGGCGTGACAGAAGCCGCAGGCAAGCTCCATGACGCCGGCCTGATCCATCACAGCCGTGGTTGCATCAAGGTCCTGGATCGCGAAGGCCTCGAGTCGCGTGCATGCGAATGCTACGGCATCGTCAAGCGTGAATTCGACCGGTTGCTGCCGCGTCTGCATCAGGCTGAAGCGGTTCACTGAACACGGGACATGGTGCAGGAGTGAAGGAGCCAGGCCATGGCCTCAAGTGTTCGGCGCTTGTGTCTCGACGCGACCCTTGGGCGCTATTGGCGAATCGGCCTCGTTGTTCGGCGTGTCTGGATCGTTCGGATGGACCGCAGGTTCGGTGGAATTTCCCGTATTGCAGAAGCACGCGAAACGGACTTCCCCCGCAGCAGTTCATCGTCGTTCCGGCCGACCCCGTGCTCTCCCCTTCCTGCAATCGTGATCGTGCGCCTGATGTTGGCGTGGGCGCCGATGACGTTCTCCAGACAACCCGGCCTGCTGCGTTCGACTTTGCATCGACCCGCACCGGCACGCTCGCATTCGTTGAAGGCGCTTTCATCATTTCGTCTCTCGAGTCGCGCATGCTGAATTGCCGATTATCTGAACAGCATTTGAATCGAAGAGCTGCGCGCATGATTGATCTCGCGACGCGCCACGATAAAGTTTCTGCTTCACGAGTTTCTGCTTCACGTAGTAAGCGAGATGTTCAGGAGTCCCGCGTCAAGTACATCCAGCACGCGGTCTCACGCAAAAAGTATTTGTGTGAAGTAAGACCCGGACGTGCGCAAGCGCACTTACCGACCCTGCCGATAACGCCACGATGTCATATCGAACGGCCAGATGCGCGCCTCCGCCTTGACCTTCATGGCCGGCAAGTGCGAGCAACCCGGACGATATAAGCGGTGAGAAGAAATGAAGCGAGGCTGTAGAGCAACATAGTCAATACAGATTTTTTTCGAAGGTACGTGGATCTCCTGCCGCGCGCCTTTCAACCTGTGGTTCTTCCTGTGTGAACACCCGTCCGATAGTCAGACGGGGAGCGTTAGCTGTTGTCACGAGTGGTTGCCGCGATGGGTGGACCGGGGAAGAAACCCAGTCGCGAGTAACACCGGGACCAGAGCTGCGAAGGCGCTCATGTCATGCACGGGAAGCACCCCCTACGCGCACTGCGCGGTGACAGGCAGGAGACTTTGCGCTGAGGAGATTCAGCGTATCCGTAACGCGAGGACTACTAATATGAACATCAAACTACTCGTATCACTGCTGGCTGGCGCGACCTTCACAGCATCGCTTACCGGTTGCGCGATTGCGCCCGGACCGTATCTCGACACCGACCGGCTGGACCAGACGCCGTCACCGGAAAGCGTCGCCCAGGCGAACGTGAAGTATCACGTCCAGCCTATTGACGTCACCTACTTCGAGACCCATCCGCGCATGGGCGATGCAACGCTTGCGAGCGTATGTCCGCTGACCTGTCTCACCAGGGACACGCGCAAGCTGTACGCGTATCACGTTGGTGTGAACGACCAGATCAGCGTCACGGTATGGGATCACCCTGAATTCAGCTCAGCCGGCATCTCGGCGAGCACGGGGGCGGCGGGCTTACCGCCGCTGCCCTCGGCGTCACCCGGCGGCACGGCAGCGAGCGGCGGCGCGCCTATTGGCGCGGCCGGCGGCACTGGCGGCACGAGCGCCCCCGAAGCCGGCGGCGTGACCGTGCGCGTGGCCAATGACGGCACCATTTTCTTTCCGCGCGTAGGCCGTGTACAAGCAGTTGGCAAGACCGCTGAGGAACTGCAAGAGGCCCTGACCAAAGGTCTTTCGAAGACCATTCGCAATCCGCAGCTCGACGTTCGCATAACCGGCTTCTATAGCAAGCAGGTCCAGGTCACCGGCGACCTGAAGCAACCTTCGTCGCAGCCGATCACCGACGTGCCGCTGTCCGTCATCGATGCCATCAACCGCTCGGGTGGAGCGAATCCCGATGCCGACCTGCAGAATGTCGGCATCACGCGCGACGGTCATCGTTATGCAGTCGATGTAGCCGCCCTGCTCGATCGCGGCGATATCCAGCAGAATGTGTTGCTGCAGGATGACGACATCATCGACGTACCGGATCGCACCAAGAGCCGGGTGTTCGTGCTTGGTGAACTGGCGAAGCCGCAGACCATACCGATGAACCGTGGTCATCTCACACTGGCCGACGCGCTCGCCAATGCCAACAGCATCGACCCGCACTCTGCCGATCCGCGCATGATCTATGTGATCCGCGGTTCGGACCAGCAGTTCGCGAAAGGCGGCATGCTCAAGACGTCGGCCATTACCTCCGCCGATGGAAGCATGGCGCCAGCTGCGCGGCCGCTCGATCTTAGTGTGTACAAACTGGACATGACGCAGGTGGATGCGCTGATGCTGATGACGCAATTCGACTTGCATCCGCGCGACGTGGTCTATGTGCAGGTTGCCAGCGCTGCTCGTTTCAACCGCGTGCTCGAGCAGATCTCGCCGACCATCCAGACCCTGTTCTACACCATACAAACCACCCGCTGACACGAGTGTCACTTGTTACGCCTGGAGTGCGACATGAGTACTTATGAAATGCTGGAACATTCGCCCACGCCGGCCAAGGACGAGGAGTTTGTCCTGCGTGATCTGGTGCGGATGATTGTGGACCAGATCTGGTGGGTGCTGGGCATTGCGTTCAGCATCCTGCTGGCCGCCGTCCTGTACGCGAAGATGTCAACGCCCGTCTATTCGGCAGATGCGCTGGTGCAGGTGGAAACACCCAGCCCCAACTCACCCAACAGCGCCCAGGCATCGCTTGCCGCGGCGCTGATGCCGAGTGCGGGTTCGCTGCATGCCGACGCTGAGATCGAGATCATCAAGAGCCGCGCGGTGATCGACCCGGTGGTCGAACAGTTCAAGCTGAACTTCGGCACGTCCTCGAACGTCATGCCGGTGATTGGCCGGGTGACGTCGTTGTTCGCGCATAACGGTCGTCCCCTTCCCGCCCTGTTCGGCTTCGATTCATACGCCTGGGGCGGTGAAGAGTTCAAGGTGGACTCGGTGGACGTGCCGAGCATCTTGCAGGATCAGCGCCTTACGTTACGTGCGCTTGGAGAAGGCCGCTTCGAGCTGCTCGATGCAGAGAATCACGAACTGCTCAAAGGCGAAGCCGGTACCCTCGCGACAGGCAATGGCGTCACGCTGATGGTGAGTCAACTGGTTGCGCGTCCCGGCACCGAGTTCTTCGTCACGCGTGCCTCGCAGCTTGAAGCCGTGCAGGCCTTTGGTGCCGGCATGCAGGTCGGAGAGAAAGGCAAGGACACGGGCATTGTGCAGATTTCGTATAGCGGCGCGCAGCCGATCTTCATTACGGAAGTTGCGAATGCAGTGGCTGCGTCCTATCTGAAGCAGCGTACAGAGCGTGCGCAGGAAGAAGCGAACCGCATGCTGACCTTCCTGAACAACGAACTGCCGCGAGTACGTGATGAATTGCGCGCCAGCGAAACCGCGTTGGCGCAATATCAAACCGCCGCCGGATCATTCCAGCCCACTCAGGAAGCGCAGACGTATCTCTCCGGCGGACTTGACTATGAACGCCAGATTGCCGCATTGCGGATGCAGCGTGTGCAGCTACTGCAGCGCTTTACCGATGGGGCTGACGAAGTCCATGCAATCGATGCGCAACTCGCCGCGCTCAATGTAGAGAAGTCGCGCTTCGAGAACCAGTTCAAGACGTTGCCGGGGTCGGAGCGTCAGGCTGTTTCGCTGCAACGTGAAGCGAAGGTCAACTCCGAAATCTATGTTGCCCTGCTGAACAAGACCCAGGAGTTGTCGATCAGCCGTGCGGGGACGGTCGGCAATGTACATATCATCGATATGGCGCTTGTACCCTCGCAGCCCGTCAAGCCCAAGGCTGCGTTAATCATTGCCGCGGGTGGTTTGCTTGGGGTGATCGCGGGGGTTGTGTTTGCCTTTGTACGACGTGCATTTTTTGCGGGTGTGGACGATCCGGATCTGGTTGAACGCCGCTTTAACTTGCCGATCTTCGGCGCCATTCCGTTCAGTGCCGAGCAAGCCCGGCTTGATCGTGCGCGGCTTGATCGTCCGGTTGCGCTGCCTTCGACGAAAGGGACGGCGAGTGGGGTGAAGCGGCTGGGTACGCAGTCGGTGGGCGATGGACTTGGTTCGACGCTTGGTCTTTCTGCGAAAGCGCCGGTGGCAATGGCGCTTCAGAACGCGACCGTTTTGCCGGCTTCACGCAGTGCCACGCAGCCTTTGCTTTCCACGACGCATCCGTTCGATACATCGATTGAAGGGCTTCGCGGGCTTAGGGCGACGCTGCAATTTGCGCTTGTCGATGCGCCTAACCGGGTGATTGCCATTACGAGTCCGGCGCCGTCCGATGGCAAGAGTTTCCTGTCTGCCAATCTTGCCGCGCTGCTCGCGGAGTCCGGCAAGCGGGTGCTGCTTATCGATGCGGATCTGCGTCGTGGACGACTGGCTCAGTATCTCGGGCGGTCTTCACATGGTGGGCTTACTGAGTTGCTCACCGGGCAGACGGACTTCGAGATGGCTGCTCGCGAGACAGGCGTGCAGGGGTTGCACTTCATTGGTTCGGGTGCTCATCCGCCTAACCCGTCGGAGATTCTGACGTCAGCACGGTTTGCTTCGCTGTTGCAGGCTTTTGAGAAGCAGTTTGACCTGGTCATTGTTGATACACCGCCGTTGCTTGCGGTGCCGGATGCGGCTGTTATTGCCAGTTTGGCTGGGTCTACCGTACTGGTTATGCGTTCGGGTGCTCACTCGGAAAAGAATATCGCGGATTCGCTGAAGAAACTTAAACGGGCGCATGCCAGGGTTGTGGGGGGGGTGTTGAATGCCATGCCGGCCAAGAGTGGTGGTCGCAAGGGCACTTATGATTATGCTTACGCTTATACGTATACCAGCGATCCGCTCGCTGCCGACGTCAAGCATTGAAGGTTGTTCGGGGGAGATGTTTTGGTTCTGTGAGATGAGATAGCCAGTAAGGCTGCCAGTGTTTTTGACGCCCGCGCAAGCGGGCGTTATTTTTTATTCGCACTGGGTTATTCGCTCGCGCCGGTGGACGGGGTAGGTGTTGGGGAGTTTGTGGATAGTGGTCGGGGTTGATGTCGGGGTGCTAGGTTCCAGGGTTAGCGGTCGGGGTCTATGCCGGGTTGGTGCTTTCGGCCGTGGTGGTCTGCGAGAGTCGGATTTTCTCTTTATCACTATTAGCCACTGTGCGTGGCGGCACGTCATTTCTTTGTCCAAAGCGACAAAGAAACGAAGCAAAGAAAACGCTTTTAAACCACGCTACCCTAAGTGTCCACAGCGTGCAGTTTTGATTCATAGGTGCCCCAAAAGCACGGTGCTCGCCAGAGCCACGGATGTGTGAACCCCTCCTTCTCGCGAATCCTGACATGAACACGCTTCGCCACCAGTGCTCTCGGGCAAGCACGAGCGCCCATGGATCAGTTCCGCCTGACGCGCATCTGTTGCTTCATTTCTAATGCGTCAACCACGGCCCGATCCGCACCTAAGGTGCGCGTGCATCCTCTCAGATATTTGTTAGCTTTCCTATTTTTTTCAAAAAATAAAAACTATGAGATCAATCTTATCTGCTAGGAATTTTGGGTATTCATGGGGATGTATGAGATGCGGGGACATGAAATGCATGGAGGTGGTGACTATGCGATTCGAATTATTTTGTTCGGGCGTGGTACGCGCGCAGCGCGGGGTGCCCCTTGGACAGGTTCAATCACTGGTGGCGAAGCGTGTGGGTATCCGTGTTCGGAGAAGGAGGGTTTCACACATCCTCCGCTCTGGCGAGCACCGTGCTTTTGGGGCACCTATGAATAGAAACTGCACGCTGTGGACACTTAGGGTAGCGTGGTTTAAAAGCGCTTTCTTTGCTTCGTTTCTTTGTCGCTTTGGACAAAGAAACGACGTGCCGCCACGCACAGTGGCTAATAGTGATAAAGAGAAAATCCGACTCTCGCAGACCACTAACACTGAAAGCAGCAACCCGGCATAGACCCCGACCGCTAACCTCAGAACCGACCAATCCAGCACCAACCCCGACCCCTACGCCCGAAACCGCCAAAACCCAAACCCGTCCACCGGCGCGAACGAAAAACCACCGCCCTAAGCGGCCTTAACATACGCCGGCGGCATAACACTCGTCAGCTCGCTCTCCCGGCTAGGACCGGCCTTGGCCATCGCGTTCAACACCTCGACAATAAACCGTCGACGGAAATCAGCAGCACCAAACCGCTCAGCATTCCTGCGGCACGCAGCAACCGTAAAGGCATGCGAACAATCCTCGAACCGCTCCACGGCATCACACAACGCCGCCGATGTCTGGGTCATGAAATGCAACCCCGTCGCCCCTGGCGATCCAAGCGGCACCACCGACTCCAGCGCCCCACCCTTGCCATAAGCAATCACCGGTGTGCCACATGCCTGAGCCTCCACTATGGCAATGCCGAAATCCTCTTCCGCGGCATACACAAACGCCTTGGCGCGTTGCATATGATCCTTCAAGACCTCGAACGACTGATACCCCAAAATACTCACATTAGGCGTGGCCTTCGACCTCACCAGATCCATCTGCGGACCATCGCCAATCACCACCAGCTTGCGATCAGGCATGGAAGCAAACGCTTCCACAATCATATCGATACGCTTGTAAGGCACCATCCGCGAAGCGGTCAAATAGAAGTCGCCCTTCTTGTCACCCACCTCGAATGCCTGGACATCAACCGGCGGTGCAATGACCGCCGCTTCACGCCTATAGCTCTTCATGATCCGGCGAGCCACGAACTGCGAATTCGCAATCATGCGGTCCACACCGTTAGCCGAGCGCGCGTCCCAGTTGCGCAGGTAATGCAGCAACATGCGCGCAGCCCATGACCGCGGTCCATGCTCAAGACGCGCCTCACGCAAATACTGATGTTGCAAGTCCCACGCGTATCGAATGGGTGAATGCACATAACTCACATGGGTCTGGTCAGGCCCGACCAGCACGCCCTTCGCTACCGCATGCGAACTCGAGAGCACAAGGTCATAGCCGGACAAGTCGAACTGTTCGATAGCAAGCGGCATCAGCGGCAAATACCCCCGATACTTTTTCTTCGCGTAGGGAAGCCCCTGAATGAAGGACGTCTTCACTGGCTTGTTGTGAACAATGGAGCGGTCTTCGAGGAAGTCCACCAGACTGAAGATATCTGCCTGCGGAAAGCACGCAATCATCTGCTCCAGCACCTTCTCCGCGCCGCCAGACACCACCAGCCAGTCGTGAACAATAGCCACTTTCATGATGAAACCCGTCTGCTGCAGCCTTTGCTGCGATGAAGCGAGTTTAAAGATAGTCACTGCACGCTTTCGTGCGCATGCCCACACACTTCGCCCATCGCATTGCGAATAATGAGCGCTGTGTCCGCTTGCCCACGGTCGGTACCTTCATCCGCTCAGGGTTTGCCCATCGTTCATTCGACTATTCGCAACGCCCTGTCACCGATGCCAACAAAATCCGCAGCCAGCTTATCAATTCCATCCACCACGCTGCTGCGTGATAAAGGCCCGGCAACGGCCACCAACACACGCGAATCCGCCCCGCAACGCGCGGATACCACCACTGCGTCGTTATCGAAGAAAGAGCCTCGTATCCTCTTCATCGACCAGAGCGGGCAGCTCGGCGGCGCCGAAATCTGCCTGCTGCCACTTGCCATTCAATGTACCCAACGCAGCGAAGTCCTGTTGCTATCGGACGGACCGTTTCGCGAACGGCTCCAGGCTGAAGGCGTGCGGGTATCGGTAGACACGGACGCACGTATCTCGAACATCAAGAAGGACCGCATGCGGTTCGCCGCACTGGCCGCATTGCCGGGTATCGTGCGCCAGGTGCGCTCCATTGCGGCCCGCGCAAAGTCCTTCGATATCGTGTTCCTCAACACGCAAAAGGCCTTGATTCTGGGCGCATTTGGCCGCGTACTGCATCGCAAGCCTACGGTCTGGCATGTGCACGATATCGTCTCGCGCGACCACTTCGGTCGCCTGCATCTGCTGCTGATCAAGTGGGCCGTGAAGATCGGCGTCGATCATCTGATCGCTAATTCGCGTGCCTCCGCCGATGCGCTCATCGAACTCACCGGCCTGCCGCCCAGCGCGGTACCTGTCGTGCACAACGGCGTGGACATGGCGCGTTTTCGTGGCAACACAGCACAACCGGCGGCGCCAATGGACCAGCGCCGCGCGTCACTCGGCCTTCCCGTCGACGCCTTTCTCGTCGGCTTGTTCGGTCGCTTCACCGCATGGAAGGGTCAGCACGTAGCACTTGATGCGATTGCACGCGTGCCACAGGCTCATCTTGTTCTTGTCGGCGATGCACTCTTCGGCGAGACCGACTATGCACAGGGTCTGAGAGCGCAAGCGAAAGCGCTTGGCATTGAAGAGCGTGTGCACTTCGCGGGTTTTCAACACGATGTAGCGTCATGGATGAACGTGATGAACGTGGTCGTGCATGCGTCCACGCAACCGGAACCGTTCGGCCTTGTGATCATTGAAGCAATGGCCGCAGGCAAACCCGTGATCGCCTCTAACGGAGGCGCGGTGCCCGAAATATTGAGGGATCGCGAAAACGGGTTGATCGTCGAACCGGCCAATGCACCCGAGCTCGCGGATGCAATCAGCACGTTGCAGCGCGAACCCGAGCTGGCGGTGCGTCTTGCTGCCCAGGGTCGTGCCGATGCAGGCGAGTACTTCTCTATCGAACGATATCTACGCCAGATGACGCGTGCGCTTTTCGACATTGCAGCACCGGTGCCTAAGGCCGAAGCCGATGCCGATGTGAACCTCGCGAAGCATCGCTAACTCAAATGCCAATGCTAAAGCAAAGACCGAAACACACGCAAAGGAAAATTGAACCAAACGGTTAAAGATTGAAAAATCCCGGTACATGAAATGCCCGGCTTTTCGATAACTGCTTGCCTGACTGCTTCAACGCTTGCTTAGATTGCGCGGCATGGCGAGTTGGATCTCGTACAGGGCGGCAAGCATCGCCAGGTAAGCGCGTTCACTTTCAGCTTCCTGGACCGACATCCCCTTGCAGGTCTGTCCACCCATGATCATGCCAAGGCACAACGCGTAGTTGCCTGCGAACGCCGTGGGTGATGGCTCTACGTGCTTGAGCCGCGAGTAAGACGCGTCGAGCGTCTTGCGAAGATTGATTTGCATCACCGAACTCCCTTAATTGTTAAGACCTTTGACGTCGTGCCCACGCATCAGCGGCTATACAAGCTATTACGCTTTCTAACGCAGACAAAATGTTCGCGGTCGCGCAATCAGGTAGGCTTAGAGCCCGTTGCTCTGGGGACTGGCTTATTTTGACTGACTGCCGGTTCTTCTCGATCGGAGATATCTTACTAAATACATACAATATAGAAATGATCTGTTCAGGGGATCTGCGTGTGAAGCCGCAATCAGGCGGGCTTCCCCGACGCATCAAAAAAAACGCGGCAGGCCTGACAGCCCTCCGCGTTTTTTCAGAACTTATCGCAGGCCTTAGCGCTGCGTGTAATCGATCCGCTCCACACCACCGGGGGTTCCGAGCAAACATACATTCGCCCCGCGCGCCGCGAACAAGCCCACCGTCACCACGCCCGGCCATGCATTGAGTTGTGCCTCAAGCGCGAGCGGATCGGTGATCTTCAGCGTCTTCACGTCGATGATCTCGTTGCCGTTGTCGGTAATAAACGGCGAGCCGTCCTGCGTCACCCGCAGCACCGGAACACCGCCCAATGCCGTGATGCGCCGGCCGATCGCCGTGCGCGCCATCGGCACGACTTCAATGGGCAACGGGAACGTCCCAAGCACCTCGACGCGCTTGCTTGCGTCCGCGATACAGACAAACACGTCCGCCACCGACGCCACGATCTTCTCGCGGGTAAGCGCCCCGCCGCCGCCCTTGATCATCGCACCGTGCGGGTCGATTTCGTCGGCGCCGTCCACATACACAGGCAACGATTCGATCTCGTTCAACTCCAGCACCTTGAAACCATGCGCTTCGAGCCGCGCGGTCGTGGCAAGCGAGCTCGATACCGCCCCGCGATACCGCGACTTCGTACTGGCAATGGCATCGATAAAACAATTAGCCGTCGAGCCCGTGCCGACGCCGATCACCGCGCCTTCGGGTACGTTGGCGTGGACATAGGCGGCCGCTTCGGCGGCGACCAGTTGCTTCAGTTCGTCTTGGGTCATGGCGAGGGTGACAGCGTAAAGGGAAAACCTCAATTCTAGCTGAGCGGAGCCATGCAGCGTTTTCGCTGCAGCGCCGTCGCCGCCCGTTCAGACGTGCATGAAAAACCCGAGCGGATTATGCGTGCGCGCTACCGATGCAATAAACGCGAACACGATGATTGCCAGCAGACCGAACACCGCTCGCGCGCCCTTCGTGCGACCGCGTTTGAGCGCGAGCGTACCCAGCACGATATACACGATCAGCCCGGCAATCTTCGCCGACAGCCACGCTGCGTTCGGCCCAAAACCAATGATTCCCACCAGCCCGATTGCGCTCAACAGCAGCAACGTATCCACGATATGCGGCACGATCTTCACCGCGCGTTTTTGCAGCAGCGGCGATTCACGCAGCATCCAGATGTAGCGAATGACAAAACCCAGAATGCTGAGCGCCGCGCAGGTCATATGCACGGAGCGCAGCGGCAGGAAAAGATCGGACATGGGCGCGAAGGGCCTTTAAGGGAGGTATTTATCGAGCAACGCGGCCGCGATTGCATCGGTTTGCGCATCGGGGTTACCCGCGTAATCAGCGGGACGAAAGTGCATCTGGAATGCTGCGATCACGCGGCGCGACTTGTCGTCGAGCACGCCGTCGGTGGCGACGTCATAGCCGTATCGCTGGAGTTTTTGTTCCAGGGCAGTTACATCGACCAGCGACTTGGGATCGCGTCCAGCGAGATGTTGTGCCACCGTCGCGTCATCCGGCCACGCCCCAACGCCGTTGTCGTAAAGCGTGCGCCAGGGGAATGCGGGACCCGGATCTGTCTTGCGTTGCGGCGCAATGTCACTATGGCCCACCACGCGCGTGGGCGGAATCTTGTAGCGCGTGACAATGTCCTTCGCGAGCTTCACGAGCGCATCGACCTGCGCCGGCGGATACGGCTGCCAGGTGCGTCCTTGCGGCGTATCAACAGGACCCACGTTGACGTTTTCAATGCCTATCGACGCGGCGTTCAGCTCCGTCGTTCCCTGCCATTCACTTTGGCCTGCATGCCATGCCCGCTCTGATTCCGGTACGAGCTGATAGACCACAGGCTCACCGTTCTTGACCGGTGGATTATCGGGCACGACGTAGTGAACGCTGACGTCATCACCCGTCAGGACTGCGAGCGATCGCGCTTCGTCGCCTCGCGTGTAATGCATGACGAGAAAGCGCACACGCGAGTCGACACCGGGCGCGTGATAACGCGTGTCGGCAATATACGCGCCGCGATTGATCTCGGTGCTGGAGCACGCTGCGAGCAGCGCGCAACACACACCGCAAATGACGGCGGAGCTGAATCGCATGGCGTGTACTTACTTCTTCACCGACCGTTGCCGCACCGCTTCGAACAGACAAATCCCGCTCGCCACCGACACATTCAGACTCTCGACGCTGCCCGCCATCGGGATCTTCATGATCTCGTCGCAGGTCTCGCCGGTGAGGCGCCGCATGCCCTCGCCTTCCGCGCCGACAACAATCGCCACCGGACCATCGAGCTTCGTCTCGTAGACGCTCGCCGTGGCATCACCCGATGTGCCGATCACCCACACGCCCGCATCTTTCAACTCGCGCAAAGCACGCGCCAGATTCGTGACCGTGATGTACGGCACGGTTTCAGCGGCGCCGCTCGCGACCTTCGCGGCAGTTGCGTTCAGCCCGGCCGAACGATCGCGCGGGGCGATCACCGCATGCGCGCCGGCGGCATCGGCCACACGCAAACACGCGCCGAGGTTATGCGGATCAGTCACGCCATCCAGCACCAGCAGCAACGGCGTACCGCTGACGCCATCGAGCAGTTCCGCCAGGTTCTGCGCGAGCGGCATGTCGGTCGCGCGCGCCACCACGCCTTGATGGCCGACGTTGCCCGACAGGCCCCACAGGCGCGCTTCGTCGGCGGCGATCAGGCGGATGCCCGCTTCCTTGGCTGTGCGCAGGAAATCCGTCATGCGCCGGTCCTTGCGGGTCGGATCGTAGAGAATTTCTTCGATCGTCGATGCGTCGGCGCGAACCCGTGCGGTCACCGCGTGAAAACCATACAAAACTTTGAGACGTGACATGACTGGACCAGACCGTATTCAAACAAAACAAAATGGAAACGCGGCCCGGTGCATGATGCATCGGGCCGCGCATTTCAAACTGAGGCGCGTCGCCTTCGTCGCTACCGCGCGCCTCAGCGCTTCTTGCGTGGCGGGTGACTCTTGGCCGCCGCCTTCGGGACCGCGCCGCGTTTCTTCGCCACCGCTACGTCCTTGGCGATAGTCGGCGGCAGTGCAGCCGCCGCGGCTGCCTTGCCGGCAGCCTGGGACGCCGCCTTCTTGCCGCCGCGATCGCGCCGCCGGCTATTCACGCTGCTGCCTTCGTCCGACGGGAACGGCCGCACACGCGGTCCAGCGCCCGCACTCGCACCATTTAAGGCCGAGTGCTCGACGGCAGGCGCGGTGGTCCGTCCTGGCGGCTTGACGGGTGTATCGCGGACCAGCCGGAAGTCGATCTTGCGTGAATCCAGATCGACACGGCTGACCTGCACGCGCACCCGGTCCGACATCCGGTAACGAATGCCTGTGCGTTCACCGCGCAGTTCGTTCTTGATCTCGTCGTACTGGAAGTAGTCGGCGCCCAGTTCGGTGATATGCACCAGCCCTTCGATAAACAGCGAATCCAGTTGCACGAAAATGCCGAACGTTGTCACGCCGTTCACCATGCCGCCGTATTCCTCGCCGAGCTTGTCGCGCATGAAATAGCACTTGAGCCAGGCTTCCACGTCGCGCGACGCTTCGTCGGCGCGGCGTTCATTCGACGAACAATGCAGTCCGAGCTCTTCCCAGATCGCGACGTTGTTGCGCTGACGGCTGCGCGATTCGTCGTCGGATTTCTGCATGGCCCGCGCGGCCTTCGTCAGGCCCGTACTGAGCGTGACGTCATGACCGACCTCGGGCTGATACTTCTTGCCCTGCAAGATGGCGTAGATGGCGCGATGCGTGAGCAAGTCGGGGTATCGGCGAATCGGGCTGGTGAAGTGCGCGTACGCCTCATACGCGAGCCCGAAGTGACCGATGTTGTCCGGACTATAGACAGCTTGCTGCATGGAGCGCAGCACCATGCTCTGCAGCATCTGCGCGTCCGGCCGGTCGCGAACCATTGCCATGAGCGCGGCGTAATCGCTGGCGTGCGGCTTCTCGCCGCCACCCAGCGACAGACCCACGCCACGCAAAAATGCCCGCAGGTTTTCGAGCTTTTCGGGCGTCGGCCCGGCATGCACGCGATACAGCCCCGGATGTTTGTGGCGCTTGAGGAAGTCGGCGGCGCACACGTTCGCGGCCAGCATGCATTCCTCGATCAACCGATGCGCGTCATTGCGATGCCGCGGCACGATCTGCTCGATCTTGCCCTGCGCATTGCAGACAATGTACGTCTCGGTCGTATCGAAATCGATCGCGCCACGCTTCTGGCGCGCAGCGTGCAGCGACTTGTAGACGCCGTACAGGTTCTGCAATTGCGGCAACAGGTCGGCGCGCTTCGCGGCTTCCGGTCCCTTCGTGTTGGTCAGGACCGACGCGACTTCCGTATATGTCAGCCGGGCGGCCGAATGCATCACCGCCGGATAGAACTGGTACGCCTTGATCTCGCCGCGCGCGGTGATCACCATGTCGCAGACGAGCACGCAACGATCCACTTGCGGATTCAGCGAACACAACCCGTTCGATAACTTCTCGGGCAACATTGGAATCACGCGGCGCGGAAAATACACCGACGTGCTGCGATCCAGCGCATCGACATCCAGCGCCTCGTTCGGGCGCACGTAATGCGAGACGTCGGCAATCGCGACCAATAAACGAAAGCCCGTGCCGCGGCCGACCGTCATGGGCTCGCAATACACGGCGTCGTCGAAGTCGCGGGCATCTTCGCCGTCGATGGTGACCAGCGGCACATCGCGCAAATCCACGCGATGCCGGATATCGACGGGGCGCACTTCGTCCGGCAGCTTCGAGGCCTGCTCGAGCGCGCGGTCGCTGAACTCGTGCGGCACGCCGTATTTGCGCACCGCGATCTCGATCTCCATGCCCGGATCGTCAATGTCGCCGATCACTTCCGCCACGCGTCCGAGCGGCTGCGAATGGCGGCTCGGGAAGTCGGTGAGATCCACCGACACCACCTGCCCCACTTTCGCTTTCTTCGGATTCTGCGTGATCAGGATGTCGTGGCCGATGCGCTTGTCTTCGGGCACGAGGATCAGCGCGCCGTTCTCGCTGATCAGCCGGCCGATGATCCGTTTGTTCGCACGGTCCGTGACTTCCACGATATGGCCTTCAGGCCGCCCGCGACGGTCATAACCAACGATCCGCGCGAGCACGCGGTCGTTGTGCATGACCTTTTGCATTTCGCCGTTGGGCAGGAACAGGTCGTCTTGGCCATCGTCGCGAATCAGGAAGCCGAAGCCGTCGCGATGGCCTTGAACGCGGCCGGCGACGAAGTTCGAGGGATGCGTGAGTTGGTAATAGCCGCGTTTGTCGAGACGGACCTGGCCGTCACGCTCCATGGCTCCCAATCGCTTGAAAAATCCCTCGCGCTCCTGGCGCTTGATCGACAGAGCTTCAGCGATGTCGTTCGCGGCGAGCGGAGCCTCGCTCGTGCGCAACACGCCGAGAATTTCTTCGCGGCTCGGAATCGGATACGGATATTTGTTCAAGGGCTTATCGATGATCTCTTCTCGTCTAACTGAATGTCGCGGTTAATGGGGGATTACCCGTCGGCAATCCCATCCCAGCTTTACTTTCCAGCCCCGCCCGGGACTGGATCGGCGCGTTGCCGGGACGTTGCACTTAACGTTGTTCCGGTTCGTTCACGAATAGTTTGCGAACCATTCTAACACCCGCCAACCGGGCCACATCGGCGCAAAAGCCATATGGGCAATGGCTCGGAGCCGCGTTTCAGTTTCGGTCTCAAAATGCTTGACAGCGCGATACGCCCGGCTATAATTGCGTTCTTTGCTGCACACGCACCCTGCCCAGGTGGCGGAATTGGTAGACGCACATGGTTCAGGTCCATGCGCCGCAAGGCGTGGAGGTTCGAGTCCTCTCTTGGGCACCAAGATTCAAGTTCGGAGCAATCCGAAGAAGTCCGGAAAACCCCGTAAATCCTTGTGATTACGGGGTTTTTTGTCTTTTGCGGTCCGAGATTTTCCTGTTATATCCAGCGTTTTTGCGTATACCCGTTTCATGGGCAAAGTCATGCCCGGATACGTCGAACCGAAGTCGGAATTGGCGTTCGCAATGCCAAAACAGGGCCGAAGCCCTGCCTTCCTGCCGGATGGCCCGGGCCTTTCCCTGCGCATACGTCCCAACGGCGCAAAGACCTGGTTACTCCGATATCGCCCTCCTGGCACTGGGAAAGAAAACTTCCTGTGCCTTGGCCCCTACCCCGACATTAGTTTGATCGAAGCGTGGCGTCGCGCCGCCACTGCTCGCGATCTCGTGCGCGAGGGCACCGATCCGGTCGACCAACGACGTGCCGATGTTTCCGCGCGAAAGCGCGCCGCCGACGGGGCCTTCCATCTCGTCGCCAAGGCATGGCTTGAATTCAAGCGCAAAGAGTGGGCAGATGAAACCTACCGCAAGGCCGAATTTGTCCTGCGCGAGTATCTGACGCCGACGCTACGTAACAAGTCGATCTCGACGTTGTCCACCGTGCAGGTCAAACCCATTCTCGAGACGATCGCGGCGAAAGCGCCCGACCTTGCATCGAAGGCGCGTCAGTACATTGGCGGTATCGTCAGTTACGACATCCACAATGACCTGCGCGAAGATGGATCACCACTGGCGCTGCGCTGAAGCTCGCGATGCTGACCGGGTTGCGACCCGGCGTCATCGCATCGGCCCCTCGGAGCGAAATTGATCTTGACGCGGCCGAATGGCATATTCCCGGTGAACGCATGAAGATGCGGCATGACCACATCGTTCCACTTCCCCGGCAAGCGCTACTTGAACGGGCGGCATGCCGACGGTTGATCAACCTAACCAGAGTACGCTCGCACAGGCCACTCGCTGATACGCTCACCCGCTGCTTTGAGTATTGTGTCTGAATGACAAGCCGCTAGCCGAGATCGATTTGCTCATACTTGGCGTCGGGTGCTTTCGTGTAGTCAAACGACGTACCGATCAGCAGCACGGGCGTGATGGAATAGTGGCCATCGACCGTACCGGGCGTATGCTCAGGGTTCTGGCGGTCTGGCGATGCCGCTTTGCATACGGTATCGTACAAATCTTCGATTTCCCGCACCGACCCTGTCTTGTATTGCCCCCGTTTTGGGCGATCAGTGCGACCATCGCTTTTCTCCCAGATCCTGCGCCGCAATACACTACGCGAATAATTTTAGGCCGCTTCCCGCCGCAACGGCCATCAGCAACGCTTTCGCGCGCAGAGCAATCGCGCGAAAGCGTTGCTGCCTATAATCGCGAATGCTTAACGATCCCTTCAATCTGAATCTACGGCACCTCCAGGCGATGCTGGCGGTTCGCGAGCATGGCAGCGTCAGCGCAGCAGCACACCGGGTCGGGCTGTCGCAACCGGCGCTTACGCAAGCCGTGATGAAACTTGAGCAGCAGTTCGGCTACCCGCTCTTCGAGCGGCGTGCTGACGGCATGCTCGCCACGCCGGTCGGCGAGCAGGTTGCGGAGCGTGTGAATGGCGCGCTCGCTCACTTGGCCGCCGGCGCGCAGGGACTTACGCGCGGCAACGTGCGGCCCGAACGCCGCATGACGATGACCCAGTTGCGGGCGTTTCTTGCGCTCGCCGACGTGGGCAGCTTCGTTGCCGCCGCTACTGCGGCTGGCATGTCGCGCACGGCCGCGCATCGCGCCATCGGTGATCTCGAAGAAGCCGTAGGTGAAGCGCTAGTCGAGCGACGTGGGCGCGGCGTGAGCCTCAATCCCGCCGGTCGGCGTCTTGCTCGCGGCACGCGCCTCGCCGCCGCCGAACTCGCCGCGCTGCTCGTTGAACTCGGCCTGCGTCCGGAAGGTACGCTAATCGGCATCGGCGTCACGCCAGTCGCGCGCGCCTTCGTCGCTCCCGAAGCAATGGCACGCATGATCGGCGAAGCGGCGCCCGCCACATTCCGCGTCTTCGAGGGCAGTTGGGCCGAGCTCGTCGAGCCGCTGCGCGACGGCGTGGTCGATCTGATCATCGGCGAAGTCCGCAGCTACGAAATCTCCGATCTTGCGCAACGGCCGCTCTACGAAGACCGGCTGATCGTCGTAGGCGGCAGTCATCACCCGCTAGCAGGCCGCGCCGCCATTACGCTCGATATGCTCGCGGCCTATTCGTGGATCGTTGGCCTGCCGAGCTCACCGTTGCGCGGCGCGTGGGAAGAACTCTTCGACGGCCGCACGCCGCCAGCGTGCCCGATCGAGTGCGGCTCAGTAATGATCATCGGCCGGCTGCTCACGAATGGCAATTTCCTCACGTTGCTGAGCCCTGATCAGGCTGCATTGCAGATTCGCAGCGGCCTGCTCGCGCAGATCGGCGCGCCGCTGCCGCATGCCACGTCGACGATCGGTATCACCGCGCGGCGCAGTTGGCGGCCGACCGGCGTCCAGCAGCGCTTCATGGACCTGCTGCAGGACGTGTCGCATCACGCAGATGGGAACCCATCCCACAGAGGTCGGCTCGTCGCCGACTGGGTCTGATTGGCTGCCTCACCCGCTGTCAGCAAGCGCTGCATTTGATCTGCGACAACTAAGCCACAGGCAAACACTCGAAGCGTCAGGGAGTGGCTCGCGAAACATGCCCGGTGCACCGTCCATTTCATGCTGACCTCCGCATCATGGCTGAACATGGTGGAGCGCTTCTCTCCCGACACCACTGCCCAACGTCGGCGCCGTGGCGTGTTCAGTTAGTTCCCCAACTCGTCCCCGCGCTCAAGCGGGACGTCGCCGTGTATAAGAAGGATTCCAAACCAATTCGTGCGGGCTGCCAAGGCCAATGACATCTTGCACAAGGTAATTCGCGCCAACGATCACATTGACTCCAGGAAAAACGAAGCACTACCCTACGCCCGAGGTTCTGTGCTGAGTTTTCCGACTGGCCGGCGACGTACCTTCCACGTTCGAAGGCAGACGCTGTCGATAGTAGGCTTGCATAATGGCAATGCCGCCGCCCCCGAAAAGTAGCGGCATAGCCATAAAGTAGAAGATATACGGTGGCTGCCAGCCATTCTGCATTAACAGCCCCGGCAATATGGGTCCAAGAATCGCTCCGCTGCGCCCAATTCCCAGTACCCACCCAAGTCCCGTCGATCGCAAGGCGGGCGGATAGAATGCGATTGTCAATGCAGATACCCCTTTCTGGAGCCCGCTCACGCAATAGCCCAAGCAGAAGGCAGCCGGCGCAATCACCACGACGGTCGGTGACAGCAGAGCACCGACGAGAAGAACGAACGCTGCCCCGGCTACAAAGTAGATCGTGACAACGCGCGCGTTTCCGAAACGGTCCATCAGGATTCCGGTAGCAATCGCGGCGATCCCGCCCAGATTCCCGAGCGTGGAGGCAAGAATGGCATCCTGCTGTGAAGCACCTACTTTCACCAATATAAGCGGCATCCAACTTAATACGAAGAAATAGACGATGGCGTTGAAGCTTAATGCCGCCCAGAGTATTAACGTTCCCAAAAGACGCCGGTCGAGGAAAATATCCATGACGCCGCCTGCCTTGACCGCGTCATGATCCCCTGTGATCACGACCTCTTTCAACGCGGTGTGCGGATATAACCGCGACAGAATGTGTTGAACGCGCGCGGGCCCATTGCCGCCACGTCCAAGAAGGAAAATAGGCGCTTCTGGCCACACCAGCAATATCCCTAAAGCGACGATGACCGGCACGATGCCTCCAATGATCATGCCGCCACGCCAACCGTAACTGGATAAGATAGTCCACGCGGTCGCACCCGCTACCATAAAGCCGCTAGTCGTCCCGAGATACATCATCGCAATCAGAGTCGAACGACGACGAGCCGGAAAGAATTCGGAAACCAGCGCCAACGCCGGCGGGACCACGCCTCCAAGAGTGAGGCCGACGGCGATTCGAAAGATCAACAGAGTCGTCGCGTCTTTAGCCAGAATCGTTGCAAGATTCAGTGCACCCATTGCCAGCAAACACACGACCACCAGGCGCTTGGCTCCTATTTTCGACGCCACGGGTGCGAGTGCAAGAAAGCCAATCAACATGCCGCTATATCCCGCGGACAATATAGCGCCTTGCCGCGCGGGATCGATGTGCCACTCCTTCACGATCTGCGGCATCAGGTACGAGATGATTTGTAGATCAAAACCTTCGCAAAGAAGGGCTAACGCGCCCATTGCGGCGATCACGATCTGAAAGGTACCGATTGGGCGCTCATCGATAAGACTGGCAACATGCTTCGTCTGTGACATGGTGTCTCCTTGATTGATTTTTTTTAACTTTTATCCGGTCAATGCCGCCTATGCCGATGCAATCGGTGAAGCACCGGAGCACTCCGCTGCTTCAGCAAGCATGCGCATGAATCGACGTTCCATCGGTATCGGCCGCCAGGTTTTGCGAGTAGTGATGCCAATTGAGCGCGTAGAGTCCCTTATAAATCCACCTATCTGTGCAAGCCGCTTTGTTTGCAGAGGTAATTCGACCTGCCTCGGCGAAGCGAGCGTGAGGAAATCGCTCTGTGCAAGCAGATTGATCATGACCATGATTGATCCGCATTCCACGGGAGAGTCCGGGCGCGCTCTATGAGCGAACAGATTCTCCCAATGGAGGCGCAGCGGTGACAGCGGTGGCGCCACAATCCAGGGATAAGCAGCCAGAACATCGAGCGACGGCGCAGGATCCATCGCAAGCGGATGATGGCTGCCACACAGAATGACGACTTGATCATCGGACAATGCCTCCTGCTTCAGATCGTCCAGATCGTCATTCCGGATTTCACCGATGATCAGATCGATCAGGCCATCCTGAAGCTGATCGACAAGATCCTGCCAATCGCCTTCGGCGACGACGAAGCGTGCCCGTGGATTTTCTCCAATCATCCGCGTGATAGCTCTCGGTACGATGGTTGGGCGCGCGACCGGGAGGGCCCCGAAAGAAATTGTCGCGAGATGTTCGTCATCGCGCATTTCACCCACCATCGCACGCAGTTCACCTGCTGCGAGGCGAAAGCCCCGAACCAGCCGGTTGCCGGAAAAACTCAATAGCGTCCCTCGGCCGCGTCGATCAAGGAGATGCTTGTCCAATTTTCTTTCAAGGTCACCGACCGAGCGGTGCACCGAACTCGGGGAGAGTTTGGCCGCCTCAGCCGCCGTAGCGAAAGTTCCTGTTTCCGCCAGCGCCATTAGCGCACGAATATGCGTCATCGTGACCGCCCGCGCGGGATGCTCGATGCTACGTTGTGATTTGCTGACCGCGTCATCGAGATGTCGTAACGCAGCGCCTATGCGCTGCAGCGCCAATTTACCCTCTGGCGTGACATCTACCCCATCACTTTGGCGTTCGAATAACACGCATTCGAGCTGACGCTCGATCTTGGCGATACCCTGTGTAAGGGCCGACTGCGATAGGCACGCAATACGCGCTGCCGCACTGATGCTGCCGCACTCCTGCACGGTGACGAGCGCGCGCAGATGACGCAAGTTAAGGTCGAACGGATTGGCAATCACGGGCGCTGATTTTGCTCAGCGCATATGGAGACCGCCGTTGACATCGATCGTGGCCCCCACAATGAACCCGCCGCGCTCAGAAGCGAGTAGCGAAACTGCCGCCGCGATCTCTGATGGCTCCGCGAATCGCCCGACCGGAACCTGCTTGCTGATCTCATCGATCAAATGAGCCAGGCGCTCCTTTGCACTGGCGACGGGCCCCGGCGATACGGCATTGACGGTTACGCCCGTCCCGGCGAGTTGACGCGCAAAGTACCGTGTCAATGTTGTCGCTCCGCCTTTGGCGGCTGCATAGTGCGGCGACGCGACCGTCCCGCCATTGTGCGAGGCGAGCGACGTTATGTTCACGATTCGCCCGTAATTCCGGGATTTCATATACTTCGAGAAGATCTGGCAACTGAGAAACACGCTACGCATATTGATAGCTACGATCTCATCGAACTCCTCAGGCGTTATCTCTTCGACGGGCGTCCGTTTAGCATAGCCAGCATTGTTCACTACAATATCCAGCTTGCTCCAACGCTCGATCACCAAAGCGAGTGCATGCTCGAAGTCCTGCTTTTCACGGACATCCAGCTTGAACGCCATGGCCGTTTCACCGCTTGGATCAAGCTCTTTCGCCACAGCTTGGGCATTGCCGGGATCCAGATCGGTTACGGCAATCATCGCGCCCCCATCGTGGAGTTCGCGCGCGATCGCTGCTCCAATTCCGCGCCCGGCGCCTGTTACCAGTGCAACCCGGCCGTTAAAAGAAATACCGGATCTGTCATGTTCAAGCTTGATCATGCTATTTGCCTCTGGAATTTTTGTTGCCTTGAAAGCACCCGAAACTTCACGCCTGAGCCTGGTGCTTGAGATCGGATGGAAGCGCGAGGTGGAATCGCTCCGACATCGCGCTTCGTTCTCAATGAAAAGACGTAATGCCTGGCAAATCAGTCAGTCAGTTCCACGTTACTGGAAGGCCAGCGATGTGCTTTTTCGAGTTCGGCTTTGTAAGCGTCCGCAAACCCGGTAGCAGCATCCGCCCAGAAGGCCCCCGAACGAGCGCCGAAGTACACGTCCGGTGATGAGACGCCGGGTGCCGCGGCCTGATTTTCACGGAAATTGTGTAGTGCCTTTGTCAGACTTCGCCGGACAAAGGCGATCATCTGATCCGTTGGAGCCAAATGCTCAAAAGAGTGGTCGGTAATAGGACCCATGCTTTCGGTAATCGCCTGGTCCTGCATTGACGGATTGTCGATGCCCGTAAAATGGATCATGTTGCGCTGAGCTTCGCGATCAATACCCCAATCGTTGTGATATCCATCGACAGGTAGCCAGCGGTCGTACCAGCCGGTCCCATTCGGCTTGCGCCTGATCTTCTCGTACATCGCTTCTCCATTCTTCAGTTTGGTCGTGAAGAATGGATTGCCCTCGTCAACACCGCCGGTTATGTCGAAAAGCATGACATGCGTGTCGTCCATCGGCACCCATGCCCGTGCGATCGCGCGGGTTGAAAACAGGACGTTCGGCGTCATCGTCCAGAAAGGGAACATGAAATGGGCTGCGCGCCATGACATGCGGCCGTCCTCAGCCGGACGATAAGCGCCGTACATCGCGCCCCACTCCGCGGTTTGCACGCGATATTCCGGCGCTCTGTTGAGAACGGTGGGGCGCAAAGGCGAATCCTCCGGAAGATCTTCGGGTTGCAACGCACCGACATGCAGGAATCCTACATGACTGGTATCGATGTCTCCTTCGAGTGCCTGCAACCAGTTGCATTGCCGTTGCAGGCACCAGATCTTGCTGTCGGGAATCAGGTTCGCCTCGATCTCCGGGAGACGCGGTGGGTTCTTCTGATCTTCACCCATATAAACCCAAACCAGTCCATTTCGCTCAGTGGCTTTGTAGGCACGAGCATGAACCTTCTCCTTGAAATCGAGCCGATCCGGCACGCTTGGCATGTCGACACAATTGCCGTCTACGTCGAACTTCCATCCGTGATAGACACAGCGAATTCCATTTTCTTCGTTACGACCGACGAATAACGACGCACAACGGTGAGGACACCGATGATCCAATACACCGACCCGTCCTGAACTATCCCGGAAGGCGATCAGCTTCTCGCCGAGGATCATCAGCCTGACCGGATCGCCATCTGCCTTGACCTCGGTCGATAGCGCCGCCGGGAGCCAGTATTGACGCATGAATGTCCCCATGGGGGTTCCAGGTCCTACACGTAAGAGATCGCCAATGTCTGTCTTGTTCATGAATAGATGTTCCTTGGTCCAGTAATACGGGACAAGAACTGGAGAAGATTCCCGCCCCCCTTGTGAATGCACCGATTCTAGGAGCAGGTTCGTTGGTTGACCTATTAGAACGGTGATGTGGGTATTAGCGCAGCGGAACGAACGGTTCGGTTCGCGTCAGGCAAGCCGTTGAAAAGATTGACGTTGCTTATTCGTAAGTCATACGCGGACGCCATGTCATTTGACGGCTATGACGCGAGTTCGACATCGCGCACATTGATGCGCTACAGCACATCGTTGAAAAACGCATCCGGTTTGTCGTAGGGGTTGTCCTCAGGATTGACAGCATGAATCGTGCATCGCTACGATTGGTCCCACCAATTATGGTGGTCCAATTTGATGGAACCAATTTCAATTTCGTGCCATCGATTGGGTACCACGCCTAAATACAAATTCGGTTCGGAGATATGGAGACACAATGAAGAAACCTATGCTGGTGGCGATGGCGATCGCCGGCACAGCCGCTTCGGCGGCGCACGCGCAGAGTTCTGTCACGCTGTATGGCCTGATCGACCAAGGGTTCAACTACGTCAGCAACGTTCAGACGGGCCGCACCGGCGGTCAGCTTGCAGGCAAGCAGCAATATGCGATGTCGGACGGGGCGACCGGGATTGGCGGCAGCCGCTGGGGACTGCGCGGGAGCGAGGATCTGGGCAGCGGACTGCGGGCGATCTTCACGTTGGAAAATGGCTTCAACATCGACACCGGGGGGCTTGCTCAAGGAGGACTCGAGTTCGGCAGGCAGGCATTTGTTGGCCTCGCGAATCCCTTTGGACAAGTGACCGTCGGCCGGCAATACAGCATTGTCAGCGACATGCTCGCACCGGTCTCCGAAGCGGGCGAAATACCCGGCCACATGGGCGCAAACCCCGACGATTTCGACGATCTCGGTCACTCGATACGCATCAACAACGCGATCAAATTCAAGAGTACGCCGTATGCCGGCGTGACGCTCGGCGGCATGTATGCGGTGGGTGGTGTAGCGGGTGCGACGGGCCGCAACCAGGTTTGGGCACTCGCCGCTTCGTACGCGCAGGGACCATTCGCCGCGGCCGCGGGCTACCTGAATGCGCGCGACCCGAACCTGTCGTACTTCGGCACGAACGGCAATTCGGGCAACAACACCACCGACAACCTCGGCTCCTCCGGTTCAGCCACCGCTGCCCAGTCGAACCCGATCTACGCAGGCTTTGCATCGGCCGCCACCCTGCAACTGCTGGTCGCGGGCGCGAAGTATCACTTCGGCGCCGCGAGTATCGGTGCGACCTACTCTCATGCGGGTTTCGACGGCCTCGGCGACACCAGCGCAGGACCCAACTCGCTGCACTATGCAGGCAGCGCCGTCCTCAACAACGGTGAAATCAACGCGACCTATGCGTTCACGCCGGCTTTCAGCGTGAACGCCGCGTATAGCTATACGCGCAAGGCGAGCGTGGGCGCATATGGTGGTGCGACCTACCATCAGGGCACGTTGTCGAGTGCGTACTTCCTGTCAAAGCGTACGGAGTTGTACGCGCTCGCGATCTATCAGAAGGCGAGCGGGACGGATTCGCTTGGTCAGAGCGCCGTCGCGTCGATCACGCAACTGACTCCCTCTTCAAACGACCATCAGTTGCTCGTGCGTCTGGGCATCGTGCATACGTTCTGATTCGCAGACCTAGCAAGCACGAAAAAAAGGTCGGCTCGTTTCAAGCCGACCTTTTCTTCTGTTATGCGAGCGGTATTGCGTGCATGTCTTACTTCGTTTTGCGTGCCCGTTTGACTTCGACGGGCTGCTCGTCACCGAGAATCTCGTTCCACGATTCGACAGCACGCGTGAAATGCGTTTCCATCAGCACGGTGGCTTTTTTTACGTCGCGCTTCTTCACCGCTTCGTAAATCTTCACATGCTGCATCGCCGAGATCGCACCTCGCTCCGGATCGGCAAACAGCGCAAAGCGGCGACTTTCCGAAATACGGTAGAACGAACTGAGCAAGTGCACCAGCACTTCGTTGTGCGTACAACGTGCAAGCGCCATGTGGAAGGCCGTGTCCTGCACCGAAATGTTGCCCTTGTTCGACAGTACTGCCTGCGTCGCGTCTATCACGGATGCGAGGATGTCCAGATCCGGCGGAGTGCGGCGCTCGCACGCCAGTTGCACTGCGCGCATCTCGAGCGCCCAGCGTACTTCAAGCGTCTCCTTGACCTCTTTCATCGACGGCTCGGAGCCCATCTCGGTCAGCAGCACAATGGTTTCGAAGCTGCTGTCGGTGGACATGCGGCGCAAGTAGATGCCGGAATTCGGGCGTGATTCGACGACCCGCAGGGCGCTTAGCGTCGAAAGCGCTTCGCGCAACGCGTTGCGACCCACGCCGAAGCGCTCCGCAAGCGCGCGCTCGGACGGCAGACGCTCGCCGCTCTCGTAGCCACGCTCCTTGAAAAACGCCAGCATCTTGCCGACGAGCTCCGAACGTGAGGTCGATTCGCGTGCAACGGGAGGCGTTAGTTCCATGTCACCAAAAAGGATAAAGTCGCAATGACGGTAGCGAAAGATTATACAGACAGCCTCCTTCCGTCAGCCCCGAAGTTTTCATGCCGAAAGCCGCCATTGCAGCAGGCTGTAAGGCGTCGTCGCATCGGCATGATGTTCGAACACCCCGGTCACCGCCGCGCCAATTTCGACGCGCTGATGCGGGTCGCCAAGCAGATTGCCGAGCATCCGCACGTTACCGGCATGTTCCAGCTCAACCAGTATCACCAGGTAGGGCACCGCCTGCGCGAGCGCCGGATGCGATGGATGCCAGACGCGCTCCCAACTGAATATGCGCCCGTACGGCGCTACGTCATGCCACGCGGGATCAAAGGCGTGACATGCATGGCACAGCCACTCCGGGCCGAATTGCCACGTATCGCAGCGCGTACAACGCTGTACGCGCAGCTTCTCTTCGCGCAGCCCTTCCCAATAAGGCGCAGACAGGCCGTCCGATTCAGGCTCCGGCGCAGGCAGTCCGGCGGGCAGATACCCCGGCGATGGCGACAACGAGTTCATAACACGGCCTCCGATCCGAACAGAAGACTGCTTGCCGGCGCCACCATCGGGCCACCGACCACCAGCGCCACGTCGTGTCGCGCAGCCTGGCTGGTCGACTCGCCGCGCACCTGGCGCGCCGCCTCGATCACCAGCTCGAAGCCGTGCACATAACACTCGCCGAGATTGCCGCCACTCGTGTTGAGCGGCAGCTTGCCCGACGGCGCGACGAGATTCTCCGGCGTCAGGAAATCGTTGGCTTCATCGGGACGGAAGAAACCATGCTCGCTTAGCGCCATCGCCACGCCTCCGGTGAAATTCTCATAACTCTGCACCACGCCGACGTCTGCCGGGCTCACGCGCGCCATCCGGTACAGGTCGCTCGCGACGCCGCTGTAGTTGGCGCTTGCATAGTGGGGCGCATTGTGCGGCGAGGCCGCTGCCCGCCAGTCGGCGCCGCTCGCTGCGCCGAGCAGATACACTGGCCGATGTGGAAAATCTTTCGCACGTTCGGCGGCCACCAGTAGCACAGCGCCCGCGCCGTCATTCTCCATACAGCAATCGAACAAACGAAACGGCTCGACGATCCAGCGCGATGCATCGTATGCGTCCGCGGAGAGCGGCTTGCCGGCCATCACCGCGCGCGGGTTGGCCTGTGCATGCTGGTAAGACGCGAGCGCGATCGCACGCAACGCCTCCCGGCCCACGCCATGCTCGTGCATGAAGCGCTGCACTTTCATTGCGAATTTCTGCGGCGGCGCGAGTACGCCGTACGGCATCTGATACGCCATATCGCCGGAGATCGTCGTGCGAGGCGCAGCTTGGCCGAAGCGGCCGAACTGCCCCTGTGCGAGCCCGCGATAGACGAGCACACACTGCGCCATGCCGCTCGCGATAGCGGCCGCACCGTTGGCGACTGCGGCGGCGCATCCACCGCCTCCGCCGCCCCATTGCATCGTTGCCGAGCGCAAGCGCTTCACCCCGAGCGCGGTGGCCACGCGCACCGCGTCGTTACGATCGTCGGCGAACGACGCGAAGCCGTCGATGTCTGCCGGATCAATGCCGGCATCCCTGCACGCCGCCAGGATCGCCTTGAGCAGCAGCTTGAACTCCGGGTCCGGCGCGCGGCCGACGCGGTAGTACTCGCTCTCGCCGACGCCGACCACCGCGACCGTGCCGCGCAGCGTCCGTTCGCTCATAACGAGGACGCCTCTGTATGCCCCTCGGCAGCAGCCAGCGGCTGCTGGCTGCTGTAGACGGCGCCGCTTTGCAGCAACGCATTCACGCGATCGTCAGGATACCCAAGCACACCGGTAAGAATCGCACGGCTGTGCTCACCGACGCGCGGCGCAGGCGACGGATCGGCGATCGGCGTCTCGCTGAAGCGGAACGGCAAGTTGATGTTCGGCAGCCAACCGAGATCCGGATGCTCGAGACGGCTCACGAGCTTGCGTTCACGCGCTTCTGGCGAGCGCAGCGCCTCGCCGACCGTGCGCACTTCGCCGCACGGAATTGACGCAGCGCGCATGCGCTGCTGCCAGTATGCCCACGGATGGAGAATGAACGCCTCGTCGAGGATGCGAAACAGTTCGTCGCGCCGCGCGATGCGGCCGTTGCGATCCGCGAGCACCGGATCGGCAGCCAGTTCCGGCATCTCCAGCACCTGGACGGCGAGACGATGGAAGATCTTGTTGTTGCCGCAATTGATGTAGAACGCTGTATCCGACGCCTTGAACACGCCCGACGGACATGTGTCGGGACTGGTGTTGCCGTGGCGACGGGGCTCCTCGCCGGTGAACAGATGCTGCACCGTCGCGTAGCCGGTCATCAGCACCGCGTTATCAAACAGCGAGACCTCGACCGCCTGGCCCTTGCCCGTGCGTTCACGTGCGACCAGCGCACCAAGGATTGCGTTGCTTGCCATCATCGCCGTGCTGATATCCATCACGGGCGACAGCGCGCGCACGCCGAGCCGGTCCGGATAACCGTTCATCGAGACGAAGCCGCTCTCGGCCTGCGCGATCGGGTCGAAACCGAGCCGGTCCGCGAACGCGCCTTCGCGGCCATACGCAGACACCGAGCAGTAAATGAGTTCCGGATTCAGTTCGCGGCAAGCTTCGTAGCCTAGGCCGAGGCGCTCCATGACACCGGTCGAAAAATTCTCCGCGACGATGTCCGCCGTCGCGACTAGTTCGAGCGCAATGCGCCGCCCTTCTTCGGACTTCAGATCAAGCGCAATGCTGCGTTTGTTGCGGTTCGCCCAGAGATACGGGCCGCCGATGCTGGCGTCCTGCGGATGCGCCGGCGGGTAATAGCGGAATTCGTCACCGCGGCCGGGCGCTTCGACCTTGATGACCTCGGCGCCCATGTCGGCGAGCATCATCGTCGCAAACGGTCCGGCGATGAAGTGCGTGAAGTCGACCACGCGGATGCCGGCGAGCGCCTGGGGTGCATTGGCCGGACGCGGTTCGTGCTCGGGAAAATCGTTGATCAGTTTCGACAGCATGGCGTTTCCTTGGTCGATGCGCACGAGGCGCACGTAAATCAGTGGTTTGCGTTCGATCGAAAGATCAGAGATCGAGCACCAGCGTCGGCGACAGCGATCCCGAGCAGCACACCATTACCGCGCGGTTCGCGGCCTTCTCCTCGTCTGTCAGGAAGTCGTCGCGATGGTCCGGCACGCCGTCAATCACACCAGTGCGGCAGGTGCCGCACACTCCTGCCGAGCATGCGTACTGCACGTCGACTCCGTGATCGAGCAGCGTGTCAAGAATCGTCTTGCCGGGCGCCACCTGAATGCGCCTGCCGTCGCTCTTGAGCACCACATCGAAGCCCCCGCCCGTCGCCGATTCACTGGCCGCCGCAAAGCGTTCGAAGTGCACTTTCTCGTGCGGCCGCGACGCGCACGCTGCGATGAATTCATCGACCATGCCGCGCGGCCCGCAGCAATACAGATGCGCATCGGCGGCCGCACGTTCGACCACGCGGCGCACGTCGAGCCGCCCGCCTTCGCTTTGCAGATGCATCGTGATGCGCGAGTCCGCGGCGCCGATCTGCGCGAGATCGCGGGCATAGGCTGCACGCGAACGCTCGCGAGCGGCATAGTGCAGTTGCCACGGCCCGCCGGTACGTTCGAGGCGCCGGATCATCGATACGACTGGCGTGATGCCGATACCGCCGCAGATGAACACCGATTCGCGCGCGTCTTCGGACAGCGGAAAATCATTCATCGGCATGCTGATGGTGAAACGGTCGCCAACCCGGGGCGAGCGATGCATCCACGTGGACCCGCCGCGACCCGCGACCTCGTGCTGCACAGCGATCACATAACGATGCCGCTCATGCGGATCGTTGACGAGCGAATAGCTGCGCACCCGGCTCTCGGGCAGATACAGGTCGATGTGTGCGCCGGCTTCGAACGGCGGCAGGACCGGTGTGTCGATGGGCTGGAATTCATAGGACGCTACGTCGTCCGCTTCAAGACGGATCTGCGTGAGACGGACGTCGATGCGCTCAGCGTTGTGTTGGGACATGAAGGTTTTATATTTCGCTAGCTGTCGGTGTGGGTCAGGGCGTATAGCCGAAGTCGGCGCCCAGGCGTGCGCGCATGTGTTCGGCACCGTCGGTCTGCCACTGCGCACCCGCGGGCAGCGTCAGCGACACCGCGCGCACCATCCACAGGTCCGGATCGTCGAGACGCAGCGGCGACACGCCTTCCGACGCGAGCTTGCGTACGTTTTCGAGCAACAGGCGCCGCGTCATCGCCACGCCGGTATCGCTGATGCCAAGGTTTTCGCGGCGGCGGTCGTAGATTGGCGCAACGCCCGACTGGCAAGCAGCGTCCTGCACCCACAATCCTGGCAGGCCCGAGAACCACGTCTTGGTCTGTGCGTCGTAATTGAACATGAACGCTGATTCGAGGTTGTACTTGGTCCAGTACTTCGCATATGGCTGCGTGACAGGCCGGGGCGCGAACGCATGCGCACTCGCGTGGCCTGTTTCGCGTCCCGCATGGCCGTCTTCGAATAGTTGTCGCGTCTTCTCGTAGAGCGGCGCGGCCGGCGTGTACGAGAACATCAGGCACAGCGTGTTCTCGTCGTCTATTGGCACCCATGCATGGCCGCTCAGTTCCGGATACTTCGATTGCGGCGGCACCAGCGTATAGAACGGAAACAGGAACTGGTTGACGCGCCAGTAGTGATGGGTGTCGTCGAGCACGCGGCGCGACGCGATGCTGATGCCGAAATCGCGCCGCTGGCATTCGAACACCGGACGCAGATCGCGCTTGGCAGTCCAGTCGTTGATCGAGCCTTGCGAATCGATGCGGCCGTGCAGGATCGGCGCATGCGCGGAGTCGATCTCGCCTTCCACCGCCTGCAGCCAATTGCATTCCTGCACGCGAAAGCTGAAGTGCACGTTTTCCAACGGCACCAGATTCCATTCCAGATTCGGCAGCGGCGGCAAAACGTCCGCACCGGCCTCGCCCATGTATGTCCAGACGATGCCGTTGCGCTCGCGGCACGGATAACTCTTGATGCGCACCTTCTCCTTGAGCCGGCTCTCGGCGGGTTCGGCCGGCGTATCGATCACGTGGCCGTCCACGCCGAATTGCCAGCCGTGATAGACGCAGCGCAACCCGCAGTTCTCGTTACGGCCGAAAATCAGCGGCGCACCGCGATGTGGGCACACATGATCGACGAGGCCGACGCGGCCTTCGCTGTCGCGGAACGCGATCAAGTCTTCGCCTAGCAGACGTACGCGCTGCGGCTGGCCGTCGAGCGTCAGATCCGACGAGGGCAGGAACGGCAGCCAGTTGAGGCGCATGTACTGGCCAGCCGGTGTTCCGGCGCCGACGCGCACCAAGGTCTCATTGTCTTCATGTGAAAGCATGGCCGTCTCCGTTGATTGCAAAATTGGTGGGACCAATTATATAAAGAATCCTGGAGCGGTCAACTGATTATTTCACGTTACCGGCAGATAACCAAACGGATACGCGGCGGACGAAAAAATTTTTACCAAGCCTTGTATCAAGCCTTAATTGTTTGTTTTTATGTACTTTTCTTTGATCTAATCTCAGCGACCGAGACCGAATCTCCCTCCGGCCGGACACTCTTTAAGGGATTTCCCGGGCTTTGACATTGTGCGAGACGGTTCTATATTGAGCCCACCAAATTGGTCCCTCCAAATTTGGCAAATAACAAAAGGAGATCAGTATGAGCGTGTCGTCCCAGTCCCCCGCCGTGGCCTCCGCGCCGAGGCCAGCTGCCGTGGCGGACGCCGAAGTCGACGGCACCCAGGTGGTGTCGCGCGTCGGGCGACGGTTGATGTGGTATCTGATTGCGCTTTATGTTGTATCGGTACTGGACCGCGGCAACCTCAGCTTCGCGTCGTTCTCAATGAACAAGGAACTGGGACTTACGCCGCAGATGTACGGCATCGGTGTGGGCATTCTGTTTCTCGGCTACTCGATATTCGAAGTACCCAGCAATCTCGCGCTCGCCAGGTACGGCGCGCGCATCACGCTTACGCGGATCGCGATGCTGTTCGGCATCGTGACGATGTCGATGGCGTTCGTCACTGGCCCCGGCAGCTTTTATACGGTGCGCGCGCTGCTCGGCATCGCCGAAGCGGGATTGACTCCTGGTGTGTTCCTCTTCCTGAGCTACTGGATTCCGCAGCAACACCGCGCGCGCTACAACGCAATGTTCTCCTACTCGATTCCGGCCGCGTACGTGGTCTCGTCGCTCGTGTCCGGCGCGATCATGCAGCTCGATGGCGTATGGGGCGTGCCGGGCTGGAAGTGGCTGTTTGTGCTCGAAGGTCTACCCGCCGTGGCGCTCGGGATTTTCGGCGCTTTCTACCTGACCGACCGGCCGCATCAGGCAAAGTGGCTCTCGAACGATGAAAAGAAGTGGCTCGCCGAACAGCTCGAAAGCGGCGACGCGTCGTCTGCCCACGGCATGCCATCGGGCGTCATGACGCTGCTGCGCCGCCCCGAGATGTGGGTGCTGACGCTCGGGTATGTCGGCATCTTTTCGGGTAACGCGACAGTCGGCGCGTGGCTGCCTCAGATCCTGCATCACACTGGCGTGCCGCTCGGCGTCATCGGCTTCGTTACCGCGTTGCCTCCGCTCGCGGGCATCGTCGGCATGACGTTCCTGTCGCGGCGCTCGGATCGCCGCAAGGAACGGGTGCTGCACACGGTCGCCTGCATGCTGATCGCAGCGGCCGGCTATACGATCGTCGCATTATCGACAACGCTTGCCGTCGCGCTCGTGGGCTTCATGCTTGCCAACATCGGCGTATATGCGTCGCTGGCGATCTTCTGGTCGATTCCCCAAACCTATCTTCCTGCGAAGGCCAAACCCGCGGTGATCGCGATCATCAGTTCTTGCGGCGCGATCTTTGGCGGCTGGCTCGTGCCGATGATGGTAGGCCGTGTGCAGCAGCAGGCGCACAGCCTTGCCGCGGGCATGATCGTGGTGGCGGCCTTCTTTGTCATATCGTCTGTTTGCGTATTCTTCGCGGGCCGGCGTATGGCCGCTCATGCGTGAGACAGGAGTCGCGATGAAACAAGGTCCACTATCAGGCGTGCGTGTCATCGAGTTCAGCGCGCTTGGCCCCGTGCCGTTCTGCACCATGCTGCTAGCCGACATGGGTGCCGACGTCGTGCAAGTCGCACGTGCGCGCGCCCACGTCGATCCCAGCAATTTCATGCAACGCGGGCGCCGGGTCGTACCGCTCGACCTCAAAGATCCGGGCGATCGCGACACCGCGCTAGAACTCGTGGCACACGCGGACATGGTGCTGGAAGGCAGTCGTCCCGGCGTCATGGAAAAGATCGGGCTCGGCCCGGACGTCTGCCTCGCGCACAATCCGCGCCTGGTGTACGGCCGCATGACCGGCTGGGGCCAGACGGGGCCGCTCTCGGGCACAGCAGGGCACGACATCAACTACATCGCACTCACCGGCGCGCTCAATGCGATCGGCCCCACGAACGGCGCACCGGTGCCGCCGCTGAACCTCATCGGCGATTACGGCGGGGGCGCGATGTTCCTCGCGTTTGGCGCGCTCTGCGCGCTGTGGGAAGCGCGCGACAGCGGCCAGGGCCAGATCATCGACTCGGCGATGGTCGACGGTACCGCCATGCTGATGTCCCTCTTCTGCCGCCTGCACGCGCAAGGCGAATGGAATGACGCGCGCGGCACCAATTCACTCGACGGCGGCGCCCCGTGGTACAGCACGTACCGGACAATGGATGATCGTTACGTCGCAGTCGGCGCGCTCGAAGAGCCGTTCTGGCAAGCGTTGCTCGTGGGGCTCGATGTCGCACCCGACAGTCTGCCGCCACGCGCCGACAAAGCGGGCTGGCCCGCGATTCGCACTGCGCTCGCAGAGCGCTTCGCGAGCCGCACTCGCGACGTGTGGGCCGCGCATTTCCGGGATTCCGATGCGTGCGTGAGCCCGGTGCTCGGCTTGCACGAAGCCGCAATGCACGAGCACATGGTCGCGCGTCGAACCTATAGCGTCCACGGCGATAGGCTGCAACCGGCGCCGGCGCCACGTTTGAGCCGGACGCCGGCGTTTACGGCGGGAACGTCCAAGGTCAGTAGCGCCGATGCCGTGCTCGGCGGATGGCGAGATGATCCATCGAGGCATTGAAAGCTCAGGCACAACTTTCATTCGCCGAATCACCCGCTCTTACCGGTCTTGTGCATCGTACTGGCTTGGCCATTGAGACATATTCGAGGTAAGCCAGTCACTCGTCGCGGCGCTGCGCTATTACCTTCGGTGATTGCCGACAATATGGATATCGGACACCAAAGAAAGTGAAATCTGCGCCAGCCGAGTGCAAAAATACCGACGCAGTTCGTGACAAACCCGGGTGGCAGACATCCATCGGACGCATGCTCTCGTGACGGTCGCGGAAGGTCATCGTCGCTGGTCATTCTTCTGAAACGTCACTTCCGCATTACGCCGGCCGCGGCACGGTGGTCGAGGGCGCACTGACGGGGGGCGAATCGCATCGCGACTAGAAACGCGGCGGTCGATACAAGCGAAACTCCTAGAATTACCCACTCGACTAACGCATAGTCTCGCTGAATGGTCCAAAGCGCGGCAGCCGAAATGGGCGCAATGCCTTTGGCGATGTTCGACGGAGCGGAGAGCAAACCGCTGATGGCCCCATAGCCCTCGGTCCACATCACATCCTGCACAATCGTTCCACGCAGGATTGTCATCATTCCATTCGCCCCTCCGTACACGAGACCGAACAGCATCAACAAGTAAGGTGAGGTTCCCGCGTACAACAGCACGAGAACGGAAACCGGAAACGCTGCTGTGACGATCAGGCCGATCAGCGCTGGCCGCACGTTGCGACCGGTAGAAAACCAAAGCGCACGCGCGGCCACCTGAGCGGGACCGATGATTGCCATGGTGGTCAACAGCCAACCCGCTGGGACCTTGCGCGCGACCATGAGCGGCACCAGGTGGAACGTCAGCGCCGCGAACGTGGCGTAGTACGCAGTGAAGCACACGGCCAACGCCCAAAACGTCGGCGTGCGCAGCGCGCGTTGCGTCGAAGTCATGTTCGCAGTCTTCAACCGTGCCCTGTGGCCGGCCGTTACACCGGTCGCGTCGTTCCGTTTGATCGCGGTCGCGTGAATGGGCAGACTGATCGCGATGTTCACCGCAGCGAGGAAAATCAGTGCGGCTCGCCATCCGAACCAGTCTACGAAGCCTTGCGTCAGTGGGATAAAGACCGTGCTGGCGAACCCGGCGACCAGCGTGATGAGCGTTATTTTTGTACGGAAGCTACCGGGGTAATCGCGCGTCACTACGGCGAACACCGGATCGTACAGCGTGGCCGCCATCGACACACCCAGGCCGACCCAAACAACAAACAGCGTAGGCAGCGCATGAGCTTGCGACCACAACAGCAGCATGGCTGTCGACAGGATGGAACCCGCCATCATGATTTTCCTGCCGTGGCCGTGGTCGATCCATATGCCGATCGGATAAGCCGCGAATCCGGAGACAAGGAGGCCGAGCGATAAGGCCGCATTGGTGTCCGTGCGGCTCCATCCCATCGCCCGCTCCATTGGGACCACGAAGAGGGAAAACGCGTAATAGACCGATCCCCATGACACGAGCTGCGCGATGGCGAGCGCCCAAGTCGCGCGGTGACCGCCGGGGTCTGCGTTTTCGCTTCGGTGGTCAGCGGGTAGGCTCGACATGCGACCTCAAAGGGATAGAGCGCGATGGATATCCGTCGCGGAGTCTGCTTGGCCGATGCGGAAAGCTCCGCAGCAGAAGTGACGTGCGGACATTAACGCCGACGCTATTGACGAGGCCAAGCCATCTTGAGTCTTGCCAACCGTTCGAGCGTCCGGCGTCTCGTCATTGGTTAGAAGCCCGATGCCGTTCATGTCACAAAACCGGGTGAACTGTTTTCCCTGATAGAGATGGCGCACGCGGCGCAATGCACCTGAAAAACTGCGTTCACTGCTGTCGTTCATCAACACTGCATAGAGCTTGATGCCGTCGTCAGAGAAGCGATTGCGGGTTCGTAGGAGCGGTGTTTCCCAGTCGCAACGCGGAATCCGAAATAGCACTGGCACGTCCAGCAGCAACACTGCGGCGGCCGTCGTGCCGCCAAGGACGAAGCGCATCATGCTCTGATGTTCCCTCCGAGTAGCAGTCAAAACCATAGATTCCGCTTGCTGCCCGGACTCTCGGCCAAGCGCTCGAGAGAGCGCATCAGCCAACGTCGAGGCGGAGGCACTGGACGCTGGCAAACGACTCGGCGCATTCGGTCCACTGATGTCCAGATTTCTCATGTCGTCGGAGACCCGGGGGGCGCCCAACCGCAGCGCAATGAAGGCTCGCATCGAGTTGCGGTGCAATTCGCCCGAACCAGACAACAGCGAACAGGTATTGCTCTCGGCATTTGCCATGATCTACCTCCCAGTCATGCCTCTTGCTCGCGAAGCGCTTGATCAGGCTGTCTTGCCTTCATACCAGCGTTGCGAGCGATTGACGACGCCGACCACCAGCAACATGACCGGCACCTCGATGAGCACGCCGACCACGGTAGCCAGCGCCGCGCCCGAGTGGAATCCGAAGAGGCTGATCGCGGTGGCCACGGCCAGCTCGAAGAAATTGCTTGCGCCAATCAGGCTTGACGGTCCGGCTACGCAGTGAGCGACACCCAGCCTGCGATTGAGCAGGTACGCCAAGCTCGAATTAAAGAAGACCTGGATCAGGATAGGCACGGCCAGCATGGCGATGACCAGTGGCTCGTGAACAATGGCCTCTCCCTGAAAAGCGAACAGGAGCACCAGCGTGGCGAGCAGTGCGGAAATTGAATAGGGACCGAGCTTTGCCACGACACGCCCGAAATGAGCCGAGCCCTTCGCAAGCAACGAACGTCGGATCATCTGCGCGAGAATGACCGGCACGATGATATAGAGGCCGACTGAGGCAATGAGCGTATCCCACGGCACTGTAATGGCCGATAGCCCCAGCAGAAGCGCGACGAGCGGTGCAAAAGCCACGATCATGATGGAGTCGTTCAGGGCCACTTGTGACAGCGTGAAATACGGGTCGCCCTTGCACAGTTGCGACCAGACAAACACCATCGCGGTACAAGGCGCGGCTGCCAGCAGGATCAGGCCAGCGATATAACTGTCGAGCTGGTTCGCCGGCAGCCACGGCGCGAACACGTGGCGGATGAAGATCCAACCGAGAAGGGCCATCGAAAACGGTTTGACGAACCAGTTGACGAATAACGTCACCCCGATGCCACGCCATTGGCTTTTCACCTGAGTCATGGCCGCAAAGTCGATTTTCACGAGCATGGGGATAATCATGATCCAGATCAGCACCGCCACCGGCAGGTTAACGTGGGCAACCTCCATGCGGCCGATGGCTTGAAACGCGCCCGGCAATAGTTGGCCGAGCACAATGCCGCTGACGATACACAACGCCACCCACACCGTCAGGTAGCGCTCGAAAAATCCGATAGCGGGTCTCAATGCAGCACCGGTATGTTCAGTGCTGCTCATTGGGTCCCTCGGCGGGCCGTTCACCGATCGCGCGCAACTCGCGCTGAATGGCGTTGCTGTCCAATACGTGCAGGGGCAAGTTCACGAACTGGCTCACCCGGCCAGCTATTTGCCGGTAGACCTTGCTGAACACCTGGCGCTTTTCTTCATCTGTGCCCTCGAACGCAGCCGGGTCCTCAAAACCCCAATGCGCGGTCATCGGTCTGCCTGGCCAGATTGGGCAGATTTCGCCGGCGGCCTGATCGCACACGGTAATGACGAAATCCATATGCGGCGCGTCAGGCGTGGCAAATTCGTCCCAGCTCTTGCTGCGAAGTTGTGCCACGTCGTAGCCGAGCGACTCGCAGCGCTCTATGGCAAAAGGGTTAACCGTTCCACTGGGATCGCTCCCTGCGCTATACGCCCGGAAACGCCCCTTGCCCAGTGTGTTGAAAAGAGCTTCAGCCATAATGCTGCGCGAGCTGTTACCTGTGCACAGGACGAGAATTGAGTACTGTCTGTCGGTCATCCGCGATTCCGGAATTCGATGGTGGACGCAGTCGGGGTGCAACAGGCATCCGACGAATGATGGGGTTCATTTCTTGACTCGCCGTAGGTGGGCGCGGCTGCGAGTGTCCTGAAGGTTTCCCATGCCACCCCTTGTGGGTCGACGGTCCAAGCCTTGTTCGACTTCGCGTAGCAGCAGGTCGCGCCCGTCTGCTCTTGCACGGGCAGGTCCGCGGCGGCGAAGCGAGCGTTCATCTCTGCCAGTTCCTCATCGGTCTCGACCTGGATTCCGACATGGTCGACACCGGGTTTTGCGCCGCGCTGCGAAATGGCGAAGTTGACCGCTGGGTCCTTCAGCTCCCATTTGCAATAGTCGTCTTTGAGTACGCTCGGCTCAACGTTGCCAAACATCGCGCTATAGAAGCGGATGCTCTCACTAAGGCTTTGAACAGACACGTGGATGTGCATCCGTTTCATGATTCATCTCCGCAGCAAGCGGGAGGACTGCTCGCTGCGCATGCCGCGCCGGCACAGCAGTTCTCGGTGAGAAAACCCACGAGGCCGTTCATTGCGTCGAAATTGGCCGAATAGTAGATAAAGCGCCCTTCCTGCCGAGCTTTCACGAGGTCTGCGTGTGACAGATCCTTGAGATGAAAGGACAGACTTGAAGGCGCGAGGCTGAGTTGTTGCGCAATCTCGCCTGCCGGTATCCCGTCGGGGCCGGCGACTACGAGCGTTCGGAAAATCGCGAGTCGCGATTCGTGTGCAAGAGCGCTCAAGGCGCGTACGACGAGGTTCGAGTCCATGGCCGTAGCATAGATCGATCTATTCCATATTTCAAGTATTATCGAAATATGGATCCGACTGAACCGTGCCGCGTACGTCAACGAGGCCTGGTGGGCGAAGCGATTGCGCTGCTCGCGCTGGCGGTTGGTGCTCTTTCACACTTTCCTTCCTTTGCATCGCCATCATTGCGTCGGCTGGGCACGCCTTATTTCCCGAGGGTAGTGTGGGCAGGCCCTGGCAAGTCAGGATGAAGGCCTCACGGTCGACACATTCGAGCTCACCCGTACCTGCGGCGAGCGCGCTCAAACCCAAGCAAGGTACTTCAACGAGGCGAACCAGGAAATCTACGCGGGAACCAAAGCCTCGACGTTTGTACCCCCTCGTTCATGGAGGGCGTTACCGTGCGAACTGCCATTCAACAGTTAATGACGTATTTCGAGTCCTCTCTTGGACACCAGGATTCAAGTTCGGAGCAATCCGAAGAAGTCCGGAAAACCCCGTAAATCCTTGTGATTACGGGGTTTTTTTGTCTTTTGCGGTCCGAGATGTTCCTGTTATATCCAGCGTTTTTGCGTATACCCGTTTCATGGGCAAAGTCATGCCGGATACGTCGAACCGAAGTCGGAATTGGCGTTCGCAACGCCAAAACAGGGCCGAAGCCTTACCTTCCTGCCGGATGGCCCGGGCCGTTCCCTGCGCATACCGTCGCAGCAGAAAAAACATCCTTCAAGAAGGCGATCATGCATCGCGGGCAACCACCGAAAACCATCATGCTCGATGGCTATGCGGCCCTGCACGCGGCTCGGTGCGGGGCCACATCACATCCATAAGATTCAGAGCGGCAATTCACGGACCGGCGCACCGTCAAGCCACGCCCGGATCGCTTCCACAATCTGCGGATAGGCGGTGCGGTAAGTGTTTTCGGTGACGTACCCAATATGCGGCGTCGCCAGCACGTTGGGCAGAAACCGGTACGGATGTCCAGGCGCCAGCGGTTCTTCGTCGAACACGTCGAGTGCCGCGCCGGCAATGCGCCGTGCCTGCAATGCTTCAATCAGCGCCGCTTCGGAGACGATCGGCCCACGCGAAGTGTTGACCAGATACGCGCTCGCCTTCATCAACGCCAGTTCGCGCTCGCCGACCAACCCGCAGGTGCGCTCGCCGAGTTTCAGGTGAACGGAGAGCACATCCGCGTCGCGAAATAACTGATCTTTGTCGACACGTTCAACGCCATGTTCGGCGGCCCGCTCGGCCGTCAGGTTCTGGCTCCAGGCAATTGTGCGCATCCCGAATGCCTGACCCAGGCGCGCCACCGCCTGCCCGATACGGCCAAGTCCCAGCAAACCGAGCGTCTTGCCGTTCACGTCCACGCCGAGGCCAACCTGCCAGCCGCCAGCGCGCACCGAGGCGGCTTCTGCATGCACGTTGCGCGTGATGGCAAGGATCAACGCCCACGTAAGCGCCGGGGTGGCCGCAGCGTCGCCGCCGGTAGTACCCGATACGACAATCTGCTGCCTGCGCGCGGCGTGCAGGTCGATCGCCGCGTTCCACATGCCGACGGTGACGATCAGCTTGAGCCGTGGGAGACGCGCGAGCAGTGCGGCGTCCAGGCGGGTGCGCTCGCGCATTAGCACGACTGCGTCGAATGGCGCGAGGCGCGCGGCGAGCGAATCCGGATCGGCGACATGGTCATGAAAGAAAACGGGCTGCGCCCGAGGCGCGAGACTGGCCCAGTCAGCGAGAGGGCGGGCCGTCTGCTGATAGTCGTCGAGCACCGCAATGCTCGCTACAGCGGAATGTGACATGTATCTGGTTCCTGTCGTCAGTGAGAGATGACGACCTTGCCGAAGAAGGCACGGTCATCGAAGTGGCGCCACGCATCAAGGGCACGCTCGAACGGGAACAAGCTGTCGATGACCGGCTTCAGGCCGGACGACGTAACGGCACGCACCAGGTCCAGCAGCCCCGAGCGGTCGCCGACCGAGATCCGGTAGAAAACGCCGCCACTGCGAAACAGGTCGTTGAAATCGACGCCGGAATGGCCAGAGGCAAGAAAGCCGATCAGCGCGACTTCGCCGCGGCTGGCCACGGCCTTGATCGACTGTTGGAGCGTGCCCTCGCCCCCCACCTCAAGCACCCGATCGACGCCACGTCCATCGGTGAGCTCGCGGACCCGGTCGCCCCATGCGGGCGTCTCGATGTAATTGATGACTTCATCGGCGCCGAGCGCCTTGAGCCGCGCCGCCTTGTGGGCGGAAGAAGTCGTAGCAATCACGCGCGCGCCGAGCAGTTTGGCAAGCTGGACCGCGAATACGGAAACGCCGCCGCTGCCCTGCGTCAAGACCGTTTGTCCGGGGCGCAGCGGCCGCAATCCGGATAGCGATGTCCATGCGGTCAGCGCCGCGCAAGGCAGCGTTGCCGCTTCTTCGAACGACAGGCCCGGCGGAGCCGCCACGACCGCTTCCTGGCTGACGACCTTGTATTCGGTCAGCCAGCCATCGCGATGCGAGCCGTAGCTCTCCGTGCCGAGTGTAGGCGGCGGATTGCCGCCGTACCAGCGCGGATGAAATGTATTGATGACCCGGTCGCCGACCTTGAAGTCGATCACGTTCGTACCCACGGCGACGATCTCGCCGGCGGCGTCGCTGAGCGGAATCAGGCCGGCCTGCTGCGCGCGCAGGTAGCTGCCGTGGACCATTGCGATGTCGCGATAATTGAGCGACGACGCGCGCACCCGGATCAGCACTTCGCCACGCTGAGGCTCGGGCGTGGGTTCCTCATGAAGCGTCAGATGGTCGAGACTGCCGGCTTGATCGAAGCGATACACTTTCATCGAATGACTCCCATGCGAAATCGCGCGACGCGGGCCCCTCGAAGGAGAACGGCGGCGTCCGGTCGTTGCGCGAGTGGTCAGTCTAATGGGATCTTTGCGAGGCTGCTTGCCGAAGCCCGGCCGGCCGCGCAAGCGCCCTCGCGCTATTACTAGAGCCCTACAAATAACTGGGCGTGATATCGGTGCCTATGCGGCTTTGTCGACGGAAGCACACCGGCCCTCAGTCAGGGTCGGGCGGACAAGGTTCTGTCGTAGTAAGGATGTTGGGTTTAGCAACGGTAATATAATATGCAATGCTTACTTATACATAAAAATTCTCGCCGGGAGCGTGATGGTCTTGTCGCGGGAAGGATCGCGGCATTAACGAGGATCTATATAATTAGTTTTGCTTATGTTTAAAATATGTCGTTCCGTTCAGTGCTTGCCGCCGCGCCGGCTGCGCTGGCGCTGGATATGCTGACTCCACGCGGCCGAGCGGTCGCGAATGAAGTTCGTGAGTTCGGCGGTCGAAGATGGCAGCGGGTCCGGCTCCACCTCGTAATGGCCTTTCTCGTTGCGGACCGGCAGCGCGGCGACGCGGGCCGCCTGCAGGCGGTCGAGCCGCGAAGGTGTCGAGGCGTCCTGGTGATGCAGGCTCGACACAGGCACGGCGACGTTCGCGAGCGGATCGTCATCGCGTGGCTTGTCGAGCTTGAGTACGTCACCAAGCGACGGCGCAGCCGCATCGCGTTTCGTCAGTGGTTTCGTGCCCCAACGCTCGTGAAGCGTCTTCAGCACCGACGTGTGATCGATCGTTTGTCCCTTCGGTGCGCGGAACACAGTGCCCGCCTCGATCAGCGGCGAGACGAGCACGGCTGGCACGCGCAGGCCGAAGCGCGTGAAGTCGAAGCTGTATTCGCCGACCGTGCCGTCGCCGGGCGGCGTCGCGTTCGACGGCGGCGCGACATGATCATAGTTGCCGCCGTGCTCGTCGTAGGTGATGACGAGCAGCGTCGAGTGCCAGCCGCGACCGTTGCGCAGGGCGTAATAGGTGTCGTGGATAAGCTGTTCGCCTGCCGCAACGTCATAGTTCGGATGCTGGCTGTTGCCGGTCGCGTCCCAGCTTGGCTCGAGAAACGTGAACGCGGGCAGCTTTCCACTCGCGGCGAGCGCCTGGAAATCGCGGAAGTGGCCGAAGTGCGACTCGTCGGCGTGCTGCACATCGGGGAAATCATGACGCGTGAGCGGATCCCGGTTGTAGCCGAAGATCGCCCAGTCGACCTTCGCGTCGTCGAGGTCCGACAGGCGGCCGAAGATGCTCGGGCACGTGAATATCTTGACGTGATCGTCTAGATGGCCTTGCGACGTGCCCGCGAGCGCGAACGCGCGGTTCGGCATGGTCATCGTGGGCACCGACGCGAACCATGCATCGCACACGGCGTAACCGCGCGCGAGCCCCGAGAGCACCGGCAGCAGTTCAGGCGTGTACATGCCCATGATCTGTGATGGCTCGGTACCGGACAGCGAGTCCTTGTAGTGCTTCGCGAGATCCGAGGCGATCGCCGACTTGAAGTTCAGCACAAAACCGCGGTTGTCCGGGACGGCGCCCGGGGCGGGATCGTCGGTTGAGAACAACTGGTAGTTCGTGTTGTAGAAACCTTCGCCGGGATCGGCGCCCGGCATGAGGTACGGATGCGGATCGCTCGCCTGGATGCTGTAGACCTCGATCTCGTGGCCCGTGTCGTCGGGATTCGATTCCTTGCCGGTGAGGCCGTCGAACGCGTGGCCGAGCGGAGAACGGTTTCCGGTGTCGCGGTAGAGGAGACCGAGCATCTGGTCGAAGGACCGGTTTTCCAGCATCAAATACACAATATGGTCGATTTTTTCAAGCTTGTTCGCCATGGCCGTCTCCTTTACGAACTTTGCAAAGTACGGCGCTTGCGTGATTGTTGTGTGACCATCTACAACGCGTATCCCCGCAACGCACAAACACGCTCGATAAAATATAATGCTGCTTTGCAACATTTACCGTCTATGCTGATTCGAGCAGGAGCATGGCCTTCGTGCCAGTCCGGTTCCCTATACGGGAGGCATACATGACGAGTCCGCGCTGTTTACCCAATTTGACGCTTCACGTCTTCGAACAGGATGGTGGCTGGCACTGGGGGCTTACGATCGACCGAGTGCATGGCACGGGCAAGAAAGTGGTCGCGTATAGTGAGGAAGTGTTCCGTTCAGCAGCGGACGCTCGTGCCGATGGAGAGCGGGCCTATCAGCGCCAGCATGACGGAGCCTCGCCAACTAATATGGTTTGATCGGAGCGCCTACAGAAAACGCCCTGGGCACGCCGAAGGCCGGCGTCCTCCCGGACGACCGGCCTTTCCCTGAAAAGCGTCACTGATTGCGAAACAAAGACGGCTGAATCAGGAAATCGTCGCGATTCTTGTCTGCAATCCACTGTGGCGCCCGCCCCCGCCCGCTCCACGTCGCCCCGGTGGCCGGGTCGCGGTACTTCGCGTTCGGGACCGGCGGGACCATACGGGCATGAGCACGGGTGCCTATCAGCTCCTGCAGGGAGATTTTATATTCCCTCATTTTCGCGACAATCTCGCGCAGCGCGCGATCTGCTTCCTGCTGACGTGCCTGCTCCAATTCCTGTTGAAGCGCTTCGCGCTGCGCCAGTAGTTCCTTCAAACCAGGCATTACCGTTTCCATATTTTCCGAAATTGATTGGGTCGAGTAGATGCAGCCAAGGGCCGCCTGCCTGTCGAATATTAACCTCTATGTCCGGAGTTGATAACGGCTATCAAGGAGACGAGCCTCGCGAGCGTATCGGGCGATCGTCTCCCGAGTCGCTCATCGGCGAACATCGTGTCGTACAGCGCGTGTGTCCTCAATGAAGCGTGAGCCGTGGCGCGGTCCGTCGAATCGCAGCAATCCCTTAATATCAAAAGCCCGCATCGCGAGCCCGCATTGCGCTAGACAACGTTCTTTTCCACAATCGGACGGCGCTCGAGCACCCGCTCCCAGCTCAGTGACGACAGGTCGAGTGAGGTGTACTTCCCGGAGAGAATCAACTCGCTCACGCCGCGTCCGGTAGCCGGCCCTTGCTGCAGCCCATGACCGCTGAAGCCATTTGCGAACACGCAATTCTCGACGTCCGGGTGATAACCGATAATTGCATTCTGGTCGAGCACGTTGTACTCGTAGTAACCGGACCAGCAGTTTTCAACGCGCAGGGCCTCGAATTCCGGAACACGGTGAGCAAGCGTCGGCCAGATGACTTCGTCGAAGATGGCGTGGTCGACTTCGTCCAGCGGCAGGTCATCCGGGTCATTGTCCGCGCTCGGCGACGTACCGCAAATATACGTCTTCCCCTCAGGGCGAAAATAGACCCCGGTCGGATCGATCAGCAAAGGGCAGTGTTGCAATATCGCAGGAGATGAGACGTTGAAGATGCTCCGGCGCCGCGCGAAAACAGGGATGTCGATACCCATCATTTCCGCTGTCTTGCGCGCCCAGGCGCCCGAGGCATTGACCACGGTGTCGCATGCATAGCGCTCGCCATTGCTCGCGACGACATGCGTGACGCGTCGCCCGTCCCGCACCAGTCCCGTCACATCCGCCGCAATGTAGCGCGCACCCAGCGACTGGGCCTTCTTGCGAAGCGCCTGCACGAGACCGTAGCCGTCGAACCACCCTTCTCCGCTCTCGCCGAACGCGCCGGATACGAGGTCCTCGACATTCAACCACGGGAACTTCGTGCGCAGCGCGTCCTGCCCCATGAGCGTGATGTCCGCTCCAAGCGTCCGTTGCAGCGCGTGGTTTTCACGAAGCGTTGCGTCCCCTGCCTGAGTGGCGAGGAAAAGATAACCGCCTTCGTGAAGATCGATGGCCGGCTTGAACCCCTCTACTTCAAGAATGTCCCCAATACCGCGAAGAAACTCGATACCGTACAACGACATTTGAATGGAAAGCGGTGTAGAGAACTGCTGCCGGATCGATGCGGCCGAAAGTGCCGACGATGACTTCGCGTAGCTCGGGTCGCGCTCAATAACGGTCACATCGACCGTCGGATCCGACGCACGCAGAAAATAGGCGATGGAACTACCAATGACCCCGCCGCCAACTATAACGACCTTAGAACTCACGACTCACTCCAAATGGTTGTAACCCGACATGTAACCCGACGACTCGCGTTCGCGAGCACGTTTCCTTTGCATATTCTCTCTAAGCCGCCTTCGCATCCCAACACGCCTGCTGCAGATTGATACCGTAGCACCAGAGTCGTCATGCGGATAGCTTTAGCATTTCCGCAAGCCGTGCAATGGCCTCTCTCCATGGGGCATCGAAGTGACGCGCCTTCAAATGATCGAGTCCCGCCTTGGTAAATGTCCGCTCGGTCGCAATGCCTGCAGAGATATCAAGGAGGCTCGTCGCCGGCACGCTCAAGGCGAAGCTGGCCGGACCCGCAATATTGCCAAGCGTCAGCGCACGGGCAGCGTCCGGTTCAAGACCATGCCGCTCAAGCTCGGCCGCAAGCGCATGGGCAAGGTCGTATATCCACGTCGACGCGCAGAGGGAGACCATCGCCACGTTAAACGCAGCCTCGTTCGGCAATGCCACGACATCCCCGGCGCAAGAGAGCAACGGCATGAGCCCCGGCGCGGGCGGATAAAGCGGTATGGGCCCCGGCGCGATTTCGATGTAGCTCCCCGGCATGATGAGATGGACGCCCCCTACTTCAGGCAGCAACGCGCGAAGGACGTCGAGGCGAATACCCGCCATCGCGGAAAGGACGGTGTGGCGACGCTCCCAACGGAGATTCGCCAACGCGGCTTCGGCATTCTCCGGCCTCACGCTCAGGAGGACTACCTCGGCTTCAGCCAACACCTCTTCAGCAGACGCAGCCACCACACAGTCGTGATTTCGCGCCAGCGTGCGGGCGGTGTCGGCGTTGCGTGGCGAGAGCAAGACCTTGCCGTCATAGCCTCCCCGACGGAGCGCCGCAATAAAATATGAAGCGAACTGTCCCGTTCCGATTACGCCGAGAGTGGTCATGGATGCATTCGATATCTGCATGACTAAGCCAACGCCGCTGCTGTATTCCGGTAGATCAGCATAACTACGCATCCCTGTTCGGACGCCGCTGTATGAAGCGTTCCCGGCGAACGCACACAGTACTGCCCACGCAGGTAAGTACGCTCTTCATCCGAGAATTCACCATCGAGAACATAGATCTCCTCGAATAAGTCATGACTGTGCGAACCCGTCCTTGCACCGGGCTCGACTCTCATCAAGGCGGTGGACTCGCCGGTAAAAGGGTTCTCAAACAACGTCACTAGATCGAATCCCGGGGTGTCGGTTGGCTGCCATTGAAGCGCTGTCGCATCGAGAAAATGCGAGCCCTTCACATCAGGACCCAACGCGACTCCCGTGGCTGAGCTGATCATTCTCTTCTCCTCGATGCGAGACCGACATGGGTTACTGAATCAGCCGCGGTTGGCCAACGTCGGCGGCTGAAGGCTCCAGACCGTGCGCCTTCAGGATCCGCGCGATATCGCCGGACTTGTGCAGATCCGCAATGTCGGCACTCAAGGCATCGCCGAGGGCCTGATTCGACTTCGTGTACGGAAATGCGGTCTGGCCCGGCTGAACCGATGCCGGAACCCTCGCGTCCGGCTTCACTGCCATGATCTTGATCGACGAATAACCGCCCTTTTTCTGGTCGTATTGCGCGACGGCGTAGCTGTCAGTTCCCACGTCAATCCGGCCAGCCGCCAGATCCTGAGCCATGGCCACCGGATTGGGATAGAGCGTCAGCGAACTGCCGAGTACCTTCTGGAGGTCGCCCGTCCAGAGATAACCCTGAACCGATCCGACGCGTTTTCCCTGTAAGCCAGCGATCGTGTCGATACCCTCCTTGGAGATGACGCCCATCTGATCAAGGTACATCGGGCCGCTAAGCCCCAGGACCTTCGCGCGGTCAGCGGTCCTGTACCAGTCACCCATTCCGATGTCCGCTTTCCCCGACACCACCGACTGGATGACTGCCGCCGGATCCACCGTGCTGATGGAGAGCTTCAGGCATTCCTTCGCCGCGATGAGCTTGACGATATCTCCATCAACGCCGCCAATATCGGTGCCGCTCGCCGGTATCGAATACGGAGGAAATACCCATGCTGCAACCGATAAAGTGCCGGACGTAATGGTCGGAAACGTGTGAGCGGGCTTGCACTGATCCGCGAAGGCAGAATAGGTGACGCAGGATAAAAGGAGGCCGGCGCACAGCCTCCTCAAAAATGTCGCGGACGTTTTCATGTCGTTTTCCTATCGTGGCTTCAGTGGAGGGACATTCACAGGCAGCTAAGCGGTAAAGAGGGAGCGGATCTATCGAACGGCATGGCGTCCCAATCGTCGTTCCAGGACGGAGACAAACAGCGTTGCGGGAATGCAAACGACAGCGAACATCAAGCCGGCAAGGATCAGTACTGGCATATATTCAAAGGTCGTGGACCCAATATTCGATGCCCGGCTGACCAGCTCAGGAAGCGCGATCGTGAAGCAGAGAGACGTTGCCTGAAGCATCATTATCGAAAATCCGAGAAGCGCGGGCAGCGCAACCCTCAGGCCTTGAGGAACGATCACAAAGCGCAGTGCGTCAAGGCCGTTGAGTCCGATCACTAACGCCGCTTCCTTTTGTCCGTACGGGACGGCCTCGAATCCGGCCCGGATGATCTCGCTCGTATAGGCGCCGGTGCAGCACGCCAGCGCAACCACCGCGGACGCAAACGATGACAACGTGAGACCGGCCGTCGGCAAGCCGAAATAAACAAACTGGAGCAGGATAAGAACCGGCGCCCCTCGTCCGATTTCAACGAACGCCAACGCGGTGAACCTGATCGCCTTCGACTTGGCCGGCACCGCAAGCGCAAGCACAAGCCCGAGCGGAATGCCTATCGCGAGGCTCAGCGCCGTGACCTCGAGCGAGAGGCCATAGCCGTCGATAAGATCCGGAAGCCAGCCCTTCCAGAGATTCAGGAGCTCCATCATCTCGATACCCTCGAACGCAATTGAACGTCGGTCCAGCGCGACAGCCACGCGATCGGCAAACTCAGGAGTATGTAGAGAAGCGCCGCAGCCGCGTAGACGCTCAGCCCGCGAAACGTCTGTTGAGAAACGTGATACGACTGATAGGCCAGATCAGTCACGCCAATCGTCGATGCAACAGCGGAGTCCTTAAGCAAGCCAATAAGATACGTCGCGCCCGACGGCAATGCGATCCTCGTCAACTGCGGGAGCACGACGTCACGGAACTGCTGACTCCTCGTCAAGTTCAACACCTTCGCCGCTTCGAACTGACCCGGGTGAATAGCGGTCAGCGCCCCTCGATAGATTTCGGACATATTGGCGGCGGTCACCAGGCCGAGGCCCACTACGGCCGCGGTAAAAGGGCTCATGGCTATGAGGCCGTTACCAATGCCAAAAAACACGAAGAAAAGCCAGACGATCGGTGGAATCGACCGGTAGGACACGACGATCGCCGTCGACATAAATCGCAACGCACCGATGGTCGAAAGGCGCATCGCACAAAGCGGCAACCCCAGCGCCGCGCCCAGAATGAACGACGCCAAGGTGAGCGCGATTGTCCAGGGAACGCCTTTCAAGATCGCCGTGAGATCCATGATCATTAGCGGTCCCTCACGGCGCTCAGGAACTTGGCTGCGCGTTCGGTCTTCGGTGCGCGCATGATCTCGGCGCTGGGTCCTTCCTCGAGTATGTGACCTTCCGCCATCAGGATCACGCGGTCCGAAACGTTCTCTGCAAAATGCATCTCATGGGTGACGACGATCATCGTCATGCCCGATAACGCAAGTTCCTTCATGACCGCCAACACTTCCAAACCCAACTCCGGATCCAGCGCGGAAGTCGGCTCATCGAACAACATGATCTCCGGTTCGAGAGCCAATGCACGGGCGATCGCGATCCGTTGCTGCTGACCGCCAGAACACCGCCCGGGATACTGGCTCGCTTTGTCCGCCAGGCCAACGCGCGCAAGAAGATCCATCGATCTTACGTCCGCCTCCTTTCTGGAGCGCCCCATGGTGCGCTCCTGCGCAAGACTGACGTTGCGCAACACCGAGAGGTGGGGAAACAGGTTGAAGGACTGGAACACCATGCCGATCTTCCGGCGCAACGCGACGAGGTCCCGCCGGGAGGGCGGGCGTCCGGCGTCGATTGTTACGCCTCCGATTGTCACCTTGCCTTCGTTCGGCGGCTCGAGTTGATTGACACACCGAAGCAACGTGCTTTTTCCGGAACCGCTGGGACCAATGATCGCGATCACCTCCCCGGCACGCATCTGAAAGGTAATGTTCTCGAGTACCCTGTGCGTGCCGTATGTCTTGCTCACCGATTCAACGCAAAGTATCGGCTCGTCCGTTGCCCCCGTGCGCGGTGAAGTGACCGGCTCGGACTTTAGAAAAGGAGAAGCGATACTATTCATGGAACTCACTCCGTGAACTTCGTGCAAAGCCGGTCTCGGTCGATTGGGCGACCACCACTGCATGCCATGGCCGCCTCATAGCACCACAAGCACCACTCGCCTGGTTGATTGGACTAAGCCAAAAAGCAGACCTCAAGTGATGCTTTCGCACCATGTAGTGCAAAAGTTGAATCAACTATTCGTGACTTGCATTCGTAGGCCCTTTGCAGCGCCCTTTGCCGCCCCTTCGATCAGCGTCTTCACCATTCATGACGAAACTGCATTAACTTGTTCAATACCTGATCGAGCAACGCGCGCTCCGATGAACTCAGCCCACTCAGCATGGTCGATTGCCGCTCGATAGCAACGGGCACCACACGTTCATAGAGCTTGCGCCCGCTTTCGTTCAAGATGAGCGAGCTCTCACGCCGATCAAGCGGGTTGATCTTGCGCCGAATCATCTTCCTTTCGCTTAGTCGCGTTACCGCACGGCTGATGCTGTTTTTCGGACGGCCAGTCACATCGCAAATTGTCTTGGCAGCCATCGGACCATAGGAACTCAGGCAGCTCAGCACGTTAAACTCGTCACGGCCAACATCGAAGTCACGACTCATCGCTGAAAAGCACGGCTCGGTGTAGTAGTTCGACCAGAGCGTGAAGCGCCATGCGTCGCTGATCGGTCCGTTCGTGACGACCGCAGCGAAGACGTCTTGTGCACTAACGGTGCTGTCGGACGCCTTCAGTTCCGCTTCCTGAATATCCTCTACTGTACTAACCATATCTGTTTGTCCTTAAATGCAGCAACCAGGAAAAGTCATAGACAGACGGCAGACCGCACTCTCCCTTGCCTCAACGAAAGGACTCGGACAACCATTCCGCCATCATCAGATCCAGATGCCCGCCACCACCGTTCTTGAACAGGGTAATTTCCTGCGGGTCGCGTCGCCCGGGAACCTCCTTTCTGCACAGGTCAAAGAGATCTCCCCGGATGTCCGACAGGGTGAGGGTTCCGTTCTTCAGCGGTTGGACGATGTCGCCGCAATGCTCCGCCGTGAGTCCCAGATGGTCTACGAAAACACTCGATCGAAGGATGGCGGCGTCGTTTGTCTCGCGCATGTCCGGAGTGAAGCCGCCGACAAGATCGACATGACACCCAAGCTTCAACCACCTCCCGTCGAGCACCGGCGTGGGCGACGACGTCAGGCACACCACGATGTCAGCGCCCGCGACACTCGCCTCCAGATCGTTCGACACCTGAAAATTGACGGGCAGAAAACGCTCTTCTATCAACTGCTCCGCGCGACTTCGATTCCGGTTCCACACGTCAATCCGTTCGATGGTCGGGCAAACGGCATGCAGGTAGGTCAGATGAGTCCTGGCCTGAGCACCGGCGCCGAGCACGACCAGTTTGGTCGGGTTGACCGGGGCGAGATAGCGCGCCGCCAGCGCAGAATCAGCCGCCGTCTTGCATCGGGTAAAACTTTCTCCGACTATAAAAGACCTGAAGCGCCCATCCACCCGGTCGACCAATGCAAACGCGGAATGAACCGTCGGTGAAGGCGTGCTCAATTCGCCGTTGTCGGGAGAGATCGAAACAATTTTTGCGCCCATTGATCCGTCGGCCCGCGCGCCCGCCCAGATGAGCAACTCGGCGCTGGGCCGGTCGTCCCTGGAGATCGGCGTATGAAGCCGGCCAATCGTTTCGTATTCCTCCAGATGTTTATTTTCCATTGCATCGATCAGTGCAATAGGGGAAACCCGAGCCAGCACCGAGTCGGAATCAATCACGCGAGGAAGGGCTTCGGTCATGATCAGTATCGGCGGCCTATAAGCGGACTTTCCGAAAGGACGATCGAACCGTTCGCGGTAATCAGCACCTGCTCTTCAAGCTTGACACCCTCTTTACCGCCCTGCTCGCCGATGTAGCTCTCCACCGACACGACCATGTTTTCCTGGAAGGTTCCGTCGTACCCCCAGGCGTCGAAGTCGACGGCATAGGCGACGCTCGGATATTCATCCACCAGTCCGACACCGTGAAGCATCATCATGTACCGGTTATGGACGTAACGCTCTGGCACCGGCCAGCATTGTTCAGCGAATTCGCGAAACGAAAGTCCCGCGCGAAGCAGACCTACGTTGTGCATGATCTGGTCTTGCGCATAGCCGAGGAGATTTCCCTGGCTTGCTGACATGCCTCGGCCCGGACAAACAAAACTTCGGGAGATATCGGACAGGTAGCCGCCCGGCCCGACCATATCCGTGTCGAAGCAAACCATGTCTCCCGCCTCGATCACCCGGTTCGTCGCGTCCTGGAACCACGGGTTGGTCCGCGGACCTGAATTCAGCAATCGGCTTTCGGCCCATTCCCCTCCATGCGCGATGTTTGTCTCGTGCAGGATGCTCCATAACTGGTTCTCGGTCACGCCGGGACGAAGCGACTCAACCATGCGCGAGATGCCCAGATCGCACACCGCCATGGACACCTCGTGCTGCGCGATTTCCTCCGGCGACTTGATCAGCCGCGCTTGCTCGGTGAGTGGCTGCGCGTCGAACAATTCGATGCCATGCGCCTTCAAACGCTCTGCGCCCCACGGGTCGCAGCGATCAACCGCAAGCCTGCGGTTACCCGCGCCGTAGGTGGAAACCAGGTCGGCAACTTCGCTGGCCCACAACGTGGCTTTTTCTTCGACTCTCGGGCCGGCGAGAAAATACAGCCACGGAATGGCCGGACGTATTTCGTCGATGGTCTCAATGCCTTCGCTGTTGTGTCGACTACTGACAAAGTCAAACAGGACGACCGGCCCGTCTGTAGCGATATAGACATAACGACTCGGCGAATGCATGACCCAGAGCCCGAGATTGTTCGTGTCAGTGGCATAGCGAATATTCAGCGGATCCGCCAGCAGGATTCCACCGTAATCATGCGAACGCAGTTGCGCGCGAATTCTCTCGAGACGATAAGCGCGCAAGGAGCGCCGGTCGATGCTCTCGTATTGGCGAATCAACGCCCCGTCGACAGGCGCAATCTGGTGCCCCTTGACCGCCAGATCCTCTCGATACTCGCGGCCGTCACGAGGACGTTGCAGGGTCAAGCCGGAAACGCGCGCGTCACGATCCATGATTACGTCCGTCCATTTTCGAAGGTCCGCGGCTTGTATGAATTCGTCGAACGGTTCGAGACCCGCAAAGAGACCACAACCCCTTGCGACCTGCTGTCTGGCTACCGTCGATTTCAGATTAGTCCCACGTGGAACCATCTGTCAAGATATCAAAAACGTCAATTTCGCACGAAGTTGATGGCCGAATTCTGAAGCATTCACATAATAAAGTGTGACATGCCCGTAGGTTTCTACAATGGACGTAATAATTAGCTATCCAAACTACTAAAAAATCCCATTCAGGCTTTGCTCGCAGGATCGACGCTCGTGATTTATTACTGGCCCCGTCCCTACAGATCCTTGACCAGACGAAGCGCATCGTAGATTGCCGCATGCGTGTTGCGCGCGGACACCGCATCGCCTATGCGGAAAAGCTGGAACGCGCCTTCCGGGTTGGACTTGCGTGACTGTTTCGTCCCATCGATAAGATCGTTGTAGTCAAGCGCGCCAAGGTTGCTCGACAATGGCTTCAGTTCGAAATACAGATCGTCCATCGGAATGGTTCCGTGATTCACCACGACCTGATCGTGACGCTGCTCGTTGCGGATGCCGCCGTAGTCGCTGCCCACCACCGCAACAAGCCCGTTTTCATCACGATGCACCGAAACGAGCCGATAGGTCACGGTGAACTTCACGTCCAGCTTCTGCAGCGAACGCATATAGGGCACGAGGTTCATGCTCATCACTTCGGGCGAGAACGAGCGGTCCGGCGTCATGATCTCGACCTTCCCGCCGGCTTGCGCAATGACCTCGGCTGCCTGCAATGCGGCATGGTCACCTGCGTCGTCGAAGATCAGAACGTTCGAACCCGGCTTCACGTCACCGGAGATGATGTCCCAGGTCGATACAACCAGCTCGTTTCCTTCGCGCAAAACGTCGGTGCGGGGCATTCCGCCTGTCGCCACGATCACCACGTCCGGGTTTTCGGCTTGCACTGTCGCCGACTCGGCCCACGTATTGAACTTGAACGTCACACCAAGCCGCTCGCATTGAGACATCCGCCAATCGATGATGCCGATCATCTCCTTGCGCCGCACGTTCTGCGCAGTCAGGCGGATCTGGCCGCCGGGATGGTTCGTGGCTTCGAGGACCACGACCTCATGTCCCCGTTCACCGGCAACGCGAGCTGCCTCCAGTCCCGCCGGGCCTGCCCCGACGATCACCACTTTGCGCCGGGTTTCCGCACGCGCAATCTCGTGCGGCATGGTGGTTTCGCGGCCCGTGGCGGCGTTGTGAATACAGTACGCCGCACCGCCCTGATAGATGCGATCGAGGCAATAGTTCGCGCCAACGCAGGGTCGGATATCGTCTTCCCGGCGCTCGATGATCTTGCGAACAATGTGCGGGTCCGTCATGTGCGCGCGCGTCATGCCGACCATGTCGATCTTGCCTGACTCGATCGCATGCCGCGCTGTCGGCACGTCCTGGATTCGCGCTGCGTGAAAGGTCGGAAACTCGGTCGCCTTCTTAATTTCCCCGGCGAAGTCCAGATGAGGCGCGCTTTTCATGCCCTGGATCGGGATGATGTCGGTCAATCCGGCATCGGTTTCCAGGTGGCCGCGGATCACGTTGAGAAAATCGACGAGACCACTTTCTTTCAGCTTCATCGATATATACAGCCCGTCCTCTTTCGTGAGGCCGCCTTCAATAATCTCGTCGGCGGTGTATCGGATACCGAGCAGGAAGTCCGGACCGACGCGTTTGCGCATGGCCGTCAGGACATCGAACGTGAACTTCATCCGGTTGTCCAGCGAGCCGCCGTAGGGCGCATCCAGTGTGTTCGTGAGTGGCGACCAGAACTGGTCCATCAAGTGTCCGTAGGCTTCGAGCTCGAGCCCATCAAGACCGGCCGCCTTCATTCGCTCTGCTGCGTCCGCATAGTCCTTGATGATGCGCTCGATATCCCAATCCTCGAGCTTCTTCGGAAAGGAGCGGTGCGCAGGCTCCCGATTGTGCGAGGGGGACACCGCCGGAAGCCAATCGCCCTTGTCCCAGCGCGTACGCCGTCCAAGGTGTGTCAACTGGATCATGACCGCTGCGCCGTGCTCGTGGCATTCGTCCGCCAGATCCTTCATCCAGTGCACGACCTCGTCCTTGTAAGCGAGAACGTTGTTGAACACCGGCGGACTGTCCTTCGATACCGCCGCCGACCCCGCCGTCATCGTGAGCGCGATGCCCGCCTTCGCGCGCTCGACGTGATACGCGCGGTACTGCTCCTTGGGCATGCCGTCCTCCGCATACGCCGGCTCGTGCGACGTGGTCATGATGCGGTTGCGGAACGTCAGATGTTTGATGGTGTAAGGCTGAAGGAGCGGGTCGCTTGACGACATGGCGTGGCCTTTGACGATTTTTGTTGGGGGACGCAATGAAGATTATTCATTGTGTACACCTGTGTCAAGTATCTCGACTACAATGAACATTAAGATGCCGAGTTGATCGTCAGAGCGGGGTTAGGTTGCGGGGTTAGGTTGCGGGGTAAAGGACGGAATACAGGGCGAAAGCGCTTTGACCGATGCCAGTCCAGACGCCAGAATATCGTCGCTTTCGTGATGAACCGTCGCTCTGCGGACTGGCGATCGCCGCTGCTTTAAGGAATTTTTACCTATGGATCAACCGACTGCGGACGCGGGACGAGGGTCGCCCGAAGCGTGGCTCGAGGTAGCTTACGAAAGCCTGCGCGATGCCGGTGTCGATTCCGTGCGCATCCTTCCGCTGGCGAAGAAGCTGAATCTGTCGAGAACCAGTTTCTACTGGTTTTTCAAGGATCGCGAGGAGCTGTTGGCCGCGTTACTGGAGCGCTGGCGCGCCAAAAACACGGGCAACTGGATCAAGCAGACCGAGGCCTACGCCGAAACAATCTGCGAGGCGGTTCTGAACGTGTTTGATTGCTGGCTCGATGACCAGATCTTCGACTCGCGGTTTGAAGCCGCTATCCGGAGCTGGGCACTGCAGTCGCCTGAGATTGCTGCCGAGATCCAGGTCGCGGATCAACTTCGGATTGCCGCGCTCACTCAATTGTTCGAGCGTTACCAATACGAACCCATTTCCGCCGATGTGCGCGCGAGAGCTATCTACCTGACGCAGATGGGCTACATTTCGATGAAAAGCGAAGAGGCGCTATCTGTCCGCATGATGCGTATTGCGGAGTACGTCGAGGTCTTTACGGGGCATCGGCCGGAGGACCGTGAACTCGACCGGTTTTTCATGCGGCATCACTATCACGCGGCTTGATCGTCGCTGAGTGGACCGGGCTCGCTGAATTTTTAATCGAAAACTTAGTGAAGAGGTCGCTACTCGATACTCGCGCCCGGACCGGGTCGAGGAACATTACGATCGACTGCCGGCCCGCAACCGCTTCTCCCCTCCGCTGTTTTGTCTCTCCTTTCGATCCATTTCTTACGCGACCATTGACAGCGTCGAATCGTTCGCTAAAATAGCATCCTTCGCTGTATCGGTTGGCCCAGGTGGCGGAATTGGTAGACGCACATGGTTCAGGTCCATGCGCCGCAAGGTGTGGAGGTTCGAGTCCTCTCTTGGGCACCAACAAGTAGTTAGCAAGGCAGTCAGCGTAGTAAAAGAAAACCCCGTAACGCCTTGTGCCTGCGGGGTTTTTTGTTTTAGTCGATCCGAGGCGTTCCCATAACATCCGGCGTTCTTGCGTATACCCGTTTCGGGAACCCCCCGGCCCGGATATGCCAAACCGAATCAAGAAACATTGCGGCGGCTTCGATCCTCGATACGCCCCGACGTCCATCATGACCTTTGACGAAGAGAGCTCTCAGCCAAGAGCATCTTTCCGTCGCGACACCATTAGAACTTGTGACGGATTGCGATCCGGGCAATAACCTGCCGGTCATTCGATGAGGGGGCTGCGGCATCCGGGTTCGCGGCGAACTCCAGTCCGGTGCCCTGAATACCGGAATCGCTCACTACCTTCACGTATACGGCCTGTGCATACAGGTCAGTACGCTTCGAGATGTTGTAGTCGGCCATCAGACCAAGCTGGTGATATTTGGCCTTCGCGCTTCCACCGGACGTGCCGTCGTACGTGGCCTGGGTGTAGGTGTACATGCCGCCAACATAGAGCGCCGGGGTGAACTGGTAGAGGGCATTCACCTCGAAGTTGTTGAACTTGATCGACGACGCCGCGCCGAGAGAGGGGCTGGCCGCGAAATTGGCGTACTCCGTCCCCGTCGGCTGCGAGAGGTTCGCGTTCGTGTACACAAAGCCAAGGGTGGCCGCCCCGATCGCGTAATTGATACCCGCGCCAAAAACCCGCTGCCGGGCGGCCGTCCAGCTCCCGTCCGTACCACTGGAACCCAGGTTCGCGACCGCGCCTGCACTGCCATTGTTGGGCTCATCAACGTTCAGGAAGGCAGCGCCGACGGTCAATGGGCCGTTGAGGTATTGCGCCCCAAGGCTTTCTGCGCGATTGGTAGCGAAGCCCGTCGAGTTGCTGAACGCGTACGCGCCGCCGAACGTGAGACCCGAGTAGTTGACACTGGCGAACTTGACGGAGTTGTTCAGCCGGAACGTATCGTCCGTGTTGTCGTTGTCATACGGGTGCGTAAACATCCCGCCGCCCCAGTTGCCGTTGGCCGTCAGCGGGCCAAGGTAATCGACGAGCGAGTCATATTGGCGACCGAGCGTCAGCGTCCCGAACTTCGTGCTGGACACACCGACCCACGCTTGCCGGCCGAACTCCTGCCCATCCTGCGCGAGCTTGCCACTGTTGATGTTAAATCCATTCTCCAGCTTGAAGACCGCACTCAGCCCCCCGCCCAGATCCTCCGAACCCTTCAAACCCCAGCGACTCCCCTGCACGTCACCGCTTGACATCGACCAGAGCGACTTGCCGCCAACGTTCGACGTGTAGTTCAAACCTTCGTCGATGAGACCAAACAGCGTGACACTGCTTTGGGCATGCGCCACGCTACAGCAAGCACCCAACACACTGACAACCAGAATGGATTTGTTCATTTTTACCCCCAGTTTCTCACTGAATAAAACAACTGAATTAACATCACCTGTGATCCATGACCGATAACATTTCACGCTCTGGAGACGCCCGTTCTTGCTCCTCAACCTGACTATTTCCAGCGCGGTCGTTTATGAATATGATTTGTATTCCTAAATTTATTGCCATGATCTCGACTTGCCGTTTTAACATCCGTTACGGTTTTTACGTCACGGTGACGCGCGAAACCCGTGGCAACGCGATATCGGCAACGGTCGACTGGCAAGCCAGTTGCGCAAGCCGGGTTGCAACCAGGTCAGTCACATCGACTAGCGCTTTACCCGTTTCCGCCAGGGTCTGTGGGTCGAGCTGAATCAGAGGGAGTTCCGTGCAGGCAAGCAGCACCGTTTCGGCTTCCAGTTCATCGAGGACCGCGCGGAATCCCTCGCGAATTGAGGGTGCATCCGGCCCGATAGCCTTGATGTCGTATATAAGCTGATGAAGTCGAAGCGCGGCGTCCGGATTGGGTAGTTCAATATCAACATGCCCGACCAGTTGCCGGTAATGTGACCAGGGCCCAAGGTCGGTCACCGGGCGCGCACCGAGCAAGGCGATTTGCTCGACCCGATGCTCGCGCAGGTAAGCCAGTACGGTATCCGAGAAGGAGATGAGCCGCGCCGGCAGATTCAGCGCGTCCAGGTGTCCCTGATAGTAGTTCAGTGTATTGCACGCAATAGCGTAATAGTCCACGTGCCCGGCAATGTACTGGGCTGAACGGCGAAGGTTATCCCAAACAACACAATCGTTTTTTTCGAGCTCCATCGAGAGTCCAAGTGCGGGCTCGGAGAAGATAGTCACGTTCGGCGCATCCAGGTCTCCACCGTACGGTACGTCCTCGATCGCACGGCGCGCATCGAGTATTTTTTTCCAGAGATCCATACCGGCCTCAGGACCGGAGCCCGTGATGATGCCAATCTTAGGTCGCGTGACGTTTGCGTTTTTCATGTTCAAGGTGTTCAGTCGTTCGCTTCATTTCTGCCGGCCCATAGTCAAGAGGCTATGCCTCCCGGTCAGGCCGTCAGCTCGTCAAAACATATTTTTCCGCCCTTCATGACGAGGGGAATGCTTTCACCCTGTCCGGTCAGGCAGTTGATGTCGCGCAAAGGGTTGCCGTCCACGACCAGCAGATCGGCAAACGCGTTCGGAACAAGTTCTCCGAGCTTGCCCTGCATGTTCAGGATTTCCGCGCCAATCGTGGTGGCATTTCGGATGACCTCGGAGGGCGGCAGGACTTCACATCGAATCCTGAACTCTTCGCTTTGCAGCCTCTGGGAGGCTCCCAGCAGATCCGTGCCGAATCCCATCTTCACGCCGGCCTGCCGGAAGAGTTCCAGCGAGCGCATCGACGCGTCCTTGACTTCCGATATCTTCCCCATGCTTTCGGGAGGCAGGCCGTGCGACTGCCCTTCCGATGCGAGCGCGCGATACGTGACAAGCGTGGGAACAGCATAGGCGCCAGCCATACTCATCAGCTCCGCTGTCGCGAGGTCTATCAGGTTGCCATGCTCAATGCTTCGAACGCCACATCTCACTGCCCGGCCGATGGCTTCCGCCGTGTATGCGTGCGCCATCACATAGGTGTGGCGACTGTGCGCCTCGGCGACAATCGCGCGGGTCTCTTCCTCGGAATAACCCAGCGCCCCGATAGGATCGGTCGGCGAGGACACACCGCCGGAGGCCATGATCTTTATCTGGTCCGCGCCCATCTGGAATTCCTCACGTACGGCCTTCTGGACGCCATCCAGCCCATCGGCGACCCGGTTAAGCCCACCCACGCGCACACAGCCACACTCGGGGAAGTCCGGCAGCAGGAAGTCTGAGCGACTGCGTTTGTCACCATGGCCGCCCGTCTGGCTAATCGAGCGGCCGGACACGAACATCCGTGGCCCGGTTATCAAGCCGGACTCGATAGCCTCCCGGATGGCGAAATTGGCTCCTCCTGCGTCGCGCACCGTCGTGAATCCTCGGCGCAACATGGCGGCGATGCCTGGCACGGCTCGGAGCGTGACAAGGACGTTGGGCGTGCGTGCCAGCGTATCGATGTTCAGACCCAGTCCAAAGACATGGACGTGCAGGTCAATCAGACCGGGCATCAGCGTCTTTCCGCGCACGTCGATTTCACGCGCGGACGAGGCTTTGATCGGCCGGTCGGATACCTCCTTGATGAGGCCGTCCTCGACAAGCACATCACGCTCGCCGACAAGCTCTGTTTCACCCGGCACCAGCAGGCATCCGTTTCGAAACAGAACGCTACTCATGGTCTGGATCCTGACTGAAGCTGATGCTTGAATTCATTCGATATCCTTATCATCGTGACACGATAGACGGCAGCCATTCATTCAGCCCGATTCGCGGCGTAAGCAATACTGCGAATCGGGAAATTGCAGCGAATGACTACTGTTTCACGCTGACACCGGTGAAATCAGGTGGTCCGAACGGGTTGATCTTGAAGTCCACGACCGACTTGCTCATCGGCTGAAAAATGGTCGAGCTACCGATAGGACTGAACGGCAGTTGATCGGCAAAGATTCGCTGTGCGGCTGTGTAGATGTCGATGCGCTTCTGATGGTCGGCGGTCGTTCGCCCTTCTTCAATCAACTTGTTGAAGGGCGCGTAGCACCATTTCGAAAAATTGCCCCCGTTGACCGAATCGCAACCGAGCAATGTGCCAAGCCAGTTATCCGGGTCCCCGTTATCGCCATTGCTGCCGATGAGCAAGCTGTCGTCTTCGCCAGCATGCGCGCGCTTGAGGTACTCACCCCATTCGTACGTAACAATCTTCGCCTTGACGCCGATTTTGGCCCAGTCGGCCTGAATCATTTCTGCCATCAGCCGCGAATCGGGGTTGTACGGGCGTTGTACCGGCATCGACCACAGCGAGATTTCAAAACCGTTGGGAACGCCAGCTTTCTTCAGAAGCGCGCGAGCCTGGTCCGGATCGTAGGCTGCACCCTTGAGCGATTTATCAAACGGCCATTGCGTAGGCGGCATCGCATTGTCTGCCAGTTGCCCTGCCCCCTGATACACCGACTTGATGATGGCCGGCTTGTTGATGGCCATGTCCAGCGCCCGACGCACGTCGGCGTTGTCCAGCGGCTTGTGAGTCACGTTGTAGGAGAGGTATCCCACGTTGAAGCCGGCCGCCTCCTGCACAACCAGCTTCGGGTCTGCCTTAAGGGACGGCACCTCGCTCGGTCGTGGATAACTCGTAATCTGGCACTCGCCGGCCTTGAGTTTCTGCGAGCGCACCGCCGGGTCCGTCACGATGGAAAAGACGAGCTTTGAGAGCTTGACGACGCCTGGATTCCAGTAATCGAGGTTGGCCTTGTACCGGATCGTCGCATCCTTCGTATAACTCTGAAGCGCGAATGGTCCAGTTCCGACCGGCAACTGATTGATTTGGGCCGCCTTCCCCTCCTTGAGGAGTTGTTCAGCGTATTGCGCCGAGAGGATAGACGCGAACGGCATGGCGATATTCTGGACGAACGGCGCAGACGCGGTGTGCAGCGTAAATCGCACGGTGTAAGGGTCAAGCGCTTCGACTCGGTCGATGGTCTTGTCCAGCGCCATGTCAGTGAAGTACGGGAACTCGACCGGATAGGCTCGGCCGAATGCCAGGTTCGAATCCCGCATCCGGTTGAACGTGAAAAGCACGTCGTCGGCGTTGAAGTCCCGGGAGGGCTTGAACCAGTCGGTCGTCTGGAACTTGACTCCATGCCTGAGATGGAACGTGTACTGCAAGCCATCAGGCGAGACGTCCCAGCTCGTTGCCAGTGCCGGTGTCACCTGCGTGGTGCCGCGAACGAACTCAACAAGACGGTTGTAAATGGGATAGGCGCCTGCAGCGTTATCGACGGTCGAGGTGTATTGCCCCGGGTCGAAACCGGCGGGGCTAGCTTCCGAGCAATAGATAAGGAGTCCTGCTGGAGACTGCGCTGCCTGACTCAGCGGCGCATTCAGGGCCACCAATGAAACGAATGCGAACGAAGCAAAGAACAACGGCTTGAACTTCCAGGTATTCATCGAAAACTCCATGTAGCTGATTTTTGCTGTCTCGATTCGAGTTCTGGCTGGCCACCTTGCGTGGCATCTGGCCAAATCCTGCACCTATTCTTAACCTGCATTAATCGGTAGATTGCCGAGCCGGATGGTCATCCCACCCCGTCAAAAGACTGAACTGGATGCGGACCCGCCCCCGGGTCTCCTTCTAGGGCAACCTGTACCCGAACGCATGGCGAGATTTTTGTACGCCTATTTTCGTGACACAATCCATCATTTCTACATCGACTAATTAGCCTGGCTAATGGGTAGTGGGCAATGGGTAATCGAAAGTTGGATACCGCGCTCGTGCCCGGCCTGTGGTTCTTCAAGGTCGCGGCCGAATCGGGCACCTTCGCGAGGGCGGCAGAGGAACTGTGCGTCACGCAAAGCGCCGTGAGCCAGCGCGTCCGTGCGCTCGAAGACCGGCTTGATACGAAGCTGTTTGAACGGGCGGGACGGGAAGTGAAGCTCACAGCGAGTGGACTGATGCTGCTCGGCGCGGTACGGGAAGGGTTTGCCGGTCTGCAAACCGGGCTTGACCGGCTGCCGCGCGACCAGACGACGACCGTACTGAAGGTGCGGTGCGCGCCATCGCTCGCGCTTGAGTGGCTGACGCCGCGGCTTCACGACTTCATGCGTCAACACCCCGACGTCTCCGTTTCGATCTTTGCAGACTGGACGTACACGGACCGCGTGCAGTTCGAACGAGATGCAATCGATGTAGCAGTCGGATACGGAGACCCCGGGATTCAAGGCCGGCAACTGCTGGTCTCGCTACCGGAACTCGTGAGGCCCGTCTGCTCGCCAGATATCTACGGCGACCTGAACGGGACGCTACCCTCTTCGGCGGCGGTAGTTCTTCTGCATGACGTGGCGCCGGGTGTCGACGCGGCCCCTAACGTCGAATGGATGCATTGGACCGACGCGCGGGGCGCTGTCAGTTCCCGGCGGACGACCGACCTGCACTTCAATCTCGCGTGGCTTGCCTACCAGGCAGCGATCGAAAGCCGCGGTGTTGCAATCGGCCGCTCCTTACTGGTCGACAGGTTGCTGCGAGAGCGGCGACTGGTGTTCGCGAATGACCAGCCTGCACTGGAAGCTTCGTCCTACTTCGTCCTCGCCGCGATCGTGCCACCGCCCGGTTCGCCGATTCACCGATTCGTCGAGTGGCTCACTGCAGAATTGTCGGCTTCGCTGGACAAGGCGCGCTCCCTGTTCCTTGAGTACTCGCACTAACCGAGCACTTCCGTAGTGCCGGGGACTTCGTATTACCAACCGAATGCCACGAATCGCCCTCCGTTGATCTGATTCCCTAATTGAATATCGATCTGTACAACGCATCGATATCTCAAGACGCCGATACGGTGCGGCAATTCTTCTATAAGCAACTCCCGCTGCTCAATAGCACCTTACCGACACCGGTCAATGCGGAGCTGCGGTTGCAAGGCTTCGAGGCGGGGGCACCTCGCAGCCCGCTTCCCCCATTGTCCGAGGACGGCGTGGTCGAACTGAAAGCGCTGAAGCAGCTAGCCGGCAGCCAATCGTAAGACGATATAGGCGCCGCAAAGTGAGCTTTTGCCCACAACCGCATCGCGCCCGGATACTCCCGCGGCCCTGCTTCTCCCGTCCACCAAGGCGCAATGCGATGCCGCTCACAAGAACGAAAGCGAGTTGTCCGGGGACGGTGCGACTCTTACCATTACGCCAGCTATCTCGCAACGCATGGAGCGTAAATTGACATCATCGAATGAAGACACGATCGCCAGCAACGACGCGCTGATGCGCGCGACGATTAACGCGGTCCAGGCCGCCGGCAACCACATGAAGGACATTTTTTCTCCCGATGCCCGGCCTGCGGACCTGCAAGAGCTGGTCAAGGCAATCCACGCAAACGACGCCGAATCTCTGGGCGTCATGCAAGAAGCACTGCTTACTGCTCGTCCGCAAGCGAGCTGGTCTGAATACGAGCTCGAAAGCGGCGAGTTACCGCCGGGGGAATGGTGGGTCACCGACCCTGTGGAAGGCAACATCAATCATATCCACGGGATGACCGACTGGTGCGTGACCGCAACCCTGGTGAAGGATAACCAGCCCGAACTGACCGTCGTGTATCTCCCTCTCACCGGCAACACCTATACCGCAACGCGGGGCGGCGGCGCTTACCTCGACGGCGTTCGGATCGAACCGTCGCGCAAAAAGGAACTCAACGCCGCGCTGGTCGGGACAGGTCAGGCGAAACCCGGCGAGGACGCCGCCACCTTCCGTCGAATTGGTGAATCCGTCACGGCGATGCTGAGCTCGGCACTGGTTGCACGCGTCTCGGTTCCGGCCACCCTGCAGTTGATCCATGTTGCCGCGGGACGCATGGATGTTTTCTGGCAGTTCAGCCAGGTACGTTCCGGCCTGGTTGCCGGGGCGTTGCTGGTTAGCGAGGCCGGCGGCACCGTGACCGATACGCACGGCCGTCCGTGGCATCTTGCAAGCGACGACTTTCTCGCCGCTGCGCCGGCGCTGCACGAGGCATCGGTTAACGTGCTGTCGAAGATCCTGTGAACACGCTCAATCATCCGGCAGTAGCCACGTTACTCGACCAATTGTTCGTGGCGTCGGACACCACCAAGGCCGAATTTTCTCGCCAGTTTTCGAATCTGAATGCCGTCGAAAGAAACAGGCTGGTCGCCGACAGCAGCCACCGAGAACTGTATGCGTATGCAAAGAACGCACATCTCGCGGTTTCGCGCAGCACCGGCAAACTGCTGTATGTATTGGCCCGGCTGATGAACGCCCGCACGATCGTGGAGTTCGGGACATCGTTCGGCGTATCGACAATTCACCTTGCCGCCGCCGTGAAAGACAACGGCGGCGGCAAGGTGACCAGCACCGAAGCGGAGTCGTCCAAGGTAATCCGCGCACGCGAGAACCTCGCGAACGCGGGTTTGGCGCAATGGGCGGACATCCTCGAAGGGGATGCGCTGGAGACGCTGTCATCGCACGCGCCGCCTGCAATCGATGCGCTCTTTCTCGACGGGGCCAAGCCGCTCTATCCACAAGTCTTCGCACTCCTTGAACCGCAACTGCGTGTTGGAGGGCTGGTCATTGCCGATAACGCCGAAGGCAGTCCTGACTACCTTGCCGAAATCCGCAACGACCCGCGCTATTGCTCCGTGCGCATTCGTGAGGACGTCGAGTTGTCGATCAAGCTGGAAGAATAAAACCCGCGTTGGTACGCATGTGCATTCCCGGAACGCTTGAAGTCCGGTCCAGATACGCGGGACTCTTATGTGAGGAGACTCAAAAGTGAAAACCGTCGACGAGCGATCCGCTGCCCTGGTGAATTTGAGCGCGACAGATGCCATAGCAGCGATGAAACGAGGCGACGTTACCGCGGAAGCCTATGCCACCACGCTATTGGACCGTGCAGGCGAACAGAGCGCGCTCAACGCCTTCGTGACCCTGCCTCCCGCTCAAGTGATGCAGGCCGCACGTGCAGCGGATCTCAAGCGCGCGAGCGGCCAGGCGCTCGGCCTGCTCCACGGACTGCCGATACCCGTCAAGGACAGCATCAATACGCATACCTTAAGGACGACGAATGGAACCCGTGCGCTACGCGACTTTCAGCCTGAGGCCGACGCCGAACTGGTACGACGGCTGGTGGACGAGGGCGCGATTGTGATGGGCAAGACCAACCTGACGGAGCTCTCGTTTGGCTGGACCAGTAATAACGAAACCTTCGGCGCCGTGCGCAACCCGTACGATCTTCGACGTGTTCCCGGTGGCAGTAGCGGCGGTTCTGCCGCGGCCGTGGCGGCCAGAATAGCGCCGCTGGCGGTCGCGGCGGATACATTGGGATCCATACGGGTCCCCGCAAGCTTTTGTGGGCTGGCGGGACTACGGCCGACGTTCGGACGCTATCCGAATGAAGGTGCATTCGCGCTAACCGATCAGAAGCTGGACCAGGTCGGCGCACTCGCCCGCTGCGTCGACGACCTTGCGTTGTTCGATTCCGCCTTGACGGGAGACCACACGCCGATCAACACCACGACGCTTGCGGGCGCGCGTATCGGCGTATGTTCGTTCTACGAAAGCGGCCTTGATCCAGACGTGGAGCGTGTCTACTACAATGCGCTGGCGCGCTTGAGCGACGCTGGCGTCATCATCGTCCGGTCAGACATTCCTCCGATGATGACCCGCGCGTTCGAGATCGCAGCGACCATCATGCTTTACGAAACCGCGCATGGCATCGAACGTCTCCTGACCGCGAACGAAATTTCGCTAACGTTCGATGAATTGTTCGAGCAGGTCGGCGAAGGGATTAAAAGCCTCATCAGGCAAGTCGCCCTGCCGCCAAATCGGCCGACGAACGACGCCTACGTTGACATGCTGCGCCAACGCGAAGGCATCAAGGCGAGTATCCGCAGCCATTTCGAGCAACATGGCATCGTCGCTATGGCATTTCCAGCGACCGCGGCATTGCCGCCGTTCATCGGGCAAGAAAGCGAAGTCGAAATCGACGGCAAGACGGTTTCGTTCTTCGACGCTTTCGGCCGCAACACGGCGTTGAGCGCGGCGGGTGGGATTCCTGGACTGGTGCTGCCTGCAGGCAGTTCGTCTGCGCAAACGCTTCCGGTCGGCATCGAGCTTGTTGCCCTCCCCGGACAGGACCGGGCACTCCTGTCGCTGGGCCGTTCTGTCGAGACGGTGCTGCCGCCGACGACGCTTCCCAACGGATGAGCGCAACGCCGAATGGCGGCGACGCATCGGTGTGACGCGCGGTGTGACGCGCGGTGTGACGCGCGGCTTGCCGCCCCATGGCAGCCGGCAGCCGCTTGCAAACCTCCCCACGACAGGTGCGATAAAATCAATTGCGCATCGTGAGCCAACGAGGATCCCCATGTCAAACGACCAGCCATCCGACCCCCTCAGCCCGAGAAAGTTGCCCGCACAGGGCCGGGCTGCAAAGACAGTCGACACGATCCTCGACGCGGCGGCCGACGTCCTCGACCGCTTAGGCCTTGAAGGCTACAACACCAACTATATTGCGGATCGGGCCGGGGTCAGCATCGGCTCGCTATATCAGTATTTCCCGAGCAAGGATGCCGTCACGGCGGCGTTGATCGAGCGCGGACATCAGCGGATTCTTTCCGCAATCAGTGAGTACGACCACGGCGACGATTGGCGACGTGCACTGGAACACGTGATAAGCGTGGCCGCGGAGCATCAGTTGTCGCGGCCGCAACTCGCCCGCCTGCTCGACTACGAGGAAAGCCGCCTGTCTATTTCCGGGCGCGACGGGCATATCGCCCGGGAGGTCCACGGCGTGATTACGCAAATCGTCTCGGGCGCCGCCGAGAGGAATGGTCAGGATCCTGCCGCCGCTGCATCGGATGTGATGGCGCTCACCCGAACGCTGAGCGATGCGGCGAGTGAACGAGGGGATACGGATATGGAAAGCCTTCGACGCAGAATTTCGCGAGCTGCATTCGGATACCTGGAAGGCGACGGGATCAAGTGAAGGTATCAGCCGGAGGTGAAGGTGGTCGTCACACGCGCTAACGTTTCTATGTGGAATTTCGGCAGCGCATGCGAACCGTGTCACGGTGCGAGGCGAACCGGAGGCATCACCCGTTCGATTGCCGCGGCTATGGCTAGCAGCCGGCGGTCGCTGCCCTCCGGTCCATCCAGCTCAAGACCCACGGGTAGTCCCGCTTCAACAAGGCCCGCTGGCAGGCTGATGCCGGGAAGCCCTGCATTGCTGGCGTAGTCGGTATGACGGATGAAGGTCGCGAACGTGGGCACCTGCTCCCCTTCCAGTTCCACGGTTTCGTCAGCGCCGATCGGCCGTGCCGTCATTGGGGAAGTGGGGAAAATAATCGCATCGAGGCGGTGAGCGCGGAAGCATTGGCGGTATGCCTCTTTCAGCTTGAGGCGGGCGGTCAGGGCGTCTGCATAGGCCGTTTCCGGAACGGGATTGTCCATGGCAAGCCGCATGATCTGTGCAACGTCCGGACTCCTGATTTCATCGATGACGGACTGAATCGTCAAAGCGCTTCCGCGTGAACGTAAATAGGCCGGAAGATCCCTGATCAGCTCGTACAGCACAACCGGAAAACCGATCGCCGCATTCAAGGGCTCCAGATTTTCGACTGTCACTTCCACCAGAATGACACCTGCCTTGCGAAGCACGTCGAGCGCTTCCTCGCAGACCTTTTGAACGTCACGTTCCAGCCTTTCCCACGTAGCGTGACGCAGTAGCCCCAAGCGTAAGCCCGACAATTCGACTGCCTCGTGGGCGTGATCGCCCGTGACCACCGCATCGAGAAGCGCGACGTCTTCGACGCATCGCGCCATGGGTCCGGCAGTATCGCGGGTATGCGAGATCGGCACGATTCCGGCCTGCGGATAACGGCCCGCCGTCGGTCTCAAACCCACCACGCCGCACAACGCCGCCGGCAGTCGAATGGACCCTCCGGTGTCGGTACCGATCGCGCCCGGCACCAGTCCCGCGGCCAATGCTGCGCCGTTCCCGCCGCTGCTGCCTCCCGGCGATAACCCGAGATCGAACGGATGGCGGCAAGGCCCTAGCCAACCGTTGTTGCTGGTAATTCCCAAGGCAAGTTCGTGCATGCTCAGCTTGCCGAAGAATAGCGCTCCGGCGTCGAACAGTTTCGAGGCGACCGGAGCATGTTTCGCCGCGAAGTTGGCGCGCAATTTCCTTGTGCCTGCGGTCGTTGCGACACCGCGGACGTCGATGTTGTCCTTGAAGGCGATTGGAATACCCGCGAGCGGTCCCGCTTTCGGTTGGTCGTCGAAAAGCCGGGCTTCTCGCAGCAGGCGTGCGGTATCCAGATTCACGAAACAGTTCAATGCTGAACGGCGGCCGGCTTCCTCGAGCAATGCGCTTACATACTCGGCGATCGAGAACTGCTTCGTTTGCAGACCATGACGGACATCCACGATGGAAAGATTGATCAAGTTCATATCGGCCTGAAGTTAAAAGCGCGGCCCTATTGCCGCAATGGGAATGGATGCCTGTTCCGAAGCAACGATCGCTATCCCCTAGAAGCGATGCATGATCCCGATGGTCGCGCCCATCTGGCTCTGTCCCAACGCCGTTGTCGTGTATGGGTTCAGGCCAAAATTTGCGGCGCCCTTGTTGTTCACAAAGCCGGCGAGGAGATATAACGTTGTGCGCTTCGAGAGGCTGTAACTGGCTGTTCCGACGTATCCCGTAACGGATGAACTGGACCCCTTGAAGTCGTACCGGTAAATCTCCGCATTCAGATTCAAGTCCGGTGCGACCTGGTAACCGAGGCTCCCGAAATAGGTGCATCCAGCCGGCGAGAGCTGAAGAGACCCCGAGATGTTTTCATAGCCGGCGGACACGGTGATCGATTTGAAGGTGTATTTCGCCGCCACAGCTATTCGAATGTCCTTCTCGGACGACATGCCGGCGTTGCCATTGGTCCCTGAATAGGTAGCGCTGCCGGCGAAGCCTCCTGATGCGTATTTGATCGATGCCTCGATAACACGCCCTGCCTTGTTGTCACCCGCCACCCCGCCAAACCGGTAGAGCAACTCGGTGCTTAAGCCTGCGATTTCCGGCGACTTGTACTTGATCGAGTTATCCACCCAGAAATTCTGGGCCGGGATGAAATTGTCCGAAAAGACAGAATACTTCGCAAAATACGACGCATCGTAGATGATCGTGTTGTCGAAAAGCACGCTGTAGTGACGGCCTGCCGTCAACGTGCCGAAGGTCTCGTTGGTAAGACCCACGTACGCCTCGTTAGAGAATTCAACGCCAGGATTGAACTGGCTTCCGTCGTTGGAGTTGAATACCTGAGAGAGGTTGACCACCGCACTTGTCCTGGCTCCAAGGTCCTCCGTCGCCCTGATGCCGAAGAACGTGGGCTGCCGGCTTCCGGTTGTCATCGAAAGCTGCGAATCGCCGGCTGCATCCGCGTGAGTTAAATACTGAATACCCGTGTCTATCTCGCCGTAGAGGGTCACGGATGGCTGCGCATTCGCCTGATGCGCCGAAACGAGCGCTCCAAACGCGGCAGCCAAAACAAAAGAACTCAACTTCATCAGCGTATCTCCTTAGCCATTGCCTTTCTAATTTCCATTGCCGACTGATCGTTCCAATGGACGCATGATTGAGTGGCCGAAAATTCGATGGAATCCCCAGGAATGACGATGGCTGGGAGAAATACGCGGGAAGAGATGCGATACGTCGGACGCCGTAGCAAACGTGGGACGGGGGTCCTTTTTGCCGCTAGATTCTTTGAGCGCTCTTGGGGTCAACGCGAAGGGCAAACGGATTTTCGTTGTGCGAAGATCAGATGCATCTGACGACCGGCTGAGAAAGCAATCGCTGAAAAGTCGACGACGGATTGCATTAGCAATTACCAACAAACGGTCCACAGCGCCGGCTATGTCCCCCGAGTCCGGAGGCACCAGTGGCGAACTATTACGAACCCATGCGACGAAGGAGTTCGGCCATGTTTCTTACGACTCAGCAGACAATTCTGTTACCGCAAATCATCAAGGTTCTCGCCGAACCACAACCGGATTGCGCGTTGCGCCTACGTCTGGGCAACCTCCTGACGCGCCTTCTGCACGCGGACCAGTTTGTCTCCTACGTATGGAATCCGGCTGGAAAACGCTTTGACGATCGCGTGGCGATCGACATGTCGGATGCGAACCTTCGCAATTACGAGGCTTACTTCCAGTACAACGATCCAATCACCCACCGGCTGCGCGCACGGAGCAAGCCCACGCTCGTAACGGAAATCGTGCCCCAGGCCGAACTGGTGCGTACGGAGTTCTTCAATGACTTCCTCGCACGCGATTTTTTATACTGGGGCATGAATGTGCATGTTCCAATCGACGGCGAAAGCACGGGCGACATTCGAATCTGGCGGAGCCAGCAAAAGGGAAACTTCGACGCAACGGATCTGGCGTTGCTGGCAATCATCGCGCCCGCCTTTGGCGCGGCGCTGAGGCGCTGCAAAGACACCCCCACGGGGGCACCGGGTGACGCTCAGGGTGCCGACGAAGCACTCGCACTGGGGCTCACGCGCAAAGAACACGAAATCTCGCGGATGGTCGCAATGGGTCTCACAGACAAGCAGATCGCGAGCCGTCTGGATATTTCGTTTTCGACCGTACGTACCCACCTTAAGCACGTGTTCTACAAGCTCAGCGTGAACAACCGCGCCCAACTGATCCGGCAGCTCCGCTGAGCCGGACGCCCCGGCAAAAATGACGACGTAGCGGACCGGTAAGCGGATCGCCTGGCATCTGAAATGTGAGCCCGCGTGCGAAGAGAAGCGCGGAAACAGCCCGTTTTTGTTCTTCGAATACCGTCAGAAGGCGATTCTGTTGCCACTCGTATGCCATTGGATTGCGAGTACCCAATATGACGGGTAGGTCCTATCATGCTTGCATGCCTCGACGAACCTTCATGGCATTACGTCGCTCTCCATTTTGAAAATGAATCACCCCGACCTGCAAACGTCGTCTGCGTTTGCTCGCTATTTCGAAGGATACCTATGAAGCTGGGAATTTTTGGCGCCAGTGGCGCTACGGGCCGCCATCTGATCGAACAGGCTTTGGCAGCCGGACACGATGTCACCGCCGTAGTGAGAACAGCAGGAACGCTGACGAGCGAAACACCTCGCCTTAAAATTTTTGTCTCCGGTCTCGATCGACCAGCGGAACTGGAGCGCGTCGTAAAGGAACAAGACGCGATCATCAGTGTGCTCGGAGCTCGTAAAGGTGGCCCGTCCACCGTATGCGCGGATGGAGCCAGGAATATCCTGAAGGCCATGAAGGCTACCGGCGTGCGTCGCTTCATCGCATTGAGCGCCTATGGCGCATCGGAAACGAAAGACGCATCCATGTTCATCAAGTTTGTGCGCACGGTCATTGCGGACAAGATGCGCGATAAGGACACGATGGAATCGCTAATCCGCAGGAGCGGCCTCGACTGGACGCTCGTGCGACCGCCGGCGCTGACCAATGGCAAGCGTACCGGCGACTATCGGTTTGGAGCTGATCTGAAAATAGGACCATTGGGACGGATATCCCGGGCGGACGTGGCTGACTTCATTCTGCGGGAAGCTATTGCAACTGCTTCCATTGGGAAGACCTTTGCCGTATCGATATAGATTGGACTGCTCCGATACAACTCGCGCGCCTTGCTCAGAAGGATTTATTAGGAGGGCGGTCGCGGGAAGGGCGACTTCGGTTGCGTAGCACAAGCGCTCGGCGCTATTGAGCGAGACCGGCCCTTCGGCTCGCCGCGGCATGGGTCGCTGCTTCCAGAACCGCCATTGCCGCAACTCCCTGTACCGAGGACATGGCCATCCTGAAGACGATCCGGGCGGGTGTTTGCGGCCCGGCAGAGCGTTGCTCGCCTTCCCGCCGACATTCCGGTCACTCCCCCGCGCAACCGCTCCAACCCGCCATCTTCCCGCAACCTCGATCCGTGTCATATGTTCGCCACGCAGGACGGTTACGGTGCTGTACCTACACTAATAATTCCTCTCCACGATGTCGTCGACGTCCGAGCACGGCCGCGAAAAGCACGACGCCGCCGTCAAGGCAGCCCAGGTAAGCGTTCTGCTGAACGCGGCCCTGATGACCATGCAGATTGTCATCGGCTGGCTGGCTTACTCGGACGGTTTGCTCGCCGACGGCGTTCATACGCTGGCTGACCTGGCAGCGGACGGAATGGTGCTGGCGGTCTTGCGCCTGAGCGCCACGGCCGCGCACCGGAGCGCCAACGATCAATATGATCGATACGAAACCATAGGATCACTACTTATTTCCTTCCTCTTGATCGCGACAGGAATGGAAACCCTATGGAGCAGTCTCGGACACGTAGCCAATGCAGCGAATGCTTCCAACGTTCATGCAAGCGCGCTGGTCGTGGCGGTGTTCGTGATCGTCGCCAAGGAAGCGCTGTTTCGGTACATCATGTCCGTGGCCAAACGCACCCGCTCCACCATTCTCGTTGCGAGCGCCTGGCATGCGCGCTCTGACGCGATCTCGGCGCTGATAGCCGCAATTGGGATTCTGGGTAGCATGGCCGGCTGGGCGATGTCGGATCGTCTGGCCGCTGCGGTTATCGGCATCATGATTGCGCGAATGGGCTTTAATCTCGGCTGGAAAGCCTTCAAAGACTCTTTCGATCGACCCGCCAGCGAGACCGCCGGACAATAAGGCGGCGGCTTATTCCCTTCGCCTGTTAAGGAAGGCTCTACACGCGCCTTCCATTAGCGCGTGCAGGCAATGGCATGAATCCTCTTCATGCTCGCTGCAGGTGCGTACCACCAGCTATAGACCGCTGCAAGACTTCGCTGCAATACTTCCCGCTAAAACCCGGCGTGCGCGCTCATGATGACGCTCGCAGCCGGGATCGTTTACTACTCACAGGGAAAATAACAAAATGAATGAAAGCGGATTGAGTGACGTCGAATTCCCGGTACAAAAACAACTTGAGGCTTATAACGCCCGGGATATAGAAGGGTTTATGCAATGGTGGGCACACGACTGTGAGTACTACGAGTTCCCTTCACGTTTGCTGGCTAGCGGCGCAAACGAGATCCGCGAACGGCACATCGCCCGGTTCAGCGAAGCCAATCTTTTCGGCAAGCTCATCACGCGTATATCGGTTGGCAACCTCGTGGTCGACCAGGAGCTTGTCACTCGCACCTTCCCGGACGGTCCCGGCGAGATTGACGTGATCGCCATCTACGAAGTCGAGAACGGGAAAATAGCGAAAGCATGGTTCAAGATGGGCACACCGCGATTGCACAGCGCTGAGACACGATGACCGCTGAGGCTGTCATCGTGTTCTGCCCGGCTCGCAAACTCTGGGCCAATCGAAACCTGCCGCCGATTTGAACGCAACAAGGGCCAAACGCCCTTGTGCCTGCTTCGGTCTTCAAAACCGCGTTACCCTTCCCTCGTCCGGGATCTTGAACACGGATACTGCGGCCTTCAGGTGACGCGTTTGCTCATGCAGCGATGCAGCCGCCGATGCAGCCTGCTCCACCAGCGCCGCGTTCTGTTGCGTCATCGCGTCCATCTGCACGACAGCCTGATTGACCTGCTCGATGCCCGTGCTTTGCTCGAGCGATGAGGCGCTGATCTCCGCCATCATTTGCGTAAGGCGCGAGATTGACGTCGATACTTCGCGCATTGCTTCACCCGCCCGTCCCGCGAGCGCGGAACCATCGTTCACTTGCGAGACGGATTCGCCGATCAGTTCCTTGATCTCCTTGGCCGATTGCGCGCTGCGTTGCGCAAGCCCACGCACCTCGCTTGCCACGACCGCGAATCCGCGGCCCTGCTCGCCTGCCCGCGCCGCCTCGACAGCCGCATTCAACGCCAGGATGTTGGTCTGGAAAGCGATGCCGTCGATCACCGAGATGATCTCCGAGATCTTGTCCGAACTCTTCGCGATGCTGGTCATCTTCTCGACCACCTGATCGACCACGCCCGTGCCTCGCGATGTCGCGGTGAGCGCGTCGCCGGCAAGACTGTTCGCATCGCGGGCATGCTCGGCATTCTGGCGCACCGTCGCGGTCAGCTCCTCCATGCTCGATGCAGTCTCTTCCAGCGAAGCCGCCTGGTTCTCGGTGCGCGCTGACAGATCCGCGTTACCGGTGGCGATTTCATCGGCGCCAAGATTGATCGAGTCCGACGACTCGCGCACCGTCTTTACCGTGTGGGCGACGCTGGCCTGCATCGACGCAAGACCGGCGAACAAGCGGCCAATTTCGTTGGTGCCGCGATCGGCAATGTGCTCGTCGAGCTTGCCCTCGGCAATCCGTTCGAAGTGACGGCCCGCTTCCTCGAGCGGCGCGACCACACCGCGACGCAACGCGACATGCACAAACGCGACGCCCGCGACCAGCGCCACGAAAATCGCTAATCCGACTCCCCGGAACCAATCAAGCCGGGCATCGATGGAATCAAGATACGACCGGCTCGCGGCGTCGCCGAAGCGCGCGAAGTTTTGTTGCTCGGCGAGGTAGCGGTCCTGGAAGCCTTGGGTGGGCTGGTCAAGGAACGCTTGCAGGTTATTGGCATCGAGGTACTGGGTCAGTTCACTCAGCGCGCCGTGATATGCCTGAAATTTTTCCTGCAATGCGGCCGTACGCGCCCTGTTTTCATCGCCGGTTTTCGGCGCATTGACGAAAGCGGTAAACGATTGATCCGCAAGCGCCAACTGCTCGCGCGCGTGCTGGACGATGTCGACCGGTTCCGTGCCGCCGCGTGCCATGCGCGTCCCGGCCCGCGACAGGTTGATCCGTGCATCCATCAGGCGTTGAGTGGATTCGTTGACCGCGTTGACTTGCTTGAGCGCGATGTCCGACAGGTTGCCTACATCCTTATGAGTAGCGGTCAACGACCAGAAACCAAGCCCTTCCGTGACGATCTGGAAGAGACAAAACACGACCAGAACGACCAGAAGGCTGGTGGAAACACTCGCTTTTTTAAGCATATTGACGACTCTTCGTAACGTTGAACTCGATATGGCCCTTCAACGTGTCTTAGCGTGTCAAACAATCAATGTCTTCCGCAGCACCCATCGGCCGCGCCCGTTCGCGAGAGCGCGAAAGGAGCGGGAGTGTCATTGGGTGCGGGTCGAAAACGCTATTGCCGGATGGTCGTCGAGTGATCTAAGACAGCGTTGAAACCTGACAGGCTGGCCCCTTGTTAACGGCGGCATCAACGGATACTTAAGCTTACAAAAAAGGCCCGAAAGTCTTTCAATTTCTACTGAATCGACCCTAAAAATGCGGCTCCTGACAAGATCTGACAGGACCGACAGATATGCTTCCTTTCCGGCGGCGTGAGCGACGCTCTTATGACGAAATCTGGCACAGATCGTCAACAAGTTCTTACCTGCTCGGCGATATGATTGAGCGCACTGAACCGCGCCTTGGACGGCTATAGACCAGCCGAAACACCCATTGCAGCCGACAGCAACTCCAGCGCAATTCCAACAAGAAAACGATAACGATGCCGGACACCGAAAACACCGCACTAAAAGAGATCTTCAACGACCGCCGGTTCCGCGACATGGCGCTCGACGTCAAAGCGGTTTATCCCCCATTCGACGCGCGGCGTTTCCTCAAGATTTCCTTAGCCGGGCTTGACGACCTGACCCTGATGCAACGCCTGCGCCGCATGACTCAGGCGCTGCATGCAACCCTTCCCGCAGACTACGGTCAAGCACTCGAGATTCTTCGTGCGCTGGCGCTGCGGATCGGGAACGGATTTGCGACGCTGGTCCTTCCCGACTACGTCGGACAATACGGCCAGGACGACTTCGATGTATCGATGGACGCACTCAAGTTTTTCACGGCCTTCGGCACCTCCGAGTTCGCTGTGCGCGAATTCCTGCGCAAGGATCTGAAGCGAGCGCTGGCCATCATGACAGTATGGTCACGCGATGACAGCGACGCCGTGCGTCGACTCGCGAGCGAAGGAAGCCGTCCACGCTTGCCGTGGTCGTTCCGGCTCGACGCAATTCTGGCTGATCCTTCGCTGGCGGCGCCCATCCTGGAGAACCTGCGTTCGGACGTGAGCCTGTATGTCCGCAAGTCAGTCGCCAATCATCTGAACGATGTCACCAAATCGCATCCTGAGTGGGTGCTGGACCGGCTGGCGACGTGGCCGATTGAAAACCCCCACACGGCCTGGATTGCGAAGCGCGCCCTGCGCTCCCTGATCAAGGCCGGCAACGGCCGCGCGCTGGCGCTGATCGGCGCGGGCGGCGCGCCCGATGTGAAGCTCAGCAAGTTCGCCGTGACGCCACGCCAGGTTGCATTAGGCGAGCGTGTGACCTTGTCATTCGATCTTGCATCGAAGTGCCCCGAAAGCCAGCGGCTCGTGATCGACTACAGGATGCATTATGTGAAAAAATCGGGCGTGACGGCCGCGAAAGTATTCAAGCTGAAGGAGCTGACACTGGACGGCGGGCAAACGGTAGCGATAGAACGCACGCAGAACATCCGGGACTTCACCACGCGCGTGCATTACGCCGGGCGGCATGACGTCGAGATCCTGGTGAACGGCGTATGCCTCGCCGAGGGATATTTCGATCTGAGTTGTTGAGCATTGAACCCTCACGGTCCCTATCTTCAAGCGCTCGATCCAAAAAAATAAGATCTCGCCCAGGCCCTCGGACTATTATTTACGGTATCGACCACGGCGTTGGCGATCGGGCCTGCACGGGAAAATGAATTCGCTTTCGGTCACATCGCAAGCACGCAGTTTGCTGTCGTCCCGGTCTTGCCAGGTATGTGGATCGGTCAACGCATACGCGGCCGTATCAACTATCAGCCCTACGACCTTCCGCTGATGGTTCTTTACCTGCACGCTGACGCTCGATCTTCGACTGCTGTTACGACATTTCATCTAAGCGTCGAGCCGGTAGCATGCCACCGGCTTCGACCCTCTGGGAGATCTGACGCGATGCTCTCGGCATTACTCGAAACACTGGGCGCGCTGGCGGTATTGGCCAGCCTCGCGATTAATCTTCGCGCGCTTTTCGATCGGCATCGGTAGCTTGGCCAAACCGCGCCCGATATCGATATCGAATGCCGCATTGCTCAGCGTGGTTTGGCAAGCCCGGTCAACAATTGCACGAGTGCGTCCGCTTCGTGTTCCGTCGTCCGCCAGGATGACACGCTGATCCGGAAGGCCGGCCGCCCTTGCCAGACGGTTGCGCCAAACCAGGCCTCGCCCGATGCCTGGACCGCTTCACGGGCAGCAACCGTGAGTTCATCGGTATGCGCGCGAACCAGAATCTGGTTCAGCGTGACACGGTTTAGTATCTCGAACCCCGCCTGCGCCAGACCCTGTGCAATGCGCCGCGCGAGCGCGCAGTGCTGGTCCACTAATGAAGCCACGCCTTCACGCCCTAACGTCCGCAACGCGGCCCACACCGGTATGCCGCGAGCCCTTCGCGAAAACTCGAGGGTCAGGTTTTTCTGCGCGTCCCTCGCCCCGCTCAAATAGACCGCATCGCTGTTCATTGCGGCCGCGAGCGCTTCACTATCGCGGCAGATCGCCATCGCGCAGTCATAGGGTGTGTTCAGCCATTTGTGGGCGTCGGTTGTCCAGCTATCGGCCCCTTCTATCCCTTTCGTCAGTTCCGCATGCGAGGACGCGCGTGCCCACAAGCCGAACGCCGCATCCACATGAACCCAGGCGCCGGCAGCCTTGGCCTGAGGAATAAGCATGTCGAATGGATCGAATTCACCCGTGTTGACCTCGCCCGCCTGCAAACAAAGGATGGTCATGTCATCGAGTGGCGGCAAGCGTTCCGGGTCCACCTGACCATGATGGTTTACCGGTGCGAACAGTATCTTGTTCATGCCGAAACCAAGCAGGCGAAGCGCCTTTTTCACGGTGATATGCACAAGCTCGGACACCACGACCTTGACCTCGGGAGCACCTGTCAGTCCGTCGTTGTCGAAGTCCCAGCCCTTGCGTAAGAGCAGCATGCGGCGCGCGGCAACAAGGCAGCTCAGCGTGCAAGCCGTGGCGCTGGTACCGAACCCCACCGCGCTTTCGCGAGGCAGGTCCAGCGCCTCGAGCACCCAGCCCGCCGCGACCCGTTCGAGCGTGGCCGCGACCGGGGAATTGTCGAATGACGACGCGCATTGGTCCCATGCCAGCATCAGGCGTTCTGCTGCCGCAGCCGCCGGCAGTGCTGCGCCAATCACAAAGCCGAAGTACCGAGCCCCGTTCGACGCTACCGTGCCGGGCGAACCGATATCGTCCAACATCCGTAGCACGTCTTCTGGCGCATACCCGCGTGCCGGTAGCGGCTCGTTGAACGCAACGAGCGCCTGCAGCGCCGCTTGATCGGGAAACACGCGTCGTTCCGGGATGGACTCGGTATAGCGTCGGGCGCGATCGTCGGCTTCGGTCAGCAGGGTTATCTCGTTCATCTATATTTCCGCCAAAGTAATAAGTGGTGCGAACAGGATCATGGTTCTTTCGATGTACGTATCGCAATGTCAACCGCCAGAATACCAGCGCAAGCAGGCTTGTGCCGGCGCCGGGCAAGCAGCCTTTCGGACATTGAAGCCGACGCTTGATCAATACGTTCGATCGTTCGCGGAGCATCCGTCCGCTAGACAAAATATTGGGTTGGCGTCACGCCGAAGGTCCGGCGAAACATGGCAATAAACGCGCTGACGTTTTCATAGCCGAGATCGAGTGCAATAGTCGTGACGGCCGTGCCCGACGCAAGCATCTCCAGTGCCCGCATCAGGCGCGCTCGTTGGCGCCATTCGGAGAAGCTGAACCCCGTCTCGTCGATAAACCGTCGGGTCAACGTCCGTGACGCAACGCCACCCCAGTCAGCCCACTCTTCCAGGCGGCGGTTATCGGCGAGATTGTCAGCAAGTGCGCGCGCGATCCGCAGCACGCGTACATCACGCGGCATAGGTAAGCCGAAAGCCTCACGCGGCAACGAGCGAATTTCATCGAGTATGACACCCGCCAGGCGCATCTGCGCCTCATCCAGTGTCTTGCTGTCCCAGCTTGCTGCTCGGTTCACGGCCTCGCGTAACGGGCCGGAAGTGCGGATTGTGCAAGGCTCATGCGGAAGATCCGTACAGGCGCTCTCGCTGACGTAGACGCTCCAGCCCGCAAACGCACCGTGTGAACGAAGAGAATGCGCGCGGTTGGGCGGAAGCCAGACTGCATGGATTGCCGGCACGACCCATTGGCTGTCGTCGGTTCCAACGGACAGCAACCCGCGAACCGCGCCGAAGATCTGGCCACGGGCGTGGCGATGAGTCCCGGTGACACGCGCGACATCGCCGGACAGCTCGACAGCGAACAGGATCGGGCCATCGGCCGAATGAATTTTTGCGGAATCGAGAAGCGGAGCGGACATGACCGGGAAACCCTCTGGAACGGCTTTTATACCGCAGCGCAGAGTGTCCGCACAACATAAAAATCCCAGCATCGTGCGGCGGGTTGAACGCGCAAGTCATCCGATCCGAATGGGCCTGCGATCCGCCCGGTTTTGCCGCAATGGCCAGCCCTCGGCTTCTACCTCTGCCAGGGAGCGCCCGACGCGGACGCTGCCTTGCCATACTGCTGTGACGCTTTTCGCACTATGGCGATATCGATCTCGCCGTCGTCGGCCAACGCTTTCAAGGCTGCGATCACAATGGATGCGCGATCCACCTCAAAAAACTCGCGCAGCGCCTGACGGGTGTCGCTACGGCCGAAACCGTCGGTGCCAAGCGTCACGTAGCGACGCGGCACGTAAGCGCGGATCAGTTCGGGCACGGCGCGAACATAGTCCGTTGCCGCGATCACCGGGCCGCGCGACGCGCCAAGCATCGTGCCCACATACGGCGCAGGGGCTGTCTCGCCGAGCCGTGAAAGTCTTTCGGATACCATACCGTCTCGCTGCAACTCCGTGAAGCTCGTCACGCTCCATACCGCCGCTTCAATGCCCCACTCGTCGCGCAACATCCGCTGCGCCGCGATCACCTCACCGAGAATCGCGCCGGCACCGAGCAACTGCACCTGCGCCGTAGCGTCCGGTTCCGCCGCAAGCGGATACATGCCCTTGAGAATGCCCTCGCGCAGCGTCTCGAGATCGCCGCCGGGCACCGATGGTTGCGCATAATTCTCGTTCATCACGGTGACGTAATAGAACACGTCGCGCTGGCGCTCGACCATCTCGCGCATTCCTTCATCGACGATAGCCGCGACTTCATAGGCAAACGCGGGATCGTATGCACGGCAGTTCGGTATCGTCGATGCCACGAGATGGCTGCTGCCATCCTGATGCTGCAGACCCTCACCGCCAAGCGTCGTTTTGCCCGCGGTCGCGCCGATCAGGAAACCGCGGGCGCGCTGGTCAGCCGCCGCCCAGATGATGTCGCCGATACGCTGGAAGCCGAACATCGAGTAATAGATGTAGAACGGCAGCATGGGCAGATCGTGCACGCTGTAGGACGTCGCCGCGGCGATCCATGACGACATTGCGCCCGCTTCTGAAATGCCCTCTTCGAGAATCTGTCCCTTGGTGTCCTCGCGGTAATAGAGCATGGAACCGAGATCTTCCGGCTCATACAACTGCCCGAGCGGTGAATAGATGCCAACCTGCCGGAACATGTTCGCCATGCCGAAGGTGCGCGCCTCATCGGCAACCACCGGCACCACGCGGGGCCCAAGCGTTGCGTCCTTCATCAGCGTGCCGAACATGCGCACGATCGCCATGGTGGTCGACATTTCCTTGCCTGCCGCATCGATTGCGAACTGGCCCCAGGTAGTAATCGAAGGGACGATCAGCCCCTTCGACGCCGCTCTCCGCCTTCTGGGCAGATAGCCTCCAAGGCCTGCGCGTCGTGCGTGCAGGTACTGCATCTCCGGACTGTTTTCCGCAGGTTTATAGAACTTGACCGCCTCGACATCGGCGTCCGACAGCGGCAGGCGAAAGCGATCGCGAAACGCCTTGAGGTCGTCGAAGCCAAGCTTCTTTTGCTGGTGCGTCGTCATTCTTCCCTGGCCCGACGTACCCATGCCGAAGCCCTTCATTGTCTTGGCGAGGATCACGGTCGGCTGGCCTCGGTGACTGAGCGCCTTCGCGTAAGCTGCGTGGAGTTTGCGTACGTCGTGACCGCCGCGACGCAGGCCGTCGATATCCTCGTCGCTCAGATGCGAAGCCAATGCGGCAAGCTCGGGATTCTGGCCAAAGAAACGCTCGCGGTTATACCCGCCGTCGTTCGCTGAGAAAGTCTGGAACTGGCCATCGACCGTATGCGCGAATGCACGCAGCAACGCGTTGGTCTGGTCGCGTGCAAAGAGCGCATCCCAGTCGGAGCCCCACAAGACCTTGATCACGTTCCAGCCCGCGCCGATGAACTGCGCTTCGAGCTCATCGATAATGCGCCCGTTGCTGCGCACCGGACCGTCGAGCCGCTGCAGGTTGCAATTGATGACGAACACGAGGTTGTCGAGTTGCTCGCGCGCAGCCAGCGACAGCGCGCCGATCGATTCCGGCTCATCCATCTCGCCGTCACCAAAGAAGCCCCACACCTTGCGGTCCTGCGTCTTTGCAAGGCCACGGTTTTGCAGGTAGCGCATGAAACGCGCTTGATAAATCGAGTTGATCGGACCGATGCCCATCGAGCCCGTGGGGAACTGCCAGAAATCCGGCATGAGCCACGGATGCGGATACGAACACAGCCCGGGTCCGACTATCTCCTGCCGATAGTGCTGCAAATGCTCTTCGCCAAGAAAGCCTTCAAGGAACGCGCGAGCATAAACACCCGGCGATGAATGGGGCTGGAAATACACGAGATCTGCCCCCGTGCCTTCGCCCGCATCCGGCGCAGCAGCGCGGAAGAAATGGTTGAAACCCACTTCGAAGAGATCGGCCGCGGAGGCATAGCTCGCAATATGGCCGCCGAGTTCGCCGTAAGCCTTGTTCGCGCGCACGACCATCGCGAGCGCGTTCCAGCGCAACGCAGCGGCGAGCTTTTCCTCGATCTCCAGATTGCCCGGATAGCGCGGCTGCTCTGCAACAGGAATGGTGTTGATATAAGGCGTGACACGCGCCCGCGACGACTCGATACCCAGCGACAGCGCATGCTCGGCCAGCCGGTCATAAAGGTATTGCGCGCGGTCACGGCCAACGTGTTCGGTGACTGCGTCCAGCGCCTCCAGCCATTCGGCGGTTTCCTCGGGATCGGTGTCTTCGCGACCTCGGGCTATCGACAGAATCTGTTCGCTTCCGCTGGATAAATCGGTCATGGCACGGCTCCGCATTGAATGGGGGAATAGCGTTGGCTTTTCAATAAGCTTAACTATTGCGCCGCAGAATGTGCCTCTCATTTGCTTTTAATCAGGCTCCGGGATAGTGTATTTATTCCACGTACGCCCCCTTCTCCAGAATATTCGAGCTATGACGACATCGCCTAAACGCCTGGACCGTATCGACATCGGCATCCTGAACCAGTTGCAGCAGAATGCGCGCATCACTAATTCGGAACTGGCGCAGGCAGTAAATCTGTCGCAGACGCCTTGTTTTAACCGCGTGCGGGCGCTCGAAAAATTGGGACTGTTCAAACAGCAGGTCACGTTGCTGAACCCCGAACCGCTTGGGCTTCGGATCAACGTGTTCATCCAGGTCAGCCTGACGAAACAGGATGAAGACGCGCTGCGGCGTTTCGAAGAAGCGATCGGCGAGCGGCCTGAGGTCATGGAGTGTTACCTGATGACCGGCGACGCCGACTACCTGCTGCGCGTCGTGATGCCGGACATCCAGTCTCTGCAACGCTTCATCATTGAACGGCTGACAAAGATCCCGGGCATCTCGAACATCCGATCGAGCTTTGCGCTCAAGCAGGTGCGGTATAAGACGGCGCTGCCGCTGCCGCTTTCCGGCTTGACGTTGCACGACCCGGACGAGAACGCGGATATGGAGTGGAGTTAATGGGGTTTATGGCTCGTTGAACAAGTCCCGTTGGCGTGGAAAGCGTATCGAATGGCATGTACGCCGCAGCGCGTGCGCTTGCCGCTCGCTAAAGTGGAGAGGTCAACCACACACCAGGAGTACATGATGCGCGCTGCAGATATTCTTCCCGATCACCTCGACGACGGCACGTTCAACGGCGTCTCCGTTCGCAAAGGCACCGTCGGTGCGTTCCTCGCTAACGCGCGAGTCTGGGCCGATCCCTTGACGTCCGCGAACGAGCGTACAACGGCGGAAAACGATATTGTCGATGCCCTGCCCGCATTACGCGCGCTTGGCTTGTTCGACGTATTGGCGATCCGAGACGCGGGGTTGCAAGCGCTGGTCGACTCACACTAGCTCATCGAACCCGCAGGAAGTCCCGCGGCGACATTCCGGACGCCGCGCGAAAACGCCGGCTGAAATGCGTGGGATCGTTAAAGCCATTTCGATAAGCTATCCTCTCTATCGACAGCGATGCCCGGATCGGACTAGCCAGGTCATCGCGGCGGCCGAGATGAAAACATAAGGCCAACGGGCGCGAGGAGCGGCGGACATGGGAACTCGGCCGATCTAATTTCGATGCGGCCGGCATCAATTTTGGCCAGTCAACACGCTTGTCCGTAAGTGAACCGATCTCCTGCCCTCAGGTGAAGTGCCCACGACCCTCCCCTCGAACCATTTAATACAAAATTAATTCAATTAACTTTCATTTACTTTAATTTATCAGCTTAATCGAAAGCTATCCGATGATGCGGCGCACCGCAAACACCAAATCATACCGGGGTTAATACCAATTTGGCCGATCGTTGCGAGCATCGAATTAAACAGCGGCGTACACTCCAACCTGCCGACACCAGCCGAGCGCCTTATTCGGCGCGGCGCAGAGAAGAGCTCGGTCACGTCGTCATGGTTAATCAATTACGCGAATGGGGAGATTACGGTAATGAGCTGGACGCGAGAACAAAGAAACGTGACGATTGCGGCCTATTTAGGCTGGACACTCGATGCCTTCGATTTCTTTCTAATGGTTTTCATATTGAAAGACATCGCCACGGAATTCAATACGAAGATTCCGGCGGTCGCTTTTGGCATTACCCTGACGCTCGCAATGCGCCCTCTCGGAGCGCTGATCTTCGGCCGTCTCGCCGACAAATACGGTCGGCGTCCAACGCTAATGGTCAATATCGCGATCTATTCGCTGCTGGAACTGCTGTCGGGTTTCTCGCCGAATCTCTTTACGTTGCTCGTGTTGCGCTCGCTGTTCGGTATTGCGATGGGCGGTGAATGGGGCGTGGGTTCAGCCCTTACGATGGAAACCGTGCCGACCAAAGCGCGTGGCTTTGTATCAGGTCTCTTGCAAGCGGGTTATCCGAGCGGGTATCTGCTGGCTTCAATTGTGTTCGGCGTCGCGTATCAGTATGTCGGCTGGCGCGGGATGTTTTTTATCGGCGTGGCTCCCGCGCTGCTGGTTTTATATGTGCGTGCGCACGTGCCTGAGTCGCCGGCATGGAAGGCCATGGAGAAGCGGCCCCGCCCCGGCTTGCTGAAGACGCTCAGGCAGAACTGGCAATTGTCCATCTATGCAATTGTCTTGATGACCGCGTTTAACTTCTTCTCGCACGGCACCCAGGATCTTTATCCGACTTTCTTGCGCGAACAGCATCACTTCGATCCGCACACGGTTGCGCTCATTACCATTGTTCTGAATATCGGGGCGATCTGTGGCGGCCTGTTCTTCGGATCCATGTCGGAGAAGATCGGGCGCCGCTGGGCAATCTTTATTGCCTCTTTAATCGCGTTGCCGGTATTGCCGCTCTGGGCGTTCTCAAGTGGCCCGGTAGCGCTCGCCGCCGGAGCTTTTCTGATGCAGATCTCTGTTCAAGGGGCCTGGGGAGTGATCCCGGTGCATCTGAACGAGATTTCGCCCGATGAGATCCGCGCCACGTTTCCCGGCCTCATTTATCAGTTGGGCAATCTGCTGGCTTCGGTCAATGCCACCATGCAGGCATCTATCGCCATCAAGAACGGCAATAACTATGGACTCGCCATGGCGCTGGTTGGCGGCACGGTCGCCGTGGTGATTGCGGCGCTTATTTTCTTTAGCCGCGAGCGACGAGGCATCGACATGACCGAGTCGGCCCAGCATGTCGGGGCGACGAGTTCGGTTTAAGGGTTTTTATCCAATGGGGACACATTTGCGTCCCCATTTTCCTCACTCGACTCCCATCTCTTCCGCACCCTCTCTCGCACGACCGTTCTCTTTCTAGAGAGCGCGCTCCACAAAATGGCTTGTCGATCTCACCAAAGCTTTTTATCTTGATTAGAACACCCGTTTTAATCAAAAGCTTTTAATCGATAATTGCCACCATGCGGACCGCCACGACGGTCCCGGAGACGCCTGTGCCTACCCGTTCCATGCTTAACGTTTCCAGTCGCGCGCCATCACGCGCGTCCGGCGATACAAAGACTCGCTTGCTCGACGCCGCCGAAGCGCTCTTCATTGACGCTGGTTACGAAGCCATGTCGATGCGGCTCATCACCGCTCGCGCCGATGCCAACCTGGCCGCCGTGAACTATCACTTCGGCGGCAAGGACGCGCTGATCCACGCCATGCTCACTCGTCGCCTCGACGGTCTTAATCAGAACCGCCTGGCCTTGCTTGAACGCTTCCAGTCCTCGCTGGGTTCGCAACTCACCTGCGAGCACATCCTCGGCGCGATGTTTATCCCGGCGCTCCAGCAATCCCGCTGCGTCGAGAAAAGCGGCCCTGCTTTGCTGCGCCTTCTAGGCCGCGCCTACACCGATCCGTCGCCGTTCATTCGCAATTTCCTGCGCGGAATCTATGCGGATGTCGCCGAGCGTTTCTTCCGCGCGTTTCAAACTGTCCTTCCTCATTTGCCTCGCGAAGAACTTGGCTGGCGGCTGCACTTTTGCATCGGCTCGCTCAGCGGCATTCTCGCCGGGGCCGATACGACCAGCCTTATCGCCGATTTCACGCAGGGCCAGCGCCTGGAGGACTCGCAATTGATCGGCCGTCTCGCGCTGGTCATGGTGGCCGCGCTCAAAGCGCCGCTGTCTCCTCCCAACGGCGCCTGTCCGTTCGCCTCCATGTTCGCCGAGCGCGAACCGGTCTCCGATAGCGCAGCAGCCTTGACGCCGGACCCTTTAAGCGCGGGTCCGTTCGCGCACGATGACGCGTCGCAACATGCCACCGCCTGAATTGAGGACGCACGCGCCGGGTATGTAATGTGCTGAACAATAAGCTGCCGATGCACACCGCCTCCATGCCGTTCTCGCGCACACTATCGAACAACATCGGGAGAGGTCGTCATGACAGCCAGCTTCGTGGTCGCACTGTTTATCGTGAGCGGGGCTTTGCTGTATATGCAAGCGCCCGCCCTTGGTTGGCTCGCATGGGCAGTGATCTGGGTGGCGGCCGGCTGGTTCGCAGGGGTGACCGGGCCGGTCGTCACAGCGCTCCTTGCGATCGTCTTCGTGCTGCCCGCGCTCGTGCTTGCCATCAAGCCGCTGCGCCGTGTACTGCTGACCAAACCTGTCTTCGACCTGTTCCGCAAGATCCTGCCGGAGATGTCGCCGACCGAACGCGATGCGATCGAAGCCGGCACGGTCTGGTGGGATGCAGCGTTGTTCTCGGGACGCCCGAAGTGGGACACGCTGCTTGCACTCGGCGCACCGGTGCTCACGGCCGAAGAGCGCGCTTTCATCGACACGGAATGCACGCAGCTCTGCGATCTCGCGAACGACTGGGAAACAACAGCGATCTGGCAAGACCTGTCGCCGCAAACGTGGCAATTCATCAAGTCGAAGGGCTTCCTCGGCATGATCATTCCGAAGCAGTACGGCGGCAAACAATTCTCCGCCTACGCGCATTCGCAGGTCATCATGAAACTCGCCACGCGCTGCTCTGCCGCAGCGGTTTCGGTGATGGTGCCCAACTCGCTTGGCCCCGCCGAATTGCTGATGCACTACGGCACCGAAGCACAGAAGAACCACTATCTGCCGCGTCTCGCTCGTGGCGATGAAATCCCCTGCTTCGCGCTGACCAGTCCCTACGCCGGGTCAGATGCAGCGGCGATCCCCGACGTGGGCATCGTGTGCAGAGGAGTGCATGAGGGCCGCGAAACGCTTGGCTTTCGCGTGACATGGGACAAGCGCTACATCACGCTTGGGCCGATAGCGACGGTGCTAGGCCTCGCGTTTCGCGCGCTCGATCCCGACCATCTGCTAAGTACCGCCGATGAAGCCGGCATCACCTGCGCGCTCATCCCGACCAATCATCCGGGCGTGAATATCGGCCGCCGTCACTGGCCTTTGAATGCGGTGTTCCAGAACGGTCCTAACTGGGGCAACGATGTCTTCATTCCACTCGACTGGGTCATCGGCGGGCGCGAACAAGTCGGCAACGGCTGGCGCATGCTGATGGAATGCCTCGCAGCGGGACGCGCCATTTCGTTGCCATCGTCGAACGTGGGCATGGCGAAGCTGGCCGTGCGCGGCACCGGTGCTTATTCCGCCGTGCGGCGGCAGTTCCGTACCGCTATCGGCAAGTTCGAAGGCGTGCAGGAAGCGCTCGGGCGCATGGGCGGCAACCTGTATGTGATGGACGCGGCACGCCGCTTATCAGCACAAGGCGTCGATCTTGGCGAGAAACCATCGGTGATTTCCGCAATCGCGAAATATCACATCACCGAACGCGCGCGCAAAGTGATCAACGACGGTATGGACGTAGTCGCGGGCAAGGGCATCTGCATGGGACCGTCGAATTTCCTCGCCCGCGCTTATCAACAAGTGCCTATCTCCATCACAGTGGAAGGCGCGAACATCCTTACGCGAAGCCTGATCATTTTCGGTCAGGGCGCGATCCGCTGTCATCCGTACGTGCTGAAAGAGATGACCGCGACACGCGATCCCGACCGCGCCAAGGGTCTGCGTGATTTCGACAACGCCTTCTTCGGTCACGCGAATTTCACGGCATCGAATGCAGTGCGCAGCTTCGTGTTCGCGTTCGGCGGCAGCGTGCTGATTCCCAAACCCACCCGCGCCGACACGCGTCTTGTGCCCTACTATCGCGCGGCTACTCGCTTCGCCACGGCATTCGCGCTGCTCGCGGACGTATCGATGTTCGCGATCGGTGGCGAATTGAAGCGGCGCGAACGCCTCTCGGCAAGACTCGGCGATATCCTCTCGCAGCTCTACCTGATCTCGGCCACGCTCAAGCGCTTCGAAGACGATGGCCGTCCAGAAGCCGATCTTCCGCTCGTGCGCTGGGGTGTCGAAGATTCGCTGCATCAAGCGCAAACGGCCTTCGAAGGCGTACTTTCCAACTATCCGAAACCGCTCGCAGCAGGCTTCGTGCGCGCACTTGCGTTTCCTTTCGGCATGCCGCGCCGCGTACCGGGGGATCGGCTGGGGAGCGCTATTGCCGAGTTGATGACAACCCCCGGCGACGCCCGCGAACGTCTGATTGCGGACTCGTACGCGCCGCCCGTGCATATCGATCCGCTCGGTTACGGGGAGTTGATGTTCGCGCTCAGTCCGCGTTATGCCGAGATCGAGCACAAGCTGCGCGATGCCGTTAAGGCCAGGCAGCTCCCGCCGATGCCGCAAAGCCTGCCCGATCTCGACGCGTGGGCCTCTGCCTGCGAAACGCGCGGTTTGATCGATGCGACCGAACGTCAGGTACTCTCCGACTACGCGCGTTACGGCGTGGAAGTCGTCAAGGTCGATGACTTCGGCGCGGATTTCGGTATGCTCGATGCGTTGAAGAAACGTCAGGAAGCACTGGCGAACGAGCCCGAGGAAATCCATGCGTGATCCAATACACAAGCGCTAAACCGATTTTCAGGCAGGCATGAAAGATCGCTATCTCGACTTCGTCAATTCTCCCTTCGGCGCGAGCGTCGCGCGTTCCATCGGCTTGCCACAGCCGATAGTATTGCGGCGGCATGCGCAGGGACGCCCGGAATTCGGCGGTATAGCAGCGATCGGAGCGGGTCCGTCGCCCACGCTGTTCGAGCCGTTGATTACGCTGCTGACTTCCATCGGCATGACGAGCGTCGCTCACGAAAGCGCGCTCGGCTGGTTGTCCGTCGCGGCAAGACATGGCGCCATGAGCGGACGCTTCGAACCGCGCTCGCCCGGCGCGGCGCCGAACGATCGCGTACAGGCGCTGATCTTCGACGCAACAGGTATCACCGACAGCACGCAACTGCATGCGCTTTACAGCTTCTTCCACGATGCAATCCGGTCGGTGGCGAAGAGCGGCCGTATCGTCGTCCTCGGACGGCAGCCACAATCCTGCACATCACCGCGAGCATGGACCGCGCAACGGGCGCTGGAAGGCATGACACGTTCACTCGGCAAGGAAGCGCGCGGCGGCATCTCTTCGAATCTGGTCCAGGTAGAACCCGGCGCCGATATTGAAGGCGCGCTGCGTTTTCTGCTTTCGCCACGCTCGGCGTATGTATCGGGTCAGGTCGTGCATATCGACACCACGCCGGTCACGCAGCCCGCCGACTGGAACCAGCCGCTCGCGGGCAAACGTGCGCTCGTGACGGGCGCGGCACGCGGGATTGGTGCGGCGATTGCGCAGGTGCTCGCCGATCGTGGCGCACACGTGATCGGGCTGGATGTCCCTCAGGCTCAGGACGCGCTCGACCAGACCATGCTCGCGCTGGAAGATGCATGGCCGTCGCAAGGGGCGCACACGGCGCTCGCTGTGGATATCGCCGCGCCTGAAGCGCCCGAGACCATCGCGGCCGCGCTGCTGGCCGTGGGCGGTATCGATATCGTCGTGCACAACGCCGGCATCACGCGCGACAAGACCATCGCGAAGATGACGGAGGCCGCGTGGGACAGCGTGATCGATGTGAACCTCTCGGCGCAGGAGCGCATAGACGATTTGTTGCTCAATCATAACGTGCTGCACGCGGGCGGCCGGATCATAGGGGTATCGTCGATCAGCGGCATTGCCGGCAATCTCGGCCAGACCAATTACGCGACCTCGAAGGCCGGCGTAATCGGCCGCGTGCAAAGCATGGTGGAACCACTGCGCGCACGGGGCATCACGATCAATGCGGTGGCGCCGGGGTTTATCGAAACGCAGATGACCGCCCGGATTCCGCTGGGACTTCGCGAAGCCGGACGACGCATGAATTCGATGAGCCAGGGCGGCCAGCCTGTGGACGTCGCCGAGACGATCGCGTGGCTCGCCAGTCCGGCTTCCGCCGGCATCACCGGCAACGTGGTGCGCGTGTGCGGACAAAGCCTGATCGGAGCATGACCATGGGCATGCCGGTTCCGTCAAACTCGCCGCGCATGCGCACGGTGATCATCGAGTCGCTGCCGCCGCCCGCAAAACTCTATGGCCGTGCGCTGCAGGGTATTTTCAAGCGCGCAGACGGGGTTGCGGAACTACCGCCGCTGCGCCTCGTGCGTCCAAGCGTGGCGCTGGATGCTGAACAGATCGGCCGCTATGCGCGCGTATGCGGTTTTATCCCCGAGCAAGGCGTGCCTGTCACCTTCCCTCACGTGATCGCGTTTCCGCTGCACCTTATGCTGCTCACCGATCCCGCTTTTCCATGGCCCGCGATGGGTCTCGTGCATGTATCGAACAGCGTGCGCTTGCGGCGTACGCTGTACTCGGGACAGGCATTACGCATCGAAGTAGAAAGCGGCGCGCTGGTGGCTCACGACAAGGGGCAGGCGTTCACGCTGCATACGCGCATCTATCGCGGTGGGGAGGCGGTCTGGGATGCGGACAGTGTGTATCTGAAGCGGGGTGTTCCGGGTCACCGTCATGCCTCCGCTCCTCAGGCCGACTCCACTGCGCCCGCACTGATCCGTGAAGCGCGCTGGCAGCTTCCCGCACAACTCGGCCGCGACTATGCAAAAGCGTCCGGTGACTTCAACCCTATTCATCTGCACGCCCTTGCGGCGAAAGCGTTCGGCTTTCCGCGCGCCATCGCGCATGGCATGTGGACGCTTGGGCGTGCGCTCTCGGCGTTGCAACCGTCGAAGCAGCTCGGTGCCGCTGATGTGCAAGGCGACTTCAAGTCACCCATTTTCCTGCCCGCTGAAACCACGTTGTGGACCGCGGCTTTATCGGCGGCAGGACGTGACTTTGAAGTACGCGATCTGGCAGGTGAGCGACTTCATTTGCGCGGCCGCTTCGAATGGGAATTGCCATGATTCCGGCGCTCGTCGTGGGCGAACGCTGCGATGCGGTCCGCGCTTTGTACAAAATCATACGGTATCCTAAACTACCCGTTCCGACTGAAGCCGATCTTGAAGCGCCCGCCGTATCCTTCGACGAGACCTCATCATGACTGTGAGCGCCCCTCCCGCCGTACGTCGCGTGGCGATCCTCGGCAGCAACCGGATCCCGTTCGCCCGCTCCGGCACGGCGTACTCGACGGCATCGAACCAGGACATGCTGACGTTCGCGCTGCAAGGCCTGATCGACCGATACGATCTGCACGGCCTGCGGCTCGGCGAAGTCGCGGCGGGTGCAGTGGTCAAGCATTCACGCGACTTCAATCTCACGCGCGAGGCGTTGCTGTCCACCACCCTTGCCCGGGAAACGCCCGCCTACGACGTGAGCCAGGCGTGCGGAACGGGCCTTGAAACCGCGATCCTGGTCGCGAACAAGATTGCGCTCGGACAGATCGACGCAGGCATTGCGGGCGGCGTGGATACGACTTCCGACGCGCCTATTGGCGTGAACGAACGGATGCGCAAGATCCTGCTCGAAGCGAACCGCGGCAAGTCCACGGCACAGCGCATGAGCGCGCTGGCGAAGCTGCGTCCCGGCATGTTGATCAAACCCGCGCTGCCGCGTAACAGCGAACCCCGTACCGGCCTTTCAATGGGCGAACATTGCGAGTTGATGGCCAAGCGCTGGAAGATATCGCGCGAGGCGCAGGACGCGCTTGCGCTCGACAGTCATCGAAAGCTGGCGGCCGCGTACGAGCGCGGTTTTTTCAACGACCTGATGACACCGTACAAAGGTCTTTCACGCGACAACATCCTGCGGCCGGATCTCACGCCCGAGCAACTCGCTGCGCTGAAACCCGTCTTCGACCGCGACGCCGGGACGCTCACGGCCGGCAATTCCACGCCGCTCACCGATGGCGCATCAGCGGTGCTGCTGGCGTCCGAAGAATGGGCGGCGGCGCGCAACCTGCCTGTGCTTGCTTATCTCACGTTCTCGGCAACCGCGGCCGTCGATTTCTTCGACAAGAAAGAAGGTCTCCTGATGGCGCCTGCTTATGCCGTCCCGCGTTTGCTCGAACGCGCGGGACTGGCGCTGCCCGACTTCGATTTCTACGAGATCCATGAAGCATTCGCGGCGCAGGTCCTGTGCACGCTCGCGGCGTGGGAAGACGAGGAATACTGCCGCACGCAACTTGGGCTCAACGGCCCGTTCGGGTCGATCGAGCACAGCCGCATGAACATCAATGGCGGGTCGCTGGCAACGGGTCATCCGTTCGCGGCGACAGGTGGACGGATCGTGGGGACGCTTGCCAAAATGCTGGCGATACCAGCACGGGAGCCAGGCGACACGCGCACGCGCCGTGGGCTTATCTCCATCTGCGCGGCAGGCGGACAAGGGGTGGTCGCCATTCTCGAGCGTTGATACCGGCTGACGACCCGGCAGGATTTGTCGATGGCATCCATCTGAAGAATCTGAAGATAAAAACGCAACGCGCCGGAATTTCCGGTCTCCCCGATGCGTTCTAAGACATGGAAAGGTTTTCGCCGTGAACTGCGCAACGGCAAAGCAGCCAAAGCAGAACGAACGGACCACGGAGAACTTCATGCACCGAGCACGACGGCGCCGCCAAAACCGCAAGCTGATCCGCGCAAGCGCCTGGGTCTCGAGTCTGCTCGCTGCCCTCGCCCTGTCAGCCATAGCCGTGTCCGCCAGCGCGCAGGAGGCGGTGAGCACGGCAACGGCCACGATCGCACTGCCGACGTCCGCCGCCACCTCCGCAGCCGGTCCGGCGCTCTCCGCCGGCGCAACGAGTACGCCGCCGAAGACGCCCGCGGCGCAGGTCGGCAAACTCCCGCTCGATAGCCAGGTGCGCTGGCTGAGTCGCGCCGCGCGGAGCGGGATGCTGGCCAACATGAGTGACCCGGCGCTTGTTTCGCTGTTCAAATCGCTTGATCCCCTGGCGCTGCCGCGCTATCTGAAGGACGGCCCGAACGGTTATCCGTCGTATGAGTTCACCATGCTTCGTCGTGAGCGTATCCATGGCCAATGGCCGGATCAGGCCGACCACATGCTGGTGCGCGTGACACGCGACCCGCTGCGGGTCTACGCAAAATGGCTGCCGGACGGCGCACACGCGGGTCAGGAGATTCTCTACGACGAAACTGCTCGCCCCGATGAAATGTATGGTCATCTAGGCGGTTTGCTAAAGGTGATTGCACTCTGGACTTCACTCAACGGCGCGCTCGCGCGCTCGCAATCGCGCCATTCGGTCCGCGATCTCGGTACCGAATACATCACGCAGCAGTTCCTCGCCGAAGGCAAGAAATTCGCCGACGCCGGAGTCATGCGCGCCGAGGACATCGAAGTGAAAACGATTGATGGTGCCCGCGTGGTTGCCTTCACTTACGAAACCCCTTCTGGACAGCCCGAGTTCTACGCCAAGAAAGAAGTCCTGGGACTGGACCTGAGGCGGCCATATTTCCGGACGGCGGAATCCTTCGACAACGACGGCAATATCTTCGAAAGCATCGTGTTCCAGACCATCGTACCGAAGACATTCGACGACACCACGTTCAGCCCCGTTAACCCGGCTTACAATTTTTAGCCCGCACTCGATTGCGTTCATGGCGCGTGTTCAGACCGGGGGCATACGTGGCTTTTGGTCTGTTTTAAGTTTCGCCTAAGACTTGACCGATACCCTGCCCCAACTTCATCGAAACTTCACGCGCCGCTGCGTGGTGCGACATGGTGCGATCGACGCGCTGCACGATACACAAAGACAAAGCATTAACGAAAGGAGTTCGTCATGAACCTCCGCGACGCATCGGCTCCAGTACGGGCCATCAAACGATTACTCAGCCACCACGAGATCGCCACGCTGCTATTGCTGCTGCATGCGCCGATCGACGCAATGGCCGCGCCTCCCGACGTTGCCTCGCTGAGCGAATACGGCTACGTGGAGATGGTATCGCCCACGCCGGGCGAATCCAAGTTCCGCCTGACCGACGACGGCAACGCAGTGCTGCGCGGACTCGGCATCAAGTAGATCCAGCCAGGACGCTATTCACAAACGCACTCGTTCACGCTGGCCGCTCACGCTTTCACCCCGCATCGCGATCTCTGGAATAATCGATTGAGTGACGCTTTCCCTCAATCGAAAGGAGATTTGCAATGCCCGCTGCAATACCCGCTTCCCGGACCAGATTTGCACGCGTTCTGCTGACCAACGACGATGGTATCGACGCACCCGGCCTCGCCGTGCTCGAAGCGGTAGCCGCCGAACTCGCGGACGAAGTGTGGATCGTCGCCCCGGAGCATGACCAAAGCGGCACGTCGCATTCCATCAGCCTTCATTCGCCGCTGCGCGTGAGCGAGCATGGCAAGCGTCGCTTCGGCGTGCTCGGCACCCCGGGTGACTGCGTGGTGATGGCCGTGCGGCATCTGATGCGGGACGCGCCCCCCACGCTATTGCTGTCGGGTATCAACCGCGGCGCGAACCTGGGTGTGGAAACCATGTTTTCCGGCACGGTCGGCGCGGCCATGACAGGCTTGCTGCTCGGCTTGCCATCCATTGCATTGAGCCAGACTTTCAGTGACCGCGACAACGTGCGCTGGGATACCGCGCGCGAACTCGCGCCCGGCGTGATCCGCTCGCTGCTCGCCATCGAACACAATGCGCCGACCTGCTTCAACGTGAATTTTCCGGATATAGACGCCGCGCTGGCCGGCCCGCTAACCCCGACTCGCCAGGGCGTGGGATTGGTGGAAGGTATCGACGTCCTGCCGCAAATCGATCCGCGTGGCCTGCAATATCACTGGCTGCGTTTCCAGCGCGGTCCGCGCGAAAATGCAGCCGACAGCGAGACGGCGGTGGTCGCATCGGGACGCGTATCGGTGACGCCGCTGCAATTCGAACGCACCGACGAACGTACGTTCGCTACGTTGACGGCGGCGCTGGCGTAGACGTCAAACTAAGCGGCGAGACCGTTGGATTCGATACCTCCGCCTGCAACGTCTCAACTCACAATGCGCGTTTCAGGTTCTTCGTCGAAGATCTGGAACTTGCGCATTTTTTCCCACAGCACCTTGCGGCTGATGCCCAGGTAACCCGCCGTGTCCTGACGACGCCAGCCGTTCACCTCCAGCGCGGCCAGCACGCGGTTGCGCTCGTTCATATCCCACTTGCTGCGGTCAACAATCACTTCAGCGCTCAGCTCCGGCGGCACCGGCTGCGAGGTGCGGGCAAGCGCGAGCAGGCGCTGCAGGCGCGCGGTGTCCCATGAGCCCACTTGCCGCACGGTCACGCCTATGCGTTCCGCCAGATTGCGCAACTCGCGCACGTTGCCGGGGAAATAACTATCAGCGACAGCATCGGCCAGCCAGTACGGCAACTCGGGCAAGGTCGCGAGCTTTTCCTGCCCCACCACCTGCGCGATGAACGACTTGAACAACGCAATCTTGTCGAGCGCCCCGCGTTCCTCCAGCGACGGAATCTTCAACTCGATCACTGCCAGCCGATAGTAAAGATCCGCGCGAAAATCACCGTCCTTCACCCGTTGCGGCAAGCTCTTGTTGGTCGCCGCGACCAGCCGGAAATCCACCTTGACCGGCATGGTCGACCCAATCCGCGTGACCGCACTGTCTTCCAGCACGCGCAATAACTTGACCTGCTGATACAGCGGCATATCGCCGATTTCATCGAGAAACAGGGTGCCGCCATCTGCCTGCTCGAAGTAGCCTTTGTGCGCGATCACGGCGCCGGTGAAGGAGCCTTTCGCGTGACCGAAGAACAGCGATTCGAACAAGCCATCGGGAATCGCGCCGCAATTGACCGGCACGAACGGTCCCTCTGAATAACGCTTGTGCTGTTCGTGCAGCATCTGCGCAATGCGTTCCTTGCCCACACCGGTTTCGCCATGCACGAGCACACTGGTGTCGCAATCAGCGAAGGTCTGCACTTCGCGCAGCAATGCTTGCATGCACTCCGCATTCGCGATCAGCGCACTCGATTCCTGCACTTGCTCCCCATGCGCGCGCAATTGCTGGGCAAGCTTCGCCACCATCCGGCGCAACTCGGCGCCGGTGAAATCGAGCGGCAGGATATGCGAGTAGTCGGTCGGGAAAACGCTGGTGTCGCGCTCACGCGGCGCCGCGCCCACCCAGATCACCGGCATGCCGCGATGCGCTTCCCAATCGCGCAATGCGAATGCGCCCGTGTCGATCACGCTGACGCTCACCACCGCGATTGCCTGGCGCTGAGCATCCTGGCCCACAGCAATCGACATGCCGTCGGCGCGGATCACATCGACTTCGAAACCCGACATGCAGCGCACCACCTGCTCGACGATATCCGTCTTGCCTTCCCACACGTAAATATCGAGGTCATCGATTGTTGTCGCTGGTCTCATTCTCTCGATTCTCATGGCTTGCATCTTGTGGCTTCGCCGCCCGTTGCGGGTGTTCATCGCGTGGACGTTGGTTACTTGCATTCGTTACATTGTTACTTTGTTAACGGCAACGGCGGGCCGCGGGTTCAGTCATGCGTTCAATACTGAAGCTGCGACTGGCCGCACGTCAGCGACAGGTCATGCACGGTGCTCACGCCGATCTGTGCGCCGAGGAGTTGCAGCACGGGCATAAGAACCGTGTCCAAGGCATTGAATACGGGCGTCAGCAGCGGCACGACAAAACCTATCAGTATCTGGCCAACGGCTGAACCAAGCGGCAGCTTGATCCCGAGTACCGTCACGGTCAGTCCGTTCTGGGCGGACAACTGCGTGGCGAAACCCGTCGTCGCGTTGTACAGCACACCCCCCACCTGGTTCGAGTTCGTCGTCTGATAATCGTCAGCATTGCCAACAATGCCATCGAATGTCATCGATGCAGCATTGGGTACCACAGCCGGAAGCGATGTGGCCATCTGAACGGTGATAAGACCGAGCACGTTGACAAGAGTCGCGGGCGCGCAACTGTAGGGCGTGGACGCGGAGAGGTTGGTGGGCGCATCGCCTATGCACACGTTCGCAAGACCGGTCTGAACACCGACCACCGAGTTGCTTGATGCCTTGGTCGACAAGCACTGCGTGGAACTCAACCACGCCGTTCCCGGCGACACGTACACGTTGACCGGCAACGTCACTATCGGGGCGCCAAGCCCCAACGGCAGTCCCGGTAACGCGCCAAGCGTCACCTTCAGAAACGCCCGCACCTGCGCTGTTGTCGCGATCGTGCGCCATGCGCCTGCCGGCGTCTTCCCGGCCTCACCAACGGCCAGGACCGGTGGCTGGATCACTTGCACCTGCAATGTCGCCGTCGCCACCCCGAGGTTCAGAACCGTCGACACGTTCACGGCGGACTTTCCAGCCTGTGCGATGTCGGCCGCGACAAACAATGCGTCCAGCGGGCTGATGGTTGCACTGAGCGCGGACTGCGTGTCAGCAAGGCCAACTTGCAGGAGACCCGTTCCTCCATTCACCGCACCGATAGCGAAGGTCTGCGAGCCAGGAATATTCGCGTTCGCGACGGCCTGCAACGCGCCAAGCGCCACCGATAAATTCGCGTTCGCAACCTGTGTGGTCTGCAACGCGGTGAGCATGAGATTGACGAATTGCCCGGCGGTAACGTTCGTCGCGAGCAACTGGTTCACGGTACCCACGCCCGCTGCCGTGACAAGATCGCCTACCTGAATACGCGCTTGGGCAAGACCCGCGTAACCCGCCGCCGATATCTGCAACGCGTTGATATTCGTCCCGAGCATGGCGTTCAGCAGACCGGTAATGACGGTAGGATCGACGCTTGCCGTAGTCGTGCCGATAGTGAATGCCCCCACGTTGACCGCTTGCGCAAGTCCGGTCGCGCTGACTATGCGCCCTGCTCCCAGAAAGAAATAAGGCACTTGCTTCGACACCGTCACCTGCACCGCATTACTCGGGGTAGCGTTCGCCGCGTAGTAGCTCGGGCCGGCATAGAGCGTCGGGGCCCAGCGCCCGCAGGTCGTGGTGATCGAGTTGCCTGGCGCCGACGCGTTAAAGCCGTTCGCGCCCGCACTGCCGAGCGCGGTGGCCGGGGCGCGCGAGCAGGCGTTGTCGACGACCTGGGCGCCCGCATTCGCCGCCATGTCCGCCACGCTCTGCATGACGCGTCGTTGATAAAACACATTACCCACATCGATAGCAGCCAGCGCCGCGACCGCTACCAGCAGCCAGAACGCCGCCAACACGCTTGCCACGCCACGCTGGCGCTTGCGGCCACGCGGTGTCGGTCTGCCCGGCGATGTCGGCAGATGGTCCATGTCAGTTCGATGCTCCACCGCCTACCGCGCCCACCGATGAATCCAGATGTTCAGGAATCGGGTGGTCGAAGGACTTCAGATAACGCGCGTACGCGGCACTCGCTTCCACACCCAGCATTGGCTGTGCCGGCGCCGCCAACTGGCCGCTTCGCTGCAACGCGAGCAGGGAGTGGGCGGCGTCACCGATCTGCGTGACAGGCGCGTCCGTGTGCGACTGCGCTACCTGAACCGCTGGCGCCTCCGATGCTTGCTGCTGGAGTTGCTCCCGGGGCTGCTCTGTCAAACGCGTTTGCGTCTGCGCCATCGAGTGGGTGGCTATCGACATCAAGCCCAACGCGACCATCAATCCCGCAGCCTGACTCGCCGCTCTGGCCCGCCCTCGCCCCGTCCGATACTCATTCATGGTTCGTTCCTTCACCGTACGACCAGTTGCGGTTGATTGGCCGACATCGCGGCGGGTTGATCGTATGTCTGGGTCAGCGGCAATTGCGCGTTGAGCAGCGAATCGACCGTCCGCGGCGCGCGGACCATAGGAACACGCGCTTGCTCGGTTGTCGCCACCGCAACCTCGGCCGCCCGTGCGTGCGTAGCCTGTGTCGAGGCCGCCGCAATGCGCTGCGCATCCGTGCGGATCGCCTGCTGCACTTCCGGCGAAAATTTCTGCTGCGCGATCAGCCCTTGCGCCGCGGCAGGTTGCCCCTCGGCTAGCAGGAACAGTGCGACATTGCTCAGGATCTTCGGGTTGTCCTGCGCCAGCTCCGCGGCTTTCATCAGCGGTACGCGAGCGCCCGCCACATCACCGAGACGCAAGCGCGCGTAACCCAGGTCCGATAGTGTGAGCGCGTCGGTTGGTTGCAGGCGCGTGGAGGCGTCAAACTCTTCGGATGCCTTACCAAATTCTCCTGCCGCGCCCGCCAGCAAACCGAGCCCGCGATACCCCCGCGCTGCCAGCGGCGTGTTCAGCAACTTCGTGTATGCATCGGCGCTGCCCTGGGCCTGACCAGTCTGGCGCAGGGCGTCGGCACGCAGCAGAGTCGTGTCGGGCGTCGAGCCATACTGCTTCTCGTACGCGTCAATGTGCGCAAGCGACGCATAGAACAAACCCTGCGACTGCATCCGGTCGATCAGCGCGAGATACATACCGGGTGTATCGGGCGCGTCCTGTTTCTGCTGCGACTGCTGAAGCGCTGCCTCGCGCTCCGCCTGTATGCCAACCCCATAACCGCTGTCCATCTTCGATGCGCAGCCGCCCAGCCCCGCGAAAACGGTACAGGCAAGCGTCAGGACAACGGTGGGCAGGCGGTTCCTGGTTGCGTCAATTACGATCGATTTCATGGTGTCACTCTCTTCAACGTCTCTTCAACGTCTATTTATGTATCGTGGAAAGCGAATGGAACACGGCGATAAATCCCGGACCGGCTGTCATGATCAACAGGGCGGGCAGCAAGGTCACCACCATCACGCCGGTCATCTTTACGGTCAATGCGCCGATCCGTTCACGCAGCGTCGCGCGGCGCGACTCGCGCAACCGGTCGCCGAACTGGCGCAGCGGTTCCTGTACCGCGCCACCGTGCTTGTCGACCTGGACCACCAGCCGCATCACGGCATTCAGGTCGTCGTTCTCATAGCTCGTCGCGAGCCGGCTCAGCGACTGCTCACGCGTACGTCCAGTGGTGAACTGCCGATGGGCCAGCGCGAGTTCCTGCGAGAGCACCGGCAGGACTGTCGCGAAGTCATTGATCATTACCTGCAGGCTCTGATCGAGCGACAGGCCGACGCCTTGCAGCAAACGCAGCAAGTCGACGAACATCGGCAACTCGCTTGCTACCGAGCGTTGACGCGCCTTCGCGCGGCGCCGCACGAACCACTTCGGCAACATGAACCCGAGACCGAGTGCGCTGATCATCCACATGGCGAGGCGAGGTTCGCCGTTGAACCAGACCAGCACAAGCATCGGCAGCAGCGCGGCGCTGCCAATCCGCGCTGCGAAGAAACGCGCGCGCGTGTTGGCACTGAGGAAACCGCATCGATCCAGCAATCGCCGGTCTTCAGACGCCACCACAATGGCACCGAACGGCGTGTCCAGCCAGCTCATCGCCATAAGGCTGAGCGTATGGCTGAACGCATCGGCCAGGCGCGACAGGCGGCCACCCTTGGGCCGCCCGCGCCTCGCCTCGCTCGTATTCTTCGCGTCTGTTGTCTGCGGCGCCAGCTTGCCCGTTGCAATCGCGCGTGCCGCCGAACTGGCCGCGCGTTGATCGAGCGCGTGGTCGAGCGTACGCGCGCCGCGCTGCATGCGCGCGAGGCCCGTGAATGCGAGCACGCCCAGCAAAGCGCATCCGAGCGCGGCGACGAGCAAAGCAAGAGCGAACACAGTGTGAGCGGTCATGTTCAATCCTTCAGGCGCGCCATCCGGTAAAGCAGGAAAGCGCCGAGCACTTGCAGCACCACCGCCACGTACACAAGACGCTGGCCAAATGAATCGGACCACATCGCCTGGAAGTACGACGGGTTGGAGATCATCACGAAGCCGCCCAGCAGCGCCGGCAATAACCCGAGCACCCAGGCGGACAAACGCGTCTCGGTGGACAGCGCAATTAGTTCGCGCTCGGCCTGTTCGAGATCGCGCATCAGCGCCGCCATGCGATCGAGCATCACGTCGGAGCGCCCGCCGTATTTCACCGAGATGCGCAGCACCGAGCCGACCAGTTCCAGTTCGCGCACGCGATACACCGAGGCCACGTGCTTCAGCGCCACGTCTATTTCTACACCCGAGCGCAGCATCCGCGAGACCCGGTCGAGGCAGTCGCGCAACGGCGCATCGGTGGTGGTCAACGCGGCCTGGAACGCGGCCGGCACGCTGTTGCCAATGGTGATGAGCCGCACGATGCCATCGAGGAATACAGGCAACTGGCGCGAGATCCGCTGATAACGTTTTTGTGCGCGCCATGAGAGGAATGCAAACGCGCAGAGCGCGCCGAAGACGACGAAACCCAGCGCAACCAGCCAATGCGTACGCAAACCAACCCAGCACGCGCCAGGCAAAATCACCGCGCCGGTGCTCAACAAAAAGGTGCGCGAACTGGCGATGCCCGCGCGGCTCATTAGATTGCCGAAGCCATAAGCCATGCGCGCCTGCAGATGGCGCGTATGCTCGCGAACGCCGTGCTGCATGGCGTTCGGCGGCAAAGCGGAGGGCGCGGCAGAACGCGTGCGCTGGCTGTTCCGGGCAGGCGTTGCGCCTGTTGTTGCGCCCGGCATTGCACCCTGTACCGACGCTACCCGCCGATCAACAAAACGGTCTGTCAACGCGCGTTCGCGGTTGTCCTGCGCGCGTTGCCACAGCAGCAGCCCGCCGGCCGCGCACAGCAGCGCCACGACCAGCACGAGGCCGATACCGCTAGACATTGAAGCCTCCTCCGGAGCGGCCGAAACCGCCGCCACCGCCACCTCGCCCGAAGCCGTCGTTGAAGCTGTCTACGCCCCTGTCATTGCCGAGGGACTGGCGGTACTTGGCAAGCTTGGGTGAGCTGGGATGAATGCCGAGCGAGACCCAGTTGTCCTGTTCCTCGCCGCCTTCCATGATCGGCTCGTAGCGGTACAACTCCTGCGTCGCGACAATGTTGTCCGAGAGCCCCGTCACTTCCGTCACCGACAAAATCCGCCGCCGCCCATTGGACAAACGCCCGATCTGCACGATGAAGTCGATGGCGTTCGCAATCTGCCGGCGCAAGCTCGACTCCGTGCCCTGGAAGCCGGCAAAACCTGCAAGCATCTCAAGCCGGTAAAGACATTCGCGTGCCGAACTCGCGTGGACGGTGCCCATCGAACCATCGTGGCCGGTGTTCATGGCCTGCAGCATTTCCAGCACTTCGCCGCCGCGTACCTCGCCCACGATGATCCTGTCCGGCCGCATCCGCAGCGTGTTGCGCAAGAGGTCGCGAATCGACACCACGCCCGCGCCGTCGAAGCCGCCCGGACGGCTTTCGAGCCGCACCACGTGCGGGTGATTGAGCGAGAGTTCAGCGGTGTCTTCTATCGTCACCACGCGCTCGTGCTTCGGAATAAAAAACGCGAGCGCGTTGAGCAGCGAGGTCTTGCCCGAACTCGTCCCGCCCGACACCAGCACGTTGCAGCGCGCAGCGACCGCCGCGTCGAGCAACCCGCAGATCTCCTGATCGAAGGTGCCGTTCGCGAGCAGGTCGTCGGGGCGCAGCGGGTCGCGCCGGAACTTTCGTATCGATACCACCGGCCCGTCGAGCGACAGCGGTTCGATCACCACGTTCACCCGGCCGCCGTCGGGCAGGCGCGCATCGACCATGGGATTGGATTCGTCCAGCCGCCGCCCGATCGGAGCGAGAATCCGCCGCACGATCCGCAGCAAATGCGCGTTGTCTGCGAAGCGCACCGGGATTTTCACAAGCATGCCGTGACGCGAGACGTAGACGTCGTCGAAGCCGTTGATGAGGATATCCTCCACCGCAGGATCCGCGAGCAGATCCTCGATCGGCCCGAAGCCCGCCAACTCCTTCGTCAGGGCCTCCGCGATCAGCCGCACTTCGCTCTCGTTCAGCGGAATGCGCCGCATCCGGACGAAGCCGTCGATCTCCAGGTCAACGAACTGCTGGATCGCCTGGCGCGACCATCGTCCAAACTCGGCACCCAGCTCCTCAATCCGCGTAAGCAGATGCTCGTGCGCCGCGTTCTTGATGTCCTGGAACTGCTGCGTGTGCGCGAACGAAGTGGCGTCGTCGGCGAACTCGATGTCTTTTGCCATCGTCTATGACCGCTTGGTGAAAGTGGGAAAGAGCCGCTTGAGGAACTGTTTTGAGCCGCCCGGCGCGCCGGCGAAATCCGCCGTATTCTGCTTCAGTGCATCGGCGTCCATGCCGTCTGGCAACGGCACGAATGTGGGCGTGATGCTGTCGGCCGCGGCCATCTTGTGACCGCCAAGCCGCGCGATCAGCGGGTCCAACGCGCGCACATAAGCATCGCGCTCAGCGATATCCGCCAGCAGGCGCCCCTGGTTCACCGCGCGTCCAAGCGCCTGCGCGCGGGCAGGCAATACCGCAAGCAACGGTAGCCCAAGCCGCTCCGCGATCTGCTCTGCGCCAAATTGCAGCGCCGCGTCGAACTTGTTCACGACCAGATGCAACTTCTGCGGCGCATCGGCGGCATCGTGAACACGCATGCCTTCCAGCAACTCCATGGCGGACACCACGGACGCCACGTTCGGATCGCAGACCAGCCACACATTGTCCGCGGCGCGCGCCATTTGCGCGACGAACTCGAGGTTCGTAAAGCCACCGAGATCGACGATCTGGTGATCGAAGAAAGTCCGCAGCCGGTTCACCAGATTCACCGCCGACGCATACGACACCTCGCGCATCGCCCCTAGATCCGGCGGCAATGTGGTCACCGCGAGGCCGCTGGCGTGGCGTCCGAAGGCCGTATGAACGAAGGTCTGGTCGAAGCGGCGCAGGTTGCGCACGGCATCGACGAAATTGAATTCGCTTTGTGTGTCGAGCAGCACTGAACTGTCTGCGGCGGGGATGCCCAGGTCGAGCAGCGCGGAGGTCTTCGACGCCGCCGCGCCACGTTTTTGCAACCTCACCGCCAGGTTCGCCGCCAGCGTGCTCACGCCCATGCCGACCCGCGCACCAAGCAGCACCGTAACCTGGCCGTGCCGGTTGGAAATGTGTTCCGTCTTCGCGGACTGGTTGGCTTGCTCGATCAGTTGTTTCGCAATCCGAAGTGCCTCGTCAGGCTCCCCTTCAACATCGATAAAATCACGCACGCCGGCGCGCAATGCAGCAATCGCGCTGGCCGACTGCTGCAGAGAACCGAGCGCAACAATGGCCAAGCCCGGGAATGCATCGTGCACCGCGGTTGCCATCGCCGTCGCGCTTGCGATGCTGGCTTCGGGCGCTTCAAGCGGCGCACGGGCGAAGTCGATGAACACCATCGTGGCGCCCAGCGTCGATATCTTCGGCATCAGGGCGACAGCGTCGAAAGGCACGTGTTCAAGCGCGCCCAACGTGCCCAGCGCGCGCGCGAGCCAGGCCCGGCGTCCCGCATCCGAGCAGACGCACAGGAACCGGACGCCCGGAGAGCGCGCTTCTACGTCAGTCAAAGATAGAACTCTTGCGTTCATCGCCGCTTTCTCCTGCCACATCGGCGCGGGCAACGCTGCCAGCACACCTCGCCGCGCTTATCGTTGCGGACGGACTTGCACGCGTCTTCACTACTTGCCTGCCACCCTCTCCATCAGCGCTTGCGTCCGTCATTTCGAGAACCCCGGCACCGCGTCGCCCGATGCAATCCCACCCACGAACGAGCGCCACACGGGGCCGTCGCGCTGCTCGGATTGCTCGCCGGGCGTCGCGGGAAGCACAGCGCCCTTGGCTATCGGAGAAACGAGGTGCGGTGTCACGATGATCACCAGTTCGCGATCATTCTGCGTGTACTGCAAGGTCTTGAAGAACGCGCCGATGATCGGCAAATCTCCGAGCACCGGCACCTTGTCGACGTTCGATGCCGTCTCGCGATCGATCAGGCCGCCGATCACGAAGCTCTCGCCGTCGCCAAGTTCCACCGTAGTGTCCGCGCGCCGCGTGGTGATGGCCGGCACCGAGATACCGTTGATGGTCAGCGCGTGCGTGAAGTCGAGCTGGCTCGCTTCCGGCGCGACTTTCAGCGCGATCCGCCGTGGCCCGAGAACGGTCGGCGTGACCGTCAGTCCGATGCCGTAGGGCTTATAGACAATGCTGATTGTTCCAAGCGACTGCGGCACCGGTATCGGGATCTCGCCGCCGGCGAGAAAGCTCGCGCTCTGCCCCGACAACGCGACAAGCGTCGGCTCAGCCAGCACGCGCGCCAGATTGTTCGATTCGAGCAGGCTGAGATTCGCGAAAATTCCGCGAGTACCGAGGTTCACCATCAAGTTGAACGCGCTGCTGATTGGCGACGTGGATGTGACCTGCAAATTCGGGGTCGCGCCGCCCGTATATGATGTCAGCGACGAAGGCGAGAAGGTGCCGAATGCAAACGCGTTGTTCTGTTTGAAGAGATTGAAACCCGCTTCCTTCAGCACGGCCTTGCTGAACTCGACCACCTTCACGTCGACCTGCACGACAGGACTTGTCGCTACGGTGGAGACATCGAGGACATCGCCGTCCTTCGTACTGGCTCCCCTGCCGTCCCCGGTTGCAGAGGAGTCCGGTGAATTCCCGCTTTGCCCTCCCGGACCCTTGCCGGATGCGCCCGATGACGATTCGGATGAAGCTGCGGTTCTCGCAACCGACTCCCTCGCTACAGTCAATGCGCGCTGATGCGATTCCATGCTCGCGGCAGACCCCGTGACCACCGCGGTGCCGCCAAGCACGTCCACCTCGGGTGTATCGCTGCCGAGCAACTCATGGGCGGCCAGTGTAGCGACGTTGATCGTGTAGGTCTGCGGCGTGCTCTGACCGCGCTCCCAGATCATCATCTCGGTGCGTCCCGCGCTTTTTCCGACCAGCAATAAACCGCCGTTGGCGCCACCGCTGCTCTTGAGCCAAAGCACGTCCGCGACCGCGGGGTCTCCCACGGCTACGCGCTGCAACGTGCGTCCCATCGCGATCTGCTTCTGCGCGCCAACCACGATGTCGATAACCCGCGACGACGCGAAGTCGGTCGCGCCTGCTGCGGGCCCGGCAGTTTTCGCGCCAGCGAGCGGCGCCGCCGCACACGTGCATACCAGCGCGGCGAGCAATAGTCGACGTGCGCCAGAGACGCTGCGTCCTCGATAGAAACCCTTGGCTTTCATGATTTTTTATATATCGACTGCGTACTGCGTTGTCGCCATACGGCGGCATGGCCCCGAACTTCCTTTTGATGCTGGCTGCTACTTGTCCTTCTGCACTCCCTTCTATATTTGTTTACGGCACGGCGATCATTTTCAGTACGCCACTTTTTCCCTATGCGCGCCGCGAATCAACTCAAGATCATTCGACACCGCCTGGACACGCGGCGCACGCGCCGCAGGCATCGAGGGCATGGCAGGTAACGGAGCGATGACTGGCATGCGCGCCGACCGCTCGCCATGGGTACCCGCCAGCGCCTGAAGCGACAGACCAGCGGCTGCACGCGACGCACTATCGTTCGATATCCTTATCGATGCGAGAAGTGGCGCCATGGCAATCGGTTCGGCTGTGTCTGTATCGGCGGGATTGCGCAGCGCCAGTACCAGGCGCCCCGCGCCTTCGGCGAGCGTGAGTGCGTCGATATCCGCAGTGCGCACGGCCAGCACCGCCGTACGCGCCCCCGCACCGCGCGGGGCATTGGCCGCGTTAGCCGCGGCGTCGGCTGCGTCCGACGTGCCGGGAAGGGTCGCATCGCCGAAACTGAGCACACGGACCCTCGACAACAACAGCCGTGCTTGCGTTGCCTCCACTTCCGCATCCGTGCCCGGGCCGGCGGACATATCGCGCTTGAGCATGAAAAACACATCGACGAAATTGCCGGGCCGCACCCGGTTGCCCACCGCATTGCCCTCGTCGACCCGCACCGCGATGGCCCGTTCGCCGGGCGCGATGGCATCGGCGAGTCCGGTGGTGAGGTTGGCCTCGGAGATCGGCGTATTGGCCGCAATTGCGACGAGCGGCACGCGCCCGACAAGGCCGGTAGCATCGGCGAACTCGCCGGCTCCGCGCGACGGCGCCATCCGCAGCGTCAGGGCATCGGCGTCGATCGGCTTGCCGGCGGAGAGGTCGCGCGTGGCGACGACCACCGGGAAACTGGCCTGACCCTGCACGATTTGCGGTACCGGCGCCGGAGGACGACGAGAGAGCGACCACGCGAAAATGCCAAGCAACGCGGCGAGCACGATCAGGGAAACAGCGAGGATGCGGGTAATGTTAGCCATGATCGTCTTGGTCGTTTCAAACGTGAAAGCCGCTTAAAACAGGTTCTCCGGGTTCAGTTGCACCATCGCACTTGCAGTGAGACTTGCTGGCACCGGCAACCCGATCAAAGGCAGTGGAGGCACCAGCGGCCGGCTTGCGTAGTTGTAGTTGAGGGCGACGTTCACGCATTGCATCGTGGCGTCGAAGCTGCATCCTGCATACGTCGCGGTGCAGGGAGCGCTGCCCGCTAGCCAGTTCACCAGACCCGTTGCCGTGGCGCAAGCCGCGCTCGCGCGCAGCGCGAGCGCGCTGGATGCGCTGGTTGCACCGGGCTGGTAACGCAGCGCCGCCCGTGCCCCCTCCGACGCAGCCAGCGTGAGCGACTGCTGCGCGACGAAGACCATGCTGTAGGTGACGATCGCGTAGAACACGAGGAAGAAAAGCGGAAACACGATGGCGAATTCCACCGCCATGGTTCCGCGCTGCGCGCGGCGTCGAGCGTCGAGCGGCTTGGCATGTGCGAGGGAATGTGCGTGATCACGCCGGCAGGCGGGCGAGACGGGCCGCGCGGAGTTGAGTAGGGTCATCGGGCAGCCTCAAAGACTTGCAGCGTCAGGCTTCCTATTGCGGACACGGCGAGCAACGCGGCGTACGGTGTTGCGCGGCGGCCTCCGACCATGAAGGTGTACGGGGATGATCGTTCAACGCCGGTGACATCGCGAGGGCGGCTCACGTAACCATCAGTATTTGGTGAGGACTCCAACGAACTTTCAGCGCTCTGGCGCCTCCCCTCGATCACCGCCGACGCAAGCAAATACAGCGCGTGAACACCAGCGGCAATACTGGCCACGATCCACAGCGCAGGTAACGCGTGAAAGCCGCACCATGCGCCGAGCGTGGCGAACACCTTGACGTCGGCGGCGCCCATCAGGCCAATCAGGTAGAACGGCGAGAGCGCAAGGAGCCCGGCCAGGAGACCTAGCGCGGCATCGGATACGTCGATGTGAAAGGGGGAATGGCCGCTTGCGGCAAGCACACAAGCTACAGCCAGTCCCGCAATAACGAGCCAGTTGGGTATGCGGCGCAACCGGCAATCGAATAAAACGACCGCGAGCGCCCAGCTAATGAATAACGCGGCGTTAATCATGATGTGAACTCGCTTCGACCAGGCAAACTAATCCCGCCGGCCGCTATTTAAAGCAGCCGATTGGAAAAGCTCGACGTCACGCCTGCGCGCAGCAGATCCCCTGCGTGTGTGCGCATTAATGCAACTAATGCAACAACACGCAGTGATCCAGCCATACCGGCGAATAATCCGGCATAGACAGTTAATTGCTAGCGAGAAGAATGTGACGCCTGATGCCCGGCGGCGCGAAGCCCGTTCCGCTAAAGCGCGGTCACGATATTCGTGAACACGGTCTGCAGTTTAGTGACAACGTCACCTATCGACACCGCGAGTGCAGCCGCAATAAGCCCTGCAATAAGCGCGTATTCAATAGCGGTGACGCCGCGTTCGTCTTTGACGAAGTGCTTGATCAAATTAGACATGATGCTTTCCTCGGATATTTTTAATGGCCATGTGACAAATGATCCGGCATTTTTCTGGGTCGCCGCCCGCGGGTTCTCTCTTCCCCGCGGGCGTAGCTCCGCTTGCCTTGGATGCGCGTCGTTGCGCGCGATTTATTTGCCGCTTCTCTCAGGTTCCAGATGTGTAGTCGATGGTGCCTCCATCAGTCAGGATGTTAAATGATGCATCCTTGAAACGATTTATAGCCGAACGTTATCTCGAAATCAACGGGTGCCAAGCAATAATTTCATCGGTTGTTACCCTTGATCGGTAAGGTTTGTGCCGCAACAAGGCTTTGTAGTCAAACACTTACCGCCACCTGTCATTTTTTGTCTAATTAGCCAAACGATCCGACAGCTAACCATCTAGTTAACGGAAGACCTCTCATTAACTTTATGATTTTTTTATCCAGCGTGTACTCTCTAGTTCAAACGCATTATTCGGTTGACTAAATGACGGCTCAGTGACGGCTCCATATTGGCAATCGTTCGCACTACCGCTAAATGACTGCCTGCCATTGCACGCGGGAGACAAGCAGTGTGATCGTGCATGACCACGTGCGCATTAAACGTCGAGTGTGTTGCAGAACGCGTAACGCGCGTTACGGCTTGAGACGTAACGACCTTCACCCCACGTTACGTTACGTGAACCCTCAGCACGGCATCGCTTCATTTTCCCCAGACCTCCCGACTACCGGCAAAGCCATGCCAGGCCTTATACCGTCTGGTTAACCCGTTGTGCGCGCCAACCCTTCGTCCTCCTTGATACAAATGGCACGGGTCCTGCAATAAGACGATGGCAGTTCAAAAAGCAAAAAACTAAATACCATCCGAGGGCGTTATGAAGACCATCCAAATCCAAAGCGGCGCATTGCGCGTCACCCTCCTCACCGCAGCAGTCGCGACCATGCTGACCCTTGGTGCCTGCGGCGGTTCAGGTTCAACCAGCAAGCAATTAGGCAGCGCTGGAACCGGCGGGATACCGACAACCGGCGGCGGCAGCGGTACGACTGGAGGTGGCGGAACGGGCTCGGGCGGTGGCACCGGTTCAGGTGGAACAGGAACTGGAGACGGAACGGTCGCTGGCGGGGGCGCCAATGGCGGCGGGTCGGGCGCTGGTAGCGGAGGCGCCGGCACGGGCGGCGGCGGTACCGGATCGGGCGGTGGAACGGTCATCGGCGGCGGTGGAACGGGTGGAGGTACAGGCGGCGGTACGGGTGGAGGAACCGGTGGCGGTACAGGCGGAGGAACAGGCGGCAGCACGCCGGTCACGCCCCCCGTTGCAGCCGTAGCCGACGGAGCGGGCAACGTTGTATCTGCAGCGGGCAATGCAGTGACGGGCGTAGGCACGGTCATCGGCAACGCCAACATTCCCGGCGTCAGCCCCGCCACGACACAGGCGGCAGGCGGTGTCGTCTCGCATCTCGGCGATGCCGTCGATGCCCTGGGCAACGGCGTCTCGCAAGGCCTCGGCCAGATCGGTTCGAGTGTCAACCCGGTGGGCACGACGCTCGCCAGCACCGGTAACGTCGTTCAGCAGGCGGGTGCTGCTGTCAGCAGCGCTGGCGATCTCGTAACAAGCGTCGGCAGCGGCGCGCTCTCCCCGCTCGCACCCGTGACAACGCCGTTGGGCAACGTGGTAAGCACGCTCGGCGATGCAGTTACACAAACCGGCGGCGCGCTCGGCACGACGCTTTCGACGGGCGCAGTCAGCCAGATCACGCAGCAGGTCAGCACGGCAATCACACCGATCACGGCGTTGGCCGGCTCGCTGACACAGACCGTCGGCTCGGCCACCGGTCTTGGCGCGCCGATCAATAACCTGCTCACCACGCTCGGTGGCGTACTGGACTCGGCGGGGCACACGGTGGCATCGACGGGTAACAACCCCATCTCGACCGGTCTGGGCGGCGTAGTGTCCGCGACAGGAACCACGCTTGCATCGGCCGGCGGCCTTGTGAACGGCACTCCGGGCACGAATCCGTTATCGTCGATCAGCGGCATTCTCTCCGGCCTGACAGGCGGTTTAGGCGGCGCGAGTGGCACAGGCGGCCCCCTCGCCCCGATCACGGGTCTCGTCAGCGGCTTGACGGGAGGATTGACGGGCATCGGCGGCGCGGGCGGCGCAGGCGGCCCTCTGGCTCCGGTCACGGGTCTGGTCGGCGGCTTGACCAGCACGGTCGCCAGCCTTGGCGCGGCGCCGGGCTCAGCCGGTCCGCTGGCGCCTGTTGCAGGCCTGGTCAGCGGCTTGACGGGCGCTATTGGCGGCGCGGGCTCGACACCCGGCGCAGGCCCGCTCGCTCCGCTCGCAGGCTTGCTCGGCGGCTTGACGAACACGGTGGGCACGGTAGCCACCGGCGTAGTGACGCCCGTGGCTGGCGTGGTGGGCGGCCTCACGGGTGCGCTGACCAACGCGGCATCAGGTGGCTCGGGTGGATCGGCGGGCAATCCGCTGGCATCGGTCACCGGCCTTGTCGGCGGCTTGACGGGTGCCTTGACCGGCGCGGCATCGGGCACGGGCGCGGGTACGGGTGCAGCGAACCCGGTTGGCGGGCTGCTCGCGTCGATCACCGGAGCAGGCATAGGTGCAGGCGTAGGCGCGGGGACCACGACGACGAAATCGCCGTCGACCGGTGCAACGACGACCACTACCGGCGTAGGCGTTGGGGTGGGCCTCTCGAGCACCACAGGCAGTGGCGCTGGCAGCAGCTCGCCGGGCAACCCGCTGGGCAGCGTGACCTCGCTGCTGGGCGGCCTGCTCGGTGCGCATAACAAGTGATACAGACGCTGCCGCAACGCATGAGCCTCGAGGCTTTTCGCCTGGAGCGATAACTCGAGGCGACCGGGTCCGTGACCCGGACCGCCCCAGGTTCGGGTTCACGGTTTGAAACATCCTTTCGTTACGTCCTCGCGACGAGGAGGGTCGGGTACCGAACCCCTCAATGATCCCTTTCAGTGTCTGGTAAACCACGTGTTCCCCGGCGCCGCCCTCGGCGCCGGTTTCGCATCCGGCCGGATGTTTCTGCGCCTATACAACGACCCGAGACAAAATCCGGACAAGAAAATATCACAAGGACAACCGATGAAAATACCTACGACACATAGGCATGAACAAGAATAGATTGAGACAGGAATGAACAAGGCCAAAGGTTACGACCGCAAAGAGCCGTAATACAAAGATATGCAGTAGAAGCAACACCCAGCATCAAACCCCAGCATCAAACGATGACGAACGCAGCAGGACCTCGGGTCGTGTCGATCCGGCCTCCTCCGCAGTTCGCACGAAAAAAGCCAACGAGGGCCGTACCGTGAATATCAAGGAATGGAAATGGACGCTGCTGCTTGCGGCGGTGGCGGCGCATGCCACCCAGGCGCAGACCAGCGGACAGGTTGCGCGGCCGGCGCTGGCGGGCAATCCACTGGACGCGTTGCCGCAAGTGAACGCGCCGCAAAAACCACCGGCCGTTACCGTCGATGTCCAGCCGCAAACCCCGCAGATCCAGGAACTGCTTGCGCGTCACCTGACGCCGAAAAAGATCGAGGTGGAAGGCGTAAAAGCCATTCCCTTCGATGAAGTCGCGCAACACTTCAATCCACTGGTGGGCAAGGACGTCACCATCGGCGAATTGATGGAGACGGCGAACGGCGTGACCGCGCTCTACAAGGAACGGGGTTACGCGCTCTCCTTCGCCTTCGTGCCCGCACAGACCTTCGAAAACGGCGTGGTGCGCATCACGGTGGTAGAAGGTTACGTAGCCGATATCAAGATCAAGGGCGATCCCGGCACCGCTGAAAAACGCATTCGCGCGATCGCTGACCGGATTCGCGCCGACCGGCCATTGCGGCAATCCACCTTCGAACGTTACGTCAATGTGCTTGGCCTCACCCCCGGCGTGAAGATCGCGGCGACTGTCGCGCCGCCGCAGACCACCGACGGCGCGACCACGCTCGATCTCGATGTCGAGCGCAAGCCGTTCACTATCGCGACCGGCATCGATATGAATCATCCTGGTGTGCAGGGCATTGTCACCGCGACGGAGAATGGCCTTCTTGGCCAAGGCGAGACGCTGGGCGTCGCCGCACTCCTGCCGAAGGGTCGCGACGATCAAACCTATTTCGACGTCAATGGCTCATTGCCCATAGGTACCGACGGCTTCACCCTCAAGGCCGATGCATCGCACTACTACGGACATCCCGTCGATAACCCCGGCCTGCCCTCCTACGTCGAGCGCACCGTCGTCAACGACAAAGCAGGCTTGTCAGCGTCGTATCCGTTCGTGCTGAGCAACACGCGCAGCCTGATCGGCACGGCGGGCGCATACGCATCGCACGACGAGGACCGCTACAAGAACACCATCACGGGCGCACAACTTGGTCAGCGTTCGCAAGTGCGTGTGACTACATTGCAACTCGACTACACCGGCGTGGATACGGGAACCGTCAGGCGCGCAAGCCTCAACGTGGCGAAAGCATTCGATGTGCTTGGGGCGTCGAAGTCGGCGGACACCAACATTCCCGGGGTTATCACAACCAACCCCGCGTCACTTACGTTCGTGCGCACGGGTGCTACGGTTTCACAGACCAATGAATGGCCGTTCAAGATTGGCACCTCGATTGCAGCAACCGGGCAGTACAGCGCGGACTCCCTGCCGACCTCCGAGCAGATCGCGTTTGGCGGGCAGCGCTTCGCGCTTGGCTATGAGCCGGGAGAAGTATCGGGCGATTCGGGCTGGGCCGCATCGGCGGAAATCAACCGGCCCTTTGCGATCGGACTGGCGTTCATGAAGACCTTCACACCCTACGTTTCCGTCGATACCGCCCACACCTATCTCCACGCTGCCGGTTCGAAACCGAGCCGCCTGGCATCGATAGGCATAGGCTTCCGGATCTCCGATGCCAAGTACTACAGTCTGGATTTATCGCTGGCGAAACCGGTGGGCGATGCCCCGGTGGAAGGCAACGGATCGCGGAGCCCGCGCGTAAACGCGACCTTTTCCTACCAATTCAATTGACAGGGGACAGACCGCAGCGAAGCAGCTGCCCGACTAGAGGGTTTGTACAAAACGCTCCCCATGCTTTGTCGTATTCTGTCCGGCACGCGGCGCCTGCGCAGCCGGCAATAATGACAACATGGTCAACAGATCAAGAGACGTTTTACCTCAAGGAGGAAGCATGACGAGACTTACCCAACGCGTGCATCGGCATGCCGGACGCATCCTGCTTGCCGGTGCACTACTCGCCGCGTCCGCAACAAGCATGGCGCAAACTGCGTCGCCTACGGGACTCTGGCAAACCATCGACGACAACACCGGTCAGCCCAAGGCGCTGGTGCAAATTATCCAGGACGGCGACGGTACATTCACCGGCAAGATCCTCACCGGGCTCGGCAGCAGCAACGATCCGACCCGCCGTTGCACGGCCTGCACCGATTCACGCAAGGACCAGTTGATGAAAGGCATGACTATCATCAATGGCATGAAACCCGATGGCGACACGTGGGACGGCGGCCAGATCCTCGATCCCGAGAACGGCAAGCTGTACAAATGCAAGATGCACCTGGACGATGGCGGACAGAAACTCGTGGTCCGCGGATATATTGGCGTGTCGCTGCTCGGACGTTCGCAAACCTGGATCCGACAGCAATAAAACCGCAGCATCCGAATGCGTTGCGTACAAAAAAACCCGTCTGGAGGCTCTAAGTCTCCAGACGGGTTTTTTATGCACGAGCGATCTTCACACGCGTATCAAGCCGTACATCAAGCCGCGTGACGCACACCGCCTCGTGGGTATTCAACCGCTTCGGCCGGGGTAAGCGGCACGAGCGGCATAAGCACTGGCCGTGCGTCGCCATGCATCTCGGCAGGCCGGGTGGTATCCGCCGCAACCGCATGGCCGCCCAACCCCTCTGGCAACTCGGTTGGCACTCGCATGCGCGAGGTCATCAACGAATACAAACCTTCACTCGCCACGCCGAACAACTGCTGCATCACCCGCCCGAGCACACCGGAGTCGTGCCACGCCTTGAAGCGGCGGTGACACGTCTGATACGACGGGTATTTACGCGGCAACGTTGACCATGAAGCACCGCTGTACATCACCCAGAGCACGCCGTTGAGCACGGCACGGGTGTTGGCGAGCGGTCGTCCGCGCAACTCGGAACGGGGTCGCAACTCTGGCAACAAAGGCGCGACCATTTGCCATTCTTCGTCGGACATATCGCGGTAAGGCTTCATGGTTCTCTCCAATCACAAGTAAGTGATTAGAAGATACCGATCTGCCGGAGACCCCGGAATAAGACATGTCCGAATCTTGAAATACCGTTCAGAGCCTTACAGCAGTAAGCTCTCGGCGAAATTATGAGTCTCGCATTGTCAATTCGCCCGTTTGGCCAACGCTGCGTCAGGTCAGCGACGTGTCCACCAGCCGACGCTCCGACTCCAGATATTCCTTCGACTGCATCTCGGTGATCCGCGACACCGTGCGCGTGAATTCGTTGGCCATCGGACCTTCCACGTACAGTTCTTCCGCAGGCACCGCCGCCGACATCAGCAATTTCACCTTGTGGTCATAGAACACGTCGATCAGCCACGTAAAACGCCGCGCCTCCGACGCATTGCGCGGCGACATCTTTGGAACGTCGGAGAGAATCACCGCATGGAAGCGGCTCGCCAGTTCGAGGTAATCGTTCTGTGAACGCGGGCCGCCGCAGAGCGTGGCGAAGTCGAACCAGACCACGCCATCGGCTTTGCGCAGCGCCTTGAGTTCGCGTTTCTCGATCCGCAGGATCGGGCTTTCGTCCGGCACCGCGGCAAGCTTCGCGAAGTCGGCGCGCAGCGCTTTGTCGGCGGCGGCGCCTAGCGGCGTGTGATAAGCAGTCACTTGCGACAAAGTACGCTTACGATAGTCCGTGCCGGCGTCGACATTGATCACGTCCAGTTTCGACTTGATCAGCTCAATGGCGGGCAGCAACCGGTCACGATGCAAACCATCGGGATACAACAAGTCAGGGTCGTAATTCGACGTCATCACGAACTGCACGCCGGCGCCGAACAAGCGGTCGAGCAACCGGTAAAGAATCATGGCATCGGCAATATCCGAGATATGAAACTCGTCGAAGCAAATCAGCCGGTAACGCTTCGCCACGCGTCGCGCGAGTTCATCGAGCGGATCGGACGTGCCCTTCAACTCTTCCAGCTCCCGATGCACCTCGCGCATGAATTCGTGGAAATGCAGGCGTGTCTTGCGCTGCACCGGCACGACCGCGAAGAAGCTGTCCATCAGGAAGCTCTTGCCGCGCCCCACGCCGCCCCACATGTAGACGCCACGCGGCAACTCCGGATGCGAGATCAGCTTCTTGAACGCGTTCGAGCGGCGCGCCTTGTACGCGACCCACTCGTCGTAGCAACGTTGCAAGCGTTCGACCGCCGCCAGTTGCGCCGCGTCCGACTGATAACCCCGCGTCTGCAGTTCGTGTTCGTAGTATTCGTTGACGTTCATGGTGCGAGGGAGTGGGTGCCTTGAATATGACCTGACAAGCCTGAAGGCCGTGGACAAAACAAAGGCGAGCGGGAAAACTCCCGCCCGCCTTCGTCCTGCTGCTCAACCGATGCCGCAATTACATATTGAGCGCGCGTTTGTCGACGGCGAGCGCGGCTTCGCGCATCACTTCGGACAACGACGGGTGCGGATGGCAGATCCGGCCGATATCTTCCGATGCCGCCTTGAACTCCATCGCCACCACGGCTTCAGCAATCAGGTCCGACGCGTTCGCTGCAATGATGTGGCAACCGAGCAGTTCGTCGGTCTTTGCATCGGCGATCATCTTCACGAACCCGTCAGCCTTGCCGATACCCAGTGCGCGACCGTTCGCCATCATCGGGAACTGGCCGGTCTTGATCTCGCGGCCTTCGGCCTTGAGTTGCTGTTCCGTCTTGCCGACCCACGCAATTTCCGGTTCGGTGTAGATCACCCACGGAATGCAGTTGTAGTCGATATGCGGTTTCTGACCGTCGATAATCTCGGCCACCAGCACGCCTTCGTCTTCCGCCTTGTGCGCGAGCATCGGGCCACGCACCACGTCGCCGATCGCGTACACGTTCGGCACGCTGGTCGCGCAGTGGTCATCGACGGGAACAAAACCGCGTTCGTCCGTCTTCAGGCCGATCGCTTCCAGACCGAGGTTATCCGTGTTCGGCACGCGGCCGATCGACACGATCAGGCGGTCAGCGTCCAGCGTCTGCGCGTTGCCGTCCTTGTCCGTGTAGGCCACTGAAACGCTCGAATCCGTCGTCTTCACTTCGCCGATCTTCACGCCGAGGTGAATGTCGAGACCTTGCTTCTTGAATTGCTTCGCGGCTTCCTTGGCCAACGAGTCATCGCACGCGCCGAGGAACGCGGGCAACGCTTCGAGCACGGTCACGTCCGCGCCCAAACGACGCCACACCGAACCCAGTTCCAGACCGATCACGCCAGCACCGATCACAGCGAGCTTCTTCGGCACAGCATCGAACGACAATGCGCCTTCGTTGTCCGCGACAATCTTGTTGTCGACCGTAATGCCCGGCAGATGACGCGCTTTCGATCCCGTCGCGATGATCACGTTCTTCGCCGTCACGGTTTCGGTTTCTGCTTCGCCGCTCACTTCGATCTGCACGCCGGCGGCTGTCTTGCCGGTGAACTTGCCATGACCCTTCAGCCACGTGATCTTGTTCTTGCGGAACAGGAACTCGATCCCCTTCGTCATCTTCTCGACAATGCCTTCCTTGCGGGCAAGCATCTTCGAGAGGTCGAGCTTCACGTCGCCCACATTGATACCGTGGTCGCCGAGGTGATGCAAAACGTTTTCAAATTCTTCCGACGAAGCCAGCAACGCCTTCGACGGAATGCAGCCCACGTTAAGACACGTGCCGCCGAGCTTCAGATTGCCGGCCGGGTTCTTCCAGCCTTCAATACACGCAACCGACTTGCCGAGTTGCGCCGCACGAATCGCCGCGATGTAACCGCCAGGGCCTGCACCAATCACGACGACGTCAAATTCTTTGGACATGACTATCCTTCTCTTGTTGGATACACGGCGCGTCCGGGTCTACCGAACGCGCCATGAGTCCCAAATAAGGTTTTACTGCCTGATTTAAAGGGCTAACGTAAGGGCTTACGCAGGGGCTAACGCAAGGACTTACAGGTCCAGCAGCAAGCGAGCCGGATCTTCCAGCGCATCCTTCATCGCGACCAGCGACAACACGGCTTCGCGGCCGTCGATGATCCGGTGGTCGTAAGACAGCGCCAGGTAGTTCATCGGACGAATCACGATCTGGCCGTTCTCGACCACCGCGCGTTCCTTCGTTGCATGCACGCCCAGGATGGCCGACTGCGGCGGGTTGATAATCGGCGTGGACAACATGGAACCGAAGACACCGCCGTTCGAGATCGAGAACGTACCGCCGGTCATTTCTTCGATCGACAGCTTGCCGTCGCGCGCTTTCACGCCGTATTCAGCAATCTTCTTCTCGATGTCAGCCAGGCTCAATTGATCCGCATTGCGAACGATCGGCACCACGAGACCACGCGGCGAACCCACTGCAATACCAATGTCGAAGTAACCGTGATAAACGATGTCGTTACCGTCGATCGACGCATTCACCAGCGGGTACTTCTTCAGTGCGTGGACAGCAGCCTTCACGAAGAACGACATGAAGCCGAGCTTCACGCCATGTTCCTTTTCGAACTTGTCCTTGTACTTGTTGCGCAGGTCCATGACCGGCGCCATGTTCACTTCGTTGAACGTGGTCAGGATGGCGTTGGTCTGCTGCGACTCGAGCAGACGCTCGGCGATACGTGCGCGCAGACGGGACATCGGCACGCGTTGTTCCGGACGATCCTTCAGCCATTGATCCGCACCCGGCGCCTTTACATCCGGCAGGGACGGACGTGCGGCCTTGGCCGGCGCTGCCTTTGCAGCAGGCGCGGAAACCGAAGCGGACACCACCGGCGCGCCTTGCGTGGCAGCCAGTGCGTCACCCTTGGTAATACGGCCATCGCGGCCTGAACCCGAAACCTGGTCACTTGAGACATTCTTCTCAGCCAGGATCTTGGCGGCAGAGGGAGATGCGGAGGTGTTCGAAGCAGCAGCCGTTGCCGGTGCGGCTTCCTGTTGCGGCTGAGCGGCCGGTGCCGGCTGCACTTCAGCAGCGCCTGCTGCGGCGGCAACCGGTGCTGCGCCCGCTTTCGCTTCCGTATCGATCGTCGCGATCAATTCTTCGGCCGTCACGATATCGCCGTCATGCTTGATCACTTGCCCCAGCACGCCTGCAGCCGGTGCCGGCACTTCCAGCACGACCTTATCCGTTTCGACTTCGACGAGAATTTCGTCGATAGCAACTGCTTCGCCCGGCTTTTTCTTCCACGTCAGCAAAGTGCCTTCCGACACGGACTCAGAGAGCTGGGGAACCTTGACTTCTACGATAGACATTATGTTTTTTCCTGAATGTATCTGGGTACAACGTCAATTCTTGGAGAGTTCGACGCCGTCAATTCCTGGGTGACCAGAGCGTGTCAATGCAGCGCGCGTCTAACGGGTATGACCGGTCGCGAGCGCTGCGTCTGCATTCCACGTTCAAAATCGAAACTCGAATCACAGGACAGCGCATGAAAAACCGGGGAGCCGCCAAAAGCCGCGCTCCCCGGTCACAGCCGTTTATTTCGAGATCGTCTGCGCGCCCTTCAGCCGGCCAAACGCGCCTTCGATCAGCGCCTTCAGCTGCTCGTAGTGCTTCGCGTAGTAACCGACTGCCGGGGATGCCGATGCCGGACGGCCGCTGTAAGCCAGCTTCTGTCCATCACGCATGCCTTCACGCAGATGATGCTCGACGTAGAACCAGGCGCCCTGGTTCTGCGGCTCGTCCTGTGCCCAGACCACTTCGGTCGCGTGTTCGTATTTCTTGATTTCCGCGTCGAACTGCTTGTGGGCGAACGGATACAACTGCTCGATACGGATGATCGCGACGTCGTTCGCCTTCGCTTCGCGACGATGCGCCACCAGGTCGTAATACACGCGACCTGAGCACACGATCACACGCTTGACCTTCTTCGGCTCGATCGTGTCATCCACTTCGCCGATGATCGGCTGGAACGAGCCCTTCGCCAGTTCCGACAGATCCGACACCGCTTCCTTGTGACGGAGCAGCGACTTCGGCGTAGCGACGATCAGCGGCTTCCTGAACAAGCGGATCATCTGACGGCGCAACAGATGGAAAATCTGCGCCGGCGTGGTCGGCTGGACCACTTGCATGTTGTGATCCGCGCAAAGCTGCAGGAACCGTTCGATACGTGCCGACGAGTGCTCCGGACCCTGACCTTCATAACCGTGCGGCAGCAGCATGGTGAGACCTGAAACACGGCCCCACTTCACTTCGCCCGACGAGATGAACTGGTCGATCACGACTTGCGCACCGTTCACGAAGTCGCCGAATTGCGCTTCCCACGCGACGAGCGTGTTAGGTTCCGCGGTCGAATAACCGTACTCGAAACCGAGCACCGCTTCTTCGGACAACACCGAGTCGATCACGGTGAACTTCGCCTGACCTTCGGCAATGTTCTGCAACGGAATGTACGTACCGTCGTTCCAGCGTTCGCGGTTCTGATCGTGCAGCACAGCGTGACGGTGCGTGAACGTGCCACGGCCTGAGTCCTGGCCCGTCAGACGCACGGCGTAGCCCGATGCCACCAGCGACGCGTAAGCGAGATGCTCGCCCATGCCCCAGTCGAGCTTTGCATCGCCACGGCCCATCGCGCGACGGTCGTTGATCACGCGCTCGACCAGCGGATGCACCTTGAAGTTATCGGGCACCGTGGTGATACGGTCCGCGAGGCGCTTCAATTCTGCGAGCGGCACGGCCGTATCAGCCGCGTCAGTCCACTTGCGGTTCAGGAACGGCACCCAGTCCACCGCGTACTTGCTCTTGTAGTTCGAGAGCACCGGATCAACCGTGTGGTGACCGTCGTCCATTGCCTGGCGATACGCCTTCACGTAACCATCGGCGTCTTCAGCCGTGATCACGCCTTGCTGCACGAGCTTTTCAGCGTAGAGCGCGCGTGTACCCGGATGCTTCGCAATCGTCTTGTACATCAGCGGCTGCGTGACCGCCGGCGTGTCCTGCTCGTTGTGACCCAACTTGCGGAAACAGATGATGTCGACAACCACGTCCTTGTGGAACTGCATGCGGTAGTCGATAGCCAGCTGCGTGCACAGCACGACCGCTTCCGGATCGTCGCCGTTCACGTGCAGCACCGGCGCTTCGATCATCTTCGCCACGTCCGAGCAATACAGCGTCGAACGCGCGTCGCGCGGGTCGGACGTCGTAAAGCCGATCTGGTTGTTGATGACGATATGCAGCGTGCCGTGCGTGCCGTAACCGCGCGTTTGCGCGAGGTTCAGCGTCTCCATCACCACGCCCTGACCGGCAAACGCCGCGTCGCCGTGAATCTGGACCGGCAGCACTTGCAGACCGTCGACGTCGCCGCGACGATCCATCCGTGCCTTCGCCGACCCTTCGACCACCGGGTTCACGATCTCAAGGTGCGACGGGTTGAACGCGAGCGACAAGTGCACCGGGCCGCCATCGGTTGAAACGTCCGACGAGAAACCCTTGTGATACTTCACGTCACCGGCCGGCAGGTCGTCGACGTGCTTGCCTTCGAATTCAGCGAACAGGTCAGCAGGCATCTTGCCCAGCGTGTTCACCAGCACGTTCAAACGTCCGCGGTGAGCCATGCCGATGATGATTTCCTGCACGCCGGCCGCGCCCGCGTGGCGGACGACTTCGTCCATCGACGCGATGAAGCTTTCGCCGCCTTCCAGCGAGAAACGCTTCTGGCCGACGTATTTCGTGTGCAGAAAACGCTCAAGCCCTTCGGACGCCGTCAGGCGCTGAAGAATGTGCTTTTTCTTGTCGGGGGAGAAATTCGGGGTGGAGCGGATCGATTCAAGCTTTTCTTTCCACCAGCGCTTCTGTTCCGGATCGCTGATGTACATGAACTCGGCACCGATCGTGCCGCAGTACGTGTCACGCAATGCCTTCACGATCTCGCGCAGCGACGCCTGTTCAAAACCGAAATACAGGTTCTGCGCATGGAACATCTGATCCATGTCGGCTTCGGTGAAGTCGTAGAACGCGGGTTCGAGCTCAGGAATGGCCGGGCGCTCGCGGCGCTTCAGCGGATCGAGGTTGGCCCATTGGGAGCCGAGGAAACGGTAGGCGCCAATCAGCGACTGGACGTAGACCTGCTTGCGCGCGGTCGCCAGATCACCACTGCTCTCGCGCGGCACGAAGCCGTTCGATTTCGCGCGTTGCGCGAACGATTCGACGATAGGGCCGTGGGCCACGTCGTTGTGATTCGTCCCATCCGATGCAGGCACGTTCTGCAACGCATCGAAATAGGTACGCCAGGTCTCGGGCACTGACGCGGGATTATCGAGATATGCCTCGTACTGTTCTTCGACGTACGGGGCATTACCGCCGAACAAATAGGAGTTCAGCTGGGAATTCTTCATCATTTTTACGCTCACCTTTCTTCGAGTTTCTCGAGAAATAGCGGGTTACTCAACCTTCCGCAACACGGCCTGACCGTTTAGCGGATTGCGCGAATCAAGTCTGCTTGGAAGGACCTAAAACTGGCAATACTTTCTCTAGCATAGCACAGATCAATACGTCGACGCGCCGATAGCCGCACCCGGAATGCTTATCCAGCGGGCTTTCGGGGACCTTTCGCGAATAAGGGACGCAGTAAACGCTAGGCATTTGTGTGACGCTGACGCAATAAAAAAGCCGCCCGAAGGCGGCTTTTCCCACACGCAAACTCGCGTGAATTTAGTCCACTGCGCCCTTACGGCTGGCGCTGCGACGTTCGTGCTCCTTCAGGTAACGCTTACGCAGACGAATGGATTGCGGCGTCACTTCGACCAGTTCGTCGTCGTCGATAAACTCAACCGCGTATTCCAGCGACATCTGGATCGGCGGCACGAGGCGCACCGCTTCATCCGTTCCCGACGAACGCACGTTGGTCAACTGCTTGCCCTTGATCGGGTTCACGACCAGATCGTTGTCACGGCTATGAATACCGATGATCATGCCTTCGTACAATGCGTCACCCGGCGACACGAACATGCGGCCGCGATCCTGCAGCTTCCACAATGCATACGCGACAGCCGCGCCGTCATCCTGCGAAATCAGCACGCCGTTACGACGCTCGCCCACTCCGCCTTCCCTCACCGGCTGATACGAATCAAACGTGTGGCTCATCAGGCCCGTACCGCGCGTGAGCGTCAGGAATTCCGACTGGAAGCCGATCAGGCCACGTGCCGAAATACGATACTCAAGACGCGTACGGCCGCGGCCGTCCGACGCCATGTCGAGCATTTCGCCCTTGCGGCGGCCCAGCTCTTCCATCACGCCGCCCTGGTTTGCATCTTCCATGTCGACAGTCAGGTTTTCGTACGGCTCGTGCTTCACGCCGTCGACTTCCGTCATCACCACGCGCGGACGCGACACGGCGAGTTCGTAGCCTTCACGACGCATGTTTTCTACAAGAATGGTCAGGTGCAGTTCGCCGCGCCCCATGACTTCGAACGTGGTTTCGTCGCCGGTTTCATTCACGCGCAACGCCACGTTGTGGTTCAGTTCCTTGAACAGGCGGTCGCGGATCTGACGACTCGTGACGAACTTGCCTTCACGGCCGGCCAGCGGCGACGAATTCACCAGGAAGTTCATGGTCAGCGTGGGTTCGTCCACGGTGATCATGGGCAGCGCTTCCGGGGTGTCAACGGCGCAAATGGTCACGCCGATACCAATTTCCTCGATACCGTTAATCAGCACGATGTCGCCGGCTTCAGCCTCTTCGACCTGCACGCGCTCGAGGCCCTTGAACGACAGAACCTGATTGATCTTGCGGTTCAGGATCGCGCCGTCAGGACCCGAACGCACGGCGACGGCCATGCCCGGCTTGATGCGGCCGCGCGTGATCCGGCCAATGCCGATACGGCCGACGTACGACGAAAAGTCGAGCGACGTGATCTGGAGCTGCAACGGCGCTTCCGGATCAGCCGGGCGAACCGGAACGTGTTCCAGCACGGCGTCGAACAGCGGACGCATGTCGCCTTCGCGCACGTCCGGGTTCAGTCCGGCATAACCATTCAGGCCCGATGCGTACACGATCGGGAAATCGAGTTGTTCTTCAGTCGCACCCAGCTTGTCGAACAGGTCGAACGTCTGGTTGATCACCCAGTCGATCCGCGCACCCGGCCGGTCAACCTTGTTGATCACCACAATCGGCTTGAGTCCGAGCGCCAGCGCCTTCTTCGTCACGAAGCGCGTTTGCGGCATGGGGCCTTCAACGGCGTCCACCAGCAGCAACACGGAGTCGACCATGGACAGCACGCGCTCCACTTCACCGCCGAAGTCGGCGTGTCCCGGGGTGTCGACGATGTTGATGTGCGTGCCTTCATACTCGACCGCGCAGTTCTTCGAAAGGATCGTGATGCCACGTTCCTTTTCGATGTCGTTCGAGTCCATCACGCGTTCGACGACTTGCTGGTTCTCTCGGAACGTGGCCGTCTGGCGGAGCAATTGGTCGACGAGCGTAGTCTTGCCGTGGTCGACGTGGGCGATGATGGCGATATTGCGGAGGGCGCGAGTCATAGGAGGCTGAGGAGCTTGTACATACAGTTGAGCGCCGTGGGTGGGTGCAAGCAGCAGGCCGCGGGGCCAACTCAAAAAGTCGACTTAAAAAGTCAACTCAGAAAGAAACCTCCACGCCCCCCGCACTCGGCGCGATGGGAACCCGAGAGTGTAACACGCCGGCGTGTCCTCTTCCTCCCCATCGTGCAATAGGACATAACCCGGAACCGGTTTCCTATTTCAAGACAGCCGAAAACCGGCGTCAACGCCTACCGTCAGGCCTCAGCGGGCGTCGCGCGAATCTCAAAATAACAACACCCGTGGCAACGGCATCAAATTAAGAAGATTCTTAACATGCATGCCGAGGTGCTTGCCGGGTCAACTATCTGATTCTATAATCTTGCATAGTCAATTATTGCAAGCGCACGAGAATCCATGAGCGACACCCCCCAGCCGGTTCCCGAAATTGCGAATTACGAACTCAGCGAAAGCGTGGGTTATCTGCTTAGCCGCGTCCGCTCGACCTTGTGGAACAACGTCACGCAACACACCATGGCCGATCTCGGCATCACCAGCACGCAAGCCAGCATCATGTTCATGCTGGCAAGCGGCCGGAGCCTCGCCGCCGCCGATCTGGCGCGCGAATACGGGATCGACGCGAGCGCCGTGACCCGGCTGATCGACCGTCTGGAAAAACGCGGACTCATTACACGCTTGCGCAGCGAGGAAGACCGGCGGGTCGTCCGGCTGGCGCTGACCGAAGAAGGCCGCGCGCTTGCCGGACAGATTCCGGCAATTTTTACGAACGTTCTCGACAAGCTGCTCTGCGGATTTACGCCAGAGGAAGTAGGCTTCCTGAAAAGCATGCTGCGTCGAATCCTGTTGAATTCGGGTGACCCCGTGTCTGCGGCGCTGCTCGGCATGCAAGAAAAATCCGCTACTAAATCCTCCTATTGATGATCCGTCGCGCGCCGCTGAATGATGCCCGCACAATGACGGCACTTTCCCGTCGCCCGGCCGGTATCGTAATAAAAATGAAAGAAATTAGTTGCAGCGTCCATCTTTACATTCCCTATCAAAGAGCCGAGCGATGAAACTCTTTTATTCGTCCGCGCCCGCGCCCGTCGCTGCGCGCAGCGCACTGGCTGCCGCCGTGGCAGCGTTCGCCCTTGCAGGTTGTGCGAACTACGCCGGCATTAAAAGCGACAAACAAATCGCCCAGCCGCAAAGCGACGCACTGCAAGCCGCGCAAAGCCTGCCGTCGCAAGGCGGCCAGTGGCCGTCGCTCGACTGGGCGAAGCAATTCGGCGACCCGCAATTGCCTCAATTGATCGATGAAGCCTTGGCCGGCAATCCGTCGATTGCGCAGGCACAAGCGCGCATTGCGAAAGCGTCGTCCTATATTGAGTCCTCGCGCTCCAGCCTTTATCCGAAGGTGAACGGCTCGTATTCCTGGTCGCGCGAACTGTACTCCGGCAACGCGCTCTACCCGCCTCCGTACGGCGGCTCGTGGTATAGCGAAAACAACGCGCTCGTGAGCGCGTCGTGGGACCTTGACCTGTGGGGCAAGAATCGCGCACGGCTGGATCAGGCGGTTTCGCAGCAGAAGGCCGCCGAGGCCGACATGCAGCAGGCGCGCGTGACGCTGGCCGCCTCCGTTGCGCAGACCTATAACCAGCTCGCCCTGCTCTACGCGCTGCGCGAGGTTGCGCAGCGCGAGATCGCGAACCGGACGGACATCGGACGGATCACGAACGGCCGCGTGCTGGCGGGCCTCGACACGAACGTGGAAAGCCGCACCGCCGAAGGCAATATCGCGACGAGCCAGACGAACCTGTCCGAACTCGACGGCCAGATCACGACCACGCGCTATCAGTTGGGCGCGTTGCTCGGCCAGGGTCCGGATCGTGGCTTGAAGATCGCCACGCCGGTGCTCAATACGAAGATCGAGGTCACGCTGCCGGACAACGTGCCCGCCGATCTGATTTCGCGCCGCCCGGATATTGTCGCGGCTCGCTGGCAGGTGGAAGCCGCAACGTCGGACATCAAGGAAGCGAAGGCCGAGTTTTTCCCTGACATCAATCTGTCAGCGGCGGCGGGTTTTGATGCGTTCGGGTGGGGCCGCTTTCTCAACTTCACCAGCCGCCAGTTCAACGCGGGGCCAGCCATACACCTGCCGATCTTCGATGCCGGCGCATTGCGCTCGCAGTTGAAAGGCCGTTACGCGGACTTTGACCTGGACGTAGCCAACTACAACCAGACCCTGATCAACGCGCTGAATGACGTCGCCACGCAGATCGCGTCGATCCGTTCGGTGGATCAGCAAGCAAGCGACGCCGCGCGCGCCCTCGATGCCTCGACGCACGCGTATCAGCTCGCCGTGATTCGCTACAAAGCGGGTTTATCGCAGCAATTGCAAGTGCTCACCGCCGATCAAAACCGGCTGGCAAATGAGCAAACCGTGACGAATCTGCGCATGAAGCGCCGTGACCTGCAACTTGGTCTCATCAAGGCGCTGGGCGGAGGTTTTGACGCCGCGGATACAAACCTGGCCATCGACGGGCAAACGTCGAAAAGCGCGCCGTCGCAGACCGCGTCGGCAGCGACCAAGACAGCCAACTGAATCGACTAGCAGCAACCCAAGACAGAGAATACGGAGCCATTCATGAGCGACCCTCAACAAAACGCCGCAGCAGCGCCGGCGCCCAAAACCAACAACACCAAGCGCCGGGTACTGATGAGCCTGATCGTGCTGGTCGTGATCATCGCGGCTATTGCTTACGGGCTGTACTACTTCCTGATCGCGCGTTTCCACGAAAGCACGGATGACGCCTACGTGAACGGCAATATCGTGCAGATCACGCCGCAAGTGGTCGGCACGGTGATCTCGGTGAACGCCGACGACACGCAAACCGTGAAGATGGGCGACCCGCTCGTCGTGCTCGATCCCGCCGACTCCAAGGTCGCGCTCGATTCCGCCGAAGCGAACCTCGCGCAGACGGTGCGCCAGGTGCGCACGCTGTTCGTCAACGACAACCAGTACGCGGCGCAAGTCGCGCTGCGTCAGTCGGATCTCTCGCGTGCACAGGACGACTTGCGCCGCCGCATGATGATTGCGCAGACGGGCGCCGTCTCGGGCGAAGAAATTTCGCACGCCAAAGATGCCGTGCGGGGTGCGCAAGCCTCGCTCAACGCCGCGCAGCAAGAGCTTCAGTCGAATCGTTCGCTCACCTCGAACACGACTATCGCCAGCCATCCGAACGTGCTCGCCGCTGCCGCGAAGGTCCGCGATTCGTACATCAACTATGCACGCAACACCATGCCGGCGCCGGTAACGGGTTATGTCGCGAAGCGTTCGGTGCAGGTCGGCCAGCGCGTCTCGCCGGGCAATCCGCTGATGGCGATCGTGCCGCTGAACGGCGTATGGGTCGATGCCAACTTCAAGGAAGTGCAGCTCACGCATATGCGCATTGGCCAGCCGGTTGAACTCACCGCCGACGTGTACGGCTCCGGCGTCGTGTTCCACGGCAAGGTGATCGGCTTCTCGGCAGGCACGGGCTCGGCGTTCTCGCTGCTGCCGGCGCAAAACGCGACCGGCAACTGGATCAAGGTCGTGCAGCGTCTGCCGGTGCGGATCGGACTCGACCCGCAGGAACTTGAGAAGCATCCGCTGCGCATCGGTTTGTCGATGAACGTGGACGTGACGATCAAGGACGAGAACGGCGGCCAGCTCGGCACCGCGCAGAACACCGTGTATCAGACCGACGTGTTCGCCAAGTACGGCGACCAGGCCGACGCCGAGATCGCCCGCATTATCGAGGCGAACGAAGGCGGTTCGGGCCCGGGGACGGGCGGCGCGCAAAAGACGTCGAAGGACAACGTGCAGCCGGCGACGAAGCAAGATCTCGCCAAGCTGATGTAAGCGCCAGCACAAGTTTTCCCGGAACCGTCCTATGTCTCAACCAAACGCCGTTCATCCGCCGCTAGAGGGCGCGAAACTCGTGATCGGCACGATCGCGGTGTCGCTCGCGGTGTTCATGAACGTGCTCGATACGTCGATTGCCAACGTGTCCATTCCGTCGATCTCCGGTGACCTCGGGGTATCGTCGGATCAGGGCACGTGGGTGATCACGTCGTTCGCGGTCGCCAATGCGATCTCGGTGCCGCTGACCGGCTGGCTCACGCAGCGCTTTGGACAGGTACGCCTGTTCATGACGTCGATCATCTTGTTCGTGCTCGCTTCGTGGCTGTGCGGGCTCGCGCCGACCCTGCCGTTCCTGCTCGCCGCGCGCGTGTTGCAAGGCGCGGTCGCCGGCCCGATGATCCCGCTCTCGCAAACCTTGCTGCTCGCGAGTTATCCCAGGGCGAAAGCGCCCATGGCGCTCTCCATGTGGTCGATGACCACGCTGATCGCGCCAGTCGCCGGGCCAATCCTCGGCGGCTGGATCTCGGACAACATCTCCTGGCCGTGGATTTTCTACGTCAACATTCCGGTGGGTTTTGTCGCGGCCATTGCTACGTTCGTGATCTTCCGCGATCGTGATTCGGTGATCCGCAAGGCGCCTATCGATACCGTGGGTCTCAGTCTGCTCGTGTTATGGGTCGGCTCGCTGCAGATCATGCTCGACAAGGGCAAGGATCTCGACTGGTTCAACTCGACCACTATCGTGGTGTTGACGCTGATCGCCGTGATCGCGCTGGCGTTTTTTATCGTGTGGGAGCTGACGGCGGAACATCCGGTCGTCGACCTGTCGCTCTTCAAGCTGCGCAACTTCACGGGCGGGACGATCGCGCTCGCGATCGGGTATGGCCTGTACTTCGGCAATCTCGTGCTGCTGCCGCTGTGGTTGCAGACCGACATTGGCTACACGGCGACCGATGCCGGCCTCGTGCTTGCGCCAGTCGGCCTGTTTGCGGTCGTGCTCTCGCCGGTGGTGGGCAAATTCCTGCCACGCATCGATCCTCGCAAGATCGCAACCGCTGCGTTCCTCGTGTTCGCGCTCGTATTCTGGATGCGCTCGCGCTATACCACCGGCGTCGATACCTTCTCGCTGATGATGCCGACCTTGATCCAGGGTATTGGCATGGCTGGATTTTTCATCCCGCTCGTGTCGATCACGCTGTCCGGGCTGCCGGGAAGCCGGATTCCAGCGGCATCGGGGTTATCGAACTTCGTGCGGATCATGTGCGGCGGTATTGGCACATCGATTTTTTCGACTGCTTGGGACCATCGGTCGAATATTCATCACGCGCAACTCGTGGAGCAGGCCAATTTGTATAACCCGAACTTCACTGCTTCCATGCAGCAGTTCGGTGCGGCCGGCTTCAGCCAGTCGCAGGGTTATGGGCTCTTCAACAGCATGGCCACGCAGCAGGCCGCGCAGTTGGGCGTAAACGACTTGTTCTATATATCGGCGGGAATTTTCGTCGCGCTGATCGCGCTGATCTGGATCACGAAACCGGAGAGATCCGGTGGCGGAGATTCGGCGGCTGCGGCTTCGGCGGCGCATTGAAGCTTGTTTGATTCGCAATAAAAAAACGCCACGAAATTTCGTGGCGTTTTTTTGTTCCTTCAGCCGATCTTCAGGCCGCCGATACCACCAGCCGCTCCGGCGCCAACACACCTTCACCCGCTCGCGCGACACCGAGCAGACGCTTGTCGTCGAGTGCGTAGACACGCACGCGGTCCGCCTCAGCGGGTGCATCCGCAATATCCGATAACTTCAGCCGCTGCCCCTGCACGAAACGACGCGCGGCATCGGCGTCGAGATGAACGGCCGGGAACGTCGACAACAACGCATCCACCGGTTGCAGCCAGCTATCACGCTCGGCGGGCGCCGCTTCTGCAAGCGTGTCGAGCGTGACTGCGTGTTCGAGTGTCAACGCTCCCACTCCGGTTCGTCGCAGAGCAACCAGATGTGCGCCACATCCCAGCGTCTCACCCATATCCTCGGCAAGCGTCCGCACGTAAGTGCCTTTGCTGCACGTCACGCGAAATGTCACATCCGGCAACGCGCACTCGATCAGATCAAGCGCGTGGATGGTCACGTTGCGCGCTTCGCGCTCGACCGTCTGCCCGGCGCGTGCGTACTCGTATAACGGCTTACCGTCGCGCTTGAGCGCTGAATACATCGGCGGAATTTGCGCTATTTCGCCGCGAAAGTGCGCCATGGTGGCGTGGATCGCGGCTTCGTCGCAGGTTACATCGCGTGTTTGCAGCGCTTCGCCTTCGGCATCCCCGGTGGTTGTGCGCACGCCGAGACGCATGGTCGCTTCGTAGGTTTTATCGGCTTCGAGCAAATCCTGCGAAAACTTCGTCGCTTCGCCGAAACACAACGGCAGCAAACCCGTCGCAAGCGGATCAAGCGTGCCGGTATGCCCGGCCTTCTTCGCGAGATAGATTTTCTTGGCGCGAATCAGCGCGTCATTGCTCGACAGTCCGAGCGGCTTGTCGAGCAGCAACACGCCATCCAGCAGACGACGCGGGATCTTCGGGCGGGTAGAACCGTTCATCGATCAGGCGCCCTTCTCGTCGTCGGCTTTGTTTTCTTCTTCGACGGCGTTGTCTACTTCGTCGTCCTTCGCGCGCGTGGAATTCGCTTCATCGATCAGCTTCGACATTTCCACCGCCCGCACGACCGTCTGGTCGTAGTGGAAATGCAGCGTCGGCACCGTGTGGATATGCAGACGCTTGAACAGCAGATTGTGCAAATGCCCCGCCGCGTGATTCAACCCGGCTTCCGTTTCCTTCGGATCGCCGGTCAGCGTCGTGAAATACACCTTCGCGTGCGCGTAATCAGGCGTCAGTTCGACGCTCTGAAACGTCACCATGCCAATGCGCGGATCTTTGACATCGCGCACCAGTTCGGAGAGATCGCGCTGGATCTGATCCGCGATCTGCACATTGCGGTTGGGTGAAGTACGTTTCTTGGCCATGATGTTTCCATAAATTTGTATGCGCCGGACTCATGCGCGAGGTCGCCCAGGCAAATAAAAAGGGCGGAGCGGGCGTGAAGCCCCCTCCGCCCTCGAGTCCAGCGGTGAATCTTTTATAGCGTACGCGCGACTTCGGTGACTTCGAAGATCTCGAACTGATCGCCTTCCAGCATGTCGTTGTAATTCTTCAGCGACATACCGCACTCGAAGCCCTGACGCACTTCCTTCGCGTCGTCCTTGAAGCGCTTGAGCGAATCGATCTCGCCGGTGTGGATGACCACGTTGTTGCGCAGTACACGCACCATCGAGTTCCGCTTGACCACGCCGTCGGTGACCATACAACCCGCGATCGCACCGATCTTCGGCACACGGATGATCTGGCGCACTTCCACCATACCCGTGATCACTTCGCGCTTCTCCGGTGCCAGCATGCCTGACATGGCCGCCTTAACTTCATCTACAGCGTCATAGATGATGTTGTAGTAACGAATGTCGATACCGTTCGACTCCGCCACCTTGCGCGCCTGAGCATCGGCCCGCGTGTTGAAGCCGATGATGACCGCCTTCGACGCCGTTGCCAGGTTGACGTCCGACTCGCTGATCGCGCCGACCGCGCTGTGCACGATCTGCACGCGCACTTCGTTGGTCGAGAGCTTTTGCAGCGACTGCACCAGCGCTTCCTGCGAACCTTGCACGTCGGCCTTGACGATCAACGGCAGGTTCTGCACGTTGCCTTCCGTCATGGACTCGAGCATGTTTTCGAGCTTCGCTGCCTGCTGCTTCGCGAGCTTGACGTCGCGGAACTTGCCTTGACGGAACAACGCGATTTCGCGCGCCTTGCGTTCGTCCGGCAGGACCATGACTTCTTCACCCGCGCCCGGCACTTCCGATAAACCTTGAATCTCGACCGGAATCGACGGACCTGCCGACTTGATCGGCTTGCCGGTTTCGTCGAGCATGGCCCGGACTCGACCAAAGGCCGAACCCGCCAGCACGATGTCGCCGCGATTCAACGTGCCCGACGTCACCAGGATGGTCGCAACCGGACCCTTGCCCTTGTCGAGCTTCGCTTCGATCACGAGACCCTTGGCAGGTGCATCGATAGGCGCTTTCAGCTCCATCACTTCAGCTTGCAGCAAAAGGTTTTCCAGCAAGCTTTCGATGCCAACACCCGTCTTCGCCGACACTTCGATGAACGGCGAATCACCACCGTATTCTTCCGGCACGACGCCTTCGGCAACCAGTTCCTGCTTCACGCGCTCAGGAGCCGCACCCGGCTTGTCGATCTTGTTGATCGCCACGACGATAGGCACGCCACCCGCCTTCGCATGAGCGATGGCTTCCTTCGTTTGCGGCATCACGCCGTCGTCCGCTGCGACCACCAGAATCACGATGTCCGTTGCCTTTGCGCCGCGAGCACGCATGGCCGTGAAGGCCTCGTGACCCGGCGTGTCCAGGAACGTAATCACGCCGCGAGGCGTTTCCACGTGATAGGCGCCAATGTGCTGCGTAATCCCGCCCGCTTCGCCCGACGCGACCTTCGCGCGGCGAATGTAATCGAGCAGCGAGGTCTTGCCGTGGTCGACGTGACCCATGACCGTGACGACCGGAGGACGCGGCAGGCGTTCGCCCACTTCTTCCTGCGTTTCGCCTTCGGAGAGCAGCGCTTCCGGATCGTCCAGCTTGGCCGCAACCGCGCTGTGACCCAGTTCTTCGACGACAATCATCGCCGTTTCCTGGTCCAGCACCTGGTTGATCGTGACCATCTGGCCCAGCTTCATCATCACCTTGATGACTTCCGACGCCTTCACCGACATCTTGTGCGCCAGATCCGCCACCGACACGGTTTCCGGCACGTGCACTTCCCGCACCACCGGTTCCGTCGGCGCCTGGAAGTTGGTCTGATCCTGATGCTTGCCACGACCCTTCGGGCCGCCGCGCCAGCCGCGATCCACGCCGCCGCTGGTGTCGCCACGCGTCTTGATACCGCGGCGCTTGGCTGCATCGTCCTGCCAGCTGCTCTTGCCACCGGCCTTCTTCTTGTCCGGTCCCAACGACGGCGTGGTGGCCGCCGGTGCACCTGCAGCCGGCTTCTTCGCGACTGCGGGACGTGCCGGCGCCGAACCTTCCGGCCGTGCTGGCTTGTGCAGCGTACCCTTGGCTTCCGCAGCCTTCGCGCCTTCCGCCACCTTGGCGGCGGCCGCAGCTGCTGCCGCAGCTGCTGCCGCGGCGGCAGCCACGACGGCGGGCGACGGCTCAGGCGGTTTCGCCTGTTGAGCCTTACGGGGCGTATTCATCATTTCGCGGATAGCGCGCGCTTCGGCTTCTGCCGCTGCACGGCGTTTCGCGATCTGGTCGTGCTCGGCACGCGCCTTTTCGGTCGCGGCGCGCGCGGCGTCTTCCGCCTTCTTCGCGGCTTCGCGTTGAGCGGCACGCTCGGCGGCGGCCTTCTCGTCGACCTGAGGCGCCACGACTTCAGCCTTCACCGGTTCGTCAGCGACCTGTTCCGTCTTCGACTCCGTGCGGGATTCCTTACGCGCTGTAGAAGCAGCACGCGAGATTTCCGCGGCTTCCGCCTGAGCGGCAGCACGCTTCGCCTCTTCTTCCTCGGCACGGCGGCGCTCGGCTTCAGCAGCCGCTTCACGCGCGACCCGCTCAGCCTCTTCGCGCTCAAAGCGTTCCTGGCGTTCCTTCAACTCCAGCGCTTCTTTCTCGAGCAATTCGGCCGCATGACGCGCCTCTTCGTCGCGACGCTGCAATTCGGCTTCGTCCACTTCGTCTTCTTCGACGTGGTTCGCACCTTCAACGACCTGTTCAACACCGCTCTGATCGCGCTGCACGAACACGCGCTTCTTGCGGACCTCGACCTGAATGGTGCGAGCTTTACCCGTAGAGTCGGACTGTTTGATTTCCGACGTATGCCGGCGGGTCAAAGTGATCTTGCGTTTGTCGGCATCGGCGGAACCGTGGGACTTCCGCAAGTGTTCGAGCAGGCGCGACTTGTCCGTCTCGGACAAATCGTCATCCTCGCTCGCTTTCGTGACGCCAGCCGCCTGCAACTGCTCGAGCAGGACGCCCGCAGGCATTTTGAGTTCCGCGGCAAATTGGGCTACGTTGTTACTCGCCATTCATTCCTCTTGATGCAAGGACAAATTCCCTGCTGTTTGATCGGGGTCATGCGGCCTAACGGCCGCGATATGTCAGTGCGCCATGGTCATTTCTCACTGGAACCAGTGTTCACGTGCTTTCATGATCAACGCCTTAGCGGCATCCTCTTCAATACTGGTCATCTCGACCAGTTCATCCACAGCCAGCTCCGCGAGGTCGTCGCGTGTCCGGATTTGATGTTCTTCGAGCTTCGCGTACAACTCGTCGGTCATACCTTCGAGGCTCTTCAGGTCGAGCGCCACACCCTCGACCTTCTCTTCATTCGCGATCGCCAACGTCAGAAGCGCATCACGGGAGCGGTTACGCAACTCGTGAACAGTGTCTTCGTCGAAGGCTTCGATTTCGAGCATTTCGTTGAGCGGCACATACGCGATCTCTTCGAGGCTGGTAAAGCCTTCGTCGATGAGAATGTCGGCCACTTCTTCATCAACGTCGAGTCGCGCCATGAACAGGCCGCGCAATGTGCCACGCTCTTCGTTCTGCTTCAGCGCGGACTCGTCCGGCGTCATGATGTTGATCTGCCAGCCGGTCAATTCGCTGGCAAGACGCACGTTCTGGCCGCTGCGGCCAATGGCAACCGCAAGTTCGTTCTCGTCAACGACGACGTCCATGGAGTGTTTCTCTTCATCCACGACGATCGACTGTACGGCGGCCGGCGCGAGCGCGCCGATCACGAACTGAGCGGGGTCCTCTGACCATAGCACGATGTCGACGTTCTCGCCACCGAGCTCATTTCTCACCGCCTGGACCCGCGAACCGCGAATCCCGACGCAGGTACCAATAGGGTCGATGCGCTTGTCGTAAGCAATCACCCCGATTTTCGCACGCACGCCAGGATCGCGCGCGGCCGCCTTGATTTCGAGCAGGCCCTGCTCGATTTCCGGCACTTCCATTTCAAACAGCTTCATCAGGAACTCGGGCGCCGTGCGCGAGAGTTCGATCTGCGGACCACGCGCCGTACGGTCAACCTTCGCAATGTAGGCGCGAACCCGGTCGCCGACCCGCAGGTTTTCCTTCGGAATCAACTGGTCGCGGCGCAACAGCGCTTCCACACGACCCGATTCGACGATGAAATTACCCTTGTCCAGGCGCTTCACCGCGCCGGTCATGATCTTTTCGCCGCGTTCGAGGAAGTCGTTCAGGATCTGCTCGCGCTCAGCGTCGCGAACCTTCTGAAGAATGACTTGCTTGGCAGCCTGCGCACCAATCCGGCCGAACTCGATGGACGGAATGGGTTGCTCGATGTATTCGTCGATTTGCGCGTCTGGCTTCTCTTCCTTCGCTTCGAACAGCAGGATTTCCTGGTCAGGTTCCTGCAGGCCGGCTTCGTCCGGCACCACTTTCCAGCGACGGAAGGTTTCGTGCTCGCCGCTTTCACGGTCGATTGCCACGCGGATGTCCACGTCTTCCTCGAACAGCTTCTTCGTTGCCGAAGCAAGCGCTGCTTCGAGCGCTGCGTACACCACGTCCTTGTTGACGTTCTTCTCGCGCGCCAGCGCATCCGCCAGCATCAAAACTTCGCGACTCATTGTTTGCGGCTCCTAAAGTCAACTTTGGGGACGAGACGTGCTTTATCGAGGTCTGCGAGCGTGAAATCGAGCATCGCAGCGCCGCCGTCCTTCCCTTCGAATTCCAAACCGATCGACTCGCCGTCCGGGGCATGCAGGATGCCACGGTACGACTTGCGCCCGTCCAGCGGCTTCTTCAATGTGATAGTGACTTCGCTGCCTGCGAAGCGTTCGAAATCCGCCAATTTCTTGAGCGGACGATCGAGACCCGGCGACCCGACTTCGAGCCGTGAGTAATCGATATTCTCCACTTCGAACAGATACTGAAGCTGACGTGTGACTTTCTCACAGTCTTCAATCGCGATGCCGGCGGGCTGGTCGATGGAGATACGCAGCAAACCGCCCCCCGCGCGCTCGATATCGACAAGTTCGTAGCCCAGGCCCGAGACCGTGGTTTCGATGATTTCCGTCAGTTGCACAGTGAAAGACTCCAAGATGTTCGCGCGCTCCACGCCGAACACCTGCGGACCGCGCCTTGAGCTGGCGCACTTTCGTTGCCCCAAGATGCTGAACCGAACGGCCAAAAAAAAATGGGCGCAACGCCCATCCTTCTGTACCGAGATCACATCCGGGCGGCGAAACAAACACCATGCCCAGCGACTTCGTGATTTTAGCCATTTTTCGGGATAAACGCAACCAATGCGCCCTGTATATAGCCATATGACGGCCATTTACAAGGCAAATCGAAAGCATTCGTCACGCTTTGCCGGTCTTTCCCCGAGGCTAAAGTCATCGTGCTGAATTTAATGGACGAGTGGGCCAAGCGAGCGATCCGATTGTCCGCAGGCCCCACCCCGTCCGTACGACTCACGTACCGCGCTTTCGAACACACCACACACTAGTGCTCGAAAACGCGGCACCTGAACTTAGCGTCCGCGCGTCCGGTTGCGCGGTGCCGGGCGAGCGCCGCCACGGGCGGCTCCTCCCGCGTTACCGCCACTACCTTGTGCGCCGCCGGCACCGGCCGGGCCTTGGCGGCCTCCCGGGCCGGGGCGCTTGCCGCCGCCGTTTGCCGAGCGTGCGCCTGCACCATTGCCACTACCCATGGCAGGTGAACCGGGCGGACGGCTGCCGCGCGGACCGCCAGCGGAGCCGCCTGGACGCGGGATCGCACGGTTGCCATTCGCTTCGCCGCCCGCACGATTGCCGTTTGCTTCCCGGCCGCCATTGCTGCCGCGCGCGCCGTAACCACCGCCGCTGCCGTTGCCTGCGTAACCACCGCCAGAACCGGAACCGCCACCGAAACCGCCGGGGGCGCCGCGCCGGCCGCCCGCGCCGCCAGGGCCGCCGCGTGTAGGCGTCGTCTGGGCGAAACGGCCGTGCGAACTGAGCACCGGTTCACGCGTGATAATGCCCATCGACGTTTGCAGCGGATCGGGCTGAATGCGCGGTGCGGCGCTACGCGCGCCCCGCTCTTCCACCGGCGCCTTGAGTCCGACCGACGCCAGGAGGTCACGCACTTCACTGTCTTCGAGTTCTTCCCAACGGCCACGCTTGAGCCCCTTGGGCAACGCGATCGGGCCGTGCCGGGTACGAATCAGCCGGCTCACCATGAGGCCGGCCGCTTCGAACATGCGGCGCACTTCGCGGTTGCGGCCTTCAGCCAGTGCCACGTGATACCAATGATTCGTGCCTTCACCGCCGCCATCGCGGATACGCAGGAAGTTCGCCGGACCGTCTTCCAGCTCCACGCCGTGCAGCAACTTCTGACGCATGCCTTCCGACAATTCGCCCACCACCCGCACCGCGTATTCACGCTCGACGCTGTAACGCGGATGCATGAACCGGTTGGCCAGGTCGCCCGACGTAGTCAGCAGCAACAACCCTTCGGTGTTGAAGTCGAGCCGTCCGACCGCAAGCCATTTGGCCGTTTTCATCGGCGGGAGGTTGTCGAAGACAGAAGGACGGCCTTCCGGATCGGCGTGACTGACAATTTCGCCTGTCGGTTTGTGATACAGCAGGATGCGCGGCGGCTTGCTCGCGAGCTTGCGCTTGACCGGCTTGCCGTTGATACGGACCTGGTCCGTCGGCATGATGCGCTGGCCGATATGCGCCGGCTCACCATTCACCGACACCCGGCCGGCCACGATCAACTCTTCCATGTCGCGACGCGAGCCCATGCCCGCCTCGGCGAGCACCTTGTGCAGCTTCGGCGTATCGTCGTCCGCTTCGAGCACGCGTTTTTGCGGGGCGGGGCGGCCACGACGCAACATGGGAGCGCGCAGGTCGCCCGAGGTGTTGTCGGCGTCGAACGCCGGCGATGTCACGTATGCGAAAACGTCGTCCTCGGTACCGGCCGCGGCGGTTGCTGCAGCGGGCATTGCTGGTGTTGCTTGGTCATCGCGGCGACCGCGCTTTTGAGCTTGTCCGGGTTGTTGAGCCTGCCGCGCCGGGCGACGGCCGCCTTCACGTGGCTCGCGTGCCTCACGCGGCGCCTGGCCCTCGCGAGCACCTTCAGCCGAACCTTCACGCGGAACGCGGGGCTTGGCCGCCGACCCGGCCCGTGCGCCGTCTCCACCACCCGCGCCGTTGCGCGGCCCACGTGAGCCTGCATCCTTGCGCGGCATGCGCACTTGCGCCGCGACCACGCCATCCGGGGGTGTCTCAGCGATCACGCCAGCCGGCGCCGCGGACGACGCACCGTCGGCGCCCTTCGTCTTGGCGACGGCGCGACGGCGGGCGATCAGGCTGCGAGGCCCGCGCCGCAAGCCGCGACGCGGACGATCTTCGCCCTCGGCGGGTTCGTCGTTGCGTGTGCGTTCGCCTGCATCGGCCTGGCCATGTGCTTCATCGGCACGAACGGGGCGCTCGGATTCGGGCGAATCGCTGTCGTGGGAATGTGTCAAAACAACCTCAATTATGTCGGGTCGCGCGCCCGTCGCAGGCGCGTCAAAAAATCCGGCCGATGGTGGATTAGCAGCCGAATGAAGGTTCGGGCAAACAGGCCTCAGGCGCGGCGCGCAGTCTGGTCGTCCGGTGCGTTGAATTCGTCGGTTTCGTTTGATTCGTCCGGCGCATTCGATGCGTCGAATAGCTTCGATGCATCCGGTGTATTCGCGTTGTCAGCGCTATCGGATTCATCTGCGGCGCGCGGTAAGGCGTGTCGCGCAGCGTCGCTTGTCAATGCGCCGGCATCCGGCGCCGCCTCGCGACGGTTGACCGCGTCGCCGGGCGTTGCTTGTAATGGGTCCCGGCTAATATCTGCAACCGCTTCGAGCGGTTCCGAACTGGTCAGGGACACCGCTTGTGACGGTTCGAATTGCACCGGTGCGTTCGTTCGCGCATCGGCGTTCTTCTCGTTCACAGGCTCGTCAGCGCCGGCTTGTGAATGCAAAAATGGTTCATCTTCCGGATGGACTGCTTCGGCCGCCACGGGTTCCTGCGAATACAGCGACTGAGTCTCCTCATGCGTGGTCGCGCCCGGGAATGCGTCCGACGTGTTCGACGCGTCCGACGTATCAGGCCCGGAAACGTGAGTAACCGCACCCTGCTCGCCATCCGGCTCTTCTTTGGCGATAACCGTCGTGGTTGTGGCCTCGTCAACGCCGGACAAAAGCGCCGATGACGGCGATGCGTCCGCGCTCGAAGCGTCCGGCAGCAAAGCGGGTCCACCCTTCGATTCCAGCCCTTGCACCAACGCGGCACCGATTGCGGCGGCATCGTCGCCGGGGAAATCGATTGCATGCTGCGCGAGCAACGAAGCTTCCAGCTGCGCCGACGGGTTGTCGAGTGCGGGCAGTTCATCCAGTGCGCTCAAGCCCAGGTCATCCAGGAACTGCTTGGTCGTGGCGTAGAGCGCTGGCCGGCCCGGCACGTCGCGATGACCGATCACCTCGATCCAGCCGCGGTCTTCCAGTTGCTTCACGACCTGCGTGTTCACCGTGACACCGCGAATTTCTTCGATGTCGCCACGCGTCACAGGCTGCCGGTAGCCAATGATCGCGAGCGTTTCGAGTACGGCCCGCGAATATTTGGGCGGCTTTTCCGGGTGTAGCCGATCGAGATAGGCCCGCATTGCAGGTTTGCTCTGAAACCGCCATCCGGACGCAAGCGACACAAGTTCCACGCCACGTCCCGACCAATCCTGCTTCAGGGCGTCGAGCAAGGTGCGAACCGTGTCGGCCGAGATTTCGTCGGCGAAAAGCTTGCGCAACTCGGCGAGTTTCAGCGGCTCCTGCGCGCAGATCAAGGCAGTCTCGAGGACGATCTTCGCCTCTTGGGTATTCATGCAGCTAGATAGGACCCTGTATGGTCTATGAACCGGTCAAGTCAGACCGAATCGAATGACGCCGACTACTCGAACCATTCGCAACGCTCAGACTGGAAAACCGTGGACGAGGATACTGACGACGCGCTCGCCCGATTTCTGATCGGTCATATTGATTGGGAGCACGCACCGGGGGGAGGCCAAACACGGGATCAGATACTGATCGCCGAGCTTTTCCCAGCCGGACGAAGCAGCGCTTTCCAAGGCGGAAGCGCGTGACTGGACGCATATTACGCAAAAACAAACGGTGCGTAAAGGTGAAACATTGGGTCGCCCCCAGACTCACGTCTGGTGGCCTTCCGAAACCGAAACCCTGCCCCCCGTCCTTGTCCTGTCCCTGTATTACCCCGCCCCTTGCTCTCCGCCAACCTGCAGCCCCTAGCCGCGTACCCGCTCACCCGGCCGGGTGCGCTTCCATGAACGCTCGCAGACGTGCAACCCCGGCGTCCAGGCGGGCAGTGTCGCAAGCGTAGCACCAGCGCACAAACCCCTCTCCTTCTGGACCGAATGCGCTGCCAGGCGCAAGTCCGAGCGCGCTCTCGCGCACAAGCGCCTTGCACAGCTCCAGGCTGCGGTTCGCACCCGGCAGCCTGAAAAACAAGTACATGGAACCGGCTGGCGCCCGCACATCGATACCCGGAATCCGCTGCAATGCCGTCACAAGGTAATCGCGGCTGGCGCGCAAGTCGGCGACCAGCGCTTGTGTAAATTGCTCGCCGTCCCGCACCGCAGCGATCCCGGCCATCTGGACGAACGAAGGCGCACAAGAGGTGTTGTACTCGACCAGCTTGCCGAGATCCTCCATCAGGCGCTCGGGCGCGACGATCCAGCCGAGCCGCCAGCCCGTCATCAGCCAGGCCTTCGAGAACGAATTCACTGCTATTACCCGTTCGTCACGGCTTGCCAGATCGAGGAACGAAGGAGCGACCGCGGCGTCATCGCCGTAATAGAGGCGCTCGTAGACTTCGTCGGCGACCAGCCAGATGCCAAGCTGCCGGCACCGGTCAAGCACTGCCTGCTGCTGCTCGCGTGTCATGACCCAGCCGGTGGGATTATTCGGCGAGTTGATCATCAACATGCGCGTGCCGGGCGTGAGAGCAGCCAGCAGCCGGTCGAGATCGAGCGTCCAGCCGTTGGCGCCATAGGTCAACGCGACCGTTTCCACTGTAGCGCCGAGAATCTTGGGAATTTCCACGAGATTCGGCCACAGCGGGGTGACCGCCACCACACGGTCGCCTGCGCCTGCGACCAGCTGCGTCGCCAGCATCAGTGCGTTGACGCCAGCGCTTGTCACGGCAATTTCAGCTGGCCGGGTGGCGCCATGCAGCTTGCCAACGTAGCCGGCAAGCGCTTCGCGCAGCGGCGCGATGCCCAGATTGTGCGTATAGAAGGTTGCACCGTCGGCAAGCGCACGGCTGGCGGCGTCGCGGATGAACAGCGGCGTGACCTGATCGGATTCGCCGAACCAGAAAGGCAGCACGTCCGGGACACCGAAACCCGCATTGGCGACCTCACGAATCTGCGACGGGCGCAACGCACGGACGGCGTCACGTGCATTCGGCACACGTTCGCCTTCGGCCTGTGCGCTTACATGTGCGCTTGTATGTGCATTTGCCAGCGCACCCAGTTCCGAGATAACCGCCCCTTCAGACTCGCTCATTGCCGCCTCCACCGATATAAAGCGAAAGTCTAACGCGATGACCTCCGAAAAGCGCTGTACGGAGCGCGCGTTAGCCATCAGGCCAGTTCTTGCACCCTTTCGCGGGCTTGGGTTGATCTGCAATAGCGCAAACCGCTGATATCGCGCGGGAATGGCCCACTCACTTGGAGACCAACCCGATCGAGCGATCGGCTAAGCCAGTTCTTCAACGCGTTTCGGCAATCCGGCGACCAGGCCCCACACCGACTCGGCGGCAGGCGACAACGACCGGTCGCGCCGCCGCACCAGCTCGACGGTTCGCTCGACCCGCGGCACCAACGGTAACGCGACCAGTGACGAGTTCGCCGGCAACGGCAGGGCCAGCCACGGCAGCACGCTAATGCCGACACCCGCCTCCACCAGCCCGAACACCGTAGCGGAATGACCCAGCTCCTGCACCACGTCGGCAATGACATGATGCTCACGCAGCACGGCATCGATAATCGGACGGCTTCCGGAAGCATGGTCCAGCATGACCAGACGTTCGCCGGACAATGCGGCCCACGGTACCTCCTGCGCCGCGGCAAGAGGATGATCCCGTCTCGCAACCGCGCAAAACGAGTCGGTCATCACGACTTCCCCATACAGGTCGTCATTGGCGTAGGGGCCGATCGCCACACCGAAATCGACCTCGCCCGATTTGACCTTGCGAATCACGTCGCTCTGGAGGTCGTCACGCAAACCCAGTGAAATCAACGGAAATTCCCGGACACAGGCCGAAATGACGAGCGGCATCAGACGGCACGCCACGGTCGGACTGGCCGCGACAATGACCCGTCCGCGCCGTTGCTGACCGAGATCGCGGATTTCGCGGAGTGCTTCATCAAGGTCCGAGAGCAGCCGCGACACGCTGCCCACGAGATTCGTGCCAACGTCGGTGAGTTGCACCTCGCGGGTGGTCCGGTCGACCAGCTTCAGCCCGATTTCCCCCTCGAGCTCACGCACGCACCGGCTCACCGCCGACTGCGTCAGGCCGATTTCATCGCCGGCGCGGCTAAAGCTTTGCAGCCTGGCGACTTCAATAAACACGCGTAGCTGGCGCAACGTCACATTGAGCGCTCGGCTCATACCCTTCCCTCATCAATCCATCTCATAGATGCAAATTGTAGATCAAGGTCGGTCAAGAAAACGGTTTCATCAAGGGGCGCGCTGCGGTGCAGCAGAAATGCATTCGCGCACGCAGGATGGGCTTATTGCACTTGATTGGTGATTGTCCCGATTTCATTAACTGCACTTATAGCGTCTCATACGGCCCATGCTGGCACCGCGCCAGCCTACTGCCGCGAGGCTTTCCGGCCGATCGATACACGCATGGCACGGTTCTCGCATTTACTTGCGCAGAGGTCGGCGCCATTGCAGTTTTAAACGCAAATCGTCCGTCGCAATGTCTGCTCCGACCTTACCTGGGTTCGATCTTCGAATTCCGACCAGAGTGCGCGGCGCGGGGCAGCGCACCGGGGTTAGCTTCGCTGAGGTGAAACATGATGTTCGACGATCTAAGAGATAACGAGTGGGCGCTGGTAGAGGCCTTGTTTTGCGCAGAACCGGCACGCAGCGAACGGCGCGGCCGTCCGCGTGTGGAAGCACGCGCTGTTGTCAATGCCGTGTTGTGGGTCCTGTCCACGGGCGAAGGCTGGTCGAAGTTGCCGGGCCGCTACCCGTCGCCGCCGACTTGCCGTCGACGGTTCGACGAATGGCAAGCAGATGGTACGCTCGCCGAAATCGTGAAACGGCTGGGCAGCAATGGTCGTGAGGTGTCGTTGCGGGGCCGGATCGGTTCCACCGCCGCGAAACCGCCTGCACCGCCGAGCCGCGACCGTCTGCGTGGCGCATTCTGGACGAATCCGGAATCGTGGCGCGCGCCGGTCAAGATGGCCTGACAGCCGGCCCAATGCGGTAAGCGGCATGGTCGGTCGCTGTACGGCCAGGCTGTGCGGCTAAATTTATGCGAAGCACCCGCGCGCAGGTTTCCTGCGTTTTATCCCGGCTCCCACCGATGTCTCTCCTCGAGTGATGAGCCACCGGTCTGCACTCGCAGACCGTTTAGTCAGTCAAAAATCTGCCGGCAGGCGCTCGCCTTTCGTTCATCGAAAGGGAGCGCATGGCGTGCACTATCTCCACGCACATTGACGTTGCGGTCGCTCAAACATGCGCCCCGCGACGATTTGTTGCGCCCAGCCAGGAAACCCGGGAAACAACTCTTTACCAATATTTACAGCATGCTTTCGTGCGCTGGCATAGCTTGTGAAATTGGCTAGCGGACCAATACCGGTCCGAAGGGGAGTTTTCATCATGAAACCAATGTCACTGGTGGTATGCGGCATTGTGCTTTCATCGCTGGGGGCGGCAATTACGGTGCACGCGGAACCGGCTGCGGGCAACTTCGCGCTGCGCGCGGATACGCAAGCCAGTCCGCAAGCCTGGAGGAAGGAGCCAGTGCGTGGCAGCGATATGACCGAAACCGCGCCGCGCGGGGATTTGCGAGGCGATATCGCGAGTAATGCGCGAGCACGGCCGGAACCGGATCGCGGAGGTCGCCCGCGTAAGCACTGAGGAGCGGTCGAAACGCACAAGTCACCGGACAAGCGTGCAAAGCCACCGGCATACTGCGCAATGAAATCATATTCGGTCGATGGAGTGCCCTTCCGGGAACCCTTCCTCATCGCGCCAGTCCGACCTTATGCCATGAGCACAGCGTGGCAGCAGTAGATCCGGTACGCCCGTATCCTCGTGATACGGGCTTTTTTTTGTCGGAATTTTGCCGCTGTCATGAGCGTGCCGCTTTCACAGCCTGACCCATTCGACGCAGAAGTGGCGCTACCGCGGCCGCAACCGTTTGCCCGGCACTGGAGCGCTCGACGCGCGAGACTGCTTCAGCGCGAAGGTTGGAAGCGCTTTAAGCGCGTGCTTCGGCCAGGGGTTCCTGAATGACGGCCGGAGAATAAGGCGCTGCGCGATGCAGGTCCCAGTCCATCGAACGCTCGTCTCGCGCGAGCCGGGAAAATTCGAATTTGCCCCGCTCGGTTACTACCGCAATGTCCACGGGCGCGTGAAAACCGGGAGCGGGTGCAACGGTGCGTTGCCGGACCAGTTCCAGCAGGCCCAGGTCGCGTAGATGGCTGAAAACGTTAGGGCGTCTTGCCCACGGAACTTGACGATACTGAGCTCGCCGGAGCGCTTCGAGTACGGCTTCGTTTGAATACGTGGTCATCTCGTTATATCTTCCAGTGCAGCCGTGACGGCGCCACATGGCAGTAACTGACTGCCAGCGGCACCGACTAAACGCGGCACGCCCCGAAACCAGTCAAAATGCCGACTTCGCGGCCCCTGACCGGAACTCGCAGCCGCCGCTTGCGCTAGGTGCTGCTTATTTCTGCTTACCGCTACTTATAATTCCGAGCGCCCGTTAAACGCGCACTACACCACGCGTTCCGCAGTTCCGGCGATGCATTCTCACGAATGCGATGACCACGAAGCGGATTATCTCGAAAACCTATACGTTACCTCAAACCAAATTGGTTCTTATAACTTTATTGCTGCTTTTCTTTGCACTGTTCGCAGTTTGGCGACAACGCCGGCGCGCGGTCGCGCTTGTTTGCGCCGTGCTGTTCTGGGCGCTGGGCGCGAGTTGGCTCGCGGCGCCGCTGCTTCACCTTGCGCAGCGCGGGTTCGAAGAGAAGTCGAGACCGCGGGACGTGCATTTCGCATCGCGAACGACTTTTATCCTGCTGGGCGGCGGCACGCGTTACGACGACGACAAACGCCTGGTTCCAAAACGTGATGCGTTCACGCGTATTGTTGTCACAGCCGAGCTGTATCGTGAGTGCCGGCGCGCGGGCGGCGCCTGCCGTGTGATCGTAAGCGGCGGCAATCCACAGCATCATGAACAAGCCGAAGCTGATAATTATGCGCCCTTCCTGCTCGCTCGCGGCGTAAGCGCCAGCGATCTCGTGCTCGAAAACGAAAGCCTCAATACGTACCAGAACGCTCGCAATGTCGCGAGCATCGTGCAGCCGGAACGCGACGAAACCCTGGTGCTGATTACGTCCGCTTATCACATGCAACGGTCATTGCTTGCCTTCAGCGCTTTTGGCCTCGACACGCAAGCGTTCACCAGCAATGTGCGGCAATCCGAAGCGACATTCTTTCCCCGCCGGCGCGGTTTCATCGATACTGAAACTGCCCTGCATGAACTGGTCGGCGTCGCACGCTTTCGGGTGTACCGGAGATTGGGGCTATATTGAATCGAAGCTTGAAGCGACCTGGTGTTATCGGTCATGTGTCAAGGTCGTTACCCATCTCGAAATTCAGTACTAGAAAGCAATGCGCTTCGCCGGTATTATCGCCGGTTCAGTCAATCGACTGGCCGGGCTGATGCTCTGTTAGAGTCGAACCGCAGTGTCATTGCTGAAATGTGACGGCACTGTAACTACATGTAACGATTCGCGGGCAGGATCGGTATTTGCTACGCAGCGTGTAATGTCTCGCCAATCGGGACAGGCCAACCCGGGTTCAACGAGTCTATGGAGGTAACAATGAAGAAAATGTCCCTGGCAGTCTTGTTTTCCCTGAGCGCAATGACCAGCGCGGCGTTTGCGCAATCCGATCAGGGCGTCATGATGAGTACGGATCCGGCCAAAATCTCGGATATCGAGCAGCGCGCGCAGGACCTGCAGGCACGCCAGTCGAACATGCAGACCGAAATGCCGATGCACAAGGGCGCCACGCATCACAAGAAGTCGGGCATGAAGCATTCGAAAGGCACGGCCGAATAAGCAATCGCGTTTATGCGTCGCAACGGCACGCAAACGTTAGCCGTTGGACGAAAAAAGCCGGATACGACGCACGACGCGTTGTATCCGGCTTTTGTTCGTTATCGACGACTTCAGGCGACTATGCGTTCACCGCCACGGCGTATGCTACATTCCGCGTCGATAAATTGAATCGCACCCGTGTGCGGAGGATCGTATGAGCAACATCCAGCTGGATATTGAATGGACCGAAGCAGCATCACGCAAGATTGAAAAGCTGATGCCGCGTAACGCAAAGGACAAGGACGCATATCTCGCGCTGCCGCCCGTGGAGTGCCTGCCCATGGAAGGCGACGTGCTGTTTCTTGGCCCGGACGGCAAACAACAGCCGTTTATCGTGGCCGAACGTCAGTACCATCATGACGGCGACGCCGACTGGACCATCATCCTGATTCTCGACGTGCCGCACGAGACTCATTAAGGGCTGGCGAGGTAAAGGCTGTGGTGTTGTCAGGGCCGCGGGTTAGGGCCACCAAGCACGGAGACATTGCCGCGCGGACGCACCGGTGACCGCGTGCCCGATTCAGCGGCTCAGAGCTTTGCCACTACGTTAATTTCACCGTGCTCGATCAGGTCCGGCAGTGTTTTGCCGAGCGCCTGGATGTGCGGCGTTTGATTGTGTTCGGCCAGAGCCGCCTCGCTTAGCCAGCGCTCGAAGAATACGAACCGACGTGGTTCCTTGATGTCGCGATGCAGGTCATATTGCACCGCGCCTGGTTCCTTGAGCGTCGGCGCCACGATGCCCTGTAGCGCTTCCTTCAGTTTGTCTTCGTTGCCCGGTTTGGCGACGAATGTTGCGACCACGGCGATTTCCGTCATGACTTGACTCCAGATTAAAGGATCAAGCATAGCGTCGACGTCACACGCTCGCTGAAACGGCTTTTGAATGGACCAGAAAAAAGCCCGCGTTCCCTTTGGGGAGCGCGGGCAAAAGCCGTCGCCCTACGAGGATAGGCGACGGGGCCATCGAGATCCGCTTGGCCAGCGGACCGCAATTCGTGAAAAGAAAATTGGTGACATATGGCGACGTGAAGCACGTACGCCGCTTCGCGCAGGCACCATGCAGATTACATGCCACAGATGCAATGTAATCCCTATGCGATTGATTCCTATAAGCTTTCCCGCACATAAAAAAGTAGAAACAGCGCCCGACCGAACAATGTAACTACTGCTGTAACGTGACACCGGCATCATGAAAGATCCGCTTCCTTCCCTCAAAGGTCCTTCGCCCGAAGCGTAACGCGGAGACCATGTTCACTCGCGCGCGTTACCGCGCATTTGAACGCAAAAGGCATTTTCATCAAGTGCTTCAACTAATTTCGGACGCAAAAAAACCCGCCTGAACTTCAGGCGGGTTAGTCGCGGGTCAAGCATTACGCGCGGTCTTTCGGTGACATTCAGCTTACTGATTCAACCTGCTGACTCAGCCTCCTGAACCAGTCCGCAGAAACTCTGCGGTGCGCTTCAATGCAACTGGTCGTCGAGCAAGCCCATGATCTGGCGCGCTTGCGGCGAGGAATCGACGTTACCCTTGCTGTCGATGATCGACACACGCGTCTGTGTCTCTGTCAGCGCGCGCACGTTGATCTCGTAGTTCTTGGGTAGCTTCTCTTTCTTACCGTGGAACACCTGGTTCCAGAAGCCCTGCTCCGCCGACGTCATGTCCTTCGGGTCGACATACCGGACGAAATAAATGCCGCGGCCACGATCACGGTCGTCGACGGTGAAGTTCGTACGGTCGAGCGCCAGACCCACACGCAGCCAGGCACGATCGTAGGGCTCCGGCACGTTGATCTCAACCGAGCTGGCTTCGGGCACCACGTCTTCCTGGATCGGCGTCTGCGCCGCGAGGGCGACGTTCTGTGCCGCCCTCTGCGCTGCAGTAGTGGACGCGGGCGAGCTCGCTGCCGCGGCCGCAGCCATGGCAGCGTCGGTCGCGCCGGTCTGGCCGCTGGCCTGACGCGCGTCGGCCAGTGCAAGGTTAGCCATCAAGCGCTTGAGGTATTCGCCTTCCAGGGCGGGATCGTTAGGCTTGGCCTGCCACTGGCTTTGATCGTTATTGGTTCCCGTCAGCGCCTCGCGCATGCCCTTCTGACTGATGAACACATACGTTCCGCCGTTCGGCGCTGCCTCGAGCCGGGTGCGGTATTTGTTGCGTTCGGCGGCAACGTATGAGTTGCCTGTTGCCATTGAAAGCGTATTGCGAATCAGCCCGTCCGAGATCTGCGGATGGGTTTCGTTCCAGTCGGTTTCCATGACGCCCTTGTCACGCGCGTCCACGACGAGCAGGAAGCCCTGTTCCTGCCAGAAACGACGAATCTGCGGCCAGACCTGATCTGGCGCCCTGGTGTCGATGACCAGCCAGCGCTCCGTGCCATCACGCTGAATATGCATGCCTGACACGGGCGGGATGACCGTAGGCGCGTTCGGCGCGACCTTCTGCACTTGCTGGAGGTCCGATAGCGACGCCTGCCCGCCCTGCGGCGGCAAAGAGCGCTGATCCCCCGTTTCGTCGAGCAGATTGGGCGGAACAGCTAGGGAAGCCTGTTTTGCCCGGGCATCGCTCTTGTAATTGATTGCATCGGGAGACGACGTACCGCATCCGGCAACAAGGCCTCCCACCATCAAGAGGGCTGCGACCTTCAAAGCGGGCTTGTTCACACGAAAATCTGTCATGTTTGGGAAATCCTTCCGCTACGCCACGGCGTTTTCCGTGGATCAACCAAGCATTTTACCGGTCCGACGCGCCGTCGTGCAAAAACAGTGTCCCTGACGTTGTACGGCCCGGATGACACGGCACCCGCGAGGTCGCCCGGGCATGAATTCCATGCCGGGAAATTTGAACGGGCATCGCGCATCCGGACAGGCGAATCAGGCCACTCCTGCACGCTTCCGAACATGCGTTCCGACGTGCTGCCCGGCTTCCTTTTTTCGTCCGCCGAAGTCCACCTTCAATCTCATAAATCGCTCTCGCGATGACCATCAAGACAATTTGTGACAATTGCTCTTGCTTTGTCCTAGCCTAATTTTCGCAACCAACGCATTGTTTAATAAGCACTTTTAACTAATTTTTGAGACGTTTTTAAAGACCACACAAGACAATTCCTATCCATGTTTTTTGAGGCACTCATATCCTAAAATTAATTATAGATAACAAGAACGGCCACGAGAACGGAGTAACACCATGCCTCACATCAAGTCCCTCACCCCTCTTCGGGCAACTGCTGCCGCGCTGGTGATTGCGGCAAGCGGACCGGCACACGCACAACTTGGCGCCACCGTCGCGATCGTTGCAACGGGCACATCGAGTTCGTCAAACACAGCGGATGCCGCTCCTCCGGTATTGCATCAAGCCGCGAACAGCGCGGCGCGCTGGCAGGAATCGACCGATGCCAATCAGATTCGTGTGCGCCAGTACGTGTCTTCCTCGGGACAGGTCTATGCCGTCAGTTGGGACGGCCCGGCCATGCCCGATATCGCGGTACTGCTCGGCACCTGGTTCGGCCGGTATACGCAAGAAGCGAGCGCGGCGCTACCCAATGCGAGCGGGCTGCACTCATCAAGGGTGAGCAGCAGTGATCTCATGGTGGAAACGGCAGTGCGCTTGCGCGACTTCAGCGGCCGTGCCTGGCTCCCCAGCGCGTTGCCGGCCGGCGTCACGGCAGCAGACATTGACTAGAGGTAACCATGCGAAACCTGACCTGCGTACTTATCACGGCGATCGTTGCCGTTAGCGTCACGATGTCCGGCTGCGGTGGTGGCGGCGGCGGTGGCAGTAATGATTCAACGAGCGCCGCGGCAGCCGGGGCAAGTTCCCCGACTGCCGCAAGTGCTCCGCTGGCATCGAGCGGAGCATCCGCTGCCAGCACGCCTACTGCCGCGACACCCGCCCAACCTGCTGCACCTGCGAGCGCGCCAAACAACACGGTCGCTCAGTCGACCACGCCTAACGTGCTGCCTATTACCGTTGCACAGATCGCGACCGGTACTCGCAACATGTTGCAAACCAGCGTGACGATCTGCGTTCCGGGAACAAGCACATGCCAGACGATCGACAATATCCAGGTGGATACGGGATCGCAGGGATTACGCATCCTTGCTTCCGCGCTCGCGCCAACTGTGGTGCTGCCCTCCGTTGCGGCCAGCTCGGGTTCGACCGCGGCAAGCTGTACCGTATTCGGCTCGGGTTACACATGGGGTTCGGTGCGGACCGCCGACGTGCATCTGGCCGGCGAGGTGGCAGCGGCGACATCGATCCAGGTCATCGCGGACCCGGCTATTCCGGCCGTGCCCACGGACTGCAGTAACTCGGGCCTGCCGATGCTGACCGCTACGGCGCTGCGAAGCAACGGTATTCTCGGCGTAGGGCCGTTCACCGCCGACTGCGGCAGCGGCTGCGCCACGACCGCCTTGCCACGCTGGTACTACGGCTGCTCGTCGGGCGCGTGCGTAGCAGCTACGTTGCCGGTTGCACAGCAGGTGACCAATCCAATAAGCCGATTCGCCACCGACAACAACGGCCTTGTCATCGACCTTCCCGCGGTCGCCGCCACCGGCGCAGCGAGTGTCACCGGCACCATGACGTTCGGAATCGGCTCACAGTCGAACAATCTGCTTGGCAGCGCTCAGGTCCTCCCGAGCAACTCGATAACAGGATTTGTTTCGACCGCCTTTCAGGGGCAAACCTACAGCACGAGTTTCATCGACAGCGGATCGAATGGCCTGTTCTTCGCGCTGAGCTCCGTGCCGGCGTGCGGCTTCTGGTTCTGTCCAACCGCCGTGCAAAGCCTGACTGCGACTGTTGCCGGCATCAATGGCGCAACGAGCAACGTGACGTTCACAATGGGCAACGCAACGTCGCTATTCGCAACCGGCAACAGCGCGCTCAGCAATCTGGCGGGACCCGCAAGCAACTACTTCGACTGGGGCCTGCCCTTCTTCTTCGGGAGACGCGTCTTTACCGCGATCGAAGCGAGTGCGACACCAGCGGGCAATGGTCCTTACTATGCGTTCTAGGCCCTGAGCATGTGCTGCGGCGGCTCCTGATAGCCGAGCCGCCGCTGCATACGTCGAAGGCTTCGCCGCGATTAGCATGCGCTCGCGTTCTCACGATTCCGCGTGCTCGCGAGCATGCATATGTGCGACCACCAATAGCGCCGCTTGCCCGTCCTGCACAGCAACGTCCACGTCCTCCAAAAATACGTTTCAAACTAACCGTCCCGGAGACACGCGCGTGGATGAGTGAATCCGTGCGCCTTCACGTGCGCCTTCACGCCCCCCTTCACGTCCCCTGATCTTCCTTGTGTAAAAAGCGCAACTCGACACGCCGGTCGTTTGCCAGACAAGTCACCAGCGCACGTCGGTCGCGCATCCGGCAATCCGTTCCCGGCGATGCCCGGCCGTAACCTCGTGCCTGCACCACAGTCGTCACGCCGCCCGATACCAGATAACGCCGGACAGTCTCGGCACGCTGATGCGAGAGCCGCCGGTTGTGGGCCCCGCTGCCTAAGCGGTCAGTGAAACCCGACACGGTAATCGACGACACGGCGCCGTCTCCTTTCACGTCCGCGATCAAACCATCGAGCCTCTCCCGGCCTTCCGATGTGATGGATTCAACGCTGCTGCCGTTGAACGCGAACAACGCGTCGACAGGTAACGCAACCAGCTTGGGCAATGGGTCGGACGAACCCACGTCCTCTCGCGGAATCACGCAGCCGTCAAGACTCTGCCGCGCTTCACCCAGTGTGGACTCGACCATGTCGACCTTGATTTTTGCCTTGTCGAACTGGCGGGTCCACGCATCATGGCCCGCGTGCATCAACTTGACTTCGGCGCATGCTGTCTGCTTTTGCGCCTGCGGGCAATAGATAAACCGCGGATCGGCAATGATCGCCTGCAGACTCGTCGTCAGGTCCGGACGCAGCACTGCGACCGTCCGCAGCGATGGGTTATCGGGCGACAACGGCTGTGTACCTTCAAGTCCGGCGGTCAGGTGCGCAGCCTCGCCGATAGACTCTTCTACAAAGCCCCAACGATCTCCCGCATCGATCTCGCTTTTTGCCACGTCGATCCAGCATTGGTCTTTGTAGCCAAAATAATTGGCCTTGCGTTCATCCAGTTGGTCGAGTCGTGCTTGCAGTAGTACAAGCACCTCACGAGGTTTCTCAATTTGCCCGTAGACGCTCGCCCAAGGCTCAACAGCCGCACCCGCTTGCGTGCTTTGCTGCGTGCCGAACCCCGTTTGCAGAACGGTTGGATCCTGGATGCCCAGGCTGTCACGCAATTCCGTGTTGGCGCAGCCCGCCAGCGCATAGATGCAGGCTGCGGCGAGGATAATGTTTTTCATGGTTCGACCCGGTGACATCCACGGCGCATCGAGCTCCGTGGACTTGCTGTGCGTACCGCCCGTGACGGCGGCAATGTTCAATTCGCTACGCTGGTCAGCTGCCGAACACGTAACCCACGCCCGCACGCACAATGGTGCTGTTGCCACCCGACGACGACACTCCGCCATTGAAGTTGATGTTGCCCTTGTCATTCCAGCGCGAAACGCCAATACCCATTGCCGCCTGCCCGCGATAAGCCGCGACACCCGCATTCAGCGTCGTTCGTCCCGGCAGGTACGGCGTCACGACGTTGAGCGCCGACGCGGACGCAATCCCCTTGCGCGTGTTGCGGTCGAGGTCGCGAATTTGCTGGTCGGTATTATTGAAGCGCTGATCGGTATAACTGTTGGCCTGATTGAGCGTGGAACTGGCTGACTGGTTTAATTGGCTCAGGTTGACGGCGTCAGTTGCCGACGTACCGGCCGCTACGTTGGTGATCTGCCGCTCGCTGCCCACCGCTCCCACCGATACCGACGACGCGCGATCCGCCAGCGAGCCCGCCCCCAGCGCCACCGAATTAGCGGCGCTGGCCGTGGCGTTCGCGCCCATCGCGACGGCATGCGTGCCGCTCGCCGTCGCCGCTTCGGTTGATGTATCGCCGGCCGCGCTATAAAGCGCGCTGCTTGATGTCACGAAGTTGCTGACATGGCTAACGATATCGTTCAACTGACCCAGGTTCACGGCGTCTGTGGCAAGCGTGCCGGCGGCTACGTTATGGATTGCCGTGCCGCCGGCAATGCCCTGTCCGAGCGTGACGTTGCCGAAATCCGTCGCACCGCTTGCGTTCTTGTCATAAGCCAACGCGGTGACTGCCTTGCCGGTCTGATCGACCAGACCGGCACTCTTCAGTTGCCCAACGTTGACCGCATCTGTGTCGGCAGTGCCTGCCTGGACATTGGTGATCTGCCGCTCATTGCCCGCCGCGCCCACCGACACACTATTCAAGCGGTCCGCCACCGAGTTCGCGCCGAGGGCAACCGTGTTGCCGGCAACAGCTTGCGCATTACCGCCGATCGCAGTGGCGTTGAGGCCACTTGCGGATGCGGCGGCAAGCGTTGTGTTCGATACAAAGTATTTGAGCGCGGCGCCGTTCTGCAAGCCGTCGACAAGTTGCGCCGTCTGGAACAACTGGTCACCGTTAACCGCGTCCGTGCTGCCCGCTTTTACGGCTCCGGCCGCGACGTTGTGCAATGCGACGGGCGAAACGGCGTCCGAACCACCCAGCGTCACGCTGCTTCGATTGACCGAGCCATCCGCTTTTGAGTCGTAGGTAATGGCAGCAACCGTATTACCCGTTGGGTCGATCAGACCTGCGCTTTTCAGTTGCGCCACGTTCACGGCGTCCCGATCCGCGACGCCCGCCTTCACGTTCGACAAGATCGTGCCGCCGGTTCCGCCCAGCACGACGTTCGATTTGCTGTCGTCCGTGTACGACAGTTTCAACGGTTCCGCACGGGTCAGCGTGGCGAGCGAGGCAGCAACGTCTTGTACGTTCGTATTGGTCGCGTTCAGTTGGGCGCCGTTGACGGCGTCGCTGCTTTGTACGCTCAACGCGCCCGCCTTCAGGTTGGTGAGCGCTACCGCAGGTGCGCCCGGTTGGCCCCCGAGCGTCACCATGCTCTTGTCCGCAGTGTCATACGCGACAAATCCATTGGCCCTCTCGCCCAGCGCGTTGAACTGGCTCATGTTGACTGCGTCCGTTGCACTGATCCCAGGCGCCACATGCACGATTCGCCTTTCCGACCCGACGTCACCCACGGATACCACGTTGTCCAGCGAACCGTCGCTGTTCGCGCCAAGCACGATGCTGTTCTGTCCTCTCGCGGTTACGTTGCTGCCCAGGACGAACGAATCCGCGCCTGATGCTACGTTACTGTTTCCAATCACGTAGGTCCCCGCGCCATTCACGGAGTTATCCTTGCCAATCGCTCCGGCAGCCGCCGAATAAACCTGCGCACCCGAGCCAATTGCAAGGGAATCCGTGGCGTCTGCATTGACGGACGTGCGCCAGCCCATGGCAAGTCCATGGTCCGAATAAACACTGGTGCGAACGCCGAGTGCAGTGGATTCACTGCCCGATGCCGACACCCCTGCTCCGAGCGCCACCGAGCCTGTCGCCGCGCTCGCATATGAGCCGGCAGCAACGGAATAGTCCCCGTTCGCGTGCGCGTTCACGCCGATTGCAACCGCGTTCGTACCGGTCGCTACGGTAGGCGTTGAGCCGTCGATTGGCCCGGATACGATCAGCTGATCCGGTGTAAGGCTGGACGCGGATAAGGCAACCGCCGCAACCCGGCCGGCACCTTCACTGCCCGGCCCGGAAGCACGTGGCGCAACAGCGCTCAATGCCTCGCGCACTTGTGATGAATAGACCTGAGCACGTTCGCTCGAACCCTTCGCCAGGTTGTCGACAAGCACTGCGCTCGATACTTGCGGCACCGCCATCAAGGAGAATGGAGCGAGCGCCAGGAATATCGCGGTGCCCTTTTTCGTTCGCCGACTGGAGCACGCGATCTTCGAAAGACCGTGCGAGCCAGCCTCACGCAGGCCAGTGGACACCTCATTTTGCTTCTTCAATACCACGCGCTGCGTCTTGTTCATTTTTTTTGCTCTCTCAGGTCTTGGACGCGCGGACGCGCCCTCGGAATCATTTGGCATCGGGTCCCGGGTGGTCGATCGATCAGGACCAGCGACTTGAGCGTGCGCAGGAACGCACATGGCCGCCGATTTGCCTCGGCAGCCAGCAGACACGGATCAATGTGGTTCCCGTCAGGCAGAAAGCCGGTAGCACGCTCGTGTGCCACTGTGACAGGTCAAGATAAATTTCCCCTATCAGTAAACTCTTAAAACGACGGGAGATAGGCCATTCGATAGAGGATTCGAGCATTTTATCCGGACTATTCGTGTTTATTTGGCACCAGTGCCCAGGATGAGATATCCCGGGACGCGCCTTGCGAGTATCCTGAATGAGCTAAAACGTCGAGCGCGTGTTCAGACACGCAAGGTCAGAAAAACCAAAACCCGCTACCCCAAATGCAAAGACGGCGGCGTGGTTCACCACGTCGCCGTCCTGATCAAACAAAATGCAAACAACATCCAACCAACCGCCACACATCCAGCACGGCACCTTGTCAGGCCATGCTCATCTCCACCCTGCTTCTGAATCTCGTTTGACTGCCAGGACGACTGCTACGCCGCGCGATCGTCCTCATCGAAGATCTTTTGTGCCAGATGAAACGCCGAGTTTGCTGCCGGTACCCCACAGTAAATGGCGGTCTGCAGCAGCACTTCCTTGATTTCCTCACGCGTGACGCCGTTGTTTTTCGCTGCCCGCAAATGCAGCGCCAGTTCTTCGCTGCGGTTGAGCGCGACCATCATCGAAATGGTCAGGAGGCTGCGGGTATGGCGCGGCAAGCCGGGCCGCGTCCAGATGTCGCCCCATGCGTAGCGCGTTATCAGGTTCTGGAATTCGGTCGTGAGATCCGTGCGGTTCTCAAGCGAGCGCGTGACGTGCGCATCGCCAAGCACCGCGCGGCGCACGCTCAATCCCGCTTCGTAACGTTCGTCTTCGGTCATGTCAGGCTCCCAGGAAATCCAGCAACGTTTTAGTGTAGACGTCCGCCTGCTCGATATTCGACAAGTGCGCGGCATCGAGTTCGACATAACGCGCGCCCGCAATGTACCCGGCCAGTTCGCGCCCTTGCGCAGCGGTCGTGGACTGGTCATGCGTGCCCGAAATAACCAGCACCGGCACCTTGATGGTCTTCGCTTCTTCACGTGCATCGGCGTCGCGGATCGCCTCGCAATTCGACGCGTAACCTTCGCCGGAAGTGTGGCGGAACACGTCGCGAATACCTGACAGCAAAAGCGGGTGCGCCGCCATGAAGCCAGCCGTGAACCAGCGCGGCAGGACGGCATCGGCCAATGCAGGCATGCCGCCCTCCTCGCGGGCCTTCGCCGCCCGGGGCGTCCATACCGCGTCCGAGCCAATCAGCGCCGCCGTATTCGACAGCACCACGCGCGCGAAGCGCTCCGGGTGGCGTGCGGCGAGCGCGATGCCGGTCAGCCCGCCCATCGAAAGGCCGCAATAGTGCGCGCGCTCGATGCCGAGCGTGTCGAGCAAACCGATCACATCCCCCACGAGTTGGGCGAGTGTGTACGGACCCTTGGGCGCGTCCGAACGGCCGTGACCGCGCGTGTCGTAACGCAACACGCGATATTTCGCGGCGAGCGTTTCGACTTGCGGTGCCCACATCGAGACGTCGGCGCCGAGCGAATTCGACAACACGAGCCAGGGTGCATCGCTCCCGGCGGTGGCGTCGATGCGATAGAAGAGTTGAATACCGTTGACGGCGGCAAAAGGCATTACGGAAGACTCCTGGATGAAGGGAGCCGATGCACGCGCAGCGCGGCATCGACAAAAGCATGCGCCTGACCCACGTAGTTCGCCGGATCGAGCAGGGCTTGCAGTTGGACAAGAGAGAGATGTTGCGCGACACGCGCGTCGTTCGCGAGCACGTCGTAAAGGGTCGCGCCCGTTGCCACGGCTTGCTTCGACGCCCGTTCCACGAGCGTGTGCGCGTCGAGTCGGCCAATTCGGTCGCCGAGCGCGAGCATCACCGCTTCGCCGAGAATCAGTCCATGCGTGAGATCCAGATTGGCTGCGAGCCGCTCGCTGTTCACTTCGATATCCAGGACAATCGCCGTGATCTGCGCGAGTGCGCCGCCCGTGAGGCGGGCAAGATCGGGCAGCGCTTCCCATTCGGCCTGCCAGCCGCCGAGCGCCCGTTCATGCTCCTGAACCATGCCGCTGAACACGGTCGCAACCAGATTCGGCGCGCGCATGGCAGCCGTTAAAACAGCAGCGCAGCCCACGGGGTTGCGCTTGTGCGGCATCGTCGATGAACCGCCCTTGCCCGCTGCGGCCGGCTCGGCCAGTTCGCCGACTTCCGTCTGCATTTGCAGCGAGATATCGCGGGCGATTTTCCCGAGCGTACCGGTCAGCATGCCGAAACAGGCCGCCGCTTCCGCTATGCGATCGCGTTGGGTATGCCATGGCAACGAAGGACGTTGCAGGCCGAGGTCATCGGCGAGTGATTGGGCGACCAACGGCGCCTTGTCCCGCAGGCTCGCCAACGTGCCCGCCGCGCCGCCGAATTGCAGCGCGAGCACGCGCAAACGGCACTGCGCAAGACGCTCGCGATGCCGCGTCAACGCATCGAGCCATTGAGCGAATTTAAGACCGAGCGTGATCGGTAACGCCTGCTGAAGCCAGGTCCTGCCGATTGCCGGCGTCGTCCGATATGTCTGCGCCTGACTGGCGAGCGCGTCGCAAGCCTCGTTCAAACCCGCGTCCAATAAGTCGAACGTGGAACGCAGTTGCAAGACAGTACCGGTATCGATAATGTCCTGGCTCGTCGCGCCCCAATGCACGTACTTGGCGGCGTCGGCATCTTTAAGCTTGACCGCCGCGGTCAGCAACTTCACCAGCGGAATCGCGAGATTGCCGCCGGATGCGGCGCCGGCCATCAACGCGTCAGGATCAATCAGATCAGCGTTGCAAGCGGCCACGATCGCCACCACTGCACTAGAAGGAATCACGCCATGCTCAGCCGATGCCCGCGCGAGCGCCGCCTCCACATCCAGCATCGACTGGACGGTCTGGCGCGCGGACCACACGGCGTTCATCTCGCGCGTGCCGCAGATCAGGTCCGTCAGCCGTCCCGCCGCCGAAAATGTCGGCTCAGACATCACACGCGCTCGATGGCGATCGCAATGCCTTGACCCACGCCGATACACATCGTGCACAGCGCAAAGCGTCCGCCGGTCCGATGCAACTGATACGTCGCGGTCGTCACCAGGCGCGCGCCGCTCATGCCGAGCGGATGGCCGAGGGCGATTGCGCCGCCGTTCGGATTGACGCGGGGATCGTCGTCGGCAATGCCGAGCAGGCGCAGCACAGCCAGACCTTGCGATGCAAACGCCTCGTTCAGCTCGATCACATCGAATTGATCGATGGTCATGCCCAGGCGCTTCATCAGCTTTTGCGACGCCGGCGCCGGACCAATGCCCATCACGCGCGGCGGCACGCCGGCGGTTGCAATGCCCAACACGCGCGCACGCGGCACGAGGCCGAAACGCTTGGCGCTGTCTTCATCGGCGATAAGCAAAGCCGCCGCGCCATCGTTCACGCCCGACGCATTGCCCGCCGTCACCGTGCCATCCGGACGCACGACGCCCTTCAATCTCGCGAGCGCTTCCATGCTCGTTTCACGCGGATGTTCGTCCTGCGAGACCAGCACCGGATCGCCCTTTTTTTGCGCGATGGAAACCGGCACGATCTCTTGCGCGAGCGAGCCATCCTTCTGAGCGCGCGACGCTTTCTGCTGGCTGCGCACAGCAAACGCGTCCTGATCTTCGCGGCTCACCTTATAGTCGGTCGCGACGTTTTCGGCCGTTTCCGGCATCGAATCCACGCCGTACATCTTCTTCATCAGCGGATTGATGAAACGCCAGCCGATGGTCGTATCGAAGATCTCTGCCTGACGCGAAAATGCCGTGGTCGCCTTGCCCTGCACGAACGGCGCACGGCTCATGCTTTCCACGCCGCCCGCAATCATCAGCGCCGCTTCGCCCGACTTGATCGCGCGCGCGGCCACGCCGATTGCGTCCATGCCCGATCCGCACAAGCGGTTGATCGTCGAGCCGGACACGCCGTCGGGCAAACCGGCCAACAGCGCAGACATGCGCGCGACGTTGCGGTTATCCTCGCCCGCCTGGTTCGCGCAACCGAAGATCAGATCGTCGACGGCGTTCCAGTCCACGTCCTTATTGCGTTCCATCAACGCGCGCAACGGCACGGCGCCGAGGTCGTCGGCACGAACTGAGGACAACGCGCCGCCGTAACGGCCGACCGGCGTGCGAATCGCGTCGCAAATAAAAGCTTCTTTCATGCTATCTCCCTGATTAAGCGTTGATTACGCTTCGAGCGTGGTAGCCGCTTCGAGCGGTTCAAACGTCAGCGGCACCTGCGCCAGTTTCTTCAATTCGTCGAACGACAGCCCTTCGATAATTTCCCGCACCACGAAGCCATTCGGCGTCACGTCGAATACACCGTGATCCGTATACACGCGGTTCACACAATTCACGCCCGTCACCGGATAGGAACATTCGGGCACCAGCTTGCTTTCGCCCTGCTTGGTGAGCAGTTCCATCATCACGTAGACCTTCTTCGCGCCGATCGCCAGATCCATCGCGCCGCCGACAGCCGGAATGGCGTCGGGCGCGCCGGTATGCCAGTTCGCGAGATCGCCTTTGGCCGACACCTGGAACGCGCCGAGCACGCAGATATCGAGGTGGCCGCCGCGCATCATCGCGAACGAATCGGCGTGGTGGAAATACGCGCCGCCGGTGAGCAGCGTCACGTGCTGTTTGCCGGCGTTGATCAGTTCGTCATCTTCCGCGCCCTTCTCCGGCGCCGGGCCCATGCCGAGCAGACCGTTTTCGCTATGCAGGAAGATTTCGCGATCCGCCGCGAGATGGTTGGCGACGAGCGTCGGCACGCCAATGCCGAGATTCACATACGCGCCTTCCTGAATGTCACGGGCGACGCGTTGCGCCATTTCGTCACGAGTCAGTTTTTTCATGTCGATGTCCTTGCTTGATGCATTCGTTGTTGCGGCTGGGCTAAAAGGCTTGCAGCTAAGCGGCACTCGCTCAAGCCGCTTTCGCCGCTGCCGTCTCTGCCGCCAGCTCTGCCGCGTGCACCGCTTGCGGCACTTCAATCACGCGCTGCACGAAGATGCCTGGCGTCACGATATCTTCCGGGTCCAACCCGCCGAGCGGCACGACTTGCGATACCTGCACGACGGCCGTTTTCGCTGCCATCGCCATGATTGGGCCGAAGTTTCGTGCCGTTTTCCGATACACCAGGTTGCCCCACCGATCGCCCTTGAACGCCTTGATCAGCGCGAAATCGGCGTGCAGCGGCGCTTCGAGCACGTAATGCCGGCCATCGATAAAACGCGTCTCCTTGCCTTCCGCCAGCTTCGTGCCGTAGGCCGTCGGCGTAAAAAATCCACCAATGCCCGCGCCCGCCGCGCGAATGCGCTCAGCGAGATTGCCTTGCGGCACGAGTTCAAGTTCGAGTTCGCCCGCGCGATACAAGCCGTCGAACACTTGCGAATCGCTCTGACGCGGAAACGAGCAGATGATCTTGCGCACGCGTTTCGCTTTTAATAGCGCCGCGAGGCCCGTCTCGCCATTGCCTGCATTGTTGTTCACGATGGTCAGTTCGCGTGCGCCCTGTTCAATCAGCGCATCGATCAGTTCCGACGGCATGCCCGCCGTGCCGAACCCGCCGATCATCACGGTCGCGCCGTCCTGAACGTCCTTCACCGCTGAACTCAGCGAGTCGAAAATCTTGTTGATCATGCCGTCTCTTCCTTTGACGAATGCCGAATGCATCGAAGCCGCATTGCAACTGAAACAAAGCGCGCCGGGTGACTTGATCTTGCCCGGCGTCGCTTGCATTTTTAAGTTCGCTGTGCGAACATCGATTCGTTTAGCGAACAAACGTCATGGTATTCCCGCATTCGTTGCGCTGTCAATGATCCTCGGGTTTGTACCGATGCACTCGCAATGTGCTCGATTCATAGGACCAATAGCGATGACCACGTCCCCTGCCGAAGCCGATTCTCCCTCGCGGCCCGGCGATGCTTACGTGCAGTCGTTTGCGCGCGGTTTGTCGGTAATCCGCTCCTTCGATGCCACGCGTCCGGCGCAGACCTTGTCGGAGGTCGCCGCCGCGTCGGGGCTGACCCGCGCGGGCGCGCGCCGCATTCTGCTTACCCTTCAGGCGCTCGGTTACGTCGACGCCGACGGGCGTTATTTCACGCTGACCGCGAAAATCCTCGACCTTGGTTTTGCCTACCTGACATCGATGCCGTTCTGGAACCTGGCCGAACCGGTGATGGAAGAGCTGGTCGGCCAGGTGCACGAGAGTTGTTCGGCCGCCGTGTTGAACGGCACGGAGATCGTGTACGTGCTACGCGTGCCCACGCATAAGATCATTACGATCAACCTGTCTATCGGCAGCCGTTTGCCCGCGTTCTGCACATCGCTTGGACGCGTCCTGCTGGCCTCGCTCGACGAAAACCAACTCGACGCCGTGCTCGATGCCAGTCCGCTGGAAGCCCGCACGCCCCGCACGCTGACCGATAAAACCGCGCTGAAAGCCGCGCTGACCGTGGTGCGCAAGCAAGGCTGGGCGATCGTCGACCAGGAACTGGAAGAAGGCCTGATTTCGATGTCCGCGCCCATCCGCGACCGCCAGGGACGCGTGATCGCGGCGTTGAATATCAGCGGCAATGCGCAGCGCAAAAACGCGAAGCAGATGGTGAAGGCATTTCTCGACCCGCTGCTGGACGCGGCACAACGCGTTTCCGAGATGGTGGCGAGACGAGGCTAGGCGGAGGCCGATGAACGCGGCATGAAGACAAACGCCGCTAAACTGAGCACTTTGTTTCCTGCCAGGAAAGTGTCATGGATGCCGAGTCATGGATGCATTAACCAGCCTGCGAGTATTCCGCGATGTTGTCGAAGCCGGCAGCTTTGTCAAAGCCGCCGAGCGGCTGGATATTTCCACCGCGATGACCAGCAAGCACGTCGCCAATCTCGAACGGCAACTGGGTGTTCGCTTGCTGAACAGGACCACGCGTCATCTGAGCCTGACGGAAGCCGGCAGTGTTTATTACGAGCAGTGCCGGGAAGCGCTGGATATTTTGCAGGCCGCCGAAGCCGCGGTCGGGTCGCAAACCGATCAACCGCGAGGCGTGCTGAAGATCACGGCGCCGGGCTGGTTCGCGACCGCGAAGTTCGCCGATATCCTGGTCGCCTATCGGGCGCGTTATCCGGACGTACTGATCGATCTGCGGCTGGAAAACCGCTTCGTCGATCTGGTGGAAGAAGGTTATGACATGGCATTGCGGGCAACGTCAGAACCTTCTCCCACGATGATCGTGCGACCGCTTTGCAAAGTGCCGTTCGTGCTCGTGGGCTCGCCGGACTATCTGAAGCGGCGGGGCTATCCGCGGCATCCCAGCGAACTCAGCGAACGTTATGAAATCGTTCTGCCGACGTACACCAGCGTGGACACCGTTGAGTTCTCCGGTCCCGACGGCGTTTTCACGGTGAAAAACAGCGCCGTACTCAAGACCAACGACAGCTCCATGATGCTGCAACTCGTGCGCGCTGGAATTGGCCTCGCCTACTTTCCCGAATGGATCGTGGCGCAGGAACTGGCGTCAGGCGTTCTGACGCGCCTTTTCCCCGACTACACCACGTTCGCACCGCGCGTATACGCCGTCTACACGAGCCGCAAATACATGACGACCAAGGTGCGTACTTTCATCGATTTCATCTCGGCAGCACTCGCCGCCGATGATTCCGTCGACCGTTCCATGCCGCATCAGGTTGCCCCCGCCCGCTCGCGTGGATCTTCGCCGACGCCTCGAAAACTAGGATAAATCGTATTCAAATCACGCTACCGCTCATGTGAAGATCGCGCCACTTCGCTCGTTGGGCTCTCCGGAGCCGGCGATCGATGGCTCTTTCCTTCTAACAAGACCACCGAGCGGGCGTGTGATGAATTTCCCCTGGTTTCCGTTGATCCTCAATTTCGCGTTGTTGGGGGCGTTTGTGTTTGTCTGCAACACGTTGAACGCCGGCCGCCGCGCGCCGGTGTTCAACGGCGCGCTCATTTTCATTGGCTTCTGCGGTCTGGCAATGCTGCTGGATTTCACGCTGACTTTCGTTTTTGCTTCAGCTACCACGACCGATCGTGAGCGATACATCGATCTATCGTCGTTGTCCGCTTGTGGCGAACGCGCAGTGGCTTACGCAATTCCTTGCGTCGTTGCCGCTGTGATGGCTTTGAGGTTTCGCGCGAGGAGAAGCCCCGTCGAGCCATCAGTGACCATCCATACGTCCGAGTACACACAGTCCGAGTTGCGGTATTGAGTTTGCTTGAGTTTGCAAGCCATAAGGCTATAGGCCCTGGCGCCGCCGCCCCGAACCGCGGAGTCGAGTTCCGGCATCCGGCGCGGTGGCGGAATGAACGCCATTTGCTCGCTGGAAGAGTGAAACTGACGGGCTTTGCTTCGAAGATGAGTCTGCAGGTTCTAAAATCCAAGAGTCTCTGATATACTTTTGATCTTTCGGGGCGTAGCGCAGCCTGGTAGCGTACCTGCATGGGGTGCAGGGGGTCGCAAGTTCAAATCTTGTCGCCCCGACCAAGATAGTGGTAGGGAAATCAAGGACTTAGCCTTAACGGGCTAAGTCCTTTTTTCTTTGCTCACGCACTCCTCCACTCCGAGTGCATTCGCGTGAACCGTTTGAGTCAGAGCCGAAGTCAGAGCCGATCAGGTCAGTTCGTAGACAGCAGCGGTCCCGGCTCAGGTCGCAATCAAAGCATCAACTCGTAAATCCTGGGAGAGCTCAACGGTTGGCGCTACGCTGCTGATCAAGTTGAGCAGAGCGGCTAGCCGTACTTTGTCTTGAGCCCGGAGTCCCGGGCGCGCCAGAAGGCACTCTATGTGCGTAGACCAGTAGATGCCACGAATCAAACGTGGCCGCCGAACGAGTTCATGCAGCGTCTTTTCCACCATGTCGATTTCTGCGCTTACCGACTTCATTGCGGTCTCCGGTGTAATAGGTAGCGCTCTGTATGACGACAAGAATTGGGAAAACTTTAGCCACAGTGCGGCGAAGCTGGCGCCAGTTCCGCCCCGCGTGTAACAAAGGCGCTTTGCCCCGCGATCTGCGGTGCCCCCTTCCCCCGACGATCGCGGCAGCCCCCTCTGGGACACAATAGCCGTGCTGCCGGGGACGCACCGCATCGACCGGCACCAGATTGCAGAGCAGACGTTTTAAAGGTGTAAGAACCACCACGCGGGCTGACAGTCAGATCAGGCTCGCACCCGGACGTGATTGACGACGCCCTCGCTGCCTGTTCCGCCAGCGGTCTCATCGGTCAGAGCATACGTGCTTAAAAGCGACCGCATCGCGCTCACCGACCCGGCCCGGGACCTGGCGCCGGACAGCCGGGGCCGCGCCGCGTATCCTGACGGGAGCGCCGCGGCTATAGAGTGATCCATGAACGGGTCGGAAGTCCACGACTCAAGGAGGACGAGCCATGGGAAACAGATATGAACGCTCGCGCATGTCGCGTTCGTTCACATACAAAGGTATCCAATACCATCCAGGAGTACTGGTGGTTCTTGCCGTGCAGTTGCTCTGTCTGAGCGTGTTCGCGTTTTCACCGGACAGTTTTAATCACAACAAGTGGTTGTCCGCGGCAATCGCATTCAGCCTGCTCTTCGGGCTGATTCTGTCGCTCGGTTTTATCGGAACGTGGAATCAGTTCAGAGACGATATCGGCCCGTGGACGTTCTTCAACACGAACCCGGTCGAATCTGCCGTTGCGATAGCCACGGCCGGTGAGGCCCTTGCGATTTTGTTGAAACCGCTAGGCTAAGAGATGGAAACCGGGGTTTGAGCCGCACCAGGCGCGCCCTGCGTTCACGAAGCGCACGTTCGCGAGCCAGTTACAAAAAAGCCCGGTTATCGAATCCGATAACCGGGCTGATCGCTACATCATGGCATCAACGCAAAGCGGAATAAGCCGTCGGCGACAGAAAGTGATTTTCAATCCGCTCGACGATAGGCGCCTTCGCCTCGGTCTCGGCACGCTTGGCGATCCACTCGGCGTCGGCCTGGAACGCGTTCCACTTGATTTCGCGCTCGGCCAGGCTTTCCCATTTCAGCAAGTACGTCAGCGCGTGGTTGCTTGGACCGGCCAGCGTGGTCCAGAACCCGATCGGTTCGATTCCGTATTTCTTGAAAAAGCCGAGCGTAATGTTCGCGAACCGGTCGTTCAATGCGGGCAGACGACCCGGCGCGCAGTGATAAATACGCATTTCAACGATCATTTTGTTCCTCATGGACATGGAGTAATGCAGCGATCAAACCCGCTGCGGTTGGAATTCGCCATGAGGGATCGTACCGGCGTTTGGCGCAGTCCGCACGCGACGAAGCAAACATTCGCCTGCCCCGCGCCGCCATCAAGCGTGTTTGACGGTGACGGAAGCCGTATCGAAATCCTCGGCATCGACGTCATAGCCCGACGGTTCCCACCGAATTGCCAGCAGCGCGATCAAACCGGCAAGCGGCGCGATCGCGATAATCCAGAAGACCTTGGTGCCGAGCGCCGCCGAGAGCACGGGGAACAAGAACAGCGAAACGGTTGAGCTCGCGCGCATCAGCGTCTGATTGAAACCCACGCCCACACCACGCAACGACGTCGGATAACTGAGCGATGCAAACGTCATGCTGTGCGAACCGGGACCGAAGCCTTGCCCAAGCAGGAAAACCGCGAGAAACCCGATTGCAAGCGCGACCTGCGCGACGCCCGCAGGACGGCCGACCACCGCCAGCCCGATCAACGCCGCCAGTTGGAACGCGTAACCCAGCACGGTCAGCTTCCACGCGCCGACCTTCGGCACCGTCCGCACGGCAATCAATCCCCCCACGAAAGCAAAACACAGATTCAACGCGAGCGCGGCGAGAATGGTAGTGAGCATCGACTGCGCGAGGAAGCTGGAAATGATGACCGGCAATCCGAACGCGACCGCGTTGTACGCAAACGACGAAGCCACCGCGATGACAGTTGCAAGCACCGTACGCCGCAGGTACACGCCGCGCAGCAACGCGCCGTAATTGCTCCATGTCGCTTTATGCACGGGCTTTTTGGCGCTTTGCAGCGCGGCCGGATCGACCTCGACATCAAGGCCGTACGAGCGCTTCAAGATCTGCGCCGCGCCACGCAAGTCGCCCTGATTCGCGGCCCAGACCGGTGACTCGCTGATATATCGGCTACGAATCGCAATGATCACGAGCGCCGGCAGCGCGCCGAAACCCAGCGTCAGCCGCCACAACCAGCCGGAATGGCTGGCAGGCAATACGGCGTATAACGCGAGCACGAGCAAATAGGACACGCTGATCGCGGCGTACCAGGTCGGGCACCACATCGCGATGCGCGCCGCCTTGTTGCCGCGCCCGTTCAGCCGCGAAAACTCCGCGAGGAAAGCCATCGCGACCGGTAAATCGATGCCCACGCCCAATCCCATGACAAAACGCGCCCCGCCGAGCACCCAGGCATTGGGCGCGAGTCCACACGCAATCGCGGCGACCACGAAGAAGAACATGTCGGCCATGAAAACGCGATACCGGCCGATCTTGTCGGTCAGATACCCGCCCAGGAACGCGCCGATGATCGCGCCGAACGTAATCGCTGAAGCGACAAAACCGGTCGCGGCCGGCGTGAGCGAAAACTCGCGGGCAATGTCCTTCACCCCGAACGCGAGCGCGCCGAGATCATAGGCGTCGAGGAACACGCCACCGAGCGCAATGGCAATAACGATGCGCGCGTCGCTGCCGACCGCGGCGCCACGATTGACGAGCTGCGAGACATCGGCTGCGCTGCGGATAACGGGGCGCGCGGCGGCGGCTGACGCGGATGCGGACGCGACGGCGGGCTCGGGCGCAAAGGAAATCGACATGGGACGGGGGGCAATTGCAGAGGCTGCGGAACGCGCGATCGTACCGGCGTACGCGCATCATCCCAAATTCATTTTTGTTATTTGTCGAATGACGGCCGACAGAACGCTCATGACGCCCCGCTTGGTCCCGGGTCACTCGCCCCGATAAACCCGCTCGAGCCCCGCGATATCAAGCTTGACCATGCCCATCATTGCGCGCATGACGCGCGACGATTTCTCCGCGTCCGGGTCCTGAAGCATTTTTCCGAGCGCCACAGGCACGATCTGCCACGACACACCGAACTTGTCTTTAATCCAGCCGCACTGCTGCGGTTCGCCGCCATCGCCGAGCCGGGCCCACAAATTATCGACTTCCTCCTGAGTCTCGCAGTCGACGAAAAGCGAGATAGCAGGCGTAAAGGTGAACACCGGGCCGCCGTTCAGCGCTTTGAACTCCCGGCCTTCCAGTTCGAATGCAATGCCCATGACCGCGCCCTTCGGCCCCGGGCCCGCGTCGCCGAAGCGCATCACCGACAGGATTCGCGAGTGATTGAAGATGCTCGTGTAGAACTGAGCGGCTTCCTCCGCGTTGTTGTTGAACCATAGAAAAGGAGAGATTTTCTGCACGGAAACTCCTGAGGTTTGTGGGTTAAGCGAACACGCTTAACCCACAAAAGTGCTGGCCGGTATGACGCCGCGGACTGACGCTTCAGACGCGGCGTCATGCTGCCTATTGCAGTTGAACTCGCCCGAAATTACGTCGGCATGCCCTTAGGCATGCCTTCGCGGATCTCATCGGCGGAGAGATCGCGGGTATGAGTTGCGAGCGACCAGTGATGACCGAACGGATCTTCGATCTGGCCATAGCGGTCTCCCCAGAACATATCGGCGACGGGCATGGTGACTTTTGCACCGGCGGCGACGGCTTGCGCGAAGGCGGCATCGACGTCTTTCACATACAAATGCAGCGTGACCGGCGAGCCTTTCAGCGTCAGCGGTCCGCTACGACAATTCGGGAATTCCTCGGCCAGCATCAGTGTTGAATCGCCGATGCTCAGCATGGCGTGCATCACCGTGCCGTCGGGAGTCGGCAGACGCATTTGCTCGACCGCGTTGAATGCTTTCTTGTAGAACTCGATGGCGTCCGATGCGCCCTTGCAAACCAGGTGAGGCGTGATCGTATGCATCCCTTCCGGGATCGGTTTGACAGCTGAAGTCGACATTGCTTTGCTCCTGGATGTAACGGGTTGACCAACTAACTGGAGAGACGGCGCCGAACAGCGCCCTCTTTCGATACGACGTGCGATCAGCCCGCAAATCGACACGTCGGGCAGACTTTTTTGTTTAAACCGATGTTGGGTTGCCAAGGCAGGCGGGATTGTTGGCGCGCGACGTCGTGACGCCGATGCAAGGGGCCAGCGAGTGTCTCTAACGAACCGGTTCGTGCGCCCATTGTCGTACAACGAACCGGTCGTTTCTTTGATATCGCGGTGTGAGCAAGCCGCTTAAAACAACTTCGTCAGCAGGTTCATTCGAGCTTCCCTGCCATGCCGATAAACCTGCGCGTATTTCCTGCAAACACGCCGTTACTCAATCCGCACCCAGCCATTCGCCTTCGACGACGCCAGCACAGCATCCACAATGCACGCCGAGCGCCAGCCGTCCTCGAATGTCGGCAAACCTTCGCGCGTTTCGCCGCGAATCACCGCGTAGGTGTCCGCCACGAACGCCTCGAAACATTGCGCATAACCCTGCGCATGACCTGCCGGCAAGGTGGCGAGGCGGCGCTGTTCAGCGCTTCCCCGCGACGGATCGCGCACCAGCAGTCGCGTGGAATCGCGCTCGCCGACCCACAGCCGCTCCGGATTTTCCTGATCGAACACCAGGCTCGTCTTTGCGCCATCGATCTCGAACCACAGCCGGTTCTTGCGCCCCGCCGACACTTGGCTCACCGTCAGCGTCGTGAGCACGCCGTTCCTGGTGCGCAGCAAAACGCCGGCGACATCTTCCGTCCCCACCGTCTGGGTCGGACCGCCTTTCGCTGCCGCGGTAAACGATTGCACCGAGCCGGCCGGACGTTCGGCGATCGTTGTCTGCAAGCTCGCCACGACAGCATCGAAGCGCTCGCCGCTGATCCATTCCACCAGATCGCACCAGTGCGAGCCGATGTCCGCGAACGCCCGCGACGGACCGCCCAACGCCGCATCCACGCGCCAGTTGGTGTCGTCGACGCCCAGCAGCCAGTCCTGGAGATAACTGCCATGGATCAGTTGCAGCGCCCCCACGCTGCCGTCCTGCACGAGCGCACGCGCTTCCCGAACCATAGGGTGATATCGATAAACAAACGGAACCGTCGCAATACGACCCGACTTGCGCGCAGCGAGCGCCAGCGCTTCGGCATCGCTCGCGCGGGTTGCCAGCGGCTTCTCGCAAATGACGTGCTTGCCGGCGCCGAGCGCGGCCATCGCGAGGGAAAAATGGCTGGCGTTCGGTGTGCACACGTGAATGACCGATACCGACGGATCCGCAATTGCCTCTTCCGCCGAGGCGTAACCCCGTTCGATCCCCAACCGGGTAGCCGCCTGAGTCGCGCGGCTTGCACTCGATGACGCAATGCCGCGCACCGTTGCGCCGGCGAGCCGTGCCGCTCGCGTGTGAACCTCGCCCATCATGCCCGCGCCGATAATTGCAACGCCCAATGTCTCCGCCATGCTGCGCTCCCTACTCGTTTTCTTGAAGCACGATACCTGCCGATCGCGGATTGGAGCAATCAGGGGATTCGTGCTGTTACGGGTTATGTCCCTGTTTTGTGCTCTTCCGCCCCTGTTTTGCTTGTGTACACTCATGTTCCGGCGACTTCCGGCGCGCAAATATTTTCGCCAGATTCACCCTAAAGTTTTTCCACCCGTTGCCGAAAGCCCATCTATGGACCACGAAATCAACCCACCTGCCGACTCGAACGATCCCACCTTCCAGAGGGCGCGGGCGTTGAGTCTGAGCGTCGGCGCAATCCGGAAGGCGCAGGGGAAAAAATGCCCCGGCGATTTTCCGGTTGGCACGATCGAATGGCACGCGGTGGTTGAGGAATTTGCGAATGACGTACTGAAGGCGATGCTGTCAGAACCGGATTTGCCGATCCTGGAATTCAAACGCGACAACGCGCGAAAATAACGGCTTTGGACGAAGCTTAAAGCCCGTAAAACCGAGCGTATGCTCTCGCTCCGATCAAAATCAAAAAAGGCGTCGCTGATTAATCACGACGCCTTTTTGCTTGAGTTTCTGTTTCTGCTTGATGCCAGCGGGTGATTCCCGCAAGTCGTCATCCGCCCAGTAAATCGATCACTTGCAGAATGTCCTTGCGCAATTGATCGACATCGACCCCGGCATTCACTTGGGGAATCGCACCGCTTTCCTGCGTGTCCTCGATATCGCCAGCCGAACCGTTCGGACGACCATGTGAATCGAGCCGATTACGCGCGCCATTGATCGTGAAACCCTGCTCATAAAGCAATTCACGAATGCGGCGGATCAGCAGTACTTCGTGATGCTGATAATAGCGGCGATTGCCACGCCGCTTTACCGGCCGCAGCTGCGTGAATTCCTGTTCCCAGTAGCGCAGCACGTGCGGCTTGACGCCGCATAGCTCGCTGACCTCACCGATGGTGAAGTAGCGCTTGGCCGGGATTGGAGGCAGGACGACTTTTTCCATCGTCAATCAACCATCGTGGTGAATGTCGCGAATGGGGCGAATGCCGCTAATAAGCGCTCGGGCAGCAAATGGCAAATGCCCGTCACTTCAGCGGCCGAAACTGTTTTCAGCACCGGCTTCGACCAGCGCTTTCAACTTCTGACTCGCATGAAACGTGACAACACGACGCGCCGCGATGGGAATGGCTTCCCCCGTTTTTGGATTACGTCCGGGACGCTGCGGTTTGTCGCGTAGCTGAAAGTTGCCAAAGCCGGATAGCTTGACACTGTCGCCGCTTTCAAGCGCGTCGCGAATGACCTCGAAAAATGCTTCCACCATGTCTTTGGCTTCGCGCTTATTCAACCCGACATGGTCAAATAGCATTTCGGCCAATTCGGCTTTTGTCAGCGTAGGCGTTTCTGCCGTTGCCGCACCGTTCGAAGTGGGAACATCTCGGATCATGGCGCTGCGTTGCGCCGAAAGAAGGGCTTCGAAATCACTCGAGTTCATTTGGTTCATATCGAAAAAATGGCGTGCCGATGAAGACGGAGGGGCCAACTGCAGGCTATCCGCGCAATCGCGCGCCATGTACTCGAGCCAAGCGTTCCACCAATGTTTTGATGGCCGTTTCGACCGTTTCGTCCTGAAGCGTCCCGCCAGTATCTTGCAACGTTACACGGAAGGCAAGGCTTTTCTCATGTGCGTCCAACCCACCGGAAGTGCTTGATTTTGGACGAAATTCGTCAAATAAAGCAACCCTGGTGACATGCTTGCAGGCGGGCTCGGAACGGGCACTTTCCAGCTCGTCGATGAGCGCCTGCACTTCGACCTTCTGGTCCACGACAATCGCAATATCGCGGCGAACCGGCGGGAATTTCGACACGTCGGACGGTACGGGCAATGCGCGTTGAATCAAAGCGTCAGCTTCGATTTCGAACAAAACCGGCGCGTGCGGCAAATCGTATTTCTGCATCCAGCGCGGGTGCAGGTCACCGATCCAGCCCACGGCCCGGCCGTCGATTTCAATCCGTGCGCTGCGCCCCGGATGCAGCGCCGGGTGTTCCGCTTTCACGAAACGCGGCACGACCGGCGCGAACAGCGCTTCCACGTCGCCTTTTACGTCGAAGAAATCGACGCTGCGGGACGGTTTCGCGCCCCACTGCTCTTCGAACGCCGGACCATAAGCCAAACCGCCGATCATTTTCGGCTGGTCAAAACCTTCAATAGCCAGTTCGCCAGCCTTGATTGCCGGATCGTGCAGGAACACGCGGCCCGCCTCGAACACGCGAATCCGGTCCGCGCGCCGGTTCAGATTGTGACGCAGCACGCTGATCAGGCTGCCAAACAACGTGGTACGCATGACCGAAAGCTGGCTCGCGATCGGATTCAGCAGCTTCACAGGATTCGTGTTGCCGGCAAAATCCGCTTCCCATTCGGCATCGACGAAACTGAAGTTCACCGTCTCCGCGTAATCCCGTGCGGCCACGGCATGGCGCAGCACGTGAATCGAACGCTTCGTTTCGTTGGTCGGACGCATTTCACTGGTCGCAACCGGCGGACGCGCCGGAATCTTCTCGAAGCCATAAATGCGCGCAACTTCCTCGATCAGATCTTCTTCAATCTCGATATCGAAGCGATACGGCGGCGGCGTGACCGCGAACGTGTCGCCATCGTGCGTGAACGTCAGGCCAAGTCGCGTGAAAATCTGCGCAATTTCCTCGGCGCCAATAGCCACGCCGATAATCCGGTTCGCCCGCGATACGCGCATGCTCACCGGCTCGCGCGTCGGCACGTTGAGCATCTGGTCGTCTACAGGACCAGCGTTACCGCCGCAAATATCGAGAATTAGTTTCGAAATGCGCTCGATATGTTCGACGGTCGTCGAATAATCCACGCCGCGCTCGAAGCGATGGGCGGCATCGGTGGAAAAATTGTACTTGCGCGCGCGGCCACGGATACTGTCCGGCCACCAGAACGCGGCTTCCAGGTAAATGTTGGTCGTGTCGAGCGACACGGCGGTGCTGTCGCCGCCCATGATCCCGGCAAGGCTTTCGACATGGCGGTCGTCGGCGATCACACCAACGGTTTCATCCAGTTCCACCGTGTTGCCGTTCAGCAGCTTGAGCGTTTCGCCCTTTTTTCCCCAGCGCACTTCAATACCGCCGTGGATCTTGTCGAGATCAAACACGTGCGTCGGCCGGCCGAGTTCAAGCATCACGTAATTCGAGATATCGACGAGCGCGGAGATGCTGCGCTGTCCCGAACGCTCGAGACGCTCGACCATCCAGTGCGGCGTCTTCGCGTGCGCGTTCACGCCGCGGATCACTCGACCCGAAAAACGTCCGCACAAATCCGGCGCCAATACTTTGACCGGCAATATTTCATCGATAGTGACAGCAACCGGCGGCATCTCGAGCGCATGCAACGCCGCGCCCGTGATAGCGGCGGTTTCCCGCGCCACGCCGAATACCGACAAACAATCGGCTTTGTTCGGCGTGAGCTTGATCTCGAAAACGGTGTCGTCGAGGTTGAGCGTCTGGCGAATGTCCTGGCCAATCGGGGTATCGGCGGGCAGGATCAGCAAGCCGCTGTGATCTTCCGACAGCTTCAGTTCGCGTGCCGAGCACAACATGCCCTGGCTTTCAACGCCGCGCAGCTTGGACAATTTGATCGCGAACGGCGCACCACCGGCTTCGGCCGGCGGCAATTCAGCGCCGACCAGTGCAACCGGCACCTTGATTCCCGGCGACACGTTCGGCGCACCGCACACAATGTTCAGCGTCTCGCCGGTGCCGGCGTCGACCTGACAAACGTTCAGCTTGTCGGCGTTCGGATGCTTCGCCACTTCAAGCACCTGCCCGACGACGATCTTCGTGGTCGGCGGCGCGACGGGCGCGAGGCTTTCCACTTCGAGACCCGCCATGGTCAGCGCGTGCGAGAGTTCATCGGTCGAGAGCTTGGGATCGACGAAAGTTCTAAGCCAGGATTCCGGGAATTGCATGTGTGTCTAGGTTCGAAATGAGGTTCGACATAAGTCGTGTCTGCGTCTGGACGTAACCGTCCAGACAACGGCTCGCAGCAACGTGCATTCAGGCAAATTGCTCGAGGAAACGCAGATCGTTTTCGAAGAACAGGCGCAGGTCCTGCACGCCATAGCGCAGCATCGTCAGGCGTTCGAGGCCGCTGCCGAATGCAAAGCCGATATACCGTTCCGGGTCGAGTCCCATGTTGCGGATTACGTTCGGATGAACTTGCCCTGAACCCGAGATTTCGAGCCATTTACCGGCGTTCTTGCCGTGCTCAAACATCATGTCGATTTCGGCCGACGGTTCGGTGAACGGAAAATACGACGGCCGGAAGCGCACGAGAATGTCGTCGCGCTCGAAAAATTTCTTCAGGAAATCAGAGTACACGCCCTTCAGGTCGGCAAAGCTGATGTTCTCGTCGATCCACAAACCTTCGACTTGATTGAACATTGGCGAATGCGTGGCGTCGCTATCCACCCGATACGTCCGGCCCGGCACGATCACCTTGATCGGCGGCTTGTTCATGCGCGCGTAACGCACCTGCATCGGACTGGTATGCGTGCGCAGCAGCAGTTGCCGCCCGTCCGCATCTTTCCCGTCGATATAAAACGTGTCCTGCATCGAACGCGCCGGATGATTTTCCGGACTGTTCAGCGCAGTGAAGTTGTACCAGTCGGTTTCGATTTCGGGGCCGTCGGCCACATCGAAACCAATCGTGCTGAAAATCTGTTCCACGCGTTCCCACGTACGCATCACCGGATGCAGGCTGCCGGCGCCAAGACCGCGGCCAGGCAACGTGACATCGATCGATTCCGACGCAAGCCGCTGATTCAGCAACACGTCCGCCAGCGCCTGACGGCGCGCGTTCAGTGCCGCTTCCACCTGCTGCTTGACCGCATTGATGCGTGCGCCTTCGGTCTTGCGGGCCTCAGGATCGAGTTTGCCCAAGCCTTTCAGCAGATCCGTGAGCACCCCGGACTTACCAAGAAAGCGGGCTTTTTCATTTTCGAGCGTAGCCGCATCGGCGGCGTTTTCGAAGGCATTTCGCGCGTCGGCGACAATCTGGTCCAGATCCATTGATCCCATCATTTCAGCGTCAAAGTTCTTCTGATCGTTCCCGGGCCGATGTGTGCGCGACCTAGGTATCTTCGCGCTCCAACCCATCTTCACCGGCTTCACCAACAAAAACGGGGCTCGACAAGAGCCCCGTTTTTTAGTTGTTGCGCTGTCCGTTTAGAGACAGCACTACAACGAACTACGCAGTACCAATCTTGCTAACAAGCTCGATCAGGCTGCAACGGCGGCTTTTACCTGCTTGACGATCGCAGCAAAAGCAGCCTTGTCGAACACAGCCATGTCGGCCAGCACCTTGCGGTCGAGTTCGATCGAAGCCTTCTTCAGGCCGTTGATGAACACGCTGTACGTCATGTCGTGCTGACGCACCGCCGCGTTGATACGCGTGATCCACAAAGCACGGAACACACGCTTCTTGTTGCGGCGATCGCGATAGGCATATTGCCCGGCGCGCATGACCGCTTGCTTGGCGATGCGATAGACGTTATTGCGACGGCCGCGGTAACCCTTGGCCAGCTTGATGATCTTCTTGTGACGGGCCCGTGCGGTAACCCCACGTTTGACTCTAGGCATAGTGCGCTCCTGTGAGTGTCAGTTAAGGGTTAAGCGAACGGCAACATTGCGCGCACGGAGTTCATATCTGCATGATGAACTTCCGTGGAACCGCGCAGATGGCGTTTTACCTTGGTGGTCTTCTTGGTAAGAATGTGACGCTTGAAGGCTTGACCACGCTTGATGGTACCGCCCGGACGCACCACGAAGCGCTTTGCAGCACTCTTCTTGGTCTTCATCTTCGGCATGAAACTACTCCAGTTTATTAGATGGATATGGGTGTGCGGTCGATCCATTCGATCCTGACCCGCCCTTCGAAACCCACATGCCACTTATGAGCGGCAGATTTTTGACAGCCACCGCTTTTTCATGAACGCCGCCTATTATCCGGCAGCGCCCCGAAACCTGCACAAACGATGCCGCGCAGACCTTCGAATATTTCCCGGCCGCGCGATCCATCGATCGATTCTTTCAACTACTTCTTTTTCTTCGGGGCCATGACCATGATCATCTGGCGCCCTTCCATCTTCGGCATTTGCTCGACCTGACCGTGCTCTTCGAGATCGGTCTTCAACCGCTCGAGCACGCGCATGCCGATTTCCTGGTGAGCCATTTCCCGACCGCGAAAACGCAACGTGATTTTCGTCTTGTCGCCATCTTCGAGGAAGCGCGTGAGGTTGCGCAGTTTCACGTTGTAATCACCGTCATCGGTGCCAGGCCGGAATTTGACTTCCTTGACCTGAACGATCTTCTGCTTGAGTTTCGCCTCGTGCTGCTTCTTGGCTTCCGAGTACTTGAACTTGCCGTAATCCATCAACCGGGCGACGGGCGGAACAGCCTGAGGCGCGATTTCGACGAGATCCACGTCTTGCTGTTCCGACATGCGGAAAGCATCGGCAAGCTTCACGATTCCTAGCGGCTCGTTGTCCACTCCGACCAGGCGCAATTCAGGTGCCGTGATTTCCCCGTTGATGCGATGTGCAGACTTATCAGTAGCGATGTTACGTTTCCTCTAAAAATCTAAAAAAACTAGCCGGGCTGCGGGTGGGCTTACTTGTACGCCTGCACGTCCTGCTGCAGACGCTCAAGGAACGCATCGACGGGCATCACGCCAGCGTCGATACCGCCACGAGCACGCACGGCTACGGTTTGTGCCTCACGCTCCTTGTCCCCGACGACCAGCAAATAGGGAACCTTCTGCAACGTGTGCTCTCGTATTTTATAGCTAATCTTCTCGTTGCGCAAATCGCTCTCTACTCTAAGCCCTTGTTTTTGCAACGATTGGGTCAGTTGCAGTGCATATTCAGCCTGACTTTCAGCGATATTCAACACCACAGCCTGCACCGGCGCGAGCCAGGAGGGCATTGCACCAGCATGGTGCTCGATCAGAATGCCGAGAAAACGCTCCATGGAACCGACGATTGCACGGTGCAACATCACCGGGCGCTTGCGGCTGTTATCTTCCGCCACGTATTCGGCGCCCAGGCGCTCCGGCAGGACCATGTCGAGCTGGAGCGTGCCGCATTGCCACGACCGGCCAAGCGCGTCCTTGATGTGGTACTCGATCTTCGGACCGTAGAACGCGCCCTCACCCGGCAATTCTTCCCACGTCAGGCCGCACGCGGTTAGCGCGTCGCGCAGGCCCTGTTCCGAGCGATCCCAGGTTTCGTCGGTACCGGCACGGGAATCGGGACGCAGCGACAGCTTGATGTCGATGTGATCGAAGCCGAAATCCTTGTAGATGCTCATCGCGAGCGTATTGAACGCAATGGACTCTTCGATGAACTGGTCTTCCGTGCAGAAAATGTGGGCGTCGTCCTGGACAAAACCCCGCACGCGCATCAGGCCATGCAACGCGCCCGACGCTTCATTCCGATGACACGAGCCAAATTCCGCGTAACGCAGCGGCAGATCGCGATATGAACGCAAGCCATGGTTGAACACCTGCACGTGGCCAGGACAATTCATCGGCTTGATGGCGTAATCGCGCTTCTCCGACTCCGTCGTGAACATGTTTTCACGATAGTTCTGCCAGTGACCCGACGCTTCCCACAGCGAGCGATCCATGATCATCGGCGTCTTGATTTCGAGATAGCCGACTTCGTTCAGGCGATGGCGGATATATTGCTCGACCTGTTGCCAGATCGCCCAGCCCTTCGGGTGCCAGAACACCATGCCCGGCGCCTCTTCCTGCAGATGGAACAGATCGAGTTGCTTGGCGAGCTTGCGGTGATCGCGCTTCTCGGCTTCCTCGAGCATGTGCAGATACGCTTCCTGGTCTTCCTTCTTCGTCCAGGCCGTACCGTAGATACGCTGCAACTGTTCATTCTTCGAGTCGCCGCGCCAGTAAGCGCCCGCGACCTTCATCAGCTTGAAGACCTTCAGCTTGCCGGTAGACGGCACGTGCGGGCCGCGGCAAAGATCCGTGAAACTGCCGTGCGAATACAGTTTGATGTCGTCGGTGGACGGGATCGATTCAATGATCTCCGCCTTGTACTTTTCGCCGATGCTCTTGAAGTAATCGACCGCTTCGCCGCGCGTTACCACCCGGCGCGACACCGGCTCGTCCTTCTTCGCGATTTCGGCCATGCGCTTTTCGATCTTCTCGAGATCTTCCGGCGTGAAGGGGCGGCTGTACGCGAAGTCGTAGTAGAAACCGTTCTCGATCACAGGGCCAATGGTCACTTGCGCGTCCGGATACAAATCCTTGACTGCGTAGGCGAGCAAATGCGCGGTGGAGTGCCGAATGATATCGAGACCGTCAGCGTCCTTTTCCGTGACGATGGCGAGCGACGCGTCGTGATCGATCAGCGTGGACGTATCGACGAGCTCGCCGTCGAGCTTGCCGCCCAACGCGGCTTTCGCGAGACCTGCACCAATCGACGCGGCGACTTCCGCAACCGTCACAGGGTGGTCGTACTGTCTAACTGACCCGTCGGGCAAACGTATCGAAACCATTTCGTTCTCCAAGACGCCGGCAGCCGACGCCCAAGTTCATTCAACAATGCCTTGCAAACGCCAAGGCGAACGCGCGAAGGCAAAAAAAAATGCGGCCCCACATTTTGAGGGGCCGCATTCACTTTTCCTACAACTGCAAAGGCGAAAGTGGTCCTCGACTAGCGTCGCTCCGAAGTTGTTTCGGTCAACGTTCGCGGTGCCATCTTGTTCATTTGCCTTTCGCGCCAAGACGCTTGCTGCAGTTTTGAAAATCCAGCCTGAACCGGATTTCCACTTTCGTTGGTAGGCTCGATTGGACTCGAACCAACGACCCCCACCATGTCAAGGTGGTGCTCTAACCAGCTGAGCTACGAGCCTGAAGAAGCGAAATTATATGGAGCGTTTTGAATCTTGGCAAGTGCTTTCATGCGATGACGCTGCAGATATTCGTCGATACGTTTAAGAAGCACTAACAATGCGCTTCAAATTCAACGCGTTATCAACCTATTAAGTGCAGGAGCGGGCATGTATTTTTCTTTCGTGCGCGCGGCTTCAGGCCCGCCGCGACGCGCGCACCACGCCCTGCACTTCACCCAACAACAAGCACGCGCGCTGAATTTGCGCGGCGCTCGACACCTCGACCGTAAATTGCATGTACGCGACGTTGCGCCGGCTCTGCGTCTTCACCCCGGTCACGTTCATTTTCTCGCGCGCGAAGACTTCGGAGATATCGCGCAGCAAGCCTTGCCGATCGTTCGATTCCACGGCGAGATCGACTGGGTACACCGACGATCCGCGTCCGCTCATTACGTCGGCGGACCACGCGGTCTCAAGCACACGTTCAGGTGAACGCTCAGCCATGCGCCGGAAGGTCGCGCAGTCGCTGCGGTGGATCGACATACCCTTGCCACGCGTGACGAAGCCCGCGATGCGGTCCGGCGGAGCCGGGCGGCAACACCGTGCCAGTTGCGTCAACAACGCGTCCACACCGACGACCAGCACGCCGGTAGACGCACCCTGCGCCACGCTTTGCCCGCTGCTGCGCTTCTCGAATTGCGCCGGCGCTTCGGGCGCGGGTTCCGGCGGCGGCGTGTCGTGCAGCGCCTGCTCGATGTTGCGCAGGCTGAACTCTTCCTTGGCGACGACCGCGTACAGATCTTCAGGCGTCTTGAAACCGAGCTTCGATGCCAGCTGATCGAGGTTGACGGACGTCTTGCCCTCACGCTGCAGCGTCTTTTCAACAAGCGTGCGCCCGTTCGCTATGTTCTCCTCGGAATCGACCGCGTTGAACCACGCGCGCACCTTTTGCCGAGCCCGCGGGCTGTGCAAATAACCGAGCAACGGATTGAGCCAGTCGCGCGACGGCCCGCCCTCCTTCACCGCCACGATCTCGACCGTCTGGCCGTTCTGCAGCGGCGTGTTGAGCGGCACCATGGCACCGTCGACACGAGCGCCACGGCAACGATGCCCAAGCTCGCTATGCAGGTGATACGCGAAGTCCACGGCGGTCGAGCCTTGCGGCATGGCGATCACGCGTGCCTGCGGCGTGAGCACGTAGATGTGGTCGTCGTCGAGTGTGGCTTCGCGCAAATGCTGCCAGGGCTGCGCGCCCGGCTGATCGCCCTCGGAGACGTCTTCTTTCCACGCCAGCAGTTGGCGCAACCACGCGATCTTTTCGTCGTATTTGTCGCTGGCCGTCACCTGGCCGCCGTACGCGCGCGTGCCCGCTTCCTTGTAGCGCCAGTGGGCAGCTACGCCGTATTCGGCGAAACCGTGCATTTCCTGTGTGCGGATCTGGACTTCAAACGCTCGCCCGTCGTCGCCCACCACGACGGTATGCAGTGACCGGTACCCGTTCGCTTTCGGCCGTGAAATGTAGTCGTCGAATTCCCGTGGCACCGGCTGCCACAAGTTATGGACGATACCGAGCACGGTGTAGCAATCCTTGATGTCGTCGACGATCACGCGAAACGCGCGCACGTCATTCAGCTCGGAAAAATCCAGTTCCTTGCCGCGCATCTTTTTCCAGATGCTGTAGATGTGCTTCGGCCGGCCGCTCACTTCCGCGCGGATATTCGCGGCGGCCAGTTCTTTCTGCAAGCGTGCGATAGCGTCGGTCACATACGCTTCGCGCTCGACACGCTTTTCGTCGAGCAACTTGGCGATGCGCTTGTAGGTGGGCGGTTCCTCGAAGCGAAACGCGAGGTCCTCCAGTTCCCACTTCAATTGCCAGATACCCAACCGGTTCGCGAGCGGCGCGTAGATCTCGAGTGTTTCACGCGGCACGTCGGGCGAAGGCTCGAGCTTGTTCGCCGCGTAGTAGCGCAATGACTGCAGCCGCGACGCCAGCCGGATCAACACCACGCGGATATCCTGCGCGAACGCGAGCAGCATCTTGCGCAACGCTTCGACCTGGGCACGGCGCGCCGCCTGCGCTTCACGGCCCGTTTCCGGCAACGTTGCCTGGGTCGCCCGCGAACTGACTGAACCCAGCCGCCACAGCTTGCGGACGTCCGCGACGAGGCCTTGCACTTCCGCGCCGAAACGCTCACTGATCACACGCTCGGGGTCGTCGATATGCGGCGCAATGGCAAACAACGCCGCCGCCACGATGGCCGCGGGATCGACGTTCAACGTTTGCATGATCCGCGCCGTGCCGGCAGCGTGCTCGACCAGCGATTCCCCGCTGGTCAACCGCGCATCTCCCGCGTGTTCGCGCACGAACGCGAGCGCGTCGTCGAAGGACGGCTCGGGTACCAGTGCAGGAGAAACGGCGGTATCAGGCATACGGATTAATCTGGTGCTCGAAATGTTCCCGGCTTAGCTACGCACAGCAGCCACGACCACCACTTCCACGAGGCATGCCGGATTGGCAAGCTTCGATTCCACGGTCGCGCGCGGCGGCGCATTGCCTTCCGAAACCCACATGTCCCACGCTGCGTTCATGGCGGCGAAATGGGCCATGTCGGAGAGATAGATCTGGACCGACAAAAGCTGTGTCTTGTCGCTGCCGGCTTCCTCAAGCAAACGGTCGATATGGCCGAGCACTTCGCGTGTCTGGCCCGTGATGTCCTGGTCGGTGTCTTCGGCAATCTGACCGGCAAGATAAATGGTGCCGTTGTGGATCGCGATTTCGGAAAGACGCGCGCCAACATGGTGACGAATGACTGCCATGAGTGTTCCTGAGAGTGAATAGTCAAAAAAACCGCACGAAGCCCAATATTATGCCTCGGACGTGTCGGTATCGAAGAAGAACCGGTACGCAATCGCAATCTGATCAGGTGCCAGAAACGCCGGCGCATGCCCCACACCAGCGATTTCCCTGGCCGTCACGGCCTGCCCGTTCGCGACCATTTTTTCTACCGTCTCGCGCGATAGCAAGTCCGAATGTTCACCCCGAACGACCAGCACCGGATGCTGGATCGCCGCCAGCGAATGCCATAGGATCGCCTCACCGAGCGAGGCTGCATTTGCGTCCGCCGCGGCAAATGGAACCGCGATCTTCGGGTCGTACCGATACCCCCAGCGGCCTTCGTGCTCACGCATCAACGGCGTGTTGATCGCGCGCCATTCATCGGCGGTCAGCGGCCCGAACGACGCAGCGAGCTGCGCCGCGTTGTCGATGCCTTCTTGCAGCGTGGCGAAGGTCTCGCCGCGGCCAAGATAAGTACCGATACGCTCGAGCGCCACCGGTTCAATATGCGGCCCGACGTCGTTGAGCAGCATTTTCCGGATGGGCGAATTCGGCAGTCCGGCGAGCCCCAGGCCGATCAACCCGCCCATGGACGTCCCGAACCAATCCACCGTTTCCACGTTCAGCCGAGCAATGAGCGCGACCATGTCACCTACGTACTGCGGCACCGCGTAATGCCTGGGATCGACCAGCCAGTCCGATAAACCTCTCCCGACCACGTCCGGACACACCACCCGATACTCGCTGGCAAACGCCTTCGCCACCTCGTCGAAATCCCGGCCGGAGCGCGTCAGCCCATGCACGCACACGAGCACGCGCGGGTTCGCAGGATCACCCCATTCGGTATAAGCCATGCGATGCAGGCCCGACGGGCTGATGCACTGCACGTGGCGTTGGCGTGGCGTGGGAACAAACGAAGGCGCAGCTTCGACGATAGACGCGGACATAAGATTTTCCTCGGTGCGATGACGCTGCGGCATACAAGCGACTCAACTGAAATCGATTGTAAACGCTTTACTGGCTGCGCTTTGGCGCGATGCCGTAGCGTTAGCCGAACGGTCTGAACAAAGGCACGATATGCGGCCCCAAAATACCAACCGCAAGATCCTTTACAGCCCACCCGGCCTGCGCAAACACCATAAACCAAAAAAAACCGTTCCGACTCACGTCGGAACGGTCCGTTTCGGCCGGAAAAACAAACCGGCGCCACTGCAGAAAAACCTTACTTGACGCTGCTCACATCCAGCGGTGCGCCGGTTTTCTGCTGGATCTCTTCCACATTGACGCCCGGCGCCAGTTCGACGAGTTTCAGGCCGGCATCGGTGACATCGATCACGCCGAGATCCGTAATGATCCGGTCAACCACGCCCACACCCGTCAGCGGCAACGTGCAAGCATCGAGAATCTTGTGCTGGTCGCCCTTCGCCACGTGCTCCATCAACACGATCACGCGCTTTACGCCCGCGACCAGGTCCATCGCGCCGCCCATGCCCTTGATCATCTTCCCGGGGATCATCCAGTTGGCCAGGTCACCCGTCTTGCTGATCTGCATGGCGCCAAGGATGGCCAGGTTCACGTGGCCGCCACGAATCATCGCGAATGAATCCGCCGACGAAAAAATCGACGATCCCGGCAGCGTGGTCACCGTTTGTTTGCCGGCGTTGATCAGGTCAGCATCGACTTCTTCTTCCGTCGGCGAGGGCCCGATGCCAAGCAAGCCATTCTCCGATTGCAGCCACACCTCCATGCCCTCCGGCACGAAGTTCGCGACCAGCGTGGGCAAGCCAATGCCCAGATTCACGTAAAAGCCGTCCTGCAATTCCTTGCCCGCCCGCGCGGCCATCTGGTTCCGGTCCCATGCCATGATCAGTCTCCTTTTGCGCGCACGACGCGTTGTTCAATGCGTTTTTCCGGATGTGCGTTCAGCACGATGCGCTGCACGAAGATGCCCGGCGTGTGAATGGCGTCGGGGTCGAGTGCGCCCGTTTCCACGATCTCCTCCACTTCGACCACCGTGATCTTGCCGGCCATGGCGCACATCGGGTTGAAGTTACGAGCCGTGCGGCGATAAATCAAATTGCCTGATTTGTCGGCTTTCCACGCCTTCACGAGCGCCACGTCAGCGGTGAGCGAATGTTCGAGCACGTAGTGGTCGTCGCCGAATTGACGCGTTTCCTTGCCGTCCGCGATCACCGTGCCATAACCCGTGTTGGTGAAGAACGCCGGAATGCCCGCGCCGCCCGCGCGCAGCTTTTCGGCCAGCGTGCCTTGCGGCGTGAATTCAAGCTCGAGTTCGCCGGCCAGATACTGGCGTTCGAATTCCTTGTTTTCGCCGACATACGACGAGATCATTTTCTTGACCTGACGGGTTTCGAGCAGCAGGCCAAGCCCGAAGCCGTCAACGCCCGCGTTGTTGCTGATGCACGTGATGCCCTGGACGCCCGTGTCGCGCAATGCCGCGATCAGCGCCTCGGGAATGCCGCACAGGCCGAAGCCGCCGACGGCAAACGTCTGCCCGTCCTTCACGATGCCATCGAGCGCCTCTTTCGCGCTGGGATAGACCTTGTTCATCTGTTTGTCCCTTCCTGATCTGGATGAAATCCGTTTATTTGAGTCGTCTCGCGCGCGAAACGACTGCGCTAGACAATTTCTGACGTGGCAAAAGAGTACGACGCCGGATCGATCCGGCACAATACGCAAAAATACATAAGTAATTGCCGTAGTGCACGGCGATGAAATAGTTAAACGCGGGTTAAACCCGACACGTGCGAGCCAAATGCGTCAACTGGATTACCAAACAGCGTTTCATCTTGCGCCAGTCGGACTGGTGTTGTCACGGGAACGGATCATCGAAGACTGCAATGCGCAGCTCTGCGCGATTTTCGGCGTCGCGCCGGAGGCCTTGCTGGGCCAGTCGTTTCAAGTGCTGTATCCCTCGCCGGTGGAGTTCGAGCGGATCGGCCAGCGCATCGCCGCGTTGATGCAGCGCCAGGGCAGTTACGCCGACGACCGCATCATGAAACGCGCAAATGGGGAATTGTTCTGGTGCCACGTGACCGGACGCTCGCTTGATCTGAGCGCGCCGCACGCCGCCGGTGTCTGGACTTTCGAGGATCTGAGCGCGACGCGGCGGGTTGCCATCGAATTGACGCCGCGTGAACGTGAAATCGCGGCGCAGCTCGTCACCGGCAAGACCAGCAAGCAGATCGGCCGGGCGCTGGATATCAGCTCGCGGACCGTTGATATCTACCGGTCGCGGCTCATGCGCAAATACGACACAGGCAACGCGACCGAGCTGCTGCAACGGCTACTGGGAGATTAGGCGCCTGTTTTGTTGCCCACTGCAGCCGTTTCAATGGCATGGCGCAGCAGATCAGGAATCTGCACCGATTTCGCCGCCGCGTAGTCGATCCACACGCATTTCGCCGTGCCGCGGGCGTAGAGCGTGGTGGGATCGTCGGCACGAAACAGCTCGAAGCGCGTGTCGAAACTGCTGCGGCCCGGCGGCCCCACGAACATGCTGCCGATGACATCGCCGGGATAGTGGAGCTGCCTCAGGAATTCCATCGATGCATTCACGATCACCGGCCCCTGCCCTTCAACGTTGGCGCCGGCCAAGGCCAATTGCCGGAACCACGAGATCCGCGTTTCCTCCATGAACCGGAAATACACCGTATTGTTCACGTGGCCGAATGCGTCCATGTCGCCCCATCGCAGCGGCATGGACAGATCGATTACGCGATGAAAACCGTTCGGCGCCGGCGTTGTTACGCTCGCTTGGTCGAGAACCTGGCTCATAGGCCAAACCCGTCATCGGCAGCGATCACCGAGCCGTTGATGAATTGCGACTCGTCGGCGGCAAGCAGCAGCAACAAGCCATCCAGGTCTTCAGGCGTGCCCACCCGGCGACGCGGCAGCATGGCCAGCAGTTTTTGGCCCGCCTCGCTTTTCCAGTGATGGTGATTGAGTTCGGTATCGATATAACCCGGGCAGATCGCGTTCACATTGATCCCGTGACGGCCCCATTCCTGCGCCATCGCCTTCGTCATATGAATGACGGCAGCCTTGCTCATGGAGTAAATGCCGATCTGCGGCAAGGTCTTGAGCCCCGCCATGGACGCGATGTTGATGATCCGATAACCCGGCTTGACCGTGCCGTTGCCGCGCATGATCATCCGTTTCGCCACTTCCTGCGCGACAAAAAACGCGCCGCGCGTGTTGGTATCGAACACGAAATCGAAGTCCGACGGCGTCACATCCGTCAGCTTTTGCTGGGTGGACACACCCGAATTGTTCACGAGGATATCGATCGTGCCGGCCTCCGTCTCCGCGTGCGCGACGGCCGCCTTGATGCTTTGATAATCAGTGACGTCCAACGACACAACGTGCGCCGCGCCGCCGGATGCCTCGATCTCGGCGCGCAGTTCCTTCAGGCGCTCGGTGCGCCGGCTTGCCAGCACGACCCGCGCGCCCGCCTGCGACAACACTTGCGCAAAGCGCTTGCCAAGTCCGCTGGAGGCGCCAGTGATCAGCGCGCATTTGCCTTCCAGGTTGATCGAACGGCCCATTGTTTTTCCTTGGTTGAAAGCGATTGAGATGCCCGGGATCGAACCGAGTTGATGCCGTTCGCTCCGAATCAGCGTCGAATCCGGACAGCCGATATGCTATCGTTAAATAATACGGTCGTGCTAATTACAGGAACGAACGTCGGTTGCACCCTGCGAAGGGTTCCCTGACAATACGCGATCCCCAAAAAAAGCATTCTAACGTTAGACAGGAGCATTGGATGACCCCGGCGAGTCTCATCGAGCAGTACGGTCCCCGTGAATCCATGGAGTACGACGTCGTGATCGTGGGCGGCGGTCCTGCGGGGCTATCGGCGGCTATCCGGCTGAAGCAGCTTGCGCAGGAAAAAGACGTCGAACTCGGTGTCTGCGTGCTGGAGAAAGGCTCCGAGATCGGTGCGCACATTCTCTCGGGTGCTGTGATGGACCCGCGGGGTTTAAGCGAATTGCTCCCCGACTGGAAGACCCAGGGCGCGCCGCTCGATGTGGAAGTCACCGAGGACCGGTTCCTGTTTTTATCGAAGGACAGCGCAAAGCAGGTGCCCAACTGGCTGCTTCCCGACAACTTCAAGAACCACGGCAACTATGTCGTGAGCCTGGCGAACGTCACGCGCTGGCTGGGGCAACAGGCTGAAGCGCTGGGCGTTGAAATATTCCCGGGCTTTCCTGCAGCAGAAGTGCTCTACACCGAAGACGGTGCCGTGCGCGGCGTGGCGACCGGCAACATGGGTGTGGGCAAGGACGGCGAGCCGACCGGCAACTTCCAGCTCGGCATGGAACTGCACGCGAAATACACGCTGTTCTGCGAAGGCGCACGCGGCAACCTGGGCCGTCAGCTCACCGATAAATTCAAGCTCGGCCGCGACGCCGACCCGCAAGTCTACGGCCTCGGCATCAAGGAACTGTGGCAGATCGATCCGGCGAAACACAGGCCGGGCCTCGTGATTCACACGGCCGGCTGGCCGCTGGAAAACGACACCTACGGCGGCTCGTTCCTCTATCACATGGACGATAACCAGGTGATGGTCGGCTTTGTCGTCGGGCTGGGGTATTCGAATCCGTACCTGTCGCCGTTTGAGGAATTCCAGCGCTACAAGACGCATCCGGCTATCCGCACGTTCCTCGAAGGCGGCAAGCGGGTGTCGTATGGCGCGCGGGCGATCACGGCCGGTGGTTTGATGTCCTTGCCGAAGCTGGTGTTCCCGGGCGGAGCGCTGGCTGGCGATGATGCCGGGTTCCTGAATGCATCGCGGATCAAGGGCAGTCACGCCGCGATCAAGTCCGGCAAAATGGCCGCCGAAGCCGCGTTCGACGCCGTGCAAGCCGGTCGTCAAGCCGACGAACTGAGCGCCTACCCCGAAGCATTTGATAACTCGTGGCTCAAGACCGAGTTATATCGTGCACGTAACTTCAAGCAATGGATGAGCAAGGGTTTGTATCTCGGCACGCTGATGGTCGGGTTTGAACAGAAGGTGTTAGGCGGCAATGTGCCGTGGACGCTGCACCATCAGCACGCCGATAACGAAACACTTAAACCCGCATCGCAATGCAAGCCGATCGTGTATCCGAAGCCGGATGGGAAGCTGACGTTCGACCGGCTGGCGTCGGTGTTTATATCGAACACGAATCACGAGGAAAACCAGCCGGCGCATTTGACGCTCAAGGATGCATCGGTGCCGGTGGATGTGAATTTAAGAACCTACGCCGGACCGGAAGGACGGTATTGCCCGGCACAGGTATACGAATTTGTGAAGAACGATGACGGCAGCGAGCGCTTGCAGATCAACGCGCAGAACTGCGTGCACTGCAAGACTTGCGATATCAAAGACCCGACGCAGAATATTGTGTGGGTGCCGCCAGAAGGTGGCGGTGGGCCGAATTATCCGAATATGTGAGCGTTCGGATTTGAGGCTTTAAAAAATAACGCCGGTTCTTTAAGTTCAGAACCGGCGTTATTTTATTTGGCGATATGCGCGGCGATATGAGGTGTTGTCGTCACCACGTCGCCGTTCTGCGCACGATGCCGCAACGCATGATCGATCAGCACGAGCGCGAGCAGCGCTTCGGCGATCGGCGTCGCGCGGATGCCAACGCACGGATCGTGGCGCCCGAAGGTTTCCACCGTCGCGGAATGACCGGTTTTATCGATGGACTCGCGCGGCGTGCGAATGCTCGACGTCGGTTTGATCGCGATCGATACGGTGATGTCCTGGCCGCTCGAAATGCCGCCCAACACGCCGCCTGCGTTGTTCGCGGCAAACCCCTCCGGCGTCATTTCGTCGCCATGAACCGAGCCGCGTTGCGCGACGCTCGCGAAACCCGCGCCAATTTCAACGCCTTTCACCGCATTGATGCCCATCATCGCTTTCGCGATATCGGCATCCAGGCGGTCATAAAGCGGCTCGCCCAGCCCGGCCGGCACGCCCGTCGCCATCACGCCGATGCGCGCGCCGATCGAATCGCCGTCCTTGCGAAGCGCGTCCATGTACTCCTCGAGGCGCGGCACGATGTCCGCATTCGGCGCAAAAAACGGGTTTTCGCGCACGTGTTCCCACGCAACGAACGGAATCGGAATCTCGCCGAGCGCGCTCATGAACCCGCGTGTTTCGATACCCATGCGCTCGCGCAGCCATTTCTTCGCTACAGCGCCGGCCGCGACGGTCGGCGCCGTCAGCCGTGCCGATGACCGTCCACCCCCGCGATAATCGCGGATACCGTACTTCTGCCAATACGTGTAATCGGCGTGCCCGGGACGGAATGTCTCGACGATATTGCCGTAATCCTTGCTGCGCTGATCTGTATTACGGATCAACAACGCGATAGGCGTGCCGGTCGTTTTACCTTCGAACACGCCCGACAGAATCTCGACCTGATCGGCTTCCTGACGCTGCGTCACATGCCGCGACGTACCCGGTTTGCGTCGATCCAGTTCGATCTGGATATCCGCCTCGGATAGTTCCATGCCCGGCGGGCAGCCGTCGATCACGCAGCCGATCGCGGGACCGTGCGACTCGCCAAAGTTCGTGACGGTGAAAAGCGTGCCGAGTGTGTTGCCGGACATGAGCGTCGTCCTGAAAAAAGCGAAAGAGCCAATATTATGCCAGCCGAGCGCGCTTTAAGCCCCCGCTCGAAACCTGTTGCGCGGAGGGCTTTCGTTAGCAAAAGCACCGCTTGAGGAAGCCTCTTGGCCGCGCGAGGCCCCTCTCGCGCCTTATTTGCGCGCGCCTCGCAACGTCGCGACTACCTCTTGCAAGTGTTCCGGCGTGGCATCGGCGGGATCGATCGGCTCACCGACCGCCAGCGTCAGGCGGCTCATCACCCCGCGTTGAACCGGACGTGGCCAGCGGTTGTCGTCGTGGCGCGAAAAAACGCTGCCCCACAAACCGCGTAAAGCGATGGGCACCACAGGGGCGGAATGGCGCTTGAGAATTTCGCTGATGCCATGGCGGAACGGGTTGATATCGCCGGTTCGGGTGAGCTTGCCTTCAGGGAAGATGCACACCAGATCGCCGTCGGCGAGCGCGCGGCCGCAGGCGTCGTAGGCTTTTTCCAGCAGTTTTGCGTCCTCATGAGCGGGCGCGATCGGAATGGCCTTGACATGACGGAACAGCCAGCCGACCAGCGGCGAGCGGAAAATCCGGTGATCCATCACGAAGCGGATCGGCCGCGGACTTTCCGACATGATCACGATGGCATCGACGAAACTCACGTGATTGCACACCAGCACGGCGGCCCCGTGCTCGGGAATGCGCTCGGCGTTCACGAGTCTGATCCGGTAGAACGTATGCACGAGAACCCAGGCGAGAAAGCGCAACAGAAACTCGGGCACGAGCGAATAGATATAAGCAGCCACCACGATATTCAGCAACGCCGTGGTGAGAAACAGCCCGGGAATGCCGACGCCCGCCGACGTCAGGCCGACCGCCATCAACGCCGACACGATCATGAAAAACGAGTTGAGGATATTGTTCGCGGCGATGATGCGCGCGCGATGCGTGGGTTGGCTGCGCGACTGGATCAGCGCGTAAAGCGGCACGCTGTAGAAACCGCCGAACATCGCGAGCAGGAACAGGTCGGCCAGGATGCGCCAGTGCACGCCGATCTGAAGAAATTCGCTGACGCCCATCAGATGCCCGGCGGGCGCGATGCCGTGGCTGGCAAAAAACAGATCGATAGCGAAAACGCTGATACCGATCGATCCGAGCGGAACCAGTCCGATCTCGACACGGCGTTTTGAAAGCTTTTCACACATCAGCGAACCGATGCCGATACCGATCGAAAATGTGCCGAGCAGCACGGTCACGACGTCGGGGTTAGCCGACAGGACGTCCTTCCCGAAGTTAAAAAACGACGTGAGAAAAGTCGCGCCGACGAACCAAAGCCACGAGATCCCGAGCAGACTCAGGAACACAGTGCGGTCCCGGCGCGCGAGCGCGAGATTGCGCCACGTCTCGCTGAACGGATTCCAGTTGATCTTCAGATCGGGCTGCAGAGCCGCGGTTTTCGGTACGAAACCCGACGCCACGCGCCCGATCAACGCAACCGTCACGCAACACGCGGCAAGCAACATGGTGCCGTGCTCGGTCAGCCCGGCCGTCGCGCCGCCAATGATTGTCCCGATCAAAATGGCCACGAACGTCCCCATTTCAACGAGCCCGTTGCCGCCAACCAGTTCCGATGGCTGGAGATGCTGTGGCAGATAGGCATATTTCACCGGCCCGAACACGGTCGAATGCACACCCATGAGGAACGTGCAGACGTAAAGCAGCGGCGCGCTGTGCAACATGAAACCCGCGCCGCCGATCAGCATCACCACGATTTCGAACGTCTTCACGAAGCGTGTAAGCGTGGCTTTGTCGTATTTATCGGCGACCTGGCCTGATGTCGCGGAAAAAAGCACGAAAGGGATGATGAAGACTGCAGAGATCAGGAAAGCGGCGGTTTTTGGATCGACACCTGAAAAACGAGCAGCCTGAAACGTGACCAGCGACGTAAAGCCGACCTTGAAGACATTGTCGTTGAGTGCGCCGAGGAACTGCGTCCAGAAAAACGGCGCGAAACGACGTTCACGCAACAGGCGGAACTGACCGTCGCCATGTTGGGCGCCGGCCTTTTTCTCGCGGGGCGATGCGGATGTTTCGCTCATGGATTATTGGAGTTGGTAGCTGAGAGAGTGTTGATCCGTTGAGCCTGGCGGTTACAGACGAAACCGTGATGACCGGACCTTTACGGAGCGGAAAGGTCCCGAAGGGGCGAAAAAAATGCGCGCCGCTCGGGCGCGCATTTTGTGCGTGACGTGGTGATGCGCTTCGACCGGGTTTGCGCGAATCGCGCTAATCGCGCGACGCCCCGATCAACGCGCTTCTTCTTGCTGCTCCGGCCAGTCGCGGATATAGGCCTTGAGCATCTTGTTCTCGAAACCTTGCTCTTCCACCACGGCCTTGGCCACGTCGTAAAAAGAAATCACGCCCATCAGCACGTTCTTTTCCATGACCGGCAGGTAACGAACGTGATGCTCGAGCATCATCCGGCGCACCTCGTTCACGTCCGTTTCCGGCGTACACGTGATGGGATGGTCGTCCATGACCTTGCGGATAGTGGAGGTGCCCACGCTGCCGCCGTTTTCGCTCAGCGTGAGAATGATCTCGCGGAACGTCAGCATGCCGGCGAGATCGCCGTATTCGATCACCACGAGTGAACCAATGTCGTGTGACGCCATGGTGTTGATCGCTTCGTGCAGCGGCGTGTCCGGTGTTACCGTGAAGAGCGCGTTGCCCTTGACGTTCAAAATGTCGCTGACTCGCATGATTGTCTCCTCGCGAAAAGCCTGAATATCTATCGATCCTAGCGGAAAGACCGTTAAAAAGAAAGCGCGCAAGAACCCCGTGTTTTGTCTGCAAAAGCCAAGCGGGGCGGGCTTTTGCACCGGGTCGGCGCACGCCGGGCCAAGGCTGCCCTTGCGTGGCATGGCGCCACACGGTGCGACCGCCAACGCTGGCGTCTACCCCAAGTTTATCGGGCCACACCCGATGTTACGATAAATGACTCTTTTCCTCTGGTAGCCCGCCCACGATGCCCGCCAACCGCTTCGACACACTCGTGCTGCACGCCGGCGCAGCGCCCGACCCTACCACCGGCGCTCGCGCCACGCCGATCTATCAGACTACATCGTTCTCGTTTCGAGACACCGACCACGCTGCTTCGCTCTTCAATATGGAGCGCTCAGGACACGTCTATTCGCGCATTTCGAACCCGACCGTCGCCGTATTCGAGGAGCGCGTAGCCGCGCTGGAGGGCGGCGTGGGCGCGATCGGCACCGCCAGCGGACAGGCCGCGCTGCATCTTGCGATCGCTACGCTGATGGGCGCAGGCTCGCACGTGGTTGCGTCGAGCGCACTGTACGGCGGTTCGCACAACCTGCTGCATTACACGATGAGGCGCTTCGGCATAGACACCACTTTCGTCCCGCCGCACGATGCCGACGCCTGGCGCGCAGCCATCCGGCCCAACACGCGTCTGCTGTTCGGCGAAACGCTGGGGAACCCGGGTCTCGATGTGCTCGACATCGAGACAATCGCGGACATCGCACATTCGAACCACGTACCGCTGCTGGTGGATTCGACCTTCACCACGCCCTATTTGCTGCGTCCCTTTGATCATGGCGCCGACTTCGTCTACCACTCGGCGACCAAATTCCTGGGCGGCCACGGCACGACGATTGGCGGCGTGCTGGTGGACGGCGGCACGTTCGACTTCACAGCTACCGATCTCTTCCCCGAATTCACCGAACCCTACGACGGATTCCACGGCATGGTCTTCGCCGAAGAAAGCACCGTTGCACCGTTCCTGCTGCGCGCTCGTCGCGAGGGCTTGCGCGACTTCGGAGCGTGCCTGCATCCGCAAGCTGCGTGGCAACTCTTGCAGGGCATCGAAACCTTGCCGTTGCGGATGGACCGGCACGTCGCCAACACCCGCAAGGTCGTCGAATTCCTGCTCGCTCATCCCGCGGTGGAAGGCGTGGCCTATCCCGAGCTCGACACTCACCGGGACTACGCGCTTGCCAAACGCCTGCTGCCGCGCGGCGCGGGCGCCGTGTTCAGCTTCGACCTGCGTGGCGACGTAGCGGCAGCGCGGCGCTTCATTGAAGCGTTGACGCTGTTCTCGCATCTTGCGAACGTTGGCGATGCACGCTCGCTCGTCATCCACCCCGCTTCGACCACGCATTTCCGCATGGACGCCGCCGCCCTCGCCGCAGCGGGCATTGCACCGGGACGTATCCGGCTGTCGATTGGCCTGGAAGACCCCGACGATCTCATCGATGATCTCAAACGCGGCCTCAAGGCATCGCAGAAGGCTTCGCCCAGTGCCGCCCGGAGCAGCGACGGGAGCCGCACATGATGCTCGAAGTCGACGGCGCTTCGGCCTACGCCTACACCGGCGGCCACGCGTTCGAGCAGGATCGCCCCGTGGCCGTGTTCGTGCACGGCGCACAGCACGATCACAGCGTCTGGGCACTGCAGACACGCTACTTCGCCCATCACGGCCTGAGCGTGCTCGCCGTCGATCTTCCCGGTCACGGCCGCAGCGCGGGCCCGGCACGGCGAAGCATCGGAGCGCTCGCGGACTGGCTTGTCGCGGTAGTGGACGCGGCCAAGGTCAAAGAGGCAATGCTGATTGGCCACAGCATGGGCTCGCTGATTGCGCTCGATTGCGCAGCGCGCTATCCGTCGCGCGTCACCCGCCTTGCCCTGCTCGCCACCGCGTATCCGATGACCGTGTCCGACTCGCTTCTCGATGCCGCACGCGATCGCGAACCGGACGCCATCGACATGGTCAACCAGTGGTCGCACTCGTCGATCGCCGCAAAACCGTCGTGCCCCGCGCCGGGCTTCTGGCTGCATGGCGCCAACCAGCGTCTGATGGAACGAGTGGCCGCACTGGGTGAGCCCCATCTCTTTCATACCGATTTCAGCGCCTGCAACGCCTATGCGGACGGACTTGAACGAGCAACGGCGCTACGTTGCCCGGTACAGATCATTGCCGGCCGTCTCGATGCCATGACGCCACCCCGCGCCAGCCGGGCGCTGACGGACGCGATGAAACAAGCGGATGTCGCTGTCGAAACTGTCATGCTGGACGCCGGACACGCACTGATGAGTGAACAACCCGATGCGACCCTCGCTGCATTGTTCAGTTTTGCGACGCGACCGGTTTAAGCGACAGATCGTTCCATGGCTCATAAACTCAGCTTAACCGCGCGCGCTCCACTGCGCCATCAGCCGAATGGGAGGGGGTCTCCAACTGTTTCCAGATCGGCAGGAATCGTGGTTGCGCAGTGGGCTTAATCACTGGAGAATGAATCTTGCTGAGCTAATGCTGCAACCTGCTCGAAGGAGACTGTCATGGCCCAAACCGCGCATTCCGATCACTTCGCGAGCTTCGCCGAGTTCTATCCCTACTATCTCGAAGAGCACCGTAACGTAGTGTCGCGCCGGCTGCACTTCATCGGTTCGCTGGGCGTGATTGGCTGCCTTGCGATGGCTATTGCCACCGGCGACTGGCTTTGGCTTCCCGCTGCCGTGATTTGCGGCTACGGCTTTGCCTGGGTCGGCCATTTCTTCTTTGAGAAAAACCGTCCGGCCACGTTTCGCCATCCGCTCTACAGCCTGATGGGCGACTGGGTCATGTTCAAGGACATCTGCATCGGCAGGATTTCGCTTTAGCGCACTTCGGAAGTGCGAGGCGCTTTAGGCCGTTTGATGCGGCATGGACGTTACCCCCTGTGTCTCGCGATCGCCTTCTTGACGAGACGCGGCGCGCGCCGCCAGCAGCGTGGCCAATGTAACCTCAAGTTTCTCGTTGCTGAGCGCGTTCATCAATGCGGCACGGTCAATGTGCGAGGAATCGAGGCGCAACTGATAGTCCAGTTCTTCGCGCTCGATCACGAACAAATCGAACAAGCTCGCCACCGTGATCTGCTGCGGATTGGCGATCAGCACATAGCGCGGCACTCGAAGGTTCTCCAGCCTCGCAATCCATTCCAGAGAGTCAAGCTTGCGAACCAGGCGCATGGAGGTATCCATGTCACAGCGAAGCATTCGTGCAAGCTCGAGGCCGGTGTAACCCGGCAGGCCGGCTTCCCGTGCCTCCGCCAGGCGAGCGAGTAATTCGAGGGCATCGAGCAGGTCGCTCCCTGGAAAATCATTTCGATGAAACTGGCCGATCCGGATTGCCGGCAAGGCCGACGTGAGCATCGCGCCGATCAGCGTGATCATCCAGCACAAATAGACCCATAACAGGAATACAGGCAACGCCGCGAACGCGCCATACACGGCGGTATAAGTTGGAATACGGCGCACGTAATAGCCGAAACCGCGCTTCGCCAATTCAAACGCGATAGCCGCGACAAGTCCGCCAACCAGCGCGTCGCGCCACTCCACTTTGCAATTCGGCAGGAACACGTAGAGCATGGAGAACGCCAGCATCGTGAACGGCAGCGTTGCGCTGGCGAGCGCCCACTCGACCACCGGTGGCAGGAGGTTATGCGAGCCGGCAAATGCGATGGATTGCGCGAACAGGTAGGACGACATGGACAGACTCACGCCGAACAGAATAGGACCGAGCGTGATGATGGCCCAGTACACCAGGACGCGCTGAGCGAACGGACGTGATTTGCGCACGCGCCAGATCACGTTGAACGCGGACTCGACGGTCATCATGGTCATCACCGAGGTGACGAACAAGATGATCATGCCGACCGTGGTAAGCCCCTTTGCCTTCGATGCAAACTGGTTCAGGTACTTGAAGATCTGACTGTTAATTTGCGACGGCATCAGGTGCACCGCCAGAAAATCCTGCAGCGACATCTGAAACGAAGCAAAGATGGGAAACGCAGTGAATAACGCAAACGCGACCGTCGCAAGCGGCACGAGCGACAACACGGTGGTAAATGTCAGGCTACCGGCCACCTGCGGCACGCGATCCTCACCCGTACGACGGGCAACGAATGCGGCAAGCCGCTTCGTTGTATCGAGATCGATGGGAAACTTCAGCAAGAATCTCTCTCCTTGAAACACTACAACAGATCCGCGACGCGGCTTGAATGGCGAGCGGCACCACGCCAAAACGCATGCCAAAACGCCCCGTCCACGCACCCGATCCTTATAATACCCGTTCACCGAAAAGGCTCATGAACGACATTCTCGTGCTCTATTACAGCCGCAACGGCGCCACCCGCGCGCTCGCCCAGGCGATCGCTCAAGGCGTCGACAGCGTGCCCGGCATGCAGGCGCGCGTGCGTACCGTGCCCCCTGTCTCCACCGTTTGCGAAGCCACGCAGCCGGATATTCCCGCCGACGGCCCGCCCTACGCCGAAGTGCGCGACCTGGAAGAATGCGCCGGACTCGCGCTCGGGTCGCCCACGCGGTTCGGCAACATGGCGGCCTCGCTGAAATATTTCCTCGACGGCACTTCGCCTCAATGGCTGTCCGGCGCGCTGGCCGGCAAACCCGCCAGCGTCTTCACCTCCACGGGCAGCTTGCATGGCGGGCAGGAAACCACCCTGCTTTCCATGATGCTGCCCTTGCTTCACCACGGCATGTTGATCGTGGGGATTCCGTACACCGAGCCGAAGCTGACCACCACGCAAACCGGGGGCACGCCTTATGGCGCGTCCCATTTCGCCCGCGCTGAAACGGCCGACAGCGGCATCTCCGCAGACGAGAAAGCATTGGCCATGGCGCTCGGCGCACGCCTCGCCACTACGGCGCTCACGCTTCAACGCGGCGCCTACGCGGCGCCTGATTGATGACCACTACGCCCGCCATGGACGCTGCCAGCACCCGACCCGGCTTTGCACGCGGCGCGCTGTACAGCCTGATTGCACTGATTGCGTTGTCTATCGCGTGGGAGCTTTGGCTCGCGCCGCTGCGCCCGGGCGGCTCCGCTCTGGCGCTCAAGGCAATCCCGCTGCTGTTCGCGCTGCGCGGCACGATCCGGCGCAACGTGTACACGCTGCAATGGGCTTCGATGCTCGTTCTGCTCTACTTCGCTGAAGGCATTGTGCGCGGCATGACCGACGGCGGATTATCAGCGCGCCTTGGCTGGTTCGAAGCGCTTCTTGCTCTTGCGTTCTTCGTCTGCGCGCTTGGCTTTGTCGCGCCGTTCAAACGCGCTGCACGCGCCGCGAAGCGAGCAAAGGCCGCCACAACCGTAACAACCTCAACATCAGATTCAACGCCCGACGGCAATCATTTGTAGCACGGAATAGTTTGCGTAGACGAGACCTATGCCATCAGGCCAGGGTTCGCCCGGCCCGACGTTACGCGATACTGTGTCACCCGTCGTCCACGCCACCGCTTTTCGAAACTCATGACCGCATCCGACCGTTCACGTTACTTTGTTGAAGCCTGCATCGAAGCGATTGGCGCAGCCCATGTGCTGACCGGCACACACGATACCGCGCCGTTTCTCACTGACTGGCGCAAGCGTTATCACGGTCAGACGTGCGCCGTGGTGCTTCCCGGCACCACCGAACAGGTCGCTAAAGTTGTACAGCTCGCGCGGGAATACCGTGTCCCTATCGTGCCGCAAGGCGGCAACACCGGACACTCCGGCGGGGCAACGCCAGACGCCAGCGGCAAACAGGTGGTTATCAGCTTGCGCAGGTTGAACCGGATTCGCGACGTCGATCCTCTCAACAACACCGTCACGGTGGAAGCCGGCGTGATCCTTGCCGATATCCAGGCGCGCGCCGGGCAGGAACAGCGACTCTTTGCCCTGAGCCTCGCCGCCGAAGGCAGTTGCACGATCGGTGGCAATCTTTCAACGAATGCCGGGGGCACCGCCGTTCTGCGCTATGGCAACACCCGCGAGTTGTGTCTCGGGTTGGAAGTGGTGACGCCGCAGGGTGAAATTTGGGACGGTTTGCGCGGGCTACGCAAGGACAACACCGGCTACGATCTGCGCGACCTGTACATTGGTGCGGAAGGGACACTCGGCATCATTACTGCCGCCGTCATGAAACTGCATCCGGCACCTGTCGCTCGCGTAACCGCGCTCGCGGCGCTCGCCTCGCCACAGGCCGCGCTCAATTTCCTCGCTACGGCACAGCGTTATGCAGGGCCATTGCTGACCGGCTTCGAACTGATGTCGGATTTTTCGCTTCATCTCGTAACCACGCATTTCCCGCAGATGCGTTATCCGTTCAGCAAGAAACACGGCCAGACCGTGTTACTCGAATTGTCCGATAGCGAGAGCGAGCAGCACGGCCGCGCGCTGTTCGAACGGCTGATGGAACATGCGATGGAGCAAGGCCTGGTCGAGGATGCAGTCGTTGCGGAGAATTTGTCGCAGTCGCGGGCGTTCTGGAACTTGCGCGAACATATCCCGCTCGCGCAGGCGGCGGAAGGACTCAACATCAAGCACGATATCGCGGTGCCTATTTCCCGCATCGGGCATTTCATCGATGCAACCGACGCGCTCATCGCCCAGGCCATTCCGGGCGTGCGCATGGTGACGTTCGGCCATCTTGGCGACGGTAATCTGCATTACAACGTGCAGGCGCCGGAAGGGGTCGATCCCGAGAGCTTTCTCGCCGAATTCCAGGCACCGGTCAATGCGCTCGTGTATGAAAGCGTGCACGCGCATCGCGGCAGCATCAGCGCAGAACATGGGTTAGGACAATTGAAGGTAGCCGAAGCAATGCACTACAAGTCCCCGGTGGAAGTGCGGCTCATGCGCGCGCTCAAGACAGCGCTCGACCCCGAGAACCTGATGAATCCGGCCAAGGTGTTGCCGGACGTGCGTGCGCCGGGTGCCGCGGGCGCGGCATAACAGTATTGAGGAGATAAGCGCCGTGAAGATTCGCGTTCTGTCCGACCTGCATCTCGAGCACGATGAACCGCTTGCCATCCCGTACGCCGAGGCCGATCTCGTCGTGCTGGCCGGTGACATCCATAATCACGCGGAAGGTCTGCGCTGGGCGGCGGAAAATTTCGGTTCGGACGTACCGGTTGTTTATGTGCCGGGCAACCATGAGTATTACGACGGTGAGTTCGGTGCACTTGAAACCGCGATGCAGGACGCCGCGCGCAGCTTGCCCAACGTCCATTTCCTGAACAACACCGCCCTCACCGACCGATACGGCAAATGGCGCGTGCTCGGCACCACGTTGTGGACGGATTTCGCGTTGTTCGGCGCGAGCGACGAGGCGTTGCGCGAGTCCATCGCAGCGGCCGAGCGGGTGATGGTCGACTTCCGGGGCGTGATCCAGGTTGCGTGGCCCGAACCCGAAGATGAGCCACGCTCGTTTAGTCCCGGCGACTCGCTGGCGCTCCACGGGCAAGCACGGGCATGGCTGGAAGATGAGCTGGCAAAACCTTTCGACGGCAAGACGATTGTCGTCACGCATCACGCGCCGCTGAAACAAAGCCTGGCCGAAAAGTTCGCGACGGACCGGGCATCGGCGGGTTTTGTGAGCGATCTACCCTCGCTCGTGCGCGCGCCGGTCGCGCTGTGGGTTCATGGTCACACGCATACCGCGTTCGATTATTTCGCAGAAGGAACGCGCGTGATCTGTAATCCGCGCGGCTATCGCGACCGGCGCACGGGTGCGCCTGAAAATCCGTTGTTCAAATGGGACAGGGTGGTCGAGATCTGAGCGACCAGTGGCAATGAATTGCCAAGAATCGCGTTTTCGGTGCAGATACGCTGCAGGTGCGTGGGGCCGGTAAAAACCTAACCGATCATGACGCGGACGCCTAACCCTTCAGCGTTATAGGTAAAAACACCCGTTCCAGGGCTAGAGCTCTCTGGCACCAGATACGGTTTATCCGGCGCAGGCTTAAATGTCACTGCACCGGCTGCAAAAAACAAAAAGACCGATAGATCGGTCTTTTTTTCTCAACGATCCGACGAATCGCGCGATTGACGGTTCTTACGTTCGTCGATACGGATCGGGATCAGGCGCGCGCGTTTCGCATTTTCGCGAGCCGTACGCAGCAATTCACGGGTAGCGGGCACGGCGATCAGAGCCAGCAGTGCGTAGATGGCGATCATCAGCGGCGTATTCATAACTTCCTCGGATGTTGTCGAATCGATAAATCGGTAATAGTGAATCGGTGAAGCTAAAACACAAACCACAAGCTATCAACATGCGGCCGAAATAGACGTAAGCAAGTGTTGCGGCGCGGCAAATGAAAAACACTGTTGAAAGCATGTCGGCCAGCTTACCCCCATTCTCCTGCTCATAAGCTTACGACGCCACAAATTCCTGCAGCGATTTTTCGTCGACGGCGAGTGCGGCAGGCAACTCAGCGCGCAAATACTCCACCCAAGTCCGGATTTTCGCATCCAGGTACTGACGCGACGGATACAGCGCAAACAGGTTGAGCATCTGCATGGTGTATTGCGGTAAAACACGCACCAACGTCCCTGCACGCAATGCAGGTAACGCTGACGACGTCGGCAATATCCCCACGCCCATGCCTTCGCTGATTGCCACGGCCATGGCTTCAGCCACGTTGACCGTGAAGGTCGCGGGTCCGAGCGTGATGGTTTCCTGGCCGTTCGGGCCGTCAAAAGTCCATTTGTTCGGCGGGAACGCGGGCGTAATGAGTTGCAAGCACGTATGCCGCACCAGATCAGACAAGACGTGGGGCACGCCATGTTCCTGAATATAGCCCGGCGACGCGCAGGCAATGCTGAACGCACTTCCCAGTCGTTGGGAAACCAGTCCTGAATCAGGCAGTTCAGTGCCGAGGACGATCGACACGTCAAAGCCCTCGTCCAGCAGGTCCGGCACGCGCTGCGCGAGCGTCAGGTCGATCTGCACCGATGGATGCAACTTCTGGTAGCGCGAAATCATTGGCACGATGTAATGCTGGCCGATCCCGGCCATGGTGTGCATCTTGAGCTTGCCGGCCGGGCGCGCGTGCGCATCGCCGGCTTCAGCTTCGGCCTGATCGACATAAGCCAGGATTTGCTCGCACCGCTGCAAATAACGCTCGCCTGCTTCGGTCAGCGCGATCCGGCGCGTGGTCCGGTTGAGCAAGCGCGTGCGCAAATGCGCTTCGAGATCGGAGACAGCGCGCGATGCATAGGCCGTCGTCGTGTTCAGCTGATGAGCCGCGGCGGTAAAGCTGCCGGCTTCAACAACCCGCGAAAACACGCGCATGTTTTGAAGCGTATCCATGAGCCTTGAGTCTCGTCCAAGTGGTGCCGCATTGTTACCGCATTGTTACGTTATGGGCAACGGCGATTACCTCATAACCCGTAACAATGCATTGCATTTTTACCAGTTACTCGCCAATCAAGGCAAAAATATAATTCTGGCCTGTGTCTCAATCCGTTTTGAGAAATAATTTTGCTAGTCAGCACGATCAGAAAGACCATCGCTCCGATGGTTCTTACATTTATTTTAACAATAGCAGGCTGCGCGAGCACTAAAAACGTCGGTCCCGAGGACACGCTCAAGGACACGTCTACGCTCGATGCCGGCGCGACGCTGCGCGCGGCTAACGCCGACGCGGCATGGCCGGCGTCGACATGGTGGCGCGCCTATAACGACCCGCAGCTCGATGCGTGGATTGCGCGTGCGCAGGCTGGAAATCCGACTCTGGCGCTAGCTGCCGCGCGCGTACGCGAAGCCCGTTCGATGGCGGGCGTGGCGCAAGCCGCCCTCGCGCCTCAAGTCGACGGATCGCTGGCGATCAACCGCCAGCAGTGGCCGGAAAACGGCTATTACGGCCCCGGCACTTACAACAACGTCAACACGTGGGACAACACGGCGGCGCTGCAACTCTCGTACAACCTCGACCTCTGGGGTCGCGACGGTAACGCAGCGGAACGCGCGCTGGATGCCACCCACGCTCGCGCCGCCGACGCCCGCGCCGCGCAACTCGAACTCGAAGCGAACGTGGTACGCGCATACATTGGCTTATCGCAGGGATTTGCGTTGCGCGACATCGCTCAGTCCACGCTCGACCAGCAGCAGAAAATCGCGGCGCGTGCGCGTCGGCGGCTGCAGGGCGGGATTGGCACGCAGCTTGAAGTCGCGCAGGCGGAAGCGTCGTTGCCGGACTACGAGCGTCAGGTAGAGACCTACGACGAAGCCATCGCGCTCGCCCGTAACCAGCTTGCGGCGCTCGCCGGCGCGGGACCGGGTGCCGGCGATTCGATCACGCGTCCCGTGCTGTCGCTGGCAACGCCGCTCGGCTTGCCGTCGGCTTTGCCAGCTGAGCTGATCGGACGTCGTCCGGATGTGGTGGCGGCGCGCTGGACGGTTGCCGCTAAGGCGCGCGGTATCGATGTCGCGAAGGCGCAGTTCTATCCGAACATCAACCTGATGGCGTCGCTTACGCAGATGTCCGCGGGCGGTGCGCTGCTGACTTTCCTCACCGGCAACGGCAGCGGCTGGACTGCCGGACCCGCCGTGACGCTGCCTATTTTCGAAGGCGGCCGGCTGCGCTCGCAACTCGGGGCGGCATCGGCGCAATACGACCAGGCCGTCGATCACTACAACGCCACGCTGGTTGCGGCGTTGCGCGATGTCGCCGATCAGGTCGTGCGGATCAAGTCGCTCGATCGCCAGCTCGACGCGTCAGGCCGCTCGGTTGCGGCTGCGCAGAAGAGTTATCGGCTGGCTGACGAGGGGTATAGGCGCGGCTTGACCGATTACCTGAATGTGCTCGTCGCGCAGACGCAATTGCTGCGCGCACAGGACGGCGAGGCGCGAGTGCGCGCTGAACGGCTCGCGGTATATGCGACGTTCTCGGCGGCGCTGGGTGGCGGCATCGATAGTTCCGCCGACAGCCCCGCCGACACGCAGATGAAACCCGCGAAGCATATCGGGCCGTTCGCCGAGCACAAGGACGCGTCGGCCGGCGAGCGGAGTGAATGAGCATGTCGACTCCCTTCTCCACGCCGAACCGTCCCCATCCGCTGCTCGTGGACTGGGCGCTCACCGACGGCCTCGCGTGGATTCACATCTTCAAGGCGGCGCTGGCGGCGTTCCTGGCGCTGTGGATCGCCATGCGTCTCGACCTGCCGCAACCTCGTACCGCGATGACGACTGTATTTGTCGTGATGCAGCCGCAAAGCGGCATGGTGCTGGCGAAGAGCTTTTACCGTTTCTGCGGAACGCTCGTCGGCCTCGTGGTGATGCTCGCGCTGATCAGCCTGTTCTCGCAGCAACCGGTTTTGTTTCTGTCGGCGACGGCGCTCTGGGTCGGCATCTGCACGGCGGGCGCGGCGCGTAACCGCAACTTCCGTTCGTACGGGTTTGTGTTATCGGGTTATACGGCCGCGCTCATTGGCATACCGGCCGCGCAACATGCTGATGCCGCCTTCCTGACAGCAATGACGCGTGTAGCCGAGGTATCGTTAGGCATCCTGTGTTCGGGTGCAGTCAGCGCGCTCGTCTTTCCGCGGCATGCCGGCGAGCAAGTCCGGGCGACCGTTCGGCGGCGTTTCACCGCGTTTGTCGACTACGTGTCGAAGGCGTTGGGCGGGGGTATCGAACGCTCGCAGATCGAGCGCATCAACGCGGCGTTCGTCGCAGATATAGTCGGGCTTGAGGCTGCGCGCAGCGTGGCCGTGTTCGAAGATCCCGACACCCGCATGCGCAGCGGCCGGGTCGCGCGGCTGAACGGCGAATTCATGAGCGTGTCTACACGCTTTCACGCGCTGCATCAGTTGATGAACCGGCTGCGGGTCAACGGCGCAGCGGCGACGGTCGACGCTTTGGAACCCTATTTCCGCGAAGTCGCGCCCTTGCTGAGCGCAGCGGGCGCGCCGGTGGAAAAAGCCGCCGATGCGGCCCACGCCGCCTCGCAACTCGACACGTTCAAAGCCGCGCTGCCCAGGCGCATCCGGGCGACGCGGCGCGCGCTCGATCCGGCAATCGACCTGCTTGAATTCGATACCGCCGCCGAGCTGCTGTATCGGTTCGTCGATGACCTGCATGCCTACACGCTGACCTACGCGTCGCTCGCAGTGCCTACGCACGAACGCGAGCACCGCATCACGCGTTATGTGCCGAAGACCAGCCTGCTCGCGGCGGGCGTTTCCGGGCTGCGCGCGTTCATCGTGGTCCTGGTCCTGAGCGGCTTCTGGATCATGTCGGCGTGGCCGAGCGGCGGCACGGCCGTGCTCGACGCGGCAGCGGTGATCGCACTCGCCTCGTCGTCACCGCGGCCCACGCAAATGGCCTTCCAGATGGCAGGCGGCACCGCACTTGCGGCCGTGGCAGGAATGATCGTGGTGTTTGCGCTGTATCCGCGAGCCGACGGCTTTCTGCTGCTGTCGGCCGTGCTCCTGCCGTTCCTGATGCTCGGCGCTTTCATCAGCACGCGGCCCGGCATGATGGGCGTTGGCGTTGGTTATTGCATCTTCTTCTGCTTTCTCGCCGGTCCCGACAACGTCATTCAGTACGATCCGTCAGGCTTCATCAACGACGCCATCGCGCTGGTCGCTTCCATGCTCGTTTGCTCAATGGCCTTTGCCGTGCTGCTGCCCACCGACGCGCCGTGGCTGCGCCAACTGCTGATGCGTGAACTGCGGCGGCAAGTGGTGACGGCGAGCAAGGGCGGCCTGACGCGGCTGGCGATGCGTTTTGAAAGCGGTGCGCGCGATCTGCTTTCTCAGATCGATGCGCTCGCGGCGGGTCGTGAGGATCTGCAGCGCGAGGCATTGCGCTGGCTGTTCGCGGTGCTTGAAGTGGGACATGCGGTGATTGATCTGCGTACCGAACTGAGCCGCTCGGATACGGGCACTGACACGCCGGCGCGCGCCTCCAGGGCGTCGATCACGCAGGCGCTGCACCGGGTGGCACATCTCTTCGATCACCCTACTCCTCGACGTTTCGATGCCGCGTTGTCGGCGACCACGCTGGCCATCGACGATCTGCGTGCGCTGCTAGATACCGTGCGCGAGCCTCGGGAGGAGCGCCATCGGCTGCAACGGATGTCGAGTCATCTGCATTTCATTCGTACGGCCCTGCTCGATCCGCAATCGCCGTTAGGCCATCTCAGCCATCGCGAACTCCCGCACGAAGGAGCGTCACATGCCGCGTGATATCGCCATTCTCGATGCCTACGTACCGACAATCCTGCTGCTGTTTATCGCGGGCGGCTTGCTGACCTGGTTCATCGACCGGCTGCTCGCGCTCACCGGCTTGTATCGCATGGTGTGGCATCCGTCGCTCTTTCGCGCGTGTCTGCTCGTATGTACATGCGGCCTGCTTGGGCTCGCGGTGTATCGCTGAAATATTGTTGAAGGACTAAAACCGCATCATGATCATCAGGAAAATTTTCGGCATCTTCATGACCGCGCTCATTTTCTGCGCAGCCATCTTGATCGGGCGCGTGCTGTGGGTGCACTACATGGACGAGCCGTGGACCCGCGACGGCCGCGTGCGCGCCGACGTCATCAACGTCGCGCCCGATGTCTCCGGCGCGGTCGTGACCATGCCGGTCGCCGATAACCAGTTCGTGCACAAGGGCGATCTGCTGATGGAGATAGATCCGTCGCATTACAAGATCGCGGTAGAGCAGGCGCAGGCTACCGTTGCCGCCCGTCAGGCGGATTTACGCATGCGTCGCGACGACGCCGCGCGGCGGGCGGATCTGGACAACGAAGTGGTGTCGAAGGAATCGCGCGATAACGCAAGCCAGGCCGCCTCCGGCGCCGCGGCGAACTTGCAGCAGGCGCAGGCAGCGCTCGACGCCGCCGAGCTCAATCTCGCGCGCACCAAGGTGTTTGCGCCGGTGGACGGCTACGTGACGAACCTGAACGTGCATCGCGGTGACTACGCGACGACGGGCGCAGCCAAGCTCGCTATCGTCGATAGCCATTCGTTCTGGGTCTATGGATATTTCGAGGAAACGAAGCTACCGCGTGTGCGGATAGGCGATAAGGCGGAGATGCGGCTGATGAGCGGCGGCGTGTTGAAGGGCCACGTGCAGAGTATTTCACGCGGTATCTATGACCGCGATAACCCGCAAAGCCGCGAACTGCTCGCCGATGTGAACCCCACGTTCAACTGGGTGCGGCTCGCGCAGCGCGTGCCGGTGCGGATTCATATCGACGAGGTTCCAGAAGATGTCGTGCTGGCTGCGGGGACGACGTGTACCGTGGTGGTCGATCCTACCGGCAAGCCGGGAAATTCATAGCGAGTCGAATGTTTCCCGAGTCGTCTCAATGACCATGAGCCCCGCTCTCAATCCCGGCTTCACCGTCGGATTCGGAAACACGATGCGCTCCTCGTCGCGTAGCACTTCATACGTGTAATCGCCATCCTCGGCGAGCACCGTGCCGCGCGCGAACGGCGTGAAATTCGCGACATCGCCGGCTACATGGAGCTTGAACGCCTCGCTCTGTTTATCGATTTGTCCGACGACGGTGAATACCTTCAACGTTGGGTTGGATGGCGCTATTGGCGCAAGCCCCGCGATCAGCCGCCGCAATGAGGCGTCCGATGCCTCGAAGCGCGACAGATCGTTATGCCCGAATGCCCGCACCTTGCCAAGCTCCAGCGTGCACGCAAGCGCGCCTGATTGCTCCGCCGTGAAATGCGTGAACGTGTTCGACTTCTCCTTGTGCAGCAATACAGCCGACAACCCCGCGTCCTGCAACCAGTCGAACATCACACGCGACAGCGGCTCGCCCGTGTATGGCAGCAACGCAAACTGCTCGAACACCGAGGGGCGGATCGCCGTGTGCATGTCAATGTGCCACTTAGCGTGCGTTGAAGCGGCATCGGTATCGACTTCGGCAAAAAATGCGCGCGTCACGTTCTCAAGTTCCGCTGCACGCGGCGCTTCATGACTTGCTGCAAGCTCAAGATAGCGGCCGTTGAACAGCCGGTTAAGGTCGTCGTCGCGATAACGGCAGGACGCACGCATCGCGTCGATGTTGCCGAAGATAACCAGCACGCGGCTCTTCAACGCCGCCTTGCCGCTTGCAATATCCGCAACAAGCATCGACAGGATTTCGATTGGCGCGGTTTCATCGCCATGAATCCCCGCCGATGCCACCACGCTTTGCAGCACCGCGGCCTCGGGTTCAAAGCGAACGATGCCATCGCCGAGCCACGTCCACTTCACGCCACTCGGCAACCGGCCTTCCGTCAGCGCGGGCTTTTTTCCATCGAGCACAAAGTCGAGAAAGTTCGCGAACATGGCCGGCTCAACGCTGGAAGTCATAGATAGCACCCAGCTTGAGAATCCCGGTCAGCGCATCAAGCGCCGCGCGCGATTCATCGAGGAGTTTCAGATCGGCGAGATCGGCGGGCGCAATGCGGTCGCGATAATGCGTGTCGATCCAGGCATCGAGTTGCGCGAACAACGTGTCATTCATCCAAACGCCTGGATTCACGGCGACACGCTCTGCATCGTTGAGCACCACGCGCAGCCGCAGGCAAGCAGGACCACCGCCGTTCTTCATGCTTTCACGAAGATCGAAGACGAGGACGTCGTCGATGGACGTTGACCGCGCGGGCAACGAATCGAGGTACTTGGCAACCCGCGCGTTTTCCCGGCACTCCTGCGGCACGACCAGCACTTGCCGGCCGTCGGGCCTCGTCAGCAACTGGCTATTGAACAGATACGACGAGACGGCATCGGCCACGCTGACTTCGTCTTCCGGCACTTCGATAGCGGTAAACGCGCCGCCATGTGTTTCAAGTTTCGCGCGAAGCTGGTCGTACACGCTGCCCTGATCCAGGAACGCCCGTTGATGGCAAAACAGCGTGTTGCGATTGCCCACGGCGATCACGTCGTTATGAAACACGCCTGCGTCGATCACATCAGGAAGCTGTTGCGCGAACACGGTAGCGTCGTCCGACAGTCCGTGAAGGCGCGCGACCGCGCGGCTTGCCTCAAGCGTTTGGCGCGCGGGAAAACGCTTCGGTTCTGCCGAACCTTGAGCGTATTCGCTGCGTCCGTAGACGAAAAACTCCACGCCCTTCTCGCCGTACTCGTTGCAAAAACGCGTGTGGTTGGCCGCGCCTTCATCGCCTAAAGCGGGCGTGCCGGGCAACGCGTGATGAATCCTGAAATGCTTTTCATCGGAGAAAATGGCCGAGAGCGAACGGCGTGTTTCTTCATGCTCGATCGCACGATGCAACTTCGTGCTCAGGTTAGCCGGCGTGAAATGCACGCGGCCATCGTTCGTATCCGCCGATGGGCTCACGGTCGCCGCGTTCGCGGTCCACATCGCCGAAGCAGAACTCGCAGCGGCGAGCAATTCCGGCGCTTCTCGAGCAGCACGTTCGACTACCGTAGCGTCGTCGCCGGTGAAACCAAGGCTACGCAGCAACTTGAGCGACGGCCGTTCGAGCGGCGGCAACACACCTTGGTGAAATCCAAGGTCGGCCAACTGCTTCATCTTGCGCAGACCCTGCTTCGCCGCGGCCTTCGGATTGGCGGCCGATTTTTCGTTGTTGCGCGACGCGACATTGCCGAACGACAGCCCCGCGTAGTTGTGCGTCGGGCCGACCAGCCCGTCGAAGTTCGCTTCGAATGCTTGCATCGTGGTTCCTCAGAACTGAAGGCCGGGCGAGACGCTCGCGGGCATTTGCAACTGCGTGCTTTCGACGGACGCCATAGGGTACGAGCAGTAGTCCGCTGCGTAAAATGCGCTCGGGCGCTGATTGCCGGAGCGCCCGATACCACCGAACGGCGCCGCCGACGACGCGCCGTTAGTCGGCCGGTTCCAGTTCACAATCCCAGCGCGAATGGTGCGCTGGAAATGGGTCCACGCGGTTTCATCGTCGGCTAGCAGGCCCGCGGATAAACCGAACGCGGTGTCGTTGGCGCGCTCTATTGCCTGATCGAAGCTGCTGTAGCGCGTGAGTTGTAGCATTGGGCCGAAGTGTTCCTCGTCGGGGACGTTACGCGCATTCGTCACGTCGATGATTGCGGGCGTGACAAAGCCGAGTTGCACAGACCGTTGCGTCATTTCAAGTAAAGGATTGCCGCCTGCTTCGATCAACTGCGTCTGCGCCTGCACGAGCTTGGCGGCTGCGCGCGCCGAGATCACTGCGCCCATGAACGGTTGCGGGTCGGCGTCGAAAGCACCCGTTTTAATCTTCGATGTCACGTCGATCAAGCGCTGGGTGAACCGCTCGCCGAATGCGTTATCCGGAACGAACAACCGGCGCGCGCACGTGCAGCGCTGCCCTGCCGATAAATAGGCCGACTGGATCGTGTGATGCACGGCAGCATCAATGTCCTCAACCTCCGCCACGACGAGCGGATTGTTGCCGCCCATTTCCAGCGCGAGCACGATCTCCGGACGGCCACCGAATTGCCGATGTAATAATGTTCCGGTATCCGAACTACCTGTAAAGAACAAGCCGTCGATCTGCCGATGATTCGCCAGCGCGATGCCGGTGTCCTTCTCGCCTTGTACAAGATTCAGCACGCCGGCAGGCAAGCCGGCCTGCGCCCACAAATCCACCGTCAGCGCCGCCACTCCGGGCGCGAATTCCGATGGTTTGAAGACAACCGTATTCCCCGCAATCAGCGCCGGGACAATATGCCCGTTCGGCAAATGTCCGGGGAAGTTGTAAGGCCCAAACACGGCCACGACGCCATGCGGACGATGCCGCAAAACCGCGATGCCATCGGCCATTTCCTGGCGCTTTTCGCCGGTGCGCTCGTGATACGACTTGACGGAGATATCGACTTTAGCCGCCATTGTCGCGACTTCGGTCCGCGCTTCCCACAAGGGCTTGCCCGTTTCGCGGCCGATGGTATGAGCCAGCGCTTCCTTGTGCTCGGTCAAGAGCGCTGCGAACCGCCGTGTGATCGCAATGCGTTCGTCCAGCGTCAACGCGGACCACGAAGCGAACGCGCGCCGTGCTGAAAACACCGCGCGTTCAACGTCCTGAGCCGCCGCGCTCGCGCCTTCCCAAACCACGTCGCCATTGCCCGGATTACGCGATGAAAACGGTGCGCCCGTGCCCTCGCTCCACGTACCATCGATAAACAATTGAGTCGAAATCTTCGTCATGATCCTTATCCTTAGCTTACGTTCTTCGGGCGCGGTTGCGATGCCAGTACACGCACCGTATCGCCGGCTTGCACACGCAGCGCGGCGGCTTCTTCCGGCGTCAGCAAAAAGGTGCCGTCTTCGGGCACGCCGAACGTCGCGCCGCAGCGGAAGTCGTCCAGCGACGTATTCGATACCAGGCTGCGGGCCTCGCCGTTTTCTGCACGCTCGCCCATGCGCACCGTCACCAGCACGCTCTCGCGCACCGTGCGCAAATCGGCTACGTGACATTCGAGGACCGGGCCGGCATCGAAGATATCGACGTGATTTTCATAGCGCAGCCCTTCCGTTTCGAGCATCTTGCGCGCGGGCATGGTGTCGCGGTGCGTCAACCCGACCGCCGCTTGCGCGTCTTCCGGCAGCATCGCGAGATAGACCGGATACCGGGGCATCAACTCGGCGAGGAACGACTTCTTGCCGTGCGAGCTGAGATAGTCGGCGGCGTTGAAATCGATCTGGTAGAAATGCGATCCAACCGCCTGCCAGAACGGCGACGCGCCGCTTTCATCGAAGTGGCCGCGCAGTTCAGCGCACAGACGCTCCGGGAAGCGCTCGCGAAATTGCGCAATAAACATGAAACGCGAACGCGATAGCAAACCACCCACGCCTGCCGTGCGATATCGCGGACTCAGGAACAACGAGCAGACTTCGGCGTAACCGGTGAGATCGTGCGAGATGTTGAGCAGCGACATCTTGGTCCACACACCCAGATCGCGGCTGGCATGCACGACCGTCGACACACGATAGTTATAAAACGGCTGCTCCAGCCCGACTTCCGTTTCAATACCGCAGACGCCGGCAATATCGCCGGTAGCCGTGTCTTCCATCGCGAACAGGTAACCTGCTTCGAAGGCTTCAGCTTCATCGGCGAGCGTGCGTCGTGCACGTTCAACGCGCGCGGTCAGCGCGTCGCGATCCGGCTTGAACGTGGTGAGTCCCGGTCCGGTCTCGTGCGCGAGCGCGACGAGCGCGTCGACATCTCCAGGCTGCACGCAGCGGACAACGATCATTGCAATTCTCCCGAAGCCTGATGAAGCGGCACACAACGCACCGTATCGGAATCTTTCACGCTTAAAACCTTGCACAGTTCCGCAGACAGCGGCGCACCGGTCGCGCGCGAGGACGGCAGATTGACTAAGGCGCAACGAAACGCGTGCGCGCCGCCAGCTGCGATCAGGTACGGCGTGCCCGACGTGTCCGCATCATCTTGTGCAGTCCGCACGGCGCGAACTTCGTTCGCCAGCACGGACGCGCTGCGTTCCACCGCGACGGTCAGAACCGGGCCGGCATCGAAGATATCGACGAAACGGTCCGGCTCGAATCCTTCTTCAAGGTGGATGTCATACGCGAGCAATGCGCCGTCGTCTGGCTCCCCCAACACTCTTTGCGCTTCGGGCGGCAACAGCGGCACGTAGAGTGGATAACTCGGCATCACTTCCGCGATAAACGTACGGCTGCGGCCGCCCGATTCCAGTTCGACCTGCTCAAAATCACGGCCAAAGAACTTGCGCCCGACCGCTTCCCAGAATGGCGATACACCGGCTTCATCGGTGACGCCAAGCATCAGCGAGAAGACGTCGTCGGAGAAACGCTTGCGGTTCGCGGCCACGTACATCATGCGTGCGCGCGAGAGCAGATGCGCGGCGGCATCGTGCGTGGCTTCGCGCACCGATGGGTCAACATAGAAACCCGTCAGACGGCTCTTGCCCGTGAGTTCATGCGACATGGTGAGCGCGTGGATCTTGCGGTTCACCTTGAGTTCGCGCGAAGCGTGGATCAACGCGTCATTGCGGAACGCATAGAACGGTTCCGAATAGCCCGCCGATGCCACGATGCTCGACGTACCGAGCAACGCGCCGGTCGTGGTCTCTTCGAGCACGAACAGATAAAACTCCTCGCCCGGAAACTCGACTTCCGCGCGAAACGAATCTTCAGAAAGCGCAACGCGCGTTTCCAGAACGCGGCGGTCGCGCGGCAACGAATGCAGCACCGGATGCGCGGCATTCGCCATCCGTTCGAGCGCGTCGAGATCGGCGAGTCTTGCGGGGCGGACGATTAACATCGGCGGTTCCGTTGGTTGAGAGAATAGGCTGAAGCCCGGACCGAAGCCCGCACGTTCAATGCGCCACGTCGGCGATAGCCTTTTCGATGCGCGCGAAGCCCTCGTCGAGATCGGCTATGGGCATGATCAGCGACGGCGCGAAACGCAGCACGTTCGGCCCCGCGATCAGCATGATCACGCCGTGTTTCGCAGCAGCGTTGAGCACGTCCTTCGCGCGGTCCTTGTAGGCATCGGCGAGTTCGGCGCCGATCAAGAGACCCTTGCCACGAATCTCTTTGAACACGGAGAAACGCTCATCGATGCGCTTCAGATGCGCCTTGATCGCAGCGCTGCGTTGCTGCACGCCTTCGAGCACGGCAGGGTCGCTGATCAATTCGACCACCTTGTCCGCGATAGCCGCGCCGAGCGGATTGCCGCCGTACGTCGTACCGTGCACGCCGACCTTGAAATGCGCGGCGATCTTGTCCGTGGTCAGCATTGCGCCGATCGGGAAACCGTTGCCGAGCGCCTTCGCGGTCGTCAGGATGTCCGGCGTCACGCCATAGCCCATGTACGCGTAGAACGAGCCGGTACGGCCCACGCCCGTTTGTACCTCATCAAAAATCAGCAGTGCGCCGTGCTGGTCGCAGGCTTCGCGAAGACCCTGGAGGAACGCGGGATCGGCGGGCAGCACGCCGCCTTCTCCCTGTACCGGCTCGACGATCACCGCGCAGGTCTGCGGTCCGATGGCTGCACGTGCAGCGGCCAGGTCGTTATAGGGAAGATGCGTGATGCCTTGCGGCGTCGGGCCGAAGCCTTCAGCGTATTTCGGCTGGCCGCCCACGCTGACGGTGAACAGCGTCCGGCCGTGGAATGACTGCGTGAACGAGATGATTTCAACTTTCTGCGGACCGGTGTTGTCGATAGCGTAACGGCGCGCGAGTTTCAGCGCGGCTTCGTTCGCTTCCGCGCCGGAGTTGGCGAAAAACGCACGGTCAGCGAAGGTGAGATTGGTCAGGCGAGTGGCAAGACGCAGCACCGGTTCATTGGTGTAGCCATTACCGATGTGCCAGAGCTTCTGGCCTTGATCGTGGAGCACTTTCAGCAGTTCGGGATGCGCGTGACCCAGCGCCGTCACCGCAATACCTCCAGCGAAATCGATATAGTCACGGCCTTCCGTGTCCCATATACGCGAACCAAGTCCGCGATCCGGCACGAAATTCGCCGGAGAGAAAAGAGGCACCATCACTTCGTCGAACGTACCGCGCGTTACATTGAGATCCGTCATGAACCGCTCCTTTGCTTGTTCGGTATTCAGCTTACACATCGTTTCCAGATGGTAGGCGCGCGCGGGCGTCGCGTCTTGCGGGAACGCGACAAGGTTTCATGGTATTCGAGGGGATTGACGGTTGTAAGTCAGCCGAAAGACATAGGCGTGCGGCCTGTCGCGCCACATTGAACGCGGAGCGATCGCACCGATCGCCCCACCAAATCCCGCCGCCGCGCCAACGCGTTCAGCGCTACTTGAGACTGCCCGACAGGAATTGCTTCAGCCGTTCGCTCCTCGGCGTGCTCAGCACTTCAGCCGGCGCACCCTCTTCTTCCGTGCGGCCCTGATGCAGAAACATCACATGATTCGATACATTGCGCGCAAAGCCCATCTCATGCGTCACGACGATCATCGTACGGCCTTCTTCAGCCAGTTTCTGCATCACTTTCAGCACTTCGCCCACCAGCTCGGGATCGAGCGCCGATGTGGGTTCATCGAAGAGCATCACGTCGGGATGCATGGCAAGCGCCCGGGCAATAGCCACCCGCTGCTGCTGCCCGCCCGACAAATGCGACGGATATTGCTTCTCCACCTTGGGCGCCAGCCCGACCTTCTCCAGGCATTCGCGCGCCCGTTCGCTCGCTTCCTTCTTCGATAACCCCAGCACGTGCATGGGCGCTTCCATGACGTTTTCAATCGACGTCATATGCGCCCACAAGTTGAAATGCTGGAACACCATCGCGAGCTTCGTGCGCACGCGCTGCAACTGCTTGTGGTCCGCGACTTCGAGATTGCCCATGCGGTCGGGTTTCGTGCGCACCGGCTCGCCGTCGACGATGATCTCGCCCGCGTTCGGCCGTTCGAGGAAGTTGATGCAGCGCAGAAAAGTACTTTTGCCCGAGCCGCTCGAACCGATGATGCTGATCACATCGCCGGCGTTGGCTGCGAGCGACACGCCCTTGAGCACCTCGTTTTCGCCGAAACGCTTGTGGATATCGCGGGCGACGAGTTTGACCGCGGTGTTTTGCGCGACGGCCGATGCAGCATTTTGTGCGAATGAGTCCAACGCATTCTCCCCGGAAGATGGGTCTGACGGGTCTCATGGTCTGATACCCCGCCCTATGTCGATCATGGCTGCGGATTCTACCGAAAGCCGCCGGCGGACAGGCATAGGGACAAACGCCCTCGCCTGACGGCCGGTGGTCATGGGTCAGTCCTTCGCGGCAGGCGCTGGCGTCACGGCGCGTACTTGCTGCGCCACGCGGCCATTGGCCATCGCGATCTCGGGGCTGGTTTGCAGCATCGGCAGATATTGGGCGTCGAAAGCGGCGTTGCGGTCCTTCGCGCCGAACATGGCCGTGACCGCGTGCGCCATGTCGATACGGCCATCGGGCGTGGCGTCTGTGTCGTCCAGTACGTCGTCAAGCGCAGCAATCAGCGTGGACAACGGGCCAAGCCATTTGTAAGCGCTGCCGTTGATCACGATCTGCAGGAATTCGCCGGGCGACACCGCGCCGAATTCGGCTTCGTGGCGGGTGCGCAATTCGTCGAGGATGCTACGGTGCAGCGCCAGCAGCGGATGGCGGACGTCCTTGAGAAACGTGGTCGCGGCCGGGTCGGTCATCCTGATGATGGTCATGGTCATTGCCCCGAAGTGGAAAATGAGGCAAGCCTACACCGTCGCCAGACCACGCCCTACATAGCGAATAAAATCCGGCGCGGTCAGCGGCGCGGAAAAAAGCCAGCCTTGGCCAAATTGGGCGCCGCGCGTACGCAGATAAGACGCCTGCTCCTCGCGCTCGATCCCCTCGGCGACCACCTGGACATGCAGCGTCAGCGCCATGTCGATAATGTGCGACGCCACGCTGCTGGACGCCGCGTCCTGACCGACGGTATCGACGAAAGACTTGTCGATCTTCAGCGCGTCCACCTGAAAATTCTGCAGATGCGAGAGGCTGGAATAACCCGTCCCGAAGTCGTCGATATACACCGGATGCCCGGCGTCGCGGAACGCCTGGATCACTTCCTTGGCGGCGTCGGCGTCGAGAAAACAGCGCTCGGTCGCCTCGATCCTGATCTGCCGCGGCGCGATGTTCGCGGCCGCAAGCGCGGGCGTCAGGCGCTCCAGGAACCGCCGCGAAGTCAGGTCCGGCGCGCTCAGGTTGATCGACACGTAGAGCTCTTTGTAGCGCTGCAGGAACTCGCCGAGTTCGAGCAGGACCGTATCGAATACCTGGTCCGTGATGGCCTGGATCAGGCCGCGATGTTCCGCGAGCGGAATGAAGTGATCGGGGCGCACGATGCGATTCTGGTGCTTCCAGCGCACCAGCGCTTCAGCGCCAATACACCGCCGCGTCGCGAGATCGACGATCGGCTGGTACGCCACGATGAACTGATGCCGGCGCACGGCGTCACTCAGCTGCCCGAGCGGCGAGAGACGGCGCACCATGAAGAGGCCGAGCCACGCGGAGAGCGTCAGGCCGCCCGCGACGCCTGCGAGCAGCCAGGTCCAGGGCAGCGCGCGCAGGCGTTCAGTGAAAGTCGCGTCCGATGTGTTCGCCGCGTTTGCGGGGCTTGCTACCTCGTAACCGCGGCGGAACGCATTGGGATTCGGCGGCATCGCCGTTGCAGCGAATACGGGCACCGGGAACGGGGCAAACACCCGCGAAGATGTCACCACCGACGGCTTGGCGATCAGGCGGATCGCGCCAGTGTCTACCAGGCGCACAACGTAATTCTCGAGCGCAGCGGCTTCCCGGGCTGCAGCGACGCGTTCATCCACGCCGGGCGCAAACAGGACGCACAACACCCCCGGCAGCAACGCCGCTATCAGCACGATGCCAGCCAGGAACGCTACGCGCCCGCTGTGTTTGAACGTGTTCATCGTGCGCTTTTCATGTAGCGACGCCTTTGCGCTGAATACGCGCTGCATAATGGTTTCTGATGGGGCACCTGATGACATGTGTGTCATGCGCGTTTTCGTCAAGGCTGGGTGGCTCGCGCCGTCATCACCGTTATCGCTGTTAGTCGTGGTCCGGGGTGTTCATGCCGCAAGTCGTGTCCGCTTGGCTTGCGACCGTATTCCTGTTTCCTTGCATCGTCCCGGCAAACGGCCCAGTTTAGCGGCGTGGTACACCGGGCTTCAATGCTTCGCGGCCCACGAAATGCCTGCTTTGGTGGGCTGGCGCACGCCGGCTCGATGCTTTTGCGGCACGAGTGCGCAGACGTCTGGCAGTTGGCGGATAAGTCCTATAGTCGTGAGAAAATAGGATCTCCGGATGATGACCTCGCTCACCGGCCGATCACCACGATCAACATGATCAACATGATCAACACCCAAACCACGGAGGCACTCGATGGCATTGCACGAAGCCAGCGCTCTCACGATCCGCGACGCGAACGCCGCCGATTTCGACACAATCGCCCGCATTTACGCCCACTACGTGCTGCATGCCCTGGCGACCTTCGAGGAAACGCCACCGGCTGCCGATGAAATGCGCGCCCGGCACGCATCAATCACTGGTGCGGGCCTGCCCTATCTCGTGGCTGAAATGGACGGCGTGGTCGTGGGTTACACGTATGCGACGGCGTATCGGCCCAGATCGGCATATAGGCACACGATTGAGGATTCGGTTTATATCGCCGATGGCTTCGGTGGGCGTGGCCTCGGTCTCGCCCTGCTGACGGCGCTGATCGAACGTTGCGACGCGGGGCCGTGGCGCCAAGTCATCGCGGTGATCGGCAACAGCGGCAACGCCGGGTCGATCGCGTTGCATGTGCGCCTTGGATTCGAGCACGTCGGCGTGTTGCGCAAGGTGGGCTACAAACACGGCCAATGGGTGGATACGGTGCTTATGCAACGGCCCCTCGGCGAAGACAAGGCATTGATTCCGCAGACATAAATAAGCCACGCTGGTCGGCGCACCCGGTTCATCGCCGGATAGTTCGCCGCGGTGCCGCTTTCACCCTACCATTGCATGACGACCTTCCGGTCGCCTCTCTTACACCCTGAGCTTTAGTTGCCCACTTACACTCTCGCCGCCGCTGTCAGTGCCGAAATCGACATTCGCAAAAGCCGCTTTATCGCGCTGGCGATTCCTGTCGCCGATCGCGCCGCCGCGATGCTCGAACTCGATGCGCTGCGCGTCCAGCATCCCGGCGCCACGCATGTCTGCTGGGCGCTGCTGGCGGGCGGTGAATCCGGCATGTCGGACGATGGCGAGCCTTCCGGCACAGCCGGCCGGCCGATACTGGAAGTGCTGCGCCACCATGAAGTGGATGGCGTGCTGGCCGCCGTCGTGCGCTACTACGGCGGTATCAAGCTCGGCGCGGGCGGCCTGGTCCGCGCATACACGGACGCCATTGCAACCGCGATGCAACTGGCCGAACGCATAGAACGCGTGGCGCTCGGCCTGCTGCAAGTGGAGGTGGATTACGCCGATGAAGCGCGCGTGCGGCGCTGGGTCGAACAGGAGGGCCATGCGCTCGATGAACCCGGCTACGGCATGACCGTATGCCTGTCGATCCAGATGCCGCTTGCCGTGCGCGACCAGGCCGCCGATGTTATCCGCGACCTGACCCACGGTCGCGCGGTCATTACCAAAGTGCCCTCAGCATCATGAACACCGCCGGCCATCCAGGCTCTTTCACGATCACGCTGCGGCCGTCGGGGCGAAGCTTTGCGTCGACCGGGGAGACCACGATCCTGGAGGCCGCCGCGCTCGCCGGGCTACGCCTGTCGAGTTCGTGCCGCAACGGCACGTGCCGCGCGTGCCTGTGCCATGTGATCAATGGCAGCGTGCGTTATCGGATCGACTGGCCGGGTCTGAGTGCGGACGAAAAAGCCAGTGGCTGGATTCTGCCGTGCGTGGCGCTGCCCACGTCCGATCTGATTATCGATCAAGTCGATTTTCTGGACATTCCAAATCTCGCCGATACAAAACCACGTCGCGGCCGGGGCTTCTGAGCGCTTGAATCGGGCTCGGCGCGCGTGTGCGCAAACCCCCGACGGCCCAAAGCTGGAACCCGGGTAATCCGGGATTGTTGTCTTTTATCAAAGACATACGATGACATTCCCGAGCGGCGAAGCGCGTCCCATTGTTCAGCCGCCCGTAATCGATGCGCCGAAAAGTGTACAATTGCGTTTCGCCCGATTTTCTGGCAGGGCCAGACCAACTGAGATATCAATGACTAAAGTATTGTTGAAAGAGAACGAGCCTTTCGACGTCGCCATGCGCCGCTTCCGCCGCACCGTCGAACGTACCGGCCTGATTCAGGAACTGAAGTCGCGTATGGCTTATGAAAAGCCGACCACCGAGCGCAAGCGCAAGAAAGCTGCTGCTGTTGCTCGCCTGCGCAAGCAGATCCGTCGCGCACAGCTGCCCAAGAAATTCTATTGATGTTGTTGCACGTCTGAACGGCGGCTTGCAGGTCGATCAAGTTCGATCGAAGCGCCGAGTAGCCGGGGACTTGTTCAATAGGTCCCGGGGTATATGCCTGATCAATGCCGGACTTCGACACGGCCCAAGCGCCCAGGCCCGGCGGCCAATGTGTGGCTCGATCCGCGCGAATCAACCTCGTGAAGCACTTCGCCCATAGAGGCGAACCGAGCGAGGCTAAGGCTGCAGCCGCATCAAGCACCGTTGAAAGCGGACTCGCTGAATCGACCATGACGGCTTGCCCGCATGAATAGATCGCGCGGAAATATAAAACGCGCTCCGTGCTTCCCTGCGCTACTTCCGCTGAACGGTGAATCAGTCTCAAGGGGTCGATCACTGGGTCGATCACTGCGTCGATCACTGCGTCGATCACTGCGTCGACCTTGCCCACGCATCCAGAATTCAAAAGCCTGCACAATTCCTATTGTGTGGGCTTTTTGCGCTTGACGATCACTTCATTACTCGTCATTGAAGCGCTTTCCAACCATGCAGCAAGCCGTAAACGCATAAAGCCCGGATAGACCGGGCTTTATGCGTTGAATCTCTGGTTGCGGGGGTAGGATTTGAACCTACGACCTTCGGGTTATGAGCCCGACGAGCTGCCAGACTGCTCCACCCCGCGAAAAAGATTATAGCGCTAAGGGTATGTCAGGTCAAACCGAATCGAAGAATATTGCTATCGAATACCAATGCGTTGAAGTTATTGCAGCGATGCCGGCTTCGGCCGAGGGTACGGATCAGTTCCACGGCGTACCGCTTCCACACAACGCCGGTGTTCTCGCGACAAGCGATTCAACAGCGGCAGCAGAATGATTGCCACCGCCGCCCCACCCGCCGCGAGCCAGCCGAGTCCGAAAAAAAGCTTCGTATAAAGCGGCAGCGATTGCAGCGAACTCAGGTCATTGGAAGGCATGCGCGCGAAGTTGGCGACCACGCTGCCCAAATACTGCGACACCCCCGTTGCGACGTAATACGCTCCCATCATGAAGCCGCTCATGCGTGCGGGCACATAGTGGGCGATCATCGCGAGACCCAGCCCGGACACCAGCAGTTCGCCAAGCGAATAGAGCCCGTAGCCGCCAACCATGAACCACGACGACACACGGCCATCGACGGCATAACGGCCGCTGAACGCGAACACGAAAAAGCCCAGCGCGACCACCATGAAACCGAGCGCGTACTTTGCGGCGATGGGGATATCGTGACCGCTATTCGCGAGCCGCGTATAGGCGATCGCGAGGAACGGACTCAGCAGCATGATCCAGAGCGGATTCAACGCCTGGAATTGCGCCGCGCTCCATGAGAACAAGGTCACGTTGAAGAGCGTGAACGATGCGTCCACGTTGCGCAGCGCGAACAAGGTCAGCGAGGTGGACATCTGCTGATAAAAGATAAAGAACAGGATGACCTGCAGCGTGAGGATCAACGCAGCGAGCAGACCAGCGCGTTCGCTTCGATCGCATTTCAAAAGCATCCAGCCGAAGATCACGAGCACGGCAACACCTGCCGCATATACGCAGATCGCCGCCACGTGTTCGTTCTGCAGCACGAATACCGTCGCGAGGCCCAAGGCCACGCTACCCACCGCGACCGCTGCAAAGCGGCCCCACATCATGGGTTCATCGTCTGGAGCAGAGCCGATGTGCCCGACCGTACGCCGCATCACCATGAAATTGACCAAGCCGAGCACCATGCCCGCGAAACACACGGCGAAGGCGGTGTGCCAACCCCAGTGATCCTTGATCCACGGCGTTGCGAGCATCGAAATGGTCGAGCCGATATTGACGGCCATGTAGTAAATGGTAAACGCGCTGTCGAGGCGCGCGTCATCGCCTTCGTAAATGCGCCGCACGAGATTCGCCGCGTTCGCCTTGAAGAGGCCGTTGCCGACCACGATCACACCCAGCGCCGCGTACAGGTACCCCAATGACTCGACCGGAATGGAAAGCATCAGATAACCCGATGCCAAAACGCACGCGCCGAAGATCATCGTGCGCCGCGCACCCAGCACCTTGTCGCCAATCCAGCCGCCAATTGCCGGCGCCGAGAACACGAGCGCGGTGAACGCGCCCCATGTGAGGTTGGCGTGGGAATCGGCGAAACCGAGCTTGTCGATCATGAACAGCACGAGTAACGCAGCCATGCCGTAATAACCGAAACGTTCCCACATCTCGATGAGGAAAACAGTCGTGAACGAGCGCGTCTGAGACGCGCCGGACGGATGTGGAGTCATGGGTAAATCTCAATAGAGTTGGACGGCGCCCCCCGCCTCTGAACCGTTCGCGACACACACGCCTGACAGGCGATATGAAAAAACGCGGTTGATTCATTAATACAGGAGTCCGATACATGGGAAGTCGCGATTATCCCAACACTTTATAGAAATGTGTGGCAAAGGCTTGCATATACAGCGTTCAGTTTTTTGAGACTAAGACGATGGATGAAATCTCGATGAAGCGTTGGAGGCGTTTTCGATTTTATTGGTTGTTACCGTTAATTCCTCTTCATATTGAATGTGTTTTTGTATACCTTCAATCATTTCGTATAACGATCTATTGGGTCGATAAATGACCGGCCCGTTGCCTTTTTAGAACTCGTGGTAACTTTGCGTCTTCAATCCACCCTCAGGTTGCATCGACATGAACACTATCAAGGCGATTCTCACCGGTCACACACGCGGTCTCGGTGCAGCGCTGGCCGGCCTCATGCTGTCACGCGGCATTGCGGTACTCGGGGTATCGCGCACGCGCAGCAACGCGTCCACTTCACCCCTCTTGCAAGAGGTCGAACTCGATCTCGCGAATCCCACCGCGCTCGGCGAATGGCTTGGGACTGAAACGCTCGCCCGGTTTGTCGATGGTGCGCATACCGTCCTGCTGATCAACAATGCCGGCATGTTGCAGCCGGTGGGGGCAATTGAGGCGCAAGACGTGAACGCGATCGGGCGATCGGTGAGCCTGAATGTTGCCGCGCCATTGATGTTGTCAGCGGCAGTGGCTGCAGCAAGCCCGGCGGCTGTTGATCGACGTATCGTGCATATATCGAGCGGCGCGGCCCGCAATGCGTATCCCGGCTGGAGCATCTATTGCGCGACGAAGGCAGCGCTCGATCATCACGCGCGCGCCGTCGCGCTGGATAACAACCGGGCGTTGAGAATGTGCAGCGTGGCACCGGGTGTGGTCGATACCGACATGCAAGCCGAGATCCGAGGCACCGGTCTGGAGCACTTTCCGCTGCGAGAAAAATTCGAGGAACTCAAACGCAGCGGCCAGCTTTCGACCCCGGCCGACGCTGCGCGAAAAGTCCTCGACTACGCGTTGAGCGATACGTTCGGCGACACGCCCGTGGTGGACGTACGCGATCTGTCGTGAGTATCTGCACGGGTGTCCGCATGAATATCGCTGCGAACTGCGTGCTGCGAGAGCGCGTCGGCGGCGGCGTTGCGGGCGCGGGGAATCCACTGAAGGCGGACATCGGCGAGTTGCGCGATCAGACCGCGCGCCTGCGCTGCGTAGGTACTTAGTGCGGGCGCGCTGCTGGCTTCGTCGCGAAGCACGTCTTCAATGACGACCTGACTGTCGCCATGAATCACAAGCCTGGCCGGCGCCGGCTTTCGTGATACCGCGGCTTCGAGCACCGCGATAAGCGCAAGATATTCCGCCTCGCAACTGTCGCCATGACCGGCCCGTGCGCTGATTTTCACAACGTCGCCGTCCGGGCCCTCCAGCACACCGCCAATGCCGATCTTGCCAGGATTCGGATGCGCCGAACCGTCGAACCAGGCGTGCCAGGCGAGGGCATCACGGACAGCGGGTCGCACTTTTTTGGCCGCGCGCGCGGCTGCACGTTCTTCTTCACGACGGTGTCGCGCCTGTTCTGTCGCGGCCTTTTCCCGACGGCGTGCGCTCACGAGCTCCGCAAGTGTCTGCGTGCCGGCGGATTTTTCCAGCGTCTGCGCCAAAGCGGCGTGAGCGGAGAGCGAAGTGAGCTTCGACAAGCGCCGGCTCGTCGCGCGCTCCTTCTTGTAGGCAATTAGCAATAGCGCTTCGAACTCGAACATGCCGGGCATTAAGGTAATCGAATGAGGTGACCAAATGCCGAGCTTAACAAGTTTTTGCAGCAGGTCGAAAATCGGAGCGCTGGCAAAGTGGCGGTTGATATGAAGCGCCTATGGCGATGGCGCCGCGATCACCACGCTGGCGTGTCGATTCTCCAATCCCTTGGCGTCGCCTCGTCCGATCAAGTAGTTCTCTCCCGATGCAGAAACAATCCGCGCTTCCACCACAACCTGCTGGTGCGCCGACAAGGTGTCGGTTGCGTTGATGGCAAGCGAGTCATCGAGAACGATCGTGATGGGAAGTTCACCCGCAGCCAGCCGACGCTCGCCGAGCAATGTGTTCGTCGGCACCGCCGCGCTCGCCGTGTTCGTCGGCGCCGAAGCCGGCGCGTCGCTCGAGCGAGCCGTCACGATGACCGCTGCATCGGGCGCGACGTGCGCGCCATCGGCCAGTCGAATATCCACGGTAACCGCGCTCAAGCCCACCGCCTCATCAATATTCTTACGCACCCGGACAGCCTCGGGCGAATCCGGCTTTAACGTCGCGATCAGCCTTCGCCAATACCCGATCGCGCGGGCATAACTCCGCGCGTCGAACGCCGCCGATGCCGCCAACGCAAGCGCTTTCGGATCGGCGGAATCGATGGCGAGCGCCGCCGCAATCTCCTCCGATGCTCGCCCGGCGAGCCGGCCATCGTCCGCGCTGGCGATGGCATCGGCGAAATCGGCCCGCAGCGGTGCGTCGCCCGGTTCGAGCGCCACCGCCTTCGCATAGGCCGCGACCGCGTCCGTCGGCCGCTCGAGCACGGTGTACGAGCGCGCGAGCGTGGCCCAGGCGGCGGCATCGCGAGGATCTGGCGCATGATCGCGCAGACGAAACGCGAGCCGCGAAACCATCATCTCCACCGACATCGACGACATGTCGTGCGAGAGGCCCAGCGAGTCGTCCAGCGACGTGTCCAGCTTGAGCGCGGCCGGTTCACCGAGCTTCAGATACAGCAGGCACGCGGCGCTCGGGAACAGCGCAATCAGCACGGCACAGGTTGCGGCGCGTGTAGCCGTACCCGACGTGGAACTGCGTGCGAGCGAAGGCGAACCAGCGGTATCGGCGAGTACGCGCTGTTCTATATCGTTGCGCACGCTTGCATGCTGGTCTGGCGATAGCGCGCCCGAGCGCAGATCCGCGTCGGCATCAGCCAATTCCAGCCGATACAGCGACACGCTCAGCTCGCGAGCCCTCGGTGCATTGGTTGCATTTTCCCGCTGCATCAACGGCACGACCGCGCACAGGATAGCCGCTATCAACATCACGGCCGCGATGATCCAGAAGGTAATCATGGCCGGTCGCCCAGCAGCCGTCTGGCGCGTTGCTGCTGCAGGTCAGTGAGCGGCGGCGGGGTCATCTTCCGGCGTTGCAAAACGATGCCTGCGAACACCCCGAGACCAAGCGCGAGGAGGACGAACGGGCCGAGCCAGAGAACCCATGTCAGTGTTTTGAACGGCGGATCGTAGAGAACAAAATCTCCGTAACGCGTCACCATGTAGTCGCGAATCTGCGCATCGGTTGCGCCCTGCTGGACTTGCTCGTGAATGATCATGCGCAGGTCGGCGGCGAGATCGGCGGTGGAATCCGCGATGGTTTCGTTCTGGCATACGAGACAGCGAAAGCTCGATTCAAGGTCGCGGATGCGGGCGGCAAGTTCCGGGGCGGCGCTCGCAGTCAAGGTGATTCCTGCGCTCGTGTTGGCATCGGCTTGCGTTCGAACGTTACTGTTGCTTTGAACCTGTGCGTCAACGTCAGCGGGGAAGTGGGCGGTTCCCTGAGTGCTGACATCGGCGTCGGCAATCATCACGACGCCGGAGTTGGCGGCTGCGCTTGCCACGCCAATCACCAACACGCAACACAACCCGACCACGATGCTATTCATCGCTGCCCTCGCCTTGAAGGCTTCGCACCAGCGGCAGGATTTGCGTGTCGAGTGCGGCTTGCGTCAGCGGTCCCGAGCGTTTGAAGCGGATCACACCATGCCGGTCGACCACAAACGTTTCAGGCACGCCATACACGCCATAGTCAATTCCTGTCTGCCCCGAGCGGTCCATCATCGATGCAATATACGGGTTGCCTGCCTGCCTGAGCCACTGTCGCGCGGCGTCCGGATCATCCTTGTAATCGAGCCCATAGATTGGCACGATATTCTTGCCGGCGAGCGCGACGAGTGCCGCATGTTCATCGCGGCACGACTCGCACCATGAGGCCCACACGTTCATCACCCATACCTGCCCGCGCAACGCTTCGGGAGACAGTTGCCGGTCGGCGGCATCGAGACGCGGCAGGTCGAACGTGGGCGCTTCCTTGCCGATGAATGTTGACGGCAAGCGTCTCGGATCGTTCGATAGCGACGCCGCCAACACCGCGCTCAGGCACGCGAAGAGAATCAGCGGGAGCAGGAAGCGTTTCACGATTTCGTCTCCTTTACGTTCGCGATGTTCGCTACATTCGTTACGTTAGCTGCCGCCATAGCCGCCTGCGTTCGAATCCGCACATGCGGCGCACCCGCCACAGCCTGCCGCCGCTCACGCACGGCCAGCCGATACCGCCGATCGCTTGCCGCCAGCACACCGCCGAACGCCATCAACAAACACCCCGCCCAGATCCAGTCGACGAAGGGTTTGATCTGCACGCGCACGGTCCACGCGGTGTCGCTGTTATCGGCTGCATCGCCGAGTGCGACGTAGAGATCGCGGAACACGCCGCGGTTGACGGCGGCTTCGGTCATCGTTGTTTTCTGCACGACGAAGAAGCGTTTCTCCGGATGCATCACCGCGATCACGCGCCCTTCGCGGCTCGCCACTATGCTCGCCCGCAATGCGCGATAGTTCGGGCCATCGACCGGTTTCGTGCCATCGAAGCGAAAGGTGTAGCCGCCGGCCTCGATCGATTGCCCGATATCGAGCCGCGCATCGCCGGCCGTTTCATAGCCTTTGACCAGCGTCACCCCAGCGATAAAAACCCCGATGCCCAAGTGCGCAACCAGCATGCCGTAGAACCCGCGCGGCACATGAAAGAATCGCAGGATCCAGATTCCTCGTTGTTCCGCGATACGTCCGGCCAACGCAGTGAGCACGGAGGTTGCGCACCACACGGCCAGCAGCATGCCCAGCGCAACCATCGGTTTCCATCCGCCCGCGAGCCATGGCAACGCAATCGCCGACGCCACGCTGACCAACGCCGCCCAGCACAAACGCACGAGAATATCGGGCAGGCGCGCGGACTTCCACCTCGCAATTGGTCCGATGCCCATGAGGAATATGGCGGGTGTCATCAACGGCACGAATACCGCGTCGAAATACGGCGCACCGACGGAAATCTTTCCGAGCCCGAGCACATCGAGCACGAGCGGGTACAGCGTGCCGAGGAATACGGAAGCGGCCGCGACCATCAGCAAGACGTTGTTCGACAACAGCAACGATTCACGCGATATCGCGGCGAATCCTGGGCCCAGTCCGATCTTCGGCGCTCGCCATGCGAACAATATCAACGCGCCGCCGGTCACTATCGACAGGAACATGAGGATGAAAATGCCGCGCGTAGGATCAGAGGCGAATGCGTGCACCGACGTAATGACGCCCGAACGCACAAGGAACGTGCCGAGCAAGCTCAGCGAAAACGCGCAGATGGCAAGCAACACGGTCCACGCGCGAAAACTGCCGCGTTTGTCAGTGACGGCAAGCGAGTGCATCAGCGCCGTACCGACGAGCCACGGCATGAACGACGCGTTCTCCACGGGGTCCCAGAACCACCATCCGCCCCATCCGAGTTCGTAGTACGCCCAGCCGCTGCCGAGCATGATGCCCAGCGTGAGGAAGGTCCACGCGGCCGTGGTCCACGGTCGCGACCAGCGCGCCCAGGCGGCATCGAGTTCGCCCGACAACAGCGCCGAGACGGCGAACGAGAACGCTACCGCGAAGCCGACGTACCCCATATAAAGAATGGGTGGATGCGAGACCATACCCGGGTCTTGCAGCAACGGGTTGAGATCGCGGCCATCCATTGCTGGTGGCAAAAGACGCGTGAACGGATTCGAAGTCCACAGCATGAACAGCAGGAAACCCACGTTGATCCAGCTCATCACGCCGAGCACACGCGCGACCATGGGTAGGGGAAGCTGCTTGCTGAATACGGATACCGCCGCCATCCACCACGTGAGCAGCAAGGTCCAGAGCAACAGCGAACCTTCATGGCCGCCCCAGACCGCCGCGAAGCGGTAGATGACCGGCAGCATCGAATTGGAATTCGACGCGACATACGCCACCGAGAAATCATTGCCTATAAATGAAACCGCCAGGCAACCGAACGCCATCGTGACAAATCCGCATTGGCCACGTGCAAGCGTCCACGCGCTTCGCGTCCAGCCGGGGACCCCACGGGCCGCGCCGACAAGCGGCAACACGCCGGCTGTGATCGCGAGCACCAACGCGACGATCAGTGCGAACTGGCCAAGTTCCGGGATCATTGTGGTGCCCCAGCGGGAACAAGCGCCGTGTCCGATACCCGCATGGAACGCGCGCGTTTGATGGCTTCAGCGGCGTCCGGCGGCATGTATTTCTCGTCGTGTTTGGCCAGCACCTGATCCGCCAGGAACACACCGTCCGGCAACAATCTGCCCTGCGCCACCACGCCCTTGCCTTCGCGAAACAGGTCGGGCAGAGGCCCGCTGTAAAGCACGGGAATCTCCCGGGCCGTATCGGTGATCATGAAACGCACGGTCAGCCCACTCGCATCGCGTTCGACCGACCCGCGCTCCACGAGGCCACCCACGCGCAGTCGTGCTGCGTGTTTCACGCTGCCCGAGACGAGTTGCGAGGGCGTGACGAAGAACATCACGTTGGCGTTGAACGCATTCAACACAAGCGCCGCAGCGCCGCCGAGCGCCACAAGCCCGGCGGCGACACCGCACGCGCGCCGCGTGCGCCCTTTCACGGTTTCTCCGTCAACGTGTTGCCGCGTGTGTGCGGATGGACAACATGCCCGCGCCTGCGCTGCCGCCTGTTCGAACCGACCGTTATCGCGATCTCGATGGCGAGCACGAGGAAGGTGATGTCGAACGCGACCCACAGGTACCAGAGATCGCCATCGCCACCGGTCAAGCTGTTCACGATGTTCATCATGCTGCCTCTCGTTCATCGATAATCCGCCGCACCCGCACGAGCACCATGGCAATCGCGTAACACCAGAACGCCAGCGTCATTACAACGAGGCCGGCGAGCATTGAGCTGTCCATCGATACCCCGCTGCCGAATGAAAGCGATGCCCCCTGATGCAGCGTGTACCACCACTGCACCGAAAAATAGATGACGGGCACATTGACCACGCCGGCGAGCGCGAGCACGGCGCAGGCACGATCGGCGCGACGGGTGTCGTCGATGGCGCCATGCAGCGACATGAAGCCCAGATACAAGAACAGCAGAATCAGTTCGGACGTGAGCCGGGCGTCCCAGACCCACCACGCCCCCCACGTCGGGCGGCCCCACAGCGCGCCGGTCATCAGCGCGAGGGCGGTGAAAATCGCGCCGGTCGGGGCGATTGCGCGGGCCATCATCGCGGAAAGGCGCGCGTTGAGGATCAGGCCGAGCGCCGCGTAAGCGGCCATCACGACGTAGAGCAGCATCGACATCCACGCCGCCGGCACATGCACGAACATGATGCGATAAACGTCGCCCTGCACGGCATCCGTGGGCGCGATGAACAACGCGATCTGGATGCCCGGCATGGCGAGTAATAGCGCGGCCATAGCGAAGCCGGGAATCATCTTCCCCGCCAGCCGATGAAACGGTCTCGGCGATGCGTAACGCAACCAGCCGGTCAGCGCGATAGATGAGTTCATGATCGATACGCCCTCATTCCGCCGAGATTCTCAGCGCCGCGACGGTTGCGACCGGGCACAGCGCGAGTGCCGCCAGCAGGCTTGCGCCGAGCAGCGAAAAATTGGCCGTCGACCATGCGCCGGCACGTGATGGATCGGCCGCGTTGGCGCCGAAGATCAGCACGGGGGTTTCGAGTGGAAGCACCAATACCGCGAGCAGCATGCCGCCGCCCCGCACGCCGAGCGTCAACGCTGCGCCCATCGAACCGATAAGGCTCAGAACAGGCGTTCCGAGCAACAACGCTGCCGTGAGGCGGCAGACGCTATCGAAGGACAAACCGTATTGAAGCGCCAGAACGGGCGCAAGCAACACGAGCGCGAAGCCGCTCGTGAGCCAGTGCGCGCCGATCTTCGCCACGACAATCGTCATTAGCGAACGCGGCGAAAGCAGCATCTGGTCGAGCGCGCCATCGGCGAAATCAGGGCCGAATAAACGCCCTAGCGAAAGCATTGCGGCGAATAGCGCGGTCACCCACAACACGCCGGGTGCAATAGCTTGCAACAGCGCTGGATCAGCCCCGACCGCGAGCGGAAACAGGCTCGCCGCGATGACGAAAAACAGCAGGCAGCCGAGCGCGGCGGTGCGTCGCCGCCACGTCAGGGCCAGTTCGCGCTGCACGATGCGCGCCGTCAGTCGGAACATCGGCCGCACGGTTCGAAATAGAGATTGCGGGTGGCCGAAGGCGCGGTGGTGATGAGCTTATGCGTGGTCATCAATACGATGCCGCCTCGCTCCAGATGTCCCGCAATGCAGCGTTCGAGCACACCGGACGATTCTTCGTCCAGCGCTGCCGCCGGTTCGTCGAGCAACCACAGCGGCTTGTGTTCCAGCAACAGCCGCGAGATAGCGAGCCGGCGCTTTTGTCCCGCGGACAAGCCGCGCACAATCGCGTGCCGATAGCGGTCGAGCCCGACGCTCTCGAGCGCCTTCTCCTGGACCTCTACCCGCTCTTCGGCAACTTCGCCCAGCACCGAGCTGAAGGTCAGGTTCTCGGCAGCGGTCAGATCGTCGCTGATGCCGTTCAGATGCCCGAGATACGCAAGCGATTGCCGCCACACTTCCGGACGCGCCTGCGCATCCTTGCCGCGCCATCGCACCGTGCCCTCGCTCGGTTGCAACAGACCCGCGAGCACGCGCAGCAGCGTGGTCTTGCCGCTGCCATTCGGGCCGTGGATCTGCAGCACCTGGCCGGCGTCAACGTCGAATCCAACGTCGCTAAAGAGCCTTTGCCCACCGCGGTCGAAGGCCAGTTTGTCGACAGACAAAAGTGCATCGCCCGATCTTGCCGAAGAGAATTCCGACGGGATAAACGTGTTCTGCTTCATCGTAGACCTCTCAATGTGAACGCGCTTCGCGCAGCTGTTGATCTCGCATTGCCTGGGTCATGTCCGGCAATTCGTGTGCAATACCCTTGTGACAATCGATACACGTCTTCTCGCCCGTGCCGAGAAAGCGCTGATGCGCGCTCTGTGCCCGCGGGCTCTGGCGCGTGAAATCCATGGACTCGAACGAGTGGCAATTGCGGCACTCCAGCGAGTCGTTCGCTTTCATGCGGCGCCACTCGTGTTCGGCGAGTTCAAGCCGCCTCTCCTGGAACTTCTCGCGCGTGTTGACCGTGCCAAATACCTTGGCCCACACTTCCTTCGACGCCTGCATCTTTCTCGCGATCTTGTCCGTCCAGTCGTGCGGCACATGGCAGTTAGAACAGATCGCCCGCACGCCGCTACGGTTGCTGTAATGAATCGTGCTCTTCAGTTCAGCGAAGGTGTTGTCGTGCATCTCATGGCAACTGGTGCAGAACGCTTCAGTGCTCGTCACTTCCAGCGCCGTGTTGAACGCACCCCAGAACACCACGCCCGCGATAAACCCGCCCAGCGTCAGGAAGCCGAGGCTGTAGTAGGTGCTCGGGCGGTTGATCGTCTGCCAGTAGCGCTTTATCAAGCCGAACATCGCACGCTCCTACTTCTTCCCGGCCGCGTTCGGCCCAGCAGGCCCGGGCGCGACGCGCACATCTTCCGCATCCGTGAACGTGTTGCCGACAAGCGGCTTCGTATCGGCTTGCGGGACATGACACTGCGTGCAGAAATAGCGCCGCGGCGAGAGGCTTCCGAGCGTGACGTTGTCTCGGGTGAGGTAATGCGATACGCCGATAGGCACGGCTCCACTCTCGGCCGCGCGGCTCCTCGCATGGCACGCGAGGCAACGGTTGGCGTTCTTGTCGAGTTGATAACCGTCGATCTTGTGCGGGATCGTCGGCGGCTGCTGTGCATAGGCGCGGCCACGGATGACATCCTTATTTTCGATAGGTGCAATCAAAGGCGGTTTCGCCTCTTCATCGATCGGCGTTGTGCCGCGCATGGCGTCGTGAAACGGTTCGGCAGGAATCACCGGCTGGGTCGACGCCGCCTGGGAAAAAACACAAAGACTTGCTGCAACCACCACGGTCCACGCTCGCATGGCAGCCTCCTCAGACTCGGACAATCTTGACGGCGCACTTCTTGTAGTCGGTCTGTAGCGAGATCGGGTCGGTGGCGTCGAGCGTCACTTTGTTGATCAACTGACTCGCGTCGAACCACGGTACAAAAACGAGACCGCGCGGCGGTTTGTCACGACCGCGTGTCTCGATCCGCGTACGGATAAAACCGCGTCGCGACATCACCTTGACTTCGTCTCCGCGTCGAAAGCCGAGCGCTTTTGCATCGTCGGGATGCATGAAACATACGGCGTTGGGGAATGCCCGATACAACTCCGGCACGCGGCGCGTCATCGATCCGGAATGCCAGTGTTCGAGCACGCGTCCCGTTGCGAGCCAGAACGGAAAATCCTTGTCCGGCGCTTCGGCCGGCGGTTCATAGGGCAGCGCGTAAATCACTGCCCGGCCATCCTTGTTGCCGTAGAACTGATACCCCGTGCCGGCTTTCACGTAAGGGTCCGATCCCTCCCTGTAACGCCAGCGCGTCTCCTTGCCATCGACTACCGGCCAACGCAAACCGCGCGCTTCGTGATAAGCGTCGAAGGGGGCAAGATCGTGACCATGCCCACGACCGAAGGTCGCGTATTCTTCGAAGAGCCCCTTCTGCACATAAAAACCAAAGGCCTTCGCTTCATCGTTCTTATAGTTCGGATTGCTATCTTTACTCGAAAATTTATCGACCTGGCCGTTGCGGTAGAGCACGTCGTAGAGCGTCTTGCCCTTGAGTTCCGGCTTCTTTGCGATCAACTCCGGCGGCCAGACCTCCTCGACCTTGAAGTGCTTCGAGAACTCCATCAACTGCCATAAATCGGAGCGGGCGCCATCAGGTGCTTCCACCAGTTGATGCCAGAATTGCGTCCGGCGTTCGGCATTGCCATACGCGCCTTCTTTCTCCACCCACATTGCCGCGGGCAGGATCAGGTCGGCGGACACGGCCGTCGCGGTCGGGTATACGTCCGACACCACAATAAAATTCTCAGGGTTCCTATATCCGGGCAACGTCTCTTCGTTCAGGTTCGCGCCTGCCTGGACGTTGTTATTGCACATGACCCAATACGCGTTCAGCTTGCCGTCCTTCAGCATGCGGTTTTGCAGCACCGCGTGATAGCCGGGCTTTTCTGGAATTGTGCCTGCGGGCAACCGCCAGATCTGCTCCGCGTGCGCCCTGTGTTCCGGGTTCGTCACCACCATGTCCGCCGGCAGCCGATGTGAGAACGTCCCCACTTCCCGTGCCGTGCCGCATGCCGACGGTTGCCCGGTCAGCGAGAACGGGCTATTGCCCGGCGTTGCGATCTTGCCCGTCAGCAAGTGAAGGTTGTAGATCATGTTGTTCGCCCACGTGCCGCGCGTGTGCTGGTTGAAACCCATGGTCCAGAACGACACCACCTTGATATTCGGATTGGCGTAAAGCTCGGCGAGCTGATCGAGCTTGGCCTTGGGCACGCCCGACAACTTCGTCACGTAATCCGCGTCGTACTTCGAGACGAAGCGCGCGAATGCGTCGAAGTCCATGGGCTTCGAACCATTCGGATCGCCCGCGTTTTTAGCGGCTTTCTGCAATGGATGATCGGGACGCAGGCCATAGCCAATATCCGTATTGCCTTCCTTGAACGTCACGTGCTTCGAGACAAAGTCCTTGTTCACGCGATTCGTCTTGATGATCACGTTCGCGATGTAATTCATGATCGCGAGGTCGGACTGGGGCGTAAAAATCACCCTATAGTCCGCGAGATCAAAGCTGCGATGCTCGAACGTCGACAGCACGGCGACCGTTGTCTTCGGGACGCTCAGCTTGCGGTCCGTCACACGAGTCCAGAGGATCGGATGCATCTCCGACATGTTCGATCCCCAGAGCACGAACGCGTCGGCTTGCTCGATATCGTCGTAGCAGCCCATAGGCTCGTCCATGCCGAAGGTGCGCATGAAACCGGTCACTGCCGACGCCATGCAATGCCGTGCGTTCGGATCAAGATTGTTGCTGCGAAACCCCGCCTTCATGAGTTTCACCGCGGCATAGCCTTCGAACACCGTCCACTGGCCCGAGCCGAACATGCCGACTGCTGTCGGCCCCTTCGCTTTCAGCACGCGCTTGAATTGCTCGGCCATCGTGCTGAATGCCTGGTCCCACGAGACCGGCGTGAACTCACCGTCCTTCGCATACTTGCCGTCCTTCATGCGCAGCAGCGGCGTGGTCAGGCGGTCCTCGCCGTACATGATCTTCGAGAGGAAATAACCTTTTACGCAGTTCAGGCCGCGATTCACTTCGGCCAGCGGATCGCCCTGGGTCGCGACTACCCTGCCGGCTTTTACGCCTACGCTCACACCGCAGCCTGTCCCGCAAAAGCGGCATGGCGCCTTCGACCAGGTCACGTCGGCATCGGCGACAGCAGCGAGGCTCTTGTTCACGCCAGCGGAAAGCGCTGGCAGCGCGACGCCGGCCGCCGATGCAGCGGTCGCCGCCGCCGTCTGCTTAATAAAGCTTCGACGCGTCAGGCTCATCGCGAATCTCCTGGTCGAGCGCTTCAATATCCTCGTGATGTTGATAAACAAGCGACGCCGAATAAACACCCGGCAGCGCATGGATGGCATTCAGTTGATCGACGATGTCAACAGAGCGGCGCGCCTCCAGCGTCACGATTATTTTTCCCTCTGGACTGGTTACGTGAATCTCGGACCCGGGGATAAGTGAAATAGCCTGCTTGATCTTTTCAAGATTCGATTGACTTGCATGCACGACAATTCCCGCAATATGCGCCTCGGGAATTGAAACGAGTTCAGCGAATGCATTTTTCAGGCGTGCAGACATGAATCGACTCCTGTCGCTTTCAATTACATGAAACGAATTAATCCGCGCATTGGTCAGTGAGGCGGACCGCCGATCAGCATTTGATAGAACCACACGCTGAAGCCATAAATGGCAACAAACATGATGGTCAATACAGGAACCATGATAATGGTCAGAAAGAGGAAGCTACGGAGCTCTTCCGTCTTTCGAAGGCGAGTTTCGGTTTCCGTCATGATTATGAAATACGAGAGGCCGTGCGATTAAAATCCGGTTTTTCGAGATGCTGTGGAGATGATTGTTGGCGTACGCGGGGAAAGCGTCAAGGGATTTATTGTTTTACGGACATACGAGAAACGATCGATTGTTTCATTTAAAAATAATTATTAAAAACGGACAGCTTTATATCGCTGATTACTAAACCAACTTAAACTCTATTTAGTTAAAACCCGGATTTTGGAAATTTGAATAAAATCTATTATTTTTTTGATAACTTGATTAAAGATCGACGCTCGCGACGGGTGAACAAACATTCGGCCGGAAGAGAAACGTGGCCCGATATGGCGTTGGTCAATGTCCAGATAAACGAAGCCGGCGCGTGGCCGCCTTCGTCGAGAATACACTTCAGCCGGTTCGCAAGCCTCTTCACCCCCGCTTCGGAATATTCAGCCCTCTTGCTACCGCCGGCCTGGCGACGAACGCATCGAGCGCGCGCCTGACATTCGGGAAGTTTTCGATACCGACCAGCTCGCCTGCCTCGTAAAAGCCGATCAGGTTTCGTATCCACGGAAAGCTTGCTATATCGGCGATCGTGTAGGTGTCGCCCATGATCCATTCACGCCCGCCCAGGCGTTGCTCAAGTACCCCAAGCAGGCGCTTCGACTCGGCCACGTAGCGCTCACGCGGGCGCTTGTCTTCGTAGTCCTTGCCGGCGAATTTGTTGAAGAAACCGAGCTGGCCGAACATCGGGCCAATGCCGCCCATCTGGAACATGACCCACTGGATCGTCTCATAGCGGCCGGCCGCGTCCTGCGGGATGAACTGACCGGTCTTGTCGGCGAGATAGAGCAGGATCGCGCCCGACTCGAACAACGGCAGCGGCTTGCCATCCGGGCCATTGGGATCAAGGATTGCGGGGATCTTGTTGTTCGGATTCAGCGATAAAAACGCGGGCGACATCTGGTCGTTGGTCTCGAAGCTCACCAGATGCGGCTCGTACGGCAGCCCGGTCTCCTCCAGCATGATCGAGACCTTGACGCCGTTCGGTGTCGGCAGCGAATAAAGCTGAATCCGGTCGGGATGCTGCGCAGGCCATTTTGCTGTGATGGGGAAAGCGGACAAATCGGTCATGGATATCCTTTAGACAAAAGCGTGGAAGGTGCGGCATAACGCCTGGCCGGAGCGGTTTATTGGTCTGTTTCGGCGCACAGGACGACAAATATAGTCACTCCCGCGGATCTTGTCTTTACGCGCTGCGGCTGTGTGTCGAGGTGATCGCCTACGCCGGAACCGATCGAAACAATCAAGAAGCGTTAACATGGCAATACATTGCTGCAAAGCGGCGAACGCGGACAGAATACAAACCGAGCTGGAGTTACCCATGAGTCAAATGATCAAGCGAAACGGATTGCAGGTTGCAGCCGAGCTTAGCCAGTATGTCGATGACGAAGCGCTGTCGGGAATCGGTATAGAGAGCGAAGCGTTCTGGAAAGGACTCGATGCCCTCGTTCACGACCTCGCCCCGAAGAACCGTGCGCTGCTCGCCGAGCGTGACCGGTTGCAGACGGAACTGGATCAGTGGCACAAGGCGAATCCGGGACCGGTGCGCGATTTGAAAGCGTATCGTGCATTTCTGGAAGGCATCGGCTACATCGTGCCGGCGAGCGCTGCTGTGCAGGCCACAACCGAAAACGTCGATACGGAAATCGCCGAACAAGCCGGGCCGCAACTCGTCGTGCCGCTGTCGAACCAGCGCTATGCACTCAACGCCGCGAATGCGCGCTGGGGCAGTTTGTACGACGCGCTTTATGGCACCGACGCAATCCCCGACACCGACGGCGCCGAACGCACAGCACAATTCAACCCGGCTCGCGGTGCAGCGGTAATTGCCCGCGCTCGGGCGTTCCTCGATGAAGCCGCGCCGCTCGCCAACGGTTCTCACGTCGATGCCACCTCGTATTGCGTAGAGGGCGGCAAGCTTGTCATTGCGCTGAAAAGCGGTTCATCGGCGTTGAAATCACCCGATCAGTTCATCGGTTTCCAGGGCAATGCCGGCTCGCCGTCCGCGGTGCTGCTCAAGCATCACGGCCTGCACTTCGAGATCCAGATCGACGCGACCGACTCCATCGGTAAGACCGATGCCGCGCATGTAAAGGACGTGCTGATGGAGGCCGCGGTCTCGACGATCATCGATTGCGAGGATTCGGTGGCCGCCGTCGATGCCGCCGACAAGGTCCAGCTCTACCGCAACTGGACCGGCCTGATGAAAGGCGATCTGGCGGAGGAAGTCACCAAGAACGGCAAGACCTTCACGCGCCGTCTGAACGCCGATCGCGAATACACCGCACCCGATGGCTCGACGGTGAAGCTGCATGGCCGCTCGCTGCTGTTCATCCGTAACGTCGGGCATCTGATGACGAATCCGGCTATTGTCGATCGCGACGGGCACGAGATTCCCGAGGGCATTCTCGACGCCGTGATGACGTCGCTCGGTGCAATGCACGACCTGCAAAACAAGCTCAATTCGCGCACGGGATCGATTTATATCGTCAAGCCGAAGATGCACGGCCCGGCGGAAGTCGCTTTCTCCGATGAGCTGTTCGGCCGCGTGGAGGACCTGCTCGGCCTGCCGCGCTACACGGTCAAGATGGGCATCATGGACGAGGAACGGCGTACGAGCGTCAACCTGCAGGCGTGCATTGCGGTGGCTTCGGCGCGGGTGGCGTTCATCAACACGGGCTTCCTCGACCGCACCGGCGACGAGATGCACAGCGCGATGGAAGCCGGTCCGATGATGCGCAAGGGCGACATGAAATCGTCGGCGTGGATCACGGCTTATGAGCGCAATAACGTGCTCGCGGGACTGAGCTCGGGGTTACGTGGGCGCGCGCAAATCGGTAAAGGCATGTGGGCCATGCCCGACCTGATGCACGCGATGCTCGAGCAGAAGATCGCTCATCCGAAAGCGGGCGCGAACACGGCATGGGTGCCCTCGCCGACCGCCGCGACGCTGCATGCGCTGCATTACCATCAGGTCGATGTGCAAGCCGTGCAGAAGGAGCTGGAGAAAACCCGTTACAGCGGCGCCCGCGATGAATTGCTCGATGGGCTGCTGACGATTCCCGTCGTCGAAAAGGCGCAATGGTCGGATGAGGAAATTCGCCAGGAAATCGAGAACAACGCGCAGGGGATTTTGGGTTACGTGGTGCGGTGGATCGACCAGGGCGTGGGATGTTCGAAGGTGCCGGATATCCACGATATCGGGCTGATGGAAGACCGCGCGACGCTGCGGATTTCGAGCCAGCATATTGCCAACTGGCTGCATCACGGCGTGGTGTCGGAGGCGCTGGTCAGCGAGACGTTCGAGCGCATGGCGAAGGTGGTTGATCAGCAGAATGCCGGCGACCCGCACTATCAGCCGATGGCCGGTCACTTTGAAACGTCGCTGGCTTTCAAGGCGGCGAAGGCGCTGGTTTTTGAGGGGCGTGCGCAACCTAGCGGATATACGGAGCCTTTGCTGCATAAGTTCCGGCTGGAGGTTAAGCAGCGGGGGTGAGCGACCGGTGGCAAGTCGCGTCGCCGCCGGATTTCAACCTCGATAACCTCTTCTCCACAAGGGGGCTGGCACAGACGCGCGAGTTTGCTATAATCCGCGACTTGCTGGAGAGATGGATGAGCGGTTTAAGTCGCACGCCTGGAAAGCGTGTTTAGGGTCAAACCTAACCGGGGTTCGAATCCCCGTCTCTCCGCCAGAATACGTATCACATTGTCAAGTATCCCCAAAACCCGCATCGCGCCTTGTGCCGACGCGGGTTTTTTGTTTTTCGCCACCGCCAAACCCGCAAATCTCCTCCTCACGGATGCCGAATATAATCCACCAACGCCCTCGTATACGCGTCCGGTTTCCGATCGAAAAGACTCACCACCACCGCCACCACAAACCCCGCCGGCACGCCAAACACCCCCGAACTGATCGACTCGATCCCAAACCACCGCGCGCCCGACCAACCCGTCATCTGTGTGAAGTACGGATACGTCGACACGATGTAATAGACGCACACGCTCAAGCCCGCCAGCATTCCCGCGACCGCCCCGAGCTTCGTCGTCCGCTTCCAGAACACGCCCAGCACCAACACCGGAAACAAACTCGACGCCGCCAACGAAAACGCCGCCCCCACCAAGAACAAGATATTCCCGGTATTCAGCGAAGCCACATAAGAAGCAAACAACGCCACCCCCAGCAACAATATCTTCGATATCGTCACCCTTCGCTGACTGCTCGCCGTCTTGTCGACCATGCAGTAATAGACGTCGTGCGAAAGCGCATTCGCGATCGTCAATAGCAAGCCATCGGCGGTAGAAAGCGCCGCGGCCAACGCCCCCGCAGCAATCAATCCCGACATCACATACGGCAGCCCGGCAATCTCCGGCGCGGCGAGCACCACCATATCCGGCTGCATCTGAATCCCGGACCAGCGCACGATGCCGTCACCGTTCACATCGCCGATACGAATCAGATACGGCTCCACCTTGCGCCATTGCATGACCCACGTAGGAAGATCAGCGAACTTGTGCCCGACGATTCCCGTCAGCATCTCGTACTTGATCAGCACCGCGAGCACGGGCACGGTCACATAAAACAGCGCGACAAAAAACAGCGTCCAGCCGACCGAGCGCCGCGCAGAAGCCACAGATGTAGTCGTGTTATAGCGCGTCAAAATATGCGGCAAGCTCGCCGTTCCCAGCGACAAACACAGCAGCAACGACAAAAAATTCCGCCTGTGCAACCGCGCGTTTTCATCGTCGGATGGGGGGAATGCTTCAGCCATTGGCACCGGCGGCGCAGCGCGCTCGAGCATCGCATCGCGGGCGCGGGTCCATTGAACGTGCGCCTCCGCGGGTGTCTTCGGGAACGACGCCAGTTCACGTTCCCGCTCGTTAATATCGCGCAACGGCCCGTTATGCCGGCGCAGACCCGCGATCTCCTCCATCAGCCGAGCCTGCCCGGTATGAAACGACGTGGGCAACTCATCGATCTGCGTCTGGATCTGCTGCGCCTGACGCCGGTAATCGTCACGGACCCTGGCTTCTTCGGGCGAGCGTTCCACCTCCCGTTCAAGCACTTCCACACGCTCCAGCAACCGTCCATACGAAAGCTGCGGCAACCAGCCGAGCCCTTCGCGATGGGCGATCATCGAGACGGGAATCAGCATGGCGCTGATCAGGATGATGTACTGCGCGACCTGCGTCCACGTGACAGCGCGCATGCCGCCAAGAAACGAGCACACGAGAATACCCGCAAGCCCGCAGAAGATCCCGATAGCAAAGTCGATACCGATAAACCGCGACGCAATCAGCCCGATGCCCTGGATCTGCGCGACGAGATAAACGAACGAGCACAGGATGGCCGCGAACGCCGCGATCCCGCGCACGAGGTTGCTTGAAAAGCGCGTGCCGAGGAAGTCGGGAATGGTGTATCGAGCAAGCTTGCGGACGTAGGGCGCGAGCAGGAACGCAACGAGACAATAGCCGCCAGTCCAGCCCATCATATACGCAAGACCGTCGTAACCGGTTGCATAGATGGACCCGGCCAGCCCGATAAACGACGCCGCCGATAACCAGTCCGCCGCCGTGGCCATGCCGTTGAACGCGGACGGCACGCGCCGCCCGGCCACGTAATATTCGACCAGATCCGACGTCCGCGACAACAAGCCGATGACGGCATAGACGGCTATCGGCACGAACAAAAACACATAGCCGATCCACATGCCCGGCCCGGTCACGCGCTCGATCCGCGCCATCACGTAGATGAACAGGAAGAAGCCGAGCGTGTAAAGCGCGTAGGCGCGGATGAGTCGATGGGTAAGCTTCATCGGCGCTTCATGGCTCGGGCTTAGCTACGGCAAGGGTCCGTTGCAAACGGGCATCGGCGAATTGCATCAGCACGATATACACCACGATCAACGCGACATACACCAGGATCGCGCCCTGGGCGCCAAAGTAGAACGGCAGCGGAAAACCCGCGAAACGCACATCAGCGAGCCGCGTCGCCATGAGCGGAATGCCGAACGAGACCACGAATCCGATCAGCATCAGCACCGATATCACCGCAAGATTCGTTCGCCAGTAGAACCGATGCGCTTGCGCCATCGCCTCCGTGACGGGCGGTGGTTCGGCGGGACTCGAAGCAGGCGGTGGAATCGAGGACATGTGCTTATCTACCAAATGCTTTAAGACGCGGCAATCGGGATCGACATCGTGCGCCGGCCGGGGATATAAAAACGGCTCCCTGAAACAGGGAGCCGTTCTTTCAAGCCAGATGATACTAAAGCAAATTCAACGCGCTTCGCCAAGTTGATCGAGGATCGCGGGATTCTCGAGCGTCGAGATGTCCTGCGTGATCTCCTCGCCCTTCGCCAGCGAACGCAACAACCGCCTCATGATCTTGCCTGAACGGGTCTTGGGAAGATTCTCGCCGAAACGAATGTCCTTCGGTTTCGCGATCGGACCGATCTCTTTTGCGACCCACGCCCGCAGTTCATTGGCGATCTGCTTGGCTTCATCGCCCTCAGGCCGCGAACGCTTCAGCACGACGAACGCGCACACCGCTTCGCCGGTCGTATCGTCGGGACGGCCGACCACGGCCGCTTCCGCCACGATCGGATTCGACACCAGCGCCGACTCGATCTCCATGGTCCCCAACCGATGCCCCGACACGTTCAGCACGTCATCGATCCGGCCCATGATCGTGAAGTAACCCGTGTCCTTGTCGCGCACGGCGCCATCGCCCGCGAGGTACAGCTTGCCGCCGAGTTCTTCAGGGAAGTAGCTCTTCTTGTAGCGGTCCGGATCACCCCAAACGTTGCGTAGCGCAGACGGCCACGGCCGCTTGATGACGAGGATGCCCCCCTGCCCGTTCGGCACGTCCTGGCCGGTTTCATCGACGACAGCAGCCATGATGCCGGGCAACGGCAGCGTGCAGGAACCCGGCACAAGCGGCGTCGCGCCCGGCAGCGGCGTGATCATGTGGCCGCCGGTTTCGGTCTGCCACCATGTATCGACGATAGGACACACGCCGCCGCCCACGTTCTCGTGATACCACATCCACGCTTCTGGATTGATCGGCTCGCCGACCGTGCCGAGAATGCGCAGCGACGACAGATCGAAGCTCTTCGGATGCACTTTTGCATCGGCTTCGGCCATCTTGATGAGTGAGCGGATAGCGGTCGGCGCGGTATAGAAAATCGTGACCTTGTGCTTGCCGATCATGTCCCAGAAGCGCCCGGCGTGCGGATAGGTCGGCACACCTTCGAACACGACCTGGGTCGCACCAATGGCAGTCGGACCATACGCGATGTAGCTATGCCCCGTGATCCAGCCGATGTCGGCGGTACACCAGAACACGTCGTCGGGCCTGGCGTCGAAGGTCCACTTCATGGTCTGCGCGGCCCACAGCAAAAAGCCGCCGGTGCTGTGCTGAACGCCCTTCGGCTTGCCCGTGGAACCGGACGTGTACAAGATGAACAGCGGATGTTCGGCGCTGACCCATTCCGGCTCGCACTGATCGGATTCATGCTCGACCAGCTCGTGCATCCAGAGATCACGGCCTTCATGCCATTGCGTCTTGCCACCCGTGCGCTTGTACACAATCACGCTCTTGACCGCTTCGCATCCGCCGGCTGCGATAGCTTCATCGGCGATGCTCTTCAGCGGCAGGGCCTTGCCGCCGCGCATTTGTTCATCCGACGTAACAAGTGCGACCGCGCCCACGTCCACCAGCCGTTCGTTGAGCGACTTCGATGAGAACCCGCCGAACACGACCGAGTGCGTCGCACCGATCCGCGCGCAGGCCTGCATGGCGACCACGCCTTCGATAGACATCGGCATGTAGATCACCACGCGATCGCCCTTCTTCACGCCGCGCTTTTTCAGCGCATTGGCGAAGCGGCAGACGCGCTGCAGAAGATCCTGATACGTGACGTTCACGACGGTGCCGTCGTCGGCTTCGAAGATGATCGCGTTCTTCGCGCCGTTGCCGGCTTCCACATGACGGTCGATGCAGTTATACGACGCGTTGATTTCGCCGTCTTCGAACCACTTGTAGAACGGCGGATTCGATTCGTCGAGGACAGTTGTGAACGGCTTGTGCCAGCTAAGCGTTTCGCGCGCGAGCCGCGCCCAGAAACCTTCGTAATCGCGTTCGGCTTCAGACGTCAAAGCCTTGTACGCGTCCATGCCGGAAATCGTTGCGCCGGCCGTTGCTTTGGCCGAGGGCGGGAAAATACGGCGTTCCTGGAGTACGGATTCAATCGCAGACATCGACAACCCCTTCTTTGATGGTGAATCTGATAACCGCGACACCGGAGCCCAAGCTCCGAAGCCGCCATGTCTTTAGGCGTGGACGGCAGGCGCATTCATATTTGTCATGCGACCTGCCGCGTCTCCTGCCTCTGTGCGTTGCCTGTTCGATGCAGCGCAGCATAGGCGCGCCAGGCTTTATGTGACGATGGGACGAAGATAAGCCGCGCGCCTTACCCGCTACTTACGCGATCGCCCCGAAAGCCACGGGGTATACACGTACGCACCCGCACTTATACTATTCGACCGTTTCAACGCATCAATACAATGATGCGCTTTGCGCTCACGTGCTGCTTACCCCCATCCCGCGTTGCGCGCGATCCATGACGCGCCACGCCATGTTAACTGAACTCGCCGTCCGGATTCCAGCTTGAATCGTTACGCGCTCTATCTCATCGCAGCCATGCTGCTGGCCGGCAGCAATGTCGGCGTCGGCAAGTCGGTGGTCGCTTTCATTCCGGTCCCGCTGTTCGCGCTGCTGCGCTTTGTCATTGCGATGGCGGTGCTCTGGCCGTTGTTGCGTCCCGCGAAGATCCGGCTGGTCAAGCGCGACGAATGGGCCAACCTGATCCAGCAGGCGTTCTTCGGCACCTTCATGTTCACGTTGCTGATGCTCAACGGCGTGCAGCGCACGAGCGTCGTCGCGGCGGGCGTGATCACCAGTACGATTCCAGCGGTGGTCGCCTTGTTCTCGTGGTTTTTCCTGAAAGAACGCCCGAACGGGCGTGCGTTGATTTCCATTGCGCTTGCCATTGTCGGCGTGGTCGTGATCAACGTTGCGCAAGGAACGGGCGGCCACGGATCGGGCAGCGGACCGCAGGATAGCTCGGTACTTGGCAACCTGATGGTGCTCGGCGCGGTGTGTTGCGAGTCGTTCTACGTGATCCTGTCGCGACGCCTGACGCAGACGCTTCCCGCCATCGATATCTGCGCCTACACGCATTTCTTCGGCTTCCTGCTGATGCTGCCGTTCGGGTTTTCCGCGCTCGTCAGCTTCAATTACAGCAGCGTCAGCCTGAGTGTCTGGAGCCTCGTGCTTTGGTACGGGTTATCGGCGAGCATCTTCTCGTTCTGGCTGTGGATGAAAGGCATCCGGCACGTCGATGGCAGTCTCGCCGGCGTATTTTCCGGCCTCTTGCCGATCGCGGCGGCGCTCTACGGCATCGTGTTTCTCGGCGAGCGTCCGACTATCGCGCATGGAATTGCACTGGCATGCGTGGTCACCGGGATCGTCCTGGCCAGCACGAAGGCGAAAACGGCGCCGCCGATGATTTCTTGACCGGGGACGGCTTCCAGACGGGCTTTGCACGGGCTTTGCACGAATTTCGCACGCGTGGTGGAACCGCCGGTGAGCAGGTTTTGGGGCTGGTTGCGCGTGCGGACTGCCTCAGGGTTCACCCGCAACCCGGCGCCGCCATCGCGCTACAATGACGGGCTTTCTCAAAAAAATGCGCGCGAAATCCGGTTTCGCCCTATTTCCGGTTTCATCCGGTTTCATCCGGTTTCATCCGGTTTCATCCGGTTTCGCCTTATTTCGCGCTCGCCACGACCCAAGCAGTTACTCGATTCAATCAACCTTCCACGACCCGGCACCGCTCATGTCCGCATCCTCGAACATCCCCGGCACCCGTCCTCCCCGCCGTCCCATGAAACCCCTTCCAGCCGTCATCTTCATGAGCCGCTGGCTCCAGGTGCCGCTGTATCTCGGCCTGATCGTGGCGCAGGGCGTCTACGTCGTCCTGTTCCTGAAGGAGGTCTGGCATCTCGTCACTCACATGACGACGCTCGATGAAACCAACATCATGCTGGTCGTCCTCGGCCTGATCGACGTGGTGATGATCTCCAACCTGCTGATCATGGTGATCGTGGGCGGCTACGAGACTTTCGTCTCACGACTCGGCGTGGAAGGCCATCCCGATCAGCCGGAATGGCTCGATCACGTGAATGCCGGCGTGCTGAAGGTGAAGCTGTCCATGGCGCTGATCAGCATTTCGTCCATCCATCTGCTGAAAACCTTCATCAACCCGGACCAGTACTCCGAACATGCGGTGATGTGGCAAGTGATCATTCATGTGGCGTTCCTCGCGTCGGCGCTGATCATGGCGTGGGTCGACCGGCTGACCACGCACACGCATCCGGAGCATTTTCACGAACCTTCCGGCACGCCCGCGAAGGCGCACGAGTAAGCTTAGACCAGCAGCAGAAATACACCCATGAGCGCTTCTTAAAGCGCCGCAAACAGTCCCGATAACGTCCCGTTCCCCACACGTTCAAGCCATGACCATCATCAAGCAGGAAGACCTGATCCAGAGCATTGCGGATTCGTTGCAGCACATCAGCTATTACCATCCGCTCGACTACATCCAGGCGCTCGGCCGCGCGTACGAACTCGAAGAGAGTCCGGCCGCGAAAGACGCCATCGCGCAGATCCTGACGAACAGCCGCATGTGCGCGGAAGGTCACCGGCCGATCTGCCAGGACACCGGCATCGTCACGGTGTTCGTGAAAGTGGGCATGGACGTACGGTGGGACGGTGCAACCATGGGCGTCACCGACATGATCAACGAAGGCGTGCGCCGCGGTTATCTGAATCCGGACAACGTGCTGCGCGCATCCATCGTGAGTCCGCCCGAAGGCGCGCGCAAGAATACGAAGGACAACACGCCGGCGGTGATCCATTACGAGATCGTCCCCGGCGATAAAGTCGACGTCCAGATCGCAGCGAAAGGCGGCGGATCGGAGAACAAGACGAAGTTCGCGATGCTGAACCCGTCGGATTCCATCGTGGACTGGGTGCTGAAAACCGTGCCGCTGATGGGCGCCGGCTGGTGCCCGCCCGGCATGCTGGGAATCGGCATCGGCGGGACGGCGGAGAAAGCGATGGTCATGGCGAAGGAATCGCTGATGGACGCCATCGATATCCAGGATGTCATCGCACGCGGACCGCGGGACTGGATCGAAGAGTTACGCGTGGAGTTGCACGAGAAGGTCAACGCGCTCGGCATTGGCGCGCAGGGTCTGGGCGGCCTCGCCACCGTGCTTGACGTAAAGATCATGGCGGCGCCCACGCACGCGGCATCGAAGCCGATCGCGATCATCCCCAACTGCGCAGCCACGCGTCATGCGCATTTCACGCTCGACGGCTCGGGCGTGGCGAAACTCGACGTGCCTTCGCTCGACGCATGGCCGAAGGTCGAATGGGTCGCGAACACGGAGACGAGCCAGCGCGTGGACCTCAACACGTTGACGAAGGAACAGGTCGCGGCATGGAAGCCCGGCCAGACGCTGCTGCTGTCGGGCAAGATGCTGACGGGACGGGACGCGGCGCACAAGCGTATTGCCGACATGCTCGCCAAGGGCGAAAAGCTCCCTGTCGATTTCACGAATCGCGTGATTTATTACGTTGGCCCGGTTGATCCGGTCCGCGAGGAAGTCGTTGGCCCGGCAGGTCCCACCACGGCCACGCGCATGGACAAGTTCACCGACATGATGTTGTCGCAGACCGGCCTGATCTCGATGATCGGCAAGGCAGAGCGCGGCCCGGGTGCCATCGAGGCGATCAAGAAGCACAAGGCCGCCTACATGATGGCGGTGGGCGGCGCGGCGTATCTGGTATCGAAGGCGATTCGCGGCGCGGAGGTCATCGCGTTCGAAGACCTGGGCATGGAAGCCATTTACGAATTCGACGTTCAGGATATGCCGGTCACCGTTGCTGTTGATTCGACCGGGACCTCCGTCCATCAGACGGGACCGAAGGAATGGCAAGCAAAGATCGGCAAGATTCCGGTCGCAACGGTTTAAACTACCGTCTTAGCAATACGAGCTAAAAAGAGCCGGGCCATGCGCCCGGCTCTTTCATTTTCGGGCTGTTGCGCAGAGAACTGTTTTCATTCTCATTCCACTGCGCGGAAATAAGAAATCTCCGCCAAATAGCGGGGAAAACACCATTTTTCATCTTGGCTTTTTAAACATGAGCGGTTATGTTTGAAAAGCTGAAACGCCCACACAAGGAACTAACATGCAAGGCGATATCAAAGCCCTCGAATACCTCAACCAGCAGCTTAAAAACGAGCTGACTGCGATCAACCAGTATTTCCTGCATGCACGCATGTACAAGCACTGGGGGCTGGAGAAGCTTGGCAAGCACGAGTACGACGAGTCGATCGGCGAGATGAAGCACGCCGACTGGCTGATCCAGCGCATTTTCATGCTCGACGGCCTGCCGAACCTGCAGGACCTGCACAAGCTGCTGATCGGTGAAGAAACCGAAGAAATCCTGAAGTGTGACTTGAAGCTCGAACAGATTTCGCAGAGCACCTGCAAGGAAGCTATCGCGTATTGCGAATCGGTTCGCGATTTCATCTCGCGTGAAATCTTTGTGAAGATTCTCGACGATACGGAAGAACACATCGACTGGCTGGAAACGCAGATCGATCTCGTCGCGAAGGTCGGCATCCAGAACTATCAGCAAACCATGATGGGCGAGAGCGAGTAAGCTACTGGCCACAATGCCCTTCAACGCCCTTCGTTCAGCGCTTAGCTCCGCTGTCAGTTCCTCTCCCGAGTCGCCCGGTTCGAGCGCGCCCGTCGCTATTTTCGATTCGGGCCTCGGCGGTTTGTCCGTGTTGCGCGCTGTGCGCGCCGCCTTGCCGGACGAACGGCTGATCTATGTGGCGGATTCGCTGTACGCGCCGTACGGTGAACGCGATGACGACTTTATCGCCGACCGGACGCTCGCGATCGGGGAATGGCTCGTATCGCAGGGCGCGAAGACGCTGGTGGTCGCGTGCAACACGGCGACCGCGCAGTCGATCGCTCAAACCCGCGAACGCCTGGCCGTTCCCGTGATCGGCGTGGAGCCGGGTATCAAGCCCGCGGCGCTCACATCGCAAACGCGCGTGGTGGGCGTACTGGCAACAGCCGTCACGCTGCGCAGCGCGCGCTTTCAAGCGCTGGCTGAACGCCATACCAGTGATTGCCAGTTCATCCTGCAGCCGGGGCACGGCCTCGTGCAGGCGGTGGAACGTTGCGACACGAACTCACCTGAACTCGTTGCGCTGCTGCGAAGCTATGTGCAACCCATGCTGGACGCCAACGCCGACACGCTGGTGCTCGGCTGCACGCACTACCCCTTTCTCGATGAAGCCATCCGCGCCATTGCCGGTAACCGGCTGACGCTGATCGATACGAGTGTCGCAATAGCACGGCAACTCGAACGGCAACTGGATTCGTTTGGTCTGCGCGCAGCGCCAGCCCAGGCTCAGGCAATCGAATTGCCGCGTTTTTACTCGACCAATGACGGCCAGGCGCTGCGACAACTCGCCGCGTCGCTGCTCGGACTGGATGTGACCGTCGAACACGTCGTGATCCCTTCGCGGCGGACGCTGGCACTGGAATCCGATCCGGTCTGAGACCGCGCGTCCGAGCCGTTCCAGACGGTCCCGAGCCGCATCTATCCCCCTCCGAAGCCATAAAACCCCGCTTAGCGGCTAAAAAGCCCCTTCCAGACACGCGGTTTCAGTTTTTTACATAAGCATGGCGCCTTGTGCGACAAGCCTCTGCGCCCCGTCCCTTTTTCCCGTCCGCCGCACGTCGAAAAAAACCGTTCACCCCTATTGCCAACCTTCGCATAAGGAATGATAATAATTCGCATTAACGTTAGCTATCGCGGTTAATCATGATCGTCTGTGTGTGCAAGTCAGTGTCGGACAGAAAGATTCGCGCCTCCATTGCAGATGGCGTCGCTACTTTCGACGAACTGCAATTTGAACTGGGTGTCGCCATGTGCTGCGGCAAATGCGAAGAAACCGTGCGCGACGTGATGTTGCAAAGCGGTTGCGCGTCGCATTGCGGCACGCACCACGGCGATCAGCATCAGGCGGTACCGCTGACGTTCTACGAACGCAAGGCCGCGTAAGTACGCTCCAAGGTTAACGGGGATTTGCCCGCTGCATCACCACGAATGCCGGCGTGTTACCGCAACGACTACGCAACAACTTCGGCGCGTGGTTTTCAAGCCGATCGTCACGCGTCATTAGCCTTGCCAGGTGTAAAACCGCAGTCCCCGCTTCTCCGCCCGCAAGCCAGGTCACATTGAGCCAGCCCGCCAACCCCCGTCCAAGGAGGGAATGATGGAATTGCTGATCGGTTTCGTGACCACGGTGTTTATTTCTCTGCTCATCTTTCGAAAATGAAGTCCTCCAGTCTCACATGCTGCATGGGCTTTCGCTGTTCGTACGGCGTCACCGCCGTACAACCACGCTGATATGCCGTCGCCCCTGATCTCGCCCGGCAATTCGGCTGCGGCGCTTAACGTTCACTCCTCCCGTTCGATCGAATCCTCAGGCCTCAATCCGCGCGTGATTGCCGCGAGTGTCGCTGTGGTGGCGATTCACGTGGGCCTGCTGGCGGTTGTGCTCACCCTGCGTAACGAGCCGCCGCCGCGTCCGATCGAATCGAAGACAATCACCGCCGAACTGATCAGTCCCGCGCCGCCGCAACCGGTTGCAGCGCCTGTGGCAATTCAGTCGACGCCCGTTCCTCCGCCACCGAAACCGGTTCCACCGAAGCCGCTACCGAAGCCCAAGCCCGTCGTTCAGCCGCGCGTGAAGGCCGCACCAACGCCGTTGCCGGAAACCACGGCGCCCTCGCCTGTGGCGGCAGCCGCGCCTGAGCCGGCTCCCGCTCCGCCTTCGCCGCCGGTTGCGGCAGCGCCGGCCGCCGCGGCGCCGGCTATCGGGCGTCCGACCATGGCGCTCAACGCGCCGAAAGACGTCGCGCATCTCGAATGCAATATCGCGATGCCGGACTATCCGGCGTTGTCGCGGCGTCGCGGGGAATCGGGGACGGCGCTGGTGAAGTTCGTCGTCGGGCTGACGGGGAAGATCGAGAACATCGAACTGAAGAAGAGCAGCGGTTCGTCGCGGCTCGATGACGCCGCGCTCGATGCCATGCGCTCAAGCGCATGCAAGCCCTATAAGGAAAACGGCGTGGCGATCCGCGCTGCCTATTCCCAGCCGTTCGTGTTTGGGTTGAACGACTAGCACCACAGTCGGATCGATCCAATGAACGCTGAATAACACTAAAAAATTCGACCTAATTTCTAGATATCTACAGGAACTGCAATGCAAAACTACGGCTTGGCGCATGTCTGGGCGCAAGGGGATTTCGTCACGCGAGGTATCGCGCTCGCGCTGGCAATCATGTCGATCCTGTCGTGGACAGTGATTCTGGTGAAGGGCCTGAACGTGGTCCGCCTGAAGCGCCTCACGAAGAACGCGGAGCAGGCGTTCTGGCATTCAGACGATTTCGCCGACGGCATCAAGAAGCTGAGCAGCCATTCCTCGAACGCGCAGGACAATCCGTTCCTCGCGCTCGCCCTCTCGGGTCAGGACGCCGCTGATCACCATCATCAGACGCAACCGCATCTGCACGACCGCATGGACGTGTCGGACTGGATCACACGCTGCCTGAAGGACACCATGGATGAAGGCGTCGGACGGATGCAGGCGGGGCTCGCCGTGCTTGCATCGATCGGCAGCACGGCGCCGTTCGTCGGATTGTTCGGCACGGTGTGGGGTATTTATCACGCGCTGCTGACCATTGGCGCGACCGGTCAGACGTCTATCGATCAAGTCGCGGGACCGGTCGGCGAGTCGCTGATCATGACGGCGTTCGGCCTGTTCGTCGCCATTCCGGCGGTGCTCGGCTACAACGCGTTGACCCGCTGGAACAAGGCTATTGTCACGAAGCTGAACCGCTTCGCGCACGGCCTGCACGCGTTCTTCGTGACGGGCACCAAGCTCGCGTCCAGCAAGCGTGGAGACGGCCTGCGCCTGGCCACGCAGCACGCTGCGAGCGCCACGACGACGGGCGCTGCCGGATCCACTGCGGGATCCAGGCAGCCTGCGTCGCGTGTGAGCTAAGGGGACGTCGCCATGGCCATGAGCCCTTTCTCCAGTGACGAGGACGACGGCATGATGAGCGAGATCAACATGACGCCGCTCGTCGACGTCATGTTGGTTCTCCTTATCATCTTTCTCGTCACGATTCCCGCGATCAACCATGCGGTGAAAATCGACTTGCCGAAGGCGAGCAGCCAGCCGCAGGACACGAAGCCGGCGCACGTGGACGTTGCCGTCGAAGCGGACGGAACGGTGCTCTGGAACGACCAGAAGGTCGACGATGCCGCGCTGCAGTCGCGCATAGCCGACGCATCTAAACAGACGCCGCAGCCGGAATTGCGCCTGCGTGCGGACCGCAAGGTGCCGTATGAGCGTGTCGCCGATGTGATGTCGGCCGCGCAAGGCGGCGGGTTATCGAAGATCGGGTTTGTCACCGAGCCGAAGGCGGGTGGGAAGTAGCGCGGCATGATTTGCGCGTGTGATTTCAGCGCGCACGTGGTTTCGTGGCCCCGCAAGGTAAAAGGCCTTCATCGCAATGATGAAGGCCTTTTTTTGTGTGCGCGCCGGCACATTCGGGCTAGCGGTTACTTTGGCGTCGAGACATTCGAATCCGCAGTATCGCCACATGCGACAGCCGTGCTCGACACGGACAGCGCTATTAGCCCTATCAGGCCTACTATAAAAGTGGCCGTGAGTTTTCGCATAAGCAGCTCCTTAGCGAAGAGATTTCAATATAGCGCCCGAGCACAGCACCTACAAGCCGGCGGCGATTGAATCTGACCATCGCAAGCGCACGCTTCAATGTCAGAAACTTAAGCGTACGGCGCGATTAGTCACACTGTTTCGCGAGCGGGCTCCGGCTGGAGAGGACATTCTCCCGGGAAGCGATTGCTGTCATTGATCGACTCGACGAGAAAATCGACGAATGCGCGAATTGCCGGCACCATGCCCTGCCGCGATAAAAACACCGCATAGAGTTGCGGCGCCGGAAAAGTCCAGCCGGGCATCACCGGCGACATCTGGCCGGTACGCAACGCAGCGCCGTACATCATCTCCGGCAACGCCGCGATACCCACGCCACGCAGCACCGCTTCGCGGATCATGCCGAGGTCCGCTGTCACAAGGCGCGGTTCATGCTCGAATTCGTGACGCGTACCGTCGGGCGCAATCAGGCGAAAGACGTGGCGGCCATCGGTGGCCGGGACATCGATGGTATCGAACTGGGCCAGTTCCGACGGCGTGAGCGGCGGCGCGTTCGGCTTGAGCAGCGAGGGTGCTGCCACCAGCATTTGTTCCGTGCGCCAGAGCGGGCGCGCAACGATTGTCGAATTGATGGGCGGTTCCGAGCGCACGCGCAATGCGACGTCGATAGCGTCTTCGAACAAATCGATCACGCGATTCGTCACGCTCAGGACGACGCGAACCTCGGGGTATCGATGCAGGAACTCAGGCATCACCTCCGACAAGAACGTCTGCGCGATCGTCACCGGCACGCTGACCCGCACGCTGCCGCGCGGCGAATCGCGCAAGCTATGCACGATATCGACAGCGGCCTGGGCTTCGGCCAGCATCGCCTTGCAATGCTGGTAGAAGAGCTGGCCGGCCTCCGTCAGTGCGAGTTTTCGCGTGGACCGCTGCATCAAACGCACACCCAGCGACGTCTCAAGTTCGGACACACGCCGTGACAAACGCGACTTGGAAATACCCAGCACCCGCTCCGCCGCCGAGAAACCGCCATGCTCGACAACGTACGAAAAATACATCAGATCATTGAGGTCATGCGAATCAGGTTTCATGCGGTCAGGTTTTTCGTTGGGGTTTTCGTTGTTCCACAGGCGGGACAATCCATTGCGGTTTGATGGCTTTTTCCGCGAAATACCGTCCATATAATAGCGCTATGTTTTAAATTTGGCGCTAATGCCCCACCCGTTGCAATGGCCACGCTGGCCTGCCCAAGCGAGGACAAAATGGAAACCACACGCAGTATCGAACGCACGATTGCCGCGCTCCGCACGGTGGAAGGCGGCGGTTTTGTCGTACATCGCCCGTTCCCGACGCGGCTTCTGATGGACTTCGACCCGTTCCTGCTCCTCGATGAAATGGGCCCCGTCGACTACGCGCCCGGCGAGGCGAAAGGCGCGTCCGATCATCCGCATCGCGGCTTTGAAACCGTGACATACGTGCTCGAGGGCCAGTTCGGCCACAAGGATTCGGCGGGGCATTCCGGCACGCTGCGTCAGGGCGACGTGCAATGGATGACGGCCGGCGCGGGCGTGGTGCACAGCGAAATGCCCGATCCCGAATTCACGCGCACCGGCGGCCGCGTGCACGGCTTGCAGCTTTGGGTGAACCTGCCCAGGCGCGACAAGATGATCCCGCCGCATTATCAGGAAATCGCGTCCGAACGGATTCCGGTCGCGACCAGCGACGACGGCCGCGTACGCGTGAAGGTCATCGCGGGTGAAGCGCTTGGCGTCAAGGCGGCGATCGAAACGCGTACGCCCATTCTTTACCAGCATTTTTCGTTGCAACCGGGCGCGTCGGTCGTGCATCCGGTGCCACGGGACTTTCGTGTGTTCGGTTATGCGTTGTCGGGTAACGGTCTGTACGGCGAGGCGAAGCAAGCCGTGCGGGCGCAGCAGATGATCGTGTTCGCGAACGATGGCGATACGGTCACGTTCGCCGCCGGCGATGAGCCGCTCGAATTACTGCTGATCGGCGGCGTGCCGTTAAAGGAGCCCGTGGTCCGTTACGGTCCGTTCGTGATGAACACGGAGGACGAGATACGCCAGGCCGTGGTGGATTACCAGGAGGGACGCATGGGGTCGATCAACCACTAGACGGGTTCGCCGCCGTTGGGCGGTCATCGACATCAGACCGTGCTTGTTTCACCGGCGCGGCACGAATGACACTATTTGCGTCACAATAGTCGTTCGTGCCGCGCCGTTTTATCGTCTGCTTTTATTCCCCGCGCTGTCTGTCCATCCGCTAATTCTGGAGTACCGCATGTCCGAAAAGTTTGTGACGCCGTCCGTCAGCGCCCACATCGGTGCAACGGATTTTCAGGTTTCGCTGAGCGATGGCCAGCATGACTGGATCGCCGACGAACCATCAACACACGGTGGCGCAGATACCGGCCCGACTCCCCACAGCTTGTTACTGTCGAGCCTGGGCGCGTGTACGTCGATCACGCTGAAGATGTACGCGAAGCACAAGGCATGGCCGCTTGAAGCGGTACACGTGACGCTGACCATGGATATCACGCCCGAGGGCACGGTGATCGACCGCCAGATCCTCCTGACCGGCGAACTCGATAACACCCAGCGGGAACGACTCTTGCAAATTGCAAATGCGTGTCCCGTGCACAAGATTCTCAGCGGCGCGATCATGATTCATTCGGGCCTTACGCCGGCATAAGACGCATAAGACGCATAAGCGTCGCATTTTGCGGACCAGCTGAACAACTGAACAACCCAAGGAAACTGTCGTTTTGAATTTCGAACACCTCATCCAGATCAACGACCCGCTCAATCCATTCGTGGAATCGATGACCCGCGAACAGGTCTGGCAAGGACTCGTGCTGCGCGCGGAACAGCCGCAATTATTCGTGATCGGCCTGGATCGCTGCGTGATCCTGTCGCGCATTGGCGACGTACTCGAACGCGAACTGCATTACGGTCAGGCCGTCGTGCGTGACCGCGTGACGCTGATCCCCCAAACCAGTGTTCGCTACGACATCCTGCCGACCGCCGAATACGTGGGCGGCTCGCTGACCATGGCAATCGAGCAACCGGACGAACTCCAGTTGTTCCTGCGTTTCACCTACGCCACCACCCTGCCCGTAGCCGATGATCCACAGGCAAGCGCCGACGCGCTTCAAACACAGGAGATCGTGAAGTCTGCGTATCGGGAAGCGGATATCGACACCGTCCGGCTGATCCGGCAATTCGCTCACGGCAGCAATCTCGAAGGTCCACTGCACTAAGCCGCTAAGGCACCGCGACGTTCCGATAGCCGGACAGTCAATGACTATCGAAACGTGTGATCGATGAATACTTCGTTGTTGTGAATAGGAATGGTTATCATTAAGATTACTCCATCGACTCAACGAACGGACTTTTCGACATGACCGACCTCCTGCGCTCCAATACGCTTCGGCTACGTCGCCCGGTCGAACGCTCTGCGGCCGCAGCTATCTCGCGGCCCCGGACGGGCGCTGTAACGACGGCGCGTCCTACACAGTCGAGTGTGTCGGAGAGCGGTGAACGTTCCGAACGTTCCGAACGTTCTCTACGCAGCGACACGTTGCTGCAAGGTCATAGCCACATCAGCATCATGCATAACGGTGAAACGTATCAGTTGCGCGCAACGCGCCTGGGCAAGCTGATTCTCACCAAATAGCACGCAGGACAGAATTGCAGTACCGGGTATTGTGGGGACCACCTCTTCGAGAGGTGTTTGGCACTAGCCAGCAATGACGGCTTGCACGCGAGACTTTAGACCCCTTCGTGCAAACACCAGCCAGTCGTCGATAGCCAGCGAAGCCGCTTTTTTTGGTTCCCAGTCGTGTGCTTTGAACAGCACCATCAGCTAAGCAAAAAGCACGTTTTCTCGCGAAAACGTGCTTTTTTAACTTTGAAGTTTAGGCCGACTTGTTTCGATCGGCATGACGCAAGCCCGCTTTGGGCAGATCTTCGGGAAGCTTAAACGCTCTCGATTCCCAACGCCGCGATGCCCGCTCGCGCCACCGCCGCGTCCTGGTCCGACTTCACGCCGGACACGCCCACCGCGCCGACAATATCCGCACCCACTACGATCGGCACGCCGCCTTCCAGCATGGCAGTCATCGGTGCGCTCAAGAACGCCGTGCGACCTTGCTTGATCATGTCCTCGTACACTTTCGTTTCGCGCCGGCCGAGCGCAGCGGTGCGCGCCTTGCCCGCCGACATCTCGGCCGTGCTTGCGCCTGCGCCCTCCAGCCTGTGCAGGTGAAGCAGATGACCGCCGTCATCGACGACAGCAATCGCTACGCACCACTTGTTCGCCAAAGCATGCGCTTCAGCTGCGGCCGCGATGGTTTTTACGTCCGCGTCGGTCAATACCGGTTTTGTTCTCATTTCGTCACCTGTTGTTGGAAGATAGTCGTTGCGTTGATAAAGGGATTGGCCCCGCGAGCGGCTCGCGATTGGGTCGATACCCGCAACGTTACCGCGAAAAGCCCCAGAACATCAGGTACCACGCGCTATCGGCGACGGCGAGAGCGGCGATGAACCATAGCATCGCGACACTTTGCGTGACAAAACGCCCGAGCGCATACCGGCCGATGACGCGCCACGCAAGCCACGCGCTCCACAGGTTCGCGACACCGAGCAGGCCCAGGCGCACATCGGCCACCCACCAAAGCGGCAAGTGTTCAGCGCGCAGCAATGACACCGTAGTCGCCGATAAACCCAGGAACACGCCGCATCCCGCCACCGGAATCAGCGCCTGCGTCAGGTGATGCAGGCGCGTGAAACTGAAACGCCCGAGCATGCGCGTGCCGACGGCCAGCAAGGCCAGAAGCGCGGTCCCATACACCAGCCCCGTGACCACGATATAACCCACGACCATCCCGCCGTCGAGCCACGAGAAGACATCGTTTTGTTCGGGATAATGCGTGAAGAGGAACCAGGGCGCGTTTGTATCGAGCGGCCAGAGAATGTTGCGATCGATCAGCCACGACGCAAAGATCTGCTTCAGGTCGACGAACCACGTGCTCACGGTCCAGTGGAACGCACCAATAGCAATGCCCAGCAGGCCGTACAGGATCAGCGCGGTGTCCCACGGATTAGCTTGTTTATCGCCGAGTTGCACGACTTCGGCCGAGGGCGAACGCCACTCCAGCGAAATAGCGTCCCGATGGCCGCTGCAACGCCCACACATATGGCAATCCGACGCACCCTTCATGGCGCGCAGCGGCACCAGCGGCGCGCAGTTGACGGGAATCACGCGATGCCCGTGCTCACCCTCTTTATACGAGCGGCGCCACGCGTCCTCGTTGACCTTGTAGTGGAATGGTGCGAGCCGTGCCAGAAGCGAAAATACCCCGTTCACGGGGCAGAGATACTTGCACCACACGCGTTTCTCGCGCCCATACAACACACCAACAATCATTGCGCCGACCGTCGAGCCGCCGAGCACGAGCAACACGGCTTTCGGATACTGATAAACGCTGACCATCTGGCCATAGATGGTGGTGATGCCGAATGCCACGAACGGCCAGCCGCCCCAGCGCAACCAGCGCGGGATTGCCCAGCCGCGGCCGAACTTGCTCGCAAACTCGGTCAGTGCGCCTTCGGGACACAGCACGCCGCACCACACGCGGCCGAGCATCACCATGGAAAGCAGGACGAACGGCCACCAGATACCCCAGAACACAAACTGCGCGGCAAGCGTCAGGTTGCTCCAGAGATGCGTGGTACCGTCCGGCAACGGCAAGACGGCTGGAACCAGAATCAGGAATGCATACACGGCAACCACAACCCATTGAATGCCGCGGATCATGCTGCCGTGTTGTTGCATCCATTGGCCGGCTTGCTGCAGCCGGCCGGGCCGATTCATCACGTCGCTCATGCCACCCTTCTCGCCGATTTTTGCGCCATCTTGTTTTTCGATCGGCGAAGCAGCAGGAAGATCACGGCCCAGTACACCGCGTACGCGATCAGGTTCATGCCGGCCGGGTGCGCCCGATAACCCGTGAGCGTGGCGACCAGCGAACCAAAGGTGCTGGAGTCATCGAGCAGCCAGGACGTGTCCCACACCTGATTCATGACGACGGGCAGGATTTCCTTGTCGATGAGTTTATCGACACCCGTTTCAAACAAGCCCGCCGCGAGGAACAACAGCATGATTTCCGTCACGCGGAAAAAGAGCCGCCAAGAGAAAATCTTGCCGCCAAGCTGGAGCAGATAAAACGTCAGGAAAGCCAGCGCCAAACCCATTGCGACCGCCAGATACTGCATGGGATCGACGTGCCCCGATTGGCCGAAGCCGAGGCCGTAAAGGAAAATCACCGTCTCGCTGCCTTCACGCGCAATGGCAAGCGCGACCAGCAAGGTGACGCCCCACCAGTTCGCGTCCTGCTTGCTCTTTTCCAGCGACGCTTCCATGTCGCGCTTCATTGACCGGCCGTGATGCTTCATCCACAGCACCATCTGCACGATCAGCACGCACGCGACCAGAACCATGCCGGTCTGGAAATAATCCTGCGCATCGCCGGACAACTCTTCCGTGAACCCGACCAGCGCTGCGCCCAGCGCTATGGCGGCCAGCAACCCGGCGGCCACGCCGGCCCACAAATACGGAATGCCACGACGCGCGTCGGCGTCGCCATTTTTCAGCCATGCGTACAGGATGCCGACGACCAGCAGCGCCTCGACACTCTCCCGCCACACGATGAAAAGAACCTGACCCATCACTTATCCCCCGCTCTTGCAGGCCAACGTGGTTTGCGCGCGACGCCGAACGAACAGCGCGCGAACCGGCCCGGCGTGACCTTACTTCGCGACGATGACACCCTGCGCCGACTGATGAAAATCGTCGAAGAACTTGTATTCGCCCTTATCCAGCGGCGCGATCACAACGAACGAATCGGCTCCTGGCGCGAGCACTTTTTCCTTGCGCAACTGGATGCTTTCGAATTCCGCCGCACCCTTGCCAATGTTGTGCACTTCGATCTTGATGCGCTGCCCCGCCGGCACTTCAATGCGCGCGGGATTCAGCTTGCCGTCGTTCATTTCCAGCTTGAAGGTCGGCAGGTCGGCGGCTTGCGCTGCGGCGGCACTGGCGAACCATCCGGCCGCCAAGGCTAGCGAGGCGGCGACCAACTTGTATTTGCGTTGCATGCATGCTTCCTGGCTGCGACGCCCGGTTTGACGTTTCATGCTACTTCACGTCATGCCGGACGACTGGCTCGACTACTCTCGACTACTCAATACCCGCCCTTCTTGCCGATGCCGGCGAACGGGAAATCGTATTCGATCGTGTAGGGCTTGAACCACGGACCCACGCCGGTTTCCTTGTCGACGTGGCGGCCGAACGCCATATGGCCGGTTTGCATCGGCGCTGCGATGTTGAGTTTCAGGTGGTATTTGCCCGGGCCGAAGAGCTTCACGTTGTCGCCGTAATGCGGACCGTCGTTGGCGACCATGGCCATCATGTCGCCCTTGATGGTTTGCGTCGTGCCGACCTTGGTCAACTCGTACGTCACTTGCAGGTAAGGCATCCAGTCGCCTTCCGCAAAGCCGTTCGGATTGTTCTTTACGGCGTGGATGTCGGCTTCGAGGTGCACATCCGAATCCGAGGCCTTGCGCATCATGCCTTCCGGCTCCATGGTGATCGGCTGCAAGTAGACCGCGCCAACTTCCATGCCATTCTCGATATGTTGCTTGCCGATCGGATATTCGGCAGCCGATGCCGACACCATTGCCACAAGCGCGACGGCGGCCACCGAGCCGCGTACAAAAGTTGAAACCTGCATCCTTCACTCCTTCTTGTTATTGATCGAACCGATGCCGCGCGTACGCTCGACCCGACCCGGTCAGCTCACTGATCAATTCGGCGCCGATGATAGGAAATCGCAATGAGAACGTAACCGGCAACCGTTAATACGAACCATTCTCAATGGGTGAGGAGTTTAGCACTGATCGGAGGACGGAACAATTTGATGAAAATCAACCAGCCTTGTACTTGCTGGGTTTTTGAGATGACCGAGGCATTTTTGCAGTGGAATTTCGGGCAAAAAAAACGCGGCGAACCCGCTCGGGTTGCCGCGTTCCCTGCCCTCAAACCCTTACGTTTAGCTGATGCCCGTAATGTGGTCGCCCACATTGGCGCCAAACACGCGCTGCCTCAGAAGTGACAGTTGGTCGCGGGTCTGCGCGGCTTTTTCGAATTCAAGGTTTTTCGCGTGATCCATCATCTGCTTTTCGAGCCGCTTGATTTCCTTCGATATCTGCTTTTCCGACATGTCCTCGAACTTCGCGCGGGTCTGGGCTTCCTTCAGTTCGGCGCGGGCATCGTCGGCGTTATAGACGCCGTCGATGATGTCCTTGATCCGCTTGGTCACGCCACGCGGCGTGATACCCATCGCGAGATTGTGCGCAATCTGCTTCGTGCGGCGCCGTTCAGTCTCGCCGATCGCACGTTTCATCGAATCCGTGACTTTATCGCCGTAGAGAATCGCCTTGCCGTTCACGTTGCGGGCAGCCCGGCCGATCGTCTGGATCAGCGAACGTTCCGCGCGCAGAAACCCTTCCTTGTCGGCGTCAAGGATCGCGACCAGCGACACTTCCGGAATATCCAGCCCTTCTCGCAGCAAATTGATCCCGACCAGCACGTCGAACGTGCCGAGACGCAGATCGCGGATGATTTCCACGCGCTCGACCGTGTCAATGTCGCTATGCAGATACCGCACTTTCACGCCGTGATCCGCGAGAAACTCGGTTAGCTGTTCGGCCATGCGCTTGGTCAGCACCGTCACCAGCACGCGCTCGTGCACCTTGACGCGCGCGTTGATCTCCCCGAGCACGTCGTCCACTTGCGAGCGCGCCGGGCGCACTTCAATATCGGGATCGACCAGGCCGGTCGGCCGCACAAGCTGCTCGGCCACCTGCCCCGCCGTGCGGTTTTCGTAATCGGCCGGCGTGGCCGAAACGAAGATCGCCTGGCGCATCTTGCGTTCGAATTCGTTGAACTTGAGCGGCCGGTTGTCCAGCGCCGACGGCATCCGGAAACCGTAATCGACGAGATTCTCCTTGCGCGCCCGGTCGCCGTTGTACATGCCGTTCAACTGACCGATCAGCACATGCGACTCGTCGAGCAGCATGAGCGCGTCGGGCGGCAAATAATCGACGAGCGTTGGCGGCGGCTCACCCGGCGCCGCGCCGGAAAAGTGCCGCGAATAATTCTCGATGCCTTTGCAAAAACCCAGTTCCTGCAGCATTTCCAGATCGAAACGCGTGCGCTGTTCGAGTCGTTGCGCCTCCACCAGCTTGCCGTCCTTATGGAAAAACTCGAGCCGTTCGCGCAATTCGAGCTTGATCGTCTCGATGGCGCGCATGACCGTGTCGCGCGGCGTCACATAGTGGGACGACGGATAAACGGTGAAACGCGGAATCTTGTTGCGCACGCGGCCGGTGAGCGGATCGAAGAGTTGCATCGACTCAATTTCGTCGTCGAACAGCTCTACGCGCACCGCCATTTCGGCGTGCTCCGCCGGGAAGATGTCGATGGTGTCGCCTCGCACGCGGAACGTCCCGCGCGAAAAATCGGCTTCGTTGCGGCTGTACTGCATCGCGATCAGGCGCGCGATGATGTCGCGCTGCCCCATTTTGTCGCCGGTGCGCAGCGTCAGAATCATCTTGTGATATTCCGACGGATTGCCGATACCGTAGATCGCCGAAACTGTCGCCACGATCACCACATCGCGGCGCTCGAGCAGGCTTTTGGTCGCCGAGAGCCGCATTTGCTCGATGTGCTCGTTGATCGACGAATCCTTCTCAATAAACAGATCGCGCTGGGGAACGTAGGCTTCCGGCTGGTAATAATCGTAGTAAGAAACAAAGTATTCAACGGCATTGCGAGGGAAAAACTCGCGAAACTCCGCGTAAAGCTGCGCGGCGAGCGTCTTGTTCGGCGCGAACACAATGGCCGGCCGGCCCATGCGCGCAATCACGTTCGCCATGGTGAACGTCTTGCCGGAGCCCGTTACGCCGAGCAATGTCTGGAACGACAGGCCGTCCTCAATCCCTTCCACGAGCGTTGCGATCGCCGTCGGCTGGTCGCCCGCCGGCGGATACGGTTGGTACAGCTGGAACGGAGAGCCTTCAAACCTGATGAATTTGGATTCGTCGAGGGTTTCGGCGGTTTCGAGTAGCGGGGTATCGGACATGAGGATGAGGTGCCTTGGCCGAGAGCAAACACCCATTCTAGCGGTTCACGCTGGAGCGGGTCTGGACGGCGGATCAGGATTGACGGAACAGATTTCAGGCGATTTGCGCCAACTTTCGCACAATGCCCGATGTTTCCAAGATGGGGCGGTACCACGAAATCGCAAGTGATTGTTTTGGTTAGTGAAAGCTTGAGGGCAATATTCCGGCACGCGGTGATCCGTCGTTCTGGTTTTTGTAGAAAATCCGAAAATTGCCGGAAAAAAATGGCTAAAACCCGCGTTTCTTCCATTTCGCCAGGCCGAAAAGCGGCGGCCGATTCGTTACAATGCCGAACTGGGGTTTTCATCGATGGGACGGAGTTTTGTTGGCTCCTGTTGGCTCCCTGAGGTCCGGTTTGCGCCGCTTTTTAGCTGCTGTGTTGCCGATTAGCAGCCGATTCCCCATCCCGATCGCCCGTGCCCGCCTTATCCACTACCGCCGATAAATCATGTCTCTTTTCTCAGCCGTCGAACTTGCCCCCCGTGACCCTATTCTGGGCCTGAACGAAGCCTTCAACGCCGATCCGCGCACGACCAAGGTCAATCTCGGCGTGGGCGTGTATTTCAACGAAGAAGGCAAGATTCCGCTCCTGCGCGCCGTTCGCGAAGCCGAAAAAGCGCGTACGGAACTCGCCGCGCCGCGCGGTTATCTGCCCATTGAAGGCATTGCCGCTTATGACGCAGCCGTGCAAAAGCTGCTGCTCGGCAATGATTCGCAACTGATCGCCGACGGCCGCGTGATCACGGCTCAGGCGTTGGGCGGAACGGGCGCGCTCAAGATTGGCGCCGATTTCCTGAAGCGGCTGAATCCCGCGGGCAAAGTAGCCATCAGTGACCCGAGCTGGGAAAACCACCGCGCGTTGTTCGAATACGCGGGTTTTGACGTGCTGAACTACCCGTACTACGACGCAGCCACGCACGGCGTAAAGTTCGACGCCATGCTGGAAGCGTTCAACAGCTACCCGGCCGGAACAGTCGTCGTGTTGCACGCGTGCTGCCATAACCCAACCGGCGTCGACCTGACCCCGGCGCAGTGGCAACAGGTCGTGGAAACGGTCAAGGCACGCTCGCTGGTTCCGTTCCTGGATATCGCTTATCAGGGCTTCGGCGAGAACATCGACGCTGACGCTGCAGCTGTACGCCTTTTCGCCAAGGCAGATATCAACGTATTTGTATCGTCGTCGTTCTCCAAATCGTTCTCGCTGTATGGCGAGCGCGTGGGTGCACTGTCGATCATCACGAGCTCCAAGGAAGAAGCCACGCGCGTGCTGTCGCAACTCAAGCGCGTGATCCGCACAAACTATTCGAATCCGCCGACGCACGGCGGTTCAATTGTCGCCGCGGTGCTCGCTTCGCCCGAATTGCGCGCCACGTGGGAACAGGAACTCGGCGAAATGCGTGACCGCATTCGCGCCATGCGCAACGGTCTGGTCGAGCACATCAAGGCAGCAGGCGTGCAGCGCGACTTCGGCTTCGTGAACCAGCAGCGCGGCATGTTTTCGTATTCGGGCCTGACCTCGCAGCAAGTCGATCGCCTGCGCGAGGAGTTCGGGATCTACGCCGTCAGCACGGGCCGCATCTGCGTGGCCGCGCTGAATACGCGCAATCTTGAAGTAGTAGCCAACGCTATCGCGACCGTGCTGAAATAAGTCTGGTTTTCGTGGTCTCGAAAACGGCGCTCCGTGTGAGCGCCGTTTTTTTGAGCTCCTGGCTGTGCTGCGCACGCGGAACCGTCTACGGTTCACCGCTTGCTCCCTATCGATAAAATTGACACCCGATCAACGCTCGTCGCGATGAACGTCGTGCGTGATGAAACCCGCATCGTTGTTCGGCATATCAAGCCAGTCCCGATGCGAGAGCGTGCCGCGGATATCGGACAAGCCGCTTTCCCAATGCTCGCGCATGGTCGACAGTCCGAATTGATAGTCCTTGTAGTGCCCCTCGTATTCCTTGTGCCGGTAGATGAGGTGAATCACGTTAAAGCGCTTCGAACACGCGAGTTCCTCCGCCGTCTTGCACCACGGGTCGCTGTTGCGGATGTCCACCGGCACTTTGTCCAGCACTTCCCTCAACACGTTCCGAAACCGCTGCGAGCGCTGCAAGGTGTCGGTAACCAGGCGCGTCCGGCTGGAGTACTGAATGTCCTTCACGCGTCCCATCACGTCGACAATGCTGTCCGGCACCGGCCCACGCGCGCTCCACAAATCGACCTGGAACGCGAGCGTGTCACGACGCGGCGTAGCCTGCACGATCTCGTACAGCGGCGTATTGGACATCAGGCCACCGTCCCAGAAATACTCACCATCAATCTCGACGGCCGCAAAACCCGGCGGCAACGCCCCCGAAGCCATGAAATGCTCCGCCCGCAACTTCATGCGAGTGTTGTCGAAATACGCGAAATTGCCGGTAGCTACATTCACCGCGCCCACCGACACCCGCGTCTCACGTGAGTTGATCCGGTCGAAATCGCAGAACCGTTCGAGCGTCCCCTTGAGCGGCCGTGTGTCATAGAAGCTCGCCGTGCCTGGCTCTCCCGCAGCCAACGGTGACGGCGGAGGAAAACGCGGTACGAAGAATCCCTTCTGCCCTTCGACCAAGGCGCTCCCGGCCTGCATCGCGGTGAAAGCCTTGCGGATCTCATCGGTGAAATTGAAGAACGCGTGTTCTACGAAAGCGGGCAACGGCGGCATGAAGGCAGGCTGGCAGATCGTCTCCCAAAACTCGAGCAGACGCGGCACGCGATCCTCGGGCGCGTTCCCCGCGATAATCGCCGTGTTCAATGCGCCAATGGAGATCCCCGCAATCCAGTTCGGGTGAATGCCGGCGTCGTTCAACCCCTGATACACGCCCGCTTGATAAGCACCGAGCGCCCCGCCGCCCTGCAACATCAACGCGATGGTTTCATACGGCGGCAACTTGATGCGCTTGGCCACTTCAGGACCGCCCGAGGCAAATGCCTCGGGCGGTTCGCCAAGGTCAAGGGACGTCACGTGGCGAGGCTCCTTCGTCGCCTTCATTCGTTTCTTCGTTCCTGTTAATTCATTGAGTCCCCGCGCACTGCCCGTTCGTTCTGCCATCGAAACTCCTGTTTGAAGCCTTACTGCATGAACCAGCCGTGGCTCACCACGACCGATTGGCCCGTGAGCGCGGCCGTGGGGAAACCTGCCAGGAACAGAACCGTTTGGGCCACGTCTTCCACCGTTGTGAAGACGCCGTCGACAGTGCCGCCCAGCATCACGTTCCTGACCACGTCCTCTTCGCTGATACCAAGCTCCTTGGCCTGCTCAGGGATCTGCTTGTCGACCAGCGGCGTGCGCACGAAACCCGGGCACACCACATGCGAGCGCACGTGATGCTTCGCGCCCTCCTTCGCCAGTACACGGGCCAGTCCGAGCAACGCGTGCTTGGCCGTGACATACGCGGACTTGAGCGCCGACGCCTCGTGCGAATGCACCGATCCCATATAGATCACGACACCGCCACGATCGTCCTTGTACATGTGCTGGAGCGCAGCTTTCGTGGTCAAAAACGCCCCGTCGACGTGAATGGCCTGCATTTTCTTCCAGTCGGAATACGCGTAGTTTTCGATCGGATTGACGATCTGCACGCCGGCGTTCGACACCAGGATATCGACCGAGCCGAATTCCGCCGCCACCCGATCGATACCGGTATTCACCGCCTGTTCGTCGGTCACGTCCATCACCACGCCTAATGCGCGGCCACCCTGCGACCTGATCTGCTCGGCCACGGCGTCGGCGGCGTCCTGGTTCAGATCTGCTATGGCGACCGCTGCGCCTGCCTCGGCCAGAGTCAGGGCAATCTGCTTACCGATCCCGCTCGCCGCGCCCGTGACCACCGCCACCTTGCCCGCCAGACTCGTATTCAGTGATGTCATTTGCCACCCCTCCTCTGTTCAGGTTTGAACAATGAAACCACGCAATGCCGCGCCGATCAACCTCGATAAATGTCATAGGCCTTTCGGTCAGCTATCCGACGTCACTCGGCCGGGTTATCGTTCGATCACAAATGCAATGAACGCAAAGATTGCCAAGCCGGGCATCGCCGCGCGAATCCTGAAATCGGATTAAGCTTTGAAACCCGCCTGATGCAGCTCAAACCCAAAACTGGAGATCACGAACATGAATTATCGTCGGCTAGGACGTTCCGGCCTGCAGGTCAGCGAATTGTCGATCGGCTCGTGGGTCACCTACGGTACGCAAGTCGACCATCGCGCGGCGCGCGAGTCGCTCGCTGCCGCCCGCGATCACGGCGTAAATTTCTTCGATAACGCGGAGGTCTATTCCAAAGGCAAGTCCGAGGAAATCATGGGGCGCGCGTTGAAAGAGCTCGCGTGGCCGCGGGTAAGCTACGTGGTGTCGACCAAGTTTTTCTTTGGCATCAACGAAGGACCGAACCAGCAGCAAACGCTCAGCCGCAAGTACCTGCATAACGCCATTGACGGCTCGCTTGCGCGTCTGCAACTCGATTACGTCGACCTCGTGTTTTGCCATCGGCCCGATCCGCATACGCCGATCGAGGAAACCGTATGGGCAATGAGCGACATCATCGCGCGGGGCAAGGCGCTGTATTGGGGCACGTCCGAATGGAGCGCCGACGAAATTCGCACGGCGTACGACATTGCCGAGCGGCATCATCTGCACAAACCGGTGATGGAGCAGCCCGAGTACAACCTGCTGCATCGCAAGCGGGTCGAGAACGAATACAAGCGCCTCTATGAAGACATTGGGCTGGGTCTGACAACCTGGAGTCCGCTCGCTTCGGGGCTGCTCACCGGCAAGTATCGCGATGGCGTTCCGTCGGATAGCCGCGCGCAGCTTCAAGGTTACGAATGGTTGGCCAAGAAGCTGACGGACAAGGGCGCAAACAATATTGTCGGGCGGCTTGCGGAAGTATCCGACCAGCTTGGCTGCTCGGTGGCACAGCTTTCACTCGCCTGGATTTTGCTGAATCCGAATGTCAGCACGGTGATTACGGGTGCATCGCGGGTCGAGCAGATTCACGAGAATATGAAGGCCATCGACGTCGTGCAAAAGATCACGCCGGAGATCAAGCAGCGCATCGAGGAAATCGTGGGTGACGCGTTCGTCTGACGCTTGGGTCTTGGACAGGCAGGGTCGTCGGCTACAATAACGACCCTGCCGCGTGTGCCTTGTAGTGCCGCGGCGCGCTTTTGCATCTTGGCGCTTAGGCACTTTCTTCGTCCGTCCGGCTCAGGACGCGCTCATTCTCGTCTCGCTTACTCATTTGCCATGCTCAGTTACCGACACGCTTTTCACGCAGGCAACCACGCAGACGTGCTGAAACACGCGGTTGTCGTGCAGTTGCTGCAACACCTTGCCCAGAAGGACAAGGCGTTCTGGTATATCGACACCCACGCGGGCGCCGGCGTGTATTCGCTGACTGACGGCTTCGCGACCAAGACGGGCGAGTTCGAGACAGGCATTGCCAAGATTTGGACCAAGCGTGATTTGCCGGGTTTGCTCAAGGATTACGTCAAAGAGGTCAAGGCGCTGAACGCGGACGGCACGCTGCAGTTCTATCCTGGCTCGCCCTATCTCGCATGGCGGGTAATGCGCGAGCAGGACCGCATGCGGTTGTTCGAGCTGCATTCCACCGAAATCGACGTGCTGCGCCACAATTTCCGCGACGCAGGCCGGCGGGCAGTGCTTTTCGAAGGCGATGGTTTCGACGGCATCATCAAGCTGTTACCACCACCGCCGCGCCGCGCGCTTGTCCTGATCGATCCATCGTATGAAGACAAGCGCGATTACGCGCGCACGCTGAACTGCCTTGAGGAAAGCCTGAAGCGCTTTGCGACCGGCACTTATGCAATCTGGTATCCGCAAGTGACCCGGCTGGAGTCCCAGCGTTTCGCCGATCAATTGAAGCGAGTGCAGCCCAAGAATTGGCTGCATGCGTCATTGACCGTCAGCAAACCTCCCGTCGACGGCTTTGGCCTGTTCGGGAGTGGCATGTTTATCGTGAACCCGCCGTATACGCTCGCAGCTGCGCTGAAAGAGACGCTGCCGTATCTTGTCGACGCACTCGGTCAGGACAGCAAGGCGGCGTTCAAACTCGAACATCGTGGCGACTGAAAACGACCGGAACCCTCTGCACCGTTCGCCGTTAATCAAGCGACGTGGTAACCGCACCGGTTGCAGTATGTGGGTCCGACGATCGGGTTGGCACGGTCGGCACAGGGCTTGGGGCTGCGACGGGTCTGGGCGTTGCGATGGGTATCGTGATGATGGGAGGCTGGCCCGGAGACTGCCTTGCTTGCGGCACTGCGGGCTGCGTTGACGTGGACGCCTGGGTTTGCTTTCCGGTCGGCACGCCGTAAGAGGCCCCGGAATGCGGCGACGTAGTACGTGGTCGATGCTGGTAATTGGATGACGACGGCTGTGAGCCCGTTGACGATCCATATCCCTGCCCGGCGTGATGCCCACCCTGCTGAAGTCCGATGTAAGGCGAAACGATGATCGTCTGCTGATCCTGCTGCGGCAATTCGGGCAACGTGGCCATCGGGCGCGCTGGCACCATGCCAGAACCATTCAACGGACCCGTCTGTAGAACCGTGCCGCCAGCGCCGCTATGAATCCCTGTCTGCGTATCCAGAATGAGCGGCTGACCGCTCGCCTGTCCGAATGCGTCCAACGTCGTCAACCCCGAAACAAGCCATAGCGCCGCCGTCGCCACATATTTGACAGGTCGAAGTTCTGGACTCACACCGCCCCCTTGGCAAATGAATGACAACCGGCACGCATATCGGGCCGATTCATTTCGTATCATATAAAAGCGCTTTACCTTACCGCGATGGCAAGCTTTAAGCTAGCGCTCCCGAAAGTCGATATTCAAGGAGATTCGATGACGTTTCCGAAAACCTTCCTCGCTGGCGCCGCCGCGTTCGCAGTCTCAATCGTTCTCTCGATGTCCGCTGCGTCTGCACAGACGCCGGCATCCTCTGCGCCGATGGCAGGCATGGACATGTCAGCCGCAAGCGGCAGCCAGGGCGATTCCGCGTCGACGAAAGAATTTCAGGCAGCCGATCATTCGATGATGTCCGGCATGTCTGGTGTCGAGTACACCGGTGATGCCGATCATGATTTTGTCGCGCACATGATCCCGCACCACGAGGGCGCGGTCGCGATGGCAAAGGTCGAGTTGAAGTACGGCAAGGACGCCAAGTTGCGGGCCTTGGCCAAGGAGATCATCGCTTCGCAGGATAAGGAGATTGCGTTCATGAAGCGATGGCTCGCGACGCATCCCCAGAAAAAGTGAGCGGCCTGGCCTGATTGGCGAGAGTAGCCCAAAAATGACAAAGCCCCGCATGCGGGGCTTGTTCAATTTTTCGACCGGGTGTTTTCGGCTGAAATTACAGCGAGTAGCCTTCGGTTTCCAACGAGCGGATGCGCTTTTCGAGTTGGACGATATCGGACGATTGCGCCAGATATTCTTCGCGACGATTACGTTCGGCGGTTTCAAACCAGATGCTGACTTTTTCGAGCAGGAATGCAAACATGATTTTTTCTCCAAGGATTTCAAATGAATCCCCGGCGGTTCGGGTCAGGGATATCCCTCAAAAGGGTTAACCCGGATTATAGACGAACCCCGCTGCCGGTGTTAGTGAAATGCCTGCATTGGGTGCATTCTTTTTTGGAATGGTGCACGCACCGTCTTGGAACAAGTGATTGATTTCTCTACTCTTCTTGGAAATTTTCAAGTAAGTACACTAATTTGGCACATCTATAGTGCACAAATCTGGCGAACGGGCTTGCCAAACCGCACCAACATGATCACCCGGCCAGTCTTTCCAGAATGGGGCAATCGGGTCGTCCGTCACCGTGGCAATTGACCGCCAAATGAGCGAGCGTGTCCCGCATATCGGTTAGTTCCGCGATCCGCCTGTCCAGCTCCGCGACATGTTCCAGCGCGATCGCCTTGACCTCTGCGCTGGCACGCTGCCGATCCTGCCATAAAGCCAGGAGTTTGCGAATATCGTCGACGAGAAAGCCGAGCCGACGAGCTTGCCGAACAAAACGTAGCGCATGAACCTCCTGGGTCCCGTACATCCTGTACCCCGATGTAGTCCGATCAACCGGTGGCAAAAGACCAACACTCTCGTAGTACCGAATCATCTTGGCCGTCACACCGGACGCGCGAGCGGCTTCGCCAATGTTCATCGCAGATACTCCTAAATTTTTCCATAGACTCTACACCTTCCAACGATAGGAAGGTATAGCATGGTTCGCTCTTACAAAACCCAGGCAAGGAATTGATATGGCTGAATTTAAGGTAGAAGGCATGAGCTGCCAGCATTGCGTCGCCGCCGTTACGCGCTCTATCCACGAAATCGACGCCGCCGCGCAAGTTCAAGTGGATCTCGAGCACGGGCGTGTTGTGGTGGCATCGACCGAAACCATTGATGCGCTCAAGGAAGCGATCGATGAGGCGGGCTACACGGTCGTATCGGCGAAGGCCGCATGACTCGAGGGCCGCAATTCAAGGTTGCGTTGATTGGCGCGTCCGGGTTGCTTGGACGCGCCGTTGCAAATGAACTAGCCGCGATAACCCGATGGCAGGTGGTACGAACAGCGTTTCGTCATGGCGACACGAGCACTATCACGCTCGATATCCGTGATGAGCGCGCCGTTCGGGAGTTCATCGCTGACCAGGCGCCTGACGCAATCGTTGTAGCTGCGGCCGAACGGCGTCCAGACGTTTGTGAGAATGACCCGATGCTCGCGCGAGCGTTGAATGTTGAGGCATTGGGCTTTATCGCGAGCGCCGTACAGGAGACCGGTTCGTGGGTCCTCTCCATCTCGACCGACTATGTCTTCGATGGTACACGACCGCCCTATCAGCCGGACGATGCACCGAATCCCCTTAACGCCTATGGTCGCAGCAAGCTTGACGGAGAACAAACGCTGCTGCGATCCAGCGCCCAGTCCTGCGTGCTGCGTTTGCCGTTGCTATATGGTCCGGTAATCGACTGGGGTGAGTCGGCGGTGACAAGCTTGACCCCGGCAATCGTGGAATCTTCTCGTGGACCCGCGCCGGCGGTGATGGACGCTTGGGCAACGCGCTACCCCACCTTCACGCCTGACGTGGCAGTTGTGATCAGGCAGTTGTTGGAACGCCATGAAATCAGTGAATCAGTTACCGGCGTGATGCACTGGTCCGGCGATGAGCCAATGACAAAGTTCGAGATTGCGCAGCGGATCGCGCAAGTGCTGAACATTGATGCCTGCCTCACAGCACAACGAACGCCGATCGATACTACGCCGCGCCCGCGGAACTGCCATCTAGCATCCGATGCGCTGGAGGTTTTGAAGATAGGACAACGAACACCCTTCGACGCCGCGATCCGCACGGCACTGCAAAACTGGCCACATCCAACGAGCCTGTGAGAGGCCGTTAAATTCAGGCATAGCCGACCAAGCGGCGTCCGAATTCAACACCGCCGTTTTGGCATTTCACTACTTTGCGCATACTAGGAGAAGACTAGGGTTATCAGTCTTGAGGCCTGCCTGAGACTATCGACTTCCTCGCTCGGCTGAGTAAGCTTGCACGGCAGGCTGAAGACCTCATGGTCATATCGAAGGAGTGATTCGCGTGCGAAGAACTTCTCGAATGAGCTATCTGAACCGTGGAGTCGAAACGCAAAAACCCCACCTTTGTGGGGTGGGGTTTTTGTTTAGCTGCACAGGTTACGAGCAACAGATGAGGAGCCTGACGATTACCTACTTTCACACGGGAATCCGCACTATCATTGGCGTGGAGTCGTTTCACGGTCCTGTTCGGGATGGGAAGGGGTGGTACCGACTCGCTATGGTCATCAGGCATAAAGGGGTGTTGTATCGCGGGTTAGGCGCTACAACCAATCTGGGGAAGAAGTAGTCGAGTTCACTCTTGCAGAGCGCCTCGTTGTTACTGGATTGTGTTTGTTACTAGGCACAACACTGATCTCAACCTTGCGCGTTCGTCTGGCACTGGGCCATCGGAGACACACTTGTTATAGGATCAAGCCTTACGGGCAATTAGTATCAGTTAGCTTAATGCATTACTGCACTTCCACACCTGACCTATCAACGTCCTGGTCTAGAACGACCCTTCAAGGAGCTTAAAGCTCCAGGGATATCTCATCTCAAGGCGAGTTTCCCGCTTAGATGCTTTCAGCGGTTATCTCTTCCGAACATAGCTACCCGGCGATGCCACTGGCGTGACAACCGGTACACCAGAGGTTCGTCCACTCCGGTCCTCTCGTACTAGGAGCAGCCCCCTTCAAATATCCAACGCCCACGGCAGATAGGGACCAAACTGTCTCACGACGTTTTAAACCCAGCTCACGTACCTCTTTAAATGGCGAACAGCCATACCCTTGGGACCGGCTACAGCCCCAGGATGAGATGAGCCGACATCGAGGTGCCAAACACCGCCGTCGATATGAACTCTTGGGCGGTATCAGCCTGTTATCCCCAGAGTACCTTTTATCCGTTGAGCGATGGCCCTTCCATACAGAACCACCGGATCACTATGACCTGCTTTCGCACCTGCTCGACTTGTCGGTCTCGCAGTTAAGCACGCTTATGCCATTGCACTATCAGCACGATTTCCGACCGTACCTAGCGTACCTTCGTACTCCTCCGTTACACTTTGGGAGGAGACCGCCCCAGTCAAACTGCCTACCATGCACTGTCCCCGATCCGGATCACGGACCAAGGTTAGAACCTCAAACAAACCAGGGTGGTATTTCAAGGACGGCTCCACCGAAACTAGCGTTCCGGTTTCATAGCCTCCCACCTATCCTACACAGATCGGTTCAAAGTCCAATGCAAAGCTACAGTAAAGGTTCATGGGGTCTTTCCGTCTAGCCGCGGGGAGATTGCATCATCACAAACACTTCAACTTCGCTGAGTCTCGGGAGGAGACAGTGTGGCCATCGTTACGCCATTCGTGCAGGTCGGAACTTACCCGACAAGGAATTTCGCTACCTTAGGACCGTTATAGTTACGGCCGCCGTTTACCGGGACTTCAATCAAGAGCTTGCACCCCATCATTTAATCTTCCGGCACCGGGCAGGCGTCACACCCTATACGTCCACTTTCGTGTTTGCAGAGTGCTGTGTTTTTATTAAACAGTCGCAGCCACCAGTTTATTGCAACCCCTTCACCCTCCTGGCGCAGGCCAGTCAAGCTACAGGGGCGTACCTTATCCCGAAGTTACGGTACCAATTTGCCGAGTTCCTTCTCCCGAGTTCTCTCAAGCGCCTTAGAATACTCATCTCGCCCACCTGTGTCGGTTTGCGGTACGGTCTTGTTAAACTGAAGCTTAGAGGCTTTTCTTGGAACCACTTCCGATTGCTTCGCCACCTAAGCGGCTCGCCTCACACCCTTGAATTCCGCGCCCGGATTTGCCTAAGCGCCTTCTCCAATGCAAGGACCGGGACTTCCAACACCCGGACAACCTTCCGCGATCCGTCCCCCCATCGCATTTAACAATGGTGCAGGAATATTAACCTGCTTCCCATCAGCTACGCATTTCTGCCTCGCCTTAGGGGCCGACTCACCCTACGCCGATGAACGTTGCGTAGGAAACCTTGGGCTTACGGCGAGGGGGCTTTTCACCCCCTTTATCGCTACTCATGTCAGCATTCGCACTTCCGATACCTCCAGCACACTTTTCAATGCACCTTCACAGGCTTACGGAACGCTCTCCTACCATGCGGGATAAATCCCGCATCCGCAGCTTCGGTATATTGCTTAGCCCCGTTACATCTTCCGCGCAGGACGACTCGATCAGTGAGCTATTACGCTTTCTTTAAAAGATGGCTGCTTCTAAGCCAACTTCCTGACTGTTTTAGCCTTCCCACTTCGTTTCCCACTTAGCAATATTTGGGGACCTTAGCTGGCGGTCTGGGTTGTTTCCCTCTTGACACCGGACGTTAGCACCCGATGTCTGTCTCCCGTGATTGCACTCTTCGGTATTCGGAGTTTGCTATGGCGTAGTAATCCGCAATGGACCCCACAACCATGACAGTGCTCTACCCCCGAAGGTGATACACGAGGCACTACCTAAATAGTTTTCGGAGAGAACCAGCTATTTCCAAGTTTGTTTAGCCTTTCACCCCTATCCACAGCTCATCCCCTAATTTTTCAACATTAGTGGGTTCGGTCCTCCAGTACGTGTTACCGCACCTTCAACCTGGCCATGGATAGATCACTTGGTTTCGGGTCTACGCCCAGCAACTGAACGCCCTATTCGGACTCGCTTTCGCTACGGCTGCCTTAATCAGTTAACCTTGCTACTGAACGTAAGTCGCTGACCCATTATACAAAAGGTACGCCGTCACCCCTTTCAAGGCTCCGACTGTTTGTATGCATGCGGTTTCAGGATCTATTTCACTCCCCTCCCGGGGTTCTTTTCGCCTTTCCCTCACGGTACTGGTTCACTATCGGTCGATCACGAGTATTTAGCCTTGGAGGATGGTCCCCCCATCTTCAGACAGGATTTCACGTGTCCCGCCCTACTTGTCGTACACCTAGTTCCACACATCCGCTTTCGCCTACAGGACTATCACCTGCTATGGTCACACTTTCCAGAGTGTTCGGCTAACGGTCGTGCTAAAGAGTACAGGCTGATCCCATTTCGCTCGCCACTACTTTGGGAATCTCGGTTGATTTCTTTTCCTGCGGTTACTTAGATGTTTCAGTTCACCGCGTTCGCTTCACTAGACCTATGTATTCAGTCTAGGATGACCCAGAAGGGCCGGGTTTCCCCATTCGGATATCGGGGGATCAAAGCTCGTTTGCCAGCTCCCCCCCGCTTTTCGCAGGCTACCGCGTCCTTCATCGCCTGTGATCGCCAAGGCATCCACCACATGCACTTGTTCGCTTGACCCTATAACGAGTGTGTCTCTCCAAACACTACCCAGGTTGCCCCGGACCGTGTTTTTCTTCACCCCGCTATAGGTTGAGTATTCGTGTTGCGCCGTATTCCAAAGCAATCTTTCGATCACCTTTTCATACATTGATACAATCACAACCCTGATCCACCTACTCACACACTCATCTCTAAGTATGCTTTCGTGAATCTCTTTACTACTTCTTCCAGATTGTTAAAGAACGACAGCACAACTTAAAGCGCTATGCTTTAAGTTGCTTACTGACTGGCTCAATCGCCAATGCGTAATCACTCTCTTTATAAAGAATGCTATGCGTTGGTGATTGGTGGAGGATGACGGGATCGAACCGACGACCCCCTGCTTGCAAAGCAGGTGCTCTCCCAGCTGAGCTAATCCCCCAAGTACCTTGATGCTTGAGGGTCTGCATTTACAAACGTAAATGGTGGGTCTGGTTGGATTCGAACCAACGACCCCCGCCTTATCAAGACGGTGCTCTAACCAACTGAGCTACAGACCCTTAGCCTGTCTTCTTACAGCCGATAAGCGTGAGCGCTTTAGCACTTCACTTCAAAACGTTGAGCTCGAGAAAGGAGGTGATCCAGCCGCACCTTCCGATACGGCTACCTTGTTACGACTTCACCCCAGTCATGAATCCTACCGTGGTGACCGTCCTCCTTGCGGTTAGACTAGCCACTTCTGGTAAAACCCACTCCCATGGTGTGACGGGCGGTGTGTACAAGACCCGGGAACGTATTCACCGCGGCATGCTGATCCGCGATTACTAGCGATTCCAGCTTCACGTAGTCGAGTTGCAGACTACGATCCGGACTACGATCGGTTTTCTGGGATTAGCTCCCCCTCACGGGTTGGCAGCCCTCTGTTCCGACCATTGTATGACGTGTGAAGCCCTACCCATAAGGGCCATGAGGACTTGACGTCATCCCCACCTTCCTCCGGTTTGTCACCGGCAGTCTCCTTAGAGTGCTCTTGCGTAGCAACTAAGGACAAGGGTTGCGCTCGTTGCGGGACTTAACCCAACATCTCACGACACGAGCTGACGACAGCCATGCAGCACCTGTGTATCGGTTCTCTTTCGAGCACCCCCACCTTTCAGCAGGGTTCCGACCATGTCAAGGGTAGGTAAGGTTTTTCGCGTTGCATCGAATTAATCCACATCATCCACCGCTTGTGCGGGTCCCCGTCAATTCCTTTGAGTTTTAATCTTGCGACCGTACTCCCCAGGCGGTCAACTTCACGCGTTAGCTACGTTACTAAGTCAATGAAGACCCAACAACTAGTTGACATCGTTTAGGGCGTGGACTACCAGGGTATCTAATCCTGTTTGCTCCCCACGCTTTCGTGCATGAGCGTCAGTATTGGCCCAGGGGGCTGCCTTCGCCATCGGTATTCCTCCACATCTCTACGCATTTCACTGCTACACGTGGAATTCTACCCCCCTCTGCCATACTCTAGCTCGCCAGTCACAAATGCAGTTCCCAGGTTAAGCCCGGGGATTTCACATCTGTCTTAACGAACCGCCTGCGCACGCTTTACGCCCAGTAATTCCGATTAACGCTCGCACCCTACGTATTACCGCGGCTGCTGGCACGTAGTTAGCCGGTGCTTATTCTTCCGGTACCGTCATCCTCCCGCCGTATTAGGGCAGAAGTTTTCTTTCCGGACAAAAGTGCTTTACAACCCGAAGGCCTTCTTCACACACGCGGCATTGCTGGATCAGGGTTTCCCCCATTGTCCAAAATTCCCCACTGCTGCCTCCCGTAGGAGTCTGGGCCGTGTCTCAGTCCCAGTGTGGCTGGTCGTCCTCTCAGACCAGCTACAGATCGTCGCCTTGGTAGGCCTTTACCCCACCAACTAGCTAATCTGCCATCGGCCGCCCCTATAGCGCGAGGTCTTTCGATCCCCCGCTTTCTTCCGTAGATCGTATGCGGTATTAATCCGGCTTTCGCCGGGCTATCCCCCACTACAGGACACGTTCCGATGTATTACTCACCCGTTCGCCACTCGCCACCAGGGTTACCCCCGTGCTGCCGTTCGACTTGCATGTGTAAGGCATGCCGCCAGCGTTCAATCTGAGCCAGGATCAAACTCTTCAGTTCAATGCCTGTTACTGTTTTCTATTCTTGCGAATAGGTCGCTCACTCAACGTACTGACAAGTTCCTCCCATCTTCCCTTTCGGAAAGACGCTCAAAACCTACCTTAATACTAGTGTGAGACTTGATACTTTCGCTTCACGGCAGCATCTCCCGAGAAACCCCGGAAAACACCACCACGCTCAAAGCCAAGCACCAAGCGCCCACACTTATCGGCTGTTAGTTTTTAAAGAACATTCGCTACACACCGCACAGTCCCAACCCTCAGAACCCTGCCGCTTTCGCGTCGCTGCACCTGCAGCACAGAAACGAGATTATGTCCTGCGTTTCGCTTTCCGTCAACAGGTTTTTTACTTCACCCGAACTTTCTGATTCGCTGCGAAGCCCGTCCTGCTTGGCTCTGCGGCATCCTCAATAGCGACACGCCACTTGCACTTTCTCACTTCCCTTCGCCTCTTCGTGAAGCGAAGGAACGGAATTCTAGTGCCCGTTTCTCACTCGCGCAAGAGGTTCGTGAAAAGAATTTCAGCGGTGCTTTTCTTCACCGTAATAAAGGGCGCAAAAGGAAGGCGCGAACCCGGTATCGCAGAGAGGCGGTGCGCTAATGGTCCAACCGGACGCATAGCGACTACAATCTAAGGTTCTCTGCACCTGATAACTGCCTCCTATGCGCTCGCGAATCGCCAAACGACTTCCCCCGGATGCCGACAAGCTCGTCGGTCTTTCGCTCTCGCTCTTCGCATCGGGCAGCCGTATAGAAGACCGGTTCTGGGAAGCGCGTCTCGACGCCCTTCTCGGGAAAATTGTGCGCAACGGCAATCAGACTGCGCTCGATGCCGCCCTCGACCATCTTCAACTCAAGTTCCCGGACGCCTACGGCGCGCTCGCCGATATGGCGGAAACACAAAGCGAGTCGTTCGCGATCGAGATCGACGGCGTGCCGCACGAAGCATTGCTGATCGCGGCACCCGTGCTGGCATGGACTCGCTACTCAATTCCATCCGGACCGCTCAAGGCCGACGTGGTCGACGCATTGCGTGCTCAGCTGCAAGCCCACGTGCTCGCGGAAGGCGCCAAGGTGTCGGTTGCGCCGTATCTCTATAGCATCGACCAGTTGCCGCGCCACCATGTGGAGACGGCGCGCGTGGCGCAGCAACTCATACAAACCGTACTCGGCAACGCGCCAGCCCGCCTCAATCTCGGTGACCTGCCTGAAACCTCACCGATCCTCGCCGATCCGCGCTTTTTGCTTGCGATGGCCATCGTGCCCGCAGGCGAAGCGCTGTTTCGGTGGCAAGAAGAAACGGCCGGCACCCGGATCGAACGCGGTCAGTGCCTTGAACACTGGGCGGCCCAGGGGGGCGCCACTTTTGCCGCCATCCTGCCCGGCTGCGAATTCGAATGCCTGTTGCCCGACGCCTACTACTCGGCATGTCGTGACGCCGACGAACAAGTTCGGCCGCACTCGGTCCGCACCGCCGTTCGCTACCTGTTCGACACGCTCGGCACGACGCCTGACGAATTACGCGCCGTGATTGCAGGGTTCGGCGAGCAACGCGTGGACGAATATCGGATCGGCTTTACCCGCCGCGGCAGCAACGACGTGATCTACGGCGTCGTCTGGCCGCTTTACGGACGGGAAAACGGCGAAATTGGCGCGGCGGAAGAAGCGGCCGAGCTGGAAGGCGCGGATGGTCCGGTGGAAGAGATCGTTGCGTTGTTGAAGCGCTCGGGCGTAACCGATGTGCGTCGTCACACCGGCCGTTTCGAGCCGGAATATTGCGATGATTGCGGCGTGCCACTGTATGCGGATCCGCTCGGGGAGATCGTCCATGCGGAAATGCCGGAAGACGCTGAGCCAGCCCAGCCGCATTTTCACTGAGTTAAGCGGTTGAAGGCGTTGCGACTCGTGCGCCGAACGTTGCCGCCCTGCGCTGGTTCGTATCACCGCAAGCGATCGGGAGATTAGCGTATCCGGACTTGCGGAATAAGATGCAGCGCAAATCCTGATGGGTCTAATCTTAACTTCCTGATCCGATACAAAAAGCCGTTCCAAGCGACCATTGGGACGGTTTTTTTTGCACGTCGCACTCGCAACGCCCGGTTACCCAATTACATGGGACGTCTGCGGAACCCGCGTCGCGCGAACAAACAGGCACGCTCCAACTCCCTCGAAATAAAACCCATTTCGCAAAGCAGTCCCAAGCGTCGAGTTCGCTACCGCAAGGAAGGGCTAGGACAGCTGATCCGCCCTATCGTCTATGCGATGCAACCCCGGGTAGCGGCGTCTTTCTCGTGTTTTCATCCCCCGAGCCCCATCTACCACTCCGGCGGCGCTACCGACTTAGCGGACGAAATCGATACGCGAAGCAGTGAAAAGCTCAAGCCACTAGCCGCGTTGTCAGATCAAAACAACGCCGCTAGTGGATTCAAGCAAGAACAACCCAAATTACCCCCATGCAGGTGCGATGCCGCAGCACGGAAGCGCGCTTCAGATAAGTCTCATTACGTCTCGTATTCACACTTCCACTTGAGAATCATCCCAACTTCAACCGAAGGCATTCGAGACTTCTCCTAGCAAAACTGCCCTGAAGTGAAATTAATTCACCAAATCAACCGCCAGGCGAAACACAGCCCGGGATTTTGTGCGTAATGCCTATGCCATTCGGTCAGGGCGCAATTTCGGCCGCGATTGGTCATTATCGGTTCAGCCGCATATCGCCCGCCCGGAAGCGGGCATCGCGCCGAACCCATATAACAACGAGGCACGCATGAAATTCACCATAGTCAACTCCGAAGCCGAGCGTCGCGAAGGTTTGAAGGCGCTTTTAAGGCATATCGACCGGCGCGCGCGTTTCAACGAGGCGAAAGACTGGCGGCAAGCGGCAAGCGCGGTCCTTCGACTCGACCCTGACATGATCGTGATCGACTGGCACGACGCCATGCGCATGGCAGATCTGCGCACACTGCTGAACGCCTTCCCCAGGATCCCCGCGGCAATCATCGTGGACGAAGCATCAACCGCGAAGGTCCGCATGCTTCTTAGCGCCGGCGTGCTCGGCGTCGTGCCACGCGATCTCGACCCCACACTGATTGTTCGTGCGCTTGAAATGGTTTTGCTGGGCGGCCATTACGTTCCTGCGTGCGCGCTTGATCCGACGCTCGAGCCCGTTTTCCTGCCGCGTCGTGATACCACGCCGAAAGAGTTACGAAAGGGCGCAAAACGGTTCAACACATTGTCGCTGCGCCAGCAGCAAATCATGCGGTGCGTGCATATGGGCAGCACTAACAAGATCATTGCGAAGACACTTGGAATCAGCGAGGGCACGGTAAAAATCCACTTGGGCAGCATTTTCCAACAACTCGGTGCACCGAATCGCGCCGCCGCCGTTGCTATTTATAACGGCTGGCAGAATGGCTATCTTGAAGTCCTGAAGCGCGAAGCTGACGCGTCTCCACGGCCCGCGCTCGGCGACGCCGGACCGGTACCACTGCGCGCGGCCGCTTTGCTGACGTATGCGCCGCGGCCGGAAATAGACGAACACCTGCTGCCAATGGCCGCCCAACCTCGACCCCGATTCGGCGATTGAACACGGTCATTTCATAGTCGGGACGCAACGCGTGAATTGACGCGTTGCGTGTTGGAAAAACCCCGCTGGCACAGTCAATGCGCACGTTTTCGGGCGCAAACGAGTAATATAAGATTTATGGGTTTCTTCTACACACCTCTTCCGCTTTGGCTCGCAATAGGTGGCTGGATTGTCACTGTGGGTGTGCTCGCGCTTGCGATCTGGAAGAACCCGTTTCGACGGTTGCAAGATGGGACGCTTCAGCACGTCTGGTTCGGCATTGTCGTCGCGGTGACGGTGCTGTGGGCGTGCAATACCTGGTTCGAAGACGGTCCCGCCATTCATCTGCTTGGCGCCACGCTGATGGTCACGCTGTTCGACTGGCAACTCGCACTGGTCGGGATGGCCGTGACAAGCGGTCTGGCGGCCGTTGTGCTGGATGCCTCATGGCCCGGCGTTCCCGTGACCTTCATATTGTTCGGGGCATTGCCCGTTGCCGTATCGTCGCTGCTACAGAAGGCCATCCAGGCGTGGATCCCGCGCAGCCTCTTCGTATTCATTGTCGGCCACGGTTTCCTGACATCGGCATGTGCCGTCGCCGTAGCATGCTCGGCTGGCCTGCTTCTGGAAATCGTGCTTGCCAACGGCGAGCTTATTATCCCGGCTGGATTTACGCTCGCTGCCTCCCTGCTCGTAGCCGGCGAGGCCTTGTTCACTGGCGTGTTCACCATCCTGATTACCGTCTACCGGCCTACCTGGATCACTACGTTCGACGTCCGGCGTTATCGGCTGGATCGTGGGCCGCGCGTCTGAACGCCGCACCAATTCCAAACCTTATCCCGCATCAAAGTCCACGGCAGAACTGTGTCGAGGCCGGACATCGTTGGCGGTTCGTGAAAGAATTTAATATAAGATGGAACTCCCGCTCACTGTCGGGCATCTTACGTGCCTGTTGTCTCTTTAGTGCAGAACCTGATGGATAGTATTCAAGTACCGCGTCGACTGCTCCGGATGGTCGGCCGGCTGGTGGCAATTGCATCAATGGCGACACTCGCGTCGGCCGCATGCAGCGCCACCGCGTTCGCCGATACGCTCGACGAACGCAACGAGCTCGTCAACCACTTCGTCACCGACTTCAACGCCAATCCCTTGGTGGCTGACTGCGCCGCACACGGAAGTTTCGTGGCGAGTACGTCGACGGCGTTCGATCACGTGGAGTTTCCGGCCAGTTCCTTCGACTCGGCTCATGGCAGCATCACCCCTTGGAACGACGCATTCGATGACCACAAGCAACGCATCAAGGTGGACAACGTCGTGACGGTCGAGGGCCTTGGCGTCACCAAGGACGGCGACTCCAGCCCTTCCACGCTGAAGTTCCGCTGCGGCTACGTAGGCAGCCAGATGCTGGCTTTCGGCTGGAATGATCCCGTGCCGTCAGCCAGGCCGCGCGCCGAACCCCGCTCGAGCCACGGTGCAAGAGGCCACCATGGCGCGGTCAAAGGCAAAGGCAAGACGAGCTCGAAATCGGCAGGCGGCAAGTCAACGAAAAAATCGGCGAGCAAAAAGAAGCACTGAGCTGCCGTACTCCGAGTCAACGTCTACTGCGTCGCAGACATCTGAATCACAGACCTCTGCGTCACCGTCTACTGAGTCACTATCTCAAGCTCAAACGCCGAGGCAAAAGGGCGTGATCGCCATCCAGCGATCACGCCCTTTGATGCGGCTCCTTGGGAACGCACACCTATCGCGTGCATTCACCGGCGCTCACGTCACTCCTCTGCCAGCCTCAGAACGCCTGCAGGTGTCGCAGGATAGCCTGAAGCATCGACGCCCCCAGCGCAGCGCTACGCTCGCCGTTCCAGCCCACCCGCTCGTCCGGCAGATTCGCGTTGTCTTTGAACGGCATCTCAAGCGTCAGCGACAAACATCCGAACTCATTGCCCACATATTTAGACGCCAGCTTCAACGCATCCGTCTGGTACTTGCTCGCTTCATAGCCGTACACGTCCTGAAAATCCGGGCTCGCCTGCTTGAAGCATTCGATGAAAGCCTTCTGTTCCTTCGCTTGTTTTTCGGTGAAGCCAGGCAGCATCTCCGAACCGGCCACGAACACGTAAGGCAGCGCTTCGTCGCCGTGGATATCGAAGAAAAGATCGCAGCCCAGCGCGTGAATGGCGTTACGAACGGCCAGCACTTCAGGGCTGCGCGCAGCGTCGGGTTCCATCCATTCGCGATTCAGGTTGGCACCCGCGGCGTTGGTGCGCAGATTGCCGAGCGCGCTGCCATCGGGATTCATGTTCGGCACGATATGGAACACAGCGTGATCAAAGATCAATCGCGCGACCGGGTCGCCCGCCCAGTCGCCCCAGCCCGCCAGCCGTTTGATCAGCCCTTCCACGAACCACTCGGCCATGGTCTCGCCGGGATGCTGACGCGCGATGATCCACACGTTCTTCTTCGGCTTCACCGGGCGCTCGGTCGCTTCGGTCAACCCAAGCGACACCAGCGACATCGGCCGGCCCTGCACCGTCTGGCCAATTTCCGTCAGCGTTGCGTGCGGCATCTGCTGAACGGCGCCGAGGAAACCCGCGTGGCGCTCTTCGCTATACGGCTCGAAATAGGCGTAATAGACGGCGTCGAAATCGGGTGTGTGCTCGATGGTCAATACACGGCCGTCATAGCGTGTAGGTACGCGGAACCAGTTGATCCGGTCGTAGCTCGCCACCGCCCGATAGTCGCGCCAGCCATCGGCGAACGCGCAGTCAGCGGCGTTCTCGAAGGTCATCGTGAGCGGTTCGTCGCGCACGCCCGAAACGCGGAAGTAGAACCACTGCGCGAAGTCCGCATGGCTGTCCGGACGCACACGCAGGCGAATGGCTGCGGGGTCCTCGGCCGACACAACGTCGATCGCGCCTGCATCGAATTGACTCGTGATTGAAATGCTCATGACGCTTCCTTAATAGTGCGGAATCAGGCGGAATCCAGTGCGCAATCGCTGCGCTCAAAGACCCAGCCGCCGGCGATACACATAACTCGTTTCGGTCGATGCCTTTTTATCGAAGGCATACCCTTCGCTCTCGAAAGCCTTCAGTCCTTCCGGCTCGTCAATTCGATGCTGCACCGCAAATCGCGCCATCAGGCCGCGTGCGCGTTTAGCGTGAAAACTGATGATCTTGTACTGGCCATTCTTCCAGTCCTGGAAGACCGGCGATATCACCGGTGCGTCGAGTCGCTTCGGCTGCACCGACTTGAAATACTCGTTGGAGGCGCAGTTCACCAGCACGCGTGCGCCCTTCTGCTTTTTCATCTGTGCGTTCAGGGCCGCCGTGATGCGGTCGCCCCAAAACGCATACAAATCCTTGCCGCGAGCGTTGGCGAACCTGGTGCCCATTTCCAGCCGATACGGTTGCAACAGATCCAGCGGCCGCAGCAGCCCATACAACCCGGACAGCACACGCACATGAGTTTGAGCGTAGTCGAGATCCGCTGCGTGCAGCGACTTTGCGTCAAAACCCTCGTAGACGTCACCGTTGAACGCCAGCATGGCCTGCTTCGAATTATGCGTGCCGAAGGTCGCTGACCAGTCCGCGTAGCGCTGGAAATTGAGTCGCGCGAGCGGATCGGATATATGCATGAGGCTACCGATTTCCTGTGGCGAAAGCTTGCGCAAGGCGTCGATCAGTTCAGCGGAATCGGCGGCGAATTCAGGCAACGTGTGCTTGGTAACGTGAGGCGGGGTCTCGTAGTCGAGTGATTTGGCCGGCGATAGAACGATTATCATAGGGGCTCGCCGGCATGCTGCCAACGATGAAGACGGAAACCTTTGATTGTATCGAATGAAAAAATCCCCCGTGCTGCGTGCCGTGCTGGATTCGAATGTCTGGATCGACATCCTGGTGTTCGATGACCCCATCACGCGTCCAATCCGCGCCGCGCTTGAAGCCGGTACGCTGGAAGCGTTGATCGATTCGCGCTGCCTCAAAGAACTGACGTATGTGCTGGACTATCCGCAATTCGTCCGCTTCGCCGTGAATAAGGACGAAGCGCTCGCAACGGTCGCGCGGCTTTCGCAACCCGTTGCCCCCGAACCACCGCCCGCCGACGCGCCGCCGCTGCCGAAATGCCGCGACCGCGACGACCAGAAGTTTCTTGAACTGGCGCATGCGAGTAAGGCGGACTGGCTGGTATCGAAGGATCGCGCGTTGCTTAAACTCGCGAAACGCACGGTACGTGACTTCGGGTTTCGAATCGCCCAGCCGGCACCGTTCGTGGCCAGCTTTGAAGTACACATTCAGGCGCAGATTGAAGCTTGTGAAGAAACAAACGCGATCGATGTTTAAAATAGGACACATTTTCCTTTAGCGCCGCCGATCGCCCACATCATGAACGCTTCGCACGAACTGCCGTATTCGCCCGCTGTTCCCGCCATTACTTCGCGCCTGCCGAACGTCGGCACGACCATCTTCACGGTCATGAGCGCGCTCGCAACGCAGAAAGGCGCAGTCAATCTAGGCCAGGGTTTTCCCGATTTCGCCTGCGATCCGCGCATTGTGGACGCCGTGTCGAACGCCATGCGCGACGGCCATAACCAGTATCCGCCGATGGCCGGCGCCGCGCCGCTGCGCCACGCGATCGGCGAGAAGATCGAGCGCTTGTATGGCCATCACTATGACGTCGAGCGCGAGATCACGGTCACGGCCGGCGCGACCCAGGCCATCCTGACCGCCATTCTGTGCTGCGTGCATCCGGGCGACGAAGTCGTCGTGATCGAGCCGATGTACGACTGCTACGTACCGGCCATTGAACTGGCGGGCGGCAAACCGGTGTTTGTATCGTTGGAAGCACCCGATTACGCGGTGCCCTTCGACAAGCTTGCCGCCGCGATCACGCCGAAAACGCGCCTGCTGATCATCAACTCGCCGCACAACCCGACGGGTCGCGTCTGGCGCGCAGAGGACTTACAGAAGCTTGACGAGATCCTGCGCGGCACCGACGTGCTGATTCTCTCCGACGAAGTCTACGAACACATGGTCTTCGACGGCGCCCCGCACGAAAGTGTGTCGCGCTATCCGGACCTGGCCGCGCGCAGTTTCGTGGTATCGAGTTTCGGCAAGACCTTTCACGTAACGGGCTGGAAGGTGGGTTATGTCGCCGCGCCCGCCGCGCTGACCGCGGAATTCCGCAAGGTCCACCAGTTCAACGTCTTCACCGTGAATACGCCGATGCAAGTCGGCATTGCGGAATACCTGAAAGACCCCGCACCGTACCTGGAATTGCCCGCTTTTTATCAGCAAAAACGCGACTTTTTCCGCGACGGCCTCGCCAACTCGCGCTTCAAGCTGCTGCCTTGCGACGGCACGTACTTCCAGTGCGTGGACTATTCGGCCATCAGCGACCTGCCAGAAGCCGAGTTCTCGCAATGGCTCACGAGCGAGATTGGCGTCGCGGCCATTCCGGTGTCGGCGTTTTATCACGAGAGCCACGAATCGGGCGTCGTGCGTTTTTGCTTCGCGAAAAAGGAAGAGACGCTGCGCACCGCGCTTGAGCGTCTCGCCAATCTTTAAGACTCAATCTTCGGCAGCGTCTTTTTCTGCGCGTCCATGAAGGCGAGCCGGTCCGCCGTGACTTTCTGTGCGGCCGGCCGCTCGCCCACCAACTTGTTGTGCGTCTTCCAGTCGATCCCCGCTTCCAGCAGGAAATCCGCTCCGTAGATGGCTTTCGTCGTCAGCCCGATCAGCGGCAAATTCACGAATGCGCTTACATCGGCGATACTGAAGGTCGTGCCGAGCGCGTACGGTTCGAACCTCGCAATTCGCTTGAATCCGGCAATACCATGCCTGAGCCGTTTTTCCGCGCGCACCTTGGTGTAATCGGTCACGGTGCCACCGAAAAATGCCTGCTTGTAGAGCTCGCGGGCAACCAGTTCCAGGTGTGTCTCGATGAATACAATCATCTCGCGCTCCTTGGCGGCCGTGAACGGATCGGCGGAAAAAATCGGTTTCTCCGGATAAGCGCTCGCCAGATATTCAACAATGACCTGCGACTCGCACAACGCTCCGGCCTCGGTCTCCACATACGGAACCTTGCCGAGCGGTGAGAGCGCAAGCGTTGCTTCGTCCTGGCCGAAATTCGCACGCACCTCCTCGAACGGAATGCCGTGTTCGAGCAGCACGAACTTCACCTTGTTCACGTAGTTGGACAGCGGAAAACCATACAGCTTGAGCATCTTGAGTCTCCTGGACATCTTTCGTTTTTAAGCAATACGGGCAATCGGCGGCCTTCGGGGCCACCTTATAAACAGTACGACCGTGCTAATCTAGCAAATAAGGAGTGAGACACGCCATGAGTTTTCGCGACACAGAGATTCGGACCGTGGGTATTGTCGGCAGCGGCGCGATGGGACGCGGCATCGCGCAGATCGCAGCGCTGGGCGGCCTGAACGTGCGTCTGTACGACACCAACCAGCAAGCCATCACGGCGGCACACGAGTATCTCGCCGATACCCTGAACAAACTCGCCGCAAAAGGCAAGCTGAACGAAGCCGATGCGCATGCCGCGTTGGCGCGCATTCATGCGGCCGGTGCGATTGGCGAGCTGGCCGATTGCGATGTGGTGGTTGAAGCAATCGTGGAAGAACTGGACGTCAAGCGGGAATTGTTCCGCGAGCTTGAGGGTGTGGTCCGTGAGGATTGCATCCTGGCGTCGAACACGTCGTCGCTGTCCATCACGGCCATTGCCGCGGGCTGTGCCAAGCCGGAGCGCGTGGTCGGCCTGCACTTCTTCAACCCCGTTCCGCTGATGAAAGTGGTCGAAGTGATCGACGGCTTGCGTGGCGACCCCGCTGCCGGCGACGCGCTGATGGCGCTCGGCCGCCAGATGGGCCACACAGCCGTGCGCGCGAAGGACATGCCTGGTTTTATCGTGAATCACGCCGGGCGCGGCATGAATACCGAGGGGCTACGGATTGCGAGCGAAGGCGTCGCGAGTTTCGTCGATATCGACCGGATCATGCGCGAACAAGCCGGCTTCCGGCTCGGGCCGTTCGAGTTGCTGGACCTGACGGCGCTCGACGTGTCGCATCCGGTGATGGAGTCGATCTATCACCAGTTCTATGAGGAACCGCGCTTCACGCCGTCGCCTATTACCGGTACGCGGCTCGCCGGCGGGTTGATCGGACGCAAGGTGGGTGAAGGTTTTTATAAGTACGTGGACGGCAAGCAGCAAATTCCCGAGGAAACGCCCGCTCCTACCGCACTGCCGCGTCGCGTGTGGGTGAGCCGGGCATCTGCCCATGCGCGCGAAGAAGTGTTCCGGCTGATCGCGAAAATGGAAACGGCTGTCACCATCGATACCGGCGGCACCCCGGCGCCCGATTCGCTGATCGTTGTCACGCCACTCGGCCACGATGCCACGACTGCGGCTGTCGCGGAGAAACTGGACGCAACGCGCACGGTCGCTATCGACACTTTGTTCCCGCTCGCCGATGCCGCCCGCCGCACCATCATGACCACGCCTGCCACGACCGCCGAGTTTCGCGACGCCGCGCACGCGCTCTTCGCTTTCGATGGCGTCCCCGTCACGGTGATCCGCGATTCGACCGGGTTTGTCGCGCAGCGCGTGGTGGCGACCATCGTCAACATTGGTTGCGATATCGCGCAGCAACGCATTGCAAGTCCCGCCGATATTGATCTCGCCGTCACGCTTGGCTTAGGTTATCCGCGCGGTCCGCTTGCGCTTGGCGATGCGCTCGGCGCGAGCACGATTCTCACGATCCTGCGCAACATGCAGGCTGTGCTCGGCGATCCGCGTTATCGCCCGTCGCCGTGGCTCACGCGACGTGCGCAGCTCGGCTTGTCGCTTACCTTCGATGAGGCCGCAGCATGAGCGCCGAACTGCTCTCCATCCGCCCCGCCGAAAGCGACACCACGCTCGTTCTCAAGCTGTCCAACCCGGGCGCACGCAATGCGCTGCATCCGGACATGTACACGGCCGGCATCGAAGCGATGAACACGGCTGAACGGGATACGTCCGTGCGCGCAATCGTGCTGACCGGCGCCGATAACTTCTTTTGCGCCGGCGGCAACCTGAACCGCTTGCTTGAAAACCGCGCGAAGGATCCCTCGGTGCAAGCCGCGAGTATCGACATGCTCGGCGAGTGGATCGTCGCATTGCGGTCATCGACGAAACCGGTAATCGCGGCTGTAGAAGGCGCGGCAGCGGGGGCGGGTTTCTCGCTGGCGCTCGCGTGCGATCTGCTGGTCGCGGCTGACGACGCCAAGTTCGTGATGTCATATTCCCGCGTGGGCCTCACGCCTGACGGCGGCGGCTCGTGGTTCCTCACGCGCGCTTTGCCGCGTGCGCTCGCCACCGAAATCCTGCTTGAAGCAAAACCGATCGGCGCGACGCGGCTGCATGACGTGGGTGTCGTGAACCGCGTGACGAAACCGGGCGCAGCGCTCGATACCGCCATCGCGTGGGCGGACGAACTGGGCCGCATGGCGCCGAAAGCGCTCGCGCGAATCAAGACGCTGATCGCAGCGGCCGAAACGCAGTCGTTGGCGCAACATCTGGACGACGAACGCGATGGTTTCGTCGATGCGCTGCATAACGGCAACGCGCTCGAAGGCATCAACGCATTCCTCGAAAAACGGCCACCGCACTACAAATGACGACCTCGTACGAACTGCCCAAACGCCGCCGCATCTTCCTGATGCGCCACGGCGACGTGACTTACTTCGATGCCAGCGGCCGCGCCATCGACCCGGAAGGCGTACTGCTGAACGAACGTGGCCGCGAGGAAGCAAGCGCGGCGGGACGCGAGTTCAAGGCACAGCAAATTCGCTTCGATAAAGTCATCGCCAGCGGCTTGCCGCGCACGATCGAGACGGCGCAGCGCGTGCTGGCCGAAACCGGTCAGCAGATCGATATCGACATCTGGCCGGAGTGGCAGGAAATTCGTGGCGGCCGGCTGGGAGACCTTCCGCCCAAAGATTTTGAGCGCGCTTTTCTCAGCGTTTTCGATGGCATCGTGCCGGAAGCCACGTCGTTTTTGGGCGGCGAGACTATCGGCGAGTTGCTGGATCGCGTGTTGCCGCCGCTGCAAAACCTGCGCGACGATGCATCGTGGGACACGGTATTGCTCGTGCTTCACGGCGGCGTCAATCGCGCGTTGTTGTCGCACGCGATCACCAGTGGGGGCCGCACGTTTTTCGGCCATCTCTCGCAGACTACGGGCTGCATCAACGCGCTCGATGTCGGCGATAAACCCGGCGACTGGGTGATCCGCGCGCTGAACCATTCGCCGCCCTCGCCGCTTCACGCCGCTGTACGGAACACGACCATGGAACTGCTGTACGCGCAGTTCGTTCGTTTTAAATCGCTGATGAAGTCATAGCGGGCACGCGGCCTGCACGCGAAATTACAGCGCTGCGAACGGCGCGACGCCGCGTGATGCCTCAACAAACGCAAGACCGGAGGAGACAACGATGGCTGCAAACGATACCCCCGCGCCGCAGGATTTTTCTGCGTTCGAGGGAACACGGCCGGTCAACGAACGGCAACAATTCGATGTGCCGGCGTTATCCGCGTGGCTGGAAACGCATGTTGAAGGCTTTGCCGGACCCCTCACCGTCGAGCAGTTTGCCGGCGGCCAATCAAATCCCACCTTCAAGCTCATTACGCCCGCGCGTAGTTATGTGATGCGATCGAAGCCCGGGCCGGCGGCGAAGTTATTGCCATCGGCGCATGCGATCGAACGTGAATATCGCGTAATGGCTGCGCTCGCCGGCACCGACGTTCCGGTGGCCAAAATGTTCGCGCTATGCGAGGACGAAAGCGTGATCGGGCGAGCGTTCTATGTGATGGAGTTCATCGAAGGCCGGGTGTTGTGGGACCAGGCGCTGCCGGGCATGACGCCGTCCGAACGCGGCGCGGTCTACAACGAGATGAATCGTGTAATCGCGGCGCTCCATTCGGTCGATATCGCTCAAGTCGGGCTTGAGACTTACGGCAAGCCCGGCAATTATTTCGAGCGTCAGATCGGTCGCTGGAGCAAGCAATACGTTGCGTCGGAGACCGAGCCTATCGACGCAATGACCAGGTTGATCGAATGGCTGCCGAGGCATATTCCACGCAGCGCAGAAGGCGCGCCGGCGGAACGTGTATCGATCGTTCATGGCGACTTCCGGCTCGACAACCTGATCTTCCATCCGACGGAACCGCGCGTGCTTGCCGTGCTCGACTGGGAACTGTCCACGCTTGGCGATCCGCTCGCCGATTTCGCTTACCACTGCATGGCGTGGCACGTCGATCCGACGCAATTTCGCGGCATCGGTGGCCTTGATTGGGCAGCGCTCGGCATTCCCGACGAGGACGAATACGTCGCGACATACCTTGCACGCACGGGCTTGGCGATTCAGGGCGACTGGAATTTCTACCTCGCGTACAACATGTTTCGCATCGCCGCGATCCTGCAGGGAATCATGAAGCGGGTAAGCGAAGGCACGGCGGCGAGCGCGCAAGCTGTTGATGCCGGAAAGCGCGCGAAACCCATGGCCGAACTCGCGTGGTTGTATGCGCAGAAGATCGGTGAATAGAGATTAATGAGGATAGCATATGAATTTCGATTACACGCCGAAAGTGCAGGAACTGCGCCAAAAGCTAAGCCATTTCTTCGATGAACACATCTACCCGAACGAACGCGCATTCAACAGTGAAGTCGCCGCCAATCGTGCCAACGGCAACGCGTGGGTTCCGACTGATCTGATCGAAAAGCTGAAGGAACAAGCCCGCGATGCCGGCCTCTGGAACCTGTTCCTGCCCGCGTCCGAACGTGGCGCCGGACTGAGCAATCTGGAATACGCGCCGCTCTGCGAGATCATGGGCCGCGTGCCATGGGCGCCGGAAGTCTTCAATTGCGGCGCGCCGGACACGGGCAACATGGAGACCATCGAACGATATGGCAGCGAGCAACAAAAGCTGCAATGGCTCGAACCGTTGCTGCAGGGCGAGATCCGTTCCGCGTTCCTGATGACTGAGCCGGACGTGGCTTCGTCGGATGCGACGAATATTCAGTGCAGCATCCTGCGCGACGGCGACAGCTACGTGATCAACGGCCACAAGTGGTGGTCGTCGGGTGCGGGCGATCCGCGCTGCAAGGTGTATATCGTGATGGGCAAGACCGATCCCGATGCGCCGAAACATCAGCAACAATCGATGATCCTCGTTCCCGCCGATGCGACCGGCATCACAGTGCATCGGCCGCTCTCGGTGTTCGGCTACGACGACGCGCCGCACGGCCACATGGATATCACGCTCGAGGATGTACGCGTGCCGGTATCGAATATGCTGCTTGGCGAAGGACGCGGCTTTGAAATCGCGCAGGGACGCCTGGGACCGGGCCGCATTCATCACTGCATGCGCCTGATCGGGCTGGCTGAACGCGCGCTCGAACTGATGTCGAAACGCACGCTGCAACGGGTGGCTTTCGGCAAGCCGATCGCCGCGCACGGCGTGACGCAGGAGCGTATTGCCGAGGCGCGCATCATGATCGAACAGGCGCGTCTGCTCACTCTGAAAGCGGCTTACATGATGGACACGGTAGGCAACAAGGGCGCACGCGGCGAGATCGCGATGATCAAGGTGGTTGCGCCGAACATCGCGTGCCAGATCATCGATTGGGCCATTCAGGCGCACGGCGGCGCCGGTGTGTCCGACGATTTCCCGCTGGCTTACGCCTATGCGCATGCACGGACATTGCGACTTGCAGATGGGCCGGATGAAGTACATCGGAACGCGATCGCCAAACTGGAGCTTTCACGGTACGCGTGAAGCAGTGTTCAGCGTCTTTCCGCGAACTATGGTCTAATTTTCGGCAGCGTTTTTGGGCGACGATTCCTGATTGGGCGGAGTCGCCGCTTTCCCCGTGTTGAGCACCAGGAACGAAAATGATCGACGTCTATAGTTGGGCCACGCCGAACGGCCACAAGATTCATATCATGCTCGAAGAACTCGGACTCGAGTACAAAGCGATTCCCATCGATATCGGCGCGGGCGATCAATTCACGCCTGATTTCCTGGCGATCAGCCCGAACAACAAGATCCCCGCGATTGTCGATAGCGATGGCCCCGAAGGCAAGCCGCTCGCGCTTTTTGAATCCGGTGCGATCCTGTTTTATCTCGCTGAGAAAACGGGGAAGTTCTTGCCTCTCGATCCAGTGGGCCGATACACGACCATGCAGTGGTTGATGTTCCAGATGGGCGGCATTGGACCCATGCTTGGCCAGGCGCATCATTTCCGGATCTACGCGCCCGAGAAAATCGAGTACGCGGTCAATCGATATTCGAACGAAGCAAAGCGCTTATATGGCGTGATGGACAAGCAATTGGGCGTAACGCGGTATCTCGCCGGAAATGACTATTCAATCGCTGATATTGCGACATTTCCGTGGACGCGATCCTGGAAAAACCAGGGTATCGAGCTGGACGAATTTCCGAACGTGAAGCGTTGGTTTGACGAGATTGCTGCGCGGCCTGCAGTTATCCGCGGCGTCGAGGTGCTTGCTTCTGCTCGCAAGGATTTGACCGGCGATAAACAACGCGAAGTGCTGTTTGGCGCGCAGCAGTACGCGAGGCGTTAAGCGGCCGGCGTAGCAGGTTCCTTTTTATAGGAACCTGCCTGAGTACGGCATAACGCCCCCAAAGCACCAACTTTCAGAAGTAATGCCGGGTGATGAACTCAGCGGCGCATACCGGCTTCTCACCGCCTTCTTTCTGCACGGTCACGCGCCAGATCACCTGCACCCCACCCTCTTCCACGTCAGTCACCGTTTCCGCTACGAACCTCGCCCGGAGCTTCGTCCCGACCCGCACCGGCGACATGAACCGCACCTTGTTCATGCCGTAGTTCACGCCCATTTTCTGCTGCAGCGGCACGCACTGATCCAGCCACATCGGGACCAATGCCAAGGTTAAAAATCCATGCGCGATCGGTCCACCAAATGGCGATTCTTTTTTCGCTCTCTCTACGTCGACGTGGATCCACTGATGATCGTCGGTGGCATCGGCGAATCGGTTCACGCGTGATTGATCAATTTCCAGCCACTCGCTCACATACTCGTCCCGGCCCTCCGCGGCTTTAACCTCGGCTGCGCTCGACAACTTCATTGCGAGTTTCCCGGATGACGAAGCCCGAAGATGGCCGCTGAATCCACGGTCAATACCAACTCGTCATGCTGGTTATAAGCCTCCCAACGCGTGCCGACAATTCCACGATCCGGCTTGCTGGCCGATACGCGCTTGCTCAACACTCGCACGGTCAACCTCACGGTGTCGTTCACGCGAACCGGCTTGAGCCAGCGGATATTATCGAGCCCGGGCGAACCCATCGATGTGGAATCGGCGAGCATGTCACGCACCAGAATGCCCATCATTGCCGAACATGTATTCCAGCCGCTCGCGACCAATCCGCCAAACGGCGATGCTTCGCCACCCGCCTCGCTCAAATGGAAAGGCTGCGGATCATAACGCCCGGCAAATTCGATAATCTCTTCTTTCAGAAACGTATGGCCGCTCAATTGCGCCACCGCTCCAACCTCGAAATCCTCATAGCTGAACGTCATGCCCGCTCTCCTTTTTCAATGCATCGATTATTTAAACGTCAGTGTCGGCGAATCCAGGCAACGACGCAAACCGTGCCAGATGATGATCGACATCGCCTAACGTTGTCTCGATGATCGACAAGCGCTTGAACCAATGCGCCGCCGCCACTTCGTTCGTCACGCCCATCCCGCCATGCAGTTGCACCGCCTGCTGACCGACAAAGCGCGCTGCCTGACCGACCCGCGCCTTGGCTGCGGAAATTGCGCGGCGGCGTTCATTGGCGTCATCGCTGGTATATCGCGCGGCAGCAAGATACGTGATCGAACGCGCCTGCTCCGCGTGAATCAGCATCTCGACCATGCGATGCTGCAACGCCTGGAAACGCGCGATGGGCGTGCCAAATTGCTTACGCTCCTTCGTGTACTCGACCGTGGCGTGATTCAGCGCATCGAGCACGCCGACGGCTTCGGCACAGAGCAGGAACGTCGCGTAATCGGCAATGCGCTCAAGCGTGGCTGCGCCCGTGCTGGCCTTGCCGAGACGATCGGCAGGCGTGCCCGTGAATGTGATCGTCGCGGCACGCTGCCCGTCGATCGTCCGATACTCGGTGACTTCCACATTCGCCGCGTCACGCGCAACTGCAAACAACGCGATTTCGCCAGCCAGCCGCGCCGGCACAATCCAGTAGTCCGCCTGTGCGCCGTGAAGGACCAACGACTTCTGGCCACTCAGCACGAAACCATCGCCTTTCTCTTGCGCGGTGGTATCGATCGAAAACAGGTCGTAGCGGGCATGCGGTTCGTGAAACGCCACCGCGAGCTTGATCTCGCCGCTGGCCGCGCGTTCCAGCAATGCGTTCGCGTGGTCATCGCCCACCAGTCGCAGCGCTTCGATACCCACTGCCGTCGCCCAATACGGCTCCACGACAAGTGCGCGTCCGAGTTCCTGCATTACGACCAGCATATCGGCCGGACCGCCATCGAAACCGCCTTGCGCTTCAGGCGCCGGCAAGGCCGTCAAGCCTAGTTCGGTAAATGCCGCCCAATGTTTTGCATCGACACCCTCCTTGGACGCCACGATCTTCTGCCGTGCATCGAACGTGTACTCGTTGTCGAGATACCGGCGCAATGCGTCCCTGAACTGTTGCTGCTCATCGGTGAAATTGAAGTCCATGTGCAGCTCCTCACAAGCCCAGAATCATCTGCGCGATGATGTTTTTTTGAATTTCGTTCGAGCCGCCGTAGATCGACGTCTTGCGGAAGTTGAAGTAATACGCGGCAAGCGGCGCGGCATCGTCGTCGCCGGCCAGGCTGTGTTCACGTTCGCCTTCCAGATACGCGGGATCGAACGCGGCAGCCTGCGGGCCGATGGCTTCGACCATGAGTTCGGTCAGCGCCTGCTGGACTTCGGTGCCCTTGATCTTGAGCATCGATGCCTCCGGTCCTGGCCCGCGCCCGTTCGCTTCGCTCGCCACGACGCGTTGCACGGTGACCTCGAGCGCCATCATCTCGATCTCCAGCGCGGCAATTTTTGATGAAAACACCGGGTCGCTGAGTAACGAAAGGCCGCCCTTCTTTTGATTGGCTGCGAGCCGTTTCAGGAACACCAGTTCTCGCTTCGATTGCCCCACGCGCGCAATGCCCGTGCGTTCATGCCCGAGCAAATATTTCGCATAGGTCCAGCCGCGATTTTCTTCACCGACCAGATTCTCTAGCGGCACCTTCACGTCTTCGAGGAACACTTCGTTGACCTCGTGATCTTCGTCGAGCGTGATGATTGGGCGCACGGTGATGCCCGGCGTCTTCATATCGATGAGAAGGAACGAGATGCCTTCCTGTTTCTTCGCGCCGGTGTCGGTGCGCACGAGGCAGAACATCATGTCGGCGAACTGGCCGAGCGTGGTCCAGGTTTTCTGGCCGTTGACCACGTAGTGATCGCCCTGGCGTTCAGCGCGCGTTCTCAGCGACGCCAGATCAGAACCCGATCCGGGTTCCGAATAACCTTGGCACCACCAGTCGGTGCCATCGAGAATACGCGGGAGATAGTGGGCTTTTTGCGCGTCGCTGCCGTATTTCATCAGGACGGGCGCGACCATCGATACCCCGAACGGCAACACGCCGGGCGCACCAATGCGTGCGCATTCTTCGTCCCAAATATGACGCTGCGTTGCGTCCCAACCCGGGCCGCCATATTCCTTCGGCCACGCGACAACCGACCAGCCACGCGTGCCGAGCAGCTTGTGCCAGCTCGCGTAGTCGTCGCGATTCAGACGTTTGTGATCGAGTACCTTGGCCCGCAGCGATTGCGGGAGGTTGGCGTCGAGCCAGGCGCGGATGTCGGCGCGAAATGCGTCGTCGGCGGGGGAATAATTCAGGTCCATGCGCTGTGTCTCCTGTCATGACCCGGGTCGGCCATGAGGAGACGCGCCTTAGCTGAACCTGTTCAGCTTATTGCAGCGGCTCTTTCAGTGCGGCCGGCACGGGCAACGGCATCACGTCGATGCCTTCTTCCATCAATGCGTGCGCATCTTCAGGCGTTGCGACGCCGCGAATATTGCGCGCCGGCGCTTCGTCGTAATGCATGCGCCGCGCCTCTTCAGCAAAACGGTCGCCCACGTTCTCCGTCTTCGCGAGAATTTCCCGCATGAACTGCAGCGCACGCGCCTGAAGCGCCTGGTCGGCGTCTTGCGGCGGCCTGGCCGCTTGCATGACGTTCGACCCATTCGACCCGTTCGATCCGGCGGCTTCTTTTTCTCCCTGATCGGAACTGCTCGAAGAGCGGCTCGCCGACAAATTCAGGCGCGGCGCCGACGGCATGCGGCTCACCTCCGTTGTCGAGCACACCGGGCAAGCCACGAGCTTGCGCGACAACTGGGATTCGAACTCATCGGTCGAAGCAAACCAGCCTTCGAAACGATGGTCGTGCGAGCACTTCAAGTCGAGAACCTTCATGCTGATCGGGGCTTGTTAGAAAGTTTAATCGCAAAAACGCGTTTTGTGAACGACCGTTCGCAAAAAATCACATCGCGACCATTTGATAGATGGGTGGAACACACGTTCGATTTTAGCCCGGCGCCGGAACGCGTGCCGAACGACGCGCAGTCCTGATTGAGCAGACAAATAAAAAGCGGCCTTCACGGCCGCTTTTTTGGGGTGCGTCGGGCATTTCAGTCGCAGCTCAGTCGCTGACCGGATCGCCCAACGCCCACTCACCCGACATCACCTTTTCCAGCCAGAAGCTGCCGATGATCGTCTTGACGTCGCTGATATGACCACTTTTGATCCACTCGAAAATCTGCGACCGGTCCGCGATAAACGTCTCCAGGAACTCACCCTCGTCGAGCTTGCTTTCGCCTGCGGTCAAGCCACGGGCCAAATAAAGGTCGATGAATTCAGTGGAGTAGGAAATGACCGGATGAATCCGCGTCAGCAGAAACCACTCGCGTGCTGTATATCCGGTTTCTTCAAGAAGCTCGCGTTTTGCACACGCCAGTTCGCTTTCGTTCGGGTCGATCTTGCCGGCGGGATATTCGAGCAGGACCTTGGCGATCGGATATCGATACTGTCGTTCAAGCAGCACGCGGCCGTCATCGAACAGCGGCAGGATCATCACGGCGCCCGGATGTTCGACGAACTCGCGCGTGGCGTGCTTGCCGTCGGGCAGTTCGACCGTATCGATCTTGAGCGTGAGGAACTTGCCCTTATGCAGCAACGTGCTCTCGACCGTCTTCTCGAGCAAGCCATCGTCGGAGTCGGGGAAATCGAGAGATTGGTCAGCCATCGTGCACCTTGAAAGAGACGCGCTCAACTTTAGAGTTAAACACGAGGATCAAGCCACGACGGCCGTCGCCGTCAGCGGCGCTTGACGAGATACTGGAACGTGAAGCCGGGGAACGCGAGCACCAGGAACAGGCTGAAGGTCACGGCGTAAAACTGCCAGCCCTGCTCGAACCGGTTGCCCGCACGCGCTTCAAGCATAAAGCCGAGCGCGCCCACGACAAAATAAAGCACGATCAATTCCGCGATGCGAATCCAGCCGTTTTTCTTCGTCGTCTTGAGCGAGACGACAGAAAAAAGGCGCTGATTCGCGAACGGGAGGTTAGCGCCGACCAGCGCCAACAACACGATAAACCAGCCCGCTGCCGACATTACAACTGGAACGGCAAGGTATGCGTGATCGCGGCCAGGCAGGCGTTCATCAGCGGTCCGGGGACAATGCCAAGCACCAGCACAGCCAGGCCATTGAACGCGAGCAGCGCGCGCTTCAGGTTGTCCGCGATGATCGGCGATGTATCGGTCGGTGCATCGAAGTACATCAACTTGACGATACGCAGGTAGTAGAACGCACCCACGAGCGACGACATCACAGCCAGCACCGCGAGCCACGTCAGGCCGGCGTTCATGGTGGCCTCGAGCACGGCGAGCTTCGCGTAGAAGCCGACCATCGGCGGAATGCCGGCGAGCGAGAACATCATGATCATCATCACGAATGCGAACACCGGGCTACGCTGGTTCAGGCCCTTGAAGTCGTCGAGCGTTTCGGCTTCGAAGTCCTTGCGTGCCAACAACATGACGATACCGAAGGTGCCGAGCGTGGTCAGCAAATAGATGATGCTGTAGAACATGGCCGAGCTGTATGCGTTCGCGGCGCCGTCAGCCTTGCCGTCGACCACGCCTGCCAGCATGCCGAGCAGCACGAAGCCCATGTTCGAGATAGCCGAGTACGCCAGCATCCGCTTGATGTTCTTCTGCACGATACCCGTCACGTTACCCACGATCAGCGACAACGCGGCCAGGATCACCAGCATCTCTTGCCAGTCCACCGCCAGTGGCAGCAGCGCCATCACGAGGAAACGCAGACCCCACGCAAACGCCGCGGCCTTCGGGCCGCCGCCGGTGAGCAGCGTCATTGCGGTCGGTGCGCCTTGGTACACGTCAGGCACCCACATATGGAACGGCACCGCGCCCATCTTGAACGCCACGCCTGCCACCACGAAGATCACGCCGAACAACAGGACTGCGTCGTTGATGCGGCCAGTTGCGATCGCCTTCGCGACTTCGTTCAGTTCGAGCGAGCCGGTCGCGCCGTACAGCATCGAGATGCCGTAGAGCAGGAAACCCGAAGCGAGCGCGCCAAGTACGTAGTACTTCATCGCGGATTCGTTGGCTTGCGGCGAGTCCTTGCGCAACGCGATCACTGCGTACAACGACAACGACATCAGTTCCAGGCCGAGATACAGCGTCAGGAAGTTGTTGCCGGAAATCATCACGCACTGGCCGAGCAGCGAGAACAAGCCAAGCAGGAAGAAGTCGCCGCGGAACAGGTCGCGATCTTCAAGATACTTGCGTGAATAGATGATCGATACCGCGAAGCCGAGCGTCACGACCGCTTTCATCGCGCTCGCAAACGGATCGACCACGTACATGCGCGTGAAGTAGTAATGCGGCGTGGGATCGAGCGCCTGGAAGGCGAACCACACACCGACCACAATGGCCGACACAACTGAAATCAGGTAGGTCGTGTGACGGCTCTTCACGCCGAAGATGGTGTCGTTCAACCAGGCCACGACGACCATCAACATCAACAGTCCATCGGGTAACAGGGCACTCATGGGGGCGTTTTGCATGATCTATTATTTCCTCCGCACGCGTTACTGGGCCAGCGGCAGTTTGGACTGCGCGACGTGGGAGAGGAGATTTTCTACGGATGCGTGCATCACGTCGGTGAACGGCTTCGGATACAGGCCCATGTACAGCGTGAATACGGCAAGCACGGCGAGCATGAAGAATTCGCGCTTGTTGATGTCCTTCAGCTTCGCCACGTGCTCGTTCGCTATCGCGCCGAACTGCACACGCTTGTACATCCACAGCGTGTAAGCCGCGCCGAGAATCAGCGTGAAGGCAGCCAGGAAACCGATCCAGAAGTTGAACTTCACGGCAGCCAGAATCACCATGAATTCACCAACGAAACCTGAGGTACCCGGCAAGCCGCAGTTGGCCATCGCGAACAGCATGGCGAACGCGGCGAACTTCGGCATGACGTTGACCACACCGCCGTAGTCCGCAATCTGGCGCGAATGCATACGGTCGTACAGCACGCCGATACACAGGAACATCGCACCCGAGACAAAGCCGTGCGAGATCATCTGGATGATCGCGCCTTCCATGCCGAGCGTGCTGAAGATGAAGAAACCCAGCGTGACGAAGCCCATGTGCGCAATCGACGAATACGCCACCAGCTTCTTCATGTCTTCCTGCACCAGCGCCACGAAGCCGATGTAGATCACCGCGATCAAGGACAACGTGATCACCACCGGCGCCAGGAAATGACTGGCATCGGGCGCGATAGGCAGCGAGAAGCGGATGAAACCGTACGCACCGAGCTTCAGCATGATCGCGGCCAGCACGACCGAGCCGCCCGTCGGCGCTTCCACGTGGGCGTCAGGCAACCACGTGTGAACCGGCCACATCGGCACCTTCACGGCGAAGGCCAGGAAGAACGCGATGAACAGCAATATCTGCGGCGTGAAACCGATCTTCAGCGCGTGCCACGCAGCGATGTCGAACGTGTGCGTCTGTGTGTACAGATACAGCAACGCGATCAGCATCAGCAGCGAGCCCATCAGCGTGTACAGGAAGAACTTGAACGCGGCATACACGCGGTTCGGCCCGCCCCACACACCGATGATGATGTACATCGGAATCAGCGTTGCTTCGAAGAAGACGTAGAACAACATGCCGTCGGCGGTCGAGAACACGCCGATCATGAGGCCCGACAAGATCAGGAACGCGGCCAGGTATTGCGCCACGCGAACCGTGATGACTTCCCACGCGCTGATGATCGTGACCACCGTGATCAACGCGGTCAAGACGACGAACCACATGGAAAGACCGTCGACACCCAGGTGATACGAGATGTTGAAGCGATCGATCCAGACAGCCTTTTCTTCGAACTGCAGCGCGGCCGACGAGTTGTCGAAGCCGGTAATCAGGGGAATGGTGACGACCAGCCCAAGAATCGAGCCGATCAGCGCAAGCCAGCGCGACGGGCCAGGATTGCTGTCATTGCCTATTGCCAGTACCAGGATGCCGACAATGATCGGCGTCCAGATCGCGAGACTAAGAATGGGTAAAGAGTGCATAGATAGGTGTCCCCGCCTTATTTGCCGCCGAGCGTTACAAACAGGGTCAAGAGCCCCAACATGCCAATGATCATGGCGAACGCGTAGTGATAGATGTAACCGGATTGAAGGAAGCGAATCACACCGGCAAACCAGCCGACGAACTTCGCGAGACCGTTGACGATACCGTCGATAACCGCGACATCGCCCTCTTTCCAGAGTCCGCGGCCAATGGCGACCGCGCCCTTTGCAAATACGACTTCATTGATCTTGTCGAGGTAGTACTTGTTGTCGAGCAAGGTCCAGATCGGCAGGAAGCGTTGCTTGATCACGCCCGGCAAATCCGTGCGCTTCCAGTACAGGAACCACGACACCACCACGCCAGCGAGCGCCAGCCACACCGGCAAGCCCTCGACTGAACTCAGGCCCATCGCAAACCAGCCGTGGAATTCCTCGGCCATTTCATGCAGCGCCGGATGGTTTTCGCCGATGAAGATCACCTTGTCGAACACCACGCCATGCGCGAAGAAGTCGCCGAACAACATGGGGCCGATCGCGATTGCGCCGATGATCACCGACGGAATCGCCAGCAGGATCAGCGGAAGCGTGATGACCCATGGTGTTTCGTGCGGAACGTGCGGGCCGTGACCATGACCGTGATCGTCATGACCGTGTGAATCATGCGCGTCGTGTGCATGTGCCGCAGCTTCGATCGCCATCGGGCTTTCCGGATGCTTCGGACCGCGGAAACGCTCCTTGCCGTGGAACACCAGGAAGTACATGCGGAACGAATACAGCGCCGTGACGAACACGCTTGCCACCACCGCGAAATACGCGAAACCCGAGCCGGCGATGTGCGAGGCCTTCACGGCATCGATGATCGAATCCTTCGAGTAGAAGCCCGAGAAGAACGGTGTACCGATCAGCGCCAGCGAACCGATCAGTGACGTGATCCACGTGATCGGCATGTACTTACGCAGGCCGCCCATGTTGCGCATGTCCTGGTCGTGGTGCATGCCGATGATCACCGAACCCGCGCCAAGGAACAGCAGCGCTTTGAAGAACGCATGCGTCGCCAGGTGAAACACCGCCACCGGGTAAGCGGAGACGCCGAGCGCCACCGTCATGTAACCGAGTTGCGAGAGCGTGGAGTAAGCCACCACGCGCTTGATGTCGTTCTGCACCACACCAAGAAAACCCATGAACAGCGCGGTGATCGCGCCGATCACCGTCACGAACGACAACGCCGAATCCGACAATTCGAACAGCGGCGACATGCGCGTGACCATGAAAATACCGGCCGTCACCATGGTTGCCGCGTGGATCAGCGCCGAGATCGGCGTCGGGCCTTCCATGGAGTCCGGCAGCCACACGTGCAGCGGGAACTGCGCCGACTTACCCATCGCACCAATGAACAGGCAGATACAGGCAACGGTCAGCAGACCCCAGTCCGTGCCCGGGAACGTCATGCCGGCCAGCGCGGTACGGTGAGCGAAGACATCGCCGTAATTCAGCGAACCCGCAAACGCCAGCAACAAGCCGATGCCGAGCAGGAATCCGAAGTCGCCCACGCGGTTCACGATGAACGCCTTCATGTTCGCGTAGATGGCCGTCGGACGCGTGAAGTAGAAGCCGATCAGCAGGTACGACACGAGACCCACCGCTTCCCAGCCGAAGAACAACTGCAGGAAGTTGTTGCTCATCACGAGCATCAGCATGGAGAACGTGAAGAGCGAGATGTACGAGAAGAAGCGCTCGTAGCCCACCTTCTCGTCGGCCATGTAGCCGATCGTGTAGATGTGCACCATCAGCGAGACGAAGGTGACGATCACCATCATCATCGCGGTGAGCGAGTCGACCAGGAAGCCGATCTCCATCTTCAGCGGACCGACCGTCATCCATTCGTAGATGGTCGCGTTGAAGCTCGCGCCCTGCATCACGTCGACCAGGACGAAGCAGGAGAGCACGAACGAGATCATCACGCCGAGGATCGTGATGCGGTGCGAAGCCTTGCGCCCGATCTTCCAGCCGAACAGGCCGGCGATCAGCGAACCGGCAAGTGGCGCCAGCGCAATCGTGAGCAGAAGGTTTTCATTGAGTGTCGTGGACATATCTGTCTTGCCTGAAATTAACCTTTGAGCTGATCGAGGTCTTCGACGTTGATCGTGTCGAGACTGCGGAACAATGTGACCAGGATAGCGAGGCCGATTGCGGCTTCAGCCGCCGCGACCGTCAGCACGAAGAACACGAAGATCTGTCCGTGGATGTCGCCGAGATAATGCGAGAAGGCGACGAAGTTCGTGTTGACCGCCAGCAGCATCAATTCGATCGCCATCAAGATGATGATGATGTTACGTCGATTCAGAAAAATGCCGACGATGCTGATCGCGAACAGGATCGCGCCAAGCACAAGGTAATGGGCAAGACTCAACATGGTTATTTTTCTCCTCAGCCTTTGTTGTCGACCGTGCCGGCGCCGGCGTTGCCGGTCACGGGCGGATTGGTCGTGGCGTCCGGCGCTTCTTTCTCGGACTTCATCTTGACGATCCGCACGCGATCTTTCGCGCGCACCTTGACCTGGTCGCTGATGCGCTGGCGCTTGCTGTCCTTCTTCTCGCGAACGGTCAGCGAGACGGCCGCGATAATGGCCACCAGCAGGATCAGGCCGGCGATTTCAAACGCGAAGATATAGTCGGTGTAGATGACCTTGCCGATCAGCTGCGTGTTCGACATCACCGCGTTCGGGCCCACGCCGGAACCGAGCCCGTTGACCAGCATCGCGTCGCGCACCGGCGTAACCGTCGCGCCGTAACCGTGCCAAAGAATCAGCGCGGTTTCTATGATGATGATCGCGCCCACAATGCTCGCTATAGGCACGAACTTCTTGAAGTCGCCGTGCAGCACGTCGAGGTTGATGTCCAGCATCATCACCACGAACAGGAACAGCACCATCACCGCGCCGACGTAGACGAGAACCAGCAGAATGGCGAGGAATTCGGCTTCAAGCAGCATCCAGATCGCGGCCGCGTTGAAGAACGCGAGCACGAGGAACAAGGCGGACGCCACCGGATTGCGCGAAGTGATCACCTTCAACGCCGAGACAACCAGCAGCAGCGCGAAGATGTAAAACAGTACGGTCGTGAATTCCATGATTACCGGTTCATCGTTAGGCTTTGTGTTTTGACACAAGCACGCCGTGTCGCGTTTTTTAAGAACGCAACCTACAAGCTTGGCGCGCGGGCCGGAACAGCAGGTCAATTCAAATGCAGGAACAGCAAGGGGCGCGGCGGTGTTCAGCTTGCTCTGCCCCGCTCCGCTTTATTGCGTTTTTACCGCGTCTTACCGATAAGGCGCATCAGCCGCTTTCGCAGCAGCAATCTCCGTTTCATAACGGTCGCCTACTGCGAGCAACATGTCTTTCGTGAAATACAGGTCGCCGCGCTTCTCGCCGTGATATTCGAGGATGTGCGTTTCGACGATCGAATCAACCGGGCAGCTTTCTTCGCAGAAACCGCAGAAGATGCATTTGGTCAGGTCGATGTCGTAACGCGTGGTACGGCGTGTGTTGTCAGCGCGTGTTTCCGATTCAATCGTGATGGCAAGCGCCGGGCACACAGCCTCGCACAGCTTGCACGCGATGCAGCGCTCTTCGCCATTTTCGTATCGGCGCAATGCATGCAGGCCACGGAAACGCGGGGAGATCGGGGTCTTCTCTTCCGGGAACTGAACAGTGACCTTGCGCTGGAACAGGTAACCGCCTGTCAGCGCCAGGCCCTTCAGCAACTCGGTCAGGAAAAACGTTTTGAAGAAATTCTGTAGTGCGTTCATGGTTATTTCATCCGCCCATTATTTCCAGATGTTCAGCGGCGACATGATCCAGAACCCGACCACGACCACCCACACCACCGACACCGGCAGAAAGATTTTCCAGCCGAGACGCATGATCTGGTCGTAGCGATAACGCGGGAACGTCGCACGGGCCCAGATGAACACCGACAGCAGGAAGAAGATCTTCAGCACGAACCAGAAAATGCCCGGGATGAAGGACAGGAAACCAAACGGTGCGCTCCAGCCGCCGAGGAACAGCGTGGTTGCAATTGCCGAGATCACGATCATGTTGATGTATTCGGCGAGGAAGAACAGCGCGAAAGCCATGCCCGAATAATCGATCATGTGGCCCGCGACGATCTCCGACTCGCCTTCCACCACGTCGAACGGGTGACGGTTCGTTTCAGCAATGCCCGACACGAAATACACAACGAACATGGGCAGCAGCGGCAACCAGTTCCACGAGAGGAAGTTGATACCCCAGTTCGCGAAGATGCCCTGTTCCTGCGACACCACGATGGCCGACATATTCAGGCTGCCCGTGACCATCAGCACGACGACGAGCGCGAAGCCCATCGAGATTTCGTACGAGACCATTTGCGCTGCCGCGCGCATTGCGCCGAGGAACGCGTACTTCGAGTTCGACGCCCAGCCGGCGAGAATCACGCCATACACGCCGACGGACGAAATCGCCATCACATAGAGCAAGCCCGCGTTGATGTCGCCGAGCACCGCTTTCGCCTGGAACGGAATCACCGCCCATACCGCGAACGCCGGCACCACGGTCATGATTGGCGCGATCAGGTAGATCCAGCGGCTGGCTTGCGTCGGCTGAATCACTTCCTTCAGCAACAGCTTCAGCACGTCGGCGATCGGCTGCAACAGACCGAGCGGACCCACGCGATTCGGGCCGAGACGCACGTGCATCCAGCCGATGAGCTTGCGTTCCCACAGAATCAGGTACGCCACGCACAGCAGGATCACCACCGAGACCACGAGAATGCGGACTAGCGCCCACACCGTCGGCCAGGCGACGCCGAGAATCTGCGTCCCGCCTGTGTTGATCGTATCGAACAAGCCCATTTACGCCTTCTCCACTACCAGTTCACCGAACAGAGCCCCGAGCGCTGCACCGGCCGACGTTCCCGCCGATACACGCACCACGCTTTCCGCCAGGTTCGCATCGCGAACTGCCGGCAGGACCACCGCGAGATCACCTTGGGCAACACGCACTGCGTCGCCGTTTTTCAGACCGAGTTTCTCGAACAGCGACGTCGGCAGCGCAACCACGTTCGCGTCGCGCGCAGCAGTCGTCAGATGCAACGATTCAGCACGACGCGACAATGCGTCGGCGTGGTAAATCGGCGTGTCGGCGAGACGTTCGTAGCTGCCTTCCTTCACTGCAGCCGCTTTCGCAACAGCCTTGATCGCCACGTTCGTCTTGTTCGACAAACGCGCCGTCAGATCGCCCGTGCCCAATGCGGCGTCGCGGACTTCTTCGGCGGTATCGAATTCGAAACCCTTCAGCCCGAGGATGCTGCCCAGCACGCGCAGGACTTTCCAGCCCGGACGCGTTTCGCCCAGCGGACGCACCACGCCGTTGAACGTCTGCGCGGTACCTTCAGCGTTGACGAACGTGCCCGACGTTTCCGTGAACGGTGCGATCGGCAGCAACACGTCGGCGTAGTCGGCGCCATGCTTGAATGCCGACAGCGCGACGACCATTTCCGCCTGCTTCAATGCGGCGAGCGCAAGAGCTGGGTTAGCGGTATCGAATGCGGGTTCGACGTTGAACAGCACATAACCCTTGCGCGGCTGCTCGAATACTTCACGTGCGTTCAGACCGCCTTCGCCCGGCAGTGCATCGACGAGATGCGCGCCAACTGTATTGGCCGCTTCCGTCAGATAACCCAGCGTGGCGCCGGTGCTGTCCGCGATCCACTGGCATACCGCCTGAATCTGCGCGAACTGCGGATGCTGAACCGCGCTGTTGCCGAGCAACACCACACGCTTGTCACCCGCCGACAACGACGCGGCAATGTCTTTCGCCGCCGCCGACGCTTCGTGTGAAGCGAACGCTTCCGGCACTGCGACGCCTCGTGCTTCAGCTACCGCAGCAGCCAGACTGCCGAGACGATCGAGCCATTCCGACGGCGCCGCGACCACGCGATGCGCAGCCGGAATCAGCGAGTCATCATTGGTCGCGTTCAGGAACGTGAGCTTCGCGCCGCCCTTGGCCGCCTGACGCAGACGTGCCGCGAACAACGGATGATCGCGACGCAGGAACGAACCGACTACAAACGCCGTGTCGATATTCGTCAGGTCTGCGATCTTCACACCAAGCCACGGCGCGCTGTCCGACACCGGCGCCGAGAAGTCGCTCTGACGCAAGCGGAAGTCGACGTTCGGTGTACCCACGCCTTCAGCAAATTGCTTCAGCAGATACAGTTCTTCGACGGTGCTATGCGGCGTAGCCAGGGCAGCGATCTGATTCGCGCCGTGATCGGCCGTAATGCCCTTGATACCCTTCGCCACATATTCCAGCGCTGTTTGCCAGTCGGTCTCGATCCACTTGCCGCCCTGCTTCAACATGGGCTGCGTGAGACGTTCGTCGCTATTCAGCGCTTCATACGAGAAGCGATCCTTGTCCGAGATCCAGCATTCGTTGATGGCTTCGTTTTCCATCGGCAGAACGCGCATCACGCGGTTGTTCTTCACTTGCACGACCAGGTTCGCGCCGACAGAATCGTGCGGACTGATCGACTTGCGGCGCGACAACTCCCACGTACGGGCGCTGTAGCGGAACGGCTTGCTCGTCAACGCACCGACCGGGCACAGGTCGATCATGTTGCCCGACAGTTCCGAGTCCACCGTCTTGCCGACGAACGACGTGATTTCCGAATGCTCGCCACGACCCAGCATGCCGAGTTCCATCACGCCGGCCACTTCCTGACCGAAACGGACGCAACGCGTGCAATGGATGCAGCGCGTCATCTCTTCCATCGAGATCAGCGGTCCGACGTTCTTGTGGAACACCACGCGCTTTTCTTCGTTGTAGCGCGATTGCGACTTGCCGTAACCCACGGCCAGATCCTGCAACTGGCATTCACCGCCCTGGTCGCAGATCGGGCAATCGAGCGGGTGATTGATCAGCAGGAATTCCATCACGGACTGCTGCGCCTTCACGGCCTTGTCCGATTTCGTGCGCACGATCATGCCCGCCGATACCGGCGTGGCACAGGCGGGAACCGCCTTCGGCATTTTCTCGACTTCGACCAGGCACATCCGGCAGTTCGCCGCGATCGACAGCTTCTTGTGATAGCAAAAGTGCGGAATGTAGGTATCGACCTTATGCGCAGCCTGGATCACCATGCTGCCTTCAGGCACTTCTACACTTTTGCCGTCGATTTCTAGTTCAACCATGATGGGGAATGGTCCTTGGCCTGATCACTGATCACGCGGTAAGCGCTTCGGACGTGTGCGCATGATGCGCGTGTCCGTCGACGAGACAATGTTTATGCTCGACGTGATATTCAAATTCGTCCCAGAAGTGCTTCAGCATGCCGCGCACCGGCATGGCCGCCGCGTCGCCGAGAGCACAGATGGTGCGACCCATGATGTTTTCGGCGACCGAGTTCAGCAGATCCAGGTCTTCCTTGCGCCCGAGTCCATGTTCGATCCGATGCACCACGCGATACAGCCAGCCCGTACCTTCACGGCAAGGCGTGCATTGACCACATGATTCTTCGTAATAGAAATACGAAAGACGCAGCAGCGAACGCACCATGCAGCGCGTTTCGTTCATCACGATCACGGCGCCCGAACCGAGCATTGACCCGGCTTTCGCGATGGCGTCGTAGTCCATGTCGGTGTTCAACATGATCTCGCCCGGAATCACGGGTGCCGACGATCCGCCCGGGATCACCGCTTTCACCGACTTGCCGCGCACACCGCCAGCCAGATCGAGCAAGGTGGCGAACGATGTACCGAGCGGCACTTCGAAGTTGCCCGGACGATTGACGTCGCCGGCAACCGAGAAGATCTTCGTGCCGCCGTTATTCGGCTTGCCGATCTCGAGATACTTCTGCGGGCCAATAGCCAGCAGGAACGGCACGGCCGCGAACGTTTCGGTGTTGTTGATCGTGGTCGGCTTGCCATATACGCCAAAGCTCGCCGGGAACGGCGGCTTGAAGCGCGGCTGGCCTTTCTTGCCTTCCAGCGACTCGAGCAACGCGGTTTCTTCGCCGCAAATATACGCGCCGTAACCATGATGCGCATGCAGTTCGAACGAGAAGCCCGAACCCAGAATATTCGCACCGAGATAACCCGCAGCACGCGCTTCTTCAAGCGCCTGTTCGAAGATCTTGTAGACCTCGAAAATCTCGCCGTGAATATAGTTGTAGCCGACCGTGATGCCCATTGCATAGGCGCCAATGGCCATGCCTTCGATCAGCGAATGCGGATTCCAGCGCAGGATGTCACGGTCTTTGAACGTGCCCGGTTCGCCTTCGTCCGAGTTGCAGACGAGGTACTTCTGCCCCGGGAACTGGCGCGGCATGAAGCTCCACTTGAGGCCGGTCGGGAAACCCGCACCGCCGCGGCCACGCAGGCCCGACGCCTTGACGTCGGCAATGACCTGCTCTTGCGGAATCTTTTCTTCGAGAATGCGGCGCAGCTGGGCGTAACCGCCGCGCGCCACATAATCTTCGAGGTGCCAGTTGTCGCCGTTGAGGCCGGCGAGAATCAGGGGCTGGATGTGGCGGTCGTGAAGAGACGTCATTTCGATAGTTCCTCGAGGAGCGTGTCGATCCGCTCGCGACTCATGAAACTGCACATACGGTGATTGTTCACGAGCAACACGGGGGCATCGCCGCACGCGCCGAAACATTCGCCTTCTTTCAAGGTGAATTTGCCGTCGGCGGTGGTTTCGCCAAAGTCGATGCCGAGCTTTTGCTTCAGGTATTCAGCAGCGCTTTCGGAGCCGCCGTCCGGACCGAGTTGGCACGGCAAGTTCGTACAGAGCGTGATCTTGTATTTGCCGACCGGCGAGGTGTTGTACATGGTGTAGAACGTCGCCACCTCCTGCACGGCCACGGCGGGCATGCTGAGGTAGTCGGCCACGAACTGCATCAGTTCCGGCGATAGCCAGCCGTGCTCTTCCTGAGCGACGGTCAACGCCGACATCACCGCGGACTGTTTCTGGTCCACGGGATATTTCGCGATCGCGCGATCGATTTCTTTCAGGCCTTCAGCTGAGATCATTTCAGACACGACTCTTTCAGTTCCTACCGAACGAAAACCCACCGCGCCCTTCTTTTGCGGCAGACCTGGCGTCCTGCTGTTGTTGGTTCGCCGGCGTGCTCAGCGCTATTGCGCGTACATGCCGGCGTGGTGCGGCGCAGAATCCTGACGACTGCATGTCAGCGATCGATCTCACCGAACACGATGTCCTGCGTGCCGATGATCGTCACCGCGTCCGCAATCATGTGACCGCGAGCCATTTCGTCGAGTGAAGCAAGATGCGCATAACCCGGAGCACGAATCTTCAGCCGATACGGCTTGTTCGCGCCATCCGAAATCAGATAGATACCAAATTCGCCCTTCGGATGCTCGATTGCCGCGTAGGTCTCGCCTTCGGGAACGTGAAAACCTTCCGTGAAGAGCTTGAAATGGTGAATCAGCTCTTCCATGTTGGTCTTCATGCCGACGCGCGACGGCGGCGCAATCTTGTGATTGTCGACCATCACCGGGCCTGGATTCTTACGAAGCCAGTCAATACATTGTTTCGCGATGCGAGTGGACTGACGCATTTCTTCCACGCGCACGAGATAACGGTCGTAACAATCGCCGTTCACGCCGACCGGAATGTCAAAGTCCAGTTGGTCATAGACTTCGTACGGCTGCTTCTTGCGCAAATCCCACTCAATGCCCGAGCCGCGCAGCATCGCGCCGGTCATGCCGAGCTGCAACGCGCGCTCAGGACTGACCACGCCGATACCCACCAGCCGCTGCTTCCAGATACGGTTGTCGGTCAGCAGCGTCTCGTACTCGTCGACGCACTTCGGAAACCGGCCGAAAAACTCTTCGATAAAATCGAGCAACGAACCCTGACGAGTCTCGTTCATCCGCGACAACGCCTTCGCATTGCGGATTTTCGACGCTTTGTATTGCGGCATTGCGTCAGGCAGATCGCGATACACGCCGCCCGGACGGTAATACGCAGCGTGCATCCGTGCGCCGGAGACCGCTTCGTACACGTCCATCAAGTCTTCGCGTTCGCGGAATGCATACAAAAACACCGCCATGGCGCCGACGTCGAGCGCGTGCGAGCCGATCCACATCAGGTGGTTCAGCACGCGCGTGATTTCGTCGAACAGCACGCGAATATATTTCGCGCGAATGGGGATGTCGATGCCGAGCAGCTTCTCGATCGCCAACACGTAGCCGTGTTCGTTGGCCATCATCGACACATAGTCGAGACGGTCCATGTACGGCACGGACTGAATGAAGGTCTTCGATTCCGCGAGCTTTTCAGTCGCGCGATGTAGCAGCCCAATATGCGGATCGGCGCGCTGAATCACTTCGCCGTCCAGTTCCAGCACGAGGCGCAGCACACCGTGCGCGGCCGGGTGTTGTGGGCCGAAATTGAGCGTGTAGTTCTTGATCTCTGCCATGGCGTTCTCTTAGTGTTTCAGACCGCCATAGCGGTCCTCGCGGATCACGCGCGGCGTGATTTCGCGCGGCTCGATCGTCACTGGCTGGTACACGACGCGCTTCTCTTCGGGGTCGTAACGCATTTCGACATAACCCGACACCGGGAAGTCCTTGCGGAACGGATGACCGATAAAACCGTAGTCGGTAAGAATGCGGCGCAGGTCGGGGTGGCCTTCGAAGACGATACCGAACAGGTCGAATGCTTCCCGCTCGTACCAGTTCGCCGATGACCAGACGTCGACTGCCGACGGAACGATAGGCACTTCGTCGTCCGGTGCAAACACGCGCACGCGCAGACGCCAGTTGTTCGCGATCGAAAGAAGATGGAGGACGGCCGCGAAACGCGGGCCTTCGTAGGCGCCTTCGCCGTACGTGGAGTAGTCGACGCCGCACAGGTCGACGAGTTGTTCGAAGCCGAGCGAACGGTCGTCGCGCAGCTTGAGTATCACGTCGGCGTAGTTCGCCGCTTTGACGACGATGGTCAGTTGCCCGAGCGACTCGGTGATGCTTTGCAGGCGGTCGCCGAACGCCGCCTCGAGGTTCGCTTTCAGGGTCTCGAGTTTGCTTGCCATATTGGGGAGGCTCTGGCCTTGGTGACGCTTAATGGGACTTCAGGGACTTCAACAACGCTGACTGGCGTGCCTAATCTGTGCCATGAGTGCGCCATGACCTATCGGCGCACATACTAACGACAATTACTGGCGAGCGATCGTGCTGGTGCGACGAATCTTCGCCTGCAACTGAATCACGCCATACACCAGCGCTTCAGCCGTCGGCGGGCACCCGGGCACGTAGACATCGACCGGTACGATCCGGTCACATCCGCGCACGACCGAATACGAATAGTGGTAGTAACCACCGCCGTTGGCGCACGAACCCATGGAGATGACCCAGCGCGGCTCGGCCATCTGGTCGTAGACCTTGCGCAGTGCCGGCGCCATTTTGTTGCATAGCGTGCCGGCGACGATCATCACGTCCGACTGCCGCGGACTCGGACGAAACACGACGCCGAAACGGTCCAGATCGTAGCGGGCAGCGCCCGCGTGCATCATCTCGACCGCACAACACGCCAAGCCGAACGTCATGGGCCACAGCGAACCCGTGCGCGTCCAGTTGATCAGTTTGTCAGCCGTGGTGGTGACAAACCCTTCCTTCAAGACCCCTTCGATACTCATTTGCTTTCACTCCAGATGAGCAGCCAGCCATAGCCGCCCAGCAATCCGGTGATCTTCAACCCGCCCGTTATACCGTTACTCCCAGTCCAGCCCACCCTTTCTCCAGATGTAGGCAAAACCAAGCAGAAACTCGAGCAGAAAAACCATCATTGACAAGAAACCGGGCCAGCCAATGTCGCGCAGGGCAACGCCCCACGGAAACAGGAACGCGGTCTCGAGGTCGAAAATAATGAACAGAATAGCGACGAGATAGTAACGCACATCGAACTTCATACGCGCGTCTTCGAATGCCTCGAAGCCGCACTCGTAAGGCGCGTTCTTTTCAGTGTCAGGCTTATTGGGACCGAGGATCTTACCGATGCTGACCAGCGCAATACCTAGACCGGTACCTACGACAAGGAACAGAAAGACGGGATAATAGGCTGAGAGATTCACGACTATCCTCAAATCGGTTTGATCTGGTGTGCCGGCCGGGACGACTGCCCAACCGATTTTCAACTAAAGCCGAGAAACTTGCACAAGAGACCTTGAGCAGATTTTCACTCGCCAGAAGTGACAATGCCAGCCGAAGCAATGCATGCGGCTGGCATTGGATAACTTTTGGTGCCGACGGCGAGACTCGAACTCGCACAGCTTTCGCCACTACCCCCTCAAGATAGCGTGTCTACCAATTTCACCACGTCGGCACTGTCTTGAAATCCGGAAAAACAACTTCTTATTGCCGGGAATCGCTTCAAGAACAAAATTATAACCGGGTTAACCAGTTTGTTCAACGCACAAAAAGCGATCCAGGCGAAAAATTATTTCGGAACGTCAGAGCCAGGACCCGACGATGCGACAGGTGCCGAAGCCGCTGCCGACGCCGATGCGCCAACTGCCGGATGGACTGCGGGCGCGGTCACTGCCGCCCCGCCCAGCAAGCCTGCGGAGGCCGCCGGCTTGTAGCTGCCAAGGTACGTCAACGTCAGTGTCGAGATGAAAAACACGGCTGCGAGCACGGCTGTTGTACGCGACAGGAAGTTGGCCGAACCGGTTGCCCCGAACAGGCTTCCCGACGCCCCACTACCGAAGGCCGCACCCATGTCGGCACCCTTACCGTGCTGCAGCAATACCAGCCCGATAACACCAAACGCCGACAACAACTGGACGACGATAATCAAAGTCTTTAAATACAGCATTCCGTTCACCCGACTCTTTTAATGTTCACGTGACACTGTTGCGTCACGCTTTTAATGCTTACATTTTCGAAAGCTTAAACTCGGCGATTAAACCGAAACGTTTTGTGCCGCCTGACAAATCGCAAGGAAATCGTTCGACTTCAGCGATGCACCGCCAATCAATCCGCCGTCGATGTCCTGTTGAGCGAATAACTCTTCCGCGTTCTCCGGCTTGACGCTGCCACCGTACAACACCGGGACGCCCGCCACTGCCGCGCTCTTGCCCACCAGTTGCGCGCGCAGGAATGCGTGAACCTGTTGCGCCTGCGCTGTCGTCGCGCTTTTCCCCGAGCCGATCGCCCAGACCGGCTCGTACGCCACGACGATCTTCGCCGCCTGGGCTTCGCTCAGCACCCGCAACACCGCTTCCAGTTGCGTGCCGACCACTTGTTCTGTCAAACCCTTGTCACGCTGTTCCAACGTTTCGCCCACACACACGATAGGCGTCAGCCCCGCTTCCAGGGCGCGCTGCGCCTTCACCGCGACCAGGTCCGAATGCTCGCCGTGATAGGCGCGCCGCTCCGAGTGACCCACGATCGCAAATGTTGCATCAAAATCCGCCGCCATGCCTGCGGCGACTTCGCCGGTATAAGCGCCCTGCGTGTGGGCTGACACGTCCTGGACACCCCACGCGACCACCGATCCGCCCAGCAGCGCCTGCGCCTGCGCCAGATACGGCGTGGGTACGCAAACCGCTGTGCGCACGCCCTTCTGCAAGGTCGCGGCGCCGGCGGCCACGGCTTGCATCAAGACCGCGTTCTCAGCCAGACGGCCGTGCATCTTCCAGTTACCGACCACCAGCTTGGCGCGTTTGGCTTGTTCTTTCGGCATTTGTCTCGTCGTAGCAGCGAGGCTGCCGATCATTGAAATAGAAAAATTGGAACTTTCGGAGGCAACGCGCCAGCACAACATGCAATTTTACTGTGCGCGGCGGAAAACGGTCAAACACGCGCTTAAACAACGTGATCTGAACTGCCTCCCATTTCAACTCCAGGGTCCGGAATCAGGCGACCTGACTCCAGTCCAGCATGATCTTGCCAATGTGCGTACTACCTTCCATCAACGCGTGCGCGGCGGCGGCCTGATCGGCGGGGAAAACCTGGTGAATGACAGGCTTGATCCGTCCCGCTTCGATTTCCGGCCACACCTGCGTCTTCAGTTGCACCGCGACCCTGCCCTTGAACGCGACCGAGCGTGGCCGCAATGTGGAACCGGTGATTACCAGACGGCGGCGCAGCACTTCGTTGAGGTTGATCTCGGCCTTCGAACCACCCAGGGTTGCGATGACCACCACCCGGCCGCCGTCGGCCAGCGCCTTCAGCTCGCGCGGAAGATAGTCGCCGGCAACCATGTCGAGGATCACATCCACACCACGGTCGTTCGTCAGCGACTTCACCACGTCGACGAAATCTTCCGTGTTGTAGTTGATCGCGCGTTCCGCGCCCAGCTTTTCGCACGCCTGACACTTTTCGTCGTTTCCGGCCGTCACGAACACGCGATGCCCCAACGCCTTTGCTATCTGGATAGCCGTCACGCCGATGCCACTCGACCCGCCCTGGATCAGCAGCGTTTCTTCCGCGCCGTTCTCGCCCTTGCCCAGATGCGCGCGTTCGAACACGTTGCTCCAGACCGTGAAGAACGTTTCCGGCAGCGACGCCGCCTCGATATCCGTCAACCCCTTCGGCACCGGCAGGCACTGCTCGAGCGGCGCGCACGCGTATTCGGCGTAACCGCCGCCCGCGAGCAGCGCGCACACGCGGTCCCCTGCTTTCAAACCGAACGGATTGTGCTTCGGATCGAAGTCACCGCGCACGATCTCACCCGCGACCTCCAGCCCCGGCAGATCCGACGCGCCCGGCGGCGGCGCATAACCCCCCTTGCGCTGGAACACGTCCGGACGATTCACGCCCGATGCCGCGACCTTGATCAGCACTTCGCCGGCCTTCGGCTCCGGCATCGGACGCTCGCCCAGCTTCAGTACTTCGGGTGCGCCAAACTCGGTGATTTCGATGGCTTTCATCTGCTTGTTCCCTTCAAGTCACACGCGCGTAACACCGATGCATAACCCCATGGCATTGCGGGCTCACTCAGCCGAACCCCGCAATAACATCGAATCACATCCGAACCATCACATTGCACCATCGCATTCAAAAATGGCCGGCGCGCGACCTTCACGCGCCGGCCACTCCGAACTTACCGCATTACTGCTGCGTCGGCTGGATCGGTTCGATAGGCGCGCCGCCTTCATTCAGCAAAGCCTTCGCCGACAAACGGACACGACCCTTTTCGTCTGTCTGGATGACCTTGACCTTCACGATCTGGCCTTCCTTCAGGTAGTCGTTGATGTCCTTGATGCGCTCGTTGACGATTTCCGAGATGTGCAGCAGACCATCCTTACCCGGAAGAATATTCACGATTGCACCGAAGTCCAGCAATTTGAGTACCGGGCCTTCGTAGACCTGACCCACTTCCACTTCAGCCGTGATGTTCTCAATGCGCTTCTTCGCTTCCGCCATGCCTTCGCTGCTCGTGCTGGCGATAGTCACCACGCCGTCATCGGAAATATCGATGGTCGTGTTGGTTTCTTCGGTCAACGCACGGATCACCGAACCGCCCTTGCCGATCACGTCGCGGATCTTCTCCGGATTGATCTTCATGGTGATCATGCGCGGCGCGTAGTCCGACAGGTTCGTGTTCGTACCCGGAACAGCGGTCGTCATCTTGCCCAGGATATGCATGCGGCCTTCCTTCGCCTGCGCGAGCGCGACCTGCATGATTTCCTTCGTAATGCCCTGGATCTTGATGTCCATCTGCAGTGCCGTCACGCCTTGCGCCGTGCCCGCCACCTTGAAGTCCATGTCGCCGAGGTGATCTTCGTCGCCCAGGATGTCCGTCAGCACCGCGAACTTGTTGCCTTCGAGGATCAGGCCCATCGCGATACCCGCGACGTGCGCCTTCATGGGCACACCAGCGTCCATCAGCGCGAGACAGCCGCCGCAAACCGATGCCATCGACGAAGAGCCGTTCGATTCCGTGATTTCCGACACCACGCGAATGGAGTAGCCGAATTCCTCGGCGCTCGGCAGCACTGCCACCAATGCGCGCTTCGCCAGACGGCCGTGACCGATTTCACGGCGCTTCGGCGAACCGACGCGACCCGTTTCGCCGGTCGCGAACGGAGGCATGTTGTAGTGAAGCATGAAGCGTTCGCGATACTCGCCTTCGAGCGCGTCGATGTTCTGTTCGTCGCCCTTCGTGCCCAGCGTCGCGATCACGAGCGCTTGCGTTTCGCCGCGCGTGAACAACGCCGAACCGTGCGTACGCGGCAGCACGCCGGTACGGATTTCGATCGGACGAACGGTGCGGGTGTCGCGGCCGTCAATACGCGGTTCGCCGTTCAGGATCTGCGTACGGACGATCTTCGCTTCGATGTCGAACATCACGTTGCCGATGGTCGCCTTGTCAGCGGGCGTTTCGCCCTTGGCAACGGCTTCTTCGGTCAGCTTTGCGGTCGTCGATGCGTAGACTTCCTTCAGCTTCGCGGTGCGAGCCGATTTGTCGCGGATCTGGTACACGGCATTCAGATCGGCTTGAGCGAGTTCAGCTACACGAGCGATCAGCGGCTCGTTCTTCGGCGCCGGCGTCCAATCCCACTCAGGCTTGCCACCTTCGGCAACCAGTTCGTGGATCGCGTCGATAGCGATTTGCATCTGATCGTGACCAAACACAACAGCGGCCAGCATGACTTCTTCGGTCAGTTGCTGCGCTTCCGATTCCACCATCAGCACCGCGCGTTCCGTACCGGCGACGATCAAATCGAGCGCCGATTCCTTCATTTGCGGACGCGTCGGGTTCAGGACGAATTCGTTGTTGATATACGCGACGCGGGCAGCACCCACCGGGCCGTTGAACGGCAGGCCGGAGATAGCCAGCGCGGCCGACGCGCCGATCAGCGCGGGGATGTCGGCGGGCACATCGGGATTCAGTGACAGCACGTGAATCACGACCTGGACTTCGTTGTAATAGCCTTCCGGGAACAACGGGCGCAACGGACGATCGATCAGGCGCGAGATCAGCGTTTCGCCTTCCGACGGACGGCCTTCGCGACGGAAGAAACCACCCGGGATCTTGCCGGCTGCGTAGGTCTTTTCCAGATAATCGACGGTCAACGGGAAGAAATCCTGGCCCGGCTTTGCCGTCTTCGCGCCGACAACCGTCGCGAGCACCACGGTATCTTCTATATCAACGATCACGGCGCCGCTTGCCTGGCGCGCGATTTCACCTGTTTCCAGGCGTACGTTGTGTTGTCCCCACTTGAATTCCTTGACGATCTTTTTAAACATTCTCACTCCTTCTTCGTTATGCCTCGTGCTTGTTCGAGCGTGTTGTCGTGGACTCCAGAGCATCCGGAGCCCGTGCACGCGCTGAAAAAACGGCGAAGCCAAGCGATGACCGGAACCGCGCGAAAAGAGGGGTGTATGTCATTCCAACGCAACACGACACGCGATGCGCATGACGCGCTGGAATGACACAAAGCTCTGCCGCGAGGCCCGGTCCTGTAGTCGAATCGGCTTCCGATCCGGGGTTGGCTTTAATGCAAGCCTTCGATATTTCCCGCTACTTTCACTTCTGCGCCCATGAAGAGCGCGCCGTTCAAAAACAAAATGCCTGTATCAGCAAACTGACACAGGCATTTCGTTGTGAACGCTGGCCGCTTACTTACGCAGGCCCAGCTTCTCGATCAGCGTGCGATAACGATCAGCGTCTTTGCCCTTGAGGTAATCGAGCAGCTTACGACGGCGGCTCACCATGCGCAGCAGGCCGCGGCGGCTGTGGTGATCCTTCGTGTGAGCCTTGAAGTGAACGGTCAGTTCATTGATACGGGTGGTCAGCAGTGCAACCTGCACTTCTGGCGATCCGGTGTCATTAGCGGCGCGCGCGTATTCTGCGACGACGTCGGACTTCTTTGCATGAGCAGCAACTACGGTAGACATTTGATTTTCCTTTGAAACGGACAGGCGGTCACGGAAGAAGGGCCGTGCCGTGGGTTTTCTACATCTGTCCTCAGCCGCCGAAACTTGATCTCGACCTTGGACTTCCTTGCCGGACGGGCCTGAGGAACGCTTTAAGCGGACTTTGCAACCCGCAATTCCACTCAACCCTGAGTACGGCAAGTCGCGAATTATAGCACAGCAACTTTTGCCGTCGACCGGGTTCGAGACGACGGGCGAAATGATGCAATAGGCCTGCGCCCAAGCTTATTGTTTTTACGACGCCGGACGTTTCATCTGGCAGGTGGTCGGCATCGCGGTCTGGGCGGCCGGGATCTTGAGCAGCGTCCGAAAGCCAAAGCCGGAACCTTCGTTGTCGAAGCGCACACCACGCACTCCGGCCGACCCCGCCTTATCCATTTCGATCACGTAAAGGGGCTGGATCAGTTGATGATCGGCGGCGCGCATTTCTATCGTCTGGAACCCCTTGTCCAGCTTCATGCCTTCCAGCGCATGCGCGACTGCGGCCGGGTCGGCGCTGCGTGCTTTCTCCATGGCCTGCGCGAGCATCTCGATCATGAGCGGCATGCGCAGGAAGAGGTAATCGTCGGCGGGCGCGGGGAAACGGGCGCGGAACGCTTCGTAATAAGCATCCGACGCCGTGCCGCCTGCGTTCGGATGCCAGTCGGCCACCGCCACGACGTGCTTTACGCCGGCGTCGCCCAGAGCGGCGGGCGCGCCCAGGCTGTTGCCATAGAACGTATAGAAATGCGTGTCGAGTCCTTGTTCGCGAGCGGCCTTGACGAGCAGCGTCAGGTCGTTGCCCCAGTTGCCGGTGATCACCGCGTCGGCGCCGCTTGCGCGGATCTTGGCAATGTACGGCGCGAAGTCCTTCACGCGGCCGGCGGGGATGAATTCATCGGCGACGATCGCGATGTCCGGACGGCGCTCCTTCAACGCTCGCTGGGCTTCATGGCTGACATCGTGGCCGAAGCTGTAGTCCTGGTTGAACAAATAAACTTTCTTCACCGATTGATCGTGCTGGATGACATCGGCGAGCGCATTCATGCGCATGCCGGCGTGGGCATCGAAGCGAAAATGCCAGAAGCTGCAATCCGCGTTGGTGAGCGCGGGGTCGTCGGCGGAATAATTGAGGAACACCACGCGATGCCCGGGATCGCGGGCATTTTGTTTATTGATCGCGTCGATGAGCGCCGCTGCAACCGCCGAACTATTGCCCTGCATGACAAAGCCAACATTCTGGTCGATGGCCGCACGCAACTGGACAAGGCTGGCTTCGCTGCTGCCCTTGCCGTCGAGGACCACGAGTTGCAGCGGGTGTTTGCCATCGGGCAAGGTGACGCCGCCGTTCGCGTTCACGCGCTCCACACCGAAGCGCAGATTGCGCTCGACGGCCGCGCCCGCGTTCGCGAACGGCCCGGACATGCCTTCGATCATCGCGATTCGAATGGCCGGCAAACCGGGAGCGGCATCCGCCGCGCACGCGGGGGCAACCAACACACCGCCAACACATGAAGCCACCAGCAACGAACCACCCAGGCGCTTACCGGCGCGCAATGTGCGGCCGAGCAAGCCGAACCACCCTGCCGGCAGGAACCGATTACCTGCCCTGAAAGAAACCACGCACTGCAAACCGAGACCCATACAGTCCATTACAGTTCATCCGTGAGTAAATGACAGCGAACATGACAGCAAAGCGAATCGCGGATCATAGGGCGTTCGGCACGCTGCATGCAACCGCCCAGGAAAATGCGAACAGAAATGGAATAGCTACCCGAGCCCGCGCGTTCCAGCTATAACCGCAAGCACGCTCTGACCGAAGGACGAACCGGCGACCGCAATCAAAACCGCCCGCCTACCGCGTGTCAAAATAAGCGACATAGCGCAGATCACCAGAAAAACCCACAACCAACCGTGGATACAGCGTGGAAACGAATACGAAGGAGGCTTCGATGTTGAGCAAGGCAATACGAAAACCCGCGGCAGCAATGGCGCTCGCCCTGCTGCTTACGGCGTGCGCGCAGCCGTGGCAGAACTACCAGGCTGGCGCCGACTCATCGACCATCACGGCAAAGCTGGGGCCGCCGAAAGAGGTCTATGACCTGCCGAATGGCGGCAAGCGCCTGATGTGGCCGACCCAACCGCTGGGCGAGGTGACGACGGCGGCGGATATCGATGCATCGGGGAAGATCGTGAGCGTGCGGCAGGTCCTCGATGAAAACGAGTTCTACAAAGCGCAGATCGGCACCTGGACGCGCAAGGACGTGCTGATCAACTTCGGCCGTCCGGAGGAGACGTCCTACTTCCCATTGATGAAACGCGAGGTATGGACGTACCGGTACATGGAGGCAAACGTCTGGTACATGATGTACAGCTTTTACTTCGATGACCAGGGCACGCTCCGCCTGACGCAAAAAACGCCCGACCCGCTTCACGATCCCGACGCCCGGAATTTCTTCTGATTTCTCTGGAAAGTACCGAAGAAGTCTGTTGTCGACGAAAAAATGCCGCCCGAAAAAGCGGCATTTTTTTACGCCTGGACTGCCGGAACCTTTTAATAAAAAGTGATTCGCAAGGTTAATCGCGGCGCAGCAATGACGCCGGAAGCCCGTTTCCAGCGATAATTTGACCGTTGCAGTGCTGTACCTCTCGTTACGCTTTGGAGCTGATACCCATGCATCGACCTAAACGCATGCTGGCTGAGAACGCCGACTGGGCGGCTGAAATTGCCGCCAGCGACCCGGATTTCTTCGAAACACTGGCTCAGGGTCAAAGTCCGACCGTGCTGTGGCTGGGATGCTCCGACAGCCGCGTGCCGGCCGAAACCATCACGCACTCGAAGCCCGGAGATTTATTCGTCCATCGCAACATCGCGAACCTCTTTTCACCGGACGATGACAACACCATGAGCGTCCTCGAATACGCGGTGAGGGTGCTGAAAGTGGACCACGTGATTGTGTGCGGACACTACGGCTGCGGGGGCGTGCGTGCGTCGTTGCTGCCCTTGTCCGACGCCCTGCCCCACGTCAACCGCCGCATTGCCCCGTTGTGCGCGCTGGCGCGTGAGCACAGCAGCGAACTCGACGCCATGAGCACGATGGATTCGCGCATCGACCGGCTGGCGGAACTGAGCGTGCTTGAACAAGTGGGCGCGCTACGCGATACACCCATCGTGCGCGACGCCGAACGTCCACCGCGCGTTCACGGCTGGATCTTCGGTCTGCGCGACGGCCGCATCAAGGTGCTTTCGTCTGGAGACCCCGCCGATTCCGATACGGACACCGCGGGCGAGCCCACCGGCTCTTCAAATACAGCTGCGAAAGCAGCATGACCCGCACCGGCGCATGGCGCGTGATCGAAACCACCCGCTTGCTGTCGGGCATAAAGCTGCAATGAAAAACGGCCCTCGCTTTTGGCGAGAGCCGTTTTTTAACCGATGAAGCGCCGGATACGCGCCTCAATCGAATCAATTTAGGAAAGCTGCGGATTCAGCTTCTCGACCTTCGAATGCAGCTTGTTCAGTGCCGCGAGATACGCCTTCGCCGACGCCGCCACGATATCCGGGTCCGTGCCCACGCCGTTCACGATCCGGCCGCTCTTCGACAAACGCACGGTCACTTCGCCCTGAGCCTGCGTACCCGTGGTAATGGCGTTCACCGAATACAGCACCAGCTCGGCGCCGCTCGTCACCTTCGATTCGATCGCGTGCAGCGTGGCATCGACCGGGCCGTTACCCCGTGATTCACCCTGCACTTCGATACCATCGACCGCAAATACCACACGCGCATGCGGCTGCTCACCCGTTTCCGAATGCTGAGCCAGCGACACGAAGCGGAACGTTTCCTTCGCCTGCATTTCCGCTGATTCTTCGGAGACGATCGCCATGATGTCTTCATCGAAGATCTCGGATTTACGATCGGCGAGTTCCTTGAAGCGCACGAACGCGGCGTTCACATCCGTTTCCGATTCCAGCGTCACGCCGAGATCTTCCAGGCGCTGCTTGAACGCGTTACGACCCGACAACTTGCCGAGCACGATCTTGTTGGTCGCCCAGCCCACGTCTTCGGCACGCATGATTTCGTAGGTATCGCGCGCTTTCAGCACGCCATCCTGATGAATCCCGGAAGCATGCGCAAACGCGTTCGCGCCGACCACAGCCTTGTTCGGCTGCACGACAAAACCGGTGATCTGCGAGACGAGCTTCGAGGTCGGCACAATATGCGTTGTATCGATACCGAGTTCCAGCCCGTAGTAATCCTTGCGCGTTTTCATCGCCATCACGACTTCTTCCAGCGCCGTGTTGCCCGCGCGCTCGCCGAGGCCGTTGATCGTGCACTCAATCTGACGCGCGCCGCCGATGTGGACACCGGCCAGCGAATTCGCGACCGCCATGCCGAGGTCATCATGGCAATGCACGGACCACACCGCCTTGTCCGAATTCGGCACGCGTTCGCGGATGGTCTTGATCAGGTTGCCGTAGCCTTCCGGCACGGCGTAGCCGACCGTATCGGGAATATTGATGATGGTCGCGCCTTCATCGATCACCGCTTCCAGCACCCGGCACAGGAAATCGAGATCCGAGCGGCTGCCGTCTTCCGGCGAGAATTCGACGTCGTCGGTGAACTTGCGCGCGAAACGCGTGGCGAGACGCGCCTGCTCGTAGACCTGATCCGCGCTCATGCGCAGCTTCTTTTCCATATGCAGCGCCGACGTAGCAATGAACGTATGGATACGGAAGTGATCGGCGGGTTTCAGCGCGTCGGCGGCGCGCTGGATGTCTTTATCGTTCGCGCGGGCCAGCGAGCAGATCGTGCTGTCCTTGATCAAGCCGGCAATGGTATGAATGGCGTCGAAATCGCCGTTCGAACTGGCCGCAAAGCCTGCTTCGATCACATCGACCTTCATCCGTTCGAGCGCCTTCGCGATCCGGATCTTCTCGTCCTTCGTCATCGACGCGCCGGGGGATTGCTCGCCATCGCGCAAGGTCGTGTCGAAAATGATCAGTTTGTCTGCCATGTCGGGCTCCAGTGGGGAGTTTTAGAGTGTTGAAAACGGTGGGGAAAAACAATACGGAATCCGGGTGTTCGCGCCACCGCTGGCGTCGAAAACCACGAACGAGCAGACGGGAGGCGGGAAGCTTAGCGCGGCAGGCGCGCTAGTAGCGGTAGCGCGCGTAGCGGCGCACCAGCTAGGAAAAACGAGAGGGGATGGGCGAAAAAAATCATTTGCAGACTATAACGAGATTTTTGAGAGCGTGCAATTGGGCTTTCCGATCGATCCGATTGACTTTACCCGCGTGGTTTTGGACCACGCGGCGCCCAAAAGCAAAAAGCGCGCACCGGGTTCAAGCCGATGCGCGCGGTTCTTTCAGTGCGCTTTTTCAGACGATCTGGCCGGATTCGGCCGGCCGCGTATGGCCATGTACCCCCACCATGCGTAACCGGAAAAACCGTACAACACGAACAAGCCGAACAACATCAAGGGCGGATCCGACGACACCAGCACAAACGCCACCACCACCAGCAGCACGCCGGCGAACGGGACACGGAAGCGCACATCGAGCGCCTTGCCGCTGTAGAACGGCGCGTTCGATACCATCGTGACACCAGCATAGATGGTCAGCGCAAACGCCACCCACGGCAGCCAGACCAGCTTCAGCGGCACGCGGTTGTCGGTAGCGAGCCACACGAAACCCGCGATCAGCGCCGCCGCCGCCGGGCTCGGCAGGCCCTGGAAATAGCGTTTATCGACCACGCCTACGTTGGTATTAAAGCGCGCAAGACGCAGTGCCGCACCCGAGCAATAGACGAATGCCGCGAGCCAGCCCCAGCGGCCCAGGTCCTTCAGGATCCATTCGTACATCACCAGCGCGGGCGCCACGCCGAACGAGACCATGTCCGAGAGGCTGTCGAACTGCTCGCCGAACGCGCTTTGTGTATGCGTCATGCGTGCAACCCGGCCGTCCATGCCATCCAGCACCATGGCTACGAAGATCGCGATGGCCGCGATCTCGAAGCGCACGTTCATGGCCTGAACGACCGCGAAAAAGCCGCAGAACAACGCGGCCGTGGTGAACGCGTTGGGCAGCAGGTAAATGCCGCGCTTCCTCAAAAACTGTTGCCGCTTCGCACGCCGCGTTTCCAGCACGCCGATGTCCTGCGCCGACTTGTTACGGCGAAACGCCCGCGGGGGTGTTGCCGTGCTTCGCGTTCGGCGCGGTTTGAGTGCCATCGAGTCCTCCGTTGTGCAGCCTGGTTTTACCGCTTTATTTGTACTGATTCTCTGCCGGTTCACTGACTACTCTGCGAACTCAGCAAGGATGGTAGACGAGGCCGACACCTTCTCGCCAATCGCCACCCGCGGACGGCTGCCCACCGGCAGATACACATCGACTCGCGATCCAAAGCGGATAAAGCCATAACGCTGGCCACGGTTAAGCGGCTCGCCAACGTGGACGTAGCACAAAATACGCCGCGCGATCAGTCCGGCGATCTGCACCGAAGTCACCGTATGCCCTGCCGCCGTCTGGATCACGATCGCATTGCGTTCGTTCTCGGTCGAGGCTTTATCGACGGCTGCATTGAGATACGAACCGGGAAAGTACTCGACCTTGCTGATAGCGCCATCGACCGGCGAGCGCTGCGAGTGGACATTGAACACGTTCATGAACACGCTGATCTTCAGCGCTTCGCGGCCCGCGTAAGGGTCGTGCGCGGTTTCCACGGCAACGATACGGCCGTCTGCCGGACACAGCACGGCGTTCGCCTGAACGGGAATCGGCCGGGCGGGGTCACGGAAAAACTGGACGACGAAGATCGTCAATAGCCAGAACGGCCAGGCAAAACCAAAGCCGCCGATGGCCTGGATCAACACGGCAATGACAGCCGCAATGGCAATAAACGGCCAGCCTTCACGCGCGATGATCGGATGTGGATAGTTCATGAACGAGTTCTATGTTTTTAGTAAAACCGTAGGATAGCAAAAGCCGTCCGGCGCCAAGCGACACCGGACGGCTTGCGGTCTTCACCAGGACCGGCATACGAGGCCGGTCGTTCAGCTTTTTAAGTTCTAAAGCTGCTTAGTTCTTCGACTGATCAACCAGCTTGTTTGCCGCGATCCACGGCATCATGGCGCGCAGCTTGGCGCCGACCGTTTCGATCTGGTGCTCAGCCGTCAGGCGGCGGCGCGATTGCAGCGTCGGTGCGCCAGCCTTGTTTTCGATGATGAAGCTCTTTGCGTATTCGCCGGTCTGGATGTCGGTCAGCACTTGCTTCATTGCCTTCTTCGTTTCCGACGTCACGATCTTCGGACCCGTCACATATTCGCCGTATTCGGCGTTGTTCGAGATCGAGTAGTTCATGTTGGCGATGCCGCCTTCATAGATCAGGTCGACGATCAGCTTCAGTTCGTGCAGGCATTCGAAGTACGCCATTTCCGGCGCGTAGCCCGCTTCCACCAGCGTTTCGAAGCCAGCCTTGATCAGGTCGACCGTACCGCCGCACAGCACAGCTTGCTCGCCGAACAAGTCAGTTTCCGTTTCTTCGCGGAAGTTCGTTTCGATAATACCGGCACGGCCGCCGCCGTTCGCTGCTGCATACGACAATGCCACGTCGCGTGCCGCGCCCGACTTGTCTTGTGCCACGGCGATCAGGTGGGGAACGCCGCCGCCCTGGGCGTACGTGCTGCGAACCGTGTGGCCTGGCGCCTTCGGGGCGATCATGATGACGTCGAGGTCAGCACGCGGGATAACCTGGCCGTAATGCACGTTGAAACCGTGCGCGAATGCCAGTGCAGCGCCTTCCTTGGCGTTGTCATGCACTTCGTTCTTGTAGACTTCAGCGATCTGCTCGTCCGGCAGCAGCATCATGACCACGTCCGCGCCCTTCACGGCTTCGGCCACTTCCTTGACCTTCAGGCCGGCCTTCTCAGCCTTGCTCCACGATGCGCCGTTCTTGCGCAGACCGACCGTCACGTTCACGCCGCTTTCCTTCAAGTTCAGCGCGTGTGCATGGCCTTGCGAGCCATAACCGATGATCGTGACTTGCTTGCCCTTGATGAGGGAGAGGTCGGCGTCTTTGTCGTAGAAAACTTTCATGGTGGTTCCTTTACCTGGAATTAATGTGTGAATTGGGTACTAATAACGTGCGCGCTGTTCAGGCGCTCTCAGACCTTCAGGATTCGCTCGCCCCGGCCAATGCCGGAACTGCCTGTGCGTACGGTCTCGAGAATCGCCGTTGCGTCCAGCCCCTGAATAAACGCGTCGAGCTTGTCGCTCGCGCCCGTCAGTTCCATCGTGTAGCTTTTTTCGGTAACGTCGATGATGCGGCCGCGGAAGATGTCCGCCATCCGTTTCATCTCTTCCCGTTCCTTACCGACCGCTCTCACCTTGATCAGCATCAGCTCGCGCTCAATGTGGGCGCCCTCTGTCAGGTCGACCACTTTCACCACCTCGATCAGGCGGTTCAGGTGCTTTGTGATCTGTTCGATCACGTCATCCGAGCCAATGGAAACGATGGTCAGCCGCGACAGCGAACTGTCTTCGGTCGGCGCCACCGTCAAGGTTTCAATGTTGTAGCCACGCGCGGAAAAGAGCCCGACGACACGCGATAACGCGCCCGGTTCGTTTTCCAGCAGCACGGAAATAATGTGTCTCATGATAGTTGCGTTCCTGATTTATCCAGTGAATAAGCGTGTTCCCGCAAAACTCACGCGCCACGATCGTCTTTTGTGAAGACGGGCGCGCGCGAGCCGCGCTTGGGAAAACAGCCGTTATAGATCTTCCGATCCGAGCAGCATTTCCGTGATGCCCTTGCCTGCCTGGACCATCGGAAATACGTTTTCGGTGGGATCTGTCTGGAAGTCGAGGAACACCGTGCGGTCCTTCAGGCGCAGTGCTTCTTTCAACGCCGGCTCTACATCGCGCGTGTGCTCAATGCGCATGCCCACATGCCCATAAGCCTCAGCCAGCTTCACGAAGTCAGGCAGCGCGTCCATGTACGAACTGGAATAGCGCTTCTTGTATTCGATCTGCTGCCATTGCCGGACCATGCCGAGATAGCGGTTGTTCAGCGAAATGATCTTGACCGGCGTGTTGTACTGCTTGCACGTCGACAATTCCTGGATGCACATCTGGATCGAACCTTCGCCCGTGATGCACAAGACCTCGTCGTCCGGGTGCGCCATCTTCACGCCCATGGCCGCCGGCAGGCCGAAGCCCATGGTGCCGAGGCCACCCGAATTGATCCATCTGCGTGGCTTGTTGAAACGGTAGAACTGCGCCGCCCACATTTGATGCTGGCCAACGTCCGAACAGACGAATGCTTCGCCGTCGGTCAGTTCCCACGCCTTTTCGACCACGTACTGCGGCTTGATGATCTCGCTTGCGCGGTCGAACTTGAGGCAGTCCTTCGAACGCCATGCCTCGATGTCCTTCCACCAGTCGGCCAGCGCCGCCGTGTCCGGACCATGCTCGGCCGTCTGCAACTGTTCGATCAACTCTTTCAGCACTTCCTTCACGTCGCCGACGATCGGAATATCGACCTTCACGCGCTTGGAAATGGACGACGGATCAATGTCGATGTGAATGATCTTCTTCGCATGCGACGCGAAATGCTCCGGATCACCGATCACGCGGTCATCGAAACGCGCGCCGATCGCAATCAGCACGTCGCAATGCTGCATGGCCATGTTGGCTTCGTACGTGCCGTGCATGCCGAGCATGCCGAGGAATTTCTTGTTGTCCGCGCGATAACCGCCCAGGCCCATCAGCGTATTCGTCACCGGATAACCGAGCAGGTCCGCGAACTGGTTCAACTCACGCGCCGCATTGGCCAGGATGATGCCGCCGCCCGTGTAGATGTACGGACGCTTCGCCGAGAGCAACAACTGCACGGCCTTGCGGATCTGGCCCGAATGGCCCTTGGTGACCGGATTGTACGAACGCAGCGAGACAGATTTGATTGGTTCGTACTTGCACGGCGTCTTTGACACGTCTTTCGGAATGTCGATCAGCACCGGGCCGGGACGTCCCGTCCGGGCGATGTAAAACGCCTTCTTGATGGTCAAAGCAAGCTCACGCACGTCCTTCACAAGGAAGTTGTGCTTGACGCATGGACGCGTAATGCCGACCGTATCGCATTCCTGGAACGCATCCTGGCCGATTGCCGCGGTAGGAACCTGGCCGCTGATGATGACGAGCGGGATGGAATCCATGTAGGCAGTGGCAATACCGGTCACCGCATTGGTGACGCCGGGGCCGGAGGTCACGAGGCACACGCCGACATTACCCGTGGAGCGCGCGTAGGCGTCAGCGGCATGAACCGCGGCCTGTTCGTGGCGCACGAGGATGTGCTGGATCTGGTCCTGCTTGTACAACTCGTCGTAGATATAGAGTACCGAGCCGCCGGGATAGCCCCAAATGAACTCGACTTTTTCGTCAGCGAGCGCGCGCATGAGCACGGTGCCGCCGATGGATTCAGCTTCGAGGGGGGGAGTCGTATCCGACGTGGAGAATTCCGCGCTGGGCATATTCATACATTCACCTTTCGAATTTTCGGCAAAAAATTGATTGGGTGCTCTCTGCCGGGCTTATGGCTCGGGTTCAAGCGGCGCGTCTAAATGGGAAGCGGGCTTTTTGGGCTCGCCTCAAAGAGACAGTTCACTTTATGATGCGAGTCGGAAACGATAGCCCGAGGCAATAAAGGTCGTCAAGGAAAAATTGCACAATCCCGCCTGAAGCGAGCAGGAATCGCAGCTTAAAGGCTCGGATTTATCCGAAATACTGAAGAAAACTCTGTGTTTCAGCCTGTAACGGCGGCGCATTTCCTCGCTGTTCACTCAAAAGTTTGCTAGCATCCGCAGGTTTTAAACCTCTCACCAACTCTTATCGACGCACGCTCGTTGCGCCGGGCCTCACGGATGGCATCAGACAAGGAACTCGCCGATTTTCTGGCGGGCGTCGAAAGACGCGCGTTTAAGCAGACGGTGTACACCGTACGCGACGACGATGCGGCGCTCGACATCGTTCAGGATGCGATGATCAAGCTCGCCGAAAAATACGGCGACCGGCCACCGCCCGAATTGCCCCTTTTGTTTCAGCGTATCCTGCAGAATGCAACGCACGACTATTTCCGGCGCCAAAAGGTCCGTAATACGTGGGTAAGCCTGTTCTCCTCGTTCGGCAACGCCGACGACGACGAATTCGACCCCCTGGAGACCTTCGAATCGCAGGACGGGACGGTCGGTGCGGAAAGCAGCGAGAGCCGGCTCGAGCGTGAACAGGTGCTCAACCTGATCGACGCGGAGATCCAAAAACTACCAGCACGTCAACGGGAAGCGTTTCTCATGCGTTACTGGGAGGATATGGATGTCGCCGAAACCGCCGCTGCAATGGGCTGCTCTGAAGGCAGCGTAAAAACACATTGCTCGCGGGCCACGCACGCGCTGGCACACGCGCTGAAGGCGAAAGGAATCACGCTATGAGCAACGCTCTCGATCACAAGGAAACCGAGTTCGCGCTGAAGGTACGCCGCGCGCTCGACGAAAACATCAATTCGCTACCCGCCGCATCGCTCGACAAGCTCGCAGCGGCGCGCCGGACGGCGATCGCACGCAAGAAGCCGGAAAAAGTCGCGGTCGCCGCGCCGGTTTTCGCGCCTTCGCTCGCCGGGGCGGGCATGGCAGGTCCGGGGTCGCTCGGCCCGGCCGGCTCTGGCCACGCGGGTAAACGCGGCCGCTTCTCGCGCCTGGCGCTGGCGTGGCCGCTGCTCGCGCTCGTGATCGGATTGGCTGGCATCGCTTATTTTGAGGACCAGCAGCGCACCGCGGAACTCGCCGATATCGACGCGGCCATGCTCAGCGACAATCTCCCGCTCGACGCCTATCTCGACCACGGTTTCAACGCGTACCTGACGCGCAATCATTAAGACTGCAGGAGTCATCGGGTGAGTTACAAGCGCGGCCTCGCGATTGTCTTTGGATGCGCAATTGCGGGACTTGTCGCGTTTGCCGCCACCTATCCGCGTTTCTACTCGTCCGCTTCGGCGGTGCCTGTTGCCGCCGCTCCGGCCGGGGCGAGCGCGGGAGAAGTCCTGTCGCCGCTTTCTTCGCTCTCCTCCCCCGCCAGTCCTATGGCCTGGGCCCGGCTTACCGACGCGCAACGGGTCGCGCTCGCGCCATTCGCCTCGCAATGGGACCAGTTCAGCGAGGAACGCAAGCGCAATTGGATCAAGATAGCGTCGCGATACAAGAAGATGTCGCCCGATGCGCAAAAACGCCTGCATGAACGAATGACCGAATGGGTCCACATGACCCCGGAACAACGCAAGGTCGCGCGCGAAAATTATCAGGTTTCGAAGTCCGTCCCTGTTGAGAAGCGGGAACGCGCCTGGGATGCTTATCAAAAGCTCCCGGAAGATCAGAAGAAAAAGCTCGCTGCCACCGAACACCCGCGCCGGCCGACCGTTGTCAGCGCGCCGCCTTCCGGTAAAACCGAAGTCAAGGATATCGACCGGCTGATGACCGCCCGGGAACATTCGCGTGCTTCCGAGGCTGCTGCAATGGGGACGTCTGTTTCTCCGGCGGCGCCCGCCGCTCCCGTTGTTCCCGCCATTCCCAGCGCCGCCAGTTTTGTGCCGGCCACGCCGATTCCGGTTTCGCCGCAACAGGCGCCGTCCATATTCAACGGGTCTTAGGCACAAATTGAGCGCTTCCTCCCTGGAATCTGTCGAGTCTCCCGAATTGAGCGCGCCCAGGCTGCGTCGCCGACTGGCTACGATGCTCTATGAAGGCGTGATCCTGTTCGGGATCGTCTTTGTTGCCGGGTATTTGTTCAGCACGCTCACCCAGCAACGCAACGGACTCACCCACCACAATCTGCTGATGGCGTGGATCGGGTTTGTGCTTGCAGTTTATTTCGTCTACTTCTGGACGCATGGCGGCCAGACATTGCCCATGAAAACCTGGAGGCTGAAAGTGGTCGATGCGCGTGGAGCGCCGGTTTCAACCGCACGCGCCATCGCGCGCTATGTGTTTGCGTGGTTGTGGTTCCTGCCGCCGCTGGCGTTGCATCCGTTGCTCAAGCTTTCCGTTCCGGCCACGCTTGTAGTGGCCGCCGTGTGGATCGTGCTGTGGGCCACAGCAGTGTGGCTCGATCCGGCACGACAGTTTTTGCATGACCGGCTGGCCGGAACACGGATCGTGGGCGTGGTCCCACCGGCGGCTTAGTCCAACATCCGCAATGTTGAACCGCCGTGGACCACGGCAACAAAAAAACCCTCAAGCAATATTTCAGGGCTCCGAAGCGTCAGTTGCGCGCTGAAATCCGGCCTTCTCCCCTATCTTGCTTTCGTCGGTCTCAGCTCAGCCAGTCTGGATCTTGCTTCAGCGCCATATGCAGGTTGTCGTTGAAGTGATGGATCCGATAACCCAATCCCCCGAACATTGTCTGCAATGACCGTCGCGTATAAAGCGTGATATGACCATTGCGAGGCGCGATGTACCAGTTGTCCATCCCCCGCGGCGACACGTGATCTATCGTCAACGTGGAGAACAGCAATACACCACGCCCGTTTAGCAGCCCGAGCGCTTCCTGGACCGACGCCAGCGGTTCGGGCGTGTGCTCCAGAACCTCGAACGCGCTGATGAAATCGAATGAGCCGGACGGCGGCACCCCTTCTTCATCCATCGGGTCCCAGCTATGTCCGTCTACTCCGCCATTGCGCAATAACGACGTCAGCGTGCCATTGCCGCCACCATAGTCGAGACACCTTAACCCGTGACCTTTCTTGATGAAATCGAGAATGAAAGCGGCATTGCCCGCAGGCCGTGAATCAATGTAGTCAGGGTCGACCAGCACGTAATCATCGTTATAAATGTGCCGCAGGTAGTCGGCCTTGCTCCAATGATCGAACGCAGTGGTGAAGATGAGACCGCAAGCATTGCATCGATTGTAATAGACCGGCACGCCGGTGAGCGGCAGATAGCGCCCGCGCCGCTCTTCGCAACTCTTGTTGAAGTCGGTGACGCCGTAGAGAGGCGCCGGTTCGTTGCATACTTTGCACATCGACATTCGAACGGCCTGCCCCACTGTTCCGCTATCCAGTTGCATAGGATTCCATCGTAAATCCGAGAGTATAGGCGAAGCCAACACGATGAGGACGCTCAGCTCCCCGCGTACTTGCGGCGATGTATCGCATCCGGTTATCGGCGAGTCATGCCAGTTTTTGCGTGGTCGTGGCGCTGAAGCAACGATAGTCCGTCAGGGCAACGTCCATCTGCGCGAACCCGATCGAGAAACGAAATCGAGCATAAACATCGCGGGTTGCAATGCGGCCATGCGCCCGTAGAGCCAACCGGACCGGCTTGCGATCTGTCCCGCAAGACACCTCGAAGACCCGTAAATAGCGACGTTTTTCCTTCTTCAACGCACACTCGGCACTTCCGCCACAACCTTTAGTAATAAGAAGTTTTCGTGACTGTCATGGCTCCGTCACGCGAGCATGGCGCAATGGCCGCACTGCAACCCGTTGCGCGTGCCCATGGCCACTAAATCGTCTGCGAGTCACCTCCTAGGCATTACCCTCCGCGATGCAGAAGCCATCGCGTTCCGCACCGACGTGGCTCCTCCCCCTTCCGCTGAAACCACCGGCGCCAGCCTCGCTCCCCCGACCGCTTCCGGAACCACCTCTCGCCCCGACGACGAACCTGCCGACCATCGCTACCGTACCATCTGGCTATCCGATATCCATCTCGGCTCCGGTGGCTGCCAGGCGCACTATCTGCTCGATTTTCTCCGCTATAACGATTCCGAGTACCTGTACCTGGTTGGCGACATCATCGACGGATGGCAGCTGCGCAAAGGCTGGTTCTGGCCGCAAGCACACAACGACGTGATCCAGAAGGTGCTGCGCAAAGCCCGCAAGGGCACGCAGGTGGTCTACATTCCGGGCAATCACGACGAAGCCGCGCGACAGTTCTGCGACCTGGCTTTCGGTGACATCCATGTACGCAACGAGGCCTTTCACACCACGCTCGCGGGCAAGCGCCTGTGGATCGTGCACGGCGATCTCTTCGATGGCGTCATCCAGCACGCCAAGTGGCTCGCTTATCTCGGCGACACGCTCTACACGCTGATCCTGCTGCTCAACCGCTGGTTCAACCGGGTGCGCAGCCGCTTGGGCCTGAACTACTGGTCGCTCTCGCAATACCTCAAGCATCAGGTCAAGAACGCGGTGAACTTCATCTCGAAGTTCGAGCACGTGATGACCGATGAAGCGCGCCGCCGCGGCTGTGACGGCGTTGTCTGCGGTCATATTCACAAAGCTGAAATCCGCGATATCGACGGTGTCCTGTACTGCAATGACGGCGACTGGGTGGAAAGCCTGTCGGCGCTCGTCGAGACGTTCGAAGGCGAGCTGAAGATCATTTACTGGACCGTCCTGCGCTCGCCTGAACACCATTCGCAAAAGGCCGCAGCGACTGCCTGAGCAACCGCCTGAGCGCTTTCACTTATCGAGGCCATCGAATGAAAATCATGATTGTTACCGACGCATGGGAACCGCAAGTCAACGGCGTCGTGCGTACCTTGAAAAGCACCAGCCGCGAACTGACTGCGCTGGGACATCGCGTGGAATTGCTGACGCCGCTCGAATTCAGGACCATCGCGTGCCCGACTTATCCCGAGATTCGCCTGTCGCTGCTGCCGCGCCGCCGCGTCGCGCAACGCATAGAGGAATTTGCGCCGGATGCGCTGCATATTGCGACGGAAGGCCCGCTCGGCATGGCAGCGCGCTCGTTCGCTCTGCGCAACAAACTGCCCTTCACGACCGCGTATCACACGCGCTTTCCTGAGTACGTGCAGGCACGGTTCCACATTCCGCTCGCTGCAACCTACAAGTTTTTGCACTGGTTCCACAAGCCTTCGCAAGCGGTAATGGCGCCTACGCCCGTTGTGAAAACTGACCTCGAAAAGTTCGGTTTCACGAACGTGGTCTTGTGGACACGCGGCGTGGATCTGGATATTTTTCGACCGATGGATTCGAAGGTCCTGAACACGACACGGCCCATTTTTTTGTATGTCGGACGCGTCGCGGTCGAGAAGAATGTCGAGGCTTTCCTGAAGCTCGATCTGCCCGGGTCGAAGTGGGTCGCGGGCGAAGGACCGGCGCTGGCCGAACTGAAATCGCGCTATCCGAACGCGAACTATCTTGGCGTGTTGTCGCAGGCTGAACTGGCGAAGGTCTACGCGGCCGCTGATGTATTCGTGTTCCCAAGCCGCACCGATACCTTCGGCCTCGTGCTGCTCGAAGCAATGGCATGCGGTACGCCGGTCGCGGCGTACCCGGTAACGGGTCCGATCGATGTACTCGGCACCGATGGCCCGGGAGCGCTTGACGAAGACCTGCGCGAAGCGTGTTTGCGGGCGCTGAAAATTGAACGCGCCGATGCCCGTGCGTGGGCGGAGAAGTTCTCGTGGCGGGCGGCATCGGAACAATTCGCGGCGAATCTGAAGCCGCTTGCGACGCGCGGCGCGACGCAAAGCCAAGCAACGGCGTAATCTGGCTTTCGCGAGGGCAACGGTATGATTGAATCCGCGTTGCCCTCAGCGCAACGTGGCGGATGTCAAAACGCGTTGTGCGGTTCGTGATCCACCGGCCAAAGAAGGCAACAATGCGACGTGGCCGCTCGCAGCTGCAACAAGCTGCCGGCGGACTCGCCTTTGGTGACTTCCGCACAGCGGTCGTTCGAGAAGTCGGCCGCGAGTCAGCCGCGAATCAGCCGCGAGTCATCCCCGCCCCGCGAAGCGGCTTCGAGCGTGGCTCGAAGAGTGCGTCGGAGCGTGCGTCAGTACAACCACAGCAAGTTTCAAAGAAGCGCAATGTGAAAGCCAAACCTTCAGTGCAAGCGAAATCCCTGCTCTTGATACACCGGGAACCCTTCAGCAACGAAGACGACGACATCGAGGGCGCGCCGCATCCGGGCGAGCCCTTGAGCGCCGACGATCCGCTCGCTCCGTTGCCGTTCAATCCCTACAAGGGCAACCGCGGCCTGACCCGCGCCTGGCACGCGATGAAAAACTCGCTGAACGGCTTTCGCGTGGCGATCCGCGAGGAAAGCGCGTTCCGCCAGGAGCTGACGCTCGCCGCCATCCTGGTGCCGTGCGGCATCTTCGTGCCGGTCTCGCCGGTCGAACGGGCGGCGCTGCTGGCGTCCGTGCTGCTGGTGCTGATGGTGGAATTACTGAACTCGAGCGTGGAAGCGGCGATAGACCGGATTTCGCTGGAGCGGCACGAACTGTCCAAACGGGCGAAGGATTTCGGCAGCGCGGCGGTCATGGTCGCCCTGCTGGTGTGCGTGCTCACATGGGGCCTGATAGTCGGCCCATTGCTCTGGCGATGGGCCTTGATGCTGTTTTGAACACCCCGCGGCACGCAACTGGCCACCCGCGCAGACCCCGTCCCCACTCAGCCGTTTATAATCGTCCGATATTCAAGATAGCCACCGATTTCCGGGTTCGTGACGCCGTCACGCAGGCCGCCTCAGGCCGCCCCCACCCGGAGCCGGTCAACCAGGTCCGGACGACATGGAAGCCAAACCTCCCCGCCGCACCCGTGAACGGATTCTCGAACTGTCGCTGAAGCTGTTCAACGATATCGGGGAACCGAACGTCACGACGACTACCATCGCCGAAGAGATGGAAATCAGTCCAGGTAACCTGTACTACCATTTCCGCAACAAAGACGACATCATCAACAGCATCTTCGCGCAGTTCGAACAGCAGATCGAAAAGCGGCTGCGCTTTCCCGAAGACCATCGTCCGACGATTGACGAGATGTGGTCGTACCTGCAGTACATGGCGGATTTCCTGTGGCAGTACCGGTTTTTGTATCGCGACCTGAATGATCTGCTCGCGCGCAACCGCACGCTGGAAACGCATTTCAAACAGATCATCACCCACAAGGTCAACTTCGCGCAGCAACTGTGCGATGCACTCGTAGCCGATCACGAAATGGTCGCAACGCCCGCGGAAATCAAGGTGATCGCGACCAACATGGGGGTGATCGCGACGTACTGGCTGTCGTACCAGTTCGTCATGAACCCGCGCAAATATAACGAGCAGGAAACCATCCGCTCGGAATTGCATCAGGCGAGCCTGCATATCATCTCGATGATGGCGCCGTATCTCCGTGGCCGGTCACGGCAGATTTTCGATGACCTCGTGTCGGGGAAAATGCCGGAACGCGTCTTTGCCGATTACCGCGCGCCCAAGGAAGACGGCGCGCCTAAGGAACCTATTTAATGAAAGCTGTCTGCGTATATTGCGGCTCCGCCAATGGAGCCAGACCGGTCTATGCCGAAGCGGCAAAAGCGTTTGGCCGGGCGTTGGTCGAAGCGGATCTCGCGCTGGTCTACGGCGGCGGGAGCGTGGGGTTGATGGGCACGATCGCCGACGAAGTCCTGGCGCTCGGTGGCCGCGCCATCGGTGTGATCCCCGAATTGCTGATGAACAAGGAAGTCGGCCATAAAGGTCTGACGGAGCTGTACGTCGTGCCCGACATGCATCAACGCAAGAAGAAAATGGCCGATCTCGCCGATGCGTTTGTATCGATGCCCGGCGGTGTCGGTACGTTCGAAGAGCTGTTCGAGGTCTACACGTGGGCGCAGCTTCGTTATCATGAGAAGCCGGTCGCGCTGCTGAACGTGGACGGGTATTACGATCCGCTGCTCGCCATGCTGCGCCATACGGTGGAAGAAGGGTTCATGCGCGCGCCGTTCCTCGACATGCTGCAAGTGAACGCCGATCCCGTGAAGCTGATCGAAGCGCTCAACGCGTATAAACCGCCGCTGGTAGATCGCTGGCCCGAAAAGCGCGACGCTGTTTGATATCCCAACGGAGAATTTGACGATGTCGAAGGTCGTGTTGATCACGGGCGGCAGCCGCGGCATTGGCCGTGCCGCCGTTTTGCTGTGCGCGGCGCGTGGCTGGTCGATCGGCGTGAATTACGCGACCAACCGCAGCGCCGCCGATGAAACCGTCGCCCGCGCGCAAGCCGCCGGTGGCCAGGCGATCGCAATCCAGGGCGATGTCTGCGAAGAAGCCGATGTGATTGCCCTGTTCGATGCAACCGTGCGCGCGTTCGGTCCTATCGACGGTTTCGTGAACAACGCGGGCATTGTCGCGCCGGGTTCCGCGCTGGCCGACATGGACATCGCGCGCATGAAACGCGTCTTCGATACCAACGTGCTCGGCGCGTATCTCTGCGCGCGTGAAGCGGCGCGGCGCATGTCGACCAAACGGGGCGGACGGGGCGGGTCGATCGTCAATGTGTCGTCGGCGGCAGCGCGGCTTGGGTCTCCGAACGAGTACGTGGACTACGCAGGGTCGAAAGGCGCCATCGATACCTTGACGATCGGCCTCGCAAAAGAACTCGGTCCGGAAGGCGTGCGCGTGAATGCGGTGCGGCCTGGTTTGATCGATACCGAGATTCACGCAAGCGGCGGCAAGCCCGATCGTGCAGCACAGCTGGGCTCGCTCGCGCCGCTGGGGCGGCCCGGTACGGCGAATGAAGTGGCGGAATCGATTGTGTGGCTGTTGTCCGATGCGTCGGCGTATGTGACCGGCGCATTGCTCGACGTGGCGGGCGGGCGTTAGGACGTTGGGACGTTGGGACGCTAAAAACCGCCCTTCTGCTTGAGCCATGCGCGTTCTTCGGCTGTTGATTCGCGGCCGAGGATAACGTTGCGATGCGGAAAGCGGCCAAACCGCTCGATCACTTCGGCATGGCGCAGCGCGTATTTCAGCCCGTCTGCGATGTCCTTGTCGCCGGTTTCATCGAAGAGTGCTTGGTGCAGACGCACGGCTTCACGCTGGCTTGCCAGCGTCTCGTCGTGCTCGAACGGCATGGTCACGAACACGCGATGATGAATCGTCGGCAACGTGAGCTCGCCGCGCGTATCGACCAGCATGCGAGCCAGCTTTAATGCTTCGGCGTCACCGGCGAATGCACGCGGCGTGTTGCGAAAACAATTGCGCGTGAACTGGTCGAGCAACACGATCAACGCAAGCGCGCCGAGCGGTGTAGCGGACCACGAAGCAAGCTGACCTTCCAATGCCTCTTCGAGCAGAGCGCCGAAGCGCTCGTGAAGCATGGCATCGAAGGTCGCATTCTTCTTGAACCAGGCACGGCGCGCGTGACCGTACTCCGCCGAATCCGGCGCACCGAACCACGCGTCGAGCACCGCTTGAGCGCGTGCGTCGAGCATCACGCAAACTCGATCACAAGACGCCGCGTGCGTGCACTTTTCTTCTCCACCTTCGCGATCCGCAGCTCACCGATCTCGCTCGTGTTACGCACATGCGTGCCGCCGCACGGCTGCAAATCAATACCTTCGATGCGCAACAAACGCACACGCCCCATGCCGGCCGGCGGCTTCACGCTCATGGTGCGCACGAGCTCAGGACGCTCTTCCATTTCCTGGTCGGTGATCCACTCGGTCGCTACCGGATGCGCGCCGCCAATCAGCTCACGCAAGCGGGTTTCCAGCGCCTCGCGTTCGATCGGTTCGACCGTCGCGAAGTCCATGCGCGCGTAGCCGCTGGTGATGCTGCAGCCATCGACGGGATAGGGTAATGCCGCGCACAGCAGATGCGTCGCCGTGTGCAGGCGCATGTGCCGGTAACGCCGCTCCCAATCGATCTCGGCCGTCACCCGATCGCCCACGTTCAGCTTCGCGAGCAGCGCGTCCTGATCCGGCGCGGGCACATGGACGGCGTCATCGGGCGTCGCGCCTTCGAACTTGGCCTTGCGGGTGTCCGTTATTTCGATGCGCGTTCCATCCGCCAGCGTCAGCGATCCGGCATCACCGGCCTGACCGCCGCCCAGCGGATAAAACACGGTTTGATCGAGATGGATACCAAGCTCGTCGATAGCCGTGATCGTCGCCTCGCAGCGCGTCAAATAGGCGTCCTCGCGAAACAACGCGCGTGTGCTCATGGGGAAATCTCCTGGTCTGTCACCGGCTGAAAATGAACCCGTATTATGCGGGCGGCCCGCCAAGCCTCCTTAGCCCGGGCGGTTGCGCATCCAGTCGGCGGTATCGAAGAAGGACGTGAGGAGGCGTTCACGCAAGGGCGCGTCGAGGCCGGTATCTTCCATTGCCCACGCCATGCAGCGCAGCCATTGATCCCGTTGCGGCGATGCAATCGCGAAGTTCATATGGCGAGCGCGCAAACGCGGATGGCCAAAGCGGCTGATGTAATGGTCCGGGCCGCCCATCCAGCCGCACAGGAACCAGAAGAATTTATCGCGGGAATTCTCGAGCGTGGGAGGATGCAATGCGCGCAAAGCCGCGAAGTCCGGTTCGAGATCCATCAGGTCGTAGAACCGGTCGACGAGCGCACGCACGCGCTCCTCGCCGCCAACGAGTTCAAATGCCGTGGGTTGCGGCGCCTGTTCAATATTTGCTTCGGTCATGCGTTTTCTTTGGGGTTATCGGGGGAAGGAGCGCTGCGGGGTTCGTCTGGTGTTTGGCGGGTGACGCACGGCCACGCGTTATCCGGGCCTCGGTCAGGCATCCCGCAACGATTGCAGCGCCGGCCGCGACAATACGCGGCGCAGGCTCATCCAGCCGCCCACACCCGAACACACGACACCCGCCACAATGCCCGCCGGCACGAGCCACGGGTTGAAATCGATGTGAAACTCGAACACGTACGTCGCCAGCACCCAGCCGATTCCCTGTGCGCCAAGCGCCGCCATCAGCCCGCTCAATGCGCCCACTGCCACGAACTCCGCGGTCTGCACCGAGCGCACCTGCTTGTGCGACGCCCCGAGCGCGCGCAGCAACGCGGACTCGTGCACACGCTCGTCGCGCGTGCCGGCCAGCGCCGCGTACAACACGAGCACGCCCGCCGCGAGCGTGAAGACAAACAGGAACTGCACAGCGCCAATCACCTGTTCCAGCACGCGCTGGATCTGCGCGAGAATCGGCGCGATATCAATGGCGGTCACGCTCGGATACTTGTTGATCAAGCCATCGATCAAACCCTGCTGCCCCGGCGGCAAATGGAAACTGGTGATGAACGTGGCGGGCAGATCGCTGATGGACGGCGGCGGCATCAGCACAAAGAAATTCACCTTGAACGAATTCCAGTCGACCTTGCGCAGGCTCGTGACCGGCCCTTCGACCTGCATGCCGGCGACGTCGAAACGCAGCGTATCGCCGAGTTTCACGTGGATGATCTTCGCGAGCCCCTGTTCTATCGATACCTGCGCCTTTGCGTCCGTGCCGTACCAGTCGCCGCCGACCACGCGGTTATCGCTGGGTAATTCGGTTGTGTACGAGAGGTTGAACTCGCGGTCGACCAGACGCTTTGCGTCGGCCTTTTCGTAGTTGTCGGGACTGACCGTCTTGCCGTTCACGGCGATCAGGCGACCGCGCACCATCGGCGACAACACCGCGTCGGCCTGGCCATGTTGCGAGAGGTAATCGGCGACGCCGGCGCGCTGGTCGGGCTGGACATCGATGAGAAATTCGTTCGGTGCGTCCGGCGGCGTCGATTGCCGCCAGCCCGCGATCAGATCGCTGCGCGTCATCGCGATAAGCAGCAGGCACATGAGGCCGATACCGAGCGCCGTGATCTGCAACGCGCTCGCGCCGCTGCGCCGCTCCAGCGACGCCAGCGCGTACCGCCAGCCCACGCCCGCGCCAACGCGTTCGCTTCGAACAAACCGGGCGGCCGCCCAAAGCGCCACGCGTGCAATGCCGCCAAACACCACCAGACCGCCCGCGAATCCGCCCGCCACGATCCCGCCCAGTTTCCACTCGCCCGCCGCGAGCACGAGCAGGCCGGCGAACAGCAGCACGCCCACGCCGTAGGCAATCCACGCTACCCGGCCGGCATCGCCGAGTTCCCGGCGAATGACGTGGACCGGCGGCACACGCGTGAGCGGCAGCAACGGCGGCACAGCGAAACCGAGCAACAGCACCAGTCCGGTTGCAATCCCTTGCAACGCGGGCCAGACGCTGGGCGGCGGCAATTCGACATCGACGAGTGTTCCCAGCCAGTCCAGCAGTACCAGATGTCCACCGAAACCCAGCACCACACCCGCCGCGCTGCCCAGCAACCCGACCAGCAGGAATTCACCAATAAACAAAGACCGCAACGTCCCCTGGCTCACGCCGAGACAGCGCATGGCCGCGCAGCCGTCCAGATGCCGGCGCGCGAAACGGTGCGAGGCCATCGCGATGGCAACCGCCGCGAGCAGCGCGGTGAGCAGCGAGACGAGCGTGAGGAAATGACTGGCGCGGTCGATGGTCTGACGCACTTGCGGCTGGCCGTCCTGCAACGATTCGAGCGCGACGCCGCGCAGCTTGCCATCGTCCACTTTTGCGCGGGCGAACGTGGCGAACTGCTTGACCTGCGCATCCGGTCCCGCCACCAGCAACCGATAGGTCACGCGGCTGCCGAACGTGACGAGGCCGGTGGACGTGAGTTCATCGGAGCGCATCATCAGGCGCGGCGAAAAGCTGACGAACGAGAATCCGCGATCGAGTTCGCGCGTGATGACCGCCGCCACCTTGAACGCGCGCGTACCGACGCGGACGGTGCCGCCGACAGGCACTTTCAACGCATCGAGCAACGCGGGGTCGACCCAGACAGTGCCGGGCGCGGGAATGGAGGTAGTGGGCGTGCCGGGCTGATCGACAGCAGTCGCAATGCTCACCGCGCCGCGCAGCGGATACCCTGGCGAAACGGCCTTCAACGCCGCCAGACGGGCAACAGGCGTGGCGGACGCATTTCCCGAAACGCCCGCGCTGATCATGCTGGGAAAAATCGCGGTGGTCGCGGTCTCGAGCTTGAGTTGAGCCGCTTCTGCGGCGAACGCGGGATCGACAGGATGATCGGCGCGCACGACAAAATCCGCAGCGATCATCTGCCGCGCGTCCCGCTCCAGCCCCTGGCGCATCCGGTCGCCGAGAAACCCGACACTCGCGAGCGCGGCGACCGCCAGCACGAGCGCCAGGATGAGCATGGTCAACTCGCCCGCACGCCAGTCGCGCGCGGTCATTCGCAGCGACTGGCGCGCAATCTGCGTGAAGCTCAGTCCTTGCTGCTTCGGATCCTGCTTGGAATCTTGCTTCAACTCGCCGTCCAGGCTACTCGTACTCAATCGTGCTTGCTCCTGAACCGGCCGACGCCCGGATTCACCCGTGCGCTGACGCTGGGCACCATGTGCTTGGCCATCCGCCCGAAGCCGCCGCGCACGCCTCTTACGATCCGTGGCAACGCCCAGCCGGCACACAACAGGAACGCGATGATCAGGACCAGGCACAGCAACGGCACGAACAACGCGAGCGTGATGCCCAGCAACGCGCCGAAATCCTCGGTCGCCGATGCCACCCAGTTCGACACCGGTTCCGGCGATAAATTGATGAGCGCCCGCGTGCCGGCTTTGGCCAGATGCGCAGCGCCCGCAAGCGTACCGCCGGCGAGCGCGGCAACAGTCAGCAGCGCCGGATCGGCGTGGCCGAACGCACCAACGGCCAGCACGGCGCCGGCCGGAATACGAATGAAGGTGTGGATGGCATCCCAGAGGGAATCGAAGGCGGGGATTTTATCGGCGAAAAACTCGACCACGGCGAGCGCTGCCGCCACGCCGATCACCCACGGAGAACCCAGCACCGCGAGGGTGTCGGGTAAGTGGACCAGTCCCATGCGCTCGAACAGTCCCGCGACGAAAACCGTCAGGTACAGTCGCAGCCCGCTGGCCCACGAAAGACCCGCTGCCAGCGAAAGTGCTTCAAGCATGACCGTCTCCTTGCGCGCTGCTCGCCCCGTGCCCGAGCGCCGGAGATTCCGGCGCATCTGGCTACGAATGCCTGACCCGCCGCTCAAGCTGCCCGGCGACGGGCTGGGGATAAATGGATGCGGCCCGGTAGGCCCGGTATTGACCCGGCCCACCTTATTCTGGCGCTGTTCCGGGTTCACCTGACGAAAAGACTGCCGAACCCGGTGAATTTTTCAAGACAACTGAAAGTCATTATAGCCACGCGCAGCGCGTTGATGCATTGCGCCATATGTCGACGTGTACAGCATCCAACGTTCCTGATTCAGCCCTTAATCACGAAATCACAGCACACGCGGCCTGAACTCCGCCTTGTACTCTTTAACGGTCATTTTTGCGATCCCTTTAATGATCCAGGAGCGGGTCGGGAATGGGCCGTGACAAAAGGCCGCTGCGATGCGCTAAATCGTCGGATTTAATGTCCTGACGATACTTTCAATCCAATCAACCCGACCACGATCAGTGCAGCGCTCGCGACTCGCGCAACCGTCAGCGCTTCGCCCAGCATGACAATTCCAAACACAAACGCGCCAATCGCGCCGATACCCGTCCACACGGCGTAAGCCGTACCCAACGGCAACTGGCGCATCGCCAGCGCCAGCAGCACGAAGCTGCCGGTGGCTGTGACCAGCGTGAACACCGACGGCCAGAGCCGTGTGAAACCTTCGGAGGTTTTGAGACCCGCGGCCCACGCCACTTCAAGCAGGCCCGCGATCAGCAATAGAAACCAGGACACAAGAAACTCCCGTCGAAAAACGGGGCCGTCCCCGATGTGACTGAGGCGCGCAAGGTCGTCCTTGCGGCATGTAATAGAAGTGTAATTATAACGATAGACCGAATGAGCCGCTTGCGGTCGACCACAATCTACTGGTATTCGAGCCGGTTTCAGCGCCTTTTACGCCATTTTTCGCGTCAACATATAAGAAATACGAAAAGCTGAAATAACCCGCAGCGGCCTTGCTGCGAATGCCTTTATGCGCTCCGTCAATCCGTTCGAGCAGTGAATGCATCCTCAAAGGACAACGCGAAATAAAAACGTCCTTTCACGAAAACCTGCTTTAATCTAAACCAGTACGCAGCAGTTGATACGTGAAACACCGCCACAACGAGCACGGCACAACGCTGACGTGCCGCTGAATCAACCCATTTGAAACTTCTCGCGCGGAGTGTTCATGGCGTTCGATGCCGTTTTGCTATCCCGTTTCCAGTTTGCCTGGGTGATTGCGTTTCACATCCTGTTGCCGGCCTTTACGGTCGGCTTATCGTGTTTTATCGCGACGCTTGAATTGCTCTGGTGGCTAAGCAAACGGGACGTGTACAGGCGGCTTTCTGCGTTCTGGCTGAAGATATTCGCGGTTTCATTCGGCATGGGCGTGGTGTCGGGGATCGTGATGCCGTTCCAGTTCGGCACCAACTGGAGCCGGTTCACCGATGCCACCGCCAGCGTGATCGGCCCGCTAATGGGTTACGAGGTGCTGACCGCGTTCTTTCTCGAGGCTGCGTTTCTTGGCGTCCTGCTGTTCGGGCGCAAGCTCGTGCCGCAATGGGCGCACGTGCTGGCAGCGGTTTTCGTCGCGTCGGGGACGGTGATTTCGTCGTTCTGGATTCTCGCGGTGAATAGCTGGATGCAGACACCGGCGGGCTACAAGATCCTTCCAGACGGCCGCTTCGAAGTAACGAGTTTCTTCGATGCCATCTTTACGCCCTCTTTCCCTTACCGCCTCGGTCATACGGTCAGCGCCTTCCTGGTGACGGCCGCGTTCGTGATTCTCGGCGTAGGCGCGCTTTATTTGCGGCAAGGCCGCGCGCTTGAGGAAAGCCGCGTGATGACCAAGATGGCGCTGATCTTTCTCGTGATCATGGTGCCGGTGCAGATGGTTATCGGCGATGCACACGGACTGAACACGCTCGAACATCAACCTGCCAAGGTCGCCGCAATGGAAGGTCTGTGGAACACCGGTTCGCGCGTGCCCGCCGCCATCTTCGCGATTCCCGATCAGGCCAACGAGCGCAACGATTTCGAAATTTCGATACCCGTGCTCGGCAGCATCTACCTCACGCACGATCCGAACGGCACGGTACGCGGCCTGAAGGACTTCCCGCGTGAAGACAGGCCGAACGTGGCGGTGGTGTTCTTCGCGTTCCGGATCATGGTCGGTATCGCGTTGCTGATGTTCGCGCTGGTGCTCTCCGGCATTGTGCTGTTCGCACGCGGCAAACTCGAGACAAGTACGCGATGGTTGCGTTGCGCCACGTACGGCATGCCGCTCGGCTTTATCGCCGTGCTGGCAGGATGGACGACGACCGAAGCCGGCCGCCAGCCGTGGACCGTGTATGGACTGATGCGCACCAGCGACTCGGTCACGCCGTCGCTGACAGCCGGCGATGTCGGGCTCTCGTGGCTGCTCTACGTGCTGGCGTATATCGTCATCTTCGGCTCGGGCTTCATCCTGCTGCGACGACTCGTGCGGATCGGCCCCGCCGACGAACACGCCGATACCGACAGCGACCTCCTGCAACCGGAAACGCGCGCGGCGCGGCCGTTATCGGCGGCATCGGCTAATGCATCGGGCGGCGTGAGTGCAGCCAAATCCGTCGGCCCGGACGACGTCGTTCCCCCTTCCAGGAGATCATGATGCTCGACCTCGTACCGATGTGGGCCGCCATCCTCGCGCTCGCGGTATTCATGTACGTGCTGCTCGACGGCTTCGATCTCGGCGTGGGCATGGTGTTCCTGCTGCGTCGGGACCCCGTTGAACGCCAGTTGATGATCAACTCCGTCGCCCCGGTCTGGGACTTCAACGAAACCTGGCTGATCCTTGGCGGCGGCGGTTTGCTTGCGGTCTTTCCGCTTGCGTTCGCCATCATCGTGCCGGCGGTCTATTTTCCGATCCTGTTGATGCTGCTGGGCTTGATCTTTCGCGGCGTGGCGTTTGAATTCCGCGAAGTGGTCGGCGCGCGCAAGTGGATCTGGGATGGCGCGTTCGGCTACGGCTCGCTGATCGCGACGTTCTCGCAGGGCGTTGTGCTCGGCATGTTCATGCAGGGCTTTCCCATTCACGGGCGCGTGTTTGCCGGCACAAGCTGGGACTGGTTTGCGCCGTTTCCGCTGCTGACGGGCGCCGGGCTGATTTTCGGCTACGCGCTGCAGGGCACGACCTGGCTCGTGCTTAAAACAGAAGGCGAGTTGCAGGAATGGGCCCGAGGCATGGCAAAGAAAGTGCTGTTCGGTGTCGTTGCGTTTATCTTGCTGATCAGTATCTGGACGCCACTGAAGGACGCGCGTATATCGGCACGCTGGTTCAGCTTTCCAAATAGCTTCGTGTTCGCGCCGGTGCCGGTGCTGACGGTGTTGCTGGTCTGGACGTTGTGGTCGGCGCTGGAAAAACGCAAGGAAGTGGTCCCGTTCATGTGCTCGATCGGTTTGTTCTTCCTGGCCTTCACAGGCCTTGTAATCAGCCTTTGGCCTTTCATCGCGCCACCGTCGGTGACGTTGTGGGATGCGTCCACGACGCCCCTTTCGCAGCAGTTCCTGCTGATCGGGACGATGTTCCTGCTACCCGTTATCGTGCTTTATGTGGTGTGGTCGTATTGGGTGTTTCGCGGCAAAGTGCGCGGTGACATGGGATATCACATGTAGCGCACCCTCCGCTTTCGGCAGTGAGTCAGTCCGGATTCGGCCAGGAACCGTACCTGGACTGACTAAACGCTGACCCGAACGAACAGCCCGTTACAAAGTCTGAGCGGCGGCCTTGTCCAAAATCCGGCACCACTTGTGCGCCTCGCGCCGATCCTGCATCGGCAGATTCCAGCGCGGCTGCGTCGTATCCTTCACATTCAGCGCGACTTGCCAGGCGCCCGTTGTTGCCGACGCACCTGACGCGCCCGGTTCCATCCGCGCTCCATGCAGGTCCGCAAAAATATACATGCCGACCTGCCCGCCTACCCGCACTTCGCACAACCGCTTCGCCGCCGCGAGCCGCACGCCGCCCCAATCCCGCTTGAGTTCATGCGTCCAGTCACCGTCGTGAACATTCGGCGCGACTTCCTTCCACCGGAGCCAGAAATACACAGCAATGCTCACCACTACCAGCCCCGCGATCACCGCCACGCCAATCGCAACACTCACACCAAACGCCGCCGATAACGCGTGAAACGACCAGAACGCACCGTAGATCACGGCAACCAGAACAACGAGCGCAACAATAATCGGCATCGATCAAAACCTTACAGGACTGGTTACGTTATTGGGCCTTGTGCTTCTCGTTCCAGTCTTTCAGCGCCTGCAACGTGTTCGCCACATGCTTGTCCGGCGACAGGCTCGTATATTCATAGATCACGGTACCGTCCGGCGCAATCACGTATGACACGCGATTGGCCATGGTACTGACCAGCGGCATGGTCGCATCGTATTGCTTGATGATCTTCGCATCGCCGTCGGCCGCGACCGGGAATTTACTCCGGCACTCGCTCACCGAAAACTTCTTCAACGTGTCGATGTTATCGTGCGACACGCCAATCACCGTGGCGCCCAGGGCCTTGTATTCATCGACGGCATCAGCAAACTCGTGCGCCTCGATCGTGCAGCCCTTCGTGAACGCAGCCGGATAAAAGTAAAGGACCACGGGCCCCTTCTTCAGTTCGTCCGCGAGCGAGTACTTGTAGACGTTGCCGCCAAGCGACGCCTGCGCTGTGAACACCGGCGCATGATCGCCGGGCTTCAGGGTTGCATAAGCCACCAGCGCGTACACCGCCAACGCTGCGCCCAGGGACACACCCAGCATTCTCCCAGCAAATTTTCGCTTCATGAGACTCCTCTATTTTCGTGACGCGCGCACGACAGGACGAACAACGGAACAACCCGGAACAGCCCCGGGGACGACCCACTGACGCAGCAAACGCAGCAACCGCAATACCTACAATACCTACGCCACCCGATGCGCGCCGAACCACGTAGCCGCCTCGAACTGGAGATCGGCGAGCACAGCCGGGGTCAACACCTCGAAATCCACGCCTGAACCAATGTTTGAATCGAGCTCGGGCGCATCGCCTCTTTCCGCCGCCTGCGAGAGTCGCAACAGCGCACCGAGCGGACCGCGGCCATCGACGATCGCAGCACTCATTTCTTTCGATAACTTCAGCAGATCCATGATCTCGACCGGCGGCAAATCGACCACCACGTGCACGAGCGAAAAGATGCCCGTCATGAAGGCGGCATCGGCGAATTCCTCACTCGATGGCCGCATGACACGCGCCGCCAGTTCCATGAAACGCGCGCGTGTCCCGACCAGTTGTACCAGCGGATCCGAGCGCCACGGCAAGTGACGGCCATCAGCATAGAGCAACAACTGGGTCCAGCGCGAAATCTGCCGGATGCCGGTCGCAGCAATGGCCTCGCGCAACGACGACACCGGCCGGCTCAATTTGAACGCGCTCGAATTGGCCAGCCGCAGCAACTGCGCGACCACGTTCGGATTGAGCTTCAGCTCGGCCTCGAGTTCGCTGATATCAGGCTTGCCCGACAGCACGCCCAGAAGACGCAGCAATGCCGCGCGCGACGGATTCGAGCGACGCGTGACAAGCACTTGCGGACGAGCGAAGAAGTAACCCTGAAAGAGATCGAAGCCGAGCTTGCGGGCGTCTTCGAAGTCCTGATGCGTTTCGATCTTTTCTGCGATCAGCGTCTTGCCATGTTGCTTGAGCGTTGCCGCGAGTTCGGGCAGATCGGCACGCCGGGCGGCAAGGAAGTCGACCTTCACGTAATCCACGTAAGGCAACGCGTCGTGCAGGGGTTGGGTGAGCGACACGACGTCGTCGAGTGCGAACTGGAAGCCTGCCGCGCGCAACTGGGCGCAGCGCTTGAAAAGCTTGGCGTCGAAGGTGACGGTTTCCAGAATCTCGAGCACGAAACGCTCGGGCGGCATGATATGAACGATGTCGTCGAACAGCAGGTCGCGGTTCATGTTCACGTAGCCACGGTAATCGCCAAGCACCGCCGACAAACCGATCTCGCCAACCGTTCGCGTGACAACATGGGCAGTGGCCTGCACGTCGTCGAAAATGCGCGCGCGATTATCCGGACTGTCGCGAAAAAGCAGTTCGTACGCATGCAGCGCACCGTCGCGATCGATGATCGGCTGGCGGCCGAGATAGACACTTTCCGGCTCGCGAAGACCGGGCGCTGCAAGCTTGGCCTTGGTCTTCGCCGCAGGACTGCCCACGGCGTTGCGCGCGGCGCGCCGGACCGGGTTCCGATCAACCGGCATGAATGGACCTGCTGTGTTCATGCAAGACCGCAGGCTCAATGCGGTGGCCGGCCGTCGCCGAGACCTCGCACGACACAATGCGTGCGTTCAGCGCGTTCAATACGCCTGGCTTCAGGGCCGGCTTCGGCAATCGGCTTGGGGACGCGATCATGGAATGCAGCAATGGAACGGTGTTGACTGAATGGGGCGACCAGACAGCGGTTAGCTCAAACAACCAGCTTGAGAGATTGGCTTAAAGATCAAACTTACAAACACAATTACAAACACCAAGGAGCGCGATAAGCGGTCGGGCAACAGCCAGACGATAGCTCGACACCACGCACGACGGACCAACTGACCGGTTCAGAATTTGCAACTATCAACGCGCACTCTACCCCAAATCGCGATACCGACAAATTGCGTCAAACCCGCCGGGGCCGTGGCTCGCGGACGCTCCGCTATTGCCCTAAAGAATTTCGGGGCATAACCGTTAACTTGCAAAGAACGCGTCCGAGTCGCGGTTACCGGATCTTCCGGTGGCTCACGCCCGCATTGCCGGACCATCGTCAGCATATTCCCGATGCAGCGCGCTTGGCCGGACAGCGTGCGCCGCGCCCCTACCGGCCCGGCGCGCAATCAGACAGGCTATAACCGAAACATGCCAGTAAAACGGATCACCGCCCAGCGCCTGAGTGCATGGATCGCCCTAGCCGGCCAAACCAGCGCCGCCGTGCGCGCGACTGTCAGGACGTTGATCGCGACCACGTTGCCAGGCTGCATCGTCAGGTTCGCTACAGTGGAAGCCACGCCTGCGCCCGTGCTGGCCACGGGTAGCCGAGGCGACCCTCTGCCTCTGCCGCTCCCCGGGACGATGCCGCACCGTGCACGGGAGACGAAAACCGGATGGGCCGTCCCGGCTTCGGCTTCGCCCGCGCCGCTTCACCTGCTGCATCCGGCGGCGGTGAATGAAGCTGAGCCCGCCCCAGGCGTCGCCACGGAAGCCACGCTTGCCGCCGTCGATTTCCTGGCGCAAGTGGATGCGTCGCTGCGGTTTTGCTATGTATCGGCGGGGAGCATCGAGTTCCTGGGTTATCACCGCGACTACCTGAGCTCGCTCACGTTGCACGAGTTGGTGCCCTCGCAGGAAACCGATGAACTCGATGCGCTCGTCGCGCGCGCGCAGCAAAGCGGCAAGCTGGAGACCGCGACGCTGCATCTGCTGAAATCCTTGACCACGCCGATCCTCGTCGAACTGCGGGTCCTCGCAACGCACACGCCGGATCTGCCCGGCTTCGCACTCGCCGCGTTTGAGATTTCGCACTGGCACGACCGCGAAACCGCCCTGCGGCACGCGCTGCATCACGATTCGCTGACGGGCCTCGAGAACCTGACAGCGCTGAAAAGCGCGCTCGATGCCGCCCAGGCCGAGGCCGTTCACACGCGCACGCATGCGGCGTTGCTGCTGGTGGATATCGACGATTTCCAGCGCATTAATCGCGCACTCGGCTACGACGCCGGCGACGACATGCTGCGCGAGACCGCTCGCCGGATACAGCATGCAGCACGCGCCGGTGAGCGCGTGGCGCGCGTGGCCAGCGACGAATTCGCCGTGCTGTTCTCGGCAGGCACCTCGGCCGAAGCGGCCGCGGCGGCCGAAGATGTGTCGCGACGAGTGTTGAGCGCGATTGCGCAACCCTACCGGTACGGCGGACAACATACACATTTGTCGGCGAGCATTGGCGCCGCCATCTTCCCCGATGAAGTCGAGCAAGCCAGCAGCAGCCTGCTGCGCATGGCCGACCACGCACTGGCGCAGGCGAAGACCTCGGGCGGCAATATTGTCGTGTTCCACGTTCCCGACAACGACCCCCGCAACGCCGCGCGCCTGAACCTGGAAGGCGATCTTTACGAAGGCGTGCGCAACGGCGAGTTTTCGCTGCACTTCCAGCCGATCACCGAAAGCCGCGGCGGCGGCGTGGTCGGCGTCGAAGCGCTGATCCGCTGGCAGCATCCGGTGCACGGCCTCGTTCCCCCGGCAGCTTTCATTCCGCTCGCGGAATCGATCGGCCTGATCAACTATCTTGGCAACTGGGTGCTCAAGGCCGCGTGCATGCAACTGATGCAATGGGACAGCGAAGGTTTCGTGCTGGACTATGTCTCGGTGAACGTCTCGCCGCAGCAATTCCGCGACAAACGTTTTACGCAGAACGTGAAAGATGCGCTGCAACTGACCGGCCTCGATCCGCGCCGGCTGGTATTCGAAATCACGGAAAGCCTGCTGATGCATGATCCGGAAGAAGCTACCCGCCTGCTCGAAACGCTGGCGGCGCTGGGCATTGCGTTCGCCGTCGACGACTTCGGCACCGGCTATTCCAGCCTGTCCTATCTGCAGCGCTTCCCGCTGTCGAAGCTGAAGATCGATCGCAGCTTCATCGAAAACCTGCTGACCTCGCGTAACAACCGGGCCATTGTTGCCGCGGTCGTGGGCCTGGCAAAATCGCTGGGGCTCGAACTCGTGGCGGAAGGCGTGGAAACGGAGGCGCAGCGCGAACTGTTGATCGAGATGGGCTGTGATCAGATCCAGGGATGGCTGATCAGCAAAGCCCTGCCCGCCGGCGACCTGATGCGTTGCTTTCAGGATAAATCGCTCTTTCTCCAGGCACCTTTATAAGATACCGTCACGTTTTTGCGCCGGCAGGGGCTAATGACCGGCACTATTGCAGCATTTCATAATCGTCTGCTGTAAAGCTTCCGTGTGAACGCGCCGTTATAAGGTTTATGCGAGGTTTATGCGGGGTTTATGCAGGCTTTTTTCCGCGCATTACACTTCGACCCAGGTCGACGATTCAAGCCGTTCCGGGCACCCGGTCCGGAACGTGTAAGGCATTGACACCAATCGCATGGCAAGCAATTCCAAAGCCGAATTACTGGACAAGCTGTGGGGCCAAATGAGCGAGCGCGGAGATTTTCCGATGCTCTCGCAGGCTCTGCGCACCACTGTGTCCGCAATGAGCGACGACGACCTGGACTTTACCGCCCTGGTCCAGGTCGTTCTATCCGACTTCGGCCTCACGCAGAAGGTGTTGCGCCTCGCCAATTCCGCGATGTACATCTCGTTCGGCGGCAACATCACCACCGTGACGCGCGCGTTGATGGTGCTGGGCATGGACGCGGTCGGCCATCTGGTGGTCGGGCTGAAACTGGTCGATCACTTTCATCAAAGCGCGCCGCGACGCATTGACGCCAAGCTCGAACTGAATCGCACGCTGCTGTCCGGCACCGTTGCGCGGCAAGTGACCGAGCACAGCGAGTTCCGGGCCTCGGAGGAAGCGGTGGTCTGCACGCTGATGCGTCAGATCGGCAAGCTGCTGGTGGCGTTCTATCTCGAGACCGAGTGGGATCAGTTGCGCCGCAAGGCCACGGCCGAGCGTATCAGCGACAGCCTCGCATGCAGCACGTTGCTCGGCGTCACCTTCGAGGAAATCGGCATGGAAGCCGCCGACCGCTGGCGCCTGCCGGAGACCATCCGTACCGGCATGCTGACCCGCGACCCGCTCGCCCCTATCGATGAAAAAACGCCGCGCCATGTCCGCTGGCTGCAAGCCGTCACCAACTATTCCACCGAAGTCGCCGATGCGCTCACCGCGCAGCATGTCGACGGGACACATCGCGAGTCGTCGCTGGTGGATATCGCGAACCGTTACAGCCGCGCGTTGCTGACCGACGCCTCCACGCTCGCCGCGATGAGTCTCGCGCTCGCGAACGAGGACTCGAACGACGGCGTGATGCGGGAGATCGTGGAACTGCGCGCGGACGCCGATGCCATCGCGCGCGCGGGGTTATCGGCGGAAGCGCGGATTGCCGCGGGGCTTGAGGATTTGCGCTCGCTGCCGTCGAAGAACGCGCTGGGCGCCGTGCTTGCGCTGGCGTCGGAAGCTGTGCTGGCCGGGCTAACGTTTTCGCGCACGGTGGTATTCGTGCGCCAGTCCAACAATGAGTTCCACGCACGTCTTGGACTTGGGGCGGGCGTGGACAGGCTGCTGCCGTCGCTGACATTTTCCGCGGCGTTCGAGCCTGACGTGTTCCATCTGGCGATCTCGAACCCGGTCGGGATTTTTATCGAGAATGCTCGCGATCCGCGGATTGAAGCCCGCTTGCCGCGCTGGTTCAAGCCTTCATTCGGCGATGCCCACGCGTTCGTGCTGCTGCCCGTGAAGGCGAACGGTTCAACCGTCGCCATGCTTTATGGCGACTGGACACAAGCGCAGCACGTTCGCAAGATCACGCAGCCGGAAATGTCCGCGCTGAATGAACTCATGCGAGAACTGAGCCGTTTTTTTTCTAATGCGGACTGGAAGGAAGTGGAGTTGCTTTAGCGTTTTTTGCGCTTTAGCTGGTGCGCTGCCGGTTCATGATCACGAACCGGCAGCGCGATGGCGAGTGGTTCGTCCTCGCGCTTGTCCTCGCGCTTGTCCTCGCGTTCGTCCTCACTCGCGCCAGAGTATCGCCACCGCCTGGTCGCCGTACTCCACGATGTACCCACCATGCTCGCTCTGCCATTCACGCGCGGCGCCGGCGCCGGCAAACCACACCTTCTCGTAATCGCCGAAAGCGCCGGCATCGAAGCGGTATCGATCGATGACGGCAGGCTCTCGCGTATCAAGCGCCGGCTTGCAAGCATCCCAGCCGGCATGACCCAACTCGACGGCCAGCATGTTCAATACGTGCTTGAGCTGAATCTCAGTGCGCGTTTTATGAAGTTCCGCGAGCGTCTCGGCACGGGTCACGCCCGCTGCGAGCAGGCGGCGCACGACGGGCATCGCCGTGCTTGTATTGTCCGCATGAGCGCGACGAAGCAGCCGGCGCGCGTGGCGTCGAAGAAATTCGGTGTTGGTGAGTTCAGAATTGGCAAAGCGAGGACAGGATGTTGACCACATGACGTTTCTCCTTGTTGCGCCGTTCTCGCTGCGGCTAAAGGTTCAACGTTGCGGTTTATCCAGATGAAGCGATAACGCATGACAGGTGTTTTCACTTTCGCGAGACCGGGCGCCCTGCCGCGCCCGTCGCGAATTCTAGAACAAAGGCTTGCGGTTCAGCAAGCCCGCGTTCATTCGATCAGCGTGCACACCGCGTTACATCACGCCAACTGAAACTTCCCGACCAGTTGTTTCAACGCATGTGCCTGGTCATCCAGCGACTGCGCCGCGGCGGCCGCCTGTTCGACCAGCGCCGCGTTCTGCTGCGTGCCCGCGTCCATTTGCGTCACCGCGAGATTGATTTCCTCGATACCGCTGCTCTGCTCCGCCGACGCCGCCGAAATCTCGCCCATGATGTCCGTCACGCGCTTGACCGCCCTCACGACCTCTTCCATGGTAGCGCCCGCTTCGTGAGCGAAGGTCGAGCCATCGGAAACACGCGCCACCGACGTGTGGATCAAGCCCTTGATTTCCTTCGCCGCCGCCGACGAACGTTGTGCGAGGTTGCGCACTTCGCCCGCGACGACCGCGAACCCACGCCCCTCTTCGCCCGCGCGCGCCGCTTCCACGGCAGCATTGAGCGCGAGAATATTGGTCTGGAACGCGATGCCTTCGATCACGCCGATGATGTCGCCAATACTCTTCGCGCTTGCGTTGATCTGCTCCATCGTCGCCACCACGCGTGCGACCACCACGCCGCCCTTCTCAGCAATCTCGGATGCGTTGTAAGCCAGCGAACTCGCCTGCTTCGCGTTCTCGGCGTTCTGGCGTACGGTCGACGTCAACTCCTCCATGCTCGATGCCGTCTTTTCCAGCGCGACGGCCTGTTGCTCCGTGCGCTGCGACAGGTCCACGTTGCCCTGCGAGATTTCGCCTGACGCCGACGCGATCGCTTCCGCGCTGGCCGCGATTTCACCGACCGTCGTCGATAAATCCTTCTGCATTCCCGAGAGCGCGTGGAGCATGCTGGTGTTGTCGCGCTTCGCGATCGAGATGCGGTTCGACAGGTCGCCCGCCGCGATCCGGCTCGCAATTTCCATTGCGTAGACCGGTTCGCCGCCGAGCTGTTTCGCGAGCCGCCGCACGACCCATTCGCTCACCGCGAACGCCAGCACGATCAGCACGAGCGTCAGCAGGGCCACCATCACAAACGATTCGTGATAAATGGAAGCCGCCGATTCGATAGTCGCCTTGGCCGCCGCGCCACGCTGTTCGATAAGCGCGTTCACGAGCTTTTCCAGCTTGCCCGTCGCCACCAGCAGCGAAACGTCCCCAATACCCACTTGCCAGTTCATCTGCGTCAGATCGAGCGGTTGTTCCTTCACCAGCTTGACAAAGCTGCGCAGGTCGGTGCTCCACGCACCAACGGCGGTCGCCAGGCGCTTCTGGTCACCCGTGGGGTCCGCGTAGCTTTGCAGGTCATGTTGCCCGCGGCCTATATCGGCGAGCGCATGTTCGATATCCGCGCCGAGTTCGTCGCGCTCCTTCGCGGTGGTCGCGGTGAGCAGCATCTTTTGCGAGCGGCTCGCGCGCAGCACGGCGCTGCGCAGTTCCTCAACGTCGCGGCTGGCGACATATCCCTCGCGATAAATGGATTCGGTCGAACCGTTGAGACGGCTGATCTGCGTCAGCGCAATCACGCCGATAACCAGCGTGCCGACCAGCAGCAACGCGAACGCGAGGCGCAGCGACGCCTTGACGGACAACGACCGGCCGCTCGTGCCGGCGATCTTCGCCATCGCCCGGGCGGCGGCCTTGGCGCCGCCGTCGGGAATAAATCCGGCGCCGGGATTGCCCAGCTGCGAAAACGGTTTCATCTATTGAATTCCCCAGTTTTGATTGGCATCGCGCGGCCTGCTTCTTGGGCGGGGCGCACGGCTACATCAATGGTCTACGGCGGGAAACGGGGCTTCTTTAGATGTGTTTCTGCTACATGTTACAAATTCATGTCGATCTCACCAAAAGCGGGCGCACCGGCTCCACGCAGGGGCGAACTGCTGTCCGTTTCGCGACAAATTTTGGCCGGACAATGCGTAGCGGACACATTAAAATTATCAGGAGACGGCGCATTCGGGGGCTTCTGACCCGCTTCCGACCCGCTTCTACCCGATAACGAAATACGACGAGAGACAACTTCCGGCCATCATCATGCAGACAAGTATCGATAAAAGCGCGCTCGGCGCCGCACCCGCCCTGAGCCCTGCCGTTCCGCGCACGGCCTTCTCGGTGCTCGGCGCGATCAGTTTTGCGCATTTGCTCAACGACATGATCCAGTCGCTGATCCTCGCCATCTACCCGATGTTCAAAAGCGAGTTTTCGTTGTCGTTCGGGCAAATCGGCTTGATTACGCTGACCTACCAGATCACTGCGTCGCTGCTGCAACCGCTGGTCGGCTTATATACCGACAAACATCCGAAACCGTATTCGCTGCCGGTCGGCATGGGTTTTACGCTGTGCGGCTTGTTGCTGATGTCGATGGCCGGAAGCTTTCCGGTATTGCTGGTAGCAGCGGCGCTGGTCGGATGCGGATCGTCGATATTTCACCCTGAATCCTCGCGGGTGGCGCGCATGGCATCGGGCGGACGCCACGGGCTTGCGCAGTCGGTGTTCCAGGTCGGCGGCAATGCGGGCAGTTCCCTCGGGCCCTTGCTGGCCGCACTGGTCGTGATGCCGCATGGGCAACGCAGCATTGCGTGGTTCTCGGCCGCGGCGCTGCTCGCGATTTTCGTGCTGGCCAACATTGGCCGCTGGTACCAACGCCACCCGGCAGTGAAGAAAGCCCGTGCTTCGGTCGCGGTGTCGGCATTGCCGCGCAATAAAGTCGTGCTCGCCATGACGGTCCTGATGCTGCTCGTATTCTCGAAGTACTTTTATCTGGCGAGCATCAGCAGTTACTTCACGTTTTATCTGATCAGCAAGTTTCATTTGCCGGTGGAAACCGCACAGGTGCATTTGTTCTGGTTCCTTGCGGCCGTGGCGGTAGGCACGATCGTGGGCGGTCCCGTGGGCGACAGGATCGGCCGCAAGGTCGTGATCTGGGTGTCCATCCTGGGCGTCGCGCCGTTCACGCTCATGCTGCCGTTTGCGAACCTGTTCTGGACCGGCGTGTTGTCAGTGGTGATCGGGCTGATTTTGGCGTCCGCGTTCTCCGCCATCCTGGTTTATGCCACCGAACTGATTCCGGGCAAGGTCGGCATGGTGGCGGGGCTGTTCTTTGGCTTCGCGTTCGGCATGGGCGGCATAGGCGCCGCGGTCCTTGGCCATCTGGCTGACGCGACGAGCATCGACTATGTCTATAAGGTTTGTTCGTTCCTGCCGCTGATCGGAGTCCTGACGATCCTGCTGCCGAATACCCGGGATGCGAAGGAAAAAATGGTAACGGCAAAAGCGTAATGATCACGGTCATGTGAGCAGGACACACAGTCGACCGACGAACGCACAACTCCAAAACGGGTTTTCGTTTCGACGTTCCAGGCGCCGCCCAAGGTTGTCACTTGACAACCTTGGGCGGCGCTTCTATCATGGGGCTAACGATGACTCGATCACAGCATCAGAAGAAGGAAATTGAAGAAGCATTGCGGCACGCGGAAACGCATGGCTGGCGCGTCGAACAAGGAGGAAGCCATGCGTGGGGACGAATTTATTGCCCCTACAACGCGGCCGAATGCCGCTGCGGCGAGTTTTGTATCACCAGTGTGTGGAGCACGCCGAAGAATGCGGTGAATCATGCGCGAGCCATCAAGCGCGTGGTCGACAACTGCACATTTCAGTCAGACAAGGTTTCCGGACAATCAACGGTCTCAATTAAGGCAACGCCATGGAATACACGTTCACATTGAAGTACCGGTTATCGGAAAGCGACTGCGATCACGAAGCGTTGATCGGACGTCTCGGTGCCGCAGGATGCGACGACGCATTGATCGGTGTTGGTCAGCCGGGGCGAATTGCGCTGGCGTTCACGCGGGAAGCAGAGAGCGCACAAGCGGCGCTCATGAGCGCCTTGAAGGATGTCAAGTCGGCCATTCCGTCCGCCACTCTGGTGGAAGCTTCACCGGATTTTGTCGGCCTGACCGACGTCGCCGACGCAATCGGCGTCACGCGGCAGAACATGCGCAAGTTGATGCTCACGAACGCGGATACCTTTCCATCGCCGGTGCACGAGGGCGGCACCGCAATATGGCATCTGGCGGAAGTCATGGACTGGCTCAAGGCAAAAGGCACGTACCAGCTTGAGCAAGCGGTTCACGAAATTGCGGAGACAACCATGCAGGTCAATCTCACGAAAGAAGCGCAGCGGCTCACGCCCCGGGCGGAGCGTGAGTTGAGGGCTTTGGTGAAATAAAAGGACGCGCCGCTACCGCGACAAAGCCTCCTTCACCTGCACCAGCGCCCCGGCATCCTCGATCATCGGCAGATCGCCGGGGTCGCGCCCTTCGGCCAACGCAGCAATCGCCCGCCGCAGCAACTTGCCCGACCGGGTCTTCGGCAGCATCGCCAGGAAATGGACTCTGGCCGGACGGGCGATCGCACCCAAATGCGCATCCACGCTTCGACAAAGTTCAGCCTCAAGCGTTTCACGCGCGCCCTCTGCCTCCAAGGCCTGGGCATCGCGTAAAACGACGAAGGCCAGTGCGACTTGCCCTTTCACCGAATCGGCCACGCCCACCACCGCCACTTCAGCCACGGCCCGGTGACTGCTTAACGCCTCTTCTATCTCGCGCGTGCCCAGTCGATGCCCCGCCACGTTGATCACGTCGTCGGTGCGTCCGAGGATGGACACGTAGCCGTCTTCATCGGTCACGCCCCAGTCGAAGGTCGAATACAGTTGCTGCCCCGGCACGCTTTCCCAGTACGTCTTGATGAAGCGCGAATCGTCGCCCCATACCGTCTGCATGCAGCCCGGCGGCAGCGGATAATCGAGCGTGATCACGCCCTTCTCGCCCGGCGCACAGATTTCACCCGTCGCCTCGTTTCGCACGGTCAATGCAAAGCCCATCGACGGTACGCCCGGCGATCCGAGCTTCGGCGGCAACGCTTCAATCCCTCGTGGAATCGCGATCATCGGCCAGCCGGTTTCGGTCTGCCAGTAGTTATCGACGACGGGCTTTTTCAGCGCGCCCTGAATCCACTGCGCCGTGGGTTCATCCAGCGGTTCACCGGCCAGGAAGAGCGTGCGCAAACTCGATAAATCCGCCTGCTCCATCAGCTTCGGGTCCTGCTTCTTGAGCACGCGCAACGCTGTCGGCGCGGTAAACATCAGGTTGATCTTGTGCTGCTCGATGATCCGCCACCAGATGCCGCCATCGGGGCGGATCGGTGTGCCTTCGTACATGACGGTCGTCAGGCCGGCAATCAGCGGTGCATAAATAATGTAGCTGTGCCCGACCACCCAGCCCACGTCCGACGCGGTCCACATGGTGTCGCCAGGCTTGCCCTGGAAGATATGTTCCATCGATGCCGCCAGCGCCACCGCGTATCCGCCCACGTCGCGTTGCACACCCTTCGGCTTGCCGGTCGTCCCCGACGTGTAGAGCACGTACGAAGGCTCGTTCGATTCGAGCCATACGCATGGAACAAGGGCGTCGAAGAACTGTTCACGCAACGGCTCGTAGGAAACCAGATACGGCGCCTGTAGCCTTTCCGGCGCGAGCTGGCGGTCGATCAACAACACCTTCGGCACCTTATGCGTGGCGCGTGCCAGCGCTTCGTCCACGAGCGGCGTGTAATCGATCACCTTGCCTGCCCGCGCACCGGCGTCGGCGGTAACGATCAGCACCGGCGTGGCGTCATCAATACGCGCCGCCAGGCTCGGGGCTGCAAAGCCGCCGAACACGACCGAATGAATTGCGCCGAGCCGCGCGCAGGCGAGCATCGCGAACAGGGCTTCGGGAATCATTGGCAGATAGATCAGGACACGCTCGCCCCGTTTCACGCCGAGCGAGCGCATGACAGCAGCCATGCGGTTCACTTCGGCGTGCAGCTCGGCATAGGTGTAGCGCCGCTCGATGCCCGTTTCCGTCGATACATACACCAGCGCGTTTTGCTGCGCGCGGGCGGCGAGATGCCGATCGACGGCGTTGTAGCAGAGATTGGTCTTGCCGCCGACAAACCAGCGCGCGAACGGCGGATTGCTGCGATCAAGCACCTGCTCGAACGGCGTTTCCCAATGGATGCGCCGCGCCTGTTCGCCCCAGAACGATTCCGGATCTTCGATCGAACGGCGGTGAGCTTCACGATAAGTCGGCATTCGAACCCCTGTCTGAACCCCTGTCTGGTAGCGGAACGCCGCGCCTGAATCATCCTCAGGCGCGGACGAATTGCTCCTGAGCATAGTTCAGGCCGTGGGACGCTGCTAGAGGGGGACGGCCCTGAGTCGACCGCGCGATGAGCGGCTCCGCCACGTCGCCAGCCTTCGTTTCAACACAGGCTGCGACGCTACGGCATCTGCAAGCGCGGCTTATCGGTTGATCGGGATTTCTCCAGATCGCTTGCCGAATGTTTGAGCAGCACGGGCGCGAGTTCGCCGGCCACTCGCATGCTGGACACCACGACCATTCGCACGCCACTGCCCTCGGTCGCGGCGCGCACGGCTTCCCGCGTCGACGCCCGCGCTTCTATCCTCGGCTCGATCACTATGAATCCGCGGCAAAAAAGGGCGAGTGTTTCCCGATGGGAACGTAGCCAGGCGCTGCGCAGGCGCGTGTCATCGGCGGTTTCATCGGCGTCATGTTCCGACACGATCACGAACGGCGTCTTCAACAATAACAACCGCTGCATCTCGGCGCCCCAGCCAAACGCATAGCCCGGCTGCACTGCGCGCCGGCGCAAGCGCACGAGCGGAAAGCGGCTGGCGTCGTGCATGCGCTGATCGGGAATATCGAACGCGTCGGATGCATCAATAACGGCGGCGGGGCTGACGGACTTGGCCAAGGGAGATGGGGTAGCAATCACAGCGGTCTCGTACTCCAGAAATTCATGGCTAATGCAAGGTTTGCGACTATCGGACGACGTGAAAACCGGGGTGGCCGGGACTGCTTCGCGATGTCGCTGATATCGCTGATGGGTTGCGCCGCTGTGGCGAGCCATGCTCGGCGCGTGGTCTCGATCACCCGTGCGGCGTTCGCGGACATTGCGCGCTGTGCCCGGCTGGAATCGGGCGTCGTTTCGGTCATGTGGACCTCCTGTCGTCCCGAGCATTGTAATTGCGAATCATTCTCACTTACAAGAGAGAATTTTGGGAAGCGAGTCGGGAGGAGAACCGAAGGAGATGCGGGGTATGTCGCGGCGCTGAAGGCGGCATCGCGAAGATGGCACGGGCGGGTCGCCCTGCTGCGGCGATAGGACGCGTATAAGGACGCAGCGCTTTAGCCGCGTATTTCCGCGCGGTACAGAAGGGGCGTTGGGACCTGCGGTGAGCAGCTAAGCGATGACGAAAGCAACGTTCAGGAAGGAAGGCGCACGTCGTCGCCGCGAGCCCAAGCCGCCAGAAACCGTCGCAGAATTCCTGACGAATACGCACCGCCCAGCGCATGCAGGAAATCGAGGAAGGATTCGGGCGCGTCGGCGTCGGCGGTATCGGAAACCGTGCGCACGACAGCGCACCGGACACCGTGCTCGAAACATACTTGCGCGAGCGCCGCGCCTTCCATCTCGACCGCCAGTGCGTCGGGCAACGCTGCTCGCAGCGCATTCACTTCGTTGTGACTGGATACAAACCGGTCGCCGCTCACGATCAGTCCACGATGCAATCGCGGCGGATGCACACCAAAACGCGCCTCCAACGCAGCATGTTCATCGGCGAGAAATGCCCTGCATGCTTCTGCCAGCGCGGCATTCAGCGTCGCATCGCCGGGAAAGTGCGCCATGCCCAGCAACGGCACTTCAAAGCGCGGAAATAACGGCGATGCGTCGAGATCGTGCTGCATCAGCGTTTCACCAATCACGATATCGCCTACACGCACGTCGGCGCGCACGCCGCCGGCCACGCCGGTGAACACAATGGCGTTCACGCCGAACACGTGAATCAACGCGCTCGCGGTCGCCGCCGCAGCCACCTTTCCGACGCGCGCGAGCGTGACCACGCACGGCACCCCGTGCGCGATGCCGACGTGATACTCGCGCCGGCCGATGGTTTCGGTACGCACCTCACCGCCCGCGTGCATCGATTCGATCAGGTCGCCCAATTCCTGCGGCAACGCGGCCATGATGCCGAGATAGTTCATGCCCGCAGTCATTCCACCGCCTGCAACTTCGCAACTGCCAACGCAAGCCACTTCTCGCCGTGGCGCTTGAAGCGGACTTGAGCACGGGCATCGGCGCCGGCCCCTTCTAGCCCGATCACCGTGCCTTCGCCAAACTTGTTGTGAAACACCGGCTGACCGACCTTGAAACCGGTGTCGGTGGCGCGCTGATTGTTGGCGAACGCGGGCAATGGCTTGCCGGCATCGGGATCGGCGTACGCGGCGCGCTCCTTGTCGGGCCGTGCGAACCAGTCGCGGCCCCAGCCGGCGTTGTCCGGCCGGCCGCCCCAGCGCGCGCCCGCCTCCACTTTCGGTGTCAGCCACTTGAGCGAGCCTTCGGGGAGTTCATCGAAGAAACGGGAACGGATGTTGTAGCGCGTCTGGCCATGCAACATCCGGCTCTGTGCAAACGACAGATACAGCCGCTCCTTCGCCCGCGTGATCGCCACGTACGCAAGCCGGCGTTCCTCTTCGAGCCCGTCACTTTCCTGCGCGCTGTTCTCGTGCGGGAACAGGCCTTCCTCCAGGCCCGTGATGAACACCGCCATGAATTCAAGGCCCTTGGCTGCGTGGACCGTCATCAGTTGCACGGCGTCCTGGCCGGCCTGGGCCTGGTTATCGCCGGCTTCGAGCGATGCGTGCGACAGGAACCCGGCCAACGGCGTCATGGTGTCGGGGTTTTGCGCGGGATCGGCGGGGCTTGCCGCGTCGAGCACATCGACGGATGGATCATCGGTCGTCAAGCCGATTTCCGGCGCGTTCGTCGCGCCCGGACGAAGCGGAATCGAGCGCGCGGGGGTATCGAGCCCGTAGCCCTCCTCCTGCACGAACGCCGCTGCGGCATTCACCACTTCCTGCAAGTTCTCCAGCCGGTCCTGACCTTCGCGCTCGTTCTCGTAATGCGTGGCGAGACCGCTTGCGCGAACCACGTATTCCACGGTTTCAGGAAGGCTCATCTGCTGCGTTTCGGCGCGCATCCTGGCGATCAGTTGCGCAAACGCGCCGATGCTCGAACCCGCCTTGCCCATCACGTAGGGAACGGCGGCGGCCATCGAACAGTTGTAGAGGCGCGCGGCGTCGGCGAGTTGCTCGATCGACCTTGCACCGATCCCGCGCGTCGGAAAATTCACGACGCGGGCGAACGCGGTGTCGTCGTTCGGGTTGTCGATCAGGCGCAGATACGCCAGCGCGTGCTTCACTTCCTGGCGTTCGAAGAACCGCAAGCCGCCATACACGCGATACGCAATACCCGCGTTCACCAGCGTGTGCTCAATGGTCCGCGACTGCGCATTACTTCTATACAGGATGGCGATTTCGCTGCGAGCCGCGCCGGCATGGATCATCGACTTGATCTCCTCGACGATCCACGCCGCCTCCTGCGTGTCGGTCGCTGCCTCGTACACGCGCACGGGTTCACCATGACCGGCATCGGTACGAAGATTCTTGCCGAGCCGCCGCGAATTCTTCGCGATCAGGAAGTTGGCGGTATCGAGAATATGACCATGCGAGCGATAGTTCTGCTCGAGCTTGATCATGTTGCGCACGTGGTACTCGCGCTCGAAGTCGTGCATGTTGCCGACGTTCGCGCCGCGGAACGCGTAGATGGACTGATCGTCGTCGCCGACTGCGAAGATGGCGTTGTGCTCGCCGGCCAGCATTTTCAGCCACGCGTATTGCAGCTTGTTCGTGTCCTGGAACTCATCGACCAGGATGTTGCGAAAGCGCGCCTGATAGTGCGCGCGCAGCGGCGGATTGTGCGCGAGCAGTTCGTAGCAGCGCAGGAGCAGCTCGGGGAAATCGACGACGCCCTCGCGCTGGCATTGCTGCTCGTAGGCCGCGTACAACTCGACGAACTTCATGTTGAAGGAATCGGTTGCGTCGACGTCTTTCGGGCGCAGGCCTTGTTCCTTGGCGTTGTTGATGAAGTACTGGAGATTTTTAGCCGGATATTTCTCGTCGTCGATATTCAGGCCCTTCATCAGGCGTTTGATGGCCGACAACTGGTCGGCGGTATCGAGGATCTGGAAGGTCTGCGGCAGGCCGGCGTCGCGAAAATGGGCGCGCAGCATGCGGTTGCAGAGGCCGTGAAAGGTGCCGATCCACATGCCGCGGGTGTCGATAGGCATCATCGCGGTCAGGCGCGCCATCATTTCCTTGGCGGCCTTGTTCGTGAAGGTGACGGCGAGAATTGTTGTGGGCGACGCGAATCCCTGCTGGATCAGCCAGGCGATACGGGTGATGAGTACGCGCGTCTTGCCGCTGCCCGCGCCCGCGAGGATAAGCGCCGGCTCGTTCGGCAGCGTGACGGCGGCGAGTTGTTCGGGGTTCAGATTGGCGAGCAGATCGGGCATGGGGGGAGTTTTCCGGTGGGACGGGTATTATAAATCGTTAGCAGGCGGGGGTCGTTGGCACTCGGGGGGTGGGGGCGGTCGGGGTTGATGCCGGGGTGGTCGGTTCTGGGGTTGGCGGTCGGGGTCAATGCCGGGTGGTCGGTTCTGGGGTTAGCGGTCGGGGTCAATGCCGGGTGGTCGGTTCTGGGGTTAGCGGTCGGGGTCTATGCCGGGTTGCTGCTTTCAGTGTTAGTGGTCTGCAGGAGTCGGATTTTCTCTTTATCACTATTAGCCACTGTGCGTGGCGGCACGTCATTTCTTTGTCCAAAGCGACAAAGAAACGAAGCAAAGAAAACGCTTTCAACCACGCTACCCTAAGTGTCCACAGCGTGCAGTTTTGATTCATAGGTGCCCCAAAAGCACGGTGCTCGCCAGAGCGGAGGATGTTTGAACCCCTCTTTCTCCGAACACGGATACCCACACGCTTCGCCACCAGTGATTGAACCTGCCCAAGGGGCACCCCGCGCTATCCGCGGACGACCAACCACCAATTTGTACGCACGACGGACCACGCCGCCAACCCGCCAAGTAATAAAGCCCCAAAATATGTAAAGCCGCAACCGACGAAAATAACCGCGTAAGCACGCGGTCAGCTCACCAAAAACTGAAGCACTAAACACGCATCGAGCTGCTAGGCACCAAGTTGTGAGCCACGAATATGGCCGCACGAACCAGGCCGCGAACCCATCAAAAAAACACGGCCGGCAGAACGCGTGAGGCCGTGCTGGTCCCTTGGCAACTTGTGCTTGCCCGAGAGCGTACGGGGCGAAGCGTGTTCGTGTCAGGATTCGCGAGAAGGAGGGGTTCAACCATCCGTGGCGCTGGCGAGCACCGTGCTTTTGGGGCACCTATGAATAGAAACTGCACGCTGTGGACACTTAGGGTAGAGCGGTTAAAGCGCTTTCTTTGCTTCGTTTCTTTGTCGCTTTGGACAAAGAAATGAAGTGCCGCCACGCACAGTGGCTAATAGTGATAAAGAGAATATCCGACTCTCGCAGACCACCACGGCCGAAAGCACCAACCCGGCATTGACCCCGACCACTAACCCCAGAACCGACCAACCCGGCATAGACCCCGACCGCTAACCCCAGAACCGACCACCCCGACCGCCCCCCCAAAACCTGGCAACCGGGCACTCGCCCCCCCCGCCCACCCCCACCCCTGACCTCCTCCCAAACCCAAGTGCCAACGCCACCCCTCCGACGCCTTATAATTCCCCGACCCCCGCTTCTTTTACGCATTTTTCGGCAGATTCCACCCCATGAGTGACAACACGAGTGACAACACGCTTGCGAAGAGTTTCGAGCCCCAGAACATCGAGTCCCATTGGGGCCCGGAATGGGAAAAGCGCGGCTACGCTGCGCCGACCCTGATCGAAGGTAAAAAAGATTTTTCGATCCAACTCCCGCCGCCAAACGTCACCGGCACGCTGCACATGGGTCACGCGTTCAACCAGACCATCATGGACAGCCTCACCCGCTACCACCGCATGCTCGGCGAAAACACGCTGTGGCTGCCCGGAACGGATCACGCGGGAATCGCCACGCAAATCGTCGTGGAACGGCAACTCGATGCACAAGGCGTATCGCGCCATGATCTCGGTCGCGAAGAATTCCTGAAACGCGTCTGGGAATGGAAGCAGAAATCCGGCTCGACCATCACGGGCCAGGTGCGCCGCCTGGGCGCGTCCATCGACTGGTCGCGCGAATATTTCACAATGGACGACAAAATGTCGCCCGTTGTCATCGATGTGTTCGTCACGCTGTTCAAACAAGGCCTCATTTATCGCGGCAAACGGCTCGTGAACTGGGACCCGGTGCTGGGTACCGCCGTCTCGGACCTGGAAGTCGCCAGCGAAGAAGAAGCCGGCAGCCTCTGGCATATCCAGTATCCGCTGCCCGATGGCTCCGGCCACGTGACGGTCGCCACCACGCGCCCGGAAACCATGCTCGGCGACACCGCCGTGATGGTCCACCCGGAAGACGAGCGTTACGCGCACCTGATCGGCAAGACGGTCATGCTGCCGTTATCGAATCGGGAAATTCCGGTGATCGCAGACGATTACGTGGATCGCGAGTTCGGCACCGGCGTGGTCAAGGTCACGCCCGCGCACGACTTCAACGACTATCAAGTCGGCCTGCGCCACAAGTTGCCAATGATCGAGATCCTCACGCTCGATGCAAAAATCAACGACAACGCGCCGGAAAAGTATCGCGGCATGGACCGCTTCGTCGCACGCAAACAGGTCGTGGCCGACCTGGAAGCGCTCGGCCTGCTGGAATCCGTCAAACCTCACGCGCTGATGGTGCCGCGCGGCGACCGCACGGGCGTCGTGATCGAGCCCATGCTCACTGACCAATGGTTCGTCGCCATGAGCAAGCCGGCGCCGGAAGGCACGTTCCATCCGGGCAAATCGATCGCTGAAACGGCGCTCGACGTCGTGCGAAACGGTGAAATCAAGTTCGTCCCGGAAAACTGGTCGACAACCTATTACCAGTGGCTCGAAAACATTCAGGACTGGTGCATCTCGCGCCAACTCTGGTGGGGCCACCAAATCCCGGCCTGGTACGGCGACAACGGCGAAATCTTCGTCGCGAAGACCGAAGAAGAAGCGCGCGCGGAAGCCACGGAAAAAGGCTACACCGGCGCCCTCAAACGCGACGACGATGTGCTCGACACATGGTTTTCATCGGCGCTCGTACCGTTTTCTTCGCTCGGCTGGCCCAACGAAACGCCGGAACTCAAGCACTTCCTGCCTTCCTCCGTGCTCGTGACGGGTTTCGACATCATTTTCTTCTGGGTCGCCCGGATGGTGATGATGACCACGCATTTCACCGGCAAAGTCCCGTTCGACACCGTCTACGTCCACGGTCTCGTGCGCGACGCGGAAGGCCAGAAGATGTCGAAGAGCAAGGGCAATACGCTCGACCCGATCGATATCGTCGATGGCATCGACCTGGAAACGCTCGTCGCCAAGCGAATTACCGGCCTGATGAACCCGAAACAAGCCGAGAAAATCGAGAAAAAGACCCGCAAGGAATTCCCGGACGGGATCCAGCCGTTCGGCACGGACGCGCTGCGTTTCACCATGGCGTCCATGGCGACGCTCGGTCGCAATGTGAATTTTGATCTGGCAAGGTGCGAGGGATATCGCAATTTTTGCAATAAATTGTGGAATGCGACTCGCTTTGTGCTGATGAATACCGAAGGCCACGACTGTGGTTTCGGCAAGCCCGAGGAATGCGAGGCAGTCGATTGCGGACCGGGTGGATACCTCCACTTCTCCCAGGCGGACTTCTGGATCGTGTCGCTTTTGCAGCGCGTGGAAGCCGAAGTGGAAAAGGGTTTCGCCGATTACCGTTTCGACAACGTGGCGAGCGCAATCTACAAATTCGTCTGGGACGAGTATTGCGACTGGTACCTGGAACTGGCCAAGGTGCAGATCCAGACCGGTGCGCCCGAACAGCAGCGCGCGACCCGTCGCACCCTCCTTCGCGTGCTGGAAACGGTGCTGCGCCTGGCACATCCGGTGATCCCGTTCATCACGGAAGCCTTGTGGCAGAAGGTTGCACCGCTGACGGACCTGTATCCGCAAGCCGCACAAGGCGGGGAAACCGCGTCTATCATGGTTCAGCCTTACCCGGTCGCGCAGCCGTCTAAAATTGATGAGTCTTCTGAACAGTGGGCAGCCGAACTGAAGGCCATTATCGATTCATGTCGTAATCTGCGCGGCGAGATGAACCTGTCGCCGGCGGTCAAGGTGCCACTGCTGGCAACAGGTGACGAAGCGCGGCTCAAGTCGTTTGCCCCTTATGTGCAGGCGCTGGCGCGTTTATCGGAGGTAAAGATCATTGCCGACGAATCCGCGCTCGACGCAGAGGCAAGTGGCGCGCCAGTTGCTATCGTAGGAACGAACAAGCTGGTGTTGAAGGTCGAAATCGACGTTGCGGCGGAACGCGAACGGCTCACGAAGGAAGTGGATCGGCTGACGCAGGAAATCGCGAAGGCCCGTGTGAAGCTGGAAAACGAAAGTTTCGTGGCGCGCGCGCCGGCCGCGGTGGTCGAGCAGGAGCGCAAGCGGCTGGCGGAATTCGAATCGACTTCTGACAAGTTGAAAGCGCAATTGTCACGGCTTCCGGCGTAGGTAGGGGCCTCGGCGGCCTTAGCCGGTCAAGCGCGGCCGGCTAAGCGCTGAAAACAACCGATTGCTTGTTCCGCCTTATAGCAAAGTGCGTATTCATGCTTGAAGAATTAATCTCGCCGCACTTTTTTATCAACGCATCAACCTGCATCATGGCATCTGCTTCCATGCCCAACGTTTCAGGCTTGACGTTTAAACACGATACGAGGATCAGGGTCATCAAATGCTAAAAGTTACGAAAGCGGTTTTCCCGGTTGCGGGTCTCGGTACCCGATTCCTCCCCGCGACCAAGGCCAGCCCGAAGGAAATGCTGCCCGTTGTCGACAAACCGCTGATCCAGTACGCGGTCGAAGAGGCCATGGCGGCCGGCATCACGGAAATGATCTTCGTGACGGGCCGCAGCAAGCGCGCGATCGAGGATCACTTCGACAAGTCGTATGAGATCGAAGCCGAACTGGAAGCGCGCGGCAAGCAGAAGCTGCTCGATCTCGTGCGCAGCATCAAACCGAGCCACGTGGATTGTTTCTATGTGCGTCAGGCCGAAGCGCTCGGTCTGGGCCACGCCGTGCTGTGCGCCGAAAAGCTGGTGGGCGACAACCCGTTTGCCGTGATTCTCGCGGACGACTTGTTGTACGGCACGCCGCCGGTGATGACGCAGATGATCGAAGTGTTCGATCACTATCACAGCTCCGTGATCGGCGTGGAGGAGATCCCCGCTCAGGATTCCAAGTCGTATGGTGTGATCGACGGGAAAGAATGGGAAGACAATATCTTCAAGCTGTCGGGCATTGTGGAAAAGCCGGAACCTGAAGTTGCGCCTTCGAATCTGGGCGTGGTCGGGCGGTATGTGCTCAAGCCGCGCATCTTCGATCACATCCGTGCATTGAAGCCGGGCGCCGGCGGCGAGCTGCAACTGACGGACGCAATCCAGTCATTGCTCGCTGACGAACAAGTGCTGGCGTACAAGTATCACGGCACCCGTTTCGATTGCGGCAGCAAGCTCGGTTATTTGAAAGCAACGGTGGAATTCGCGCTGCGCCATCCAGAAGTGGCCAAGGACTTTCAGGAATACCTGAACACGCGTTCGCCGCATTTGGTCGGCTAAGTGCTAACGCCTAAGCCGTAAGTCGCCAGCACGCGGTTTGCGGTCGTAAAAAAATGCCCATGACTAAAATCATGGGCATTTTTTATTGGCCTTCAGTCGATCAGCGGCGTCGCATGAGGAAGGTGAACACCTTGTCGTGCGACGTCGATTCCACCAGTTCATTACCCGTCTGCTTCGAAAACGCGGCAAAGTCGCGTTGCGAACCCGGATCGGTCGCCAGCACTTTCAATATCTGACCGCTCTGCATATCGGCCAGCGCCTTCTTCGCCCGCAGGATGGGCAACGGGCACGTAAGCCCGCGCGCATCGACTTCCTTGTGCACTTCCATCGAATTGAGCCTTGTTCGAACCCGCTTAGTGATCCCGCTTATTGATCCCGCTAATGAGAGTTCGATTTTACCCCACTGCCTAAAAATTCACCGCCTGGCCTTTAGCCAGAGACTCCCGCATCGCAATCCCGATACGCGTGGCCTCGCGCGCGTCGTCAAGCGTCAGGCCCGTCGCGGGGCCTCCGCTCAACGACGCCACGAACACCTCCGCTTCGTGCAGGAATGCTTGCTCGAAGCGCTCGAAGAAGGTCGGCGTGCATTCGTTGCGGATGCCGCCGGCATCGTAAATTTCCACGCGATTCGCCCGCGGATTGTGTCCCACCGACAGCGCCCCGCCCGTTCCGATCACTTCCGTCTGGGTATCGTGACCGTGGGCGCTGGTCCGCGATGCCTGGAACACTGCCAGCCGGCCGCCCTCGAATTCGCAGATGGAGACACCGTTGTCGATATCGCCGCATTCGGCCAGCCCTTCGTGGATCGCGATCGTGCCGCTGGCGAACACGCGTGTAACGCGCGGGTTACCCAGCATCCAGCGCGCGAGGTCGATGTCATGGACACTGCAATCGAGGAACAAACCGCCCGATGTCGGCGCGAAACGGACGAAAAAACCATCGGGATCGTTCTTGTCGACGGTCTGCGAACGGACCATGAACGGCCGGCCGATCGCGCCTTGGCTGATCTTGTTGAAAGCGTCGCGATAACTGGCATCGAAACGGCGCACGAAACCGATCATCACCTGAAGATGCGGAACGCGCGCGCTTTCTTCAATCACGCGATCACATTGCGCCAGGTCCAGCGACAACGGTTTTTCGCAGAACACATGCTTGCCCGCGCGCAACGCAGCGATGATCTGGTCAGCGTGCAGCGAAGTCGGCGTGACCAGCCAGACGGCGTCAAGCGATGCGTCTTTCAGCATCGATCCGTAGTCGTCGTAGAGCGTGAGTTCAGGCAGGTTGGCCGCCGCCCATTCGCGTTCCGCCGCGACCGGACTGCACGCCGCCGCGAGCGTTGCGCCCGGCACGTGCCACGCAAGGTTACGTGCGTGGCGCTGGCCTAGCCGCCCTAAGCCGACAATCCCTATCCGCACCGGCGTTTTCATGCCGCCCCCAGCTTGATGATCGTGCCTTCACGCCAGGACCGCGTGGCGGCTTCTGCAAGTTCCAACGCTTTCAGACCGTCCGCGACCGTCGTGCGAACCGGCTTGCCTTCCTGCACGGCATCGAAGAAATGGGCGATTTCCAGCGCGTACGCCGCGCGATAACGCTCCAGGAAAAACGCTTCCGGCACATCGCTCGAAACCGCCGTCTTTGAATATGCCGTGACTTCAGTCGGGCGCACATTGCCGGCTTGCAACATGCCCTGGCTGCCGAGCAGTTCGAAACGCTGGTCGTATCCGTAGGCCGCGCGCCGCGTCGTATTGATCTGGCACAAGCGGCCACGTTTGGTGCGGATCGTGACAGCCGTCGAATCGATATCACCCGCCTCCGCAATCGCCGAATCCGTCAGACAGCTTCCGGTTGCGTGCAACGTGTCGGCTTCGTCGTCGAGCATCCAGCGGAAGATATCGAAGTCATGGATCAGCATGTCTTTGAAAATGCCGCCCGAATGCTTGATGTATTCCACCGGCGGCGCCCCCGGATCGCGGCTCGTGATCACCAGCATTTCCGGATCCCCGATTTCACCCGCCTCCACGCGCGCCTTCAACGCGGAAAAGGTCGGATCGAAGCGGCGCTGGAAACCGACCATGCACACCACGCCGGCTTTCGCGACGGCATCGGCACAAGCGCGTGCGCGTTCGAGCGTCAAGTCCACCGGCTTTTCGCAGAACACATGCTTCTTCTGCGCCGCCGATTTCAAGATCAGGTCGGCGTGCGTGTCCGTGCTCGAACACACGACGGTCGCGCCTATCGATGCGTCCCCAAGCGCGCCCTCCACATCGGCCACTTGCGCGCCGTGAAGCGCGGCCAATGCGGCAGCGGCTTCCTTATTTACGTCCACCACGTACTTCAGGCGCACACCCGGCTGCTTCGCCAGGTTCGCCGCGTGGATCTTGCCGATCCGCCCTGCTCCGAACACCGCCACATCAATCGTCATAGCCGCCTGTCTCCCTTGATTCTTCTACGTTCAGTTCAAGCCGGTACGCAAGCGCGATAAACAGCGCCTGGCACAGGCAGATCGTGCTCGTGAGCGAACGGAACGCGAACGCGCTGCCTTCCTTCACGAACAAATGCGCGCTCGCGTGACGCGCGAGCGGCGAAAGCTGGCCATCGGTAATCACGAGCGTCTTGGCGCCGTGATGCTGCGCCGCGCGCACGCAGTACTGCGTCTCCTTGCCATAAGGCGCGAAGCTGATTGCGACCACCACGTCGCCCTTCTTCACGCTGCGAATCTGCTCGCGATACATGCCGCCGAAACCGGATACCAAGTGCACGCGTTTGGCCGTGTGCTGCAGCGCGTAGACGATATAACTCGCCACCGGAAACGAGCGCCGCACGCCGACCACGTAAATGTTCTCGGCCTGTTCCAGCATCTTCACCGCGGCTTCGAACTGGACGTCGTCGAGACCCGCTTCGAGTTCCTCCAGCCCGCTGCGGCTCGCCGCGATAAATTCGCGCGCCACCGATCCGCCCGACAACTTGCCCGGCTTTTCATCGATGAGTTTCCTGATGCGCTGCTGATAGCTCTGCGCGGAACCGTTCTGGCCCGTGTAGGCCTGCTTGAAGATGGCCTGGAGGTCGGAGAAGCCCGAGAAGCCGAAGCGCTGCGCGAAGCGCACGACAGCCGATGGATGCACGCCGCACGCGCTGGCGATGTCGCCGGTGCGATCCATCATCACGTTGCTGCGATGCTGTTCAATATACGTTGCCACGCTTTTTAGCTGGCGCGGCAACGCGTCGTACGCCTCGGTGATCCGCAGCATCAGTTCGTCGACTGTGAGCGTCTCGGTCGTCTCTTGGGGATCTTGCGTGTCTTCCTGCATGCCGCGCTCGTGGTGTGTTCTGTATTCGATGCAACCGATTATAGATACCTGATCGAACAAATGGAATTTATTTTCCAAACGATGCATAGTTAAACTTCCTATTGCAGAGCGACGAAACTTATCCTAACCTTGGTCGTGAGCACAGGGCGATAAGCGCCGTATCCCAGACGCCGGGTGCTCGTTCAGAACAACAACCGAGATAGGTGGAGACAATGAGACTTTGCAATGGCCGAGCCGCGCTGCGCGTGCTCGCGGCTGCCGCTGCGTTGTGCGGCGCAGCAGCACTGAGCAGTCAGGCAGCGCACGCCGCTCCCGACGCCCATTTCGTTTTGATCAGCCACGCGCCGGATTCGGATTCGTGGTGGAACACGATCAAGAACGCCATCAAACAGGCGGACGAGGACTTCAATGTCCAGACGGATTACCGCAACCCGCCGAACGGCGATATTGCCGACATGGCGCGGCTGATCGAGCAAGCTGCGGCACGCAACTATGACGGGGTGATCGTCAGCATTGCCGACTTCGACGTGCTGAAGGGTTCGATCGCCAAGGTCACGGCAAAGCACATCCCGCTCATCACGATCAATTCCGGTACCGAGGAGCAAAGTGCCCAGCTCGGCGCGATCATGCACGTGGGTCAGCCTGAATACGTAGCCGGTAAAGCAGCGGGCGAGAAGGCGAAGGCGGCGGGCATCAAGTCGTTCCTATGCGTGAACCACTACGCGACCAATCCGGCTTCGTTCGAACGCTGCCGGGGTTTCGCCGATGCGATTGGCGTCGACTTCAAGTCCTCCACGCTGGACGCAGGCCAGGACCCGACCACGGTGCAATCCAAGGTGAGTGCGTATTTGCGTAATCACCCGGATACCCAGGCCGTGCTCGCACTCGGCCCGCTGTCGGCGGACCCGACCATCAAGGCGCTCAAGCAGATGGGTGTGGCGGGCAAGCTCTGGTTCGCAACCTTCGACTTCGATAGCGATATTGCGAAGGCCATCCAGGATGGCACGATCCAGTTCGCTATCGACCAGCAACCCTACTTGCAGGGTTATATCCCGGTTGCGGTGCTGGCTATCGTGAAGAAGGAACACACGACCGACCCGGTCAAGATTCGCCAGATCCTTGAAGCGAATCCGAAGTTCCAGGCGCGGCTTAGCACCTACGGGCTCGCGCCGTCCTATGGGCCACGCAATATCGGCTCAGGGCCGGGCTTTATCAGCAAGGAAAATGTCGACAAGGTGCTGAAGTACGCAGGTCAGTACAGATGAACCCGATGGCGGCGCGGCCAGCATGATCTGAGGCATGAACCAGAGCGCCGCGCCGCCATCCTTGAAAACACTTTCAAGCATTCATCACGTCATCCGCATTATTGAACCGTATCGCTCGCGCATCAGCATGTTCGCCCCGTGAACCAACGCCGCATCGCGAATGAAAGACGAAGGAGACATCATGGGCGTAGCCGGAAAACCTATTCTCTCGGGACATCGCAAGCCGTCTGACGGCGTTGCGACATCGAGCTCATCCACTGTCACCGCCGCGGTTTCAGCCGACGAGCGTATCCGCCGCGAATCCCGTTTCGGGCACATCCTGAATCGTCCGGAATTCGCCGCGATCTCGGGGGCCGTACTGGTCTTCGTCGTGTTCGGGATCGCCGCTGGCGGCTCGGGCATGTTCAATCTTGACGGCATCATGAACTGGTCGCAGGTGTCCGCTTACCTGGGCATCCTCGCCGTCGGCGCCTGCCTGCTGATGATTGCCGGCGAGTTCGACCTCTCGATCGGCTCCATGATCGGCTTTGCCGGGATGATGGTCGCCATTCCCACCGTCTATTTCCACTGGCCGATCTGGCTTGCGATCATTTTCGCCTTCGCGGGCTGCATGCTGCTCGGCGCGTTGAACGGCTATATCGTGATGCGTACGCGGCTGCCGTCGTTCATCGTCACGCTGGCCTTCCTGTTTATCCTGCGCGGCCTGACGCTCGCGCTGTCGATCATGTTCGCCGACCGGACGATCGTTTCCGGCGTAGGCGACATTGCCGCGAAAGACTGGCTTGCCAATACCCTTTTCCATGGCGTCGCCCTCCGCGATTTATTCGTGTGGCTCGGGCACGTAGGAATCCTGAAGATGCTCGACAACGGCCAGCCGCTCGTACCGGGTATTCCGAAAGTGATCATCTGGTGGGTCGTGCTCGCCGCCATTGGCGCGTTCGTCCTCGCGAAGACCCGTTTCGGCAACTGGATTTTTGCGGCCGGCGGTGACGCCGTGGCGGCCAAGAACGTCGGCGTGCCGGTGCGGCGCGTGAAGATCTCGCTCTTTGTGCTGACCGCATTCTGTGCGTGCCTGTTTGCTGTGCTGCAGGTGTGCGATATCGGTTCGGCTGCGGCAGACCGGGGCCTCGAAAAGGAATTCGAAGCGATCATCGCCGCGGTGATTGGCGGGACCTTGCTCACCGGCGGCTATGGCTCGGTAATCGGCGCGTGTTTCGGCGCGCTCATCTTCGGCGTGGTCCAGATCGGCATTGGCTACACCAGCGTGCCCTCTGACTGGTTCCGCGTGTTCCTCGGCATGATGCTGCTGATCGCCGTACTGTTCAATCACTACGTGCGCCGCCGCGTCTCACAAGCTCAATAGACAGGCTCAATAAGCAAGGAGGAAAAGTCATGTCCGAACCCATCCAGAGTGCACCGCCCGCGCCCGAAGACACCATCCTCGCGCTGGAAAACGTCAGCAAGTTTTTCGGCAAGGTGATCGCGCTGAACGGCGTCACGCTACGTCTCAAACGCGGCGAAGTGCATTGCCTGCTCGGCGACAACGGTGCCGGCAAATCGACCCTGATCAAGACGCTGGCGGGCGTCCATACGCCCTCTTCCGGCGAGTATCTCGTCGATGGCAAACCGGTCCGCTTCGGCTCGCCGAAAGAAGCGCTCGATCTGGGCATTGCAACGGTCTATCAGGATCTCGCGCTGGTACCGTTGCTGTCGGTAGCGCGTAACTTCTTCATGGGACGCGAGCCGCAGAAAAAGCGCTTCGGCTTTATCAACGTGATGGACCTGGATCTCGCCGCGGAAACATCGCGTGCGCGGCTCTCCGAAATGGGCATCAACGTGCGGGATGCACATCAGCCCATAGGCACGATGTCGGGCGGCGAAAAACAATGTCTCGCTATCGCACGGGCGATCCACTTCGGCGCGCGCGTCCTGATCCTCGATGAACCCACTGCAGCGCTCGGCGTGAAGCAAAGCTTTAACGTGCTGAAGCTGATTCACACGGCGCGCGCGAAAGGCATCTCCGTGATCTTCATCACGCACAACGTACACCACGCGTATCCCATCGGTGATTCGTTCACGCTGCTCAATCGCGGCAAGTCGATGGGTACGTTCACGAAAGACACGATCACCAAGAACGAAGTACTCGACATGATGGCGGGCGGCGCCGAAATGCAGGAAATGATGAACGAACTCGAGGGCGCGCCGGCTTGAGCCGGCACGCGCCGCCGCGGCGGTTTTCGTCATCTACAGAACAGGATCGAACATGGCATTGCAATCATCAACCGGATCGCGCTTCGCAACCGGGCGAACTCGCGACATCGTGTGCCTCGGGCGGCTCGCGGTCGATCTCTACGCGCAGCAAGTCGGCGCGCGGCTCGAAGACGTGTCGAGCTTCGCAAAATATCTCGGCGGCTCGTCGGCGAATATTGCGTTCGGATGCGCTCGGCTCGGCCTCAGATCCGCGATGCTCTCGCGCGTCGGCAACGACCACATGGGCCGCTTTCTCACCGAGACACTGGAGCGCGAGGGCTGCGATACCAGCCACGTACGAATCGATCATGACCGGCTGACCGGGCTAGTGCTGCTCGGCATTGAGGACCGCGATACGTTCCCGCTCGTGTTTTACCGCGATGATTGCGCGGACATGGCCGTCGATGAAAACGACTTCGACGAGGCGTTCATCGCTTCATCGAAAGCGCTGCTGATTACGGGAACGCATTTCTCCACCGACCAGGTCAACCGCACGAGCCGCCGCGCGCTCGGTTACGCGCGCCGCAACCAGGTTCGCACGGTGCTCGATATCGATTATCGGCCGGTACTCTGGGGACTCACCGGCAAGGCAGATGGCGAGACGCGGTTCATCGCGAACGAGGGCGTGACCGCGCATCTGCAAAGCATCTTGCCGTTGATCGATCTTGTGATCGGCACGGAAGAAGAGTTTCGGATTGCAGGCGGCAAGGACAATTTGATCGACGCACTCGCGGCGGTTCGCGCCGTAACGGATGCGATGCTCGTGGTCAAGCGCGGGCCGATGGGCTGCTCGATCATCGACGGCGACGTGCCGGTTTCCATCGACGATGCGCCGGTTTATCGCGGCGTTGAAGTGGAGGTGCTGAACGTGCTCGGCGCGGGCGATGCGTTCGCGTCCGGCTTCCTCGCCGGATGGTTAAGAGACGAATCGCTCGAAGTCTGCGCGCGCACGGCGAATGCATGCGGTGGGCTTGTCGTATCGCGTCATGGTTGCGCGCCCGCCATGCCGACGCCCGCCGAACTCACCTACTTCCTCGATGCCGCGCAGGCCGACCCTATCCGCATGCGCAGGCCCGATCGCGACGCAACGCTCGCGCGTCTGCATCGCGTAACGCCAGCTCGCAAAACTTGGGATGAAGTGCTCGGTTTTGCCTTCGATCATCGCAACCAGTTCTTCGATCTCGCGCAGCAAACCGGCGCAGATGAATCGCGCATTGCTGCGCTCAAAGCCTTGTTCGTGGAGGCCGTGGCGCAAACGGAAAAAGAACGCGGCCTGGAAGGACGCATCGGTGTACTGATCGACGACCGCTACGGCCAGGATGCGTTGAACGCGGCGACGGGTCGTGGATGGTGGATCGGACGGCCCGTGGAATTGCCGGGCTCCATGCCGCTTGTCTTCGATCATGGCCGATCAATAGGCACGACGCTGATCGAGTGGCCACGCGAGCATGTGGCGAAGTGCCTGGTTCACTATCATCCCGATCATCCGCACGATCTCCGCCTAGAACAGGAAGCGCAGATTCGCGCGCTATACGACGCGGTTCAGGCCAGCGGGCACGAGTTATTGCTCGAAATCATCGTACCGAAGAACGGTCCGCCGATCGATGAAGATACAGCGTTGCGATCGTTGAAACGGCTTTATAACCTTGGCATCTATCCCGAGTGGTGGAAGCTCGAACCCATGAGCGCGGCGCAGTGGCAAGCTGTCGATGCACTGATTGCCGAGCGCGATCCGGCGTGCCGCGGAGTCGTGCTGCTGGGCTTGTCTGCCGCTGTCGATCAACTGTGCGAGGGCTTCAAGCCGGCGGCTTTATCGAAGACGTGCCGTGGATTCACCGTCGGCAGGACGATCTTTCACGAGCCGAGCCACGCGTGGCTGGCGGGTTCCATCGACGACGCTGAACTCATCGCGCGGGTTCGACGGACATTTGAAACGCTGATCGATGCATGGCGCGCGGCACGGACAAAGAACGCCACGCAAGCGCTTACGCAGGAGCAGGCAGCATGAACAGCACGCTTCGTTTAACCACCGCGCAAGCGCTGGTCCGCTATCTCGCCGCGCAGCAAACGCCGGACGGCGAGCCGCTGTTCGGCGGCGTCTTCGCGATCTTCGGGCATGGCAACGTGGCGGGTATTGGCGAGGCGTTGTACGCGCATCGCGAGACGTTGCCGACCTACCGCGCGCATAACGAGCAGGCGATGGCGCACGCGGCTATCGCCTATGCAAAGGCACATTTTCGACGCCGCATGATGGCGGTGACCACGTCCATTGGTCCGGGCGCGACCAACCTGGTGACGGCCGCGGCGCTTGCGCACGTGAACCGGTTGCCAGTGTTGTTGCTACCCGGCGATGTGTTCGTATCGCGCGCCCCCGATCCGGTCTTGCAGCAAGTAGAAGATTTCGCCGATGGCGGTATTTCCGCGAACGATGCATTGAAACCCGTCTCGCGTTACTTTGACCGCATCGTGCATCCGGCGCAATTGCTGACTGCGTTGCCGCGCGCCATGCGGGTGCTCACAGACGCCGCATTGTGCGGACCGGTGACCCTCGCGCTGCCGCAGGACGTGCAGGCGATGGCCTATGACTACCCCGCGTCGTTCTTCGAACCGCGTGTGGTTCCGTTCCACGCGCCCTCCCCGGTCGATGAAGAAATCGCGCAGGCCGCCGCTGCATTGCGCGCGGCTAAAAAACCCTTGCTCGTGTCGGGCGGTGGCGTGCTTTACGGCCTCGCAACCGATGCATTGCGTTCTTTCTCCGAGCGCCACGGCATCCCCGTTGCCGAAACGCAAGCCGGAAAAAGTGCGCTCGCATGGGACCATCCGCTGAATCTTGGCGGTATCGGCGTGACGGGATCGGACGCGGCCAACGCACTCGCGCACGACGCGGATTGCGTGCTCGCGGTGGGCACCCGGCTACAGGATTTCACGACCGGATCGAACACGCTGTTCACGCAGGCCAAGCTGGTTGGCATTAACGCAAATGCATTCGACGCCCTGAAACAAGGCGCTTTATCGGTCGAAGCCGATGCGCGTCTCGCCCTCGGTGCGTTGAGCGCAGCACTCGGTGACTGGCGCGCGTCGCCGCCGTGGACCGCGCGTGCGCATGAACTTGCCGATAGCTGGCGTGCCACCGTCGACCAGGTAACGAACGCGCATCAAGACGACAACACGTTGCCGCGCGAAGCCGACGTGATCGGTGCGGTGCAGCGCTCTAGCGCGCAATCGGCGGCGCATGACGTGGTGGTGTGTGCGGCAGGAACGTTACCCGCCGATCTGCAAAAGCTCTGGCGCACGAGCACACCGGGCGGTTATCACGTCGAATACGGCTACTCGTGCATGGGCTACGAGATCGCCGGCGGTCTCGGTGCGAAACTCGCGCGGCCGGCAAGTGAAGTGATCGTGATTGTCGGCGACGGCAGCTATCTGATGATGAACAGCGAGTTGGCTACGTCGGTGATGCTTGGGGCCAAACTGATCGTGGTACTGCTCGACAATCGCGGATACGGTTGCATCAACCGCTTGCAACAAGCGTGCGGCGGCGCTCCGTTTAACAACTTGATCGACGATTGCCGCCAGGGCCCCGAAGGCGCGCCCTCTATCGACTTCGCGATGCACGCACGCTCGCTCGGCGCGAGCGCTGAACATGTTGCGAATATCGATGAGCTCGAAGCCGCGATGCAACGCGCACGTGCCTCCACCCGCTCGTACTTGATCAGCATCGACACCGATCCGGCGCGTCCCACAGAAGAAGGCGGCTGGTGGTGGGAAGTGGCGGTGCCGGAAGTGTCATCGCGTGAAGCGGTGCGCTCGGCACGCGCAAACTATGAACATGAAATCACGGCGCGTTCGAAGCGCACGAAGGAATAAGCGATGAGCACGTTCGATGTACGGATCGGCATCAATCCGCTGTCATGGATGAACGACGACCTGCCCTCGCTCGGAGGTGAAACACCACTAAGCGCGGCCCTGACCGAAGGCAAGCAAATCGGCTACGAAGGGTTTGAACTCGGCAACAAATTCCCGCGCGAACCGGAAGCGTTGAAAACGCTGCTTGGCGGATATGACCTCGCACTCGTCTCCGGCTGGTATTCCGGGCGGCTCGCCGAACGCAGCGCGGAGGACGAGATCGCGGCCGTGGGTCCGCATCTCGACCTGCTTGCAAAAAACGGCGCGACAGTCATGGTCTACGGTGAAGTCTCGGACTCTATCCAGGGGGCACCGCGACCGCTGTATCAGCGCCCGCGTTTTTTCTCCGATGATCGTTGGAACGAGTACGCAAACCGCCTCAACACGTTCGCCGAGTACACGCTTTCGCGCGGCGTCCGGGTGGCCTATCACCATCACATGGGCGCGTATGTGGAAACGCCTGCGGACGTCGATCGCCTGATGAGCCTCACCAACGAAGCCGTGGGCCTGCTCTTCGACGCCGGTCACATTACGTTCGCCGGCGGCGATCCGTTGACGGTGCTCAACAAGCACATTGCGCGCGTGTGCCATGTGCATTGCAAGGATGTCCGGCCAGAAATCATCAAGCTTGCCCGGAACCGGAACTGGAGCTTCCTGGAAGCGGTGATCAATGGCGCGTTCACCGTTCCCGGCGACGGCACGGTGGACTTTCCATCGATCATCGCCCGATTGAAACAGCAGGGTTATCGCGGTTGGCTCGTGGTCGAAGCGGAGCAGGATCCCGTCATTGCCACCAGCTATGCGTATGCCGAGAAAGGCTACAAGACGCTGCGGGCGCTCGTCGATCAAACACTTCAGGAGGCAGCATGAGCCTGCTCGTCAAGGCATCGCGCGAAGGCCAGACCATCGCGCGCGTCACGCCCGAAACTGCTCTATGGAAACACGTGGGCTTCGCCGCCTATCGGCTGGAAACCGGCGACATCGTGCATGTGCATGAGGCGCAACGTGAAGTGTGCATCGTCGTGCTGTCGGGGACGGTGAGCATAGAAGCCGGTGAGCATAAATGGGAGAAACTCGGCTCGCGCAACAGCGTGTTCGAGGATACCGCGCCCTACGCGGTTTATCTGCCGCCCAAGCTCGCCGCGACTATACGGGCGGATCGCGATGCGGAGGTCGGTGTGGCGAGTGCGCCCGCTACGGGCAAGTATCCGGCACGGTTGATCGAGCCATCACAAATGACACGCTCAACCCGCGGCAAAGGTGCGAATACTCGCTACGTCTGCGATATTCTTCCGCAAACCGAACCTGCAGAGGGCTTGCTTGTAGTCGAGGTAAGGACGCCCGGTGGTCACGCTTCAAGCTACCCTCCGCACAAGCACGACACGGACAATGTGCCGGTCGAGAGTTCGCTTGAGGAGACTTATTATCATCGGTTGAATCCGCCGCAAGGGTTTGCCTTCCAGCGCGTTTATACCGACGAACGCGATCTCGATGAAACCATGGCCGTTGAAGATCACGACGTCGTCATGGTGCCGCGCGGTTATCACCCTGTCGTGGTGCCGTATGGTTACGACAACTACTACCTGAACGTGATGGCCGGCGACAAACGGACCTGGCACTTCAAGAACGACCCGAAGCACGAATGGATCGTGGAGAGGGATAGCAAGGCCTCGTAGCTTAACCGCCGACCGAGAGCCATTCGTTGATCACGCGCCCGTTCGCGGCAAGCGCGTCGGGCGTGTCGTCGAAGACAATCGCACCGTGCCCCATGACGGCGACGCGCGTAGCCAGCTCACGCGCAATGCTCATGCGTTGTTCGATCAATAGAATCGCCACGCCTCGCTCCCGCAGCTTTTTCAAGCAGGAAGAGACTTGCGCCGCGACTTGTGGCGCAAGTCCTTCCGTCGGTTCATCGACGATCACGAACGATGGATCCCCCATTAACGTCCGGGCAAGCGCCAGCATTTGCTGCTCGCCTCCCGACAACATCCCCGCCTTCACCGCCTCACGCTCTTGCAACACGGGAAAAAGTTGCTCCGCGTCGCCGATGGTGAAACGTGATCCACCTCGCTTCATGCCGAGCTGAAGGTTTTCTCTCACGCTCAACGTCGGGAAGACATCGCGCTGTTCGGGCACGTAGCCCATGCCCATGCGGGCGATTGCATAAGGACGTTTCCCCAGCACCGATACCCCGCGAAAGTTCGCCACTCCTTGCGCGTGCACCAGTCCCATCAGTGCTTTGGCGAGCGTCGAACGTCCCGAACCGTTGCGTCCTGCCAAGGCCACGATCTCGCCTTCGCCGATACGCAAACTCACGCCGTGCAGCACGTGACTTGCGCCATACCATGCGTTCAGACCGTCGATTTCAAGCAGTGTTGTCATGGTGTTTCGCCGAGATACGCGGCGCGAACCATCGGGTCCGCAGCGATGTCAGCGGGCGTTCCCGTTGCGATAATCTGGCCTTGCACAAGCACTGAAATGCGGTCGGCGAGTGCAAACACCGCGTCCATATCGTGCTCCACGATCAGCAACGTTTTGCCCTGCGTTGTCTCGCGAATCAATGCGAGTGCACGAGCAGCTTCCGCGCGATTCATGCCTGCGGTGGGTTCATCGAGCAACAGCACGGACGCGCCTGTTGCAAGCGCAAGGCCCAGATCGAGCGCGCGCAACTCCGCATAGCTGAGGCGGGTGGCGAGTGCATCGCTACGATCAAGCAAGCCGATAGCAGCTATCACCCGATGTGTCTCCTCGTCAATCACGCTCGAATGGAACCATCGGTTTTTCCACGTCGCCGTACGGGAACCGAGGACCGCGCAACGAACATTGTCGCGGACGGTTAGACCCGTGAACACGCTTGTTGTCTGGAAGCTGCGCGCAAGACCCTGGCGTCCCAGCCGATGAGCCGGCATCCTCGTCACATCGAGCCCGTTCAACGCGATGTGGCCGCTCGTCGGTTGCGTGCGCCCAGCGATCAGGTCGAACAACGTGGACTTGCCAGCGCCATTGGGACCGATCAACGCATGACGCTCGCCTTGGCGAATGCTCAGATCGACGCCGCGAAGGATCTGGGTTGCATCGAACCGCTTCGTGATGCGCTTTAGTTCAAGCGCGGTGGTCATCGTGTGCTCCGGGCTTGCCGTGTGAATACAACGGCAAGTACAGCGCTGAAGAACGCACAGCACCAGGGAACGGCGTGCCGGCCATCGAGAAGGAAACCGGCGATGTGTGCCAACCCGTCGCCATGACTATCGAATTGCAGCGCGTAGGCGAGTTCTACGGCAATGACGATCGCCAACAGCCACGCGGCAAAAGCGCACAACGCGAACGCGATAGACACGTAACCCTCGCGTGAACGTTCGGCGATAAACCCCATCAGGCCCTTGGGCGCCACCACCACGACCCACACAAAAAACAGCCCAAGATAGGCCACCCACGCAAGCGATACACTCCCCACCACCAAGCTGAAAAACGTCATCACCACGGCTCCCAACACCGGCCCAAAAAATTCTGCAGTCCCACCGATCACCGTTGCAATCAGCACGCTTCCCGAGCGCGCGAGCCCGACTCCTTCTGCCGATGCCAGCTCCACGTTAATTAGCCCGATCCCGCCCGCCACGCCCGCAAAAAAAGCCGCGACGATCACCATTGCGAAGCGCACGCGCTGCGGATCGAAACCGATGGCCGCAGCACGCACGGGGTTATCGCGGACTGCGTTCGCCACCCGCACGAACGGCGTGCGCGAGAACACGAACATCGCGATACACGCCAGCACGCACCATCCGGCGATCAGCGCATAAGCCTGGATCGAAGGCCCGAAGTTCAAGCCCAAAATGGCCGGACCGCTCGCCCGATCGATGGAAATGCCACCTTCTCCGCCGAACCAACCGGGCACGAGCGATACACCCGCCGCAACCAGTTCGCCAATTCCGAGCGTGATCATCGCGAAAGTCGTGCCGGCGCGACGCGTTGAAAAAAAGCCGAACACAACACCCACAAGCGCCGCCGACACGCCACCGACCAACGGCAACAAAGGCAGCGGCACCGCGAATCGATTGAAGAATTGAGCAGCGGCAAACGCACCAAGACCCGCATACACAGCGTGACCAAAAGACAGCAACCCTGTCTCGCCAAGCAGCAGATTGAACGAGAGCGCAAACACGATCATGGTCGCGGTTTGCGCGAGATAGGCGAGCAGCCAGCTCTGCGATGTGAAGACCGGCGGCAACGCGAGACCGGCCACGAGCAGCAGCCATGGAAGCGCCTGACGTGAAGAGATGCGTGCGTTAAGCATCGTCGTCGCCACGCTGGCCAAACAGCCCGCGAGGACGCAGCGCGAGCATCGTGACAAGCAGCACATACGGCAGCACGGGCGCGATCTGCGCGACGCTCAACGACGCCCACGCAGGCGGCAACACCGCGCCGGCAAGCTGGGCGATACCACCAAGCGACAACGTCGTCCCGACGGCAAACGTCTGCACGCAGCCGATCAAAAGCGATGCCACGAGCGCGCCGCCCACCGACCCCAGCCCCCCGACTACCACGACAACAAACACGATAGGTCCGATGTTCTCGGCCATCGAAGATTCGATGACAAACAACGGCGCACCGATCACACCGGCCAACGCCGCGAGCGCGGTGCCGCTCGCGAACACCAGCGTAAACACACGAGGAACGTTGTGCCCAAGCGTCTCGACAGTCGCCGCATGCGTGAGCGCAGCTCTCACCACGAGCCCGATCCGCGAGACCCGCAGCACGGCATACAAAGCCAGCAGCATGACCAGCGATACACCCATCATGAACGCGCGATAACGCGGGAATGCAGCACCGTAGAGCGTGAACAACGGGCCATCGAGGCCTGAAGGAACAACGGCGCTAATGGCCGCAAGACCCCATACAAGCTTCACGATTTCAGCGATCAGATACGCTGCACCGAACGTCAGCAAAAGCTCGGCAAGCGCACCGCGCGTTTCAATCCGGCGCAATAAAAGCCGCTCGAACAACCCGCCTAGCGCGCCAACGAGCAGCGGTGAAACGACCAGCGCAAACCAGAAGCCCCCATGCGCCGCGAGCGCGTAACCCACATATGCGCCGAGCATATAAAAGCTCGCGTGAGCGAAGTTGAGCACGCCCATCATGCTGAAGATCAGCGTCAATCCCGCCGACAGCATGAACAGCAGCAACCCGACGCTCACTCCATTCAGAAGGTTGATCGCGAACCACTGAACGAACGAGGTCACGTTACGCGAACCTACCCGGTAACAACGGTGACAACGCTAACGAGCGGCTTGAGCGCCGCGACGAGCGTCTCGGGCAAGGCAACCGGACGGCGCGTATCGCGATCGACATAAACGTGCACAAAATACCCTTGCGCCGCGGGTCGCTCGGAACCCGCGCTGAAGATACCCACTTCGTAGCGCACGCTCGTGGCCCCGATCTGGGCCACGCGCAGACCGGCATCGATACGTTCTGGAAACGCCAGCGAAGCGAAGTAGCTGCAATGCGTTTCCACCACGAGCCCGATCGTCTTGCCCACCTCCAGATCGAGCGCGCCGTGCCGGATCAGATACTCGTTCACCACGGTATCAAAGTAGCTGTAATACACCACGTTGTTCACGTGGCCGTAGAGATCGTTATCGGACCAGCGCGTATTGATCGACAGGAAATGCGGATAATCCGCGCGCGTCGTCGGGACAGGGCGGCTCATGAATCAGAACGACTCCTGCAGCATCCGCCGATAATCGTCCGCACTCGCCTCGCGCGGATTGGTCTTGTGACAATGATCGGCAAGCGCACCCTTGATCACCTTGTCGAACATGTCCTGCTCGACACCCATTTGCGACAGACGGGTCGGCAGGCCGAGACGCTCGGTCATATCGTGAACGGCTTGAGCGATGTCAGCATCGGCGGCGAGATTCATCACGCGGCGCATCCGTGCAAAACGCTTGTCGGCCACCACGCTCGGCGCGCTTTCGTTGAAGCGCAGCACGGCCGGCAGAACGACCGCGTTCAGCGTGCCGTGATGCAGCCCGGTGCGCCCGTTCACGACCAAACCTCCCAGCGGATGCGAGAGCGAATGCACGCAGCCCAGACCCTTCTGGAACGCCATGGCGCCCTGCATCGACGCACTCATCATGTTCAGGCGCGCATCGCGGTCCTGGCCATCGTGCGTCGCCCGCTCGATAGACGCCCACGCGCGCTCAAGCCCATCCAGCGCGATGCCGTCAGCGGGCGGATTGAACGCTGGTGCGAGAAACGTTTCGATGCAATGCGCGATCGCGTCCATGCCGGTTGCAGCGGTGAGCATGGGCGGCAAGCCCAGCGTCAGCGACGGATCGCAGACGGCGGACTTGGGCAACAGATGCCATGAGTGAAAGCCGAGCTTGCGGCCATCGGCGAGAATGATGATTGCCCCGCGCGCCACTTCGCTGCCGGTGCCCGAGGTGGTCGGCACGGCGATCAGCGGGGCGGCCTCAGCGGTGATCTTGTTGCTGCCGCCTTCGATGGTCGCGTACTCCGTCAGCGTTCCCGGATGGGTCGCCATGATCGCGACACCCTTCGCCAGATCGATGGACGAACCGCCGCCCACGGCGATCAGGCCATCGCAGCCTTCGCTTTTGTAAAGCGCGGCGGCTTTCATCACCATCGCTTCGGTCGGGTTCGACGGGGTTTCGTCGAAGATGGGAACAGCGCCCGCATCCAGGTTCAGCGCCTGCACGGTTTGCGACACCAGCCCCGCGGCCAGGACGCCTTTGTCCGTGATGATCAGCGGCCGCTTGATGCCGACGCGCGTACATTCGCTGTCGAGCATAGCGAGTGCGTCGTAACCGAGGTGGATGTGGGTAACGTAGAAAATGAAGGCCATGACGAGTGTCCGCGGTTGAGTGAGGCGTCAGGCATGTTAGGAGTCCGGCGGGAGTCCGTCAATCCGCGCGGACGCATGGTTCGTGCGGGCTTGACTGATGCTACTGCCCCGGCCGGTCCACATATTCCACGGCCAGGCCGCGGCGGCGCATCCATTCGGCCACGGCATGGCCGGTTCCCGCGCGCCACGGCCTGAGCTTCGCCGGCTCGACCAGACGATATTCAAGCAATTCCGGCGACAGGCTGATGGTCCCGTTCGCCTTCACGTGATACGCAATGATCAACTCGTTCTTGCGGATGAATTCGTACACGCCGACCAGTTCCACCGACTGCGCGACCAGCGACGTTTCTTCAAGCACTTCCCGCGCGATGCCTTCCTCGGGCGTCTCGCCGTTCTCCAGAAAACCCGTGATCAGCGCGAACATGCCCTCGACCCACGCTGCATTGCGCGCGAGCAGGATCTTGCCCTCGTACTCCACGATCGCCGCGACCACCGGCAGCGGATTATTCCAGTGCACGAAGCCGCATTCCGGGTCCGGACACGCGAGTCGCACGCGCCCGCCTTCGTGGCTTTCGTCGGTGCGTTCGACCAGCTGGTTGGCATCGCGTGGACAGAATTGGTATTCGATCATGGTGTGATTCCGGAGACTCGAAAAGTCAGTGGACCGAGCAAAGCGCGCGGATTTCGGCGGCGAACTGCTCCACCGTTTCCGGCAGCGTGTCCCACGCACACATCAGCCGGCAGCCGCCCGAGCCGATGAACTGATAAAACTTCCAGCCCTTGTTGCGCAGCGCTTGCGCAACAGCCGGCGGCAGCTCGGCGAACACCGCGTTCCCTTGCGGCTTGAACATCACCTTCACGCCTTCTATGCCTTCCAGCCGCGCGGCCATCAATTGCGCCATGGCGTTTGCATGGCGTGCGTTGCGCAGCCAGACATCGTTATTGAGCAAGCCGAGCCACGGCGCCGAGATAAACCGCATCTTCGACGCCAGTTGCCCCGCCTGTTTCAGCCGATACGCAAAGTCGACGGCCAGCGCCTTATCGAAGAAAATCACTGCCTCGCCGACCGGCAGGCCGTTCTTCGTGCCGCCGAAACACAGCACGTCGACACCCGCGCGCCACGTGATTTCCGACGGATGCACATTCAGCGACGCAACCGCGTTCGCAAACCGCGCGCCGTCCATGTGGACCTTCAAATGACGGCGTTTCGCGATCGCTGCGATCGCGCGGACTTCTTCCACGCTGTAGACGGTGCCCACTTCGGTGGACTGCGTCAGCGTGACGACCTTGGGCTTCGGATAGTGAATGTCAGCGCGACGCGTGACAATGGCTTCAATAGCATCCGGCGTAAGCTTTCCGTCGATACCCGGCGCCGTCAGCAATTTCGAACCGCCCGAGAAGAATTCGGGGCCGCCGCATTCATCGGTTTCGATGTGCGCGAGCTCGTGGCAAATCACTGAGTGATACGACTGGCAGAGCGATGCGAGCGCCAGTGAATTGGCCGCCGTGCCGTTGAAGACGAAGAAGACTTCGCAGTCGGTCTGAAACAGGTCGCGGATGCGGTCGCACACGCCTTGAGTCCAGGAATCGTCGCCGTAGGCCGGCTCGTGGCCGCTGTTATTGGCTTCGATCAGCGCGGCGAGCGCTTCGGGGCAGATGCCGGCGTAGTTGTCGGAGGCGAAATGTTGCATGCGGTCAGGGTGGCCAAGGCGAAGGTGAGTGTGGCCGTCATTTTAACGTTTCGAGCGTGAACACGCGGAGACGTCAATAACCGCCAAGCCCGTGTCTGTTTGTCCCCTGTTCGCTGACCGCTTTGCGATTTATTTTCCGGCGGGTTGATCAGATCCCGCAGCCTGCTGCGCCTTCTTGTCCTTCTTGTTTGCTTCGTGATGACCGATCGCGCAACCGCCGGCTGCGCCCACCGCGCCGTGCTTGCCCGCAACGTGGCCCGCCACGCCGCCTACTGCCGCACCTTCCAGACATCCTTTGGCGTAGACGGCACCCGTGGCGAAAAACATCGAAGAAGCAGCGACGAGTGTGACGAGTTTTCGATTCATGAGACAGGTTCCTTTCGTAGTCGATGCACAAGGCTTCGTGCCTGCGCTGACCAAAGCATGGCAAGTCGCGTACCTGTCGTTTTGCTTGCGGTTTTCGCGGATGCTTGCTGCGGCATTCGCCTTTCAAGGCCGCGTAGCGACCCCTTTTTCGTGGACGAAAAAAAGCCCGTTCTCGATCGCAGCAGAACGGGCTTTTTCAAAACATTGAAGCGCGTAGCAAGTTAAACGCGGCTAGACGCAGCTAGACGCAGCTAGACGCAGCTAGACGCTTAGAGCTTTCCCTTCACCCAGTCATTCACGCCGGCCAGTGCCGCTTCCAGGTTCTCCGGCTCGGTGCCGCCCGCTTGCGCCATATCCGGCCGTCCGCCGCCCTTGCCGCCAACTTGCTGCGCGACGAAGTTCACCAGATCCCCCGCTTTAACCTTCTTCGATGCCTCCGCTGTCACGCCTGCAATCAGGCTGACCTTGTTGCCATCGACGGCTGCCAGAACGATGGCTGCGTTCTTCAGCTTGTCCTTCAATTTATCGACGGTTTCGCGCAGCGTCTTGCTATCCGCGCCCGGCAACTGCGCCGCCAGCACATGGATGCCACCGATCTCAACCGCCTGCGACACGAGTTCGTCGCCCTGGCTGGATGCAAGCTTCGACTTCAGCGCGCCGAGTTCCTTTTCCAGCGCCTTCACGTGCTCCTGAACCTGCGTGATGCGCTGCGTGAGTTCGGACGGCTGCGCCTTCAGCAGCGCCGATGCCGCGTTGATCCGCGCATCGAGTTCCTGCACGAAGCGCACGGCGTTGTCGCCGGTGATCGCTTCCACGCGGCGAATCCCGGCCGCCACGCCACCTTCCATCACGATCTTGAACAAGCCGATGTCGCCCGTCCGATGCACGTGCGTGCCGCCGCAAAGTTCGCGCGAAAAACCGAGGTCGAGCACGCGCACTTCGTCGCCGTATTTTTCGCCGAACAGCGCCATCGCGCCGCCCTTCACGGCCTCGTCATACGGCATCACGCGCACGATACCCGGCGCGTTCGCCAGCACTTCGGCGTTGACGATTTCTTCCACGCGACGAATCTGCTCGTCGGTCATGGGCGCGTTGTGCGCGAAGTCGAAGCGGGTCTTGTCCGGATCGACAAGCGAACCCTTTTGCTGCACGTGAGCGCCGAGCACTTCGCGCAGCGCCTTGTGCATCAAGTGCGTGGCCGAGTGATTGCGAGCGGTGCGCAGACGGCGAACCGTATCGATTTCCGCCTTCACCACGTCGCCTACTTTCAGCGTGCCCTGCTCGACCGTGCCGTGATGGCCAACGACGTCGGACTGGACCTTGAGGGTATCGACGACGGCGAAGCGCACCACCGCGTTCGCGAGCACGCCCTGATCGCCCGCCTGACCGCCCGATTCGGCGTAGAACGGCGTGTGATCGAGCACGACGACCGCCTGCTGACCGGCCTGCGCTTCCTTCACCGAACCACCGTCCACGTAAAGCGCGACCACTTTGGCGTCGTCGAAGATTTCGTTTTCGTAGCCGTGGAACGTGGTTTTCGTGCCCGCGTAGTCCAGGCCTTGCGCCGACTTGAACTTGCCGGCCGAGCGAGCTTGCTCCCGTTGACGCGCCATGGCTTCGTCGAACGCGGCTTCGTCGACCGTGATGCCGCGCTCGCGGCAAACGTCTGCGGTCAGATCCAGCGGGAAGCCGAATGTGTCGTGGAGTTTGAACGCGAGTTCGCCGTCCAGTTGCTTCGAGCCCTTGGCGTCGAGCGTGGCGAGTTCGGTTTCGAGCATCGACATGCCGTGTTCGATTGTCTCGAAGAAACGTTCTTCTTCCTGCCGCAGAACGTCCGTGACGCGGGTTTGCGCGTCCTTGAGTTCCGGGTAGGCCGCGCCCATTTCCTCGACCAGATCGGCCACGAGCTTATGGAAAAACGCGCCCTTGCGGCCGAGTTTGTAGCCGTGGCGGATGGCGCGGCGTACGATCCGGCGCAGCACATAACCGCGGCCTTCGTTGCCGGGAATCACGCCGTCGACGATCAGGAACGAGCATGCGCGAATATGGTCCGCGATCACCTTCAGCGAGTTGTTGGTGAGATCCGGCGTGTCGGTTTCGCGGGCGGCGGCCTTGATCAGCGTCTGGAACAGGTCGATCTCGTAGTTGCTGTGCACATGCTGGAGCACGGCGGCGAGGCGTTCGAGGCCCATGCCGGTATCGACGCTCTGCTTGGGCAGCTTCGTCATGTTGCCCTGGACGTCGCGGTTGAACTGCATGAACACGAGATTCCAGATCTCGATGAAGCGGTCGCCGTCCTCTTCCGGGGATCCCGGCGGGCCGCCCCAGATTTCCGGGCCGTGGTCGTAGAACACTTCCGAGCACGGGCCGCACGGGCCGGTGTCGCCCATGGTCCAGAAGTTATCCGATGCGTAGCGCGCGCCTTTGTTGTCGCCGATCCGGATGATCCGTTCCTTCGGCACGCCGATTTCGTTTTCCCAGATGGCGAACGCTTCGTCGTCTTCCTGGTAGACCGTGACCGTGAGCTTTTCCGGCGGGAGGCCGTAGACCTTGGTCAGCAGTTCCCAGCAATAGTGGATGGCGTCGCGCTTGAAATAGTCGCCGAACGAGAAGTTGCCCAGCATTTCGAAGAACGTGTGATGGCGGGCCGTGTAGCCGACGTTTTCGAGGTCGTTGTGCTTGCCGCCGGCGCGCACGCTGCGCTGCGAGGTCGTGGCGCGCGAATACGGCCGGCTCTCCGTGCCGAGGAAGACGTCCTTGAACTGGACCATGCCGGAGTTGACGAACAGGAGCGTCGGATCGTTGCCGGGCACGAGGCTCGACGAGCGGACGATCGTGTGGCCCTTCGATTCAAAGAACTTGAGGAATTTCTCGCGGATGTCGGCGGCTTTCATGGCGTGCGGGTCTGCTGTTTTGTACGGCGGCGGCGCTGGGGGCGGAGCTTCTGACTTTTGTGTTTAGTCGCTCGCGCGCGGGCCGGTGCCGGGTGCCAAAATGGGATTGTCGATTATACGGGGTTTGGAGGGGGATTTTGTTCGCACTGGTGGACGGGGCTTTTCGTTCGCACCGGTGGACGGTTTTGGGGGTTTTCAGGGCTTGCGGGGGGGGTGATGTCCAGTTGCCAGGTTTTTTGGGGTTGGCGGTTGGGGTCAGTGCCGGGTTGGTCGGTTCTGGGGTTAGCGGTCGGAGTCAATGCCGGGTTGGTGCTTTCAGTGTTAGCGGTCTGCGAGAGTCGGATTTTCTCTTTATCACTGTTAGCCACTGTGCGTGGCGGCACGTCATTTCTTTGTCCAAAGCGACAAAGAAACGAAGCAAAGAAAACGCTTTCAAACACGCTACCCTAAGTGTCCACAGCGTGCAGTTTCTATTCATAGGTGCCCCAAAAGCACGGTGCTCGCCAGAGCGAAGGATGTGTGAACCCCTCTTTCTCCGAACACGGATACCCACACGCTTCGCCACCAGTGATTGAACCTGCCCAAGGGGCACCCCGCGCTATCCGCGGACAACCGCCCTCCAAATGTGTACGCACCTCGAATCACGCCGCCAACCTACCAAGTAATAAAGCCCCAAAGTATGTAAGGCCGTAACCGACGAAAATAACCGCGTAAGCACGCGATCAGCTCACCAAAGACTGAGGCAGTAAATACGGGGCGCGTCGAGCTGCGGTGGATCAAGCTGTGACCCACGAGAAAAGCGAGCCGACCGAGCAGCCACCCCCAAAGACGCGTGAGGCCGTACCGGTTCCTGGGCCGCACGTGCTTGCCCGAGAGCGTACGGGGCGAAGCGTGTTCGTGTCAGGATTCGCGAGAAGGAGGGGTTCAAACATCCTTCGCTCTGGCGAGCACCGTGCTTTTGGGGCACCCATGAATCAAAACTGCACGCTGTGGACACTTAGGGTAGAGCGGTTAAAGCGCTTTCTTTGCTTCGTTTCTTTGTCGCTTTGGACAAAGAAATGACGTGCCGCCACGCACAGTGGCTAATAGTGATAAAGAGAAAATCCGACTCTCGCAGACCGCTAACGCCGAAAGCACCAACCCGGCACTGACCCCGACCACTAACCCCAGAACCGCCCAACCTGGCACTGACTCCGACCGCCCCCACCCCAAAACCCGGACATCAACCCCACCCACGAACCCTGAAAACCCCCAAACCGTCCACCGGTGCGAACGAAAATCTCATCTCACTCCAGCCCCGATCAACCCACCCGCCGCCGCGCCCGCGACCGTCCCAATCGGACCACCCGTCAGCACATAACCCAATGCCCCGCCGGCAACCGCCCCAATACCCGCGTGCGCCTGCGTACGGCTCACCGCACAGGCCGACAGCGAAGCGATAAACACCCCAATCGCCGCGACCCGCGCAACCTGAAAAGAAACCCGCGTGATCTTGTCCATGATGAAATTGCCCTTTTATCGTCGATACCATCTGCATCCGAAACCTTTCAATTTCATTATTTCGGAACGCGTGGCTATCTTAAAATCCTCCCCTCAACGCCGACAATTCGATTTACGTCCCGTTACGCTGGATACAACCAGTGTTGAAAACGCCGTGGCCTGGTTACAACCGCACCGCAACCAAACAACAACCAAACATCAACCAAACATCAACCAAACATCAACCCGCGAGGCTCCGGGATGTCGCAGCCACGCCGCACATCGCGGCAAAATCCCGGCCTGCGCTGCCCTGACCCTCTCGCTAAGGTAGAATCGAAAGACCAGATAAGTCTTACCGAACGCAAGCCGCAGGTCTTCAACGCTAGCGCCCTCGTCCGCTCTCCTTTTTCTCGCATGAACACCGATCGCAACGACGCCCCGGCGGTAAACAATTTCATCCGCAATATCATTGACGAAGACAATCGCAACGGCAAATGGTCGCAGCGGGTCGAAACACGTTTTCCGCCCGAGCCAAATGGCTATCTGCACATTGGCCATGCGAAGAGCATTTGCGTCAATTTCGGCATCGCGCGTGATTACGGCGGCGTCTGCCACCTCCGTTTCGACGACACGAACCCGGAAAAGGAAAGCGTCGAATACGTCGATTCCATCATCGACGCCGTCAAATGGCTCGGCTTCGACTGGAACAAAGACGGCACCGAACACCTGTACTTCGCCAGCGACTACTACGACAAACTCTACGAATTCGCCGAGCTGCTGATCGAACGCGGCCAGGCTTATGTAGACAGCCAGTCGGCCGAAGAGATGCGCCTCACACGCGGCTCGGCCCAGGAGCCCGGCAAGAATTCGCCATTCCGCGACCGCACGCCGGAAGAGAACCTCGACCTGTTCCGCCGCATGAAAGCAGGCGAGTTCAAGGAAGGCGAGCACGTGCTGCGCGCGAAAATCGACATGGCATCGCCGAATTTCAACATGCGCGATCCCGTGATCTACCGGATTCGTTTTGCGCATCATTACCGGACCGGTGACACATGGTGCATCTACCCCATGTACGACTACACGCATTGTGTATCGGACGCGCTCGAAAACATCACGCATTCACTGTGCACGCTCGAGTTTGAAGATCACCGTCCGCTGTACGACTGGTTCCTGAATCAACTCGCCGACGACGGCAAGTTCACCCGTCCGCTGCCGCAGCAAATCGAATTCTCCCGCCTGAACCTGACCTACGCGATCACCAGCAAACGCAAGCTGCTGCAACTGGTGACGGAAAATCACGTCGACGGCTGGGACGACCCGCGCATGCCAACTATCGTTGGAGTACGGCGTCGGGGTTTCACGCCGGAAAGCATCCGGCTCATGTGCGACCGCGTGGCGGTGACGAAGGTGGATTCGTGGATCGACATGAGCGTGCTGGAAGGCGCGTTGCGCGACGATCTCGACGAAAAGGCGCCCCGTGCAATCGCGGTGCTGGACCCGCTGAAACTGATCATCGACAACTATCCGGAAGGCACGAGCGAAACATGCAGCGCGCCGGTTCACCCGCATCATCCTGAGCGCGGCACCCGCGAATTTCCGTTTTCAAGGGAATTGTGGATCGAGCGCGAGGACTTCCAGGAAGCACCGAAGAAAGGCTATTTCCGTTTGTTCCCGGGCAACAAGGTACGGCTGAAGTACGGCTTCGTCGTGGAATGCACCGGAGCGGATAAGGACGAGCACGGCAACATCACGGCCGTGCATTGCACGTATTTCCCCGATAGCAAGTCCGGCACGGAAGGCGCAAACGGCTATAAGGTCAAGGGCACCATTCACTGGGTCAGCGCAGAAGGCGCGTACGAAGCCGAAGTGCGGATCTATGACCGCCTCTTCAAAGAACCGCAACCCGGCGCAGGCGGCGCGGAGTTTCTTGATGCGCTGAACCCGGACTCGAAGCGCATCGTGCGTGCTTATCTCGAACCGGGCGCACGCCAGGCAAACGCCGAAGATCGCTACCAGTTCGAACGCCACGGCTATTTCGTCGCCGACCGTATCGATTCGAAACCCGGCATGCCGGTGTTCAATCGTATCGTCAGCCTGCGCGATAGCTGGACCAAGCCGGCTTAAAGCCATCGGCGCATTCCGCCGAACGTACGCACGCTCATTGTTGTTGGGGGATCCTTTGCAACGCACCTTGCCAAGGTCGTTCGTCCGCGCGTGGCACGTGTCACGCACGTCTCGCATGTCGTGCGCGTTCGCGCTGCTGGTCGCGGCGCAAACGGCTTTCGCGGGCACAGTCGACCTGTCCTCGCCTACGTTACGCAAGATCGCCGAGAACAACAGCATTGTTCTCGGCGTGCGCGAGTCGTCGGTCCCCTTCTCCTATCTCGACGCGAACGGGCAGCCTATCGGCTATTCACAGGTCATTGCGCTCAAAATAGTCGACGAAGTCAGGCGCCGCTTGCAAACACCGCGGCTTGCCGTGAGCACGGTCGTCATCACGTCGGCGAACCGATTGTCGTATGTGGTAAATCACCAGATCGACCTGGAGTGCGGATCTACCGCCCACATTCGTGACCGGGAGCAATTGGTCGCGTTCTCTAACAGCTTCTTCAGCTACGGCATCCGGATGGCGGTAAAGCAAAAATCCGGCATTTCCAACTACGCCGATCTTGCCGGCAAGACTGTATCGACCACAGCAGGCACATCCGACGAACAGCTACTGCGGGAACTGTCGCTGAACCGGAAACTCGATCTGCGAATCTTCAGCGCGAAAGACCACGCAGAAGGTTTCGATGCATTGAAAACCGGCCGCGCCGTGGCGTTCGTGATGGATGATCCGTTGCTGTACGGAAAAATAGCCCAGGAAGGTCCGGCCCAAAACGAGTACATGGTCACGGGCGACTCGCTCGCGCACGAATCCTACGCATGCATGATGCACAAGGGCGACCCGGTCTTCAAGAAACTGGCCGATGACGTGATTGCCGACATGGAGCGCTCAGGCGAAGCCGAAAAACTCTACGACCAGTGGTTCATGCAAGCCATTCCCCCCGATAACATCAACTTGCGGTTCCCTCTGTCGCCAGAAATGAGAGCGTTGTTCGCCAACCCGAACGACCACGCCTCCGAAAACTAGCACTGACCAAGCAGCCAGCGCCGATCAATGGCGACCCGCGACACGACGCACGCCCAAGCCTTCCGGCTCAGGCGAGCGTCTGGTGCAGCTCGGTCAGCGACAACGTGGTCTGGAACAGGCGCGCGAGGCTGCGGCTTGCGTACTGATCGACATCAACCGGCGTGACCCATCTGTACGCGTCCATTTCGGGGATCATCGCGCCGTCCCGGCGACGCGGAAAATACGATTCGCAGACGCACTCTTCAAGCTTCACTTCGTCGTCGGTCACTCGCACCGCAAACAGATGCAGGTCCTTGTCGCGGCGATAAACAAACCGCCCCAGATCCTTCAACCGCTCCGCATTCAGCACGATCCCCGTCTCTTCCACGAGTTCCCGCAACGCCGCTTCCACGGGTTGTTCGTCCGCCTCACCCTGGCCTTTCGGAATATCCCAGTGCGACGTCTCGGTCGCGTGGCACAGCAACACGTCCCCTTGCGTGTTAAGAATCACGACGCCGCACGAAACCGTCCGGTCCGCCATTTAAGCAGCCTTCCGGATTCGAGATACCGCGTGACGGGAAACTTCGGGCTGGTTAAAACAGGTCACTGTTTCAACAATGCCCATTTACCGCCGTCCGGCTTGCAGACGGTGGGAGCCCAGGTCTGCGTCTGGCCCTTGGCGTGAGCCACCATGGTGAGCTTGCGGCACGTACGGTCGCCGTCTTTCTTCGTATCCGACGGCGTGATCGTGCCGTTGACCGCAACCGGATTACCCGCGCCTTCGTTGTTCCAGTCGAGCGACTCTCCGTCCTGCTTGGTGTCGAGCGCCGAGTGCGCCGCGTTGTTGAGCACCTGCAAGTCGCGCTGCTTCATGTAGGTAATCGGCGTGTTGTTGAGAAACCCGAGGTTGGCCGCGTGCGCCGCGCCGCTGGCAAGCACGACACAGCTTGCGATCAGTTTCACGGCGAATTGCACGGAGACGCGTTTGAGCGCGCGAGATGGGTATGACATGAAACATTCTCCGTCGTTGGTATTGATATTGAATTTCGGCAAGATCAGCGACATCAGCGACATCACCAAGATCGCCGCAGGATCGATATGACTGCATGATTGGCGACGATTGCCATAACCACGTTTCAAAAAAGTCAGAAACGCTCAGGATCGACTGATAAATCACGATCATCTGGCGTCGAGGATAGCATGAGGGCACAAGGACTTTGCAAGCGGCGAACGCCCTCCGAATGGCCATGTGCTCTGTTTTTCAGAGCGACCAGGAACTATCTCAGAAGCGTCTGATAGTCTCACTGGAGACGGAAAACTAGGATCGACAGCTTGTCGACTACGCTTCAAATCCGATCATGCCGACCCTTCTCGCTACCGCCCAGACACCCACGCTCTACGAGTGGCTGTGCATCGCCATTATCGCGTGTGCAATCACGATGCCCAAAGGGCTCATAGCGATGGACCGGATGCTGGCCAGACGGCCTGAACGGTCCGAGTGGTCAGGGTGCTCCTATGTTCCCGATCCGCGCGGCGCCACGCAGCCGTCAATCTGGCCGCGCGTGATGACCGCCATAGGCGGCGTGTTCTGGATCGGGGCATTGCTCACGCTGGTGTTTTTGTGCCGGCAACTCACGCCATAGATTTCTCGCAACCCGACATGAATCAAGGGCAGCTTCGGCTGCCCTTTTTTGTCATCGAACGCTTTTACATTTCCGTTTTTCGGATTCCGTCATTAGCTTCGAAGCATCGCTTATTCGACGCGCAAACCCATCGCCGCTATGGTCGACGATATCGTCGCTATCTCTTCTCCCACGGAAATTTCCATGAAAAGGCTGGGTTTGTCGTTGTCTTTATCAGCGTTATGGGTCGCTGCTGCGTTCACGTTGTTGCCGCTGTCCGCGTCGGCACAAAACGCGGCGAGTGCGCCCGCGAAGCAATTGCGGATCGGATTTCAGAAGGCCGGCCTGCTTGCCGTGCTCAAGGCCCAGGGTTCGCTCGAACAAAAACTCAAGCCGCTCGGCTATACCGTCAGTTGGTATGAGTTTCCCGCCGGGCCGCAATTGCTCGAGGCGCTCAATACAAGCAACATCGATTTCGGCTACACCGGCGCGCCGCCGCCCATTTTTGCGCAGGCTGCGGGCGTGAATTTCGTTTATGTCGGCGCAGAGCCAGGCGGAGAAACCAACGAAGCGCTGTTCGTCAAACCCAATTCACCGATCCATTCGCTGGCCGAGCTGAAAGGCCGGCGCATCGCGTTGCAAAAGGGATCAAGCTCGAACTTCCTGCTGCTTGCCATACTGCAGAAAGCGGGCTTGAAACTCGACGATATCCAGCCGGTGTATCTCGCGCCCGCGGACGCCCGCGCGGCCTTCGAAAACGGCGATGTCGATGCATGGATCGTCTGGGACCCGTATTACGCCGCCGCGCAAAAGGCGTTGACCGTGCGCACGCTCGCGGACTACACCGGGTTGCCGAAACCGTTCAATTTCTACGAGGCCACGCGCAGCTTCGCCACCCAAAATCCACAGGCGGTGCGTGCCGTGATCGATCAGTTGCGCACGACCGGCGCATGGGTCACACAGCATCCGGCGGACACGGCGGCGTTGCTCGCGCCGAAAATCGGGCTTGATGCGGGACTGGTGGAGACGTGGATACGCCGGGTGCCGTATGCCGCTACGCCGATCGATGAGAAAATTGTCGCGACCCAGCAGGGCGTGGCAGATACGTTCTATCGCGCGAAGCTGATTCCGAAAGCGGTGACGGTGAAGGACAACGTGTGGCGGGACCAGAGCGCGCTGACCGCGCAGTAGGCGGAACGCCTTTTGAAGCGTGGAGGGGCGCGTGAGCGCGCCCTGCTAAACATCATGCGATGCTGCGGTTTCGCCCGCCCGAGGCGTTGAGACGAACCCGAGGTTCTGGTACGGCAGGAGGGACTCGAACCCCCGCCCCTCGGCTTAGAAGGCCGATGCTCATTGGCGTCAAACCCTTGCGGGTATTGACTTGTATCCAGCTTCGATGAAATTGAGCACAGTTTGAGCACACTGCGACTACCGACAGGTGGCCGTGTGGCAACAGTAAGCAAGTATCGGGACGCATGGAAATGCCAAGTACGCAAAAAGGGCTACCCGACACAAACCAAGACTTTCAGCACGAAGGCGGCGGCGGAACATTGGGGCCGCTCCATTGAGGCGGACATCGGGCGAGGCACATTTGTACCTAGTGTCGTGAGTTAGAAGTTCGTTGAATCAATTCCCTGTTCATTCGGGAATCACAAAGTGCTGATTAAAAAGTCGCTCGGACTCGCGCAGTCCTTCTTCCGTAAAGATCACGGACTTCGTCTTGTTGACAGGGTCTTCGATGAAGCCTTGTTCATGAAGTCGATTTAGCACATCCCAGTCGAAGCCCTTCCATGCACGGTATCGGTCATGCAGGGTCAGGTAGAGAAGCGCGAGGGAAACTTCATCAATTGCGTCGGTATTGATATTCATGATGCTCCTGCCGCGGCCTTACGGACCCGCACACAAAACCGTTCGAGGCTGGCTAGGATCTCATCGGCCGACTTGCTCCAGACAAACGGTTTGGGGTTCGAGTTATAGACATCCAGGTAATAACGGATTGCGTCTTCGAGTTGACGTGTCGACCGATGCGTACCGCGTCGAAGGTATTTTTCAGTGAGCGTGGCAAACCATCGTTCGACCTGGTTAAGCCACGACGCCGAGGTGGGTGTGAAGTGAACATGGAAGCGAGGATGACGAGCGAACCAGGCTTTGATCGAGGGTGTCTTGTGCGTGCCATAGTTGTCCATGACCAGATGCACTTCCAGATTAGACGGCACGCTGGCTTCGATGGTGCGCAGAAAGCGCACAAATTCGCTGCTGCGATGACGCCGATGTACCTCGCCGATTACTTCACCAGTAGCGATGTCCAGCGCCGCGAACAGGGTTGTCGTGCCGTGGCGCATGTAATCGTGGGTACGTCGCTCAGGGATGCCGGGTGCCAGCGGCAACATGGGTTGCGTGCGATCGAGCGCCTGGATTTGGCTCTTCTCGTCCACGCACCGCACCATGGCCTTGAGCGGTGGGTCAAGGTAAAGCCCGACAATATCTCGCACCTTGTCGACGAACATCGGATCGCTGGAGAGCTTGAACGTTTCCTGCCGATGCGGTTGCAAGCCAAAAGCACGCCAGATTCGTGTGACCGCCGTCTGTGACAATTTCATTTCGCGAGCCATCGTGCGCGTGCTCCAGTGAGTCGCTCCGACAGGCACGGACTCGAGCGTCTTCGCGATGAGCGCATCGACGCGCGCGTCATCAATCGTCCGCGGCGCGCCGGGCCGCGGTGCATCGAGCAGGCCATCCACACGATGGATCACGAACCGCGCACGCCACTTCGAAACCGTTTGCTGTGTGACCCGCTGTTTCGCCGCAACTGTCTTGTTGTCCATGCCATCGGCACAGGCCAACACGATGCGCGCCCGCAATGCCAGGGCCTGCGCGGTCTTGCGTCGCATCGTCAGCGCTTGCAGCTCGTCGCGCTCCGAATCGCTCAGTACGAGTTCCCCTTTGGACCGTCCACTCATCGTTGCCTCCGCGTATCAAGTGCTACACAGAACACTTTAGTACGTGGTCGGCATCATTCAATGAATTTTTAACTCAGGACAATAGGCACATGAGTGCGAATAGCCATGACTAGCCAATAGCCATGACTAGCCAATGGATTTGGGTAAAGTTGCCTCAGGGAACCGAATGATTCAGATGCATCGCGATTGGATGCAGATTGGGGCGTCGGGCACCGGCCACCTGCGGGGATACCGTGCGATTGCTATTTCGCCCCGCGTACCCACCGGACGGGAACAGGGAAGCGAACGGCATAGCGCGGCAAGGTACGTTTAGTCACAGGGCGCGATGCAACGCAGGCTGCGTGCTGTGTCAGTGCGCGCAAGGGACACCGCCGCGCTGCCGTCCGCCTGCAATCCGTCCGACTTGCTGACCCGTCACTCCGAATCGCCGCCCGAGGGCCGCTCCTCCGTATTCAGGGTGACGCGAAACGTAAAGCGACCGGATCATGTCCACCACATCGTCATTCAGCTTCGCGTTTACGTGAGACTCTCCCTTCGATGCGCGGTCCCGGTCCCTCTTGTCACGCATGTTGTCCGCGTGTGTACCGAGCAACAGGTGCGTCGGATTGATACAGGCCGGGTTGTCACACGCGTGGCGGACGATCAGCCCATTGGGAATTGGGCCGAAGTGCAGTTCATACGACAGCCGATGCGCCCGGCATCGCTTGCCGAGTACTGTTTTTCTGCCGTATCCGTCCGAGTCCCTGCCTAACGTCCATACCCGGCACGCCCCGTCGGGACGTGTGTGGGCCATGAGTTCTTCTCTCTTCATAATTTCATAGTCCTAATTTATTATCCCGAGCGAATGCATCGCCTTGGAAAAGGCGTCGATCGGCTATTTTGAGGTGGGGGGTACTGCGAAGGAGCGACGCGGTGAACGACGCGACGCAGGTGGATGCACGAATGTGTGCGCGGCAATTACCGCTGAGCGCGTATAGATAGGGCTTCGCAGGAGGCTCGTGGTCGGCCTACAGTGTTTGGCGCGGGTGGTCTTGACCCGCACTGCGAGCCGTAGGGTACGGTCGCGACGCACTCTCCGTGATTGGTAGGGTGAGTCTCACGTCGGTCAGCGTGACGCCCGTCTTACTGCCTCCTGTGTCTTCGGCTTGCGGCCCGGTTTGGCTCGATTCGCCCATGTAGGCAAGTGCCCTGTTAGCACCTCTACTGCTCGCCGGTACGCTGCAACCGCGCCGGGGCCTGTTCGCTCCAACGTGCCGTGGAAGTGGGTGCGCTCAGTCTCGTTGTGCTCCAATGAGTGCTGCATGTGATCTCCTCGAAGTGGGTCCGTTGGACACGCGTTCTGTGTGTCGAACAGGTAACTGAAATACGTGCGGCCCTATCGGAATCGTGCGACTGCTGTGGTGCAAGGAGGGTCGAAAAATCCTACGTAGTTGTGTCGCATAGGCAACCGAAATCGAAAAGGGCCAGCCGGATCGCTCCTGACTGGCCCTACTTGCCCTGCCGCACCTCGTGTCTTACGTCGCTTCCTGCATCACCTTCATGATGGTCGGATGCGTGACGCCGTACTCCTTGGCTACGCCTCGCGCCGTCCTACAGGCCGCAAGCTTCGCCCTTATCTCGGCGTGGAACTCTTCTAAGCCGATCCCGCGCTTCGCCGCCAGCGCCGCCAATGCATCTCTACGCCCCAGTACCTTCCCCTCTGCCTTTGCCCGCGCCAACCCCGCGTGCGTACGCTCGACCAACTGATCCCGCTCGAACTGGGCGAAGGCCGCGAACATCCGGCGAACGAGATCACCAGCCGCGCTCGTCACCTCCATCACCGGCAAGTCAAGCACCACAACCCGGACGCCCATCGTGCGCAGCATTTCAACGGTGCGGTCTATGTCCGAGGCATTGCGCCCAAGGCGGTCTAACTTCGCCACTACGAGCACGTCGCCTTGTTCAAGTTTCGACACTACCTTGGCGAACTGCGGGCGTTCCATCGCGGGGACAGTGCCGCTAATCGTCTCCGCGTGAACCCGGCGCGACTCGACTGCGTAACCCGCCCTCTCGGCTAATAAGACTTGGTTGTCTGTGCTCTGATCTGCCGTCGAGACGCGGGCGTAAAGGAACGTGCGGGCCATGTGTTTCCAGTGGAAAATTAACGTGGAAATCATCGTACGTGGAAATCAATGGGTATACAAGGACTTATTTGCCAACATTCGGTGGCTCGGTGCGTGGCAATCAACCGGACGATTGCTTACCGGGCGTTCGTGCTGTGCTACGTGTCCTCGTACTTGGTCTTGCGCGGCTGGCGATGCTCGCCCGGTGGCACATCTCACGCAGACAGTCAGATTGGGAGCAATCTCAAGCGTGTGCAAGCGTGCGTATCGCGTTTCATGCGCGTGCGTTATCTAATGTGCGTCATACGCGAGGGCGTACGGGGGCATGCGGGCGGGTGCGCGGCGCAGTGGTCCCCACGGATAACTAGACCAAAATTAGGTTCGTCAAACGTTCGTCAACCATTGGTCACACGTTCGCCAATGATTCGTCAAACGTTGGTAATCACACATCTTTTATTGATTTGCACTGGAGATAAATCCAGGGTATCGTGCAGGCTATGGACGAAGAACTCGCAATCACTAAAGTGCGACAAAAGCTGGGGCTGATCCAAGATGAGATCACTCGGGCGAAGGCGCGCCTCGATCGCCTCGAAGCCGAGGCTAAGAAATTGACGACTACGCTGGAAGTGCTGGAGAACCTAGGTGAAGACACTGTTGCTGTGACGTTCGACGGCGTGTCAACAACGCTACCCGCGCCGTGGGTAAAGCTGAGGGATTTGGCGTTTATGAAGGGTGTGGTAGGCGTGGGGCACGTGGCGGAATTACTCAATCCATCGACGCGGCAATTGATCGTTGCAGAGTTCGTAGCGGGTGAGCATCTGACCAAAAACGAAGTCGTTGAGCGAGTCAAGGCAAAAGACCCGGGTGTCAACGAGGGGACGGTTGCGACAACCCTTTCCAAACTGACGTCTGAGGGGATTCTTGAGAAGGCGGAAGGAAATGCGTATCGATTGAAGGTCGCCACTCCCAGTGCTGACGACACTGAGAGCGGCCATGACCTTTGTTAAAGCAACCCGTCCTCGCGAGGGACACCGTAAGCCAAGCAACGTTGAGCATGGCAAGGAGGTACGTACGATGGTGACCAGCACCCGCAGAAACATAATAGTCGCATAGCCGTCATACGTGACGGGTGGCCGGGGCTTGCGCTCCGGCTTTTTGCATTATAGACCAGCCAAATCGAAATTAGGTCTGGTAGATAGTTGCGTTTTCTGCCCAACTTCTTTCCCACGTTGCTTACATTGATCTATGCCTAGGTAGGTGACAGTGCGAGGCAGGGGACACTCACGGTTGTCCCGACGGATAACTGAACCATTTTTAGGTCCGACAAAGTAGGTCCGGTAAACTGCGGGCATAACCAGACTGGAGATGTTGTGACCAAACACCTTGAGCCTTTGCATAAAGCCCTGGCATTCACTTGTCCGTTCTGTGGTGCTTACGCTGGCATGAAGTGGGAGAGACTCGCGCTGGACTCCACAACCTTTCCAGTGTCTCTAGCGACTTGTGCGGCTTGTCGGCAGGCGAGTTACTGGAGAGAGCTGCCCAACAACAAAGGAATCTTCTCAGCCACCGGACACATGATCTACCCGCAGATTGTGACTGCGCCCCTGCCTCATCCGGACCTTCCGCCTGACTTGCTGGCCGACGTGGAGGAGGCAAGGCTGATTGCTGCGAACTCTCCGCGCGGCGCTGCGGCGTTGTTGCGTCTGGTGATCGAGAAGCTGGTCACCGAACTGGGAGCTAAGGGCGGAACCATTAACGACCAGATCGGCGATCTCGTTAAGAAGGGTCTTCCCCTTCAAGTGCAGCAGGCGCTCGATACCGTGCGAGTGATTGGGAACAACGCGGTCCATGCCGGAAAGATGGATCAGGCGGATGTCGAAGCTACGGTGCATGCGCTGTTCGGGCTGGTCACCATAATTGTTGAGCAGTTGATTACGCAGCCGAAGAAGATCGCCGAACTGTTCGAGACGCTGCCCGAGGGTGTGCGGGACGGGATCGAGAGGCGGGACGGGAAGCCTAGTGAGCGCGAGACGTAGTGCCCCGCAGAAATCTAGACTGAAATTGGGTCCACCACGACAGGAGAAAAGCATGGGCAACGCCCACCTCTCATCCTTCTTTGCGAAGTTCGAATCCGACGACCTTGGTTTGGGTCTTCCGCCCATGCTCAAACCAACCACGGACGGCAAAAAGGAGTGGAAGTATCTCGACGGACTCGACTTCGAATTGATGGGGTATTTCCTGTCCTGTCATCTGGTGGTCGAGCACTACATGACTGTGTTCTTGCGGGCGCACTTCCCGGAACTTGATTGGGAAAGTAAAGAGGCGAAAATGACGTTCGGCCAGCGAGCCGCGTTGCTGACTAAATGGGGTGCGAATTCAGCTTACCCTCATGATCCCGTTCCGGTCATCAAGCATCTGAACAGCCTACGCAACCGGTTCGGTCATAGACTCGATTACACCCCGTCTGAGGACGACATGCTGCCGTTTCTCCATTACCTGCAATCGATTGAGCAGGGGGAGGAACTCAAGGGAATGTCTCTAAAGGAAATGCTGCACCTCGCAACGTGGGGCTGTTGCGCCTCGCTCGCACTAGCAGTGGGAGAGTTGGCACACGAGGCTCAAGCTCAGCAGGAGCCGACAGACGGCGCAGCGCAATAGCATGGCAAAATTGGGGCCGTGCATTTTCGAGGCGCACGCCATGAAGACTGTTGAGCACGGTGAATGGAAGATCAGCGTGGAATCCATCCCGGACAGCGGGATGTACACGGCCAAGGGGAGCGTCGAGCGGAAGCGTGGCCTCATCACAGGCGAACCCAATGTATCAGGGCTAAACTCGGCCCGGTACACGGCCAAGGGAACCGTAGAGCGGAGCCCCGCCAAGGGCGATGTTTACGGTGCTCGGTACACGTTCAAAAACCTGGGTGTCTCGGACACGTCGCTGGGCGTAGAGAAGTGGGCGCTGGAATGGTTGCAGGGCTGGCTCGATGAGAACTTCTGAAAGTGGATCTGTGAGGCAGAGCAACTAGCTCGGCAGGTACTCGATACCGCGTTTGGTACAACGCGCTGCCAGAGTTGCGCTGGACGGGCCTGCTGACTCCCGACTGATGGCACGCTGATGCAAAACATGCTCCCGGAGTGCTCCAACGTTTCCGGTCAAAGCCGACGAGGCTCGGCTGAAGAAGTCCGCATAAAATGCCTGTCACAATTACGACGCGGCGCTTGTGTCAGTGCGCCGCTGACGAACCGCCGCACGTCCCGAGGAAGCACTGTACTCACTTGACAGGTAGAAACGACAAGCACAACGTGCAACAGCCCGGACGAGCATTCGACGGGGACCAGTTAGCATCGGACACAAGGCGGAGACCCACGTCTCTGGAGCGCGAAATGCCGTTTCGGTTTCTAAGCAACGAACAAACTCAGTCCATCGCCCGGCACCGAATTGAGACACTTGAGTTATGGCTAAGGCGTCTGGTTCACGACGAATTGACAGCTGAGTTCGGAGAGGATTATTTTTCCGCAACCGAATCTGGAGGACAGAATGTTATCAACGGGGAAATAAGGCGCGCCGTCCGTGATAGATTGGTACAAGAACCGGACAGGTTTCCTAGGAATGTCGATGCCTTAATCCTCGATCATTTGGTAGACATTGTTTGCAAGGCATCCCTTTATGAAAGACACTTTAAGGCTCCCCTTCGAGAGGCTTTTCCGGAAGGCTGCACCGAAGCGCGCACGTTCCTTAAGCGACTGATTCCCATCCGCAACAGATTGGCTCACGCAAATTCAATCACCGCTCATCAAGCTGAGCAAGCTGTCTGTTACGCTGACGACGTGCTAGCGTCGATCAAGCAATACTACGTCCTCAGAAACATGGCGCAAGAGTACAACGTTCCACGATTGCTGACGTTCACCGATAGTCTGGGCCACAGGCGAGAGATTTCATCTTCACGGGAGTCGTTTGGCTTCACCCCGGCCCCACCCTTACGCCCAGGCGATACCATCTCATTCGAGGTTGAAGCAGATGCGAGCTTTGATCCGGCAGAGTACAAAATCGAGTGGCGGGTGGACGCTACAAGGACCGCGAATGGTCCGCACTTTGCGCTCGAACTTAAGAACGAACACGTCGCGGACATGTTATTAATCGCCGCCCAAATCGTTTCGAGCAAGAAGTGGCACAAACACTCTGGATACGACGGGAGAGTTGAGGTTTGGTACCAGGTGCTCCCGCCAATCGAGGAAAGCTGAGCAACCGAATGCGATCGTCTGTACCGGTCCTGTGACTGCGCGGGTTCAGAATCACTGCTTTCATCGCCCGCAAAGCCTTGCTGTGCAATGATTGCATTGGGCTTGAAGCGGCGATGGCAGATTTGATTGGACGGGATTTCTAGAGCGCCCCAGCGCCTCTCCCCACTATCGGATCGTCTCCAGAGAAAGTGCATACCTGTCCTTAACGCGCCTCGCCCGCTGTACTCGAAGGTCAGGCCCGTACCTGCCAATCACCTCCACAGCGCGGTCTTCATCGCACTGGCATCCGAGCACCACGCCGACCAGCGAGCCACGCGCCAGACGCAGCGTTGAATCCCGCGTCGTCAGCATGTTCGCGCGTGGCAGATTCCGTTCCTCAGCGATCAGCCTGTACTCTTTCTCGTAACCCCACACGTCGGACTTCGTCAGGACCGGCACAAGGTTCGCGTTATTGCCGTCTTCGTACATTCGGATGCTCGGGTACGTCTCGCGGTAGTGGACGCGATACGCCCACAGAATTTGATCGGCTCTAGTATCGAATTCCAGCGCGATGCCTCGGTGACTGTCGCCGTAGTGCGCCCACATGAGCGGGTTCTGCGGGTCAGGTAGAAGGCAATACACTCGGTACTGATTGTCAAGCTGCCTTATCAGCCCATCGCGGATCATTGTGATAGTGGCATCCATTAGCACATCATTGGCGCGCAGTTCGGCCTCGTGCTCGGGCTGTACGTTCGCGGTGCGGATCAGCCACTGTAGGTGCCGCTCGCGTTCGTCAGGGTCAGCAAGAATGTCCACATCAAACCACGGCTGACAGTCCCACGGATCATTGAACGCCGAAGGCCTCGACATGTGGACTGTCCGATGTCGCAGCGTCTGCTCAAGGCGCTCGGCAGTTCTGTCGTTGAAGGATTGATAGTGATACAGCAGGCGGTGGCCATCCTGCATGGCGCTGACAAGGTCCATGTGCCCTCGCGGGTGGTCGTCCGGCTTCATCAATGCTCACGCTGCTAGCGTGTTCGCATACTCGACAATACGCAGTAGAATCTGAGCACACTTTGAGCACACTGAACTGTGCTCAACCTCAAAACCGCGCAGACGTGCTTTTTCGTAACTGCTTGATTTTATTGATGGTTTTGGTACGGCAGGAGGGACTCGAACCCCCGCCCCTCGGCTTAGAAGGCCGATGCTCTATCCAGCTGAGCTACTGCCGCGTTGCAGGTGATCCGGGATTTTACCTCATCGAAAGGATGCGAGGCCTCATTCCGAAACCTCGCCCGCTTCAATGCGGTTTAAGCCTGCTGTAAACCTGCTTTAAACCGGTTGCGGATGCAGCATGAACCAGCCAAGACAGAACGCGCCCGCGACGACGCAATACAAGCCGAAAGCCGCCAGCCGGCCGCGGCCTTCGAAGTAACGCATCAGGAAACGCACGCTCAAGTACGCCGCGATTCCCGTCAGCACGCCACCGAGGACGGCATCGAAGAGTTGATCCGGTGCGTGGAACAGCTTCGGCAATTCGAGTACGCCGGCGGCGAAGATGATCGGTGTGCCAAGCAGGAACGAGAACTCCGCCGCTTTCTCGGAACTCATTCCGGCGCCGACGCCCGCGATAATCGTCAGTCCGCTGCGCGAAAACCCCGGAATCAGCGCACCGATTTGCGCAAGACCAACCAGGAAGGCCTGCTTGAACGTGAGGTCTTCAGGCGAACGCTCGGCGCGCGCACGCGTCAGCCGGTCGCCAACCCACAACAGCACGCCGTTCACCATCAACGCCGCCGCGACGATCCGCAGATCGTGGAACAGTGCCTCAAGCCGCTTTTCAAGCACCAGCCCGACGATACCCGTCGGAATCGTGCCAATGATCAGCGCCCACATCATGTGGCCGTCAGCGTTTTTGCGGCCACGCAGCGATCCGATAAACCCCTTGATCAGCGCAATCCAGCGCTTGCGGAAATACCACAGCAGCGCGAGCGCCGTACCCAGGTGCAACGCGACCAGGAACGGCAACAACTGCGGCGCGTGTTTATCGATGTGCATCCCGATCAGGCCGGGCACCAGAAGCGTATGTCCAAGACTGCTGACCGGGAACAATTCAGTCACACCCTGGAGTACGCTCAGAAAAATCAGAAACCACAAAGTCACGCGTCGATCCTCTTTCGTTATTGACGACAGGCGCATAGCCGCGACGGTGCAGCAAATGGCCAAGCAAACCGGGCCGATTATGCCGGTCACCAAAAGCAGCGCCAAGCCTTTGCGTAGACCTTTCGCCATCGAAAGCAAATCGTTTGGTTAAACGAATATTTTTGTAAAAAATAAAAAAGCCCGTTGTAAGAACGGGCTTTTTGTTTGACTGCGTCACATCTGCGTCACGGTCGCAGCTTGTATAAGAACAGTAGCGTGCCGGCGCCGAACGTTCCAAAAATGAACACTCCAAACATCATCGCCAGATCCATATCGTCCTCGTCGTTCGGCAGGACCCATCGATCTGCGTGAGATCGTCAAGGTCGAAAAATGTTTCATGCGCGTTACATCGTGCTTGCATTATCGGGGCAATGAAAGCGGCTGTGTCAGTCGCAATTTCCCCAAAAGGGTTTCCCCGTAGAATTGAGCCGCCCATTGCGCCACACCGTCTGTTCGTTGCACGTTCGAACACTTGTTTGATCACGCTGTTTGACCACTTCCTCAAGGAGACCACCGACATGTCATCCCAGCCTGAAGACATCCTGGAAATCACGTTCGATGACGCCGTTCTAGAACTCGCGCCGCGCGCGGGCGGACGGCTGATGACGTGGCGCGTCGGCGGCGAGCCGGTTATTTTCTGGCCGGCCGCGCCGGACTGGTCCAACTTCGTCAAGATTCGCGGCGGCAACCCGTTATTGTTCCCGTTTCTCGGCCGCCATTTCGTCGATGGCGAAATCGGCAAATGGCGCGATCAGGAAGGCGTCGTGCACGAACTCCCCATGCACGGTTTTGCGCGCAATCTGCCGTTCGAGCACCGGAAAGACCCGGACGGCCATGGCGTGCGAATGACGCTCGTGGACAACGATTTCACGCGCCAAGGGTATCCGTTCGCGTTTCGTTTCGAGGCGGCATACAGGCTGGTCGACGCCGTGACGCTCGATGTCGAACTCACCACGTCGAATCCGGGAGAAGTGCCGCTGCCCTACTACGCGGGCCATCATTTCTATTTCGCCCTGCCGCACGACCAGCGCGGCATGAGCAGCCTGGAATTGCCGCGCACTGAAACCCGTCGGCAACTCGACGATGGCGCTATCACTGACCCGCAACCGGGAGCCGCGCGCTACGCGCTGGACGACGCCAACATCCTGGATCGTTTCCATTGTTTTACTGGCCCCTCCGACCACCCGGTCCGCCTCGTCACGCCGGGTTTGAAACGTGCGGTGAATTTCGACCTGCAACGCCCCGACTCGGTGCCCTGGTACGCGGTGACGACCTGGACCCTGGAGCCCACATCGGATTTCTACTGCGTCGAGCCGTGGGTCGGACTCCCCGATGCCATTCACAATGGCCGCGGACTGCGCTGGCTCGCGCCGGGAAAAACCGAAACGGCAGCACTGCGGCTGACCATTTCGCCGGCTGCCTGAGAGGGACCGGAAGCGGGCAACTAGCCGGCCATCTGGGCCGCTTCTGAGGGCAGCGACGCCGGGACGGTAAAATCGGACATTTCGCCGATGCGCGTACTGGTTTGTTTGCCGCAGCGTTTTCGGTTTGTGCGGCGCTTTGCGAGGTTTTGGGTTTGGTAAAAATAATTCGACGGCTGACCTGCGTGTCGTTGGTCGCAGTGCTCGCCGCGTGCGGCTCCGCGCCGGTCGGACCAGGGTTTTATCGAGTTGAACGGGGCGACACGGTGTCGAAGGTCGCGCGGGCGAACCGGACGTCGGTCCAGAACATCGCGCGCTGGAACAACCTCACCGACCCGAATGCTATTGAGGTCGGCCAGGTGCTGCGCGTGGCGCCGCCCGCAGGCAGCGTGACTTCGGCCGGGTCATCGGCACCGCCGGCCCGCACGAGCAGCGCGGGCACATCGGACTCGGCGCCATCGTCATCCGCATTGGTCACGCCGGCCACCAGCATTTCGCTTATCTGGCCGACGCAAGGCAGTGTGATTCGCGGTTTCGACGGCAAGAGTTCGAAGGGTATCGACATTGCCGGCGCGTCCGGGACGCAGATCGTGGCGGCAGCCGCGGGGACGGTGGTCTATGCGGGGAATGGGCTGCGCGGTTACGGCAACCTGCTGATCGTGAAGCACAACGCCGACTACCTGACCGCCTACGCGCATAACCGCGCGCTGCTCGTGAAGGAGGGCCAGAGCATCACGCAGGGTCAACCCATCGCGGAAATGGGCGACACCGACACGAATCGCGTGATGCTGCATTTCGAATTGCGCTACAAGGGTAGTTCGATCGATCCATCGCGTTATCTGCCGGCACGGTAACGCGCAAGGCACGCTCATGAAGGCGCGCGTGCCTAATCAAACACAGGGAAGAATCGATGAAATTACAAGTTTGCGCCACGACGCTTGGAAAGGTGGCCGCGACGGCTGCGGTAATGGTGGCTGCGCTGACGCTCGCGGGCTGCGCCGACTCGGCGAAGATGACCTATCTACCGTCCGGTGACACCGGTTTTGCGATCAACTGCAGCGGCGGCGACGCAAGTACAAGCTGGGCGGAATGCTACAAGAAGGCGGGCGAGATGTGCGGGTCGTACGGCTACGACGTGGTGTCGAAGGACGTTGACAACGGGGCGACGTCCGGCGGAACGGTGGCCGGGATTTTCGGCGCGAACGTCAAGAACCGGTCGATGGTGATTCGCTGCAAGCAATAGCGCTCGCCTGTTTCTTGATCGAGCGGCCGAGGCGCGCAACGTTTTCGCCCAACGCCAGGTTTGCTCGCGGACCCAGCAGTTGCGCGCCGCGCCACCGACCGGACAACGGGTCGATATGCGAGGCGAACACGAGCAGCGAACCCAGCGCGATCGGACAAATGGCGAGGAAAATCCACAACGAGGTCATGGTCGGGAATCGATTTCAGGAAATGCGATCATACCTTTGCGGCAAGAAATTCGCATAATCCGCCGTCGAAGCTGCGTGTCGATCGTAGGAATTACGTGTCGCGGCCTTCGTTGACCAGACAGACTTAAACCTCCGGAAAGCCCGTGCACATTGGGTTACGCGTTGATACAAGTGATCACAATCAACCCGATTGATGCACTTTAGAATACGGTCAGCCCGCGATTCTCTGCGCGAACAGTCCTCGCGGGTCAGAAGCCCCGGTGTGCCCGCATCGGGGCTTCGCTTCATTCAGGCTGTCGGTTTGGGCGTCAGCGTCCTGCCCTGAGGCTCGGGGCTCACATAGCGGCGTTCGAAGCCATCCATGGAATACAAAAGGCCGTTGCCGACTGACGTCGGAAACGGCCTTTTTTGCGGGCGCTGCACTTTATGCGTTGCGCGGGGAGATCAATGCGACGCGTGATCGTGCTGATGCGCGCTGGGGTCTTCAGCGGCCTGACATGCCGGACAAATACCCTTTAACTCGATGTCGTCGCCGGCCAGCCGATACCCGCTCGCCTCGACCTGCGACATCAGGGTCTGGCGCAACTGTTGTTGCTGCTGCAACTCGGTCACGCGGCCACATTGCTGACACACGATCAGCACGCCGTGCTGGCAATGCGTGAGATCGTGGCAGACGGTGAACGCATTGATGGACTCAATCCGATGAATCAGCCCCGCCGACAGCAGGAAATCCAGCGCCCGATACACCGTGGGAGGTGACGCGTTCGGATGCATCGCCCGCATTTCGTCGAGCAACGTATAGGCTTTGGTCGCCCGGCCTGAAGCCAGCAGCAACTCGAGCACGGTGCGGCGAATGGGCGTGAGTTTCTGACCACGCTCGCGACAATAATCGTCGGCCATCGTGACCGCCGCCTGGAGCGCGTCGGCGGACGAGTGGGCGTGAGAGTGGGCGTCGTTGGCGGGCGTGTTCATAGGCGGATTATACGCTGCGACATAAGGGCCAAGTTCCGGGCGTGCGGCGTCACGGCTTTATTGCGGCTGCTCGGGCTTGGCCGGCGCGATGATCATGACCGGCGGCGTGGTGTCGGTGGGCACGCCCTTGTAGTCGGGCGGATCTTGCGGCGGCGTGTGGTGAGGCACGGTGGCGTCGCCACAGGCCGACAGGAGCAGGGAGCAGATAAACAAAGCAGCGAAACGCGGCATGGACGGCCCGGAAATGAAGTTCAGGAGGTTTTAGATACGAATACGAAGAGTGAACGCAGAAGATTAAACGATATCGGAGATTGGCGAGAGAACGGAAACGTGGGCGCTGTGGTCACGGCGCCAGAAATGGCGAAGGGGTCACGAGTTAAACTCGTGACCCCTTCATTTAAAACGTGGTCGGAGCGAAAGGATTCGAACCTTCGACCCTCTGATCCCAAATCAGATGCGCTACCAGGCTGCGCTACGCTCCGACAAGGACGAGATGATAGCGTTTTACCGACACCCGCGCAATCGAAACTATTGGACGCCGCGTTGAGTCCGAAGCCATAGCACTTGCGCGGCCTTCGCCGGTCCAAATTGAAAAACCCACAGGAGACATCCGATGAACCTCATTCTCTGGCGCCACGCCGAAGCAGAAGACCAGGCTGCGAGCGATCTCGTGCGCCAGCTGACGCCGCGTGGTGTAAAACAGGCACAGGGCGCGGCGAAGTGGCTGAAGAGCCGGTTAGACGACGATGCGGTGTTTCTCGTCAGTCCGGCCACGCGCACGATCCAGACAATGGAAGCGTTTGGCGACCGGTATCGCGTCGTGAAGGAACTCGCGCCGGGGGCCAGCGCCCAGGCTGTGCTGGATGCCGCGCAATGGCCGCGCGGCGTCGCGGAGACTGTCGTCGTAGTCGGACATCAACCAACGCTCGGGCGCGTCGCGGCTTCGCTGATGACCGGCCACGAAGCCGAATGGACGCTGAAGAAAGGCGGTATCTGGTGGTTCCAGCAACGCTCCCGCGCAGGCGACGACCAAGTCGTGCTGCGTGCGGTAACAAGTCCTGATTTACTGTAGCAAAAGACTGTAGCAGCAGCCCAAACAGCCTCCCAAGGCGGCAAAACCGTGGCTTCGCGGTGACGCTTCATTGAATCGTCATAGTCACGCCATGCGAGCGTCATTCGGAATACTTACATTGGCGGCTAAACGGTAATACGTCAGCCAAATCCACTTGGGGGTTGCCAATGCAGAAATCGACGACGCTCGCTTTATTGAGCACATCGAATGGACTGAGCGGGTCTGGTGGCTCGAACGTTGCTGAACTCCGCCGGCGTTTGCCGAGTGCGGCGGAGACCGTGGCGGGGCAACATCGGCTGCGGGTATCGTGGGCGCATTCCGAAGCTGAATTGCGCGAAGCGCAGCGCCTGCGGTATCGCGTGTTCGCCGATGAGATGGGGGCACAACTGAAGGGTCCGGCGGGCCTGGACGTAGACGCGTTCGATGCCTTTTGCGACCACTTGCTGGTCCGCGACCTGAACACGCTGAAGGTGGTGGGAACGTATCGCGTGCTGCCCCCGCATCAGGCGGCGCGCGCTGGACGTCTCTATGCCGAGAGCGAATTCGATGTGTCCCGTCTCGCGCATCTACGCCCGAAGCTGGTGGAACTCGGCCGCTCGTGCGTTCATGCGGATTACCGCAGCGGTGGAGTGATCATGTCGTTGTGGGGCGGCCTGGCCGCGTACATGAAGCAGAACGGCTACGAGACCATGCTGGGTTGCGCGAGCGTCGCAATGGCGGACGGTGGCCACTACGCCGCCGACCTGTACGAGGCGTTGGAGAAGGAAGCGCTGACGTCGCCGGAATACCGGGCGTTTGCGCATACACCGTTGCCGGTGCAGGAACTGCGGACGGGCGCCAAGGTAGCGCCGCCGCCTTTGCTGAAGGGCTATTTGCGTCTGGGCGCGAAAATCTGCGGCGCGCCGGCGTGGGACCCCGATTTCAATACGGCGGACTTTTTGACCTTGTTGCGCATATCGGAGATAGGGGACCGCTACGCGCGTCACTTCATGGCCGACTGACAACGCCAACGAGCGACAAGAAAAGCAGAAGAGACGAAGCGCGCCAGCGATAACGATCAGACCAACACCGCTGGCGGTACGTACTACGATGCCGCAATAACTGTGCGTGACGGGTATTCCGTTCAAGCGCAAGAATAGGTTCGAAGTCCGTACTACTTTTTCACCGCGAAATAGTCGAGGGATCAACGTGGCCCAGGAGAAGCCGTCGCCCTCCTCCGCCGGACCCCTCAAACGCCCGTATAAACCACCCGATACGGCTTGCCGATCTTCTCCCACTCAGCCGCTTCCTGAACAAGGCTGTAGTCGGTAAGCGGATTGAGCGAGACCCAGTCGTTGGGCAAACGCACATCGAAGCCGCCGTTGGCCAGCGAAACCTGGATGGCCGGAAACCCGACATCCGCCCGCCGCCGGCAAAGCAGCGCCGCAAGCCGCAGACAAAACAGCAAGGTCCAGTCGACATCCCGAGCCTGCGAAAGCTTCCCCAACTTGCCCACATGCCCAAGCACCAGGCCGGCTAACCGGGCCTGATCAGTCCGCGAGAACCCCGGCATATCCGCATGACTCGCGATATACGCAGAATGCTTGTGATAAGCACTATGCGAGATAGAAAGCCCGATCTCGTGCAATGCCGCCGCCCATCCCAGGAACATCTGATTTTCGATCCGCCGGTCGGCATCGATATCGATGGCTTCGATCTGCTCGTAGAAACCGATTGCCAGTTCGGCAATACGGTCCGATTGCTCGCCATCCACCGCATAGCGCCGCTTGAAGCCTTCCACCGTCACCGTACGCATGTCCTGGTGCTGCGTGCGCCCCAGGAGGTCATAGAGCACGCCGAGACGCAGCGCGCCATCGGTGGTATCGACGTATTCAATCCCTAGTTCCTCGAACACGCCGAGCATGATCGACAAGCCGCCCGCCAGCACGGGAATCCGGTCAGATTTCAACGCGATCAACTTCAGCCGGTTCACATTCTCAGCCTTGATCAGCGCCTTCTTCAGCCGCTCCAGCCCGCCGCGTGAAATGCCGTGGGTAATGCCGGGATCGTTGAAACCGTTTGCTTCGATCAACTCGGCCAGCGCCCGCGCCGTACCCGACGACCCAATTGCCTGATCCCAGCCCGTCTGTTTGTATTCGCTCGAGATAATCTCGATTTCTCGCTTGGCGGCGAGTTCGGCTTGCCGCATTGAATATTCATCGACATTGCCGGCTGCGAAAAACTGCCGGCTGTGACTCACGCAGCCTATATACAGGCTCTCCATATGAATGGGCGTATAGTGCGAGCCGATAATAAATTCCGTCGATCCCCCGCCGATATCCACCACCAGCCGCTTGCCCGCGCTCGCCGGCACCGAATGCGCAGCACCCGCATAAATAAGACGCGCTTCTTCCCGTCCGGCAATCACTTCAATGGGAAAGCCAAGTGCGTTCTGTGCTTCGGCCAGGAATTCGTCAGCGTTTTTAGCCACGCGCAGCGTGTTGGTCGCGACCGCGCGCACGTGGTCGGGATGAAAGTCCCGCAGCCGTTCGCCGAACCGCTTCAGCGCGTCCCAGCCGCGCAGTTGCGAGGCCCGGTCGAGGAACTTGTCCCGCGACAATCCCGCCGCGAGCCGCACGGGTTCACGCAGCGCGTCTACCTGATAGATCGGGCTGCCGGAAGGCGTCTCCTCGACGCGACCGACGATCAGCCTGAAGCTGTTCGATCCGAGATCTACGGCTGCCAAAAGATGAGGGGGGTTGACCATCGATTTTCCAGGTTCCGTAGGGTTGTGCCCGCGATCTCTTTGCAACTCGACGCGGTGCGGGCAGCATTTGAACACGCCGAGCCGCAGCAGCGCGCCAATTTTAAGTCCAAGCGGACGACTGTGCTGGTCTCGCAAATAATCCAATGCAGCAAACTGCGTCAATGAATCGATTTCAATTGTTAGCCGAAATTGGGCGAATCTCGCCAGGATCAACCATATCCGAGACGTGCGTTAGATTTATGACACCATGTTTTCACAAAAACGTCATCATACTGTGGCCCATTCCGAGCGATCCTTGCACATTCTGATTTTTTGACTGCCAATACTATCGATGTCCTTACGCTATCCCCTTCTTAATCGCGAACTGGGCATTCTGGGTTTTAACGAACGAGTATTGTCGCAGGCCGCCGACACCGGCGTCCCGCTGCTCGAACGGCTCCGCTTCATCTGTATTACCAGCAGCAACCTCGACGAGTTTTTCGAAGTCCGCATGGCCGGCATGCAGGAACAGATGCGCGACAACCCGGGCTCGCTCTCGCCCGACGGCATGTCGCTGCAGCATGTGTACGACCTTGTGGTCGAACGCGCGCATCGCCTGGTCCATCAGCAATACGTCATGCTCCAGGACACCGTGTTTCCCGCGCTGGAAAGCGAAGGGATCTACTTTCACGGCGTGGAATCGTGGACCGAAGCGCAGACCGACTGGGCGCGCGATTATTTCCAGAACGAGTTGCTGCCGGTGCTGACGCCAATCGGACTGGACCCCGCGCATCCGTTTCCGCGCGTGCTGAACAAGAGCCTGAACTTCGTGGTCGAACTGGAGGGCCGCGACGCGTTCGGTCGCCAGGCGATGATGGGCATCGTGCAGGCGCCCCGCGCACTGCCGCGGCTCGTGCGCATGCCCGAGGCGCTGTCGGGGTATCCGCACGGCTTTGTGCTGCTGAGCTCGCTGCTGCAGCGTTTTGTCGACGCGCTGTTTCCGCATCTGGTCGTGCGCAGTTGCAACCAGTTCCGTATCACGCGCAACAGCGAATTGTTCGTCGATGAAGACGAAATCACCAACCTGCGCGTGGCGCTGCAGGGCGAACTGCCCGCGCGGCATCTGGGCAATGCGGTACGTCTGGAAGTGTCGGCGGAGACGCCGCCGCACATGATCCGGCGCCTGCTTGACGAGAGCGAACTGAACGACCGTGATTGTTATCGCGTGAACGGGCCGGTCAATCTCGTGCGCCTGATGCAGTTGCCCGAGATGGTCGACCGGCCGGACCTGAAGTTCGTGCCGCATATTCCGGCCGTGCCGAAGGCTATTGCGGCCGCATCGAACATGTTCGATGCCATCGATCAGGCCGATATCCTCCTGCACCATCCGTACGAGAGTTTTCAGCCCGTGCTCGAGTTGCTGCTGCAGGCGGCCAAGGATCCGCAGGTGGTGGCGATCAAGCAAACAATCTATCGGACCGGTACGGACTCGCCACTGATGGACGCGCTGATGCAAGCCGCGCGCAACGGCAAGGAAGTCACCGTAGTGGTGGAACTGCTCGCGCGCTTCGACGAAGAGACGAATATCAACTGGGCGTCGCAGCTCGAAGCCGTGGGCGCGCATGTGGTGTACGGCGTGGTCGGCCACAAATGCCACGCGAAAATGATGCTGATCGTGCGGCGCGTGTCGCACAACGGCAAGATGATGCTCAGGCGTTATGTGCATCTCGGCACGGGGAACTATCACCCGCGTACTGCGCGTCTTTATACCGATTTCGGCGTGATGACTTCGGATCAGGAAGTCTGCGAAGACGTGCATCACGTGTTCCAGCAACTCACCGGTATCGGCGGCGAATTGCGCTTGCATCAGCTCTGGCAAGCGCCTTTTACGTTGCATCCGAATCTGATGGAAGCCATTCGTGCTGAAGCCGACAACGCGCGCGCGGGAAAGAAAGCGCGGATTGTCGCGAAGATGAATGCGCTGCTCGAACCGACCGTGATCATCGCGTTGTATGAGGCGTCTCAGGCAGGCGTGAAAATCGACCTGATCGTGCGCGGTGTCTGCGCGTTGAAACCCGGCGTGGAAGACCTGTCCGAGAACATCACGGTGCGCTCCATCGTCGGACGTTTTCTCGAGCATCACCGCATCTTTTATTTTTATGCGGGCGGAGAAGAGAAGGTGTATTTGTCGAGCGCGGACTGGATGGACCGCAACTTCTTCCGGCGCGTGGAAGTGGCATTTCCCGTGAATGACCGGCGCCTGAAACGGCGCGTGATTGCAGAAGGACTCTCAGTCTTTCTCGGCGATAACCAGTCGGCATGGCTCATGCAAAGTGACGGCCATTACAAGCGCCGCCGCCCGGGCAAGTCGATGCGTAATGCGCAACTCGGCCTGCTCGCGAAGTTCTGCCCTTGATGCTTTGATGTCTTGATGTTGCCGCGGCTTGGGTGTGCGCTGCCTTCCAGGCACGTCAAGCCGTTGCAAACCCCTGCAAGCTCATTCAAGCCGCGATCGACTTTCTCATCGCCGTGCGGGCGGCCGAAAACTTGACCGAGAAGGTGCTTCCCCGCCCTTCCTCGCTCTTGACTTCGAGGTCGGCCAGATGGCGTTGCAATACATGCTTCACGATCGCAAGTCCAAGGCCCGTGCCGCCGGTATCGCGCGAGCGGCTTCTATCGACACGATAAAACCGCTCGGTCAGACGCGGAATATGTTCGGCCGGAATACCGAGCCCGCTATCGCGTACTGAAAACACCGCCCGATCGCGAACGCGCTGCCACGAGACATCAATGGTTCCGCCATCCGGCGTATAGCGAATCGCATTCGTCACGAGATTCGCGAGCGCACTGACAATCTCCGTTTCCGAACCGGACACCGTCAACGCTTCATCAACATTAAATGTAATTCGATGTCGGCCATTCGAAAGATTATCGGCATCTTCTTCAAGATGACGCAGAACCGCGCGCATATCGAGAACGTCGTCGCTGGGTGGTTTGACATCACCTTCCAGATTCGCGAGCACAAGCAGATCGCGCACGATGTTCTGCATGCGTGACGACTGTTGCTCCATCATCTCCAGATAACGCGCCCGGTCGGATTCATCCAGGGGCAACTCGCGCATGGTTTCAAGAAAGCCGGACAGCACGGTCAGCGGCGTCTTCAACTCGTGCGAAACATTCGCGACAAAATCCCGGCGCATGGAATCCGTTCTTTCCAGTTCCGTTATGTCCTGAGTCAGAATCAGCTTCCGGTTTTCACCATAGGGAAATATTTGCACCGACAACACATGCTGCCGGTTCAGCCCCATCCCGCGCATCACCAGCACCGACTCATAATGCTGCGAAGCGAGATAACGAACGAAGTCGGGTTGACGCACGAGATGAGTAATGTGCTGGCGCAGATCGCGTTTGGCGTCGAGCCCGAAATGCGTTTCCGCGATGGCGTTGCACCACTCTATCTGGTCGCTGTCGTCGAGCATGGCCACGCCATTCGGCGACGCCTGAATGCCCTGGATAAACCGTGAATGCTGCTGCTCGACCTGACGCACCTGCGCGTGCCAGCGCTTCGCAAGCTTATGCAGCCGATAATAAATCTCGCCCCACACGCCAGGCGCGCTCGGCACTTCGCCGTACACGGGCGCGTCGAGCAAACGCCACAAGCGCTGCGTATGAAAGGTGGTGAAGAGGGTTTGCAGAACCAGCATGACGAGCGCAAAACAGAGCGCGGCGCGCACTCCGAACAGCACGCCAACAATCCCGCTCAATACCGCGAGCAACGCGAGGGACACGAGGGAACGCGTCCAGATGATATTCATGAATTAGCGGGATCGAGATTATTGCCACGCGACCACAATTGGCCGCGGGCTTCATTCACTCTTCTCAAGCACTCTTCTCATTTACTCCATCAAGCACTCTTGGCCAGCCTGTAACCACTGCCGCGAACCGTTTCAATCATAGCATCGCAACCAGCCGGCTTTAAGGCTGCCCGCAGACGCTTGATATGCACGTCCACTGTCCGCTCTTCCACGAATACATGGTCGCCCCATACCTGATCCAGCAATTGCGTGCGGCTATGCACGCGCTCAGGATGCGTCATGAAGAAGTGCAGCAAGCGGAACTCGGTCGGCCCAAGATCGAGCTTGATATCGTCGCTGCCCTGACCGTTCGAATGCGCGGCCACCCTATGCGTAGCCGGATCGAGACGCAGGCCGTTGATCGCGACCACATCTTCCGTCAATTGCGGCGCACGCCGGCGCAATACCGCCTTGATCCGCGCCATCAATTCTTTCGGCGAAAACGGCTTCGTCACATAATCGTCGGCACCAATTTCAAGTCCGAGCACCTTGTCCTGCTCATCGCCACGGGCAGTGAGCATGATGATCGGAATATGTTTCGTGCGTTCGTTGCCGCGTAATTCCCGCGCAAAGGCGATGCCGGATTTACCCGGCAGCATCCAGTCGAGAAGTACTAAGTCCGGCAAGACGTCGCTGATCAGGTTTTGCGCCTGTTCCGCGTTATAAGCACGAATGGGGCAGTGGCCCGCGTGTTGCAGATTCACCGAAATCAATTCGGAAATCGCGGGTTCGTCTTCTATAACGAGAATGCTGCTGGGCATCGGCACCTCTGTAACCTTCTTCGCGTAAGTTGAACAACTGACATCTGAATCACAAAAGAATCAGCTCAGTGCTTCGCGTTCGAGTTGATCGCGCGACACATGGCGGACATCCGTTCCCTTCACAATGTAAATAATGAACTCCGCAATGTTCTTTGCATGATCGCCAATTCGTTCGACCGCTTTAGCAATGAACAGATAGTCGAGACCCGCCGAAATCATGCGCGGATCTTCCATCATGTACGTCACCAGCTTGCGCACGAACGCACGGAATTCTTCGTCGATGGCTTTGTCGTCGCGAACGATTTGAGCGGCGGCGACCGTATCCAGGCGCGCGAATGCATCTAGCGCACGGCGCAGGATGGAGACCGCCATTTCGCCGGACAACTTGATTTCCGCGATGTTGACGTTACGCCCCATGCCATCTTCATTGATGCGTCTCACGCGCTTGGCGATCTTTTCGGCTTCGTCGCCCGCACGCTCGAGATTCGTAATCGTTTTCGAAATTGCCATCAACAAACGCAAGTCACGCGCAGCCGGCTGACGGCGCGCGATGATGTTGCTGCACTCCTCGTCGATCTCGACTTCCATGGTGTTCAGGCGCGTCTCGGCGAGCACTACCTCTTCGACAATATTCATGTCGAACGTATTGAGCGCCTGCATGGCCTTGATGATCTGGGACTCGACCAGACCACCCATTTCCAGCACCTTCGATGACACCGCATTCAGATCGGCGTCGAACTGGCTCGACAAATGTTTATCGGACATATTTGCTCCTGAAGTCCTTTTTTAGCCCGTGTGACCTGGCGGCAAACTCCGCCGCGCGATTCAACCAAACCGGCCGGTGATGTAGTCTTCCGTTTCCTTTCGGGACGGTTTGATGAAGATCTTTTCCGTATCTCCGAATTCAATCAATTCGCCCAGATACATATAAGCAGTGTAGTCCGAACAACGCGCCGCCTGCTGCATGTTGTGCGTGACAATCACCACCGTGTAATCATCCTTCAGTTCGGCAATCAATTCTTCAATGCGGCCCGTCGAAATCGGGTCGAGCGCGGAGCACGGTTCGTCGAGTAACAGCACTTCCGGGCGAATGGCAATGCCGCGTGCAATGCACAGGCGCTGCTGTTGTCCGCCCGACAGGCCATAGCCGCTTTGCGGCAGCTTGTCCTTCACTTCGTTCCAGAGCGCCGCTTTCGTCAGCGCCCATTCCACGCGGTCGTCCATCTCCGAGCGCGACAGTTGCTCGAACATCTTTACGCCGAACGCAATGTTGTCGTAGATCGACATCGGAAACGGCGTTGGCTTCTGGAACACCATGCCCACGCGTGCACGCAGCAGCGAGATATCGCGGCTGGTATCGAGCAGGTTGTTGCCGTCCATCAGGATCTCGCCTTCCGCGCGCTGCTCCGGATACAGCGCGTACATCTTGTTGAACGTGCGCAGCAACGTGGACTTGCCGCACCCCGACGGACCGATGAACGCCGTCACCTTATGTTCAGGAATCCGCAGGTTAATGTTCTTCAGCGCATGAAACTTGTTGTAGAAGAAGTTGAGGTTGTTCACCTCGATCTTCGGTTTCATCGATCCGACCGGCGGCGCCTGATGGGCCGGCTTGAAGCCGCCGGGCGCGGCACCGCGCTCAACCGTGCTGGAATGGTCACCGCTGGCGGCGGGATTAGCGCTCCGGGCGCTCACATCGCTTGCGACTGTGTTCATGGAATGATTCCGCCTTATTTTTTCGAGAAGATCGTGCGTGCCAGGATGTTCAGACCGAGCACGCCGAGCGTGATCAGGAACACGCCGGCCCACGCGAGCGCTTGCCATTGGGGGAACGGGCTCATCGCGAACTTGTAGATCGTGACGGGCAGGTTGGCCACCGGTTGATTCATGTCCCACGAGAAGAACTGGTTGGACAGCGCCGTGAAGAGCAGCGGCGCGGTTTCGCCGGTGATGCGTGCAACAGCCAGCAGGACGCCCGTCACGATGCCGCTGACCGACGCCTTCAGCGTGATCGAGACAATCATCTTCCACTTCGGCGTGCCGAGTGCGAAGGCGGCTTCACGCAACGCGTTCGGCACGAGCCTCAGCATGTTCTCGGTCGTACGGATCACGATCGGGATCTGCAGCAACGCCAGCGCGATCACGCCGGCCCAGCCGCTGAAGCGGCCCATTTGCGCAACCACCAGCGCATAGACGAACAAGCCGATCACAATAGACGGCGCCGACAAGAGGATGTCGTTGATAAACCGCGTCAGGCTCGCCAGCCAGCGCTTGTCGCCGTATTCGGCGAGATAAACGCCCGCGAGAATACCGAGCGGCGTGCCGACGCAAGTCGCGAGAACCACCAGCATCAAGCTGCCGACAATGGCGTTCAGCAACCCACCGCCATCGGTATTAGGCGGCGGCGTATTCTGTGTGAACAACTCGATCGATAAACCGCCAATACCCAGCTTCAGCGTCGTATAGAGAATCCAGATGAGCCAGAAGAGGCCGAACGCCATGGCCGCGAGCGACAACACCAGCGCGACGACATTCTTGCCGCGGCGGCGGCGCTGCAACTTGTTGCGCGTCGCTTCTTCCCGTTCCGGATTGCCGGAGCCGGGGAATTGAATGGTGGACTGGCTCACTTGGCGCCCTCCCCTTTTTCAAGCCGAAGCAGCATGAGTTTGGACAGCGACAACACAATGAACGTGATCAGGAAGAGGATCAACCCGAGCTCCATCAACGCCGATGTATGCAAGCCGGGACTCGCTTCGGCAAACTCGTTGGCGAGTGCCGAGGTAATGCTGTTGCCTGGCGAAAACAACGAGACGTTATCGAGCAGATTGGTGTTGCCGATCACGAACGTCACTGCCATCGTCTCGCCGAGCGCGCGGCCGAGGCCAAGCATCACGCCGCCGATCACACCGGTCCGCGTGAAAGGCAGCACGATTTTCCACATCACTTCCCACGTCGTGCAGCCGATGCCATATGCCGATTCCTTCAGCAGGACCGGCGTGACTTCGAACACATCGCGCATCACGGCCGCGATGTACGGAATGATCATGATCGCGAGAATGACGCCGGCACACAGGATGCCGATGCCAATGGGTGGCCCCTGAAAGAAGCGGCCGATAAGCCAGACATCGCCGAGCAGTTTGCCCAGCGGTTTTTCGAAATACGTCGCAAAAATGGGGGCGAAAACGAGCAGGCCCCACATGCCATAGACAATCGACGGGATCGCGGCGAGCAGTTCAATTGCCACGCCGAGCGGCCGGCGCAGCCATGCGGGCGCAAGCTCGGTCAGGAACAGCGCAATGCCGAAGCTCACAGGCACAGCGATGATCAACGCGATGATGGAGGTGGCGATGGTGCCGTAGATAGGCACGAGCGCGCCAAAACTATCGGTCTGCGGATCCCACTCGGCGCGCCAGAGGAAACTGAGACCAAATTTTTCAAGTGTAGGCAGCGAGGCTACGACCAGCGAGACGATAATGCCGCCCAGCAGCAGCAGCGTGACGACGGCGGAAAGCCGCGTCAGCCCACCGAAAACGATATCACCGAGTCGGCTCGGAGCGCGTTGAGCGCGGCTGGCCGGCGGAGTCGATGCGAGGTTGATGTCCGACATGGGAACCTTCGGAAGGGCCGCGCGGCGGATGCCGCGCGGCAATACGGACCAAGAAGCCGGATGCTTGTTGCTTAACGCTCAAAAATGCGGCTTACTGCGCGACTGCCTTGCCCGACGCGTCCTTGACCTTCGATTTCCACTGCGTTTCGATTTCGGCGACAACCGAATCAGGCAACGAGATGTAGTCGAGATCGTTTGCTGCTTGCGTGCCGTTCTTGAACGCCCAGCCGAAGAACTTCAGCGTTTCCGCGCCTTGCGCTTCCTTGTCCTGCGTCGTGTGCAGCAGCACGAAGGTTGCGCCCACGATCGGCCATGCGTCCTTGCCCGGCTCGTCCGTCAGGATCTGGTAGAACGACTTCGACCAGTCCGCGCCCGCTGCCGCTGCCTTGAACGTTTCCGTTTTCGGCTCGACCACTGCGCCCGACGAATTCTTCAGGCCAACGTACGTCATCTTGTTTTGCTTAGCGTACGCCCATTCCACGTAACCGATAGCACCCGGCAGACGCTGAACGAACGCGGCGACGCCGTCGTTGCCCTTGCCGCCCGTGCCGGTCGGCCAGTTGACCGTCGAACCTTCACCCACCTTGGCTTTCCACTCGGCGTTCACCTTGGACAGATAGTTCGTCCAGATGAAGCTCGTGCCCGAACCGTCGGCGCGGCGCACGACAGCAATGTCGTCATCCGGCAGCTTCAGCTTCGGATTCAGCGCGACGATAGCCGGGTCGTTCCATTTCTTGATCTTGCCGAGGTAGATGTCGCCGAGAACTTCACCCGACAGCGTCATCTCGCCTGCTTTGATGCCCGGCACGTTGATGGTCGGTACTACGCCGCCCACTACCGTCGGAAACTGGAAAAGCCCCTGCTTTGCCAGTTCGTCATCTTTCAGCGGTGCGTCCGAGCCAGCGAAATCCACCGTCTTTGCGATGATTTGCTTGATACCGCCCGAGGAACCGATGCCTTGGTAGTTGACCTTGCCGCCGCCCGACTTCTGGTACGTATCAGCCCATTTCGTGTAAATCGGTGCAGCGAAGGTACTGCCCGCGCCGGTGATGTCGGCTGCTTGTGCCGACATCGCGAACATTGCGCCGACGATGCCTGCGAGCGCGGTGTGCATCAATTTCATGTGATCTCCAGGGTTGTGAGCAAGTGGCTCGACACCGCGAAGGATAGGGCGTCAATGTGACAGTCCGATGACGATTGATGAAGGAAACGTGACAACGGGCTTACGGTGACGAAAGTTCGGAGCATGGCGGAAATTCGGCGGCTGCGTATTAAGGAAGCGCATTCTTAGCTATGAATGCCGGGCGCACCATGAAAAAAGGGCGATCCGGAAATCCGGATCGCCCTTTTTACCTCAATGTAACTTCAAGCAGTTTAGAACTCGTAACCTGCCTGCGCGCGCACGCCCGTGTCACCATTCGGCGTGACGGAAACCGCCGCGTTCATCAACCACTTGCTGTTCTCCGAACGATACGTCGCGCCTGCTGCAAAGGCGCTGTAGCCCTTGTAATTCGCCACGCCCGCACCCACGACCGTCTTGCCTGGCGCGCTAGGCATCAGGTTCGGCATGGCCATGGCCGCCGCTACGCCACTCATTGCCGATCGTTCGATCGACGACAAGCTGCTGCTTACGTCGTTGCGCAATGCATTCAACTGGTTCACGTTAGTCGCGTCGGTTCCATTGACACCCGGGGCCACATTAGTCACGCGGCGTTCGTTACCTGCCGATCCCATCGACACCGTGTTGGCTTCGTTGGCGACCGAGTTCGCGCCAATCGCCACGGAGTTGTCGCCCGAAGCGATGCTGTTGGCGCCCATTGCCATGGAATTGCTTCCCGAGGCTTGCGAGTTCCCGCCGATAGCCACGGCATTATCAGCCGTTGCGGCAGCATTGCCACCAAAGGCCACCGACGAATCGCCCGAGGCCATCGAATGAGCGCCTGCAGCTGTCGAATTGTCGCCGGAAGCCGTGGAGTTAGAACCCGTTGCGGTCGAGTCGTTGCCCGACGCTGCGGCATTCGCGCCTGCTGCAGTGGAATTGTCGCCGGAAGCCGTGGAGTTAGAACCCATTGCGGTCGAGTCACTGCCCGACGCTGTGGCATTCGCACCTGCTGCAGTGGAATTGTCGCCGGAAGCATCGGCATTCGTGCCCATCGCCGCTGCGTCTTGGCCCGTCGCCGTTGATCCGCCGCCCGATGCCTCAAGGTTGGCGATGGCGGATTCCGTGGCAGAGACTCGGGCGTTGGTCGCGCCGAGTTGGCTGCCATTGACGGCATCCGTGCTCGAGTCCGAAAGATCGCCCGCAGCCACGTTGGTCAACTGCACGGTCGCGCTTGAATCCGTGCCGCCCAGCGTGACCTTGCTGTGATCGGCGGAATCGTAGGCCACGGCGTTCGCAGCGGTCTTCGATACATCAGCGAGATCGCCCTTGATTCCAGCTATGTCCGCGCTGTTTTGCGTGACCCGGCCATCAAGGTTGCTGACGGCTGAACCGACATCGCTTACCTGTTTGCCGCCCACCGAGTATGAAGGCGCCGTCACGCCGCCGTTCGCGTCCACACTTGCTCCGCCGCCCAACGCCGTAGCAACGCTCGTCGATGCATTGAACAGCTGCGAGCCGTTGATCGCTTCCGAACTGGCGCTGCTGACCGCGCCGTTTGCTACGCCGGTAAGCACGCGTGCGCCGTTCAGACCTGCGAAGCTGATGACGCCACCGCCCGTATTGGCGCCGACGCTAAGCGCCAGCGTCGTGGCGTCCTGGCGCACCAGTCCGGCCGTTCCGTCGTTCAAGTTGTTCATCGATACATTCAGGCTCGCAATATCCGTCGTGTTTTGCGTGACGTTCTGCGTGACCGTGTACAACTGCGAACCGTTCACGGCGTCAAGGCTGCTCGCCGATACATCGCCTGCCTTGACATTCGTCAGCGCCACGGGCGTGCCCGGGTTGCCGAGAGTGATCGTGTCGTGGCTGCTCGAATCGTAGCGAACCGAGTCCGCCAGAGCGGCGCCTTGATCGCTGACACTTTGCTGCACGGAGAACAATTGCGAACCGTTCACGGCCTCGGTGCTGTCTGCCGTCATTTGTCCCGCGGCCACGTTCTTGATTACCGTGCCTGCCGAGCCGCCCAGCGTCATCGAGCCATGTCCGGCATCGTCATATTTGACGGTGTCGGCCATTTGCGTGTTCAGCGTGCTGATATCGCTGGTATTGGCTGCGATAGCCGTCGCGTTTTGCGCCACGTTTTGGTTCGTCGCGTAGAGCTGCGAGCCGTTCACGGCGTCCATGCTCGTGGCCGATGAAATATCGCCTGCGGCTACGTTTGTGATCTTCGTGCCGGCTGGGCCGTCCAAGGTGATCGAGTCGTGTGCTGCGCTGTCGTATTTCACAGCATCGGCGACTTGCGTATTCAGCGTGCTGATATCGCTCGTGTTTTGCGCGATGTCGGTTGTGTTCGTTGCGATGTCAGCCGTGTTGGCGGCGATCGCCGTCGTGTTTGCCACTACGTTCTGATTCGTCGCATACAGTTGCGAACCGTTCACCGCGTCCGTGCTGGTTGCCGATGACACATCGCCCGCCGCTACGTTCGTGATCTTCGTGCCGGCTGTGCCGTCCAGAGTGATCGAGTCGTGCGCTGCGCTGTCGTATTTCACAGCATCGGCGATCTGTGTGTTCAGCGTGCCGACTTGCGTATTGATCGTGCCGATATCGCTCGTGTTTTGCGCGATGTCGCTTGTGTTGGCAGCGATAGCCGTCTCGTTCGTCGCGATGTCAGCCGTGTTGGCAGCGATCGCCGTCGTGTTTGCCACTACGTTCTGGTTTGTCGCATACAGTTGCGAACCGTTCACCGCGTCCGTGCTGGTTGCCGATGACACATCGCCCGCCGCTACGTTCGTGATCTTCGTGCCGGCTGTGCCGTCGAGGGTAATCGAATCATGCGCTGCGCTATCGTATTTCACGGTATCGGCGATCTGTGTGTTCAGCGTGCCGACTTGCGTATTGATCGTGCTGATATCGCTCGTGTTTTGCGCGATGTCACTTGTGTTAGCAGCGATAGCCGTCGTGTTTGTCGCGATGTCGCTTGTGTTCGTCGCGGTAGCCGTTGCGTTCGTCGCGATGTCAGCCGTGTTGGCGGCGATCGCCGTCGTGTTTGCCACTACGTTCTGATTCGTCGCATACAGTTGGGAGCCGTTCACCGCGTCCGTGCTGGTTGCCGATGACACATCGCCCGCCGCTACGTTCGTGATCTTCGTGCCGGCTGTGCCGTCGAGGGTAATCGAATCGTGCGCTGCGCTGTCGTATTTCACGGCATCGGCGATCTGTGTGTTCAGCGTGCCGACTTGCGTATTGATCGTGCTGATATCGCTCGTGTTTTGCGCGATGTCGCTTGTGTTGGCAGCGATAGCCGTCGCGTTCGTCGCGATGTCAACCGTGTTGGCAGCGATCGCCGTCGTGTTTGCCACTACGTTCTGGTTTGTCGCATACAGTTGCGAGCCGTTCACCGCGTCCGTGCTGGTTGCCGATGAAACATCGCCCGCCGCTACGTTCGTGATCTTCGTGCCGGTTGTACCGTCCAGAGTGATCGAGTCGTGCGCTGCGCCGTCGTATTTCACAGCATCGGCGATCTGTGTGTTCAGCGTGCCGACTTGCGTATTGATCGTGCTGATATCGCTCGTGTTTTGCGCGATGTCGCTTGTGTTGGCAGCGATCGCCGTTGCGTTCGTCGCGATGTCGCTTGTGTTCGTCGCGGTAGCCGTTGCGTTCGTCGCAATGTCAGCCGTGTTCGCGGCGATCGCCGTCGTGTTTGCCACTACGTTCTGATTCGTCGCATACAGTTGCGAACCGTTCACCGCGTCCGTGCTGCTCGCCGATGACACATCGCCGGCTGCCACGTTCGTGATCTTCGTGCCGGTTGTACCGTCCAGAGTGATCGAATCATGCGCTGCGCCGTCGTATTTCACAGCATCGGCGATCTGTGTGTTCAGCGTGCCGACTTGCGTATTCATCGTGCTGATATCGCTCGTGTTTTGTGCGATGTCGCTTGTGTTCGTCGCAATGTCAGCCGTGTTGGCGACGATAGCCGTCGTATTCTGAGCCACGTTCTGGTTTGTCGCATACAGTTGCGAACCGTTCACAGCGTCCGTGCTGGTCGCCGATGAAACATCGCCGGCTGCTACGTTCGTGATCTTCGTGCCGGTTGTACCGTCCAGAGTGATCGAATCATGCGCTGCGCTATCGTATTTCACGGCATCGGCGATCTGTGTGTTCAGCGTGCCGACTTGCGTATTGATCGTGCTGATATCGCTCGTGTTTTGTGCGATGTCGCTTGTGTTGGCAGCGATAGCCGTCGTGTTTGCCGCTACGTTCTGATTCGTCGCATACAGTTGCGAACCGTTCACCGCGTCCGTACTGGTCGCCGATGAAACATCGCCGGCTGCCACGTTCGTGATCTTCGTGCCGGTTGTGCCATCGAGGGTAATCGAGTCATGCGCTGCGCTATCGTATTTCACAGCATCGGCGATCTGTGTGTTCAGCGTGCCGACTTGGGTATTGATCGTGCTGATATCGCTCGTGTTCGTCGCGATGTCGCTTGTGTTGGCAGCGATAGCCGTCGCGTTTGTCGCAATGTCAGTTGTGTTGGCAGCGATAGCCGTCGCGTTTGTCGCAATGTCAGTTGTGTTGGCAGCGATAGCCGTCGCGTTTGTCGCAATGTCAGCCGTGTTGGCAGCGATAGCCGTCGTGTTTGCCGCTACGTTCTGGTTTGTCGCATACAGTTGCGAGCCATTCACCGCGTCCGTGCTGGTTGCCGATGAAACATCGCCCTCCGCCACGTTCGTGATCTTCGTGCCGGCTGTGCCGTCGAGGGTGATCGAATCATGCGCTGCGCCGTCGTATTTCACGGCATCGGCGATCTGTGTATTCAGCGTGCCGACTTGCGTATTGATCGTGCTGATATCGCTCGTGTTTTGCGCGATGTCGCCTACGTTTGTTGCGATGGCCGCTGTGTTTGTCGCGATGTCAGCGGCATTGGCAGCAATAGCCGTTGTATTCGCAACTACGCTCTGATTCGTCGCATACAGTTGCGAGCCGTTCACCGCGTCCGTGCTGGTCGCCGATGTAACATTGCCTGCCGCTACGTTCGTGATCGTCGTGCCAGTGGTGCCCCCGAGGGTGATCGAGCCTAGCGCCGTGTTGTCATAAGCGACGAATGCGTTTGTGGCGATTCCGGCCGTGTCGACCTTCAAGCCTGCTGCTTGAAGTTGGCCGTAGTTCACGGCATCGGTCGTTGACGATCCGGCCATGAGATTCACAATCTTTCGAGGGGCAGCGGCAGAGCCCACTGCTACGGTGTTATTCCCTGTGGCAACCGAAGCCTGCCCGATCGCCACCGAGTTGTATCCGCTTGCCGTGGCCCCGGCGCCCAAAGCTGTTGAATACCCCCCCCCTGCGGTCGCCCCTTTGCCTAACGCAACAGATGATATGCCCGTCGAGAGAGTGTGATATCCGATGGCTGTTCCGCCCGCACCTCCATTGGCGGACGTACCGATCGCCATCGATCCATACATTCCGTTGGACGTCGCTACCGCATTGCCACCGACGGCGACCGTGTCCGTATCGGCTTTCGCGCTCGCGCCGATAGCCACGCCTGAACCGCTGAGGACGGCATTATCGGTACCGTTATTCGCGCCGCCAACCTTAACATAAGCGGAGTTGATGACTGACGTTCCATCGGTCACATGAAACAACTGCGCGCCGTTGACCGCGTCGGTGCTGGTCGCACTGAGAGTTCCCGCTGCCACATTCGTGATCTTCGTGCCGGCTGTGCCATCGAGAGTGATCGAGTTGTGCGCTGCGCTAGCGTATTTCACGGCATTGGCGGCTTGCGTGTTCAGCGTGCTGATGTCGGTCGTATTCGTCGAGATAGCCGCTGCGTTTGTCGCAATGTCAGCCGTGTTCGCGGCGATAGCCGTCGTGTTTGCCGCTACGTTCTGATTCGTCGCATACAGTTGCGAACCGTTCACCGCGTCCGTGCTGGTCGCCGATGAAACATCGCCCGCTGCCACGTTCGTGATCTTCGTGCCGGTTGTTCCACCAAGGGTGACGGTGCTCGCTGTAGTGTCGTCGTAGGCCACGAAAGAGTTCGTCGCGTTACCGTTTGTGTCGACCTTCAGTCCCGTCGCCTGCAGCTGGGCAAAGTTCACGACGTCGGTAGCTTGTGTACCGGCCGCTACGTTGACGATCTGCCGCTCAGAGCCGGAAGCGCCAACGGAGACTGTGTTGTCGCGGTCAGCCAGCGAAGCAGCGCCCAGCGCCACAGCAGACGCTGCCGTAGCATTCGCGCTGTTGCCGATCGCAACAGACTTGAAGCCCGAGCCAGTCGCCCCCGCATTGCCGCCAACCGAGACCGACATCAGACCGGACGCGGTTGCGTTCATCCCAAGGGCCACAGCATTATAATCAGCGAAACTTTGGTAGCCAAGCGCTGCACTGGCATTACCCGCCGTAGCCCGGAACCCTATCGCCGTGGCATTTGTTAAATTTTGATTCGTGCCGTTGCTTGATGCCTGCACCCCAACGATGGTGTTTCCGGTACCGGTCACCAGAGTCCCTCCGCCGATAGCAATGCTGTCGGTGGTGGCAAAGCCGGCAGCAAAAGCCGGTGCTGCATCGCCATACGTACCAGACCTGCTCCAAAGGACATGGTCAAGCGAAGCCATAGTCACGTATGGAGTGGGATCGATAGTTGGAGAAGCGCCGAGCAATTGTTGCTGCGCCCCTAACATCTGGCCTCCCACCGGCATTTGCTGCGCTCCTAACATCTGGCCTCCCACCGGCATTTGCTGCGCGCCTTGCACCGGGCCCGACGAATCCTGCACGTCGTTCGCCTGTACAACACCACTTTCATCCGAGCCGCTAAGCGCCGGATCTGGCGTTCCCACCTGATAAGTATTTGTCGGCGTGCTGTCATCCGCCAACACATCACCCGACGACAACATTGCGATCGAAGCGCCCAACGCCAGCGAAGCCGATGCCACCTTCATGGCAAGCTTGTTCTTAGCCGACTTGCCGCTGGACTTCACGTTTTCGCTAGCGGCCACATAGGTACCTGTAGAGCGGTTCAATACTGACTTGAATGACTTATTCATGATTAATATGTATTCCTAAGTTAAGGCTGTGTCTTCACACTAGCGATCGATTCGAGGCATCGCCCGAATCAGCGGTTCAATACGATTGGTTCGCCATCGATACACAGTCCCCAGGCGCGGAGACTTTCAGAGAGTTATCGGGCGGCGGCGAACGATGAATGGATGATTCGAAATGAGGGGGTTGCTCATCGCTCGCGTCAGAACCTACTTTATTAGGATGAGGCGAGGATTCTGATAGGCGCAGTCCTACAAAACGTTACAGAAAACGAAACGCTTTATTGAGGCCATCGGGGAATAGGTGAGCGTGCGAAACTGGGCAAACTGCAAAAAAAAACGCCACGGTGCTAACCGTGGCGTTTCTTTTTTTGTATCGGGCCCTTCGCTACGTTCAGGCCGTCGCTTCCTTCACGACCTTCGCAATACTTTCGGCGTGCGCGACTGCGTCCGCCTCCGATGCCGCCTCCACCATCACGCGCAGCACCGGCTCCGTTCCCGACGCGCGAATCAGCACCCGGCCATGCGACTCCAGCGCACGCTCAGCCTGCGCAATCGATTGCCTGATAGCGTCGCTGCTCTTCCAGTCAGCGTTCGGGCTCATTCGCACATTGATCAGCTTCTGCGGAAACAGCGTGACGCCCTCGAGCAGGTCGGCAAGCGCCTTGCCGCTGCGCTTTATCGCCGCCAGCACGAGCAGCGCGGAGACAATGCCATCGCCCGTCGAATGGCGGTCGAGCGACAGAATATGGCCGGAGCCTTCCGCGCCCAGCATCCAGTTGTTCTCACGAAGCTTCTCGAGGACATATCGGTCACCCACGGCCGCGCGCACGAACTGCACGCCCGCCTGCTTCAACGCCACTTCCACCGCCATGTTCGTCATCAATGTGCCGACGGCGCCATCGATCTTTCCATCTGTCGCAATGCGGTCTTTCACAAGCACGTAAAGCAGCTCGTCACCGTTGTAGAGCCGGCCGGAGGCATCGACGACCTGGAGACGATCAGCATCGCCGTCGAGCGCAATCCCGATGTGTGCCTGATGCTCTTTTACCGCCTTGACCAGCGCGTCGGGAGCCGTGGCGCCCACGCCGTCGTTGATATTGAAGCCATTCGGCGATACCCCGATGCTCACCACTTCCGCGCCCAGCTCGTGGAACACCTGGGGCGCCACGTCATACGCAGCGCCATGCGCGCAGTCCACCACCAGCTTCAGGCCGTGCAGATCGAAACTGGCGGGAAACGTACTTTTGCAGAATTCGATGTAGCGGCCGCGCGCATCGTCCAGCCGGCGGGCCTTGCCCAGCAATTCTGACGGCGCGCAGGACATCGGTTCGTCCAGTTGCGCCTCGATTTGCAACTCGACCTCATCGGGAAGCTTGTTGCCATCGGCGGAGAAAAACTTGATGCCGTTGTCGTAGTACGGGTTATGCGATGCGCTGATCACCACGCCCGCAGCCAGGCGCAGCGCACGCGTCAGGTAGGCGACACCCGGCGTCGGGATCGGGCCTGCCAGCATGACGTCAACGCCCGCCGCCGAAAAACCCGACTCCAGCGCCGCTTCCAGCATGTATCCCGATACCCGGGTGTCCTTGCCGATCAGTACCGTCGGGCGGCCGCCGCGCTGCGCCCAACGGTCCGCTCCCGCCAGTACTTTCCCTGCTGCATAACCCAGCCGCAACACGAAATCAGGCGTGATTGGAGCCTCACCAACCTTGCCGCGAATACCATCTGTTCCAAAATATCGACGTGCCATTGTTGCTTGTATCCCTGCGCGCAGTATTAAAGCGCTCTATATGTGTTCAATAACCGTAATGCGTTTGCAAAGTCTAAACCGTCAGACATGTTCATTGGGTGCAGAGTTGCCAGCATTACGCACCGCTTGCCATACCTTCAATGCGTCGGAAGTCGCCGCGACGTCATGCACGCGCACTATCGATGCACCGCGCTCCACCGCGCACACTGCCGCCGCTACGCTCGCCGGCACCCGGTCGGCCGGTCGCGTCCGGCCGGTCACCGCGCCGAGCATCGACTTGCGGGACATTCCAGCCAGCAAGGGCACGCGCAGCGTCGAAGGACGTGTGTCGGCTAAACGCGCCAACAAGTCATAATTATGACCCGTCACGGATTTACCGAAGCCAAATCCGGGATCGAGGCAGATACGTTCTACCGCAAGGCCGGCGCCAGTCAGCGTTCGCACGCGCTCCTCGAAGAATTCGCGCACCGCCTCCACCACGTTGAGATACACAGGCTCATGCAGTTGCATGGTTTGGGGCTCGCCGAGCATGTGCATCACGCAGAGGCCGCACGCGCTGTCCCTGACCGCATCGAGCGCGCCTTCGCGGCGAAAACCCCAGATGTCGTTGACCATATCCGCGCCGGCGTTCAGCGCAGCGCGCATGACCGCAGGTTTGTAAGTATCGATGGAAAGCGGCACGCCCGCCGCCCTCAATGCTTCGATTACCGGGATCACGCGCTCAAGCTCTTCGTCGAGCGGCACGGGCGGCGCGCCGGGGCGGGTCGACTCACCGCCAATATCGATCATGTCTGCGCCGTCGCGAATCATTGCTTCAGCCTGCGCGAGCGCCGCTTCACGCGCGACGAAACGACCGCCATCGGAAAATGAATCCGGGGTGACATTGAGAATGCCCATGATCAGCGGGCGCTCGAAGGTCAGCGTGAACCGGCCGCATTGAAGCGGTTGAGCAACTGTGTGAAGCCTGTTTGGGGGAGGTGAAGACAGCATAGTGGTCCAGCCAGACGATGATGAATGATGCTGCGTTTGTCGATTTGAAGAACCCGTTGGTCCGCCATTCGAAGGAAGTGCATACCGCGGAGCTTAAGCGGCGGAACTCAAGCGATCGCCAGCCCAACCGATGAATCTGTCCGTGCGGTCTCAAAAAACGAGCCGCAACGGAAAAGGGCTGGTGTGAAAACACACCAGCCCCTTCTGTATTGCCTCAGGATCGCGTCAGGCTGAAGCAGGAGCCGTGGCGTTACCCGGTTTGACTTCCGCGCCAGCGTTTCCACCACCCGACGACGGGTCGCTTGACGGCGGCGGCAGATTCTTCGGCGGACGCGGCGGACGACCGCCCATGATGTCGCTGATCTGCTCTGCGTCGATGGTTTCCCACTCCAGCAACGCCTTCGTCATGGCTTCGACCTTGTCGCGGTTGTCTTCCAGCAGCTTGCGGGCGAGGCCATATTGATCGTCGAGAATCCGGCGAATTTCAGCATCGACCTTTTGCTGCGTGGCTTCAGATACCGTTTTTGACGCCATCTTGCCAAACATGCCGTCCTGCTCGGTATCGACATACACCATCGTGCCGAGCACATCCGACATACCGTAACGCGTCACCATGTCACGTGCCATCTTTGTCGCACGCTCGAAGTCGTTCGAAGCACCCGTTGACATGGAGTTCAGGAACACTTCCTCCGCTGCACGGCCGCCGAACAGGATGGCGATTTCCTCAAGCATCTTGTCGCGATACAGATTCACGCGATCATGCTCCGGCAACTGCCACGTGATGCCCAGCGCCCAGCCACGCGGCATGATGGAGACCTTGTGAACCGGATCTGCATGAGGCAGCAACTTGGCCACTACCGCGTGACCTGACTCGTGATAAGCCGTATTGCGACGCTCTTCTTCACGCATCACGGCTGACTTACGTTCCGGACCCATGAAGATCTTGTCTTTCGCGTCTTCGAAGTCCGCCATTTCGACGATCCGCTTGCCGCGACGGGCCGCGAACAGCGCTGCTTCGTTCACGAGGTTCGCCAGATCAGCGCCCGAGAAACCCGGCGTACCACGTGCGATCACCGAAGCGTCGACGTCGTTCGAAATAGGCACCTTGCGCAGATGGACCTTCATGATGTGTTCGCGACCGCGGATATCCGGCAGGCCAACATACACCTGACGGTCAAAACGGCCCGGACGCAGCAGCGCTTTGTCCAGTACGTCGGAGCGGTTGGTCGCGGCGATCACGATCACGCCGGAATTCGCTTCGAAACCGTCCATTTCCACGAGCATCTGATTCAGCGTCTGTTCGCGTTCGTCGTTACCGCCGCCCATGCCGGCGCCGCGATGACGGCCCACAGCATCGATTTCGTCGATAAACACGATACACGGCGCGTGCTTCTTGGCCTGCTCGAACATGTCGCGCACCCGAGCCGCACCCACACCCACGAACATTTCAACGAAGTCCGAACCCGAGATGCTGAAGAACGGTACTTTCGCTTCGCCGGCAATGGCGCGCGCCAGCAACGTCTTACCCGTACCCGGAGGCCCGACCAGCAACACGCCGCGAGGAATACGTCCACCCAGCTTCTGGAATTTCTGCGGATCACGCAGGAAGTCGACCAGCTCGGAGACCTCCTCCTTCGCTTCGTCACAGCCTGCGACATCGGTAAAATTGATCGCGTTGTTGTTCTCGTCGATCAGCCGCGCTCGCGACTTGCCGAACGAAAACGCTCCGCCTTTCCCGCCGCCCTGCATCTGCCGCATCATGAAGAACCAGAAACCGATGATCAGGATCGTCGGTCCGAGGTAATACAGCGCGGAAACGAGCGCGTTCGGTTCGTCGTCGGCCTTGCCGCTGACCTGAACGCCGTACTTCATCAAGTCGCCGACCATCCAGATATCGCCAGGCGACACGATTTGATATTTCTGACCGTCTGCGGGAGTAACGGTGAGATTACGGCCCTGAACGGTAACGGTCTTGACCTTACCGGTCTTCGCGTCGTCCATGAATTGCGAATACGAAACGCCTTCCTGGACGCGGGGCTTGTCGAACTGCTTGAACACCGTGAACAGCACCAGTGCGATAACCAGCCACACCGCTGCCTTAGAGAACATATTGTTGTTCAAAGCACCACTCCTTCACTCATAGACGGGCGCCTACATTCGCCTTGCGGCACCACCAAAGCATTCTAATCCAGACCGCAAACCCCTGCTATAGCCTTTAACTAGCGCAAAGATAGCGGCCGGGACCCGATGTTTGGACATATCCGGCAAAACGCCTACGGGACACCCGGTCCCCGGCGGCGTTTCCACCCGCAACTCTCAATCCCGACGCTTGAGTTGCCTGCCCAAAATAAACGTTTCGGACGATTTATCGCGCGACGCCTTCGGCTTGCGCGGCGCGACGATTTTGAATTGATGCTTGAACTTCTCCACTATCTGACTATAGCCGCTGCCATGAAAACATTTGACCAATAAGGCGCCTTCCGGCTTCAGATGGTTCTGCGAGAAGTCCAGCGCCAGATCGCACAGATGTTCCATTCGCGCTGCATCCGCGCTGGCAACCCCTGAGAGGTTGGGGGCCATGTCGGAAATTACAAGATCAACCTGATGGTCTCCGACGATTTCCTTCAATTGGTCCAGTACCGAGTCTTCGCGGAAATCACCTTGAATGAAAATCACGTCGGCAATCGGCTCCATGGGCAGCAGGTCGAGCGCGATGATCTTGCCATCGATCCCGCCTTCGCGCGTTTCACCGCGCTTGGACCCTTTTGCCAATTGGTTGCGCGCGTACTGGCTCCAACTCCCCGGGGTCGAGCCGAGGTCGACAATGATCTGGCCCGGTTTGATCAACTTATCCTGCTCGTCGATCTCCTTCAGCTTGTATGCCGCGCGCGCCCGATACCCCTCGCGCTGCGCGAGTTTCACGTACGGGTCGTTGATGTGGTCGTGCAGCCACGAGTAATTGAAGCGGTTTTTTGCCATTAAGAATGAACTCTTGCTGCGTGAAGCTGTGCTTTTAGCGGATAATACGCGTCTAATTCGGGCTGCTGCTCATTTGCTGGGCAACTTATTGGCCAACTTACGAAGCAGCCTTCGTCGATGTGGCTAGCCGATTCCGGCGCCGTTGCGCCCTGTGTTTGTTAGCGACGCTTGCCGGAGGCCCGCGGCTGATAATGTGCTTCGGGCTTATCTGGCAAGGGGCGGCGTCCGAGCTCCGGCGATTAAAGTTTCGTTAAAATCAAGTCCGTTGCTCGCCGCACCGCCTCGCGCCGTCCGTCATTTTCTTGAGCAAGGCGTCCCGCCCTGCCCGTCTTTGTTTTGCAAATTGCGACCGTTTAGCCGCTTTTACGCTACGGCGCCTCTCATTTTAGTCGAGTCCGTTACTTCTCATGCCAGCTCTCAAACTTTCTCCCGCCCAACGCGCCGACCTGCGCTCCCTGGCTCACGCGCTCAAGCCCGTTGTACTTGTTGGCGGCGAAGGGCTGACCGAGGCCGTGCTGGCCGAGATCGAGGTGCACCTTGCGGCACACCAGCTCATCAAGATCCGCGTGTTCGGCGATGACCGCGATGCCCGCGTCGCAGCCTACGCTGAAATCTGCGACAGGCTGAACGCCGCGCCAATCCAGCAAATCGGCAAGTTGCTTGTCGTGTGGCGGCCGGAAAGCGACGAAGCTGCCGCCAAGCCTTCGCGCGCTGCCGGTGTCCGCGGCGCCAATCGCATAGCGCCTCCGAGCGCCGGCGAAGCCGCTGCCGAAAGCTCCTCGAAGGGACGTGCACCGCGCGTGGTCAAGGTCGTCAAGATCACGCGTGACGCACCCGTCGTCCGCAAGCCAAAGAAGCAAAAGCTGTTGGTTCGCGGCAACGAACGTGTGACAGCTGGCGGCAACGTCAAACGCGCAAAGAAGCGTCTGCCCAGCGCCAAGCGTCACCATCAATCGTCGAAATAAGCCTTTCCGCGCTGATCGGGAAAGCAGAAAGCCGGCCACACCCGATACCCTCGGGCATGGCCGGCTTTTTTAACCGCGCGCGCGACGTGCCGCGACGCTGGCTGTCTTTCCCTTCGGAACGACCGTTTGCGCCGGAAACTTTCCGGGCGGCAGACGCCAGAACAGCACCAGTCCCAGTACGCTCTCCAAAAGGTAGAACGCGCTCGACACCCCGTGCAGCATGCCAAAGCGGCTTGCATACGGCGATTGCGCGAGTTCCATGCCGCCTTCCTGAGCCGCTACCCGCAGCGCATTCATGAACGGCTGCAGCGCGAAATAACCGATCAGCACGCACAGCAGCATGCCCGCGATGACCCAGCGGGTCCGCTTGTATTCGGCGAAACCCGTTCGAACGAGGCGGTTAGTCAAAACCAGCAGCAGCAGCGCGCAGATCACGCCGAGGAATCCCTCGATGCGAAACAGTTGCGCCGCAACCGATCCCGCCGATGTCCGGTCAAGCATGCTGAACAACACCGGTGCCGCCACGAACCCGAGCGTCAGCGCGCTGCCGACCCAGATCATGGCGATGATCCGAAAGAATCGATGAGCCATCAGACGTACTTGACCGCGATGATTTCGTACTCGCGCGCGCCGCTCGGCGCCTGCACCGACGCCACGTCGCCCTCCGTCTTGCCGATCAGCGCACGCGCGATGGGCGAGCTGATGGAGACCAGCCCATGGTCGATATCCGCTTCGTCGTCGCCGACGATCTGGTACGTCACCGTATGGCCCGTGGCCGTCTCTTCCAGCTCGACCGTCGCACCGAAGATCACGCGGCCGTCGGCTTCCACGGTAGTCGGGTCAATGACTTGCGCCCCGGCCAGCTTGGACTCGATCTCCGCGATACGGCCTTCGATAAAGCCCTGCTTCTCCTTGGCCGCGTCGTATTCGGAGTTTTCCGACAGATCGCCCTGCGCGCGGGCTTCGGCGATCGAATTCACGACAGCCGGACGCTCCACGGATTTGAGGCGTTGCAATTCGTCGCGCAGCAACGCTGCGCCGCGTTTAGTCAAAGGAACTGTGCTCATAAACAACTCATTACGCAAAAATGCAGACGTAAAAAAATTACCGCGGTTAAGTGCATCTCCCGGTAAAAAAGGGAGACGCCGCTTAACCGCGGCCCTTGAAACTTAGACTTCACTTGGAGACTGCTGATACTGCTGAGACTCGAATCAGAAGCCTTAGTTTAGGCGAGCATGGAGTCCTTGTAAATCATAGACTTCCAGGTCCTTCAGATATCGCAGTCCTTCGACGGCCGCGCGGGCGCCCGACATGGTCGTGTAATACGTGACCTTGTTGGCTTGTGCGCTCATCCGGATCGAGCGGGAATCCGCAATGGCGGCACGGGTTTCGTCGACGGTGGTGAAGACCAGCGCAATTTCGCCGTTCTTGATCATGTCCACGATGTGCGGCCGGCCGTCCTTCACCTTGTTGACCACCTTCACCGGCACGCCCGCAGCCTGGATGGCCGATGCCGTGCCCTTGGTCGCCACGATCGGGTAGCCAAGCTCATGCAGCATGGTCGCGACCTCCACGGCCTTCTGCTTGTCCGCGTCCATCACGGTCAGGAGAACTGTGCCGCTTTCCGGCAAGCGCGAGCCGGCCGCAAGTTGCGACTTGAACAGCGCTTCGCCGAACGTGCGGCCTACGCCCATGACTTCGCCCGTCGAGCGCATTTCCGGTCCAAGCACGGGATCGACAGCCGGGAATTTCACGAACGGAAACACCGCTTCCTTGACGCTGAAATACGGCGGAATCACTTCCTTCGTGACGCCCTGATCGACGAGCTTCTGACCGACCATCGCGCGGGCAGCAATCTTCGCCAAAGGCAAACCGGTCGCCTTCGATACATACGGCACCGTCCGCGAAGCACGCGGATTCACTTCGAGCACATAGATCACGTCCTGCTTCGAGCCGTCTTCCTGCACCGCTTGCTGGATCGCGAACTGCACGTTCATCAGGCCGATCACGTTCAGCGCGCGCGCCATCGCGCCGGTCTGGCGCTTGAGTTCGTCGATGGTTTCCTGCGACAGCGAGTACGGCGGCAATGAACACGCGGAGTCGCCGGAATGGACGCCCGCCTGTTCGATGTGCTCCATCACGCCGCCGATAAACACCGCTTCGCCGTCTGAAATGCAGTCCACGTCGCATTCGATTGCATCGTTCAGGAAGCGGTCGAGCAGCACCGGCGAATCGTGCGACACCTTCACGGCTTCGCGCATGTAGCGTTCGAGGTCGCGCGGCTCGTGGACGATTTCCATTGCGCGGCCGCCGAGCACGTACGACGGACGCACGACCAGCGGATACCCGATTTCTTCGGCCAGGCGCAGCGCTTCGTCTTCGGCACGTGCCGTGCGATTCGGCGGTTGACGCAGGTTCAGGTCTTGCAGCAGCTTCTGGAAACGCTCGCGGTCTTCAGCGGCATCGATCATGTCCGGCGACGTTCCGATGATAGGCACGCCGTTCGCTTCCAGGTCCAGCGCAAGCTTCAACGGCGTCTGACCGCCGTACTGCACGATCACGCCAACCGGCTTTTCCAGATCGACAATTTCAAGCACGTCTTCCAGCGTCAGCGATTCGAAGTACAGACGGTCGGACGTGTCGTAGTCGGTGGAAACGGTCTCGGGATTGCAGTTGACCATGATGGTTTCATAGCCGTCTTCGCGCATCGCCAACGCTGCGTGCACGCAGCAATAGTCGAACTCGATGCCCTGCCCGATCCGGTTCGGGCCACCGCCCAGCACCATGATCTTCTTTTTATCGGTCGGATTCGCTTCGCACTCTTCCTCGTAGGTCGAGTACATGTAGGCGGTTTTCGTCGCGAATTCGGCCGCGCACGTGTCCACGCGCTTGTAGACCGGACGCACCTTCAATGCGTGCCGATGTTTGCGCACAGCCGTTTGATCCGAGCCGAGCAACTTGGCGAGGCGACGATCCGAGAAACCGCTCTGTTTCAGGTACAGCATTTCGTCTTTGGTCAGGCTCTCGATCGTGCGGCCGCTCAGCGCCTTTTCCTTCGAGACGATCTGTTCGATCTGCGCGAGGAACCACGGGTCGATAGCCGTTTCTTCAAAGATTTCTTCGGCGCTCAGGCCAAGACGGAACGCGTCGCCCAGGAACCAGATTCGGTCCGGACCCGGCTCGCCAATTTCGCGAATCACTTCGTCACGGCTGGTGGTCTTTTCATCGAGTCCATCCACTCCTACTTCCAGTCCGCGCAGCGCCTTCTGGAACGATTCCTGGAACGTGCGGCCAATCGCCATCACTTCGCCAACCGACTTCATCTGCGTTGTCAGGCGCGCATCGGCTTCGCGGAACTTTTCGAACGCAAAACGCGGAATCTTCGTGACCACATAGTCGATGGTCGGTTCGAACGACGCCGGCGTCTGACCGCCCGTGATCTCGTTCTTCAGCTCATCGAGCGTGTAGCCCACGGCCAGCTTCGCCGCGACCTTGGCAATCGGGAAACCCGTCGCCTTCGATGCCAGCGCCGACGACCGCGACACACGCGGATTCATCTCGATGACGACCATGCGACCGTCTTTCGGGTTGATCGCGAACTGCACGTTCGAGCCGCCCGTATCCACGCCAATCTCGCGCAGCACGGCGAGCGATGCGTTACGCAGGATCTGGTATTCCTTGTCGGTCAGCGTCTGGGCCGGCGCGACCGTGATGGAGTCGCCGGTATGCACGCCCATCGGGTCCAGGTTTTCGATCGAGCACACGATAATGCAGTTGTCCTTGGTATCGCGGACCACTTCCATCTCGAACTCTTTCCAGCCCAGCAGCGACTCTTCGATCAGCAACTCACGCGTTGGCGATAAATCCAGTCCGCGACGGCAAATTTCTTCGAATTCTTCCTTGTTGTACGCAATCCCGCCGCCCGATCCGCCCAGCGTGAACGACGGACGAATCACGGTCGGATAACCGCCGCTGCCCGTCAGCGCGGCAATTTCCGCCTGCACTTGCAGCGCTTCTTCCATGGAATGCGCGATGCCCGACTTGGCCGACCCGAGGCCAATCTTCGTCATCGCTTCCTTGAACTTCTGGCGGTCCTCGGCTTTATCGATAGCTTCCGGCGACGCGCCGATCAACTCGACCTTGTACTTTTCCAGCACGCCGTGATGGAACAAATCCAGCGCGCAATTCAGCGCGGTTTGTCCGCCCATGGTCGGGAGGATCGCATCGGGGCGTTCTTTATCGATGATCCGCTCAACGACTTCCCACGTGATCGGCTCGATGTACGTGACGTCGGCCGTGTTCGGGTCGGTCATGATCGTCGCGGGATTGCTGTTGACGAGAATGACCTTGTAGCCTTCCTCGCGCAGCGCCTTGCACGCCTGCGCGCCCGAATAATCGAACTCGCACGCCTGACCGATGATGATCGGTCCCGCGCCGATGATGAGGATGCTCTTGATGTCTGTCCGCTTCGGCATAACTGCTCTCAATGATTGTGGTGCTGTGTTCTGTCTTTGCGTGTCTATTTACTGCGTGTCTATTTACGCTGCGACTTTTTGCGCTGCCATCAGCCCGACAAAGCGATCGAACAAGTACGCAATATCGTTCGGTCCCGGCGACGCTTCCGGATGACCCTGGAAGCAGAACGCGGGTTTATCGGTAAGCGCGAAGCCTTGCAGCGTGCCGTCGAACAGCGACGTATGCGTGACCTTTGCGTTGGCCGGCAGCGTGGCGGCATCGACGGCGAAACCGTGATTCTGCGACGTGATCACCACGCGGCCGTTCTCAAGATCCTTCACCGGATGATTCGCGCCGTGATGGCCCGTTTTCATCTTCATGGTCTTGGCTCCTACGGCCAGGCCCATGATCTGGTGACCGAGGCAAATACCAAACGTAGGAATGCCGCGTTCGATGAATTCGCGCGTCGCGCGGATTGCGTAGTCGCACGGTTCCGGGTCGCCAGGGCCGTTCGAGAGGAAGATACCGTCGGGGTTCAGCGCGAGGGCGTCGGCGGCGGTGGACTCAGCCGGCAGCACGGTGACGTGGCAACCGCGCTCGGCCAGCATGCGCAGGATGTTGTACTTCACGCCGTAATCGAACGCGACCACGCGGTACTGCGGCGCCTTCTGCTCGCCGTAGCCGCTTTCCAGACGCCATTCGGACTGCGTCCATTCGTACTTTTCTTTGGTAGAAACGACCTTCGCGAGATCCATCCCCGACAAACCCGGGAACGAACGCGCGAGTTCCAGAGCCTTGGCTTCGTCGTCTCCAGCGAGAATGCAGCCGTTCTGCGCGCCCTTGTCACGCAGGATACGCGTGAGTTTGCGAGTATCGATGTTCGAAATAGCGACGACGTTTTCCGCTTTCAGATAGTCGGCGAGGGATTGTTCGGAGCGGAAATTCGAGGCGAGCACCGGCAGATCTCGAATGATCAGGCCGGCGGCATGGACTTTGGTGGATTCGACGTCTTCAGCGTTCACACCGACATTGCCGATGTGCGGATACGTCAGGGTGACGATTTGCTGGGCGTAGCTCGGGTCCGTCAGGATTTCCTGATAACCGGTGATCGCGGTGTTGAACACCACTTCGCCGATCGTGTGACCGGACGCGCCGATCGAATGACCACGAAAAACCGTGCCGTCGGCGAGTGCGAGGATTGCGGGAGAGAATGACGGCAACACGGGAAGCTCCTTTGGAACACCCTGTTTGCCGACCTGTCATCCGACCGTGGGGTCGCGCGCGGCCGTGAAGTGGCGCGCGCAGACCCGCATCGCGTTCGATTGCGTCGGGCGCAAGACCCACCGGTTTCCCTGATCGGGCTCCAATGACGGGAGGCGCGAATCAGGCGTTTGGCGGGATGCGCGCGTGTTGCAAGGCGCGGCGGATGAACGGTGAGTGGGAGGTAGGCGCTAGGGTGTAGGTTGATTTGCTCAAACCTTCGAATTATAGCCCGAAAACGCCCTTCCCTCCAAATTTGAGACGCATCATATGCAAGACGCGTTCCAGGTCAGGCGCTGGGGGCCTTATCCAGCGGGCATGCGGCGATCATGACGGCACGCCGCCGCGCTTTTCGAGAACGCTGCTCGGCAGGACATACCAGATGGCGCTGGCGATCTGCAGAGCGATCAGCACGCCCCACACGCTCAAATGTGCCGCGGCTGGGTAATGGCCGCTTTGAGCCGGCCAGCGCGACAGCATCGCGCCTATGCCCACCTGCAAGCCGAAGATCAGGATAAACAGGACAAGCGTAAGCGTGCTGTGCGCGCGGCCGATCATGTGCGTCGGGAAATACTCGGCCATCACCGCGTAACTCAGGATGCCGGTTCCGCCGAACACGCCATAACACGCGATCAGCAAGGCCGGCGCAATGGGTGCACGCACGAGCATCAACACCTGGACGAGCACGAACAACGCCATGCCGAAGCCGCAGAAGGCGTACACGGTGACTCCGCGCTTTTGCAAACTGCGCGCCGCCACGCCGAAACCCACGCAGCCGATCATCATCGCAATGCCAAGCACCGATACCAGCACTGCTGCGTATTGAGCGCTCAGGCCCATGACATCGAGGAGATAAGGCCTTATCCATAGCGACTGCATGGCGTAGAAAACACCTTGCGTGACGACCGAAAACGACGCGATCTTCCAGAACGCGCCGCTGCCAAGAATGTGCCACGTGCCCTTGAACTGCGTGAGCATGTCGGCTTTGCGATGCACGCCGTCGCGATGTTCCGGCGCGAACAGGAAGATTGCTGCCGCGACCGCGAGGGTCATGACCACCAGACCGTAGCAGACGTTGCGCCAGTCGGTCACGCCGAGCAGGAGGGCGAGCGGCGAACCGACCACCACGCCGCCGAGGCCGCCCACCGCCATCACAAGGCCGTTGACCATCGGAAGTTGTGCCACGGGCAGGATTTGCGCGAGCGCCTTGAACGCTGCGCTCATGCAGACGGACACGCCCACACCAATCAGCAGCCGCCCCAGCATCATGGCGCCGATGCCGTGCGCCGCACCGAACACGCCGATGCCAAGTGCCGCGAACAACAGCATGCCCGCGGTGACGCGGCGCGGGCCGAAGCGATCGAGCAACATGCCCACGGGAATTTGCGCCGCTGCAAAACCAAGAAAATACAGCGACGTGAGCAAGCCAAGATCCGCCCCCGACAAACCCAGGTCGTGCGTGATGTAGGGCGCGAAGCCGAGATTCACCCCGCGGAACACGTACGAGACGAAATATCCGGCGGAAAACAGAAAAAAGACGCGAAGCCCAGCGGAAGACGTCATGTGCACAGAGCAGGGGTTTTTATATGAAGCGGCAGTTTAACGCGCACGCTCAATTGAAAACGCCGTCACCTTGGTGACGGCGTGGATTCTTGACCGCGCAGACAGGTTTATTGTTTCTTCTTTTTATCTGTCGACTTGGTTGATTTCGTGGTTTTGGATACTGCCGCAGGCCTTACCGCCGCCGATTTGACTGCTTTGGACGGTGCGCCGAATTGTTCAGTCACGCGCGTCGCCCTGACGGGACCGCTGGTTTTGCCGCCACGCGCCGTGCTCTTCGATTCCGGCACGTGCGTGCCGATCCGTGTCACACCGCCCCTGTTCCGGCTTGACGCAGCCACCGTTTCCACGCGCACCGGACCGGGTTCAGCCGGGACAGCACGCCCAACCGGCACGTGCAGCACGATCAACTGGCCGGGCATGACGGAATCGCGGCGAGTACGGTTCCAGCTTTTAACCTGCGAGATCGACACGTTGTAGCGATCCGCAAAAGTCGACATGGATTGTGCGCGGCGAACGCGGATCAGCATCTTGCGGGTATCGGGAACGTCCGGTTCAACGGCCAGCATGGCGCTTTCGGCGACGTCGGCGCTGATGTCTTCGTCGTCGTCATCGCTGCGCGGCACCACGATGGTCGAGCCCGCCTTCAGCCGCATGCCCGCCGGAATGCGGTTCACCGACATCAGCGTGTCCGCGTCCACGCCAATTTTCTGCGCGATGACCGCGGGTGTTGCCCGTTCACTCACCGTATAAGTCGTCCACGACGACAACTGCCCCGAATACGACTTCAGGTTCTTCTGGAAGGCGCTGGCGTTATCGAAGGGCAGCAAAATCTGCGGACTCGTTGCGCCAAGAATCACCGGTTTCGCAAACGATGGATTCAGCGAGCGAAACTCCTCCACGGTCATGCCGGCTAACTTGGCGGCCATCGTCACGTCCATGTCGCGCGACGTGGTAACCGTCACGAAATAGGGGTGATTTGGAATGTCCGGAAGCGTCAGCCCATACATTTGCGGATTAGTGACAATGTTCTTCACCGCCTGCAGCTTCGGCACGTAGTTGCGTGTCTCGTTCGGCATCCGCAGGCTTTGATAGTCCGTCGGCAAGCCCATCGCCTCGTTTTTAGCGATGGCCTTCTGCACATTGCCCTCGCCCCAGTTGTACGCGGCGAGCGCCAGATCCCAGTCGCCGAACATGTCGTGGAGGCGAGAAAGATAGTCGAGCGCCGCGCTGGTCGACGCCAGCACGTCGCGCCGCTCATCCTGAAACATGTTCTGCTTCAGGTTGTAATCGCGGCCTGTGCCGGGCACGAACTGCCACATGCCCGCAGCCTTCGCGACCGATAACGCCTGCGGGTTATAAGCCGATTCGATAAACGGCAGCAACGCGAGTTCGGTCGGCATGTGCCGCTGCTCGAGTTCCTCGACGATGTGATACAGGTATTTTTGCGAGCGGCCCGTCATGCGTTCGACGTAATCCGGTCGTTGCGCGTACCAGTTGACCTGCATGTCGACCAGGTCGCTTTGCAAATCGGGAATCTGGAAACCACGGCGGATACGGCCCCACAAATCGCCGTCGGGTCCGCTAAGTGAATCGAGCGACGTCTTGTCAACGTTGATCGTTTCCTTGGCGGCGGCAGTCTTGCGGATGGTGTCTGCTACGGCTTGCTGATTCTGGGCGGAAGGAAGTGAAGAAAGGGAGTTGGTCGCTGTCGGTCCCTGGCTGGCACAAGCAGCCAATGTCAGGACGAGTAGCGCGCTTAAAATCAATCGCATGAACGTCTCGGATTCCAAAAAATGTGCTTGGAAATTTGGACCCGATAGTACGGAACCGCACTCATCACGTCAATATAAATGCAAAAAACACTGCAAAATCCGGGGCCTGCAATGGTTTTCAACGTTTCAGATGAAGATAACCGCAGGCCGGCACGGGTTAGCGAAATTTGTCTTTCCAGCCGCGCATCAATGTGAAGGCGTCGAGCCGGTCCCGCACCGGGCGCTCGAACTGGGCGGCAAGCGTCGCTTGTATGCTTTTTTCTCCGGCACGCAGGAACGGATTCACGTTTCGTTCGTGCAGGAGTGTGGTCGGAATGGTCGGCTGGTTGCGCTCGCGCAGGCTCTGCGCTTCCTTCTGCCATTGCACGAGCGCCGCGTTGCCCGGCTCGGCCGCGCGGGCGAAACGGATATTCGAGAGCGTATATTCGTGGGCGCAGTGAACCAGCGTGGCGTCGGGGAGCGCGGCGAGCGCGTCGAGTGAATTCAGCATTTGTTGCGGCGTGCCTTCGAACAGACGGCCGCAACCGCTTGCGAACAAGGTGTCGCCGCAAAAGAGATGCGGCGTGCCTTGCGGGTCGCCCGGCTGGAAGTACGCGATGTGTCCGGCAGTATGTCCGGGTACGTCGATAACCGAGCATTCCAGCGCCGGACTCGCGATACTGACGTGATCGCCCTGCTTCACGCGCCGCGTCAGATGCTCGATAGCCTCGCCAGCCGGGCCGATCACCGGGATTTCTCCATCGGCCGAATTTCCGGTCGATTGGCTAACGAGCAGTTTTGCGACGCCGCCGACGTGGTCGTGATGGTGGTGCGTGAGTAAAATAGCGGTTAGCCGCCAACCGCGTTTCGTCAAATAGGCTTCGACGGGCGCGGCGTCGCCAGGATCGACCACGACGGCATTGTGACCATCCGACACCAGCCAGATGTAGTTGTCTTCGAACGCCGGAACCGGCACGTACTCAAGCGTTTTCATAAGGCGACTCACCCGAACATGTCAGAGCGAACAATTATAGACTGGCCCGCCTGGACACTATCCGCGCCCGGCCGCTATGTGCTTGAGTGGGAGCAGGCACAGCTCGACCGCGTGGTGTCGGATATTTTCGGCTATCACGCGCTGCAACTCGGCCTACCCGGGCTCGACGCGTTGCGCGAGAATCGCATGCCGTATCGAGGCCTCGTACTCGATACCGCCAGCGCCGCCAGCGCGCCTTTCACGTTGCCCCCGCCGGTTTCGGCCGACGCGCGACCGGGCGTGACGTCGCTGCCGTCGGCGAGCCGCGGCCTGCACGCGCCGGAAGGACGCAGCGCCGTGTGGTGCGACCTGCTCGATTTGCCATTCGAAGCGCAGAGCGTCGATCTGCTGGTCATGCCCCATACGCTGGAATTCACGAGCGACCCGCATCGGTTGCTCAGAGAAGCCGAGCGTGTGCTGATGCCTGAAGGGCAGTTGATCATCCTGGGCTTTAATTCCCTGAGCCTGTGGGGTGCGCGGCAATCGCTCGGCAAGGTTGCCGGCAAGCCGTTTGTCCCGTCCGCACACGAAATGATCGCGTTCACGCGGATCAAGGACTGGATCAAGCTGCTCGGATTCGACCTTGAACGCGGACGCTTCGGCTGCTATCGTCCGCCTCTCCTGACCGAACAGTGGCTGGCGCGCTATCAGTTCATGGAAGCCGCCGGCGACCGCTGGTGGCCCATTTTCGGCGCCGCCTACATGATCACGGCCATCAAGCGCGTGCGCGGCATGCGCCTGATCGGGCCGCGCAAGCTGAAAAAACCTGCCCTCGCACCGGGCCTCGCGCCGGTCGCCACGCCGCATACACGCAACGAGCATTGATGACCTTAGACACCACAGACAAAGTAATCGACATTTATACCGACGGCGCCTGCAAAGGCAATCCTGGCCCTGGCGGCTGGGGTGCGCTGCTGCGTTTCGGCGATCAGGAAAAGGAACTGTTCGGCGGCGAAACGCCGACGACCAACAACCGCATGGAACTGATGGGCGTCATTTCGGCGCTCGAAGCGCTCAAGCGGCCGTGTCGCGTGGTCATTCATACTGACTCGCAATATGTCCAGAAGGGCATCAGCGAATGGATCCACGGCTGGAAAAAGAAGAACTGGATGACTGCGGCGAAAACGCCCGTCAAGAACGCGGATCTCTGGAAGCGGCTGGATGCGCTGGTGGTTCAACACCAGATTGAATGGCGCTGGGTGAAAGGCCATTCAGGTCATCCGGAAAACGAACGCGCCGACGCGCTCGCGAATCGCGGCGTCACTTCACTCGCCGAAGGTTAATTCTTATCTCTATGCGCCAACTCGTACTCGATACCGAAACCACCGGCCTCAACGCCCGCACGGGCGACCGTATTATTGAAATCGGCTGCGTCGAGCTTGTGAATCGACGGCTCACCGGCAATAACCTCCACTTCTACGTGAATCCAGGACGCGACAGCGATCCGGGCGCGCTCGCGGTGCACGGCCTGACGACGGAATTTCTCAGCGATAAACCCAAGTTCGCCGATATCGCCGCCGAGTTGCGCGACTTCGTGGCGGGTGCTGAGCTGATCATTCACAACGCGCCGTTCGACGTCGGTTTCATGGACGTGGAGTTCGGCCTGGTCGGCATGCCTGGCGTGAAGGAAGTGTGCGGCGGCGTGATCGATACGCTGGTGCAGGCGAAGCAGATGTTCCCCGGCAAGCGCAATTCACTTGATGCGTTGTGCGACCGGTTTGGCATCAGCAACGCGCATCGGACGTTGCATGGCGCGTTGCTCGACTCGGAATTGCTGGCAGAAGTTTATCTGGCGATGACGCGCGGCCAGGAAAGCCTGGTGATCGATATGCTCGGCGAGATGCCGTCAACGGGCGAAGGCCACGCGCCACGTATTGCGCTCGATGATCTGCAGTTGCCGGTGCTGGTGGCATCGGAGGAAGAACTGAGCGCGCATCTCGCTGTCCTCGATGATCTCGACAAAGCGGTCAAGGGGACGAGCGTGTGGCGGATCGAGACGGTGATTGCGGTTGAAGTAGCGGCGGGTTCCTGATTCCGGCAACGATCATTGAAGTGCTCAAAGATTCGCTTTACGAGACGAGCAAGCTCTGACATAATCCAAAGCTCTTCGGGTGGTTAGCTCAGCGGTAGAGCACTGCCTTCACACGGCAGGGGTCACAGGTTCAATCCCTGTACCACCCACCAGGATTTCGCGGTTGAGTTTGCGTCGCGTTGAAAAAGGCCCTCAGGCATTTGCTTGAGGGCCTTTTTCTTTGTGTGATCAACTTCGCGGGGATGCTATCCAATTCCTGCCAAACTTTGACGCGCGTCCGCTACCCAGATCGACCGTCCCGCGACGCAGGCACAAGACCGTTAGAAAACGTAGCGCGTTGAGCCTGGACGGAAAAGGATTGCGGCGGTCGCTCCTCGGAATCAGCCGTTTGCGACGTTACGCAAGTCGCGGACGATGCTGGCCAGAGAAGCCGCGCAGCAGCGTTTCCCATTCGATCGCTCGCCCTTCCCATGAGTACTGTGCGCTCACGGACATCGCCTGCTTGAACTTCGCTTCGGCCCATTGATCGACATCCGCGCGCTTTCTTGCGGTCTGCACGGCCAGCGCTTCGCGGAACAACTGAATTGCCAAAGGCAAATCCTTGTCCATCACTTCCGCCGGAACATAAGTTGCAAAGTCACCGCAAACTTCAGGAAGCGCGCCCCGATCCGTTACGATCAAATCCAGTCCGCAAGCAAGACCTTCAATAGCCGCAATGCAAAAGGTCTCGGCGAAAGAGTTTGGATAGATGAAAAGAGAAGAGTTTTTCATTTCCTGCGCAAGACGCGGCTGGGAAACCGGACCAACAAGGTCGACGTTATCAAGTTGTGCGCCGCGCGCGAACAACGGCGCGTACGGCGCATCGCTTGCCTGATAGACCGACATTCCGGCGAAAGACCTCAGGCGAACACCCGGAGGCGCATTCGACATGATTTCAAATAGGATATCGAGTCCTCTGAATGGCGTACTGGTGTAAACGGCTATATCGTTGTCGCGTTTCGCAGCGAGTAACGACGCGGGCGACTCGAACAGATTTGAGAATGCCGGCGTCAAGCCATTGTGAATTACCGTCGACTCACGACCGACCATGCCGAAGGTTTGCTGGGCGCGTTGGCGTTGATAGTTTGAGACGAAGACCGTCGCGTTAAGCTGCTGTCGTACAGCAGCGTCGGCTAGAGCAGACACAGTCGCCTGATCCGAGTCATGATGGCACCACAACAACATCGCGGTCTCGGGCGGCAGGATACTCGTGCGAAGGATCGGGACGTGCTCGAGTAAGTTGACCAGGATGACCGCATCGAACTGTTGCGCCGCGAAAAATGCGCTGCTTAGATGATCCAATATATTCAAGCAAACACACCCTGCACGCACGCCTGGATTCTTGTTGTGGCTAAGCAGATGGACAGAGTGTCCACGCATTGCAAGCGCCTGCGCCAAGTAGCAAACGCATGATTCGGTTCCCCCTAAAGGTTGAACCAATGGTGTCCCCACATCAAATTCGATGGACGAGACAGCAAAGCAAATCTTCATTTTATTTCTTGTCACGGAGCGAATCTTATCGAGGCAGCAAGTTTAGCGCATGTGTATGAAGTATCGCGCATCGTAATGCTTGGATTAGCTTCGTGGTGCGTGGCACGGATCATCGATCCCTTCTGCAACTCGCTCGAACGAAAGATGCAACCACAAACGGTGGACAGCTATGAGCCGCAGGTGTGGCGGCCGCTGGATTATGCTAAGAAAATCCGAAGTGCTCCCGCACGAACGTATTTGCGGCTACTCGCACATGAAGCTTGGCACTGCTACTCGTCAAACGGCGCGAAAAACAACTGACCGCGATGATCGACGCACGGAGCGGCAGGTATGTGCTTGTGCACGCGGTGATCATACGCGTAGCCAACGCCGCACAGAACGCTTTTCCTCCGGCGCATCGTTATCGACCTGCTGAAACGCCATACAACATACAAAGTATGACCGAAGAATCGATGTCTGAAAGTATGCTCTGACGATCGCTATCTCGCGCAACTCTCGGGCGGTCATGGCGCACAACAATTTAACCTTTTAGTGCAATCGCCCTCAGGGAGCGCCCACTCATTTCAGGACGAACCATCTTGTTGAAAATTCCCTTGGGCAATTGCTTGAGGGCATTTTCTTTCGTGGACGGCGGAAAACTTTGCCGCGCCTCGAATGTGTCGAGGCACGTCGAGACCCTTTCAATCAACGCGCGATCGGGTTCCCCGATGTCTGAAACACCGACAAATCCGGGTACATCCCACGAATCGTTGACCACTCCGCCGCGTTGTAGAACTCGCACGGGTTATCCGTCGACGCAACCGTGAACCGCTTGGCCACTTCAACACAAAAGCGCACGACCTCCGCAATATCGGTTTCATGATTGGCGCTTGAGTCGCTACCGCCCACCACCGACTGCGCGGTCACCGCAACCCCGACAACCGGCGCTTCAGTCGCAATATGCGGTTGCATGATGCTGTTGAAGTGATAAAGCCCGTTGTCGTAAGGCGTGATGTCCTGCTGGCTGATCGGCAGCGTGACAGCCGCCCTGCCCGTCGTGGATTCCATGACCTTGACCAGATCCGGCGACATCCGCAGGATGTAGCCCTGCATGGCCGTCGGTGTGAGCGCGAAGCCGCGCTGCTTGATGATGCTGTTTCCCTTGGACGCATCGATTGAAAGGATCGCGTCCATCGCGCTCGACACCTCGTAGGTATTCATTGTCTCCGACGACACCGGCATGCCCATGAAGGCGACGCCATCGTTGAAGCTCATCGATACATCGGTCGCAATATGCGTGGTGATAATCACGTCGCCGGGAAGGTCGTCGCCCGCGCGTTTCATTTGCGCGAGCTTGAGCGCTGTCGCGATCGCACCGATCGGACCATCCGCGTCCGACACCATGCCGATCCGCACCGGCCTGGCGCCAATAGCGCCGTTACGGCCGATCACGCCCAACGTCCTGGAAGTCCCGCCGATGGATTTGCCATCCGTCCCCGGAATCAGGATCGACACGAAATCCACGGTTTTAGTGATGTCTTCCGGCGGTTCATCATTGACGGTCGTCACCGTAACGGTGACATTAAACTCGGAAAATGGCGCAAACATCTTGACGATGCTCGGCCCATTGACGGTTGCGCTATCGAGCGCTTCATACGCAACAAGCGTGGTCTGCAATGACATGCTGGAATGCTCCCTGATGCAAAAAACAACAACAATAAAGTTTCGCTCTGCAGTGCCAAGCGAACATGAAAAGAGAAATGAAAAATCAAAACACGTGCCGCAGTCCAAGCATTGCCGTGGTCTGGTTGTTGCGGCCGTTCAGCGGCTTGTCGCTCCCACCCGTATAACTGGTCGTGCTATTGCCAAAGAGACCTGACCAGTCGCCATGTACCCAGTCGTACGCGAGGGCGACGTACACATCGGTGCGTTTGCTGAAGGCGTAATCGGCTACGCCATAGGTGGTCGCGCGAGTGCCGTTGAACCCGTCCGCACGCGTGCGGTCGAGCATCGCGCTGGCGGTGAGCGTAAATGCGGGCGTCGCGAGGTAACTGGCGCCGACGGTAAAGAAATCGTCGCGGCGAGTCGAGGAGAAAACCGAGCCGATCGCAGCGGAATTCAACGGCGTGGCAGCCGTCGTCATGCTGGTGATCGAGGCGGTATCGGTGCCGCTCTTCGAGGAATCGAAACCGGCATCGCGACGACTGTAGATGTAGTTCGCGAACAGCTTGGCCGGACCCACGGACGCCTTCACGCCCGCGATATAAATACGGGCCGCGCGGCTGGCGCTGTCGTGAGTGGTTTGCGCATCGCCGATCAACGTAATCGGGCCGCTCGAATATTTCAGGCCGAGCGAGGTGGACGACATCGACTGAGTGCTGCCGGGCGTGCCGCCAAGCGCGTATTGCGCAATCGCCATGACGGGCCCGAAGTTGCCGGTGTAGCTGACCGACTTGTCGTATCGCTGGCCGGTGAGAAACACCATCCAGGAGTTCGACGGCGCGGCGCCAACGCCGAGCGGATCGACGTAATACAACATCGTGTTCGCCGTCGTATATTGACGCCCCAACGCCAGGTCACCGTACTGGTTGCCTATCGTCACAAACGCCTGGCGGCCGAACAACTGGCCTTGCTGGTCGAGACGGCCGCTGTTGGCCAGAAAGCCGTTTTCAAGCGTGAAGCCCGCTTTGGCCCCGCTGCCCAGATCCTCGCTGCTTCGCAGGCCGAAACGGCTGCCGGACATGAAACCTTCATTGCCTTGTTGAAGACCGACAACACTGTTCCCCGCGGAATTCGCGTGCGTCTGATAGGTCAGCGCGGCATCGATAATGCCGTACAGCGTGACGCTGGATTGTGCCCACGCGGCGCATGGGAGAGTAAGTGCCAATGCTGGCAGCCAGCGATAAGACGTCATGATTCAGCGGGTCTCAGGAAACGTGGGACGAGCGCCGCCAACGCCTGCGCGCGAGCGCGCAGGCGTGATGAGGTGGCGGACGGAACTTAGCGGATTAGCGGATGAATTCGGGCCAATTGTTTATATCGGCCGGACCTGTGATGCGGGACAACGCGAAGGTCTCGTTTTCACGCAAGGTTTCAACCCGGCCATCGCCGAGAAAATGCAATGCGTGACGCTCGCCAAGGACGGTGCCGTGCGTACCGTCCGAATACAACGCGGAGCCTTCGGGCAACGCGAAGACCTGTTCCGGCGCATTGATTGCGAGAAACTCCGCAAGCCGCTCTTCCCGGCTTTCGCCGTTATGGCCGGCGGGTTTACCGCTGATAAAGTGCGGATTGACCTGGAACGGAACGAGTCCGAGTGCGCGCAGGGTCGGCGGCTGGACAACAGGCATGTCGTTAGTGGTACGGATCGTCGGGCACGCTACATTGCTGCCCGCGCTCCATCCCACATAGGGCGTACCGGCCAAAACTTTCGCGCGAATTGCTTCAACAATGCCGGCGTCGTACATTCGCTTGAGCAGCGCGAACGTATTGCCGCCGCCAATGGCTATGACGTCCGCCTGCTCGATGGCCGCAAGCGGATTGTCGCTTCGATGAATCGATTCGAGCGGATACCCAAGGCGATCGAACACCGGTTTGACCAGATCTTCGTAGCTATCGAAGCTGAACGTGACGGCAGCGAATGGCACGAACAACACCCTGCGTGACTCGTGTTTCAACAGCGCGTGAATTTGCTCGCCTGCGTGTTCCAGATAGCCGAGCTGATCCTTGCGCGAACTGCTCATCAAAAGAATGCGTTGTGTCATGGCATAACCCTCTTTGTAGTCGGATAAGGCTGGAGTCAGACCACCGTCGTGCGAATGATGCGCGCGACGCGATCGATCTCTTCGTGAGTATTGAAATAATGCAGGGACACGCGCGCCATCGTGCTCACGCCGTATCGCGCGAGAATGGCATCCGCCATGAAACTGCCCGCCTCGATAATGCACTGTTGCGCCTCAAGCACCGAGACAAGCATGGCGGGATCAACGCCGCGCAGATTGAACGGCACGATACCGATGCGCTGCGTGATGTCTCGTGGCCCATACAACTCGAACCCGGGCAGCGAAGAAAATTGCTCGACCGCGTACCGGGTTAGCTCACCTACCCGTTCGGCAATCGCATCGATTCCGATTTCTTCTGCATAACTAATCGCCGCGCCGAGCGCAAGAATGGCCGGAACAATAGGGCAACCTGCTTCGAAGCGGCGCGCGCCAGGAACGAACGACAGTGCACCGGTAGCGCGATCGAACACCCCGTTCCACCAGCCGGCAAGCACGGGTTCGAGTGAATCGATATGCGTTTCGCGCACATACAGGAAGCCCGACCCTTCGGTCGCCCGCAGCGCCTTGCGGCCACACCCGGCCAGAAAATCGCAGTCGAGTTCCGCCACGTCCACCCGCAACATGCCGACACTCTGCGCCGCATTAACCAGGGACAAGACCCCGCGCTCGCGCGCCACCTTGCAGATCTGCGCGGCGGGCTGAACTGCACCGGTTGAATTGGGTACGTGCGAAAACGTCGCGAGTCTCGTACGCGCGGTGATGGCGGCGGCGAATGCGTCGGGAGAAAGAACACCGGCTGCGTCCGCCGCGATCATTTTCACGACGACCTTATGGGTCTGCTCAAGCCTGCGCCACGGCAACAAATTGCTGAGCATTTCCGTATCGGCGACGAGGATTTCATCGCCGGCCTTCCAGTCGATACCGCGCGCAACCAGCGAGATCGCTTCCGTGCCGTTCTTCGTAAACGCAATCTCGTGCGTGTGGGCGCCGAGGAAGGCGGCGAGCTGTGCACGCACGCCTTCAACACGCGCGTACGTCTCCTTGCGGAACGACGGCAAATAGATGCCGATATGGCCGGTATCGAGAAGATAGCGCCGCGCTTCCTCCAATACGACATCAGGCGGAATCGACGCGGCGGCCGTGTCCATATAGACAGTTGTCGCGGTCAGCGGGGTAGCTGCGCGGATGGCTTGCATATCCATGGTTACGTCTCTAATCGGGTAAGCGGGTAAGCGGGCAATTGGGTAGGCGGCAAAAGTCAGTCACTTATGCAGACGCGTGATCGAGTGGGTGAAGCTGAACAGCGCGTCGCCGGCGATCACGCCGCCCGCGAAGGCGCTCATTTCGGCGGTGTGGCGATCCCCGCGCAACTTTGTCACGACAAAGCGGATAGCCAGTCCCGCAAGCACGGCCCACCCAGCGAGTGGCGACGCGATCAGCATGCCGGTTGAAAGCAGGATGCCGAGCTGGCGTTTCGACCCGCCGAACCATTGAAGCAGCGCGCCGGGAATGGCCCAGATCGCGAGGTTGCGGGTAATTTCCATCGATGACCCCGCCTTGATCGATGCGGCATAAACGCGGTCCACCGGCGGCAACATGCCGCGCGAGAAGAAGTGATCGTGGAAAATAATGACGACGATCGCCGCGACCACGAAACCGGCCATCCCCGCGAACAGTTGCTGTCGACGGCCGGCCAGTTCGGCCTCCATGTCGCGGCCCTCGCCTCGCAGCAGATAACCGGTCTTCAGGTCGTAACCCATGTCCGCGAACGCGGGCCCGGTGGCGGCCGAGAAACCAGCGAGCACCGCCAGCGCGGACGGCGGGAACCCGATCACGATACCGATCGTCAAGGTGATAAGCGCAACAGCAAACGCCGGGAACCAGCCTGAGTGCATGGCCGCGATGCCGACGATCAACTCGTGGGCGTAGGCCGCGAACGCGGCATAGAGGACAAAACCGATCAGCATGGCCGGCGACAGTTCGGTGATATGGCCGGCCAGCACCGAGATCAGCAGCGCGACGAGCATGTAGGCGACGAAGCCGCCCGATAACACCCGCCTGGCCCGAGCGCTTGTCATCTCGAGATTGCGGGGATCGGTGGCGACGCTGGCCCGTGAGCGATGGATCTCGCGCGCAACCTGGAACAGCGCGACGATTCCGGCGCCGATCATCAACCCATGCGGGATGTAGGCGGCGGCAATATCGACGTGCAATACCGGAATCGAATAACCGCGGACCAGCAAGCCGATGCCAAACATGGTCAACGCCGCCAGGTTGCCGAGAAAGGCCGCGCCGAACGCCGACATGGGCACGCCCATCAACGCGCCGGCAATGCCCGCCGCCACGCCCAACCCGAGAAATGCCGCTTTACGGCCCCCGCGATCGCCTGCCCAAATGGCTTCCGCCGTGGCGACACCCGCCGGCCACGAGCCGGTAGCCGGGAATATCCGGCTGCCGAAGAGGTTGTAGAGCATCGCGCCGTCGACCAGCATCGCGGCGATGGCGCCAATCAACATCGGCGTGACGAGCTCGGGCATGCCCATCGCGAAGGGCACGCCGAGCGGGATCATGAGCGAGTTGGCCGCCCCGAATGTTGCCGATGAAATCGCCGTCTGCATGAGATTCTGGCGCTCGAGAACGCGAAAACGCCGCGTCACGGCCAACGGAATCCGCGAGAACACGATCGCCATCAGCGCACCGATGATCGACGTATTGGCGGAGATGCCGAGCGTCACGATCAATTGCATGCCAATGATCGCGCCGAGCACCGACAGGCAAATGGATACCAGCAGGAGTACGGGCTCGAAAAAGGAGACACGCGGACGAGGGGTGGCTTCCTGAGCCAGAAGTACTGCCTGGGCGTCAGGCGCGTCGATCGATACTTTCATGAGGTCGGGTCTCTGCCGGCTTTGCGAGGCGCGGCTAGTTTTTGTGAGTGGACGGCGCTCGTGGCGTTCAGCGGAGGAGGCCGACAACGGGTTCGATCGTTTCGCGGGTTTTCTTCAATGCGTCGATGAGCCGCGGCACCGCTTCGCCATCCAGTCGCTGGACCGGCCCTGCAATCGATAACGATCCGATCACGCGACGGCGATCACGCGACCACAGCGGAACAGCCAGACCGGCGACCGTGGCGGCCGCTTCCTCGCGGGTGTGGCTCCAGCCGTCGGCGCGGATTTGATCGAGGCGGGCATCGATCGCCGAACCGTCGGCGAGATGGGCTTCCTCGTAGACTCCCGCGCGGAATTCGTCTGGCTGGAATGCAAGGATGGCCTTTGCATGGGCGCCGGCGATGAGCCGGAAGCGCTGCCCCACTTCGATCGAAAAGCGCAATTGCTGCTGGCTCTGGGCTATGTCGGTACACACGCCTTGCATGCCGTCGAGCAACGACAAAAAGACGGTTTCGCCGCTGTCATGCGCAAGGGCGTCCAGCGCGGGTTGCACGATCTCCGATGGCGCGAACGTCCGGTGCGCGATCTGCCCAAGCTCAAAAAGCCGCAGGCCAAGCGAATAACGCCCGGCGCTGTCCTGAGTCAGAAAACCATTAGCCGCGAAGGTCGCAAGCACGCGATGAACGATTGAGTGATGAACGTTGGTTTCTTTCGCCAGTTCGCGCACGCCCCATGTCGGTTCTTCGAGCGTGAATCGAGTCAGCAGCGCCAACGCGCTATCCAGTGTCTTTAGCATGTCGTGTCTTTTGTTTGTGTCTCTCTATGAGAGACAGTGTCTCTGCCTGAAAACCAGAATAAACGGAGGCTGCCGGCCGTGTCAACGAAGGGTAAATACCCATTAGCCGTGCGGGAGCCGAATATAATCAGGAATACAAATTAAATAGGACAGGGACACGAACGGAAGATACAGGCGGCAGAATCCGCCGAACGTGGGATCGAAACGCATAAAAAAGCCCTCAGGCAACTACCTGAAGGCTTTTATTGCGCGTACCTACGTGTGCGGCCTGCTCCGCCCAATCCGCAAGCGACGCCCTGCTATTGCGGCGATCGCAGTTATGCAAGCAAAGTTCGACAATCCCAACCGGTTGTTGCCCGAAGCAGGCATGACTGCTTGACCCAACTCGAACCCGACGCCCTTAATGCCAGTCCGGGTTCAAGTGCCGACATTCAAACTCTGATGCAACGACGCGTCGAGCGCGCGCGCGGTCTTACGGTCGCCCTCGCTTGCCAGCGCGGCGCGGAAGACAGTTTTGCGATTATGTCCGGCGGCGGCGGGTGAATCCCACAGCAGTTCCATTTTGGCGCGCGCATCCCGGCCGAACAAACCGCGCTTCTTCGGCACGACAGCGGCGGCAACGGCGCCTTCAACCGCAGCCGAAGAACCATCGGAAACGGTAGCTTCACCCATCCCCTCAGGCCATTTCACCGATAACTCCCGCGCATCGTACTGACCGAGTTTGCGGCTTTCGGCCCAGACGACGGCCGTGCGTGTGGTGGTATCGATGGAAATGGCATAACGGCCGATAGCAAACCGGCGCGCGGCAATATTCGTGCGCCACAGCGCACGCGGCCGGCAAATCCACAGCACCACGCCATAAAGCGCAGGCGCAACGAGCAGCCAACCATTGGTTTCGCCCAGTGCGTGCACGGCGTTTTTCCAACCGGCGGTCCACGTAAAGAACCCGACCGACCACACCGCAAACAGGAAACTCAGCAGCGCAAGCAGTCGCAAGGCTTGCCGCAACCACTGCGGCAACGGATGCAACGGCCGTTCCGCACGGGCCCGGGCACCGGGAAGAAAAAGCAGCAGGAACAAGAGCACAAGCGTGACGCAGGCCCACGGCGACGACGTCATCGCGCGCATTGAAGAGAGGTAGCCCATCTGCGACATCGAGAGCAACCAGCGCGCGGCCAGCACGAGTCCGATCGCCCGCAGCGCGAACACGGTGCCAGCACCGGGTGCCGGGCTCGCGCTACTCTGCTTCGTTCTCGCCAAAACTTCGCTCCTGTTCACGACTGTCCTTATTAGCCCGGTAAGCGCGGTAAGTTCCTCCCGTCGCGCGATGCGATTTTCAAGAGACTTCCACACCCATCCACACGTTCACGCCGATGCTGCACTGCATTTCACGAAGCCCGCACATTATAGGGAGAATGTCGAAAACGGCATCGGCCCGGCATGCTCAACCCGACGATAACCCGTGAAGCTTGCCCCCGCAGTGTGTCAAAACAACAACGCCTCGCGCGCCTGACGGCGCACGAGGCGTGGTTTTCGCTCACTCGGCCAACCAGCGATCATGCAGCGTCCGCAAGATCACTATCGACCGTAAAAATCAGCCCGCGTTGACTTCACGCAGAATGGTACGGCGCTTGGTACGCAGCAGTTCTTCATACGTATGAACATAGCGCGCGGCCATGACCTTCGACGAAAAGCGCGTTTCGAACGCCTGACGCACCTTGGCGCGCGGCAGCGTGTCGAGGCGCTTCACTGCGGCGATCGCGCTCAGTTCGTCTTCCACGACAAAACCCGACACGCCGTTTTCGATCACTTCCGGCACCGAACCGCGATTGAACGCGATCACCGGCGTACCGCAAGCCATGGCTTCGATCATCACCAGGCCAAACGGCTCCGGCCAGTCGATCGGGAACAGCAGCGCGTGCGCGTTGCCAAGAAATTCGGTCTTCTGCGATTCACTGATTTCACCGATGTATTCAACATGCGGCAACGCGAACAGCGGCTTGATCTGCTCTTCATAATATGCGCGATCGGCGTTATCGATTTTTGCCGCGATCTTGATCTTCATGCCCGCTGCACCGGCGATACGGATTGCCCTATCGACACGCTTTTCCGGCGAAATACGGCCGAGGAACGCGAGGTAGCCCGGTTCGACGTTCGGGATCGGCGTAAGCAGGTTTTCCGGCAGGCCGTGATAAACGGTCGCGAGCCAGTTGGCTTGCGGCAACGGCTGACGCTGGTTGTCGGAGATCGACACGACCGGCGCTTCGTTGAACGTGCTGAAGATCGGCTGCAATTCCGGCAGGTCGAGACGTCCGTGCATGGTCGTCAGGAACGGCACCGGCTGGCGCGAGAACAGCGAGAACGGGTAGTAGTCGATGTGAAAATGCAGCACGTCGAATTCATCAGCGCGGCGGCGGACTTCTTCCAGCAACAGCATGTGGGGCGCCATCGTGTCGCGGATGGTCGGGTCGAGGCGCAAGGCCTGCGGCCAGAAGGCTTCGAGCTTCGCCGACGTTTGCGAATCACCGCTCGCGAACAAAGTGACGTCATGACCGGCCTCAACCAGCGCTTCGGTCAGATAGGACACCACGCGCTCCGTGCCGCCGTAGAACTTGGGGGGGACGGCTTCGTGAAGAGGCGCGATTTGAGCGATTCGCATGTCGGAAACTCCTAATAATGTCAGGCAAAATTGATGCGCTTGGCATCGGTCGTTAAATCAAGCGAATCGCCCTACCCGGATTCGGCACGGTGCTGGTGTCTCCAGCGTAATGGCCGATAGCACGAGAAAAAATCGCGATGCTTCGCTGTTTGCTTGGGTGTTGCTGCTGCTATGCGTGTAGGGCGTCTGTTCTGAGCGTGATCGGAAACAGCAAGATCGATTCCATCTCGAAATGCAACGCACACAGCCATAAACGCATAACCTGCGGAGCCGTTGACCGGAACCTACAATAACCTGTCAAAACGCCTAAGGGGAAACCCGGAGCGAAGTATCGCGGTTTTTGCAAGGTTTCCAATCTTACATTTCAACTTATTTAGGTTGTTACACCGTCGATACACTTTGCAAGCCCTTGTTTATCAAGGCTGTTCTACGCTGATCGACATGGACCGAACCGCTCGCAGCCACGCTCCAGAAGCCCCGCGCGCTGCGACATCCTCCAAATCCGGCCACGGCATGATGTATCGGCCAGTGCAGGATTTGCCCATTAGCGCCGCCACGCAGGTAGCGGGACCGCGACGTGCTTTCACCCAGCCAAGGGCAGGGCGGCCAGTTGACGCCAGTTCACGTCGAGGTACCGCGAACACAGCACCGGGCGGACCGTCGGAGGTGCGAGACACGTCCCCAGCGGGCATTGATTGCCCGGTTCAGACGACGCACTTTTGCTGAAAATCAGCTCTGGCTGATGAATATGCACCACGGAAAGCATTATGCGAGACGATTTGGCTCGCTACACTCGCTACAATTCAGCAATCGGTGCTGCACGCCATTGGCACGCCATTGCCTCGCTGGCCAGACACGCCGCGTTTGCGGCAACGGCGAAGCATCGCGCTCAACCGCTCTACTCGACCGAAAACGACCATTGGACCAACTCACCGTCTCTCAGCGTAACGTGCACAACGCGAAGCTAGCGAGCTATGCAAATCGCCCGCTGGCGTTCCTGTTCCGTTACATCCGCCGGCATCCTGTCGCGCACGCCATCGTGCTTTCCAGCGTGCTGGCCGCGGTCGGCTGCGCGCTCGCCTCGCAGTATGCGATCAAGCATCTGATCGACGTGCTTGGCCAGGGCCGCGGCCATCCCGGTCCGCTCTGGTCCGCCTTCATGATCCTGGTCGGCCTGATCGCCGCCGACAACATGCTGTGGCGAGTCGGCGGCTGGGTCGGCGCGCACGCGTTCGTCGTGGTGACGGGCGACCTGCGGCGCGACCTGTTCTCCTACCTCAGCGGCCATTCGCCCACGTACTTCTCGGAGAAGCAGCCCGGTATGCTCGCGAGCCGGATCACGGCGACATCGAATGCGATCTACACCGCCGAGAACACCATGGCGTGGAACGTGTTGCCGCCGTGCATTGCGGTGGTCGGCGCGATCGTGATGATCGTCGCGGTGAATCCGCTGATGGCCGGCTGCCTGATGCTCGCGTCGGCCATTCTCGCGCTGGTGCTGTACCGGCTCGCCGGACGCGGCTCCGCACGGCATCACACGTTTGCCACGAAAGCTGCGTCGGTTGACGGCGAGCTGGTCGACGTGATCGGCAACATGGCGCTCGTGCGTGCATTCGGTATGACGTTTCGCGAGCAAAAGCGCTTCGGCTCGACGGTCAAGGCCGAAATGGTCGCGCGCCAGCAAAGCTTGCTGTATCTCGAGAAGCTGCGGCTGTTCCATGCGGTCGTGACCGCGATCCTTTCGGCTGGGTTGCTCGGCTGGGCGTTGTGGCTGTGGTCGAAGGGACGGGCAACATCCGGCGATATCGTGCTGGTCAGTTCACTCGGTTTCACGATTCTCCACGGAACTCGCGATCTGGCTGTTGCCCTCGTGGATGTGACGCAGCACGTCGCGCGGCTGGCGGAAGCTGTGCAGACGCTGCTGGAACCGCACGGCATGCCCGATCGGTCCGACGCAACGGAACTCGTACCGCAAGGCGGGCGGGTGGACTTCGAGGATGTCACGTTCGCTTATCCGCGCCGCCGGCCGATTCTCGATAAATTCAACCTGCACATCGAGCCGGGTCAGCGCGTCGGGCTGATCGGCAAGTCGGGCGCCGGGAAATCCACGGTGCTCGCGCTGTTACAACGCTTCTACGAACCGCAGGGCGGCGCCATCAAGGTCGACGGGCAGGATATCTCGCTGATCACGCAGGACAGCCTGCGGATGTCGATTGCGCTCGTTCCCCAGGACATTTCGCTGTTCCACCGGACCGTGTACGAGAACATTGCGTATGGCCGCCCGGACGCATCGCGCGAAGAAGTGCTCGCCGCCGCCCGCGAGGCGCGCTGCTCGGACTTCATCGACGCAATGCCGGAAGGGTTCGACACAATCGTCGGCGACCGCGGCGTTAAGTTGTCGGGCGGACAGCGTCAGCGCATTGCCATCGCGCGCGCGATCCTCAAAAACGCGCCAATCCTGCTACTCGACGAAGCCACGTCAGCGCTCGATAGTTCGTCGGAAGAAGCGATCCAGCAGGCGCTCGACCGGCTGATGGTCGGCCGTACCGTGATTGCGATTGCGCACCGGTTGTCGACGCTGCAAGGCTTCGACCGGATTATCGTGATGAGCGCCGGCAAGGTAATCGACGACGGTTCGCCGGATCAGTTGCGCAATCGGCCGGGGTTGTATCGGGAACTGCTGTCCAAGCAGCATGGCAAGTTGCCGCCGGCGACCATGCCCTCGCAACAACTTGCAGCAAAGGCTGAATCGACCTGAGCCTGCTTCCGCCACAAGACCAGCGATAAAAAAGCCGCTTCGGATTCATCAGACCGAAGCGGCTTTTTTACGCCTGCAGATCGCGCATGAAGTTGTCTCGCCAGACGGAGACGTTGTTCTCGCGAAGCTGGGCGAACATGTCCGTGTACCGGGCCTGCCGCTCTTTCAATGGCATCGCGAGAGCCGTGGCCAGTGCGTCCGCCATGCCGGCGATATCGAGCGGATTCACGATCAGCGCGCCGTTCAATTCCTGCGCCGCGCCCGCGAATTGCGACAGGACCAGCACGCCGGGATCGTCGGGATCCTGCGCCGCCACGTATTCCTTGGCGACGAGGTTCATACCGTCGCGCAACGGCGTGACGAACCCCACATGCGACGCGCGAAACAACGCAGCAAGCACAGACCGCTCATATTGCCGATGGATATAGCGGATCGGCGTCCAGTCGAGTTCCGCGTAGCGCCCGTTGATGCGTCCCGACTCCGCTTCAAGCTGCAACCGGATGTCGCGATACGTGTCCATATCGGCGCGTGTAGGCGGCGCGATCTGCACGAACGACACGTTGTTACGCTGCTCCGGCTGATGTTCCAGCAGCTTTTCGAACGCACGAAAACGCTCGACCAAGCCCTTCGAATAATCGAGCCGGTCGACGCTCATGATCAGCTTGCGGTCACGCAGCGTCGTCTTGACGGTCTGCACTTCGCGGCCGCTTTCGCCGTCTTTGGCAAGCGAGGCAATTTCATCGGGATAAACGCCGATCGGATACGCCGCCGCCCGCAGGGTCTTGCCAAACGCGCTTACCGCATTAGGCTCGCCAGCGATGCGTACAACCGAGCCGTTCGCCTCCGTCTCGATGTAATCGCAAAACGCGCGCAAATCAGGCGCTGTCTGGAAACCGAGCAGGTCGAAGGAACACAGCGCCTCGACCAGCACGCGATGGCGCGGCACGCTCAGCAGAACCTGCGTCGCCGGAAACGGAATGTGCAGGAAAAAACCGATGCGGTTCGTCACGCCCTCATCGCGCAACGCCTGCGCGAACGGGATCAGGTGATAGTCGTGGACCCAGATGACGTCGTCGGCTTTCAGCAGCGGCGCGAGTTGCTTCGCGAGCCAGCGGTTGACGCGGCAATAGCCATCGAATTCATCGCGGTCGAACTGGATCAGATCCGGCCGATAGTGAAACGCCGGCCACAACGTAGCGTTCGAAAAGCCGCGGTAATACTGGTCATAGTCACGTTGCGCCAGGCCGATGGTCGCGAACGTCACCCGCCCGCGCTCCTCCAGCGTGATGCCCTCCGGTGGCTCCGCGACCACGTCGCCACTCCAGCCGAACCACATGCCGCCGGTTTCCTTGAGCGCGTCGTACACACCGACCGCCAGACCGCCCGCCGCCGGACCGCCCTCGGAGATCGGCGCGACCCGGTTCGAAACAATGATCAGCCTGCTCACGAACGCGTCCCTTTAGAACCTTCAATATCTTCAATTCCGGCAATGCGCTGCAGCCAGTCGAGCAGCGCGCCGACCGATTCCACGCGCGAATGCGCAAGCGTGTCGCCCGCGCCGACCTTGATCGACAGCCCGTTGCGCTCATTCACTACGGCGAAGCCTTTTTCGTCCGTCAGGTCGTCGCCGATAAACACCGGCCGGCGCCCCGCGAACGGCGGCTCATTCAGGAAAGCCACCACCGCGCGGCCTTTATCGACGTCCTTCGGCTTGATTTCATAGACCATCTTGCCGGGCTGCAGCACGTACGCATCGGCGTACTGGGCAACCAGCTTCTCGGTCGCCTCGCGCGCCGCCACGCCGCGCTCGGGCGCATTGCGGTAATGCAGCGCGAGCGCGGCGCCCTTGATCTCCAGCAGCATGCCGGGGTTGGCCGTCACCACGCCTTCAAGCACGTGTTCCATGCGCAGCAGGCGCTCGTCGTTGAAACCGACACGATGGACATCCGCATTCGAATCGCGCCGCTCGGCGCCGTGCAAGCCCGCGACGGGCAGATCGGGCATTGAAAGAAACGAGTCGATGCTGTCAATCCCTCGTCCCGATACGATCGCCACCGCGCCGTTGGTCGCGCGACGCAATGCACTGAGGATGGCGGGTACGACCGGCTGCACGCTCACGCCGTCCGGCGTGGGCGCGAGTTCAACGAGCGTGCCGTCGAAATCGAAGAAAAAAGCGGTCGTGGCAAGCGGAAATTGGTCTGGGAGGTTTTGCATCTATATCTGCCTTTCAGCCGGAGAAGGACCGGAAAAGTGTGCGCATGTTACCGCGCTTTGTAACCCCGTCTGGGAAAGCGGCGTTAGACGCTCATGCGGCAAGCCAACGCCCTAAGCCACATATCAAGAAGCTTTCAACCCTGCTTCGACTAACTTTCATCCTTATCTGGCGGCCCTGCGGCATAACGCCTCGGCCACGCGCCGGCGCGGCTGCACGCCCGGCGTAAGCTTCTATTCTGAGATAGAGTCGGCACCCGGATGGCTTCACGGACAGTTTTTTGATGATCCGTCCGCGTTGCTGCCTTGATGCACCCTACCCTCATCCGAGTTGCAAAATGTCTTCCTGGTTCAGTTTTCCACCCAAGGGCTGGTTCGCCGCCGTACTCGCCCCGCTATTCGCCGCCCTGATCCTGAGCGCCGGCCTCGCTGCGTGCTCGCGTCCTGATACAACACCCTGGAAGCTGACCGATGTCAGCGGCCATCTGCCCGACCTGGACTTCAAGCTCACCGACGATACCGGCAAACCCGTCACCGGTCAGTCGTTCCTGGGCCAGACAACGCTGGTGTACTTCGGCTACACCCACTGCCCGGACGTGTGTCCGGAGACCATGGCACGGCTGATGCAGGTCATGCAGCAACTTGGCCCCGATGCCAAGAACACGCGCATTGTGTTTATCACCGTCGATCCCGCCCGCGATACCGCGGCTGCGCTGCATGACTACGTGCGCGCGTTCGACGCCCAGCACGCGGTTGGACTGACCGGCACGGACGGGGCGATCGAAAGCATTGCCAAGCGGTATCGGGTGGCTTACCAGATGGAGAAACGCGATCCATCCGGCGCGTACGACGTCACGCATAGTTCGGCCGTCTATATCTTCGATACCCACGGCCACGCGCGCCTGCTCGCCACCGAGAGCGATTCCATCGACACGATCACGCACGATTTGCGCCGCGTGATCGACTCGACCGCTTCCTGAATTCACTACCAAGCTTGGGCGCTACGGTCAACATGTCCTCGATACTTTACTGGCTCGATCCGTGGGAGCCTTCGCCCACTGTCGTGATCGCCGTGCTGATCGCGGCCGTGTTGTTCGCTCGCGGCGCGAAAAAAGCACACGTGTCGCTCGCGCGGCACGTGTCGTTCTGGTTCGGCCTGACTGCGCTCTACGTCGCGCTGCATACGCGGCTCGACTACTTCTTCGAGCATGAATTCTTCATGCATCGGCTGCAACATCTGGTGCTGCATCATCTCGGGCCGTTTTTCATCGCGCTCTCGTATCCTGGCGCGGCGCTGCGGGCCGGCATTCCGTTCACCTGGCGGCAGCGCTGGCTCAGGCCTGCGCTCAATACGGCCCCGGCGCGCATCCTGTTCAAGGTGATTTTTAATCCGGTCGTTGCGGTGGTGCTGTTTGTCGGGCTGATCTACTTCTGGCTGCTTTCGCCGATCCACTTCAAGGCGATGCTCGACTGGCGCCTATACCGAGTCATGAACTGGAGCATGGTGATCGACGGCCTGCTGTTCTGGTGGCTCGTGCTCGATTCGCGCCCGGCTCCCCCCGCGCGGCTCGCGCCCGGGCGCCGCATCCTGATCGTGATAGCCGCCATTCCGCCGCAGATCATGCTCGGCGCATACATTTTCTTCACGCCGCACGAGCTTTATCCCATCTACTCCATCTGCGGGCGCGCATTCACGTGGATCAGCCCGATGCGCGATCAGCAGATCGGCGGTTTGCTGCTGTGGATTCCCGGTTCGATGATGAGCGTGATCGGCGCGTTGATCGCGATGCGCCACTGGCTCCGGTTGTCGACTCGGCAACGGCTGGTCCAGCAGCGTGCGCAAGCGGAACTGGTGACGGTTTAGCCACACGGTCCTTCTATATGCGGCGCATCCAGATGTGCGGAATGTCGTCTTCCACGTGGACATCGGAGATTGGCTCGAAGCCAAATCCCGCATAAAAGCGCTGTAATCGCGCTTGTGCGTGGAGGCGTATCGGCTGGCCGGGCCATTGTTCGCGGATGAAACCCAGCGTACGTTCGAGCATCGCCTGACCTAATCCGATGCCGCGAAAGCCCGCTGTGGTCAGCACGCGGCCGATGCGGATATCAGTGTCTTCTGTTTCTTTCGTGCCGTCGGCCAGGTTCGGCAGCAGGACTCGCAAATAACCGGCGAGCGCAGGCCGACCATCCGCCGAACGCCGATACACGAGCAGATGCCAGGCATCGGCATCCTGTCCATCGACGTCCCCGTACACACACTGCTGCTCCACCACGAACACTTCGCTGCGCGCGGCGAGCATGGTGTAGACGTCGAGTGCGCTAAGGTCGTCGAATGGTTTCCAGCGCCAGTGGAATTCGGAAAATGGCTCGGTCATGGGATCTTTTTCGGTGGGATGCTTCTACGCCGCACGTCGTGGGAATCGTGCGAAATGACAACGCGGCAGGTCTGAACCTGCAATTATGCCGCGCGAGGCGAGCAGCGCGTGCGCTCACTGGCCGCGGCTACTGGAAGAGCGGTGGTATCCGCTCGCCCAATTATCCGAGCCTTATTAAGTTAAACGAATCTTAATGATCTGGTAACAAGGTGTAACTGTTGTGGGGCTGACTGTAACGCGGAGGGAGTAACGTTTAATTAGACTAGTCGTCACCCAGTCGGGCGCTTCATTTCCCGTCGCATTTCTGGAGTGATGCGCTCTATGATTTCGGTAGATCAGGTAAGGCCATCGCAATCCGTTGCAAGCGAGATGTCGATAGTGCACGAATATGCTTGGCCCAAGCCGGCGCAACGCCTGTCCAGCACGTTTTTCAAGCTTGTTTATCGTTGGTCCCACTCCAGTGCGTTTCGGCATAACGAACGCTTGTGGCACGGCGTGTCCATTGAGCGGGATTCGCGCGGGTTTCTGAAACGGATGTCGATTGAAGGCCATGAATTGCTGGTCGAGAATCCGGACGATCTGCTTGCATCCCAGACGGGTGATTGCCATCTGATTGCCACGGGCCCCTCGGTCAATGACATTGATTACGGTGCGCTTGATCTCCATAACGTCATGGGAGTAAACGGCGCAATCGCTTTACAAGACAAACATCCGGTTCGGTTTGAATATTATTGCATTGTGGATGCCGGGTTTGTGCGAAAGCGCCCTGATCTGGTCGCACGCGTGGTTCAGCAAAAGCTGACATTATTCGCGACCCCATTAGTTTTATGGTACATCGCGCAATACTTCCCGTTATCGCAGTTCCGTTGCCGGGTATTTCTGATTGAAGATATCCAATATCCCGCTTGTCAGCGCGCATTGCTCAAACACGAACTCCTTTCTACGCATGCAAGCACGGATCTCACGCTGTTTGACGAAGAACCCGCCTTGGGTTTCAGCTTCAATATCAGGCGGGGCATATTCGATGGCCGTACCGTGGCCTACACGGGTTTGCAAGTGCTCACCTCCCTCGGGTTCAAAACAATCTTTATGCATGGACTCGATTTGCTGAACGCGACGCAAACACCGCGCTTCTACGAAACCAAAGAGAATATGCAGCCGAGCGCGCTGGACGGAGATTTTAATTCCTTCATAGAACCGTCGTTTCGCCATGCTGCCCCGCTGTTAACCCGTCGCGGCATACGCGTGGTGAACCTCTCGGCGCAAAGTGCGCTTGGGAGCGACATTATCGAAAAGGACGACTGGCACTCGCTGGCTCATGCATCCGTTGAACAGGAATAGCCCGCGGCTGAAGCGGTATGTGCGTACCTCGCGCGGTATCGCCCAATGAAGGTCGTTCATATTTCCAATACGCCGGTGGCGGGTAGTCCCGGCAACATTGTTTCGGCACTCAATCGGCTAACTGATGTCCAGGCGCGGCATATCGTCTTCAATAGCAGTGCGTATCGCAGCCGGACCTTTGCTGTCGATATCGACTGGAAGACTCAGCAGCAGCAGGCGCTCGACGTCATAGCGGACGCCGACGTCATTCACGTCCATCAGTTCTTCTCGCTCGATGAGACTTTCGGTCCGAATTTCCATCAGCGATTCGGCGATAAAAAAATCATCAAGCAATACCATTCGGCCCCGGATCTCTGGGCCAAGGGCGATGCCGGAGTGGTCCAGCGGATTGTGTACGAGGACGTGCCGCAACTCGTTATTGCGCAGGGTCCCGAGCGCTATTACCCGTTTGCCAGGGTGGTTCCCAATGTGATCCCGCTGCACGATCCTCGCTACTTGCCCGGTCCGGAGAGCAATACCGATGCGCACGGCATACCGCTCGTCACGTTTTCGCCGAGCGGCCGGTCATCTGCATGGAAAACGCGCTGGGAAACCAAGGGCGTTCCGCAAACCCTCAAGCTGCTGCGCAAACTGGAGCGCAAGGGCTTATGCACGCTTCAATTGATTGTCGATACGCCGCATGACGCGTGTTTGCGGGCCAAGCAGCAGGCGGCGATTGCCATCGACGAATGCGTGACCGGGAATTATCACTTGAGCGGGCTGGAGGCGCTGTCGCAAGGAAAACCGACTTTGGGTCATCTCGACAATCGCGTTCAGTCACAGTTGAGGGCCATGACGGGCGCCCTTGAATTGCCCTGGATCGATGTACGGCTGGAGGAGGCCGAAGGTCCGCTTCGTGAACTGCTTTGGGATCGGGCGCTACGCACGGAGCTGGGTGCGGCCTCGCGGCAGTGGATGGAGACCTACTATCAGGAAGCGGCGATGGTTGAGCATTATCGACGCGCGTATCTTGATCTCTTTGAGGCGCCGTATCGATTCCAAGTTCGGCGCTTCGTCGGGCATAGTGAGCCCTGGCTTGCCGTGGCATTGCCAAATCACCGCTGGGCCGCGCGCAAGCGAGCCAACAGCCCGTGGAGAACACTCGTTGAGACGGTACGCGGACGCTGAGCCGCTGTCCCGGAGAGTCGCGGTGGGCAACAATTCAGCTCGACCCAGCATCAGAGTTGATCGATCTTTCGGCCCTCAGTCTTTGCGCCCAGATCCACCGTCTACTTTGGCGCGATATCGCGTTCCACACGCTTGATATGCTGTTCAACGTAGAAAGCCGCGGCATCCGCATCGCCCTGAACCACTGCCTCGTAGATCAACCGATGCTCGGCCACGTAAAGACGAATCCGGCCCGCGTCATAGATACCCTCGTCTTTCAGACGCTTCCATAACGGCTGGTCCATCGAACTGGCTACTTCATCAGCGATCTTGACCATCAGCGCATCGCCCGTCATCACCGCCAGTTGCCGATGAAACAAGCGGTCGCGGCTATTCCATAACGCGCGCTGTGCAGGGTCGTCGATGTCGTAGATGTTTTCCATCTGACTAAGATACTGCTCGGCCAGCCGGTCGCGTTGCGCGCGCGCAGCCGCGCGCCGGGCTACGGCCGGTTCAAGAACCATTCGTACGTCGAGCGTCGAACTGGGACTGAAGTCGGCCGTTCCGGTATCCGCGGTCCTATGCGACAAGCGATCGATGGCGTCGCCGCAGACGAACGTCCCCGAGTTGCGCTTCGTGACGACAAGCCCTTCGTTCTGCAGCGCGCCGATCGCCTCGCGAACGGCCGGACGTCCGACACCAAACAATGCCGCGAGATCCCGCTCCGATGGCAACCGTGAGTCCGGCAAGAACCGGCCTGCAGCAATCTCATCGCGGATTCGCTCGGACACTTGTTCGTAGATTTGCCGCGGGCGGAATGAGCCGTCGAGCTCTGCGTGAATTGCTGCCATTGATGAATCTCACCAAACGTGGTCACTAGAAAGACCAAAAATCGGCCAGACATTTTGAAATGGTTGCTATTTGCACCAATTTTGGTCTACATTCAGGACCAGTATAGTCCACCCCGGAGATTACCCAATGAAAAAGGCTGTCGTAGGTTTCCTGGTCGCCACGGCGGCTTTTGCCAATGCCGGTGTCCACGCGCAAGAAGTCGTGACGATTGGCCATTCGGCGCCACTGACCGGCCCACAGGCGGTGAACGGGAAGGACAACGAGAACGGCGCGCGGCTGGCAGTGGAGGATTTGAACAAGAAAGGCGTCGTAGTCGCGGGGAAAAAGGTGACATTCAAACTGGACTCGGAAGATGACCAGGCCGATCCGAAGATTGGTGTTCAGATCGCCCAAAAGCTCGCCGATAGCGGCGTAGTTGCGGTTCTGGGACCGTACAACTCGGGCGTTGCCATTCCGGCGTCGCAAATCTACCATTCCGCCGGCATCCCGATGCTCCCGGTCGCGTCGAATCCCGCACTGACTACACAGGGCTTCAATAACATCTTCCGCATTGGCGCGAGCGACGAGCAGCTCGGCGGCACCATGGGCGAGTTCGCTGCAAAGACACTGAAGGCGAAGACCGCGGCGATCATCGACGACCGCACGGCCTACGGCCAAGGCGTCGCGGAACAATTTGCAAGCGTGGCGAAAGCGCACGGCATCAAGATCGTCGACAACGAGTACACCAACTCCAGCGCGACCGATTTCCTCGGCATCCTGACGACCATCAAGGCCAAGAATCCCGACGTGATCTTCTTCGGTGGATACGCCGCGCAAGGCGCGCCGATGGCCAAGCAGATGCGCCAGCGGGGACTCCGGGCGAAGCTGCTCGGCGGCGACGGCATCTGCTCTGCCGACATGGGCAAGGTGGCGGGCGACGACGCATCGATCGTGTATTGCGCGCAAGGTGGCACGTCGCTCGAGAAGACGGCTGCTGGCCGCGACTTCCTCAAGCGCTACAAGGACACGTATCACACGGATACGCAGGTCTACGCTGTCAGCTACTACGACGGCATGATGCTGCTCGCCGACGCGATGGTGAAGGCCGGCACGACCACGGACAAAGCAAAGCTGATCGCGCAACTGGCGAAGACCGACTACAAGGGCATCGCAGGAACGTATTCCTTCGACGCGAAGGGCGATTTGAAGGGCGCGCCCACGACCGTGTATGTCATCAAGAACGGTTTGCCGGCTGCATACGGCCAGTGATCCACCTGGAATCGACATGAGAATTACGAAATCAATCAGCACGGTCGAGGTTCATACCGGAGGCGAGGCGTTTCGCATCGTCACGAGCGGTCTGCCGAAGATGCCGGGCAAGACCATCGTCGCGCGTCGCGCGTGGCTGAAGGAGCATGCGGACCACATTCGCCGCTCGCTCATGTTCGAGCCGCGCGGTCACGCCGACATGTACGGCGGTTACCTCACGGAGCCCGTCAGCGAAGGCGCCGATTTTGGCGTGATCTTCGTGCACAACGAGGGCTACAGCGATCATTGCGGTCATGGCGTGATCGGCCTCGCGACAGCGGCGGTGGAACTGGGCTGGATCGAACGGACTTCGCCGGAAACACGCGTGGGGATAGACGCCCCTTGTGGTTTCATCGAAGCGTTCGTGCAATGGGATGGGAATCACGCGGGCAATGTGCGCTTCGTGAACGTGCCCTCGTTCATCTGGCAACGTAACGTTACCGTGGAGACACCGTCGTTCGGGAGCGTTACCGGCGACATCGCCTTCGGCGGAGCGTTCTATTTCTACACCGACGGTGCTCCATTCGACCTGCCCATTCGCGAGTCGGCCATCGACAAACTGATTCAGTTCGGCGCCGAGGTCAAGGTCGCTGCCAACGCAGCGGTCAAGGTGGAGCATCCCGAGATCCCCGAGTTGAATCACATCTATGGCACGATCATCGCCAATCAAGCGCGGCACGCGGGTTCCACGCAGGCGAACTGCTGCGTCTTCGCCGACCGTGAAGTCGATCGCTCGCCGACCGGCTCCGGCACGGCCGGCAGGGTCGCGCAACTGTACTTGCGTGGCCTGCTGGGCAAAGATGAAACGCTGATCAACGAGTCGGTGATTGGCACGATATTCAAGGGGCGCGTGCTGAGCGAAACGAAGCTCGGATCGTTCGATGCAGTCATCCCGGAAGTCGAGGGCAATGCGTACATTTGCGGTTTCGCTAACTGGATAATCGACGACCGCGATCCGCTGACCTACGGTTTCCTGGTGCGATGAAGATGACCCAGTCCTACGACGAACAACAAACTGCGGCACTGCTGCCCTATGCGGAACTAGTTGATACCTTGAGCGCGACGGTTGTCGAATATGCAGCGGGCAGGATAGAAAGTCCGGAGCGGCTGGTTGTGCCGCTGCAGGCGAGCGGCGTCATGCTGTCGATGCCAGCGAGTGCAGCGGACATCGCGATCCACAAGCTCGTGAACGTGTGTCCCGGCAATCGGGCGCAAGGCATGCCGACGATTCACGGCCAGGTCACGGCATACGACTCGACCAACGGACAACTGCTCTTCTCGCTCGACGGCCCGACAGTCACGGGCAGGCGCACCGCCGCGATATCGGCGCTGGGCATCCGCAGCCTTGCCCGAAGCGCGAAATCGATTCTGCTGATTGGCACGGGTAAGCAAGCGAGCAATCATGCCGAAGCATTTGCTGCGCTCTTCCCTGACGCGGTCCTGTATGTCAAAGGATCGAAGCCCCAAGCGGCGGTCCGGTTTGTGGTGGCCCATGCAGAACTGAGCTCACGGGTGATACCGGTCGAGGGCGATATGATCCCCGAAGACGTCGATGTCGTTGTCACACTGACCACGAGTAAAACTCCGGTCTACCAAGGTCCGGCGCGCCCTGGGCGGCTGGTCGTAGGAGTCGGCGCGTTCACGCCGGACGCGGCCGAAATCGCCGCATCGATCGTGCACCAAAGCGCGATCCTGGTGGACGATCCAGTGGGCGCGAGACACGAAGCCGGCGATCTCATTCAGGCGAACGTCGATTGGGACACCGTCGGCACGTTGGCCGCTGTCATCGAGCGCTCGTGGGTTGGTTCGTCGGATCAACCCATACTCTTCAAAAGCGTTGGGTGCGCAGCGTGGGATCTGGCTGCCGCACGGTTGGCGCGACATCGTTTATCTGGCGCGTAGATCGACCCGCTAGTTGTCTGCGCGGTCGCAGAACACGGACTCTACGCGGCCTGGAAACTACATCGTCACTGCGTGAGCAGAGCAAACCAGCGGCTCCGCTCAAGATATAATTCAGGATGGCGAAACGCGGCAGGGGCTACCCTTCAGACAATGCAAACTCGGTGCACACTTGGACATCCCTGCTTGGGAAGTTTGCTCCGAGTGGGCCGCCGAGGCGGGTGCTTGGGTTCCCGCCAGCTTTGACAGAACCGTTGTTCCTCTGGACCAACGACAAAGAACTTAAGGCACACCAGTCATATCAACTGGCAAAGGCTGGCGATGCCCACGCTGCAATCGACCTCGTCAGTGATTTGGCACAACCGCTCCATCAGCAACTGACATTGCTGATGGACGGTAGGAAACTCCCGACGAACCCATCTATGTAGCACCGCATGCGCGCGAGGCTAAGGGTGACAACGCAATCCCGCAGGTTTTAGCCGTCATGCTCTCGATCGCCGGCGGCGAACTAGACGAAGAAATCGTACAAACGACAAAGGTCTATCACACCGGCGCCGACGCCATGGAACGCCTTATTTCTCGCGCGTCGTTTCATGGCGCGGTGTACCGAGGAAGGGACTACATCCTCGTGGATGACGTCACGACGCTCGGCGGAACGTTGTGCGATTTAACAGACCATATTCGAAGAAACGGTGGAAACGTGGTTGCTACAGCCGTTCTGGTCAACGCTAGCCGGTCTGGTAGACTCTATTCGGTCCAAAAGACCGTAAAACGCTTAGAGAAGGAGTATGGCCATGTCATCCGTGAAACTTTCGGAATCGAGCCGGCTGCGCTCACGGCCGACGAAGCCCAGTACCTCCTCGGGTTCCGTACTGCTGAGGAAATCAGAGGTCGCAGCGCTAAAGCGCGGGAAACGACAAATCTCCGTCTCCGCACAAAAGGCGTTCTCGTCCATCAAGCAGAAAGTGGACGCCAGCAAAGGCACCCGATGAAACAGCACAGAGTTCCATTCCCTGGAGCCAGCGCGCTAACTAGCACCCATCGCTGGATCAGCAAGTGCAAGAGATAGACCGCCATTGGGCGGTCTTTTTTTACCGTAAGCGAGCGGCCAGGCGCGACGCTCGACCAAGTCTTCGCGAAAAATGCCGGGATTCGCCTTACGTAGGCGTCGCCTTCTCACATCATCGGCGGTTTAGGGGAAGCGGACAACGCTATCAAGAATGTGCGCGATGCGATTGAATATATTCTTGGCACATCGGTTATACAGCCGCGTCAGCGACAACTGCCAGCACCTAGTTCCGAAGGCCTTGCTAAGCAGCCGGTCAAGGTAGTTGCGTAATAACGGCCAATCCAAACCATATGCAAAATCAACTTCAAGTTTTAGGTGGTAAAAGTCAAATTTATTCGTCTACAACGTAGCATGGGTCGATTTCGGGACAAGCAAAACTCTAGGAAAGTGGCGTCGGCAGCAAGCCATTGCGGAGGATGGGGTATTCCCACATCGCTGAAGGACTCGATTTTTTTGTCGACATGCCTCGCAGCAAAACTCGCATCAACGGCCAGGTAGCCGATCTACGCGTGGTTTTGCACGTTTTTCTAGTAGAGGGAGGGGACCGCTTCCGAGGACGCGTTTCCATAGATGGAAAATCGACAGACAAAGAAAAAGCCCTGACAAGTCAGGGCTTTTTCTTTGAATCTCTGGAGGCGCGAGCCGGAGTCGAACCGGCCTAAACGGCTTTGCAGGCCGCTGCATAACCGCTTTGCTATCGCGCCGGAAGCGGGGACTACATGAAGCATTCCGTATCTGGCAAAACCAACCCAACGTCACCGTATTGAACTGGTCCACCAAACAAAAAGGGAAGCTTGGCTTCCCCTTTTTTTGGAGCGGGAGACGAGGCTCGAACTCGCGACCTCAACCTTGGCAAGGTTGCGCTCTACCAGCTGAGCTACTCCCGCATGGTCCTGCACTTTACTGCCAGCCACCGGCTTACCATTGCCAATGACCTTCTTAATCTGGAGCGGGAGACGAGGCTCGAACTCGCGACCTCAACCTTGGCAAGGTTGCGCTCTACCAACTGAGCTACTCCCGCATCTTGCTGACTTCTTCTGCCAATTTGCTGCTTTCGACCTTCATCAGGCTTCGCGGTTTTTTGCGTTCACCCGACAGAAACGAGATTATGGAGAAGGCCAACTTTAGTGTCAAGCGCTTTGTATGTACCCCATCACTTTTAAACGCTCTCCAATCTGAATCACAGCATGCCGAATCACAACATGCCACCGCGCTCGCGAATCTGCGGCCATGCGAGCTTCATGTAATAGAGCATGGACCACACCGTGAGGAACGCAGCAACGTAGATCAGCCAGAGCCCCCACACGCGGGTATCGATAACGAGCGGCGTACCGGCAATCCTCAACGGCCCGTAGAACAGCAGCATGGGGATAGCAACCATCTGGCAGACGGTCTTGAATTTGCCGAGCGAATTCACCGCCACGCTCTTCGATGCCCCGATCTGCGCCATCCATTCCCGCAATGCCGAAATCGTGATCTCACGCCCCACAATGACCAGCGCAATCACTGCGTTCAGCCGCATCAGTTGCACGAGCACGAGCAGCGCCGCAGTGACCATGAGTTTGTCTGCAACGGGATCGAGAAACGCGCCGAATGCCGATGTCTGATTGAGCTTGCGCGCGAGGTAGCCGTCGAACCAGTCGGTCAGCGCAGCCAGCACGAAGATGACCATTGCAAGCAGGTTGCGATGGTCCGGGCTCATCATCACGTCCGGCAAATAGAAGACGCCCACGACGAGCGGAATCAGCACGATTCGAAGCCACGTCAGGAAAATCGGAAAATTAAACGGCATGGGCGTGACTCTTATAGAGAGGTGCCATTGTGCCGCGTCGCCCTATATGTCACAAGACGACGGACTGAACGGCCGGACGTTGCACTCAATGCAACTGCCGGTAGATCTGCTCGGCGAGCGCCTGCGAAATGCCTTCGACGCTCGCCAGATCCTCCACGCTCGCCGCCTGCACCCCGCGCAAACCACCGAAGCGCGACAGCAACCGCTGGCGCCGTTTCGCACCAATACCCTCCAGTTCCTCGAGCCGCGATGTCTGCCGCGTCTTCGCCCGTTTCGCGCGCATGCCGGTAATTGCAAAACGGTGCGCCTCGTCGCGAATTTGCGCGACCAGCATCAGCGCCGCGCTCTCTTTTCCGAGTTCGAGCGCTGCGCGGCCATCGGCGAAAATCAGGGTTTCGAGGCCCACCTTGCGCCCTTCCCCCTTCGCCACGCCGACCAGCATGCTGCGATCGAGGCCCAGTTCAGCGAACACTTGCCGCGCGATCTCGACCTGCCCCTTGCCGCCATCGATCAACACGATATTCGGCAAGCGCCCGCCCGACGGCACGGGTTCGGCGACATCGGCTTCGGCTGGGCTGGTTGGCTCCACTTGCGCGGCGGCCTCCAACACCACCTCTTCCACCCGCTCCACCGCTTCCTGCGCCGGCTCATCAACGGCTCGCGCGGCGGCCTGCGCCAGCATCTTCTCGTAGCGGCGCGTGAGGACCTGGCGCATGGCGGCGTAATCGTCACCCGGCGTGATGCCGGTGATGTTGTAGCGCCGATACTCGGCCGACTGCATCTTGTGATGGTGATACACCACGCACGATGCCTGGGTCGCCTCGCCCATCGTATGGCTGATGTCGAAACATTCGATCCGCAACTGCGCGAGATCGTCCATTTCAAAGCTCAGCGTGTCGGCAAGAGAACGCGTGCGAGCCTGCTGCGAACCCTGTTCGGACAGCAAGCGTGCGAGGGCAAGCTTCGCATTCGATTCAGCCATCGACAGCCACGCGCGCTTTTGTCCCTGCGGCTGACGCAGCACCACGACCTTGTGACCAGCCTGTTCGATCAGCAGATCGACCAGTTCGCGGTTCGTCGGCGCGTGGCTCACCACCAGCACCGGCGGCACGCGATTGCCAATGTAATGCTGCGCGATAAACGCCTCCAGCACCTCGGCCTCAAGCGCGCCCTGACGTTCCGATTCCGTCGCGTCATCCAGCGGCGCGTCGCCGGTTTCGGCAATCTCCTCCTGCATTTCACCCGTCGTGGCGTGCGCCTCGAACACCTGTTCGCGCGCCGCGAGCGTGCCCGCGGGAAGTGCGATTTCGTCGATAAGCGCATCGACATCCGCATCGACCTGTTCGATGACGATATTCGCCACGCCGTCCACGAAGTCGTCGCCGGCAAGCTCTTCCGGCATCGCGTCTTCTATGGCCAACGCCGCCTCTACGTGCGTCGGGAAATAGGCTTTATCGCCGAGATGCCGGCCGCCGCGCACCATCGCGAGATTCACGCACACCTTGCCGCCCAGCGCGACGACCGCGAGAATATCGACGTCGTTATCGCCGCCTACCTCGATGGCCTGCTGATGCAGCACGGTAGACAGCGAGCTCATCTGGTTACGCACGGCCGCGGCCTGTTCGAACTTGAGTTCGGCGGCGAATGCGTGCATCTTCTGCTCGAGTTCCTTCATCACTTCGCCCTGGCGTCCGAGCAGGAAACGCGATGCGTTCGACACATCGCGTGCGTAATCCTCCTCGTTGATCAGGCCGACGCACGGACCGGTACAGCGTCCGATCTGATGCAACAGGCAAGGCCGCGTGCGGTTGGAAAAGACGGAATCCTCGCAGGTGCGCAACTGGAAAACGCGTTGCAGGATCTGGATGCTTTCGCGCACGGCCCAGGCGCTCGGGAACGGGCCGAAGTACTGGTTCTTCTTGTCAACGCCGCCACGGTAATACGCCATGCGCGGAAATTTATGGCCGGTGAGCTTCAGATACGGGTACGACTTGTCATCGCGAAACAGGATGTTGTAGCGTGGCGCGAGCGCCTTGATCAGATTATTTTCGAGCAGCAGCGCTTCGGCTTCGGACCGTGTGACCGTGGTTTCAATTTTGCGGATGCGCGTGACCATCATCGCGATGCGCGGAGAAAGCAGTGTCTTCGTAAAATAGCTCGACACGCGTTTTCTCAGGTCGCGCGCCTTACCGACGTACAGCACGTTGCCTTGCTCGTCGTAATAGCGGTACACGCCCGGCAAATGCGGTAACTGAGCCAGGCTTTTTTTGGGGTCGAAAACGTCGGAGTCTGTCATGCAGGGATGATGGCGGGAAACGCGCAGCTTGAGGTCGGCAAAATGATTTATTGGTTTCGAGCGGAGCATGGGCGAAGCACGAAGGACGCACGCCCATCCAAGCCCCTAACTCGACCGTAACGCAGCGCGCCGCGCGAATCGTTATCCTTAAAAGCGCCAGTTTAGTTCAAACCGCTGTCCGCCATTCTTCACCATTCATTAGCGGTTCATCGCCGCTCTATTGCCCATGCCGTCTTCATCGGAACAATTGCCGGTTGCTCCCGGCCACGCCAGCGTCGATCCCGGTGCGCCAGCCACCGACATCGCGTGCGATATTTTCTGCGCGGTCATCGACAATTTCGGCGATATCGGCGTCTGCTGGCGGCTCGCGCGCCAACTGGCCGGCGAACACGGCTGGCAAGTGCGGCTGTTCGTCGACGATCTCAAGGCCTTTCATGCGCTCTGCCCCGCCGTCGATCCCACGCTCGACCGCCAAAGCGCGGCGGGCGTGATGATCGAGCACTGGCATGCGCCGTCGCATGCCGGCGACACGCTGCAGATCGCCGATGTCGTGATCGAGGCGTTCGGCTGCGAACTGCCGGCGGTGTACGTGAGCGCGATGGCACGCCGCGAGAAGAAGCCCGTGTGGATGAATCTCGAATATCTGAGCGCGGAGGACTGGGTCGCGGATTTTCATCTGCGGCCGTCGCCGCATCCGCGCTACGCGCTCGACAAGACGTTTTTTTTCCCCGGCCTGGGCCCGGGCACGGGTGGCGTGCTGAAAGAGCGTGCGCTTGATGCCGAGCACGAGGCGTTCGATCGCGATGCGTGGTGGCACGCGCGTGTTGGCATCGCGCCGCCGCCGTCCGGCACGACCGTCATTTCACTGTTCGCGTACGAGAATCCAGCAATCGATACGCTGCTTGAACAATGGCGCGATTGCGCCACGCCAATCGCGTTGCTCGTGCCGGAAGGACGCATTTCCGGCGCGGTTGCCCGGTTTTTTGGCCTGCCGGCCTTTCCGGCGGGGGCGAAGGCGACAAGCGGATCGCTCTCGGCCTACGCGCTGGGTTTTGTCGAACAGCCGCTTTTCGACGCCCTGCTCTGGGCTTCCGATCTGAATTTCGTGCGCGGCGAGGATTCCTTCGTACGGGCGCAATGGGCGCAGAAGCCGTTTGTCTGGCACATCTACCCGCAAGGCGACGACGCCCATCTGCCGAAACTCGACGCGGCGCTTGCCCACTACGCGAACGGCTTGCCGGACGGGGCGCGGGCCTCGCTCGAACGTTTCTGGCACGCGTGGAACGGCGCGGGCACCCCAGACTGGGACGATTTCTGGCAAAACCGCGCGCTGCTGGAACGGCGCGCCGCCGATTGGGCGACGGAACTGGCGAGCGTCGGCGATCTGGCTGGAAATCTGGCGGAATTCGCGAAAACTCAGTTAAAATAAGCGGTTATCCAACGGCTTACAGTTCGGAACACTATCCGTTCTGAACGAATTCCACAGGGGAATGAGCACGCTGGGGGAATAGTCAAAGTAATAGTCAAAGTCAATGAAATAGTCAGTGAGGCGGCTACAGCGCCCGGGTTTGCGATTTAATTTCGATTAAAGCAAGCGACCCTGCCACGAGCCGGCCGTCGACATTGCAGCGATCAGGCTCACATTTTCGTACAGGACAGTTTTTTAATATGAAGACCGCACAAGAACTCCGCGTCGGCAACGTCGTGATGATCGGCAGCGATGCCATGGTCGTGCTGAAGGCCGAGTACAACAAATCCGGCCGCAATTCCGCGGTCGTGAAGATGAAGTTCCGTAACCTGCTGTCCACCGGCAACATGGAATCGGTGTACAAGGCGGACGACAAGTTTGACGTCGTCCAGCTCGACCGCAAGGAAGTGACGTACTCGTACTTCGCCGACCCCATGTATGTGTTCATGGACGCCGACTACAACCAGTTTGAAGTCGAAGCCGACATGATGGGCGACGCCCTGCACTACCTCGCAGACGGCATGCCGTGCGAAGTGGTGTTCTACAACGAGAAAGCCATCTCGGTGGAACTGCCGACCACGCTGGTTCGCGAGATCATCTACACGGAACCGGCGGTGAAGGGTGACACGTCGTCGGGCAAGGTCCTGAAGACCGCCAAGCTCGCGACCGGTTTCGAACTGCAAGTGCCGCTGTTCTGCGGTATTGGCGACAAGATCGAAATCGATACCCGTACCAACGAGTACCGCAGCCGCGCTTAAGGCTTCGGCCGGCCGGCTGCCAAAGCCGGCTTGCGCGCTCCAAGTAAAAAGAGAATTTAAAAAAGCGCCCTTCGGGGCGCTTTTTCTTTTTGCTGAACATTATTTCCAATTCAGGCAAACTTTACCGGTCTGTTTCTCGAAATTTCCGGGTATTCCCGGCATAGGATGCGATGTTAAGTGCTAAAAACCTTGATTTTTGTTAAAGGTGAGGATGGCATGAAACCTGCTGTGCTAGTTGTGACTGCGCTGTGACGGCGTCGAATTTTCCAACAACAACACATGACCATGCCAATTACAAAAACCGCTCTCGCCCGTCTTGTTCTTGCTGTTTCATGTGCCGTACCGGTAATCGCGATCACGGCCGCATGTTCGTCGACGCCATCGCATGAATCGGCTGGCGAATACACCGCCGACTCCGCACTCACCGCGAAGGTGAAAGCAGCTCTACTCGCCGATCCGGGCCTGAAGTCGCTGGCGGTGAGTGTGACGACGTATCGGAGTGAAGTGCTGTTGTCGGGCTTTGTGAATTCGCCGGACCAGATTCAAAAAGCGGTAGCGGTCGCGCGTGGCGTGGAAGGCGTGCAGTCGGTCAAGAACGAACTGAACGTGAAGCCGCAATAGCAGGCCACTAGCATGCCGACGGGCTGAGCGATTGCGTCGGGAGCAAGTCGTGCTTGGACATCGTGTTCAGACATAACCGGCGTTTCAGGAACACGCTTCAGGAATACATCAGGAAGCGCAGGACAAAGACCCCGCCGCGTCGGGAGAGGGCTGGAACCTTGGGCGGAAACTTGACACCGTGACGTCATCGCGCCAACAGCTCACACCGACGTAGCTCGGCATCGAGGCGTCCGCCGCTGGATCTCGCCATTGGAGGCGACCGGCGCGGAACGAATTTCAGACCATTTAATACGTTGTGTCCGCCATGCCACACGCTTTGATTGTCGAAGACGATCCCAATAGCCTTTCCGGCCTGTCCGCCATCCTTGCGGCCGACGGTTTTTCCGTCGATACCGCGACCACGCTCGCCGAAGCGCGCTCGGCGCTGACGCGCTTCATCCCGGACGTCGTGCTGGTCGACCTGAACCTGCCCGACGGCAGCGGTCTCGACCTGCTCCACAACCTGCCGGCGCAACCGCCCGGCGGTGCGTTGCCTGTGATCGTGATGACGGGAAACGCAACGGTGGAGAGCGCGATCGAGGGCTTGCGGCAAGGGATCTGGGATTACCTGCTGAAGCCGGTCAACATTCCGCGCCTGCGCAGCCTGCTCGCCCGTATTCCGCGCCCTTACGAGCTGACGGAAGAAGTACGGGCGTTACGCTCGACGCTGCGCGAGCTCGGCTATTTCGGGGGATTGCTCGGGCGCAGCGGTGCGATCCGGCATGTCTACGACCTGATTGAACACACCGCGCCCACGGAAGCCGCCGTGTTGATCTGCGGCGAAAGCGGTACCGGCAAGAAAGTCGCCGCTCGCACGCTGCATGAGATGAGCCGGCGCCGCAAAGGTCCGTTCGTTTCGTTCAATTGCGCCGCGGCCAACGAGACCAGCAATCGTTCGATGGAAAGCCTGATGTTCGGCCACGAACGCGGTGCGTTTGCCGGCGCGGAGAACCGCGAACCCGGCTTGCTTGAGCAGGCGGGTGGCGGAACGCTGTTCCTCGACCAGATCGATGCATTGCCGATCCCGCAGCAGGAAGCCCTGCTACGCGCGCTCGATTCGCAGACCTTCATGCGGGTCGGCGGCAGCAACAAGATCGTGACGGACTTCCGCCTGCTCGCCGCGACGCGTACGCCGGTAAGAGACGCCGTCGCCGATGGCAAATTGCGCGAGGATCTGTTCCTGCGCCTGAATGCGTCGTCGATTGCGTTGCCGCCCTTGCGCGACCGGGGCGACGACATCGCCTTGCTGGCCGAGCATTTCGTCGATGAACTGAATCGCGAGAACCATGTGAGCGGCATTACGAGCGGCGCGCCCAAACGCGTGAGCCCGGATTTCATTCGCGAGTGCCTGACAACCGAATGGCCCGGCAATGTGCGCGAACTACGCGAACGGGTACGCCGCGCGTATCACGCATCCGGCGATGTCATCGAAACCTTGCGCGCCGATGAGCAAGGCGGTGCGGGCGGGCGTGGACTGAACGGCAGCAGCGTGCAGGTGACGGTGGGCACGGCACTCGCCGATGTCGAGGACATGCTGATTCGTGCGACGCTTGAGGCGGTGGGCGGCACGCGGCATCGCGCGGCGACGCTACTTGGGATCAGCCCGAAGACGCTTTACAACAAGCTCCAGCGCATGAAGCTGGAGTGATTGGATCGTTGATTGAAAAAGCCGCTCGTTCTTTCGAACCAGCGGCTTTTTTATGCGGTTGTGCTCGTCCGCACTCGCCTACGTTCGACCTAGTTAGCAAGCGCTTCAGCCCAGCGCGCTCGCCACCAGCGCTCGCGCCTGCTGATATTCCACCTGCTCCATCAGCTTGCCCCAGCTCCATGCGCGGCCTCGTGGCCGCATCCGCCGCAAGCGGGTCTGCGATGCCTTCGTCTGCACGAAAGTAAGCCGCTCCAGCACCTTCTCCGCTTCGTCCGGCTGATTGCAGATCAGCACCATGTCGCAGCCTGCGGTCAACGCCGCCGTGGCCGCTTCGGTCAGCGTTCCACCGGCGCGGGCGGCTTCCATCGACAGGTCGTCGCTGAAAATCGCGCCGTTGAAACCGAGTTTGCCGCGCAAGATGTCTTGCAGCCAGACTCGCGAAAAGCCTGCGGGTTTTTCATCGACCTGGGGGTAAATCACGTGCGCCGGGATCACCGATGCCAAGGACATGCCCAACCAGTCGTACGGTTTGGTATCGGCGGCGAGGATGTCCTCTAGCGAACGGTCATCCACAGGCATGGCCACATGCGAATCCGCCGATGCAAACCCGTGCCCCGGAAAATGCTTGCCGCAATTGGCCATACCAGCGAGCGCGAGACCGTGGTTCAGGCTCTTGGCGAGCATCGTCACCACGCGCGGGTCGCTGTGCAACGCACGATCGCCGATCACCTTCGATTGCCCGTAATCGAGGTCGAGCACGGGCGTAAAACTCATGTCGATGCCACACGCCCGCAATTCCGCCGCGAGCACATAACCGAACGCGGTCGCAGTTTTTGTTGCCAGCAACACGTCGCGGTCCCACAGCTCGCCGAGCTTGCCCGGCGCGGGCAGGACGGTGAAGCCATCGGTACGGAAACGCTGCACGCGGCCGCCTTCGTGATCGACGGCAATCAGGATGTCGTCACGAACCGCGCGAATCGCGTCAGTCAGCGCGACGAGCTGCGCGCGATCCTGGAAATGCCGCGCGAAGAGGATGATGCCGCCGGTCATCGGATGGTCGATACGGCGAATGTCGGCGTCGGAGAGGGTTGTACCGGCCACGTCGAGCATGACTGGCCCGGGAGTGCGTTTTAACGAGTTCAAATTGGGAGCGAGAAAGTCAGGGGGTTTTTGTTGCTGTGTGTGCTTCTGGGCTCGCGCCGGTTTCCGCGATCACAAACGACACCGCGTAATCGCGTTCGTCGGTGATCGTGACCTGGGCAGTAATGCCGCGCACCGCCATCCAGTCGGCGAGTTCTCCCGACGCGACAATCTTCGGCTTGCCGCTCGGTTCGTTGAGCGTTTGCAGCGCGCGCCATGTCATCGGCCAGTGCATGCCCAGTCCGATCGCTTTCGAAAACGCTTCTTTCGCGGAGAAACGCGTCGCGAGGAAGGCAAGACCGCGGAGTTCGGAGCGCGCGTTACGCGCGTGGTAAATGCGAAGTTCGTCGGCCCCGAGCACCTTCTCGGCGAAACGCCCTTTCGTGCGCTCCATCACGCCCGCTACACGGCTTACCTGAACGAGATCCGTCCCTATTCCGTAGATCGCCATCGTTGGGCCTGAGTTGGGGTTGTCAGTGTTTATCTCGCGTTTATCGCGATGCTGTGGCAGCGAGGCGCGACGCCACCATGATCGCCTTCATCTCGCGCACCGCATTGTCCCAGCCGGCGAAGATGGCGTGCGCAACGATCGCATGGCCGATATTCAATTCCACGATGCCTTCCAACGCCGCGATCGGCTGGACATTCGTGTAATGCAGGCCGTGCCCGGCGTTCACTTTTAGCCCCAAGGAATTGCCGAAATCGACGCTGCGTGCGACGCGCTCGAACTCCTTCTGGCGGGTGGCTTCGTCGTGGGCTTCGGCATAACACCCGGTATGCAATTCGATCACCGGTGCACCGGCTTCATGCGCGGCGCGGATCTGCGTTTCATCGGCGTCGATAAACAGCGACACCCGCGCACCCGCCTGACGTAACTGCTCGCACGCGGCCTTCACGGCGTTGAACTGGCCCGCGACATCGAGCCCGCCTTCGGTCGTCAGTTCCTGGCGCTTTTCCGGCACGAGACACACGTCGTGCGGACGAACGCCACACGCGATATCCAGCATTTCCTGCGTCACCGCGCACTCAAGGTTCATGCGCGTTTTGAGCAGCGGACGCAACGCGTGAACGTCGGCATCGACAATATGCCGGCGATCTTCCCGCAAGTGCAACGTGATGGCGTCCGCGCCCGCTTCTTCGGCTTGCAGCGCGGCGCGGATTGGGTCGGGGTACTGCGTGCCGCGCGCGTTGCGCAGCGTGGCGACGTGATCGATGTTGACGCCCAGATCGATCACGTTCGCGGGCGACGAGAGAAAGAAGCTCATAGATTTTGCAGGTCGATCAGGATTTGACGGGTGGCGAGCGGCGTGCCGCCAAGATACACGTTCAGCAGAAAGCGCATCAACGTCTTGCTTTGCGCGGCCGTCTGCGGGCGGCTGTAGTCGTCCTTCTCCATGTCGAGAAGGGTTTGCCCGGCGATCACCGGCCATTGCGACGGTACATCGTCCGACGCGTCGCGCACACCGCGTTCGGGATCGAAGACGTATTTCTGATCGGCGAGAACCGGTTGGCGTGTGATGGTTTTATTCAACGCCATCGCGTAACCGGTTTCGCGCAACAGCACGCGCTCGAAAGAGCGCAGCGCATGCAACGCGGGCTCACCATGCGCGAGACGCGACAACGTCAGCACATAGTGATTGAACAACGCCGGATGCGCGTCTTCACGGGCGCAAAACTTGACGAGCAATTCGTTGACGTAAAAGCCGCATAACAACGCGTCGCCGGCGAGAGGCAACATGCCGCCGACCCATTCGGCTTGCGTCAAGGTGCGGACTTCGCCCTTCCCCGTCCACGATAACCCCAGCGGCTGGAAAGTTTGCAACACGCCGCGCAATGCAGAATGCGGCCGCTTGGCGCCCTTGGCGACCAGCGCGACGCGGCCGTGATCGCGGGAAAATACGTCGAGCACGAGACTGGTCTCGCGATACGGATAGCTGTGCAGCACGAACGACGGCTGCTCCGCGATACGAAAGTCCGAGCGTGGCGCGGCGCGCGGCGGTCTTGGCGCTTTGGGTTCTTTGGGTTCTTTCGGTGCCGTGGCTTTTGCAGACGCGGACGCCGTCCGGCGCCTTTTCGGCGCGGGCGTTGAAGGCTCGTCGGCGCTGAAGTTATCGTCGGCGAGCGGATCGGATTCTGTGTCGGAGGACTGGGTCATCCACGCGTCATTCGTACCCATAGGCGCGTAGTCCCGCTTCGTTGTCCGCCCAGCCGCTTTTCACCTTGATGAAGGTTTCAAGGTACACGGGGCCATCGAACAGCCGTTCCATGTCCTGGCGCGCTTCGGTGCTGATCTGCTTCAGCTTCGCCCCCTTCTGGCCGATGATCATCGCCTTATGCGTATCGCGTTCCACAAGAATGGTCGCGAAAATGCGGCGCAAACGGCCTTCGGTTTCCCATTTATCGATCATCACCGTGCTCGTGTACGGCAATTCGTCGCCGGTCCAGCGGAACACTTTCTCGCGCAGGATCTCGGCGGCGAGAAAACGCTCGCTGCGATCGGTGAGATCGTCTTCACCGTAAATGGGCGAGCCTTCCGGCAAATACGGCTTCACGACCGTCATCAAGCGCGTGATGTCATCAGCATGCTTCGCGGTCATCGGCACGATTTCCTTGAAGTCGTGCAGCGCGCTCATCTTCTGCATGAACGGAAATAACGTCGCTTTGTCATTGACGTGATCCAGCTTGTTCGCGATCAACAGGCACGGCGTGTCGTTCGGAATCAGGTCGAGCACCTTCTGGTCGTCGGGACCGAAACGGCCCGCTTCGATCACGAACAGAATGGCATCGACGGACGTCAGCGTCGACGTCACCGCGCGGTTCAGCGACCGATTCAGCGCGCCGCTGTGCTTGGTCTGGAAACCGGGGGTATCGACGAAAATGTACTGCGCGTCGTCCAGCGTATGAATGCCGGTGATACGGTGGCGCGTGGTCTGCGCCTTGCGCGACGTGATGCTGACTTTCTGCCCGACGAGCGCGTTCATCAAGGTCGATTTGCCGACGTTCGGCCGACCGACGATCGCGACCATGCCGCAGCGGAAACCAGAGGGAGTGGGTGCGTTCATAATGTGTGCGACTGCAGATTCGGTGAATTCGTGGGGACGCGTGGCGTCGGGATTATGCTTTTGATCGGTAGCGTGTGAGCTTTGGAGGCCTGGCTTCAAGGCTTACGTCAATGGCCGGTATCGGCGGCGCGTACGACGGTTTCATCGACGCTTTCTTCAAGGTGCGCTTCTACCTTCGCTTCAACGTTCTCTGCGCCCTTCGATGCCGTAGCAGAATGCGCGGCGGGCACGTCTTCACGCTGACGCGCGGGGGCTGCGGGCTTCTCTACCGGGGACGCGTCGGCGCTTTTCGCAGCAGGCTTGTCGGCCTGTTTGTCGGCTTGCTTCGCGACCGCCTTTTCACCTGCACTATCTGCCTTCGAGGCGCTTTTTTCCACCGGGTTATGCACAGCTTTATCCACTGCGGATTCGACCTGCGTAACCAATGGCTTGTCCGTCACCTCGCTTCCGACCGCGGGCACCTCGGCCGCTGCTTTTTCGGCCTTCTCCGACTTCTCCGCCCGATGAATCGTCGCCCGTTCGGTTTTCTCCGCGCCGGCAAATGCACCCGCCGATGGTTCCACATGCGATGCGCGAATCACCGCGAATGGGGCGGTGGCCGGACGCTCGGGATCGTTATGCGTATTGCTGCCATGGCCAGCGCCATTGCTATTACTAGCGGCACGCGCGCGTTCACGACGGTCCGGTGCACGCAAGTCGAGCGCCGCCTGCACGCCCGTCACTCCCGGCACGATTTCCAGTTCCGCCAGCTTGGCCGCGCGCGATCCCTTGCGCTTCGGCTTCGCCGTCATGGCCGGCGCGGCGGAAGCCAACTCATCGAGCGCCTTCTTGGCCGCTGCCTGTTCGGCCGCGCGCCGGCTCGCACCGGAACCCGATACCTTCACATCGAGCTTCGGCACCGTGCATTCCACTTCGAATTGCTGGTTATGCGCCGCGCCGTGCGTGGCCACGACCGTATAGGTCGGCAATGCAATCTTGTGGCCCTGCAGATATTCCTGCAGCAGCGTCTTCGCGTCTTTACCGATCGTGCGTGGATCGATGTGATCGAGGATTGGCGTGTAGAGCCGCTTGATGACCTGAAGCGCGGCATCAAAACCACCGTCCAGAAACACCGCCCCGAAGATCGCTTCGAGCGTGTCAGCCAATATGGACGGGCGCCGGAAGCCGCCGCTGCGCAACTCGCCCTCGCCCAGCCGCAACGCCTCCGAGACGTCGAGTGCCTGTGCAATCTCATAAAGCGACTGCTGCTTGACGAGATTTGCCCGGACGCGAGACAGGTCGCCTTCGTCGAGTTTTGCGAATCGTTGGAACAAAAGCGCAGCCACCACGCAATTTAGAACGGAATCTCCGAGAAATTCGAGTCGTTCATTGTGCGTGGCACTGTGACTGCGGTGGGTCATCGCCTGGCGCAGCAATTCCGCATTGCGAAATTCGTACTGGAGCCGGCTTTCCAACGGGGTTGAGGGCATGGGCAGAGTATAACGCGGGCGCCGGGAGGGGCGAATCCGGCTGAAAGGCCAGAAAACCGCAAGGAAAATGACACGACAAGCACACGTTAGCCGCGATTCTTCGTGCTGTTTCTAGGCGGCTCAACCATGACTTGCAATAACAACTACGCCGCGATGACGCGGCGTAGTTGTCGAACGAAATTACTGCTGGTGATGCTGATCAAAACCGCGCTTCAATGGAACACCCCAACGCGCTTCAAACTGCTGAAGTTCATCCAGATAAAGAATGCGCGCCCGACAATATTCGCATCAGGCACGAAGCCCCAATAACGGCTGTCTGCGCTGTTATCGCGATTGTCGCCCATCATGAAATAGTTGCCCGCCGGCACTTTGCAAATGACGCCTTGAGCGTTGTAGTTGCAGTTGTCGCGGAACGGGAAGTCGTCGGCGCCAATGACGAACGGCGGCACTTGCGCGTTATTCAGGATCGCATTCTTGCGGCCATCGAGATCTTCTTCGAACTGCTTTGCATAACCAATGCGTTCGTCGTCGAAGAAATCAGGCAATGACGTTTCCGGAACCGGCTTGCCATTGATGGTCAGCTTCTTGTCCTGGTACGCAACGGTGTCGCCGGGAAGGCCGATCACGCGCTTGATGTAATCCACCGACTCGTCTTTCGGATAACGGAACACGACTACGTCACCGCGCTTGAGCGGCGTGCCGGTAGTCAGCTTGGTATTGCTGATCGGCAAACGCAGGCCATATTCGAATTTATTGACGAGGATGAAATCGCCCACCAGCAACGTAGGCACCATGGATCCCGACGGAATCTTGAATGGTTCGACTACGAACGAGCGCACCACGAACACCACCAGGATCACCGGAAAAAAGCTCGCGGAATATTCGAGGTACCACGGCTGGCGGAGCTTTTCATCGCGCAGGCGAGCGCGCGTTTGCGGCGCGTTTTCGTCGGCGAAACGGGGTTCAAGGCGTGCCTGCTGCTGATCGAATTCCACTACCGCTGCGTCTGCTGCGCGACGCCGTTTCGGCTCGAACACCAGTTTGTCGAACACCCACGCAATCCCCGTCACGATGACGAGCACCAAAAGAATCAACGCAAAATTCATCAATCGTTTCCGGTTGTTTTATTAATCTTCGACGCGAAGAATCGCAAGGAAAGCTTCTTGCGGAATCTCGACCGAACCGACTTGCTTCATGCGCTTCTTGCCGGCCTTCTGCTTTTCCAGAAGCTTTTTCTTTCGCGAGATATCGCCGCCGTAGCACTTTGCCAGAACGTTCTTACGCAATGCTTTAATGTTTTCGCGCGCGATAATGTTCGCGCCAATAGTTGCCTGGATTGCCACGTCGTACATTTGCCGTGGAATCAGTTCGCGCATCTTCGACGCCACTTCGCGCCCGCGATGCTGGCTTTGCGACCGGTGCACGATCACCGACAACGCGTCGACTTTATCGCCATTGATCAGCATGTCGACCTTCACCACATCCGACGCGCGATATTCCTTGAACTCATAGTCCATGGACGCATAACCACGCGACGTGGACTTCAGCCGGTCGAAGAAGTCCAGCACGATTTCCGCCATCGGGATTTCGTAGGTGAGTTGAACCTGACGCCCGTGATACAGCATGTTGATCTGCGAACCGCGCTTGTTCGTGCAAAGCGTGATCACCGCGCCCACATATTCCTGCGGCATGTACAGGTTCACGGTCACGATCGGCTCGCGCACTTCTTCAATGTACGAAGGCTCCGGCATCTTGGCCGGGTTCTCGACCTGAATCAGCGTGCCATCGCGCTTCACGACTTCGTACACCACGGTCGGGGCCGTGGTGATGAGGTCCATGTCGAACTCGCGTTCCAGCCGTTCCTGCACGATCTCCATGTGCAGTAGACCGAGAAAGCCGCATCGGAAACCGAAACCCAGTGCTTGCGACACTTCGGGCTCGTATTGCAGCGAGGAGTCGTTCAGCTTCAGTTTTTCCAGCGATTCACGCAGTGCGTCGTACTGATTCGCTTCGATCGGATACAAACCCGCGAACACTTGCGGCTTCACTTCCTTGAAACCTGGCAGCGGCGTTTCGGCCGGGCGCGCGACGGTGGTGACCGTATCGCCGACTTTCGCCGCCTGCAATTCCTTGATGCCCGCGATGATGAAGCCCACCTGCCCCGCCGACAGCGACGCGAGATTCGTGGCTTTCGGCGCGAACACGCCGAGACTTTCGACCGGATAAACCGCGCCGGACGCCATCATCTTGATCTTTTCCTTCGGGCGCAGCGTGCCGTTCTTGATGCGCACGAGCATGACCACGCCGACGTAATTATCGAACCATGAATCGATAATCAGCGCCTGCAACGGTGCGTCCGGATCGCCCTTCGGCGGCGGCACTTTGGCAATCAGCGCCTCGAGCACGTCGGTCACGCCGAGGCCGGTCTTCGCGCTGCAACGCGCGGCATCGGTTGCATCAATGCCGATCACATCTTCGATTTCTGAAATTGCGTTCTCGGGGTCTGCCGCGGGCAGGTCGATCTTGTTCAGGACCGGCACGACTTCCACGCCCAGTTCGATCGCCATGTAGCAATTGGCGACCGTCTGCGCTTCCACGCCCTGGCTGGCGTCGACCACGAGCAGCGCGCCTTCGCAAGCGGACAGCGAGCGGCTGACCTCGTACGAGAAGTCGACGTGGCCCGGGGTGTCGATGAGATTCAGGTTGTAGACCTGACCGTCGAGCGCTTTGTAGCTCAGTGCCGCAGTTTGCGCCTTGATGGTGATGCCGCGTTCGCGCTCGAGATCCATGGAGTCGAGCACCTGCGCGTCCATCTCGCGGTCGGACAAGCCGCCGCACAACTGGATGATGCGATCGGCCAGCGTCGACTTGCCGTGGTCGATGTGCGCAATGATCGAGAAGTTACGAATATGATTCATTCAGTGCCGATCAAGCAAAAAGGCGCGCCCAGACAAACGCGGAGCACGCCTTGAAAATGGGGGTGAAAAACCTGTCTATTTTAGCCGAAAAGGCGGGCCGACGGCGGATTTTACGGGAAAGGTCCGATTGCTCAGGGACTTAGGCGCGTGCCAGGCGCGGTTGAAAGCGTGCTTGGGTGCGTACTTTGAAGGGCATCCCGCACACGCGTTTCGTCCAGCCGGTAATGGCATAACTCCACGCCATCCAGCACCAGAACGGGAACGAGTTCGTCGTATAACGCTTCGAGCTCAGGATCGGCGTCGATATCGATCCACTCGATCGCGACGCCGAACTCAGCCGCAATCGGCTCAAGCCCGGCGCGCAAGTCTTCGCACAGGTGGCACCACGCGCGCCCATAAAGCTTAAGCGCGCTCATCGTGCTTATTTCTGCGCCGGCGCACGCGGGCGCAACGGCACGAACTGCGTGTTGTCCCCACGACGCACCAGCACCGCGACCATCTTGCTCGGGTCGACGTTTTGCGCGACCGCGTCGAATTGCTTCGCGCTCGTGATATCCGTATCGCCGATCCGCAGGATGATGTCGCCCTTCTGGAAGCCGGCACGCGCCGCCGGACCCTCCACCGCGTCCACCATCACGCCGTTCGTGAGTTTCAGCGCCTTCTTCTGGTCAGCCGGAATGTCGCTCACCGCAATGCCGAGCGTGTTGCTCGCGCTCGCCTTCGGCGGCGGCGTCTTCTTGGTCTCGGCCTTCGCGACCTTGTCCGGCTGCATTTCCGCGATGGTGATCGGCAGATCGCGCGACTCGCCCTTGCGCCATACGGTGATCGTCGCCTTCGTGCCCGGCTTCGTGTCACCGACCATGCGCGGCAGGTCCGTCGCCGTGGCCACGTCGTGGCCGTTGTACTTTAGGATGATGTCGCCCGGCTGGATACCGGCCTTGTCGGCCGGGCCGCCCGCTTCCACGCTGCTCACCAGCGCACCCTGCGCCTTCGGAAGCCCAAGCGAATCCGCCACTTCCTTCGTGACCTCGCCGATCGCCACGGCAATGCGGCCGCGCGTGACCTTGCCCGTCGTCTTCAGTTGATCGGCGACGCGCATGGCTTCATCGATAGGAATCGCGAACGAAATTCCCATGAAGCCGCCCGTACGGCTGTAGATCTGCGAGTTGATGCCGATCACCTCGCCCGCCATGTTGATCAGCGGACCACCCGAATTGCCCGGATTCACCGCGACATCGGTCTGGATAAACGGCAGATAGTCACCCGTGTCACGCCCCTTCGCGCTGACGATACCCGCCGTCACCGTGTTGTCGAGCCCGAACGGCGAACCGATTGCCAGCACCCATTCGCCGACACGTACCTTGTTCGAATCGCCGATGGTAATGGCCGGCAGGCTCGTCGCCTGGATCTTGACGACCGCCACGTCCGTGCGCTCATCGACACCGATCAGCTTCGCCTTGAATTCGCGCTTGTCCGTGAGCGTGACGTAGATGGTGTCCGCGTCGTCGACCACGTGGGCATTGGTCATCACGTAACCATCGGCCGACATGATGAAACCCGAGCCCACGCCGCTACTCTGCTCCGAATTGTCCTGATTGTCAGGGCTGTCCTGCGGTGCACTACGATTACCCTGGCTGCCGCCGCTGTCGCCACCCTGGTCGCCGCCTCCGCTTCCGCCGCTACCACCACCATTACCGCCACCGCTTCCACCGCCGCCGCGCGGCGTGCCTGGCATCGGAATACCGAAGAAACGGCGGAAGAACTCCGACATGTCGCCGTCGTCCATGCCGGGCGGCAAGCCATGCAGATCGCTGCTACTGCTGCTGACGCGGGTTGTCGTACGAATATTGACGACCGACGGACCCACTTTATCGACGAGTGTGGTGAAGTCGGGCAAATTCACTCCCGGCACCGCGACCGGTGTGGCGGCCGGCGCCGACGCGGGCGCCGCTGCTGTGGCCGCGAAGGTCGCGAGCGGCAGGCATGCGGCAAGCGCCGCGGCCGCGAAATAGGTGCGCAGCGAGAGATTGCTCATATCGTGGTGGGCCGAGGAATTACTTGGAAGGCTTGTATTCTATGGCAGAAGCAAATTGCTGCAACGTGGCCTGGGGCACTTCGCCGAGCAAGGTAATCCAGAAATCCCCGCGGCGCTTGACCAACACGTGTGTAGCACCGCTGTCTCCAGCCCCTTCCTTGCGCGAATTTTTTTCCACCGGCTCGACAAAAATCGAGATTGCAGCCAGTCCGTCAGAGAAAACAGCCTGATCGACGGGAATGGGCGGCTGGCCCTGTTCACGCGACGCCATCGGCCGGCGCAATTCGCGAATCTCGCGGAAACCCGCCACGGCAGGCGTTATTTTCCAGCCCTGCGCTTCCATATCGACAGGCTCAACCGGCGGACGCACGACCGTCCACCCGCCTATGTTCTTGATCCCGTTCGCAATGGCAGCGCGGTCCACGGACCCGCCAATCTGTACTTGCGAGAATGAAAGCTGTTCAAGCACCTGACCGTCGGGCCCAAGCGTCTGCGCGCGCAGCAGAAGACCGGTTTTCGAATCGGCCCAGAGCTTGTAGGCAAAGCGCAAGGCGTCTTTCGGATCGAGCTCGATCACCTGGCTGTCGATCCCGGCTACACGGTCCGGACCCAGCATTTTGGGCTCATACACCGTCAGGACCTGCTCGCTGCTCGTTGTCAGCAACGACGGGAACGCGTCCTTGTTCAGACGTTTTTCGACGATCACCAAATGCCGTTCGGGTACGAACGTGTACATGTCGTCGTCGTGGCGAAGCATCTTGCGAGGCGCGCCGTCCAGACTTTCCAGCGACTCGAACTCACCGTCGCTGCGCGCCGCCGAATGGGTAATCCGCGACGATTGCACCGTTGTCCCACGCTGGTAGACGAAGGTGCCCTCGTAGTTCTGCTGCTGTGCGGCGTCGTGAATCCGGTTGAGCAGTTCCGCAGCGGACTTGCGCGCGGCGGCAGAATCGTCGCCTTGCGCAAAAGCACTCGATGCCGCGGATAACAACGCGGCTGCGCAGAACATCAACGCCGGCAACCGCCCCCAATGAGTCGTTTTCTTCAACCGCACACGTTGCATCAGTTATTGGCCTTGGCTGGTAGCCGCAGTGCGAATCAAAGGCATCGAGCCCGGCATGACGGGCTGTTGGGAGAATTGCTGATGCGCTTCGAGATACTGATCCAGGCTCGCGTCGCGAATGATATTCGCTTCGACAACCGGTGAACGCGTGCTGGCGGCAGGCATGGAAGCCATGGCCACGCGCTGCACATGATCCGACGACAAGGACGCCATCTGCGCGCCGTTGTGGCCGTCCACGCCCTGCAATTGCGGCACGACGATCCACGTCAGCGTGGCTGCGGCAGCCGCGACGGCGAAAGCCGGTACTACGCGGCGGCGGAACAGCCGTGAACGCAGGCGTTCCGTAGAGACCGCCGGAATGGCCGCGGGCGCGAATACATGCGCTTCCGCCTCGAAGCGCGCCGAGAACGCGTTCATGAACGCGCTGCTGGCTGCAGGACTCGCCGCGAGATCGTCGGAACGCAGGGCGTCGCCGATCAAGTGGAAATCCGACCACGCCGCGCGATCCTTCTGCGTAAACCCGGAAAGAAACTGACTGATGTCGCCCGAACCGTCGAACGATTCACCGTCGACAAAAGCGGACAGACGCTCGCCTCGCGAGCTAGCTTGCGATTGCACCGAAACCGACCCCATGATGCTCCCCATCTTGACTGCACCCCGTAGTGACACTACCTGACTCAGATACCGCGTCCCTGCCCCGCGCAACCTCGCTGTTACCAGCGCTTGCCTTCGGGAGTGTCCAGCAACGGACGCAATTTTGCCGCAATGGCTTCGCGAGCACGAAAAATTCTTGATCTGACGGTCCCAATTGGACAATTCATCATCTCGGCAATTTCCTCGTAGCTCAGACCTTCAATCTCACGAAGAGTAATGGCGGTGCGCAACTCTTCCGGTAAAACCGCCATTGCAGCATTGACCGTCTGTGCGATCTGCTTGCTCATCAACATCGACTCAGGCGTGTTGATATCCCTTAGTTGGTCTGCATCGGAGAAAGTTTCCGCTTCTTCTGCATCAGCTTCGGTAGAAGTTGGAGCACGACGGCTCTGAGTGGCAAGGTAGTTCTTCGCGGTGTTGACCGCAATCCGGTAAAGCCAAGTATAAAACGCCGATTCTCCGCGAAATTGCGGCAACGCGCGATAAGCCTTGATAAAGGCGTCCTGCGCGACGTCCTCAACCTCGGCGGGATCCCGCACGAGACGGGAGATAAGCCGGATGATTTTGCGCTGATATTTGGCGACCAGTAGCTCGAACGCTGCTTTATCGCCCTTTTGCACGCGTTCGACCAGTACCTGATCGATTTCTTTTTCGCTCACCTGGGAAATCCGTTAACTTTGGGGGTGCTACGCGGAGGGCTATTGTAGCGTTACGCCGCCGGAACACGCCGGATGCTGACCGGCGGTTACACGCGTTACAGATGTTCCTGGGCGCAACGCCGGGCGCGCACGGCCAGTTCGCGGAACGCGGAGGCATTGGCGAGCGCGTCGGCGGCCACCAGAAACGATGCTGGGTGGCCTTTCGCCGGGACCAGGATGAGGGCAAGCAAGCGGTCGCTCCACTGGGCGCAACCTGTAATACGCCGGTATTGCGCGTTCCCCGCGCGATCCCATGTGGTCAAACCATCTTGTCCGATCTCGAACGCGACGGGGCGCCGCCGCTCGCCGCGCAAGGCCGCAGTGGTCAGCGCGACAGTCACGGTCAAAGCCGCTATGCACCCGCTGAACAGTCCGGCGTAAGCCGCCATGCAATGGAATACCGATGCCGCCGCTACCGCCACGAATGCCGCGGTAGCACCCCACAGGAACAGCGAGGGACGGAGTGTATGCCGGCGCGGGGAATCGGCGAGCAAGTCCGCGGCGAACGAGTCAGAGGACGTCTCCGGCAACAGAATCTGCGCGCTTGTCATTCGCCCGTTTCCCCGACGACCAGGCGCGCGCCGCTCAATGCCGCTTGAAAACGAGCGTGCCGTTCGTACCGCCGAAACCGAACGAGTTCTTCAGCGCCACGTCAATCTTCATGTTCCGCGCTTCGTTCGCGCAGTAGTCCAGGTCGCATTGCGGGTCCTGGTTGAAGATATTCATGGTGGGCGGCGATATCTGGTGGTGCAGCGCCAGCACGGTGAAGACCGATTCCAGTCCGCCGGCGCCGCCAAGCAGGTGGCCGGTCATCGATTTGGTGGAATTCACCACGATCTTCTTCGCGTGATCGCCGAAGGCATTCTTGATCCCGATGGTCTCGGCCAGATCACCGAGCTGCGTGGATGTGCCATGAGCGTTCAGGTAGTGCACCTCGTCCGCATTGACCTGGGCGTTTTTCAACGCATTGCGCATGCTGCGGCGGGCGCCGTCGCCGTCTTCCGGCGGTGCGGTCATGTGATACGCGTCGCCGCTCATGCCGTAGCCACTGACTTCGGCGTAGATCTTCGCGCCGCGCGCCTTCGCGTGCTCATACTCTTCAAGCACCATCACGCCGGCGCCTTCGCCCAGTACAAAACCGTCCCGATCCTTGTCCCACGGACGGCTGGCGGTAGCCGGGTCGTCGTTGCGCTGCGACAACGCGCGCGCAGCCGCGAAGCCGCCGACACCCAATGGCGATACGGTCGCTTCCGAACCGCCGCAAATCATCACGTCGGCGTCGCCGTATTCGATCAGCCGCGAGCCTTCGCCGATGCAATGCAGCCCCGTCGTACAGGCGGTCACGATGGCGAGATTCGGTCCTTTCAAACCGAAGCGGATCGAGAGATGGCCGGAGATCATGTTGATGATCGACGCCGGTACAAAAAACGGCGAAATCCGGCGCGGGCCGCGATTCAGCAATTCCGTTTGCGTGATTTCGATCATCGGCAAGCCGCCGATGCCCGAACCGACCACGACACCCACGCGCTCCGAGTTTTCCTCGGTAATTTCCAGTCCGCTGTCCTGCATGGCTTGCACACCGGCAGCAATGCCGTAATGGATAAAGGTATCCATGTGGCGCGCTTCCTTGGCCGGCATATAGTCTTCGACATTGAAGCCTTTGACTTCGCCGGCAAAGCGCGTGGAGAAGTTCGTGGCATCGAACTTCGTGATCTCGGCAATGCCCGACTTGCCAGCGACCAGATTGGCCCAGCCGTCGGCAACGGTATTGCCGACAGGCGAAATCAGCCCAAGGCCTGTAACAACAACACGACGACGGCTCACAGTAACCCCTTATCCATAAATGACAAAAAGCAAAAGCCACAAGATCCACAGGAAATTGCCCTGTGAGCCCTGTGGCTGTTAAATCGGTTCGAATCGCGACAGAGCGTCAACCCCGAATAGTGTAGAAGCAGCTTGCGCGTCGGGCTTTAGGCCTTGACGTTGGCGCGAGCGTAGTCGATCGCTTGCTGAACCGTCGTGATCTTCTCGGCTTCTTCGTCAGGGATTTCCATGCCGAATTCGTCTTCGAGAGCCATCACGAGTTCGACGGTGTCGAGCGAGTCAGCGCCCAGATCGTTGACGAACGAAGCTTCGTTCTTGATTTCAGCTTCGGCGACGCCCAGTTGTTCGGCGACGATCTTCTTCACGCGCTGTTCGATATTGTCCATGCAGCCCTCCGAGGGAAATGTAGTTCAAAAACACAAGTGCGCGCATTTTATCAGGTTTGTACCCGTAAATACCCACGCACGAAATCAGCTTTGTTTGGCGCGTGACATGCCTTTGATGCCTGTCACGTCCTTTCCTGCGCCCTTTCCTGCTTAACACTTCTGACAGCAAATTTCGCATCCCGCGCACCGTGCTTTAAATCAGCACTTTGCGCACCCGCCACAAGGCGCGGATATTAACGAAATGCCTGTCACATGTACATGCCGCCGTTCACGTGGAGCGTCGTACCCGTGATGTACCCCGCGTACGGCGAAGCAAGGAAAGCCACAGCATGAGCGATATCTTCCGGACTGCCCAGTCGGCCGAGTGGTATCTGTGCTGTGAGCGCCGCACGCTGCGCTTCCGGCAGGACCTTGGTCATGTCGGTGTCGATAAAACCCGGCGCAATGCAATTCACCGTGATCCCGCGGCTGCCGATTTCACGGGCCAGCGCCCGCGTCATGCCTGCCACGCCGGCCTTCGCGGCCGCGTAGTTGGCCTGCCCCGGGTTGCCCGACGACGCCACCACCGACGTGATGTTGATGATCCGGCCGCCGCGCGCTTTCATCATCGGCCGCAGCACGGCGCGCGAGAGGCGGAAAACGGCACGCAGGTTGGTGTCGATGACGGCGTCGAATTCGTCGTCCTTCATGCGCATCGCGAGTTGATCTTTCGTGATCCCGGCATTGTTCACCAGCACGTTGAGGCCGCCGAATTCCTTGACCACGCCGTCGATAAACGCCTCACTCGCGGCCGCGTCCGTGACGTTCAGCACAGCGCCACGGCTTTGTCCGCCAAACTCTTTCAATGCTTCGGTAATGCCTTCGGCGCCGCTTTCGCTGGTCGCCGTGCCAATCACGGTCGCGCCCTGGCGCGCGAGTTCGACCGCGATCGACCGGCCGATACCTCGCGACGCGCCCGTCACGACCACTATGTGCTTGTCCAGAATCATCTTTCGTCCGTTCCTTGGTTTTGCCTGACCGCTTTGCGTCACTACCTTGACCTATCTGGCCGACGAATTCAGCCGGCGAGCAGTTTGCGGGTTTCTTCGAGCGAAACCGGATCGAAGATCGACGCGCCGATCAGCGTACCGTCGATCCGCTTCGTCAACCCGTTCAGCACCTTGCCCGGACCGCATTCGATCACGTGCGTGATCCCTTCGTGCGCCATCTTCCGCACGGTTTCGACCCAGCGGACGGGACCCGCGGCCTGACGCACGAGCGCGTCCTTGATGGCAGCCGGTTCGGCAACGCTCGCGACATCGATGTTATTGATCAGCGGAATCTGCGGCACGGTGATACTGACGCTCGCCAGATATTCGCGCAGCTGGTCCGACGCCGGCTTGAGCAGCGACGAATGGAACGGGGCAGACACCGGCAGCGGCAAAGCGCGTTTCGCACCCTTGGCCTTGGCGATTTCGCAGGCTTTTTCAACGCCCGCTTTCGCACCAGCAATCACCACTTGGGACGGCGCGTTGAAGTTCACCGCCTCCACAATCCCCGCTGCCGATGCTTCGGCGCAGACGGCGCGCACAGCGTCGTCGTCGAGACCGAGAATTGCGGCCATGCCGCCTTCGCCTACCGGCACCGCGCTCTGCATGGCTTGCGCGCGAAACCGCACAAGCGGCACGGCGGTAGAAAACGGCAGCGCACCAGCAACAACCAGCGCCGTATATTCGCCCAGGCTATGACCCGCGACGATCGCCGGCTTGAGCCCGGTTTCCTTTTCCCACACGCGATAAATCGCGTACGCGGCCGTCAGCATGACCGGTTGCGTGTTCGTGGTGAGACCCAGTTCTTCCGCCGGGCCTTCGGCAATCAGCTTGGCCAGATCCTGGCCGAGTGCATCGGATGCCTGTTGCACGGTTTCGCGCACCACGGCGTGGTCGGCAAATGCATTGAGCATGCCGACCGACTGGGAACCTTGTCCCGGAAAAACAAACGCGAATTTCATGAGGTCCTTGCTCGATTGGATTGTCGAATGACTGAGGTGGCTTGAAGACGGGGAGTCGTGTCGGCTTAATACCCGCTTAATAGCGGATAACCGACGCGCCCCACGTGAAGCCGCCGCCCACCCCTTCGATCAGCACGTGCTGGCCGCGCTTGATGCGACCGTCGCGCACGGCGACGTCGAATGCGAGAGGAATGGATGCCGCCGACGTATTGCCATGCTCCCCAACGGTCACGACCATGCGCTCCAGCGGCACATGCAACTTGCGCGCGGTGCTTTCCATGATGCGGATATTGGCCTGATGCGGAATGAGCCAGTCGATATCGCTCGCGGTCAGTTGCGCCTTCTCGAGCGCCTCGACGGCCACTTTTTCCAGCACCTTCACCGCCAGCTTGAACACGGCCTGGCCATCCATGTGCAGGAACGCGCTGCCTTCGATCACACCCTTGTTCACATTGCCCGGCGTGCACAGGATGTTCGCGTGGCTGCCGTCGGCGTGAAGCGCGCTGGACAGTACTCCGGGTTCATCGGAGGCTTGCAGGATCACCGCGCCCGCGCCATCGCCGAACAACACGCAGGTGGTGCGGTCGTTGAAATCGAGAATGCGCGAGAAGGTTTCGGCGCCGACGATCAGCGCCGTGTGATTGGCGCCGCCGCGGATAAGGCTGTCGGCCATTGCAACGGCATAAGCGAAGCCCGAGCAGACAGCCTGGATATCAAACGCAGCACCGCCATTCTTGATGCCAAGCTTGTTCTGCAACAGGCAAGCTGTGCTGGGAAAAACGAAGTCAGGCGTGGACGTGGCGACAATGATCAGATCGATCGATTGCGGATCAATACCCGCAGCCTCTATCGCATGATGCGACGCCTGCAAGGCGAGTTCGCTGGTCGCCTGATCGGGTGCGGCGAAATGACGCGCATGGATACCCGTGCGGGCGACGATCCACTCATCGCTCGTTTCGACACCCTGTTTTGCCAGACGCTCGGCCAGTTCCTGATTCGAGACACGGTCCGCCGGCAGGTAACTGCCCGTTCCGATCACACGGGAATAGAGATTCGATTGAGCCATTATGCCTTCGAGGATAGCGCGGCACCCGGTTCGCCCGGCTGCACGAGCGGGCGGGCAGCGACCGTATTGTCGCCTGGGGCGACGGGGTCGGCCGCGGGGTCGGTCTGATTCGGGACCACGGTGCCAGCAGTGTCAGCAGAAGCGCCGAGCGCCGCTTGTTGCACGGGAGCGGCGTTTTCTTCCATGGCGCGCACGAGGCGTTCAAGCACGCCATTTTTGACGGCATCATACCCGCGTTTGATAGCCCACTCAAACCCGTAGGCTTGTGCCGATCCATGACTTTTGATGACCAGCCCGCGCAGGCCGAGCAGCGCGGCGCCGTTGTACTGGGCCGGGTCGACCCGCCGTTTGAAGCGCTTGAGAACGGGCAATGCGACGAGCGCCATCAGCTTGGTCAAGAGCGATCGGCTGAATTCCTCGCGGATCATGTCGGTCAGCATCTGCGCCAGACCTTCCGAGGTCTTCAGCGCCACGTTGCCGACAAAACCGTCGCACACGACCACGTCGGTCGTGCCTTTATAGATGTCGTTGCCTTCCACGTTGCCGTAGAAATTGAGCGTGCTTGCGCGCAGCAATTCGCCGGCGCGTTTGATGATGTCGTTGCCCTTGATGACTTCTTCGCCGATGTTGAGCAGACCAATGGTCGGCCGCTCCTTGTCCCCGATAGCAGCGACAAGCGCGTGGCCCATTTCGGCGAATTGCAGCAAATGTTGCGGCTCGCAGTCCACGTTCGCGCCCAAGTCGAGCACCGTGGTGAAGCCTTTCTGGCTTGGCATCGCGAATGCGATAGCCGGGCGCTCAATGCCGGGCAGCGTCTTGAGCACGTAGCGGGACACGGCCATCAATGCACCGGTGTTGCCCGCCGAGATGCACGTCTGCGCCTGGCCGTCCTTGACGAGATTGAGCGCCACCCGCATGGACGAATCTTTCTTCCGGCGCAGCGCTACCTCTACCGAATCGTCCATCTCGACCACTTCTGTGGCCGGGACGACCGTCAGCCGGGTTTCGCCGGTGGCTTTGCACTTCTTCAGCTGCGCGCGGATGGCCGACTCGATGCCGACAAGCAGCAGCTGCGCATCAGGATGCGAGCGCACGAAACTGACCGCGGCGGGAACGGTCACGGACGGGCCGTGGTCGCCTCCCATGCAGTCGATAGTGATCTTTACGGTCATGGAGTGCGACGAATTTCAGGCACAAAAAAGCGGCAGTGAAATGCCGCCTTCTTGTTGTACCGGGAACATGTCAAGCGCAAACAACCGCGACTCAGACCACGAGTCAAGACGGTGACGCCAGACGCAACAAGCGTCGTACGCTTAGTCGTTCTTCGTCTTGATGACTTTCTTGCCACGATAGTAGCCGTTCGGGCTCACGTGGTGACGCAGATGGACTTCACCCGTGCCCGGCTCAACAGCCAGCGCCGGCGCGGTCAGGAAGTCGTGCGAACGATGCATGCCGCGCTTGGACGGCGATTTCTTGTTTTGCTGAACTGCCATGATGACTCCAGAAAAATTTTGCGAATTCTAACACAGCTCGACACACCCGAGACCCTGACCTTAGGCCAGTGAGTCTTTCCGGACGCATCGCGCCGCCTGATGATTCGACATCCGGCCTGATGCCGGACATCAATACTCTTTTATTGCGAGCGCTTAAAACACGTGCTTGATTGCCCGCGCTTCAATCCACTGCGCTTCAATCCACACTTAATGCTTATTGTCGTCGGAACCGCCCTGCTTGAGCTTACCGAGCGCGGCGAACGGATTGGGTCTGCCTGAGCCGCCATCCTGCTGCGCGCCTGCATCGCCATTCAGACCACCACTGTCCAGCTCGCCCTCGGCGCCCGCGAGGCCCGTTACCAGGCTCTCGTGCACTTCAGGACACACTTCGTGCTTCGGCACGAGCGGCAAGGACAACAACAATTCCTCTTCGATCAAGTCGATGAGATCGAACTGGCGTGAGCCAACGATCACTTCCACTTCATCGTTGTCTAGCGGAAACTCGTCTGCTTCGTCTTCCGTCGCGACAATGCGATACGTTGCATCGACATTCAGATGTTGCGAATACGGCGAAAGACAACGCTGGCATTCGATCCAGACCGATCCGTGCACCGCGAGCCGCAAATAAGGCTGCGGCGCTTCGGTACCGTCGTCCTGCAACTCGGGCTGCATGGAGCCTTCGGCCTGCCATGAAAACACCGTGTCGCGGTCTGGGGCATCTGCCGGCACTTCGTTCAACATACGCGGCAATTGCGAGACCCGTACACCGCCTGCTGCCTGCCGACGGCTTTGGGCGAATTCGAACAGGTCGAGCGCGCGCAAGTCGGCGGGACATGCAGGTTTGCCAGGATTTTGTGTCATGTGCGCTCCTGCAGTGGTCGTTGCCGCGACGGCTGGATAGCAAGTCCGCGGAGGACGACCGGGGGTGAAACTGCAGTATGCACCGCACCGGACCCGTCCGGCTGGTGTGGTTTATCCCGATTTTCCGGTTTTAGCAGCGAGCTGTGTGCCTGTTGCGTATCTGAGCACCACACCCAGACCTTCTAAATTCTAAAACGGCTCTGCCACACTCCGGGCTGCCTCTGGACCGCGCAACACCTCGGTACACTTCCGGCCACCGCTGCCATCCACCGTCGCCATCTCGGTATGCGTAAAAACGTAAAAAGGCCTTCGCATACCGATGAAAAGCCCAAAATCATAGCGGCTTTGTCTTTTCGAGTCAAACACTTATGCTTCGGCGTGCGGCACTGCCATTTTAGTTCGGTCCCAGCCCGATTTCAGTCCTTAACCCCATTTGTTCATAGCCAATCCTTTCCATGCCCGACGTCTCAACTAAGCCGCGCCTCATCCTTGCATCGAGTTCGCGTTACCGGCGGGAGTTGCTCGAACGCCTGCGCATTCCCTTCGATGTCATCACGCCCGATATCGACGAAACACCGCTCGACGACGAAACGCCGGAAGCCACGGCTGTCCGGCTATCGATCGCCAAGGCGCGTGCGGCCGCGGCCCGCGTGACCGATGTTTCCGGCGCACTCGTGATCGGCTCCGATCAGGTCGCGACCTGCGACGGCCGCCAGATCGGCAAGCCCGGCACGCACGAGAACGCGCGCGCCCAGCTTCAGTCGATGCGCGGTAAAAGTGTCGAATTCCACAGCGCGCTTTGTCTCTTCGACAGCCGCTCGGACCACATCCAATCCGCCGATATCGTCACCCGCGTGCAATTCCGAGAACTGTCGGATGCGGAAATCGAAGCGTATTTGCTTGCCGAAACGCCTTATGACGTGGCGGGCAGCGCGAAATCGGAGGGTTTGGGCATCACGCTGGTCGATGCAATTCACGCCGACGATCCCACCGCGCTGGTCGGTTTGCCGCTGATCGCGTTGTCGCGGATGTTGCGCGCGGCCGGGTTTCCGTTAATGGGGGCAGTATGAGCGGCGTTTTGTACCTGATTCCGAACACGCTCGGCGACGGCGACAGCGCCGCGCTAGCCGACGTTCTTCCCGAACCCGTGCGCGCTCGCGCCGCGGCGCTGCAGTACTACATTGGCGAGAACGCGAAAACCACGCGCGCCTTCCTGAAAAAGGTCGGAACCGAGCGGCCGATCCAGGAAATCGAGATCCGCGAACTCAACGTCAACACGCCACCGGGTGAAGTCGACAAGCTGCTCAAGCCGATTCTGGCCGGTACTGACGCCGGCCTCGTCTCGGAAGCGGGTTGCCCGGCGGTCGCCGATCCAGGCGCCCTGCTCGTGCGCCGCGCCCACGAGCGCGGCGTCAAAGTGGTGCCGTTCGTCGGACCCAGTTCGATTTTGCTGGCGCTGATGGCATCGGGCATGAACGGCCAGAGTTTCGCGTTCAACGGCTATCTTCCCGTCGATGCCGCCGAACGGGGCAAACGCCTGCGCGAACTGGAAGCGCTGTCTCGCAAGGCGAACCAGACGCAGATATTCATCGAAACGCCGTACAGGAATCGTGCGCTGCTGGACACGCTGCTCGCGACGTGCGCGCCGTCCACGCTGGTGTGCGTCGCGGTCGACCTGACGTTACCGGCCGAGACGATCGTCACGCGAACCGTGTCGGAATGGAAAAAGAAAGCGGCGCCGGAGCTGCATAAACGACCGGCGATTTTCCTGTTGTTGGGGGCGTGAGGCTCATCCCTTAGCCGAGATTGCGCACCACTCAATAAAAAAGCCGCTCGCCCGAAAACTCAAGGCGAGCGGCTTTTATCTGAAGAACGCTGCAAAACTCACTTCAACTGCATCTTCCCGCCCATCATCAACGCGTGCATCGATGCGTTGCCGACCGCCGCGCCAAACTTTCGCGCCACACGCTCGCCAATGCTCTCCTTCTGCGTGTAATCGACAATATCCGGCTGCTTGACGATCTCGCGTGCGACGTAATCGGCGTCGCCGAAACCATCGGCGAGACCCAGTTCCACGCTCTTCTGACCCGTCCAGAACATGCCCGAGAACACATCGGGCGAGTCTTTCAGGCGACTGCCACGGCCTTGTTTGACGGCATCGATGAATTGCTGGTGAATCTGATCAAGCATTTCCTGCGCGTGGGCGTTCATGGCCGGCGTTTCGGGCGAAAACGGATCGAATGCGCCTTTATTTGCCCCTGACGTGTGCAGCCGGCGTTCCACGCCAAGCTTGTCCATCAAGCCCGTGAAGCCAAAACCGTCCATCAGGACGCCAATCGATCCGACAATGCTCGCCTTGTCGACGTAGATTTTATTGGCGGCGGCCGCGGCGTAATAACCGCCCGACGCGCACATGTCGCCGACCACCACATACAGCGGCTTCGATGGATATTTCGCCCGCAAGCGCGTGATCTCGCGATTGATGATGCCCGCCTGGACCGGACTGCCGCCCGGGCTGTTGCAGCGAAGGATCACCGCTGCGGTGCCGTCGTCTTCAAAAGCGCTGTCCAGCGCTGCGTTCACGTTGTCCGCGCTGGCGTCGCTATTAGCGGAAATTTCACCTTCCAGTTCGACCAGCGCCGTATGGCGTTCGGTTTTCGCGACTTTGTCGCTGGTGAAATCGAACGCGCTCCAGACCGCGATCGCCAGGATCGCGAGGAACACAAAGCGGAAAAATATCCGCCAGCGCCGCGCGGCACGCTGTTCATTGATTGCCGCGAGAGCGATACGTTCGAGCGCGGCGCGCTCCCAGTTGCCGCCGGTGTCGCCGATGGATTTGGGACGCGCCTTATCCGCGGAATCGATGGGAATTTGATCGGACATGCGTCGCCTGGTTGACTGATTAGAAATGGAAAGCGGGTTTGTTTCGAATCGCGAGAACTCCCGCGAAAACGCTCAAGCCGGACGGAGATCGTCGTCGGGAAGCCAGAAGACAGCGCGGCCTTCGGGTGTGTCGCGTTCTTCCGCTGCCACCCGCCGCAAACGCGCGCCACGGCAAGGGCCGCCGACGCATTTCCCCGTGTCCGGCTCGTAAATCGCGCCGTGAGTCGCGCACATCAAGTATAAGCCGGAGGTCTCGAAGAACTTGCCTTCGGACCAGTCCATCTCCATGGGCACGTGGGCGCAGCGGTTGAGGTAGCCGAAGGGTTTGCCGTCGTATCGGATAAAAAACACCGTGGCTTCGCCGCCTTTGTCGACCGCTTTGTGTCGAACGCCGTCGCCGCCGTCGACCAAATCCTCCGACGCGCAGATTCGCACCGGCTGAAGTGGCCGTTCAAATGGCGTCTCGGGCGGCGTTCCTGTCATGCATTCTCCCGCAGCCAGTCCCCCAGCGACGTCACGTTGTCGGCCACGAACAGCGGCTCGAGCGCGTGCAGCGACTTCGCCGGATGCGCCCCGTACGTCACGCCGACCGCCGCCGCACCGGCGTTCTTCGCCATCTGCAGGTCGTGCGTGGTGTCCCCAATCATCACCGTGCGGCTAACGTCCTGCCCCAGTTCGCGCGTGAGTTCGTGCAGCATGGCCGGATGCGGCTTGGAGAAGGTTTCGTCGGCGCAGCGCGTGCCGTCGAAGAGACTCGTCAGGCGCGACTGGTCCAGCGCGCGGTTCAGGCCCACACGGCTTTTACCCGTTGCAACCGCGAGCAGATAACCCTCGTCGCGCAGATTCTGCAGCATGCCGCGCACACCGTCGAAGAGCTCGGTTTGCTCGCCCTTGATCAAATAGTGAAAGCGATACCGCTCGGCAAGCTTCGGGTAATCGACGGGATCGAGCGTGGGCGCGGCAATCTGCAACGCGTCGCGCAGCCCCAGCCCGATCACGTAACTTGCCGCTTCGTCGGCGGGAACGGGCAGGCCCAAGTCGCGGCACGCCGCCTGAATGCTGCGCGTAATGTGGGCCGTGGAATCCATCAAGGTGCCGTCCCAGTCGAAGACAATCAGATCGAATTGCTGACGGGCCATTTATTGGGTCTCTCTAGAATTTTGTTTGAGTTGTTCGATGAAGCGCCGGCATTCGGCAGGCAGCGGCGCTTCGACCTGAAGCGTCTCGCCAGTGGCCGGATGCACGAGTTTCAGCCGGAAAGCGTGCAGAAACATGCGTTTGAGCGACGGATCGGCGTTGGGACGTACCAGATTCTTGTTTAGCGCGAAGTCGCCGTATTTGGTGTCACCGGCGATCGGCAGGCCGATATGCGCCATATGCACACGAATCTGATGCGTACGACCGGTCTTCAGTTCCGCCTCGACCCACGCGTACTCGCTGAAACGCTCGATCAGGTTGAACACCGTATGCGACGCGAGGCCGTCGTCCTGAACCCGCACGCGACGCTCGCCCTCGGGCGTCAGGTACTTGTGCAGCGGCTCTTTCACGATCCGCCGGCGCCCCCAACCCGCCAGCCAGTCGCCGTGACCGACGGCCTGATAGCGTTTATCGATACGGTTTTCGCGCATTTGCTCATGCACGTTGATCAGCGCCGAGCGTTTTTTCGCGAGCATCAGCACGCCGGAGGTCTCGCGATCCAGCCGATGCACCAATTCGAGGAATTTCGCCTGCGGGCGCGCGTTTCGCAGTTGTTCGATAACACCGAACGCCACGCCACTGCCGCCATGAACGGCGACGCCGGCGGGTTTATCGATAACGATTAAGTGATCGTCTTCAAATAGTATGGGGAATTCGGCTGCGGGCGCATTCGACGAAACCGGTGTTTCGTCCAGTTGCGCGGTGCGAATAGGCGGAACGCGGACGAGATCGCCCATTTCAAGCCTGTAAGCGGCGTCGATGCGGCCCTTGTTTACGCGCACTTCTCCGCTGCGCAAAATCCGGTAAATGTGACTTTTTGGCACGCCTTTACAGACGCGAAGTAAAAAATTGTCGATGCGCTGACCCGCCGCATTTTCGTCGATCTCGATCATTGAGACCTGTTCGCTTGCGACCTTTTTATGGGATGTTTTGCCTAACTCATTCATTCTGAATATAATTTGCGGACAGTCTGGAAAAAGCCACTAAGCTGGCCGGATGTTGTCAGACTGTACAGGTGCAAGCAGTAAACCGTTATTTTACTTGCGCCCAGGGCCAGTTGCTCACCCGGAAAACGGAGTAACAAGTTGCACGCACGACGATATCGCACGGCAGGGACGGTGCCCACAGGCGCGTTCGGTCGAGTCGATCGTCGACACGGTAACGGATTTTTGGCGATCAAGAATTTTATCGGCGAGAGACGATGAGGTCCGGACTTAAACCCGGCTTCTTCCGGATGTGACCCGGGTATCAGGCAGGTATCTAAAAGATATCGGGCGGGTATCAGGTTAGGGTGAACGGAACATCGTCGCTTGGCGGTTGCGAAGAAAACGGCTTCTGCTGCAAGCTGCGCTGAAACGGGCGAAGCGTGGCAGAGGTCGCAACAAGACGAGACACCCAACGCGGTTATCGGGCGCTTTGAGCACCCGGCAAACCGCAACGGCAACCTGCTGCAGGTTTGGAAAACGTCGGTCGGTTTGCTTGTCGCTCTGGTTTTGCGCGAAAACCCTCCACCCGTTTGACACTGTGTCAGGCCGCATCCGGCTGCTGCTGGCTGCGCTGCCGGCTCTTCACGTAGTTTGAAGGACGTCGAGCCGCAGTGCTGTGCCGCTTAAGCCGCCAGCCGTTGCTTTACGGCGTGTCGAAGTCTGTTCGCATGTGCCCCAAGGCTGGCTGCCCGCCGCGACGCGTTTCGTCGCTGGCCGGTGGCTTGACCCGTCCCAGGCAATTCTCTCCGCCAGAACTCCCGCTCCAGCGTGCTTTGTGACAACACACACAAAAAAGCGCGGCGCGCCCGCCCTCCTGCTTCACGCGACTGACAACCGCGCGAATTCGCTCGATGGGGGCCGGTAGAGCCGCTCTGGAGCCGTCCAATGAAACGCATGCTGTTTAACGCGACGCAGCAAGAAGAATTGCGCGTCGCCATCGTCGATGGGCAAAAACTCATCGATATCGACATCGAAACCGCCGGGCGCGAACAGCGCAAAGGCAATATCTACAAGGGAGTTATTACCCGCATCGAGCCCTCGCTCGAAGCCTGTTTCGTGAACTATGGCGAAGACCGCCACGGTTTTCTGCCGTTCAAGGAAGTCGCCCGCCAGTATTTCAAGGACGGCGTCGACATGCGCTCCGCGCGCATCCAGGACGCACTGCGCGAAGGCCAGGAACTGATCATTCAGGTCGAAAAGGAAGAACGCGGCAACAAGGGCGCGGCCCTGACCACGTTTATCTCGCTCGCCGGACGCTACCTCGTCCTGATGCCGAACAACCCGCGTGGCGGGGGTGTATCGCGCCGGATTGAAGGCGACGAGCGCCAGGAACTGCGCGAAACAATGGGCCAGCTCGATTTGCCGGAAGGCATGAGCATCATCGCGCGAACGGCGGGGATCGGCCGCTCGGCTGAAGAACTGCAGTGGGACCTGAACTACCTGATGCAACTGTGGCGCGCGGTGGAAGCGGCGTCGCAAAGCGGTGTCGCTGGAAAACCGATGCTGATTTATCTCGAATCCAGCCTCGTGATCCGGGCGATTCGTGATTACTTCCAGCCGGATATCGGCGAAATTCTGATCGATACCACCGAGATCCATGACCAGGCCAGCGCCTTCATGGACATCGTGATGCCGGATAACCTGAGCAAGGTTAAGCGTTATCACGACGACGTTCCCCTCTTCTCCCGTTTCCAGATCGAACATCAGATCGAAACCGCGTATTCGCGCACGGTGCCGTTGCCCTCGGGCGGCGCGATCGTGATCGATCACACGGAAGCGCTGGTGGCTATCGACGTGAACTCGGCGCGCTCGACGAAGGGCGCGGACATTGAGGAAACGGCGACCCGCACGAACCTCGAAGCCGCCGACGAAGTCGCGCGCCAGCTGCGCCTGCGCGATCTGGGCGGCTTGATCGTGATCGATTTTATCGACATGGAGTCGGCCAAGAGCCAGCGCGAAGTCGAGCAACGTCTCAAGGACGCGCTCAAGCACGACCGTGCGCGCGTACAAATGGGCAAGATTTCGCGCTTCGGTTTGATGGAGCTGTCGCGTCAGCGCCTGCGTCCGGCGCTCTCCGAAGGCAGCCATGTGACGTGCCCGCGTTGTAACGGCACGGGTCACATTCGCGATACCGAATCGTCCGCGCTGCAAGTGCTGCGGATCATTCAGGAAGAAGCAATGAAGGAAAACACCGCGGCAATTCATTGCCAGGTGCCGGTTGAAGTGACCGCCTTCCTGCTGAACGAAAAGCGTTCGGAAATCAACAAGATCGAGTCGCGCTTCAAGGTCAACGTCGTGTTGATCCCGAACAAGCATCTCGAAACGCCGCATTACAAGCTGGAACGCCTGCGTCACGACGATACCCGTCTCGACGAACCGCGTGCCTCCTGGAAGATGGCCGAAGAAGCGGCGCACGAACTGGAATCCGAAACGGGTTACAGCAAGCGCACCGAAGAAATCAAGCCGAAGCAGGAAGCAATGGTCAAGGGCATCACGCCGGCATCGCCTGCGCCTAGCGCACCGGTGAAGGTCGTTGCGGCTCCGGTCGCAGCACCTGCTCCGGTGGTGACTGCTTCAACAGGCGGGTTTATCGGCTGGCTGAAGAACCTGTTCGGCGTCCAGCCCGAAGTAAAACCGGCTCCTGCGCCAGTCGCAGCGCCCGCGCCGGCACGTCCGGCTCGTGGCGAACGGCCAGAGCGTTCGGGCCAAGGTGGTGACCGGAACCGCAATCGTCGTGGTGGTGCTGCTTCGCGCGATAGCGCTGCGGCCACTACTGGCGCTACGCCAAGCGCGCCGGGCACGGCGGGCGGGCGTCAAAACCCGCGCCGCGAGGAACGGGAACCGAAGGAACCGCGCGAAGCACGTGAAACCCGCGAACCGCGTGAACCGCGTGGTGGACGTGAAGGCCGTGAGCCGCGTGAAGCACGGGAAGGCCGCGAACCGCGTGAGGCCCGTGAAGGACGTGAGCCGCGCGAAGTACGCGAGCCCCGGGAACCGCGTGAACCACGCGAGAACCGTGGTGAACGCGCACCGGAAAGTGCTGAAGCCGCCGATCGCGGTCAACGCCGTGAACGTGGGGAACGTCCAGAACGGGGCGAACGCCGCAAGCCACAGCCGGAAGCGGCCGTCGAAGCATTGACGCAAGGCGAAACGGTGGTGTCGGAGTTGACGGACAACACCCTGTCGGGCCAGGAATCGCAGCAGAACGGTAACGCTGACGCATTGCAGGCCGATCAGGCCAGCGCAGCGCGTGAAGGCGAAGAGCGCCGTCGTCGCCGTCGTGGTCGTCGTGGTGGACGCCGTGATCGTGAAGAAGAAGGCGTGACGGCCAATCAGGCCGGTGACGCTGCTGAAAACGAAGGCAATGCTGACAGCGAACGCGCTCAAGCCGGTGTGTTCGACACGGATTCGTCGAATGACGTTGATGACAGCCGCGATTTCGCACCCGTTGTGGCTAAGCCCGTTGAGACGGCATCGGCTGTGTTCGCGCCGGTAGAAGCACCCGCACATGCAGTCACGGTCGAGCCGGTTTCGGCTGCCGCGATCAGCGTGACGGAGTTGCCGGAACCGGTTCGCGTCGCACAAGTTGCGCCGGTTGAAACAGCGCCCGTGGAAGCAAAGCGCGCCGAAGCCGAAGGTTTTGTCGTGTCGCATGGCGCGCAGGAAGTGCAAGGAGCGCATGCCGCCCAGGAAACCAGCGCAACGGTTGCCGAAGCTCCTGCGACGGATATCTTCGAAAAGCCGGTGTCACGGCCCATCGAAAACCCGTTCGGACCGACCCCGAAGGTAGCGGAAGAAAAGGTCGAAAGTCCTTTCGCCGATACCCCGAAGGCAGCGGAACCCGAGCCCGTCATTGCTCACGCAGTGCCGGAAGCTCAAGTCGCTGAACCGGTAGAAACGGCGCCTGTTGCCGCGACGCCGGTATCGGAGACGGTTGCACCGGTCGCATCGCCCGCGCCAGTTGTGGCAGAAGCGTTCGCGCCGGTCGAATCCGAGCCGGTAAAGACGTTTGAACCGGTGGAAACCGTGGCTCCCGTAGCGGCCGCTCCGGTTGCGCCAGTCGCGGCTGTCACCCTGAAAGAAGAAGTGCTCAAGCCGATGCTGGATACGGCGGGCCTCGTCTGGGTGAACACCGACGCCGACAAGCTCCGCGCAGCGCGCGAAGCCACAGCCCAGGCGGAAGCGCCGAAGCGTGTCGTGCGCGAACGCAAGCGCCTGCCGCCGCTGGACGCGGCGCCGATGCAGCAGGTGGAAACGGGTAAAGACGCACAGTAAACGCGTCTGACGTTTCGAAAAGCGCCATCTGACTCCGGTCGGTGGCGCTTTTTTTATTGGGCGGGGGGCAAATGCCCGTGAAAAGGCAAGGGCGAGCCGCCCTCAGACCGCCCTTCCGCTAAAATGAATTATTCGAAGTTCATAGTGGCTCGCCCCGCTGCCACTGCACGAGAAATAAAACGATCATGTCCCGACGCATCATTCCCGTCACCGATGTCAGCGCGATCCCGGATTTTTCCGCGGGTTCGTCCGCTATGGCCGTGACGCCGCGCGGACTGCTCACCGACCGGCTGTCGCGTGAGTTGCGCGATCTGCGCATATCGGTGACCGATCGTTGCAATTTTCGCTGCGTGTACTGCATGCCGCGTGAAGTCTTCGATAAAAACCACGAATTTCTGCCACATAGCGCCCTGCTGTCGTTCGAGGAAATCGAGCGGCTGGCTCGATTGTTCGTCGCGCACGGCGTTGAAAAAATCCGGCTGACCGGCGGCGAACCGCTGCTGCGCAAGAACATCGAATTCCTGATCGAGCGGTTGGCGTTGCTGCGCACGCCGGAAGGCCGTCCGCTCGACATCACGCTCACCACCAACGGGTCGATCCTCGCCCGCAAGGCGCGCTCGCTGAAGGACGCGGGGTTGTCGCGGGTAACGGTGAGCCTGGACGCGCTGGACGATGCGTTGTTTCGCCGCATGAACGACGCCGATTTCGCCGTCGCGGACGTGCTCGAAGGCATTGAGGCCGCGCACGCCGTCGGCCTGGCGCCGCTGAAGGTCAACATGGTGGTCAAGCGCGGCACGAACGACGCCGAAATCGTGCCCATGGCGCGCCATTTCAAAGGCAGCGGCACGGTGCTGCGCTTTATCGAATATATGGACGTGGGGGCGTCGAACGGCTGGAACATGAGCGAAGTATTGCCCTCGGCGGACGTGGTCGCGCGCATTGCCGAGCATTTTCCGCTGCGGCCGCTCGAAGCCCACAACCACGCCGAGACCGCGCAACGCTGGGGTTATCAGGACGGCAGCGGTGAGATCGGTGTCATTTCGAGCGTGACGCGCGCGTTCTGCGGCTCCTGCACGCGCGCCCGCCTCTCTACCGAAGGCAAGCTCTACCTGTGCCTGTTCGCGACGTCCGGCCACGACTTGCGCGCGCTGATCCGCAGCGGGGCCAGCGAGGCTACGATCGCGACAGCCATCGCCCGGATTTGGGAAAGACGCGCTGACCGCTACTCGGAACTTCGCGGCAGCAACGCGTTGCCCGCGGCCGACCCGGACGCTCCGCGCGTCGAAATGTCCTACATCGGCGGCTGAGATGGCCGATGTCAACGTGGCGCGCCCGACTGGCGGTCCTGTGCACAAGCGCGAGATCACCGGCGTGGTGCTGGCGGGCGGACGCGGATCGCGCATGGGCGGTGTCGATAAAGGCCTGCAGCCGCTCGACCTTGAACCGCTCGCGCTCCATGCACTGCGGCGGCTGAGGCCGCAATGCGGCGCGATGCTGATCAGCGCGAATCGCAGCCTCGATATCTACGCGCAGCTTGGCATGCCGTTCGAGGCAAAGGTGATTGTCGATGCGTTTCCCGATTTTCCGGGCCCGCTTGCCGGGATATCGGCGGCGTTGCATGCAGCGCAAACCGAATTCGTGCTATTCGTGCCCTGCGACGCGCCTTTCGTCGATCCTTACCTGGCCGAACGGCTATTCGAAGGCTTGAGCGCAGGACAAGCGGATATCGCGATGGCGGCAGTCGTCGATGCCGCGGGCGAACGTCAGGTGCACCCGGTTTTCGCGCTGCTGCGGGCGTCGCTGGCAGATGATCTCGACGCGTTCATCCGTGCCGGCGAGCGCAAGGTCCGCGCGTGGTACGCGCGCCACAAGGCGGTAGAAGTGATCTTCGCCAACGAGCGTGCGTTTTACAATGTCAACGATTTGCAGCAGCTAGCCGATCTCAACCGCAACTAAGCACCGGTTCGTTTCGTTCCATGCTCAGGTTTGCGGCCAGGCCCCGGCTTGGTCAGCGCCGCTTTGCAGTGACTAAGGCAGCGGCCGCGCCAGCATCCTCGACATGCCAGCCCTTTTCACCGGTCCGTCCGCGGGCTTTGCATCGCGACTTCCGCTCCACTCATCGATGAACACACCCAGGCACTTTTCGAGCTGCGTCGCCGAGTACGATCCGAACGCGCTGCCCGTCAGCGCGGCGCAGGAGATCGTGCGCCAGTGGGCGTCGCCGCGCGGTCGCACCGAGGCGGAACGCGTGCGTCTCTTCGAGGCGCTTGATCGAGTGCTGGCAGAAGATGTCATTTCGCCGATCAACGTCCCCTCCCACGATAACTCGGCCATGGACGGTTATGCGTTCAACGGCGCGGCGTTGCTGAATGGATCCGACGATGAACTGCTTCGCCTGACAGTCGCGGGTACCGCGCTCGCCGGGCAACCGTTCGAAGGCCGTCCGCTCGCGGCGCAATGCGTGCGCATCATGACCGGTGCGCTCATTCCGCCGGGCTGCGACACCGTGGTGCCGCAAGAACTCGTGCAGCGCGCGGGCAATGCCGTCACGTTCGCCTCGGCGCGTATCGTGCGGGGCGCGAATCGGCGGCTCGCGGGGGAAGACCTCGCGCAGGGCCAGCCGGCGTTGCGCAAGGGCAGGATTGTGCGCGCGTCGGATTTAGGTTTGCTTGCGTCGCTGGGTATTGGCGACGTGGCGGTGCAACGACGCTTGCGTGTCGCGTTTTTTTCAACTGGCGACGAATTGCGTTCGGTCGGCGAAGCGCTGGCGCCGGGTTGCGTCTACGACAGCAACCGCTATACCCTCTTCGCAATGCTGCGCCGGATGAACGTGGAACCGGTGGATCTGGGGATCGTGCGTGACGATCGCGCATCGCTTGAACGGGCGTTGCGACAGGCTACGCAGGACGCCGACGTGGTGATCAGTTCGGGTGGCGTGTCTGTAGGCGATGCCGACTTCACGCGCGACCTGATGAACGCGCTCGGCGACGTGGCGTTCTGGAAGATCGCGATGCGTCCCGGCCGGCCGCTCGCGTTCGGCCGCCTGTGGTCGGGCAAGCGTCCGGGTGAAGGCGAATCTGCCTTGTTCTTTGGCTTGCCGGGCAATCCGGTTGCGGTGATGGCAACGTTTTATTTCATCGTGCGCGAGGCGCTGCTCGCCATGTCGGGCGCGACGCCGCATGCGCTGCCGTTGATATCGGCGACGAGTTCGCAACCGATCAACAAGCGCGCCGGGCGTACGGAGTTTCAACGCGGTATTGCACGCCGGGACACCGCCGGGCACTGGCATGTGGTGACAACCGGGCCGCAAGGCTCGGGCGTGCTGAGTTCAATGAGCGAAGCCAATTGCTTCATTGTCCTGAAGCACGACGCAGGAAATATCGATGCAGGAGACAGCGTGGATATCCTGCCATTCGACGGCCTGATCTAATTTCAAAGGCTCTTCGAGAACCTGAACCTTCAAGAACCTGGACCGCCGCGCCGTCATGACTTGAGCGGCTAAAACGGATGGTTCGAATGCATTGCACTATGACTGACGGGGCTTTTCCTTCATGAAAAAACAGATTTCGTTCATCGCGCCGGGACAAACGGCCAAAGCGCTGATTCTCGTGTACCTGACCTTCAGCGTACCGATCGTGTTGCTCGGCGTACTGGTTGCGTTCTTCCGATACGGCTCGGTCGAGCTGAGCACCGTGACAAGCGCGTTGCTGCTCAATGCAATCCTCGGCTTCATCTTGCTGTGGATTGCGTGCCACGCATACAACTGGGTGGCGTCACGGTTCGGCGGCATTGAGATCGTCTTGTCCGACGCACCGGAAGAGGCATGATGAGCGCTCAGATCCGACCCGCCGCACCCGCCGACGTCAGCGCGATCTTTGGCTTGATGATCGAGCTGGCTGAGTTTGAAAAACTCATGCATATGTTCATTGCGACCGAGGGCGGCGTGCACGACGCGCTATTCGGGACGCGGCCGTCCGCCGAGGCACTGGTAGCCGAAGAGAACGGGCACATAGTGAGCTATGCGCTGTTCTTCCACAATTACTCGACCTTCCTCGGCAAGCGCGGCTTGTTTCTCGAAGACCTGTACGTGAAGCCGGCCATTCGTAGCAGTGGTCTCGGCACAAAGATGCTGCGTGCTTTGGCGGCCCTTGCAGTGGAACGTCAATGCGGCCGCTTCGAATGGACCGTGCTCGACTGGAATCAGAACGCCATCGGCTTCTACGAGAAAATGGGCGCAACCGTGCTGCCCGACTGGCGCATCGTGCGCATCACCGGCGATGCACTGGCTACGCTGGCTTCGCCTGCTGCGGTCTAAGGCAGACTCGCACCGGGCTCATCGCGTTCTGCGGGTTCTTCACGTTTCTCACGTTCATCCCCGAGCAGGTTGGCCGCCTGCTCGCCCGGCAACGCTTCGACGTCACGCAGTTTCTTGCTCATCTGGCGCGTACGCGTTTCCGCCGATTCAATGGACCGCGTCACCGCTTCAAGCTGCGACCGCGTCTTCGACAGCACTTCTCCAAACTTCCTGAACTCCGTTTTCACCGCGCCGAGCACTTGCCAGACTTCACTGGAACGCTGCTCGATTGCCAGCGTCCTGAAACCCATCTGCAAGCTGTTCAGCAGCGCGGTCAATGTGGTCGGACCTGTCACGCTCACCCGATATTCCCGCTGCAGAAAATCGGTCAGCCCCGGACGGCGCAGGATTTCCGCATACAGGCCCTCAGTCGGCAGGAACAACAACGCGAAGTCCGTGGTATGCGGAGGCGCGACGTACTTCTGTGCGATGGCCTTCGCTTCCGCACGAATGCGGCCTTCCAGCGCACGTGATGCTTCCTCGACCGCTACTACGTCGGCGCGATCTTGCGCATCAATCAACCGCTCGTAGTCCTCGCGCGGGAACTTGGCGTCGATAGGCAGCCACACCGGCGTAGCCACCGCATTCGCGCCGCTCTGGCCGGGCGCGTCGTGACGGCCGGGCAGCTTGATCGCGAACTCCACGCGGTCGTTGCTCTTCGGGATGGTTGCAACATTCTTCGCGTACTGGTCCGGCGTCAACAACTGCTCGAGCAACGATTCGAGCTGCACTTCGCCCCAGGTCCCACGCGTCTTGACGTTGGTCAGCACCTTCTTCAAGTCGCCGACACCCGCCGCGAGCGTCTGCATTTCCCCCAATCCGCGATGCACCTGCTCCAGCCGGTCCGACACCAGCTTGAACGATTCGCCAAGCCGTTGCTCCAGCGTGGCGTGCAGCTTTTCGTCGACAGTACGGCGCATTTCTTCGAGCTTCGCCGCATTGTTCGCTTCGATATCCTTCAGCCGCGCTTCGAGCGTTGCGCGCACTTCGCTCAGACGACGGTCATTCGACTCCGACATCTGCGCGAGCTGCAGCGTGAGTGCATCGCCGAAACGCTTCAGGGCCTGGCTTTGTTCGTCGCGTGCGTGTTGGCTTTGCAGAGCGTTGCTTTCCGTCAGCGTGACAAGTTGCCGGGAGAACGCTTCAAGCTGCGTGTTCTGGACGTTCGCCATGCTCGCAAGTTGCGTCGCGAGCGTCTGCTGGAATTGAGCGAACGCCGTGCCCGCCTCGGTACGCGACGCGCGGGATGTCTCGGTGACTTCGCCCCTCACGTTGCGTTCGAGCCGTTCCTGGGCGCGCGCATGCGCTTCGCCCATATCGATAATCCGATCGGCCAGCGCCTCGAACTGCTCCTCGACATCTGTTTCGCGCTTCGGCCGCAACAACAGGATCAACGTGATCACCAGAGCGATCGCGAGGACCGCGACACCCACGCTCAACAGCAACAACAGGGTCATTTCTTCAGGACGTCCGGATTGATCGGGTTCGGCGGATTGCCTGCGCGCGGACCTTCACCCAGCGCGGCGATCAGGTTGTCCGCAGCGAGATTGGCCATGGCCCGGCGCGTGGATTCGGTCGCGCTTGCAATATGCGGCGTCAGCACGACGTTCGACACCGTCAGGAAATCACGATTGAAATTCGGCTCGCCTTCGAACACGTCGAGCCCCGCCGCCGCGATGGTCTTGTTACGCAACGCCTGGATCAGCGCGGCGTCGTCCACAATCCCGCCGCGCGCGATGTTCGTCAGCGTAGCCGTAGGTTTCATGCTTGCCAGTTCAGCCGCGCCAATAGTGTGGTGATTCTCGGCGGTGTACGGCAACACCAGCACGACGTGGTCGGCACGCTTCAGCAAGTCAGCCTTCGATACGTACTCCGCGTTCAGTTCCGCCTCGATCTCCGGCGCGACGCGCGAACGGTTGTGATAGATCACGCGCATGTTGAATCCGCGCGCGCGCCGGGCGAGCGCCTGGCCTATTCGCCCCATGCCGAGCACGCCGAGCGTGGAGCCGAATACGTCCGTACCGAGGAACGCGTCGTAGGACCATGTGCCCCACTTGCCCGCGCGCAAGAAGTGCTCCGATTCCGCGATGCGCCGTGCGGCGGCCATCATCAATGCCCAGCCGAAGTCCGCTGTGCTTTCGTTCAATACGTCAGGCGTGTTGGTGCCGAGCACGCCGTGCGCATTCAACGCCTGCATGTCGAAGTTGTTGTAACCCACGGCCATGTTCGACACGACCTTCAGATTCGGCGCGCCTTCAAGGACCTTCGCCGTGACGGGATCGCCTGCAAGCAAAGCGCCATCGCGGTCGGCCATGCGGCGCGCGAATTCGTCGGGGCTAAGCGGTGCGCCCGGATTGGCATCGACTTCAAAATACTGCCGGAGACGTTCGATCACGTCCGGGAAAATGGGGCGGGCAACCAGCACTTTCTTCATCGACTTTCTCCTAAAAGAACAACCATCCAGTAAGCAGGAACAAGGGCAGCAAAATGACTGCCGACCAGCCGAGATACGCGAAGAATCCCGGCATGACAATGCCGCGCGATTCGGCAATCGCCTTGACCATGAAGTTGGGCGCGTTGCCGATGTAACTGTTCGCGCCCATGAACACAGCACCGGCCGAGATGGCGGCGAGCGTGGTGGCGCCGGTCGTCATCAACGTCGGGGCATCGCCGCCGGCGAGGTTGAAGAACACGAGATAAGTCGGCGCGTTGTCGAGAAACGACGACAGCAGGCCCGTCGCCCAGAAGTACGCAATGTCGACTGGCTTGCCGCTTGCATCGGTCACCATGTGCACGATACCGGCGAACGCACCGTCCGCACCCGCGCGCAGAATCATGATCACGGGAGCGATGGTGATGAAGATGGCGGCGAACAGCTTCGCAACTTCTTCAATAGGCGCCCAGTTGAACGCGTTGCCCGCGCGCGCGCTTTTCGGCGTAAGCATGAGCGACAAGAGCGTGACCACGACAAGCAGCGCATCGCGCACGACGCTCTGCAACGCGACGTGCGTACCGAATACATCGAACTCGATGCCGGGTTTCCACAAGCCGCTCATCAGCACGAGCACGACCACCGCCGCGAGCAACACAAAATTGATCTTGCCGTCCACGCTCAATGGTGTTTTCACCTCACTCCGATGCACCACGTCTTCCTTCGCGAAGTAATAGCGGTCGAGCGCGTAGAAAAGTGCCAGCAGAACCACGCAGATGAAGAACGTCGGCGCGGCGAGGTGCACCGTGGTCCAGAAAAAACTCACGCCATTCAGGAAGCCGAGGAATAGCGGCGGATCCCCGAGCGGCGAGAGCGAACCGCCAGCATTGGCCACGAGAAAAATGAAGAACACCACGCGATGCACGACGTGCCTGCAACGTTCATTGGCGCGCAGCAAAGGACGAATAAGCAGCATGGCCGCGCCCGTCGTTCCCATGATGCTGGCGAGCACCGTGCCAAGCGCGAGCAACCCGGTATTCAGGCGCGGGGACCCGTGCAGGTCACCATGCAGGCAGATGCCGCCCGCGACGGTAAAGAGCGCCGTAAGCAGGATGATGAACGGCACATACTCTTCCAGCATGGCATGCACGAAGGTCGCGAATGCAACCTGCGTACCAAAGCCCAGCGCAAAAGGCACCAGGAACACGAGCGCCCAGCCCGCCGATATCTTGCCGAAATGACGATGCCAGACATGCGGCGCGATCAGCGGCACGATCGCGATGGACAACAGGATGCCGGCGAACGGAAGTGCCCACAGCGCAGACAGCGTGGCGCCATCAAGCGATGCCGCGTGGGCAGTCAACGGCAACAAGAGGAGCACCAGGCCTTGCCATAAGCGTCGCATGGTCACGGACGTGCTCATGCGGAAGCACCGGTGTTTGCGACTGCGGTCCGGGCACGCAGCTGTAAGCCCTGGTCTCTTGAGTTCCAATGTGCGGCCGATGTATTCATGATGCTGCCCTCGTTGGCCTGTGTGTCGATCAAGGACTTGATTATAACGAGCGCTCCCGCTCGAATAACCTCGACCGAATGGCTAACGCTGAGCAGCACCGGCCCTCAGGAACGCCTGCGCGGGTTACAGTTCTTCCACGGGTTTGGCGATGTCGAACACCTGGCGCAGGTAGGCAAGGTAAGCCTGGTCGTCGCACATGTTCTTGCCGGGGGAATCGGAGAGTTTGGCGACGGGCTGGCCATTGCAGCGAACCATCTTGATCACGATCTGCAGCGGCTGATAACCCAGGTCGTTGGTCAGGTTCGTGCCCACGCCGAAAGCGAGCTGACAGCGGCCGCGGAAACGTTCGTAGAGGCGCAGGACCTTCGGGATATCGAGTGCGTCGGAGAACACGAGCACCTTGGTGCGCGGGTCACAGCGGTTCTCTTCGTAATGACGGATCAGGCGCTCGCCCCAGTCGAACGGGTCGCCGGAGTCGTGGCGGGCGCCATCGAAGAGCTTGCAGAAGTACATGTCGAAGTCGTTCAGGAACGCCTTCATGCCGTAGACGTCGGAGAGCGCAATGCCCAGGTCGCCGCGGTACTCCTTCGCCCACATTTCGAAGCCGAAGATCTGCGAATCGCGCAGCCGCGGACCGAGCGCCTGGCAAGCCTGAAGGTATTCGTGCGCCATGGTGCCGAGCGGACGCAAACCGTGCTTCTTGGCGTAGTAGACGTTGCTCGTGCCCGTGAACTGTTCGCCCAGGCCTTCCTTCAGCTTGAGGATGACCTCCTCATGCCACTGCTTTGAAAACCGCCGGCGGGTGCCGTAGTCGGCGATCTTGCAGTCGGAAACTTCGGGCCGGCCGCCGAGCAACTGGATCTTGTCGCGCAGGCGTTCGCGGCCGGTATCGAAGGTCGGGTCGCGTTGCGTGTTGCGAAAATAGACCTCGTTGACAATCGCGAGGATCGGGATCTCGAACAGGATGGTATGCAGCCATGGTCCGACAATATCAATGTCGATCTCGCCGTTCTGCTTGGCGGACGGCTTGATCGTGACGGCCTTCTCGTTGAGATGAAAGAGCGCGAGGAAGTCGATGAAATCGCTCTTGATAAAGCGCATCCGGCGAAGGTATTCGAGTTCGTCTTCCTTGAAGCGCAGATGGCAGAGCTGGCGGACTTCGTCGCGTATCTCATCTATATACGGCACGAGATCGACATCCGGCGTGCGGCAGCGGAACTTGTATTCCGCGTGGGCCGCAGGGAAGTGATGCAGCACGACCTGCATCATCGTGAACTTGTAGAGATCGGTATCGAGCAGCGAATGGATAATCATGGTTCCAGACGAACGGCTAGGAAAACGGGTAAAGGCGCGGGTAGAACCGCCCACAAGAGCGCGGATAAAACCGCAAACGGACCCGGCACGCCCCGACGCACTGGATGCTTTGCCCCCGGCGGCCTCCAGCGCATGTTACCCGAAGTGTCCGCCTGGAGCGCCGCCCCCACGCGGCCGATACACGCCGGACAGCGGGCGCGTGGAAGCTGATTGGCGGCCCATAAACAAATCACTAAAGGATATAAGGCCTTCTGGCCGGGGGTCGCGCTCAAATATACCGGTACGCTACAATATCGGTTTTGGCGCGCAGATCGTGCACAGTCGGGCTATATACCGCCCCGAATAGAGATACTCGGTTAGAGACCCTCGGTTCGCTGGTTGGACCCCGACGTTCATGTCGCCCTTGCCGCCGCCCCACGAATTCCGTATGCAGGAGCCTGAATGACTCACGTTGTGACCGAAAGCTGCATTAAGTGCCGCTATACCGATTGCGTGGACGTGTGCCCGGTGGATTGCTTCCGCGAAGGACCCAACTTCCTCTCGATCGATCCTGACGAGTGCATCGACTGCGCTGTTTGCGTCGCCGAATGCCCGGTCAATGCAATCTATGCCGAAGAAGATGTCCCCGGTGATCAACAGCATTTCATTGAACTGAACGCAGAACTGTCGCGCGGCTGGCCGAGCATCACCAAGACCAAAGCGCCGCTGCCCGAAGCCGACGAATTCAAGGACGTGAAAGACAAGCTCGAACTGCTGGCGCGTTGAGAACGGAGGGACCGTGCGTTGTCGCATCATGAGTAACGCTTCGCCGGTTTGTGACTTTTTGAATTGAGATGAACGCAGGGTGTTGACAGGCTAGATTCCCCTCCATATAATTTCATTTCTCTGCTGCAGATGTTCCTCGATAGCTCAGTTGGTAGAGCGCCGGACTGTTAATCCGTAGGTCCCTGGTTCGAGCCCAGGTCGAGGAGCCAAAAAGATTTCAGCTCAAAAAGCCCAATCGAAAGATTGGGCTTTTTGCATTTCCGGGCATCAAATCAAGTCGCCCAAATCTACGCTGATGTCGGCACCCTGCCCACGCTTCTGCGAGATTTGCATGGCTTGCGCCGAAGGATCACGTAACTCGATTTATCGTGCCATCGCCTTCATTCGCGCGAGGCAAATCGGGCAACCCGGGCTCGCCACCTCTCCTGCCAGCTTTCCATGGACTGCTAACGATATTGAGCAACCGAACCGCCAGCGGAATGCGCGCTTATCAGCGCGCGCAGTCAGCGCATCCAGCATCGACAACGTGCTCACCGAGCCGGCATTGAATGGTATATACTTTTGCTATATATCATTTCACGAGGTGCTTATGGACACCGCAAAGGTTTTTTGGTCGGGCCGGTCGCAGGCCGTGCGCCTGCCGAAGGAATTCCGGTTGGATGCCGACGAAGTGCGCGTTCGCCGTCATGGCCGCGCCATCATTCTCGAGCCGATCGCGAGCGACTGGGCGTGGCTGGATTCAGTCGTCGGTCCGCTAGACGATGACTTCGCTGAAGCCGCACGCGAGAAGCTGCCGGAACAAGACCGCCCGGATCTGGACTTTTTCAAGTGAATTATCTGCTCGACACGAATGCCGTTATCGCCTTGATGAAGGGCCATAGCGGTTTTTTGACGCGGCTTCGTCAGCACAAGCCGCAGGATTTCGCCATGCCATCTATCGTCGCTCATGAGATCTATTTCGGCGCCTACAAAAGCCGGCATGCCGCGGACAATCTCAGGCGCGTTGAAGCGCTGCAATTCGAAATTCTCGACTTCGATCCGGAAGACGCTCGCCGCGCCGGTGAGGTGCGGGCGCAGCTCGCTTCGGCAGGAACACCAATCGGGCCCTACGACGTCCTGATTGCCGGGCAGGCGCTAGCGAGATCGCTCACGCTCGTGACTCACAATATGCGCGAGTTTCAGCGCGTGTCCGGCCTGAGCGTCGAGGACTGGGAAAGCTGACCGCTGCACGCGTGAGCCCTGCCGGACCATCGTGCAGAACAAGCCGACCCCTGCCCCACTCCACGCCGATATCCAACCGACATAGCGCGCAATCCGCGGCCTTACCCAAAAGAGACTGGAAGCAGACACCTCGCGTGATGCCCTTCTCCACGCCTCACCCTTCTCCACAGCGCCTAAACCAACGTCGATCACCACCGCCATCGAATCTTTAAGATAGTCGTCAGACAACGGTATAATCTGGCAATCCAACCGCATCTCTGAACTACGACATCGCCACCCGGCTGACCCAAGGAGCGCTTCTGATGGTCGAATCCCTCACCTCTGTCGTGACACCCCGACGCGCCCGTAACCTGGCGGAGAGCGTGTTCGACTACGTGATCGAACAGATCGAATCCGCCGCGCTGAAGCCAGGCGACAAACTGCCCACCGAAGCGAAACTCATGGTGACGCTCGGCGTGAGTCGCACGGTTGTGCGCGAAGGCATTTCTCGTCTGCAGGCCAACGAGGTCATCGAAACACGTCATGGTATTGGCAGTTTCGTGCTGGAACCGCGCCGCGAAAAACTGGGTATCGACATGGTGCCGGCCACGACGCTGCGCGACGTGTTGTCCGTGCTCGAATTGCGCATCAGCCTGGAAACCGAATGCGCCGGCCTGGCAGCGCAACGCGCACAGCCGGAAGATCTTGCGCGCATGCGAGCGGCGCTCGACGCGATAGAAGCCACCAGCCGCAACGGCAGCGACAGTGTCGCGGCCGACCTCCAGTTCCACATCGCGCTCGCGCAGGCGACTGGAAACCGCTATTTCGTCGATATCCTGACCCAGATGGGTACCGCCCTGATTCCGCGCAACCGCATCGATTCAGCGGGGATCGCGAAAGCCGATCCGAAAGCGTATGTCTCGCTCGTCAATCTTGAGCACGAGAGCATTCTCGAAGCAATCACGCGACGCGACGCCGAAAGCGCGCGCGCCGCCATGCGCATGCATTTGTCGAACAGCCGGGAACGCTTGCGCCGCGCGAATCAATCAAGCGAAGCGGCCGGCTGAAAGCGCCTGACGTAGCAAAACGCTTATTTGCCGGCGGTCGAGGCGGTCGAGACGGCATAACCAGCCCGACCCATCAAGCTAAGCGCCGACGCATCAATCTCGCAGGCGAGCGCCTGCAGCGCAGCAGCAGGCGTCCGCCGATCCAATCGCGAATCTTTCAATATCAATCATCTTGTCTGACGTCCGACTTTAATACATAATTTCGCCAGCCCACATAATGGGGCTACCGCCCTGCTCATCAAGAATTTCCGCATGATTCCGGGTTAACACCCATTTTGACAGTCCTCATACAACTCTTAGAATGTCATCAGACAACGTATCACACATTAGAAACTGCCAATCTGCTCGCTATTGCCTAGCCGCATAAGCGCTCGCGCCGACAGCCCGGACTGACCGGGCCGCCATCCGGAGATGAATTTTTGACACCCGATCCCGCCTTATCGACATCCGACGCGCTGACATCGGCGGCCTCAAAAGTTAAACGCCACGTGCTGCCGCTTTTCCTGATCATGTTCATCGCGAACTACATCGACCGGGTGAACATCGGCTTCGTCAATACGCATATGCAGACGGACCTGGGAATCGGCGCAGCGGCCTACGGGTTGGGGAGCGGCTTGTTTTTCATCGGCTACGCGTTGTTCGAAGTGCCGTCGAATGTGCTGATGGCGCGCTTCGGCGCTCGCGCGTGGCTCACACGGATCATGTTCACGTGGGGCCTGGTCGCGGGCGCGATGGCCTTCACCTGGAACGACACGTCGTTCTATGTCATGCGGTTCCTGCTCGGAGTAGCCGAAGCGGGTTTTTTCCCAGGCGTGGTGTATTACTTCACGCAATGGCTGCCGCAAAAGGAGCGCGGCAAGGCGGTCGCGATTTTTCTAGGCGGCTCGGCATTGGCGTCGGTGTTATCAGGGCCCGTGTCGGGCGCCCTGCTTTCGATACGCGGCTTCGGCCTGCATGGCTGGCAGTGGATGTTCCTGGTCGAGGGCCTGTTTTCGATTCTGCTGTGCGGCGTGAGCTGGTTCATGCTCAAGTCCCATCCCCACGATGCCAAATGGCTGACGGCGCAAGAACAACAGGCGCTGAGCACCGCAATTGCCCACGAACAGGCGGAGCGGGAAGCGGCCGGCAACGCGCATCTGCCGATCACAAAACTGTTGAAAGACCCGCAGATCGTGCTGTTCTGCGTGCTGTATTTCGCAATCCAGTTGACTATTTATGCAGCGACGTTCTGGCTTCCGACCATCATCCGCAAGATGGGCGGCCTGAGCGATTTCCAGGTCGGTCTCTATAACGCCGTGCCGTGGCTGATCGCCATGTTCGCGATGTACTGCTTCGCGGTGTTGTCGGCGAAATGGCGCTTCCAGCAAGCATGGCTCGCGCTCGCGCTGGTCATTGCCGCGTGCGGACTGTTTGCATCGACGTCAGCGAACCCGGTGTTTTCGTTCGTCGCCATCTGCTTCTCCGCGATCGGTTTCAAAGCGGCGGCGTCGCTATTCTGGCCGTTGCCGCAGGGGTACCTCGATGTACGCGTCGCGGCCGGCGTGATCGCGCTGATCAACTCCGTCGGCAATCTGGGCGGCTTTTTCGCGCCGGCGGCGTTCGGCTATCTGCAGCAACACACGGGCTCGATCTCGGGCGGTCTTTACGGGCTGGGAATTGCATCGATCATTGCGGCTGTCATCGCGTTTTTCGCGAAGGACCGGTTGACCGGCCGTCCCGAACACGCCACCGAACCAAACCCGACCCCGGCCGCTTAAGAGCCCGAATCAACTCACACTGACCACGTCCATGTCCATGTCCACGAACCCAAGCGTTTCAACCACTGCGAACGCCACGCCCACCATCATCGAACTGCGCGTGATCCCGGTTGCCGGCCGCGACAGCATGTTGCTGAACCTGAGCGGCGCACACGGCCCGTTCTTCACGCGCAACATCGTGATCCTGCGTGACAGCGCGGGGCACACGGGTGTGGGCGAAGTGCCGGGCGGCGAGAGCATTCGCAAGACTATCGATGACGCGCGTCCGCTCGTCGTCGGCCAGTCGATCGGCAATCTGCACGCCGTGCTCAACACCACGCGCAAGCAATTCGCCGATCGCGATGCAGGCGGACGCGGCACGCAGACCTTCGACCTGCGCACGACCATCCATGCCGTGACGGGACTCGAAGCCGCGTTGCTCGACTTGCTCGGCCAGCATCTGGGCGTGCCCGTCGCCGCGCTGCTCGGCGAGGGTCAGCAACGCGATGAAGTGGAAATGCTCGGCTACCTGTTTTATATCGGCGATAAAAACAAGACCGATCTGCCCTACTCCTCCGGGACCGATGCGACCGATGACTGGACCCGCCTGCGCAACGAAGAAGCAATGACGCCTGAAGCCGTCGTACGACTGGCGGAAGCCGCGCACGCGCGCTATGGCTTCAACGACTTCAAGTTGAAGGGCGGCGTGCTCTCGGGCGATGCGGAAATCGAAGCGGTCACGGCACTCGCCGAACGCTTCCCCAACGCCCGCGTGACGCTGGACCCGAATGGCGCATGGTCGCTGTCCGAAGCCGTGCGCCTGTGCCGCGACCAGCATCACGTGTTGGCCTACGCCGAGGACCCGTGCGGTGCCGAAAACGGTTATTCCGGCCGCGAGGTCATGGCTGAGTTCCGTCGTGCCACGGGCCTGCCGACGGCGACTAACATGATCGCGACCGACTGGCGTCAGATGGGCCACGCGATCCAGTTGCAATCGGTGGACATTCCCCTCGCCGATCCGCATTTCTGGACGATGCAAGGCTCGGTGCGCGTGGCGCAAATGTGCAACGAGTGGGGTCTGACGTGGGGCTCGCACTCGAACAATCACTTCGACATTTCGCTCGCCATGTTCACGCACGTCGCGGCGGCGGCGCCCGGCAAGATTACTGCCATCGATACCCACTGGATCTGGCAGGACGGCCAGCGTCTGACGCGCGAGCCGCTGCAGATCGTTGGCGGCAAGGTGAAGGTGCCGGCGCGGCCGGGACTGGGCGTGGATATCGATATGGACGAACTCGAGAAAGCGCACGCGCTGTATCGGGAACACGGTCTCGGCGCCCGCGATGACGCCATCGCGATGCAGTACCTGATTCCGAACTGGACCTTCGACAACAAGCGCCCGTGCCTCGTGCGCTGATTTCCTTAATGGCTTGCTGTAACTGCTGATTCAAAAACCAACTCACGACCGACCATGACGACACCTCAAGAGCTCAAGCAAATCGTTTCCGAAGGGCTGCTGTCCTTTCCGCTGACCGACTTCGACGAACAAGGCGATTTCCGCGCCGACACCTACGCTGAACGTCTGGAGTGGCTTGCGCCCTATGGCGCGACGGCGTTGTTCGCGGCCGGCGGCACGGGCGAATTTTTCTCGCTGACGCAGAGCGAATATTCAAACGTGATTCGCACGGCGACGGAAACCTGCAAGGGACGTGTGCCGATCCTCGCCGGTGCGGGTGGCGCGACGCGGGTGGCTATAGCATATGCACAGGAAGCCGAACGACTTGGTGCGAACGGTATTTTGCTGATGCCGCATTACCTGACCGAAGCCAGCCAGGAAGGCATTGCCGCGCACGTCGAACAGGTGTGCAAAGCGGTAAAAAATATTGGCGTGATCGTGTATAACCGCGCCAATTCGAAACTCAACGCCGACATGCTCGAACGGCTCGCCGATACCTGCCCGAACCTGATCGGCTTCAAGGACGGCGTGGGTGAGATCGAAAACATGGTGACGATCCGTCGCCGTTTGGGCGACCGGTTCTCGTATCTCGGCGGTTTGCCGACGGCCGAGGTTTATGCCGAAGCGTACAAGGCGCTGGGCGTGCCGGTGTATTCATCGGCGGTATTCAACTTCATTCCGAAAACTGCGATGGAGTTTTATAAAGCGGTGGTATCGCAGGATCATGCGACGACTGGCCGTCTGCTCGATGAGTTCTTCATGCCGTATTTGGCGATTCGTAACCGCAAAGCGGGTTATGCGGTGAGTATCGTGAAGGCGGGGGCGAAGCTGATTGGTCGCAGCGCCGGCCCCGTGCGCGCGCCGCTGACCGATCTGACCGAAGATGAAATGGCGCAACTCGATGTGCTGATCAAGAAGCTCGGCGCTCAGTAAGGTCCGCAGTAAATAAGCTTCCCCGCCTCAAGCAGCGGGGTATTGCTGCACAGAGACTCGTACGCTTCGCACCTCGGCTCTGGCTCCAATGCCCTGACGGACACGGCAAAGATCGCTTACGCTGCAAGCAGCGGGGAATTCGACCCGAAGAGATTAAAAGCCGTTCCAACGCGAGTTGGAACGGCTTTTCTGCACTTGGCGTCACGTATGAACGCACTCTCGATCTAAGCCGCGAGCAACACCACCGTCAGCGACCGCACGCCTTGTGCGCCGCGAATCAGCACGCCTTCGATATCCGCCGTCGCCGATGGCCCCGTCACCAGCACGGCATAACGCGCGGCCTTGAAGTCATCGCGTCGATACACATCCTGCAAGCCGTCCACAATCTGTGCGGGATCAAGCAGCACGATCAGATGCTGCACGAGATAACCGATCGAATTGACGATGTATTCGTCCTCGCTGAACCACACCGAGCCGGTTTCGGCCACGCCGAAGCGCGCGCGTACCACGCCGGCATCGACGTCCTGCAGTAACGCGGGCGACATATCGGCGGTGAGCGCGCGGTTTCCTTCTATACCCGGCACGGCCGACGCGACTATCGCGTCCGGGGCGAAACGCTCGGCGAGCAGCGCACGCACCGTGTCCAGCGATTCGCCTTCGATGATTGTCCCTCCCATCGCGGTCAGGGCGGTGCGGAAACGTTCGAGACGCTCACCGGGCGGGGTATCGAAGAGCGGTACGTCGGGGCGCGGCCTTGCAGCCGGTTGCGCCGCGCGGATCTTGGCGAGAAAAACGTCACGCGTGGTCATCGTCATTTTGCTGCCTTGCGATTTTTCTTGTACCACTCGTGGAAGGTTTCAGCGGGCGTTTCGGGCAGATCGCGTTGCCGGCCCCAGATGTTCAGCGGGTTATAGAGCACGAAGTTCGGCAGCCGCTTAAGCGCGCCGCCCAGCGACGCAACGGTGCCTCGATACAGCGTCGGACTGGCCAGCAAGCGCCCCGCCATTTTCAACACTTCCTGCTTCACGAACGGCACTTCATGATTCGCCGCGATGACTTCGCGCCACTTGTAGATCTGCTCGTGAATGTTGACCTTCGTGGGGCAGACGTTCGTGCAACTGCCATTAAGCGTCGATGCAAACGGCAGGCTGCTGAAGCGTTTCATATCGTAAGTAGGATTGATGATCGCGCCGATCGGCCCGGAGTACGTAAAGCCGTACGACAAGCCACCGCTTCGCCGATACACCGGGCACGTATTCATGCAGGCGCCGCAGCGGATGCATTTGAGCGAGTACCAGAAATCCTCCATCGCGAGGCGTTCGGAACGGCCGTGATCGACGAGGATGTAATGCATCTCCGAGCCCGGTCGGGGCGCACGAAAATGCGAGGTGTATTGCGTGATCGGCGAACCGAGCGCGCTACGCGACAGCATGCGGATAAACACGCCGAGATCGGAAATCCTCGGAATCAGCTTTTCGATACCAATCGATGCAATATGCAGCGGCGGCACATTCGCCGACAAATCCGCATTACCCTCGTTCGTGCACACGACGACCGTGCCCGTCTCCGCGACCGCGAAGTTGCAGCCGGTCATGCCCGCGGTCTTTTCGCGCACGAAATACGGGCGCGTGTTCATGCGCTGGCTTTCGGCGAGATAGTGAATGTCGCTGTTCTTGGGATCGGTGCCGATCGTGCGGCCGAAAAGCTCAGCGACATCCGCGCGAAGTTTATGCACGGCGGGCACGACCATGTGGCTTGGGTCCTGATTATCCAGTTGCTGGATGCGCTCGCCGAGGTCCGTTTCCATCACCGTGATGCCGCGCGGCTCGATGTACTCGCGCATCTTGCATTCATCGGTGAGCATGGATTTGCTTTTGACCAGCGTGGTGAGGCCGCGCTCGGACATCAACTGGTAGACGATCTCGTTGTGCTCTTCGGCCGTCGATGCGTAATGCACGATCACGCCGTGCGACTCGGCCTGGGTGATGAACTGGTCGAGATAATCGGCGAGATTCGAAAGCGTGTGTTCCTTGATCCCCGACGCCAGGTCGCGCAGCGTCTCCCATTCGGGCATGCCGTGGGCTTGGGCGTCACGTTTGCTGCGCAGGTCCCAGAGGCGTTTATCGTGGAAAGCGACGTGGTCTTCCTTCGCGATGAACGCGCCCGCCGCCTTCGCGTGGTCGAGCCGTTTGCTTTTTCCCTTCACGACGTCGCTCATGAGCGTGCTCCGTTCAGGACTTGCGCGATATGGATAAACCGGGCATCGAGTTTCAGGCGTTCGGCGCAGCCTTGCTGATGCATGAGGCAGGACATATCGCCGGAGACAATATATTGCGCGCCCGCGCCGAGGTGGTCGCGGACCTTGTCCTGCCCCATCCTCACCGATACCGCTTCTTCGGTCACTGAAAACGTGCCGCCGAAGCCGCAGCATTCGTCGGGGCGAGTGAGCGTGACGAACTCGATGCCTTTGACGCCTTCGAGTAGCGTGCGGGGTTTGGAAAACGGCGCCCCGCCAATTTCCGATGCCGAGACTTCCTTCAGATGCCGGATCGCGCTGCAGCTATTGTGCAAGCCCACGCGGTGCGGGAATTCGGCCCATGGGAATTCGCGCACTTTCAGGACATCGTGGAGAAATTCGACGAGTTCGTAGGCGCTCGTCCGGACCTTGCGGACGGATGCGGTCTGCTCGATGGCCGTTAGATGCTCGCGCACGTGATGGATACAACTCGCCGATGGGCCGACCACGTAGTCGTAGTCAGCGAAATTGCGGGCGAATACGCGCTCGGCGCCGGCCGCTTCTTTTTGCGCGCCGCTGTTCGCCATTGGCTGGCCGCAACAGGTTTGTTCCTCTGGGTAATCGACTTCTACGCCCAGGCGTTCGAGCAATTCGAGTGTCGCGATGCCGACTTCGGGATAGAACGCATCGATGAAACAGGGAACGAACAGGGCGACTTTCATTGGGCGGGGTGGCCTGAAAACAGGCGGTTTTTGAAGTTTGGTAAACTTGCGCCAAGTTGGTAAGCTTGGTCTGACCACGACTTTAAAGTTTGCAGTGTTTCAAGTCAAATGGGGTCGATGGCCGAATGGGGTCGCTGGCGCTTTTTTTGGGGAGGGGGTGAAGGGGGGCAGCGGGTGGGGGCGGGTTGGTCGGTTCTGGGGTTCGTGGTCGGGGTCAATGCCGGGGTGGTCGGTTCTGGGGTTCGTGGTCGGAGTCAATGCCGGGGTGGTCGGTTCTGGGGTTCGTGGTCGGAGTCAATGCCGGGTTGCTGCTTTCAGCGTTAGCGGGCTGCGAGGGTCGGATTTTCTCTTTATCACTATTAGCCACTGTGCGTGGCGGCACGTCATTTCTTTGTCCAAAGCGACAAAGAAACGAAGCAAAGAAAACGCTTTTAAACCACGCTACCCTAAGTGTCCATAGCGTGCAGTTTTGATTCATAGGTGCCCCAAAAGCACGGTGCTCGCCAGAGCGAAGGATGTGTGAAACCCTCCTTCTCGCGAATCCTGACACGAACACGCTTCGCCCCCAACGCTCTCGGGCAAGCACCATTTCCAAGGAACCACCACGGATGCGTGAACCCCTCCTTCTCGCGAATCCTGACACGAACACGCTTCGCCCCCAACGCTCTCGGGTAAGCACCATTGCCAAGGAACCACCACGGATGTGTGAACCCCTCCTTCTCGCGAATCCTGACATGAACACGCTTCGCCCCCAACGCTCTCGGGCAAGCACCATTTCCAAGGAACCACCATGGATGTGTGAACCCCTCCTTCTCGCGAATCCTGACATGAACACGCTTCGCCCCAACGCTCTCGGGCAAGCACCATTTCCAAGGAACCGGTACGGATGTGTGAATCCCTCCTTCTCGCGAATCCTGACATGAACACGCTTCGCCCCGTACGCTCTCGGGCAAGCTCGAGGTGCCCAGGAACCGGTACGGCCTCACGCGTTCTGCATGCTTCGTTTCTTGATGGATTGGCTGCTTGGTCGGCGTGGTTATTTTGTGGGGTCACAGCTTGATCCGTAGCAGCTCGACGCGACGCGTATTTACTGCCTCAGTCTTTGGTGAGTTGGCTACGCGGCCTACACCGCTATTTTCGTCGGCTACGGCCTTACATATTTTGGGGCTTTATTACTTGGTAGGTTGGCGGCGTGGTTCGAGACGCGTACAAATTCGAAGGGCGGTTATCCGCGGCCGCACCCACGCAAATAACTGTGGGGGCCACGCGGGTAACTCAGCAAAACTGGAGCAGTAACACGGGTGGTGCCGTGACCTACCGACGTAACCGTCGGACCACGTAGCTGACACGCGAAGAGCGCGGCAGCCAGAACGCGTGAGGCCGCGCGGGTTCCTTGGCAATGGAGCTTGCCCGAGAGCGTACGGGGCGAAGCGTGTTCGTGTCAGGATTCGCGAGAAGGAGGGGTTCAACCATCCGGCGCTCTGGCGAGCACCGTGCTTTTGGGGCACCTATGAATAGAAACTGCACGCTGTGGACACTTAGGGTAGCGTGGTTTAAAAGCGCTTTCTTTGCTTCGTTTCTTTGTCGCTTTGGACAAAGAAATGACGTGCCGCCACGCACAGTGGCTAATAGTGATAAAGAGAAAATCCGAGTCAGGCAGACCGCTAACGCCGAAAGCACCAACCCGGCATAGACCCCGACCGCTGACCTAGGAACCTGGCACCCCAACCCCAAGACCAAGACCAAGACCAAGACCATCCCCCTGACCAACCCCAAACCCCGAGTGCGAACGAACATCCCCTTTCATGCCTTTTAAACCCGTCCATTCCTACACCCGCACACGCATCGCCGATGTCGTCTCCGACCAGATCCGGGCGCTGATCACGAGCGGCGCATTAACGCCCGGGCAACGCCTCCCTGCCGAACGCGATCTCGCGGAACAACTCAACGTCTCGCGCCCATCGCTGCGTGAAGCGCTGATCCGGCTGGAATCGGACGGATTTATCCAGGCCGCCGCGCGCAGCGGCTTCGTCGTATCGGATGTCACCGCGCCGCTCGTCTCCGCGCCGCTCGCCGCGTTGCTGAGCCAACATCCAACCGCCAGCGCCGATGTCCTCGAACTCCGTCACGGCCTCGAATCGCTCGCAACGGGCTACGCGGCGGAACGGGCAACCCCAAGTGATCTGGCGCGCATCACGGACGCGTTCAACGCACTGAAAACCGCCGCCATCGAACCAAAACGCACCCGCATAGCGGAACACGACGCCGCGTTCCATCTCGCTATAGCCGATGCCACCCACAACCTCGCCCTGGCCCACGTGATGCACGGCCTGCAAGAACTCGTGCGCGAATCAATGCTGACATCGCACCGGCTGGTCGATTACGACAACGACGTGGAAGCGAACTTGCTGGCGCAACATCAAGCTATCTTCGATGCCATCCTCGCCCGCGATCCACCACGCGCCCGCGAAGCCGCAGGAGCGCATCTGGATTACGTCAGCACGCTTTATCGCGACCGCTTACTCTGCTTATCCAAGCCTGAAGCCCCCCGCCATCCCGCAAAAAATCAGAATCCGGAGACCACACCATGACTATTTCCAGCGCCCACTGGGGCAATCTCGCGGACGGCACGCCCGTCGATCTCCACACGCTCAGCCATGACAATGGCTTGGCGGTATCGGTGACCAATCTGGGCGCGGCCCTCGTCTCCTGGCTCGCGCCGGATCGCGACGGCCATCTGGCCGATATCCTGCTCGGCCACGACACTCCTTCTGAGTACACAACCGGTCCTGCCTACATGGGCGCGATCGTCGGACGCTGGGCGAACCGCATCGCGGACGCTCGCTTTTCACTCGACGGCGTGGAGTACCAGCTCGACGCCAATCAGCCGCCGAACTCACTGCACGGCGGCTTCCAGGGCTTCAGCCACAAACTCTGGCAAGCCCGGCACACCGAGGACGCATTGGTCCTCACGCTGGAATCGCCCGCTGGCGACAGCGGTTTCCCCGGCACGCTCACCGTCCAGGTGACCTACACGTTCACCGACGCGGGCGAATTGACGATCACCTACGATGCCTTCACGGACGCACCCACGCCGCTCAATCTCACGAACCACGCGTACTTCAACTTGTCGGGCGTGGACTTGACGACTATCGACGACCACGAGATCGAACTCGCCGCCGATCAGTTTTTCGCCATCGATAAACATACGATTCCGACCCATCTGGAAGACGTCGCCAATACCCCGTTCGACTTCCGCACGGCCGCGCTTCTCGGACCGCGTCTCGATACGCGCGACAACGAGCAAGTCACGCTGGCGGGTGGCGGTATCGATCATTGTTATGTGTTGCGCACCGCAGCGCCGGTCACCGAACTGCCGGAATTGCGGCGTGTCGCGGCCGTCTATCATCCGGGCAGCGGACGCGAGCTGATTGTCTCCACCACCGAACGCGGCTTGGTGTTCTACACCAGCAACAGTCTTGAAGGCGTGCCGGGCAAGCGCGGCGTGACCTATCAGAAACACGGCGCGCTCTGCCTGGAAGCGGGCGGATTTCCAAACCAGATCAATATGGACGACGCGGAAGACGTCGTGTTGCGCCCCAACGAGCGATACAGGCAAATCACGCGCTACGCCCTGCGCGTGAGGTAAAAACGAGGCGAAAAAAACGTGCCGCCCGCCATGCCGTCGATAGGAACCCGCCTACAGTCGAATAGGACGCTCGCGGGTATCGGCGGACCGGCCTCTCATCGATACTGGATTCATCGAATCAGAGATCGACTGGAGGAAGACAATGCCTTATCTACTGGGTTGGCTGCTTGGCGTGCCGGTGATCGTGTTGGTGATCCTGTATCTGATCTTTCACTGACCGCCGCATTGCGCACACTATTGAACGCGAACGCGCGGAATGCGGTTTCACGTGGACTGAACGAAGGCGTCGTTACAATACGACGCCTTTTTTAATTCCTCATTCCCCGAAGGATTCCGATGAAACGCGCTCTCCCCGTACTTGCGTCGCTTGCGGCGCTGCTTGCCGTTCCCGGTCTTCACGCCGAGGAAATCGCCAGCGTCAACACGAATTTCCGGTTTACCGGCTCGGATCGCGTCTCGGTCGAAGCCTACGACGACCCGGCAGTCGCGGGCGTCACGTGTTACGTCTCCCGCGCGCGCACGGGCGGGGTTAAAGGAACGCTTGGAATAGCCGAAGACCCGTCTGAAGCATCGATAGCCTGCCGCCAGGTCGCGCCGATCAGGATCGATGCGCCACTCAAGCAGAAATCCGATGTATTCTCGGAACGTATGTCGTTCATTTTCAAGACGTTGCACGTGGTGCGTATTGTCGATGCCAAGCGTAATACGCTGGTTTATCTGACATACAGCGACCGGATTACGACCGGGAGCGCGAAGAACAGCGTGACAGCGGTACCCATGCCCGCCGGTACGACAATTCCCGTCAAATAAGACGGGAGCACCGCTTGGCCGGTCTTTGACCTGACAGTTGAAAGCTGGCCTAAAGTTTTTCCCTCCCCGCGCCGATATAAAGACGAACGGCCGTCGCCCTCATGGCGACGCCGACTGTCTTCCCGCGCCGGCTCAACCCGGCCAACGGGATCGGGAACCGGGAAACATCATGGGTCAGATCACCCTTTCATTTAAAGACGAAACGATCGCGGCGCTACGCCGCGACTTCGAGACGTTGATTCGTCTGTCGCTCAAGTTCGACCCGCAATTCGTCACGCCTACGTTCGAGGATTTCCTGCGGGCAAAACTGCTCGACAACCCCACGCCGCTTACCGAACTGGCCGTCCAGCGAATGCTGCAGAACGGTCAGTACGCATGGGCGAAACGTGCGCTCGACAAGGAATTCCCGGACGTCGTCGAAATGATGATGCGTCAAGCCGCTGAACACGGTTTCGGCTTCGCGGTGCGCTCGGACTGGAAACCGGACGATCTGGTGAAGGCGTCACGCGCGTGGGCCACGGCTATCGTGACCGAAGCGAACGGCGACCCGGCACAGATCGACACGCTCGCGTCCCAGATCAAAGCGGCAGCATCGGACATTCAGGAGCTGGAGATGAAAATGCAGACGCCCGCATGGCGTCTCGCCGATTCACTGCGTCAACGCGTGTACGAAACCAAGATTGCGACCGAACACAGTGTGGGATCGACGTCGCGCGAGAAGCTCGGTGAACTGCGCTGCCTGCTGCGCCTCGGCATGTTTCATGGCTCGATTTCAAAGCAGGAAGCGCAGCAAGTGCTCGAGCAGTTACGCATGATCAAGCCGGAGATTTTTATTGAAGAGCCGTACGACGGTTTCACCCGCTTCGGCAACTGGCTGCGTACGATCTTTACGCCCGAGCGCAAAATGCCGAAGCCTTCGCGCGCGGAACGTTGAGTTTGAGCCGCTTCATTCCCACATCTTCTTGAGCCGCGCGGCGATATCGACTTTCGCCTTCGCCGCAGCGGCTAGCCCCGCCGCCGTCGGCGCGCTGGGCTCAGGAACCGGCGGCCACGCGCACGCTTCGAACTGCGGCATCAGATGCGCGGGAATGAAACGCGTACGCGCCGCCCAGATATGCCGGTCACCCATATGCGTCTGGTTGTGCACGTAGAAACGCTGCGGTGTGACAATGTGCAAGTCCTCTTTCGCACGCGTCATGGCGACGTATAACAGCCGCCTTTCTTCATCGATTTCCTCGTCGCTGCCCGTGCCCATATCGGATGGAATGCAGCCATCCACACCATTGAGCACGAACACGTTCTTCCACTCCTGGCCCTTGGCCGAATGGATGGTCGAGAGAATCAGATAATCCTCGTCGATGAGCGGCACACCCGATTCGTCGCTGGTGGCATCGGGCGGATCGAGCGTCAGTTCGGTGAGAAAACGCTCGCGCGTGGGATAAGTGGACGCGATGCTTTCCATCTGCAACACGTCGCCATGACGAATTGACGCGTCTTCGTGATTGCGCTCCAGATGCGGTTCGTACCAGCGCCGGATCATCTCGAATTCAGCGGGCCAGCCGCTTTCGCGCGCGCACACCTTCGACATCATCGCGACGAGCACCGGCCAGTCCTCGCTCGCGCGCAACGGCGCGGCGAATGCGGCCAACGCGGCCGGCGTCTCGCCGCGCTCCGCCACCTGATCGAGTGCACGGCCGGCGATGGCAGGCCCAACCCCCGGCAGCAACTGCAGCACGCGAAACCCGGCCACGCGGTCCCGCGGGTTCTCGCCCCAGCGCAATACCGCCAGCACGTCCTTGACGTGAACGGAGTCGAGGAATTTCAGGCCGCCGAACTTCACGAACGGAATGTTGCGCCGCGTGAGTTCGATTTCGAGCGCGGCGCTATGATGCGCGGCGCGAAACAGCACCGCTTGCTGCTTGAGCGTCATACCGCCTTCACGCGCCTCCAGCACCTGCTCGACGACATAACGCGCCTGATCGGCTTCATCGGCCACCGAGACAAGGCGCGGCCGTTGCGCCGATGCCTTGTCGGTCCACAAGTTCTTCGTATAACGTTCGGCGGCGAGACCGATCACCGCATTCGATGCCGCGAGAATGGGCTGTGTCGAACGGTAATTACGCTCCAGCGTCACGCATTTCGCGGGCGGATTGAAGTGATTCGGGAAGTCGAGGATATTACGCACCGTCGCGCCGCGAAACGAATAGATGGACTGGGCGTCGTCGCCGACGACCGTCAGGCCGCGGCCGTCGGGTTTCATCGAAAGCAGGATGGACGCCTGTAGCTTGTTCGTGTCCTGGTATTCATCGACGAGCACGTGGTCGAAACGACTCGACAGATCCGCGGCAATGGACGGCTCGGCGGCAAGATGCGACCAGTACAACAACAAGTCGTCGTAGTCGAGCACGCTTTGCTGCTGCTTCGCGTTGACGTACGCGGCGAACAACCGGCGCAGGTCGTCTTCCCATTCGCGACACCACGGGAACGCCTGGTCGAGCACGGCGGCAAGCGACACGCCGGTGTTGACCACGCGCGAGTAGATGGCGAAGCACGTGGATTTGGCCGGAAAGCGCTTTTCTTTCGCCGATAACCCGAGTTCATGCCGCACGAGGTTCATGAGATCGGCGGAATCCTCGCGGTCGTTGATGGTGAACGACGGCGATAACCCCACGAGATCCGCGTAATCGCGTAACAAACGCGCGCCCACGCTATGGAAGGTGCCCGACCAGGTGAGGCCTTGCGCGATCACGCTGCGGTTACCCAGAGCGTTCACGGCGATACGCGTCACGCGCCGGGTCATCTCGCTGGCTGCGCGCCGCGAAAACGTCAGCAGGAGGATCCTGTGCGGGTCCGCGCCCTTCACCAGCAAATGTGCCACGCGATGCGCCAGCGTATTCGTCTTGCCCGATCCCGCCCCGGCGATCACCAGCAGCGCGCCGGCCGGGTCGCCCGCGTTCGACGCCTGCGTGCCGTACTCGACCGCCTCGCGCTGCGCGTCATTCAGTTTGGTCAGATACGACGCGATGTCCTCCCGCGCCGGCTTGGGCGCGAGATCGTCGTCGGTGGCGGAGTTGAGCGTGAGCACGTCGTGTGGCTTTAAAAAAGGGTGACGCACACTGTATATCCATACAACTCTTCCACGCAAGCGACTGATGCAGCAGGCTTTTGGCCCTATAAAATAAATGACCCGGTGGGCTTGCGCGCACCGGGCCATCGTCACTTCCCTACAGCGGAACTTGTCGCGAATCAGTCTGCTTTCTTCGCGTTTTTCAGGTTCGCATCGGCGGCGGCTTGATCTGCCTTTGACTGCGCTTCCGTCTTTTTCTTGTCCGCCTTGGCCTGCGCTACATTCGCATCCTTGTCCGCTTTGGTCTGCTTCTTCGCTGCTTTCGTGTCGGCGTGCGTAGGTTCCGCGGTGGTCTGCGTCTGCGCAACCGAAACGGTCGCGGCGGTCGCGAATACACCCGCGAGTAACGCAGCACATAAACGCTTCGTGGTCGTAGTCATGAATTCCTCCTTGCTGCGGCCCGCTTAAGGGGCAGCGTTCTATTCATCGCGCTGAAAACTTAGTGCTGCAGGCCGGTATCCTTCGGACCGTCCGGCTCGGTGGCCTTGAGTTCGTCGTTGGCGGTCTGCTTGTCGGCCTTCTTGTTGATCTTTGCGTTGCGCACCTGCTCCTTGTATTGCGCCTTCGCTTCCTTGTTTGTCGCCTTCAAATCCTGCTTCGATGCCTTCTTCGACGCCTTGTATTCAGCGTTAGCCTGCGCGTTGGCATTGCGCTTCACGACCAGCGGATCGGTCGGCGCCGGTGCGACGATATTCTGCGGCGGCGGCGCGGTTTGCGTGGACGGCGCGGACATCTGGCCGGCGTCGGCGGCGGAAGGCTGCGCGGTCTGCGCGAACGCGGATGCGGACAGACCCATGGCGGCAAAAGCGGTACCCAACAGCATTTTCCTGACTTGCGACATGTTCATTTCCTCTCTGGCAGTTTTTTATTCGGGTGGCCGATTGCAATCATCGCAACCAGCCGCGACGCCCAGGCGATGTATGTTGTGTCCTCAAACACCGCGCTTGGAGCACAGCGCCGCAAATACCCGTCTACACTTCCGGTGACCGGCATGAACGCTCAAAAAAACGCGCCGATCACTCTGACTGACCCGGCGCCGGACGCTGGAGTTCGCTGAAACGCGTCATTGTTACCGAAGGTTTCACTTCCTGACATATTGCAAACAGCCGAACGCCCGATATCCGGGAGTTGGTGCTGTAGACGCACGTCGCGTGCCCGGCTGGTTTATCATGGGCGCCCTTTCCGCCCCCATCCTGCGAAGAACGCTCACATGCCGCGCCTCGAATTCACGCTCACGGGCGACTACGTCGAACTGCACAACCTGCTCAAGCTGATGGGCCTGGCCGATAGCGGCGGCTCGGCGAAAGCACGCGTCGCCGAGGGCGAGGTGAAGGTCAATGGCAAGATCGAGTTGCGCAAGACGTGCAAGATCCGCGCGGGCCAGACCGTGGTTATCGAAGACACCACGATCAAGGTTCTCAAGCCGAAATGATCCACCTGTGCGCGATCTGGACAACGTTAAATACCGCGCCGTGATCGACATAAGCGCGATCAAGCAATAAGCTAGACGGCTTTCGTTCCCTTTCGCCGCTTTCAGCTTGTTGACGGTTGAAGCCAGCTTTTCAAGTTGGCGTGCCTCAAAACCGAGATTCCAAGCTGAGATTCGAAGCCGGGTTTCATAGCTGAAATTCATAGCAGAAATTCAAAGCGGAGCTTCACGCCCAAAAGCTGAAGCGCGGCCGGAACGAACGGGCGATGCAGGACCGGTAACGGTTTGCTGCATCGCCCGTTGCCGTTTTTGCACGGTTTTTGCCGTGCAGCAAAGTATCCAGATAATCCGCCATGCCATCCAGAATGATCCGCGCGAACGCGCCGCCAAGCCTTTCCCGTCACGCCGTCGATACCGCCAGGCTCGCCGCGCCGCTCGCCATCTCGCAACTGTCGCAAATGGCGATGGGCGTCACCGACACCATCCTGCTCGGCTCGCTCGGCCCCGATTCCCTCGCGGCCGGCGGCCTGGGCGCCAACCTGTTCTTCGTGGTCGTGGTGCTGCTGCAAGGTGTGCTGACGTCGGTGAGCGTATCGGTGTCGCATGCGCGCGGCGCGAACAACGATCACCTCGTGCCGAACATCTACTGGACCGGGCTGGTGCTGTCGCTGCTGCTCGCGATCCCCGCATTCACGCTGCTGAGCTTCGCCGAACCGATCCTGCTCGCGTTCCACGAACCCGCCATGCTGGCCAAGAACGTCGGCGAATATTGCGCGATCCTGCGCTGGGGTGCGCCCGGCAGCCTGATCGGGATCGGCATGATGCGCGCGTTCCTGCCGGCTATCGGTGCGGCGAAGCGGCTGCTGTGGGTATCGATTGGCGGCGTGTTCGTGAACGGCTTTCTCAACTACGGACTGATTCACGGCGCCTACGGCCTGCCCGAACTCGGCTTTCTCGGCTCGGCAGTCGCGACCACGATCACCGTCTGGACGACGGCGCTGGTGCTGATCGCGTTCCTGCATTTGCGGCCGCGTTACAAACATTTTGTGGTGGCGTCGCGGCCGCGCCTGCCGCTGATGGGTGAACTGTTTGGCATCGGCTGGCCGGTCGCGATCACCTACGGCGTCGAATCCACCCTGTTTCTTGCCACCGGCATGACCGTCGGCACGCTCGGGGAAGCACCGCTCGCCGCGCACCAGATCGCGCTGAACGTGGCGTCGGTGGCGTTCATGGTGCCGCTGGCTATTGGCCAGGCAGCGAACGTGCGCGTCGGCTACTGGATCGGCGCAGGACAGCCTCTGGCCGCGCGCCACGCCGGGTTCGTGGCGATCGCGCTGGGCGTCGCGTTCATGGCGATGTCGGGCTGCGTGCTGGTGCTGGCGCCGCACGCGATCGTCGGGCTATATCTCCATCTCGATGACCCGAAGAACGCCCAGACCGTTGCGCTGGCCGCGTCGTTGCTAGGCGTGGCGGCGGTGTTCCAGATTGTCGACGGCATGCAGACGGTCGCGTCGGGCGTGCTGCGCGGGCTGAAGGACACGCGCGTCCCCATGCTCGCGGCGGCGCTCGGTTATTGGGGCATCGGCTTTCCGACGGGCTACATGCTGGCGTTTCACTTCAACGGCGGCACGAAAGGTTTGTGGTGGGGCCTGGCTGCGGGACTAGCGAGCGTCGCGGTACTGATGACCCTTCGCTTCGATCGCATGAGCCGCCGTCTGGTCACGCGCGGCGCAGTTGAACCCGGCAAATCCGGGCAGGCGCCCCAGCATACGGCCTGAAGCAGTGGCTACGGATCTTCGGTTGCCACGGTTGTCGCGGTTTCCGCAGCATAAGTTAAGCAGACATTGTTGGTTGGAATCGGAGCGGCGTGGAGATACGATCAAGCCGTCTCCTTGAGATTCATCCAGTAACAGGGGTATTAGGCCCGCTTCGTCGAAGCGGGCTTTTTTTCGTCCGTGCATCGCCAATCACGCGGTTCCTCGCGGCCTCGAATCCAGCGTTCAACGGCTCGATGTTGGCCTTGAGACAAGCCACGAGCAACCACCTCACCGCCGCCCCACTTTTTCGCAAATCGACCCATCCCCCGTGTCCGTAGCCGATTTCCCATAAAATAACCGCGCATGATCCTTGGCGTACTCCCGAGATCCGGCGCTACACGTGGCCACTGCGCGCGCAACAACCGCAAGCAGTTCAGAAAAATCGCTCGGGCAAACAAGAGGAATGGACGTGTCGGAATGCAGCAGGCAGTTATCCCGGTCATCAAGCTGGTCGTCGACGCGGCCATCCACGCGGTCATCAATATCCAGGGCCGCACAAGGCCGGCACTCCAGCAGCCGCACGGGGTGGACGCAAGCCGCACAGGTTTCATCCCAGCCGATCCCCCCAACGCGAGGCCGCACGCCACTGCTGTCGCGCGGCCTCGCGTTCGCCGCCGCCGCGCTCACGGCGCTGACACTCGCCGCCTGCGCCACGCGTCCGCCCGCAACCGCGTTCGACCGGCCCGCCACGCACGCGCTCTCCGCCACCGCCGATACCCCCTTGCGCACCGCGCTCCTGCCGAAAGAAGCTGGTCATCCGGACGAGTCCGGCGTGCGTCTGCTTCCCACCGGCACCGAGGCGCTGCAGGCCCGCATCGCACTCGCTCGCGCGGCGACCAAGACGCTCGACATGCAGTACTACATCGCGAACGAAGACAACACGGGCAAGCTGCTGCTCGGCGCGGCGCTTTACGCGGCGGATCGTGGAGTCAAGGTGCGCATGCTCGTCGATGACCTGAATTTCAAGGATATCGACCAGATCATGGCCGCGCTGAATTCGCATGACAACATCGATATCCGCGTGTTCAATCCGTTCGGCAGCGCGACACAAAGTTTCGGTGAACGCACGCGCAACCTGTTCACGAAGGTCGATCATTTCACGCGCCGGATGCACAACAAGGCCATGATCGCGGACAACCAGATCGCGATCGTGGGCGGCCGTAATCTCGGCGATGAATACTTCAGCGCGAGCGCGACCCTGCAGTTTCGCGACCTCGATGTGTTCGTGGCGGGACCGGCGACGCAAAAGATATCGGCGAGTTTCGACGATTACTGGAACAGCTCGATTGCGTATCCGCTGCGCGCGCTGAACAAGCAAAAATTCGATCCCGCCGATCTCGACAAGACCCGCGACGACCTGCGCCAGCACTGGAAAGATCAGGCCGATCCGCTGAACGCCAAGCCGCTCAATGCTACGCCGATCGCCCAGCAGATTGCACAGGATGGGCTGGGCCTGACCTGGACGCGCACGGAGTTCGTTGCTGACTCACCGGTGAAGATCGAGCATCCCGACAAGGACTACAAAAGCCCGCCCATGCAGCGCCTGGTCGAGCTGGCGAACCAGGCACATAGCGAGGTGCTGATCATTTCGCCGTATTTCGTGCCGCACGACGCAGGCGTGAAGGCGCTTGCCGCCCTCACGGCGCGCGGCGTGAAGGTGAAAGTGCTGACCAATTCGCTGGCGGCCACCGACGCCGTCGCGGTCCAGGCAGGCTACGCGCCGTATCGCGTGCCGATGCTTACGGCCGGCGTAGAGTTATACGAGTTCAAGCCAGTGCAGGCAGAGGGCGACCGCCGCCGGCCGCGCACCGGCCTGTTCGGCTCGCAATCGCGCGCAAGCCTGCATGCCAAGGCTTATATGATCGATCGCAGTATCCTTGTGATTGGGTCGATGAATCTGGACCCGCGCTCGGCGTCGCTCAACACGGAACTCGCGCTGGTGATCTACAACCAGAAAATCGCGAGCGAAGCCGCGCAATTGTTCGATGCCGGCACTGCGCCGGCGAGGGCGTATCGTGTGGAACTCGCTTCGCCCGCGGTGCTTGCGGGCCTGAAGAACGCCGGTTCGCCGATCTCCCCGCTCATCTGGACCACCGAGGACGACGGTCAGGTGCGTACCTACAATTTCGACCCGCTAGCGGGCCTTTACCGCAATGTGTTGACGGGTCTGTTCATGCTGCTGCCCGTCGACTCGCAGCTTTGAATTTTTAGATTCTGAAATGTGCAGGCAAACCCCGATTCAAACCCGAACCTGAAGCAAGCCGAAGGAGCATGAAGCCATGACGGACGACGTAAGACTCGAGAAGGACACTTTCGGCGAAATCGCCGTGCCGAACGCAAAACTCTGGGGCGCACAAACGCAGCGTTCCCTGCAGAACTTCAAGATTTCGAGCGAGAAACAATCGCCTGAACTGATCGATGCGCTCGCGATCGTGAAGCGGGCATCGGCGGAAGTGAATGCCGAACTGAAGGTGCTCGCCGCCGATAAAGCGCAGGCGATCATCGCGGCTGCCGACGAAATCCTGGCGGGCAAACATCCCGATGAATTCCCGCTCGCCGTGTGGCAAACGGGTTCCGGCACGCAGACCAACATGAACCTCAACGAGGTGATTGCGAACCGGGCCAGCGAGTTGATGGGCGGCGTGCGTGGCGAAGAACGCAAGGTGCATCCGAACGATGACGTGAATCGCGGGCAATCGTCGAACGATGTGTTCCCGACCGCGATGCACATTGCCGCCGCGGTCGCGATCACGAAACATCTCGTGCCGTCGCTCAAGACCTTGCGCGAAACGCTCGATAAAAAATCGAAGGCGTTCGATTCAATCGTGAAAATCGGCCGCACGCATTTGCAGGACGCAACGCCGCTTACGCTTGGGCAAGAGTTTTCGGGTTATGTCGCGCAACTTGACCAGGGCATCCGGCACGTTGAATCGACCTTGCCGCATCTGTATCAACTGGCGTTGGGCGGCACGGCGGTCGGCACGGGGTTGAACGCGCATCCCGAGTTTGCGGTGAAGGTCGCTGGCGTGATCGGGAAGCTGACCGGCTTGCCGTTCGAAACCGCGCCGAACAAATTCGAAGTCATGGCCGCCGCCGACGCGCTCGTGTTCGCGCACGGCGCGCTGAAGACCATCGCGGCGAGCTTGATGAAGATCACCAACGACATCCGCTGGCTGGCGAGCGGACCGCGTTGCGGACTGGGAGAGTTGTCGATTCCGGAAAACGAGCCGGGCAGCTCGATCATGCCGGGCAAGGTCAATCCGACCCAATCCGAAGCCGTCACCATGCTGTGCTGCCAGGTGTTCGGCAATGACGTGGCGGTGAATATCGGCGGGGCGAGCGGCAATTTCGAACTCAACGTCTTCCGCCCGATGATCGCGCACAACGTGCTGCAATCGGTGCGTCTGCTGGCCGACGGCGCGCAAAGTTTCAACGATAACTGCGCGGTCGGGATCGAGCCGAACGAGTCGCGGATCGAGAGCTTGTTGAATGAGTCGCTGATGCTCGTGACGGCGCTCAATCCGCATATCGGCTATGACAAGGCCGCGAAGATCGCGAAGAAAGCGCACAAGGAAGGCACGACCCTGAAAGCGTCCGCGCTGGCGCTTGGGTTTGTGACCGAAGCCGAATTCGACGAGTGGGTGAAGCCGGAAGAGATGGTGGGGAAGAAGTAACGTCAGGATAGGGAGCAGCGGTTGACGGGTTCATCGCCTATCAACCGCTGTGGCCAGGTATCGTCTTTCTTGTCGTCCTGCTTATCGTCCCGATATTTTTTGGGCAACCAGGAAGTCCAGCCCGATCGCATGCTCCACGAGCGCCTTGCCCGAATCCTCAAAAATGTGACGCAGGCGTGTGCTCGTCTCTTCCAACGAAACATCGGCATTTCCCACCTGCAGCTTGAGGCCGGTCGCAGCCAGCGAACGTGAAACGCGTGCAATCAATTCGTCGATATCCCCGGCAAGCGCTTTTGCCGGATCGGCCTTTGCATACAGCGACGCGAGCATCAATTGATCCAGTACGCTGATACCCGCACCTCCACCCTGCCGGGGCGACGCCAACGCCCCCAAAGCCTCACCCCGTTCAGCCTTCGCCAGCAACAAGGCATTTAAGCGGTCAGCCGTCGTTCGAGGCTGTACCGCGCCGTAGCGCACGAACGTTTCACCAACCGCTATCGACAAACGAAGTAGCTTCAAGATGGCGTCGAGCGTGAGCCCCGCAAACTCGGGCGCATCGAAAACCTGCGCCAAAGTCATGTCCGCGCCATGCAACAGATCAAAGAGCGGTTTGTGAAAGGTGTCGCTGCGCGTGAGCGTGGCGTGTTCCAGGGCCACCGCCGTTTTGTATGGGACAGCCGGATTCCCCCACAAATGGATGTGTTCAGCCTGTTCGCGCAGGCGGAGATCACTCAGAGGCGCTTTTCCACGCACGAAGATGTCCGAGCGGAACCTGCGGTTCGCGAAGTAGTCACGAAGCTCTTCGGCTTCGATGGGATCGGTCACCGTCTCCAGCATTTCCCGCTGCTGTTCTCCCAGCCATCCCACCGGGGACATGTAGGCGAAACGCGCGCTGCCGGCGAAGCTGAGCTTCGCTCCGGCCATCTCGCGCACGATGTCGGTGAAGTAAAACGGCGTCCACTTCTCGTGCAGATACTCGTGGACGAGGTAACGTTCATCGTGGTTGTCGAAACCCTCGACCCGGCCCAGCGAATCCGGGTTGCGCTTAAAGTGCAGCGCGTCGAGATTCACCATCTTCCTGGCAAACTCGGACGCCTGGGTCCACGCGGCGTTTCCTCCGTCGGCTCCCAGCATCAGCAAGCGTTGCAACGGCAGCACCTGTGCACAACCCACCATCGCGTTGTAGCTCACCTGGACGACACCGCCCGGCTTCAAATACCGTGTCAGGAATCTCATGATCTGCGCACGGGTTTCGTCCGAAATCCACGAGACGATGCCGTGCATGGTGATGTAGTCGAACAAGGGCAATTCGACCTTCCCCTGCGCGAGATCATCGAAACTGTTCTCCAGCAAGGTGAGATTCGACAAGCGGGCTTCGTTGCGTATGGACGAAGCAGCGAGCACGTGCAAGGGATTGAAATCGCACGCGTAGAAGTCGCCGGCGGGATGAGTTGCGGCAAGAATCAGGGACGTCAGGCCTTGGCCGAACCCAAGCTCGCAATAGGTGAATTTTTCGAGGGACGGTGGCGATACGCGCTGCATCGCGAGGCAGGCATTCAGGAAGGTCGGGCTCTGTTCATGATAGTAGTCGGTCGTGTAGGCAACCGAATTGTTGTAGCCGGCCGTCCAGTTCATGGTGTTTCCTCATTTCATGTTGGGTATTTGCGTGTTCAGCCGGTCGGCGGCCTTTTTCGCACTGCGCCGAACTATGCCGATAACGCATACATTCATGAATGAGAAACGTCTTATTTGTTTGTTTCGTTTTTCGATATAACGCCGTCGACGGTCGATTCGCGGCTACGTACGGATTTTTACGCCACTTGCGAGCGCCAAGGCTCGCCGCCATTTTGTAGTTATACTAATAATCTGGTTGTTCGCAACGACATAGCTATGGCACGGTACGCCGCGCCGGCGAATCTTCCCGCCAGCGCCCTTCTCCGCTTTTAAACCTTCCCGGCCGCCACTTCTTCCGGCTTCAATTCCACGATCGCGTCCAACGCGTCCTTGACGTCCATCGCATATTTCGCCAACCGCTTTTGCTCATCCGTCACCGGCACGAACGAAGGAACCGGCACGGGTTTGCCCTCTTCATCGACGGCGACAAACACCATCAGGCAATCCGTGGTCTGTTGCAGCACGCCACTCTTCGGATCGCCCGCGTGCACCGATATATGCAGATGCATGCTCGTGCGCCCCGTTGCCACCACGCGCGCGCGCAATTCGACCAGATTGCCCACCAGGATCGGCCGGCGAAAACGGATATTGCCCACGCTAACCGTCACGCAATAGCGCCCGGACCAGACTGCGGCGCACGCGTAAGCCGTTTCGTCCATCCACTTCATCAGCGCGCCGCCGTGAACCTTGCCGCCGAAATTGACGGAAGTCGGCTCGGCTAGAAAACGAAACGTGGTTTCGGACCGATCGGTGATCGGGGCATCGTTGGATTGAGGGATGGGCGCTGCAGTATTCATGTAGATATAAGGCAAGCTGGACGGGCCTGCCCGGTAAGTGGAGTTGCCGAATTATACGAGTCTCAAAAAACGCTCGCCGCCCTGCTCCGGCGAGCCTGGACACACTTCGGCACACTTGTGCGGCTACTTGCGCACGGAAATGCCCTCGTCGACCACCCCGTACATGGTGATGCCGCTCGACCCGCTTGCTGACGGCGACCCGCCTGACGCTCCCGCACAACCTGCACACGCCGCCACAAGCAGCGTTGCTATCAAAATTTTAATCATGAGAGTCCCCTGCACAACCTTCACTCAACGCGAGACATCATTCTAGCGCGGGGCTTGCACAGCGCTCTGATGAGTTCCTGCCCTGAATCGATACTTCACGTTACGATGAAACATCGCATGCGCCAAGCCGCTAAAGTAGAGCTAATCCAAGGAGGCTGCGATGACGCTCGATCACGACGATGCACGCCCGTTTCCCGGCTTATCGCGCATAGGCGCACTGCTCGCGGACCCCGGCCGCGCCGCCATGCTGTGGTCGCTGATGGACGGCACCGCCCGGCCTGCCGGCGAACTCACGATGATCGCCGGCATCTCGCCATCCGCCGCCAGCGGGCACTTCGCCCGGCTCGTCGAGAGCGGGCTGCTGGCGCTCGAAGTGAGCGGACGGCACCGGTATTACCGCATTGCAACACCCGATATCGCGATGGCGATTGAAGCGCTGGCTAATCTGGCGCAAGCCAGCGCGCCGCTGCGGGAAGCGGCTCAGGCGCATCGGCCTGCGCATCGGCCGGCGTCCGCCGTACCGCTCGACATGCGTTATGCGCGGACGTGTTACGACCATCTCGCGGGTGAACTGGCTGTGCGTCTGTTCGACCGCATGCTGACATCGAAGTGGCTGGAAGTCGTGCAGGGCGCACAAGGCGGCGTGGCGGCCGGCTCGAAGCGGCCCGGCCCCACCGCGCTCGATGCAACACCGCAAGGAATCGATGAATTTTCTCGGCTCGGTATTGATCTCACGGAGCAGAAAGCACGGCGGAGACGGTTCGCCTGCACGTGCATCGACTGGAGCGAACGCCGGCCGCATTTGGGCGGTGCGCTAGGCGCAGCGTTCCTCGATGCATGCGCAAAACACGGCTGGCTTGAAACAACCGCCAAGCGGCGAGTCCTGCGAGTCACACCCGCCGGCGAGCGGCATTTCGCCGCCGTACTTACTGGCGTCTAGCGGCATGGAACCGACATAGCACCACACATGGTCACGGCCATTCAGACCGGGAACCCAACCTGGCGCAATGATTACCCGATGAATACCTGATGGGCGCGTTCGAACTGCGCGACGGCGTACCGAAGGTAAAGAGAGGCAACACGGCGACGCCCGATGCAATCGCCGCGATGAGCCCTGATTGGCTGCTCGATTACAGGGGCATCCGGCTCAACGGCCCGAAGGCAGACGGCGATGTTCAACATCCGATGCCCAACATCACTACGCCTTGATGTTTTAAAGGGCACGCCCCCCCGGTTTTGGATAATCAACCAGATTCGGGACGCGCAAAGTCCTTTTAAACGGCGATCGGCGCCTTGATGCCCGGATGATATTGATACCCTTCGATCACGAAGTCTTCGTATTGGTAATCGAAGATGGATGCGGGTTTTCTCGCCAGTTCGAGCTTCGGCAGCGGATACGGCTCACGGCTCAATTGCAGGTCCACCTGCTCCAGATGGTTCAGGTAGATATGGCAATCGCCACCGGTCCAGACTAACTCCCCCACATCCAGATCGCATTGCTGCGCGAGCATGTGCGTGAGCAGCGCATAACTCGCAATATTGAACGGCGTGCCCAGGAACACGTCCTGGCTGCGGCAATACAGCAGACAGCTCAGCTTGCCTTCGTTCACGTAGAACTGCGCGAGGCAATGACACGGCGCCAGCGCCATCCTGCCGGCACGGGCGTTATCGACGGGCGACATGGACTCGTCCGGGAAATCCGCCACGTTCAAGGCAGTCAGCATCAACCGACGCGAGTTGGGCCGCGTCTTGATCTGATGCACGAGCGCGCTCACCTGGTCGACCACCGTGCCGTCGCTCTTGGGCCAGAAGCGCCATTGATGGCCGTACACCGGACCGAGATTGCCGTTTTCATCGGCCCATTCGTCCCAGATGGTCACGCCGTTGTCGTTCAGATACTTGATGTTCGTATCGCCGTTCAGGAACCACAGCAGCTCGTAGACCACGCTCTTCATGTGGATGCGCTTGGTCGTGACGATCGGAAACCCCTCCGCCAGATCGAAACGCAATTGACGGCCAAACGTGCTGATCGTCCCCGTGCGGGTCCGGTCCATCTTGCGAGCGCCGCGTTCGAGAATGTCTTTGAGCAGTTCTTGGTACTGGATCATGAGGAGGATCGTGTGTAAAAGGAGGACGTGCCGCTATTCTGGCAGAACATTTCCGCGCGCCCGCCGCGCACTTTCGCGCCAGATTCCTCCAGCCATGGAAAACGCGGGAAAATCTGGAAAACGCAGCCGCCGATAAAACCAAACCACGATTTTACCAAGCGCTGGCGGGCGAGGTGGGAAGGCGTCTTGCGAGGGACAAATGCGGACGATCCGCGGCGTTCCAGCGAACCCCGGGCATGAATGTATCAAGCAGAGACTTGGCCGGCCGACGAGCGACCGTCAAACGCGGCCCTTAGCCGCGCGTGACGTGCTCCGTCGGTGCATCAACTTCAATGTGCCGCATGCCATGCGCGCTCAGAAGGCGGTACAGCGTGACCCGCGAAATACCGAGTTCCTGCGCGGCGTCGCCAAGACGTCCGCGATGGCGCAGCAAAGCGAGTTCGATAGCCTGCCGTTCCGCAGCCTCCCGTGCCTGCGCGAGCGACACCGGCGCCACTTCCACGTATTCGCCGAGCTCAAGATCACGCGCACTGATCTGGCGCCCTTCCGACATCACGATAGCGCGGCGCACGCGATTGATCAGCTCACGCACATTACCCGGCCAGCCATAGTTATGAATTGCCGCAATGGCATCGGGCGCGAAACCGCGCAGACGCCGGCTCGCGTCCTTCTTGAAGCGGTCCAGCATGTGCTTGGCGAGCAACTCGATGTCCTTGCCACGTGCCCGCAGCGGCGGTTCATCGATTTGCAGCACGCACAGACGGTGATACAGGTCGGCACGGAACCGCCCTTCGATCATGGCCGTCTGCATATCCACGTGGGTGGCCGAAATAATGCGCACGTCCACCGGCGTTGACCCATGTCCGCCAAGCCGTTCAACCTTGCGCTCCTGCAGGAAACGCAACAGGCTTGCCTGGCTTTCGAGGGGCAAGTCGCCGATTTCATCGAGGAACAGCGTGCCGCCGTTAGCCGCTTCCACGCGGCCGATCTTGCGTTGATTCGCGCCGGTAAACGCACCGCGCTCATAACCGAACAATTCCGATTGCAACAGGTGCGCGGGAATGGCGCCGCAATTGATGGCGACGAACGGCTGCTCGCGCCTGACCGAACGTTCGTGAATGGCGACTGCGGTGAGCTCTTTGCCGGTGCCCGATTCGCCCGAGATGAACACAGGCGCGTCGGTCATGGCGACCTTGCGGATGGAGCGGAACAACGCGAGCATGGCGTCGCACGAACCGACCATCTCGCCTTCGGCGCGGCCGTCGCGCGCATCGTTCGATGCGTTCTCGTGCAACGCCACCATTCCATACGCATGGCCGACCGCGTCCACGACGCGATCATTCGATGTGGGTAAGGTGACGTAGTCAAAGCAGTAGTCGCGAATCAGCCGGCGCACGGCCGCATCTTCGAGTTGACCTGTCACGGTGGCCGCGACCCAGCCGACATTGGTCAGCGTCAGCGACGCCTCGAGCGCCGCGAGTTCGTGAGCTTCAAAGCTGCTCGACAGATCCAGCAAGCCACCGGTTGCCAGGTCGTTACGAAGCCATCGGCGTGCGTCCTTCGCGTTCGATACCACCTCTATATGCCAGCCCCTTTCCTCAAACCGGGCACACAAAGGCGCGCTCGGGTCACGAGTCACGTAGATTAGTTGCCGCCGAGCGACTTCCATTGTTCTGATCCTTTCGTCAACGGTCGTTGAAAAGGTCGCGCCGGTAATTGCCCTCAACCACGCTGCAGACGTCGAAGACTCGCATGCCCCAAGCGAACGGTCATTCGGAAAACTGCAAACGGTGAAACCCCGGAAGCGACGAGTGCTGTCGCGCGGTTCTATGCGAACCTGTTTTGTTTCAGATGCTGTTTTTGAGAGACTACTATAAAGCGAATACTTCGAAAACAAATATCCGCAACAATGTCTGCACATTGCTCCTGAAGCACGGCCACTGTGCGTTTCAACAACGAAGCCCAGTTTTAATAAGCGGTTTGCAAATAGCTTAAATAAGACGATAGCATTTACGCAATTTTTGATAAAAATGACAGTTAACCGTCTATCGTTTCAATCATGAAACGTTTTTGCCTTTTTCCCGATTCAGTTTTTCAGTTAGCTTGCCGCTCGCTCAATAACACCAACGGAATGCGTGCGATGGCATATGTTTCGCTAAATGACAGTGAATCAGGGAGACCGCCATGGAAAGCACCGGCCGCGTCGTCAAACGAGAAAATACTGCAACAGCACATAAGATTGCTGTCATTAGTGCCGCGTGTTTTCTACTGGGCAGCTTAGCCGACAACGTTTGCGCACAAAATGCCGCAAACGAGGATCGCGTGATCCAGCCCACGTCCCCGGCCGTAATGTCCGGATATGAAACATTCGTGACCCGGCCAAATCCGCCAGCCATTTTTATGGAAAGAAAAATTGGAAGCGCCGACGCTGGCGAAGCGGCATCGAACGAGCGCATTATTGTTAATCCTGCAATGGAACGGGAACAGCCCGCATCGGTTCAACCCATTGCATCGGCGCCGCTTGCGGTGCAGGCCGACACCACGCTTGAAAAAGTCACGGCGACGACGGAGGAGTCGCCGGCCACCGCGCACACGACCAGCGTCACGCTTTGGGATGAGATCTCGCCGCCGGTGCCGGCTCCCGTTCCCGTCGATGCAGCCACCCGCGTCACACCGGGGGACGTCGCGAGCTCGGGCAGCCAGAGGACGCAGTAGCCGGGAATTTGCGAACCAGTGCAAAGCAAGTCGTCTGAAGAACGATCGCAAGATACGCGATGCAGCTACGCAACAACACAGATAACAGGATTTGAACGACACGCCGGACAGTAGGACACTTAACGTATTGCTCAGCGAGCAGCGAGGCTGCGTGATCGCGGTACGTGGGCGTGCCGCGCAATTACGCGAGGAACGCATCTGCGGGCTTCAGCGCTTTACGCAGGGGCTTACGCAAGGGCTTTACGCAGCTCCCGTTCGACGGTCGTATGGAATCGACAGCGCATGCATCGCCGTGTCCGCCAAGACACCGTTTGCGCCCGCTGCAAAAAGGAGATCGCCCGTGCTCGAATCCGCCCCCGTCTCGCTACCCGCGTCGGGTAAAGATGCACTGGGTTCAATGCTGCCAATGAGCACCGTACCGGCCAGCGCCTTGGCCGCGCCGGGTTTCTCCGGTATGCAGGGCCTCCCGATCGTTCCAATCATCCCGACGCCCCATGCGGCGTCTGCTGTCCGTAACCTGCTCTACATCGCACAGGCGCCGAATGAGACGCTGGTCACGTACTTGAAGAGCCTTGGCTGGAAGGTATCGGCGGGTACGCTCGCCACCCAGGCCAGCGTGCTTAAAACTGATACGCCAGTAGCCGGTATTGTCGATATGACCAGCTTTTCGGCGCGCGAACTGGCCGTGCTCGAGCCCGCCCTGCGTCATCAGCGAGCCGGCTGGATCGCCCTTACCGACGACATCCACCTCGCAGACCCGGTCGTCTGTCACTTGATTCGGCACTACTGTTTCGACTTCGTGAAAGGCCCGGCCGCACACGCGACAATAGGCTATCTGGTCGATCACGCGTACGGCATGGTGAGCCTCGGCGACATCGACCTCGCCGATACCCCGACCGTGTTCGGCGACGAGCAGATGGTCGGCACCTGCGAGGCCATGCAGCAGCTCTTTCGCACCATCCGCAAGGTCGCGAACACCGACGCCAATGTGTTCATCACCGGCGAATCGGGGACCGGCAAGGAATTGACGGCCGTGGCTATCCACGAACGCTCGCCGCGCCGCAAGGGCCCGTTCGTCGCGATCAATTGCGGCGCGATCGGTAATCACCTGATCCAGTCCGAACTGTTCGGCTACGAGCGCGGTGCGTTCACGGGCGCGAACCAGCGCAAGATCGGCCGGGTGGAAGAAGCCGATGGCGGTACGCTCTTCCTCGATGAAATCGGCGACCTGCCGCTCGACAGCCAGGTGCATTTGCTGCGTTTCCTGCAGGAACGCAAGATCGACCGGCTGGGCGGTCATGATCCCATCGCCGTTAACGTGCGGGTCATTTCCGCGACCCACATCGACCTGGAAGCCGCCATGGCCAGTGGCCGGTTTCGTACCGATTTATTCCATCGGCTATGCGTGCTGCGCGTGGACGAACCGCCGCTGCGGGCGCGCGGCAAGGACATCGAGATTCTCGCGCTGCACGTGCTGCACAAGTTCAGGAGCGACGGCAGGCGCAAGATCATCGGCTTTGCACCGTCGGCGATCGAAGCGATGTACAGCTACGCCTGGACCGGCAACGTGCGCGAGATGATCAACCGCGTGCGGCGCGCGATCGTGATGGCGGAGAACAAGCTGATCACCGCCGACGACCTCGGGCTCGGTCACTGCACGGGCATTGAATCGACCACGCTGGCCGCTGCCCGCGATGCCGCCGAGAAGCGCGCGATCGAACTGACGTTGCTGCGGCATCGGCACAAGCTCAGCGAGGCGGCGGCGGAATTGGGGATCTCGCGGGTGACGTTGTACAGGCTGATGGTCGCGCATGGGTTGCGCGGCGCGGCGATGGTGAATGGCGCGGACGCGGGGTGAGAAGGCTCGCGGCGTCGGGTGTCGGGTGTCGGGTGTCGGGTGTCGGGTGTCGGGTGTCGGGTGTCGGGTGTCGGGTGTCGGGTGTCGGGTGTCGGGTGTCGGGTGTCGGGTGTCGGGTGTCGGGTGTCGGGTGTCGGGTGTCGGGTGTCGGGTGTCGGGTAGAATCTGCGGCTTGAGTTATCTCGAAGCCGGATACGGATCTCCACACCATGACGACGCTGACCCTGATCGTCGCTCGCGCGCGCAACGGCGTGATCGGACGCAACAACCAATTGCCCTGGCGCTTGCCCGAAGACCTCGCGTTCTTCAAACGCACGACGATGGGCGCGCCCATTGTGATGGGACGCAAGACGCATGAGTCCATTGGGCGGGTGTTGCCGGGGCGGCGAAATATAGTCGTGTCGCGTGACGCCCATCGCCGCTTCGACGGCTGCGATACGGTGACCCGGCTTGCCGATGCGTTGGAACTGGCCGCACGGGACAACGCCGGCGAAGCGTTCCTGATCGGTGGCGCGGAGTTGTTTCGCGAAGGGTGGCCGCTCGCGCACAAGCTGATTTTGACTGAGATCGATGCCGATTTTCCCGGGGACATTTCCATTGACCCGCCCGATGCAGCCGTCTGGAAAGAGGTTTCGCGGGAGACGCATCACGCGGCGGCGCCGAACGATTTCGACTATTCGTTCGTGGTTTACGAGCGCCGCACGGCGTAGCTTCAGATTTCGGGTTTTTGATCGGCTAGCGGGTTAGCCCATCACGCTTTGCACTTTTCCATTGAAAAAGCCCGGAACGGTCAGCGCCGTTCCGGGCTTTTTCTCTTCCGCAGATTCTCTTACTGCCCCGCGATCGTCATCTTCTCGATCAGCACGGAGCCAATTTCCTTGTTGCCGCGCACGACCGTGTCCGCGCCGATAGCCTCGATGTGCCGGAACATCTCCTGCAGCGTGCTCGCGACAGTGATCTCTTCAACCGGATACTGGATCTTGCCGTTCTCCACCCAGAAGCCGGATGCGCCGCGCGAATAATCGCCGGTGACGTAGTTCACGCCCTGCCCCATCAGTTCCGTCAGCAGCAGGCCCGTGCCGAGCTTCTTGAGCATTTCCTCGAAGTCATCGCCGGGTTTGGTCAACGAACTGCGCAGCGACAGGTTATGCGAACCGCCTGCATTGCCCGTTGTTTTCATACCCAGCTTGCGAGCCGAATACGTCGACAGGAAATAGCCTTGCACCACGCCGTCTTCCACGACGTTGCGGCGTTGCGTGCGCACGCCTTCTTCGTCGAAAGGCGCACTGCCCATGCCGCCCCTCACGTGCGGATCTTCCAGCACCTGGATGTGCGGTGCGAACACCGGTTTGCCGAGGCTATCGACTAGGAATGTGGTCTTTCTATACAGCGCACCGCCGCTGACCGCCTGCACGAACGCACCGAGGATGCCGGCCGCCAGCGGCGCCTCGAACATCACGCGGCATTTGCGCGTATCGAGCCCGCGAGCGCCCATGCGGGCGAGCGCGCGATGCGCGGCGTACCGGCCGATGGCTTCCGGTTCGGCGAGATCGGCGGCATTGCGTTTCGATGTGTACCAGTCGTCGCGTTGCATGTCGCGGCCGGAACCTGCGATTGGTGCACACGCCACGTAGTGACGGGAGAACGGGTAACCGCCCATGAACCCGCGCGATGTAGCCAGCACGAACTGCGAGTGCTGCGCCGAGACGCTTGCGCCTTCGGAGTTCTGGATGCGTTTATCGACTGCGAAGGCGGCGTCTTCTGCCCGACGGGCGAGATCGGCGGCTTCTTCGGCGTCGATATCCCACGGGTGGTAGAGATCGAGGTCCTGCGGGGCTTTTTCGAGCAGTTCTTCTTCGGCGAGGCCCGCGGCGCTGTCTTCGGCTGTGAAGCGCGCGATGTTGTAGGCGGCGGCGACCGTGTCTTTCAGCGCTGCGCGCGTGAAGTCCGAGGTGCTGGCGTTACCGCGTTTATTCCCGATAAACACCGTCACGCCGACCATTTTGTCGCGATTGTGCTCGATGGTTTCGACTTCGCCGCGGCGCACGCTGACCGAGAGGCCGTCGCCTTCGGAGATCTCGGTGGCGGAGTCGGTGGCGCCGAGTTCCTTTGCATGCCGCAGGATGTCGGACGCGATTTCCTTCAGCTCGTCCTGGGTGTGCGGGAAAAAGCGTTGCCTGACGTCCATATCTGCTGCCATTTTATGTCTGCCTGTGGGTGCTCGACGTGTCGAGCGTGTTCGCGTTGTTGGTCGTCGTGGCGACGGGCGGTTAGCGCCCGCTGTGCGCTTGAATGCCGCTGTGTGACCGGTTTTCGACTATCGCACGATCATAGCAAGTCCGGCGGGGGTTTGGTTTCACCGGGGAGGGGGTTCCGTTCGCACTCGGGGTTCTGGGTGGGCTAGGTTTGGGTGTTAGGGCGTTAGGGTCAGGGTTTACGGTCGGGGGGGCGTGGCCAAGTGCCAGGTTCTGGGGTTGGCGGTCGGGGTCTATGCCGGGTTGGTCGGTTCTGGGGCTAGCGGGCGGGGTCTATGCCGGGTTGCTGCTTTCAGCGTTAGTGGTCTGCGAGAGTCGGATTTTCTCTTTATCACTGTTAGCCACTGTGCGTGGCGGCACGTCATTTCTTTGTCCAAAGCGACAAAGAAACGAAGCAAAGAAAGCGCTTTTAAAACACGCTACCCTAAGTGTCCACAGCGTGCAGTTTCTATTCATAGGTGCCCCAAAAGCACGGTGCTCGCCAGAACCACGGATGTTTGAACCCCCCCTTCTCGCGAATCCTGACACGAACACGCTTCGCCCCGTACGCTCTCGGGCAAGCACCAGTTGCCAAGGAACCACTACGGCCTCACGCGTCTTTCCGGTTTCGTTTTTTGGTGCGTTGGCTACGTGGTCTGAACAGTTGTTTTCGCCGGCAACTGCATCTCGCGTATTGGCACTTCCGTATTGGCACTTCCATGTTGGCGGGTTAACTGCGTGGACCACGCGCTTATTTTCGCCGACTATGACCTCACGCATTTTCGCGGTCTTGTTTCCAGAGGGGTTAGCGACGTGGTTCGAGTTGCGCACATAGTTGGTGGTTGGCGTCCGCGGATAGCGCGGGGTGCTCCTTGGGCAGGTTCAATCACTGGTGGCGAAGCGTGTGGGTATCGGTGTTCGGAGAAGGAGGGGTTCAAACATCCTCCGCTCTGGCGAGCACCGTGCTTTTGGGGCACCTATGAATCAAAACTGCACGCTGTGGACACTTAGGGTAGCGCGGTTTGAAAGCGCTTTCTTTGCTTCGTTTCTTTGTCGCTTTGGACAAAGAAATGACGTGCCGCCACGCACAGTGGCTAATAGTGATAAAGAGAAAATCCAACTCTCGCAGACCACTAAGGCCGAAAGCACCAACCCGGCACTGAACCCGACCGCTAACCTCAGAACCGGCCAACCCGGCATAGACCCCGACCACTAACGCCGAAAGCACCAACCTGGCAACCCCAACCCAAACCCACCAAACCCACCCCCGAGTGCGAACGAACACCCCTGTACAATACCGGCATGAACCGTAAAACCCGCACGCAACCGATAAACCCGGCCGAGGCCTCCGAACAGGACGGCAGCGAGCACGGCTACGACCGTCCCAGCAAATCCCAGCTCAAACGCGACATGCTTGCGCTGCAAGTACTGGGCGTAACGCTGATCGAACTGCCGAAAGACGCGCTAAAACGCATGCCCATGCCGGAAAAGCTCGACGACGCCGTCCGCGCCGCCCGCCGCATCACCGACCACGAAGGCAAACGCCGGCAACTGCAATACGTCGGACGGGTAATGCGCTCACTGACCGACGAGGAAACGGCAGCGATTCGCACTGCGCTGGATTCATATCGCGGCGTGAACCGGGCCGAAACAGCCAAGCTGCACTGGATCGAAAGAACCCGCGAAAAACTCCTCGCCGACGACGCCGCCCTCACCGATTTCATCCGCCAACACCCCGGCATCGACCCGCAAGAAGGCCGCACGCTGATCCGCAACGCCCGCAAGGAACGCGAACAGGCCAAACCGCCACGCTACTTCCGCGAACTGTTCCAATGGATCAAGACCGCAGCGGGCGTGGAAGACGAAGAAGACGAGAGCTTGATCGAAGGCGAAGATGAAGACGAAGGCGTCGAATTCCCCGAACGAGACGACGATGGCTACAAAGCGTAACCATCCCGACGAATTGGTGATCGGCCTGGTGTCGATCAGCGACCGCGCTTCGCAGGGCGTGTACGAGGACAAGGGCATTCCATCGCTGCAAGAGTGGCTCACGAGTGCACTGAGTTCGCCCTGGCGCGCGGAAACCCGGCTGATCCAGGACGACGCGGCGACCATCTCGGCCACGCTGGTCGAACTCGTCGATGAAACCGGCTGCGACCTCATCCTGACCACCGGCGGCACAGGCCCGTCACGCCGCGACGTAACGCCGGAAGCCACGCTCGCAGTCGCCACAAAGCCAATGCCCGGTTTCGGCGAACAAATGCGCCAGATCAGCCTGAATTTCGTCCCGACAGCCATTTTGTCGCGACAAGTGGCCGTGATTCGCGAAACGGCAGATCACGCGGCGCTGATCGTCAATTTGCCCGGACAACCGAAATCGATCCGCGAAACGCTGGAAGGACTACGCGACACCGAAGGCAAATCCAAAGTACCGGGCATTTTTGCCGCCGTGCCCTATTGCATCGATCTGATCGGCGGTCCGTACATCGAAACGCGGCCCGAAATAGTGGCCGCGTTCAGACCGAAAAACGCGATCCGGCCGCCAAAATCCTGACCCTCTGCGCGCTTAAATCGACGTGGTCGGGGTGGCGGCCGTGGCATTACCCGCTGCCGACGGAATCAGGAAATGCTCGCGGTAGTACTTGAGTTCGTCGATAGATTCGTGGATATCGGCGAGCGCCGTATGCATCGCGCGCTTCTGAAAACCCTTGTAGATGGCCGGCTGCCAGCGGCGGCACAATTCCTTGAGCGTGCTGACGTCGAGGTTGCGATAGTGGAAAAACGTTTCCAGTTCGGGCATCCACCGGGCCATGAAACGCCGGTCCTGACAGATGGAATTGCCGCACATGGGCGACTTGCCCGGCGGGACATACAGGCCCAGGAATTCGCGGATTTGCCGCATGGCCTCTGCTTCATCGACCGTCGACGCCCGCACGCGCTCCGTCAGCCCCGACCGGCCATGCGTGTTGCGGTTCCATTCATCCATCTTGCCCAGCGCCGTTTCGTCCTGATGGATCGCCAGAACCGGCCCTTCCACGAGTTTGTCGAGCGTCGAATTCGTCACCACCACCGCAATTTCGATAATGCGGTCGGTATCGGGTTCGAGACCCGTCATCTCCATGTCGAGCCACACGAGGTTCATGTCGCTGCGGACGAGGTCGGAGGAGCTTGGGGAAGAAGCGGGATCGAGCACGGAATCGGCCATATGAGAGCAACCTGAGAGGGGTTTGACGCCTTGCCAGGCGCGGTTTTAGATATCACACAGACCGCGCGCGACGACAGCCAAGAACCTATAATTCTCGCATAATTCAATCGCGCATATTTCAATCGGGTTTCCGCTGATGTCCAATTTCAATCTCGCCTTCTCGGTCGTGTTCGTCGTCGCGCTGGTCGGCATGGTCGGCACCAAGCTGTGGCTGGCATCGCGCCAGATCCGGCACGTCGTCGCGCATCGCAAGGATGTGCCGCCGCAGTTCCTGCAGACCATTCCGCTCGCCGCCCACCAGCGCGCCGCCGATTACACCGTCGAGCGCACACGCCTGACCATGGTCGAGGTCGTGATCAGCGCAGCGCTGCTGATCGCGCTAACGCTGCTTGGCGGCATCCAGCAGATCGAACTGGCCGTCTCCGACTGGCTCGGCCGCGGTTATGTGGGGCAAATGGCGCTGGTGGCTATTGTGGTGGCAATTACCAGCGTGGTGGACCTGCCGTTCGACTATATCCGGCACTTTGTTATCGAAGAGAAATTCGGCTTCAACCGGATGACGAAAAAGCTCTTTTTCCTCGATCTGGTGAAAGGCATCGTGCTGGGCGCGGCGATCGGCTTGCCGGTACTGTTCGTGACGCTGTGGCTGATGAATCAGGCGGGCGCGTTGTGGTGGCTGTGGGCGTGGGTGCTGCTGGTCGCGTTCCAGATGCTGGTGCTGATCCTGTACCCCACGTTTATCGCGCCGATGTTCAACAAGTTCGAACCGCTGAAAGATGAAGCGCTGCGGGCGCGCATCGAGAACCTGATGTCGCGCACGGGGTTCGCCGCGAAGGGTTTGTTCGTCATGGACGGCAGCCGCCGTTCAGCGCACGGCAACGCGTATTTCACGGGTTTCGGCGCGGCGAAGCGAATCGTTTTCTTCGATACCCTGCTCGCCCGGCTCTCCGGCAACGAGATCGAAGCGGTGCTCGCGCACGAGCTCGGCCACTTCAAGCGGCGCCACGTGATCAAGCGCCTGATCGTCACGTTCGTGCTCAGCCTCGCGATGCTTGCGCTGCTCGGCTGGCTGGCGCAATGCGTATGGTTCTATGAAGGACTTGGCGTGCGGCCATCGCTGCTGGGCAACAACAACGGCCTCGCACTCGTGTTGTTCATGCTGGCATTGCCCGTCTTCATGTTCTTCGTGACGCCGTTGGGCAGCCTGAGCTCGCGCAAACATGAATTCGAAGCCGATGAGTTCGCCGCGAGCCAGACCGATCCGCGCGACCTCGTCAACGCGCTGGTCAAGCTCTATGAAGACAACGCCTCCACGCTCACGCCGGATCCGCTCTACTCCGCGTTTTATGCATCGCATCCGCCTGCATCGCAGCGCATCGAGCGCTTGATGCAGTACGCCGCATGAGGCCGGGTAACGCGAAGAAAGCGACAAACGCGCGCATCGAAGGAAAGGTCATCGCCGCGCACGGGCGGCATTATCTGGTCGCCCCCGCCGACGGCAGCGCCATGCTCCAATGCTTCCCGCGTGGCAAGCGTAGCGAGATAGCGGTCGGCGACCGGGTGAGTTACGAGCAGTCATCGGCCGACCAAGGGGTGATCGTCGAGATTGGCGAGCGCCGCAACCTGCTTTATCGGTCCGACCAGTTCAAGTCGAAGCTCTTCGCGGCCAATCTCGATCAATTGATGATCGTGCTCGGCACGGAGCCGCATTTCAGCGAAGACTTGCTCGGGCGCGCGCTGATTGCCGCCGAGGCGCACGGACTCGAGCCGTTGATCGTGCTGAACAAGATCGATATGGAAGGACCACTCGCGGTCGCTCGCAAGAGGCTGGCGTTGTATCGGGAGCTTGGATACACGGTGGTGGAGCTATCGGCGAAAGCGGCGCCTGAGCACGTGCATGAAGAACTCGATGCACGACTGGCCAACCGTGCCACCTTGCTGCTCGGACAATCGGGCATGGGTAAGTCGACGCTGGTGAATATCCTCGTGCCGAACGCCGAAGTCGCGACGCGGGAGATATCGAAGGCATTGAACAGCGGCCGGCACACCACCACGTTCACGCGGCTGTATCCGCTGCCGGGAGGAGGATCGCTGATCGATTCGCCGGGGTTCCAGGAGTTCGGACTGCATCACTTGTCGGAGGGACAGCTGGAGCGTTCGTTCGCGGACTTCCGGCCGTTCCTCGGCAAGTGCCGCTTCTATAATTGCAGGCATCTGCATGAACCGGGCTGTGCGATTCTGGACGCCATGGCGGAAGGCAAGATCAGGCCGGCGCGACATCAGTTGTATGCGCAATTGGTGCATGAAGCCAGCCAGATTGTTCGATGATTTCATCGACCTGATGAGTATGCGCAACTGCATCTAAACAGACCGCTAAAACAGATTGCGACGGGATGAAGAAACTGACGCGGGCTCCGAATCTGATTACAGCGCATCACTGGGTGAACGTGCTGGCGACAGCGGGGATAGCGTGCGAGTTACACAATCGTTACTTGAGCGGTGCGATGGGTGAGATTCCGGCGGAGCAATGCGCGCCGGAAATATGGATACTGGATGATCGTGACGAGGTATTGGCGACAGGCATCCTGGACCGCGCCCGAAGCGGCCCGGCGATCAACGCCCGGGGATGGCGCTGCCAGCAATGCGGTGAGCCGCTGGAAGCGCAATTCACCGTGTGCTGGCAATGCGGGACAGAGAGGGACCCGCTGAACGACGAGTAGGGCTACGGACACAACGCCTCAAGTCAGGCGCGTTGCTTCAGGCCAGCCACACCGCGATGCTGAGCATGAGCAACAACAGCATCCAGAGAATCACGGCACGCCAGACGAGGCCGACGGCAGACTGCAAAGTCCGCGGCGTGCAGTCATCGCCAACGGGCAGCGGGCTTGCATCGCCAACCGCCAAAGCCTCTACGCTGAGCGGCTCCGCTAATGGTCCCGCCAAGCGGGCTCCAAGCGCCCCGCTCCCGGCAGCGAGCAGAACCCCTTCGTTGGCATCGGGCCATTGCCGGGCGTGGTTGCGCCAGGCATAGATCGCGTCCTCGAAATTCCCGACAATGGCGAAGCCCAACGCAGTCAACCGCGCCGGCACCCAGTCGATGAAAAAGAACGCCCGCTGCGCGAAGGTGGAAAACGCCGGCGTGCGTTCATCAGTCGGCTGGACCCACGACCTCGCCAGATACTCCGCGATCCGATAAAACACCGCGCCCGCCGGTCCGATCGGAATCAGGAACCAGAAGAACACGCCAAACACGTGCCGATGCGACGCCACGACCGCATGAACCAGGGTATGCCGAACGATCTCGCTGACGGGCATATCAAGCGTATCAATGCCGGTCCACTCATTGAGAACCTCGCGAGCGCGGGGCACGTCGTCATTGTTCAGGGCAAGATGGATATCGGTGAAATAGTGGCTGAACTGCCGGAAGCCCAACGTGAAATACACGATCACGACGTTCCACAGGAACGCCAGCGCGAAGTTGATGCGATAGAGCACGTAGTAGACAAGCCCGACGGCTAATGTCCATGGCACCACGACCACTAGCCAGGCGAGCACGCCGTGCCGCTGCTTGCCGGCATCGAAGCCATGAGCCGCGGATTCCGCATGGTACTGAAGCAACGCCGAAATGGGGTTCTGCGGCGAGAGCGCGCGCAACTGCTCAATGATGAGAGCCAGTAATACCGAGAAAAAAGTCATGCGATGCGCCGAGACACTCGAGTTTTACGAATTTCTTGTAAAGATAGCACAGCACCGTCCGCGCCAGAGGGACACATCGGCTGCATGGCTAGCCGAGCCTCTGCACGTTAGGCGTCAAGCCGCGAGAAAGCGATAGAAATTGCGTAACATACCCGCCGTTACGCCCCAGATGAAATACGGAGCCACATTCTCGGCGGGTGAAAAAGGCATCGCAAAAAAACGACGCTCGCCGCCTTCCCAACGAAACACGCGGACCTGGTGATTGGCCGGGTTCATGAGAAATGCGAGCGGGACCTCGAAGATATCGGCGACTTCGAGGGTATCGGCGTGCAGTTCAAACGGGGGATGCACCAGCGCCACGACCGGCGTCACGCAAAAACCCGTGCCCGTCAGATAGTCCGGCAACTCACCGAGCACTTCCACGTGCTTCGCCTCAAGGCCCACTTCCTCTTGCGCTTCGCGAAGCGCGGTCGCCGCGGCGTCGATATCTTCCGGCTCGCGACGTCCTCCCGGAAAGCTGATCTGCCCCGCGTGATTCGAAAGATGGTCGGCACGTTGGGTGAGCAGCACGCTCAGGCCGGTCTCCCGCAAAACCAGCGCAATCAGCACTGATGCCACCCGTGGATCGCCACCCAGCGCCTTGATCCGGTCGTCGCGCGCGTCCGGCGTCCAGTCGAGCGTCTGCTTGAAGCGCGCGCGCAGTCCGGCCGGCGTCAGGCGTTCGCCGCGCACAGGCGGCAGATCTGCGCCGGTCGATTCGATCGGCAAGATCTCAGGCTCGAGGATTCGGGGAGTCGACAGCTTGGTCGGAGGCACGTGGGGCTTTTAGTTCTTGGGTAGGTCTAGGTCTGGTTCTGATTCTCGTTTTGAAAAAACGTTGCGGTCAGGACGCAAATAAGACTCGAGTAAAGCGCACGAGACGGCAAGACACGATTTGACCACACCAACGGAAAAAGCACCCGTGAAGGTGCTTTTTTCCGGTACAGCTTCGGTGCAGTTACTGCGCCTTGGAAGCGCTGCGGTCTTTCAACACGAGCTTTTCCTTGATCCGAGCCGACTTGCCCGAACGATCGCGCAGGTAGTACAGCTTTGCACGACGCACGTCGCCGCGACGCTTCACGACAATGCTCGCCAAGATCGGCGAGTAAGTCTGGAACGTACGCTCGACGCCTTCGCCCGACGAAATCTTGCGGACGATGAAATTCGAGTTCAAACCACGGTTGCGCTTCGAGATCACAACGCCTTCGTAAGCCTGGACACGCTTGCGCGTACCTTCAACTACGTTGACGCTAACGATCACCGTATCGCCGGGGGCGAATGCGGGGATGGTCTTCTCGCCGAGCGCGCGCGCGATTTCTTCCTGCTCTAGTTGTTCAATCAGATTCATTACTGACTCCTGGAGCCATCTTGCCGGAGTTGTTTGCCATATTAGTGGCCCCGGTAGAGGATGGGTTCACATCTGGCGCCCGCTTGAATTCACAAGCCTGGCACCACCCTTTCGTCTCGCCTTGTATTTGCCTTCCAAAGCCTACTGCGCTTTCGATCGTTCCTTGGCGAGACTTGCGAGCCATGTCTCATCGACACGGCTCAACATTTTAGCCTTGCGCGCCCGCTCGATCAGATCGGGCCGCTTTTCCTGCGTATTCTTGAGCGCCTCACGCCGGCGCCATGCCTCGATTTCCTTGTGATGGCCGCCAAGCAGCACATCCGGAACCCGCACACCGCCGTATTCTTCCGGGCGTGTGTAGTGCGGGCAATCGAGCAGCACGTCGACGAAACTGTCCTGCACAGCCGACTGCGAGTCGTTCAGCACGCCGGGCAACTGGCGCACCACTGCGTCCATGAGCGCCATGGCCGGCAATTCGCCGCCCGACAACACGAAGTCGCCGAGACTCACTTCTTCGTCAACCACACGATCGATCAGGCGCTGGTCGATGGCTTCGTAACGGCCGCACAGCACGACGAGACCCGGCTCCTGAGCGAATTGCATCACCCGCTCATGATTCAGCGTTTTCCCTTGCGGCGACATCATCACCACACGCGATCCGCTGATGCCCTGCTCCGCCTGCGCCGCTTTCGCAGCCGAAATCGCGTCTTCCAGCGGCCTTGCCAGCATGACCATGCCGGGGCCACCGCCGTACGGACGATCATCGATGGTTCGATAATTGTCCGTGGTGAAATCACGAGGATTCCACGTGCGCAGACCAAACCGTTCCTGCTTCACTGCCCGGCTGGTAATACCCCAATCGGTCAGCGCGCGAAACATCTCGGGAAAGAGCGTCACGACGTCAAACTGCATCGCTCTCTCCTTGAAATAATCGATCAATCAATAGTCAGCGTCCCAGTCGACGACAATCCTGCGCGCCGCCAGATCCACTGTTTTGACATATACGCCAACGAACGGAATCAGCCGTTCGCCAGTGGCGGGCGAACCGTCCTTGCCCGTAGTCGGAAATTCCACGCGCATGATGGAATGCGCGCCGTTGTCGATCATGCTCGCGACCTGGCCTAAAGCCACGTCCGCGTCATTCACGACGTCGAGGCCGATCAGATCGACCCAGTAGAATTCGTCATCACCGGTCAGCTTCGGGAAGTCGCTGCGCAACACATGGATACTGTGACCACGCAACGCATACGCCGTCTCGCGGTCATCGCAGCCGGCAAAGTGCGCAACGACCGTGTCACTATGCACTTTGGACTGCAGACACCGAACCACCTTGCGCTCGCTTCCCTTGACCAGCCACCAGCGCTTTGCCGCGAGCATTGCGTCACCGCCATGACCCGCATGCGCGTGCGGCGCAATCTTGACCCAGCCCTTCAGTCCGTAAGCGTCGACGATCGCACCCACTTCAATGGCGTCATCAGGCAAACTTTCTACAGGCTCGATCGATCCCGCGCTATCTGAAGCGTCGATAGCCACGCGACGCGCTGCCGGCTTGCGGACAAACGCGCCAAACGTGGCTTCGTTCGGCTCAGATTTTTCGCCACGTGCGGCTGTCAAACCTGAGTCTGAAGCAGAATCACGCGTCGACATGAGCCAATCTCCCGCGAACCTCGGCAGCTGGAATCGATCGGATCACAAGTACCCGAACGATCGACTGCAGCAAGCGCACTTAAGCAGCCGGCTGAGCTTGTTGCGATTGCTTGACCAGACGTGCAACCGTCGGCGACATCTGCGCGCCGTTGTCTTGCCAGTATGTCAGGCGGTCCTGAGCGATACGCAGCGATTCGCCTTTGGTCGCGATCGGGTTGTAAAAACCCACGCGTTCGATGAAGCGGCCATCACGGCGGCTACGCGAATCGGTTGCAACGATATTGTAAAACGGGCGCTTCTTGGAGCCGCCACGAGCCAAGCGGATGATAACCATGCTGAAATCCTTGAAAACCGGGGTTCGGAACTACCAAAACACGCGATTATAGCGGCAAAACGGAGCCTTAACAAACACTTGCGTCGATTAATCAAGATGGAACGTGGCCTGACGCATGTCGTTGAACCGGCCATCGCCCGCTCTGACACGGCGCAAAGCGGATTTTTCAAGACTTCGCGCGGCAGCGCGGGGTGTCATTTTGGGGAGACAGATTTGAACTCGCTCATGACTTTCACCGGTAAAGCTTTCTCTTACGATGATTCGCCTCGGGCTCGCGGTTTTGTCCGCAGTGTCACCCGATCTCTGGCGCGTTCTGCGTTTTTAGCGGCGAATTTGCTGATCGCGCTGGCCGGTTCGTTGATCGCCAGCGGCGCCCATGCGGCACTGCCGGTTGATGAGATCAAGCTGCCGCCGGGCTTCAGCATCGCTGTTCTCTCCGACGACGTCCCGAGCGCCCGCGCCATGGCTTTGTCGCCTAAAGGCGTGCTGTATGCCGGCAGCCTCGACGGGCACGTGTACGCGCTCGAGTTGAAGGACGGACGCGTGACAGCGAAACACGTGATCGCGTCGGGTCTGGACGAGCCCGCGGGCGTGACGTTCCGCAACGGCGCGCTCTATGTCTCCGCGATCTCCCGCATCCTGCGCTTCGACGACATAGACGATCACCTCGACGCGCCGCCCAAGCCTGTAGTGGTCACTGACAAACTGCCTTCCGACCGGTCACACGGCTGGAAATTCATCGCGTTCGGCCCGGACGGCAAGCTGTATGTGCCAACCGGCGCGCCGTGCAACATTTGCAATCCGGATCGCAAACGGTACGCACTGATCGCCCGGATGAACCCGGATGGCACCGACTACGAAGTGTTTGCGAACGGCGTGCGCAACACGGTGGGTTTCGACTGGGATCCGCGGACGAAAGAGCTCTGGTTCACCGACAACGGCCGCGACATGCTCGGCGACGATATTCCCGACGACAAGCTCAACCACGCGCCAAAGGCCGGCATGGACTTCGGTTACCCTTATTGCCACGGCGGCGACGTTGCGGACCCTGAATTCGGCGCCGGCCATCCGTGCTCCGGATTCACACCGCCGGTCGTCAAGCTGGGCGCACACGTGGCATCGCTCGGCATGCGCTTCTATACAGGCACCATGTTTCCCGCCGACTATAAGAACAACATATTCATCGCGGAACACGGGTCCTGGAACCGCAGCACGAAGGTGGGATATCGCGTAGTAAGGATTGTGGTGGGTGCGAATGGCGAGAAGCCGCGCATGGAGCCGTTCGCGCAAGGCTGGCTCCGTCCGAAGGAAGATGTGTGGGGCCGCCCCGCCGATGTCCTGCCAATGCCCGACGGCTCGCTTCTCGTCAGCGACGACTACGCGGGCGCAATCTACCGGATTACGTACGCGCAACCTTGACGCTGCCGTGATCTTGCAGTGACATCGCCGCGACCCGGTCGCCGTGCGCTGAGCCGTTTAGCCGTTTAGCCGCGTGAGCGTCCACCCCGCGGGCGTAGAATGCCGCGTCGGCGCAAAACTGTTGCCGTTTGTGCTAATCCGCGTCCATTGCTCACTGCATTTTCCTTTTCGTTTCCCGATGAACAACTCGCCGTCCACTGCCACGCACCCATCGAAACCGACGTCAAACGGGCGTTTCCGCTCGAAAACGCTGACCGCCGCGCTCGCCTTCTTTTTTGGCAGTATCGGCGCGCATCGCTTTTATCTGTACGGTTTGCGCGACAAGTTCGGCTGGGCGCACATCGTTGGCATCCTGCTGGGAGTAGCCGGTTACATGCTGCTCGCGGCAACGGATCGGGCTTCAATTGCGGGCTGGGTCCTGGTCGTGCCCGGCGCCATTTCACTGCTGGCGGCGTTCTTGTCGGCGATCGTCTACGGCTTGCGCCCCGATGAAAAATGGGACGCTCAGTTCAATGCGCAAACTGGTCAACATAGCGAATCCGGCTGGACAGTCATTTTCGTCGTGATCTTTGCTTTGTTCTTCGGCGCGCTCCTGCTGATGGCAGGTCTTGCCGTCACCTTCCAGACTTACTTCGAAGGCCAGGTTCAAGCAGCTAAAGAGTTGTCGCAATAAGTGTCGCAGTAGTGCGCAAGGGTCGTGGCGGCTCTGCCCGGAAACCGCCACGGCTACGGCCACGGCCATGCTTCAAAACAACGTCATCTGCGCAGTGTCCACGACTGCACGCGGATTTCTACTCACCGCCTTCTCAACGTGCCGAATTCCGACATATCCAGAATTCCGCGCCGCCGTTGATTCAGGCCAAGCCGCTTCGTGGCGTTATGAAAACGCTGCTTGAGCATGTCGGCCCATAAACCTTCGCCTTTCATGCGCGTCGAGAAATCCGAGTCGTAGTCCTTGCCGCCACGCATATCGCGCACGCGCCCCATCACCCGTTCCGCCCGATCCGGGAAATGTGCCGCGAGCCAGCCTTTGAACAGCGGCGCCACCTCCCACGGCAAGCGCAAAACAATGTAACTCGCACTCGTCGCACCCGCTTCTGCGCAGGCTTCCAGCACCCGCTCCATGTCCGGTTCCGTGACGAACGGAATCATGGGCGCGACGCTGACTCCAACCGGAATGCCCGCCTCGGTCAGCGCCCGGATAGTTCGCAGCCTTCTTGAAGGCGTGGCTGCGCGCGGTTCGAGCGTGCGGGCGATCTCCGCATCGAGCGTGGTAATGGTGATAGCGGCCATGACCTGGCCCTTCTGCGCCATGGGTGCGAGCAGGTCGATATCCCGCTCGATCAGCGACGACTTCGTGATTGCCGCGAACGGATGCCCTCGCTCGCTCAGTATCTCGATCACCCGCCGCGTGATCCGCAAATTCCGTTCGACGGGCTGATACGCGTCAGTAATCACGCCCAGCGCGATGGGCTCCGGCTGATAGGACGGTTTGTCCAATTCCCGCTCGAGCAATTCGCCTGCATTGATCTTGGCGTATATCCGGCTTTCGAAATCCAGTCCCGGCGATAACCCCAAATAACTATGCGTAGGCCGCGCGAAGCAATAGATACAACCGTGCTCGCAGCCACGGTATGGGTTAAGCGACACCCCGAACGGAATATCCGGTGACGAATTGCGCGTCAGAATGCTCTTCCCGCGTTCCTCGAATACTTGCGTGCGCAGGACCGGTGCGTCATCGGTTTCCCCGTTCTCGCTGATATGCGTCCAGCCGTCATCTACACGCTCGCGCTGGTCTTTCTCGTAACGCCCTGAAGGTTCGTGACCGCCCCTCGGCCCTTGAGCGGCGCGGGAGGAGCAACAGGATATTCGTGGTCGTGAGAAGCCATGGCCGGGAAATAGAAAGCAGGAAAGTACTGTATAAATATACAGTAAATTACCCCAACCGCAAGCTCATTTCAGGCATCGACCGCGATGGTCAGCGTTTCCTTGATTTCCTCCATCACCACATAGCTTTTCGACTGCACGGCGCCCGGCAGTTGCAGCAGGATGTCGCCGAGCAGCTTGCGGTAATCGGCCATTTCACCAATACGCGCCTTGATCAGATAGTCAAAATCACCGGAAACGAGATGACATTCCAGTACCTCGGGAATGCGCTGCACCTCGCGCCGAAACTGCTCGAACATGTTGCCGCTTTTATGATCGAGCGTGATCTCGACGAACACCAGCAGCGACGCGCCCAGCTGATGCGGATTCACCCGCGCGTAATACCCCGCGATCACCTGGTCACGCTCCATGCGTTTGACGCGTTCGATGCACGGCGTCACCGAGAGCCCGACCTGCTCGGCCAGGTCTTTCATCGCGATACGGCCGTCCTGCTGAAGGATTTTCAGGATTCGGCGATCGATCTTATCGAGTTCTCGTACTGAATTTCGCTGCGTTCTCATTGTTTTCCAATGAAAAGTGAATAAATACAATAACAAAAACTGCCTCGGTATCAATACTATAGTCGATACCACTATGTAACCCGCTACTCACCACGGCTTCAGTCGAAACGAAGCGAATGACCGGCGGACACACTTTGCACGGAGCAAGGCATGCGAGTCGTAATTCTGGGAAGCGGTGTTGTCGGCGTCACGAGCGCCTACTATCTGGCGCGCGCGGGGCACGAAGTGACCGTGATCGATCGTGAAGCGGGACCGGCGCTCGAAACGAGTTTCGCGAACGCGGGTCAGATCTCGCCCGGTTACGCGTCGCCGTGGGCCGCGCCCGGCGTGCCGCTCAAAGCAATCAAATGGATGTTCGAGAAACACGCGCCGCTCGCCATCCGTCTGGACGGAACGTCGTTTCAATTGAAGTGGATGTGGCAGATGCTGCAGAACTGCACGCAGGCGCGTTATTCGGTCAACAAGGGCCGCATGGTGCGCCTGGCCGAATACAGCCGCGATTGCCTGCAGGCGCTGCGTGCGGACACCGGCATCAATTACGAAGGCCGGACCGGTGGCACGCTGCAGGTTTTCCGGACCCAGCAACAACTCGATGGCGCCGCGAAGGACATCGCCGTGTTGCGCGATGCGAACGTGCCGTTCGAATTGCTCACGCCGGCTGAGTTGCAAAACGCGGAACCGGCGCTTGCCGCCGTATCGCACAAGCTGACCGGCGGTTTGCGCCTGCCGAACGACGAAACCGGCGATTGCCAGAAATTCACCACCCGCCTCGCCGCCATGGCCGAACAGTTGGGCGTGAAGTTCCGCTACAACACGCCAATCGACGCGCTCGTGGTAAGCGGCGGCCGAATCGCCGGCGTGCAGTGCGGTGGAGAAACCATTCGCGGTGATTCATACGTTGTTGCGCTCGGGTCCTATTCCACGAAACTGCTGGGCAGTCTTGTCGATATCCCCGTGTATCCGCTGAAGGGTTATTCGATCACTGCACCCATCGCGAACGAAAGTGCCGCGCCGGTTTCCACCGTGCTCGACGAAACGTACAAGATCGCGATCACCCGTTTCGATGACCGGATTCGCGTCGGCGGAATGGCGGAGATTGTCGGCTTCGACAAATCGCTGAGCCAGGCGCGTCGCGAAACGCTGGAAATGTGCGTGAACGACCTGTTCCCCGGTGGTGGCGATACCGCGAAAGCATCGTTCTGGACCGGCTTGCGCCCCATGACACCGGACGGTACGCCTATTGTTGGCCGTACGCCGCTGCCGAACCTGTTCCTTAACACGGGCCACGGCACGCTGGGTTGGACCATGTCGTGCGGATCGGGCCAGTTGCTGGCCGACTTGATGTCGGGCAAGCAGCCGGCGATCCAGTCCGACGATTTGTCGGTGCATCGATATCTCGGCGAGACGCGTACGAGCGCGCGGCCGTCGTATGCAGGTGCGTGAGTTGGAGTTTCACGTGTAGCTGCGAGCGCATGCTTTAAAAAATGCCGTCCCTGACTTTCGTCAGGGACGGCATTTTCGTGCCACGGGCGCTGGAACGCTCAGCAAATCAGAACTGATCCTCACTCAGCGCCAGATACCCTTCCTGCCCGTTGGCACTGACGACGGATGCTTCAATGCCCGGTGCTTGCGACAAGATATGCTCCGCGAAAAACTGGGCCGTCGCGATCTTGGCGCCATAAAACGCTTCGTCCTCGCCACGCTTGTCCGACGCCACCAGCAGCGCCCGCGCCATTTGCCATCCGCCCAATACAATGCCTGCCAGCTTCAGATACGGCACGCTGCCGGCAAAGACCGCGTTCGGATCGCTTTTCACCTTGGCCACCATGAACTCAACCACCCGTGCCAGCGACAAGCTTCCCGCACTCAAATGCCGATGCATCGACTTGAACGCCTGCCCTTCACGCTCGGCTAGCTGCGCGATGGTCTGATCCATCTGCGCGAAAATCGCCTGCGCCGTCGCGCCGCCGTCACGCACGGTCTTGCGGCCAATCAGGTCGTTGGCCTGAATAGCGGTCGTGCCTTCGTAGATGGTGAGAATGCGCGCATCGCGGTAATACTGCGCCGCGCCCGTTTCTTCGATGAACCCCATGCCGCCGTGGACCTGCACGCCGAGGCTCGCGACATCGATGGAAAGCTCGGTACTCCAGCCCTTCACGATCGGCACGAGAAACTCGTAGATCGCCTGATGGCTGGCCCGCGCAACCTCATCGGGATGATGATGCGCGAGGTCGCAATGCGCCGCCGCGACGTAAGCCAGCGCGCGCGACGCTTCGGTCAGCGCGCGCATGGTGGAGAGCATGCGGCGCACGTCGGGGTGATGAATGATCGAGACCGGCTGTTTGGCGGAACCATCGACCGGCCGGCTTTGCACGCGATCCTTCGCGAATGCGACGGCCTTCTGATACGCCCGCTCCGACACGCCCACGCCCTGCACTCCGACCGCGAACCGCGCCGCGTTCATCATGATGAACATGTACTCCAGTCCGCGATTTTCCTCGCCGATCAACTGGCCAATGGCGCCGCCGTGATCGCCGAATTGCAGCACGGCGGTCGGACTCGCCTTGATCCCGAGCTTGTGTTCAATCGATACGCAATGCACGTCGTTGCGAGCGCCGAGCGTGCCGTTTTCATCGGTCAGGAATTTGGGTACGAGGAAGAGCGAGATGCCCTTCACGCCGTCAGGCGCGTTGGGCGTGCGCGCCAGCACGAGATGGACGATGTTCTTCGCCATGTCGTGCTCGCCGTAGGTAATGAAGATCTTCGTGCCGAACACCTTGAACGTGCCGTCGCCTTGCGGCTCGGCGCGCGTGCGGACCAGCGCGAGATCGGAGCCTGCTTGCGGCTCGGTGAGGTTCATCGTGCCGGTCCAAACGCCCGAAATCAGCTTGGGTACAAAGAGCTGTTTTTGCTCCTCGGTCCCGGCGGTTAGCAGTGCTTCGATAGCGCCATCGGTAAGCAGCGGACACAACGCAAACGACAAATTCGCCGCGTTCAACATTTCGATGCAAGGCGTCGCGATCAGCTTGGGCAACCCCTGGCCTTCGTATTCGACCGGATGCAGCACGCCCTGCCAGCCACCTTCGCCGAACTGGCGGAAAGCCTCCTTGAAACCTGGCGTGGTCGTGACCTCGCCGTTCTTCCAGAAGCTCGGATTCTTGTCGCCTTCGAAATTCAACGGCGCGACGACTTCGTTGTTAAAGCGCGCGGCTTCTTCGAGTACGGCCTGCGCGGTGTCGAGACTGGCGTCCTCGAAACCCGGCAATGCCGCGATGCTTTCTATATCGGCTAGTTCCTTCATCACGAACAGCATGTCCTTGACGGGCGCTCTATAGCTCATGACTTGTCTCCCCCAACAGATGTGAAAAGGGGCGCACGTATGTCGCCCCTTTTTGCGGTCCTGCTTTCTTTCCAGCCAGTGGGTCTAAGAACAATCAGCCAAGTTCTTTCACGAGTTCCGGCACGACCGTAAACAAATCGCCCACGAGTCCATAGTCCGCCACGCCAAAGATCGGGGCTTCCGCGTCCTTGTTGATCGCCACGATAACCTTGCTGTCCTTCATCCCCGCCAAATGCTGGATCGCGCCCGAGATACCGACGGCAACATACAAGTTAGGCGCAACAATCTTGCCGGTTTGACCGACCTGATAGTCGTTCGGAACAAACCCTGCATCGACTGCCGCACGCGATGCGCCCAGCGCCGCGCCGAGTTTGTCCGCCAGCGGTTCGAGCACTTTCGTGTAGTTCTCGCCGTTGCCCAAACCCCGCCCACCCGACACGATAATCTTCGCCGACGTCAGTTCCGGCCGGTCCAGCTTCGTCAACTCGCGGCTCACGAACTTGGAGATACCCGTGTCCGCCGAGGCTTCGATCTTCTCCACCGATGCACTGCCGCCTTCTGCTGCCACAGGATCGAAACCCGTAGTGCGCACCGTAATGACCTTGATCGCATCGCTCGATTGAACCGTCGCGATTGCGTTGCCCGCGTAGATCGGACGCTCGAAGGTATCCGGCGAATCTACAGCCGTGATGTCGCTGATCTGCGCCACATCCAGATGCGCTGCAATGCGCGGGGCGATGTTCTTACCGTACGGGGTCGCCGGCGCCAGGATATGCGTGTAGTTCTTCGCGATCTGAACCACCGTTGCGTCGATGTTCTCGGCCAGGCCATCGGCGAGTTGCGGTGCGTCGGCAAGCAATACCTTCGCTACGCCCACAATCTTTGCCGCTGCATCGGCTGCTGCTTGCGCGTTCGAGCCTGCGATCAGCACGTGGATATCGCCACCGATCTTCTGCGCCGCCGCGATGGTGTTCAACGTCGCCGATTTGATCGACTCGTTGTCGTGTTCTGCAATTACAAGAATAGTCACTTTGGAAACTCCCTCACAGAACCTTGGCTTCGGTCTTCAACTTCTCGACCAGCGTCTTCACGTCCGGCACCTTCACGCCTGCAGAGCGCTGCGGCGGTTCAGCCACTTTGAGCGTCTTCAGGCGCGGCGTGACGTCGACACCGAGGTCCGCGGGCTTCAACGTTTCCATCGGCTTCTTCTTGGCCTTCATGATGTTGGGCAGCGTCACGTAGCGCGGCTCGTTCAGGCGCAAGTCCGTGGTAATCACAGCCGGCAACGTCAGGGAAAGCGTTTCCGAACCGCCATCGACTTCACGCGCGACCGTGGCGCGACCGTCGGCGACCGTCACTTTCGAGGCGAACGTCGCTTGCGGCAAACCGGCCAATGCGGCGAGCATCTGCCCCGTCTGATTCGAGTCATCGTCAATGGCTTGCTTGCCGAGGATGATCAGTTGCGGCTGCTCTTTATCGACCAGCGCCTTCAAAATCTTCGCCACCGCCAACGGCTGCAATTCCTCAGTCGATTCGACCAGAATCGCGCGATCCGCACCGATCGCCATGGCAGTGCGCAGCGTCTCCTGACATTGCGTCACGCCGCACGATACCGCGATCACTTCCGTCGCCACGCCCGCTTCACGCAGACGCACGGCTTCTTCCACGGCGATTTCATCGAACGGATTCATCGACATCTTCACGTTCGCGATGTCCACTGCGCTGCCATCCGGCTTGACCCGGACTTTCACGTTGTAGTCGACCACGCGTTTGACTGGCACCAAGATTTTCATGCACACGCTCCTAAGTTACGAATACATCATCCCAAGCCCATTATAACGAGTGACTCCCGCCGCCGAATGCTTACGGCAGACTCGCGAGGAGTCCGTCAGGCTTTGCACAATCAGTAGATGCTTATTTTTTACAGCACGATCGTTCGATTTTACGCATGGAACAGCATGGATGACAATCGGGAATGCGCTCTAAACGGCGCATTCCCGACTTTTCCGCCCACGCATCGGGACTATCATCTGCGGAATCCGATTTTGCCGACAGGCCATGCAAAAACCCTCGCACAGCACGTATTCGACCAGCAGCATTGCCACTGCCGATGGCATCGACCTTCATCTTCATCGATGGCAAGCCGCCGCCACATTCCCCAAACCGCTGGCGCGAATCGCACTGGTGCACGGGCTGGCCGAACATGCTCGCCGATACGACGCCTTCGCGCTGCGCCTGAACGCGGCAGGCATCGAATTGATTGCCGCGGATCTGCGTGGCCACGGTAAATCGCCGGGCGAACGTGTGTGGATCAACGCCTTCGACGACTATCTGCTCGACACCGGCGCGCTCCTCAACGCTGCGGACACAACCGCGCCGCTCAAGATCCCGCTGTTCCTGATGGGGCATAGCATGGGTGGCGCAATCGCGGCGCTTTATGCTGCCGAGCGCTTGCCGGAAAGCGGCCGGAAGCTGGCCGGCCTGATCCTGTCGAGCGCCGCGCTTAAAACCCCGGCCGACGCGCCGCGCTGGAAGCTCAAGCTGGGCGGCCTGATCAGCCGCGTGATGCCACGTTTCCCCGCCCTGACCATTGATCCAGCCGCGTTGTCCCGCGCCCACGGCGTGGTCGAGGCGAACCGGCGGGATCCGCTGGTGCATCATCGGCCAATACCGGCCAGGACGGCGGCGCAGATAGTGGCCGCCATGCGCCGCATCGCTGCACGACGCGGGTCCATCGACTTGCCGCTCTTCGTGTTTCACGGCACGAAGGACGCGCTCACCAACCCCGACGGCAGCCGCGAATTCGAAGCCAACACCGGTTCCACGGATACCACCCTGTTGATACTGGAAGGCAGTTATCACGAGACGCTCAACGACCTCGACCGGGATCGGGTGATCAAGGCGCTGATCGACTGGACGCTCGTGCGTGCCGAGCTTCAGCGTTCGCGCATGTAGGGTCGCGGCTTGCCGCGAGTCCTGCCGTGAAGCGTCAGATGTCGGCGAGCGCGCGCACATGCGCGACCACGCTGCGCCCAAGCGCCGACAGGTTGTACCCGCCCTCCAGACTGCTCACTATCCGGCCCTTCGCATGCCGCTTCGCCACCGCGCGGACCTGCTGGGTCAGCCACGTATAGTCGTTCTCGACAAGCCCCATGTTGCCGAGATCGTCCTCGCGATGCGCATCGAAACCTGCGGAGACGAAGATCATCTGCGGCTTGAATTCGTCGAGTCTGGGCAGCCACATCATGTCGACGGCTTCGCGCACAGCCATGCCTTTCGTACGCGCGGGCATCGGCAGGTTGACCATGTTCGATGCATGATTATCGGCACCGCTGTACGGATAGAACGGGTGCTGGAAAAAGCTGCACATCAGCACGCGCGGATCGCCCGAGAATGCGGCTTCCGTGCCGTTCCCGTGATGGACGTCGAAATCGATGATAGCCACGCGCTCAAGCCCATGCACTTCAAGCGCGTGACGCGCCGCGATCGCAATGTTGTTGAAGAAGCAGAAGCCCATCGCGCGCGCCGGTTCCGCGTGATGTCCGGGCGGCCGCACGCTGCAAAATGCGTTGTCGTAGGTGCCGGCGATCACGGCGTCGGTGGCGGCAACCGCCGCGCCTGCCGCGCGCAACGCCGCGTGATAAGAACCCGGCGACATCAGCGTATCCGGATCAATCTCCGCGCGGCCCACTGACGGCGCCGTCTCCTTGACGAAATCGATATGCGCCTGGGTATGAACCCGCGCCAGGTCCTCTTCGCTCGCGAGCGGCGCTTCTTCACGCTCGATCAGGGTGTCGATACGGCTTGCGATCAACTGATCCTCGATCGCCAGAAGGCGCGCGGGGCATTCGGGATGCCACGGCCCCATGTCGTGAAGAAGGCAATCTGGATGGGTATAAAAGCCGGTAGCCATGATGGGTTGCGCAGCCGGGCGAGCCGTGCCGCGTGTCTCGTATCGTTCAGATGTTTTGTCGGTCGCGGTGCTTGGCCCTTCCTGCCGCGCACCAGTGAGCGGCAGGACGCCGCACCGCGCGGGTTCTCGTTAAGTTACCACATTGGAAATGGTGCGGCCGTATGGCATCGCTTTTGCAGCGTCTGCGCCCGCTCACAAGGCTTTCGGGATAGCGTCGAAAACACGTCGGTTATACTGATCCGACTCTCGTATGCCCTGCGCGTTTTTCCAGCGCGCCTCGCGTTACACCGCCACAATTACGCACACTATGAACTTCAAGTTTGCTTCGACCGTCTTGCCTCTTTCGGCGCGAACCGCGCGCCTCGCCTCAGTCGCTGGTCTTGTTTGCGCACTTGGCACACTCGGTATCGGCCAGGCAGTTGCGCAATCGCAGCCGCAACCCGCACCCGCGCAAGGGCAAGTGTTCGAAGAGGAGATCGTGCCGCAGCGTTACGCGAACAATCCCAATGTGGACGCGTTCATTAACGACCTTGTTGCGCGTTACGACTTCGATTCCGCCGCCTTGCACGACCTGTTCAATCGCGTCAGTTATTCGGCAACAGCCGTGAAACTGGTCCTGCCCTCGCCTACGCCCGCCACCAAGAACTGGCGCGCGTATCAGGCGCGTTTCGTGGAGCCGGTGCGTATTGCCGCCGGCGTGAAATTCTGGCGCGCGAACCAGGCCGCTTTGCAGCGTGCATCGGATCAGTATGGTGTACCGCCCGAAGCAATTGTCGGGATTATCGGCGTGGAGACAATCTATGGCCGATACATGGGTAATTTCCGCGCGCTCGATGCACTGACCACGCTCACCTTCGATTACCCCAACACGCCGAACCGCGCAGAACGGCAAGCGACCTTCCGCAAGAATCTCGAGGACCTGCTGGTCTGGACGCACGATCAGCAAATCGATCCGACCACCGTGCTCGGTTCGTACACGGGCGCGATCGGCATTCCGCAATTCCTGCCGAGCAGCATCGTGCAGTACGCGGTGGATTTCGACGGCAACGGGCACATCGATTTGCGGACCAGTCCCGCCGATGCCATCGGCAGTGTTGCGAACTATTTGAAGCAGCACGGCTGGGAATCGGGACGGCCGGTTGTCTGGAAAATTGCCGGCGACATGGGTAGCCAGGGCATTGCACAAGCCGCAGCCGATGGTCAGCCCGAGCCGCACTGGTCGCTCGCGCAGCTCACGAAAGCGGGCATGCTGATGAGCGAGCCGGGGCTCAATACCTTGGCGGAAGCGGGTACGCCGGTGACGGTCGTCGATTTGCCGACGCCGGGCCGCGCGACCGAATACACGCTCGGCCTGAAGAACTTCTACGTGCTTACGCGCTACAACCGCAGCTTCTTCTATGCACTCGCCGTGTATCAGCTTGGCGAAGCGGTGAAAGCGCAGATGGGCGCGGGCAATGCTGGCGTTTCAGCGTCGCAATGACGTAGCGGTCAGGCGTCTTTGAGTCGCGCACTATGCAAAAAGCCCGGTAGATACCGGGCTTTTGTTTGTGCTCTGACTTAGCGAATGACCAAGCCGATGTCAGGCTGGGAACACGCCTGTCGACAGGTAGCGGTCGCCGCGATCGCAGACAACGAACACGATGGTCGCGTTCTCGACCTGACGCGCCACGCGCAACGCTACTTCGCACGCGCCGGCAGCGGAAATCCCGCAAAAAATGCCTTCCACCGATGCCAGCCGCCGTGCCATTGCTTCGGACGCAGCCTGACTGACGCTTTCCGTGCGGTCCACGCGGCTTCGATCGAAAATTTTCGGCAGATAGGCTTCCGGCCACTTGCGGATGCCGGGGATGCGCGAGCCTTCTTCCGGTTGCGCCCCGACAATCTCGATATTCGCGTTCTGTTCCTTGAGATATTGCGACACGCCCATGATGGTGCCGGTCGTGCCCATGGCGGAAACGAAATGGGTGATGCGGCCTTCGGTGTCGCGCCAGAGTTCCGGGCCGGTGGTCTCGTAGTGGGCGAGTGGATTATCCGGATTCGCGAACTGGTCGAGGATGATGCCCTTGCCGTCGCGCTGCATTTGCTCGGCGAGATCGCGGGCGTATTCCATACCGCCGGTGACCGGCGTCAGCACGATTTGCGCGCCGTAGGCGGCCATGCTTTGGCGACGTTCGATCGACAGGTCTTCCGGCATGAGAAGCACCATTTTGTAGCCGCGAATGGCGGCGGCCATGGCGAGTGCGATACCGGTGTTGCCGCTGGTCGATTCGATCAGCGTGTCGCCAGGCTTGATGCGGCCGCGCTCCTCCGCCTTCTTGATCATCGAGAGTGCCGGGCGGTCCTTCACTGAACCCGCCGGGTTGTTACCCTCGAGCTTGCCGAGGATCACGTTGTTGCGGCTGCGGATTTCGTCGTCCGGGATGCGGACCAGTTGCACCAGCGGCGTATTGCCAATGGTGTCTTCGATAGTCTTGTAAGCCATAGCGGTCGTGGGGTTGCTGCGGTCGATGAGCTATTGATTGTAGCCTAGGGGGGGTTCGTTCGCACTTGAGGGGTTTTGGCTGGGTGGGGGTGGGTCTGGGGGCAGTGCCGGGGTGGTGCTTTCAGGGTTAGTGGTCGGGGTCAGTGCCGGGGTGGTCGGTTCTGGGGTTAGCGGTCGGGGTCAATGCCGGGTTGGTGCTTTCAGCGTTAGCAGTCTGCGAGAGTTGGATTTTCTCTTTATCACTATTAGCCACTGTGCGTGGCGGCACGTCATTTCTTTGTCCAAAGCGACAAAGAAACGAAGCAAAGAAAACGCTTTCAACCACGCTACCCTAAGTGTCCACAGCGTGCAGTTTCTATTCATAGGTGCCCCAAAAGCACGGTGCTCGCCAGAGCCACCGATGTGTGAACCCCTCCTTCTCGCGAATCCTGACACGAACACGCTTCGCCCCGTACGCTCTCGGGCAAGCACCATTGCTAAGGAATCCAAACGGCCTCACACGTATTTACGGTCGCGGTTTTTTGGTGGGTTGACTCCCCGGTCTACGCGCCCATATTCACGCGTCACAGCCCGATTCGGATTTACTACTTCAGTTTTTGGTGAGTTTGCTGCACGGCCTAGACAGTTATTTTCGTTGGATACGGCCTTACGCATTTTGGAGCCCTGTTACTTGGTAGGTTGGCTGCGTGGTTAGACGTGCGTACATATTTGGAGGATGGTTATCCGCGGATAGCGCGGGGTGCTCCTTGGGCAGGTTCAATCACTGGTGGCGAAGCGTGTGGGTATCCGTGTTCGGAGAAGGAGGGGTTCACACATCCTCCGCTCTAGCGAGCACCGTGCTTTTGGGGCACCTATGAATCAAAACTGCACGCTGTGGACACTTAGGGTAGCGTGGTTTAAAAGCGCTTTCTTTGCTTCGTTTCTTTGTCGCTTTGGACAAAGAAATGACGTGCCGCCACGCACAGTGGCTAATAGTGATAAAGAGAAAATCCGACTCTCGCAGACCGCTAACACTGAAAGCAGCAACCCGGCATTGACCCCGACCGCTAACCCCAGAACCGACCAACCCGGCACTAACCCCGACCGTAAACCCTAACGCCCAAACCCAGCCCACCCAAAACCCCGAGTGCGAACGAAAATCCATGGCGCATCAGGTCGACCGGCGCGCCGACCGATGCGCCGCATGGCATTACTTCTTGACGACAACTGCGCCAGCAGCCGGCTTAGCACCGGCAACCGCCACCGGCGTCCCACCCGGCCCAATGGTCAACCCTTCGGCCTGCAAGCGCTCAACCGTCTTGCCACCCATGCCCTTGACGCGTTTGCTCAACTCGGCCGCGTCTTTAAACGGACCATGTGCCTCACGCTCGTCGAGAATGGCTTTCGCCTTGGCCGGCCCAATACCCTTGATGCCGCGTAACGCATCGGAATTGGCGTTGTTGATATCCACGGCGGCGAACGCCGAACCAATCGATACAGCCAGCGTGAACGCCGCGAGAAGTTTCTTGATCATGTGAGTCTCCCTTGAAAACCGGTCCGCGATGATCGCTGACCGGGAGACCCAGTGTAAGAAAACGGCTGGTGCTTTTACAGCTGACCGAACAGCCAACGCACGTATCTGTTGACACCTTCCTGAACCGTCAGGAACGCTGCGTCATACCCAGCCTCGCGCAACTTCGACTGATCGGCCTGAGTGAAGCACTGGTACTTGCCGCGCAACGCGTCGGGAAACGGAATGTACTCAATCAAGCCACGCTGCACCAACTCCGACAGAGACAACGGTGCTTCGCCGTCAATTGCGCGCAACGAGTTCACCACCGTCGACGCAATGTCGTTGAACGGCTGCGCGCGCCCCGTCCCAAGGTTGAAAATACCCGACGTCTCCGGATGATCGAAGAAGTGCAGATTGACCTTCGTCACATCTTCAACGGACACGAAATCGCGCGTCTGCTCGCCCGCACCATACCCGTTGTATTCGCCGAACAGCTTGACCTTGCCCTCGGCGCGGAACTGGTTGAAGTTATGGAACGCAACAGACGCCATGCGTCCCTTGTGATTCTCGCGCTGCCCGTACACGTTGAAATAGCGGAACCCAGCAATCTGGGTACGCGCTTTCGGCAAGATCTGGCGCACGATCTGATCGAAGAGAAATTTCGAATAGCCGTACACGTTCAACGGCTTTTCGACATCCCGACGTTCCACAAATTCGCTCGATCCGCCATACACCGCCGCCGACGATGCATACAGGAACTGCACGCCCTGCTCCAGGCACGTGTCCAGCACGTCACGGCTATAGCGGAAGTTGTTGTCCATCATGTAGCGGCCGTCGGTTTCCATCGTGTCCGAACACGCGCCTTCATGGAAAATCGCCCTGACCTTGCCGAAATCACCGCGTTTAAAGCGTGCGACGAATTCGGTCTTGTCGAGGTAATCGTCGACTTCGCAATCGACCAGGTTCTTGAACTTGTCGGCGCGCGTGAGGTTGTCGACGGCGATCACACGCTGTTCGCCACGCTCGTTGAGCGCCTTCACGATGTTGCTGCCGATAAACCCGGCCGCGCCGGTAACAATAATTGTCATGGTGATGTCAGGGCGAAAAGTTCGTTGTAGTCAACGGTCGCCGTACCCAGCTTCCCGACGACAATTCCCGCCGCACGGTTGGCGTAAGCGATACAGTCGACCAGCGGCACACCCGCACCCAGCATAGTTGCAACGGTTGCAATGACCGTGTCGCCGGCACCCGAAACATCATACACTTCGCGCGCATCGGCCTGCGTGTGGACCACCTGGCCGGCGGTGAAAAGCGTCATGCCCTCCTCCGATCGCGTCAGCAGCAACGCACCGAGATCAAGCGATTCGCGCAGCGCCGTGACACGTGCAAGCAAATCTTCTTCCGAGCTCCAGCGCCCAATCACTTCGCGCAACTCCGCGCGGTTCGGCGTGATCAGCGTGGCGCCGCGATACCGATCCCAATCGTCGCCCTTCGGATCGACCAGCACCGGTTTGCCGGCCCGCTTCGCGTCCGCGATCATTTGCGTCACATGCGTCAGGCCGCCCTTCGCGTAATCCGACATCAGGATCACATCATGTTGCGGCAAGAGCGTCCCGAACCGGGCCAGGCATGCGCTCAGGACTTCGTGAGTCGGCGTATTTTCGAAGTCGACCCGCAACAGTTGTTGCTGCCGCGACAACACGCGAAGCTTGATGGTGGTGAGCAATTCGGGGTCGCGCTCGAGGAACGCAGTGACCCGGCTCTCGCCCAGCAATTCCACAATGCGTTCGCCCGGCTCATCATGCCCGACCACGCACAACAGGCCCGCCTGCGCGCCCAGCGCGGCCGCATTGCGCGCCACGTTCGCCGCGCCGCCAAGCCGGTCTTCCTGGCGCTGCACATGCACGACGGGCACGGGCGCTTCCGGGGAGATGCGGTTCACATCGCCGAACCAGTAGCGGTCGAGCATCACGTCGCCGACCACCAGCACACGTGCCGCCGCAATGCGCGCACGCGGAACCGGTGGAACAGGAGCGTGTGCAGCGATTGCAGGCACCGCTGCGTCAGGCGACAGGGAGTTCGACATGGGGACGTCCTATTGCAAAATAGTCGATGCCGAGTTCCGCCATCGCTTCGGGTTCGTACAGGTTGCGGCCATCGAAAATGACCGGCATTTTGAGCTCGCTCTTCAAATGCGCGAAATCCGGGCTCTTGAATTCCTTCCACTCGGTCACGATCACGAGGGCGTCCGCGCCGGGCAATGCGTCCTTTTGTGAATCGACGAAATGCAGGCGTTCGAGTTGCTGCGGTTTATCGGCGAGATCGAGCGCAAATACGCGCCGGCTTTCATCCAACGCCACGGGGTCATAAGCGCGAACCGTCGCTCCGCGTTCGAGCAGCGCGCCAATCAGCCGGCGGCTCGACGCCTCGCGCATGTCGTCGGTATTCGGCTTGAACGCCAGGCCCCACACGGCAAACGTGCGGCCGCGCAAGTCTTCACCCATGCGCTTCGTGATCTTGCCGACAAGCACTTCCTTTTGCAGATCGTTCACTTCTTCCACGGCTTCCAGAATCCGCAACCGATGCCCGTTCTCACGCGCCGTCTGCGCCAACGCCTGCACGTCCTTCGGGAAACACGAACCGCCGTAGCCACAACCGGCATACAGGAAGTGGTACCCGATACGCGGGTCCGAGCCAATACCGCGACGCACCGCTTCGATATCCGCACCCACGGCATCGGCGAGATTCGACAAATCGTTCATGAACGAGATACGCGTGGCGAGCATGGCGTTCGCCGCGTACTTCGTGAATTCGGCCGAACGCACGTCCATATAGAGCGTGCGATCGTGGTTGCGGTTGAACGGCCCATAGAGGCGCTTGATCTTCTCGCGGGCGATCTGGCCGGCTTCGTCGTCATCTACGCCAAGTACGATGCGGTCGGGACGCATGAAGTCGTCAACAGCCGCCCCTTCCTTCAGGAACTCCGGATTCGATAGAACCGAAAAGCCGTTCTTCCCCGTCGGCTGAATTCCGCGCGCCTTCAGTTCCTGCTCGACTACGTTGCGCACGTGCTGGGCTGTGCCGACCGGGACCGTCGATTTATCGACGATCACCTTGAAGCCGTTTGCATAACGCCCGATGTTGCGCGCGGCCTCGAGCACGTACTGCAAGTCGGCGGAACCATCCTCGTCCGGCGGCGTTCCCACCGCGATGAACTGGATCTCGCCGTGCTCGACGCTTTCCTGGATATTCGTGGAAAAACGGATGCGGCCGGCAGCACGCGTACGTTTCAGTATCTCGTGCAAACCCGGTTCGTGAATCGGCACGCCGCCGTTATTGAGGATGTCGATCTTGCGTGCATCGACGTCCAGGCACAGCACGTCGTTGCCAATTTCAGCGAGGCAGGCGCCGGTCACTAGTCCGACGTAGCCCGACCCGATGATGGATATTTTCATAAGCGTTCCGGAGAGACCGGTAATTGTCGAAGGATCAGGCTAAAACAGCCGCGGAGTCCGATCGTGTCAAAGGTTGTGCGTCCTGAGCGGGCCGGGCCACGCGGGCCGCGGTCAGTCCGTGGATTGCGCAATCCGCGTTCAGACGGATGCGGTGATCGGCTCGACGCGGCGTGGCGCATAGGTTTCCCAGCCGCTACAGCCAGGACATTGCCAGTAAAAAAGACGCGCGCGGAAACCGCAATTCTGGCACGTGTAGCGCGGCAGGTTCTTGGTCCGCTGCTTCACGAGCGTGCGCATCAGTTCGAGTTCGCTGCGACGCGGTTCCTCGGCCGTAGCGACTTGCGCTTCCAGCAGCCGCGTCATGCCGGCGACATTCGGCGATGTCTGCATCTGGTGCCGCGCCAGCGCGTGGGCCGCCTCCATTCCGCGCAATTGCGCGACGTGCTTGAACGCCACGTCCAGCAGATCGTTCGATGGGTAACGATTCACGTAGTCGACCAGCAAATCGACGCCTTCAGCCGTACGGCCGAGTTGTTCGTAAGCCTGGACCAGTTTTTCGGCCACCAGGGGCAGATAAGCCGCATTCTGCTCTTCCACGCGACGCCAGCACACGATGGCCGCTTCCAGATCGCCACCGGCGGCATCCACGTCGCCCACCAGAATGGTCGCGCGCACATTCTCGGGATTGGCCGCGAGCGCGAGCTTCAGTTCCGCGCGGGCGTCTGCCGGATTCTTGCGCTGCAGCGCTTCTTGCGCGAGTTCGCAATGGAACTGGGCGACTTCCTTTTCAAGGGTCGCCGCGCCCATTTCCTGGATCCGGCCGGCGGTTGCGATCGACTTGTTCCAGTCTTTCTCGATCTCGTAGATAGTCAGCAACGCCCGTTGCGCGCCGAGCGCATATTCGCCCGCTTCGAGCGACCGGAACGTTTCCTCGGCGCGATCCAGCAGACCCGCCTTCAGGAAATCCTGGCCGAGTTCGAACAGCGCGTGATCGCGTTCGGCGACTGGCAGATCAGCGCGGCTCAGCAGGTTTTGATGCACGCGAATGGCCCGGTCCGTCTCACCGCGGCGGCGAAACAGGTTACCGAGCGCAAAGTGCAATTCGATGGTTTCAGGATCGAGCTTCGCAACTTCGATAAAGGCGTCGATGGCCTTGTCGTGTTGTTCGTTCAGCAGGAAATTGAGGCCGCGAAAATACGAGCGCGGCAGATTCGCGTTTTCGGACAGCAGCGTTTTCAGGTCATAGCGCGATGCCATCCAGCCGAGAGCGAACGCGACCGGAATGACAAGCAGCCACCAGAAGTCTAGATCCATGCGAATTCTTGGAAAGGGTTAAGGACCAGCGCAGAATGCCGGAAATGGGCACCCACCGCGGGGCCAGGCAACGCGCGACCCGTCAAATCAGCGGCGGCATAGGCGGTTCCATCGGTACGACGGGGGCATCGCGCGCCACGCGCAGTTCGCGTTTGAGCCGGGCATTTTCCATCCGCAGGCGAAACAACGACGGCAGCGACGAGAGCAGTCCAGCAACCAGGCCGACGACAAAAAACGCCAGGCCGATCAGGATCAGCGGCGCCTGCCAGAAATAGCCGGCGAGAAAATTGAGCGTCGCGCTCTGCGTATTGGCCAACGCCAGCACGAGCAGGAGCACGAAAACCAGTACACGGATCAGCCAAACAAAAAATTTCATAAGGGTCTCTTTGGCGGCAATAGCGGAACGACGCAGGACGCAACGCGGGCGGCGGGTACAACACCGACATCCACGAGGGACGCAAAGCGCGGGCCACGCTGTCCTTGATCATTGGCGTCCGGTATTGTAATTGAAGCGTATGAGGCAATGCGCAACGGCTTGGACGATAGGCCGATCAGCAGGACGTTTGCGGGGGTTTACTGTCTTATGATGACGCGAAAAGAGACAGTGACGAACGAGCGTGCAGAAAGGTAACGCCGTTGGCGTGCGTCCGGCCAGGGCATAAAAAAAGCACCCTCGCGGGTGCTTTTTTCGGTCATTTGCCTCTGGCTGAGAGCGGCTTGATACGGGATGAACTCGGACGCCGCTTAAACATCGTCGTCTTCGTCACTATCCGGTCCGTTCAACTGTTTCAGCGGCTCGCCCGCGCGACCGTCTACCCGTTCGCGCAACTCCTTGCCGGGCTTGAAGTGCGGTACGAATTTCTCCGGTACCTCCACCTTCTCCCCCGACTTGGGATTGCGTCCAACGCGTGATGGACGACGATTGAGGCCGAAACTGCCGAAGCCGCGAATTTCGATGCGATGGCCATTGGCCAAAGCATCCGACATCGCATCGAGCATCGTCTTCACCGCGAAATCCGCATCTTTAAGAACAAGTTGCGGAAATCGCAGCGCCAGTTGGGCGACCAATTCCGATTTGGTCATGCTGCAGCAATACCTTGCGGCTTAGCCGTTCTGGCCGTCGAGCTTGGCTTTCAACAGCGCGCCAAGGTTCGTCGTGCCGGTTGCAGCCGTGCTTGAGTCAGCCGAAGCCAGACCACGGATTGCTTCCTGCTGTTCAGCCGAATCCTTGGCCTTGATCGACAGGTTGATGCCACGCGACTTGCGATCGATGTTGATGATCATTGCGTTGACCTTGTCGCCTTCCTTCAGCACGTTGCGAGCATCTTCCACGCGGTCCTGAGCGATTTCCGACGCGCGCAGATAACCTTCCACGTCCGCCGTCAACGTCACGACTGCACCCTTCGCGTCAACCGACTTGACCACGCCGTCAACCGTCGCGCCCTTGTCGTTCATTGCCACGAAGTTGCTGAACGGATCGCCTTCGAGTTGCTTGATACCCAGCGAAATACGTTCCTTCTCGACATCGATGCCCAGAACGATAGCCTGGACTTCGTCGCCCTTCTTGTACTTGCGAACCGCTTCTTCGCCCGTTTCGCTCCACGACAGGTCCGAGAGGTGAACCAGACCGTCGATGCCGCCCGGCAGACCGATGAACACGCCGAAGTCGGTGATCGACTTGATGGCGCCTTCCAGCTTGTCGCCCTTCTTGAAGTTGCGGCTGAAGTCGTCCCACGGGTTCGGCTTGCACTGCTTCATGCCGAGGCTGATACGGCGGCGGTCTTCGTCGATTTCGAGAACCATGACTTCGACTTCGTCGCCAAGTTGCACAACCTTCGACGGTGCAACGTTCTTGTTCGTCCAGTCCATTTCCGACACGTGAACCAGGCCTTCGATGCCCGATTCCACTTCGACGAATGCGCCGTAGTCGGTGATGTTCGTAACCTTACCGAACAGGCGCGTGCCCGACGGGTAACGGCGGGAAATGCCTTCCCACGGGTCGTCGCCGAGTTGCTTGATACCCAGCGAAACGCGGTTCTTCTCTTGGTCGAACTTGAGGATCTTTGCAGTCACTTCCTGGCCAACCGACAGCACTTCGCTCGGGTGACGCACACGACGCCATGCGATGTCCGTGATGTGCAGCAGGCCGTCGATACCGCCGAGGTCCACGAATGCGCCGTAGTCCGTGATGTTCTTGACCACGCCTTCCACGATCGCGCCTTCCTTCAGCGTTTCGAGCAGCTTTGCGCGCTCTTCACCTTGGGTAGCTTCGATCACAGCGCGGCGCGACAACACGACGTTGTTACGCTTGCGGTCAAGCTTGATCACGCGGAATTCGAGGGTCTTGCCTTCGTACGGGGTCGTGTCCTTGACCGGACGCGTGTCAACCAGCGAACCCGGCAGGAACGCGCGGATACCGTTGACCATCACGGTCATGCCGCCCTTGACCTTGCCCGTGATAGTGCCGGTCACGAGTTCGTTGTTGTCCAGCGCTTTTTCCAGCGACAGCCACGAAGCCAGACGCTTCGCCTTGTCGCGCGACAGGATTGTGTCGCCATAACCATTTTCCAGGGCGTCGATAGCCACGGAAACAAAGTCGCCCGCCTGCACTTCTACCTCGCCCGCGTCATTCAGGAACTCTTCGAGCGGGATGTAGGCTTCGGACTTGAGACCAGCGTTGACAACCACGAAATTGTGGTCGACGCGCACGACTTCGGCGGAAATAACTTCACCCGCACGCATGTCCTGCTTGGTCAACGACTCTTCGAACAGAGCCGCAAAAGATTCGGTAATCGGGGTAGATGTTTGCAGGTCGGACATAAAAATCTATAGTTGCGCAGCTGCTTCGCGATGCCTGCCCGAACTGTTCGGGCCGATGGCAAAAAAGGCGAACGCCACACGGGGTTGAGGGGTTAAAACACGCTCCATGTTTCTCATGGAGCTCCAAAGCAAAGCCTTCGAAATGTCGGCTTTTTCCAACAATTGCAACGAACTACACATGAATCGCATTAAACCAACCGATGATCTGATCGACCGCCTGGTCGATGGATAGCCCGGAGGTGTCCAGCGTCTTCGCGTCCACTGCAGGCTTGAGCGGCGCGGCTACACGATTACTGTCCCGTGCGTCCCGCTCGCGCAAATCTCGCAGCAAGTCTTCCATATTAGCAGAAAAGCCTTTTTGTATCAATTGCTTATGCCGCCGCGCGGCCCGCGCTTCAACGCTGGCCGTGAGAAACACCTTGAGCGTTGCATCGGGAAAAATGACGGTGCCCATGTCACGGCCGTCGGCCACCAGCCCCGGAAGCTTGCGGAACGCCCGCTGGCGCGCAATCAGCGCTGTCCTAACCTGGCCGTGAACCGCAATCGCTGACGCGCGGTTGCCGATTTCCTCGGCACGAATTTCCGTCGATACATCCACGCCGTCGAGTTGGGCGCAGCCCTCCCGGAACGTGATGTGGAGTTCCGCGACGAGTTCAGCGAGCGCGTCGCCATCCTCGGGATCGATGTTGTAGCGCGCGCTCGCGAGCGCGGTGAGCCGGTACAGCGCGCCGCTATCGAGTAAATGGAAGCCTAGCGTGGCGGCAACCAGCGCGGCGACCGTGCCTTTGCCCGAAGCCGTCGGGCCGTCGATGGTGATAACCGGAGTCTGGTGAAATGGACGAATGTGTTTCATCGGAGACGTCCGGATCGGCGGGCGGCTGCGCGCGGGGTCGGGGCTTGCACCGCTGTGTTTATATTAGTCATGGTCATCAGGCCTTCGCGAGCTTGGCGAATTGCTCGAAGTAATCCGGGAAGGTCTTGCCGACGCATTTCGGATCATTGATGCGCACCGGCACGCCCCCAAGGCTCACGAGCGAAAAACACATGGCCATGCGGTGATCGTCATAAGTGTCGATAGCGGCATTCGGCGTCAACGCGGCCGGCGGCGTGACGACCAGGTAATCCGTGCCCTCCTCGACCGTCGCGCCGACTTTGCGCAGCTCGGTCGCCATCGCGGCAATCCGGTCCGTTTCCTTCACGCGCCAGCTCGCGATGTTACGCAGCGTGGTCGTGCCGGTCGCGAACAGCGCGGCGACGGCAATGGTCATGGCGGCATCGGGGATCAGGTTGAAATCCATGTCGATGGCCATCAGCTTGCCGTCGTCGGATTCCACGCCGCGCACTTCGATCCAGTCATCGCCCAGCATGACGTTCGCGCCCATGCGAATCAGCGCATCGGCGAAATTCACGTCGCCCTGAATGCTCGCGCGGCCCACGCCCTCCACGCGCAGCGGACCACCGCCCAGCGCGCCGGCCGCGAGAAAATACGACGCGGACGACGCATCGCCTTCCACTGCGATCGTTCCCGGCGACGCATAGCGCGCGCCGGCCGGCAGCGTAAAACTCTTCCAGCCATCGCGTTCGACGGTCAGGCCGAAACGCTCCATCAGCTTGATCGTGATATCGATATACGGCTTCGAAATCAGCTCGCCATCCACTTCCACGACAATCGGACCGCGCGTGTTCTGCGCCAACGGCAAGCTCATCAGCAACGCGGTCAGGAACTGGCTGGAGACGTCGCCACGCACGCGGATCGGTTGATCGACGGCAATGTCGGCCGGATGAATCCGCAGCGGCGGAAAACCATCGTTCGCTTCGTAATCGATCTTCGCGCCAATCTGACGCAGACCATCGACAAGATCGCCGATCGGCCGTTCGTGCATGCGCGGCACGCCATGCACGCGATATTCACCGCCGTTCAACGCTAACGCGGCGGTGAGCGGACGCACTGCCGTGCCCGCATTGCCGAGAAAAAGCTCCGCCGATTTCACCGGAAAACGGCCGCCAGTGCCTTTCACGACACAGCGTTCGCCATCGTTTTGCACCTCGACGCCCAATGTATTGAGCGCCGCGAGCATCACGCGGGTGTCATCGGAATCGAGCAGGTTCGTGATCACCGTTTCGCCCTCAGCCAGCGCGGCGAGCAGCAGGACGCGGTTTGAAATGCTCTTCGATCCGGGCAGCCGGACCGTGCCGGACGCACGCGAAAAAGGTCCGAGATCGAGGTGTTCCATGGTTAAGTCCAGTTAGTCAGGTCCAGCTAGCTATTGTGCGGATTATTGTGCGGAATCGTCGGCGGCTTTGATCGCGCCGCCATGTTGCCAAACGGTCCGCGCCGTGCGCGAGCGTTCGAAGGCAGCTTCGAGCGCGGCGCCGTCGGAGGTGTCGATAGCCTGGCGAAAACGCGCCAGGACGTTGGTATAAGCATCGATTTCGCTCAGCAGCGCCGCCCGGTTCGCGATGCATATGTCGCGCCACATTTCCGGACTTGACGCCGCGATCCGCGTGAAATCGCGGAACCCGCCGGCGGCGAACGAAAACTTGAGCGCTGCATCCGGCGCTTGCAGAATCATCTCGACCAGCGCGAACGACAACACGTGCGGCAAATGGCTCACCGACGCGAGCACGCTATCGTGCTGCTCGGCCGTCATTCGATGCACGATTGCGCCGGTCGCGAGCCACATATCGGCAACGCGCTCCACGACTTCCGGCGAGTTCTCCGGCAACGGACACAGCACGACGTTACGATCAACGTAGAGATCAGGAATGGCGGCATCGGGACCACTTGATTCCCGGCCGGCGATCGGATGGCCCGGCACAAATTGCGCAACGCGCTCGCCCAGCGCTGCACGCGCGGCCACAACAACGTCATTTTTTGTGCTGCCGGCATCGGTCACGATGGTGCTGGCGTCCAGAAACGGGGCAATCCGCCGCAGCAGCGGCTCGGTTTGTGCAACCGGCGCGGCGACCAGCACTAAGTCGGCGCCACGCAACGCGAGTTCGAGCGCGCGGTCGTCGTCGAGAAACACGGCCGAATCGATTACGCCAAGTTCCCGCGCACGCTCGACGGTCTTGATCGAGCGCCCGACGCCCACGACTTCACCCGTCGCGCCAGCCCGTTCGCGCAAAGCGCGCGCGAGTGAGCCGCCGATCAGGCCGACACCAAAAATGACGATTTTATTGAAAGAGAACGCGGCCACGAGACATCGATGAAAACGCGCCTTTCGGCGCGAGGGTGAACAATCGGAACAATCCGTGCATTTCTAGAAAATAGAAACGCATGGCCGAAACAGAAACAATCAGGCAGTTGCCGCCAACGACTTTTCGAGCGCCGCGATAAACGCGTCGTTCTCTTCCGGCAAGCCGATCGTGACACGCAGCCACGGCAACAAACCGTAGTTGGCGACTGGCCGCACGATCACGCCTTGCTTGAGCAACGAGAGATTCACGCGCTGCCCGGCGGCGTCGTCGTTTCCTACGCGCACCATCACGAAGTTGCCATCGGACGGGACATATTCCAGGCCGAGTTTGTCGAAGGCTTCCGTCAGCCGACGATACCCCGCCGCGTTAATCTCGGCGCTCTTCGCCAGGAACCCGGTGTCCTTCAACGCGGCGATCGCGGCGGCTTGCGCCAGCGAATTCACGTTGAACGGCTGGCGCAGGCGATTCAGCAGATCGGTTTGCTCCGGTTGCGCAATGGCGAAACCCACGCGCAGTCCAGCCAGCCCGAACGCCTTTGAAAACGTCCGCGACACGAGCAGATTCGGATAACGACGCACCCATTCGATGGAATCGTAGCGCTTGCTCTTCGACAGGTATTCCGTGTACGCCTCGTCCAGCACGATCGCCACGTGACGCGGCACGCGTGCAATGAACGCCTCAAGCGTCCGACCGTCGATAAACGTACCCGTCGGATTGTTCGGATTCGCAACGAACACGAGACGCGTGTCGTCGGCAATGGCAGCGAGCATCGCTTCAAGATCGTGACCGTACTTCACGGCCGGCACGACGATCGCACGCGCGCCCAGACCCTGCGTGGCCAGCGCATACACCGCGAACGAGTATTGCGCGTAGACAATCGACTGTCCCTTCTCGACGAACGCATGCGCGGCGATTTCGAGGATGTCATTGCTGCCGTTGCCGAGCGTGATCCATTCCGGCGGCACGCCGTAACGTTCGCTCAACGCGGCCTTCAGGTCGAAACCGTTCGCGTCCGGATAACGGCCGAGTTCCTGCATGGCTTGCGCCATCGCGAGCTTCGCCGACTCGGGCATGCCGAGCGGATTTTCATTCGACGCGAGCTTCACGATGTCCGCTTCGTTCAGTCCGAATTCACGCGCCACTTCCGAGATCGGCTTGCCGGCAATATAAGGCGCGATCGCGCGCACGTAGGAAGGGCCGAATTGCGATGTCATGTTTTCTCCAGCGGTTTTAAAGGGCTCAACGAGCGCGCGGGTACGAGCCGAGGATCTTGAAGAACTCGGCCTTTTCGCCCAGTTCCTTGAGCGCGGCGGCGACCGCTGCGTCCTCGCGATGTCCTTCCACGTCGATATAAAAGTAGTATTCCCACGTGCCGACGCGCGCTGGACGCGACTCGAAACGGGTCATCGATACCCCGTGACGTGCCAACGGTTCCAGCAATTTCAGCAACGCGCCCGGCTCGTTCGCCACCGACACGATCAATGACGTCTGGTCATACCCGCTTACGCCTGTACGTTCCTTGCCAATCATCACGAAGCGCGTGCGGTTGTGCGGGTCGTCCTGGATCAGCGCGCTGACCACGCCGAGTCCGTAATGCGTGGCCGCACGGTCCCCCGCGATAGCCGCGATACTCGGGTCACCCACCGCCAGCCGCGCCGCTTCCGCATTACTTGATACCGCCTGGCGCGCAAGCGTGGGCACATTCGCCGTCAGCCAGTGCTGGCATTGCGCGAGCGCTTGCGGATGCGCGAACACGCGCGTCACGCCATTGAGCGTGCCGGACGCCGTCAACAGGTTGTGGTGAATCGGCAGGGCCAATTCGCCGCTGATCACGAGCGACGTTTGCAGCAACAGATCGAGCGTGCGCGAAACCGCGCCTTCCGCTGAGTTCTCAACCGGCACCACGCCGAATTCGGCCGCGCCGGCTTCGACCGAGCGAAACACTTCGTCGATGGAAGGGCACGGCAGACCTTCGATGGAATGTCCGAAATACTCGACCATCGCCTGCTCGCTGTAGGTCCCGACCGGGCCGAGATAAGCCGCGCGCAGCGTCTTTTCGAGCGCACGGCTCGCGGCCATGATCTCGCGCCAGATCGAGCTGATGTGATCGTCGGCGAGTGGCCCTTCGCTCATTTCCTGGAGCCGCGCGATTACCTGCATCTCGCGCTCGGGGCGAAACACCGGCGCGTTGAAATGCTTCTTCACCTCGCCCACTTCGAGCGCGACGGCGGCGCGCTGGTTCAGGAGCGCGATGAGCTGCGCGTCGAGCGCGTCGATGCGTTCGCGCAGCGGTATGAGTCGTGAATTAAGGTCGTCGTCCATGCGTTGTATGAGATGAGTCGATCCGGCTTGGCGGGGCAAGCATCGGATGGGAGGCCAGACCTGCTTTCAGGCGCTGGCCTGCTCGAATTCCTTCATATACTCGACGAGCGTCTTCACCGCTTCGAGCGGCACCGCGTTATAGATGGACGCGCGCATGCCGCCGACCGACTTGTGGCCTTTCAGCTGCAGCAGGCCGCGCGCTTTTGCGCCGGCCAGGAATGCTTCGTTACGGGATTCGTCGGCGAGAAAGAACGGTACGTTCATCCTCGAGCGCGACTGACGCTCGACTTTGTTCAGATAGAAACTGCTGGCGTCGATAGTGTCGTACAGCAGCGTCGATTTTTCGATGCTGCGTGCTTCCATGGCTTCCAGGCCGCCCTGCTTTTTCAGCCACTTGAACACCAGGCCGGCGATGTAGATAGCGTAGGTGGGCGGCGTGTTGTACATGGAATTGTTCGCGGCGACGGTCTTCCATTCGAACGCCGACGGACAGATGGCCAGCGCGCGGTCGAGCAGATCCTCGCGCACGATCACGACCGTCACGCCCGCCATGCCGATGTTCTTCTGCGCGCCGCCGAACAGCACGCCGTATTTCGCGATGTCCATCGGGCGGGACAGAATGTGCGACGAAGCATCCGCGACCAGCGGCACCGAACCGAGATCAGGAATCTCAAAGGTCTCGACGCCGTCGATTGTCTCGTTCGTGCAGATATGGACGTAGGCCGGATCGTCGGAAAGATGCCATTCGGCGATCTTCGGCACATGGGTGAAACCCTGCTCCGTCTTGCCATTGGCAGCAATGTGCGGCGTGCCGTACTTCTGCGCTTCCTTGAACGATTTCTGCGACCACGAACCGGTCACGACAAAATCCGCGGTTTTCCGCGCGCCCAGCATGTTCAGCGGAACGATCGCGTTCTCACCTATGCCGCCGCCCTGCAGGAACAGGATCCTGTGCGATGCGGGCACTTTCAGCAGGTCGCGGAGATCGGTCAGCGCAGCTTCATGGATCGACATGAACTCAGCGCCGCGATGGCTCATTTCCATCACGCTCATGCCGCTACCGTGCCAATCGAGCATTTCGTCGGCAGCTTGACGGAGTACTTCTTCAGGCATTGCTGCAGGACCAGCGGAGAAATTGAAGACGCGCATCTGATAAACACCCCGAAAAACCGGACGCAATAAAGAGGACGCCAGCGAGGGAAACGCCAGCGAGAAACAGCTGAATAACGTCTAAACCCCGCCACGAAAAACAAATGGCTGTTTGCGTCTGAACGCAAACAGCCATTATCGCACCGTCCCATAAACCCGCCAAACTACAGCCGCCCGGGCGGCAGCGGGTTTTGGCAGCCTGGCCTTACTTGGCCGGCTTGACAGCAGCCACTTCCTTGTCCGCTTGCGTGCGGGTGGCCTTGATCGATTGCGGCATGTACTTCTGCATCAGACCGTTCACCACGTCACGACCAACCTGGTCCTGAACCTGGATGAACTTGCGACCCGTCGGGCTCTTGTAGAACGACGTCAGGTCTTTGATTTCAGCCGTCGTGTAGTACTTCGCGTATGCGTCGTACTGTGCCTGCATGGCGTCCTGACGGAACGAGTCGGTCGCGAAGACCTGACCTGCCGAATCAACCAGCTTCGGTACCGTGTCCTTCTGGAGCTGAGGAACAGCGGCTTGCTTCTGCTTGTCGTTCAGGGTCTTGTTTTCGCTCAAAGCGTCGGACAGGATGGCCGGAACCAGTTGCTTCGACTGCATTTGTGCGCTGTTACCAATGGCGCCGACGAGCTTTTGCGCGTCGATTGCGTCCAGCAGGTCCTTGATCGCAGCTTGCTTCGCCGGATCCGGTGCCGCTGTGGCTGCGTCTGCAGCCGGCGTCGTCGCTTGGCTCTGGAGCGATTGAGCCGATGCGAAAGCCGGTACCAAAGCAGCCAGCAACATCCATTGTTTAAACTGTTTTTGCATCATTACTCCCTTAAAAAATTTTGCTTTCATCGCGGCGCGACTCGGCATTTGCTCAAGTCGCGCAGCTTATCCATTCAAGCTTTCAGAAACAGAACAGGCAGAACAGGCAGAACAGGCGCTGGTTGCGAACATTCGGTCAGGACGTGCCGTCCTCATCGCCTTCCGGCGTGTCGTCCGGCGTATCGCCAACGTCAGCGTCATCCGCTGCATCGGTCGAATCATCAGCCGCAACGCTGGCCGATGGTTCGCCGGCCTCGCCTGCATCACCTTCCAGATCGGCGTCGAGTTCGACTGCCACTTCCGCCTCGGCGATATGCTGCAAGCCGGACAGCTTCGTGCCGTCGTCAAGACTGATGAGTGTAACACCTTGGGTTGCACGGCCCATTTCACGGATCTCCGACACCCGCGTGCGAATCAGCACACCGGTATTGGTGATCAGCATGATCTCGCTTTCCGGCTCGACGAGCGTTGCGGCGACCACCTTGCCGTTACGTTCCGACGTCTGGATAGCGATCATTCCCTTCGTGCCGCGGCCGTGACGGGTGTATTCGTCGATCGGCGTACGCTTGCCGAAACCGTTCTCGGTCGCGGTCAGTACCGACTGGTTTTCACCGCCGGCGACGAGCAACGCGATGACCTGCTGCCCTTCTTCCAGTTGCATGCCGCGCACGCCACGCGCTTCGCGGCCCATTGCACGAACGTCGTTTTCGTCGAAACGCACCGCCTTGCCCGAATCCGAGAACAGCATCACGTCATGCTGACCGTCCGTAATGGCCGCACCGATCAGGAAATCGCCGTCGTCAAGACCGACCGCGATGATGCCCTTGCGCAGCGGCCGGCTGAATGCCTCCAGCGGCGTCTTCTTGACCGTACCCAGCGAGGTCGCCATGAAGACGTATTTATCGGCGGAGAATTCCTTGATCGGCAGCACGACGTTGATCTTCTCGCCGTCCTGCAACGGGAACATGTTCACAATCGGCCGGCCACGCGAATTCCGCGAACCCTGCGGCACTTCGTAGACCTTGATCCAGTAAACACGGCCACGGTTCGAGAAACACAGCATGTGGTCGTGCGTGTTCGCGATGAAGAGCGTGTCGATCCAGTCGTCTTCCTTCATCTGCGTGGCCTGCTTGCCGCGGCCGCCACGCTTTTGCGCCCGGTATTCGGACAATGGCTGCGACTTGACGTAGCCGGTGTGCGACATGGTCACGACCATTTCCTGCGGCGTGATCAGGTCTTCGGTATTCAGTTCGGTCGCGTTCAGTTCGATGCGCGAACGGCGGTCATCGCCGAATTCAGCACGAATGGACGTCAATTCCTCGACGATGATCGCGCGAATCCGTTCCGGGCGCGCCAGGATGTCGAGCAAATCGGCGATTTGCGCCATCACTTCCTTGTACTCGCCGACAATCTTGTCCTGCTCGAGCCCGGTCAGGCGTTGCAGGCGCATTTGCAGAATTTCCTGCGCCTGAACGTCGGACAGCTTGTACATCCCGTCGGCCTGCATGCCGTACGCCGGATTCAAGCCTTCCGGCCGATACGCCTGACGCCCGCCCGATTCCTCGGTTTCCGCGCGCGACAGCATTTCGCGCACGATTTCCGAGTCCCAGGCGTTGTTCATCAAGTCCTGCTTCGCGATCGGCGGAGTCGGCGCGGCCTTGATGATGCGGATGAATTCGTCGATATTCGCCAGCGCTACCGCCAGGCCTTCCAGCACGTGGCCACGATCCCGCGCCTTGCGCAGCTCGTATACAGTGCGCCGCGTCAGCACTTCCCGCCGATGCGACAGGAAACACTCCAGCATCTGCTTCAGGTTCAGCAGGCGCGGCTGGCCGTCGACCAGCGCGACCATGTTGATGCCAAACGTGTCCTGGAGCTGCGTCATCTTGTACAGATTGTTCAGCACCACTTCCGGCACTTCGCCGCGCTTCAGCTCGACCACCACGCGCATGCCGCTCTTGTCGGATTCGTCGCGGATGTCCGAGATGCCTTCGATCTTCTTCTCGTTCACCAGCTCCGCAATGCGCTCGAGCAGCGTGCGCTTGTTCACCTGATACGGGATTTCGTCGACGATGATCGCCATGCGCTGGCCGCGGTCGATCTCTTCGAAGTGCGTGGTCGCGCGCATCACGACGCGTCCGCGACCCGTTCGATAGCCGTCCCTCACACCCGAGACGCCATAAATCACGCCGTACGTCGGGAAATCCGGCGCCGGAACGATTTCCATCAGTTCGTCGATGGTCGTGTCGGGGTTATTCAGCAGATGCATGCAGGCGTCGACAATTTCGCGCAGGTTATGCGGCGGAATGTTCGTTGCCATGCCCACGGCAATGCCGGCCGAGCCATTGATCAGCAGATTGGGAATTCGAGCCGGCAGAACCAGCGGCTCGCTTTCGCTGCCGTCGTAGTTCGGGCCGAAGTCGACCGTTTCCTTGTCGATATCCGCCAGCAGCTCATGGCCGATCTTCGCCATGCGGATTTCGGTGTATCGCATGGCGGCGGCGTTGTCACCGTCGACCGAACCGAAATTGCCTTGTCCGTCGACCAGCATGTAGCGAAGCGAAAACGGCTGCGCCATCCGCACGATGGTGTCGTAGACCGACTGGTCACCATGCGGGTGATATTTACCGATGACGTCGCCCACAATACGCGCCGACTTCTTGTAGGCGCGATTCCAGTCGTTGTTCAGTTCGTGCATGGAATACAGCGCGCGGCGGTGGACTGGCTTGAGGCCGTCGCGGACATCGGGGAGCGCTCGCCCCACGATCACGCTCATCGCGTAATCGAGATATGAGCGGCGCATTTCCTCCTCAAGGGAGATTGGCAGGGTCTCTTTGGCGAATTGATCCATTTATCCGTGTCTTGAACTGTGCGGCGCCGGCGCGGAGTAAAAGCCTCTTTTGCGGCGTTTTACCCGGATTCACCGTCGTTTAGCATCGGCATTGCGAACGCAACGCATCACGCGATTCTAACATGCGCGACATCCGCTCCCGGAGCACATGCGTATACATAGAGTCGGGACAGCACGGATTCGGAAATTCAGGGACACAACAGCGTGACGAGAGACCGGACGGGACAGCACGGACTGGCGCGGGCCGATAACCAGCATGGCATCAGCATGAAAGCGCATGACGCGGGCCCACGAAGCAAACGGTAGCGAAAGCTTACAAATTGCCGCACGCAACAAAGTGAAAACGTCAGACTAACCCGCTATCATTCGGCCTCACGGGTTTTGACGCCGCCAATTACCGCGCGAAAAACCGTCGAAAAAAATGTATTGATGTTTTGGGAAAAAGTTCCGGGGTGGCACGCATTGTGCGCATGTTCGGCACGTATCAAACCCTGCGATTCCCATGTCCTGTCTTGTTGCGCATGCACCACATAAGGTTGCGGGCGTTGGGGGGCCGGGGATATTTTTATCGTTGCAAGGGAACGATATGGCAAAATGCGAACGCACAAAGTTAGACACTGCTCGAAGTCTACACACAGCGTTTTGTTCCGCGGTAATGTTATACTTCGAGCAATGTATGACTTGTCTTCGTCAACAAGGCTCGCAGTAAACCTGCGGTAATCTCAATTTCGAGAGGAGAAATATGAATAAACTTTCAAAGCTCGCGTTCATTGCAGCTACCGCAGTTATGGCTGCATCGGCTATGGCGCAATCGGTCCCGGCTTCGCGTCAGGCAGTGGACGACAACTGGGTGAACGGCACGGGCGAGTGGGTGTGGATGAACGGCACGAACGAGCTTTGCTGGCGTAACGCGTTCTGGACCCCGGCAACGGCCAACGCAAAGTGCGATGGCGCGCTGGTAGCGACAGCACCGACGCCGCCGGCTCCGGTCGCTCCTGTTGCTCCGGTCATCCAGAGCCAGAAGATTACGTACCAAGCTGACGCTCTGTTCGACTTCGACAAGGCTATCCTGAAGCCGGCTGGTAAGGAAAAGCTTGACGATCTCGCATCGAAGATTGGCGACCTGAACCTGGAAGTTGTGGTCGCAACGGGTTACACGGACCGTATCGGTTCGGACAAGTACAACGATCGCCTGTCCCTGCGTCGTGCACAAGCTGTCAAGGCATACTTGGTCAGCAAGGGCATCGAAGCCAACCGTATCTATACGGAAGGCAAGGGCAAGCGTAACCCGGTTACCACGGGTTGCAACCAGAAGAACCGCAAGCAACTTATCGCCTGCCTCGCACCGGATCGTCGCGTGGAAGTCGAAGTTGTTGGAACCTCGCGTCAGCCGCAGTAATACGCGACAGATTGCCGCAGGATCAAAGCCCCGCTTCGGCGGGGCTTTTTTTATGTGCGGCGCATCTAGCTGCACTCTTGCTGCACGTCCGGCGCGTCCCTTTGCTCGACCGGCCTGGGCTCGTGACGCGTTTCACCGGCTCTCGCCACCGCCTATATACTTGGTGCTTGACCGTTTCTGACCTTATGTTTCAAGGCTATCCGCACATGATCAACGCCGATCCCCACGAGCTTCAAAAATTCAGCGAGCTGGCTCATCGCTGGTGGGACCCGAATGCGGAGTTCAAGCCATTGCACGAACTCAATCCCGTGCGGCTCGACTGGATTGACGCTCTCGCGCATCTACCGGGCAAGCGCGCGCTGGATATCGGTTGCGGCGGCGGCATCCTGTCTGAATCAATGGCCGTGCGCGGCGCGAAGGTGAAAGGCGTGGATCTTTCATCAAGCGCGCTCGGCGTGGCCGACCTGCATAGCCTGGAGAGCGGCGTTGAGGTCGAATACGAAGAGATCGCGGCCGAGACGCTGGCGGCGCGGGAACCCGCCAGTTATGACGTGGTGACCTGCATGGAGATGCTCGAGCACGTGCCGGATCCGGCCGGGATCGTGCAGGCTTGCGCAACGCTCGTCAAACCCGGCGGCTGGGTGTTTTTCTCCACGCTCAACCGCAATGCCAAGGCGTATTTGCTCGCGGTGATCGGCGCGGAATACATTGCCCGGATGCTGCCGCGTGGCACGCACGATTACGCGCGTTTCATCAAGCCGTCAGAACTTGCGCAATACGTGCGTTCCGCGCAACTTGATATCGTAGAGATCAAGGGGATTACCTACCGGCCGATCAGCAAGCGCTTCAGTCTCTCCGACGACTCCAGCATCAACTATCTGATGGCTTGCCGTCGCCTGGCCTGACGGGAACAGACATGAACGATCGCCCAAGTGATGCCGATCCCACGCCTCCGAGCGTCATCGAACCTGTACGGACTTTCATGAGCGACGACCCGACGCCCCTGCCCCAGCATCAAATCGACAAGACCCGGCTGAGGCTCTGCCAGGCGGTCTTGTTCGATCTCGACGGTACCATCGCCGACACCGCGCCCGATCTCGTCGCCGCAGTCAACAAGATGCGACACGACCGCGGGCTGGAAATGCGGCCGCTTGAGACCCTGAGGCCATTGGCGTCGGCGGGTGCGCGCGGTTTGCTGGCCGGCGCGTTCGAGATCGAGCCGGAGCATCCCGATTACGCGTCCATGCGCGAGGAGTTTCTCGCCAACTATGAAGCGGATTTGTGCATCGAGACGACGCTATTTCCGGGTATCGACGAATTGCTCGATCAACTCGATGCACGCGGCGTGCGCTGGGGCATTGTGACCAACAAAGCGACGCGGCTCGCCGAACCGCTAGTGGCGCTGCTGGGACTGGCTGAGCGTGCGGCCTGTCTTGTTTGCGGCGATACCACCCCGCATTCGAAGCCTCATCCGGCGCCGTTGCTGCATGCTGCGGAATTGATGGAAGAGAAGCCTGAGCGTGTGGTGTATGTGGGCGACGACCTGCGCGACGTCCAGGCCGGTTTCGCGGCCGGCATGGTCACCGTGGCGGCCGCCTACGGGTACTGCGGGACGGACTTGCCGCCCACCCGGTGGCATGCGGATCACGTGGTGGAAACGACAATTGAATTGCAACATCTGCTACGCGATGTGCAATAACGCGCATCAATGTACCGTGACGGCTGTGGCTTCCCGGACCGGTTCTGCGGTGAAAACGCGGACGAAACTGTGAGATAATGAACAATGCTTCGGGGGCGACCTGGTTTCGACAGGGGTTGCGAAGCGGCTAGGGCATACCGAGGACCCGTCACCTCGTAAATCAATGGGAAAAACGTAACTGCAAACGACGAAACGTTCGCACTGGCAGCCTAAGGGCCGCCTGCCTCTCCCTAGTTTACTGACGGACTAGAGTCGCAAGACCGGTAGCAATACCGCGAGAGGTCATATACGTCAGATAAGCCTTGGTGGCGTCATGACATCCGGGTCGAAAATTTAGTGAATCGCCGAAGCGAAGCGTGTTCGTCCGCGTCGCCAGGTTAAATCAAATGATAGAACTAAGTATGTAGAACTGGTCGTAGAGCGCTACTGGACGCGGGTTCGATTCCCGCCGCCTCCACCAAATAGCCTTCTGTAACACTAAAGTTTGAACAAAACCCCCACGCAGCTTGAGCTGCGCGGGGGTTTTTTGTTTGTTGGCGACGGTCGGGTGCTGCCGTTGACTGGCCCCACGGGTGAATACGGCACATCCGGAGCTGCATTCGAGCGCACCTTGCCACGCCCGCTGCAGATCCAGACTGCGCGGCGCCCCACAACAAAAACGCGCCGCCGAAAATCCGGCGACGCGTTGCACATCGAATCGATCCGATTCAACTAGATCAACTCAACCCTACCCGCGGGTTGAGCACATCCCAGGCAATTGCCAGATAACGGTCCGCCGTGCTTTGCAACGTCAGGCCGTTGAGCGGCCGCGTGGTTCTTGGCTGCGACAAGGCATCGAGCAACGCGCGGCCGTAGGCATCGGCGTCGCTGGTATTGAGTAGTTCAACGCCCGGAAAGTCATTGGCGAACGCGAACGAGGGAATCGCATTGCCCACGACAGGAATTCCCGACGCCAGCGCCTCCAGGAACCCGATGCTGTGCGCCTCGAAACTCGAAGGCATAGCGAACGCGTGCGACCCGCGCAAAATCTCCGCGACATTCGATTGCGGACCAATCACCTTCACACGATCGTTCAACGCCAAGTCATCCACGAGTTTCAGGATGGCCGCGTGATACTCAAGGTTTTCAATCACGCCGCACAGCAGCAACCGCACATCGGGCTCGGCGGCGGCAACGCGCGCAAATGCCTGCACAGTCTGCAACTGATTCTTCTCGGGAATATACCGGCCGATCTGGACAATCTGCCTGAAACCGGTCGATGGCAACGGCTCGCTCGCCTGCTCGAAACGCGAAATATCAACGCCGTTCGGCACCACGATCATGGAGGGATGTGAACCCACTTCCTTGACGTAATCGTCGATATTCTTCTGCGACACACCGATCACCGCCTTCGCCCGTCCCGACAGCAACCGTTCGGCAAGTAGCAGCGCGTTGTTCGCGAAGTCGTTGGCGCCGGAATGCATGACCCAGACGATCGGCACGCGCGTCGGCAACGCGCGCACGTACAAGGCCGGAATAGTGGCGTGCGCAAAAATGATGTCAGGTTTGAACCGTCGAATGGCACGATGCAGGAACAGCAGTCGCCCCGCTTTGCCAAGCGAGTGCTCCGGGAAAAAACATACGACATTGTTGGCACGCAATTCAGCGCTGATGTGCTGGAAATCGTTGTGCTCAGGCATCAGCGAAGTAATGCAAACGTCGTGACCGCCCCGCTGATGCCCAATGGCCACACCCTTGGCAAGCACCTCTGCACCAGATAAGCGGGGTGCAAGAATGACTTGAAGAATTCTCATTTTGTTGTCTTCCCCTCGGCGATCCGAATGTCCCATTGCGGCCATGCCGTCATGCGGATAAGTGCTTATCTGCATCCCCTCGTCCACGCTTCTCTGGCGCGGACGTCGGCCGGCTCGCTTGATTGTTTTTAATGAATTATGGAATGCGTCTGTCATCGAACTCCGCTCAATGCACGCACCATTAAGATACCCGAGCGCATTCAGCGCACGCCGCCATCAGGTAGCATTAATCGGTCGGTAATGAGCGGTAACAAACGTTGCGCCGGGGAACTCGTTTAAAAAACGCCGGCGTGGCGGAAGATCGAGGCAAAAAGGCAGGGTTAACGCTGTTTGGCAGAACTAAGCCGTAGAAATAACCCGTAGAACAGGCCCTATTATGAGACGGCCATGTCGGGCTGCAGCGGTGTGGCGGTTTAAGCCAATGGCACACAGCAAGCCAGCGGCTTCGATACCAGCCGCCGCGTGCGAGCCTGGACTTCGTTGTCAGCAGTCTTGCAGGCTTATTGGTCCTGCGGACATTGCAGGTTACAACCGTTCGGGTCCCCCAGGTCACCGCGCTTGCGCTTCGCCGACACGCTGTTCTGATACTTGTCCGACGGAGCGGAAGCAGCAAACGGGAGCTGCGGGTGTTGTTTCAGGCGAAACTGATCCTGCAGGATGCCACCGGGAACACCGGGGGAATTCTGGGCAAACGCGACGGGCACAAAGGCAACGGCGCTAACAACAAACGCGATCAACGCGGCAAGGCTCAAAAGCAATTTCATGGCAGCAGTAACGGTGAGTAAAACGGTCGACGGTTAAACGTTTGGCCAGAGGCATCTCCGGCGTGGTGAACGGTGATAAAACGTCCTGCGCAACACCACCGGCATTCCCCGCTAACCATCAGGTTAACGTAATTCTAAACGTAAGGCTCCGGATCAGCCGGACAGGCCGGGTCTAAATGGTTACCGCGCGTTTCCGGTCGCTCCGCTGAGCGCCGCCTCGAGCTCAAGCAGTTGCCCGCAAAAAGCCGGGTCGTAGCCCTCCAAATGCGCCACGCTGTCCCGGAACACATCGCTGCGCAGTACCGCCAGCAGGCCGCTGAGCCCCGCATCGTTGAGTTTGTCGCGATCGCACGCGAACAAGTAGTCCTCGTCGATCACCGGAATGAAGTCCAGCGCAAACTGCTGCGCGGCCGGCTGTACGCCGAAGCCAAGATCCGCCATGCCGCTCGCGACAAATGCAGCGATAGCTGAATGCGTCAGTTCGGCGGTGGCATAGCCGTTAATGCTCGCGGGGTCGACGCCTATCTGGCGCAGCGCCAGATCCAGCAACATGCGCGTACCCGATCCGGGCTGGCGGTTGACGAAACGGATGTCGTCGCGAGCGAGATCGTGCAAGCCGCGTATGCCTTTGGGATTGCCCTTCGGCAGAAACAGGCCCTGCGTGCGCCGCGTCAGATGAATCAGCCGATGCCGCCCCGCGTCGAGCCAGGGCCGGTAGATCTCGGCGCAACTCGCGCGGAATTCGCCGATCGGCAAGTGGAAACCTGCCAGCTCGCACTCGCCGCGTGCGAGCGCGGTGACGGCTTCAGCGCTCTCGCGATATTTGATGTCGGCGGGAATTTGCTTCGTGGCCAGCGCGTCCACCAGCGCCGCAACGGCGTACCCGTGCGAGGCGTGAATCCGTATCTCGCCAACGGCGCGCGAGAGCCGCCTGTTCAGTTCGCCGGCCACTTCGCTGGCCAACGCCTGAAGTGGTCCATCGAGCCGCTCGTTCGACAAACGCTGCGCCCGCAGCACTGCTTCGCCGAGCTCCGACAGCACCGACCCGCGTCCACGCGACTTCGTAATCAGCGCACCACCCAACCGCGTCTCTATGTCGCGCAAAAGGCCCCAGGCGTGCCGATAGGACAAACCCTTAGCCGACGCAGCTTGCGCGATGCTTCCCGTCTGCGAAACCAGCAGCAGCAACGGCACGGCCGCGCTGAGACTGGCTTCGCGGCCCGCAGCGTCACGCAGGACGAGCTCCGTACGGCATTCGACATCGATCATATGTAATCCCAGTTCCTATTGCCATCGACCGATTAGCCTCGTATCTTGCATATCACGGGCTCGGTGCAGCAAATTATAAGACCGATATATGCATTTATAAAACATATACCGAGCAATGGAGACTCCCCACATGGTCCAGATGCCTCACAACCACCAGAATCAGTCGGCCGGTACGCCCGATGAGCGCGTCGCGCGCCATCTGAAAAAGGGTGCGTCGCTGCTTGCCGTGCTGCACGCCATTCAGGACGAAGCCGGTTACATTCCCGCCGATGTCATCGCCCCGCTCGCTCAGGCCATGTCGCTGTCGCGCGCGGAAGTGCACGGCGTGATCACCTATTACCACCATTTCCGTTCCGAGCCGCCCGCGCGCGTGACCGTGCAGCTGTGTCGTGCCGAGGCCTGCCGGAGCATGGGAACGGAAGCGCTGGCGGCGCATATCGAAGGGCATACGGGGTGCAAGTTCGATTCCGGTCATCAAGTCGATACTGAGCTCGAGACCGTGTATTGCCTCGGGCAATGCGCGCTGTCGCCGGCCATGACGATCAACGGCGAGCTGCATGCCCGCGTCACGCCGCAGAAGTTCGAACGGCTGTATGAAGCGGCGCGCGTTCATTCGAGCGCGGAGGATCTGGTATGACGCGCATCTACGTCCCTTGCGATTCGTCGGCCTTGGCGCTTGGCGCTGATCGTGTCGCGCTGGCGGTTGCGGCCGAAGCTCAGAAACGCGGCGTTGAAGTTGAAGTTGTGCGCAACGGTTCGCGCGGCATGCTGTGGCTCGAACCGCTGGTCGAAGTGGAGACGGCGGAAGGCCGTATCGGTTATTCGAATGTGGATGAAGACGATGTTGCCGCGCTCTTCAATGCCGATCTGGCAAACGGCGGCGCGCATGAAAAGCGCGTCGGCGTAGTCGACACCTTGCCGTGGCTTGCGAAACAACAACGCCTGACGTTCGCGCGCATCGGCATCACGGACCCGCTTTCCACCGATGACTACATGAAGCATGGCGGCCTCGAAGGTTTGCGCAAAGCGCTTGAAACGGATGGCGACGCCGCCTGCGAAGCGCTGCTCGAATCAGGCTTGCGAGGACGCGGCGGTGCAGCGTTCCCGGCCGGCATCAAATGGCGCACGGTGCGGGCTGCATTGGCGCCGCAGAAGTACATCGTCTGCAACGCCGACGAAGGCGATTCCGGCACGTTCTCGGACCGGCTGGTCATGGAAAGCGATCCGTACATGTTGATCGAGGGGATGATCATCGCGGGGATCGTGACCCGGGCAACGAAGGGTTATATCTATGTGCGCAGCGAATATCCGCATGCGATCGCGACGCTGAACCGCGCCATCGATAAAGCCCGCGATGCAGGCTGGCTTGGTACGAGTGTGCTCGGCAGCGACAAGGCATTCGAACTGGAAGTTGCCAAAGGCGCCGGTTCGTATGTCTGCGGCGAAGAAACGGCGTTGCTCGAGTCGCTGGAAGGCAAACGCGGCGTGGTCCGCGCGAAGCCGCCGGTGCCTGCTTTGGTCGGTTTGTTTGGGCAGCCGACGGTGATCAATAACGTCATCACCCTGGCGACGGTGCCCATCATCTTTGCCAAGGGCGCGGCGTTTTATCGCGACTTCGGCATGGGTCGCTCGCGCGGCACGCTGCCGTTCCAGATTGCTGGCAACGTGAAGCAAGGCGGCCTCGTGGAGCTGGCGTTCGGCGTGACCCTGCGTGAACTGATACATGAATATGGCGGCGGCACGGCCAGCGGCCGGCCGGCGCGCGCCGCCCAAGTCGGTGGTCCGCTCGGAACGTATCTGCCCGAAAGCCAGTGGGATATTCCCATGGACTACGAAGCATATGCGGCCGTCGGCGCGGTGGTCGGGCATGGCGGTATCGTGATTCATGACGACACGTCGAACCTCGCCGATCTCGCTCAATACGCCATGCACTTTTGCGCCGTCGAATCGTGCGGCAAATGCACGCCCTGCCGCATAGGTTCCACGCGTGGCGTTGAAGTCATCGCGAAGATCCGTGCAGGAGACACCTCGCCGAAACAGGTTACCTTGCTGCGCGATCTCTGCGACACCATGGTTTCTGGCTCACTCTGCGCGATGGGCGGCATGACGCCGTATCCGGTGCTGTCGGCACTCGACCATTTCCCTGAAGACTTCGGTCTGTCCAGAAAGCCGTCGCAGAAAGCGGCTTAAAAGAAGGAACACAACATGTCCAACTCATCCTGCGGTTCCGGCAATTGCGCGTGCAAGACAAAACTGCGCGATCCCTTCGACGATACCGACTACGGCACGCCGCTGCGTCATGCGGATATCGACGTGACGCTCGACATCGATGGTACATCGGTGACCGTACCAGCGGGAACGTCGGTGATGCGCGCGGCGATCGAAGCCGGCGTCAACGTTCCTAAACTCTGCGCAACGGATTCGCTTGAGCCGTTCGGTTCGTGCCGTCTGTGCCTGGTTGAAATTGAAGGCAAGCGCGGCTATCCGGCGTCGTGCACGACGCCCGTGGAAGCCGGGATGAAAGTGCGCACGCAGACGAACAAGCTGCAATCGCTGCGCAAGAACGTGATGGAGTTGTATATCTCCGATCACCCGCTCGACTGCCTCACCTGCCCCGCCAACGGCGACTGCGAGTTGCAGGACATGGCGGGCGTAGTCGGCTTGCGTGAAGTTCGCTACGGCTATGAAGGCGCGAATCACCTGAAGGACAAGAAGGACGAATCGAATCCGTATTTCACGTACGACGCGTCGAAATGCATTGTCTGCAATCGATGCGTGCGCGCGTGCGAGGAAACGCAAGGGACGTTCGCGCTGACCATCGCGGGACGGGGTTTCGAATCGCGCGTGGCCGCGAGTGAAAACCAGCCGTTCATGGAATCGGAATGCGTGTCGTGCGGCGCGTGCGTGGCGGCTTGCCCCACCGCGACGCTGCAGGAAAAAACCGTGATCATGCTCGGCCAGCCCGAGCATTCGGTCGTGACGACGTGCGCGTATTGCGGCGTCGGTTGTTCGTTGAAAGCCGAGATGAAGGGCAGCGAAGTCGTGCGCATGGTGCCGAACAAGAACGGCCAGGCCAACGATGGTCACGCGTGCGTGAAAGGCCGCTTTGCATGGGGCTACGCTACGCACAAGGATCGCATCACCAAGCCGATGATCCGCGCGAAGATCACCGATCCGTGGCGCGAAGTAAGCTGGGAAGAAGCGCTCTCGTACGCGGCCAGCGAATTCCGTCGCATCCAGGACAAACATGGCGTGGATTCGATTGGCGGGATTACATCGTCGAGATGTACGAACGAGGAAACCTACCTCGTGCAGAAACTCGTGCGCGCGGCGTTCGGCAACAACAATGTCGATACCTGTGCCCGTGTTTGTCACTCGCCGACCGGTTATGGCCTGAAGACGACGCTGGGTGAATCGGCGGGAACGCAGACCTTTGCGTCCGTCGAGAAAGCCGACGTGATCGTCGTGATCGGCGCGAATCCGACCGATGGCCACCCGGTGTTTGCATCGCGGCTCAAGCGCCGGGTGCGTGAGGGCGCGCAACTGATCGTGGTGGACCCGCGTCGTATCGATATCGTGAATACGCCGCACGTGAAGGCGTCGCATCATCTGGCATTGCGGCCGGGCACGAACGTCGCCATGGTCAACGCGCTCGCGCACACGATTGTGACCGAAGGTCTGGTGAAGGAAGAGTTCGTCGCCGAGCGCTGCGAACCGCGTGCGTTCCAGCAATGGCGCGACTTCGTGACGCTCGAAGAGAACTCGCCGGAAGCCATGGAAGCCATTACCGGCGTCCCGGCTCAATCCGTGCGCGAAGCCGCGCGGATCTATGCGAATGCCGGTAACGGTGCGATCTACTACGGCTTGGGCGTGACGGAACATGCGCAAGGCTCGACGACGGTCATGGGTATCGCGAACCTCGCGATGGCAACCGGCAACGTCGGCCGTGAAGGCGTAGGCGTGAATCCGTTGCGCGGTCAGAACAACGTGCAGGGTTCCTGCGACATGGGTTCGTTCCCGCATGAGTTGCCGGGTTATCGCCATATCAGCGACGCGGCAGTGCGCGCGTTGTTCGAAGAAGCGTGGAGCGTAAAGCTGCAATCGGAGCCGGGCCTGCGCATTCCCAACATGTTCGATGCCGCGGTTCATGGCAGCTTCCTGGGCCTTTACTGCCAGGGCGAGGACATTGTTCAATCCGATCCGAATACGCAGCATGTAGCGAAGGCGTTGTCATCGATGGAATGCATCGTCGTGCAGGACATCTTCCTGAACGAGACGGCGAAGTACGCACACGTGTTCCTGCCGGGTTCATCGTTCCTCGAGAAAGACGGCACGTTCACCAACGCCGAACGCCGCATCTCGCGCGTGCGCAAGGTCATGCCGCCGCTGCCGGGACTGGCCGACTGGGAAGTCACGATCAAGCTCGCCCGCGCGCTCGGTTATGAAATGAACTACACGCATCCGTCGCAAATCATGGACGAAATCGCACGCCTCACGCCCACGTTCACGGGCGTGTCGTACAAGCGCCTCGATGAACTCGGCAGCATTCAGTGGCCGTGCAACGCGCATGCGCCGAACGGCACGCCGACGATGCACATCGATGAATTCGTGCGCGGCAAGGGCCGGTTCGTCATCACGAAGTTCATCGCGACGCCGGAAAAGGTCACGCGCAAATTCCCCTTGCTGCTCACCACGGGCCGCATCTTGTCGCAGTACAACGTGGGCGCGCAGACGCGGCGCACGGAGAACTCGCGTTGGCATGACGAGGATCGGCTGGAGATTCATCCGCATGACGCCGAGGACCGCGGCATCAAGGCCGACGATTGGGTGGGGATTGAATCGCGTGCCGGGCAGACCGTGCTGCGCGCAAAGGTCACCGAGCGGATGCAGCCGGGCGTGGTGTACACGACGTTCCACTTCCCGGAGTCCGGCGCAAACGTGATCACAACCGACTCTTCAGACTGGGCCACGAATTGTCCTGAGTACAAGGTGACGGCGGTGCAGGTCATGCCGGTGGAACAGCCGTCGCAATGGCAGAAGGATTATTCGCGCTTCAATACGCAGCAGTTGGAATTTCTCGAGTTGCGTGATTCAACGGTGGCGGCGGTGACGTCGTCGGGGAAATGAGAATGGATGGGAACAAATCATGGATGTGAACAGCCTGGTCGAGATGGCGAACCAGATCGGTGAATTCTTCGATTCGATGCCGGATCGTGCGGAAGCGGTCGACGGCGTAGCCGATCACATTCACCGGTTCTGGGCGCCAAGGATGCGGATTGCGCTGCTCAACGGACTGGACAATCCGGAGGTTGCTTCCGAGCTCAAACCGATTGTGCTGGAAGCGCTGACGAAACATCGGGTGGCGCTGACGCCGGCGGGGGCGGAAAATCTGGCGAGTTGATCGAGGTAGAATCACGCGATTTCCGGACTCATAGGATTGAAAAACGTGAATCAAAAAGTTGAAAGCGTAACGGCGCACGATGAACGCGACCGCTTGACCCACGAAGCGTTGGCGAGCTTGCACGCCGGGTTTCGCGTTCCGCAAGCCGAGGTACGGAAATGGGCCGAGAGCTTGAACACGGTCGAGCCTCTCCCGCTGCCAAAATCCAGCTAACTCTCCCCTCGCGGTTGCGTCGAACCAAACCAGGTTTCGCAATGCCGCAGCAGCGCCTGCGTATCCGACGGCGCTCGCCCTCTCGCCGCAATATACCCATCCGGGCGCACCAGATAAAAGCACGGCCGAGTGCGCCCGTACGCATCGGTCAGCGAGTTCGCGCTATCGCTTTCGTTATCGGTGATACGCCACACACGCACCGTATTCGGCAACACTTCTTCCACCAATACCGCCAGCTCGTCCAGATCCTTATCGCGGATAGCATGCGCAACGGTGAGCGTCGCGGGCGCCAGCGCGATGTCATCTTCCTGCAACGGGTTCACCAGCAAGAACAACGAGAAGCACGCGGGATCGTGGAGATCGAAGAGACACCCCACGCCCGGCGCCCGGCCAAGCGGGCCGTCCAGTACATGCACCCACGCGTCCGGCGCGCGCTCACCCGCACGCGGACCGCCATCGAGCAAGCGATCCAGCGTGAGCGGACTGCGCCGGTATTGAATCGACAACTCGCTGACCGTGCGTCGAGCGGCATCGCGCAACGGACCAATCGCCGATAAAGCCGGCATCACGTGATCGCGAATCAGCTTCATCGGCCCATGCTCCGCAGCGGCCATTTGCGTCATGAAACTGGATTGCCGCAGCACTTCGCGCTCGATCGGATGACGCTCGTCGTGGTACGTATCGAGCAAGCGGTCCGGCGCAACCCCGGCCAGCATCCGCGCAATCTTCCAGCCGAGGTTAAATGCCTCCTGAATGCCCGTGTTCATCCCCTGCGCGCCGGCCGGACTATGGACATGCGCGGCATCGCCGGCAAGAAAAATGCGGCCCGAACGCAGCCGGTCAGCCATGCGACTATTCAGATGAAAATACGACGACCATTGGAGGTTCGTCGCCGTCACACGATGATGAATACGCCGTTCGATAATCGCCCGGCATTCGTCGAGCGTCGGCGCCGCGCTTTTATCCGGACTGTCCGCCGCGTTATCGGACGCCACGCCGGACGCTACGCCGGGTACCGCGGCGGACGTCGCACGCTTGTCCGCGATCAGGCGCGTGCGGCCACCGCCCATCGGAAACAAGGTCGCGATTCCTTCGCCGGACGCGAAGATATGGAATTCGTCGTCGGGCCATTCGGTGTCGGCATGAAGATCGGCGAGCAGGAAGGTTTGCTCGAAAGTCTTGCCCGTGAACTCGATGTCCAGACCGTGGCGCACCGTGCTATGTGCGCCGTCAGCGCCGATCAGGTAGGACGGGCGAATCGATTCTTCAGCGCCGTTTGGATGCCGCACGGCCGCGTCCAGCCCCGCCGATCCTTGCCGGAAACGCATCAATTCCACGCCGCGTTCAATGTGCACGCCGAACGACGCGAGGTGCTCCGTCATCAGGCGTTCGGTGACGGATTGATCGAGGAACAACAGATATGGATAGCGCGTTTGCAACGGATCGAAGTCGAGCCGCAAAAGGCGCTGGCCGTTCGAATACAGATTCGCGACACGCGCCCGATGACCGAGTTCGAGAAACGGTTCGACCAGCCGATGCTGCTCGAAGAGCTCAAGCGTGCGTGCCTGAATGCCGATGGCGCGTGACCACGGCGAGGGTTCAGGGGCTTTGTCGATGAGACGCACCGGAATGCCGGCACGCGACAAACTCATTGCGGCGGCGAGGCCCGTTGGACCAGCGCCGGCGATCAGAACCGGCGGCACGTCGAGGACTTTGTGTCGATTCGGCGTCTGCGCGAGCATGCGCTTCTCCCTCAAACTTCACAGTGCCAAGTGTACGCCGGTCCCCTCGCGCGAACGATCGCTCCCTCAATGCGTGTGCGCCTGAGGCTTAGGCTGTGCTGGCGAACGTTCGTGCAGCGCGCAGTGGTGCTCCGTCGTGCCTCTTTCCACTTGCAGCGTGGCGTGGTTCATCGCGTGATCGCGGCGCAAGGTCGCCACGATGCCGTCCACGAAACTATCGCCGGGATGGCCTTCCGGCATCACCAGATGCGCGGTCATTGCGTTCTCCGTGGTGGACAGTGCCCATACGTGGAGATCGTGGACGTCGGTGACACCCGGCACATCCGCCAGATATCGTTCGATACCCGGCTTGTCCACGCCCGGCGGGACTGCGCCCATCGCGAGACGCATGGCGTCGCGGCCAAGGCCCCAGGTGCCCACCACGATCACCGCGACCACGATAATGCTCATCACCGGATCGATCCAGCTCACGCCCGTGAACAGGATCACAAGGCCGCTGATGGCAACCGCGGCGGAGATGCCGGCGTCGGCAGCCATGTGCAGGAAAGCACCGCGCACGTTCAGGTCCTCCTTGCTGCCGCGCATGAAGAGCCATGCCGAGAAACCGTTCACGACCATGCCAAGCGTTGCAACAATAAACACGTCGAAGCCCGCGACGGGCGCCGGATTGAGCAGGCGCTGCACGGCTTCGAGCACGATCGCGCCGCACGCAAAGAGCAGCAGCGCGGCGTTGGCGAGCGAAGCGAGTATCGACGAACTGCCTAGTCCGAACGTGTAGCGCTCCGACGGTTTGCGCGTGCCGAGCCAGACGGCGCCCCAGGCGAGCAGCAGGCCGAGGACATCGGAGAGATTGTGGCCGGCGTCGGCCAGCAACGCGGTGGAATGAGCGATAAAACCGTACACCGCTTGCACCACCACAATCAGCATGTTCAGCCCGACTGCGATCGCAAATGTGTGGCCCTGCCCTGCTTGCGGCGCATGATGGTGATGGTGGCCGCCAGCGCCGTGGTGATGGGCGTGACTCGGCTCATGATCGTGGTCGTGAGCATCCGCATGCTCGTGCTGGTGTTTCTCTTGAGGTTGCATTTATTCGTTATCCGGTCGGAAGTCGGCTTGCGGCTCGGCAACGTGCTCGAGCAATTCGGCCAACATGGCGCTGATGTGGTTATCGGCGGCGAGATAGAAAACCTGCTTGCCTTCACGCTCGGCGCGTACGATCCGCGCCGCCCGCAGCAAACGCAGGTGATGGCTGACGAGAGAAGCCGACAATCCCAGCGATTCCGCTATTGCCCCCACCGCGCAGCGCCGGTCCACGCACGTCAGCACAATGCGCAGCCGCGTGGGATCGCCCAGGAGGCGGAACAGGTCGGCAAGCGGAACCACGCGCTCATCGGTTGCTACAAAGGGAGAGGACAAAATAGATCAGTCAACAGTTGAACAGGTGTTCATATGTTACAGAAATGAATCCGGGTGCGTCAACGCAAAATTCGTGATCGGCGGCGAACGTGTGTAAAAATGCGGCGTTTGCATTCGATTTTCCTCAATGGATACAGTTTTTGCGCGTGGCTTCGCGGCGCATCGCGATGGCCGCCTCACCGAAGCGGAACGCGACTATCAAGCCGCGCTTGCCGCAGAGCCCTCCCACGTCGACGCACTTCATCTGCTCGGCGTGCTGCGCCATCAACAGGGCCAGCACGCGGAAGCAGCCGAACTGGTGCGTCGCGCGGTGGACCTGCGCCCGGCGGACGCCGGTCTGCAGCTCAATCTTGGCAACGCGCTGAAGGCGCTGGGCCGGATTGACGACGCCATCGAGCGATTCCGCAACGCGCTGCATCTGGAACCCGGTTTTTCGCTTGCGCAGTACAACCTTGGCAATGCGTACTCAGCGGCGGGCCGTCACGAAGACGCCGCCGATGCCTTCGAAAAAGCGCTGCGACTGCAACCGCTGGACGCCGCGACCTGGAACAACTTCGGCAATGCGCTGCTTGGCATGCGTCGTTACGAAGAAGGCGCGAAGGCATTTCGCCGCGCGCTGCAGATCCGTCCCGGCCACGCGGGCGCGCACAACAATCTCGGCATGGCGCTCAATTCGCTGGGGGACACCCACGGCGCAATCGAGCAATTCCGGGCCGCCATGGCGGTCGAGCCGAACTATGTCGCGGCGCATTTCAACCTGGGCAATCTCCTCGATGCCGCCGGGCGCCCGCACGAAGCCGTGCCGGTACTCCAGAAAGTACTGCGTATGCAGCCGCAATTCGCGCCGGCGCACTTTGGCCTGGGTCACGCGCTCGCGGCTATCGGCTCGCACGAAGCGGCGTTGCCGCAATTCGAGCGTGCAGTCGGGCTCGATCCCAAGTATGGCGTTGCGTGGCTTGGCCTCGGCAACGCCCATTTGGCGCTCGGTGCGCACAGACCTGCGTTGCGTGCGTTCGATCAAGCCTTGCGGCTCGATCCCGGACTCGCCGCGGCAAATCTGAACCGGGCGCTGACGTTGCTGGCATTGGGTGATTACACGCGCGGCCTGCCCGCCTACGAATGGCGCCTGCGCACGCCGGGCAGCATTACGCCGCCGTCGCTGCCGAAGTGGAACGGCGAGCCGCTGCCGGGCCAGACGCTGCAGATTCGCGCGGAACAAGGTTTCGGCGATACCTTGCAGTTCGTTCGTTTCGTACCCTTCGCGGCGAAGCTCGTCGGACAGATCGTGCTTGAAGTACAGCCGGAACTCGTCGCGTTGCTTGAGCCGGCGGCGCACGCGGCGGGCGTCTTGCTCAAGAGCACGGCCAGTGGTTCGGGCAATGCAACTACGCCCCCCGATGCAGACGTTTTCTCGCCATTGTTGAGCTTGCCCCTGGCGCTGGGGGTATCGAACGCCGACAAGGTGCCCGCGCGCACGCCGTATCTCGTGGTGCCTGCGGCGTACAGGAAGAAGTGGCGCGGCTCGCTCGGCGGTCAGTCGAAACGCAAGCTGGGCATTGCATGGTCCGGGCGAATTCAGCCGGGCGAAACCCGCTCAGCGTCGCTTGGCATGCTCGAACCGTTGTTCAGACTGGAAGGCATCGACTGGATCGTCTTGCAGCCCACGTTGACCGACGAAGAGCGCTCGTTGCTGGACACTCATCCGCGCACCCGCTTCATCCAGCGACTGGAAGGCAAGCTCGAAGATTTCGCGGATACGGCCGCGATCGTGGATCGGCTGGACGGCGTGGTATCCGTCGATACCGCCGTCGCTCACCTGACCGGCGCGTTAGGAAAGCCGTTATGGCTGATGCTGCCGTTCGCGGCGGACTGGCGCTGGGGTATCGATACCGCGTCGACTCCGTGGTACCCGAAAGCACGTTTGTTCCGGCAACCGAAACCCGGTGCATGGGACGATGTGGTCGCACGCGTGGCTGGCGAAATAGGCGCGTCGTAAAACAGCATGCTCGTTGAGCACACAAACAAAAACCCCCTCGCCATGGCGAGGGGGTTTTTAGTTTCAGCGCCGGCGAATCTCACGCCGGCATCACGCCGTCTTGTATTGACTCCGCGCTTCCGTGGATCGATACAGCACGAGCGTCGCGATCAGCCCGCAGACCGCGGCAACGGCCATCCACGCGCCCGGCGCCGCCTTGTTGCCGGTTGCGTGAATCAGGTACGTGGAGATAGCGGGCGTAAATCCGCCGATAGTCGTCGCCAGGCTATACGCCAGCGAAAAACCCGTCGTGCGCACTTCGACCGGCATGACCTCGGTGAGCGCCACGACCATCGCGCCGTTATAGCTGCCGTACAAGAACGAGAGCCACATCTCCACGCCGAGCAAGCGCAGGAACGATGGATCGGCGACCAGCCACTGCACAGCAGGATACGACGTGAGAATGGTGAGGATCGTGAAGAACAGCAGTACCGGACGACGTCCGATGCGGTCGGAAATCGCCCCGGAAAGTGGCAGCCACACGAGATTCGACAAGCCGATGAACACCGTCACCACCAGCGCATCGATAGAAGAAAGCTTGAGCACTTCCTTGCCGAAGGTCGGCGTGTAGGCGGTGATCATGTAGAACGACACCGTGGTCATGATGACCATGCCCATGCCGGCAAGCACGATGCCCCAATTCGAGAGCATGGACTTCATGATCTCGCCCATGTCCGGACGATGTTTGCGCGCAAGGAACTCTTCAGTTTCCTGCAACGAACGGCGAATGATGAACAGGAACGGCACGATCAGGCAGCCGATGATGAACGGCACGCGCCATCCCCACGAAGTCATCTGGTCAGGCGGCAGGATCCGGCTCATGGTCACGCCGATCAACGCCGCAAACACCACGGCCACTTGCTGGCTACCTGACTGCCATGAGCAGTAGAAGCCCTTGTTGCCCTTGGTCGCGATTTCGGAGAGATACACCGACACACCGCCGAGTTCCACGCCGGCCGAGAAGCCTTGCAGCAAACGTCCGAGCAACACGATGATCGGCGCCAGCACGCCAATGGTCGCATACCCCGGAATCACGGCCACCAGCAAGGTGCCGGCTGCCATCATGGCCAGCGTGAGGATCAGGCCCTTGCGCCGGCCGTGATGATCGATATACGCGCCGAGCACGATGGCGCCGATCGGCCGCATCAGGAAGCCCGCGCCGAACACGGACAGCGCCAGCATCAGCGACGCAAATTCGTTACCGCTCGGGAAGTAGGTTTTAGCGATGGCCGAGGCGTAGTAGCCGTAGACCATGAAGTCATACATTTCGAGGAAATTGCCGCTGACGACGCGGAACACCGATTTCGCCTTCGACTCGTTCGCGGGCGTTGCATGTGAGGGGCTGGACATGACTATCTCAAAAAACAGTGGCCAGATTCCGCAGCTGATGCGTCGTGAATCGACCGGATGTTGACGACCCGGTAGCACTGCACCGGATGCCTGTGTAAGCTTCGCCCTGCTCAAACCGGCGAAAAATGCTCAAAACGATGCGAAAGCGCGCTCGACAACCGTAAATAAGGGTTAACCATAGCAACGCTAAAACCCTGCACGACGCCAATGTTACAGCGGGAAAGTGAAATCCGCCTATTCGGAACATCGCGCATGTGTATGGAAAAACACCTTAAAATTACATTACACATGTCTATCTATAAGCCTACATTTTCCGATCCATCGTGGCCCTTTGTGCTGCGGCCGGCCACATCCGCCGACGCACAACTGATCGCCGGGATGCACGCGCAAAGTTGGGCGTCGGCGTATCGCGGAATCCTGCCGGACGATTTTCTCGATCGCGAGATGTCGGCTGAACGAGAAACGCACTGGCACACACGATTCAAAGAACTGGCTGAAGGTGCGGGCGAGGTATTGCTCGCGATACAAGATGATCGGCCGGTCGGTTTCGTTTGCCTGCTTGCACCCGATGAAAACGGCAGCGTGCTCGTGGACAATCTGCACGCGCTACCGGCAGCCAAAGGCAGCGGGTTGGGCACCACCATGTTGAGCGTCGCCGCGCAATGGGCACGCGATCGTGGCGCGCTCAGCATGCATTTGTTTGTACTCGAACCGAACGTTGCAGCTATTGGTTTCTATGAGTCTCGCGGATGGCGACTGGCTGGCCGCGAAGACGACACAATGGGCGGCATTAATATCATCGCGCTGCGTTACGTCCTGCCGATCGGCTGATGCCTCGTCGTCTTTCTTTGCCTTCGCGGATTGGCCGTTGTAATCTGGTTCAACGCCTGTGTGCTGGCTGCAAAAGCACGTATCCGAAGCATCCTGCGTCGTGCGCTGAAACGTCCGTTGCGTCCGTGTCGAATCAGCGAATTTTTTTCACTCCGAACACCCCTTATTCAAGGAACTAAGAAGGTTCTGAGCGACGCCCAAGCTGGCGCTGGGTATCATCGAGGGCTGTTCTGTGGCGGGTCCGGGCAAGGTGAATTATTCGACACCTTTGCAGCAACAACCGGGCGACGTCCACACGGCTGCCCCGCTTGGTCGTTCGTTGAGCAGTCCTGACGCCCGCTTTCGGAAATGAGAAAAAGATGAATGCTCCTATGGTCGTTGTACAAGGCGATCTGCTTCTGCCGACGCTGTTCCCGCTTGCCACTATGCCCAACGCCGTTTATGGCGAAGAGTGGACGTTAACCGGCACGCGTCCGGTCTTGACTGAATACGAAATACCGTTTTACGCGGCTCGTTTCCTCACGGCATATGTCAGTGCGCTTTCTCTTCGCAACGACCGGTTCCCGTATACGCCTTGCAGTCTCTGGGGCAAGTTCAAACGCATCGACGAAGTCAATCACGCCGAGCAAGGCGCTGGGGTTCCCCCGGCTCCCGTCAACGCAGCACCGCAAGCCGCCGAGCCGGCGCCCTTCGCGTTCGAGCCGTTCACCGCGCCCGACGACCGGCATGTGAAAACGCCGGCAGCTAATCACGATCATCGCAAGCAGCTTGCTGGTGGAGCGATTGCGCTGGCATGCGCTGCGTTTATTGCGTGGGCGTTGTTTGGTACGAAAATCGGCCATCAGGATACCGAAACGCAGAAACCCGAGGTTGTGCTGAGCGCTATCCCGGCGATCAAGCCGACATCCGACTCTGATTCTGATTCTGAAACGATTCATGCATCCGGTGCGTCGAGCGCAACGGTGGTGGTTGCTTCGCCTTCGACTGGCGCTTCGACTTCGGATGGCGCTTCGATGGTGGCTTCAGCGGCAGCCAGGACAGCTGCTTCGGCTGAAGCTTCTGCCACTCGCTCCGCTGCCGCCGTGATTGCCGCTTTGCCTGCGGTACAAAAAACTGTCAATCTCAGCAGCGCTATCGGCAACAGCAAGTCGTCGGCGAGCCCGGCCACACGCATGAACGTCATGGCTAGTGATGGCCGTACCACCGCACCCTACACCGTGTCGGAACGCACAACCAAAGCGCAAACAGTTGCGCAACCTCTGGAACGCCGTGGTTCGAAAGCCAAGTTGAAAACCAAGGCGAAGGGCAAGCGCGATGCACATCGGTACGAAGTGGTTTATCGGCGCCATGGCCATGAGTATCGTGGGACACCGGTTTATCGCAGCACCGGGCATGAAGCTCCCCTCACGTCGCCGAGTCACCGCGTGCTCACGCGCAATGACACGGCAAGCTCATCGCTCAGCGTTACCGATATGTACAACATGCTCGCGCACTCCGCCGTACTCGATGACAACAGCGGCGCGGCCCGCCAGCCCGTTCGTGTTGCGCCCCGAGAAGCGGCGGCGTCGCCTTCACGGCGCTCCAGCGGCAGTGATTCACCCAACTGGAATTCCGACTTGAGCCAACGTCGCGTCACTGACACGCCCTCGCAATTTTCCAAGTGACCGGCAGCCCTCATGGCGGCATCGTACAGCGCGATTTCAACCCGCGCGCTGCACGATGTGCCGATAGTCAGTCGCCGAAACTTACTTAATTTTGAAGCCTCGCCCTATGAAGTACGCCTCTCTCTCCACCCTTCTGAACGCGATGTTCGTTGCTGTGATCGCGCTCGGCTCATCCGTTGCGACGGCTTATCAGCCAGTCGGCACGTTGCTCTCGGCAACCGGCGTCGCCGATCCCGTCCGGCAACCGACCGCTAACGGTTCCATGGATGATTTTCAGGATGGCGCCGACGCCGCGTCGAATGCTCAGACGCCGGGAAACGTGTCGGAACTCATGCAGATGGTCCAGGCCCATAAGGTGACTGAATTACGCGTCACGTATAACGGCAGCTATGGCGCGGCGCTGTTTTTCTATCCCCAAGACATGGTGTATTACGTCGCGCTGTTCCAGGACAAGAATTTCTGGCGCGTCGTGAAATCGCAGGACGATGCGCATGCCGAAACGGTCTACGCGCAATTCGCCCGCAAGAGCTATGCGCTCGCCGAGGGTGAAATCAAACGCACACAATTGCAGGCGCAAAAGGCGTTGCTCGAACGCGTCATTGCGGTGTCGAATGATCGGGCGCAGCGCCTGACTGCCGATCTCTCCATTGCGCGCGCGCAGGAAAGCGAAGTGTCGCAACGTCAGCAGCAGATGCAGGTGGAGTCAGCGGCGTTGCTGAACGAGAAATCCGCCGCCGAGCGCAAGTTGCTCATGTTGCAGCGGCAGGTTCAGCAACTTCAGGATCAGAGCGAAGCAGGACTCGTTCAGTAACGCTCAAGCTCGCACTGGCGTTTGATTCGGCCGACCAAGTGGCAACAAAAAAGCCGTTCCAACTTTCATGTTGGAACGGCTTTTTGTCATCGCGCTACACGGGCTCTCTGCGTGGCGTTCAACCCATGTATGCTAGAAACGCGTTTCGCGTGCCACGCGCAGGAAGGTATCGAGTAAAGGCGTGCAATCGAGCAACTCGTCGCCGCCCGCGCGATGGAACTCCGGATGCCATTGCACGCCCATCACGAACGGCGCACGCCGATAACGCACCGCTTCAATAATGCCGTCGTGCGCTGACACAGCCTCGATGTTCAGGTCGCGGCCGATCGTCTTCACCGCCTGATGGTGGATCGAGTTGACGAGCGCTTCGCGGTGGCCCGGAAACATGTTGACGAGCGTGGAGCCATCGGGGAAACGAATCGGGTGGCGATGCTGATCGTATTGCTCGTTAACATGCACACCGGCCGTGGGGACATCGGTCGCAATGTCCTGATAGAGCGTCCCGCCGAACGCAACGTTAATCAGCTGGCATCCACGGCACACACCAAGCACGGGCTTGCCCGCCTCGATGAATTCATGCAACAGCTCCAGCTCGTACATGTCCCGCACGCGGTCGCCGGGCCATTCGTGACGCGTGGCCGCTTCCGTATAGGATTGCGGCGATACGTCAGCGCCACCTTGCAGCAGCAGGCCATCCAGTTGTTTCGCATAGTCGCGCAACCGGATGTTGCTCGGATGCAGCATGCCCTGATGGCCGACCGTCGGAATCATGAAGACGAGCACGTCGCGCGACATCACCCAATGCGCAATCGATTCCTCCAGATACTGCAGCGTCTTGCCGCGCAGTCCTTTGGCACCCGGCTCAGGATGAAAAATCCGCGCCGACACGCCTATTCTCAATGTCCTCTGCGTGATCCGCTGGCCGGCACGGTCGAAGATCTGCCGCGCACGCGCCTTGATCACGCGGCCGAACACCGACCAGGCGGAATCACTGTTACGCAGATACGCTGGCGGCGCCTTCGTATCCGGTGAGTCGGGTGGAGTGGGCGGCGCACGGAATGTGCCGAAATCCGGCGCGGCCGAAAATTCCGGCGGCAGGCTGGAAGCTGGCTTCGGCGTGACACTTTCTGTCGCGGTCGCAGTCGCGGTCGCGGCTTCGGCGGCTTGCGCCTCGGTGGCATTTTCAAGCTCCGCCGCGAGACTGGCTTCCGCTTGCGTCGCGGTTTCGACCTCCGCTGCAAGGCTCGCCTTTGCATCGAGCGTTTTGTTCGCAGCGGATGCGGACGATGCGGCTTCACGTGCCGCCGTTTCCTGCTGCGCCATCGCTCTGGCCGCCGATGCACGCGCTTCAGCTGCGTCATCGCGTTGCGCCTTAGCGGTATCGGCAGGTTCTACCGTCGACGCGCTTGCAGGTGCGTCCGTCGACGCCCGTTCGGCCGCCGTGGCATTCGGGCCCGGCTGCGCAGTGGCACCAGGGACATCAGGACTCTTTGTCGATGACGCGGACGGAACGGCAGGCGTATGACCGCCCGGGATGGAACCCGAAGAATCGGCTGCGGGAGAACCAGTGCCGGGCGTGCCCGGCGTTATTGACCCGTTTGAGTCGTTTGACTTGTTTTCGCTCATTCCGATATAGGCGCCAGGCGCTGTGAGAATGGTCAGAGTTTAATTATCCGCCTCTGGTCCGGGGGCGGCAAACCATCGAACAATTGCTCACATTATCGGGGGAAACAATGGGTTCATGCTCAAGGATGATCTCTCGGCTCTTCGAATGTTTCGCGCAGCGCGATCTGCATGGTTGCGTGGATCTTGACGCACCAGCGCCACAACACCGTGAGCAACAACGCCGCACAGACCAGCACCGCGATCATCAAGCCGAACGGCGGCAGGATGCCGCCCGAGAGCACTGCCACCAGCAGGAAAACACCGAACATCGCGAGAATCGGAATCAGGCCGGAAATGGCCGATCGCAACGCCCGAGTGAAACGTCCGGCCTTCGCGGGCTGCACGCTCACTTCGGCGAGCATCAGTGCGAGAGACCCCAGTTTGCGATACACCGCAACCAGGAACGGCATGGACACCAGCAACGCTGCGCTCCAAAGCGCGACACGCTGGGCGTCGTTGGTGGGCAACCAGCGCGAAAGATATTCAGTGGCAAACGGCGCCGCGTAGGACGCTGTGAGGAAGATGGCGGCCACCAGCGCTAGATTCACCGCGATCTGCACCACGATCCGGCGCGTCATGCTGAACAGCGTCGGGCCGCCGGTATCCGGTGAAAGGCTCGCGAGCCATTGCGAATACAGGCCAAAGGTGTTCGCAACGGGCACAGGCATGGAGCGGGCGATGCGGCGCGTGATCGGATCGGCGGCCTTGATCAGATACGGCGTGAAGAGCGTGGTCAACGCGGAAACCGCGACGGCGATCGGGTACAGGAAGCTGCTGGTCACTTTCAGCGACAACCCCAGTGACGCGATGATGAACGAGAACTCGCCGATCTGCGCCACGCTCATGCCGACGCGCATCGACGTGCGCCCGTCCCTGCCCGCGAGGAAAGTGCCGAGCCCGCAGGACAATATCTTGCCAAACACCACCGCGACGGTGATCACCGCGATCGGCCACCAGTAATCCACCAGCACCGCCGGGTTCAGCAATAGGCCGATGGTCACGAAGAAGATGGCGGAGAACATGTCGCGAATCGGCGCGATCAAGTGTTCGATGCGCTGCAGGTTGCGCGATTCGGCCATGATCGCGCCGATCAGGAACGCCCCAAGCGCGATGCTGTAATCGAGCTTCACGACCAGCAGGCAGAAGCCGAAACAAAAACCGAGCACAGTGACGAGCAGCATTTCGTCGCTCTTGGCCTTTGCGACATAGTCGAGCGCGCGCGGCACGATCAGGATGCCGACTACCATTGACACAGTCATGAATAAGAGCAACTTGCCCAGTGTGACGAACGCTACGCCCGCCGAGACGGAACCTGTCTGCGCAATCCCCGAAAGCAGCACAAGCATTGCTATGGCCAGAATGTCCTCGACGATCAAAATGCCGAAGATCAGTTGCGCGAACGGCTCGCCCTTCATGCCGAGTTCGGAAAGCGCCTTGACGATGATCGTTGTGGAAGAGATAGCGAGCATGGCGCCGAGGAACAGGGAATCCATTGCGTTCCAGCCGAACCACTGCCCAATTTCATAGCCGATCCAGATCATCAGCACGATCTCGGACGCTGCCGCCACGAACGCCGTTGCGCCGACCTTGAACAGCTTCTTCAGGCTGAATTCGAGCCCGAGCGAAAACATCAGGAATACCACGCCGAGTTCGCCGAGCGTCTGAATGGTGGCTTCGTCGTGGATAAGCTGGAACGGCGGAGTGTACGGCCCGATAATCACGCCCGCCACGATGTACCCCAACACGACCGGCTGCTTCAGACGGTGAAATAACACCGTGACGACGCCCGCAATCGCCATGATTACCGCTAGATCTTGAATGAAGCCGATCGCGTGATGCATCCACAAATCCTTACAAAAAGCACACAGGGACGCAGATAGTACCGCAATGGTTTTTTACATTGGTGACGGAAACGGTCAGACGAGGGGCAAAACCAGACACGCCACCGGACAGGGCCGATGTCAGCGTTACTACGTGGTCGCCGGGCAACGCGCCGAGGACACATTCCAGCCTGACACGGGATCAGGCCGGTTTTGGGCAAACGGCCTCAGACAGCCGCTTCGTCTTCTTCGCCGGTGCGAATGCGGATGACGCGTTCCACATCGGTCACGAAGATCTTGCCGTCGCCGATCTTGCCGGTACGGGCCGCACCAATGATTGCGTCGATAACCTGATCCGTCTGTGAGTCGGCCACCACCACTTCGATCTTCACCTTTGGCAGGAAATCGACCACGTATTCCGCCCCGCGATACAGCTCCGTGTGGCCCTTCTGCCGCCCGAAGCCCTTGACCTCGGTGACTGTCAGACCTGTGAGCCCGGCGCCGGCGAGCGCTTCACGGACTTCGTCGAGCTTGAACGGTTTGATGACTGCGGTAATGCGTTTCATGGCGCGCCTCTTGAAAAATTGTACGGATAAGCGAGAAAACGGATTGAGGAATCGATGTATTGATTCTAGCCGCGTTTTCACGGTTAACCGCAGAGATCTCGCGCCATAGCATCGGGATCACGCCGTTATCGGCGCATTTACGCGCAGATATGGTGCAAACGCCTCAATCGACCGGAATATTCTTCAAATCGTTCATCCAGACGACCGATTCCGAATCGCTCGGCGCGCGCCAGTCGCCCCGCGGCGACAACGAACCGCCGGTCCCTACTTTCGGTGCATTCGGAACGCAAGACCGCTTGAATTGGCTGGTCCGGAAAAACCGGTCGAGGAAAATGCCCAGGTTGTGCTTGATGGCCGGCAACGCGTACTCGTTTCGCGCGACATGCGCACCTTCCGGCCAGTCGCCCGCGTCGCGATCCTTCCATGCGGTGTACGCCAGGAACGCCACTTTCGTTGGCGCAAAACCAAAGCGCAACGTGTAATACAGGTTGAAATCCTGCAACTCGTACGGTCCGATGACGCTCTCCGTCTTTTGCTCTGGATTGCCGTTTGATTTACCGGGAACGAGTTCCGGGCTGATGTCGGTATTCAGGATGTTGATCAGGACGTCCGAACCCGAGTTGCCAATCTGCCCGGTTTCCGCGACCCACCGGACCAGATGCGTGATCAGCGTTTTCGGGACGCTGGCGTTGACGTTGTAGTGCGACATGTGATCGCCCACGCCGTACGTGCACCAGCCAAGCGCGAGTTCGCTCAGGTCGCCCGTGCCGACCACGATTGCGCCTTTGAAGTTCGCGAGCCGGAACAGATGATTCGTGCGCTCGCCTGCTTGCACGTTCTCGAACGTGATGTCGTATTCCTCTTTGCCCGCTGCATACGGATGGCCAAGATCCTTCAGCATCTGCTCGCAGCTTGGCCGGATGTCGATCTCGCTCGCCGAACACCCTACGATCTCCATCAGTTGCCGCGCCTGCAGGAGCGTCCGGTCGCTCGTGGCGAATCCGGGCATGGTCACGCCGAGAATATTCGTGCGCGGCAGCTTCAGCCGGTCCATGGCCTTGGCGCAGACAAGCAACGCGTGGGTAGAATCCAGGCCACCCGAAATGCCGATCACGACCTTCGATATGCCGCTCGCCGAGAGCCGTTGCACCAGCGCCTGCACCTGGATGTTGTAGACCTCGTTGCAGCGTTCGTCGCGGCGCTTCGGATCGGATGGAACGTAGGGGAAACGCTCCACGGCGCGGTCCAGCGGCAATGCGCGGTTGATCGGCAGGTCAAGATTGAAGCGCACCGTTTCGAATTTCGATACTTCGTCGGCATGTCGGCGCACCGACTGGCCGAATGTGGTCTGGCGCATGCGTTCACGCGACAGCCGCTCAAGGTCGACATCGGCGAAAACAAGATGGGAGGTGTCCAGGAAGCGCTCGGACTCGGCGAGCAGTTCGCCGTTTTCGTAGATCACCGCCTGCCCGTCCCAGGCCAGGTCGGTCGTGGACTCTCCTCTTCCCGCCGATGTATACAAATACGCCGAAAGGCACCGGGCGGACTGCTGGCCGACCAGTTGATGCCGGTAACTCGACTTGCCGACCACCACGTTCGACGCCGACAGGTTCACCAGCACCGTCGCCCCGGCAAGCGCTGCGAACGACGAAGGCGGCACCGGCACCCAGACGTCCTCGCAGATTTCCACGTGAAAGCGGAACAGCGGCATGTTGGCGATTTCAAACAGCAGCGCCGATCCGAACGGCACTTCGGTACCCAGCAACGTGACGCGATCCGTCGACGCGTTCTCGGCCGCGCTGAACTGGCGCGCTTCGTAGAACTCGCCGTAATTCGGCAGATAACTCTTCGGCACGACGCCCTGGACCTGGCCGCCCGCGACCACGACGGCGCAGTTGAAGAGCGTATGGTCGACGCGCAGCGGCATGCCCACGATCATTGCAATGGAGAGGCTCTTCGATGCCGCCACGACGGACGCAAGCGCCTCTTCGCAGGCATCGAGCAAGGCCCGCTGGTGGAACAGGTCGTCACAGGTATAAGCCGGTAGCCCAAGCTCCGGGAACGCGACCAGCACCGCACCGTTCGCCGCCGCCTGCTTCGCCAGGTCGATGGTTTCGGCCGCGTTGAACGCGGGATCCGCAACCCGGCAACGGGGCACGCCTACCGCCACGCGAGCGAAATCATGGCTATAGAGATTGAAGAATCGGTTTTTCATCTTGAGCTTGTCCATACGATGCCCCGCATTCGGGGATCCTGTTCCGGCGCATAACGGGTTAAGGGCGGGTTAAGAGTTACCGCTGTGAAAGCGAAAGCATTTCGACATGATGATAAGTCGAGTTGCAGTTTCCGGGCATCTATTGGATCAAGCGTTAGCCATCCGGTCAGGTTTCGAGCGCGTCGGACGCTCGGCCTTATGCCTTCTTCCTGAAGGGCGTATGGGCTTCCAGCTCCTGGATATGCTGGTCCATCGCCGCCGTTTCTTCATCGAGGAACTCACTGATCGCGTGGGCAAATCGCGGGTCCGCGACCCAATGCGCGGACCACGTGGGCGTGGGCAACATGCCGCGCGACATCTTGTGCACGCCCTGTGCGCCGCCTTCGAAACGGGCAAGGCGGTTCTCGATGCAATATTGGATTCCCTGCATATAGCAGGTTTCAAAGTGCAGTCCCGAGATGAATTCTTTCGTGCCCCAGTAGCGGCCGAACATCACGTCGCCGCCGATCATGTTCAGCGCGCACGCGAGCCGCTGGCCGTCCGCTTCGGCGATCACGAGCAAGATGCTGCCGGGCGCGGCCGCGTGGATCTGGTCGAAGAATTCGCGCGACAGATACGGTGGATTCCAGTGCTCGCGATAGGTATTTTCATAACACGCGTAGAAGAAATCGAGCGCTTCCTGGTCAATTTCCGCGCCGCGTAGCCACGTGTAGGTGACGCCGGCATCGACTACGCGCCGGCGATCCTGCTTCACCTTCTTGCGCTTGTCGTGGCTCATGGTGGCGAGAAATGCGTCGAAGCTGTCGTAGCCGCCGGGTGCATTCTCCCAGTGGAACTGCACGCCTTCGCGCAGCATGTAGCCGGCTTCGGTCAGCGCTTCGAGATCCTGCTCTTGCGGAAACAGCACGTGCAGGGAAGACAGTTCCAACTGCTTGGTCAACTCGATCGCGCCGCGCGCGAGCATTACGCGCTCCTCGTGCGTGGCGGCGATCAGGCGCGGCCCGGTCACCGGCGAAAACGGCACCGCCGATAATCCCTTCGGATAGTACTTAAGGCCATTTCGCTCGAAGGCGTCGGCCCAGGCGTGATCGAAGACGTACTCGCCTCGCGAATGTTTCTTGAGGTAGAGCGGCATGGCGCCGGTCAGCTTGCCGTCACGCTTGAGCAGCAGGAAATGCGGGCGCCAGCCGGTGCGCGCAACTGCACACCCCGTGTCCTGCAACGCCGACAGGAATTCGTGCCGGACGAAGGGGTTATCGCCGGCGAGGCGATTCCATTCATCCGGGGTGACGGAATCGAGCGAATCGACCACATGTATTTCGACCTTGCGGTTCAACAGGCTTACCTCGCTTCGGGCGTGTTCGGGCGTATTCGGGCCGACTGCTGGGCGCTTGGTGCAGCGCGGAACAGTTATTCTCGCCGAAGTCGCGGGTTTTTGTTCGGGAGGGGTTTGAGGCAGGGGCTTGAGGGATAATGCGCGGCATTGCGGTTTTCGCCTTTTCCCCACGATTTCTCATGCCTTGGTTCCTGTACCTTATCGAATGCGCCGACGGAAGTCTCTATACCGGGATTGCTACCGATGTCGAAGCGCGGTTCGCGAAACATGTCAGCGGCGATGGCGCGAGATATACCCGATCGCGCAAGCCGGTTGCCGTGCGAGCGTCGTTTGAACTGAGTGGTCGAGCTGAAGCGTCGCGGGCGGAATATTGGGTGAAGCGGCTGACGGCGGCGCGGAAATGGGCGTTGGTACGGGGAAATCTGGAATTGGCAGCAGTAATGCCGCCCGTAGAAGTGGAAGCCGACTCCAGCACGATTGCCGCCCCGGACGAAGCCGGCAACTGCGCTGACGTGGAAAGTCGATAAACAATGCGGTGCGCGCCAGCATAACGTTGCCGTCAAAAAGCGACGATATTCCTGATGCGTTCACCCTTGATCACTTCTGCGCCAACATCAATGCAATCCGTTGACGCAGAACCCTCTGCAGACTTTCAAAGCGGCGCTAACCAGAGAACGCCACCGCCTGTCGAAGGAGCGCCAAGCAATGCCGTGTTATTTCCGCGAGCGGCCGACGAAGAGGCACCCATCAGTACCGAATTGTCACCGCGTGCGAAAGACACAAGCCCGACATTCGCTTCATAATCCGCCATACCAATAACCTCCCAATTCAGCCCGCCATCCTTGGTGCTGTAGACGTCGCCGAACATGCTGAGCGCGTACCCGGACGCAGGAGTAGTGAAGAGAATATCCGTTATATAACCGGTGGGAACGACTAACGCGGTCCATGTCAGACCACCATCGATGGTCCTCAGCACAGGATTGGAAGAGGTGTTCAAAGTAGAACCTGACGCATATCCCGTTTTAGCGTCGACGAAAGACAGGCTGGCAAACGAATTCACCTCGGCGCCTTGCGGCTGTGAAGTGGTCCAGGTTGCGCCACCGTCGGTCGTCCGCGCAATCTGCATCTTCGAACCGGTTTTGTACGCGCCGATAATCCACCCGTTGCGCGCATCGATAAATTGCATGCGCAGCGCTTTTATTCCAGTGTCGGCCTGAAATTGCCACGTTTTCCCGCCGTTTGTGGTGTTCACCACGATCCCGAGCTCATTCACAATCCAGCCGTTCTGGCCAACAAATTGAATCGCTCGCAGACATCGTGCTTCCGGGAAGCCGTTTATTCGAAAGTTTTCCCAGGAACCGCCACCGTCCGAGGAGTGCATGGCGGCAGCATAGTCAAATTCGATCCGCCCTCCGTCTTCAACCTTGACGTACTTCTGCTGGGGACAGCCGACAACCCATATGTTTTTGACGTCAGCGAATCCGATGTCGCCAAAACCTTTATTCAGCGGGTTGTTGATGTCGTCGTCCTTTGGGAGCGTCAGTTCTTGCCATGACCGGCCGTTATCCCTCGATCGCAGCACTTGCGATTCTTTCGTCGGTAACGCCCATGCGGTTCCGTCGGCAGCAACGCGTATCCGCCCTACAGGCTGCGCGCTATAGGACGCCTCCCACCGGGTAAAGCTTGGCACAGGGTTAGCCTGCGATATCGTGTCAGGCAGGATAGTCCGCGAATTCACGGTAACAGGGAAATCGCGGCTGGTCTGGCCGCCATGTTCGTCCATCACTATGACCGTCAACAGGTGGGAGCCGCCGGTCGCAAACGAATAGCTCAGCGTGTTGCTCGCAGTTGTCCCACCGTAAGCGACCCCGTCGATTATCCATTTGTACGTGAGTGAATCGCCTTGCGGATCTGTCGCGTTGACCACGACGTTGACCGTCTGTCCTATGGCTCCTGTTTGCCCGATGTTGACAGAGCCACTTGATCCTGTCCCGATGGCAACGACGCCGCTTGATCCTTGTGGGATGCTAAAAGCGCCGCTTGATCCTGTCCGCCCAATGCTTACAGCGCCGCTGACAATTGGCGGCTGGTTCTGAACGATCTCCACAGAACGGGTTTCCACACTCTTCTGGTTACTCGTGTCTGTTGCCGTCACTTTGACCGTGAACGTACCCAACTTCGAATACGTGTGTGTCGCCGAGACTCCATTCGACAGTGGCGAGGAATCGCCGAAATCCCAGACGTACGTTGTCGCACTGGGAAAAGTACCGCTAACGATAAAGTTGACCTTCGTCCCAGGCCGCAATGCGGATGTGGGCGTGATGCCGACATCCGCAATCTTCGGCGCTGCCGCCTTGAGAGGTTGGACAGCATTGTTTTGCGCCGGAGCCGCCGGAGCCGCCTGAGCCGCCGGAGTGGCCGAGGAGTCGCCACCTCCACCACCTCCACACCCCGCCAGCGCAAGTGCGCAAACCATCGCGCTGATTCCACCCCTGAGTCGCCTGTTCATTCTTTAAACCTTGTTCATAAGGTGGCGACCTTCCTCAGTGTTCGATCTTCTCCTGATCGATTCAACGTCATGCTTTCGATGAAACCGGCAGTCGACGCGAGAAGGTCGCCCCTGCTTGTTGATCTGGAGGCGAGAAGACGAAACCTTACGCGGACATTTCAGTTGTTAACGGAATTATTGCAAGTTACGCAACGGTTATAGGGAAATCGTACTTTTCTGATTGCTTTGCCTGGACTTTGCAGACGCGGCGGTTTTTGCCCGGTGGCTCTGCAGCGATATGGACCACTGCAACGCCAATTTTTTCGGCATAAAAAAACCGCCCGATCCTGCCTCATGGCAAGACCGGGCGGTCTTCTACAACTCAACAACAATCAGTCGCTAACCTTACTTCTTGAAGTTAGCCACGCCGTCCGTGATTTCCTTGTGGGCCGCGTCCACGCCCTGCCAGCCTTCAACCTTCACCCACTTGCCCTTTTCCAGCGCCTTGTAATGCTCGAAGAAATGCTTGATCTGGTCTTTCAGATACTCGGGCACGTCATCCACCGTCTTCATGTGCGCCGTCATCGGACAAATTTTGTCGTGAGCGACCGCGACCAGCTTCGCGTCGACACCCGATTCATCCGTCATCTGCAGCATGCCCAATGCGCGTGCCCGAACCACCGAGCCCGCCAGCAGCGGGAACGGCGTGATCACCAGGACATCGACAGGATCGCCGTCGCCGGAAAGCGTCTGTGGAATGAAACCGTAGTTCGCCGGGTAACGCATGCCCGTTCCAATGAAACGGTCGACCACGAGCAGGCCCATGTCCTTGTCCGCTTCGTACTTCACCGGATCGCTTTGCGCCGGGATCTCGATGATCACATTGAAATCCTGCGGAAGATCCTTGCCTGCGGGTACGTTGTTAAAGCTCATATGCACTCTCTTCAAAGTGGAAATTCGGTGTCGGAGATAAACGCATTCGATACACGCAAATGTCGCGTTTTGCTGCATTGCGGCAATACGCGTGGAGCGCGAATGTCCTGACTGCAACGCTGCATCAAGGCGTTACGTTCGCCCATGAAACAGCGCAATTACGTCATTATAGCCAATCGAGGTGCGCGTCCCGGCGTCAGCGGTACGCGAGGAAATCGGCGCAAAATAGGCTGTCAGCAATGTGATCGGTGACGTAAATGAAGGCAAATGAAGGCAGATGAACCCACATGAAGCACCGCGCAATCGAATGAAGCCATAGTACGTCCCCCCAAAACAGCCACGGAGAGAGGAGTCAGGCATGGAAGAGGCAAAGCATTTCATCGGCAACCAGTGGGTAACGGCGGCAAGCCACGAGACCATTCCTGTCATCGATCCCTCCGACGGCCAGGTCTTCGCGCAACTCGCGCGCGGCAACGCAGCCGATATCGACCGCGCCGTCCAGGCAGCGCGCCACGCTTACGAAGGCTCGTGGGGCCACGCGAGCGCCGCCGATCGCGGACGCGTGCTTTACAGACTATCGATGATCATCGCCGCCCATCAGGACGAACTGGCGCATCTCGAAGCACGAGACACCGGTAAGCCCCTGAAGCAGGCCCATGCGGACGCGGCCGGCATCGCCCGGTATTTCGAGTTCTATGCAGGCGCCGCCGACAAGCTGCATGGCGAGACACTGCCCTATCAAACCGGCTACACCGTCCTCACGATCCGCGAACCGCACGGCGTGACCGGGCATATCGTGCCGTGGAACTACCCGCTGCAGATCTTCGGGCGCAGCGTCGCCGCGGCGCTCGCGGCCGGCAACGCGTGCGTGGTCAAGCCGGCCGAAGACGCGTGTTTATCGATACTGCGCATAGCCGAACTCGCCGCCGAAGCGGGCTTGCCGGAAGGCGCGCTGAACATCGTCACGGGCTATGGATACGAGGCCGGCGCGGCGCTTGCGAGACATCCAGGCATCGATCACCTCTCGTTCACGGGGTCGCCGGCAACGGGCGCGGCGGTGGTCAAGATGGCCGCCGATAACCACGTCCCGGTCACGCTCGAACTCGGCGGCAAGTCGCCGCAGATCGTTTTCGCCGATGCCGACTTCGACGCCGCCCTGCCCGTGCTCGTTTCGGCGATCGTGCAAAACGCGGGACAGACGTGCTCGGCGGGCAGTCGCGTGCTGATCGAGCGATCGGCGTATGAGCCGCTGCTCGAGCGGTTATCGGAGGCGTTCAGTGCGTTGAAGGTTGGCCCGAGCAAGCTCGATCTCGATTGCGGTCCGCTCATCAGCGCGAAGCAGCAGCAACGCGTGTGGGATTTTCTCTCCGATGCTCAGCACGATGGCATCGCGATGGCCGCCCACGGTGAAGTGGTTTCCGAAGCGCCGGAAGCGGGCTTTTATCAGGCGCCTACGCTCTTGCGCGATGTCCCGCCCGCGCATCGTCTTGCACGCGAAGAGGTGTTCGGACCAGTGCTCTGCGCGATGCCCTTCGATGACGAAGCCGACGCGCTGAAGCTTGCGAATGGCACGGACTTCGGCCTGGTCGCCGGAATCTGGACACGCGATGGCGGCAGGCAAATGCGCATTGCGCGCAAGGTCCGCTCGGGGCAGGTGTTCATCAATAACTACGGCGCGGGCGGCGGCGTGGAACTGCCGTTCGGCGGCGTCAAACATTCGGGCCACGGCCGCGAAAAAGGCTTCGAAGCGCTGTATGGTTTCACAGTGCTCAAAACCATCGCCATCAAGCATGGCTAATCAGCAACCATTTTGCATGGGACCGGAGACAACATGAGACTGCAAGGCAAGACCGCGATTGTGACTGGCGGCGGATCGGGATTCGGCGAAGGGATTGCGAAGACATTTGCGCGCGAAGGCGCGAACGTCGTGGTGAACAACCTCAACGGAGCATCGGCCGAGCGCGTGGCCAGCGAGATTGCGGTGAGCGGCGGCAAGGCGATCGCGGTCCCCGGTGACGTGACGAAACAAGCCGACTGGCAAACGCTTTTCGATGCCGCCATCGAAGACTTCGGCAGCGTTCAGGTTGTTGTGAATAACGCGGGCACGACACATCGGAACAAGCCGGTGATGGAAATTACCGAAGCCGAATTCGATCGCGTTTATGCGGTGAACGTGAAGAGCATCTACTTCAGCGTGGCGCAATTCGTGCCCTACTTTCGCAAGGTCGGCGGTGGTGCGTTCATCAATATTGCATCGACGGCAGGCGTGCGGCCACGGCCCGGTCTGGTTTGGTACAACGGCAGCAAGGCGGCGGTGATTATCGCGAGCAAGGCGTTGGCGGTCGAGCTTGGGCCAGACCGGATTCGCGTCAACTGCATCAACCCCGTGATGGGCGAAACCGGTTTGCTGTCCGAGTTCATGGGCATGGAAGACACGCCCGCGAACCGTCAGAAATTTCTGGCGACTATCCCGCTGGGACGGCTTTCGACGCCACAGGATATTGCGAATGCGGCGCTCTATCTCGCCTCCGATGACGCCGAGTTCATCACCGGCGTGGCGTTGGAAGTAGATGGCGGACGGTGCGTTTGACGTGCTTGCCAGAGGCGCATCCGGCGACTGCCACCGGATGCCTTTGATCGGTGTTTTCCCCATATAAAACAGACGGTTGCGGCCTGGAGCGAGCGGCTAGAATCGGACAGCACGTTTTCCCATCGATAAAAATAGTCAGGAGACGACATGGCCAGTACTGCGGGTGAATTGCATCGACCGGGCGCGGGCGCACCGCCCTCCGCGTTCGAAGCGGCGACGTATCGCAAGGTCGCGTGGCGGCTCTCGCCGTTGCTGCTGATCTGCTATGTAGTGGCGTATCTGGATCGTGTGAATGTGGGCTTTGCCAAACTTCAGATGACCACCGATCTCGGGCTAAGCGATGCCGTCTATGGCTTCGGCGCGGGCATCTTTTTCTTCGGTTATTTCATCTTCGAAATTCCCAGCAACGTCATCCTGCACAAGGTCGGCGCACGCGTGTGGATCGCGCGGATCATGATCACGTGGGGCATTATTTCCGCCCTCACGATGTTCATCACCACGCCCACCATGTTCTATGTCATGCGCTTCATTTTGGGCGTGGCCGAAGCGGGATTTTTCCCCGGCGTCATTCTCTATCTCACCTACTGGTTTCCGGCTGAACGGCGCGGGCGGATGACGACATTGTTCATGACGGCGATTGCTTTATCAGGGTTGATCGGCGGACCGGTATCGGGCTGGATCATGAAGAACTTCGATGGCGTCAACGGCTGGCACGCGTGGCAATGGTTGTTCTTGCTCGAAGGCATTCCATCGATCGTAGTCGGGATTGTTGTGTTCATCTTCATGGATGACCGGATAGCGAAAGCGAAATGGCTTACCACTGAGGAGCGCGAACTGCTGGAGCGGAATATCGCGAAGGACAACGTCGAGAAGGTGGATATGCCCGTGCGCGAGGTGCTCAAAAGTGGCCGCGTGTGGCTGATGAGCCTGACGTACTTCTCATTCGTGATGGGGCTTTATGGTGTGAGCTTCTGGCTGCCGACGATTATCAAGGCGACCGGGGTGACGGACGCGCTGACCATCGGCTTGTTGTCCGCGATTCCGTTTGGTGCGGCGGTGATTGGCATGCTGCTCGTCGCGCGCAGTGCCGATAAAAGAGGCGAACGGCGGTGGCATATCGCCATTCCTGCCGCTGTGGGGGCGTTGGGGCTGGTGTTGTCGGTGGTGTGGTCGACGAATACGCCGATGGCAATGCTCGGGCTGACGTTGGCGACGATGGGGATTCTCACTACGCTGCCGCTGTTCTGGAGTTTGCCGACGGCGTTTTTGGCTGGGACGGGTGCCGCTGCCGGTATCGCGATGATTAACTCGCTGGGGAATCTGGCGGGGTTTTTGAGTCCGTATCTTGTGGGATGGTTGAAGCAAGTGACGGCATCGAACGCGAGCGGGATGTATATGCTCGCCGCGTTCATGGTGCTGGGTGGATTGCTGGCGCTGAGTGTGCCAAAGCGGGTGGTGAATCGGTAAGACTCGCTGGAAGTCAACTTCAATCGCACGGAAAACTCCTGAGATAAATAGGAGTTTTCTGGTATCACCTTTCAATTACATTATTCAGAATCGTCCGTTGGATCGTTTGCGATTTTTTTACATCGCAGAGGGTTTCATCGGGCGGTGAGTTTGCGTAAACGCCTCTGCGCCGCCCATCCACAACAATTAAAAACGGGGCAAAGATGTCAGAAGCATGGTCATTGGACGCGGGGTTTTCATCGGTTGCAATCGATGATGGAAGTCCGGGTTTTCAACCTGATAGCGGTCCGGTCAGGATCGACGAGACCGGTGTAATGGCCGGTCGCACGAATTTTCCGCCTGACAACAGGCTGAGTCTGGCCGGCGATAGCGGTTCCTCGCTGGCAGCAATAGCTCCGTCGGGATACCACGACTCTGCATCATCTTTTGTCATTGGAACTCCGCCTATCTGGATTAATGGACCCATTACGATTAACCCGGGTCATACAGATTTCCCGCTTGGTGTGCCCGTGGACTCACTAATGCCAACGCGGGAATTCCCGGCAATCGATCCGCGCATATCACTTGGTTGGAACGACGGTTTAAGCCAACTCCTACCGCTTCCGTCAGACGGCCATATTTCGAGTACTGACGTTCCAGCTGCCCTAGCATCGGCGACGTTACCCAGTCAGAAACAAGGTGGTCGGACACGGCAATGCGTCGGTCGCGATAGGTATTGGTGTGGGCTACGACGTATCTCCCCGCGACGGATCTTTTACAATTGGCAAAGGGCCAACGGATTTGCCGTTGAACGACGGTGCCGTTCCGTCGCTACTGCCATCATGGGAAATTCCGGGATCCGATCCAAGCATAAACCTCGGGACGAGCGGCAATTCACAGCAACGCTACCCATATTCCTCGCATCTTTTTTCGGTGGACACACCAGTTATCACCCGCATCGGTGACCTCGCCCGATCGTCGGGTTTTGAGTCAGGCAACACGCTCGACATCTTCAACCCGGCTCCAATCCTGAGCGGTTCGGGCCAGACCGGTACTGTCATTTCCGTTTTCCATAACGCGACGCTCATCGGCTCGACCACCGTTGATCCGGATGGAACGTGGAGTTTCAACTCGCCTGCACTCGCTACCGGACGGTACGACTTCTCCGTCAGCACGGTCAGCCCGGAAAGCGGCATCGTGCTCAAGTCGGCGCATCTCGACGTGCGTGTCGCTGTCGACGCCAGTCTTGTGCCGACGGCTATTGCCACCATCCCAAGTGCGTTCGACGAGAGTGTCCCCGAAACACTCCCGGATACATACCCATCTCGGCTGATGTTGACCGACAGCGCGTTGACGCTCGACGTGCAGGCTCTTGCACCGTCGAAATCCGGCAGCAGCGTGACCGCCTTGGGGCTTTCGGCGGAACTGATCGTCGCCGGCAGGACAGTCGCGGTGCTCGCGGTCACGGGCGACGAAAACGGTTTGGTGTCCTTTGCTGCGGATTGGAACACCGTGGCGGCAACGCATCCCGATGCGACGTTGAAAGTCACGGTGCACATCGGCACGGAGGATCCGCTCACGATCCTGGACAAACACACGCTCAGTTCCCTGCTTGGGAAAATGGACCATTGGGTATCGATGACATCGACGGGCGAAAGCGCGGCATTTTTCGATGCAGCGGATCGAGGCGCGCATATCCACGGCGGCGCCGGTGTCAACATCATTGCGATTGCGAACGATCATCAGTTGCTTGATTTGACTTCGCTGACAGGCAAAACAGCTGGCTCAACCATCATGGGCATCGACACAATTGATCTAGGCGGACAGCACAACACACTGCAAATCGCGATGATCGATGTGCTGAATCTCGGCGAGACGGATCTTTTTCGTATCGATGGAAAGCAGCAGCTTATGGTGAACGGCAAGGCAGGCGATTCGGTGAAGTTATTGAATACGCGCGTTGCCGGAATTGCCGATGGCGACTGGGAGCATCACGCTGAAACAAAGATTGGAGGCGTGACGTACGAGGTCTATGAGCACTCGACAGCACATGTGGAGTTGATGGTGCAGTCCGGCGTGCAACTGACGATGCATTGATACGTTACGCCGGTATGCGGATGCCATTCGCATACCGGCGCAGCACATGCTTCGATGGGTTGGTTACAGAACGGTAGATCTGCCCATCGGTTTTGGGTTCGTCAATCGGCCGATGCGTCGCGTTCGCTACGACGAGCGCATTACCATAAATTGAGGCCCGCGGCTCAACCATGCGCAGCAATTCTCACAAATAGGATTTATCTGGTATCTGCTTTCAATTTCATTATTCAGAATACTCCGTCTGACCGTTGCGAATTTTTATCGAACTCGCACGCGGTTTTCACCGGGCGGTCACCGTGGAGCTAACTCAGCCGCCCGCAGATAACTATTAGAAGAGAGCGGTTGAGCCATGTCACAAGAGAATTCTTGCAAAGCTGTTATTTCGTCCGTTGCTACAGGCAAGTCAGGATCGGAGATTACGGGCACGAGTGCCCCCTTTTCGTTAGTCAAAATCTTCGAAGGCTTGCGGCTCATTGGCGAAGCAGTCGCCGCTGCGGATGGCGCGTGGTCCCTGCCGTGGCTCGGATCGCCGGGAGTGGGAAAGCATGCATTTCACGCAACCGGTTCGCACGGCCATCACCATCACGACACGCCCGTCAGCGCTGGGGCGCCTTCCATCGCGGGAATCAGTGACTCTATTCAAGGATCGGGCGGCAAGTTCGCCAAGCTCACGACGATCGAGAATCCGCTTCCCACAATGATCGGCTTCGGCCACGCCGGCGACCTCATCACCGTATTCGATGGCGACCACTCGATTGGCTCAACCACCGTGCACCCGGACGGCACGTGGGCCTTCAGCACGCCCGTGCTCGCTAAGGGCACGCACGAGTTCTTCGTCAGCGCAGTGAGCGCGGTAAGCGGCGTCACGCTGATGTCGAATCACCTGGTTGTGCACATGGTTGGCGACAGCGTTGTCAAGCCCTCGGCTGTGGCCACGATCACCAGCGCGCTCGATGAATTCATCGATCCGGCTGGCAATCATCACGACAACGTCATTCAAAATGGCGGCAAGACAGTCGATACATCACCGAAATTGCTCGGCACAATTGACGTCGCGCTGCACGCGGGCGAGGTACTGACCGTCTATCGTGATGGCGTGAAGCTCGGGCATGCCGACGTATCGGGTCTCGGCTGGTCGTTCCAGGATACGGGTGTCGCCGCCGGTGAACACACGTACACGGCGCGCGTGGAGTCGGCGGCGGGTGTGCAAGGAACGGTATCGGGAAACTTCGCGATCGTTGAAACCGCCCCGACGTTCAGCGGTGATATTCCGGTTATGGAGACGAAAGATTTTCTGATCTTCGATACTCGCGGCGTCAGCAGAATGGAATCCGATGGGTCGCCCATTTCCTTTGATTTGCTGGAGGGAGTAAAGGCCCTGGAAAAAGCTGGCATGACTGTCAAAAGCTACACCGATAAGGATGGCTTTATCAGCATCGAAGTGGACTGGCTTGAGTACGTGAAAACTCATCCAGGCTCAAACTATGAATTAGAATTTTTTGCTTCACATCAGCATGTTGACAACGGCAAAGGAGGGCTCGACTACTACATAAATATCGATACTCCGCTTTTATATTCCACAAAGATGCTCGACCAGTGGATACCGACCACGCGTCCGGCCGCCGACGGAGGGGTTGTGCAACCGATTACGCCGCCTGCAGCTTCATTTATTACTGGCATCTTTGATGTCTATACCGACGCGGCCGGCAATACTGTGGAATCGTTGATCCCTGAAGGCGGTTCGACCACTAGCTCAACGCATAAAATCACATTCACATTCAGCGAGCCGCTGCCCCAGGGCGCGTGGGTCGGTGACCGGTGGGAAATTTATCGAGATGGCGTACGTTTGTTACCCGACACAGACTTGCTGGAAGCCAAATACGATCGAGCGACCAACATAGGTTGGGCGATTGAAACCAATACGCCGCCCGGTCCGCACGTCTACACCGTGCGAGTTCCGCGCACTTATGGCGAACAAGGCGCTTGGTCAGAAAGCTATAGCATTGTGGAAGTAAGCTCTACTCCGTTAGCTGTTGCCACCATCACCAGCGCGCTCGATGAATTCATCGATCCGGCTGGCAATCATCACGATAACGTCATTCAAAATGGCGGCAAGACTGCCGACACCTCTCCGCAGTTGCACGGAACGCTCAGCGCTGCTCTGCATGAAGGCGAAGTGCTCGCCATTTATCGTGACGGCCAGAAAATCGGTACCGCTTCAGTCTCGGGGCTCGGCTGGTCCTATCAGGACGAGGGGCTTACCACGGGCCAGCATGTCTTTACGGCGAGTGTCATTTCCGCGTCGGGCGCACAAGGAGTCCATTCCGGTGATTTTGTAATCACTGAAACGGCTGGAACCGGCTACTCATTTGAAATACTTGGGACCGAAGACTTCCTGATTTTCGACACCCGGCTCATTCCTAGAACTTTGTACGACGGCAGGCCGGCTTCCTTTGATTTGCTCGAAACCGTAAAGAATTTCGAGAAAGCGGGAATGATCGTCAAAAGCTACACCGACAACGGCGGGATCATCAGCATTGAAGTCGACTGGGTCGCATTTATAAAAGCGCATCCGAACGCGGATCCACAACTAGTTTCACACAGCCATGTCGATAACGATAAGGGTGGCCTCAACTTCTACGATGTGATCGGCATCCCAAGCTACGGATATTTGCTGGCAAAACTCGGCACCTGGGCATACGCGAGCTACGGATCAGACAGCGCGCAAAGTCATCCAGGAACTCCGGCCCCTTCCACAACTATCATGGGCATCTATGATGTCTATACCGACGCGTCCGGCAATCCGGGGCAATCGTTAATCCCGGACGGTGGTTCGACCGCTAGCTCAACGCACAAAATCGTGTTCACATTCAGCGAGCCGCTGGACCGGAGCTTGCTCGGTGACCATTGGGAAATCTATCGAGATGGCGTACTTTTGTTGCCCAGGGACCTGCTGGAATCCAAATACGATCAAGCGACCAACATAGGGTCAGCGATTGATACCAATGTGCCGCCCGGGCCGCACGTCTACACGATGCGAGTCCCGCGTACGTTCGGTGAACAAGGTGCTTGGTCGGAAAGCTATAGCATTTTGGAACTCGCTCCTGCGTCTTCGGCTGTTGCCACGATCACCAGCGCACTCGATGAATTCATCGATCCGGCTGGCAATCATCACGACACCATAGTCCAAGACGGCGGCCGAACCTCTGACATCTCGCCACAGTTGCACGGAACACTCAGCGCGGCCCTACATGAAGGCGAAGTGCTTGCTATTTATCGTGACGGCCAGAAAATCGGTACCGCCTCAGTCACGGGACTTGGCTGGTCCTATCAGGAGGAAGGACTCACCACGGGTCAGCACGTCTACACGGCGTGTGTTATTTCGGCGTCGGGCGCACAGGGCGTCCATTCCGGGGATTTTGTAATTACTGAAACTGCTGGAACGGGCGGTGGTTTTCAATTACTTGCGACGGAAGACTTCCTGATTTTCGACACGCGGTTCGAGGCCAAAGCCACGTCTGACGGCAAAGCCATTTCCGTCGATATGCTCGAGGGCGTAAGGATGCTCGAAAAAGCTGGAATGACCGTCAAAAGCTATACCGATAACGGCGGCGTGATTAGTATTGAAGTCGACTGGGTTGCATATACGAAAGCCCAATCGGGGGGGGCGTATCTCGATCTGGATTTGCATCGTCATATCGATAACGATCAAGGTGGCCTTGACTACTACAATTTAATCGCCGTTCCAGACTTCCCAATTCTGCTCAACTTGCTCGGGAAATGGGTACCCGCGAACTTCGTTGCAGATGCCGGTGGGCAGTCACCCACGCCACCAGCAGCAGCAGCGATCACCGGCGTATTCGATTCTTACGTCGACGCTGAAGGTCATGCGCAGCTCTCCCTGATTCCGGCTGGTGGTGCGTCCGGCGAATCGACGCATAGAATTGAAGGAATCCTTAGCGAACCGATGAGCAAGTGGAGCGACACGCTCGTCGTTTACCGTGATGGCGAGAAGCTGACGGGGGACACTCATTCGTTCGATCCACTCTCAAATCATTCGAACACCACGTGGTGGATCATCGATAACGACGCCCCTCCCGGACCGCACGTCTATACAGCGCGGGTCGAGCGCCAATTCGAAGCTCAGGGACCCTGGTCACCAGGCTACGAGATTCAGGAACTTTCTCACGAACCAATCCAGGATTCGTTGACTGCGCGCATGCTGATGAACGACCACCTGCTGATCGTCGATACAGGGATCTTTAATCACACAAACGCGGATGGCAACGTTGCATCGATGCAGGTGAGGGCGGAACTCACGTTGGCCGGCGGAACCCTTGCTGCCTTTCAAGCCGCCGTGGATGAGAATGGTACTGCCTCGTTCGAAGCTGACTGGGCACGACTCATGGCGGCAAATCCGGACGCTAAGCTCACGATAACGGCGCACGACAACATCAACCAATCGGATCAGATTGTGGACATACACACAGCCGGAACGCTTGCGGGCCAGATTGGCCACTGGGTAACAGCAACCCCGGATGGCGAAAGCGCGATTTTCTTCAACGCGGCAGATAGAAGCACGCATATCCATGGGAACACGGGCATTAACACAATCACAGTTTCCGATGATCACCAGATAATTGATCTGACATCGCTCACCGGCAAGACGACTGGATCAACGGTCATGGGAATCGAGCGAATCGATCTTGGCGGTCAGCACAACACCCTGACGATCTCGATGATCGACGTATTGAATCTCGGCGAGACCGACCTGTTCAGGGCGGATGGCAAGCAACAATTCATGGTCAATGGCAAGGCTGGAGATGCCGTGAAACTGGGCAACACCCGTGTTGCTGGAATTGAAGATGGGGATTGGGAACGCCAGGGTGACACCACGATTAAGGGCGTTGCCTACGATGTCTATGAGCACTCGACAGCGCATGTTGAATTGATGGTGCAACAAGGCGTTCAATTGTCGATGCACTAAATCCAAGATAGGTCGAGCATCAAGAGTCGCAGGCCCTCAAAGCCTGCGACCCAAAATCGCGTCGCGCTGGATTGAGTTAAACAGCTTGTAGGATCAATGCGCTTCGAATTGCCGAAAGTAATATTCAAACCTCTGTCATCAAATAAAAGGGATAACCAGCCGAAAACTTTCAATATAAAAAAGCAAAGTTAAAGCCAGCGCACAGTATTTGACTCACCTTGTGTACTCAGATGAATCAAGCAATTCGTTATGCTAATCAAGCTTGATCGGTGCTGAATACGCGATGCGAACGAAAACGGTTTCGTAACGAATCTTGACCGAATAGAAAGGGTCCCTGTTATAGGCGATCCCTCCTGATTTTTACTTTAATCATACAAACAATGACAATTAAAAACACGCTGAGGCTTCCAACCTCTTTAGTGAAATGGCTCTCGACTGCCCTCCTCGCAGCGTCTCTTGCTGCGTGTGGCGCGCACGACAGTGGTTCCTCCTTGGACACAGCTGCAGTGACCAAAATCGCCAAGTCAAACATTGCGAACGACTCGCAGTCGAACAAGGCTGCCGTGCATTTACCAACTTTCTCGGAGGTTAAATTTTCTCCGCCCGTACTCAGCAGCACGGACACAACAAAGGCGGTTTTAAAAGCGGCCAGTCAGTCTAAGGGTTTGGTCGGTGGCTACCTGTATCCCGAGTATATTTGGAATTCCCACCGGATAAATGTTTGCTGGGCCAACCCGTCCGGGTGGGACGAAGAGGAACGAGCGTGGACAAAAGAGGCCGTCACTAGTACTTGGGACGCCAATTCAGATGTGACGTTTGTGGATTGGACTACGTGTCCAGAGTATGACAAAGATAATCCATATGCGTATCTCGGCGTTCGGATCGGCATTACGTCAGGTGCAGCTAGGCCCGTCACGCATGGGTTCGGTGAAACGGGCATCGCTTTTCAGTACGACGTTGAGCTCAACCTTGATTTCGCTGGATACGGAGATGACGAGTGTAGGACTCGTTTAGGGAAACCAATCTGCGTCAAAAATGCAGCCATTCATGAATTTGGCCACGTGCTAGCATTCATCCATGAGCAAGACCGGCCGGACACGCCCGCAGCTTGCGTCGAGCAAGTGCTGGAAAGCGAACCCAAGTACCTGTTTAGGAGGGACGGTGTCGTGCTTGGGCCTTGGGATACGGACTCCATCATGAATTACTGTACGCCAGGCGGATTCTTTAAGAGTTCTCGCGGACTGACCGCTGGTGACATTACCATGATGCAGAAGTACTACGGGAAACCTGGAAGCAAGATTTATTCGGTCTTTACTGCGAACGATCCACCCATCGTATCGATACAAGACAGCAAGACTTTTGAAGATGTGGCCGATTACCTCACCATTCCAAACGCACAGGGCTCCGTGCTCCGTCATTTTTATGCTACGCCCGACGGAAACAAAGTCGCCTACACGCTATTCAACCAGCAGAAAGGCAGCTCGGTTCTTGGCTACATCGACACCCAAACAGATATGCTGAAGGGACAAAAAGCGATTGCCGAAGAAGTTGTAGACATGAAATTGTCGGGTGACAGCAAATACGCGTATGTCGTCTGGAAACAGGGCGCTACGGGAGGATTGCGCGCCTACGACCTGAGCACGCTGGCTGTAGCTTGGGATTTACCGCTTACCGGCGCAAAGCAAATCGTTGCGCCGCGCGATGCATCGAGCCAGCCGATCTACGTCGTCACGAACAGCGGGACGGGCAGTGCGCAGTCGATCGCCGCGGTGGATGTAAATTCCCACACCCAAATCGCCTCGTATTCGGTTGGCACAACGCACTCGCGACCATTAGTCGTGGGCTTAACACCCGATGAAAAAACGCTTTACCTTGCTGACCCAGGCCCCGACGACCGGTTGGCTCCATTCATTGCCCGTCTGGATATTCAGATCGGTCAATATAATGTCTTGCAACCAATCAGCCCTGCAGATGCCGACGTTCATGACCTGCACGTACTTGACAGCAATCAGGTTCTACTCGGAACGAACAAAAAAGGTATCGCGCCGCTCATCTACACTGTCGCTACGAAGTCATTCAGCGCCATAACCGGCGGTATTCCGAGCGATTGGTCTCTCCCATACGTCTATTCCCCTGACGGGAAAACGGTATTTACAATGGGCCAGTATTGGGACGGCGGAATACCTTATTACTCGTTCATCCGCCTCGATAGCTACAGACTGAATTACGCGACCACCCCGGTGGTTTGGGATGGTACTAACCATCCGGTCTGGAGTGTCGGCTTCGGTCAAGACGTGGTTACTCGCCCGTTCGCAGTAATCTATCGCTGATCGACTTTTGGGTCGGCTGTTTATAAGCTGGCGATTTGTCGCTGATTGCCCCGTTCGCGTATCAAGTGCGAACGGGGCAATCCGTCGAGCCTGATGCGTCGGCGTAAGCGCGCGGGAGGGTTTTGAACAACCGTCGGCCTCGACGACTAAAGCGGCCAAACGTTCGGGCGTGATCAAGGCGTCGAGCGTGAAGCACGTGATTGTCGACACGACGACGAAGTCCAAGGCGATTGTTTATCCGAAGGATTCACGCTTGATCGAGAGGTGTCGCGAACATCTGATCAAGGTCACGGCACCCCCAACCCTCAAGCTCTGACCCTACTACAACCGCGAGGCGCGGCGACCGCCGCTGCAAAACGGCCGCTATGCGCACGCCAAGCCGTATAACAGCGTGTGTCACGCGTTGCGCACGTTACGCGCGCGTGGGCCGGGCGTAACGCGATCGAACCGGCGATCGGTTTATCCCAGTACCAGTGACGATAAACCGAAGCCACCCTCCCCGCCGCAAATGAAAGCCGCGCCCACCGGCGGACGCGGTTTTCCAAACGCTTCGCAATCTTTATGGCCAAAGCCGGAAACATTGAAATCTGCCGTGCATTTGCACGGCAGATAACACAAAACTTTTAACATCGCTTCGAATCCCAGCCGCCGCTTTTTAGTCCAGTCGCGATTATCTGCGCGCCGGGCCCTCGCGGACGTTGACGCACACGCAGTACCCTTTTCGGCAAGGACCTGACTGCGCCGAAGCCGCGCCCTGCCTGCTCAGGTCCGCGCTAAAACCGTCGTCTCGCGCACCGCGACAAAGCGCGGCTAATGCCAACGCACCAAATTCGTGCTTTAAGCGGTCGGAACGCCAGCCAACAAAGCCCCTGTCGCCTATAAACCGCAGTGCACCAGCATTTATTACTCACTGGCATACCCCTTGCAGTGTCCAAACGACTGACTCTCCGTCAGCGATATTAAAAAAACCCACCAGACACCCGCCTCCAACAAATAAATCGGCAAGGGGAAAGACAATGAAACGACGCAGCCTCCTGAAGTTCGGCTCTATGTCGGGCGCGCTCGCGATTGCGGGACAACTGCCCATTTCAAAAGCACACGCCGCCGACAAAGGCCCCATCAAAGTGGGCGTACTGCATTCCCTGTCCGGGACGATGGCGATTTCGGAAACGTCGCTCAAAGACACGGCGCTGATGACCATTGCGCAGATCAATGCAAGCGGCGGCGTGCTGGGCCGTCAACTGGAACCGGTGGTAGTCGACCCCGCTTCGAACTGGCCGCTGTTCGCCGAAAAAGCCCGTCAACTGATCTCGCAAGACAAGGTCGCGGTGACCTTTGGCTGCTGGACGTCGGTGTCGCGTAAATCGGTGCTGCCGGTGTTCGAGGAACTCAACGGCCTGCTCTTCTACCCGGTGCAGTACGAGGGTGAAGAGATGTCGAAGAACGTGTTCTACACGGGCGCAGCGCCTAACCAGCAAGCCATTCCCGCCACCGAATATCTGATGAGCAAGGAAGGCGGCGCAGCAAAACGCTTCTTCCTGCTGGGCACCGACTACGTCTATCCGCGCACGACGAACAAGATCCTGCGCTCGTTCCTGCACTCCAAGGGCGTAAAGGACGACGACATTCAAGAGGTCTACACCCCATTCGGTCACGCGGACTATCAGACGATCGTCGCGAACATCAAGACGTTCTCGCAAGCCGGCAAGACCTGCGTGATCTCGACGGTGAACGGAGACTCGAACGTGCCGTTCTATAAAGAACTCGGCAATCAGGGGCTCAAAGCCACGGATGTACCAGTCGTCGCGTTCTCGGTGGGCGAAGAGGAACTGCGCGGCATCGATACAAAACCGCTGGTGGGTAATCTCGCGGCATGGAATTACTTCATGTCGCTGAAGAACCCGGAGAACACGAAGTTCAAGGCGATGTTCGCCGACTGGGTCAAGAAGAACAACCTGCCGGGCGGCGACAAGCGCGTGACCAACGATCCGATGGAAGCGACCTTTGTCGGCATCCACATGTGGAAGCAGGCGGCCGAGAAAGCGAAGAGCGTCGATGTCGACAAGATTCGCGTGGCGATGATCGGCCAGAAGTTCGCCGCCCCGTCGGGCTTTACGCTTGAGATGGATGGGAACCACCACCTGCACAAGCCGGTCATGATTGGTGAAGTGCGTGCCGACGGTCAGTTCAACGTCGTGTGGCGCACGAAGACGACGGTGCGCGCGCAGCCGTGGAGCCCATACATTCCGGGCAACGAAGGCAAGCCGGATGTGGTGAGTTCGATTCCGGATTTCCTGCGTCGGCGGCGTGTGGCTTAAAGGCTCGGGGTTAAGTCTTGGGCCAGAGTCTTGGGCCTAAAGCTATGCCTTAGGTCTAAGGCCTGAACCTCGGGCTTAAGCCTTAGCAAGTACGAACTACCAACGTTGAAACATCGAACCGCCGCGCAATCAAGCATAAGAACCCCGCGGCGGTTCATACGAGTCCGGGCAGCATGGAACATGCAACACATCGCACCAAGCCGCACCGCACTCCGCTCTACCTGACAGGCCATTCATGACTGATTCGATGCTTCGCTTCGCTCGCCGTGGCCTCTGCGCAATCCTGATTGCCTGCATGCCGTTGGTCGCCTTTGCGGCCCTGAGCGCCAACGATCTCGCGCCGCTCGCGGCTGACGACTTCGACGCCAAATCCGCCGCCATCGACAAGCTGATCGCCAACGCCGACGCCCCTTCAATCGCTGTGCTCAACGCACTCTCCGATGGTTCTCTGGTCGCCACCGACGCCGGCAAGGTCTTAATCCAGACCGACGACGGCAACAAGGACCCGCTCACCAACAAGATCGTCGACGCACCCGATGCGCAACCGGTCACCTTGAACAATCTGCTGCGCTCGAAAGTATCCGGCGCGGTGTCGGGTTTGCAACTGGCATCGCCCGATATCGCTACACGACGCGCGGCCATCGATGAATTGCTCAAGAACGCCGATCCGTCGATCAAACCTTTAGTCGATAAAGCCCGCACCAAGGAAACCGATCCGACACTTAAAAAGCGCCTCGATACGCTTTGGGCCACTACCGCCTTACACGATACCGATCCGAACAAACGCCTCGAAGCCGTGCAACTGGTCGCCGCGCGTCACGACCTCGATATGAACGAACTCTTGCGTCCGATCGTCGTCAAGAACGCGGACGGCACCTTCGCCGAACCCGATGCCCGCGTGCGCGCAGCAGCCCAGGCGGGCATTGAAGAGCTGAACTCGATTCAACGACGCGGCGAGATTGTCGGCACGATCTTCGCGGGTCTGTCGCTAGGCAGCGTGCTCTTGCTCGCAGCGCTCGGTCTTGCGATCACCTACGGCCTGATCGGCGTGATCAACATGGCGCATGGCGAATTCCTCATGATTGGCGCGTACGCCACGTACGTCGTGCAAAACCTCGTGCAGCACTACGCACCGGGCGCGTTCAACTGGTATCCGCTGTTCGCGGTGCCCGTGTCGTTTGCCGCCGCCGCTTTAGTCGGCATTGTGCTGGAACGGCTGGTGATAAAACATCTCTACGGCCGGCCACTCGAAACGCTGCTGACCACCTTCGGCATCAGCCTGATTCTGATCCAGGCCACTCGCACCATCTTTGGCGCGCAGAACGTGCAGGTGACGAACCCCTCGTGGATGAGCGGCGGCGTGTCCATCATGCAGAATCTCATATTGCCTTACAACCGCCTGACCATTCTCGGCTTCTCGCTGGTTGTCGTGCTGCTCGCCTGGGTCGTGCTCACCAAGACGCGCCTCGGCCTGTTCGTACGCGCCGTGACGCAGAACCGCCGCATGGCCGCATGCGTGGGCGTAAAAACCGCGCGCGTGGATTCGTATGCGTTTGCCTTCGGCGCGGGCATCGCGGGACTGGGCGGCTGCGCGCTCTCGCAGATCGGCAATATCGGGCCGGATCTGGGGCAGAGCTACATCATCGATTCGTTCATGACAGTCGTGCTGGGCGGTGTCGGGCAACTGGCGGGAACGGTGATCGGCGGCTTTGGACTGGGGCTTGTCAGCAAGACGATCGAGCCGTTCTGGGGCGCGGTGCTCGCGAAGATCGCGGTGCTGGTGCTGATCGTGTTGTTCATCCAGAAGCGTCCTCAGGGCATGTTCGCCCTGAAGGGCCGCAGCGCCGAGGTTTGAGATGACTACACCCAACGTCTCAGCCAACCTCGATGTTGCGCCGCAACCCGACGAGCAAGCCAGGCGCGAAGGCTTTGCATTGGGCCTGCCGCCGCGTGCGGCGCTTTTACCCCGCAGCGGCTGGATTGCGCTGATCGCGTTCGTGATCGCGATGGGCATCTGCGTGCCTATCGCCGCGCTCGTGCTGCCGGAGTCGAGCACGTTCCACCTCTCCGCGTATTCGATGACGCTCGTCGGCAAGCTCATGTGCTACGCGATCGGCGCGCTGGCGCTCGATCTCGTGTGGGGGTATTGCGGCATCCTGAGCCTTGGGCACGCGCTGTTCTTCGCGCTCGGTGGCTACGCGATGGGCATGTACCTGATGCGCTCGATTGGCCGCGAGGGCAACTACCAGAGCGACCTGCCCGACTTCATGGTGTTCCTCGACTGGCACAAGCTGCCGTGGTACTGGCAGGGCACGCAACACCTCTGGTACGCGCTGTTGCTGGTGATCCTCGTGCCGGGGATTCTCGCGTGGATATTCGGCTTCTTCACGTTCCGCTCGCGTGTCAAAGGCGTGTACCTGTCGATCATCACGCAGGCGATGACGTTCGCCGCGATGCTCCTCTTCTATCGCAACGAAACCGGTTTCGGTGGCAATAACGGTTTTACCGATTTCAAGCGTATCGCGGGCTTTCCGATTACGTCGGCCAGTACGCGCACGGTGTTGTTCCTCATGACATTGGGCGTGCTGATTCTGGCGTTTATCGCGGCACGGGCGATTGTGACGTCCAAGCTTGGGCGCGTGGTGACGGGCGTGCGCGATGGCGAAGCACGGCTGATGTTCTTAGGTTACAGCCCGCTCGCTTACAAGCTATTTATCTGGACCGTGTCGGCCATTTTATGCGGCATTGCGGGCGCGTTGTACGTGCCGCAGGTGGGCATCATCAACCCGAACGAGATGTCGCCGGGCAACTCTATTGAAATGGCAATCTGGGTAGCCGTGGGCGGACGCGGGACCTTGATCGGGCCGATCATCGGGGCGTTCGCGGTGAATGGCGCGAAGAGCTTCTTTACGGCGAACTTCCCTGAATACTGGCTGTTCTTCCTGGGCCTGATCTTTACGCTCGTGCCCTTGTTGTTGCCGAACGGCATCATGGGGCTCATTGATATGGCATTGCGCCGGAAGAAAGCGGGAGGACATTCACATTGACCGCCTACAACGCATTGATTGTCGATCTGCCACCGCTGCCGGAGATGGACGAAAAGAGCGAACGCAACCAGAACGGCATCACGGGTCTGGGTCACGTGCTCGAACCGGGTGAGATCGATGTCTCGCACGGCACGATCCTGTATCTGGAAGACGTGACCGTGAGCTTCGATGGTTTCCGGGCGCTCAACAAGCTGACGCTGTCCATTGATGTGGGTGAATTGCGCTGCGTGATCGGACCGAACGGCGCGGGCAAGACCACGATGATGGACGTGATCACCGGCAAGACGCGGCCCGATTCGGGCAAGGTGTTTCTGGGCCAGACGCTTGATCTCACGCGCATGTCGGAGCCGGTGATTGCGCGCACGGGTATCGGCCGCAAGTTCCAGAAGCCGACCGTGTTCGAGAACCATCCGGTGTGGGAGAACCTCGAACTCGCGATGAAAACCGACAAGGGGTGGTTAGCCTCGCTCAGGTCGAAGCTCGACCGCGAGGCACAGGCAAGGATTGAAGAGACGCTGGAATTGATTCACCTTGAAGCCGATGCCACGCGTTTCGCAGGTGAACTGTCGCACGGTCAAAAGCAGCGGCTGGAGATTGGCATGTTGCTGATGCAGCAGCCGGCGCTTCTGCTACTCGATGAACCCGCTGCCGGCATGACGGACCATGAGACCATGCAGCTCGCGGAATTGCTGAACAAACTGCGCGGCACCTGTTCGATGATGGTGGTCGAGCACGACATGGAGTTCGTCGCGGCGCTCTCGGGAGACACGGGGCGGGTGACGGTGATGGCCGAAGGCAGCGTGCTCGCGCACGGCACGCTTGACGAAGTGAAGCGCAACGAGAAAGTGATCGAGTCGTACCTCGGTCGATAGAGGAAATACCCATGCTCGAAGTTGATTCCCTCAACCAGTTCTACGGCGGCAGTCACATCCTGCGCGATGTGAAGATGACCGTGCCTGATGGAAAACTCACGGTGCTGCTGGGTCGTAACGGCGTGGGCAAGACGACGTTATTGCGCTGCCTGATGGGCGTGGTGCCCACCAAAAGCGGCACGATCTCCTGGCGCGGCGCGAAGATCTCATCGATGCCGACTTACAAGCGCGTCTCGAGCGGCCTGGCTTATGTGCCGCAAGGACGCGACATCTTTGGCCGGCTGACCGTAGAAGAAAACCTGCTGGTGGGCGCGGCGAGTCGTCGAGCGCCATCGAAAGTCCCGGACCGGATCTACGAGCTGTTCCCGGTGCTCAAGGAAATGAAAAGCCGACGCGGCGGCGATCTGTCGGGCGGCCAGCAACAGCAGCTGGCGATCGGCCGGGCGCTCATGAGTGAGCCGCAGTTGCTCATTCTCGATGAACCGACAGAAGGCATTCAACCGTCAATCATTCAGGATATCGGGCGCACGCTGCGTCAACTCGTCGATGAAATGGGCATGACGGTGCTGCTGGTCGAACAGTACTACGACTTCGCGCGCGAGCTTGCCGACCGGTATTGGGTCATGAGCCGCGGAGAAATCGTAGCGGGTGGCGCAGGCGCGGATATGGAAGCGCAGGGCGTGCGGGAGTTGATCGCGGTCTGACGCTCGCCGTAACATGGCGACTCGCTCCCAATCCCAAAAGCCTCATGCATCACGAACCTATAGCCGCACTGCTGCCAGCTACCGTCTCCGATTCCGACGAGTGGCACGGCAAGCTCGAACTCGGTTTCACGCATCAACCGGGGCGGACAGCGCTCACGCATCGGAAACACATAGGGCCTTTGCGCATGCAACGGCCCTTGTATCCCGAAGGCGAGACCATCTGCCACGCGGTGATCGTGCATCCGCCAGGCGGTGTCGCGGGCGGCGACCGGCTGGCAATTGACATCGACTTGGCCGCGCAAACGCACGCCGTCATCACCACGCCGGGCGCGACCAAGTGGTACAAGGCGAACGGCAAGCTCGCCACGCAGCGCATTGATATCCGCGTCGGCGCGAACGCGAAGCTCGACTGGCTGCCGCAGAACAACATCGTGTTCGAGTCATCGAACGTGGCGCTGGACTTCACGTTGACGATAGACCCGACGGCAACCGCCATTGGCTGGGACGCGATGCAACTCGGCCGTCAGGCAGCCGGTGAACGATGGTCGGACGGGCGGCTTGCATCAACGGCACGGATCAAAGACAGCCAGGGCCGGCTGCGCTGGTTCGAACGCGCGCTGCTCTCCGCCGATGACCCTTTACGCCTCGCGCCCCAGGGTCTCGCAGGCTTTCCCGCCTACGGCACGCTCTGGGCAATCGGCCCGGCTTGCGACGACGCGCTGGCGGAATCCCTGAGTACACGCCTTCCGTTCAATGAAACGCTGCGCGCCGCCGCTTCCTGCGTCGCGCCGGGCGTATTGATCATCCGTGCCGCAAGCCATTCGATGGAGCCACTCCAACAATTAATGATCGAATGCTGGACTACGTTGCGCCCACTGATTCACGGCGTCGATGCCAGACCATTACGGCTTTGGACAACGTAGCCGGGCAATGCCTCAGAAAATGCGCACCACAAAAGCGCACATTTACGCCCATACTTTGTGCATCGCCAAGATGGGTATCTCGCTAAAGCCTACCCAGAAAGGCGCAAAGGCAGTGGCACGACTCTCGCTTTACTCCCTTTCCGACGAGCGCATCCGTGAATGAGACGCGCCGCGCCAAATCGCGATCCAAGGAAAGACAATCAAATGACCAACACGCTTCGCCGCCACGCTCTTGGCACCGTAGTCGCCGCCCTCCTCGCCATCCCGGCGCTTGCTCTAGTCCCGCTCACCGCCCACGCAGACGCGCTCGATAACATCACGAAAGCCGGCGTACTGAAAGTCGCCGTGCCGGAGGATTACCCGCCGTTCGGCGCGGTCGGCGGCGATATGCAGCCGCAGGGTTATGACATCGATATGGCCGCGCTGCTCGCCAAGTCGCTGGGCGTGAAGCTGGAACTCGTGCCGGTCAACAGCGCGAATCGCGTGCCGTACCTGACGACGAACAAGGTGGATCTGGTGATCTCGTCGCTGGGCAAGACGCCGGATCGCGAGAAGGTGATGGACTTCTCGGCTGCCTACGCGCCGTACTTCCAGGGCGTGTTCGGCCCCGCCGATATCAAGGTCACCGGCCCCGCCGACCTCACCGGCAAGACGGTCGGAGCCACGCGCGGCGCGCTCGAAGAAATCGCGCTCACGCAAATGGCGCCGAACGCGACCATCAAGCGCTTCGAAGACAACAACGCGACCATCCAGGCATTTCTCTCCGGCCAGGTTCAGTTGATCGCAGCGGGCAACATTGTGGCTGCAGCGATCCTCTCGAAGAATCCCCCGCGCCGTCCGGAACCGAAGTTCGTGATCAAGAACTCGCCGTGTTTTGTCGGCATGAACAAGAACGAACCGCGCCTGCTGGCTAAAGTCGATGCGGCCATTGCCCAGTCGAAAAAGGACGGCTCGCTCGAAGCCATGTCGCAGAAGTGGTTCAAGGCGCCGCTGCCGGCCGGTTTGTAGTCTCGCGCGTCATTCCGAATAAAGCTTAAATAACAAGGCGCCGATTTAATGGCTTATCAACTCCAGTTCGGCGATCTCGGGCAATACGCCGGCATGTTTGCGAGCGGCGCGGCAGTAACCCTTGGGCTGACCGCCGTGTCCACTGTGCTCGGCCTCGCGGTCGGCATACTCGGTGCGGCGGGCAAAGGCAGCAAGTACCCGGCGCTGCGCTCGTTCGTTGGCGGCTACGTGGAAGCGATCCGCAATACACCGTTCATCGTGCAATTGTTCTTCGTCTTCTTCGGGCTGCCGGCGCTGGGTATCCGTATCGATGAATATGTCGCTGCCGTGCTCGCCATGACGCTCAATCTCGGCGCGTATTCGGTGGAGATCATCCGCTCGGGTATCGCGGCCGTGCCGAAGGGGCATCTTGAAGCGGCGGCGTCGCTTGCGATGACACCCGGCGAGACGTTCAGGCACGTGGTCTTGCCGCAAGCCATCGCAAAAGTATTTCCGGCTCTTAGCAGCCAGATCGTCATTACGATGCTCGGCTCCGCAGTGGTATCGCAGATATCCGTTGCCGACCTGACCTATGCCGCGAGCTACATCCAGTCGCGCAACTTCCGCGCGTTCGAAACATATTTCCTGATCACGGCCGCTTACCTCGTGATGGCGATCCTCTTGCGCTTCCTCCTCAACGAAGCAGGCAAACGCCTGTTCGCGCGCAATCTGCGAGGCGCCCGATGATCGAATTCACGTTTGAACAGATTCTCACGAACCTGCTGCTGGCTGCGCGCTGGACCATCGTGCTGTCGATTGTTTCTTTCGTGGCCGGCGGGATCGTGGGCTTCGTGCTGCTTGTGATGCGCGTGTCGAGTTCACGTGTTTTGCGGACTATCGTGAAGGTCTACATCGAGATCTTCCAGGGGACACCGCTCCTGATGCAACTGTTCCTCGTGTTCTTCGGTCTGCCGCTGCTCGGCATCGAAGTCCAGCCGTGGATTGCTGCAACCGCCGGCCTCACGCTGTTCACCAGCGCCTACCTCGCCGAGATCTGGCGCGGCTGCGTTGAAGCGATTCCAAAGGGTCAATGGGAAGCATCATCCAGCCTTGCGATGAACTACCTCGAACAATTGCGTCACGTGATTCTTCCGCAAGCCACGCGCATCGCCATCGGCCCGACGGTCGGCTTCGGCGTGCAAGCCGTGAAAGACACGGCGCTGGTCTCGATCATCGGCTTCACCGAACTCACCAAAGCCGGCACGATGATCTCGAACGCGACCTTCAGGCCGTTCGTGGTCTATGGCTTGGTCGCGGTGATCTATTTCGTGATTTGTTATCCGCTTACCCGCTACGCGCGCACGCTCGAAAGGAAATGGAATGCCGCTCGTTGAAACGCAAAACCTCAAGAAGCAGTTCGGCGCGAACCAGGTCCTGAAGGGCATCGATTTTTCGGTGGAATCGGGACAGGTGGTAGCAATCATTGGTCGTAGCGGCTCGGGTAAAAGCACCTTGCTGCGGACCTTGAACGGACTGGAAAGTATCGACGAAGGGTCGATCGAAATTGACGGCGAACACATGGACGCTCGTCATGCCGATCTGCGCGCGTTGCGCCTCAAAGTCGGCATGGTGTTCCAGCAGTACAACCTGTTCCCGCATCTCACCGCCGGACAGAACGTGATGCTCGCGCAAACGGTGGTAAAGAAGGTTCACAAGGCAAAGGCGCGCGCTACCGCTGAACAAGTGCTTGAACGCGTTGGCCTAGCCGATAAATTCAACGCCTATCCCGAGCAACTTTCAGGTGGACAGCAGCAGCGCGTGGCTATTGCCCGGGCGCTCGCGATGAAACCCTCGGTCCTGCTCTGCGATGAAATCACGTCCGCGCTCGATCCTGAACTAGTGGGCGAAGTGCTGGCAGTAGTGGAAAGCCTCGCCGCCGATGGCATGACGCTCATCATGGTCACGCACGAGATGCGCTTTGCGCGCCGCGTGTCGAACAAGGTCGTGTTCATGCATCAGGGCCGCGTGTGGGAAAGCGGCACGCCGGAGGAAATTTTCGAGCGACCGACGACCATCGAGTTGCGCAAATTCATCCAATGAAATCGTAGGGTTGCAATGCTAGGATTCTTGCAACACTGACGCTGGCAAAATCGGCCTAATCCGAGACACCTTCCAATCCCATGAAGCTCACCCACCGCGAAAAAGACAAGCTGCTGATCTTCACCGCCGCGCTGCTCGCCGAACGGCGTCGCGCGCGCGGGCTGAAGCTGAACTATCCGGAGGCCATCGCGTTCATCTCGGCGGCGCTCATGGAAGCAGCACGCGACGGCCGTACCGTCGCCGACGTGATGCACTACGGCACTACGCTGCTCACACGCGACGACGTGATGGACGGCGTACCGGAAATGATCCCGGACATCCAGATAGAAGCTACCTTCCCCGACGGCACCAAGCTCGTGACCGTCCATCATCCGATTCCCTGAACTTGCAGCACTCTTATAAAAGGAGCCGCGCATGATTCCCGGCGAATATCTCATCGACGATGGTGAGCACGAACTCAACGCGGGCCGCGAGACGGTGTCCGTGACGGTATCGAATACAGGTGACCGGCCGGTGCAGGTCGGTTCGCATTTTCATTTCTTCGAAGTCAACACGGCGCTCATATTCGAACGCGACAAGGCGAGAGGCTTTCGGCTGAACATTGCATCGGGTACGGCCGTGCGCTTCGAGCCCGGCCAGGAACGCACGGTCGAACTCGTGGCGCTAGCGGGCGATCGCCGGGTCTACGGCTTCAACGGCCTCGTCATGGGTCCGCTTTGATCTCAACTTCAGGATTATCGAAATGACGCTACGCATCGGACGCCGCGCCTACGCGGAGATGTTCGGCCCGACCACCGGCGACCGCGTGCGTCTCGCCGATACCGACCTGCTGATCGAAGTCGAACGCGACTTCACGACGTACGGCGAAGAGGTCAAGTTCGGCGGCGGCAAGGTGATTCGCGATGGCATGGGCCAGTCGCAACGCGTGCATGCGGACGTGGTCGATACCGTGGTGACGAACGCGCTGATCCTCGATCATTGGGGCATCGTGAAGGCGGATATCGGTATCAAGAACGGGCGCGTGTTTGCGATCGGCAAGGCGGGCAATCCGGATATCCAGCCGGGCGTGAACATTGCAATCGGCGCGGCCACCGAGGTCATTGCCGGCGAAGGGATGATCGTGACGGCGGGGGGTATCGACTCGCATATTCACTTCATCAGCCCGCAGCAGATCGATGAAGCCATAGCTTCAGGCATCACGACAATGCTCGGCGGTGGCACCGGCCCCGCGACCGGCACGAACGCGACGACCTGCACGCCGGGGCCGTGGCATCTCGAACGCATGCTGCAAGCCGCCGATGGTTGGCCGGTGAACCTTGGCTTTCTCGGCAAGGGCAACGTGAGTTTGCCCGCGCCGGCGATTGAACAGATCAAGGCTGGCGCTATCGGCTTGAAGCTGCATGAAGACTGGGGTACGACGCCCGCGGCTATCGATAACTGCCTGTCAGTTGCCGACGATACCGACACACAAGTCGCCATCCACACTGACACACTGAACGAAGCGGGTTTTGTGGAAACGACCGTGGCCGCGTTCAAGGGCCGCACGATCCACACGTATCACACCGAAGGCGCGGGCGGCGGTCATGCGCCCGACATCATCAAGGTCTGTGGCGAGTCGAACGTGCTGCCTTCATCGACGAATCCTACTCGTCCGTACACCATCAATACGCTCGATGAACACCTCGACATGCTGATGGTCTGTCATCACCTCGATCCATCGATTGCGGAAGATATCGCGTTCGCCGAATCGCGGATTCGACGCGAGACGATTGCTGCCGAAGACATCCTTCATGACCTGGGCGCGTTGTCCATGCTGTCCTCTGATTCGCAGGCGATGGGGCGTGTGGGCGAGGTTGTCATGCGAACCTGGCAGACCGCGCACAAGATGAAAACGCAGCGTGGCGCGTTGCCGGAAGACTCATCGCGCAACGACAATTTCCGCGCGAAACGCTACATCGCCAAGTACACGATCAACCCGGCGATCACGCATGGCATCGCGCATGAAGTGGGTTCCATCGAACCGGGTAAATGGGCCGACCTCGTCTTCTGGGAGCCTGCATTCTTCGGCGTGAAGCCGTCAATGATCCTGAAAGGCGGCATGATCGCGGTCGCGCAGATGGGTGACCCGAACGCATCGATCCCGACACCGCAGCCGGTGCATTATCGCGAGATGTTCGCGACTCGCGGCGGCGCGTTGGGAAAGACCTCTCTGACCTTCGTCTCGCAGATGGCGCTGGACGACGGTATCGGCGAACGGTACGGATTGAAGAAGCAAGTGGTCGCGGTGAAGAATTGTCGGAACATATCGAAGGCCGACATGGTTCACAATGCGTACAGGCCGTCCATTACCGTCGATCCGGAAACGTATCAGGTTGTAGCCGACGGCCAGTTGCTCACCTGCGAGCCGGCAACCGTTTTGCCGATGGCGCAGCGCTACTTCCTTTTTTGAGACTTTCATGCGCACGATCGATAAACGTATCGAAGCGAAACTTGCCGCACCGCTGATCAAACGCGCGCCTACCTTGACCCTTGCCTTCGATGACCGCTGCAAGAGCCGCCTGGCCGCCACGCTGGATAACGGTGAGGAAGTGGCACTGGTGCTGCCGCGCGGAACGGTGCTGCGCGATGGCGACATGCTCGTTGCCGATGATGGCGGCCTCGTGCGCGTGATCGCAGCGCCGCAAGATGTGCTGGTTGTACACGCCCACGATCCTATTACGCTGACGCGCGCCGCGTACCACTTGGGCAATCGGCACACGCCGGTGGAAGTGGCCGCGGGACAGTTGAAACTGGAAGCTGATCCCGTGCTGGAAGACATGCTCAAGCGTCTGGGCGCGCATGTGGATCACGCGACGGCGCCGTTCCAACCAGAGACCGGCGCGTATGGCGGCGGCCACAAGCATGGCCATGACGAGACGTTTGTAGAGGACTATGCGCTCGCGCAAAAGGTCTTCGATGAACATCATGGGCACTCGCACGATCATGGGCACGAACATGACCATGCGCACGGCGCAGGCCACGATCATGGCGACCATTCGCAGTGCGCGCATGGGCACGACCACGCCGCTCACGGCCAAGGCCATGACCGCGGCGACCATTCGCAGTGTTCGCATGGGCACGCGGACCACGAAGCGCATGACCACGCCGCACACGCTCATGGCAAAGACCATGACCACGAAGGCCACGACCACGATCATAACCACGACCACGGTCATGCGCATCGCTGAACTCACCGCCCTGCTTCATCTGGCGTCGCCGGCATTGCCTATCGGCGCGTTCAGTTACTCGCAGGGTCTTGAGTCGGCGATAGAACATGGCTTGATCCACGATGGCGACAGCGCCCGCGAATGGATCGCAAGCGGGCTGACCAATGTGCTCGCGCGCGGCGAGTTGCCCTTCCTCGCGCACCAGATGACCCGCTGGCGCGATCACGATGCAGCCGGACTCGCCGTCGCCGATGAAGAATTCCTCGCCAGCCGCGAGTCCTCGGAATTGCGTCGCGAGACGCAGCAGATGGGCTGGTCGCTTGCGCAGTTGTGCACGCAGCTTGAATGGGGCGACGCCGCGCGTTTAGCCACGTTAAACGCCATCAAACCGATCTCGCAGCCGACCGCATTCGCCTTCGCCGCCTATGCCAACGATGCCGCCACCGACGCCGCCCTCGCCGCCTACGCGTTCTCCTGGGTCGAAAACCAGGCCGCTGCAGCGTTAAAAGCCGTACCGCTAGGCCAGATCGCGGGGCAGCGGATCATCGTTGCGTTGCGCGTTGCTATCGATACGGCTGTGGAAAAAGCGCTCGACACATCGCCTGGGGAAATCAACACCTTCGCGCCGCAACTCGGCATTCTCTCGGCGCGCCACGAATCACAATATTCACGCTTGTTCCGCTCTTAAAAAACATGAACGCACCCGTCTATTCCGCCGCCGCCCGCCGCTCCAAGAAACTGCCGCCCTTGCGCGTGGGCGTGGGGGGTCCGGTCGGCTCGGGCAAGACCACGCTGCTCGAAATGCTCTGCAAGGCGATGCGCGAGAAATACGACCTCGTCGCGATCACCAACGACATCTACACTAAAGAGGATCAGCGCCTGCTAACGGTGGCGGGCGCGTTGCCGGCCGAGCGCATCATGGGCGTGGAAACGGGCGGCTGCCCGCACACGGCGATCCGCGAAGATGCGTCCATCAACCTGGAAGCCGTCGACCAGATGATCGAGCGTTTCCCTGATGCGGATATCGTGTTCATCGAGTCGGGTGGGGATAATCTCGCGGCCACCTTCAGCCCGGAATTATCGGACCTGACTATTTACGTGATCGATGTCGCCGGCGGCGAAAAAATTCCGCGCAAGGGTGGTCCGGGCATCACGAAGTCCGACCTGCTGGTCATCAACAAGATCGACCTTGCACCGTATGTCGGCGCAAATCTCGACATCATGGCCTCCGATGCCAGGAAGATGCGCGGAGAACGGCCATTTGTCATGTGCAACCTGAAAGTGCTGGAAGGGCTCGACGTGGTAGTTCGCTTTATCGAAAAAAAGGGACTGCTCGCGCTCTGAGGCCCGGTTTCAGGGCTTGGGAGAAATTGTCCTCAGCCGATCGAGTGCGTTAGCATATCGCCTTGCCCTTTTTTACGGCCATAGGCCCGCTTCCGGAGACCTCTGATCGATAGTCCCGACACGCTTCTAACTCGCGACGCCGCCGTGCGGCTGACCCTGTCGCCCACAGCGTCCTCGACACTCATGGCGCAACCCTCCGGGCGCATCGCGGTGCTGTTTCACATCGCAGATTTCAACGATGGCGGCATCGAATCGTCGTTGATGCAATGGCTGCGGATCTACGACCGCGCGCGCTTCACGGTGACGCTGTCCGTGATGTTTTCGTCCCCCGCGTTCGAACAGCGCTTTCGCGCGCAGGTTCCGGCGGACGTTGGCGTCGAGATTCTCACCGACAAACCCTGGCTCAACGTGTTCCAGGCACGCCGCTATGCGCATCGGCTGAGCAAGCTCGGCCGTGTCGGGCGCGACGTCTTCAATACGCTTGCCGTGCGTCCCTACGTGAAGGCGCGTGTGGCCACACTGGCGCAGCGTCACGACATCATCATCGACTTCGACATGTCGCTGCGCCGTCTGGCTGGCCGCTTTGGCGTGGCGTGGCTCGGCGTGAACCATTTCAGTTTCGATGCACGGCTGGGCGGCCGGCGCCGGAAAATGAAACGGCTGCTCGCGCAATACGGCCGTTACGACGGGATCGCCGCGCTGAACCGCCAAATGGCCGATGAAGCGAGCGAACTGTTCAATGGCCATCTGCGCAACGTGTTTGTGCTGCCGAATGCGATCGATATCGACCGGATTCGCGAGAACGGCGCGGCGGTGGAAACGCCACCGTGTTCCGGGCCGTACATCGTTTCCGTGGCGCGGCTCGACGAGATCCAGAAGGATCACCGGACCTTGCTGCGAGCTTACGCACAGCTTGTCGGGACACAGAATGACGGTGGGGTGCGGGAAGACCTGGTGATTGTCGGCGACGGCGGTTTTCGCGGTGAGCTGGAAGCGCTGGCGGTGGAACTGGGGATCGGGGAACGCGTGCATTTCACGGGGTATCGGAACAATCCGCACGCGGTCGTGGCACATTCGAGTGCGCTGGTGCTCAGCTCGCGTTACGAAGGCATGCCGATGGTTTTGCTTGAGGCGCTGGCGCTTGGCAAGCCGGTGATTTCGACCGATTGCCCGACCGGGCCGCGAGAGATCCTGGACGATGGCCGATTCGGGCTGCTGGTTCCTATCGGCAATGTAGACGCCATGGCAGAGGCGCTGTCGCGGTTGTTATCGGACCACGATCTGCGCGATGGCTTCACGCGTGAAGCGCTGGAACGGGCGCGGGCGTATGGCGTGGAGGCGAGCAATGAGAGGTTTGTTGCTTGCGTGACGCGGATTTTGCAGGAACGCGGGTAGGCAGGGAGGGTTGTTCGCCCCTGCCGCTGAAAATCACGGTTCCTCTGCTGGCGCGCGCAACAACGCCCCCAGCACCGCCACCGTCCTCGCTGTCGCCCCGCGATGCTTCGACGCGAACGCCGACGCCGCCGCGCTCATGGCGAGCCGGCGGGGTTTATCGGTGAAAAGATCACGCAGGCCGCGCGCCAACGCCGCCGGATCGCTCACGCGCAACGCCGCGCCTTCCGTGATCGCATCGTTCGTCGCTTGCGTGAAATTGAAGGTGTGCGGGCCGATCAGCACCGGCACGCCCGCCGCACACGCCTCGATCAGGTTCTGCCCGCCCAGCGGCAGCAAACTCCCGCCAACGAACGCCAGGTCCGATGCCGCGTAATACGCGCTCAGTTCGCCCATCGAATCGCCGAGCAGCACGTTGACGTTCGCAGGCAAAACCGGCGCGGCATCGATTCCCGAACCCGCTGCGGCCGCCCGTCCCGCCCAGGCGGAACGCCGCACATAGGACTGCGCGGCGGCATCGATCAACACGGCGACTTCATCGAACCGTTGCGGATGGCGTGGCACGAGGATCAGCAACGCATCGGGTAGGCGAGCCCGCAAGGTCGTGAACGCCTGCAGCACCAGCGCTTCCTCACCCTCGCGCGTACTCGCCGCCACCCAAACCGGGCGCTCTCCGATCGCCGCGCGCCACGCATGGCCACGCGCGTAGAGTTCGGGCGGTGCGGCCATATCGAACTTCAAGTTACCGAGCACCGTGACGTTGCGCGCACCCAGCGCGCTCAGACGGTCTGCGTCGGACTGCGTCTGCGCCAGCACGCGCGTAAAACCGCCGAACACTTCCCGCGTCGCATTGCCGAACTTCGCCGCGCGCTTGAACGAACGCGCCGACATCCGCGCGTTGGTCAGCACCAGCGGGATATCGGCCCGTTTGCATTCGTCGATGAGCGTCGGCCACACTTCCGTTTCCATCACGATACCCAGCGACGGCCGCCACGCGCGCAAGAACCGCCGCACGAGCGACGGCGAATCGTAGGGAAGATAACTGCGCGAAATCCGATCGCCGTATAGCTCCACGCCGGTCGCGCGGCCGCTCGGGGTCATGTGCGTCAGGAGGATACGGGCATCGGGATGCGCTTGCTGCAACGCTTCGATCAGCGGCTGAGCCGCCCGCGTCTCTCCTACCGACACCGCATGAACCCAGATCAACGGCGCGAGATCGTCAGCTCGGCGAGCGGGGCCAAAGCCAAACCGTTCGCCGATATGCTCGCGATACCCCCGCTCCCGCCGCGAGCGGATCAGCAGGCGCAACACCGCGAGCGGCGCGACGAGCCACCATAACGCGCGATACACGAGCCTCAGCATCGAACGCCCTCGCGGCAAACCGGCAACAATCGCTCACCGCGCACGCGAAAACTCAGGCAAAGGCCCGAACCGGAGCCCGAACCTGCGAAACGTCCCCACCAGGCTGCGGCGCTCAAACCAGCGCCCTGCCTTTCAGGCGTTGCAGGATTCCGAGCGGCGCGCAGTCTGGCTGGGCCATGGCGCTGACAGGGAGGAAGAAGGTTTGCTCGAGCATGTACTGGCCGGACGAGACGGCGTGGGAGGTTTGATCGGAGAAACACACCCACACGCAACCGGGCGGAAACGGCATTTCCTGCTGCGGCGATTTCGCTTGATAGTCGAGATCGGCCTTCATTGCGTCGTGCAGATGGAGCATCAGGTGGTCGTATTCGCTGCGTGGCGTCTTGGTGATATGCAGGAGATTCATGAGCCACGCCGCGCCGGGAACCGGGGCTTGGATTGCTGGCAAGAAGCGTTTTGCCATGTCCTCGAACGGCTCGCCGACGCGCCACACACGCGGCACGCCATCCGGATTGACGTTGGTGAACACGCGCAGGATGCGCTCGCCATAATTCGGCCGCGATGGAAACGCATCAACGTGAAGGCGGCTGTCGTCCTTGCGCCACGACGTCTCGCGCGTTTCGACGCGATGCAGCCGCAGGCTGGTGGGCGCAACCCTTAATTTGCCGCGATATTCAGGGAACAGCCCGTCGACCAGCGAGCGCGCGTTCGCCTGATAGCGCGCGATCAACGCCCGGACGGCGGATTGCGTGACGGCGTCGCCGAGTACACCCGCGAGCGCGCCGCCATTGGGCGCGAGGCTGATGTTCTTGCGCTCGGGGTCGGCGACCTTCGGGTCCAGGAGCGCCCGTTCGCCGCCTTCCACGGTAAACGCCAGACGCGGGAAATACAGGACCTTGCCCCGCTCGACGCCGGCCAGCAACGCCTCGCGCAGCACGGAAAGCTGCTGGCCCTCCCAGTCGGCGGAGACAACTTCAATAATTTGAGATTCGGTCATGTGCATTCGATTTGTTTTGATAAGCCAGTGAGCGGGCCGATTATCGTCAACCGGTTTCAATGGGCTTCAATCGGCTTCAACCAACCTCGATTGGCTTCGATTGACGCATCGGGAAACGTCGCGCCCGGCGAGCGCGGTGCATTTTCGCTCAAACCGGCTGCAAAATTCGCCGCGTGAAAGGCTGGCAGTTGATGGACCTCAAACCGCCGGGTTTCACTTGGCATCGCTTGGCTTCGTCAAACGCGCCGCCGCTTCGTCCCGGCGATTGAGCCGATCCTCCGAACCGAAGCCGCTTCCTTACCGCGCGCGCTGCCCCGATACCGCTGCTGTGCTCATGCATCAAAGCAGCCCGAAGCCTGCGAGGGTCGCTTTGACTTGTTGCAACGTCGGGTGCTGACTTGCGCTACCCAGATTCACCACGCGCGGCGACCAGTAACCGCCGGTGCGCCAGGCGGTCGAGAAATTGTACAACTCGATGGTCGGCCGCTTCAGGGCTGCCGCGATGTGCACAAGTCCCGTGTCCACGCCCACCGTCGCCGCCGCGCCGTCGATCAAACCGACGACGGCCGGCAGCGAGAGTTTCGGCGGCACGACCGCTGCTGCGCCGAACTCTTTTGCCAGTTTGTCGCTGGTTTCGCGTTCGGTTTCGCTGCCCCATGGCAGCACGATCGATACCCCGCGCCGTATCAGTGTCTGTCCGAGTTCGATCCACGCGGTGTCGGGCCATTGTTTATCGGCGCGGGACGTGGCGTGGACGAACACCACGTATGGCACGGGCAGGTTCAGCCCCGCCTCCGATAACGCCAGCGCGGCGCGGCGGGTATCCATGCCGAATGTGATGGCGTCGGTGGCTTCGGGGCGCGGATCGCCTAGCGCGGCCGCGACGAGTTGCCGGGTGCGCTCGACCACGTGCGTGCGTGGTTCGATGGGCACGCGTTTATCGTAAAAGAAACGAACGGGCCATTCGTAACCGGCGCCGTCGGTGCGGTTGCCCAGGCCGACCAGCGTACCGCGTGCCCAGCTTGCCACCCATGCGGTTTTGATGAGCCCTTGACAGTCGATGACCAGGTCGTATTTTTCCGCGGCCAGTGTGCGGCGGAAGCGTTGGATTTCGCGCCAGTTATCGAGGGAAAAGAGGCGTTTGCGCCATCGACGTAGCGAGAACGGGATGGCGCGGCGTACGCCATCGACGAGTTCGACGAGATCCGTGAAGCTCTCTTCGACTAGCCAGTCGATCTGGGCGTCGGGGTGGAGACGACGGATATCGGCGATGGCCGGCATGTTATGGACGACGTCGCCTAGAGACGACACCCGGACAATCAAGATCTTTTGCACGCTGGACACGGTGAGCGTCGTCGGATTGGACGGCGCGTGAGTAATCTGAGATGGGCGATTTTAGCGCGGGTCGCGGTGCGAGACGAACGATTGTTCCACGACCGTCGCCACCCGTCCTCCTTCCGGACGAATTAACCGCGTCTACGTCCACACCGCCCTCAAACCATTGGTCCCTGCGCTGTTGCTCGACATGGTTGTCGATGCCACGAAAAATGCGGCACAAGCCAACAACCTCGTGGCTCGCAGCCCTCTCTAACGTTGATTCGTTGATTCTGGATAAATTAGGAATGTTAAATAAAGATTGAATGCCCAACCTATCCTAAACCAGCATACGGGAACTCGTTCCCGATTCCAGTGATTATCGTGCCGTCCGCGCATTGAACAGCAAGCGAACATCATAAAGAGAATGAATAAACCACCGCGCTGCGCAAAACACTTTTAAATATTTTATTCACGCGTATTAGTCCGCTCGGCAGTAATCCGGGCGAAGAAAATCGAATCGATCGCCGAGCGTTTTGATGCAGTAAGCGCTTAACGGCACTCGGTTTTTACCTAAAATAAAAATGATTCAATTTTGATACACGCATCACGATCGTATAAATTAATTAATCCGATAAAAACATTAAATATGACGAATAAACACCATGGCATAAGGCTTGACGGGGCCTATTGTTCTTCTTTATTTATATGAACAAACAAAATTACCGATTAATAGTCATACGTTACAGTGTGTTACGTCTTTTTTTACTGCTAAAAACGTTTCGTTTGTGTAACATTCAATCCGACGAGTAGGACATGACAGACGTCCTCAAGTCGCGGTGTTTCCGCCGTTGGATGTAGAGGCGGTCCAGCAAGTCCTCCCTCCTGAGTCATTTCCTGTCGAGTTCCCTGCAGGGCTCATGGGGGCACGTTTGCCCAGTTCAGGTTCATCGCTACCATCAGGCGATCATTTAAATGAAAGCTCCTTCGTTACCCAGCTATAGAACTTATTCTGTTGTACTAAATGTGAGCACCAAGCGCGCCCCGGTGGACATTTGCGCGCCAAGAGCAGCGCCGTCTCGGCATGCAAGGCTTCAGCAGTTGGACCGCGATGCTCGCCGTGTTCGGTATGACCCTCGGTATCACCTCCGCCATCGAAGGGCAAGAATCGCTCTCCACGAAGAGCCGTCCTCGATCGCGCCACGCGCGGCCGCCGGATCAAACATCTTCCCTTTCATAAATTGCTTCGTCGAGGCTTCTCGACAGTCCTTATTCATTGTGGAGTAGTCCCATGAGATTCCAAAGAGCGGCGCTTGCGTCGCTGATGGCATTTGTCTGCATTCTTTCCGCATGTGGCGGCGGTAGCGATAGCGATAACGCGTCGAATGCTGCAGCAGTAGATAACCACGCTCGTAGTCGTGGGAATGGCTCCGGCACTTCGGGAAGTGGTTCGACAGGATCTACCACAACAAGTGGTTCGGGTGGAACTACCACACCACCTGCCTGGTGGCTGGCGAATTATTGCGGTGAGCCTGGAAATAGCGAGTTTCCTTCAGGGCAAGCCTCATATCAGAAGGTAATGGGCAAAGCCCCCGCAGGGTGGCTGACCTATCTGGCGGCAAACTATACCCCTAATGATCCAAGCTTCGGATGGGCCGCAGCCAGTTATTATTTCGCTACCATGGGCAAGCAAAATTCTCCCACTAACAATGCGATTCCGATCGTTGCATTGCCAATGGGCTATTCGGCGAGCGGCAATGGCCCCGGTGGGAACCTGTTTGCAGCCATTGCTGCCGGTACCTATGATGGCGCACTCCAGGGCTCCGTACAGGCCTGGGCACAGGGAGGTTACAAAACTATCTATTACCGCCCGGGTTGGGAATTTAATGGAGGCTGGTATCCGTGGTCCATTCAGAATGCAACTGACTTGAAAAACTACATTGCAGCTTTCCAGCATATCTATACGGTTCTGCATGCAGCAGCGGCCACAAACGGTGTAACCGTGAATGTAGTGTGGAATCCGAATGTGGGTGGCAATCAGGCCGGAGGTACATCGACCTGGGCCAACTGGTATCCGGGAAATAGTTATGTCGATGTTATCGGCATTGATAATTATGGCGCCCCTGTTGATACTGGGGATCCGGCCAATGCACCAGGAAGTGCAACTGACTACACGCCGCTGCAAGCTATAGCCTTTGCAGAAGCGAATGGCAAGCCATTCTCCATCCCTGAGACTGGTGGTAACAATTCAGATGGCTTTATCACGGCCTTGGGCACCGTGATTTCGCAGGCAAAGGTAACGTGGTCTTTCATAGGACTGTGGAATGACGACACGGGCGGTGGGAACATCTTCAGCTCTTCGTCTTCATTGGGCGCTAGTTTTCAGCAAGCTTTTGCACCTTAACCATTGCGCTATACACATCTCTGACCGGCAAGCGCCGAGCGCGAAAGAGCATATTTACTTTCGATGACATAGCTCGGCGCCCGTAAGCTTGGGACGAATCCCGTTTAGGCAATGCTAAACAAGCGGCTGCATTCTTGATTTCGTCTCGGGAGGTCACAACAAAGGGATCGTGAATGAAGCTTTCCTTGCAGCTTTTCTGGAGATATGGTCAAGGCTGATAGAGGAGATTTGACGGGCAGCGATTTAAAGCGGCGAGTTTCTGCTGATCCGATCGATTGTCTTGCACCGGTTCGCCGTCTTTGAAGGCGATGCCCTCCAACAACAGCTTGATCTGTTCGGGGCTATTGATACGGCGCCAGGTTTTCCCGGCTGCCTCGATCAGCTTGAATGCCAGCCCCAGGAAGGCGGATCGCAATACGCAGTTGCGCCTACGCGTAGTACTGTGGCGTACCGTCGTAAACGTCGACTCGATTGCATTGGTCGTTCGCAAACATTGCAGTGCTCCGCCGGAAAGTCGTAAAACGCCAGCAAGCTTTCGTGACCCTTCTTCAGTGTTCACGTCGCCTTCGGGTACTTGCTCGCGTGGATCGTCACGAACCGGTCGAACGCGGCATGCGCATCGGCGCGGGTTGCCGCCATCCGGATTGACGGTAGTCGGCCTTGGCCCGACCCTGTTGCGCCTTCGGAAGTGCATTGAGCACGTACATTTCTTCGGGAGCCTCCACTACCGGGAGGCAGTGGAGATCATTCACATTTTTCCAGTATCAGAACGGCAACTGCGCGTCAGCCTTCTCCGCCAAAATCACCCGGCGAAAATCTTCCTGAATCCGCTTGAGCGCTTCCTCACTGTCAGCTTCAAACCGCATAACCACCACCGGCGTGGTATTCGACGACCGCGCGAGCCCGAAACCATCCGGATACTCCACCCGCAGCCCGTCAATAGTCAGCACATCGTCCGCACCGGTGAACTTCGCGTTCTTCTGCATCTTCGCGATAAGCTCAAAATTCTCACCCTCATTCAGCTTCAGCTGCAACTCAGGCGTGGACAACGAGTTCGGCAAATCATTGAGCAGCTTGCTCGGATCAGCCACCCGCGACAGGATTTCAAGCAGCCGCGCGCCGGTATAAAGGCCGTCATCAAAGCCATACCAGCGATCCTTGAAAAACACGTGACCGCTCATCTCGCCGGCCAACGGCGCGCCCGTTTCCCGCAGCTTGGCCTTCACCAGCGAGTGCCCCGTCTTCCACATCACCGGCTCGCCACCCTGGTCCCGTACCCATTTAGCCAGATTACGCGTGCACTTCACGTCGTAAATAATCTGCCCGCCCTTGTTGCGCGACAACACTTCCTGCGCAAACAACATCAACTGGCGATCCGGATAAATGATCTGGCCGTCCTTCGTGACAACACCCAGACGGTCGCCGTCGCCATCGAAGGCAAAACCGATTTCCGCATCCGTCTCCTTCAGCGCCTTGATCACGTCCTGCAGGTTCTCCGCATGCGCCGGATCGGGATGGTGATTCGGGAACGTCCCGTCAATGTCAGTGAACAGTTCAACCAGCTCGCAACCCAACGCCTTGAACAGACGCGGCGCAAGTTCGCCCGCCACGCCATTACCCGCATCGATCACTATCTTCATCGGACGCACAGGCTTGATGTCGCTGACAATCCGGTCAAGGTAGACCTGCTGGATATCGTATTCGGTGTACGTGCCCGCACCGCTCGTGAAGTCCTCATTCACAATGCGCTGATACAACGCCTGGATCTGGTCACCATAGATGGCGGCGCCGCGCAGCACCATCTTGAAGCCATTGTAGTCGGGCGGATTGTGGCTCCCTGTCACCACGATGCACGAATCTACTCGACGCTCGCCCGAAGGCAGCGCGAGCGGCACGCTGGCCCCGAAATAACCTACAGGCGTAGGCACCATACCAAGGTCGACCACGTCCACGCCGGCTTCACGCAAGCCGTCAGCAAGCGCGCCAACAAGCTCCGGACCCGACAAACGGCCGTCACGGGCCACGACGACCGAGTCGCCGCCCTGGTTACGGATCTCGCTGCCGAACGCGCGGCCAATGTTGCGCGCGACGCCGGCATCGACGGTTTTGCCAACGATCCCGCGAATGTCGTAAGCCTTGAAAATGGACTGGGTAACGGGCACTTGCGGCGGTACTTGCGGTGACTGGCTCATGGAATGGCTACCTGACTAATAATTTAAATGGTTCCGGGGCATCCCGAAGCGTCCTGGGTCACGAAGACCCCTTGATACAGACCTGCGGCCAACGATCACGACCTGACTCGGCCAACGCACGAACAGCCAGAAACAATACCGGACGAAACGCAAAAAATAACGAAAGAAATTCGTATCGAGTGATCTCGAACCCGCTGGCACCCCTTCGGAGCCCCCTCAGCGAGTCTCGACCCAACGTCAACCATGCGGTTGTCCGCACTGTTCGCACCTATAATCGCAGTCTTTCCGCGCGGACCTGCGCAAATATTCTAATCCAATGCCCGGACGCTTTTTCACCGCGAAGTACAAACGTCACACCGGATGGCGGGAAACCGCATGGTGGTTGACGGCTCCCGACCGCGCGCCAGCAAGGATCGCAGCAAGACCGGGCGGCTGTTTTACCGCAAGCGCCATGCCTATTATCGCCGTGACAGCCACGGCCACGCGAGGCGCCGCCCGCGGATGCTGAAACGAATCAAGAACCCCGACATTAGCAAGGCGCTGGCGAACATCGTCTGGCTCGGTCTCGAACGCCTCACGCAGATAGCGGTCGCCGTTGCCATCAGCGGGCTGCTCGCGCGCTACTTCGGCCCCGATGTCTTCGGCAAATGGCAATACGCCAACACGCTGCTGCTCGTGCTCTCGCCCATCACCTGGGTGTGCGGTGCCGAGATTCTCGTGCCGACCATCGTGAATCGCCCGCCGGGCCAGCTCGGCACGGTGCTCGGCAGCGCGTTCGTGCTGCGCATGGGCGTATCCGCGGCGGCGCTGGTCTTGACCTGGATCGGCATTGCGGCGGGTTTCACCGATCCCCTCGTCGGCGCCATGCTCGCCGGCCTCGCCTTGACCATGCTGTTTCGCGAGCCGTTCGTCGGCGTGATCAACGCGTGGCTGCAAAGCATGACGTACAGCAAACCGCAATTGCTGACCAGCATGCTCACGGCGATCGCCAAAGCGGCGCTCGTGTACGTGCTCGTGCGCGCAGCGGCAAGCCCGGCGCGCTTTGGCTGGCTGTGGGCGCTGGAAGCGGCGGTCATCGGCGGGGTGTTGATGCTGTACTACATGCATCGACACGGCGGCAAGCTCGGCTGGCACATCGACCGCTCACTGTTCCGCCACTTCGCCAGCGCCGGCACGGTGTTCTGGCTCGGCCTCATTTGTATGTACCTGTTCCTGAAGCTCGACCGGCTCATGCTGGAGCGCCACATTTCGTTCGCCGATCTCGGCCGGTATTCCGCCGCGCAGCAACTCAACGAAAACTGGATCACGCTCGCACTGATGCTCGCGCAGACCATCGCGCCGGCGTTCGTGTATCGCGTGCAGGATGCACTGCAACTGAAGCGCAACATCGGCCGGTTGATCGCCATGACGGCCGCACTGATGATCGGCGGCGCGATAGTGCTGGACCTGCTCGCGGGTGTCATCATCTCGCGCGTGTTCGGACCGGCTTATACCGAATCCATCGGCATTTTCCGCTGGGCCGTGTGGCTGTCGGTGCCGGCTGGTATCGAAGCGATCGGGAACCTCGTCGTGCTTAAATACCAGGCGAAATTCGTGTTGCTCGCAAAGTGGCTGCTGGCGCTGGCGGTGGCTTTCGTGGTGAACCTGATCGCAATTCCTCGCATGGGCAGCTACGGTGCGCTGATCGGACTGGCGGCGGGATATCTCGCGGCGGCATCGGTCAATTTCTACTACATCCGCTTCAGGCTGCGGGTATGAGCGCCTACTCACCTACCACGCCTATGCCATCACTGACGCTCGACGACGTCACCGTGCTGATCCCGGTGTTCAACGCCCAGCACGACCTGGACCGAACGCTCGCATCGTTCTGCGAGCGCGCGCCGGTGCGCGTGCTGATCGTCGATGACGGCAGCCTCCCGCCTATCGTCGCGCCATCGGTTGCGAACCTCGCGATCGATGTGCTGCGGATGCCGCGCAACGGCGGTATCGAGCTTGCGCTGCAAACGGGCGTGGCCGCGCTGGCGGAGCGGGGCGTCAAGTACGCGGCGCGCATCGATGCGGGCGACCTGGCGACACCGTATCGGCTGGAAAAGCAGCGTGCTTATATGGAGGCGCATCCGAAAACGGCGGCGCTCGGCATGTGGACGCATGTAGTGAGCATGGACGGCGCGCCGCTGTTCGATCTTCGCCCGCCCGCGGAACCGGCTGCGATCCGCCGTGTCATGCTGCTGCGCGCCTCCTTCTCCCATCCGACGATGATGCTGCGCGTCACCGCCGTGATGGAAGCCGGCAACTATCGCGCGGAGTATCGTGCGGCCGAGGATCTCGATCTGTTCTTGCGCCTGATGCAAGACCACGACTGCGCGAACCTGCCGGAATTCGGCGTGTATTACGAACTCAACGAGCACGGCATCAGCGCGACGAAACGCCGTACACAAACGCTGTCTACACTGCGGCTGCAATTGAAATACATGCGTTTGACGAACCTGCCCGACTGGCTCGGCGTGGCGAAAAATATCGCACATCTGATGCTGCCTTACGGCGCGGTGCGCGCGTTGAAAACCCGCTTGTTTCACGCATGACGTAAGCCCTTGCTTCAAGCCCCCGGATTTATAGCCCGCCGTCCAGCGCCTGACCTACCGTATTTAAAACCGATCGAATGAACGCAGAGAAATCACGCCTTCGCATTGCCCTCGTCTGCAACACCGCGTGGGCGATCTACACCTACCGGCGCGGTTTGCTGCGGATGCTGATCGAACGCGGCGTCGACGTCTCGGTAATCGCGCCGCGCGACCGGACTTTCGCACCGCTCGAAGAAATGGGCTGCCGATGCGTCGAGCTGCCGGTAGCGTCGAAAGGCACCAATCCCCGCGATGACCTGAAGACCCTCGCCGCGCTGCTTCGCGAGTACCGCGCCACCCGGCCGCACATGGTGTTTCACTACACGATCAAACCGAACATCTACGGTTCGATCGCGGCGAAACTCGCGGGCGTGCCGTCGATTGCGGTCACCACGGGACTGGGTTATGTGTTCATCCAGAAGAGCCGGACGGCGAGCGTTGCGAAGCGGCTTTATCGTTTTGCGTTCCGCTTTCCGCGCGAAGTGTGGTTCCTGAATCAGGACGACCGGCAGGCGTTCATCGACCAGGACCTGCTGGTTCATCCGGAGCGCGCGCGGCTGCTGCACGGCGAAGGCGTCGATCTGGGCGACTATGCATTCCAGCCGCTACCGCGCGCCAACCCGCAGACGGAAGGCTTTTTTTTCATTTTAATTGGCCGTCTGCTGTGGGATAAAGGCGTCGCGGAATACGTCGATGCGGCCCGCCGGCTGCGCGAAAAATATCCGTATGCGCACTTCCAGTTGCTCGGCCCCGTGGGCGTTGACAACCCCAGCGCCATCACCCTCGATGAAATGCAGGCCTGGCAGCGCGAAGGGGTCATCGATTATCTCGGCGAGGCGCAAGATGTCCGTGCGTTTATCGGCAATGCGGATTGCGTGGTGCTGCCGTCGTATCGTGAAGGCGTGCCGCGAACCTTGATGGAGGCGTCGGCAATGGGACGCCCGATTGTCGCCACCGATGTCCCGGGCTGCCGCGAAGTCGTCGAAAACGGCGTAACGGGCCTGCTATGCGAAGTAAAAAGCGCCGACAGCCTCGCGCAGCAGATGGAGCAGATGCTTTTGCTGGACCACGCGGCGCGCGCTGAAATGGGCGTGGCGGGCCGAGCCAAGGTCGCGCGCGAATTCGACGAAAACGTGGTCGTCGAGCGTTATAAAGGCACAATACGCGCGGTTACCGGCGTTTCACTCTAAATCACCCTCCGGGAGCGTTATTCATGACTGGTCACACAAGCGCGAAGGGCACGATCCTTGTTACGGGCGGCGCCGGTTTTATCGGCTCGCATACTTGCGTCGAATTGCTGAACGTTGGTTACGAGGTTGTCGTGATCGATAACCTCGTGAACAGCAACGCGCAATCGCTGAAACGCGTCGAGCAGATTACGGGCAAAAAGCTGGCATTCTATGATGCCGATGTCCGCGATGAAACCACCCTCGCCCGCATTTTCGACGAACACGCCATCACCGGCGCGATTCATTTCGCCGCGTTGAAATCAGTGGGCGAATCGGTGGCGAAACCGATCGAGTATTACCGCAACAACATGGACAGCCTTCTCGTGCTGCTCGACACCATGCGCGCGCGCGATGTGAAAAAGATCGTCTTCAGCTCGTCGGCCACGGTATATGGCGTGCCGAAAAGCGTGCCTATCGACGAGTCGTTTCCGCTGTCGGCAACGAACCCCTACGGGCAATCGAAGCTGATCGCCGAGCAGGTTTTGCGCGATCTGGAAATCTCGGATCCGGCGTGGCGCATCGCGACGTTGCGTTACTTCAATCCGGTCGGCGCGCATGAAAGCGGCTTGATCGGCGAAGATCCGGCGGGTGTGCCGAACAACCTGATGCCGTATGTGGCGCAAGTGGCCGTGGGCAAGCTGGAACGCCTGCGTATTTTCGGCAGCGATTACGCCACCCATGACGGCACCGGCGTGCGCGATTACATTCATGTGGTCGACTTGGCGCGTGGTCACATCAAGGCGCTCGATGCCCTGGAGTCGCTCGACAGCAGCTTTGTCGTGAATCTGGGCACGGGCCAGGGGTATAGCGTGCTGGACGTGGTGAAAGCGTTCGAAGCGGCGTCGGGCAAGCCCGTGCCGTATGAACTCGTCGCCCGCCGTCCGGGCGATATCGCCGAATGCTTCGCCGACCCGGCCGCCGCTGCGAAGCTGCTCGGCTGGCAAGCGGAACACGGCATCGAGCGGATGTGCGCCGATCACTGGCGCTGGCAGTCGCAAAATCCACGGGGTTTTGCCTGACGTTCTGGTTCAGGCAACGCCCACGCGGCCCGGCCTGACGCGTTCTTTTTAGTGGTCATTTTTCATGCTCAGTTTTGCGCTCGGTTTTCTCGTTTCGCTATTCATCACGCTGCTGATCGTGCGGTTTGCGCATTTGCACGAAGGCCTTTCCGGCGATAGCGATTTTGCCGGCGTGCAGAAGTTCCACGCGCGGTCCGTGCCTCGCATCGGCGGGGTCGGAATTTTGGTCGGGCTCACCGCCTCGGCCGTGCAGCTTCGATGGACCTATCCGGTCGTATCGAGCGGAATCCTCGCCATTGTTGCTTGCGGGATGCCTGCTTTTTTCTCCGGACTCGTCGAGGACCTGACCAAGCGGGTCACGCCGGTTGTACGCCTCGTTTGCACGATGGCCGCGGCCGCGCTTGCGTACTTCTTGCTGGGGATTGCGGTCACGCGTATCAGCGTTCCGCCACTGGACTTCCTGCTGACCTACGGGGTCATCTCGTGTCTCGTGACCGTGGTCGCGGTGGCGGCGTTGGCTAACGCGATCAATATCATCGACGGCTTCAATGGGCTCGCGTCCATGGTCGCGTTCATGATGTTTGCGTCGCTCGCGTACGTGGCGTTCCAGGTTCACGACCCGGTGGTGTTGTCTGCATCGCTGATCATGATGGGCGCGGTGATGGGCTTTTTCATCTGGAATTTCCCCGCCGGGCTGATCTTTCTCGGCGATGGCGGTGCTTATTTCATCGGCTTCATGCTCGCCGAGCTGTCCATCCTGCTCGTGATGCGCAATCGCGATGTCTCAGCGTGGTTCCCGGTGCTGCTGTTCATGTATCCGATCTTCGAGACGTGTTTCTCGATCTATCGGAAGAAGTTTATTCGCGGCATCTCTCCCGGGATTCCCGATGGCGTGCATCTGCATATGCTGGTTTATAAGCGCCTCATGCGCTGGGCCGTCGGCGCGAAAAATGCACGCGAAATCACGCGGCGTAATTCGCTGACTTCGCCGTATCTGTGGCTGCTGTGTCTGGTTGCCGTGATTCCCGCCACGCTGTTCTGGCGGCACACGCTGCATCTGTTCTGCTTCGTCGTGGTGTTTGCTATCACCTACGTCTGGCTGTACGTCAGCATCGTCAGGTTTAAATCGCCGCGATGGATGGTGTTCCGGCGGGCTCATCCGGTGAAGAAGTAGCGGTTCCCGCGCCGGCAGTTTCATGGCCGGCGCGTTTCTTTTTTTAGCTCGATACAAACTCGAGCAAGTCTGCGTTCACCTTGTCGGCCTCGACCACGCACATGCCGTGCGCGCCGCCCGGATACACCTTGAGCGTCGCGTTCTTGACGATCTTCGCCGAGTGTTTTCCCGCTGCATCGATAGGCACGATCTGGTCGTCATCACCGTGCAGGATCAAGGTCGGGACATCGAACTTCTTCAGGTCTTCCGTGTAGTCGACCTCTGAAAATTCCTTGATGCACAAGTAGTGCCCCAGTATCCCGCCCAACATTCCCTGCGCCCAGAACGTGTCGATCACGCCCTGCGATTTCTTGGCGTTATCGCGGTTGTAGCCAAAGAACGGTACCGCCAGATCCTTGTAGAACTGCGAGCGATCGCCCACCACGCCTGCGCGGATTCCATCGAATACATCCTTTGGCAAGCCACCCGGGTTCGCTTCCGTCTTCAACATCAACGGCGGCACGGCCCCGATCAACACGGCCTTCGATACCCGCCCGGTCCCATGACGCCCGATATAACGTGCGACCTCTCCACCGCCCGTGGAATGGCCCACCAGCATGGCATCCTTCACGTCCAATGCGTCGAGCACCGCGGCCAGGTCATCGGCGTAGGTGTCCATGTCGTTGCCTTGTCCCGGCTGGCCGGAACGCCCATGCCCCCGCCGGTCGTGCGCGATGACCCGGTAGCCCTTCTGGACCAGGAACAACATCTGCGCGTCCCACGCGTCCGCATCCAGCGGCCACCCATGCGAGAACACCACCGTCTTGCCGGTACCCCAGTCCTTGTAGAAAATTTCCGTGCCGTCCTTCGTCTTGATCGTGCTCATCGAACGTGCTCCTTAAGGTGAGATAACGCGCTACGTCCGCCGTCTGTCACCTTCGGCATGGGCGCAACGCGTGGGGTTTAGCGAAGGTTTGCCGCGCCTCCGCCATGCGAATCCTGCGCCCTTCATGCGACGTCTTGATGTTTTCTTCAAGCACCGGTTTGATCGTATGAAACGGCGAGGAAATTGATCAGATCCCGGTCCGACACGCGGATGTTCGTACAGGTTAGGCGACGAAAGCCGCGTCGCAAAGGCTTGCTGAAATCGTCTGGCTGCCGGTGCACGCCATCGCGTCTGCACACTTCGTCCGGCCGCTTTACTGCATTTTTCCACCAGCTCGAGCCGTCTTTCATGCAAACCATATTAAGCGGGATTCTTCGGGAAAACGCGAATTAATCAATTGCATTGGGCGGGTCCGGTTTATCTCGCCGGAAAGTCAATGCTATAGAAGTTATTACCCATGATTACCTGAAGACTATTGAAAATTCCTGTTTTTACTCATTCAGAAGGGTCGAGAGGGGTCGGAGCAAGGATTGTCCTATCGGTACAATTGCTTATGTCTGAACATATCCTATTGCAACTATCCGATCCCTTAACTATCGTGCTAGAGAGGCATCGGTGAGTTAACATTATGAAAGAGAACATCATATATTCTTCTCCGCTTTACCCCCTTGCTCGTACAAACCACGCTACGACGATTGAGCCGCCTCCCGGCAGCGCTGCCAAGAGGCTATTGAAGCTCGCCTATAAAAAAGCAAACGATAAACAGCGCAAATAAACCAGATTGGAGACCCAGAATGAGCTCGCATACCGGCAGCCCGATTACCGGTTCACCCGGATTTTTTTCTAAAGAAGCAACCATCGCAAAACCTGGATTTTCGCGCTGGATGGTCCCGCCCGCCGCGTTGGCGGTGCATCTGTGCATCGGCCAGGCTTACGCGTTTTCCGTTTTCAACGCGCCACTTACGCGGGTGATCGGCATCACGGAATCGGCTCCGGACGACTGGTCGCTGACCACGCTCGGCTGGATCTTTTCGCTGGCTATCGTGTTTCTCGGGTTGTCGGCGGCATTCGCCGGCAAATGGCTGGAGAAGGTCGGGCCGCGGCGCACCATGTTCACGGCGGCCTGCTGCTTCGGCGGTGGTTTCCTGGTGGCGGCGCTCGGCATCCATTTGCATCAGATCGTGCTGGTCTACCTCGGCTACGGCGTGATTGGCGGGATTGGGCTCGGGCTAGGTTATGTCTCGCCGGTGTCCACGCTGATCCGCTGGTTTCCTGACCGGCGCGGCATGGCGACCGGCATGGCGATCATGGGCTTCGGCGGCGGTGCGATGATCGCGGCGCCTGCTTCGGTGGCGCTGATGAACCACTTCAAGAGCGCGACCAGCAACGGCGTGACCGAGACCTTCGTGGTGCTGGGCATCGTCTATTTCATCTCGATGTCGATCGGTGCGCTCGCCATCCGCGTCCCGCGTGCGAACTGGACGCCAGCGGGCTGGACGCCGCCGGTGACCAACGGCAACAAGATGATCACGCGCAATCACGTGCATATCGACCAGGCGTTGAAAACGCCGCAGTTCTACCTGATCTGGCTGGTGCTGTTCCTCAACGTGACGGCCGGGATCGGCGTGTTGGGCCAAGCGTCGGTGATGATCCAGGAGAGCTTCAAGGCATCGATCACGGCGGCTGCCGCGGCTGGTTTCGTCGGCCTGCTTTCGCTCTTCAATATGGGCGGGCGTTTCGTGTGGGCATCGGCGTCGGACTGGATCGGACGCAAGAACACCTACTTCGTGTTCTTCGCGCTCGGCGCGGTGTTGTATCTGCTGGTGCCGCAATTTGCGCAGAGCGGCAACGTTGCGCTCTTCGTGCTCTCGTATTGCGTGATCCTGTCCATGTACGGTGGTGGCTTCGCGACCGTACCGGCCTATCTCGCCGATATGTTCGGCACGAAATTCGTGGGCGGCATTCATGGACGCTTGCTGACCGCGTGGGCGGCGGCCGGTATCGCAGGTCCTGTGCTGGTGAACTACATTCGCGCGTATGAAGTGGCGCATGGCGTGGTCAAGGCGGAGGCTTACACCACGACGTTGCACATCATGGCGGGACTGCTGGTGATCGGCTTTATCTGCAACTTGCTGGTGAAGCGCGTGCACGAGAAACATCACATGAGCGCGTCCGCACTCGCGGCAGACTGAATCCACTGAACCTACTCTAGCGCGGAGAATGCGATGAACACCCATACCAACCTGAACGCCGAGCTGGACGCGCAGCCGTCCAACAAGCTGCTGCTCGGCGTGTTCTGGATCTATGCAATCGTGCCGCTTGCATGGGGCGTGATCAACACCCTGGTCCAGGCGACCAAGCTGTTTCATTGACGCTGAAGCTTCAACGTCTGAAAAACCAAAACGCCGGCTTGAACAGCCGGCGTTTTTTGTTACCACGCTCGAATCTGCACCAACCCTCACACCTTCAATTCAAGCCGGCGCACCCGCCATGCCGCCCGTGACCTGCCGTGCGACTTCCAAATAACGCTCGGCGGTATCGGCCAGCGTAAGACCCCCTAGCGGCCGCTGCGCCCGCCCTTCGCCCAACGCGGTCACCAGCGCGCGTGCATAGGTCGAAGTGTCCTCCGGATCCAGCAGATGCACAGCCGGAAAATCCGCCGCGAAGCTGAACGGCCGGATGTCGCTGGCGACAATCGGCACGCCCGACGCCAGCGCCTCCAGGAACGCGATGCTATGGCCTTCGAAGCGCGACGGCATCGCGAACACGCTGGCCTTGAAAAGAATGTCGGAGATGTCCGAACGCGGCCCTTCCACCGTGACCCGCTGCTCGAGCCGAAGCTTCGCCACGAGATCCTTCACCGCCATGAAATAAGCGGGATCCTCGACCACACCGACCAGCAGCAATCGCGCAAGCGGCACCTGCTGCGCGACCTCCTTGAACGCATGCACCGTCTGCAACTGGTTCTTCACCGACGTATAACGCCCGATCTGCACAATCTGCGCATGGTCATTGGCAAGATCAGCATTCAGTCCGGGCGAGAAACGCGCCATGTCGACGCCGTTTGGAATCAGCTGCATCGACGGATGCCCGCCAACGGCCGCCACATAGTCGTCGAGATTCGCCGGCGATACCCCGATCACCGCCCGTGCCCGCCGCGACAACACCCGCTCGATGCGCCGGAACAGACCGCGCTCAAAGTCGTTGGTCGCGGAATGCATCACGTACACCACGGGCGCTGATAGTGGCAGTGCGCGCGCATAGAAAGCGGGAATGGTCGCGTGGGCAAACACCACGTCCGGGCGATAGTGGTGAACTGCCTGGTACAAATGCCACAGCTTGCCGAACGTGCCGTGGAATCCACGAGGAAACATGCACTCCACGCCGTTGGCATCGAGTTCCTGGCGCAGCGTGAGGAAGTCGTCATGTTGCGGCCGCAGCGACGTCATGCCGACAACTTCGCCGCTTCTCTGCTGATGAATCGCGAGATCCTTGGCCAGCACTTCCGCCCCTGAAAGGCGCGGGGCAAGAACAAGATGAAGGATGCGCATCACGCCTCCCTGGCAATTCGGAACAGCATCCAGCCGGCGGCTGCACCAAGGCCGACCGTCATCGCCCAGGCAATGCCCGTGACGCCCCACAAATGGGTGGCGACCGGCACCGTGACCAGCAGCACCACGGCCTGGATGATGGACGCGTGCGTGGCGACCTTCGGCAAGCCCACCGCACGCAAATACGATACCAGCACGGCGATCATTGCACCGATAGCCATGTTGACCACGAAGATCCTGAACAGCGGCACGGCGGGCAGCCACGCGGTTCCCAGCACGATCTGGAACAGCGGTTCGGCGGCAAGGCGCAAGATGATCACCAGCACCGCGAGTCCGCCCGCGATCAGCGCAAGATAACGGCGGAACAGCCGCGCAGCGAAATCCGCATCCTTGCGGTGATGCGCGGAGAACGTCGGAAACAGGTATTGCGACATCGCAATAGCGGCGTCGGCAAGCAGCATCTGGGCGAGCTTCGAGGACATCTGGTACGCGCCCAGTTGAGCCGGCCCGAGCAGCTTTGCCACGATCACCTTGTCGAACTGATTCAGCAGCAGGTTCACCACGCTGCCCGCCCAGATCCAGCGGCTGAAATTCACGTAATGGCCAATCCCCTTCCACGACAGCCGCAGCGGCGGACGCGGCGACATGGTGGTCCAGGTCAGGACCGTCTTCAGTGATTCCCCCGCCACCATGCCGAGCAGCACCGAATAAGCGCCTGCCCCGCCAAGCGCGAAGGCCAGGCCGATCGCGCAATCGAGGAAAGCCGACGACATCTCCACGCCCGCGATGCGCATGAATCCGCGCTCGCGCGTGACGATGTAATACGCCGGCGACGCCACGCCCCGGATCAGCGGCAACAGCGCCGCGAGTTGCAGAAGCAGCAGCGAGCCGCCAAGATGAAACTGCTGGTCCATCAGCGGCGCAGCGCAGACAATCAGCAGCGCAATCAATCCGCCACGCGACGCCAGCGTGGTCCACACCGCGCCGAGTTGTGAGCGGTTCGGCGTTTCGCGGCCTTGCACCACCGCTTGCGCGAGACCTGTATCGCTGAGCGATTCGGCAATAGCCACCGCCAGCAGCGCCACGCTGACGCTGCCGATTGCGGCGGGCCCGAGAATCCGGCCGATCGCCAGGAACTTGACCGCGACGAAGCCGCGCACCACGATTTGTTGCAGCAGGACCCAGATGGCGGCGTCCTGATCGAAACGCACGCTCGCGGTTGAAAACGGTAAGCGAACTGCTCTCACAGACATTCCTCGCGTCGGATCGACTTTTTGTAGTTGGAGCGTGGCAAATGGATTTCCCGAGAGACGTGACTTTGCATTAGCGATATTTGCCCAGGGTTTCCGCAAAGGTAACGTGGTGCGCCCTGTGCCGTGCGCCATCTCGTAGTCGATATCGGCCCTCGTGTGTGCTGGATCACTGTCTTTTTTCGCCAGAGGAATACCCTGACTTTGGCGGTTGCGCAGCGTGTGGCAATGCTAGTGTTGACGTTATCGACTGATGTTTGGCGCCGCGCGCCTGATCGGCCCTGCCCGCTTTGACCGCCCGGAGAGGACGTTCTGCGCGTGGCCATCCTGCATCACGCCCTTTTTGTACGCTTTCAAAAACAATGACCATGGCCAATGACACGCTCGACACCGTGCTGATTGTCGAACCGGATTTCACAGGGCATCGCTGGCGTTATGCCGAGTGGGCCGCAGCGGCTTACATGGAAGCGGGGTATCGGTGCGTGATAGTGACCGACCCGGCGAACGCAGGGCATTCGCTCGCCACGCGCATCGCTCAGGAGAACCGGCCCGAGTTGCAGATCCAGTTCGTCGAGCCGCTCCAACACGGCCGCCGCGGCTTTGCGAAGGTCAGTTACGTGCGGTTTTTCCGCGATTTCCAGCAAGCATTCGACACCGCCAGCCGCAACCGGAAGGTCGCGCTGGTCGTGGTTCCTTACGTCGATTATTTCTTTTACTCGCTGCCGTTCACGGGTTCGCCGTTTGGCGCAACGCCATGGGTGGGCATTACGATGCGCGCCAATTTCCATCATGCCAAGGTGGGCGTGAAGGCACCGCGCGAACCGTTGATCAACGCGATCAAAGCGCAATTATTTCTGCGCGCCATTCGTACGCCCGGCTTGAAGACTTTGCTCACCATCGATCCCACGCTTACCGAATGGTACGCGGGGAAGCCGGGGCATCCTGAGCGTCATCAGGCGGGCCGTAGCGCGGCCGTTCAGTATCTCGCCGACCCATTCCCTGACGCGAGGGCTACGGAGCCACTGGCGGCCCGTCAGCGCCTGGGGCTCGGCGCTGGCAGGCACGTGCTTGTCTATGGCGCAATCACCGAGCGCAAGGGCATTCAGGAGCTGGTCACCGCGCTTGCACAGCGGGGAGGCGCTGATCCGCTGACGCTCGTTGTCGCGGGGGCTCAGGACGATGAGACTCGCGCGTTCTTTTCTTCGGCGGGTGCGTTATCGCCTGCGGCGGTTTTCATGGACCGGTTCATTACCGCCGAGGAAGAACTCGACCTGTTTTCCGCCTGCGATGTGGTCTGGCTTGGTTATAAAGGGCACTACGGCATGAGCGGCGTACTGGTCCAGGCTTACAGATTCGGCAAGCCCGTGGTCGCCACGGCCGATGGGCTGATTGGATGGTTTTGCCGGACCGGTGAGTTGGGGCCGGTGGTCGAGGATTTATCGGTTACGTCGATTAATCGCGCTTTCGACAAGGTGTTCGAGGAGCGCCCGGCAGGAACGCCAGCCGGGCCGCATTTGTTGGAACGCAATACGTTGGGCTACTTCAAGCAGACGCTGCGGCAAGCGATTATTTGAAGCTTCGTGGTTTGGCGAGCACTTTCAGCACGTTGCACGCGACCAGCGGTTCAATCAGCAAGCCGCGCCCCTGCCGTCAGACAACATCACGCGGCCCGATCATGCAGCGCGACTGCCGGCCGTGTGGACGGCGCGATGGTTGTCAACCTCGCGCGAATCCGCCTTCGCATTGGCTCTTCAAAATACTGAAAAATCACGGCGCTCAAGCATATTGCGAAGAGCATCGCGATCCATCCATTCGATTGCCTAAACCCAACGATAAACGCCAAGTGCGCTAACGGCACGTGAATGAGGTAGAGAGAATAGCTTGCCTCACCAAGACGCACGAGCCAGCGTTGATTGAGCAAGCCGATGACGGGACGCTCCAACAACACAAGGCCAAGTATGAGCGCGGCGAAGAACGGCGATTCCAGATAGTAGGCGGGGGAAACCGGACGCCAGATTGCCAGCACAATCACCGCAACGAGTGCCACGGAAATCAGTGCAACGCCGTGAGAGTGGAGCGAAGTGCCACGCGAGCGCAGCTCATCGAACTTGATCGCGGCAGCTATGCCAACGATGAATTCGAACAGGTGTGTGATTGGGAACTCGGCGACGAGAAAGCCGTGGCGACTAGCTGGAAGCGCATGCTGCAGAAACACGATCCACAACCCTTGCAGCATCCAGAGTCCTGCACACACGAAGAACAACGTCCTCATTCGCAGTGCTCCCAGCCTGCGCAGGAGCAGCGGAAACAGCGCGTAGAAGAACGCTTCGCAGGAGATGCTCCATGAAGGCCCGTTCCATGGTTGATTAATTGCTGCGAATGGAAACCATGCATTCAGCAGTAACAGTTGGCAGATCAGGCTGACGGCGAGTGAGATGTAAACAGAACTCTTTAACGCATACCAGTCGAGCATGAGCGATGAGTCGCCGCCATTAAGCAGATAAGCGGTGACGAGCGCCGACAGACCCAGTGACAGAAGTACGACCGGATAGATTCGTGCGAAGCGGGCGACATAGAAACGCGCCGGGCCGTCGGTACCGATCGTTTTCCGGTACGTATAAGTCAGGATGAATCCGGAGAGCACGAAAAATAGCGATACCGCGGGACGACCGCCATCGACGAAATCAAAGAACCACTTGGGGAGATTGAGTAAGCCCAACTCGGTGAAATGCGATAACACCACCGTCAGGGCCGCAAGAAAGCGGATGCTAGTGAGCGCTGGTAGTACCCCGCCAGACTGACTTGTCGTTGTGCTCATTTCGCCCCCTGTCTTTTGCTCGGAATGGTAGCAGCATCGAGCTGCAGGGCAGTATCGGCAGGCGAAGTTCAGCTACGCTTTGGCGGCATTGCACTCGCAAAATAAGCCGGCGCACTGCCTGGCTGAGCCAGCACTGCGCGGGTAAGCGCCGCGCAGGCTCAACTGAAACCAACATCAAGCCCCTTCGGCCCCATCAGCGGCTGCATCCCGCCCAGCCGATACTCTTAAAGGAGCCCTCACTAACCATTCCCGCGCCCATCGTGAGCATGGTTCTTCAACTCGCCGTGCAGTAAAGCGAGCACCGGTATAAGCCACGACTGTAGCGACTGCCATCGATACAGCGAAAACCAGCACGCCGTGATATTCGGCAAAATCATCGACCGCATCGATCTTGACCACGGCACGCACGCCGAGAATCGCGACGAAATGCCAGATATAAATGCCAAAACTATTGCGCCCGAGGTTCCCCAGTGCCGGCGCCTGCAACGTCCGTGGAGAGACGCGCGTCAACAACAACATCAGCGCGGCAGTCGCAAGCGCCGCGAATGTCGGCGCAACACCATGAGCCATCCCGCGCCCGGTACCGGCCAGGAACAACGCGGCAACCATGACCAGTCCACCAGGCACAAGCCATCCGCATGCACGCAATGGCAACACCTTGTCGCCGATCAAATAATCCTTGGCCAGATGCCAGGTCCAGAACCCGACGATAAAACACGGCAACTGCGTAGGCGGCCAGAAATAGAAGAAGTCATTGTTCACCACACGGCATGCAGGTCCGCCATCGCAAGCGCCGAAATACCAGCACGACACCGAGAACAATGCGGTCAGTATCGACACGACAATCAGGCCACGCGTAGTCCGGCAAAAGAACACCAGCGCAGGAGCGATCATGTAGAAAAGCATCTCGACGCTGATCGACCAACCACCCGGAACCACACTGTCAGTCGCCGACGGAACCCACGCATGAACGAAGATCAGGTTGAGGATGACATCGGAAAAATCGTGTGGCAACAGCATGTGGCCGTGCGCGCGACGAACCACGTAATCGACGACCGCGTAACCGATGATCGCCAGGTAGTAAAGCGGCGCGATGCGCGCAAAACGCTTCACATAGAAATTGCGCAACACCCCGCGCGCTCCGCTTAAGCGTTGCGCATCATGCTCGATCGAGGCGAAAATCGTGATCGCGCTGATGACGAAAAAGCACTGGACGCCGTACTGACCGAGATTGGCCAGCGTATCGAGCCATACGGGACTCGTCACCATCCACGGTGCGAGGTGAACCGCAATCACGCCGATCACGGCAAGCGTGCGCCCGACGTCAAGCGCCGCGATGCGCGGAGCCGTTGTCATAGGTGAACCTCCGGATCATCGATGCATGAGCCGTTCAAAGCCGAGATGCCGTCGCTCACGCTGCCCCTCAGGTAGCTTGACGGCCGACTCCTCGACACGCATTCGAAGCGGCAGTAATGCAGTGTTTCCATGGTCTTTCCCGGGCAACAAGTTGGCACGGTCCAGGCGAGCGCCCGGACGATTCGGTCAATCAGGGAAAAGCGCGCTTAAAGCAAAAGCGCGGTTTCGATAGACGCGCTCAGGACACGTGCGTGCTCACCACAGGCACTTCCATTTCTCCCTTGCGCTTGGCCGGGAACAATGCGTCACGAATCTTGAGGAACGGGAATTCGATTGCACGCGTGGTCACATAGCCAATCACGATCGCGATGCAAAATTGGGCGCTCAGTACAAGCGCCCAGGCAGCAAGCGACGGAACGTGCATGGCAGCCATCTTGCGGATCATGATGTCGGCGGGCGCGAGCGCCAGCGAATGCCACAGATAGATGCCGTACGAATACACGCCGATCCACGCCACCGCGCGATACGCAATCGAATCGCGGATAGCCCCGGAGTATTCGACCGACAGCACGATCGCGGCAGTGAAGCCGATAGCCTGGATGGTGTAGCCAATACTTTCGTCGAGCACAAGGTGCGGCGTAGCCAGGACAAGCCATGCAATCAGCCCCGCCACCATGCTGAGCAGCAGCCATTTCTGGCTGGCAAACTTCTTGTAAAGCTCGGGCTTCATCCAGTAGAACGCGGCGAGGATCACGCCGAACAGCAGGCTGTCTATGCGGTACTGCGTCTGGAAGAACGCAGCATCCAGATCACCATTCGAGACCACCGCGCAACGCGCGAGCAACACGATGCCGCAGATCCCCAGCAAGGTGCCGATGATCGCATTCGCCCCCGCCTTGAAGCGCACGAACAGCAACAGCAACGCCGGCAGGAAAAGATAGAAATGTTCCTCGACTGCAAGGCTCCAGGTCTGATTGATCGACGTACCCAGGTAGTTCTGCAAGTGCGTCAGGTTCTGGACGAGGAAGGTGTCGGTGGGATGGCGGCCGGCGAATACATGGAACAGGATCAGCACGTAATATGCGGGCCAGATCTTGAAGATGCGTCGAATGATGAAGCGCCGGGCATCAATGCGTCCCGCTTCTGAATATTGCTTCAGCAGCAGACCACCCACGAGAAAGCCGCTCAACGTAAAGAACAGGTTAACGCCCTCGCGGCCGAAACTTTTCAACGGATATTCGATCCAGCTAACAAACGAATAACCGGTCTTGACCGAGTGGAAGTGAAAGCCCATTACGGCGATGATCGCAATGCCCCGAACGAAGTCAAGCTCGATTGTCCGGTTCGATGTTTGTTGTGTACGTGGTGTGCCGAACAAGCCCATGGTGTTCCCCTTTGCGGCGGCGCGTGTGCCCCGCGATTCCGACCTGCCTTTCGGTATTTATTCCTGACGCTTCAGGCAAAATCCTGCGGCCGGACGCATTCGGCCGCATCCAGACTGGCAGTTCCTGAATCTTCGTCTGAGCACTCCGGTTTCATCCGCCAACATCACGCCATTCACGGCCATGCACTGCGGGCTGTCGCACGCAAGCGACGCCTTGTGCGGATTGCCGGGCAGTGCGCCGCGGCAACACTCCAGCACCCGGAGCCGGCTGTAATCGGCCGTCAACAACGGCCCCTCCGTGCCTTGCGTGAGGCGGCACGCGTGCCGCAACCCGTCGATTCAAGACGAAGACTAGTGCTTTACCGCCTCCCCGGATGCAGCCGATTCGGCCGCTGATATATTCCGAGCAACCAGCCAGCCGCTTTGGGGAAAGCGCTGCTCATTAGAGATGCAGACCGAATACAGGCCGCGCGTCGAGCGTGCTTCGTGGCGAATGTGCGGAACGATCCATGCGGGTTCGCGACCATCCAGCGTTGGCCCCTTTACGTCGGAAGTAAGCAGCCGTTTGAATTCGCCCGGCCGCTGACCTTGATAACGAGCGCTGAAAACGGGAACTGAACACGTTATGCGAGCCATGCAACGGAAAGGATGCTTTCAGCAAGGCATGCTCAGGAGAACGATCAGGGGAACCACCAGGCCGACATCGCCTGTGTCCGAACCGGGCGCCATGCGCCGCTGAACGTCGAAGTGTCCGCAGCGAAGCCTGAAAACTGAGAGTTGAAGAGAGACAAGCCCATGCGCAATAAATTCACGATCTTATGGATCTGGCTGCTGATATGCCCTCTCGCGCTCGACTACAAGGCGGGACTGGACGACGGCAGCCACGCGATGCAGATCGTCATGACCTTGCCGGTGCTCGCCGCCGGATTGATCCTGTGGCTGATCGCGCCAAGCTTCACACAGCGCTCGCGATTGCGTTCGATCATTACAGCCGGAACCATCATGACCGTGGCCGGCAGCATCGTAGCCCAGCTCATGCAAGGCAATGACTTCGGCAACTATCTGCGCACCCTGCTGCCCTTCGGGCTGTTCCTGCTTGGCTACCTTGTTGCATGCCGACCGTGGCAAGGCGACCGGATCGAGCAGTTCGAGAAGGCGCTGTTCTGGTCGATGGCCATCTCGCTCGTCTTCACCTTCGCCTTCGGCATAGCGACCAGCGGCGGCCCGCTCGACGACGTGCGCTACCGGATCATATCGTCTACCTTCCTCGGCTTGCAGGGCATCCTCCTGCATGAGTTCGTGGTCGCTAAACGCTTTACCAAGATCACCCTCGCCCTGTTCCTCGGCACGATCCTGATCGAACTCCTGAGCGTGACGCGAAGCCTGCTGGTGGGCACCGTCCTGCTGTTCGTCTTCGCGACGTGGCTGTCGGCGCCGTCGGCGCGGCACCTGGCCAAGGCCGGCATGCGCGCGGCATTGACCGGCCTGTTGATCGCCGCGATGGCGGTCGGCGCGGCGTCATTTTTCCCCGATGTCGCCGAACACTGGACACAACGCATCTACGCTTCGAAGGAAACGACTTCGGGCATGGACCCGACCACTATCACGCGTCTCGCGGAGATGAAGGATCAGTACGATCAGGTCACGTCCACGCCGTCGTCGCTGATCGCGGGCAAGGGGTACGGCGCGGTGTATCACTATTCGCCCGACTATCTGCCCGACCTCGCCGGACAAATCTCCAAGAAGGACTTCTACGCGATCCAGGAATTTGCCGCAGGCCACAACTTCTGGGTGTACCAGTTCTTCGCGGGCGGTTTAATGTTCGGTCTCTGGATGCCGCTTGCGATACTGCTTGCACTGGGCCTCGGCGGGATGGCGTATCGCGTGTGGCGGCGGCGCGCGCCGGACCTGCTATACCTGCCCGTGATGGGACGTTCGCTGTTGCTGCTTGCGGGCTTGCCGGCGATGTCGATCGGCGGTAATCCACTCGGCCCGCGTTACTCTGGTCTCGTGTTCGGCGTCGCGCTTGGTTTGCTGGTCGCGACCTATACGCGTCTCTCGTATGCCATGCGGGAACGAGAAGCCCGGCATCGCGCGCAGCAAGGACTACCGAAGAAGCGCCGGCCTGGAACACCCGCGCCGTCGCCTGCTCCGGTCACTCCCGTCGCCATGCCGACGCCCGTATCCGCCCATGCGCCCGCGCTGAACGAAGGCCGCGATCCCACCACGGGCACGATGTCGCGGTACACATCGGCATGAAGATCGAGCCACGTCGACCACCGATCAATCACCCAAGCGGCGACCGGCAATGAAGATCCTGCATTTGTTATCGACTATCGACCCGCGTGCGGGCGGTCCGACCGAAGGTGTCCGGCAAAGCGGCGTCGACATGACCTCGCTGGGTCATGAAGTGGAGGTCGTCACGCTCGACGACCCTGCCGCGCCCTGGCTCGCCGCGTTCCCGCTGACCGTGCATGCGCTCGGGCCGTCGCGTGGCAACTATGGCCTGACGCCGCATCTGGTGCCCTGGCTTAAAACACACGCCACGCAGTTCGATGCCGTGATCATCAATGGCCTGTGGCAATACCATAGCTATGGTGCGTGGAAGGCGTTGCGCGAGCTTGACGTGCCTTACTACGTGTTTCCGCACGGCATGCTCGATCCGTGGTTCAAGCGCACCTATCCGCTCAAGCATCTGAAGAAATCCCTGTACTGGCCGTGGGCGGAATATCGCGTGCTGCGCGATGCGCGCCGTGTGTTGTTCACGGCTGAGGAAGAGCGTGTGCTCGCGCGGCAATCGTTCCGGTTGTATCGCGCGAACGAGGAAGTGGTGGCTTTCGGCACTACTTCGCCGCCGGCGTTTTCTGCGTCAGTGCGCGATGCCTTTCTCGCGGCTTATCCCGAACTCGATGGCAAGCGCCTGCTGCTGTTCCTCGGCCGCATTCATGAGAAGAAGGGTTGTGACCTGCTGGTCAAGGCGTTTGCCGAGATCCGCGATATTGATCCTTCTGCGCACCTTGTGATGGCCGGTCCGGACAGCGGCGAATGGACACCTGCGCTGCAAAAGCTGGCTGGTGAACTGGGTATCGCCGATCGCATCACGTGGACGGGCATGCTGCTTGGCGACATGAAGTGGGGTGCGTTCCAGGCAAGCGATGCGTTCATCCTGCCATCGCATCAGGAGAATTTCGGCATTGCGGTTGCTGAAGCGCTGGGATGCGGCCTGCCGGCGCTGATCTCCGACAAGGTAAATATCTGGCGCGAAGTGGAAGCGGATGGTGCGGGATTCGTCGCATCGGATACGGTGGCCGGGACGGTATCGAGTCTCAGGCACTGGCTTGAACTGGAACCGTCGTTGGCGGCCGCGATGCGTACGCAGGCCAGGCAGACTTTTCATCGACGCTTCACGGTCGAGGCCATGTCGAAGGATTTGTTGCGGGTGTTGCACGATGCGGATTTCGCTCGCGCCGGTGGACCGGTTTTGGTGAGTGTTGAGCGGTGATGTCGATGGCTTGGGGGGGTTGGGGGGAGTGGTTGATCGGGTTGTCAGGTTCCGGGGTTAGCGGTCGGGGTCAATGCCGGGGTGGTGCTTTCGGCGTTAGTGGTCGGGGTCAATGCCGGGTTGCTGCTTTCAGCGTTAGTGGTCTACGAGAGTCGGATTTTCTCTTTATCACTATTAGCCACTGTGCGTGGCGGCACGTCATTTCTTTGTCCAAAGCGACAAAGAAACGAAGCAAAGAAAACGCTTTTAAACCACGCTACCCTAAGTGTCCACAGCGTGCAGTTTTCATTCATGGGTGCCCCAAAAGCACGGTGCTCGCCAGAGCCACGGATGGTTGAACCCCTCCTTCTCGCGAATCCTGACACGAACACGCTTCGCCCCGTACGCTCTCGGGCAAGCACGAATTGCCGAGGGACCCGCACGGCCTCACGCGTATTCGCTGCCGCGCTTCTTGATGCGTTGGCCGAGCGTGCGCTGCTTTTTTTGTGGGCTACGCGGTCGAACGCATATTTACGGCTTCATGTTTGGAGGGTAGTTGCACGGCCTGCACGATTCTCTTCGCCAGCTACGGCCCGATGCATCCGCGCTGCCCCGTTTCTTGATGGGTTAGCGGCATGGTCCGTCGTGACAAATTCGGCGGGAGGTTGTTCGCGGATAGCGCGGGGTGGTCCTTGGGCAGGTTCAATCACTGGTGGCGAAGCGTGTGGGTATCGGTGTTCGGAGAAGGAGGGTTTCACACATCCGTGGCTCTGGCGAGCACCGTGCTTTTGGGGCACCTATGAATCAAAACTGCACGCCGTGGACACTTAGGGTAGCGTGATTGAAAGCGCTTTCTTTGCTTCGTTTCTTTGTCGCTTTGGACAAGGAAATGACGTGCCGCCACGCACAGTGGCTAATAGTGATAAAGAGAAAATCCGACTCTCGCAGACCACTAAGGCCGAAAGCACCAACCCGGCATAGACTCCGACCACCCCCCCCAAAACCTGACAACCCGACCAACCGCCAGCCCCAAAACCTAGCAATCCCCCGTCCACCGGCGCGAGCAAAAAAGAAACGCCCTACTTCTTCGCCATAAAGGCCAGATCCGAAGACGAACACAACGTCGACGCAGCGAACGGCAACGTAGTGTCTTCGGACGTCCGGCGCTCAGCGCCCGCGCCAATCGACGTCACCGACGCAAGCGGCGAGATCTCGCCGCGCAACGCCTTCAGCAGATGTTCAGAAAGCCGCAGCGTCATCGCCGCAATCGTAATGGTCGGAAAATTCGCTCCAACCGTCGGAAAGACAGAACTGCCAGCCACATACAGATTGCTCATGCCGTGCACCTGGCAGTTGCGGTCGACCACGCCTTGCTTAGGCGAATCGTGCATGCGGGTCGTACCCATGTGATGCCACGTGCCTTCCAGCTGCGCCGGCCACGGCTTGCCTTCCATCGGCTCGTCGAGCTGCACGTCGGCCACGCCGGTTCGCTGCATTTCTTCCGCCAACAAGGTCACGGTCCGATCGAACGTACGCTTCGCCAGCTCGGTCAACTGCCAGTCCACCCGAACGCGATTGATGCCAAGCGCATCCTTCTGCGACGACAAAGTCACGCGGCTATCACGGTTCGGCTCCGCTTCCACGATGGTCTGGAACTTGACATCGGTGATCAGCGGACGCGGCTGCAACAAACGCGCAAGACCAAAGCACGCCGTGTCCACGGGATGCATGGCCATGGTCAACAAGTCCCGCGAGAAGTTCCAGTCCGGCTGATCCTTTTGCAACACCGCCTGTTTGCAGCGCACGAGCGCTTCAGCGCCCTCGGTGTTTTCGCCACGAAACACCGAATAGAACCACACGCGTGCATTAAGCAAACGTTCACGTTCGAGCACCTTCTGCGTCAGCGCAAACTGCGACGAGATGAACTGACCGTGCGCGGCCACCGAAGCGTTTTGATAGTGATACTTGATGTCGTAAAGCTTGTTACGCGCCCACGGCTTCTTGAACTTGATGCTGCCCTGCATGGTGCGCGGGTGGTCCATGAAATAGCGGCCGACCAGGTCGTTGCCATTGCCGAGACCCGCAGCTTGCACCTTGTTCGACGCCAGCAGCAGCCGGGCGTTTTCAATCCCGCCTGTTGCCAGCACGAAGATCTTCGCAGCCACGGTGAAACGCCGGCCACTCAGCGTACCCGCCTCGACACGCGTAACATGGCGCGCCTCGGTGTCAGAGTCGATGTTCATCGCGTTGGCATTGAGGAACACGCGCACATGCGACGAACGCTCGAGCACGGCCTTGTACACCTTGCCGAAACGCACCGGCGGGCTGAACTGCGAGATCGTGTCACGAACGGTGCCGCTTGGCAGCGGATGACGCCTGACGTCGTCGCGGCCAATGGCGGCTTCCCAATAGGCAGGATCGAAATTATTTTCGCCCAGCTTGAGCAAGCCATGCGTGCGTGCATAGTACGGACGCAATTCGTCGAGCCCGAAAGGCCAGCCGCTATCGTTCACCCAGTCGCGCTTTTCGAAGTCCCACGAATCGAGCGGCCGGCACCACCCGCCCCAGCAGTTGCTGCTGCCGCCCAGGAAGCGGCTGCGACTGCCATCCGCATAGGTATAAGGAATGCCGACGTTCTCGCCGCGATACAAATCGCGCGTGGCATCGTCAGGCTTGTAGCCACCACTCTCGAGCAGGACGGTGTCTATACCGTGCTTATCCATTTCGAGCGCCAGCGTGATCCCGGCAACCCCTGCCCCGATGATGCAGACCGTGGTTTCAACTACCGCGCGCTGCTCAACATTCCGGCTGTCAATGAACATTCCCCGTGCTCCCTCTCGTGTGCAGCAGTTCGCCCACGTGTTGTGCAGGCTCTCCGCTGTCGTCACCCGTTGTCGAAACGCTTCGCTGCCGGTGCTGCTTCACGCGGCCAATTTGCCGCCGGCACCCGACAGGTTTCGGTCCCTGAATAATCCACGAAGCACTGCGCGAGTTTCAGTCGAAATTACTTGCAGCCAGGAAGTCATGCAAGCCTTACCTGCGTGTAATAATCGTCGGACTCGTGCTTCGTCACCCGCCAAGATAAAGGCACAGACAGCCAAAAGCGCGCTGGTCGACGCGCCCGGCATGCCCCTACAAATGCGTTTTTCAGCGGCGCACTTTCCTAGTGCCTTTCTGGTTCCTTTCTGGTGCTATACGGTGAACCGCTTCCTGATAAATCGCACCGGATTCCCGCCATATACGCCTTCTGCATCCAGCGACCGATGTACCACCGACAGCGGCGTCACCACTGTCGAGCGGCCGATGGTCACGCCCATTTGTACGACGCATTTCGATGTAATCCACACGCCGTCCTCAATCACGATGGGCGCAACGCGCAAGTCCATGTTGCTCTCCAGATCGTGTGAACCGGTGGTGAGAAATGCGTCCTGCGAGATGCATACATTCGAGCCGATCCGAATCAGCGCCTGGTTGTAGATCCACGCGTTCACGCCGAACCAGCAGTTGTCGCCCACTTCCAGATTCCACGGCGCCTTCACCCGAATGGGATGAGGCATCCGGCAACCGGAACCAATGCGTGCGCCAAAGCGGCGCAACAGCCAGACGCGTACGGCCGATACCGGTATGAACTTGTTATTGATGACGGCGGCTTCAATAAAGAACCACACGATCTCCGTCACCACGCCACGCCGGGCCACATAGTTGCCCTTGCCCGCGAGACTGAGGTCGATGACCTTGCCGCTGCCCGTGGTGCTTGCACCGGCTGCGCAGCCCTCGCCATTGAAGCGCGCTGCGCCTTCGGTTGCGCCCGGGGCACTGTGATGTGGGCCCTGACTGGTGGTGGCCTTGTCATTCGCCACCTGGTCCTCAACGCGAGGTTCGTCGATTGTTCTGAGCATGATTGCCGGCCCCCGAGCCCGTGCAGCGGATTGCATAACCAGTTGCATAACAACGCCGCGTGAAACGATTATCTGCGATACGTCTTGGCGTTCTCGTGCGCCAGCCCACTAATGGCCGCAAGGGAAAGACTTTTGGCGGTATCTGCATGAGCGTGCGCGAGAAGATTTACTACCCTGAAACAAGGGGTGGCAACCGCTCGACACCACGCCGGCTTTGGGATAACAATCAATCTTCATACTCGCCGATTTACTTGCTGATCCTGCGGAGCGCATCATGAAATCGATCAATCGCCAACCCTCGCTTCATCGCGTATTAGCCTTGGCTGTCGCGAGCGCCGCGTGCTTGGCATGGCCTTCTGCCCATGCGGCCGGAGGCGATGCAGGTACGCCCGACCTGGGGGCTGAAGAGAAGCTGCTGGGTGGCCCTGACACCTATGGAGCAGCTTATGCCGATCCCTATGGGCAGGCTCCCGCTGGCAACCGCGCGAAGGCCGCCGCTGCTACCACGTCCGCTGAGAAGATGATGACCAACAACGCGGACCCGGCTCAGACCAACGCGTCGTTCATCACCCCCGGTGCGGTGGCAATGAAGCCCCGTGCGCGGGTGCAAGTGAAGGACGCAGGCGGCAAGCTCGTGACTACCCCGGAAGACGCTGCGCAGTCCGTGTACAGCACAACCGGCCTGAAGCCGGCCGGCAAGAAAACAACAGAGATCTATCGGTCTCCGTATTAAAGGTTCTTGCGGTTGTGGGTGTTTTGAGCCGTGCTTCGAACAAGCCTATGGAACGGGCAGTGAAGCAGGTTGCCTGGCTAGCTTCACCAGGCTGATTACACCGGAGCGTGAGCCGCGTCCGGTTCCCGTGGGCCAATGATCAATCGATCTTCTCGATCTCCACCAGCTTCACCGCGGAACCCGCCTTGGACGATGGGCTTGCCGCGCTGGCCGTCTTCGCTTCCTTGCGTTCGCTCATCCGCCCGGCCGCACCTTCACCCCTTAATACGCGTAGCTTTTCGTCCAGTCGCCCGAGCACCCACCCCGGCGATAAATTCAGCTCCGCGAATGCACGGCCCTCCGCGCCGAGGATGGCGCGCTGCTCCGGATCGGCCACGAGCATCTCGATAGCATCGGACAAGGCCTGCACATTCTCCGGCGGCACGACTACGCCCCGCGGCGTCACGATGTTATGAAGCTCAGTCCCCGGACGCGCCATGGCAATCACCACGCGTCCGCTCGCGAATATGCCCGTGAGTTTGGACGGCATGACGAGATCGGACGCATCGCCGCGTTGCGGGAGCACGTGGATATCGGCGAGATTGAGCAGTTCGTTCAGGCGTGTGGTCGGTTGCAGCGGAATAAACCGGCAGTTGGACAAATGCTCGCAGCACTTCTCCAACTCCGCCTTGGTCGCGCCATTCCCGCAGAACACGAACACGATGTCCTGGCGCGCAGCTAGTGCAGCCGCTGCGCCCGCCAGCACTTCGATGCCCTGTTTCGCGCCCATGTTGCCGGAGTAAAGGACGACCTTCGCGCTCTCGGGTATGTTCAATTCATCGCGATACTTATTCGCGCGATCAAGCGGATAGATCGCGCTGATATCCACCCAGTTCGGCAGGCGGAACACATTGGAAGAGGCAACGCCCTTCGCAATTGCACGCTCGGCCATCTTGTCCGAGATCGTCGAGACAACGTTAAACCGCCGCAAGAGCGCACTTTCGATCGTGCGCGCAAGGCGTCCCGTACGCTGCCCCTTGAGCAGGCCGAGATCGAACGCGGCATCTACTTCGAAATCCTGAATATGCAGCCATGAATGTGCGCCCGTCAAACGCGCGAGCACGAGCGCGGCCGGCGCGTTGAGCATGGTCGGGGCAATCGACATCACGACGTCGGGACGCCACCACACCTGCAAGACCAACGCAGGCAGCGAGGCCAGCGCAAATGAAGTGAGATGGATCATGCGCTTGAGACCGCTCGGATGGGCCGGCACCCACAGGGGCGAACGCCAGATACGCACCTGATTGCGTATTTCGCGCGAACCGCGCGAGCCCGAATAGCCTTTGGCAATCTTCCATTCCGGATAATACGGAGGTGCGCACACAACGCGAACGTCGTGCCCCTGCTGCTGCAAAGCCTCCGCCATCTCGGCGGTGTATTTGCCGGTTCCCGTCAACTCGGGCGCGTAATTGAGCCCGTATATAAGGATTCTCATCATGCCTCCACTTCCGCCGGGCGAGCACGCCCCGTCGGAACGGACTTTCGCGAAACGTCAGCTGCGGGACCACGCCCGCGCAACCGCGCTTCGGTGACCCTGCATGCCTCTCTTGGTTCTGGAATCGACCGGCCGCAGCAAAGATCCACGGTCAGTCGCTGAGCATCATCGCGCAGCCCCGCGCAATGTTCGCCGCAGCGGACGGCGGATCGAAACGCTGGATCACGCCCATGCATTGTTTCGCAGCGCCTGCCGTATCGGCGAACGCCTCGATCGACTTGAGCATCGTGCGTTGCATGGCAGGCACGTCGCCGGCCGGGAACGCATACCCCGACACGCCGTCGATCACCAGTTCCGGTACGCAGCCGCAACTCTCGCTCACCACCGACGGACAGCCGTGGCTCAGCGCCTCGTTGACCACCAGGCCCCAGGGTTCGCTCATGCTCGGCAATACCATGCAGGTAGCGCTGAAGTATTCAATCGACAATGGTTCGTCCTGCAGACTACCCAGGAACGTAACGGAATCGGACAGGCCCATTGAGGCCACCTTCGCCTTGAGTTCTTCACCCATCGGACCGGTGCCGACGATGCGCAGCGCTGCATCTGGAATCCGTTCCTTCAACCCGCGGAACGCATCGATCAGCGTGCCAATGCCCTTCTCCGGTGACAGACGGCCGACATACAGGAAAATGGGCTTGTTGCCGGCGCGATAGTGCAACCGGTCCGGCAGCGCGCGCTCCGGCGAAAACGAGCGTGGCAGTGCGGCGGCCTGGCATGGAATGAAGATCTTTTCCTGCTTCGCGCCAAGCGACATCAAATACTCGCGGCTACGTTCACCGAACCCGAAATAACCGTCGCATAACGAGAAAAACACGCGCTTCGGAATGGACGTCATCATCCTGCGCGGCCGGTCGCGTGCGGTTGAATCGCAGAACACGGCGCGACGCTTGCCCGTCAGGATGCATGCGGCCATCATCGCCCAGTACTCGGGCCGGTGATAACCCGGCAGCACCACCAGGTCTGTCTTGGCCTTCAGCACTTCCCACGTGAGGCGAGCCGTCATGCGCCAGGTCGGCACGTCCTCATAGCAGCCGTTGTAGAGCTTGCGCATCGGATAGCTGTGGAACGAATAGTCCACGTCAGAGAAGCCGATGCGGTCATGCTCGGTGTCGGCAATCTGAACCATCGAATACTTGATCGTTCCGGACCCGGATATGTTGTACAGCGCGGACAGCACTGCACCTTTGTGCCGCGACCAGACGACGTTATGAAAAATAGTGACCGTAGCGTTCATGTTGTACTTGTCCCCGATTGGTAGCGCGCGTGTGTGAAGCAATAGCTCACTTCGGGCTCACGCATGTGCCGGTTGCTGGCTTAGCGCCTCGTAGCGCTGCAGGAAATCCTGGTAGGTCGCCCGGATGCCCTGTTCGAGCCCGGTCGACGCGACCCAACCCATCTCGCCCAGCTTTGACACATCCAGCAGCTTTCTCATCGTGCCGTCGGGCTTGCTCGCGTCGAACACGAGCTGGCCCTGGAAGCCGACCACGCGGCAGACCGTCTCCGCGAGATCGTGGATAGACAGGTCCTCGCCCACGCCCACGTTGAACACGCCTTCGGTACGTCCGCTCTCCATCAGGAACACCGCCGCCCCGGCCAGATCGTCCACGTGCAGGAACTCACGGCGCGGCGTGCCTGATCCCCACACCGTCAGCGTGCTTTCGCCGTTCAGCTTCGCTTCGTGCGCCTTGCGGATCAGCGCCGGCAGCACGTGGCTGCTCTTCAGGTCGTAGTTGTCGTTCGGACCGTAGAGATTCGTCGGCATCAGCGAGATGAACTTGCAACCGTACTGGCGGTTATAAGCTTCGCAAAGCTTCAGCCCGGCAATCTTCGCGATGGCGTACGCCTCGTTGGTCGGCTCAAGCGCCGAGGTCAGCAAATACTCTTCCTTGATCGGCTGCGGGCAGGCCTTCGGATAGATGCAGGAAGAACCGAAGAACACCAGCTTCGACACATTCCAGCGGCAGGCCGCATGAATCACGTTGGTTTCGATCGTGAGGTTCTCGTAGATAAACGACGCCGGCAGCGTCGAATTCGCGAGAATGCCGCCGACCTTCGCTGCGGCGAGCAACACCACGTCGATGCTCTCCTTCTCGAAGAACATGTTGACCCCGACCTGGTCGGTCAGGTCGAGTTGCGACTTCGTGCGCGTGATGATGTTGCGATAACCCTCACCGCTCAGGCGCCGGACCAACGCCGAGCCGACCATGCCGCGATGACCCGCTACAAAAATGCGTGCGTTTTTATCCATGATTTTCACTCGTGGTGTTCAAGTGCCTTGAATCCGGCCATCGTGACGAGCGCGTCACGCCGTGCTATCTGAAAATCGGAACGAACCATTTCCTTCACGAGCGAGGGGAATGTCGTGGTGGGGCGCCAGCCCAGTTTCGCGTGTGCCTTCGACGGATCACCAAGCAACGTTTCCACTTCCGTCGGACGGAAATAGCGCGGGTCCACGCGGACGATCACGTGACCCTTGGCCATCTTCGTTTCGCGCCCCTCGACCTGGTCCACGATGCCCACTTCGTTCACGCCTTCACCTTCGAAGCGCATGTGAACACCCAGTTCGGCTGCGGCCTGGATCACGAATTCGCGCACGCTGTGCTGCTCGCCGGTAGCAATCACGAAGTCTTCCGGCTGCTCCTGCTGCAGCATCAGCCATTGCATCTCGACGTAGTCGCGCGCATGGCCCCAGTCGCGCATGGCGGACAGGTTGCCGAGATACATCTCGTCCTGCATGCCGACCGCGATGCGCGCGAGCGCCCGGGTGATCTTGCGCGTGACGAAGGTCTCGCCGCGCACGGGAGACTCGTGATTGAACAGGATGCCGTTGCACGCATACATGCCATACGCTTCGCGATAGTTCACCGTCATCCAGTACGCGTACAGCTTGGCCGCTGCATACGGACTGCGCGGATAAAACGGCGTGGTTTCCTTCTGCGGCGACTCTTGCACGAGACCGTAGAGCTCAGACGTCGACGCCTGGTAGAAACGCGCTTTCTTTTCCATGCCGAGAATGCGGATCGCTTCGAGAATACGCAGCGCGCCGAGACCGTCCGCGTTGGCTGTGTATTCGGGCTCCTCGAACGACACCTGCACGTGGCTCTGCGCGCCGAGGTTATAGATCTCATCGGGCTCGGTACGTTGAACGATCCGCGTGATGCTCGAGGTATCCGTCAGGTCGCCGTGGTGCAGGACGAACTTGCGATCCGACTCGTGCGGATCACTGTACAGGTGGTCAATGCGGTCCGTGTTGAACAGCGAGCTACGGCGCTTGATGCCGTGCACTTCATAGCCTTTTGCGAGCAGCAACTCGGCCAGGTAGGAGCCATCCTGTCCGGTAATGCCGGTGATCAAAGCGACCTTGCGTTTCATCGTGTGCCTCTCGTCTCTCAGATTGGATGTGCGGCGCGTGCCCCCGCGCGCCGCAAGATCTTCGCGTCCAGGCATCACTCAGGGATGCTCTCGTAGCCGTAGTAGTTCGTGTATGCGCTGCCGGACATCAGTCTCGATTGCGGTACGTCGGTCAGCAGCACGCCCTTCATGTTCACGCCACCGTGATGCAGGCGCTTCATCGTTTCGCCAATCTCTTCCACCTGGTTGCGGCCGTGACGCACCACCAGCAGGCTCGTGCCGGCATGCTTGCCGATCACGGTTGCATCGGTCACAGCCAGGACCGGCGGGGTATCGATGATGACCAGGTCGTACTTGTGCTTGAGCACTTCCAGCACTTCATGCATGCGGTCGCTCATCAGCAGTTCCGACGGATGCGACGGCAGCGAGCCCTTGGTCAACAGGTCGACGCCCGGCAGCACGTCATGCAGCACCGCGGCTTCGATATCCGAGCCCATCAGCACGTCGGACAAGCCCGGCATATGGCGCACGCCGAAGTGAGAGTGAACGTCGCCGCGACGCATGTCGCCGTCGATCAGCAACACACGCTTTCTCGTCGATGCCACCAGGGTCGCCAGGTTGACCGAGAGGAACGACTTGCCTGCATCCGGGCGCGAGCCCGTCAGCATCACCACGTTGTTACGTGCATCGGCCATCTGTAGTTGCAATGATGTGCGCAGGCCGCGAATCCCTTCCACCGCCGCGTCTTCCGGCGAGGTCGCGGCGAGGACATGAAGACCCTGGCTGCGCGAACCGACCTTCTGCTGCAGGCGCAATTGCTGGCTGCTGCGCGGCACGATGGCAAACACGCGCACGCCCAGGCGATTTTCGATTTCTTCCGGACGTTCCACGCCGCCATACAACGACTTGCGGATGAACGCCACGAGGATGCCGAGCACCAGGCCACCGGCCAGGCTGATCAGGATCACGAGCACGCGCTTCGGACGCACAGGATCGTCAGCCGGTTCGGCGAAGTCGACCACCCGCACGTTGCCTACTTGTCCCGCCTTCGCCACGCGCAACTGCTGCGCGCTGTTAAGCAGGTTCGTATAGAGCTCGGTATCGACCCGCACGTCGCGCAGCAGGCGCAGCGCGGTTTGTTCGGTATCGGGCAGCACGGAAACGTTCTTGGTCAGTGAACCTTGTGCGGCCTGCAATGCACCGATCTGCGCGTCGAGCGCGGCCACCGACGGATGGTTCGCGGTGAAACGCTGCGAGAGTTCGGCGCGTTGCTGTTGCAGGTCCATCAGCTTCGACTTGTTGTCGACGACTTGCTGGAGCAACAGGCGGCTTTCTTCGCTCAGGTCGACCGTGCCTTGCTTGTTACGGAAGTTGTTGTACTTCTGCTCGGCCTGGTCGAGTTGCGCGCGTACTTCCGGCAACTGTTGCTCGAGGAACGCGAGCGTCTTGCCGGCTTCCGCCGAGCGCGTGTCGAGATCCTGTTGAATGAAGCGGCGCGCGATGTTATTCACGATCTGCGAGGTCAGCTTGCTGTCGTGACCTTCGAGGCTCAACGCGATGATGCCGGACTGCAGCGTTGTTTCAGCCACCGTCAGGCGCTTTTGCAGCGCGTCCACGGTACCGAGCGTGGATGCACGCGTCAGTTCGAACTTGGCACCCGGCTCGCCGCTCATGTTTTCAACCAGCAGCGTGACGGGCCCAAGCGCGCTTGTACCGCTCGCTTCCTGGCCGACCTTGCCGTTCAGGATGGCGATGCCGTCCGGGTCGCTCAGGACATAGCTGCCGTTTTCGCCGGCAGTGAGGATGTACGTCTTGTCGTAGGCTTCCTTGGGCGTGTCGAACTTCGGCACCGAGATGGTTTCGTTGCCCCAAGCGAAACCCGACAGCCAGCTCACGGGCGCCTGGCCATTGCGCGTGCCCAGGATGTCGCTGATCATGCCGCCCACGACCGGGAAGTAGCGCGGGCGCGCGCTGATATCCAGATGCAGCTTGTTGACCGTGTCCTCGACGACCAGCCGCGAACGCAGCAACTCGATTTCGGCCGCTGTCGTCGACTTCGCGTCGAACATCTGCGACACGGTCTGCACCGCGTTGGCATTGTTGTTATTGGCGTTGTTTCCGGGATTGCTTTCGGTCACCTGGATCATCGCGTCGGCGCGATAAACCGGCGACGCAATGAATGCGTAAGCCGTGCCGAGCGCGACCACAACCAGGGTCACCAGGGCGATGATTCGCCAGCTTCCCAAGATGGCCGCCAGGTAGTCGGACAAGCGCAACTCGTCCCCTGTCGACACCACGTCCGCGTAACGGTTTTCGAAATTGATGGCCATTTTTTGTCGCTCACTCAAACGAACAATCGAAACGGGCCGGCGCCCAACGTCACTGTCGTCACCTTCGTGATCTTCATGACGTTCGGCACCGGACGCAGCTCCATGACTACTTGGTTACGATCGCGGCAGTCAGGCCCGCGTTGATAGCCGGCAACAACAGGTTCAACACACGGTTGGCGCGGACGAGACCGCTGTTGTCAACATAGACAACGTCCTTCGATTCCAACGGAAACTGGTTCGCAAGCAGCATGGACACCGGCGAGCGTGCGTCCAGGCGATAGATCACCGGCGAGTCGCCGGTCGACTGGCGGACCACGAAAAGCTGCGCCGCATTGGAGGTGTCCTGGTTTATCTGGCCCGCTTGCACGATGGCCTCACCCAGCGTGAGCGTGCCGTCGCGCAACGGCGACACGGCGGTGGGCTTGGTCACTTCGCCCATCACGTAGACGGTGTTGTCGTCGCGGGAATCCACATGCAGCATGTCACCCGGCTGCAGCATGATGTCGGCGGGATTCTTGCCCTGCCTCATCATCTGCGCGACGTTCACGGGATACGCCACGCCGTTGCGCGTGATCGTCACGCGGCTTTGATCGGCCGTCGGCGCAAAGCCGCCCGAACGGTTGACGGCTTCGGTCAACGTCATCGGAATGTCGTTGATCGTCTGCGCACCCGGAGCACGCACATCACCATCCACATAGACTTGCGACGACCGGAACGAAGCCACGCGAACCGTCACTTGCGGCTTGACGAACACCTTGCTCAGGTCCGCATAGATCTCGCGCTGGACCTGCTCGGCGGTCTTGCCCTCGGCGTGGATCGCGTGGGTCACGTACGGAAACTGGATGTTGCCTTCGCTGTCGACTACAAAACCGGGCGCCGGGTCACTGGGCCTGGTGTTCTGCGCCGGCTGGCCGAGCGCTGCCGCGAGTTCAGGGTGATCCCAGACAACGATCTGCAGCACGTCGCCCGAGCCGAGCTTGTAACCCGAGGGCTTGGCGAACAGGTTGAGCTGCGCCTGGGCCGTGGTGCTGCTCTTTTCCTCCGCATGAATCTGCCGGATCAGCGTCAGGTCGATCTGCTTGATCGGGATCTGCATGTCGCTCGTCACGTCACCGTTATCGGCCGTCGTGACCGGCAACGCAGCCGGCGTGACCATGTGTTGGCCCGGTACGAGCGAACACGCGGACAGCATGGCTGCAATCGCCAGGGAGAGTGCCACACGCGTTCCGGGAACGGCATGGCTGTTTTTGTTCGGCGCCGCAGCACCGGATAGTTGTTGGCTGTTCATGTTGTCGTCCCCTGCCTCAATAAGCGTTGGTGTGGCGCAAACCCTTGAAGATCGTCGCGAAGATAATTTTCATATCCAGTCCGAACGACCAGTTCCCGAGGTAGTACAAATCGTGTGCTACGCGTCCCTCCATTTTTTCGATGCGATCGGTTTCGCCGCGAAAGCCGTTGACTTGCGCCCACCCCGTAATGCCCGGTTTTATCCGGTAGCGGTGGATGTAACCCGATACGACCTTCTGATAAAGATCGTCGTGTTCGAGCGCATGCGGACGCGGTCCGACCACCGACATGTCGCCGCGCAGTACGTTGAAGAATTGCGGCAGTTCGTCCAGGCTCGTGCGACGCAGGAAACCGCCTACGCGCGTGATCCGCGGGTCGCCGCGCTTGGCCTGTTCGAGCACGCCCTCTTTCTGCGCATGCAGGCGCATGGTGCGGAACTTGTAGATGGTGAAGACGCGGCCATCCGCGCCTTTGCGGCGTTGCTTGAAGAACACAGGGCCACGCGAACTGAGCTTCACCGCGATTGCACAGGCAAGCAGGACCGGCGAGACCGCGAGCAAGGCGCCCAGCGCAAAGAAGCGATCGAAGATCTCCTTCTGCATCATCGCGTTCGGCGGCAACGGCGACGCCGCCAGGTTGATGGTCGGCACGCCAAGCAGGTTCGTCACGCTGCCTTCGAAGAGCGCGAGCGTGCGCACGTCGGGCATGAAACGAATGTTGATCAGATCATTGCGGAACTCGTTGACGAGCTTGAGGATCGTGCGTTCTTCGGTCAGCGGCAGCGCGAGCCAGACTTCACCCACGTTCTGCGTACGCACGTAGTTGGCAAAGGCTTCGTGCTCTTCGAACACCGGCACACGCGTGTTCATCGTGGTACCGGCCTGTACATTGTAGGCTGCCGTCGCACGAAAGCCTGCTGCCGGCGCGGTGTCGATCTTGCGAACGATCTCGTCGCAATGTTCGCCGCATCCAGCGACTGCGACCTGCTGCAAATTCAGGCCCGCGTTGCGCACGCGTCCCAGCACGCTGTGCGTGATCAGGCGGCCGGCGATCATCGCGGCGCCTGCCATGCCGGTCCAGTAGACGAACCAGAGACGCGACACGAAGTCGATACGATGCAAGGAGAACATCAGCACCATCGCGCAGGCCTGCACGACGAGCCAGCTCAGCGCGACCTGGCCCGCGAGTGCCCCCTTCGAGCGGCCACGCCATGAGGCATACACACCGAACGCAGGAAACACAGCGAGAGAAAACGCCGCTGCGAAAGCCACGAACGCCAGATAGAAACTACGCTGCGAGATGTCGTCGAAACGGATTTGCGACGCCACGAGCGCACCCAGCACGATCATCGCAACATCGAATATTCGCGCCAGCAGGTCTGTTATTCCGCGCATTTTATTCTCCCCGAACCACACACTTTTTTGCTTGACGGTTGTTTAACTGCACCGGCCGTACTTGTCGTCGAATCTGACAATGTCGTCTTCGCCGAGGTAGGTCCCAGACTGCACTTCAATGATTTCAAGCGGCACCCGACCGGGATTCTCAAGACGGTGGCGCACGCCGAGCGGGATGTAGGTCGATTCGTTTTCGCTCAGCAGAAATTCCTCTTCTCCACGCGTGACGAGCGCTGTGCCGCTTACAACGACCCAATGCTCCGCACGGTGGTGATGCATTTGCAGCGACAGGCGCGCCCCCGGATTCACCACGATGCGCTTCACCTGGAACCGCTCGCCGTGATCGATGGAATCGTAGAAACCCCACGGGCGGCGAACCTTTCTATGCGCGTCGGCTTCCGGCGACTTCGCAAGCTTGATGCGCGATACAAGTCCCTTGATGTCCTGCACGCGTGAGCGATCGGCCACCAGCACCGCGTCGTCGGTCTCCACCACGATCAGGTTCGTCGTGCCCACACACGCCACGAGCCTGCCGCCTTCCGAGCGCGCGTAACTCGCGGTCGAGCCTTCGAACAAGACCCGTCCGCTTGCCGCGTTGCCGGATTCGTCCTTCTCCATTGCATCCCAGACCGCGTCCCACGAACCGAGGTCGGACCAGCCGGCTTCAAGCGATACGACCACGCCCTTGAACGGCGAACCGGGCTTGCCGAGGTGCTCCATCACCGCGTAGTCGATCGAATCAGAGGGTGACTTCGAGAACTCCGCAGCGCATGGACGCAAGTATCCGTCTGCGTTATTCAATTGTTCGTACGACAAGACACATGCCGCGTGCATCTCCGGCTGGAGTTGTTCGAGTACGGCAAGCCATACCGATGCGCGCACGACGAAGATGCCGCTGTTCCACCAGTAATTACCGGCTGCCACGTATTGCGTAGCCAGTTCCGCGGGCGGCTTTTCGACGAAGCGGTCAATGCGGTGCGCGCCGTTTTGAAGTGCGTCGCCCAGGCGGATATAGCCGAAGCCTGTGTCGGGGCGAGTAGGAGGAATGCCGAGCGTGGCGATGTCGCCGGCCTGCGCAAAACGCGCGGCAGTTTCGATGGAGGCATGCAGTGCATCGAGATCGGCAATGGCATGGTCGGCCGGCATGGCCACGAGGATGGCGTCCTGACCGTCGGCACAGGCGGCCAGTGCGGCAAGCGTGAGGGCGGGGGCGGTGTCGCGGCGGGCAGGCTCGACCACGATGCGCGCAGTCACGCCACTTTCACGCACCTGCTCGGCGGTTGCGAAGCGATGTTCTTCGCCGCACACGATGACCGGCTCCGCCACCACGTCCCACGCTGCGGGGAAGTCCTTCATGCGCTGCACGGTGGCCTGTAACAACGACTCGGTGCCGATCAGGCCGATCAGCTGCTTCGGAAATTGTTCCCTCGATACCGGCCACAGGCGTGTGCCTGACCCACCCGCGAGAATCACCTGCACGAGACGACGGCACTCCGTGTTCACTCCCGGAGCGGTAATCGTCTCAACGGTTTCCTCGATGTCCTGCCTGACCTTGCTGTCCATTTTAGTATTCCTATATTCTTTAACCCGTTCCTCGGGCGGAGCTGCGCGCGCCATTTGCACCGATCGTCGACTTCGGTTCAGCCGAACCGCTTGCGTCTCAACGCTCCGTGACTACGGTCAAAAAAAACCTGGCCTTACCCTCATCAGACGCCGGCATCGCGGCGGCTTTGCATCCGGTATTCGGTTGGTGAAATAAGAAGGCGCTTGCGGAAGATCTTGGCGAGACGGTCGCCGTTGCCCATGCCGCTGCGGCGCGCGATCTTGTCGACCGGCAGTTCCGAATCAGTGAGCAACGTGCAGGTCACGGCAAGGCGTGCTTGCAGCAGATAATCCGAGGGCGTGATGCCCATCTCGATCTTGAAGCGGCGCAGGAAGTTGCGTTCGCTCATGGCCGCCACTTGTGCTGCATCCACGACCGAGATCGGCCGTTCGCAGTTGTCCTGGAGCCAGCGCGCTGCGGTGCGGATCTTGTCGCCGGCAGAGGCCGTGCCGCTATCGCCGAGCAACGGAACGAGCTTGGACGCCGAGCCGGGCATGAGACGTTCCGCAACCCCGCGCGCCACGTCCACGCCGAGGTCGCGCTTGATCATCAGCAACGCGCCCTTCATGGATTCGTAGCGGTCTCCCGCTTCGCTCGCCTGCTCTTCGCGTACGGCGTGCATCATCGAATGACCTACGCGGATCTGCGTCTCGGCCGCGTGGCCGATGCCCGCGGCATCGAGCACCTTGCGCCCTTCCGCGATCGACTTGACCACCGTGGTCTTGGAATGCACGCGGCGCAGCCATTCCACGATGCGTTCGTCGCCCGCCGCACCGTCCGCGCCCTTGCCGCCGGCCACGAACAATGCGTCGAAGCCGCCGTAGTGGCGTGCATCGAGGCCGTCGGTCCACACCCGTACCGACGACGAACACGCCACGTTGCCGCCTTCGACGGACAGGAAACGCACGTCGTAGGTCCAGTCGTTGCGCGCTCTCAGGACGGCCAGTTCGTTCGCGACATGGAACACCTCCGCGACAATCCCGGCGCCGAGCAGCGAGAAGCCGTCGAACAGCAGGATCGCGATGCGGCGGATCTCTGCCTGCGTGGTGCGGGGGGCCGGCTGTAGCCATCCCATTACGGCGGGTTCAAGACTGGCATACGGCATGGCGTTCCCCTGCGAACTTGTTGAATCCAACGTGATTGGATAGTGGGTTCTCATTGCGGTGCATCATAGACACCCTCAAGTTTTATTAGGTTGTCGTGACTGAAAGTAGCGAGATGTTGGCGGAAAAATTCCGGCGTCGCCATTCAAATCCTTTTCAGTGCGTGCGCTGCCTATCATTCGGTAAATTTGAATACGTCCGTTCGGTAATTTTGTAAATAGATTGAATGACCGGGATTTTGATTTCGAATGGCACATTGCAAGAGGAATGCCAGTCCAATTCGACAGCACATATCGGACAGGGCTGTCCAAGGCCGCGAATGTCATACAAATCAACCTTCCGCGCGGTTTATAAAGGCCCGCGCGGCAAGGCTCTCCGCGGCATTCGCGGGTCCGGCGCGGACGCGGCCAGAGCGCGAGTAGCGGTAAACGTTGCGTGAGTGAAACATGAGAAATCGTGATTAAAAACTCATTTCACGAAGAGTTGCCTTTTTAACTCTCTGTTTAAGCCATTGAAAAAACACTTCTAATTAAAATACAAGTGTTAAATCACGCCTTCAAAGCGCCTTGGCAATTAGCAACATAATCCGGCAATGTGCGGTGGCGCACATACTTCGATTCTTTTCTTATATTTACCAAAATGACGTTTCACGATGGAAACAAAATCATTTCATCTGATAAAACCCAATTCAACGTCAAATGAAATACCTCCAGCTGGCAGTCGCCGGCAACGAATCCGGCCCGGACGGGGCGTGCGGGTTCATCGAATGAGGATCAAATGAACTCGGAGGCCGCAAAGGCCAAGCGAAAAAATCCGCCAGCGTGGCGGCGGATGACGACTCGGCGCAACCACTCACATACCAGTTGTCAGCAGCCCTGCGCTTGCGTGGTTACGTGCGATCGACCGCCTACGCTCGGACGGCGTATCCCGGAGCAGCCCCCGCTGGTTTTGATACAGATTAGTTACGCATGCGCCGGTTGGCCGAAGGAGCACCAAACAATGCCGGATCGGCCAGATTGTCGCGCTATCCCGCCACCCATATACGCCCGGATGGTTCCATACAGTCAGCATCCGACAACGTCCATCGCCACGACTGGCGTGTTCGTTGCAGCTCGCCTATCCTCAGCGCAATCGGAAGCGGCACGAGCAGGTACTCCTGGCGCCGCGCGCCTGCTCGCAGCACCTTTGAACAGTGCCTTATGTTGCATCGCGAGATAGAAACTTGCAGGCATTTACCGGGTGATTGGGCACCGCAGCGCAGCGCATACGAAAACGTTTCATTCAGGTAGCACGAAGGTGGAGAGTGCCGTTTTTCCTCGGTGGAAAACACCGTCGCCGCGGACTCGAACCACCCGGCTCTCGACCCCGGGGTGTAATGAAAAATTTATCGATCGAAAGACTCGCCGCACATAGGGCGCCGCGCCCGCCCCAGCTGCTGGTTCGATACAGCAGGTTCGCGCTGGCCTTCGTCGTCGCGGTGTCCGTCTGTGCTTGCCGGGGCGAAAACGCTGCAGCTCAGGATGCGTCCGCCACGCCCACCGATACCGTCAGGATCGACGGCAGTTCCTGGACACCTTGCGCGGCGGAGTACGAGCGTTGCTCCTTCGACGGCGCGAGGAAGGTGCTCTACGGCACGCCTGAGAAGCACGTAGTCAAGACCTTCACGGGCGGCACGGGTTGCGACAACGGCGTGTTCGACGACCCCGCGCCGGGTGCGTCGAAGCGTTGCTGGGTCGAAGCCGGCGCGGACAGCGCCATGGCGCGTTTCGTAGCCGACTCGCCGCCGCCCTCCTCCCCACTGCCGATGCAATGCAGCCCGGCTGCCGCGCCAGCCGATGCGCCGGCTTCCAGCGATGCTATCGAAGCCGATACGCCCGGCAGCGACGGCACGCGTATGTTCCCGCTTCGCAAACCGTTCGAACTCGCGCTGACCACCCGGGCCAAGTCGGCCGGCACGCTTGCATGGCGGATAGAGGATGCGTGGAACACGGTCAAGGCCAGCGGCCATTTCACCGTGACGCCTGGTGCGCATACATCGATCATCAAGTGCACGTCGCAGGCCGCCGGCTATTTTTCGATCTCCGCACAACTTGATGCGGCCAATGCAGCGCCCGCCGCGTTGCCGTCGCGTGGCACGCGGCCAGCGGGCATCGCCACCTTTGGCGTGCTGCCCGAGCTCACCGCGGTCCTGCCGGCCGTCACGTATAAGCACCCCGATCTGCATCGCTTCGGCGGTCAGGGCGCGGCATATTTGCGGCCCGGCCAGACATGCTGTTCCGGCGATGGGTATCGGCCGCTCTATCCCGACCTGGGCCTCACCTGGGTCAACGACAACCGCAACTGGTACATGACCGAGCCGCAAGCGCCGAACACATTCAATCCCGCCGCCGACAACCTCGCGCCGTTCTTCAAACCCGGCGACCTGCTGCGGCTGATCCAGCTCGACGGCATTCCGGGCTGGGCGAATCGTACGGGCAAGGACACGCACAGTTACGCGCCGTCCTCGCTTGCCGACTACAGCGCCTATATGAAGCGCGTAGGTGAGGAATCGAACCGGGTGCGCTCGAGCGTGTTTCCTCAGCAATCGAATAACTACTATCAGGTGAGCTGGGAACCCGACTATGAAGGCGGCCTGCCGTGGCGCGATACGGACGCCAATCTCGTCGCCATGTACAAAGCGACTTACGAAGCGATCCACGCTACCGATCCTCATGCGGTCGTGATGGGCCTGACGTTGTCGTCGCTGGGGAAAAACACCGAGTGGCTGAACCGGCTCGCGCCGCTTGGCATTGCGAAGTATCTCGACGGCGTGAGCGCGCATGGTTACTACGACGTGGGGACGTCGCCATCGCATCCCCCAGAACGCATGGCGGGTAACAGCGATCCGCAGAAAGCCGCGCAAAGCTTGCCCATGATGATGCGCGGGCTGCGTCACGCCATGACGCAGATGCTTAAACCGGGCGCGAAACTGTTCATCACCGAGTCGGGTATCAGCTATGACATCGGCACGAAATACGGGAGCGCGACGCCGTCGGCGAACGTGCTGTATGCCCAGGGCGCGCTGGTCTCACGATCGCACCTGATCCTGCTCGGCGAGGGTGCGGACATGAGCTATATCTTCTACACGGCCGATCCGACCGAAGTGGGTTATGGCATCTTCTTCGATCTCGTCAACGCCGAAGGCGGCTACGGCCAGACGCAGATCAGCCCGAAGCCCGCAGCTATGGGCGTAGCCGCGATGACCCGCATTATCGATGGCACCAGCACGCTTGGGCCCATCAAGAACACGCCGCCCGGCGTCTATGCGTATGCGTTCCAGCGCCTGAACGGCGGCAAGGTCGTGACCGCGCTGTGGACGCACGAGAATGCGGTATGGCCGGGGGCATCCGGATTCAGCGAGACGCATGGCGTGAAATACACCTTGCCGGTGGATGCAGCGGGAACATCCGGAACGGTTACCGTGCTCGACATGATGGGCAATCCGTCCACGTTGCCTTATGCAAACGGCCGCGTGGCGCTGACGCTGACCGAGGCGCCGGTGTATGTGGTGTCGCAGAATGCCGGCGTGGTGAAGGCGAACGTCAACACGCCCGAAGGGTACGTGGCGCAGTAACCCTTGCCGTCGCCATGCACGGGTGTTGACAGGTATTGGCATGCCCCGGTCACCCGCTCTGGCCGGGCGCTCTCCGTTGACGTTTCTCAGTCAACGCTCGTTTCTCATTCAACGATCGCGCGTGGTACCGGCTATCGATGCCGCATGAAAACAGCGCTAAAGCAGCACGTTTTCACGCTCCACAGCGTTTCAGGACTCCATCGAATTTTTGCGAAAGTTCCGACAGAAGCGGATTCCCGCGTGCCTTACATTCGATCTCCATGACGACAGTCGAAGCAATCGAAGCAATCGAAGGACAGGGCATTGCATGTTCGAGAGCCGCTGGAGTCATCTGATTCGTCCACGCCGCCAAGCCTTGGCGCGTCCGTCCGTGCCATTCGTGCCATCGAGCACATCGTTTGTAGGGCAGTGGTGACCCCACTGCAATAGCCATGAAACACCATGAACCAGGGCATACCGCCACCTCTGCGGGCGGCCTCCTTTTCGCCGCCATACTCGGCTGCCTGAGCGTGCTGAGCGCTTGCCCACCTGAAAATGTCCGCGACACCAGCGGGGAGATGAAGCCTCCCGCAGGCGCGTCGGTTGAAGCGCCCACGGACGTCACGGACCGCTGATACGCCGCGAACAAGAGGCATCGAGGGAAAGACCGCCGTGGTTCGGCCAGCTACGCCAAAGTGCTGAACGCTGCGTCCGTTCAACCACGCGCCCTGGCATGGTGAGTTGCAGCAAACGGCGCGGTGACCAACGTCGTGGGCGTGCGCGCACCGTGTATGCAGCGAATAACCGGCTTGCCTGGTTTGCGAGGAACACAGGATGATCCAGGTACACGTTCCATCGGAAGTCGCTGCTTTCTTCCTGCCTATGACGCATTCGCCAGGACGCTCAAGGACGATTTCTCCGATTGGCTTCCAAACGCGATCTTTCGGCGTAATAAGCCAGTTCAAAGCCGATACGGCAGCGATGACCGCGCGCTAAACTGGCTCATCTGCATAAAATGCCGACGCGGTGAACGCAGACACGCAAACATTGCGTATCTGGCCGCAAACACAGCGATCCAAAGCACACTCGGAACCATCATGGACGGCCTGCGCTGGACGACGATCATCGTCGTCGCAATGCTCGGCGGTGGGTTGGCAGTCTGCGCGCTGATCGCCCTAGTGGTGCTTTTCATTGGCCACGTCGCCGCGCGCTTATTCAATAACGATGAACATGACTGAGGTACCACAAGCGTGACCGATCTCTCTTCGTTTTCATCAGTCGCCGCCGCTGCGCAACAGGCCGATCTTCTTAAGAAAGCGCCACCGTTCGAGGCGTCCCCGCTCCTTGATGACGCGGACTTCCTTAACGCCATTCGGCTGACACCGCTTGTGTCCATTGACCTGATCGTGACCGACGGCAACCGCCGCGTGCTGCTGGGACAGCGTCGCAACCGGCCCGCGCAAGATACCTGGTTCGTGCCGGGCGGCCGGGTCCGCAAAGGCGAAACGCTCGACGCCGCGTTCACACGCGTAGTCCGCGATGAGCTGGGCATAGCCAGCGTACAGCGCTCGTCGTCGCGTCTGTTCGGCGTGTTCGAGCACCACTACTACGATAACTTCGCAGGCGTACCGGACATTGCCACGCACTATGTCGTGCTCGCTTATTCGATCATGCTGGGCGGCTCGGTACCGATCGGCCGCTTCGATCAACACAGCGACTACGCATGGCTGATGCCCGCAGAAGTGCTGGCTCGCGAAGACGTGCACCCGAACGCAAAAGCGTACTTTCGTTAAGGACCGCAGGTGGACCACCGGTGGCGCTATAAGCGGCTCGATGAGCCGCTTTTTTTACGTGCCGCACGCGAAAAAAAAGCCCGCGCGTAGCGGGCTAAAGACCATAGCGCGCGCCGGGGGGCTGGCGCTACGTACAACGCGGTTCATGCTGCAATTCGAATCCTGTTCAACTTGTTCGCCTGACGTGTCTGCAGCTAACGCCAGTGCCGCGCGTTCATCGATTCGTGGTTCATGAAACGCGGCTCGCGAACGTAGCCGACTCATTCAGCCGATCAGTTCCGGCGCTTCGCCGAGCGGTTCCTCGTTCGTCACCGGCGCGGGGTTGCGGCTCGCGAGAAACGCCCGCAAGTAGGCTTTGAACGGCTCGGCCACTTCCGGGTGACGTAACGCGAACTCCACGGTGGCCTTCAGATAACCGAGCTTGCTACCGCAATCGAAGCGCTTGCCTTTGTACTGGTAAGCAAGCACCTGTTCATGCGCGAGCAATGCCTGGATCGCATCGGTCAACTGGATTTCGCCGCCCGCGCCCGGCTTCTGCATGCGCAGATGTTCGAAGATGCGCGGCATCAGCACATAACGCCCGACGACGCCCAGGTTGGACGGCGCCAACGCCGGCTCAGGCTTCTCCACCATACCTGCTATCTTGAAGAGCCCGTCCTCCCACTGCCGGCCTTCAATCACGCCGTATGACCCCGACTCGCGCGGATCGATCTCCTCCACTCCCACCACCGACGAGTGATAACGGTTGAAGACTTCGACCATCTGCGCCATCACGGGCGGCTCGCCGTCGAGCAAATCGTCGGCGAGCATGACGGCGAACGGTTCGTTGTCGATCAGCTTTTGCGCGCACAGCACGGCGTGGCCGAGTCCGAGCGGCTCCGCCTGGCGCACGTAGACACAGTTGACGTGGGACGGTTTGATACTGCGTACGAGTTCAAGCAACGCACGTTTTCCGCGCGCCTCGAGCTCCGCTTCAATTTCGTATGATTTATCGAAGTGGTCTTCGATCGCACGTTTGCCTCGGCCCGTGACGAAGATCATTTCCGTGATGCCGGCCGCGACCGCCTCTTCCACCGCATGCTGGATCAGCGGTTTATCGACGATGGGCAGCATTTCTTTCGGACTTGCCTTGGTGGCAGGAAGAAAGCGCGTACCGAGTCCTGCGACGGGAAACACCGCCTTGCGTACCTTAAGCATGTCCGACCCCCTTGTTTTGTCCGGCGCTCGACGGGCCAGGATTCCAGTCAATGCAGTCTTTCGCAACGCCTCGTGCAATGCCCCATGCTATGCGAACGAAAGACCCCGTGACTGTTTTTTTCATCACTGATGGTCAGCTTATTACTTGAATATCGAAACCATCTGCCAACATCTCGTTCTTTTCAGACGACTGCCCTGATGCTTCTGCGGCGCCGCGTATAGTGCGACGCATACGCGACCAATCCCCGCCGCCCGGACCGACAACGGAGACAAGTTGATGGGACACGCCAATGGTATGAGCCGGCTGCAAATCGTGCGATTGCCGAGTGCCGACCCTGCGTCCGCATCTGCGCCGGTGCCCGATGCATCCCGCTCGAACTGGCACGCGCCCGAGCATGCAACCGCCTCCGGAGCCGCGCACGAGTCAGGCCCAGGATCAGCACACGAAGCGATGCAAGAAGCCATGCATGAAGCGATACAGGAAGGGAAGGCCGCGCCCAAGCGGATCGGCATACTGATCTTCGAAGACTTCTCGCTGGTCGAGGTGAGTTCGATATCAGAGGTGTTTTCGTTCGCCAACGAGATTCACACGTTGTCCGATTCCGCTGCCGTCAAGTCCGGCGCGGCGCCGGATTACGCGTTGCTGTTCCTGTCGAGCGATGGCGGCAGCGTTGCCAGCAGTTGCTCCATGCGCATCTGGACCGAGAGTCTCGACACGCGCTGGATGAGCGAGTGCGACGCCCTCTTCATTGCGGGCGGCGAAGGCGCGCAGCGCGCGAAACTGGACACGCAGTTGCTCAGGCGCTTAAGCAGGGTTGCACCGAAGATATCGTTTGTGAAGGCCATTGGCGAAGGCTCGCAGATCCTGGCGGCGGCGAACCTTTCATTGCAGAACCGGGCGCCCGACTTCGAAGACCCGGCGGCGGCGTCCGCCCTGACGAGTTCGCTGTTTATCGCCGAGCAGACACTTACGCTCGATGACCCCAAGGGTCCGATCGCGGCCGCGCTGTCCATCATCAAGCGTGATTATGGTCCGGCGGTGGCGCGGGAAGTATCGGAGCGCTCCATTCCAGGCGCGTGGCCGAAGTTGTCCGCCGTGCTCGACGACACCGACGTAGGTGGCGTGCGACAAAAGATCGACGCAGCGGCGCGCTGGATGCGCGAAAATTACATCCGGCCGATTTCGATTGCCGATGCCGCGCGCGTGGCGGCCATGAGCGAGCGCAATTTCCTGCGCCGCTTCAAGGCGCAGATCGGCTTGACGCCGTCGGAGTATTTGTTGCGGGCGCGACTGGATGCCAGTTGCATGCTGCTTGCCGCGACCGATCTTCCCGTCGATAAGATCGCGCGCCGATGCGGCGCCGGCAGCGGCGATGGACTGGCCAAGATATTCCGCAAGCGCCTGTCCATTTCACCGACCGAATACCGGTTGGCCGGACGCAGGAAAGCCGCGGAGGAGTGAGGAAGTCATGTCAGGTTCCGGCGCAGTTGGAAACACGGATTAAGAGCAGGCAATAGGTACAACGGGCACAATAGGCACAGCGCAACAAGCGCAGCGGCGACGATCCTGATCGCCGATCAAGCGCGCGCTTTTCGGGGGGCGTATGACAAGTACGACGGCTTTGAGTTGGATCACCAATTTCGGCGATGCGGGTTTGACCATTCCCGTGGCAGCCGGATGTGCGTTGTGGTTAAGCACAACTGATAAACGTGAAGCACTGGTTTGGGTGGGTACGTTGGTGGGCGCGTTGGCGTTGGTCGGCGTGAACAAGATCCTGTATGCGGGCTGCGGCATCGAGCTTCGTTCGATCGACTTCCGCGTGATCAGCGGCCACACCATGCTGACGTCGGCGGTATGGGGCGTGACGTTCGGCCTGCTGGCCGGAAGCAGAGGCGTGAGGTGGTACAGGCTGGGCGCAGCGGCCGGGTTGGCACTGGGCGCGCTGATCGGCTTTTGCCGGGTCGTGCAGGACGCACATACCCCCATTGAAGTCGTGGCCGGCTGGTTCCTGGGTGGCGGTATCGCGTTGTTTTTCCTGCGACGCTTTTTCAAACAGCCGCGCAAGATGCCGGGGTCGATCTTTGCCGGGCTAGGTCTGCTTGCAGTGTCGACGATTGCCTATGGGCATCACGCACCGATTCAGCAAATGCTCGTAGCCTACTCACCGTGGTTATGCCGGTGGTTCGATTTCTGAAATCGCTCGCGCCAGATGTGATGGGGTGCTGGCGTGAACGAAAACCACCGCTAGAAAGGCTCGATCAACTCGGCTTGCTCGACCACTTCCGCAGGGAACAACGCGGGCAGATACTCACGCAAATAGGCCTCGAAGTCGTCACGCACCTCGGGATGCTGCAACGCGAGCTGCACGGTCGCCTTCAAATAACCAAGCTTGCTGCCGCAATCGAAGCGGGTGCCGTAGTACCGGTATGCCAGCACCTGCTCGACCGCGAGCAACGACGCAATCGCGTCGGTCAGTTGAATCTCGCCACCACTGCCGGCCCGCGTATTGCGCAGATGCGCGAAAATCCCCGGCATGAACACATAGCGCCCCACCACTCCCAGATTCGACGGCGCCAAAGCCGGCTGCGGCTTCTCCACGATCCCCGACAGCTTGATGATGTCCTCTTCCCACTCGCGCCCTTCGATGACGCCATAGGACGCACTGTCGATCCGGCTGATCCGCTCTACGCCAATGACAGAGCTATGGTAATGATTGAACACATCGACCAGTTGCTTCATGACCGGCTCCTTGCTGTGGAGCAGGTCGTCGGCAAGGATCACGGCGAACGGGTTTTCGCCAATCAACTTTTCCGCGCATAGCACTGCGTGGCCCAGCCCGAGCGCACTCGGCTGACGCACGTAAAAGCAGTCCACGTTCGCAGGCTTGATATTGCGCACGACCTCGAGCAACGCTGCCTTACCCCGCGCTTCGAGTTCCGCCTCGATCTCGTAGGATTTGTCGAAGTGGTCTTCGATCGCTCGCTTACTTCGGCCCGTCACGAATATCATTTCGGTGATTCCCGCTGCTATCGCCTCTTCGACCGCGTACTGGATCAGCGGTTTATCGACGACAGGCAGCATTTCCTTCGGACTCGCTTTTGTCGCGGGCAGGAAACGAGTGCCGAGTCCCGCGACAGGAAATACGGCTTTGGTGACTTTCAGCATCGCACGCGCTTCCCTAAAATACTTTCAATTAATGCACGAACGCCCGTTCGTGCAGTATCCCGATGCATCGAATTCGTATTCATGCAAAGCTTTCAATCGGCGTTGATATTCATTAAAAGCCGCTTTTGAAAGCGTAAAATAATTTGCTGCGTCGCAAGACGATGATCCGGATCATCCTGACCGCGATGGCAGATGGCGCCAGCCGCGGCGAACGAAAAAATATTCAATTTTCCGCCGCACCGCAGCACGATCGTTCTGAAACACTTATTCCTGATCGTCCGAATGCGGAAAACGAATGCCTGACGCGTTCAGTTTCGACATGGGATCGTTACGTAGCGCGTCTCGGTAAGCCGAGACCGCGGCGAGGATCAACAAAACAGCAATACCGGCGAATGCGTGCATGTCCATGACGTACCTCTGTTTTTGAATGGTTTGAAATGAAGTTAGCAGAAAAAAAACGACAAATAATTGCTGAATAAATTCGTTACCTTTCGAACAGACCGTCGGGAGGTTTTTGCTCATCATGTACACGATGAAGTGTTTGTCACGCATATTTTTCCATTATTTGCCGGATTAATATGACATCTGCGAGTGCGCCGCTTGAGTGGTCACTTAGTGCACCGGACAAGCACCATATAAGGCGCCGCAAGGCCGGGAACCGTCTCCGGCTTTTATTCAACCTGGACACGAGGTCTTTAAATGAGCGATTCGTCCCTGCTCGATCCGGCCGGTTCCTCCTTGCAGTTACCGCTCGAACGCGCAGCCGCTGTCAGCATTGACGACCGCGATGTCGCCATCAACGCGTGGCGTGGTTTTGCCGCATTACTGGTCGCTTATTTCCATTGCCGCCAGATCACCTGGATCGGCATACAGCAATTCCACAGGACCGGGGCCAGGTTCGACCTCAACACGGTCTTCAGCTATCTCACCTTTCCCATTGCCTGGGGTTCGGCCGGCGTACCGATCTTCTTCGTGATCAGCGGGTACTGTATTCATCGTGGAACGGCGCGCAAGCTGCTAGCCAATCCCGCTGCTCCCTTCGATACCGGCAACTTCCTGATGCGCCGTTTCGCGCGTATTTATCCGGTGCTGCTTGCCGCGCTGGTGCTGACGTACGTGCTGGACACGTTCAGCCTCGGCTTCACGCCGGTCAGCCCCAAGATCGGCACGGCGGATCTGCATTTGTTCATCGTCAACCTGCTTTCGCTGCAGGGCGTGGCTGGTGGTACGTTCGGGTCGAATGGGGCGTTGTGGACGCTGTCGCTGGAAGTGCAGTTCTATCTCGTGTATCCGTTGCTGATCGCATTGCGCAGGCGGATCGGGATGAAGGCGGTGCTGGTTTGCGTCGGCATTATCAATGTGATTTCGGCGCTGGTGTTCGAGCGTCATGAGATCGTGTTGTTCGCGTCGTACTGGTTTTCTTGGACGCTGGGCGCGTGGATTGCCGAGGCGAAGGCCGCGCCCGATGCGCGGAAGATGCCGAAGGGGTCCGTGAAGCTGAAGATTGCGGCGGTGGTGGTTGCGGTGATTGGTTGCGGCGCGTTCAAGTTCGGGCAATACATGGCGTTCCAGTTCTGGGCGCTGGCGTTCGCGCTGTATCTGTTCCAGGTGCTCGATAAACCCATGCGTAGCTCGTTGCCTGTAAGGGGTTTTTCGTGGCTCGGCGAGTTCAGCTTCTCACTGTATATCGTGCATATTCCGATTCTTATCCTGCTCGGATCGGTGCTGTTTCACTCGGCGCTGCAAACGACTATCTGGGCATCGTTCGCCTTCATGATCGTGCCGATTGCCGTGGCCTTCGTGTTTTATATGCTGGTCGAGCGGCCGGCGATCAACTGGTCTGCTAGTTTTAAGCGGCGTCAGAGTGGGGGCGGTTGATTTTCGCTCGCGCCGGTGGACGGGTTTGGGGGTTTGGTGGGTTTGAGTTTGGGCGGGGGCGGGGCGGAGTCGGGTTGGTGCTTTCGGCGGTAGTGGTCAGGGGTCAGTGCCGGGTTGGTAGGTTCTGGGGTTAGCGGTCGGGGTCAATGCCGGGTTGGTGCTTTCCATGTTAGTGGTCTGCGAGAGTCGGATATTCTCTTTATCACTATTAGCCACTGTGCGTGGCGGCACGTCATTTCTTTGTCCAAAGCGACAAAGAAACGAAGCAAAGAAAACGCTTTCAACCACGCTACCCTAAGTGTCCACAGCGTGCAGTTTCTATTCATAGGTGCCCCAAAAGCACGGTGCTCGCCAGAGCCACGGATGTTTGAACCCCTCCTTCTCCGAACACCGATACCCACACGCTTCGCCACCAGTGATTGAACCTGCCCAAGGAGCACCCCGCGCTATCCGCGGACAACCTCCCTACAAATTTGTACGCACCTCGAACCATGTGGCCAACCCGCCAAGAAACAATGCTGCAGAATGCGTAAGGCCGTAACCGACGAAAATAGCTTTACAGAACGCGCAGCCAATTCACAAAAACTGAAGCAGTAAACACAAACACGCGTGAAGCTGTGACCTATGAATACGGTCGCACAGACCAGGTAGCTAACCTGTCAAAAAACCGCAGCCGTAAATACCTGTAGGGCCGTGCGGGTTCCTTAGCAATTGTGCTTGCCCGAGAGCGTACGGGGCGAAGCGTGTTCGTGTCAGGATTCGCGAGAAGGAGGGGTTCAAACATCCGTCGTTCTGGCGAGCACCGTGCTTTTGGGGCACCCATGAATGAAAACTGCACGCTGTGGACACTTAGGGTAGCGTGGTTTGAAAGCGCTTTCTTTGCTTCGTTTCTTTGTCGCTTTGGACAAAGAAATGACGTGCCGCCACGCACAGTGGCTAATAGTGATAAAGAGAAAATCCAACTCAGGCAGACCACTAACGCCGAAAGCAGCAACCCGGCATAGACCCAGAACCGCTAACCCCGGAACCTGGCAACCCGACCCGACCCCGCCCCCAAGCTCAAACCCACCAAACGCCAACCCGTCCACCGGCGCGAGCGAAAACAGAAAACCTTAGGCCCGTTTCAACCGCGATTTCCCCGCAACATCCGAGAGAATCTTTTGAACGCTCTCCACATACCGTTCCGTCCCGAAGCGATTGATCGCATTCGCATAACCCCGCTCGACCAGCCGGTTGCGCAAACCAGCATCCCCCGATAACTCACCCAGCGCACCCGCCAATGCATGAACATCGCCGGGCGTGCAGAGAATGCCATTCTCGCGATCCTCCACAATGTCCGTCACCCCCCCCGCCCGCGCCGCCACGATCGGCCGCTTCGCCAGCATGCCTTCAATAATCACACGACCAAACGGCTCCGGACTGATGGACGTATGCGCGACGACATCAACCGCTTTCATGCACGCCGCAATATCGTGCTGGAAGCCAAGAAAATGCACGCGGTCGGCGAGACCATGTTCAAGCACGTAGGTACGCAATTCCGCCTCGTAGGCGTCCTCGCCGAAGAGCGCCGCTCCAACCAGCACGGCATGCATCTCGGGCGCTTCCAGCAGCGCCTCAAGCAGGATGTGCTGCCCTTTCCAGCGAGCGAGCCGGCTGAACGAGCCCACAAGGAACGCATCCTGAGGCAAACCAAAACGTGAGCGCAACTCGTGCTGCGCGACAGATTCCAGCTCGGTGAACGGCTCGGCGGAAATACCGTTGAACACCACATCCAGCCGCTCCTCTTTCATACGCGTCAACGCGGTCAGCGCAACCGCGGACGCCGTCGAGTTCGCGATCACGCGTTCCAGCATGAGCTTCGTGCACCACTTGATGATGGTGAGCTGCGTCTTGCCGAAATGCTCCTGACTGACGATATCGCGAAGATGCCACACCACCGGCCGCCGCGAGATCAGTCCGGCAATAGCGCCGACCACCATCGCGCGTTGCGTGTTCACGTAGATCACATCCGAGTTGCGCGATTTTTCCAGCGTGCCGCGCACAAGGCCCATCACGCCGCCGATCATGCCCGCTTTGGGCCGCTTCATCCCGCCGTCCTTGCTCAAGCCGCCGAGTGCGGCGCCATCAAGCACGTCGACTTTGATACCGACCGCTTCTAGCGCGATACGAAATGGGCCGTCGTCGAACAACACGGTCTCGTTGGTGCCGCGCATATTCTTCATCACCTCGAGCAACGATAGTTCCGCGCCCCCCAGCACACCGCTCTGATCGACGGCGAGAACGCGCATTGCGTCAGCCTCTTCGTGATCCTGATCCTGCTGCGCAGCCGCGGCCGCAATTGCCGGGTCGGCCACCGGTACCGGCGGCATGGCAGGCGGTGCGAGCGTGAAATGAGGTGCCACGCTTTGCACGTAAGCGCGAAGACTATCGCGGAAATGCTTGATCGAAAAACGCTCGGCGTTTGCGCGGCAATCCGCGGGATTGATCTTGACCGCGCCGAGTTCGAAACCTTCCACCGCATCGATGATTGCGGCCGTCGTCTGTTCATCGAAGAAAAGGCCCGTCGGGCGCGCGTGCGAACTATCCAGCACCGTTTCCAGCGCGCCGCCCTTGCCGTACGCGATCACTGGCGTACCGCACGCCTGCGCCTCGACCACCGAGATGCCGAAGTCCTCTTCGGCCGCGAACACGAACGCCTTCGCGCGCCGCATCTTGTCCTGCAGGACGGAGAACGGCTGATACCCCATGATCTCGACGTTCGGGGTAGCCTTCTCACGAATCTTGCGCATGTCGGGCCCATCGCCGATCACGACCAGCTTGCGCTGCGGCATCTTCGCGAATGCTTCCACGATCAAATCGATCTTCTTGTACGGCACCATTCGCGACGCCGTCAGATAGAAGTCCTCCTTCACGTCGCAAAGCTGGAACGCTTCGACATCGACGGGAGGAAAGATCACATGCGAATCGCGGTGATAGACCTTGTTGATCCGTCGCGCGATGAACGCCGAATTCGCGATGAAATGATCCACCGAATTCGACGTGCGGATATCCCAGTTGCGCATGTAGTGCAGCACCATGCGCGCGAGCAGCGACTTCACGCCGACCGTGAGATTCGATTGCTGCAAGTACTGATGCTGCAGATCCCATGCATAGCGAATGGGCGAATGCACATAGCTCACGTGAATCTGGTCGGGACCCGTCAGCACGCCTTTCGCGACCGCATGGCTGCTCGAAATGACGAGGTCATAGCCAGACACATCGAGTTGTTCGATCGCGAGCGGCATGAGCGGCAGATACGACCGGTAGCGCTTTTTCGCTTGCGGCAGCTTCTGGATGAACGAGGTCGTGACCTTCTTGCCGCGCATCCACGACCGCTCTTCCATGAAGTCGACAACGCTGAAAAGATCGGCATCGGGAAAACACATGACGATCTGTTCGAGCACCTTCTCCGCGCCGGCGAATGCGACGAGCCAGTCATGCACGATCGCAACGCGCGGCACCCGTTTCGCGATTCTCGCGCGGTGCCGGGGCGGCGCGTCCTGCACGGCAGGCGGAGGCAGGCCGACCGTGTCGAGCGTCACTCGCACCGGGTCGATGACCGCTTCATCGAGATCATGTCTCATGTGTCACTCCTTACCTTAAACCGTGGATTTCACGCGCCGTTTCAGGCGCACATTCAACTCATGGACGAAGCTGCGCGCCATGGAGCGCAACGCGGGCCGCGTAAGAAGGGAGCAGCAACAATTAAGGCCCGAGATCACAAACGCCGCTGCTATTGATTGCAGCGGGTACTCGATTGGATCGATAACAAACGCCACGCCCAGACCAGCAACGAGGAACGCGAGGTGCATCAGCATGTCGGCGGCAATAGGCCGGGCGTGGATACGCGAGATCCAGAGCAGCAGGCCATAGTCGGCAAGCGAGCGCAGCACGACCACGCTGGCCGCGCCGATAGGACCGAAGTGCGCAATGCCGAACCACAGTGCCGTCACGAAGAACGGCAGTTGCACCAGGCCGATACGCGCTGCCGTGGCGGGATTGATTTGCGACTGGATCATGATGCGCGTGACGCTGGCCTGTCCGACGAGCCACACGCCAATGATCAGGATCCGGCCCACCGGCGCGCTGGCGATGGCGATTTCCTGTCCTACCCAGAGATGCAGGAAGGGGGCGAGCACGAGCATGACGAAGAGCGCGATCGGCGTGAAGACACCGTTCAGGAATTCAAGCGACTGCTGGACCATGGCATCGGCGTGTTCGCGTTTGACGGCGGACAAGCGCGGAAACAAGGTGCGAACGAGTGAGTTCGGCAGCATGTTCAGGCGGGTGACGAGGTTCTGCGGGACGGTGTAGTACGTGACGAAACGCGCGCCGAGATTGGCGCCCAGGAGGATGCGGTCGAGGGAGTCCGTGATCATGCTGGAGATGGTCGCAACCAGCATCCAGCCGCCGAATTTGAACAAGCCGCCGGCCACGCCTAGTTGCGGCCATTCGATGCGTTTGATGTCGAGCACCTTGAAGCTCGCTCGTGCAAGCATTATCACGGCGAGGACACGCGCGACGACGGCGGCGGCGAGTACGGTTTGCAGGTTCGGTGCGATTTTCCAGGCGGCGGCTAGCGGCAGCAACTGGAACAGGAAGGTGCCGATGGTTTGATTGGTGTTGTAGATACCGAAGCGTTCGACGCCGTTGATTGCGCCGGCGCAGACCCATGAGACGTTAGCGATGGGAATGGCCAGGGCGAGCCACGGGAGTGCGTGATAGACCTCCTGTTGCATGGCCGGGGATGAATGCGCGACATAGGCGGTGTAGGCGAACGCGCCGAAGTAGATCAGCACACCGCCGATGATGCCGGTACCCAGGTTGAGCCAGATGGCGCTCCAGAACACGCGTGAACGGGCTTCGGGGTCGTTGGCGGCGTGGGCCTTTGAGATCTGGTGTTGAGCGGCCATGCCCATGCCGAGATCGAGAATGCCGAAGTAGCCGATAAGCGTCCAGACGAGGCTGATCACGCCGTAGCGTTCAACGCCGACGAGATGGATGTATGCGGGCACGGTGATCAACGAGACGAAGGTAGGCAGTACCAGTCCCGAGAAGTTAATCGCCATGTTCTTCAGCATCGATTTTTCCATCGTTCGCACTCGTCCTTCTGGGTTTTGGGTGATTGCGGGTTTGGGGGTGGTGGGTGGGGTTTGGGGTGCTAGGGTTTAGGGTTAGTGGTTGGGGTCAGTGCTGGGTTGGTAGGTTCTGGGGTTAGCGGTCGGAGTCTATGCCGGGTTGGTGCTTTCGGCCGTGGTGGTCTGCGTGAGTCGGATATTCTCTTTATCACTATTAGCCACTGTGCGTGGCGGCACGTCATTTCTTTGTCCAAAGCGACAAAGAAACGAAGCAAAGAAAACGCTTTCCAACCGCGCTACCCTAAGTGTCCACAGCGTGCAGTTTTCATTCATAGGTGCCCCAAAAGCACGGTGCTCGCCAGAGCCACGGATGTGTGAACCCCTCCTTCTCCGAACACGGATACCCACACGCTTCGCCACCAGTGATTGAACCTGCCCAAGGACCACCCCGCGCTATCCGCGTGAACCACCCACCAAATTTGTATGCATAACGAACCATGTAGACAACCCGCCAAGAAACAATGCTGCAGAATGCGTAAAGCCGTAACCGACGAAATAACCGTCAAGCCCACACAATCAACCCACCAAGAAATGAAACAGCAATACGCTCAATGCCATGACCTTGACCCAAGGAAATAACCGCTTAGATTACCCAACCAACACATCAAGAAATGAGACAAAAATACGCGTAGGACCGTACTGATCGTCGGGGCGCCGGTGCTTGCCCGAGAACACTGGTGGCGAAGCGTGTTCGTGTCAGGATTCGCGAGAAGGAGGGGTTCAAACATCCTTCGCTCTGGCGAGCACCGTGCTTTTGGGGCACCTATGAATCAAAACTGCACGCTGTGGACACTTAGGGTAGCGTGGTTGAAAGCGCTTTCTTTGCTTCGTTTCTTTGTCGCTTTGGACAAAGAAATGACGTGCCGCCACGCACAGTGGCTAATAGTGATAAAGAGAAAATCCGACTCACGCAGACCGCTAACACTGAAAGCATCAACCCGGCATAGACCCCGACCGCTAACCCGGGAACCCAGCACCCCACCCCCAAACCCTAGTCACCCAAAACCCAAAAGTGCGAACGAACACGCTACTCGTGCTACTCGTGCCACCGGTACATCATCACCTTCCCCCGCGCATCCTCTTCAACAAAAACCAAATACTCGCCATCCGCCTGCCGGCTCGCGCTAATGCCATTCGGCACATCCACCCACCCTGACGCACCACCCACTTCCGGCCCCGGCTTGATCACCCCAACCTCTCGCCCCGTATCCTTCTCATACACATGCACCATCCCAACCGGTTCCACCGTGAACAGATACTTGCCCTCAACCGTCAAACCAATCGTCGTAGCCAGCGGCTTGCTCTTCGTGTCCCAAGGCAACTCAACCGAATACCGCTGCACCGGATCCTTCGACCAATGGTCGTATCGAATCAACCGCCGCCCCACTTCCTTCCAGTACCCACGGTCAAACGGCTCGTCAGCCGTGTACCCAGTCAAATACATCGTGTCCGTATCCGCCTCATAGACCGCTCGCTTCACCACGTTGAACGGCGCCGGCATCGCATAGTTCTGCGCGTTGTCATACGCATAAACCGGATTGCCCACACGGTCCACTCCACCATATCGAAAGCGATTGATCCCGCGCGTGTCACTCGTGTGCCAAATATCACCCTTCGTATCAACCCACCACCCCCATCCACCAGGATTAGGTAGTAGTCCGTTGTTCACGTCGAACTCGTTCGCCTCAAACCGGCCATTGCCGTTCGTGTCGCGCCAGATCCAGTCGCCATGCGGCGGATGATTCGGAATGTTCTCCGCACCACGCTCCCGTCCTGCAAAGTAGCCAGAAGGAATCGCCAGCTCTCCATCACGCTTTGCATCGAAGCGATAAATCTTCAAATGATCCGAATACATGTCCGTCAAGTACAAGAAGGTCCGGCCGCCCACCTTGCGAGCGATCGGCTGTCCCGGCCAGTCATCAACGCTAAAACTCGGGTCCTCGGGATACTTGAACCGCCCCGACAAGAAACCCACGTATTTCCATTCCTGTCCCGCCGGCTTCGACAAATCCAGCTCAAAACGCTTATTGCCGGTGTAGACACTATTCGGACGCGCCGGGTCCATCCACGCGCCATCCACGAACAACAATCCCTGCACTTGCCACAACTGCCTGCCATCAGACGCATAACTCTCAAGCGTCGCACCGAGTCCCGCACCCGTCGAACCCTGCCGCACACCAATGCCGTTCGTCGATACATAAACATTCCCGGCCGCATCCGCGCCCACGCCGGTCAGCCCGTTGAACCGCTGCGGACCAGGACGCCCCGCGACACCCGAAAAAATGCCGCCACGCTCACCCAGCGCACCGGACTCGCGATACTTGCCGGCACCGCCATCGCGCGTGAAGATCACCACTTGCTGACGCGGTCCGTTGTCAGCAACCAGCAAACGTCCCTGCACATCTATCGTCAAATCGACGGCGTCGGTGCCCGCGGCCAGCGCCGGCGCATCGTCGATCACCGCACCCGCCGACGTGTAATGCGCAAGCCGCGCGCGGCCGCCCTGCGTATTGACCAGCGCCCATAGCGTGCCGTCCTTCGCGAGCGCCAAACGCCCCGGCTGCGTCGCGTTCCATTTGCTCTTTTGCTGCATCGACTCGGCGTCGTACACCTCGATGCGGTTCATCGCGGTATTCGCCACGTACAACAACGCATCCGATGCAGCCAGCCCGCCTACGTCCTGCTTCACGTCGTCCGTCTTCGCAGCGCCGCGCTTGTCTTCCGGCGCCTCGTTGATCATCAGGAAAGCGGCGGCGAGCTGCGCGTGTCCGTCTTTATCGGCGGCCAGGTTCGCCTGGAACGCCACACTGCGTTTCACGTCGCGGATGTCCCGCCGCGACACGCCAAACCACTGCTTGCCCTTGGGCGGCCACACACCCGCCTTCGACAAATTGCCCCGCTCATTGCCCACCCCGACCGCGACAAATGCATAGCGCCGGTTAAGCGCGATCGCGTTGCCGCCGTAGTTGCCCCAGCCGTGCGTGCCACCGGCCGTGCCAAGCACCTTGCCGTCCTTGTAGATGCTCACTTCCGCGCCGCTTTCGTCCCACGGCGCGTTGGTGTACACCCGGCCGTCAGGCGTGACGGCGATCGCGGTGATGTTGATCTGCGTCCACGTCCCATCGCCGAAACCAAAGGTGTTGCCAATCCAGGATGTACGCGCCTGCAACACAGTGGGCGATGCCGGATACGCAGAGTCCACTGCAGCCAGACCGAACGCGCCCACAACCAGAAAACGTGATGCCCAAAACGAAAAACGCGAAAAACGATGCAAGAGGTTTTCTCCGTCTGAGAGCGGCCGGCTCTGCTCCCATCGGCCGATGGTGCAGTAGAGACGTCACGGCCGTTACTCGGGTTAGCCAAGACTACCGTTCAAATATTGCAAAAAAATCTGAAATAAATGGAGTGCGATGCTGGATCACCAGTGGTGAATGAACCACACGATGCGACCAATTACCGTTAGAAGCGACTTTTAAACGGCTCCCTCGCAGCGCACAAGGCGCCAATAAGACGCTGGAGCCATTGTCAGCGTGGCACCAGAGCCTCGACTGACTTTCACACTGACTTATTTCTTTCAAAAAATTGTTTCGAAAAGTAATAAATACGACGTCTTTCAGACCTCTCAGAGCGGACTTTCCGGAAATACTTTTTAACACGTGATCTTCGGCTATTTAATATTTTCCGGTCGATTCTTCATAGAATAAGGAAAGCGTAATGTTCGACTGTCGGACTAAAGCCGCGCGCAGCAGGCGTATTACGCTTCGCTACACCACGGTCAGGATCGAGACAGGAATTGCCGATATCCGAAGATCTCGTGTGGGGATTCGGCAATTAATTGGCGATACTTCACGTCCGGCGCCGGTCATACTCAGTGTTCCGTCCCCTTGAAAGAAGGGCTACGTGATAAAATTCGCGATTAAATTGATGCGAAAAATGGCTGGAAAACGCCGTGGCGCTTCGCGCAGAGCCGAACTGTACGTTCTCGTGCGAATCGCCGTTTCATGATGGAATCCATCGTTCGACGGTCGCATCGTCGTAAAACGGCAAGTAAGTAACTGGCGTCACCGGACAGGCATGCAGAATCATTCCCGGCATGCCGCAACCCTTTGCCAAACGGCCGCCGCATATATCAAGCGCAATGAACGACATAAAACATCCTGACGGCGGCAAACGCCGTCGCGCTCTCATCACGGGTCTTTCGGGCTTTACCGGACGTCACATGGCCGCGCGTCTGCTGGACGAAGGTTACGACGTGTGGGGCACGACTTCGCCTGCGTCCGAGCCCGACGTGCCCGGCACGACCGGCGTTCCGCTCAACCTGCTTGATCTCGACGCGGTGCGTGCGTGCGTTAGCGATGCCCAGCCCGATGTAGTCGTTCATCTCGCCGGTCTCGCACACGTCACGGGCAACGCGCCCACACAAAGTTATCTTGTCAACATCATGGGCTCGCGCAATCTGCTCGACGCGTTGTCGCAGCTCGACAAGAAACCGCGTGCGGTGTTGATGGCGAGTACATCGAATGTGTATGGCAATGCGAACGTGGAAGTCATCGACGAAAACGTGCCGCTGAATCCCGGCAACGACTATGCGGTCAGCAAGCTCGCGATGGAAAACATGGCGCGCTTGTGGCTCGACCGCCTGCCCGTCTTCTTCACGCGGCCGTTCAACTACACCGGCGTTGGCCAGGGCGAAGACTTCCTGTTGCCGAAGATCGTCAATCATCACGCGCGTCATGAAGCACGCATGTCGCTTGGCAATCTGGCTGTGAGCCGCGATTTCTCCGATGTCCGCGATGTCGTCGAAGTCTATACACGGCTGCTGGAAGTCGCGCCTGCGGGCGAAGCATTCAATACGTGTTCAGGCACCGGCCATTCGCTTGGCGAAATCCTGGGCATGATGGAGCGTATCGCCGGATACAAGATCGAGATTTTCGTCGACCCGCGTTTCATGCGGCGCAATGAGATTGCGAAGCTGGTGGGTTCGAACGGCAAGCTGCGGCGTGCGATTGGCCGCGTGCCAGTCACCCCTATCTACGACACGCTCGAGTGGATGTTCAAACATGCGCGCGCGCAAGCCGAGGGTGAGGCTGTGCAGAGTGCCGCAGTCGTCAAGACGTGACGTGGCTTGTGTGAGCGGGGTGAGCAGGGTGATCGGCGTGTACGGTATGACCGGAGACCAGATCATCCGCGGCTATCTGCAGTGACGATTGCCGTCTATAGATCTCCGCGATCCACTCTATAAACACCTTCACTCGCCGTGGCTGATGCCGGTTCGCCGCATACAGGATCGACACCACGCGCGGATACGACGGATACGTCCGCAGCACTTCCCTCAGCGCGCCGCTTTCCAGATACGAGGACAGCGTATAGCTCGACGCCTGGATCAGTCCGAGGCCGGCGAGGCCGCATTCCACATACGAATCCGCGTCATTGACCGCCAGCATTGCCTTGAGCGGAATGGTCTTGGTTTCGCCGTCCACCACGAACTCCCAGCTTCTGACTCGACCGGTCTTACTCACCAGATAATCCACGCACATGTGGTGTTCAAGATCCTCGAGTGTATTGGGCTCGCCATATTTCTCGATATACGACGGTGCTGCCGCAGTAACCTGGGAATAGCGGCCGATCTGCTTTGCCACCAGGCCGATATCGCCGACAGCGCCTACGCGAATCACGCAATCCACGCCTGCCTCGATGATGTCGACCTGCTTGTCGGTCAGGCTCAATTCCACGCGAATATCCGGGTAGGCCGCGAAGAATTCGGGGAGTGCGGAGATGATGGTGCTTTTTGCCATGAGTGCGGGCAGGCTGACGCGCACGGTGCCTTTTGGGCTTAGCTTGGAGCGTGACAGGACGGACTCCATGTCGTCCACTTCGCCGAGTACGCGTACGCATCGTTCGTAGTAGATCTCGCCGTCTTCGGTGATGCTGATGCTTCGCGTGGTGCGGTTCAGGAGGCGTGCGCCGAGATGTGCTTCGAGTGCCTGGACGGTGCGGGAAACGCTTGCGGCAGGCAGGCGCAATGCGTCAGCGGCCTTGGAGAAGCTGCCGCTCTCGACCACGCGGACGAAGACTTTCATTGCTAGAAAACGGTCCATAACAGTCGGTTCCATTCTGGCCCGCAGATGTCAGGTGTCTGGGTTTTTGCTGCTGCGCGGGCCTAAATAGACATACTACGACGGTTTTGGTGCGTTCCGCTTGCCGCGGGGTTCGGGGGGGTGCGTTGGGGGGGGGCTGTTTGGGGTTAGTGGTCGGGGTCTATGCTGGGGTGGTCGGTTCTGGGGTTAGTGGTCGGGGTCAGTGCCGGGTTGGTGCTTTCGGCCGTGGTGGTCTGCTTGAGTCGGATTTTCTCTTTATCACTATTAGCCACTGTGCGTGGCGGCACGTCATTTCTTTGTCCAAAGCGACAAAGAAACGAAGCAAAGAAAACGCTTTCAACCACGCTACCCTAAGTGTCCACAGCGTGCAGTTTTCATTCATGGGTGCCCCAAAAGCACGGTGCTCGCCAGAGCCACGGATGTGTGAACCCCTCCTTCTCCGAACACCGATACCCACACGCTTCGCCACCAGTGATTGAACCTGCCCAAGAACCACCCCGCGCTATCCGCGTGAACCACCCACCGAATTTGTATGCATAACGAACCATGTAGCCAACCCGCCAAGAAACAATGCTGCAGAATGCGTGGCCGTAACCGACGAAAATAGCTTTACAGAACGCGCCGCCAATTCACAAAAACTGAAGCAGTAAACACAAACACGCATCAAGCTGTGGCCAATGAATACGGTCGTACAGAACAGGTAGCTAACCCGTCAAAACCGCAGCCGTAAATTCCCGTGAGGCCGTGCGGGTTCCTTAGCAACTCGTGCTTGCCCGAGAGCGTACGGGGCGAAGCGTGTTCGTGTCAGGATTCGCGAGAAGGAGGGTTTCACACATCCTCCGCTCTGGCGAGCACCGTGCTTTTGGGGCACCCATGAATGAAAACTGCACGCTGTGGACACTTAGGGTAGCGTGTTTTAAAAGCGCTTTCTTTGCTTCGTTTCTTTGTCGCTTTGGACAAAGAAATGACGTGCCGCCACGCACAGTGGCTAATAGTGATAAAGAGAAAATCCGACTCTCGCAGACCACCACGGCCGAAAGCACCAACCCGGCATAGACTCCGACCACTAACCCCAGAACCTAGCCCCCCGCCCCCCGGCCCAAGTGCGAACGAAAATCAACACCCGACATCGATCGCTTCGCTATAAACCGCCGCCACGCGCCTGGCAATCACCGGCGTATCGAAATTTTCGCGCGCATAGATCCGACACTCCTGCTCCGTCGGCAATTCCAGCGACCCATCCAACGCACCAATCAAGCCATCGGCAATAGCATCCACCCCCGTCGACGACAAAACAAGACCCGCCGATAAAGGTGCAACCGCCTCCGGCAGCCCCCCGACCGGCGTCACCAGCACCGGTGTCCCGGAAGCCAGCGACTCCACCGTAATCAGCCCAAAACCCTCCAGCGCAACCGTCGGCACAATACTCACATCCGCCGAACGATAAAGCGCCGCCAAATGCCTGTCAGGCACAAACCCAAGCAGCCGGACATTGTCGTCAAGACCCGCATCGGTAATGCGCGCCTGCAACTCCTCAGCAAGACGCCCCTTCCCCGCGATCAACAGCAACACATCCGGTTGCCTAGCCTTCACGCGTTTCATCGCTTCAATCAAATCCTCCAACCCCATCCGCCTGACCAGCCGCCGCACCGCAAGCACAATCGGCCGGTCTTGCGGCAACTGAAGCCGGCGACGCGCATCGGAACGGCTCAGCGGCAGATTGAACTGCGAGACATCGACACACCCCGGCACCACGCGAATCCGCTCCGCAGGAATGCCATAACGCGACTGCAATATCTCCCCAAACGCCTCCGACAATACGATCAACCGGGACGAACGCGCATACACCCGCTGCTCAAGCATCCGCTTGGTCCGCTGACCAATGGAATCGGCACCCTCGACATGGCTCTCATCCGCCCACGGTCCCTGGAAATGCGAAACCTGCGGAATGCCGCGCGTCACATCAAGACCCGGAAAGGTATAAAGCGCGAAATGCGACGACACCACATCCGGCCGCTCACGGCTCAACGACGCCCGCAACGCGCGGCGCGCAGCCATCAAGCGGCGTGGCAAGGACTGCGCCGCCGGACCGAAGCCGCGAATGGCGCCCTCCGTGTCCGCCGCCACCCGCGCCGATCCCGCGACCACGCCGCGTACCGTCACGCCGGCGCCCGGCAATGCTCCGACCAACGTGTGATACATCCGGTCCAAACCGCCCGCACGCTCGGGGAACCAATGCATTCCAATTTGCAGCGACTTGATGGCTTGCGTGCTCATGTCCACGACCCTGATCGAAATTGTTGATGGATAACGACAGCCGTCAAATTGCTCATACCGGCGATACGTGTGATTCGTTCGATATACCCGGCAGCACGGACTGGACCGCGCCAGCCGTTGCCCCAGCCGTTGCGCTCTTCATCAGTGCCGCCGCTTTAGGCGCCCCACCCTCCGCCTGCACTTCACCGGACGCCGCCGCGCCGGCCTGATTCGCAAAACCGCGATACAAATCCAGATACCGCCGCGCCATACGCGCCCACCCAAATTGGTCCGCCAGGCGCCGCGCAGCTTCTCCCATTTCACGACGCAGTTCGGGTGCATCAGCAAGCCTGGTGATCGCGCCCGCGAGCGCGGTGGCGTCGTCGGGATCGTCGAGCACAATGCCGCAATCCGTGCCGATAATCTCCGCCCCGCCCGCCGTCTTTGCCGTAATGATCGGCAGACCCGCCGCGAGCGCTTCCAGCAACGAGAGGCTCATCGCTTCGTAACGCGATGGGAAAACGAACGCGTCGACGGAATGCATCAGCGTGGGCATGTTCTTCACCAGCCCGAGGAAATGCACGCGATCCGCAATGCCCAGCGCCTTGGCCTCGTCGGGATAAGGACTGCCCGGGATATAACCCGCCACCGCCAACTGAACATGGGCGGGAAGTTGCACCAGCGCCTTTAACACCGTGTCCAAATTCTTGCGCGGCGTGCGCAGGTCGCCAACGAACAGCAACAGGCATGCATCGTCCTGCAGTCCGAACGATTTTCTGTCGGCACCGTTCACCCGGGCCGCACTAAACGCGCTCGTATCCACGCCGTTATAGACCACCTCGATACGCTCACCAGCCACACCGTTCGCGCGAATCTCGATAGCCACTTTCTCGGACACCGCGGCAATGATCTTCGAGCGCTGATACGCCCAGTGTTCAAGCCGCGCATTCACTCGGCTATACAACACCTGATACGCGGACCACAAACCACCCGTGAGCTTGAACGGATAATACGGACTGCGCAGCCAGCCGCCATGCACGAAGTGGGCGGTGTTCACGTCGGCTTTGGCCCACGATATAAAACCGTTTACGTGCAGGACGTCGTATTCCTTCTTGTGCGCCCTGAGCCACAACGCCGTCTTCAACGCGAAGATCTGCTGCTTGAAAAGTTTGGTCGGCCAGAAACGCCCGACCTTGATCGCGACCCATCGCAAGCGCGCTTCGCTAGCAAGCTCCGGTGCAACGTGCGATGCCAGCAGCGTGACTTGATGGCCTTCCGCCAATGCAGCGCGCGCGATCTCATAGTTCACGCGGCCTTGCCCGTCGTTGTGACGCACGACATGAGTGACGATGGCGATTCTCATCGGAGTGCCTTTTCAGGGAGGGAGTGTTCAAAGAGCGCTTGCGCTCGGCGACGCTCGAGCCGCTGGTGGTGACGCGCCGCGAGGACCGAGCAAAGGCCCATGTAAAGGATCATCCCGCCAATAGACGTGAACGTGTTCGTGAACACCAGCATGCCGACAATCGCAAATGCAACGCTTAAGGAAGCCTGCGCGTATTTGTCATCGCGTAACGAAAACGAAGCACGGAACGCACGTGCGAGCAGCAAGCCAAGCCCCGCAAGATACATCAGCGAACCCGGCCAGCCGAGCACGAACGGCACGTTCATCACGCCACTGTCGAAGCTGCCGTATTTGCCGAGATCGCCATTGGAGGTGGAGAGTTTCGTCGATGAACCGGTGGCGCCGAAACCTTCGCCGGAGACGTCGGTGAACGCGGTTTTCGCGAACGACGCGTAGAACTCGTTGCGCGCGGCGTAGCTGTTGTCATCGCTGAGATTGGTGATGGACTGCAAGCGCGTCGCCATCTTGTCGGCAATTGGACCGAAGGTGAGCAGCGGCACGGAAAGTCCCGCCAGCACCACCGCGCCCACAAGGATCCGCACCCGCACCTTGTTGCTGGCCTTGAGCAGTTGCAGCACCATCGCGATGACCCAGCCGCCCCATGTCGAGCGGACCATGCACAGGCCAAACGAGATGAAGCCGAGACCGCCCGCGACCCAGCGCACGCTTTGCGTGCCGGCCATGGTAAAGGTGAGCGCGGCCATCATGGCGAGCGCGAAGGGGCCGGACGAATTCATGGTGCTGAACACTCGCACGCCGAGCCGGACCGGATCGCCTTGCGACGCCATTTGGGAGCCGATCATCCACATGGAGTCCCAGCCCGGCATGAGGAAGAACTGCACAAGGCCGTAACCGCCCATGAACAGCATGCCCCAGATGAACGTGTCGAGGATAGCCTGGCGGTACTTCGGATACTCCCGGGCATGGACCATGATGTGAAAGCCGATCAACACCGGATACAGCCATGCCGCGAGGTCATAGGTGGCCGCCATCGGACCGTTGGACATCACGCCAATCAGGTACGCGTAGGCCAAGCCCATGAAGATCAGGAGGAACGGCAAGCCGCGCCGCTCAGCCAGCACACGATAATGCCGGACCACGGTCAGCGCGCAGATCATGGTCACGACCACGGGCGCGATCTGGATCAGGCTGGTGGGCGTAAAACCGCCCTTCGCGAAGTCCGCAAGCCGACGCACTTCGGGGCTGAGAAACCACTGCCACCATACAAAACCGATATAACGCGCGGGACTCTTGAAGTACAGCCATACGCCGACAGCCGTCGCCATGGCCGGGAACCCGTACGTCAGCGCCGTTCCCTGATGCGCCACGATGAGCAGCAGCGTGAACATCCAGAAGCCGCTTTGCGGCACCCAATGTTTGGGGTCATCGCGGAACAGGCCGAGAAAACCGGCGCGCAGCGGCTTGCCACCGTTCTCGATCAGATCGGCCAGATACTTCGGCGTGCGGGGAGCGGCCTGTGTGCTCATGGATCAGTTCACGCGGCGTTGAGGAGCAACATTGCCAAGCTCGGCATGCAACGCGGTTTCCGAGGGACGCGCGAGCATATCCATGTACCGCGTCCTCATGAACTCTTGCGTAAGACGGACATGCTGAAGCGCGAACTGACGTGTCGTGTAATCGCGTGCGGCGAAGTGCCGGCTCGCCGCCTGTGCGCGTTGCAGCGCGAGTTCGGGATTGGCGACTATCGTGTCGAGCGTGCGCTGCAACGCGGGAACATCGTGGGCCGGCACATAAAACACGTGCTCCGGGCCGAAGTAATCGCGCAAGGACCCGACATCGGAGACGATCACGGGCTTGCCTAGCGCCACCGCTTCTAGCACGACCGTAATTCCCGACACATGTGAGTTCGGGCGCAGCGGCACCACGATCACGTCGGCCCAGTCATACAGTTCACGTGCCGCTTTCAGGCCCACTGCCGGCGCGATCTTGACGTTGCTTGCATGCAGCGCTTTCGATACCCGCCGACGCGTCGCGATCCGGACTTCATGCGCCGGGTTCTGCCGGAACGCCTGAGCAAGCGACTCCCAGTCGCGATCGCGATCGTTGCCAATGGCGGCAATTCGCACTGGCGTATGCGGTTGCCAGGCGCTCGGCTCCTGCAGCGGAAAGTCGATCGGGTTGATGCCGTAGTAGACCTGTTCCACATCGTCGCGCTTGAAATATTCACGCGCCATTTGCGCGTTTTCGCTCGCATGCGTGGTCAGGACATCGGCACGGGCGAGCAGCTTTTTGTACACCCACTTCCTGAGCGCACCGAAGCCCGCCCACTTGTCGACCAGCCACACGCTTTGCGCGAGCAACATCGGGTTGCCACGAGCCCGGCCTTTCAAAAGCAGCAGCAATGCCGCCGATAAATGCTCGTGCTCGGTATGCGTCCACACGACATCGGCGTTGAGGATTTCCTCGCGATTGCGCCACGTATGAATGAAGTCAAAGCCAAGTGCCGCCTTCAGCCCACGCCGCGCAAGCCGCACGAATTTGTTCTCGGGTTCATCTCGCGAATAGGTCAGCGTGAGTTCAGGAGACTCTGCGTGGTGATAACCGTACAGGCAGCCGATGTTCTCCCCCGCCCGGTAAAACCGCGGGTCTGCGCCGTAGAACAAATGCACGTGAACCTTGGTCGCTTGCATACGGGAAACCTCCGCGTCGCCCTGATGTTGTGAGTTCCGGACCCGCGCTACGCGGCTCATACGGCGCTCGCGCCGTCGGTGCGGCCGCGCATGGCGAGCGCATAGGCTGCGGGCACGTGCTGCGCGTCGCGGCGGGCGTCGTTGGCGCCTCGACGCATCGCGCGATAACGCGTCCAGCAGGCGGTATCGCGAGTGCGGGTGAGGGCGAGCAACGCATGCGCGAAGCCGGGCATTGCACGGGTGCCAATGGCGGCGTACCAGTACCACGCGATGTGCCGCGCCACCGGACCCAGATGCTCGCGCAATACCAGATGCAGGTTGTATGCGGTGTCGGCGAGCGCGTCCAGCGTTTGCGCGTCGCGGCCGTTGTCATCGAAACGTTCGGCGGGGAAATGATCAACCGCCACGCGCGGATCGTAGACCATCTTCCAGCCCGTACGCCGCACGCTCAGGCTAAACGAGAGGTCGTTGGCGGATTGCGCGCCCTTGCCGCGCAGACGCGTATCGAAGCGCAATCCGCCCACCGCCGAGCGTCGATAAATCATGTTCGCGCCCTTCAGCAACGAGACCGTTCGTGGCGCGCCCACGCCCAGATGATGGTTGCCGCAGATCTTGCCGGTGCGGCGTATCACACCGACTTCCGAACGTTCGCCATCGAGCAGCGCCCCGCGTTCGAACACCCAGTCGCGCCCGCCGAGCGCGCCCAGCGTTTGATCGTCGTTGAAGGCTTGATCAATTCGCGCCAGCCAGTCGACGCGCGGCGCGGCGTCGTCGTCGGTGATCGCGATGATGTCGCCGCGCGCCGCATCAAGTCCGCGGTTCAGCGCCGCGACCTGCCCGCCCAGACCTGTCTCGATCACACGCAACTCGAACGGATTGTTCGCGGCCAGCTCCGTTTCGAGCGCGCGATGCGTCGCATCGTCTTCGGGACGCGCGATGACCAGCACTTCATCCGCCGGGCGAGCCTGCGCACGCAACGCGTCGAGGCAACGCTTCAGGTCGGCGGGACGACGATATGTCGGCACCATCACGGAGAGGGTCAGGGTTGAGGTCGATGCTGGGGTCGATGTCATGCAGCGCTCCGCTCGCGTTCAAACATTCAAGTAGTCTTCAACCGCTGCATAGTGTCCGCGGTTATAACCACGCGAACGTTGCGGCATGCCGTTCATGATCGCGCCATGCAGCGGAATACCCGCCGAGCGCAGGCGCCGAATGGCATCGGAAATTTCCATTTCGTTGTGCGCGCCTGAGCGCATCACGAGGAAGTTGGTCCCTGAAAGCTTGCCAATGATCGATGCATCCGTGACGGCGAGCACCGGCGGGGTATCGATGAAAACTACGTCGTACACGCGCCCCAGGCCGTCGAGATATTGCTGCAAGCGCGGCGACATCAGCAGCTCCGACGGATTCTCCGGACGCTTGCCCGCAGGCATGAAACTCAGGAACGGCGTGCGCGTGGTACGGATGGCCTGCTCGAGTCCGACCGTGCCGGCAAGCAATTCCGCCAGGCCATTCGTGCGCTCGACGCCGAACGAACGTTCCAGCTTGCCGCGCCGCATGTCGCCGTCGATCAGCAACACTTTCTTGCCCGATGCCGCGAGCAGCACGGCGAGGTTCACCGCGAGAAAGCTCTTGCCGACACCCGACGCCGGACCCGTCAGCATTACCGTGTGATTGCGCGCTTCCATCAGCGTGAACTGCAGCGACGTACGCAGGCTACGCATGATTTCCACGCAGACATCGTTCGGGCGCATGGTCGCGAGTATGGGCGCAATCCGGTCACGGTCACGCTCCGTGCGCTTCGCTTCCGCATCGAGCTTCACCTGTTCCATGCTCATGGGAACGAGGCCGATCAGCGGCAAGCCTGCCAGACGCTCGACCTTGTCCGGATCCACGATGCCCTTGAACATGGCGCGGCGCAGGAACACGAGGCCAGTCCCAAGGATCAGACCGAGAATCACGGCCGCCGACATGATGAGGAATTTCTTCGGCTTGATCGGCGCACCCGGCCGCAGCGCTGCATCGACAATATGTACGTTGCCGCCCGTCCCGGCCTTCTGCACCGACAACTCCTGCACGCGATTCAGCAACAGCACGTAGATGTCTTCGGCCACCTTGGCATCGCGCTGCAACGATACGGCTTTTACTTCGGATGCCGGAAGATTCTTGAAGCGTTCGCTGAAGCGCGCACGTTCAGCTTCCAGTTGGCCAAGCTGCTGCTGCGCGACGATAAGCGCCGGATGGCTGCTTTCGAAGCGCTGGTCCAATGTGGCGATCTGAAGCTTCAATGCGGAAATCTGCGCCTCGTAGGTGATGCTGCCTTCGAGGTAAACCTTCGCTTCGTCGCTTGCATTGATCGAACCGGACTTGCTTTGATATTCCGTCAGCGCGGCTTCAGCACGCTCTAGATCACCCTTCAGTCGCGGTTGTTCGCTCTTCAGGAACGCGAGCATTTTTTCGGCGTCGGCCTGCTTGCTTTCAATGTGCTGATGCAGATACGAGTCGGCCAGCGCATTCGCAATTTCAGCCGCGCGCGCGGGGTCACCGTTCTCGAGCGAGATCTGGATCACACCGGTCGACTTGCCCTGCTCGACGACCGTGATGCCCGACTGAAATGATGCGATGGCATCGAGGTCATTGGCCCGTAACACCACGAAGCGCGTACCGGGACGCGCCACCAGTTTCGTGACATCGATCGATACGCCATTGCCCTGCGCCATCTCACCCACACGGCCTTCGAGCAGCGGCACGCCTTCCGGCGTTGCCAGCGAATAGCGGTCATTACCGAGCGCAGTCATGGTCAGCTTCACGCCTTCCAGCGAAGGGACCACTTCAATGGAATCGACCGTGGCTTGTTCACCGCCCCACGCATACGACGTCATGCCGAGCCATGGCTTCCCGGGTTTGCCTGGCGTGGCGAGCCGTGCAGCGATGCTGCCGAGAACCGGTACGGTCATCGGGCTCACCGAGAAGTTGAGCTTGCACTGCGTGACGACCGGCGCCACCACGCCGCGACTCTTGATGATCTCGATCTCGGCGTCAGTCGGCAGCGCGCCCGACGAATTACCAATCGCGGCACCCGTCTGCGTCTGCGTGAGCGCTTGCGACGTATTGTCGGACTGCTCCACGCGAACGTGCGCGTCGGCGGAATAGACCGGCTTCGCGACGTAGCAGTACCCGGCCGCGGCGAGAATGATGAACGCCGCGGTACCGATCAGCCACCAGATGTCGTCGAGGACCACCTGCAGCAACTGCCCGAGGACAACGTCCTCTTCATCGGTCTTGCCCTGATAGGAATGTGCTGGCGTGCTCACGATTCAACCCCGGTTGGTTTGAGGTATTCGACGATATGAAAAGCGTTCATCGCGTCAGTTCCTTCAGGTAGAAGAGTGTCTGCAAGGTCGGCAGAACCTGGTTGACCATGCGGTTGAACTGGACGGCGCCAGCCGTGCCCACGTACACCACGTCGAGCGGGTGAAGCTGGAATTGCGCGGACAGCAGCAGCGAATCCGGTTGCGTCAGATCCAGCCGGTAAATCTCCGGCGAGGTTGGCTTCTCACGTGCACCGCGCACCACGTAGATTTGCCGTGCGTTCGCGTCCGTGTCGAGGATGCCGCCTGCTTGCGTCAGCGCATCGGCGATCGTCAGGCGGCCTTTCATCATCGAAACAGGCAGCGGCGTCTTGACTTCGCCCATCACGAACACGCGGCTGTCGGTACGATCCGGCACGTTCACGATATCGCCCGACTGCAGCATCACGTTCTGCGAAATCTCGCCACGATCAAGCACGCCGTCGGCATCAAGCACGTAGAGTTTGCCGTTGCGCGTGAGGCGCACGCGCTGCAGGTCGGCGTCGGCGTTCGTGCCGCCCGAGCGTGTGATTGCATCGACCAGCGTGAGCGGCACATCGCTCATCGCGAGCGGTCCGGGCGTCTTCACCTCGCCGGTCACCGAAACCTTCTGGCTGCGATAAGCAAGCACGCGAACATCGACTTGCGGTTTCTTCAGGTACGGCGACAAGCCCGCCGCGAGCTGATCGCGAATCTCGCCGGCCGTCTTGCCCGAAACGTGCATCTTGCCGACGAACGGGAAGTAGATCGTACCGTCAGGCGAGACCGTCTGCCCGAACGGATCGGCCTGTCCGGGCAACGCAGTGGTGTATGGCTGCGCGAGGGCGCCAGCGATCGTTTGCGTGGTGTTGCCGCCCGCCGACAAGGTCTGCCCCTGCTGCGTGGTGAGCTCCGGGTGATCCCATATCGTGATGCCGATCACGTCCTGCGGTGCCAGGCGATACACGTATTGCGCCGGATCCGCAAAACGCGCGGGCGGCAGCGCCGCTGCCGGACCCGGCCGGTTCTGCTGCATGATCACGTCCGCCGTGATCAGGTGCACGGAATAGGTCGCGCTCGGCGTGGGGTCGGAATCGTCCAGGCGCGACGTGTTCAGGTTGTAACCCGGCAAGGCGCCACAAGCCGACAAAAAAGTCGTCAGCGAAAAGACCACGGAGACAGATAAGACTAGAGACCGGTTCACCATATTTTATTCAGCCATCCCTGGACCAGACGTTCGATTAGCCCGAAGCTCTCGCGATAGGCAACTTCGTGGCCGCCGTACGGATCGGCCACTTCAGAGTCTTCCCACTTGCCAAGCAGATGCACCTTGCCGCGTGTGTACGGCGCCATCTGTTCAATCGCGGCAATCTGCTGTCTTTCGGGCACGAGAATCAACTCGGCTGCGCGCGCCATGGACTCGTCGAGCCGGCGCGCGGAGTGTCCCGATGGATCTACGTCGCGCTCCGCCAGCAAGCGGTACATCGTTGGATCGATGTGGCGGCCTTCCTCGGCAAAGAGGCCGGCGGAGCGGAATTCGATCGGGCGTCTTGCGTCTTTCCCCGCTAACTTGCCGGCGTAAGCGCGGAACAGCATTTCCGCGGCAGGGCTTCGGCAGACATTCGCATGGCAGACAATCAAGACGCTTCGAAACATGGGTTGTATCCGTTAAAGCGGCGCAGTCGCGGCATCGGGTCCTTCAACCGAAGCCGCGCTCGCCACGCCTGGTGTGTCGATATCGTTTTTATAGACCAGCTAATGTTGCTGGCTTGGAGAACCCGCTCAGACCGCTACGGGCGCCTTCACCGCTTGCCGTACGCCACGTCCGATCGCGTGATACTCCACGCCGATCTCGTTCATGGTTTCCGGCTCGTAGAGATTGCGGCCATCGAAGATCAGCGGGGTCTTAAGACGCCGCTTCATGCCGTCGAAGTCCGGGCTCTTGAATACCTTCCACTCCGTCACGATGATCAGCGCGTCGGCGTTATCGAGGGCTTCGGTGTGATCGTTCGCGTAGGTGAGGCGAGCGAGCAGCGCAGGCGTGTCGTGCAGATCGAGCGCGATCACGCGGCGTGCTTCGTCGGTTGCGACCGGATCGTAGGCGCTGATCGACGCGCCGCGTTCGAGCAGTGCCGCGATCAGTACGCGGCTGGGAGCATCGCGCATGTCGTCGGTATTCGGCTTGAACGCCAGGCCCCACAGCGCGAACTTCTTGCCGCGCAGATCATCGCCCAGACGGGCCACGATCTTGTTGGCAAGGGTTTGTTTCTGCGCCTCGTTCACCGAGGTGACTGCCTTCAGGATTTCCATCTGCTCGTCGTACTCGCCCGCCGTCTGGATCAGCGAACGCACGTCCTTCGGAAAGCACGAACCGCCATAACCGCAACCCGCGTACAGGAAGTCGTAGCCAATGCGCGGATCGGAACCGATACCGCGACGCACCGCCTCAATATCCGCACCCACGCGGTCCGCGAAATTCGCGAGTTCGTTCATGAACGAGATACGCGTGGCGAGCATGGCGTTGGCCGCGTACTTGGTGAATTCGGCCGAGCGCACGTCCATGTAAAGCGTGCGTTCGTGATTGCGGTTGAACGGCGAATACAGGCGCTTCATGCGTTCGCGGGCGCGTTCGCCGGGTACGTCGTCGTCGCAGCCCAGCACGATCCGGTCGGGCCGCGTGAAGTCGTCGATAGCCGCGCCTTCCTTCAGGAACTCCGGGTTCGATACAACCGAGAACATGTGCTGCACACCGCGCGTGGCGAGTTCCTGATCGATCGCTGCCTTCACGCGACGCGCCGTGCCGACCGGCACCGTCGACTTGTCGACGATCACCTTGAAGTTGTTCATATAACGGCCAATGTCACGCGCCGCTGCAAGCACGTACTTCAGGTCGGCGGAACCGTCCTCGTCGGAGGGCGTGCCCACCGCGATGAACAGCACTTCGCCGTGTTCAACCGCAGCCTGGACATCGGTGGAAAAGCTCAGCCGTCCTGCCGCACGATTACGTGCGATCACGTCCTGCAGGCCCGGTTCGTGGATCGGCACGCCGCCGCCGTTCAGGATTGCGATCTTGCGTTCGTCGAGATCGAGGCACAGCACGTCGTTACCGATATCGGCCAGACACGCGCCCGTCACGAGGCCTACATAGCCGCTACCGATGATGGTCAGTTTCATAGCACGCGCTCCAGGGTTGGCAAATTATTCAAAGCATTCTTGGCGGGGGTCTTGGTAAACTTCTTAGTAAGCATTCGAACCGGCGAAACCCTTCCACAAGGTCATTGCAACAATCTTCATGTCGAGGCCGAAGGTCCAGTGCTGCATGTAGTACAGGTCGAGTTTCACGCGCCCCATCATCTTCTCGATACGGTCGGTCTCGCCACGAAAACCATTCACTTGCGCCCAGCCGGTGATGCCGGGTTTGATGCGATACCGGTACATGTACCCCTTGACGAGATCCTTGTAGATGTCGTCGTGTTCGAGCGCATGCGGACGCGGACCGACCACCGACATCTCGCCTCTCAGCACATTGATGAACTGCGGCAACTCGTCCAGGCTGGTTCTGCGCAGGAACGCACCCACGCGCGTCACGCGCTTGTCGCCCTTCTTCGCCTGCGTGACGTGACCGGCCGTTTCCTTATGCACTTTCATCGAACGGAACTTGTAGATCTCGAACTCGTAGCCGTCTATGCCCTTGCGTTTCTGCTTGAAGAACACCGGTCCCGGCGAGGACATCTTCACGGCCACCGCCAGCACGATCAGCAACGGCGCGAGGCACAGCAGCACGCCTGCGGCGAACAGGCGGTCGAACACGCGCTTCGGCAGCACCTTGAGGTCGGTGATCGGCGACGCAGCCAGGTTGATGGCCGGCACACCGAGCAGATCAACCACCGCATGGTTGAAGAACGACAGGGCGCGCACGTCCGGTATGAAGCGGATATTTACGAAGTCGTCGCGGAACTCCGTGACGAGCTTGTGGATGATCCGCTCCTGCGAAATCGGCAGTGCCAGCCACAATTCACGAATCGCGCGGCCACGCACCAGCTGCGTGAGGTCATTCAGGTCGCGGCTTACCGGTACGCCGGCCAGCATGACGTCCGGGAAGGTTTCATCGAACACATAGACCGGGCTGAAACCCGCCTCGGGACGGCTGCGCATCTGTTCGATCAAGAACTCCCCATAAGGCGCCGCACCCACGATGGCTACCGCTTTTTGGTTAAAGCCTTCGCGACGGATCAACTTGAGCGTGGCATGTACACCGGCCTTCGAGATCATCAGCAAGGCCGCTGTCGCCGCGCCCCAGTACATCAGCCACATACGTGACAACAAATCCGCGCGATGCACGCTGAAGGTCAGCAGCACGCCCGCGCCCTCCACCATCAGCCACGCCAGCGTCACGCGCCACAGCAGGTCATACACGGGCTTGCCACGCCACGACTGGTATATCCCGAACGACGGGAACGTCATGATCACCAGCACGCAATTGAACGCGAGCAGCGTGCTTTGCATATCGTCGAGCCAGACGGCATTTCCCGCGTGCAGCGATGCGGCCAGCAGCGCGCCCAGCGCAACCATCGCAATGTCGATCATTCTCGAAAGCACGCTCAACATGTAAGACACCTCGGGTGGGTAGATACGGTCTGCCTGGATCTCGCTTCAGCTTCACTCATTGGCTTTGCAAGAGAGAAAGCAAAGGCGGAGAAACGAGAGCGCTCGTCGCCTTGGTACATACCCGTATGAGGCTGGAATTAAATTCATGCTGCAACCGCAAAATAATGCGCGGTTTAATTCACGTCTTTCCGCATATTTATTTTTGTCACGAAGCGGTTTGAAGGCCACGACAGCAGTCTACAGGCGATGTATTGATGAATTTTTTTCAGATTGTTACTGATCGCTCAACACCATGCTGACAAAGGCGTTTAGCCGAATCCAAGGTGATTAATTTTCGAGAAAAAATTCCTGAAAGGTAAGAAAAAAATTCAATCCATGACTCTCGTTACGATTTAGTTACCAAGTTACCGATTTGAGTATGACAAGTGATTATTTTTCTGTTTTTTGATTTATCAGCTATTTAGTACGTGCTAAAAATTGTAATACCCGATCAAGCCCAAGGAGTTCCCTCGTCATGACCGCTCTCGACACGACAATTACCAGCACTCCGCTCACGCCCGGGGCCATTGAAATGAAACTCAGAATCCAGCCGGTCATCCTGGCCGGCGGCGCAGGCACACGCCTGTGGCCCATGTCGCGCGAGCACTTCCCCAAGCAATTGATTGGCTTGATCGGTGACCAGTCGCTGCTGCAATCCACCGCTCAGCGCCTGGATGGCCTGACCTACGGCACTGCGCGTATAGACGACGCAATCATCGTGTGCGGCGAGGATCACCGCTTCACGACCGCCGACCAATTGCGGGCCGCTGGCAGGCGCGCGCATCTCGTCCTTGAGCCGCTTGCGCGCAATACGGCGCCCGCGCTGACTGTCGCTGCCATGCATGCGATGGCGGCTGGTGAAGACGCTATCCTCGTGGTGATGCCCGCAGATCATGTTGTTACGGATACCGAAGCATTTCACAAGGCGATCGGTACAGGCGCCAAGTGCGCCCAGGACAGTGCGATCGTCACCATGTGCATCGTGCCGACGCATGCCGAAACGGGCTACGGTTATATCAAGGTCGGCCAGCAGATGCTTAGCTCGGGCGCGTGGCAACTCGAGAAGTTCGTGGAGAAACCGCATCTCGAACTCGCGCGACAGTACGTCAGCTCCGGCGAATACTGGTGGAACGCGGGGATTTTCATTGTGCGCGCTTCGATATGGCTCAAGGCCATCGAACACTTCCAGCCTGCCATCTACAGCGCCTGCCGTGCCGCCTGCGATGCCGGCACGCACGACGGCGAGTTCTTCCGGCTCGACAAGCAGGCGTTCGCGGCCTCGCCGTCGGACTCTATCGACTATGCCGTCATGGAGCAGTTGGCAAACGACCAGAGCGTCTGCTCGGGTGCCGTCGTGCCGTTGAACGCAGGTTGGTCCGACGTGGGCTCATGGGATGCAATCTGGAAGATCCTGCCGAAGGACGGCGAAGAAAACGTCGCGCGTGGCCGCGTGATGTTCCAGGGGGCTTCATCCACGTATGCGCATTCCGAAGGCCGGCTGATCGCGTGCGTGGGAACGCATAACCTGGTGATCGTGGAAACGGCGGATGCCATTCTCGTCGCGGACAAGGAGTGCGTGCAGGACGTGAAGGCGATCGTCGGGCGCATCAAAGCAGAGCAAGGCAAGGAGGCCGCGGATCATCGCAAGGTGCATCGGCCGTGGGGTCATTACGATTCCATCGATAACGGCGAGCGCTTCCAGGTCAAGCGGATCGTGGTGAAACCGGGCGCGCGGCTGTCACTGCAAATGCATCATCACCGCGCCGAACACTGGGTCGTGGTACGCGGTACGGCGCTTGTCACGCGCGGCACCGAGACGTTTATTCTTGCGGAAAACGAATCCACCTACATCCCGATCGGCGTGCAACACCGGCTCGAGAACCCGGGCAAGATGCCGCTTGAAATGATCGAGGTGCAGTCGGGAACGTATCTGGGCGAAGACGATATTGTCCGTTTCGACGACAAGTACGGCCGGCAATAAAAATACCGGGCGGCACGTGATTGACACGCGCCGCTCGGCGTTTCGAGCTCAAAACCATTTTGAGTCAAACCAGACAGACTGGAACAGACGCGGTCGTCCTGTGCACTATCCGGCGTTAGCCTTGCACGTCCGCATAGCGGCGGATCTCAACGCGCTCCGGCGCTGCGGCGGGTTCATGCTTCGGCTCGCTCTGCGGCGCGTAGCCGGCCGCATTGACAACGGGCGCTGCACGATGAGGCGCGTCCGCAGCGGTTTGCGGAGGATGACTCACGCGCGTGGATTGCGCCGCGATCCATCTGCGAGACCATTCGAGCGCGTAGTCCGCCGCTTCCTGCGGGTTTTCGTAGCGCGGACCGATCAGGCCAGAACGTTCCACCCGGCGGCCGTCCTTCACTATTTCGGCCCAGCCGCGGAACATGCTGCCCGCTACCGGCCGCGCGATGGCGTAGATGGCGTAGCCGCGGCCGTCATGCACAGGGGCGCAGTCGGGCTCGAAGGCCATTGGCAAGGGATCGACGGAATGGTGCCATGCCCCCGCGCCCGACGGCTCGCGCTGTAGCGAACGCGAAGCCGTGCTGACCATGGCCGCCCTGCCTGCCGACAGCGGCGTTGGCGCATTGGCGCGCGCAACGTCGTGCGCTTCAGCTATCCGGCGCGGGACGGTATTGAACAATGCGTCCACCGCGTTTGCGCCGTTTCCGTCGGAGCCGCCCCACGACTCCGGGTTCTGCCAGAACACGCCGCGCAGCCGATCGCATTCGTAGGTGGCCTGCGTCTGGCGCGGCGGCGCTTCGGTGGGCGTGGACGGCAGGATGGCGAAGGACCGGCCACGCGATGCCAGCCGCGTCACCATTTCGATCAGCGTGCCGTTCATTTGCCAGTCGTTGAAACGACGGCGGCAGGTGGGCACGGTCGGGTAGTGACTGGGCAGCTTCGACCAGGTTTCGCCGGTAGTGAGAATCCACAGCACGGCATTCACGATCGTGCGCGGATGCGCACGCGGACGGCCACGCCGGTGTTCACGGACTTCGCCTTCAGTCACGAGGGCGGCAACCAATGCCCATTCTTCATTACTGAGTTCGTCGAAAAACATTGCGTTGCTCCATGCAGCCGGACCGCGCTGCGAATGTTGAACCAAGCGTAGCAGGCATTTTTTCCGCCTGTAAACGGATGAATCAAGAAATTCGAGGTATTCGCAAACGTTTGCTAAAAACAACAAGATGGTGCATGTAATCTGCATCAAATCCGCTACCTGGTGCAGAACAGGTTCCAAAGCGGCGCACAACCCAACTCTGGCATCTTGCGTATGAAGATTATTGCAGGAAGCATACCACCCTAATGGTTTGCCCGAATATGACAAAGCAGTAGATTTTCAGCGACCGTTATCACAAATAATTCTTACACTTCCAAGTAATTTATTCCGATTTACCGATTGACGTATTCAGTACGCTTTTCGGTGCATCTATTAAGCAAATCCAGAAAAATCCGTATCTATCCTTAGCGCCCGATAAGCGCGTTCGACCCGTTCGACATCTGATGCCCGGTTGCTGGCTTGTATGCCTTCCAATTCAGGAACTGGTAAGGAAACGGCCTTGCAGTGTGGATAATCGCGCACCCGTAAATCAGGCGCGATGGTCGTGAAAAACGCCGTCGTCGGGATATCAAAGCCGGCGGCTATATGAACGGCGGCTGTATCCGGCGTCACCAGATAAGCCGCGTGCTTGATCCACGCAAGGAAATCTGCCGTGTCGGGCGCTCGCGAAGTGACGTCAGTGTAAAGCATATGATCGATAGCGCCAAAGCCTGCTATGGGAAGCCTGTAGCGCTGCCATAAGGCTTCGACGAAATCCTTGTGCATAGATGCAGGAATGCTGCGCACCGGCGTACTTGCGGTCGGGCACAGCAACACATAGTCGCCCTTTAGCGTCTGAGGCCTTGGCAACGCCAGCTTCTGCAGCCAGTGATTGCGCTTGTCTATAGCCTGGACTTCGTCGGCCTTAATCCCCATTGCATCGAGAAAAAAATCGATCATCGGCAGCGAAGCGAACTTTGGCCAGAATAAATGATTGCCTAGGTCCACGCCCAATTCTTTGTAAGTAATTGCGTCAAGTTTCACCGGCAAATCCACGATGGAACCCAATAACGGTGCGGCTAGCTCGTAAAGACGCTTTACGTAGCCAGGCGCATGAGCCGGTCGATAAATCGTGAAGGAAATGCGCGGAAACTGGGCCTTGATGGCGGTAAGAGCAGTAAGGCCGATGACGGAATCACCCAGTGTCACACCCATGCCATTAATCACGTGTACACGCGACTGAGCTGCGTAATCCGGATTGAATTCAGCCAAAGCGGCATTGCGAATGCCGTTTGAAAGCCCGAGTGCGCGATAACCCACGGCATGGCTATCCGTTACTTCGATATCGTAAGGCGCCACGATCTCGTGTTGCGGCGAAAGCAGCGATCCCACATTCGTCAACGCAGAGATATCGTCAAGCAGCATTTGCGGAATCCAGATGGTTGCACCCGCGCGGTGGCGGCACTTGTCAAAATCGGTGGCGTGGTCGGATAACGGCGCTTGACGTCACAGGTGGCGATGTACGTCCTCGCACCCCGGCCGCGACCTGTCGATGCAGACCTCCCAACACGGTAGGATCGGCCTCACCGGAGACCTGGGGCGGAAAGCCCCCCCCCTCTGCTCGGGTATTCCGAGAGCGGCTTTCAGCCATTTCTCCGGAACGGGATATATATCACGATCGCTGCAGGCGGACAGAAAACTCCGCGTCGAGACCCCGCTGAATCCCCTGGCGTCGGACGCGAATGTCACTTGTACACGGCCGCCGAAACCTAATTGCCAAGCCTACCTTCATAACATTTTGTAGCTTGGTACGGGAACGAACAGAGCACCGTCCCATCGTGCGCGAAAGTGAAGGTTCCCCTCAGTTCCGCATGGAGATCAACGCACGTGGTTCGTCACCAGCCAGACATGCCACCAAGCGGGCGGAACGCACGCATGGAGTTCTCTTGCGCGATTTGCGGGGCTGGCCCTGCGGGCATGGGCTTCCTCTTTCATGCGTTCAAGACCGGCAAACTGAGGGACATCGCCAGAAACGGCCTTTTGATTATTGACAAACGCTTCTGGCTCGGCTCGGGGAAACTCGGCGACTATGCAAACGTCATCGGCAATTCAATCGGGAAAACTTTCCTCGCCTGTCTCGAACACGAAAGCTTTGAAGAGGTGTTCGACGACCTCCGCAAATACTCTCCGCTGTACAAGCAGATGGTCGCTGCGGGCGATGGCGCACCGTACCTTTCCGATGTCGGCGACCTGCTCGCACTCGCGGCCGAGCGACTCATTTCCCACCTAGCTGCCCGTTACGACGTGAAAGTGCTTCGCGGCTGTGAGATCGACACGATCCGACGCCTTAAAAGCGGTCACTTCGACATCGTTTATCACGACGTGCGTAACCCGGCCGTCCACCACATGGTATCAAGCGACACCGTCGTGATGAATCTCGGGGGCAGGCAGCGCGTGGAGGAAATCGACGAACTGTGTAGCGGACTTGGCGTATCGCCGCCGGGCGTCGGCGTCAAGACCTACGCATCTGACGATTTGCTGAGCATGACGACTGCGCGCCTGGTAGGCACGTTCGCGCGTTATTTCCCTCAGGGCCCGACCCGCCGCCCGAATCGGATCACGGTCATCGGCGGCTCGCACAGCGCGTTCTCGATAGTGGACCGCCTCGCGACGGAGCTAGGCTGTGTTGGCCTTGATGAGATCGCTGTGATCCACCGCTCGCCGATCCGTTTATTTTTTGAAACAGCCGAAGAAGCGCGTGCCAATGGCTATCCGGTTGACGAACCGAACGACGTTTGCCCGATCTCAAAGCGTGTTAATCGTTCGAGCGGCTTACGGTACCGTGCGTTCGATGTCGCGCGGTCGATCATTTCAAGCGGCCGTATGCCCGACGCGAAACCGCGCGTCGAACTGATCGAAGCCGGAACCGGGGATGGTGCTAGCACACGCGCCAGCGATTACCTCAGCGGGTCGCTCGCGGTAATCCACGGTGCGGGATATGGGCCAAATACGTCCGTGCTGATTGATCATTGGGGCGAGTCTATCCCGTTGCAACTCGGCCAAGGCGGACTGATGTCCGATACATTCGGGCGCCCGTTCGATGCGAACGGCGACGTTGTGCGCGGATTGTTCTCGTTTGGTCTTGGCGCCGGGTTCCGCCCCGACGCTCAGATCGGCAGCGAGGCGGCGTTCCGGGGACGCATCTACGGAGTGTGGATCTTTCACCATACCATCGGGGGAAAGGTGTTGGATGGTGTGCTGCGAGCGCTGGCTTCGGTGCCGGACATGGACAAGGAAGAACCAATCACAGCACGGCGTGAACGCAGCATTGCGCGGATGAATAACAAATAACCGCATACCTGTGGTCCGGATCCGCTTCCGAAAATACGAGCAATTGGCAGAACGCGGCGGCAAACAGTCTATTACTGAGTCGGCCCTGAACAATTGATTTTGCTCGCTGCGAGTTGAGTCACGATAGGGACTTGCAAGCGAGTGTGTTCAACAACAAGACCAGCATAAGGGCGTAAAAAAACCGCAGCTTCCTGAGGATCATGCGCAGGTTGTGGCCGGCACCGCACAGTACCGCGTGCATCGCATCGCCCAACGCGCCTTTGAGCCAATTACGATCGAGTTTGCCATCCGCTTTCATGTGACCGATGGCCGGCTCGATCGCGCTACGCCGCCGGATCATCGCCCGTAGCCCACGCGTGATGCCACGCCTCAAACCAGGGTGGTAAATCTTTACGCCGTCGAGCGCGACGCCCTTGTAACCCCGATCCACAATCGCCACTTCCGGACTGACATCGCTAAGGATTGCCGCCTGCTCCAAAGCCTCAGCCAGCGTGTGCCCATCGTACGGATTGCCGGGCATTGAGCGCGCGCCGACTACCAGCCCTTCCTTGTGAGTCGTTGTGATCGATACCTTCACGCCAAATTCATATGGTATGCGAACCTTTCCTTTGGCCAGGCACTCGACTTCCGGTGCGTGCAGCGCGTACAGCTTGTTCTTGTCCTTGGGCTTCTGCGACAGAATCCGCTTCGTACGGGCAATCAGTTCCAGCAGCGCAGTGCGACCCGAGTCCGACGCTCGGTCGACTTGCCGTTCGACATCGCGCATCACCCGGCCCACACGCGAGCGCAGCGTACGCAACGTCTTTCTCATGCGCTTGTACTGCTTGGCGTGCGCGTAGCGGCCAATTTGCAGTGCCAGGCGTGGCGCCTCGCGGTTGTAGTTCTGTCTGAGCTTGAGTCCGTGGCGCGCGGCGGCTTTGACCAGATGTTCACGGCACCGCTCGAGCAAGCGTGAATCGGTTGGATGGGCAATTGCCTTGGGCATCACCGTCGTGTCGACGATCACGCGCTTCACGCTCGACGCTTTGATCACGCCTGCACGTTTGGCCGCTTCGATCGTCGCCGCCAACAGTTCTTCAACACCTGCTTCACCAAGGCGCTTGCGCCAGCGTGTCAGGCTCGACGGATCGATCGGCGGCTCGGTTTGCAGGAACGTCTCGCCAGTGAAGACTTGCCAATAGGGGTTCTCGACCCATTGCCACACGACGTCCTCATCAGACAGGTCAAATGCGTGTTGCAGATAGAGCAGGCCCGCGATCAAGCGCGGTGATGTCGCGGGTCGTCCGGCACTGGACACGAAGCTCTCACTCATCGCTGTGCCTAGTCGCTCCCAATCGATCAAGCCGGCCAAGCGCACCAAGGGATGCTTCAAATTGATCTGCTCAAGCAGCGGTTGGCGGAAGAAATCTCGCTCTGTCACACGTGCTTTCGGACCCATTCGGACCTCGCCAGAATTTGCAGGGTTTCGTGCATTAATATGCCCGTCTCCTGCAATTCCAGCAATCCGGTTTCGCCCTTAAACGCCCGTCAGTAAAGGCTTTGGCGATTGTTCAAGGCCGACTACTGAGAGACCCTACGGGAGCGCGCGCGTCGCCCGTATATAGTGTGGACACCCCTCGCTGGCACTACCGTCCCGATATAGAGTATTGATAGGGTCGAACACGACCTACTTGTTCTCTTTCTCACACTGGCCATGTCCACGTGATTTGCGGGGAGTTCGTGTTCGGAAAGCGCTGCTTGCACGGTAGATCTACTTGCTTCATCTTCAGTTCTTTGGTCGTTGCAGAGCTTCTCCAGGGGGCACCGGAAAGCCTTTCACGGATCCAACCAAAACAGCAACTCGCGAGGGTGTCCGACGACGGTCATGTTTAATAACATAAGGTTCGACCTCGCAACGACGCTCTTTTATGCGTAGACATCGTCCGTACAACGGCCGCTGCCTAAGCATCCGATTTTTCGGGAAGCAGGCCAACCTGCCGTTGCCGAGGTAATTCGCGGGGCCTGGGTCCCGCGCCGCTGTACTTCTACTATATGTTGGCCAGCCTCACTATACAAACCACGCGGGAACGTGTCCTACCATACGGATTAAAGATTCTCGGCGCGACAAGTTTGTGGGTGCGAAGGGGCGGCTTTTCCTTCGCGTTCACCCTTTCACGCTCCCACTCGACGATGAAGCCACGCCTTGACTTGCGCCGGATTTTTCCGGCGGCATGTTGCTCGGGCGCAGAGCGGCCCCCGGATTGTCTGTTCATGAGGTAGATCAATGCCACACTTTAAACTGCTCGCCGCGGCATCTTTGCTAGCGCTATCGTCCATCAGCGCAAACGCCGAACAATTTGCCGCGGTAGGCCTCCATTCCGAGGGTGATTCAGATACTTCGCAATACAAATCGTTTGGGGCTTGGCTAGGCAAGCCAGTTCTTTATCGGGTTGTCTTTACAGCACGAGATACGTGGCGCGATGTTGCCGATCCCTATTTTATTGGCGCCACTAAAGATTGGCTCAATGGCGATCCCAAGCATGTCGAGGTCATGTCGGTTCCATTACAGCTTCCTTCGGACAAGACACCGAAATTTTCGGCCATCATCAGTGGCCAGCAAGATAAAACATTCAGGGATCTGGCTAGCAACATAAAGTCAACCGGTCATCCCGAACGGGTAATTATCCGCCTAGGCTGGGAACACAATGGCAAATGGTTTCCCTGGAGCGCGATTGACGATCCGTCCGGTTACAAGGCGGCTTTTCGGCGCGTGGTCATCGTCATGCGCAAAGTCGCACCTCAAATACGGTTCGACTGGAATACGGATTTTCAGAGCTACAGCGCGTCTGACTGGAGGAGCGCTTACCCTGGCGACGATGTCGTCGACATCATATCGATGGACGTTTACGATGAATACCATCACGGCTGGGATGATATAAAAAATGCCGATGCGGGTTTGAAAGCTTTGAGAAGTTTTGCTCGACAGCATCAAAAGCCGGAAGCTTATCCCGAATGGTCTTGTTCGACTGCGGATAAGGGCCATGGAGATTGCCCGTCGTTCGTCGAAAACTTCTACGCATGGTTGGCGCAGGGGGCGCCCAATGTACTATATCAAGCGTATTGGAACACTTTTCTCGGCGGTCCCGATGCCGCCATCGAAGGCCCCGGTTCCGGTCGTGTTCCTCTGGCGGCAGCGAAATATCGAACGCTGTTTTCCCGATAAGCATTGCCGTCAAGACTGGGGTTTCCCGGTCGAGACATTAGCCTCCGGACCGCATGAACGTCGACAGAATTGGCCTCATCCGCGGAGTACGATATTCACTTGCAAAACCACATCTTCCGGATGAACTAACCGCGCCTACGTCCAACTGGCCTCAAATCATTGCTCCCTACCCTGTTGCTCGGAACGGACGTAGCCGACATATCATGCGATCCACTAAAGCGTGTCCCCGTCGCACATCTCTTCATTGACAAGGCCCATCAAAGCCACGAAAAGCCGCATCAATTCATGGCTCAGAACTTTGTTGGTAGAAAAATCTTGACTAAGTTCGGCGGGTTGAATGCTAGCTCCTAAATGTCAGAATCGCCCTCGACCCGAAGATTGTCAATTGCGCCGCTACTCTGCGAGCCTGTTTCCAGTGCCGGCGCCCACCGCGAGGTAGCCTGATTGAACCGCCTTTTATGTGCGGCCTCTAACAGGCAGGTGGAAATAATTTCCAGATATCTGTTTCGATTAGTCTGAAAATCAAAATGACTCGAGACAAAGAATGCCGACGCCTCGCTCATTCGCCAGTAAAGATCGCTTTTCATCGCCAGCTCCATACAGCGGGACGAGATATCTTCAGCATCTCGACAAATGAATAGCTCTTTACCTGACTCGACGTTTAAACCGATTGCACCATCTGGAGTCGTAATGGTCGGTATTCCACGTGCCAGCGATTCCAGCACCTTCGTCTTGATACCTGTGCCTCCAAACATTGGAGCCAGGTGAAGGTGCATGCGCGCAAAGAGTGGCTCTGGATCTTCGACGAACCCGGTAAAAACAGTATCGGGACGTTCGTAGCGTGCAATCAAATCGGGCGGACACTGCCCCACGGCATAGAAGCAAAAATCCATGCCGCGGGAGCGTAATGCCGGCAGGACGGTATCTAGCACATACTGCACGGCCATACGGTTCGCGCCCGTCCGCATATTACCTAAAAACATCAGATTTTTCCGCTCGACTGAGGCGGGCATACGCCGGTTCCGAATTGTCGTCGCCTTGATAGATGGAGGAATGGAGAAAACATTTAAGGCACCTGTCCTCTCTCTGAGAAGCTTTGCTTCCGCGTGAGAAACGAACGTTACCGCGCTGTGCACGTTCGGACTTCTCCGTTCCATGCGGTCAATTGCCCACCTTTCATAAGAGAATATCGCCGGTGCGAATGATTCAACAATTTTTCGCAAAAATGGTGGCACCCGATTTCGAAAGGTACCGAGCGACCGGCTACTTGAATTCTCCCGTTTAGCTTGAGAATATCGCGAAGATAAAAGGTCATCCAGTTCAATTAGAGAGGTGCAAATATCGGATGGAAAAAGCATAGACGTACGAAGCATATCTGCAATAACAAGTTCGCATTGCTTTTTCAGCATGATTGCCTGAATTTGACGCTTTGCTTCTTTGGACATGTACATTGCAACCTGGAATGGCAGAAGCCTCCCAGCACACATCCATTGGACGATCCACAGGCGAACCGGCGGAAGATCGAGTACATAAAATTCAAACGACGGGAACCTGGCCTGATATTTTCGTATATCAATAGATTCCACTTTTGCCTTGAATATGACAACACTGACCCTATATCTGATTTCCAAAAATTCGAGAGACTGTAAAATCATCTTTTCACGGCCACCAGAGGTAGGGAGAAATGGACGCGACGCGATGTATAGAATCGGAACGCTCATTTGCATGTCTCCAAGAATAGTTTCAATCGGTCAGAAGATGTGCGTCGTTCGAATAAGCTCGAGTTTTGAATAAGCGGCAGCGTTCTATTTAATTCGTCAAGTTGTCTACGATCGTTCAGCGCACTTATCCATTCAATCGCTGTCTGCTTAATAAGGATCGCCGGATCACCGATCAGCGGGATTCCCCGTACGCCTCTCGGAGTACTGATTATCGATTTCCTGTTGTAAATGATCTCCGCAACCTTGAGATTAAGCCCGGCTCCCGACACAATCGGAGCCAGGAATATATTTGCTTTCTCCCAAATAGCCGTTGCATCACGCACGAAGCCATGACCTACGACATTAGAGCGTCGATACCGATCAGCATCGGAATTCATTCCGATAAGGTGTAACTTGATATCCGTAACCACGTGCGGAAAGACTTCCTCAAGCAGCCAGTTCACCGCGTCTTGATTAGGCCACCAGTCCATATTTCCCAAAAACGCCACATTAATCGGCTCTCCGTGAGAACAGTCGTGGCACTTCTCCGAAACGGAAGAATCGAAAGACGGCAGCAAACAAAAGCGATTATCAAAATCGATCGATTCAGTCTCCGATTTCATTTCATCAAGTGATATAAAAATCTTGTTTTTAATTTTTGTATATGCATATTTCTGAAAATTCACCAACTTTCTGCACTCTGCCTTAAGCAGTGGAGCAAGTAGCGGATGACGAATCTTCATCAGTCGCTCTTTGTAAAGCCGTGCCTCGTCATTGTGTTGAATAAGTACAAGGCGGACGCGATCCAGAACCGGCCGCATGTAAATAACGGTTTCGAGGTGATCGAAAATCACGACGTCCGCGTTGGATGCTTGTATCTTCTCTGAGAACGACCGGCGGGTCTCCGCTCGATCAAAGTAAATGACTTTCGCCGGATTTCTGGCGAAGATTGATCTGAGAAACGCATGCGCGATCTTCCACCGTCTCCACTTGGGTGGGTTTTCGTAAACGTACAGCACGTCAACACGATCGCAAATTCGCTGAAGCTGGGAGATGATTTGATTCGAATAAACCATCCCGCCGTTGGATGCTTTGCGATCGCATACATGAGATAAAAATACAACATTCATTTTTCGCGCCCTTTAAACGTACTGAACGAAGGGAATGATCGAATCGCTGTCTGGCGGTGGTTTAAATGAAAAAAAGTAAAATAATAGAAATATCGAAATCGGCTGGAGTAATGCACCGGAAAGAAAGAACTGCATACAGAAGAGACCGAACGCAATCGGGAAGTGACGAACAGCTCCAAATATGCGAATAGTGATCAGGGCAAGAAGCGGTAAGCCACCAATCAATCCATATTCAATGACGGCCTTTGGAATCGCTGGAAAGTTTGCAATTTGGCCGCCTTTCAAACGATCGACTGCACCCGCGCCATATCCGACAAGAAGGTCAGATGCGCTATTAAGAGATAGTTGGGTTAATCGTTCATAGGGTGTTGAAAAACGCATTGAACCGCTGCTGTCCTGCGAATCCAATTCCCCTGCGCGATCTAAGACGGTTGGATTTGAAACGACTGCAGCAATAACCAGTAACGCGCAGATCCCGGAACCAACGACCACCCGCCTGTTCGACAAGTTGAACAGAACGGCGATTGGAAGCGTGACTGCAATCAGTAATAGACCTGTTCCAGAGAAAGTGCACGCGAGCGCGAGAACTTGCATGCCCATGACGATGACTCGACGAAATACAAGTATTTCTATCAACAATGCAAGCGCCATAAATTGAGATAAAAAAGATGGCTCAAGAAAGAAATAAGCGTTCGATTTATAAATCGGCGATCCATATATAATAGGATACGTGACCACGTAACCTTCAATCTGGAACGATGCGGGAAGTAGATTGAGCGGATCGAAATACGGTATTCCGAGATAGGCTTGACTGGCGTACTGCCAAATTGCGACTGCAGCAAACCCACACATCATTGTGGAAAACCATTTAAAGCCATCCACGGGGCGTGCATCTATATTTTCAGTAGTAATGGGGCCAAGGCAAAAGGGCAGATAAAGAGAACAAAGATAGAGTAATGACGTGATCGAAAATGGTCTGCTTGCAAGAAGGCATGTAATGAACAGGAGACTTAAAACACCAAGGACGCACATTAAAAGTGCGCGTTTTATGGCGAGTTTATTCGTGAAACATAAGAAGATAGTCATTGCAAGGTAAATCGGCAATGCAATCGGTAGCTGAGTCCCACCGACTGGAAACGCCAAACGTTGCGTAATGACAGCGATAAAGAAGATCCAGAAAATCCCTTTATCTGCAGACGTGCGTTCCATCTCGAGCTCACTTGTTTAGAGAGGCGTTTCCATGAATACTTCACACTTCGTCCGGTTTAAGACTTAGTTCCCAGCCTCGCGTTGGGTGGACCACGCCAAGGGCCGGACCTCGCCTCAAACTCAACATCCGTTTCTCGAACTCCGAAACACATCGTGAGGACCAGTCTGCACATCGCTACGTGGTTCAATCGCTAGAACGGAGGCTGTTGCCAGCGCACTGAAGCCGGTCCTTCGGCTTTCGACCGACAAATGACCCACGAAATATATTTAGTATTACTAATTACAAGTACTAAAATCAGCCCGGCAATCAATCACAACGGCTACTCGCGGACGGCCATTTCCTGGCGAGTTTTCATTCGCCAAAGACGCGGTCTCGTGCGTTTTTCGATTTGTGAAGATGTAGGCGGAGCATGGCGGGTTCGGGGCTACGGTACAGAAACTGACCGCCGTTACCGCACCGAAACAAAGGCCGGGATGTCGTTTCGATACTGCTCAGTTGCACCAAGCGTGTGACGGTTTTGCAAGTCGGCATTCCTCTTGGTTGCATGGTCAGCTCGCTTTGATAAAGTCGTCCCTCCTGTTTATACGGTACTTCACCAGACGCGAACGTGCGATTCCGCACTGAAGCGCGGAACGAATCCAGTTTTGCTTGTGTCTGATGAAACCGACCGCTAGCTGCCTCAGTAGAGCGGCACGGCGGTCGTTAGACAGATGGGAGTACTCCCCTAGCCTCTCATAAAGCCACCGAGGAGGCCAACCAGAACCCGGCATCCGTCGATGTGACGCTGCTCCGGCTAGTTAATTAACTATCCTATCTATAATGCGAAAACATTCTTCCCAGACCGGTTTCATGCATGCGGGAGATCAGAAGCATCCCCGTGAAATAGTGCTCGGCTTCTATGCTCCATGCATTTCATCCGACCTACAGTTGCGATTGAATCGAGCTAAGCACCCTCTTCGCGCTGATCGCCAACAAGCCAGTACGACGCAGTGCCTTCGCGTCTGTCAAGCGACAGGTCAAGCGTATCGATCAATTCGGGTCACGCCACGGCTAGAATTGCAAACCATTCGTTCGGACTGCATGCGCCAACTCCAACCCCGCCAAATTCAGAACACTTTGTCCTGCAATCGTTGGAGGGGACACTATCCGTTCCAATCAATTGATGGCCCAGTCGCACCGGTCGGGGTTTTTCGATTGATGTCTTCAAGCATCACTTGTCACAGGTATCCAGTGCTCGCGGTCGTTAGTCATCGCTAGCGACCAGACATCCTCAGGCGCGGCGACACAGCCTCTCATTTCGTGACACACCGGTCAACGCTCCGCTTGGTCAGCCGTGGCAACGCGCCTATGAACACTCGGATCAGTGACCGACAATGTGAGGCCGGCCTTAAAGCCCTTGAATACACTCATCCTTGCCGCCGGCGAAAATTTCACACACCTCACCGCCATCCCCACGATCGAATAGGTAATGGCGATTGTCGAATGGGCGAAAGGTAAGTGCTTGCGACTAAAGTAAACGCGATTGCGTGACGTGTAGTAAAGAGTGAACGGACTTTCTTTGCCGCCCGTCGACACCGCGACTTTATGGGCGATACAGGATGTGGGCACGTATAGCAGTTGAATCTTTGCGTCGTTCATGCGCCAGACAAAGTCGCTATCATCGTAGTAAACAAAGTACTTTTCGTCCATCAACCCAACGCGGTCGAACACGCTTTTGTGCAGGAGCATGAAGCAGGTAGGCGCGTACTCGGTGAACATCTCCTCGTCAAACTGACCCCGATCCTCCAGTTGGTACCCTATGTGCGGGGTTATCCCCTTGAGGCGCGAGAACCAGCCTCCAGCGCACCAGATCTGGTTCGTTCCGTGATAGATAATTTTCGGCACCGAGGCCAATGCGCCCGCTGCTGTGGCTCGCCACAGCAGGTTGGACACCGCTGTCGGGTTTCGGAACTCGATGTCGTTGTTCGCCAGAAGCACGTATTCGCAGCCGTCATCGAGCGCCATCTGAATACCCTGATTATTACCGCGTGCCACCCCGACGTTTGCGTTGTTGAATACGATCTCCGTGTCGATATTGTATTGGGTCGAAAGCTCACGCGACAACACGCTACCAGTGTCTTTCGCACCATTATCTATCACATACAACCTAAAGTTCAGATGCGTCTGAACAGAAAGGCTCGCAAAAAAATCGGGGAGGACGTCGTCGGAATTGTAGAGAACGGTAACCACGCCGATCAACGGGGTCTCAGTTGTGACTGCCATCGTGCCTCCTTGGACCTATTACACAATCAGCCCAAGGGCTGATAACTTTCTTCGAAAGGATCTAAAAACGCGAGGACTGCCGCCGGCCATCCAACATGGCCATCTGTGTGTCATCACGCGTCATGCTCGAAGCCTTTGAAGAGGCCTTTGGCTTTCATCTCGCCGATACTGTTCTCGTAAGTGTCCGTCACGATTTCCTGCTCGTCTACCCACCTTGCAAAGCTTCCTATGCCATCGCGGAAGAGCACTTTCGGTTCGAATTCCAGCAATTCGCGCGCTTTGGTCAAGTCGGCATAGACATGCCGCACGTCGCCCAGACGAAACGCGCCAGTCACCTCAATATCGACGTCGCTGTGGTAGAGCTCACGCAGTGCCTTCGCGACATCGATGACCGCCGTGCGCTCACCCGAACCGATGCCGAACACCTGGTCGTCTGCTTTCGGGCTGGTGAGCGCGGCATAGGTCGCATCTACCACATCGTCCACATACACGAAGTCGCGGCTCTCTAATCCGTCCTCGAATATCTTGATCGGATTACCATTCTTAATGCGTGTTGAAAAAATCGACAGAATGCCGGTGTACGGATTCGACAACGACTGGCCCGGGCCGTAAACATTCTGGTAGCGCAACGCTGACGCGCCAATGCCGATCGACCGGCACACAGTCATCACCATCTGCTCCTGATTCTGCTTGGTGATGCCGTACACAGACGACGGGTGAATCTTGGATTCTTCATCGGTTGGCACACACTCCATTGGCTCGCCACATTGCGGGCAAAGATGGTCGAAGCGACTTGCCAGCATGTCTTTCTCAAGGCGCGCGCCGGGATATACAAAGCCGGCCGCAGGCGAATAATATTTGCCCTCGCCATAAATTGCGCGCGAAGAAGCAACCACCACTTTGCGAACGGTGTTGCGGTCGTTCTGAACCAGGATGTCGAGCATCAACCCAGTGCCGCGAATATTAACGTCGACGTATCTATCAACTTCGTACATCGATTGGCCTGTTCCGGTCTCGGCCGCGAGATGAACAATTGCTTCCTGCCCTTGCATGGCGCGCTCGAGCGTCGGACGATCGGTCACCGAGCCCTGGATGAAGCGTACGCCCGGAGGCAATGACAAAAAAAGTGCCGACTTGTTGTACGGATCGTCGCCGTGAATCTGCGGCGACAGCGTGTCGAGCACCGTGATGTCGGCATTCTGTGCGGCTAGCTTGCGTGTGAGGTTCGAGCCGATAAAGCCCGCGCCGCCGGTAATTAGGATTTTCATCGTTTCTCTCGATCCCAGGACTTGGTTTCAAAGTTATAGCGTTTGATGATCCGTGCCGGATTGCCGGCGACGACGCAATAATCCGGCACGTCGCGGGTAACGACAGAATGAGCGCCAACGACCGCATTGCGTCCGACTGTCACATTGGGCAGAATGATTGCATTGAAGCCGATGAACGCGCCCTGCCCGATCACGACGTGGTTGCCGCGCGTCCGCAAGCGCTCCCCAACACGCGTAGCGTCGTCCACGTCGTCATACGGATGATCAACATCGACAATTGCGCAGTGTCCGGTGATCGTCGCGCCGTCCTGAATCTGGATCGAAGAGCCGCATATGATATGCACGTTCTGCTCGATGTTTACTCGATTGCCAATGACAAGACTCGGCAGCGCGTCAGGATCAGTCACGACAAGCTCGATGCGCGCACCCGGACGAATTAGCACCCTCTCGCCTATCGACGCGTATTGCACGTTTGTCAATAACAGCGGCCGGTAGATCGTCGTCTTTGCGCCGATCGCTTTGAAGATGTACGCATACCACAGGCGCGTCTTCATCCGGTACCAGGCAAGCACCGTCTTGTTCCATAGATCGAGCGAGCGGACCTTGTTGTTCGCAGCACGACCGCGGCTCTCTGTAAGCACCCTCATGCGCGCGTACGCAGGAACCCAAGCAAGCTCCTGACCTCCGAATATACGGGCCGCACCACACGCGGCCAATGGCGCACCAAGTACAGTCCGACCTGCTTTGCGCTGAGCAGTCGGGCGCGCGTGCTGGCCTCTATGCAGTGCACGAATTCCTCGCTGTAGCGGTGCTCCAGATAGAAAATCGCGGAGCTCAGGTATGCGTTAGCGCGTCCACGGTTCACCACGCTACGCGCCATGCCCAGGTCCTCCGCTATCTGGCACGTAGAAATCAGGTCGTCGACGTACTGCTTGCGACGCCTCGGGTTGCTAATCACATTGGCCGTCGCGCCGGTTGGGTTTACCCGATAGAGACCGAATTCTTCGTCCAGATAGAACGCGCGCGAGCCGTATAGAACATGCAGCAGGTGGGCGACGTCGGATACCGCTTTTAGGGCGCGATTGACGGGATTCCGTCGGCGCAGATGTGCGCGATACATCTCGGAACTATGAAAGAAGAACGGGCCGTTCACAATGAGATATTCGGCGTCGAAAACAGCAGGCTTTCTGCGTGGCAGTTGGAACTTCACAGGCGTCTTCGTGCTTGCATCGACTGTACGCATTTTGTGCGCGACTAAACCATATTCCGGATGAGTTTTCAGGAATTCGAGCTGGCGTTTCAGTTTGCCGGGCAACATGATGTCGTCGCCGTCTATGTTTGCGATGTATTCACCGGTCGCGATCGCGAGCGAGTCCGCGAGATTGCCCGAGAAACCGCAGTTCTGTTCATGCGACACAACCTTGAGCACGGCTGGATAGCGCGTGCGAAACGACTCAATGACTTCTAGAGAATTGTCTGTCGAATTGTCGTCACCGACGATCACTTCAAATGGTACGTCGAGTTCTTGATCGAGCACGCTTTGCAAGCATTCACCAATGTATTCTTCCTGGTTGTAGCAAAGCACCACGACGGACACAACTGGCGCAGCTTGGGCTTGAACGGAATCGGTGGTATAGGCATTCATGCTATTTCCTTAATTAAAAACGAGGCGTCCTATCATGGCCCGAGCCTTACGCTGAACGATAGGAGAGACCACCACCGTTGCTGCGACCATAGCGATCCATCCACCCGACAGAATGAAAAAGAGTTCGATGCGCGAAAACGACGATAACTCCGCTTGATAGAGGGCCACACCTACGGCGCCGACCATAGCGACGCGCGCGGCAAGCCCGCGATACCAACTGCCATTGAGTCCAGGCAGAAACTTGCTGTGCACAATCGCGACCCAGCCGAGTAGCAGGATAATATTTACTCCTAACCATGCATAGGCGACACCTACCGCACCATGGTGGATTGCCCCGTATAAAACTGCAGGTATGAAAAGCGCCAGAAAGCCGACGTTGCCTTTGAGGTGCAACGACAAATCCCCCTTCGCGTACTGCACCAGAAACGCTAGCGCGGCGATTACTGAACACGCGTTGCCGACGGCATAGCACTGAAGCGTGCGCAGCGCCTCGGGCGTCGCCGGCGCGCTTGCGGACCAGAGCCGGAACACAGAATCGGGTGCACACGCAAAGATTGCCGCGACAGGAATCACCGCTATTGACGTGACCTCGGTCGCTAGTAGATACATCCTGCGGATGCGCGCGCCACCGCCAAAACTCTCCGCCGTGAGCTGAGGAATGAACGCTTGCTGAATGGGGTTCGCGAGTAGCATGATCCCGCCCGCGAGCAGCGTCGCCATACTGAATACCGCAAAGGCCGACAGCGGCAGCATCTTCGATAAAATAACCTTGTCTATCTGCGACGTCCACGCCCACATAAACGCCGAGAATGCGATTGACAGCGATAGCTTCGCTCGCGACAAAAGCACCGACAACGAGAAGCGCATTGAGAAGAAGCGCGCATCGATCGAATGACCAAGCAGAATGCGCATCGCCGCCGCTTCGCCGACAATGGCCGCGAATTGCCACGAGAAAAAAACCTCAATGCGCGGCACCAGGGCGATCAAGGGCACCACAAGCACGCTGCGAATCAGAGCAAACGTGACGACAATGCCATTCAACGCGACCTGCCGGTCGATTCCAACCACTCCACCGCGATAGAGCGCGGAAAGCCAGCGTGCGGACGCGGTGAACATCATTAGTACGAATGCGATACGGATGTCATGCGCAGGCAAAGACGTCGTTTTCAACCATCGGTCTGCGAAGAACGGCGCCACGAAAATCGACAATACGAGCAGCACGGCGCACAGGCCGATGATGAGCTTTTCGAGCGATTCAAGCAGAAGGCTCACTTCCACTTTCGAACCGGTGCCGGCGCGTAGACTGCCCAGTTCACGGCAAAGCGTCGGTGACAGCCCAAGATCCAACACCTGAACCCAAGCGAGGAGTACCGCATTGATCGCAATCAGTCCATACGCCTCGACGCCCAGATGGCGCACGTAAATCGGCACCATGACAATGCTCAGCGCAGCGGTAATGATCTGGCTGGCGAAATTGGTAATCAGGCTGTGTTTTAGCATCGCGTCATGCAAACTACGTGAAGAAAAGCCCACAAGCGCCGCTTGCGTAGACGCATCGACAAAATTCGGCGAATTTGGCCCGACGTCGCCGTTGTGCGGTATGAATTCAAAGAGGATTCCGAATTAGAAACTCCTGGAAAATTGGATGGAACCACCTTCTTCTAGCCACACTATCGGCCTTGAGAAAAATCGTCTGCTCGTTAACGGGCCGCTGCGAAGATTCGAATGGATTCGGACGGACAATCCGAATCACTCGATCCTCTATGGTCACGCTGCACCCGCCACGGCCGGCGTGGACGCTCGGTCGGCGACGCGCCTTCTTCTGCCCGAAACCGTGGCGCCCTCCACGGGCGGAGTCAGCGCCGTGACAAGCACGTCCATGGGTTGCGGCGCCTTTTGCCGGTCCGGAACGTCCGCGCCGCATAATCCGCACTCCCGGACTATCACGCTAGAGATCCTGTCAACGTCAGCGTCCTCGAGACCAAAATAAAGCGGCAACGCTAGAACCCGGCAGGCTATGTCGTCGCTGATCGGCGTATTCTGAACGCCAACATAGTTGAGGGATGACAACGATGGAAAGAAGTAACGACGAGGAAAAACGTCGCTCCGGCGTAGTGCTTCGGTGACTCTGTGAAGCATCGCTTCGCTATCGAAAATCACGGGGAAGTACGCATGGTTATACGTGCACGGCACACGTATCACCGGACGACGCAAATTCGCCCTGTCAAGTCCTTCCTCATAGCGCAGGGACAAGGCCTGGCGGCTTGCAAGAATCTCGTCCACGTGGGGGAGGTTTACAATCCCCATCGCCGCGTGGAATTCGGAATTCTTGGCATTGATGCCCACGCGCACAAACCCCTCGCCGACTTGTCCGAAGCTGCGCATCGTCGCAAGCACCCGTTGCACATCGGGGTCGCGCGCGAACACCGCGCCGCCCTCGACTGTATGGAACAGCTTTGTCGCATGGAAACTCGTGGCCGAGATATCGCCCCAGGCGAAAATTGATTCACCATCAATGGACGTACCGAACGCATGCGCGGCGTCGTAGATCACCTTCAGGCCATACTCGCGTGCAATTTCGTCGATCGCGAACACGTCGCATGGATTGCCATAGACGTGCGTCGCGAGAATCGCGCTGGTGCTCGGCGTAATCGCACGGCGGATCTTATCCGGATCGATGTTGAGGGTACCCGGATCTATATCCACCATCACAGGTCGGCAGTTTTCCCAAACAATGCTCGACGTCGTCGCGACATAGCTGAACGGCGTCGTGATAACTTCACCAGTCAGGCTGAGCGCGCGGATCGCCAGTTGCAGTGCGATCGTGCCATTGGACACAAACAGCAAGTTATCGATCTTTAGATAGTCCTTCAGTTCCGCCTCGAGCTGCCGGACAAGGGGTCCATTATTCGTGAGCCATTCGCGCGAGAAAATCCCTTCAAGTAATTCCACATACTTATCCATAGACGGCAAATACGGTTTCGATACGTTGATGACCATCGCGCAGGCTCCCTCTATGATTGTTATTTCTTCTGCCCTACTGTGCTAGTCCCCGAATGGTGCGGTACACGGCCCTGCTTCGATAATCAAACGCCCTGCAGCACGGACGAGGGCGATGTTGATTAATGACAATGGCATCAATCCGGCCTCATCCAGAGCCGCGTCGCGGCCTCCTTAACGAGTCTTAGCTCAAATCACCGGACGTCCGATATAGAGGTACCGAGCCGGCGCTCTCCGTACACTAACGTTCTGTTTGTATCCTGCGCCGCCCGTGTCATAGGTTCACCTGGGATTTATCAAGTTCATCACCCGCGTTTCGATGCAGTGTCTTCGAAGTGAATCAGCGAACCGGCCAAAAATTTGTTTGTATTTGAGAACGAGCGTACCCGCGCCAGTATGGTCGGAATGTGCGGAGACGCACGTTCGATGGCGATGCGTTTTTTGGCGGAGCGTATTTCGTCATACTAATTTGGCAACACGGAGCAAACGCTTTCAAGATAGTTAAGATCCCAGACGATTACGTCACCGTTCTTTTATCTACGCGTGTTAGCTTGTCGTCTGTTTCGCCATCAACCCGTACGTCAGATGTTTTCCAGTAAGACGGGGGCAGACGCGAGGATTACGACGTCGAGAGAGGCGCAGCCGATCGCCATGATTGATTTCGCTTGGTTGCCTACCGAACACTACAGGATTCTCAAACATGTATTCTTAGACCATCGAATTTCTCGGTTGAACGACATTGACGAGCGAGCATCCAAATGCCGACCGCTAACAATCCCGGCTTGTTGACCCCGCATTGAATTTATTGGGGCATGAAGTGTCATCGACGGCGCCCAGTTGGATACCAGCTATCCCACGGATCATTGTTCTTTCAAGAGGATATCGAAGCAAATCGATTTCTGCGGGCGGTGAGGTGGGGATCTGCAGGGTGAGGCAACGAGCGGCGTTCCCTATGGCCCGTCGTTCAATTAATCAGCATGTACGTGGGACGTCTCGCGAGGGCAACATCGACTGGGTTCAGTCCGTGCCCCGTGGTTGCCGTCTCCCGGACCTGCCAGCCTAGGAGGAAAACGCCTGCCGGATGCTTTTCGATTTCGGTGCCTATTGCTTAACAACGCTCTTCGGCATCCGGATATTGCCGGTGCGCCGAATAATCAGACAAAGAGCCGTCCCGTTCGATCGGATTTTGCTGTGATGCGTCCCATGTGGCATGGCCGTCACGCGCTATCGGCGTCCTTGATTAATTGGCTACCGACCTTTGTTTCGTGAAATCTTGAAACTTCGTTGGTCCGTTTGACCAGAACCGTTCCGCTTCGTACCGAAGATATCCATGAAACAAACCTCGCTATATCCCAAAGTCCGTAATGCGGCTGACAACGATGTGAATTTCCTCGCCCTGCTAGGCGTCCTGATGGCGAATCGGTGGCTTATCCTCGGCATCACATCCGCTTTTATTGGTCTGGGCGGCCTTTATGCGTTTCTTGTACCAGCGACATACGAGACCAATGTCCTCCTTCAGGTCGAGGACCGCCCCGATACTTCGAACTCCAAAAACGTGCTGGGAGACGCTTCAAGCATGTTTGACGTCAAATCGTCGACCGCTGCCGAAGCCCAAATTCTAGGATCTCGCGCGATCATCGAACGTACGGTCGACAAGTTGCTACTTTTCGTCGACGCGAAACCTCGGAGGTTTCCGATTATCGGGAGCCGGATTGCGGAGAACGCTGACGGCTTGTCGACTCCGGGAATATTTGGGCTCGGCGGGTTCGCTTGGGGCACGGAGTCAATTACTGTCAAGCGCTTCGACGTACCAGCCAAATATGAAGGGCATAAATTCGTACTACTATATTTAGGAAATGGGCGCTATCAGCTATCTGGAGCCGATCTCGAACAAGCGGTCAGTGGCCAGATCGGCCAGAAAGAGCGGTTTTCTACCCCAAAGGGACCTATCGATCTGACGGTTACAGATCTATCCGCCAAACAAGGCGTCGTGTTTGATCTTTATAGAAATTCGAGGCTGAGGACTATTGAAGGACTCCAGAACAATCTGGATGTTCAGGAAAAGGTAAAGCAATCCGGCGTTGTCGTGGCGACCTTACAAGGCGAAGACCCACAAAAAATCAGTGACATTCTAGAAGAGATTGAATTTCAGTATACCCGTCAGGACATGGAGCGAAAGGCCGTTGAAGCGGCGAAATCACTGGACTTCTTAAAAGTCCAGTTACCTGCGCTAAAGAGGCAATTAGAGGAAGCGCAGCAAAAGAACACCGATCTCCTTAAAGACAGAGCGATAGTGGATCTTCCGGAAGAGGCAAAGTTGGCCATCAATCAAATGGGCACTTTAAAAGCTCAAATGTTGGCGCTCCAGCAAAACCGGAGGGAACTCGCAACTCGTTTCACGGCAGACTATCCTGCGATTGAAGCAATTGATAACCAGATCCGAGCATTTCAGGTCCAACAAAATCGGTTTTCCGAGCAACTCAGTAAATACCCAGACCTGCAACAAGATGTTGCCCGGTCTGCACTCGACGTGAAGATTGATACGGCACTTTATACTGCTCTCCTGAGTAATGCTCAGCAGCTTGAACTGGTCAAAGCGGGGAAAACAGGAACGATCAGATTGATTGACACGCCTGTGGTTCCGGATCGGCCAATACACCCCAAAAAGTCAATCATACTCATACTCTCTGCGTTCGCTGGTTTGCTGACCGGAGCTGCGGTTTCACTCTTACGCAGCATGATTCGGGGAGTTAGCCACCCTAGCCAGATCGAACGCCGTTTGGGCCTCGATGTTTACGCGACGATTCCCTTTAGCGAACGCCAGCGCAGCATGGTCAAAAGTGTGCGCAAACTGAGCCAGGAAACGACGTCTCTTCTGGCTGAAGCATCCAGAGCCGACCCTGCCGTCGAGAGCTTGCGTACGCTGCGAACAGTACTACATCACGGAATGGAAGGTGCAGCCAATAAAATAATACTCGTGACGGGAGCAACTCCGGGGGTGGGTAAATCGTTCATCGCCGCCAATTTAGCCACGGTGCTCGCCACGACGGGAAAGAGCGTTTTATTGATTGACGCGGATTTGCGGAATGGCCATTTACACCAGTATTTTGGTCGGAGTCCTGGACGTGGTTTGTCCGAGTTTCTATCTGAAACGGTAGATCTATCCGACATCGTACGAGAAGGTGTAGTCCGAAATCTCGATTTCGTTTCGACTGGGACTTCGTCATTTTTACCTGACGAACTATTGTTGAGTTCGCGGCTGGAATCGCTGTTGGAGGAGTGCGCCAACAGCCACGATATTGTAGTCATTGACTCACCTCCTATTCTTGCCGTTTCCGATGCTAGCACCTTGGCTAAATATGCTGGCACGGTTTTCCTGGTGGCGCTGTCGGAAGTAACTAAAATCGCGGAGCTTGACGAGTGCTCAAGACGCTTGGAACGCGCTGGCGCGAGGATCACTGGCGTCATTTTTAACGGCGCGAATCCCAAGGCGGAAATCTATGGCTACGGTGCACACTACGGGCGCCAGGTTGGTTAGCCGGAGATTGCACTGCCTACCCGTGCGAGGTATGTTGCCTCTTGATACCCTGTATGAAACTTGACCCGAAAGGCGAGGCGCACGACACCATTCACTGCAGCAAATTCGTTTCGAAGTAGGAATGGCAAGTTCCGGCTCTCTTAAGCAGTTACAGCAATGGCTGTTACCTTATATGGATCCAGGCAGCGGATTCTTCTGCAAAAATTCAGCGTAGCACGACTCTTCGAAACTCGCGATTGGCGCGGTTTTCGCCATCACATCGTTACGCATCGCGGCCCACTCGCAACAGGTGACACTCGCGGGAAGCCTTGGCCTTATGGGGTTTGCGAGGTTCGCCAGCAGCGCCGTTCAAGCCTGCCTGGGAAAGTGGACACGATAACCCCCTGCGCTCATGCAAGCCGGTATGCTGTGGCCCGGCCTTGGAACGGGTCGGAGCAAGGGAGATCGGACCCTCGATGCAAAGGTAGAGCGATGCCGAGCCGATCCAAATCGCCAGCAAGGAGGGAATGACAGCGGCAAGAACAATATCCCATGGTTGCCATTGGGACATGCACATGCGCGGAAGCAAAGAAGATCGCTTTCAGCATCAATCTGTGCAGCAAATAGTAGGAGTACTCATATTACCGAACAAACGCAAAGGCGCGAAGCATATTCGTTTGGCAACTATATGAAACCAACTGTCTCGTAGTTCTTTGCCTCACGAAACTACATTCGCAGCGTCAGCAAGCATCGGCTCTGCGGCGCATTGGTGCGTCTCGTTACTGCGCTCCGGTCCACGCCCAGTTGTCATTCGTCGCTGGCGGTTTGTCAGCAGGTGTGTTGTCTTCGGCACAAAGCTCTTATGCCCGGCCATGCCCTGAATCAACGCGCCTTTAGAGTGTTCCCCAGAAGTGAGTGCGACGTTGTGGGTCATCAAACGGACCCGGCAGCGGCACTCTCGCTCGGCACGGCACTCTTCGCAGAGGTTTGACGGCGTGGCTTAAGGGAAAGGAACGGTTTTTCAACAAGGTGCCAGGATAGCGCAGCCAGTACCAGCGTCGGGACGACCGACAGACCAAAATTCAAGAAGGGCTGGCCGTGGGTATGGAAGCTAAAGGACACTATCTGTTGGATGGGAAAGCCATATATGTAGACTCCGTACGAAAAGTCACCGAAACGTCCCGCCGAACGTAATAGTGCGGGCTGACACAGACAGGCCGACAAAATCGCGTAAGGCAAGACAAGGTAGAGTCCTATTTCGGATAGTGGACCTTCCGGTATGAGCGGAAGCAGAAACAGCGATAGCAAAGCCAATTGAGCATTAAGGATTGTTCGTGGCACAGCAACTCGCCAGAAAGCGCCCAAGAGGAAGTATGGCGCGACTTCCAGCGCATCCGAGATAGTCTGACCATGCGCACCCAGGTGCGGCTTGACGAACACCACGTACAAACTGATTCCGCATAGACCGACGGTGCCAAAAATGATCCGGGTTTTTTCGCCTTTTCCCCAAAGCACTAATAGCGGCGACATGATGTACATGCCGAACTCGATTGGCAAAGTCCACAACGAGCCGTTGACTGCTTCCGGATAGGTGTTGTGCTCAAACACGCCCGGCAGTAGCGCTTGCGGCCGAAGAATTATGTTCAGAAGGTAACGCGGCAGCAGAGGTGACGTGAAGTACTCGCCAAGCGGCAGACTGGTTACGAGCGGCCCGAGTACGAATGCGCTCAACAGAGTGCAGACCAGAAGGCCCGGGAAGATCCGTAGGGATCTGCGCGACAGATAGCGAAACACCGAAGGATCGCGCCTCCAACTCTCAATCACCAGGTAGCCACTAATTATAAAAAAGACCTTGACTGCAATGGTCGATACATGATTTCCGAATATCGACGGGACCGTTGTGCCGGTCAGCGCGAACGCATGACCATACAAAACAACGAAGGCCGCGAACAAACGTATTGCATCGAAATTATCCTTCGAATGCGAAACGCGGCTTTTGCGCGGTAGCTTGTTACCGATGGGAAAAAGTTGCATGAACGATCAACCCCGCGAAAGAGCCGGCCCGTGTTAGCACCTGAAATGACTTTTCTTCATACCGTTCATCTCTGTCTCAAGCGAAGAAGATGCTTGGGATACCTGTCATCGATATTGCGTCGCTCGATACGTGCACACCCGCGACAAGCATGAGAGGCGCATCAGCATCGCCCGGAGACGGTTCGGCGGAAACATGCGGACAGTTGCAGCGCGATCCACGATCACACTTGAGTTGTGGATCTCGGCTATGACGGATCGAGTTCGTCGCCCGAGTTCTCATTGCGCCTTGCACGACTGGATACTTAGGCCATGTGCCATCGCCGCAATCCAGCATTTCGGAACTGTGGGGGAACCGCGGGATACTTTCTGTGCGTCAGCGCACTCACATCGGAAGTGGGGGTGACCCGCTTCAGTGGACGATTAAGCAGTTGAATTTTGCATAGGTGAATTTCCTCCGTTTGAGATGGGGGTGCGAGTTGTCCACGGCCGGCCAGTGGGTCGCCTATTACGACCATGACGCTGGCCGGCGGTGGGCAACTCGCAGGCCGATGACGTTCGGTTTTGTTCAGCATAGGCGCACTCGAAGCTGATCGGCGAACACTAGCCGATGCTACGGTGACTGCGATGCGAGTTGTACCAGCCTCCGATGAACGAAGATCTCGCTTCGAGCCTGCTTGTGCGTCTCGAAGCGCCTGCGCGCGAACAGTTCGCACTCAAGCGGGGCGAAGAAGCTTTCGCACATGGCGTTGTCGAAACAGTCGCCCACTGTCCCCATCGAGGGGCGCACACCCGTCTCATGGCAACGCTGGCCGAAGGCGATCGAGGTGAATTGACGCAAAACGGGATGACTGCAACGATTCAGCAGTTGATGGAATGGCAGTTGCGCACCGCTACCCACACGTTCTGCTCTTCCATCAACGGTACGTGCTTGTATGCAGCCGCGTGAAACACGATATGCGGGGCGAAATGCGACATGCTCCGATCGAGCAATAGCGAATCCGTGGGATCACCGACAGATCCGGAAACCGCTCATGCAATTCTTCGATGAGCAGATATATCGCATGCCTGTGTCGAGTCACCGTCCATACCTTTTAGGTTTCTCGAAACGCTCGACTAATATGGCGAAGTCGTCGCGCCGATCTCCGCGCACCCGCACCCGTGCCCGATTCCCTATGCTGAATTAGCGAACCGAATTCACACTTGAGAAAAGTAAAGCAAACGTTATGCCAAAATTAAATGAAAGTGTCGGGTCCGACGTCCCGGCCAATATGCTGCTAAACCCATCGCCAATAAGGAGGCCTGTTAATCTACACGATCACTCCAAATTAGTTACCGATTATTACGCGTCGACCCACTCCGGATTAGCGACGAAATTTGACCCATTGCATCGCAAAAATTGGCTAATATTGATACTTCGATAGTGCGCGGCTCGAACGAATCTACGATACAACTACCGTAGTTACAGTGATTGAATAAAAAAAATTTCGAGCAGTACTGAGATTCAAACTGCTCCCGCCAACGGACACAAGTCATGTGCCCGTCAAGCACAGGAAACGTTTCTGATTAAGGAGTTAATAACAACTCCGTTGCACAGTGAGGTAAAAAAATGTACCTTTCTGGGTACTTCGATACGAGCGCCGATTAATGGACCGAGTCAATTTCCGTGCAGAAGCGTGCTCAATTTTTCGGACGTCGGAATCAAATGACGACAGAGCATTCCAAACTTCTACACTCAGACGACTAGGCATACGATCCAATTTGCACTAAAGTGCGCCGGTTATTTTTTAAGTGTGAGCGCCGGCTACCGCCCTGACACTAGACAGTGCGGTCGCCGCCGTTCCATGAACTGTAGCGACAAAGAGTTACGTTTGCCGCAAAGGTTCGCGTCCTTCGCAGGTTTGACAATGAAGTTGATCATCCAAATCCCGTGCTTCAATGAAGCACAAAGCATTGCGATAACGCTCGCCGCGCTACCTCGCGAGGTCAAGGGTTTCGACAAGGTGGAGTGGCTGGTTATCGACGACGGAAGTACCGACGACACCGCCGCCGTCGCGCGTAGAAACGGTGCAGATCACGTCGTACGCCATACCGGTAACCAGGGACTTGCCCGAGCCTTCATGACGGGTATCGAGGCTTCGGTGCGCTTAGGCGCCGACGTTGTTGTCAATACCGACGCAGATAATCAATACGACGCCCGCGATATTCCCGCGCTGGTTGAACCAATCTGTCAGGGCGTTGCAGAAATAGTAATAGGCGCGCGGCCCATTGCTGAGATAGAGCACTTCTCTGCCGCGAAAAAATTCCTCCAGAAGCTCGGTAGCTGGGTTGTCCGAACCGCAAGCCGCACTACGGTGGAAGATGCGGCCAGCGGATTCCGGGCGTTCAGTCGAGATGCCGCGCAGCGCCTCACCGTGTTCAGCGACTATACCTATACCCTCGAGACAATCATCCAGGCTGGCCAGAAGAACATGGCGGTCATCTCCGTACCGATTCGTGTGAATCCGGATCTGCGGCCGTCGCGGCTTGTTAAAAGCGTCCCGTCGTACGTATTCAGGTCAATGCTGACAATCTGCCGGATCTTCGTTATATACCGCCCTGGCCGCTTCTTCGGCACGCTTGGCACGGCCTTGCTGGCAGCGTCGTTCGTGCCTGGTGTGCGATTCATTGCGTTATACCTTAACGGCGAAGGGCAAGGTCACGTCCAGTCGCTCATTCTTGCGTCCATCCTTGCTGGCATGGGTATTCAGACCCTCTTGGCGGCAGTGATCGCCGAACTGCTCGCGACCAACCGGAAGCTTCTGGAAGATATTCGCTACACCGCGAAGCGCGCGGAGCCGGTCGCATCCACTAGCGGCAAGAACTCATTTGCCGTGGTCGTGCCGCGTAGATCAGAACAACCGCGTTCAGCTACGCGCTCCTGAACTGAACCCGCAGAAAAGAAGGCACTCGCTGATGAAGATTTCGCAGGGAATGGTCGAAAACGGAACCGTAGTGGGGAATACCTACGATAAATACGGATCGAAAAATGTCATCGTTCGGCGGCTCATGCAGGGGTTCGATAACTCGCTGACCGAGCTTGTCGGTAAGGTGTCCCCTCAATCCATTCACGAGGTTGGATGCGGCGAGGGATATTGGGTCATGCGGTGGGCGGATCAGGGCATTGCGTCCACCGGCAGTGATTTCTCAGGAAAAGTGATCGAACTGGCTCGCGCGAATGCGTTGGAGCGGGGCATGACATCCGATCTGTTTTCCGTGGAAAGCATCTACGAATTACCCCATAGGACAACGAAGCCCGAGCTGATCATTTGCTGCGAAGTGCTGGAGCATCTGGAGCATCCCGAGGACGCACTACGTGCGTTGCAAGTCGCAGCGAAGGAATATGTCATCGTCAGCGTGCCGCGCGAGCCGATCTGGAGTGCGCTGAACCTCGCGCGAGGCAAGTACCTGATGAGCGGCGGAAATACCCCTGGTCATATCCAGCGATGGTCGGCGTCAGCGTTCAAAACCCTGGTGTCCCGATACTTCGATATTCTGGAAATCCGCACCCCGCTGCCCTGGACCATGCTGCTGTGCCGCGTGCCAAGCGTACCGCGTTCGCAATGAGTTCGACGTTGAAGCGCGCTTTGTCCTGGGGCGGCAGCGCGCTGGGTATTCTCGGTGTCGCTTTTGTCGCGCTGAAGCTGTTCGACTATGGCAATCGGGTGCCGATGAACCGTATCGGCATGGGACAGTGGTTCGGCATTGCGGCCCTGGCGCTTGTGTATGGCGCATCCGGTTTTCTTCTGGCGATCGCCTGGCGAGACATCCTGCGCCATCTCGGCGTGACGGTTCGCCGAGACTGGGCCGCCTGGGCATATGGCGTTTCACAGCTCGCCAAATATGTCCCGGGCAATGTGTTTCACCTCGCCGGACGACAAGCACTCGGCGCGTCGGCCGGCCTGCCGCAGTGGCCGCTCGGCAAGTCGCTGGTCTGGGAACTCGGCACGATCGCGGTCATGGCCGGACTGTTCGCGCTGTGGACAATTCCTTCGTTCCTGCCGCTGCCCGTATGGGTCGCACTCCTTGTATTTGCGTGCGCAGCGGGCGGTTCTGTCGCGATCATCCGCCGCGTGTTCAGTCCCGACCTGGCGCGGGCCGCTGCGCTGCAACTCGTGTTTCTCGCCCTCTCCGGCATCATCTTTGCGATGCTGTTCAAGCTTTTGGGTGGCGGGTGGAATTGGGTTCCTGTTGGCGGAGCGTATGTGGTCGCATGGCTGATCGGACTGGTTACGCCCGGGGCACCGGCGGGCGTCGGGGTTCGCGAGGCGGTCTTGTTTTTCTTGCTGCGCCCGCTTCTCGGGCAGGCTGATCTGCTCGAAATCATTCTCATCGGACGACTCGTCACCGCGGCGGGCGATCTGGCTTTCTTTCTTGCCGCGTCGGTGTGCTTTTCAGGGCGGCCCACGGGGTTGCTCGTTGAAACAGCGTAACGCGCGGATCGTAACCTTCACCGGCATTTTAACTATGACAACACCCGGATCAGGCATGCGTGCGCAACGAATCTTCGGAATGAAGGCACTCTGTCTGGTAGTGCTGCTCGCGGCGATCGCAGCAATCTACGGATCGATTCCGTTTTATTCCGCGCCGGTAATGGGGCAACTTGTCTGGGTATCGTCGTTCGCACAGTCCTTCGCGAACAATGGCTGGTTCACGGTGTTTTCCCATAACTTCGGTTACCCCCGCACTGCGCCTATGGCGTTCGGCTTGCCGGGAGCGCTTGTAGAAGGCGCGTTGCTGCGTGTCACTACGCTAAGCGCCGCCGATGCCTACTCGTTCATGACCGTCGGTTATCTGGCGCTGGCGGGTTGGGGTGCAATTCGTTGCGCTCAACGGATCGGGCTTAGCTATCGTGCGGCGGTCCTCGCAGCCGTCGTGTGGCTGACCATGCCGATGGTTTGGGCACACGCGGTCTATTCGATGCTGTCAATCGGCATCGCCTTGCTTCCCTTCTACCTGAACCAGGCGTTGCGCGTATGCCGCATTGACAACACCCGCGTCTCGACACTCGCTGGCAACGCCTTGGGCTTCGCCGCAACTGCGGTGCTGTCGGTGTTCATGGACGGCTACACGTTTGTCATGTTTGCGTTGGCGACCTTCATTTTTCTCGCCGTCGAAGGAGTAGCCGATCGTGCTCGCCTTAGATGGGTCACCGTGGTCAGCTTGCCCATTTGTATTGTTGGCTTCGCGGTCGCGTATTTACTCTATGTGTCGTTCCTCGGTTTTCCACTCTTCACGCCTGACTCGCTCGACCTTTTCCGCGGATGGGGAGTCGACGTAACCATGCTGGTCTTGCCCACCAAAGGGTTGTTTTGGTTTTGGGACCATCTTGGCATGGGCCTGGATCGAAACGATCAGTTCTACTACGGCGATGCGTCGGTGTGGACAACGACGTTTTCACTGTTCCTTGGATTTTTTGGCTGCCTTGGATTTTTTGTCGTCAGGCGTCAAAAAATCGCCGTTGCCTTTCTCGCCATTGCGATCATAGGGACTTATCTTTCCCTGGGACCGTCCTTAAAGGTTTACTCGTTGCGGCCTCAAGCCGATATTGTCGCCGGCAATTTTTCTCCGTTCATGCCAGCTGCCAATGCAGTCATGCCCACTGGCAGTGCGTACCTCTCCGAGCATGTACCGGGCTTCAAGAATATGCGCGCGAGCTATCGGTGGCTGGCTCTCGGCCTGTTCGGACTGTGGGCGCTGTTTGCAATGTTGATCGGCGAGCTGGAGCGGCGGCAACATGCTGGCTGGGCGCTTGTGCTGGTCGCGCTGACGGTTGTCTGCAACCTTCCAAAACCACATGTGATGGCGTCTCAATCGGTTGTTAATCCGCCGAATGCGCGGGTGAAACTGCGGGCGCCGCATCATTGGCAGGACTCGTTGCGCAACGTCGATGCAACGTTAGTGGCATCGTTTAAACGCCAGATACGGCCGGGAAGCGTCGTCGCCTTCGTGCCCCAGGGGAACGATTTCCTCGCGGCCTATCTTGCCGCCGAGGCAAATGTGAAGACGTACAACTCGGGTGGCGACAAGAACGTGGAGATCGCGAGATCCGCGTGGCCCGTGAACATTCAGGCACTGTTCGCCAGCGACCCCGAACACCTTGGCGCGGCGATCGAACAGACACTCGATACCCATGACGCCAATTACGTGGTGGTGTCCTTTATCGATCTGCTCTGGGACGCGCACGAGTGGCCCCCGGCAACAGCAAGCGTGGAAGCAGCGAAGGCCCGTTTTGCGGGCGCTCTCGACCAGCTTCAGGCAGATCCAAGGTTCGTGGTGTCGCGTGGCGAGTACTTCGCGACGGTAGGGCTGCGGTAGGTTTTTTATGCGGGAGGATGCCCGAGTGCGCTTTGACGGAGTGCGTTAAGCGAGCCGCCGATCAACCCTGAGCACCTTAAGCACTTCCATGCTTTTCGTTGGCACGTGTATGAATGGCGAGAGGGGTGAGCGAAATCCTGCTACGCCGAACCATACCGCGCGATGAATCGCACACGCTTCGCCCCCGATCCGAGTTATTCGAATCAGTTGCCACACTCTTGTTTAGCAGATGCAGCGCATCAGCGGTGAAGTACCTTCAACCGTTTCGAACCGACTGAACGCTTTGCAAAACCGGCGGCATGGTCGTCTGATATTCGGGCACCCAGCGACGCAGGTCACGCCGCACTTCTTCGTCAGCCAGCACACGATGTTGCATCAGCCACGGCAGCAATTCATCGAGGAAGTGATTCGGCACTTCGCGCGCCTGTGCGATCCTCAGTTTCGGATGTGGTGTGCGCGTGGTCGTTTCGTCGTCAGCAAGTAACTCTTCGTAGAGCTTTTCGCCCGGCCGCAAGCCCGTAAACACGATGCGGATCTGCTCCTCCGAGAATCCGTACAAACGAATCAGGTCGCGCGCCAGGTCCACGATCCTCACCGGCTCACCCATATCCAGGATAAAGATCTCGCCGCCGCGACCCATGCTCGATGCCTGCAACACCAGTTGCGCGGCCTCGGGAATCGTCATGAAGAACCGCGTGATCTCCGGATGCGTCACCGTCACCGGCCCGCCCTTCGCAATCTGCTGCTGGAACTTCGGGATCACGCTGCCCGCGCTGCCCAGCACATTGCCAAATCTCACCGTCTCGAACTGCGTGCGCGGCGCGGTCTGCTGCAACGCCTGGCAGGCCATCTCGGCCAGGCGCTTGCTCGCACCCATCACGTTGGTCGGATTGACGGCTTTATCGGTGGAGATCAGCACGAAATGGCTGACCTGATGACGAATCGCCGCGCGCGCCACGCGCAGCGTGCCCAGCACGTTATTGCGCACCGCCGCCCATGCGTTCTGCTCTTCCATCAACGGTACGTGCTTGTACGCGGCCGCGTGAAACACGATATGCGGTGCGAAGCGCGACATGGTCTGATCGAGCAATAGCGAATCCTTCGCATCACCAATCACCGGGATCACCGACAGATCCGGAAACCGCTCATGCAATTCTTCGGTGAGCAGATACATCGCGTATTCGCTCAGGTCGTAGGCCACCAGTTGCGCCGGCGAGAAGCGCAGGATCTGCCTGCACAACTCCGAACCAATCGAACCGCCTGCGCCCGTAACCATCACCACGCGACCATGCAGCAAGGCCTCGACGTGCGGCATGTCGATCTTCACCGGCTCGCGGCCAAGCAAGTCTTCCAGATCGATCTGGCGAACCCGTGAGAGGAACGCCTGACCTTGCGTGAGCACGGTGAGCGCGGGCAGGACCATTGCCTTGACGCCGGCGCGAACGCACATGGTTGCCACACGCCGTTGCGCATCTACCGATGCCGACGGAATCGCGATGATCGCCGTATCAGCCTTGAGCTGTTCCGCCCAGAGCGGCAGCTCGCTGATCGATCCCAAGACCTTGTGACCCAGGATTTCACGGCCACGTTTAGCGGGATCGTCGTCGAGCAGACCGACCAGACGCCATTCGCTCGAACGAGCCAACTCGCGCACGAGATTCGCGCCCGCCGTACCCGCGCCGAGCACGATCACCGGCTTGCCCTTGCCAATCAAGCCGCCGTACAGATAAAACTCTTTAATCGCACGATACAGCGCGCGCGATCCGCCCGTCGCCATGAACAGCAGCAACGGCGACACGATCAACACAGAACGGGGAATGATGGGAGAAGGCTGGAGCATGGCCGCACCGATCATCACGATCAGCGCGCCGCTGGCGACCGCCTTGGAAATGCGCATCAGGTCAGGCAGGCTCGCAAACACCCACATGCCGCGATACAGCCCAAAGATACGGAACATCAGCCCGTAGATCACCACGACCCACACCAGCGCGTTGATGCCGCCGTGCCAGAAATCGTCAGGAACCGAGCCGTTGAAACGCAGCGCATACGCGGCGAGCCACGCCACGGCGACCGCCACGAGGTCGAAGCCGAACGCTGCAATCGAGAGCCACGTAGGCTTAATTCGCATCGTTATCGTTACCTTGAGTGAGGATGAATTGCCGCCAACGGCGGTCGATCTGCCAGCCAACCAAGGCCAGAACAACGTACCACGCCCCGAACAAGGTCCATTGGACCATGAGCGGCACGCGAAGTGCTAAGAGCGCTACGCAACCGCTGCCCAACATGAGCAAGTAATACGCCACAGCCACGCGGACGTGGCTTTCAGTCAGTCTCACCAAACGCTGATAATAATGCTCGCGATGCGCCAGCCATACTTTCTCGCCCCGCGCGAGACGGCGCGCCAGGGTCACGGTGGCATCGGCGACAAAAGGCGCAAACACCAGCGCAGGGAAGCAGATCGGCCACACCCCGTGCTGCCAGCCCCAGAAGCCCAGCGCCCCAGCCAGGAAGCCAAGCGGGATAGAACCGGCATCGCCGAGGAATATCTTGGCCGGATGGTGGTTAAAAATCAAGAAGCCAAATGCTGCGCCGGCTACCGCCGCCGCAGTCACTGCGAGCGCTGGCTGCAAAACCAGCGCTGCAACAACGTAAAAGCCGAAACCAAACACCGCCATGCCGCCCGCAAGACCGTCGGAACCGTCCATGAAATTGTAAAGATTGACCACCCAGACAAGCGCGACCACGGCAAGCAGCGCAAGCCACCAGGTAATGCTCACGGAGCTCCACGCAATGGCCCCGGCCACCACGATCAGATGCGCGGCGAAGCGCACCCGGGCCGGCAAGCCCCGCCGATCGTCGATCTGGGACACTATGGCCAGCAGCAACGCTCCGAGCGCAATCCAGCCAAAGGATGGCGCGCACAATGCAACGGCGAGCAGCATGGCCGGCATGACGCCCCAGCCGCCCACACGCGGCACCGGACGCACATGCAGCGACCGGTGATTCGGGATATCGACAGCAATATCCCAAGCCCAGCCCGTACGCAATAGCAGGAGCAAAATCGCCGCGCACACCACGCAGGCGATTCCAGCCGCGAAGAACAAGAGCATGGGCATTGGCATTAACATCAGCGACGTCATCGGCGCGCCTCCTGGAATGCACGCACCGTCCGGGCGACGCCTTCAGCCACCGTTGTGGACGGCGTCCACCCGAGGTCAGTCCGCAGGCGCGTGCTGTCCATGCGCAGCGGGCTTGTCAGGCGGTCGACCTGGGCCGTGCGCCCCGTCAGCGCGCCCGCTGCGCGCAACCATGAAGCGGGTACCGGCAGCAAGCGCGCGGGTTTGTCAAAGGCGTGGGCCAGTGTCCGGATCATCTGCGCGACGCTGAGATCGTCGCCGTCTGTCACGTGGAACACGCCGTCAGTTGGCTCGGAACGGGTCGCCACGAAACGGATGGCATCGGCGAGATTGCCCACGTAGACCATGCTGCGGCGGGCATCGATTGCACCGAGCGGCAACGGGATGCCTCGCTCCACCGCTCGCATCAATTGTTCGAAGTTAGCCCGTACTCCCGGCCCATAAACCAGCGGCGGGCGCAGCACGACGACCTCCATTCCATGCTCGCGGCCGAAGCCTGCAAGCGCCTGTTCCGCTTCGAGCTTCGTGATGCCGTAGGGATCTGCGGGCGTCGGCTGATCATCCTCACGCCATGGCCGGCCCGGCTCGCCCTCACCCAACGCCTTGATGCTGCTTATATAAACCAGCCGCTTTACGCCCACCCGCAACGCCGCGCGCGCCACGTTCAGCGAGCCCTCAACATTGACCGCGCGATACTCGCCGAGCGGGTCGCCGGCGCTGTCCTTCATCACGTGGACGCGCGCGGCAAGATGAATGAGTACGTCGGCAGCAGGCAAAGCAGCGAGACTCGCGAAGTTATCGTCGGCGATTACTTGTTCGTGTACGCGCGGCTCGCAGCCGCCCGGCCGGCGCACAAGCGCGATCACGTGATGACCCGCGTCGCAGAGCGCCGCGCAGGTCGCGCGACCCACAAAGCCGTTAGCCCCTGTGACGATTACTCGCATGCCAGCGATCTCCCCAGCTTCATGCCGACAATCCGCGATACACCGCGCACGTCTGAGCGACGGTCGCGTCCCAAGTCAGCTCGGCGGCGCGTAGCAAACCCTTGGCAATGAGCGCGTCGCGCAGAGCCGGATCGCCGAGCAGGCGCTCCATGCCGGCCGCGATGTCATCGATGGAATACGGGTCCACCTCCCACGCCGCTCCGGCCGACACTTCCGGCAACGAAGTCAGGTTCGACGTCAGCACGGCCACGCCGCTCGCCATGGCTTCGGCGACGGGCAAGCCGAATCCTTCGAATAATGACGGATAGGCAAATAATGCCGCCGACGCATACAGCTTCAGCAAGTTTTCCCGTGGTATATAGCCGGGCACTACGACCTGGCCATCGCGCGCGAGCGGTTCGATTACGCGCATCAGCGCGGAATTCTTCCAGCCGTCCGCACCGATCAGCACGAGGGGAAAAGCGCTGCGCATCTCGGCGGGCAGCCGTGCGAACGCTTCAACCAGCCGCTGCAGATTCTTGCGCGGCTGTAGCGTGCAGACGGACAGCACGAATCCGCGATGCTTCAGGCCGAGATCGGCGAGGGTCTCGGCGCATGATTCCGCCGAATACGGCTGAAACGCCGCTTCAACGCCTAGATGGATGGTGACGATCTTCGATTCGGGTACGCCGTAGATATCGACGATATCGTTCGCGGTGTAGTGGCTGTCCGCGATCACGACCTGCGCCTGACGCAGCGTTTTCGGCAACTCGCGGTCCAGATATTCCACCGCCACGCGCGGATGAAACTCCGGATGCCGCCGATGCGACAGATCGTGAATGGTCACGACCGTCGGGCCTTTGTACCGCGAGGCCACGAAGTTGGTCTCGTGATAAACATAGCCGCGCCGCGCAAAATCATCGCGTACTTCACGCGACTTGATCGCCCGCACGACGGTCCTTCCGCGATACAAACCGGGCAGGCTGCGCGCCTTCTGCAGCACCTTCGCCGCCAACCCCTCACTGAACTGCACGCCCTTGCGCAACGGCACGCGTTGATTGATCAGCGCAAGCAAGCGCTCGCCTTCGAAACGCTCCGCGCCCACCCAGCCCGCCAGCCCCTGCACATCCGGCTCATCGCGCAATCCTTCCAGTAGATGCTGCGTGTAATAGCCAACGCCGCTCCTCGGTGGACGAAGTGAGTTGAGATCGAAAAGCAGTTTCATGCGTTAGCGTTTAGTTGGCGTAGTGAACAAACAAAAAAAGCAAAAGGAGGTCTGCGATGGCGGTTTAGCCCGTCATCGACCATTGCATGCGAAATGTTCAAGCTCTTGCCGCCGGGATGAAAGCCGTTTGGGGCACGGTCGCAAATAGCCCCCACTTCATGGCTGTGCTCATGTCCACCAAACGGGCGCCACGCCTGTCCTGATGACATGGACGTAATAGAAGCATCTATCCTATTTTCCTGATCGATTGGACAGATTTTCCTGCCGGAGACCCAGTCTCCGCAGCGGCTAGGCGTGCTTTTCGTACCCCGGACGCAACCTCGGAATTTAACACACCGGCTCTTCGCGAACCTTATGCAGCAAGCGATAGAAGTCACCCGCATACGATAACAAAACCCTCGTCGCGAGGCGAGCCGAAGCGGGCTCAATTGCTGCAACATCAGTAACGAGATGTTCCGAAACGGGGCACCGGCCACTCGAAATCCGCTAAAATCGCCCCTTCGCTGCCCCTATTCAGCTATTTTCGAGCCGTTCAATGAACATCATTCCCGTCATTATTTGTGGGGGCGCGGGCACCCGCCTGTGGCCGGTGTCCCGCGAAGCCTTCCCTAAGCCGCTGTTGAAACTGGCCGATGGGCAGAGCCTGCTGCAAAAGACGTTTCTGCGTGCATCGCATGTGGCGAGCGCCAATGAAGTGGTGATCGTTACGAATCGCGAGACGTATTTCCTGACAAAAGACGAGTGCGTTGAAGCCGACTCGGACGTCAGCCAGCTTGGCTTCATCCTGGAACCGTCCGCGCGCAATACGGCGGCGGCCATTGGCGTGGCGGCGGAAGTCGTGCGCCAGCAGCATGGCGCGGACGCGATCATGCTCGTGATGCCCGCGGACCAGCTCGTGGAAGACGAAGTGGCGTTCGGCGCCGCCGTCCAGCACGCGGCACGCGCGGCGCAGGAAGGCCGGATTGTCACGTTCGGCATCCGCCCGACCAAGCCGGAAACGGGCTATGGATACATTGAATTCGAAGCCAAGCCACTGCCAGGCGCGGACGCCGTGCACAAGGTCGTGCGGTTCGTCGAAAAGCCGCAGTTGTCGGTGGCCGAAGAACTCGTTGCCGACGGCCGGCATCTCTGGAATGCGGGCATGTTCTGCTTCACCGCCGAGACCATGCTCGCGGAACTCGAGAAACATGCGCCCACGGTACTCGAACCGGCTATTGCTGCTGTTAGCGATGCGAAACGTAGTACCTCGAAGGAGGGTTACACCGTCGAGCTCGATGGCGCGCAATTCGCCCGTGCGGAAGACATTTCCATCGACTATGCCGTGATGGAACGCTCGGACAACGTCAACGTGGTGCCGTGCGAGATGGGCTGGAGCGACATTGGCTCATGGCTGTCCATCAGCGAACTCACCGCGCCCGACGCACGCGGCAACCGCATTCATGGCGAGGCCGAGCTGTACGAAGTCGACAACTGCTTTATCCGCAGCGAAGACGGCCGCATGATTGGTGCGGTGGGCGTGCAAGACCTGATCGTGGTGGATACCGCTGACGCTCTGCTGATTGCATCGCGTGAGCGGGCGCAGGACGTGAAGCAGATCGTCGCCAAGCTCAAGAAGGTCAATCACGATGCCTACAGGCTCCACCGAACGGTGCATCGCCCGTGGGGCACTTACACCGTGCTCGAAGAGGGCGATCGCTTCAAGATGAAGCGCATTGTGGTGAAGCCGAACGCGCAGCTTTCGTTGCAGATGCACCATCACCGCAGCGAACATTGGATTGTCGTGAGCGGTTGCGCCGACATTGTCAATGGCGAGCAGATCATCTCGTTGCAGCCGAACGAGTCCACCTATATTCCCGCTGGCCACAAGCATCGGCTCATCAATCCGGGCGTGATGGATCTCGTCCTGATCGAGGTGCAATGCGGCGAGTACCTGGGTGAAGACGATATCGTCCGCTTCGAGGACGTTTATGGGCGCGTGCCGGCCTGATCGTCTTCGTCTGTATCTGTAGCATCTTTAGCACCGCCGCCTCATGAAGATTGTTTGCGCGGCGGGCGCCTTGCTCGCTTTATCGCCGGTGGACACACCGCCGGCACCCCTCAGCGGGATCTATGCGCGTTTTACACTTCTATAAGACCTACAAGCCTGATTCGATGGGCGGCGTCGAAGAACTCATTGGCCAGATTTGCTCGGGCGCCGCGAAACGCGGCGTGACGAGCGAAGTGTTGACCGTGTCCAAGGACACAAGCACCGTCGACTTCGGTGATCACCTGCACCATCGCGCAAAGCTCGATGTCGAGATTGCTTCGTCGGCGTTCTCGCTCGCGGCGTTCCGGCGTTTTCGCGACCTGGCTGAACACGCCGACGTGATCCATTACCACTTCCCCTGGCCGTTCGCCGATGTCGTGCACTTCGCTTCGCGCGTGCATAAGCCGTCGATCGTGACGTATCACTCGGACATCGTGCGGCAGAAGGTGTTGCTGCAGTTTTACAAGCCGCTGCGGGACAGGTTCCTGGCGAGCGTGGACAAGATCGTCGCGACGTCGCCTAACTATCTGGCGACGAGCGACGTATTGCAGCGATATCGCGACAAGGTCGAGGTGATTCCGATCGGGCTGGACGAGACGTCGTATGCGGCGCCGTCTGCCGAGAAGTTGCGGTACTGGCGTGAGCGCGCCGGGCCCAAGTTTTTTCTGTTCGTCGGCAATCTGCGGTATTACAAGGGTCTGCACGTGCTGCTCGATGCGTTGCCGGGAACGGATTTCCGGGTCGTGATCGTCGGGTCAGGGCCGGTCGAGCGGGAACTGCGGGCGCAGGCGGAGCGGTTGAAGCTGAACAACGTGGATTTCGTCGGGCCGGTGGGTGACGACGATAAAATCGCCCTGCTCACGCTGTGTCACGCGCTGACGTTTCCGTCGCATTTGCGCTCGGAGGCGTTCGGGATCTCGTTGCTGGAAGCGGCGATGTTCGGGAAGGCGATGATATCGACGGAGATTGGGACCGGGACGTCGTATGTGAACGTGGATGGGGAGACGGGGTTGGTGGTGCCGGCGAGTGATGCGGGGGCGTTAAAAGCAGCGATGCAAACGATGTGGAACGATGAGACGCTGGCGGGCAAACTTGGAGCGAGCGCGCGACTGCGATTCGAGACCAAATTCACCGCAGAGAGAATGGTCGATGCGTATGTGAATTTGTACGAACGGATGGTTGACGAGGGTCGCACGTAAACTGCGTTTCGCGCACCCAGCGTTTGCACCCGAGAGGGTTCGGCTTCCGTCTTATAGTTACGTCGCTCATTGTCATGACCTGATACTCCGCGTCGCCGTAACATTCACCGCGGTAGCCATATGCATAATCCGCGCCTTTGCCCATGATTGCCGGGCAGTTCGCGCCAAATTCGAAGTGACAAAATGACGACACAGCAAGTCCGAGAAGACCAGCGCCATATCGCCATCGTGCTGCCAGCTTATAACGAGGCGGCGACAATCGTGGAGACCATGAAGGCGTTCCATCGTGAACTACCCGGCGCATCGCTATATGTAGTCAACAACAATTCAAAAGACGACACCCAGGCACTCGCCGAACAAACGCTTGCGCAATTGCCTTGCGACGGCGCGGTTATATTTGAAAAACGCCAAGGCAAGGGCAACGCGTTGCGCCGAGCGTTCCTTGAGATCGACGCGGACATCTATGTCCTTGCCGACGCCGACCTGACTTATCCGGCCCAGCGTGTGCACGATCTGATGGCACCGGTCATGGACGGACGAGCGGACATGGTCGTCGGCGACCGGCATTCCGGCGGTCACTACGCCAAAGAGAACGATCGCCCGTTGCACGGCTTGGGTAACTCGCTTGTCCAGGGCATGGTCAACCGTTTTTTTGGGGCTAGCCTGACCGACATCATGAGCGGATATCGCGTATTCAATCGCGCCTTCGTCAAGTCTTACCCCATTCTTGTCGAAGGATTCCAGATCGAAACTGATATGACTCTGCATGCGCTGCATCAGCGCTTTCGCATTGTCGAAGTTCCTGTTGAATACAAGGACCGCCCGGCCGGGAGCGTTTCCAAATTGCAGACACTGCCAGATGGGGCGCGGGTAATTTTTGCCATCGCGCAAATCCTGCGATATTACCGTCCCCTGCTGTTTTTCGGCACATTAGGAATTCTGTTCGCCATTGCAAGCCTGATCATCGCCTTGCCCGTTTTCGATGACTGGCTCCGATACAGATATATCCACCACGTGCCGCTGGCCATCCTGGCGTCGGCAATCAGCGTTGCCTCCATGATGATCATTGGAGTGGGTCTTATCCTTGATACCGTGGTCCATCAACAGCGAATGGAAGCGGAAAGGTTTCTCCTCCGACAGACCGAAACAGACAGAGCGCGCCGAATTCGATGAACAGGGCCCTCGTTAAAAAGCTGCTGGCGTTTGGTTGTGTTGGCGCGGTCGGATTCGCGGTCGACGCGGGCGTACTGTCACTGCTAGCGCAAAAACTGGGCGTAAACGTCTATCTCGCCCGTGTCATCTCTTTTTTGATCGCCGTCTTCGTAACTTGGCTATTGAACCGAACATGGGTATTTAAAGCCGCGGAGGGAAAAACGGGGGACAAGAGGCTCGAATACATCAGCTATTTTGCTGTTCAGTCGGTAGGAGCGCTGCTGAACCTCGGCGTGTTTGCGGCGCTGGTGGCTTCTCATGCCGCGTTGCGGGCGTATCCCGTCGTGCCACTGGCGGCGGGGTCGATCGTCGGCATGTTCTTTAACTACACCGGGGCCCATTTCTGGGTTTTCAAGCGCCGTTGACGGCGGGAGCCCGCGCGATCTTCGACGACGCATCCTCGTCACCAATTTAAACAGCCTATCGAAGCCCCTCCCGCGAGGTCAGCAAGCGGCCCAGTGAGCCCTCTTTTCGTCGTCTGAACAGCCCTCTTGTCGCTCCAGGACCCAGTTTTTCTGCTGTTAGAATGCATGCGTCCAAAACTTAGGCTCCCCCCTTTCTCTCGGTAGGTAACTATCTCAATGAAGAACAAAAACGAGAGCTTCAGCAACACCAAGCCAGCATTGCAGAAGGGTCATATCTTTTTCATATGCTTGGTCATATTGGTGTTCGCTGTGCTGCTACTGACAAAAAGACAAGAGCTTACCGGTGACGAGCCCCGGTATCTGATGTACTCAGCCTCGTTTCTTCACAGTGGGCATTTTGTTATGTCCCTGACCGATTTTCAGAAGCTATATTTTGACGCTAGCGGCAATAAGGCCGACGCCCTGCCGACAGGGGCAGGCGGTGTCGTCCTGTTAAATGGCGTTTACCTACCAGCGTTACTGTCGCCGATTGGACTCCTGTTCTCGTCGGCGGGGCTGCGTTTCGCAACGCTTATAGCAGGCCTGATTGGACTTTATTACCTGTACAAGCTGTGCCAGAGACTCAGTGATTCAGCAGCACCAAAGCTGGCAGTCGCGACCGCCGCTTTGTCGATACCACTCCTCCCTTATCTCCATCTCTTCTACATGGAGACGTTCGTCTTCGCACTGGTCTGCGTGACGTGGGAGCGCCTGCAAAGAATCGATCGAACGGTCAGCGCAGATGCCCTGACGGCCGTTCTAATTTTGCTGATCCCGTTCGTGCATATGCGTGGTTCAGTTGTAACGGTAGCGCTTTACGCTTTCTTTCTTTGGCAAATCTACCGGCGTGGACTTCATGCACGGGCCTTGTATTTAGCTGCCTTGGCTGTAGGCGCGGCAGTATTGCTCGTGGTTCTTAACGTTGAGATTTACGGTTCGATCACCGGGCCGGTAAATACAGCGCGCCCCCCCCGTCCATCGGAGTGGTTCTCCGTCATCGCGATGCAGTTGTTTAATGTTCGCCATGGCTTGTTCGCCTATGCACCTATCTGGCTGCTCGGCTACGCCGGCATTTGGATCGGCGTTATGCGAAAGTCAAAAATTGCCGCCCAGGCGCTGGTTCTTGCGACCATTGCTGCACTAACAGGAGTTGGCGTGAATCCTGGTGAGTGCTGGCCCGCACGGTTCTGGGTGATGTCGGTACCCATGCTGACGGTTGGACTCTGTATCTGGTGGCCCGTCGGGAAGCATTTTCTGCTCAGGTTGATCGCGCTTGCGCTGATCGCGGTGACGCTGGCCAACACCGTGTTGTTCATTACCAGACCGAACATCTTCCTGGAAAATCGGCAATCCACGGTCTCGTATCAGTGGATGTTCGACCGGGTCGGCAAAGTCAATGTTGGCGTTGCCTTACCAGTGGAATTGCCCGACGAGCAAAATACGGACGCTGCCCGGAATCTTGCCCTGGGTGCCGGCGCCGTCATGTTGTTAATGATTGCTGCCGCAATGCGCAGGCAGTGGCTTTACGCTGTTCCGGCAGTCGTGCTTCTTTTGATCGCCGCCGACCTCACAAGAATGACCGCGCTTAAGAGTGGTGAGTACACGGCAACGGTTGAGCCAAGCCGGCTTTCCATTGCTTTGCACGCTCCCATGAAAGCGGTGTACGTGCAGTTCGGTCATCCTTGGGTATCCTGGGTGGCGCCTCCGAGCGTGCCCATGTTCACTGTTCGAACCTCGGGAACCGGAGTCTCTGCAGAGCACTCGATGTTCGGAAATCAGGTCATTCCAGTCTCTTGCCATTTACCCGTTCAGAACATCGTGGCGGATACGACTGCGGGCGTGGACTTCTCCAAGGAAGTTGACTACTCCCTCAAACTGTATCGCTCTGATTCCTGGACGAGACGGCTGCTCGAAAAGTTTTCCGGCGGCTGTTGAGATGAATAGCTGCGCCCTGGGTCCTCACCGCTCTTGGCAATGCGGTCGCTATGTTATGGCTATTGGCGCTCACGGTAGCAGCCGTCCCTTCGGAACGCCGTCCAACGGCACTGACAGCGGCAAGTTTTTCGAGATCCCCAATTGCGAGGGCGAACCGGAGATGCGGCGGCAGCACCGAGGGCGCGGGCGGCGAAGACTCGCTCGCTAAAACGCCCGCAATTCCGTTTGGTTACCTAGGCGTGGCGACGGCTCACCACGCTGCGGGAATTAGTCCGGTTCGACCACTTGCACCGGGCTTTGCGCTTGTTCGGGAATCCGATGACGAGAACCTTCTGTGTCTCGCACTGAATCCTGGCGCACTATATAGAGAGGCCTGCCTTTCTGCTCGTCGTACATGCGACCAACATAGATCGCGAGCACCCCTACCGCCATCAGGATGACTCCGCTAAACGCCGTCTGGGAGATGATGACCGTCGTGAACCCGCTGAGCGACCCTCCGAGCAGATAACGTATAAGCGTTTCGGCGCAAAGGACCACGCTCACCAGCGACATCACCAACCCGGCGACTGCAATGAACGTCAGCGGCAGCGAAGAAAATGCGAGCAGATTGCTAATCGAATAACGAATCAGTCCATACGTTGACCAGGTCGATTCTCCGGCAACACGGGGTTGAACGTCGAACAATACATCGACTTGACGAAAGCCAACCCACGCTACAAGGCCTCGAAAGAAACGATCACGCTCACGGCATTGCTTGACCGCCTCGACGACTTGACGGTCGATTAGCTTGTAGTCACTCGCGCCGCGAAAATCGACGCCAGTCGCGCGCGAAAACAGCCGGTAAAACAGCTTCGACGCGAAGCCGTATACAGCGCTCTCCTCGCCCCGATCGCGCTTTTTGGCGTTGACTACATCTGCGCCCTTGCACCAGGCTTCGATCATTTCCGGCATTAGCGACGGAGGATGCTGTAAGTCCGCATCGATGAATAGAACGGCATCACCTTTCGCGTGCTCGAGGCCAGCTTCAAGCGCTGCTTCCTTGCCGAAATTGCGAGCGAAGTTGATACACCTTAGTTGAGCGTATTCGCCTTGAAGCGAACTCAGGACCACCGCAGTCGCGTCTTTCGACCCGTCATTGACAACGATAATTTCCACCGCGTCACAGTGCGGACTCGCCTGGGCAAGCAGCGTGGCGACTGCGGTCGGAAGATTCTCGGCTTCGTTGTACGCAGGAACGACGATAGAAAGAAAGGGACGGGCGTGGATTTTCATGAGATATGGGTTGGGCTCTTCGACAAACGGCTAAACAGCGCCTTCATCAGTACAAAATTGATGCATACCATCACGCCCTCCGTGAGGATCTTCGCGAGAACCAGATGAGGCTGAACAATCCGCAACATGAACCAGATGACGAATGGCGATAGGACAATCCCCGCAACCATGATGCATATGTAGCCCACCACCTGAACCGAGGAGGAGCGCCCTTTGGAACCCGCAGCTTCTGGCTGCGCGAACGAAAAGTATTTGTGGCCGAAGAATCCCACGGCGGCTCCGACCGTGCGGCTGCAGGCTTGGGCGACCTCGGGTGAAATACCGGCCTGCTTGACCAATAGCAGAAAGCAGCAAAGGTCAACTAAGAAGGTCCCACCGCCGACAGCGACGTATCGCAGAAACATCTGAACAACATGGTTACTTAGAATATTTCTGACGAGCTGCATTCGATCCCTTGGCAACCGGCGTTGGCCAGCAATTTACTGTCGCAGCAATTATAAAGCATAGCGATAGCACCTCTTCGGCGCGTAGAACGCCGTTGGCGTGTGAGAGACGCCACGGGTACCGTGGCGTGCTTTTCTTTTCACGAACAGCCAATTTGCTCGGGTAATGCCTCAAATTCCTTGCGACCTAAACAAAACTTACCGTACGCTGTGGAAAGACAAAACATGGTCACTAGACCCAGCCGCCCCGCTGTCGACTTTGACACACCCGCACTTATCGGGCTTTTGTCGTCTGGGCTTTCATGGGAGCCAAGATCGCAATCCCCACGAATCTCGGCCGGATACCGGTGTCGAATGGCGACCCGGTTCAGCATTACGTGGTCTGAAATTTTTTTCGCGGAACGCCGTTTTTCCAATGGCCTTTGGGCAGTTGGGCATTAGCACGTCTCTCCAGCCCGACGATTCGGTGGCGGCACAGTAGTAAATAAAGGCGGCGATTGGACATATCGCTAACGCGTCGTACACCAACGGGAACACCACACCTGTTCCTTCGATATACTAATAGATTTGGTATCCCGTGACGCCTGCGAGAAAACCGACGAACGTCCTGGATATGTCGTTGTCAATACATCCCCTACGCGTGCGTCGCTGACTGGTCCATTCTTTAAGATGATTGCCATGGACCTAACAAAGATAGTCGTGGGACGCGCGCGCGTCTCCGCGATGATGCCAAGGAGAACGACATTGCTCATGAACTCCGTGGAAATGGACCAAGCCGGTGCACGAACAAGAACCCGCGCTCGATTCAACAGAGCAAGATGCAAAGCAAAGTCGTTTTTATCGTTGAACGAGTAGACGAACCGCCGACTAAAAGGCGCCATGAACTGTGGTAAAGGCGACGCACCAAAGTGGTTTGTGTAGTGCCGCCCGATTACACCGACTGCCGCCAGTGCTCACAAGCAGTCAAGTTCGTAGAGCCGATTTTGGCTGGAGATCTTGCCATCTCTATAGCGGTTCGATGTGTGCGAGGCTGATCGATGCTGTTACGTACCACCTCCAGTCGCTCCGCCATGGCAGGCCACGGAGCAACGAAATTAAGGACCAACGCTGCGGCTCACCTAAGGGGAAACCACGACTGATGCCTGCTTTTCGGGTAATCAGCGCGGCGTCATCGCGCGACCGATCTTACGGCAGCAGGGCAAAGACTATGTTTGCTCGCTTGTCGTCGCCCATGTAAAGTGGCGAACCTCGGCAGCTGGGACGATGCTTTTGCCACGTCCAAGCGGCGGCACCCCGAATTACTCGTCCTTTATAACTTAAAACCTTCACTATGCTATTCGAACCTAGGCAGCCAATTCGTCGCCGAGCCATCGAAGAAGTTCTCATTGCAGGATGCATTGGAGCGATTTTCTTCTGGTGGTTCACGGGTGCCAGCATTCTGAATCCGACAAATTTGAACTGGATACTGTCCACCGGTGGAGACCCCGTACAACACTATGTCGGATGGCAATTCTTCCGACACGAACACTTCTTTCAATGGCCCTTCGGAAGTAACCTTGCATACGGTGAACAAATTGGAAGTTCAATTGTATTCACCGACTCGATCCCTTTATTTGCCTTTTTGTTTAGACCGCTGAGCGCAATCCTTCCAACTGACTTTCAGTACTTCGGATTTTGGATTTTTTGCTGCTTCATTCTCCAGGGGATATTTGCCTGGAAAATATTATCGAGATTTACGTCTGATCGAGTTTTACTTGCACTCGCCACGTCCTTTTTCACGCTATCGCCGGCGATGCTATGGCGTTTGTATGGACATGAAGCGCTCTTTGCTCACTGGCTAATTCTTGCGGCAATAAACGTGTTTTTATCAAACCAGCGCAAAACGCTGGGCTGGACGATCGTGTTATGCGTCGCGTCACTCGTTCACGCATACTTGCTGGCGATGGTTGCATCATTTTGGGTGACGGATGCGCTTCGCAGTTTGGTCTTCAGGAAAGCACCTTTGAAAACACTTGCTTTTCAACTTTCCTGTAACTTGCTTTGTTTATTGTTCGTCATGTGGGGGGCCGGATATTTTTTCCCCGGCACCGTGACGACGGCGGGCTACGGCTGGTTCAGAACGACTCTCTTCTCTTTCGTTAATCCACTTGCTGAATGGTCGCGCCTATTATCGGGTCCCACCCGAGACGGGGATTATGAAGGTTTCGCCTATTTAGGCGCTGGCGTCCTGGGACTACTTGTAGCAATAGCCGGCATTTGCATCGTCAAACGCGAACGAATAGAAGTAAAAATGAACATAGTGGTTCCGCTGGCGCTCCTGACGGCGGGCCTTTACGTATATGCGTTAAGCAGCCATGTCACAGCGGGCTCCAGGGACCTGTTCACCTATGATCCACCCTCAATCTTAGCGCCACTTACTTCTACTTTCCGTGCATCGGGCCGATTCGTGTGGCCAGTGATCTATTTGATCGAGTTCTCGGCCTTCGCAGTGCTGTTCCGAAAACTCTCGGTTCGTCCGGCCAAATTTTTGCTAGCTACGCTGCTGTTGATACAAGTCGTCGACCTGTCGCAAGCGTCGGCAATGTTCAAGGCGCGATGGAGCGAAACCTGGACTTCCCCTTTAAAGTCCGCATTTTGGGACCAGGTACCGCGGCAGTATCGAAAAATTGCGTTTGCAATCCCAACCTCCGATATGGGCGGATACGGGCCAATAGCACTACTCGCCGCTCGCAACGAAATGTCGATAAATGGCGGAGAAATCGCGCGCATGAACGCGACCAAGCTCGTGATCGCACAAAACGTCATATCTGGCAACATCACAGCCGGCAACTACCGTCAAGACGCGCTGTACGTGTTCACCAAAGATTATCTCTGGCAGCAAGCCCTGCTGAACGCGCGCCCCGCTGATTTTGCGGGATGGGTCAACGGATATCGCGTACTTGCGCCAGATTGGAAAGGTTGTACAACGGCCTGCGGCTTATCCCGCGCAACAGCGACACCATTCCCTTCAGGCGCTGAGATTAATTTCAGCGTAGGTGGAACGTCGGATCAGTATCTCGGCAATGGTTGGGCCGGTGCCGAAGGACAAGGGCGTTGGACGAATCAAAATCAGGCATCGATGACCATGTGGTTGGGGCACCCTGCATCGCAGGTCAAGATCCGGGTTAAGCTGTGGGCGCTGGTAAATGCGAATCACCCGATGCAACGACTCGACGCGACGGCAAATGGAACGTCAATCGCACATTGGACATTCTCAGACTCACTCGAAACGACTAGAGAGATTGATCTGGATCCCGGGATTATCGCCTCTAACAAGGGATTTTTGACTATCACTTTTTCATTGCCTGACGCCATTTCGCCGAAGGCAATCGGGATGGCAGATGACACGCGTAATTTGGCAGTTTTCGTGGAGAAAATGTCGGTATCGTATTAGTACGGCTGGCTTGTTTAGCAGGCTGCGGAAATACAGGCCGACTTTACTGGGTCGTGAAGCTTGACCTGAATTTTCAGTGGCGGGTTTTTCATATTTTTGAATATCGAGCCCGTAACCTCGTTTTGGGCCCATCTGTGACCTTCTCTGGCGCATTTTTGGTTCACTGCATCTGCAGCGCACGGAGTTGTCCCAAGCTACGCATACGCACGAGGTTGTAAGCAGCCATCCTCAGCACAAACATCTGATCGACTTTCTTCAAGCCGCGGACCATCACCTGGCGCATACCGCCGATGCTCTTGGCCCAGCCAAAACCTTGTTCGATGAGCTTACGCTTTTGCTGCGACACCGCATAGCCACACTCCCCGGCGATGGCCTCGGGTACCGTCGATTGTCTCCCTGACTTATTTTGTGCCACATGAAGCGTAATGTTCATTTCCTGGCAAGCCTTGATGAACTCTGCCGCGTCATAGCCTTTGTCCACCCCGAGCGTGATCTCGCGCGTCGGATCGCCCAGCACCTGGCCGGCATCGTTGATCAGCATTTGGCCGCTTCGCGCTCCGCATAACCATCGGCCAGCGTCACCACGGCGCTATCGATCAGCCCGTGTCGATTGTCGCTCAACGTGTGGCCCATGTAGCGCAACTCGCTTGCCGTTTTGCCTTTGCGATAGAGTCGCGAATCCGGGTCGCTCTTCGATTCGTGCGTCTCATTGCCGCGCGTCTCGCCCTTGAAGTTCCCGCCCTCTCCCGGGTCCTGATCATCGTTATTGTCTTTACGTACAAAGCTTTTATGGCCGCCCCACGCTTGAATCAGCGTGCCATCCATACAGAAATGTTCGCCTGAGAGTTCAGGTGCCTTGGCACAGCGGTATTTCCGCAGCCTGTCAGGGAGCCAGGCGCCTGTTCTCTCGAAGCTGTCCCCATGCGATAATGCCGCTGTAATGGGTGGAAAGATGGAGGAAGCACGCGCGCTGCGAGTGCCTGTCATCCTGATGTCACCTGGATACTTGTCACGTTGACCGAATGCAATTTGCATCTTTTGACGAGTGTCACCAACGAGTTGGCATTACTGCGATTCGTAATTGAAGTGATTTTAAGGGTGTTGGTTGTAAAAACGGCCGGCCCATCGTTTAGAAAAGCTCTCACCATTTTCAATAGTTAACGTCGTCCTTTTTTCGCCGATCTGACTAAGTCAAACTGACCAGTAGGCAGACTTTGAATTAAAAGTAACGGTGTAATGGAAACTGTCAGAAAATTCAGCCATGTGCCGAAAGGTAGTCGTATGCAAGCGCAACCTCCCAAAGATGGCCTTGCACACACGTTTTCTCAATCAGATATTAATCCGCAGATAACAGTGATTTCGACCGATCACAACACACAAGAAACCAACGAGACCGCCTTCGGCACCGCGGGCAACAGCGCGGCGCGCTCCGAAGCCCCGCCTCGTATTTTTTTCGATGCATCGCTGACCTTGTACTACGGCTTGAACAATCCAGTAGGCATCGTACGGGCGGAGCATTACGTCGCTGAATTTCTGATGCGCGATCCGAATGTGTCACTGGATTTCGTAACATTTGACCGTGAGCAGAAGTCGTATCGCGCGTTGACCGCCGTCGAGCGAAAACTGATACGGACCATCCTCTTTCACCGCTACAAGGCGAACCCCGATCAGGCCCACGACGACGAGTTGGCCAAGCCCGCTACCACCGCAGTCGATCTCGGGATGGAGCAAACGCCACGGTCAGTTGATGAAAGCAAATACACGGGGCCAGAAAAATATGACGACGTCGACGAGGACGCGCACGGCCTGATCGCCCCCGAAGTCGAAGCGGGAAAAGCAGGCACCGCACCGTTGACCGGCACTCCGAACACGCCACCCGGAACTCCGCGGGCCGCCGTGCGCGCTCGCATAGGGCTTGCACGCAGGCGCTTCCGCTCAGCACTCACCCTGCCACCGGCCGAATTCAATTCGATCCTCGTTCGTGATGCCGCGCGCTTGATGCCAGTCAGGCCTGAGTATTCGCCATGGCACCGGTTGACCACCCGCATAACTCGCCGGCTGATGCTGCTCATGGCAAGGCGTAGCCACGCTATTTTGTACACGGCTGCGAAAGCCGCATCAGGAACGTTTCGGCCGGACGCCATGGCCGGAAGTCCTACATCCGCAGGAACAATTACGCCAGTACCCGTAGCAACTCGACATCAGCCGGGGGGCCCGGTTGCGGCGCCATCGTTCGCATTGGCAGAGCATCGCGCGGTGAATGGCATGGCTTTCCGTGACGGTGACGTCCTGATCTCCATGGCCAATACATGGGACTACATGGACTACGGGTACCTCCATCACATCTGCGCAAAGGAAGGCGTCCGATTTGTGGCGGTACTGTATGACGTGATAGCGATGATGCATCCGTTCACAACGCCTGGGCCACCGCATATCTATCAGCGTCATTGGGTCGAAATCGGGCACGACGCGTCTCACATCGTGGCGATCTCTCAGCACAGCCTCAATACATACACGCGCTACGTGTGTCAGCCCAATGATCTGACGCCACCGCTAAGCTACGCGTACTTGCCGAACTTCCTGAAAACTCGTTCAAGTGAGATCGGCGAAAAGCCTGTCGATAGCCTGAGCAACCATCCGTTCGTTTTCTTTTGCTCAACCATTGAAACACGCAAAAATCATCAGGTCCTGTTGCACGCCTGGGACCGGTTGCGCGACGAACTAGGTGCGGACGCGCTCCCTACGCTCGTATTCGTCGGCAAGTGGGGCTGGGGCACCGAGACCGTACGCATGCTGGTGGAACGAAATTGGCGGCTTCGCAAGCGCGTGCGTGTACTCGACAGCATCTCGGATGCCGAGCTCATCTGGATGTACAAGAATGCGCGCTTTACAGTATTTCCTGCATTGTCGGAGGGGTTCGGACTCGCGGTAGCGGAGAGCCTTTCGTTCGGGACGCCGGTCGTTGTGTCGGATTGTCCTGCCCTCCAGGAGGCTGCGGAAAATCTGATGCCGTCCATTGATCCATTCGATCTCCCTTCATGGGTGAACGAGCTGCGGTCACTCATTGTGGATGATCGCCGCCTTGAGGTCCTGCGGGAAGCTGCTGCGCAGTATCGCGGACCGGACTACGATCAGTTTGGCGCTGCCATGCGCGACGCCGCCTTATCCGCGGCAAAACGCCCACACCAAGAGAATGTCTAATCGCCAAGGTATGCGAAGGATTGCAACGTGCCACGCTGTCTAATAATCACTCCGTTCCCCCTATTCATACCGAAGCATGGTGGTCAGGTCCGCGCGGCGAGCATGATCAAGGCAATGCGTCGGGCTGGCTGGCATACCGACTCCGTCGGTATCTACCACGAGAGTTTTTTCCCATCTGAAGAGTGGGGTGCCTTGGACATTGTCATGAACGATCAGACAGTGCGCGACCGGGCATTGAGCGATATTTTGTTCGCCGATCTGCACGTGGCCCAAGCGGCCGCGCGCGACAAGAACGTCATCAGCCAGCTTCGCCGCGTGTTACGTCGCGTCGCACCCGACGTCATCCACATGGAGCATCCGTGGGACTGGCCGGTCCTGATGGAAGCGCTCCCGCCCGATTCGAAAGCGAAGATCATCTATTCCAGTCAGAACATTGAATGGCGGTCACGAGAAAATTTTCTCGGCTTCGGGATTCAACGCGCCGATTCCGCGAAGTGGATCGACACGACTCGAACGCTCGAAATGCAGGTGGCACGCGACGCCGATTTGGTGCTTGCCATCTCCGATCTGGAAGCAGCAGAGATCGAGGCGGAAGCAGGCCGTCCTGTCGTGTATGTCCCAGCTGTATCGGATCTGGCCGACCCCGAGATCGAAATAAACGGAAAATTCGCTCAGCAGGCGAGCGCCGAGAAAATCCGTTATGCCGCGCTGATGGGCAGCGCCTATTGGCCAAATGTGGAAGGATTTTTCGATCTATTTCCGCAGGGTCTCGGTTTCCTGACCCAGGACGAACGCATCTGGGTTGCCGGGACAATTGGTAGAGGATTGACCGAAGACATCCGTTACGGGGACTTCCAAAGCATCAACGATTCGCGATTCCGCGCGATCGGTTATATCGACGACGCCGACCGTGCGGCATTCCTCACACCAGCTGCCTGTGTCCTCGTGCCAGTGCGTCTGGGAGCCGGCGCTAAACTCAAGACAGCCGATGCCGTTGCGAGCGGTAGTCCAGTCATTGCCACGCCCCACTCGTTGGAAGGGTACGGACCGATCGTGCAAGACGCGCTGGGCTGCGGCGTATACGTCGCAGATACGCCCGACGAGTATCGCGCTCTGGTTCGTCAGGCGTTGCGTGAAGGGCTGCAGGGCTGTTCCGGTGCCGTCCGCTCAAAGCTGAGCCTGAAGCAAATGGTTGCGACGTTGGGAGCAGAGATGCAAAAGTTGCTTGACGCTCCGCATCTGTCACGATTTCAAGATGCGCCGCCAGTGCAATAATCAGCCTGATTATTTGCTCGGCAAGTTCTTTGCATGAAAAGAAATCAAGACGGTCTGTTGTGTGATCGCCGAGCGTCCGCGGGATGAGGAGTGGCTCGCAACGCTTGACACATTCCCTACTTGCCAAATAAAGAACCCCGCGGAACGTCACGCCAGAATCGAAAAAAATCCGGCGCGAGTAATTGCAAAAAATGCTCGCGCCGCTCGTTGTATCATCTCAAAATTATCCAATGAAAATGTTCAGGGAGATATGGGATGAGTACACCTGCAACGAAGGCGCAGTTCCGCAAACTGAACATCGGCTGCGGGTGGGACAAAAAAGAAGGGTTCATCAACGCGGATCTAAACGCGTTTCACTCGCCGGACGTGGTGGCCGATGCATGCGATCTTTCTATGTTCGAAGACGGCTCATTCGACTATATCCTCGCGCAAGACATCCTTGAACATATGGAGCGGGCAAAGACGGTCGTCGCTCTGAAAGAATGGAGCCGCTTGTTGTCGCCCGGTGGGCATATCGACATCCGCGTACCGAGCCTTTTCGGAATGTTCGAACTGCTATCGAAGCCTGAAAATCGGGCTCCCGAAAAAGCCGAGCAGATCATTCATCTGATGTATGGCACGCAGGCCTACAACGGGGATTACCATTTGGCCGGGTTTACCGCTGAGCTCCTGGTCGAGTACCTAAAACGCGCGGGGTTGGCGGTGCGTTGGGCAGAAGTGAAGGATGAATGGCTGTTCGACCTTGAAGTCGTCAAGGCCAGCAACATCGTGACGTTTGAAGACATCGTGCACAACGCTTACTTCGAAGTGCTCGGCCGGCCAGTCGATGGTGGCGGCTTGCTCGGATGGGTGGACCAGCTAAAAGGCGGAGCATCAGCCGATCAGATCCGAGGGGCCTTGCTTGGCAGCGCCGAATTCCAGGCGATCGAAACAAAGCCTGCGTACCACCGGTATTACTAGACATGAGTCGGCCGCTATCATGTGCGGCCGCAGCAGTGGCTGGTCGCAGTCGCACCGTTCAAAGCGGAAATTCCTGCCAAGACAAAGTCATTAAGTGGTTGCTGCATGTTTTTCGTACATATGAGTTCTATTTCCAATTTAGAAAATAGGAGACGGTATGAATCAGCACAAACCTCGGCGAGCAAGTTTAATTTCCCGATTAACGGGTTACGTTTCACCTGTGCATTCCGACGAATCCCTTGAAAGCAACGAATTCGCGCAGCGAATTGCCTATCTCGCGAGATTAATTCATGCCGGCGTGCTGCCATTGGACTTTGAATCCATACTTCGTACCCAATACCAGAAATGGATTCGACCGGGAGATACAGTATTCGACGTAGGCGCGCACACCGGAAAACATCTTCAAAGCTTCATTGAATTAGTCGGACCCAGCGGTACTGTGGTTGCTTTCGAACCAATTCCCTTTGCTCATTATCATATCAATACGACTTACGGCGCATCGAATGTCACGGTACATAACGTTGCGCTGTCCGAAGAGACCGGTAAGGCCGCGTTTACCTACGCTCGCGGAACTCCCGAGGAAAGCGGTCTAATGCAAAAAACCTATAATTTCCCTGATCTTGCCAATCCTGAAACAATAGAAGTTACCGTCGGACGCCTGGACGACTATCTTCACGATATTGATTCGCTCAGATTTCTCAAGATAGATATAGAAGGTGGCGAAATAGGATGTTTAAGGGCTGCAACGAAAATATTTAACGAGTTGCGCCCTGTTATGTCTGTTGAATATGGATTTCCAGGATATAGCGCTTATGGCCATACCAAGGACACGTTATTCGACATGGCAAGTCAGCACAGATACATACTCTACGATCTGTTTGGAAACCGATTAGCAGACCGTAGAACGTGGCAAATAGCGTGCGACTCCATTTACTGGGACTACTTTATGGTCCCAATCGAAGTCGAGTCCGAGTTCGCAAAAACCTTGATGCTCAAGCCATCACGATAAGGGAAGTTTCGTAGTGCACCTCCCCCTTTCAAAACAACGCGTGTGAGGCCAAAAACTGGGTGAATATAGTCGCGTATTAATGGTCCCCGCGGCGAAACGGCGGCGGTTCGCCCTTCACCCGTCGATACCACGCCCCGTCCGCATCGCTCGTATCATCCGTCCCAAGCACCTTCTGCAACTCCTGCGCACTCTGCTTCCACGTTAGCCAAGGCATTGTGGTGGATAGCGGGACCCCTTGTTCCTTCCACAATTCCAGCCAACGTTGAACCGCCGTCGCCAGATCCTGGGGGGTGACACCATCGAAGTAAAACGCATGTTCACCCGCCACCTCCCGGAACACCGGGAGGTCGCGCGCGAGGATCGGCAAACTCTTCTGAGCCGCTTCGATCAATGGCAAGCCAAAACCCTCTCCCTCCGAAGCCGCGAGCAGGCAACTGGACGCTTCGTAGATATGGTCAAGATATTCATCGCTTACGCTTTGCAGCCAAAATAGCTGCTGCCCAAGCTGAGGATTGCGCTGCAGGGACTCGATCAACTTCTCCTGATGCCACCCTGGCTTACCCACAATCACCAAATTCACGCGCACACCGGATTTCCAGAGCAGATCGAACGCAGCGATGGCCTGGGTGTACCCCTTTCGCGGCTCCACCGTGCCGACCATCAACATAGTCGGCTGCGCGCGCAAGCTTGCCAAAACCTGCTCGGAGTCATCCGCCAGCCCACTACTCGGATTGGTGCTGTGAATATCCGCGCCCAAATGAAAATAACCAATATTCAGCTCGGTGAGCCGCGTAGGGACGTGTTGCTCGTAATAAGCGGCAATATCGTCTGCTACCGCTCGCGAAATCCCGATCAGTCCGTCGGACACCACGCCAAGCGTCGTAAGCCACGGGGGAAATACGGTGGCGATGCCCTCGGAAAACCATTCAGGTCGCGTTATTGGCAAGAGATCGTAGACAACGAAGTAAATCTTTACCCCGCGCCGGCGCAATGCTTCGAACCACGGCTGCGCGTGCGGCACGATATCTGCAGCGAGATCGAGGCCCAGGAAAATGTCACCGGCGGACGGATCGACCCAATCGTCGTTCGCCTCACTCCCCTCTTCAGCACCGCCCCCCATAGACCTGGCAAATTCGTCAGCATAGCGATACCTCATCGCCTGGCGATCAACACGCACAGGGCGTACCTTCCAGCCCGTCGGCGCAGACGCGAGCAACTGCATGACTACCGCGCGGGTGACGCGCTGAATACCCGATTTCGCGTCGAAGCCACTGAGGATAGACACGTCCACAAGCAACTGTTTATGGCGGCCCGCTGGTTGGTTGAGCGCAATCGCGGACGCTGCCGCGACCCAATCGGCATCGTCTGATGGCAGGTCGATCGAAACGAGGGACTTGAGCAGTCTCGGATACAACGGATTCCTGAAATTTTGCGCAGGGATGTCCGTCGGCAAAGGCGCTGCTTCCGATTGGCGGCGCCTTGACGATTCCCGTTTATTGACAGCGGTCTCGAACGCAAGCAATGCACGCCGACCGGTTTCATCCCACGAGAATCGCGCCGGATACTCCGCGGCGTGAGCGAGCAGAGACTCACGAAACGCAGCGTCCTCGAGCGCTTTGCACATCATGACGGCCATTTCGTCCAGCGCAAGCGGATCAAACAGCGCATCGGCCTTGCCGATCGCTTCAGGCAAGCTCGTGACATTTGACCCAATTACGGGAGCGCCGCACGCCATTGCCTCCAGCGCTGGCAGACCGAATCCCTCATGCAACGAAGGGAAGACGAACAGTCTCGTCGACTGGTATAAGGCAACAAGGTCGTCGTCCGTAACAAAGCCCGTGATCAACAGATCGTCGTCGGCCAGACCAGCGTTGCGAGCGGTGCTCGCGAATCGCAGCTTGTCCGCATCAGTTGCCTGACATACCAACAGCAACTGGTAGCGGCTGCGTACCTCTGCTGGCATCCGCCCGAACGCCTTAATAAGACCTTCCAGATTTTTGCGCGGCTCCGCAATTCCCGTCGTCATCACGAACGGCCGTGTAAGACCGTGCCGCCTCATCAATGCTTCGGACTTCGCTTCGTCCAGTACGCCGGGTTGAAAATGTTCCCCGACGCCCGATGAAATATTGACGATCCGGTCTTCGGCAATACCCAACTCGCGTGCGGCCTCTTCTCCGGAATAGCCAGAAATCGCCAGCATCAAGTCCACGCGTTTCAGCATCTCCAGCTTTCGATAGAAAAACTCGCGCAAACGCGGGTCGACCAAATGCGTTTCAGGATCGAGATACTGGATCAGGTCGTAGTGAGTGACGGCAACGACAGGAGACGGGTCAAGAAGCTTCACCGTTGTCGTGGAGTTGCTCGTAAAGCCTTCGAACAGGCTGCTGATATGTACGACGTCCGGGCGCAATTCGGAGATTGCATACTCGCGGATCAATTCAGCTGCCGCCGTGCGCCAAGGACGGCCACTCTGAGCCTTCACCGGCCCAGGCAACGACATCACCACCAATTTTTCCGGCGGCAACATGCCCGAAAACTCAAGACGAAGCTCTTCGACGAGGCCGGGAAAAAGATCCGACAACACGATCCAGATGTCATGGTCGCCAGCATTGCGAACGATCGCTTTCGCAAGGGAAAGGCTATAGCGCCCGATTCCACGGAGCCGGCTTGATGACTGGCAGCCCTGCAAGTCCAAAATCACGCGCATGGTTATTTTGATGAATGGTTCAGCGAGCAGATTTCGCGTTAATGGTGGACACGGCTAAACGTCAATATCCGTGTCAGCGCGTGTTTGCAGCAGGTCGTCGTAGACCGTTCGACCGCGTTTGCCAAGCTGGTCTGGCTCTTCGACCACTAACGAGTAGGCTTCTCCAAAGACCAACCCCGCGCTCCCCGCGATCCCTGCAAGTCTCGCGTGCAGCCGGGGAAACCGTGAGAGCACGGTAAGCACGCGATACTTGAGTCGCGGACGTGTTGAAAGCACAGCAGCCGCTCGCACAATCAGGCTGCGCAGACGTGCCCGGGCAAACGCACGGCCAGGAAGACGGGTGAACCGCAGGGCTCCGGCCGCGCGCAGCGGTGCGGTTACGCGCCAACTGCTGCTGGCACGCATTTTTTGCAGTTCTGCCTCGCGAGCGTCCGCTAGTGACCGGAGCCGTTCTATCCGCGTGGTTTCGACGAACAGTGCCTCGTCGGATTTACGCTGCGCTTCTTCGGCGCATTCATAGCTTCTATCGGCAGTTTCGCGTGCCAGATTGGCGGCTTCATGCGCTTTGGCGGATATATCCGCGGCGTTATCAGCGATATGCCGCGCATCTACTGCCGCCTGCTGAGACGCGCTCGCCGCTTCATGCGCCTGCCGCAACGCGAGCTCTGCACGATCCAGCCGCACAATCATCTCGGCAATCGTGGCTTCCGTCTGCTTCGCGCCGCGGTCGAGTGCGACGACATCAACCGGATGTTCAGTGGTCGGTAACGGAACCTGCTCGACCAAGGTCAATGCAATATGCTCGAACGCCGCATCACATCGCTTGAATGCGACGACTGCATAGTCAGGCGCCTGCATCAAGGTATCGTTCAATGCGCCGACCGCATTGTTCAACGCGGTCGCGCCCGGCATGTCCGCGGGCCACAACTCCAGCGGGTTCTGAATAAGGTGGCGATTGACCGGCACTACGAATGCACGTTCGAAGCCCGCATACTCCGCAGCAAATGCGAGCAATGTGGGCGGCAACGGACGTTCGTGCGTCGGGTCGAGATAAAACGTGTTCGCACCGACAGTGAGGTTTGCCGGATTGGGGGTCTCAAGAAGCAGAAAACCATGGTCGTCGAGCGCCGACCTTGCATAGGAAAGCAGATCGAGCATCATGCTGAAATCAATATGCTCGACTACATGAAACGCGCTGATGAAACCCAGTTCGCCCGGTGGCAGATCACGGACAAAAGCGATGGCATCGCCCTGCGAGACGTCCAGGCCGAGCACCCGTGCAGACTCCACGAAATCCGCATTGAGATCGATTCCCGAGACCTGCATGCCGTGGTCTTTCAGGAGTTCGAGCCATTCCGCGCGGCCACAGCCAATGTCCAGGCCAGGTTTCTCAGTTCTTTCGCGCAAAGCATCAATCAACGGAAGATAGACCGATTGACGCTGTTTAATGTCCTCACGCTCGCCGCGAAAACGATCTTCCAGGGCGCGATAAAAGCTGTCGGGAACCATGAGCCTGTTATTTCCCGTTTGAGTATTCGATACTAAGATCCGGCTCGATCCACGCGCAACCGACGAATTCGTTCTTGCTGGTGTTCACGACTTCGAACACCAGAGCCAGGTCCCGCCATTCATAATTCGCACCGACATGAGCCGGTCCGCTGTGAAGGGCGACTGCGACCGAATAGCTGCCAAACCCCAGGTTCGCCGGAAAGGCGAAACTGAATACTGGCTGGTCACCTCGCTGAACGCGCATTAGCGGTTGCTTCAGGTAATGCGAATTGGTCCCGAAGACCGCTTGGCCTAGCCGATCCTTGATGACGTAGCCGACCACCAGTTCCGGCACGGGCACATTCACGCGCACGGATATCTTGAGATTGACAGGTGTCCCCACATCGACGACTTCAACCCGCTGCCCCGCCGAATTGAACAACCCAATTGCTTCGATGACCGCTTCGCCCGTTCCCGACACCGTCTGAGCACGCCCGTCAGCCAGTTCAATCTGACGCACGGTACTGTTGCTTTTTTCTGCGATCAACGCGTTGTAGTAGTCCATCACTGTTTCCGGCGGTCCTTCACGTTCTACGCGCCCCGCGTTGAGCAAGATGGCACGGTCGCAGACAGCCTGAATAGACGACTTGTCGTGAGACACGATCAAAAGCGTGGTGCCCTGCTCCCGGTACTGACGAATCCGGTCAAAACTTTTATGCTGAAAATAGGCGTCGCCGACGGACAACGCTTCGTCGACAATCAGGATGTCGGGACGAACCGCCGTGGCGACGCTAAAGGCGAGCCGCATCTGCATGCCGCTCGAATAAATGCGAACCGGTTTGTCGATGGCGTCGCCGATCTCGGCAAATTCCTCGATCTGACCCATTACACGTTCGATGTCGCCAGCGTTGAGGCCGAGCAACTGGCCCGACATGAACACATTTTGCCGGCCGGTGAAGTCAGGGTGAAAACCCATGCCGAGCTCCAGCATCGCCGCAACCCGCCCATGCATGGTCACCGATCCCACCGTTGGCTGCGTAGTGCCAGTGATCAACTTCAGCAACGTGCTCTTGCCTGCACCGTTCACTCCGATGATCCCCAACGCGTCACCCTGGCGAACATTGAAACTCACATCACGCAAAACCCACTTTACTGTGTGCTTCTCGATCGCTACCGGAGAAACCCACTCCAACAGACGGCCGAACCTGGACTCATATTGCTTGTATGCCTTGCCGAGGTTTTGTACAGAAATACTTCCCATGCCACTCCCACTCGTCCGTCGGGCCGTCCGGGCGCGTTGCCGTGCCCCGTCGGGTAAAAAACAGAATCGCAAGCTGACTGAGTGCCACGCCGCGATGCAGATAGGCGTCCGCCATGCTCGCCGGACCAGCGGGAAATACGCACGCCTCAACGCCGGCCCGACATCCCGAACACCAGGAAAAAGCGCCGATTGACACGCGGGCAACGCCATCAGGCGCCCATAAAACAGCCTGAGTCAAGCACCCGACATTTCACCCGCGAACTCAGCTCAGCGGGACGGACTAAAACGAAAAGCCAACCTTGTTACGGTGTAGATCGGCTTCGACCATCATCTTGCACAGTTGCTCCAGCGTGGTCTTGGGTTCCCAGCCAAGCTTTTCCTTCGCCTTGCCCGGATCACCAATCAGCAACTCCACTTCGGCCGGACGGTGGAATTTCGGATTAACGCTCACGAGCACCTTGCCGTTACCCGCATCGACGCCCTCTTCCTGTTCACCCTGACCGCGCCATGACAAATCGGTCCCCACGGCCTTGAACGCCATAGTCACGAAATCTCGCACGGTTTCAGTACGGTTAGTGGCAAGTACGAAGGTATCCGGCTCGTCCGCTTGCAGCATGCGCCACATGCCTTCAACGTATTCCTTCGCAAAACCCCAGTCGCGTTTTGCGTCCAGGTTGCCGAGCTCCAGGCGACCGAGCTTGCCCAGTGCAATCTTCGCGACGGAATCCGTGATCTTGCGGGTGACGAACTCACGGCCGCGCAATGGAGATTCGTGATTGAACAGGATGCCGCTCGAACCGAAGATGTTATAGGACTCGCGGTAGTTGATCGTGATCCAGTGTGCGTACAGCTTCGCGACGCCATACGGGCTGCGCGGGTAGAACGGCGTATCTTCCTTCTGCGGAATAGCCTGCACTTTCCCGAACATTTCCGACGTTGACGCCTGATAGAAGCGAATAGCCGGGTCGACAATGCGGATTGCTTCCAGAACGTGAAGTGCACCCACGCCCGTAATTTCAACCGTGGTCACGGGTTGCTCGAATGACACGCCCACAAAGCTTTGTGCGGCCAGGTTGTACACCTCGCGAGGTTTGACCTTTTCGAGCAGACGAATGGTCGCGCCCAAGTCGGTCAAATCGTGTTCTACGAGATGTAACTTTGGATGCTCGAGCAAACCGAGTTCTTCCATCCGCCAGAAATTAACGGAACTAGTCCGCCGATAGGTGCCGTAGACATCGTAGCCATGCTCAAGCAAGAGCTGAGTAAGGTATGCCCCGTCTTGGCCAGTAACGCCAGTGACAACTGCGCTCGTCAATTCAATCTCCTTAGGAGGTTCGCTTGCGCGATCAGATTACGGATAGACAACAAATTCCCTAGTGTCCGAATTATATCTGACGCTTATTGCCTCAAAATCAGGGCGCATCGCCCCAAAATGTCATAAAAAAGTGGACAAAACTTAAAGTTCGTCGACCATTTCAGCCGAGTGGCGCCTGAAAAGATACAGGCCCAGCGCACAGAGCAAGATTCCGACCACGACCACCGGTGCAAGGCTTATCCAGTCCGGCCACTTACGGTCGACCAAAATAGTCTGATAGCCGAGAATTAGCCGGGCCATCGGATTGACCTTTATCAATGGCTTGACTGCCGCAGGAAGAATGCGCCAGGGGTATACGATCGGCGTGAACCAAAACCAGAACTGCATGAAGATGGTCATGAACTGGCCGACATCGCGAAAAAATACATTCAGAACGCCCAGAGTCATCCCAAGCCCGATGCTGAAGAGGATCTGAATCAGCAGCAGGGGAATCAAACCCAGGAACGGCAGCCCTGGAAAATTGCCCGTTACCAACAAGAAAATGGTGAACAGCGAGAAGATAATCGCGAAGTTCATCAATGCGGACATTGTCACGATCACCGGCAGAGCAATGCGCGGAAAGCTCAGCTTTTTCATCAAGTTGGCGTTGTCGATGAACACGCCCTGCGACCGCGACACGATCTCGGCAAACAAGCCCCACGTCAGCGTACCCGCGCACAAATAGATGCTGTATCCGAACGTGCTTTCCACACCCGGCATGCGTGAACGCATGACCTCGGCAAAAATCACCGTGTACACGACAATCATCGCGAGGGGTTGCAGAATGAGCCACAAGGCCCCCAGCATGCTGGTTCGGTAACGCGTCTGGAACTCACGCTTGACGCTGCCAAAGACGAATCCTCGGTACCGGATCAGGGCACCCAACAATGCACTCAAGTCATATCCTCAGGAAATTAGGCCGCTACGCTGCAATAGCGCCAGCCGGGTCGGAGACAAATCTCGCGCTGGCCTGTCGATACCCGCCCATCCCAAACGGGACGTGACCGTCACGACGCGGACAACCTCGTATTGTCTGCTATCGAATGCTTTTGAGGCAACATTCGAACCAGGCACTGGATTCGGCGAATGGTGGATTATAAATGCGTGCTACGCGGGCCCAAAGCGCGCTGACAACCTGATACAAAGGAAAGAAAACAGAAGTTTCTTGCGTTTTTATTACGAAAAAATTAGCTTACTGAAACTTTCGTTTGCGGTGACGCCCACCGCATTCCGCGATACCAAAGAATCCAGGAACCAGGCAGGACTGCGCCAGAATTGCCCGCGCTCCAAACCCCACCAAGCCATGAACCGCCTCGGTTATCATGTTGTGTTGATTTGAGTGGTTTGAGCGGCCATCGTCCAAGCCCACGCAAACCCGCCGAAGCCCGGCAGAGCATCTCCAGACGGCCCTCGCAAGGCAGCATGCTACTTAAGTAAAGTAAGCAAAGCGCCCTGCCCATTGGTTCGTTCACGCGCCGCGCCCGTGCCGGCAATAGATTCCATTCTTCGCACCGTTCCCACATGGCATCTCTATTCCCGCAACGCCCCGTTCCCCTCGCTTTCGGCGACATCCAGGGTTGCCACGAAGCATTCCAGCGCCTCCTGGCCAAAGCCGCGCCGAGCGCCGCCACGCCACTGTGGTTCGCCGGCGACATCATCAATCGCGGCCCCGAATCGCTCGCCACGCTGCGTGACCTGATCGCCCTCGGCGACCGCGCCGTCGCCGTCCTCGGCAATCATGACCTGCACCTGCTGTCTGTATCGGCGGGGATCCGGAAGTCGAAAAAAGGCGACACCATCGACGAAATCCTGACTGCCCCCGACGCCGCGGATCTCCTCGACTGGGTCCGGCATCGCCCGATCGCGCATTTCGATCACGGCATGCTGATGGTTCATGCGGGCGTCCTGCCGCAATGGGACGTCGCGCTGACACTCGAACTCGCCGATGAATTCCAGCGCGCTCTACGCGCGCCCAACTGGAAGGAAACGCTCGCGAGCCTCTACGGCAACGAGCCGACCCGCTGGAAACCCAAGCTCAAGGGCAGCGACCGGCTGCGCGTGGTCTGCAACGCGCTGACGCGCCTGCGCTTCTGCTCCGCCGAAGGCGACATGGACTTCTCGTCCAGCGGCGGCGTGGACTCCGCGCCCCCGGGCTTCATGCCCTGGTTCGACGTGCCGTCGCGCGGAACAGCGGACGTGACCGTCGTGTTCGGCCATTGGGCTGCGCTCGGCCTCATCATCCGCGATAACGTCATCGGCCTCGATTCAGGCTGCGTGTGGGGCGAAGAGCTGACGGCAGTGCGATTGGCAAGCGACCCGGCCGAACGCACGGTGACCCAGGTGGAATGCTCGAACTGCCGCGCGGTTATCGACTAAATGTCCTGCACGGGGGATTTACAACAAATCCGCCATGCAGAGCTCCAGCGCCTGGCGCCAGTCAGGCGCCGTCAGTCCGAAAGTCGCGAACAGCTTGTGGTTCGATAGCCGGGAGTTCTTCGGCCGGACCGCAGCGGTCGTAGAACCCGGGTAGGCAGCCGTGGAGATTGCCTTGACCACCGGCTTGTTCGCAAGCGTCGATGTGTCGAAGATGGCCTGAGCGAAGCCACACCACGAGGTCGCACCAGAAGCCGTCAGGTGGTAAATGCCCGAGCGTCGCAGCCACTCGTCTCGATCCTGGACAAGAAGCTGGGACAACGCATTGGACGTCATCGCTGCAATGGTCCTGGACCATGTCGGCGCGCCTATCTGGTCGTCCACCACGCTCAACTCCTCCCGTTGCGCACCAAGCCGCAACATCGTCCGGAGAAAGTTCTTTCCCCGCGAGCCATATACCCAGCTGGTCCGCAAGATCAGATGCGCGCAACCCGACGCCGCAATCGCCTGCTCGCCCGCCGTCTTGCTCTTGCCATAGACGTTCAGCGGATTCACGGCGTCATCTTCCTCGTACGGACCGTCCTTCGTGCCATCGAAGACATAGTCAGTCGAGTAGTGAACGAGCAACGCGCCAAGACGCTTTGCCTCCTGAGCCAGAATATCCGGTGCTTCGGCATTGAGACGCATCGCGGCAGCCGCATCGCCTTCGGCTGCATCCACGGCCGTATAAGCTGCCGCGTTGACGATCAACGCAGGCGACAGGTCGCGCACGATCAGTCGAATCTGTTCGGAATCCGCAAGATCAAGGCCGTTATGATCCAACGCCACCACTTGCCCCAAACCCTGCAGACTGCGCGCCAGTTCGAAACCAACCTGACCGTTGGCGCCAGTCAGCAAAATCAGTTGCCGCTCGTGTCCGGTGGTCATCTACAGGCTCTCACGTAAAGTGCTGCGCATCGGCCAGCCGCACGGCCGCCGCATCTTTCGCCGCCAGCAACGGTTCGAAATCGATCGGCCACTCAATCCCAATTTCCGGATCGTTCCAGATGATGCTGCGTTCGTGCGCCGGGTACCAGTAGTCCGTCGTCTTGTAGAGAAACTGCGCCGACTCCGATAACACTACAAACCCATGCGCAAAACCCGGTGGCACCCACAATTGCCGATGGTTCTCCTCCGACAAATGCACACCCACCCACTTGCCAAAATTCGGCGAGCTCTTGCGGATATCGACGGCCACATCGAATACTTCGCCTTCCACCACGCGCACGAGTTTGCCCTGTGCGTGCTCGATCTGATAATGCAAGCCACGCAACACACCCTTGGCCGAGCGGGAATGGTTGTCCTGCACGAACTGAACGTCCACTCCTACCTGGTCCGAGAACTCGCGGCCGTTAAAGCTTTCGTAGAAGTAGCCGCGGGCATCGCCGAACACTTTCGGTTCGATGATCCTGACTTCGGGCAGCGCGGTGGCGGTTACGTGGATGGCCATGCGACTTGATCGTTTGATAGGTTGAGCAGGTACTGTCCATACGCGTTCTTCGCGAGCGGCCTGGCGAGCCTGAGCAACTGCTCGTCATCAATCCACGCTCGACGATAGGCAATTTCCTCCGGGCACGCTACCACGAGGCCCTGCCGTTTTTGTAGCGTCGCTATGAACGTGGCCGCTTCAATGAGCGAATCGTGCGTCCCGGTGTCGAGCCATGCAAAACCACGCCCCATGATCTCGACGGTCAGTTTCTCCTGCTCAAGATAGCGGGAATTCACGTCAGTGATTTCGAGTTCGCCGCGCAGTGACGGCTTGATATCGGCAGCGATGTCGCAGACCTGGTTGTCGTAGAAATAGAGTCCGGTAACCGCGTAGTTCGAACGCGGCTTCAAGGGCTTTTCTTCTATCGATAACGCACGAAACTGCTTGTCGAACTCCACTACGCCATAACGCTCGGGATCCTGGACGTGATAGGCAAATACGGTCGCGCAATCGCTACGAGCATCGGCGCGCTCGAGTTGCTTCACGAGATCGTGGCCATAAAAGATGTTGTCGCCAAGGATCAGTGCCGACGGATCGTCGCCGATGAATTCCTTGCCGATAATGAACGCCTGCGCCAATCCATCCGGCGATGGCTGCACTTCGTAGCGAATATTCATGCCCCACTGGGTTCCGTCACCGAGCATCGTCTCGAATCGCGGCGTGTCTTGCGGCGTGGAGATGATCAACACGTCACGAATACCCCCGATCATCAGCGTGGATAGCGGGTAATAGATCATCGGCTTGTCGTACACAGGCAACAGTTGCTTTGAGACGACATGCGTGATCGGATAAAGCCGTGTTCCGGAACCGCCGGCGAGAATGATGCCCTTACGTGCCATGGTCGATTCCTGTCAGTTATGCGCACGCTGCGCGTAGTTCGTTTCGACCCACTTCAGGTACTCGCCGGAAGCTACTTCGTCGGACCATTCCTGGTTGTCGAGATACCACCGGACGGTCTTTTCCAAGCCGGTTTCGAAAGTCTCCGCCGGCTTCCATCCAAGCTCGCGTTCAAGCTTGCGCGCGTCGATCGCATAACGCCGGTCATGCCCTGGCCGGTCTGTCACATACGTGATCTGATCACGGTAAGAGCCGTTCAATTTCGGCTTGAAGCGGTCAAGCAAGTCGCAGAGCGTATGGACCACTTCAAGGTTCTTCTTCTCGTTCCAACCGCCGACGTTGTAGGTCTCTCCCGGTTTTCCGCGTGCAAGCACTTCGCGAATCGCGCTGCAATGGTCGCCAACGTAGAGCCAGTCGCGCACATTCTGACCGTCCCCATACACAGGCAGCGGCTTGCCGGCTGTCGCGTTGGCGATCATCAGCGGAATGAGTTTTTCCGGGAATTGATACGGCCCGTAGTTATTCGAGCAGTTGGTCGTGAGGACCGGCAGACCATACGTGTGGTGATACGCGCGGACCAGATGATCCGAAGCCGCCTTCGTGGCGGAATAAGGGCTGTTCGGCGCGTAAGGCGTGGTCTCGGAGAACTGGGGATCAGTTGCGGAGAGCGATCCGAACACCTCATCCGTCGAAACATGCAGAAAGCGGAACGCGGTCTTTTCCGCTTCGGGCAAAGATGTCCAATAAGCGCGAGTTGCTTCCAGCAACGTGAACGTCCCCACCACATTGGTCTGCACGAAATCCGCCGGCCCGTGGATCGAACGATCGACGTGGCTCTCAGCGGCAAAATGCAGGATAGCGCGTGGCTTGTGTTCGGCGATCAACGCGTCCATTGCGGAGCGATCGCAAATGTTTGCGCGGACGAATACATGCCGGGCGTTGTCTTGTTGCGACTTGAGCGTACCGAGATTGCCTGCGTACGTCAGCGCGTCGACGTTCAGCACCGCTTCTTTGGATGCGTGCAGCCAATCAAGCACGAAGTTAGCGCCGATAAAACCCGCACCGCCAGTCACTAGAATCATGTAATTTCTGCGCGAAAAAAGTTGATTGGCAGGTTCTATCACCCCAAACATCGAAACGTAGGTCGGAGAAACGCATGCGCACTAGGACATTCAGCAAGCTGCCTTAAGCCATCACGAAGATATCACAGGCGCCCCCCCCAATGTCCACCTGCCACTCACGTGCTTTTCGGCCAAAAGGCAGACTGGATCGCTTCGTGATTCCTGGCACGTCAGTCGGCGCATAGCTGCAACGCGACGTGCACCTGTCGTTAAAACCGGAGCGATGCAACGCTGACGCGCTTGCGCGTTTGCTCCGCCGAAACGCTCAATGCCGCGGCGTCACCGCTTCAAACTCGGCAACCGCCCCAGCGTCGTCGCTAACAACCGCGACCGGTGCCCCCAGCCCCGCCTGCATCCGCCGCAACGCCACCTCCACCGCCGCCTGCGCCTCTTTCGCCAGCACGCGCCGGTCGGCACCCGGCTCGATTGCATCGCAGACGTAAAGATGCGCTGTCAGCGGCGTATCGCGGAGCATCGCGTTCAGCGTGAACGCCAGCGTCAGGTCATCGATATAAGCCGGCGCGGCCGACTGCCGTCCGTTCGCATCTTCATACATCAGGCAGATCGGTTGCACCGGACGAGACGCCGACACAGCCGCCTGAAACAAGTTGGAGTGAAACGGCAGCAAGTCCGTGCCAGACGACGTCGTCCCTTCCGGAAACACGCACATCAGTTCGCCCCGCGCGAGCCGTTCCGACAGCTCATGCATGATGCGTTTCGCATCGCTACGTTTTTCGCGTTGAAGGAAGATCGTGTCGAGCTGCTGCGCAAGCCAGCCGACCAGCGGCCATTGGCGAACCTCAGCCTTCGATACAAACGGCGTCGGCCGCCACGCGTTGACCACATAGATATCGATCCAGGACACGTGGTTGCCGACCACGAGCGCGCCGCTATCGAGCCGCGCGTGATCGTTATGCACGACAAGCTTCATCCCGCATCGACGCAACATTTCAACCGACCAGAGGCGATTCAGCTCCATGCGCACCTGCGGCGTCGCGTTCGGGAAACGCGTGGCCACCGTCCACATGCCATGAAGCAGATGCCCAAAAATCCGTACTTTGCGGAAAGCGAACATGGTCAGGACCGGTCAGCGCGCTTCATAGGCAATATGCCCCGACACCAGCGTCATGAGCACACGCGCCGGCAATTCATAACCGAGGAACGGTGAGTTGTGCCCCTGGCTCTTGAGGTTGGCGGGCTCGACGAGCCATTCGGCGGCGGGATCGAAGAGACAAAGATCGGCTGATTCGCCCACGGCAATACGCCCGGCGCTCAGCTTGAGCACGCCGGCCGGCGCAGTCGTGATACGCGTGAGCGCTTTCGCCAGCGGTACGCGCGCCTCACGCGCCCATTTCACCGTCAGCGACAGCAGCAGTTCCAGCCCGGTCGCGCCCGGCGTGGCTTCGGCGAAGGGCAGCAGCTTTTCGTCATCGTCGAGCGGGGTGTGATCTGAGCAGATTGCATCGATAGTGCCATCGGCCAGCCCCGCGCGAATCGCGTCGCGGTCACGCTGCGAGCGCAACGGCGGATCGAGACGGAATTGCGAGTTGAAATAACCGATATCCATATCGGTCAGATGCACGTGGTTGATGGTCACGTCGCAGGTCACGGGCAAGCCCTCGGCCTTCGCCTCGCGCACGAGCGCAACACCCGCCGCTGACGACAAATGCGACAAATGCACCCGCGCGCCCGACACCCGCACCAATTCGAAAATAGTATGCAATGCGATGGTTTCTGCCGACACCGGCACGCCCGACAAGCCGAGGCGCGAAGCCACCGCGCCACTCGCCGCCACGCCACCACTCGCCATATAGGAGTCTTGCGGGCGCAGCCACACGGCGTACCCGTACGTGGTCGCATATTGCAGCGCGCGCAGGAGCGTGCGTGTATTGACAATCGGTGTATCCGCTTGCGAAAAGCCAATGCAACCTGACTCGGTCAACTCGACCATTTCAGTGATCGCCTCGCCCTTCAGTCCCACGGTCAACGCGCCGAGCGGATACACGTGCGCCTGATGCAGCTTCTGCGCGCGGAACTTGAGCATTTCGACAAGCCCGGGTTCATCGAGAACGGGATCGGTATCGGGCGGACAGACGAGACTGGTCACGCCACCTGCGGCTGCAGCCGCCATTTCGGACTCGAGCGTGGCCTTGTGTTCAAAACCCGGCTCGCGCAACCGCGCGCTCAAGTCGACAAAACCCGGCGCGAGGGCCAAGCCTTTTGCATCGATCACCCGCGCCGCGTGGAAATCGGTGGGAGCGTCGCCAATGGCCACGATCTTCCCCGCTTCGATAAACACATCGGCCTGGGTTTCGGTGCCCGCAGCCGGGTCGATGAGCGTGCCGCCCTGAATATGGATCTTCATGGTGTTAGTCGTTATTTCCCGCAACGATGCCCATTACCGCCATCCGCACGGCAATTCCGAATGTGACCTGGTTGAGGATCACCGATTGCGGGCCGTCGGCCACTTGCGAATCGATTTCCACGCCGCGATTCATCGGTCCGGGATGCATCACGATAGCGTCGGGCGCAGCCAGCGCGAGACGTTCCGGCGTGAGTCCCCAGGACTTGAAATACTCTTGCGCCGAGGGCAGCAACGCACCGCTCATGCGTTCGTTCTGCAAGCGCAGCATGATGATTACATCGACGCCCTTCAAGCCTTCGTCGAGGTTGTGATACACGTGCACGCCCATCTCGTTGAGATTGCTCGGCAGCAAGGTTCGCGGACCGATTGCGCGCACTTCCGGCACGCCGAGCGTGGTCAGCGCGTGGATATCCGAACGGGCCACGCGCGAATGCAAAATGTCGCCGACTATCGCCACACGCAGATTCCTGAAATCTTTCTTGTAATGGCGGATGGTGTACATGTCGAGCAAACCCTGCGTCGGGTGTGCATGACGTCCATCGCCGGCATTGATCACGTGCACGTGCGGCGCGCAATGCTCGGCAATCAGATACGGCGCACCGCTCGACGCATGACGCACGACGAACATGTCCGCGTGCATGGCCGAGAGGTTGTTGATGGTGTCGAGCAGCGACTCACCCTTGCTGGTGGACGATGCATTGATATTCAGGTTCAGCACGTCCGCCGAGAGTCGCTTCGCAGCGATCTCGAACGTGGTCCGGGTGCGCGTGGAATTCTCAAAGAACAGGTTGAAGACTGACTTGCCGCGCAGCAGCGGCACTTTCTTGATCTCGCGATCCGTCACGCTGACGAACTGTTCGGCGGTATCGAGAATGTGCGTAACGATCGCGCGCGGAAGTCCTTCTATGGTGAGCAGATGCTTGAGTTCGCCGTTCTTCGTGAGCTGCGGATTGCCTTTGAGAAAACCATAGCGCGAAGACGCCGGTTTTCTGTCCGGCTCGCGGCTTTCGGCAGAACCCTGGGTGGCCGTGTTCATGTCGATCCTGGTGGTGCGGTGTTTTTTGTCAGGGGAGAGGTGGCGCTGCTGTTTATTCGTGTCCGTACGCGTTTTTAGTCCGTGCGCGCTTCAGTCGTGAACGCCAGCGTGCCGTCATCGCGCTGCGTGAGCACGAGATTGGCGTTCGCGGGTACATCGACTACGCCGCCGGTGAAACGCGCTGCCATGGGCAACTCGCGGCCGCCGCGATCGGCTAGCACAGCGAGTTCCACGGAAGCCGGACGGCCGAAATCATAAAGCTCGTTGACGGCTGCGCGCACGGTCCGGCCCGTCGAGAGCACGTCGTCGACCAGCAGGATTTGTTGATTGTCGACTTCGAACGGCAGCGACGTCGGGCTGGCCTGGCTGTGCAGGCCCTTCTTTGCGTAATCGTCGCGATGCAACGACACGTTCACCACGCCGAATCCGGCCACGTTCAGGTCTTTGGCGAGCCGTTCGACGAGCCACACGCCGCCGCTGTAAATACCCGCGAGCACCGGAGCGCCAGCTTGCGTCAGCGATTCACCATAAGCCGCGCGGATCTGCCCAAGCAACTCGCGATACAGCGCCTCGGCATTAATAGAAGTCATGCTGGGAACTCATGATTTGTCGTCAAGTCCGTCTAGATACTGTTGGAGGATGACCCGCGCGGCTTCGGCGTCGATATCGTCGTAACGGCCCTTCGCATTCATCTTCACGCCGTTGCGCTTCATTTCGGCCTTCGCTTCCACCGATGAATACCGCTCGTCCACCCAGCTCACGGGCACGCTGAAACGGCCATTCAGCTGATTGCCGAAACGCGTGGCCAATTGCGTCATTTCGTGCGGCGTGCCGTCGGGGTGCATCGGCAGGCCGACTATCACGGTCATGGGTTTCCACTCGGCAATTAATTGACCGGCTACTTCGAAACGATATTCGCGGCTGCGGTTTTCAAACACCGTCAGCGCCCGGGCGTGCCCGGTCAACGTATTGCCGACCGCGACGCCAATGCGTTTCTCGCCGTAATCGAAGGCTAGCAGCGTGGCTTCGGTGCGCGCGTCAGTGCGGGTGTCACCCGTCATGCGTGGCCCGCTTCGCCCGACAGCATGGAAAGCGACACGCCGAGCAACGACAACGCCGCTTGCAGCTTGTCCTCGGCGGGTACGTCGAAGACGATGCGCGGATCGGCTTCCACCGTCAGCCAGCCGTTCTTGGCGATTTCTTCTTCCAGTTGCCCCGCGCCCCAGCCGGCATGGCCGAGCGTGAGCAGGAAACGTGCAGGCCCTTTGCCGCTCGCGACCGCTTCGAGCACGTCTTTCGACGTGGTCATGGCGAGACCGCCAGGGACGCTCATGGACGAGGTGTAGACGTCGCCGTCGGCCGGATCGTGCAGCACGAAGCCGCGCTCGGTCTGCACCGGTCCGCCGAAATAAACGGGCAGATGCACGAGCGGCTCGATCTCGAGTTTCAGGTCGATGCGATTGAAAAGCGATTGGAGGTCGATGTCAGTCGGCCGGTTGATCACCAGGCCGAGCGCACCGCGCTCGCTGTGATCGCAAAGGTAGACTACAGTCCCCGAGAACGTAGGATCAGCCATGTTTGGCATGGCGATCAGGAACTGATTGGTCAAATTGATGCGATCGGAAGTGTTGGACATAATTCGAATTTTAGCAAAGGCGCTGCTTGATGGCCGACTTTGATCTGGGGCTAGTCTGGTTTCGACGAGACCTGCGCGTAGCAGACCATGCTGCACTCTATCACGCACTAACACGCTGTCGCCGGGTGCTGTGCGCCTTCGTTTTCGACAGCGAAATTCTCTCTCCTTTGCCTCAAAACGATCGTCGCGTGCCGTTTATTCATGCCAGCCTGATCGAACTCGATAAAACCCTGCGCAACGCGGGCGGCGCACTGATGGTGCGGCACGGTCTACCGTCGCACGAGATTCCCGTGCTCGCCCGCGACTGCGGCGTTGACGCGGTGTTCACGAATCGCGACTACGAGCCGTCTGCGAAGGCGCGGGACGAGGATATCGGGGGGAAACTGGCCAGCGTAGACGTGGCGTTTTTCACGTTCAAGGACCAGGTTATCTTTCATGAGAATGACGTGCTCACGGGTGCGGGCAAGCCCTACACCGTGTTTACGCCCTATAAGCGCAACTGGCTCGCGTCACTGACGCCCGATGCGTTGAAGCCGTATGCGTCGGAAGAAAACCTCGCTGCTTTGGTGCGGCCGCCGGCTGGCGTGAAGCACGGGATTCCGTCGCTGGAATCGCTCGGTTTCAGCGCCGCGCACGCGCCCGCGTTGCCGGCCGGATCGAGCGGCGCGTACCAGCTCTTCGATGACTTCCTCGACCGCATGGTCGATTACGACCGGACACGCGACTTTCCGTCGGTCAAAGGTCCGAGTTATCTCAGCGTGCATCTGCGACACGGCACTATCTCGATTCGCGCGTTGGCCCGTACCGCACACAACGCTCAGCGTCACGGCAATCAGGGCGCGCAAACGTGGCTGTCAGAATTGATCTGGCGCGAGTTTTATTTCTCGGTGCTGCACCATTTTCCGTATGTTGGCGTGCCGAGCGACCACAAGGCGTTCAGGCCGGAATACGACCGTATCGAGTGGGAAACGGGAGACGCCGCCGATGCCAATTTCGCCGCGTGGTGCGAAGGCCGGACGGGTTATCCGCTAGTCGATGCCGCCATGCGCCAGATGAATCAGTCGGGTTATATGCATAACCGGCTGCGGATGGTCGTGGCGAGTTTTCTCACAAAAGACCTCGGGCTTGACTGGCGGCGCGGGGAGCGGTATTTCGAATCGATGCTGAACGACTTCGAGCTGTCATCGAATAATGGCGGGTGGCAGTGGGCGTCTTCCAGCGGTTGCGACGCGCAGCCGTATTTCCGCATTTTCAATCCGGTCACGCAGTCGGAGAAATTCGATACCCACGGCAAGTTCATTCGTCATTACGTGCCAGAACTTGCCGCGTTGTCGGATAAAGACATCCACGCGCCATGGAAAGCGAAACCGGATGCGTTGAAGGTCGCGAAGATTTCGCTGGGCGCTGAATACCCCATGCCGGTCGTCGATCACGATACGGCACGCAAAATCACACTGGCGCGATACGCCGCGGTCAAGTAGCGCAATTTACGCGCGGGTTCTGCGGCAAAGGCGCTCTTGAACAAACCCTATCGCGTGACGGCCATGCCCCGTTCAATCATCGCGGTCAGCGCTGCAACAGACGCGCCGCCCTCCGACGGTGCAATGCCCGCCGCAGCCTGATGCAACATCGCGCCGAGCGCCTGGGCCGCGCGCTCGGGAATCGCGGCATCGAGCGGCGAGCCCTCCGGCGTCGTCTGTGCCTCGTACGCAATCCGCCGCCACGCGAGCCCGAGCGTGTCGGCAAGCAACGCGACATGACCCAGCCCCAACGCACACGCCGCCGCACCCAGCCGATACGCCGCGTCGGCTGCCTTGAGCGCAGCCGGTACGGCGATACGGCCAGCCTCCCGCGCTGGCATCCCATGCTCGATCAACGCGGCGATCGCCGGCTCGGCGCTCGTCAGAAAGTCTTCGTACGCAACGGCGTTCACGCGCAATACGCCCAGATCGCGAGTGGACGCGTCACGCGCCTGCTCCGCATTGCGCTCCCACGCGTCCTCGGATGCCTGCGACGCCGCGACGTGCCAGTCCACGGTCAAGCCGTAATCGCGCAACACATCGACCTGGACGGAATCCTCCGCCGATGCGCCGTATAACGCGTAATCGCGCCATAACAGCGCCAGCGCGGCGCGCACCAGCGACTTGGGCGCATGCGACAAACCGTGCGCCTGATCGGCCAGAACCAGGTTGAAGCGAGCGTACAGGCGACGTGCGTCGGCGGCCGTGTCGGGATCGGGCTGCAAACGCAATGCTTCGACGACCGCGCCCGCCAGACGCCAGAAATCGTAGGGATCGGGACCGGCAAGATCGGCTAAACAGGCGTCGAGGATAGAAACAATTTCGGCCTCGCCCTTCAGCTCGCCGGCCTTCGAACGCAGCAGCATCAGCAACGCCCGTTCATAGTGCGCCCGCACGCGAGCGAGGCGTTCAGAGGAAATGGAGCGCAGCGTGGCCGGCGCAATGGCACGGCCGGCGAGCGCGAGGTCATCGAAGGAAACGGGCGCGGCGCGGGTATGCGCGGCCATCAGCGCATGCAGCCCGCGATAATGCTCGAACAGCAGCGTGGAACAGGCGAGCTCGCGCAGATTGCGGCGCTCCACCGCCGCGCTGAAATCACGCAACGCTTCAGCGAACTGGTTGCGATTTTTTTCGCTCAACCCGGCAAGCGGCGACACCAGCACCAAGGTCTCGCCGAAACGCTGCGCCGGCAGCCAGCCCGCCGAGTGCAACGCGCCAATCCCGCGGCGCAGGACGCCGAGCGTGTCGCCATCGCGCACGAATGCGTGCAGCGCGTCAGTCAGCGCCATCTCCGCAATCCGCACGGCGCCCCCGCGCGGGTTGGGCAATGCCTGGAACGTGTTGCTCAAGCCGGATTGAGTTGTCATGGAACGCTCACGAGCCGATACACGGCGCTACGCCATGCATCGGATGGATCTTGATCGAACCCGGGCGCATTTTCGCCGATGCATGCCGCCGCATCCCCTCTGGCGATAAAACCCGGACACACGCCGGAAGAGTCGAGTCGGGTCGAGCCAACTCGCTGGCCGAGCGTTCCTGCTCACTGATCTAACTGTGGTCTAACCTGACCGTCATGCGCGCCGCGAACCACCAAGCGCACCTCACGCTTATTGCCAACACGTAAACAAGACGCGCCGCATGAAGGCATCCCATCCATGCGGCGCGGTTTTTCCTTGCGACATCCGAGCCTCTGCTCAGATCTGGACCATTTCGAAGTCTTCCTTGCGTGCGCCGCATTCGGGACACGTCCAGTTAATTGGAACGTCTTCCCAGCGAGTACCCGGCGCAATTCCTTCCTCGGGCAGTCCCGCTTCTTCGTCATAAATCCAGCCACAAATCAGGCACATCCAGCTTCTGTATTCCATACTTATGTCGCGTCGGGCAATCGGTTAAATGAGTGCATGATGGTACCGGTTTGGCGGCGCGATGCCTAGCAATGCGGCAGCGCTGGCCGATCGGCCGGGATTCGGACGGCTTTCGGGTTTCGTTGGGGTTCCCTCGTCGGCACCGCCACGCGGCCGTTACACAGCGCGCGACGCCCTTCCAGCAAGTATCGGTCCTTCGTTGCACCGGTTCCCGCACAATGATTCATCCGGCTTTGGTACGAAAAAAAGCCCATCTCATGTGTCCACGTGACTTTAGGCCGCATAATCGTGCCGTTTGCGCCGGCTCCTTGTCCGGCCGCTTCAATAGCCGATAGATTTGAACAAACGAATAATCCGATGCCCAGCGACACCCCTCCTATTGTTCTAACCTTTGGCCTGTCCGATCCCACGGGCGGCTCCGGCCTGCAGGCAGACCTGCTGACACTTGCCAGCATGGGCTGTCACGGACTCACTGTCCTGACCGGCTACACCGTGCGCGACTCGGCGACCTGCGACGAAGTCACCGGGCTCGACCCCGAAACCGTCGGCACTCAGGCCCGCATGTTGCTGGAAGATATGCCTGTGGCGGCCTTCAAGATCGGCGCGGCGACGCGCGCGGAAGTGGTCAGCGCAATTGCAGAAGTGGTCGCCGACTACGACGACGTGCCGCTGATCCTCGCGCCCGACTTCACGCTCGACGACGAACACGTGCTGGCGGCGGACGAATTGCGCGAATCGATAGCGGATTTGCTGGTGCCGCAAACCACCATGCTCGTGGCCGATCACGCCACGCTCCTGCAGCTCGCGCAGCCCGATGGCGACGCCGAAGCGCCCACGCTCGACGCCGCGATCTCGCATTTGCTGTCGCAGGGCTGCGAGTACATCCTGGCGACGGAAACGGGCACGCATCGGCATGTGAACACGCTTTACAGTGAGGAAGGCCAGATCAGGCAGGACACGTGGGACCGTACCGAGCACCGCATGATGGGCATTACCGACACGCTCGGGTCTGCCATCGCCGCGTTGCTCGCTAATGGGCAGGAACCCGCGGAAGCCGCACGCGAAGCACAGGAATATGTGTTCCAGGCGACCCGCGCTGCGTTCAGGCCCGGCATGGGCGCTTATTTGCCGGACCGGTTTTTCTGGGCGCGTTCGAACGATGACGACGAGACACCGCCCGTGGTTATCGATGCGCAACCCGATGCACCACCCGTTACACCGGGCGAAGCCCGCCACTGATACTTTCCTGGAGCGAAACTGACACATGCCGCTGCGCAAAACATCGCTCCACCCACTCAAGCACAGTCCCGGCCTCGTGCGGGTCGGCTGCGCTGGCTGGGGCATCACGGACGCAGTCGCGGAACACTTCCCCGGCGACGGTACTCACCTCGCCCGTTATTCGCAGGTGCTGACCTGCGTTGAAATCAACTCCAGCTTTTATCGGCCGCATCGGGCGGAAACGTATGCACGCTGGCGCGATAGCGTGCCCAGTACGTTTCGCTTTTCTGTGAAGATCCCGAAGGCCATTACACACGACGCCCGTCTCGTCAGTTGCGAAACGCTGCTCGACACCTTCCTCGAAGCCGCGACTCAACTGGGCAGTACGCTCGGCTGCTGGCTCGTGCAACTACCGCCCAGCCTCGCGTTCGACCCCGACGTGGCCAAGTCGTTTTTTACATCGATGCGTGAACGTACGGACATTCCGATCGCGCTGGAAGCACGGCACGAGAGCTGGTTCGCGAAAGACGCGGCCACGTTGCTCAAGTCGAAACAGATTGCCTACGTCGATGCCGATCCACAACCCGATGACTGTTTCATCGCGCATAGGGCGGATACGTCGCTGGTGTATTTCCGGCTGCATGGCTCACCGGAGATGTATCAGTCGTCGTACGAATATCCCTACCTCGATTCCCTCGCGCTCACGCTCCATGACCGGGCGAAAAAAGCGCACGAGGTTTGGTGCATCTTCGACAACACCGCCGCCGGCCACGCCCAGTTCAACGCGCTGCGCGTGAAAAGCCGCAAGGCATTGAACGCGCGTCCGAAACGGGTTGCCGTCAGGGAGAAAGCTGATGCTTGAGTGCAGAAAATGGCTGGGTGCACGGGTGATTGCCGGGGCGCTGGTGGCCGTCAGTTCCGCTGCGGCTTTCGCGCAGACGGCGCCGGCGCCGGCTCCTGCTGAAAACAATGCGAACGCTGCGCCCGTCGGCGATGGCACCTTTCTGCTGACCATTTTCCTGAAGCATGATGAGTCGAAGACGCTGCCGAAGATCAACGAACAACTGAAGGAGCAAGGCTTTTTCAAGGCGTTTCCGCCGCCGGGCGTTCAGGTTGTTTCGTGGTACGTGATGATGGGTATCGGTCAGGTGGTCACGCTACGTGTCCCCGCCGATAAATTGCGCGAGGTGAATCGCGCAATCGAAAATACCGCGTGGGGTGGTTACCGGACCGAGTTCTATCCGACCTACGACTACAAGGCGGCCGCCGAACAGATGCGAGCAGAGAACAACAAGTAGCCGGCAGTTTCTTGAGCCGATAAAAAAACCCGCATCGTTGCCGATGCGGGTTTTTTCTTTGGCAACCCGGGCTCCCGAAGAAACCCGCGCTGCCCTGTAATTCAGGCCAGGCCCGAAATTACATGTCCATGCCCATACCGCCCATACCGCCGGGCATACCGCCGCCCATCGGAGCATCTTCCTTCGGCAGTTCCGACACAGCGCAGTCGGTCGTCAGCAGCAGACCTGCCACCGATGCCGCGTTTTGCAATGCCGTACGCGTCACCTTGGTCGGGTCCACAACACCGGCTTCCACCAGGTCGACGTACTCGCCCGTTTGCGCGTTGTAGCCGAAGTTGCCCGTACCGGCTGCAACTGCTGCCACCACGACGCTGGCTTCTTCGCCACCGTTCGTGACGATCTGGCGAAGCGGCTCTTCCATCGCGCGCAGCACGATCTTGATGCCGGCGTCCTGATCAGCGTTGTCGCCCTTCAGGTCCTTCAGTGCCAGACGAGCGCGGATCAGCGCAACGCCGCCGCCAGCCACGATGCCTTCTTCCACAGCTGCGCGCGTTGCGTGCAGTGCGTCTTCAACACGTGCCTTCTTTTCCTTCATTTCGACTTCGGTAGCAGCGCCAACCTTGATCACTGCAACGCCGCCAGCCAGCTTGGCGACACGTTCTTGCAGCTTTTCACGGTCGTAGTCCGACGTCGCTTCTTCGATTTGCGTGCGAACTTGCTTAACACGCGCTTCGATGTTTGCAGCTTCGCCAGCGCCGTCGATGATCGTGGTGTTTTCCTTCGCCACTTCGATGCGCTTAGCCGAGCCCAGTTCAGCCAGCGTAGCCTTTTCCAGCGTCAGGCCGGTTTCTTCAGCAATCACTTGACCACCGGTCAGGATCGCGATGTCTTCCAGCATGGCCTTACGACGATCGCCAAAGCCCGGAGCCTTCACAGCAACGGTCTTCAGGATGCCGCGGATGTTGTTCACAACCAGCGTAGCCAGCGCTTCGCCTTCCACATCTTCAGCGATGATCAGCAGCGGACGGCCAGCCTTGGCAACTTGTTCCAGGATCGGGAGCAGGTCACGAATGTTCGACACCTTCTTGTCGTGCAGCAGCACGAACGGGTTTTCGAGGATCGCGACTTGCTTTTCCGGCGTGTTGATGAAATACGGCGACAGGTAGCCGCGGTCGAATTGCATACCTTCAACCACGTCCAGCTCGTCTTCCAGCGACTTGCCGTCTTCAACCGTGATCACGCCTTCCTTGCCGACCTTGTCCATTGCTTCAGCAATACGGTCGCCAATCGACGTGTCGCTGTTAGCCGAAATCGCGCCAACTTGAGCGATTTCCTTGTTCGTCGTGCAAGGCTTGCTGATCTTGCGCAGTTCTTCGATAGCAGCCGAAACTGCCTTGTCGATACCGCGCTTCAGGTCCATCGGGTTCATGCCCGATGCAACGTACTTCATGCCTTCGCGAACGATCGACTGAGCCAGGACCGTAGCCGTGGTCGTGCCGTCGCCTGCGTTGTCGCTGGTGCGGGAAGCAACTTCCTTCACCATTTGCGCGCCCATGTTCTGCAGGCGGTCTTTCAGTTCGATTTCTTTAGCGACCGAAACACCGTCCTTCGTGACCGTCGGGCCGCCGAAGCTGCGTTCGAGAACCACGTTACGACCCTTCGGGCCCAGCGTGACCTTGACCGCGTTGGCCAGGATGTTCACGCCTTCAACCATCTTTGCACGGGCGATATCGCCAAATACGACTTCTTTAGCTGCCATATTCAAACTCCTTGATTCGTTTCAGTTTTCTGGCTTTCGATCAGGGCGGACGAGAATCGCTTGAGCGGTTCGATCGTCCGGCCGGAAAGCCAAATGGGCTTGAAGGTGATTACTTGACCAGAACGGCCATGATGTCTTCTTCGCGCATCACGAGCAGTTCATTGCCGTCGACCTTGACGGTCTGACCAGCGTATTTACCGAACAGCACGCGGTCGCCCACTTTGACGTCGAGGGCGTTTTGCGTACCCTTGTCATCGCGCTTGCCCGGGCCGACGGCCAGGATTTCGCCTTGATCCGGCTTTTCAGCTGCAGCGTCGGGGATGATGAGGCCCGAGGCAGTCTTGGTTTCCTGATCCAGACGTTTGACGATGACGCGATCGTGCAAAGGACGAAGGTTCATACACACTCCTCTCTAACTGAGACTATAAAAACGCGGGAAACCCGTCCGACGACCTACAAAGCCACCGGGCGGAAAACTGTTAGCACTCTCGTGCAGTGAGTGCCAAGTATATGGCACACCGATCGGTAATTTCAAGAAGGGATATCGACAGGGGACGAGAAATAGATGTCGAAGCAGATCCGAATGAGAGGTTGGGTCTCTCCAGTTTCCGTTCGTTCGTGTCGAGCAAGTTGGTTTTAAGTGGAAAAATACTCAATGAAACAATAGCTTAAGACTTATGTAGTCACCCGTTTGCCAAGGAACGGCAAATTCTTTGTCAGGTCGCGGGCGTAGCCCAGTCTTCGATGCGCAAGCCGGGCACTCGTTTGAACTCGCGAACGTTGTTCGTCACCAGCACTGTGCCGGCGGCCAGAGCGTGGCCGGCGATAGCGGCATCGTTATCGCCGATGGGCGTTCCATAGCTTGCCAGCGCGATTCGCACGCGTGTCGTCTCGTCCACGGCCGCAGTGTCCCAAGGCAGGATGCCGTCCAGCCGCGCGACAAAGGCCGATACAAGTCCAGCATGTTTGGGCGATGTCTTTTTGCCGATCGACCCGAAACGCATTTCCGCGTAGGTGATGGCTGAAATGACAATGCGCTGCTGGGCATCGACGCAAGCCTGCAATTTCTCCAGGACTTCAGTTGGGCGCTCGCGCATGATGAAGGAGCAGATGTTCGAGTGGAGCAAATAGAGTTGCGTCATTGGCCTGGCTTTCCCGAGCTTTCGTCGGTGCCGGAAAGATCGAAGCAGCCCGTCTGGACAACGCCAGGACGCTCCGCGAGAAAATCTGCACCGGCGGCCGGCCCGTGCCCGAACGAAATCCAGTTTGGCCGCACCGGGCGCAGCAGGATGGTGTCCCCTTCGCGCTGAATCTCTAACTCAGCCACTCCCTCGAACTGCATGTCCTTAGGAATCTCGACGGCCTGGCTTGCCTCGTCCTTGTAAATGAATACGGTACGCATGAAAAGCCTCCGGAAAAACGGGAAGTACGCGTTGGATTCTATGCGTATGCTGAAACGTGTCGGGCAAGTCAAATCGAGAGCTCAGCCCATGACGCTGAAGGTGTTAGAGCGCTTCGGGAGACGCGCAGGCACCGAAAGACGCCGCTCGAAAAGCCGGAACCGTGAATCGAAGCTCCCCCTAAATTTCTCGCTTTTTACGTCCAACCGCGCGGCGCACTACAATCTAGGCCGCCGAAGTCCTTCGTTTCATCCAGCCGCCGTCATGCAAAACCCGCTTTCCCGACTTTCGCTCGCCCTGCCCCTGCTCGCCCTCGCCGCTTGTGGCGGCAAGGCCGCGCCCACACCCAGCTATCAGGCCGAAATGTTCTTGACGGGCGCGAGTCCGTTCACCCGCAACTACGACGCCACCAGTCAGGAAACCTGCGAAGCCTCGCGCCGCGCGTTGTTGAGCCAGGGTTACGTGACGACCATGCCGCAGCCTGATACCGTCGATGCCACCAAGAACTTCCAGCCCGCGGCGGACACGCACGTGGTGGTGTCGTTTCATGTGGTCTGCACGGCGGGCGAGAACGCGAGCAATACGAGCATCGCGTATGTGAATGCCGTGCAGGACGGTTATACGCTGAAGAAAAGCGATACCTCGGCCAGTGTGGGTTTGAGCGTGCTCGGTTCGCTCTCGCTGCCGATCCGCTCGAACAGCGACTCGATGGTGAAAATCTCCAGCGAAACCGTGCCGGCAGGCAAGTTCTACGATCGCTTTTTTAGTCTGGTCGAGCACTATTTGAAGACCGTGCCACGCAGTTCGCCGATTCCTGGCGAGAATGTCAGCAGTCAGGCGCTTGCGCCATCGCTGATCCTGAATTCGCCGGACCTCACGCCAACACCCATCGTCGTGCAGACGCCAGCCGCGAGTGCGGCCGCTCGCGCGCAGTTGAACGCCAGTGCGGCCAGCCCTGCGCCAACGGCGAGTGCGGTTTCAGCCGCCAGCGCCAGCGCTACGGCGGTGACTGCGGCTACCCCGGCTTCCGCGCCGGTGGCCGCGTCGGCGAGCACGCCTTAAGCGCGGGTTGCGCTGCGGTGCGTTCATAGCGGCCGATTACGCACCAGCAACCGCCACGTAATCAATCGAAGATAGCGGCTTATCCAATACTGGCGGCCGGCAACACGCCAACCACCGCGAGTTCAGCGGCCGCGCTTCGACAAATCGCAAATTGCGCCCCATCCCCGTCCGGCACCATCGCCTGCCAGCCATTGACCGGCGAGATCAAGCCCCAGCTTCAATTCGGCACATTCACCCCGCCACCGCCGAACGTGATTGCATTCGATCCGGGCGACGCGGAAATCGCTGGCAAATTACTCACCGATAAAGCCGGCGCCGCCCCCGCCGTACCGCCTCGCGGCACCGTATGCACGACCTGCGACGGCGGCAAAGGTGCCCCGTTCTTCAAATGCGCCCACATCAGGTTCAGCGCCTGAAGGTTGTAATACTGCAGCGGCACGAAGCGCGTATCGAAGCCCGCGACGCTCAGAAACGCATCGAAATGCTGGCCGTTCGTCACCTCGTAAAACGACAAATTGCTTGAATTGCCCTCGGCCAGCTTGTTCATCGCCGCGTACGGGCGCGACGCGTGGTTGATCGGCACAAGCGTATCCGAACGCCCCTGCACGATGATCGCCGGCTTCCCGTGCAGATTCGCATTCACCCGGATCGCGTTGACACTCGCCGTCATCCGCGCGTCGCCGTTCGTCCACAAGCCGCGCAGACAAAACGCGCCGGCGAAACTTGCGTCGGCGGTTGCGAATCGATGGTCCGCCGCGCCCGAATTTCCCGCGTTGTAGACGAGATTGATACCGTTGGTCGGCGGCACGCCATTGCCGTTGCCGAACACGGTAGACATCGGCGATACGAGCTGGCTGACTCCAGCCGCCCCCGTCACGGCATTGGTGGTGCCGAAACTGAAGTTGCAGAGGTTATCGGCGACGCTCGACTGTGTGTACGCGTTGGCATACGTCACGGCAACCGCCGGCACGGCCTGCGAATCCCACATTGGCGCCTGCAGGAAGTCGGAGTCCGTCTGATAACCGGCCTGATGCAGTTGGGCGAGGGCATTAGTGGCCTGGCTGAGCACATCGCCGCCGGTAATCACGCCGTTGACTGCCAGCGACGCGCAGCGCGCCGCCCGGATCGACGCGGTCGTGGCCACGGGCAACGTCGTGAGATAAGGCGCGCCCGCTGCGGCCGGCGCCAGTGCCGCGCAAGGCTGCAGCAGATTCGCGAGCGTCATGTAGTCGGCGAGCGGCCGGCCGAACGACGCCACCGGCACGCCGCCCTGCCTCACCGAAACCTGCGACGGAACGTTCAAGTTGATCTGCGGCTCGCCTACGACCACCGCCGTGATCCATCCCTGCGTGTCCTGCTCGGCGGCCGCGAGCGACGCGCCGCCGCCATTGCTCACCGACGCCGCGATGGTCGTCACATCGCCGCGGTTATAGCGGATCTTGCGCGTGGTGCCGTCGAGCGGGCCATAGGTATCGTTGAGCGCCCAGTACGCGAACTGGATTGCCTGCAGCGTATTCGTGCCCCAGCTTTTCTCCGGATTCTGCTGCGAGTGCGCGTGTTTGAACGCGTAGCGATTCGGGAATTGCGCGTTGAACGTGGCAAGATTAGTGCTCCCGAGGTTCGCCGTGAACACGCTGGTCTTGCCGGCAGCCGCGGCGTTTGACAACGTGCCGTCGATAAGCGTAATCGTGTTCGTCGCCAGTTCGTGCGCGCCGTTGCCGCTGCCTTTATCGGTGTAAGCGACCGCGCAGCCGCGTTTCAAACCCCATTCCCCCGCCGCCGATATCGCCCCGTACACGCCGCGCGACCCGGACGAAGTGGCCGTGACAATGCACGGCTGGTCGGGGTTGAAACTCGCCGGGATCTGCACGAGCAAACTCACGTTGAGCGTGCCGCTGCCGTCGTCGGCGAAAGCCAGATACTCCTTGCCGGCGATCATCCCCTCGCCGAGCGTGTCGTTGCCGTTCAGGTCGACATTCGGCCCCCAGAAGCGCCCGTAGCCGCCATTGGCGGACATATCGACGAGCGCGCGATAGTTCGAGTAGATCGCGAGACGGCGCAATTCAGCGGCGCTCGGCGCTGCTGCGTTAGCGATAGCCGGCGGCGTTGCCGATGCCAGCCCGTCCTTGCCCAGCCCCGCTGTCAGCAGGTCATCGGTCGTGCCGTCGTAGGTTTGCGTACGCACGCTGCCGGCGATGAAGTTCGGCAGCGCATTGTTCTGCGAACCATTGCCACTGCCATTGCCGTCATCGTTGCCGTGACAGGCCGCGAGGCCGAACACCGTCATTGCCAGGGGAAGCGCCATGACTCCCGGGAATCGCTTCATCGTCGCTCTCCAGCATGTTGTTTTTATTCGGCGTACATCTTTCGATCCACGTCGCGAACCTGGCTCCTGCTCTCAACCAGGAAGCTTGCGCCCCTAGCCTGGTCCCATAACGCATAACGGGTTCCGGCGCAAAGCACCGGAACCCGTTATTCAAACCACTGGACGAAACCGCGTCACACGCTGCAAAAACGCTGCAACGACGCACCGCAGTCCAAGGCTCAGGAAAGCATCAGCCTCCACCGTTCGGTTCAGCCAGCGTGAGCTTGTTCGAGACGGAAGTCACACCGCTCACGCCCTTCGCCACTTCTTCGGCCTTCGGGATTTGCGCGCCGTCCGGCACCGTACCCGTCAGCACGACTGCACCGCCGCGTGCGCGCACGAAGATGTTCGACACGTCGATGCCCTGTGCCTTACTCAATGCACGCCGCACATCGAGGCCGAGCTTGCGGTTGACCTTCTTGGTGGTCTTGGCCGACGGTGCCGTCGTGGCCGTGGCATCACTTGATTGAGCATAGGCGCTCGACGCCACTGCGACGCACACCACGACGCTCAGCGCCTTCAACATATCGACTACTTTCATGACTTCTCCTTTTGTTTCGCTTTGGACTTCGCAAAGTGTTGCTCTTGTACTTCTTTGGACCGCATCAACCCAGCGGCTTGGCTACGACATCTTGCGGCCTGACTGTACGAACGGCGACCCGACGATCGACGCGCATACGACACAAACAGACCGGCGATGCTGGCGACACGGTGTTGCGAGAGACTGGCGAAAAAAACAAATGTCCGGCCTTTCTTGTACGGGCGTCATGACCGTTGGCTCAAGGACATAAGCTGCTGCACATCATGCGACGCTGCCGGTTCTGCTCGGAGCATTTCTCCGAATGCCGGTTAGGCGGCGCGGATGCTGGTTCTACGGCGGCGAACGTCAATTTAATCCAGCCTCGCGAGAAGCGCAAAGCATTTAACACGATGAAGTGCGCACTCGACCGTAGTTGTCGTTATTGTCATACCGGCTTAGGGCCTGCTCGTGATCCAACAGCACGGGCGTTCATGTACCATCGGCGAAAATTGCGACAGCGCGTGGGCAATGAATGTAACAACAGACGTTTCAACATATTGGCACAGGCATGTTTTACTGCCGCGATTGAATGAAAAGGCTTAATGCGGACAAGGAGAGGTATTTTTAACCATCTCAAATTTGTTTGTTGAATAAGTGGGTGCGAGGGTTTTCCCTTTCCCTTTCTTCTTTTCGATCCCGTTTATAAAATTCGCTGCTTTAATGGTTTTGCGGTTTTGCGTCAACGCAGGTCCCCGCCCCACCGAACCCGACAATGACTCAAACTCCCGGCCAAGAACCTCCCGCTCAGGAAACCCCGAAGAAAACCCGCACCCGGCGCATGGCTCCGACAATGGCACGTTTCGTCGCAATTTCCTGGCGCGACCTCGCGATATCGTTCGGACCAATCCTGCTGATCAGCGCCGCCGCGATCTATCTCGCCGTGCGCCTGATCCAGCCCGCGCCGCCCAATACGCTGACGATGTCGGCGGGACCTCAGGGCAGTTCGTTCTGGAACGACGCGCAGCAGTACAAAAGGATCCTCGCGCGCAACGGTGTCACGCTGAACGTGCTGGAGTCGCAGGGTTCGCTCGATAACCTGCAAAAGCTCGAAGATCCGAAGGTGAACGTCGATGTCGGTTTCGTGCAGGGCGGCATGTCGGCGCCCGGCACGCCGGACAAGCACGAAAATCTGGTCTCACTCGGCAGCGTGGCGTATGTGCCGCTGGCGGTGTTTTATCGGGGACCGCTGCTGACGCGGCTTTCAGAATTGAAGGGGAAGCGGCTCGCCATCAGCACCGAAGGCAGCGGCACGCGTGCGCTCGCGCTGGCGGTGCTGAAGGCGAATGGCATCGAGCCGGGCGGCAACACCGAATTGCTGCCGCTGAGCGGCGACGCCGCGGCCAGCGCACTGACGGACGGGAGTATTGACGCCGCGTTTCTCACCGGGGACTCCGCGCAGCCGCCGACCATGGGCAAGCTGTTTCGCACGCCCGGCATCCGTTTCCTCGACTTCACCCAGGCTGACGCCTACGCGCGGCGCTTTCCGTACCTGAAGGTGATCGTCCTGCCGATGGGCGCCTTCGATCTCGCGAAGAACGTGCCGCCGCAACCTTTCCACCTGATTGCGCCGACAGCCGAGCTGATCGCCCGCGACGGACTGCATCCCGCGCTGTCCGACTTGCTGATCGAAGCCGCGAAAGAGGTGCACGGACGCGCGAACCTGTTGCAGACGGCCAACGAATTCCCCGCGCCGCTGCAACACGAATTTCGGATCAGCGACGACGCCGAGCGTTACTACAAGTCGGGCAAAAGCTTCCTCTACCGGACACTGCCGTTCTGGATCGCGAGTCTTGCGGATCGCGTGATCGTGCTGCTGGTGCCGATTATCGTGGTGCTGATTCCGGGTTTTCGGCTCGTGCCGGGGCTGTACAGGTGGCGGATCAAATCGCGGATCTACAAGATCTACGGTGCGCTGATCGGCATTGAACGCGAGGCCTTGAGCGACCCCGAACCAGCTCAGCGCGAGGAGCTGATCGAACGGGTGGACGGTATCGAGAACGCGGTCAACCAGATGAAAATGCCGCTCGCCTACGCCGACCAGTTCTACGTGCTGCGCGAGCATATCGGCTTTGTGCGGCAGCGGCTGACCATGGCGCAGGCGGCCGCACTCGACGCGCAGGGAGACAGCGTTCAGCACACCACGTAATATCGAAAGAAGAAACGACGGTAACCGGCGTGACGGCTACCGCGACGAGCAACGCACCAGGGAGATTCATATGAGCGCCTCGGCTTCCATCGATCCGCATCAGCCGTACTTTTTTTTCGATTTCAACTCTCCCTTTTCGTATCTGCTGCTCGAACAGCATGAAAAGTGGCCGAACATGCCGTTCGAAGTGCTGCCTATCGACTATCTGAAGCTCCTCAAGCACTGGGGCCAGCCGATGCCGGGCAACATTCCATCGAAGCGCGTGTTTATGTATCGATACGCGCTCTTTCGCGCCGAACAACTGGGTATTCCGTTCAAAATGCCGCCGTCGCATCCCTTCGATTCCAGCAAGGCGCTGCGCCTTGCCGTGGCGGCGGGTGGGGAAATCGGCTGTATCCGCGAGATTTTCCGGTTCATCTGGAAGCAAGGCCGCGATCCGTCGAGCGAGCAGGGATTCGACGATCTGTGCCGCCATGTGGGCCTGCCCGACGGCGCGAAAATGATCGAGCTCGAGGACGTCAAGGCGACATTGCGGGCGAATGTCGAGCGCGCGGTGGAACTCGGCGTGTTCGGTGTGCCGACATTCGTGGTGAACCAGCAATTGTTCTGGGGCGAAGACACGCTGCCGATGGTGCTCTACGTCGCGCGTTCGCCGAACTGGCTCGACGGCAAGGAAGTGCGGCGAATCAGCGATTTGCCGAGGACCGCGCCGGAAGTGTGATGCGGCGCTGGACGAGAGCCGGCTGATTCGTGAGGTTCGGCCCGCGCTGGTTGACGGTCGGCCCCTATTCCATCCATAGCATGCACGCTATGGCGTGCGTGTTCGGTCGGGCTTAACGTAGTGCACTCTCGATCGGGCGCGCATTACGCCTGATCGTCCCGCCACGAATTGCTACGCAACACCCAGCCCCAAGGGTCCGCCCGAAGACCGCGCTCTATGACTGATCCCATCGATCCCGCCGATTACGCCAGCTCCGCCGCTGATTCCCTCGACATCTGGCTGATCCGCGTACTGCAAACACTGCTGACCGAGCGCAGCGTCACGCAGGCCGCGCTGCGCCTGGGGCAGACGCAACCCGCCATCAGTACGGCGCTGCGGCGGCTGCGCGAACTGCTGCGCGACCCCATTCTCGTGCGCGGCAAGCAGGGCATGGTGCCGACCGAGTACGGCGCGTCGCTGCTGCCGGCTGTGCAGCGCACGTTGCGCGAGGTCGAGTTTGTCGCCACGCCGCATGGCGCCTTCGATCCCAGCACGTCACGGCGCACCTTCCGGGTCGCCGCACCGGATTACCTGAACGACTTTTTCATGCCGACGATGATTCGCGCATTCCGCGTGGCGGCGCCGAATGCGCGGCTGGAGATCGAATCGCTGACGCCGACGCTCGATCACGAACGTGCGCTCGATGACGGCGATCTCGACCTGGTCGTCGGCAACTGGGAGAATCCCGAGCCGCGTTTTGCCCGCCGCGATCTCTTCACCGACAGCTTCGTGTGCCTCATGCGCCGCGGCCATCCGCTCGCACGCGAACCGCTGACAACGGCTCGCTATGCGCTCGCGGCGCATCTCGCGCCCACCACGTATAGCGGCGTGAAGCGTCATCCCATCGATATAGGCCTGGCGAGCGCAGGCATCCGTCGACGCATTGTCACGACCATTCCGTACTTCGGGCTCGTGCCGCAAGTGTTGCTGCAATCCGACCTGATCTTCACTGCTACGCGACGCTTCGCGCTGCATTACGCCGCGCTGTTGCCGCTGGTGGTCATGGAGTCGCCGATCGAGTTTCCGCCTATCGAAAGTTATCTGATGTCCTTGCCCGAAGTCAGCCGTCCCACCGACCTGGCCTGGTTGCAGACGCTGATGGCCGATGTCTCAAGGGAGTTGACCGGGCAGTCCGCCGGCCTGGAAAACCGGTAAGACTTTCCCGCTCCACGGCCGGTCACGGGCCAGATGCAAATTCTTCGTCCGCAACGAAAATTCTGCAGACTCTTCCCCGACAAGGCTTTTCGCTATTCTGCGTATCCTGAAAAAGCATCTGGCGAGCCACGTTCGCGTCTAAGCTATGGGAGAATCACGCTTCTTCAGCGATATCAACCCCGCAATTACCCCAATGTCCACCGAAGCCCCGCTGTCCCGACGCGCCGATCTAGCCATTACCGGGCGAATCGTCTCGGTCGTCACGTTCACGTTCATTTGTTATTTGACCATTGGCATCCCGCTCGCGGTGCTGCCTGGTTTCGTGCATACGGATCTCGGCTACGGATCGGTGATGGCAGGCGTGGCAATCAGCGTCCAGTACTTCGCAACCCTCGCCTCGCGGCCGCTCGCCGGGCGCACGGCGGACACCATCGGGCCGAAGCAGACCGTGCTGTACGGGCTGACCGCCTGCGCGATCAGCGGCGTGCTGCTGCTCAGCGCGGCGCTCGCGTCGCAATGGCATTCGGTGAGCCTGGGGCTGTTGATTATCGGCCGTCTTGTGCTTGGCTTTGGCGAAAGCTGGGTCGGAACCGGTGCGATCACGTGGGGTATCGGACGGGTTGGCGCCGCCGGCAGCGGGCGCGTGATCTCGTGGAACGGCATTGCCACGTATGGCGCGCTGGCCGTTGGCGCCCCGCTTGGCGTGGCGATGGAGCGCTCGATTGGATTTGCATCGCTGGGCGCGCTTGTGATTGCGCTGGGCGGTCTTGGCTACTGGCTTGCCACGCGCATGGAGGCTGTTCCGATCGTGCATGGCGAGCGCATGTCGTATCGCAGCGTGTTCTTTCGCGTGCTGCCGCACGGCATGGGTCTCGCGTTGGGATCGGCGGGATTTGGGTCGATCGCCACGTTCATTACGCTCTTTTATGCCGCGCACAACTGGCCTGACGCAGCGCTTTCGCTGACCGTGTTCGGCACGATGTTCGTCGGCTCGCGGCTGTTGTTTGCCAACACCATCAAGGTTTTTGGCGGCTTTCGCGTGGCTATTGTGTCGTTTGCGTTCGAATGCGTCGGCTTGCTGATGCTCTGGCTTGCCGCCGATCCCGCCTTTGCGCTTGCGGGCGCCGCGCTGACCGGGTTTGGTTTTGCGTTGATCTTTCCTGCGCTCGGGGTTGAGGCGGTCGGGCTCGTGCCGCCGGCTAGTCGTGGCGCGGCATTGTCGGCGTATTCGGTGTTTTTGGATTTGTCGCTGGGCGTGACGGGGCCGCTGGCCGGGTATATCGCCGGGGAGTTTGGGTTCAGCTCCGTGTATCTGTTTGCTGCGGTTGCATCGGCGGCGGGGGTGGCGCTCACCATCGCGTTGTATGTGCGCACAGGGCGCGGGGTTGGGGGAGCGGCTACGGCGTAGGAGGTTGGACGGGTGGGCGTTGGGGGTCTAGGTTCCAGGGTTAGCGGTTGGGGTCTATGCCGGGGTGCCTGGTTCCGGGGTTAGCGGTCGGGGTCTATGCCGGGTTGGTGCTTTCGGTGTTAGTGATCTGCGAGAGTCGGATATTCTCTTTATCACTATTAGCCACTGTGCGTGGCGGCACGTCATTTCTTTGTCCAAAGCGACAAAGAAACGAAGCAAAGAAAGCGCTTTAACCGCTCTACCCTAAGTGTCCACAGCGTGCAGTTTCTATTCATGGGTGCCCCAAAAGCACGGTGCTCGCCAGAGCGAAGGATGTGTGAACCCCTCCTTCTCCGAACACCGATACCCACACGCTTCGCCACCAGTGATTGAACCTGCCCAAGGGGCACCCCGCGCTATCCGCGGACGACCAACCACCGAATTTGTGCGCACGTCGAACCATGTCGCCAACCCTGCTGGAAACGCGGTCGCGAAGATGCGTAAGGCCGCACCCACGCAAATAACTGTGGGGACCACGCGGGTAACTCACCAAAACTGGAGCAGTAACACGCGTGGTGCCACGACCTACCGACGTAACCGTCGGAGCACGTAGCTGACACGCGAAGAGCACGGCAGCCAGAACGCGTGAGGCCGCGCGGGTTCCTTAGCAATTGTGCTTGCCCGAGAGCGTACGGGGCGAAGCGTGTTCGTGTCAGGATTCGCGAGAAGGAGGGGTTCAAACATCCGTGGCTCTGGCGAGCACCGTGCTTTTGGGGCACCTATGAATCAAAACTGCACGCTGTGGACACTTAGGGTAGCGCGGTTTAAAAGCGTTTTCTTTGCTTCGTTTCTTTGTCGCTTTGGACAAAGAAATGACGTGCCGCCACGCACAGTGGCTAATAGTGATAAAGAGAAAATCCGACTCTCGCAGACCACTAACGCCGAAAGCAGCAACCGGGCATTGACCCCGACCGCTAACACCGAAACCACCACCCCGGCATTGACTCCGACCACTAACCCCAGAACCGACCACCCCGGGCATTGACCCCGACCACTACCGCCAGAACCGACCACCCCGGCATAGACCCCGACCACTAACCCAGAACCCACCATCCCGGCACTGACCGCCCCCAACCCTGGCTCTCCCACGCATGCCACTTCTCATTCAATCCCCGTCGCCGCGCTGCTTGTCTTAGAATCTGCCCTTGGTCCCCACTTCCTGCGCACTATGAACACGACATCGGAGGACCGCTGGCGCGACTTGCGCCCGGACCCGGACAGTGACACCCCGCTCTATCTCCAGCTCGCCCGCAAGCTCGGCAACGCAATCCACGACAATCGCTGGAACGCGGGCGAAGCCTTGCCCTCGGAACGCGTGCTGTCGGAAGCGCTCGGGGTATCGCGGATTACGTCGCGTAAAGCAATCGCGTTGCTGGTCGAACAAGGGCTGATTCGCCGCACGCAAGGCGCCGGGTCGTTCATCACGCCGCGCTATGAAGATCCGCTGTCACGGCTGTCGAGCTTCAGCGAAATGCTGCGTCGACGCGGTTTTACCCCCGGTTCGAAGTGGCTCTCACGCGTGATCGAACCCGCAAATCGCGATGAAGTGATCCAGCTCGGGTTATCGCCAGCGGCCGCCGTGACACGCTTGCGGCGCTTGCGCACCGCCGACGGCATCGTGATGGCCGTTGAGAACTCCACCTTTCCGGCAGCGCTGATTCCGGACCCGCAGGCTGTCGGCGATTCGCTTTATAGCTTTCTGGAACAGCGCAATCTCTCAATCGTGCGAGCCCTGCAGCATTTCCGCGCGGTGAACGCGAGCGATGAAATCGCCGCGCAAATGGGCATCGCGCCCCACGACGCGCTGCTGCTGATCACGCGCGTGGGTTATACGGCCGACCAGCGCCCGATCGAACTCACCGATACCTACTGCCGCAACGACTATTACGATTTCGTCGCGGAGTTGCGCAAGTAGTCGCGCCTAGTCGCCAGCGCTCACCACCAGCGCGGCTGATCGGTCCCGATAGGCACCGGCGGCGAAGCCCAGTATGGCGGCGTCAGCGACATCCGTTCAGGCGGCTGCGTGCACGTCAGCGAACCAAACGGCGAATCGATGGTTTGCAGCATGTCGCGGACATCGTCGAGTTGGGGATCGGGCACGTTCTGACCGCCTTGGATCAGACCCATCGATTGCAACCAGCGCCCGGTCCGCGCCAACGCCACCCGCACATGCCAGCTTCCGCCTTGCGTGGCGCGTCGTTGCAGCGCGATCATCGCGCCAAGCGCCGCGAGATAACCGGTGGCGTGATCGAGTGCCTGACACGGCAGATGGCGCGGTTGCGCCTGACCAGCCGCTTGCGCTTCGGTCCACGCAATCCCGCTCGCCGATTGCACGAGGCTATCGAAACCGCGCCGTTGAGACCACGGGCCTTTGTGCCCGTACGCCGATATCGTCACATACACAATGCCCGGGCGCAGCCGCGCAGCCTCTTCCGGGCCGAAGCCATGTGCTGCCAGCGCGCCGGGACGATAGCCTTGCAGGAATACATCGGCATCTTTCAACAACGTGCGCAGCGATTCACGGCCGCTTTCTTCGCGAAGATCGAGCGTCGCCGAGCACTTGCCGCGGCCGTTGTCGATGACTAATGGTGGAATGTTCGGCAGATGCGGACCGTTGATGAGCAGGACATCGGCACCGTGCTCGGCGAGCGTTCGCCCCGCCACCGGACCCGCGATGATGCGGCTCAAGTCCAGCACGCGGACGCCTGACAAAGGCCGTTGCGGCTCGCCTTCACCGATGGATTCGGGCGGCGCATCGTCAAGTCTGACGATCTCCAGCAGCGGTATTTCCGCAATCGCATGGGCCTGCGGCGTGAGCGCCCATTCTTCCGGCGTGCGGATCAGCGCGGCGCACAGGCCGGCATCGGCCAGCACCTCGTCCAGGCTTGCGCCGTTCCATTGACGGATGGCCTGCGTCACGCCGGCGTGATCGTCCGCGCAGCCCAGCAGCTTCACCACGCCGTCCCGATGATGCTTGAAGTTCGTATGAAGCTGGATCCAGCGGCCGTCAAGGGTCTCGTAGAAGCCCATTAGCGGATCACGCAGCTCCGGCGGGTTATCGGTCCCGATGCGCAAATAGCGCTCGCTGCGGAACGCAATGGCCGCGCGGCGCGTGTAGATGTGCACGTCTTGCTGCCGGCCCGTGCGATGCTTGAAACATTGCGCCGCCGCTAACGCCGATGCGCCCACGCTCGCCGCCGCCAACGCACTCACCCGATACACCGACGGCAGTTGCCGTTCATCGCCGCTGACCGTGAGGTGTTCAAGGGCCTCGGGGTCTCCCTCTGCCAGGCGCCAGAGTTCTTCGACAGGTTTCATGGCCGTGCTCCTTCTCAAGGATCGTCCACGGATCGACGGAGCCGGGTATCCATTTGGACGCTGACCATGATTTTACGTTCGTTTATCCGTGCGCCTGGTTGTACTACTGGCCCGCGCCATTCACTTCGGCTGAAAGCGCATTCTCACCGATTCCAGCTCGGCGGGCAGGCTGCGCGCCGGAGGGCGCTTGCGTGTCAACGCAACAAACCCCAGCCGCCGATACAACTGCGCAGCGCGCTCATTGCTTACCAGCACGTCGAGCACGAGCCCTTCGCTCTGCGGGACGAACGACGGCGTGGTGAGCGTCTGTGCGTCGTTCAGCAAAGCGCTGAACACGCCGCGGTTGCGCGAAGCTTCGCGAGTGGCGCAATGCGCAAGCAGCGTTTCACCGCGACGCGGTGGCGGCAATTCACTTTCGAGGATCAGTCCGCGCCTGAGCACGCCGACCGTGCGCCACAAGCCGAAGCATCGCAGGGTCATCCACGCGAACCAGAGATTGTCCGAAAGCGTCGAGCGGCTGCCGTGCGCCGCGAGTACGCCGACGACCTCGCCTCCCTCCATCGATACCCAATGCCGCCGCCACGAGAACCGTCCATGCGTGGACGCGAACGCGCTCTGCAGGAAAGCGATGCAGTGCTCCGGCGGCACGCCGAACAGGAAGCCGAACTCCAGCCTGCCCGAGGCGAAGACAAGCGGCGCAGCCTGGCGTGCATCGTCGGGACCGGCAGGACGGCAGCCAGCGTGCGAGCTTTGAGCTGCCGTGGACGCGTTCGACGCGGTCGTCATCGCGCAAGCTTTCGCAGCACGGCTACCGTCTGCGAAATCTGTTCGGGCTCATGCGTCGAGCAGATAAAGAACCGCAGCCGCGCCGCGCGCTCTTCCACGGCCGGATAGAAAATCGGCTGGGCGTTGATGCCTTCTTCGAACAGCGCATTGGCCCATTGCGCCGCCTTCAGTGAACTGCCGGTGATCACGGGTACGACCGCAAAGCCCGCGCTCATACCAGTGTCCAGGCCCGCACTGCGCGCTTCATCGAGGAACTGGTGACCGCGCTCTCGCAACAGCTTGACCCGCCACGGCTCGGCGATCAATCGTTCCAGCGCCGCCAGCGAAGCGGCCGCGAGCGTAGGCGCCAAGCCCACGCTATAGAGGAATCCGGGCGCCAGATGCCGCAGGATATCGACCAGCGCCTGCGAGCCCGCGATAAATCCGCCGCATCCCGCCAGCGTCTTGCTGAGCGTGCCCATCCAGATATCGACGTCCGCGCTCGGCACGCCGCAATACTCGCGGATGCCCTTGCCCGTCTCGCCGATCACACCCAGCGAATGCGCTTCATCAACCATGAGGAAGGCGGCATGGCGCCGCTTCACCTCCACGAAGCGCGCGAGATCGGGGATGTCGCCATCCATGCTGTACAACCCTTCCACCACGATCAACACGCGCCGGAATTCATGGCGCACGCGTGTCAGCAGATCATCGAGCGCGCGCCAGTCGTTGTGCGGGAAGTTCAGGCGTTTCGCGCCGCTCAGTTGCGCGCCTTGCAGGATGCTGTTGTGCGCGAGTGAGTCATGGACAACCAGGTCGCCCTGACCAAACAGCGAGCCGATGACCGTCACGTTGGTTGCGTGGCCGCTGACGAAAACCAGCGCGTCGTCGACGTCATAGAAACGCGCCATCGCGTGTTCCAGTTCGCCGTGCACCGTGCGTTCGCCCGCGACCATCCGGCTCGCCGATGCCGACGTTCCGTACTGATCGATCGCGGCCTTGGCGCGCGCGTTCACCTGTGCATCGCCGGCCAGCCCGAGGTAGTTGTAGTTCGCGAAGTTCAGATACTGCTTGCCGGTGATCTGCGTCGTCGCCCCTGCGGTGCCCTCATGCACGCGGAAGAACGGCGACGTCACGCGCAGCTTGTCGCCCATTTCACGCAGCAGCTTGACCTGCGTGTAACCGGGCATGGTCTCGAAACTGCATAACGCGTCGCGCGTCGAGCTGGACGCGCTGCCGGGCGCCTGCGCAAGTTCCTGCGCGAGCGAACGCGCCGGAGCCTGAGCTTGCTGTGACACACGTTCGAGTTGTCGCTGCAATGCCTTTGCAGCGAGCTGCTGGCGAAAATTTCCAGTCAAATCCATGAGGTGTTTTTTCCTGTGTGGCGTGCGCTCAGGCGGGAAATTCGGTCCATTCCCATGCATCTCGATCGGCAAGCAGTGCGGCAAGCAGCCGATAGTTCATCTCGTGGCTGGGCCGTACCGCCGTCACGCGTCCGAGCAGCGGCGCACCCGCGAGCGCGAGGTCGCCGACCAGGTCGAGCACGCGATGCCGCACGAATTCGTCCGGCAGGCGCATCCCGCCGATCACCTTGCTGCCCACGATCGCCGCAGTCGAACTGAGCCGTGCGCCGCGCAGGATCGGCACGCCGCGCACATAGCCCGCAACAATGGCGAGCGCCGCCCACTTCACGCGGCCATACGATCGCGACGGTGCGATTTCGGCCGCAAAACTGGCGGGTGTAATGCCGCCATCCCAATGCAGGTTGCCGAACCCCTTGAGATCGTTGCGAACGCTCATTTCGTATCGGTCTGAAGGCTCGATGCTCATGCTGCGAACATTCTTGCTGCCCACCCCGTCCTCCACGCTGACCCGGCGCAACACGCGAATGAAGCGCTTGCGGGCAGACAGGGAACGTCGCCCGCAATTGGTGATGGCTTCAATCCAGGGTTGAGCGCTGCCATCGAGAATGGGTACTTCTTCAGCGTCGAGTTCCACGGTGGCGTGATCGATCTCACATGCCAGCAGTGAAGCCAGCAGATGTTCCACCGTGCGCACCCGAACGCTATCTATTTGCAAGGTCGTGCAGAGCGGCTGCGCGAGACGTATCGAAGGACTCACCGGCAACTCGGCAAGCACCCGGCCACTGCCCATCCGCCGAAAAATGATGCCGCCGGCCTCGCTGGGAACAACGCGCACATTCACGCGGCGTCCCGTATGCAGCCCACGGCCGCTCAGTTCAAGGTTGCGGGCGAGCGTGCCCTGGTCGCAGTGCCAGCCGGCCGGGGCGCTCAATGCGTTCCCCCGGTGGTATCGGCGAGTGCGGCCTCTGAAACCGATTCCAATTCAGCTTCTGTATCGGGTTCCGCCAGAGCCCGGGTTTCGTCTTCAATACCGTGACGTGCAGCCAGTACCGACGCCTCGTCCGGTGCATCCAGCGACGCGCCTTCTGCGTCGCCGGTCATGACGGAATCCACGATACGCCGCGCCAGCGATACCACGGTCGCCCCTTCGGCCAGCGCCATCACCGAGAACTTCACGCCGAACGATTCCTCGACCGCCATGCCGAGCTCCATGCCCATGAGCGAGTCCATGCCCATGTCGGCGAGCGACCGGTCCTTGCCGATCTTTTCCGGCGACATATGCAGGATCCGCGCGATCTGCGATTGCAGCGTTTCTTCGGCGAACCACAGCGCGTCCGTACGGGACAACGCGCGAATATGCGCGCCACATTCGCGCGTGACTTCCGCCGCGCCGCGCGTGTGCAGCTCGGAGTAGCGTTGCGCGTCGGCAGCCGGCATGCCGCGTGCGACGACATTCCAGTCGAGCCGTAGCACCGCTTCGCCGGAGCGGCCATCGAGCAGCGCTTGTTCCAGCGCAGCCAGTGCTTCCGCCGATGTAATCGACAAACCGCCAATTCGCGCCTGCAACGCCTCGCGTGTTTCTTCATTGCGCGCGAGGAAACCGACGTCATCGATAGGACCCCACGCCATCACCGTCCCCGCGAGTCCGGCTGCGCGACGCTGTCCGACCAGCGCTTCGAGGAACGTATTCGCGGCCACATAGCTGCCCTGTCCCGGATTGCCGAGGAAGGTGGTCGCCGACGAATACACGACAAACACATCGAGCGTGCAAGCCCGCGTCGCGCGATGCAGATTCCATGCACCTGCGACCTTCGGCGCGAGCACGGCGTTGAAGCGGGCGTCGTCGAGATTACGGATCAGGCCATCGTCGACAAGCATTGCCGAATGCACGACGCCCTTCAACGGCAAACCGCGTGCATCGATGTCGCGAATCAGCGCGTGAACAGCTTCGTTGTCCGTGATATCGCACGCAGCTACGTGAACCTGCACGCCCTCCCAGGTCTTGACTTCGTCGGCAAGGGCCGGAGCCAGTACACCACGGCGGCTTGCCAGCGTGATGTGCCGCGCGCCGCGTTCGACCATCCAGCGCGCCGTCGAAAAGCCCAGCCCGCCGGTCCCTCCCACGACCAGATACGCCGCAGAATCATTGAGCCGCAATGCGTCCGGCGTAACCGCCGCGTGTGCGGGCGCGGGCGTGCCGCCCGAATACGTGACCAGCACCTTGCCGATCTGACGCGCCTGCTGCATGTGCCGGAACGCGTCTTCCACGCGCTCGGCAGGGAACGCGCGATAAGGCAGCGGATGCAGCACGCCATCGGCGAACAGCTTCATCACGTCGGCGAACAGACGCGCGGTGAGCTCGGGTAATACGGTCATCAGTTGATCGGCATCGATACCGAAGTAGCTGATGTTGTTGCGGAACGGACGCAAGCCGATGCGGCTGTTCTCGTAGAAATCGCGCTTGCCGAGTTCGAGGAAACGTCCGAACGGCCGCAAGGTATCGATGCTTCGCACCATGGCTTCGCCCGCCAGCGAATTCAACACGATATCCACGCCTGCACCGCCGGTGCGCTCGCGGATTTCATCGGCGAACAGCAGGCTGCGTGAATCGAGAACATGGTCGGCGCCCAGCAGCCGCACGAACTCGCGTTTCTCGCGGCTGCCTGCTGTCGCGAACACTTCCGCGCCGAAGTGGCGCGCGAGCTGGATTGCCGCGATGCCCACGCCGCCCGCGCCGCCGTGAATCAGCACGCGCTCGCCGGGACGCAGCCGCGCGAGTTCGCACAGCGCGTACCAGGCGGTAAAGAACGTGGTGGGAATGGTCGCGGCTTCCTCGAAGGTCATCTGCGCCGGCTTGTGGGCGATGGCCACGACCCGCGTACGCACCCGCGATGCAAACGATGCCGGTGCAAAACCGAGCACGGCATCGCCGGGACGGAAGCCCGTGATGTCGCGTCCCACGCGCACGATTCTTCCCGACAACTCCATGCCGATAGTCGCGCCCGCGAAGCCGTTTTCCACGGCTTCATCGGAGAGCAGGCCCATCGCGTACATGACGTCGCGAAAGTTCAGGCCGGTGGCGGCAGGCAGCATGCGCGGCACGTGACGGCCCGAAGGCGTCAGCAGCACTTCCTCTTCGGTATCGGCAGCAAGCAGTTCGCCGACGAGACTCGCCGCCGGGTTCGCGCATGCCGGATGCACATCGACGAGACGGCACGAAAGTTCGGGATGCTCATTGGCGATCACGCGGCCGAGACCCCACAATGTGGCCTGTTCAGGATGCAATGCGGCGGCGTCCGTCTGCTGCGATACGGACTCCGGCCGCACGATCAGCGGCGCACCGCCACGCGTGACAATCCAGAGCTTCGGCGCGGGCGCACCCGGATTGCGCGTGAGATCGCGTACCAGCCGAGCAAGCGCAAGCGAAAGATCGCGCTGCGATGACAAGACATCTTCACCGGCCAGGTCCGGCGCAATGAACACGACGTTCTCAGCGTCGAGCGTGGACACCGCGGACAGCGCGACGCAGCTCACATCCTGCCCTTCTGTATCGAGTTCGGCAGCAATGGCGGTATGCAACGCGCTCGAAGCACCGGTCGTCAACAACGCCCAGGACTGCTTCGGCCGGCTGTCCTGTGCAGGCGTGTTTTCCGGTGCGGATGGTTGCCGCGCGACCACGAGCGTCGGCGCGCCCTCCAGGTCGAGGCCCTGCTCGACGTGCTGGAAAACATCGTCGAAACCGGCCTCCTGCAACAGGAGCGCGATTTCGGCGGCGGACAGCCAGGTCCGCTTTGCGGACTCGCTGGCATCGAGATTAAAGACGATGTCGGAGAAACGGCTGCGGCGCGCTTCGGTGATGATGACCAGCGCGCCCGGCGAAAGCCAGCCACGCATTGCGTCAACGAACGCGCGCGGATTCGATTGCGCCGCGAGCGCGTGACTTGCAACCAGCACGTCGTAGTGATTCGCCGCGCCGCTGCCGAGCTTCGGCCGTGCGCCGCGCTCCAGCGTAACTGTATGCACGGCGGGGTACGCGGCTGTGTCGAAAGTACTCAGTTGTTCATCGGTTCCGGCGATCGTGCAATCCACGCGCGACAACGGCAAATGCATGCCCAGCGGCTGCAATACATCGCTTTCGGGCGAATCGATTTCGAGCAGGCGCAAGCGGCGCGGCTGCTTCCATGAATCGATGGCGGCGTTCACGCAATCGCCCACCAGTTGATTCACGAACGACCAGGTCGGCGAACCTTCAAAGAAATGCTCGACCAGGCTGCTGCGTGCGGCCGGCAAAATCTCAACGCCAGACTTCTCGCCGCGCAGTACCGGCGCGAGCGCGCTGCCGCAATGCGCGAGCAACGTCAATTCCGCGACGTGTGACGGTGACTGCGCAAGCAGCTCACGCCAGAGTGCGTCGGTGGGCGGCAAGCTCTCGCAGGCGGCTTCATCGCGAATCAGGCGACCGCTCGCGTCCCAGCTTGCGAGACCGTCCTCGACGAGCATGTCCACCAGCCGCGCAAGCAGCGCCGGATGGGCGCACGGCGGCAGCGTGGACTGATTGAACACATCGAGCGCTTCGAGCGCGTGCAAGGCGTATGCGCTCGCGAGCACGTCGAGCAACGGCAGCACTTCGGTGAGATGCGTCGTGCGGCGCGCATCGTCTTCGGTGGACGCCGCGCCTCGTGCTGACAACGCGTTCGCAACCAGTCCAGCCGAGGCCGGCAGCGTACGCGCGTGCGCGTCGCCGGACAGCGGTTTTGCGTCGAGCACATAGGCGAAGCGTGCAGGCGCGCTCGGACGGCGCGCGTTCAGATCCACGCGGCGAAACCGGCACGCGCTTAGCCGCGCGACGATGACACCGTGTTCATCGGCGAATTCAAACGATGCCACCAGCGAATGCGGACTGCGGCGCTCGACCCGTGCGAGCACATACTTGACGGCCTCACCGCCGAGGAAGTCGATCCGTCCGAGTTGCACCGGCACATACGCGGCGTGATCGGCAACGCCTTCTTCGACACCCGCCGCCAGCAGCGCGAACAGCGGATGAAAACCGCTGTCCATCAACGCCGGATGGAAGGTGTACAGATCCGGCTTGCGGCCGGGAACGGCACACGCCGACGGCATCGCGACTTCGGCGAGCGCGAGGTTATCGTCGGCAATGCGAACCGTTTTAACCCACTGGAATGCCGGACCGTAGGCAAGACCGATGTTCATGGCTTGTTCGTACAGCGTCGCGCCGTCGTGCGCCGGCAGTGTCATCAGCCGCTCAAGTTCGGCATGCGGCACCGAGGCTGGCGCGCTCATGTCCGGACCGCCCGACAACAGACGTCCTGTCACATTCAGCGTCCATGCCGCGTCACTCATGCGGTCGCGCGTTTCGATCGTGAACGCGGCAGTGCGCGGATCGACGCTCAGGCGCAAGAGCTTCGAATGCTGTGTGCGGAACACCACCGGCACGCGAATCTCGACGTTCTCGACCGCGCAGGTTTCCGTGCCGAAAAACACGCGCGCGGCCGCCAGCGCCATCTCCACATACCCCGCGCCCGGGAACGCGATATTGCCGTCCACCACGTGATCGGCCAGCATCGGCAGCCGTTCCGGATCGATATCGTTTTCCCATGCGAGCGCCTGATCGCGCAGCCGATACCCCAGCAGCGGATGCTCGCGATGCCGGTTCACCAGGTCATAGGCTTCCGCAGTCGGGCCTTGCCAGAAGTGCTCGTGCTGCCACGGATAACCCGGCAACGCGATGCGTGCCGACGCGCGATCCGTGGGTGCAAAGCGATTCAGATCCGCACGCGCGCCGTTGGCGAGCGCCGCGTACAGCGCGTGCTCCAACATCTGTGCGCTGTCGTGATTGCGCTTTAACGTGGACAGTGCGCGCACCGGCAATTCCAGGTCGTCGCAGGTCTGCTTCACGTAGTGACGCAGGATGGAATGCGGGCCGACTTCGAGAAAAATCCGCACGCCCGCGCGGGCGAGGTGCGCGACGGCCTCGCCGAAATGCACCGGTTCGCGAATGTTGCGCCACCAGTAATCCGCATCGAGCTGATCGCCCGGAAAGTCCGCGCCCGTCACCGTCGAGATGAACCGGCGCACCGATTCCTGCGGCGCCAGGTCCGCGAGGCCGTCGAGCACCGCGGCTTGAATCCGGTCCATGTGCGAGCTGTGGAACGCGTAGTCCAGGTCGAGCATCTGGAAGAACGTGCGGCTATCGCGCAGCGCATCTTCAATTTTTTGCAGGCCTTCGAGCGAACCGGCCAGCGTGACCGCTTGCGGACTGTTTATGCCGGCTATTTCCACCGATGCCGCAAGCCCCAGTTCCGCGATGCGCGTGCGCATCGCGATCTCGCTCATGCCTACCGCCGCCATGCGTCCCAAGCCCCGTGTCAGCGCCTGTGCCTGGCTTCTGACCTTGATGACCCGCACCGCCTGCGCCAGCGTCAGGGCGCCCGAGGCCCACGCCGCGCCGATCTCGCCCACGCTATGGCCGAGACACGCGTCGTACAGGACGCCGCGCGCTTCGATCACTCGCACAATGCCCACCTGGATTGCGAACAACAGCGGTTGCGCGTTTTCCGTTGCGTCGAGCCACGCGGCCGTTGTGCCCGCGCGCAATACGTCGAGCAGCGATGCGCTGCCGTCGGCGCACCAGTGTGCATCGACTTCTTCCAGCGCGGCACGGAACAGCGGCTCTTCGTCGACCAGACGCTTGCCCATCTCCACCCACTGCGCACCGTTTCCGGAGAACACAAGCGCGAGACGGTCGTCGTCGCCGGGGCTGGTGCCGCGGATCAGCGCGTTGGCGTCGCCGGTTGGGTCCTCGCCTTTGCTCAGGCTTTCGAGCAACGCACGGGCGTCAACTGCGTTCGACGGCGCGATGATCGCGCGTTCGCTCAGCCACTGGCGTCCGCGCGCCGAGCTGACGGCCAGCGTATTCCAGGGCGTGCCCGCGTCCAGCATGGCGACGTAGCGCGCGGCGATGGCAGCCAGCGCTTCCGGTGCGCGCGCCGTCACGCAAAGCGGCAATAACGAAATGTCTTTTGCGATGTCGGTTTGAGCATCAGCGGCCGGCGTGCGTAGCGGCGCTTCGCGCAGCACCACGTGCGCATTCGTCCCGCCGAAGCCGAACGAGTTCACGCCCATTACGAGCGGCGCGCTGCTGTGGAGCGGCGTAAGCCGGTCCACGACCTTCAACCCGCCGCCTTCGAAGTCGATGCGCGGATTCGGCGTCTTGAAGTGCAGCGACTCGGGCACCGCGCGGTGCTTCAGGCTCAGGATGGTCTTGAACAAACCCGCCATGCCGGACGCCGTCTCAAGGTGGCCGACGTTCGTCTTCACCGACCCGATCAGCAACGGCTTGTCAGCCGGCCGCCCAACCGATGCCGCTTCGACCAGCGCCCGCGCTTCAATGGGGTCTCCCACCGCCGTGCCCGTGCCGTGCGCCTCCAGATAGGCGAGTTCGCGCGGATCGATACCCGCGCGCTGGTACACGCTCTTCAGCAGCGCCGCTTGCGCAGCCGACGTTGGAACGCTGATTCCACCGCGCGAATGGCCGTCGGAATTGACGCCCGAGCCCGCGATCACCGCGTGGATCGTATCGCCGTCGGCGAGGGCTTTATCCAATGGCTTGAGCAGCACGAATGCGCCGCCTTCGGCGCGCACGTAGCCGTCGCCGGAGGCATCGAATGCGCGGCAACGGCCTGTGGGCGACAACATCGACGCCTTCGAGAAGCCGATGAACGCCGACGGATGTGTCAACACGTTCACGCCGCCGGCAAGCGCCATGTCGGCATCGCCTGCTTGCAACGATTGGCACGCCTGATGGAGCGCGACCAGCGACGACGAGCAGGCGGTATCGATCGACATGCTCGGGCCCCGCAGGTCGAATACATACGACACGCGATTCGACGCAATGCTCAGCGTGGTGCCCGTAGCCGTGTAGGCATCGATGCCACTCACGTCGTCCATGCCGCGATGGCCGTAATCCGTATTCGCCACGCCCACATAGACGGCGCAGTTGCGCCCTGCCATCTCGCGCGGGGGCAGACTCGCGTCTTCAAAGGTTTCCCACGCGAGTTCCAGCAGCAGGCGCTGCTGCGGGTCCATCTGCGTGGCTTCGCGACGGGAGATGCCGAAGAAAGCGGCGTCGAATCCCGCGACGTTGTCGAGCACGCCCGCCGCGAACGTGTAGCTCTTGCCCGGCTCGCGTTTTGACGGGTGCTGGTAGAACTCGGTGCCGAAGCGATCAGGCGGGATTTGCGTGACCGCGTCGCGGCCGGTGGACAGCAACTGCCAGAAGTCATCGGGAGTGGTCACGCCGCCCGGAAACCGGCAGGCCATTCCTATTATTGCGATTGGTTTGGTCATCATTATTTTTCGATCCCGGCAAGACTGGGATCGCTCTCATCTTCATCTATTAGTTAGCGCATCGATACAGCGCCATGCTTCGCTTCGATCAGCTTGACGAGAGTCAGTCCAAGTCGTGCGGCGCTCATCGGCTTGTTGGTTCGTCGCTCCGTGCGCGTGCCATGGCTGCACCAAATGAAGTAATCGCTTGTGTGTTGAGGTTTGTTCAGTGAATTGAAAATCTTGGGTAGCGCCGGCACGTGATCACCGTAAAAGCACACGATGGATTCGCGCGGCCGCTGCGCGAGTGCGCGCATAAGGGCGCCGATCATAACGTCTGCGTTGGAAAGATGCCGAAGGTAAGCCGTCAGGTCGTGCCAGCGCGGATCCTCGCCTTCGCCGTGATACTGCGCAGCCTCTCCCGGTCCTACGTGCTCAAGATGTAGCGGACCGTGATTTTCCATGGTCATCGCCATCACGAATGCCGGCTGGTCCCCGGCCGCTTCGAGCGCTTCGAGAATGGCATCCGCCACCGCTGAGTCCGCAACATGCGGACCGGCGCGCGGCGCCGTTGCGAATGCGCTGATGTCGGTGAAGCTATCGAAATGCATGAGCGGGAAGACACGCGCCCGGCCAAAGAAATCGGCGAAATACGGGTGAATGGCGCGCGTCACGTAACCCGCCCGCTTGAACCAGGCGGCAATCGTCGTGCACCGGGTCCGAACAAACGCATACGGATAAAAACGTGCGTAGCCAAGGCGGGTTTCAGGTAAGCCCGTCAGCACGGCGAACTCCGTGCGCATGGTGTTCGCGCCCCACGCCGGGACGGTCAGTTCGCCGTATTGCTCGGACTCGCGGCAGGCTGCGTCGAAGTGCTTCAGCAGCGACGGTTCGATCGAACTGCCCAACCGTCGTGCATCAAAGAAGGATTCGCTCTGGATCACGATCACGTCTGGGTGAGCAACTGGCGCCGCCGTGCGGGCGAATGGGCCGCTCGCGAGCGCGGCGTGTAGTTGGCGCGCAGTCGCGGGACGCAAGCCATTCGACAAGTAGGCAATGAAGGTTGAAAAGAACCCGTAGCGCCGCTGGTCGTTCTCCAGCAGCAAGGACAAGTCGAGCCGCGACGACAAACGCACGATCGCTGCGAGACTCGCCAGTGCGACAAGCGCCAGCGAGGCATGCGGAAGCCGTGGCAGCTTCGGCCCGAAGATAAACGCAGCGACAAAAAGCGCTGCGCCTATTGCTATGGCGACCACCTTGCCAGCGCTCAGGAACGGCAGATACAAACGTGGGTGGCGAAACAGCTGGCTAAAAAGGCTGAGATCCGTGAATACAAACGGTTCATGTAGCGATTCATGCTTGGCGTTGCTCACTATAGCCAGCAACGCGACCAGCGAGGCCGTCACGAGCGCGGCGAACGCGGGGCGAGCGCTCACCCACAGGACTATCGAAAACAGCAGTGCGAGTGCAGCCACGCCGAGACCGATGGCCCGCCATGAGCGCTTGAACGACGCACGCGGCAACGCCACGGCTTCCGCCATGCACGAACCGATCATCGAGACAAGAAACCAGAGCGTGACCGTCACGTCATCAACGCTCCTCGCGTGGCAGGTAGGACATTGAGGCGAGAATGCCATCCGCGAGGCGGGCCGGAAGAAACCGGAGGAAGACCATTCCCCAAGCCAGCAGGCCGGGAAACGCAATCTCCCGCCGATTTGCGCGCAGGCCGCGACGAATAAAGCGCGCCGCTTTTTCGGCCGTCCAGAGAAAGGGTTTATTTCCCGGGAACATATCGCTCATTGCCGTCTTGACGAATCCGGGCAACACGATTGACAACGCGATACCGTCGCGTGCCAGCAGCGGCCGCACCGATTCCCCGTATGCTTTTAGCGCCGATTTGCTTGCGCAATAGGCTGGGGAAATTGCCATGCCGTGCAGTGCCGCCAGCGAACTGACGACGGCGATCTGCCCGCGCTTGCGTACACGCATGCGTTCGACGACTGGCAGCACCGCGTGCATTGCGCCGAAGAAGTTGGTTTCCATCACCGCGTTTGTAAGCGCGAGGTCCTCCCAATCCGTTGCCGAAGCCAGCGTACTCGCGATCCCTGCATTGGCGATCAACAAGTCGATGGAATAGGTATTGTCGAAATGATCCAGCCAGGTTTGCATGGCGCTGGCGTTGCGGACATCGAGCGCTGCTGTCACAACCTGCGCGCCAGCGTTGCGGCATTGCTGCGCGCAGTCCTCGAGGCGCGTGATGTCACGACCGACCAGGCCCAGCACGATGTCCGGCGCCGCGTAGGCGCGCGCGAGCGCTGCGCCAAGGCCCGCGCTTGCGCCAGTCACGACGATGTGGCGCGGAGCGCCCTCAGCCATACAGACGCTCGCGCTCCGGCACAAGCACGCTTGCCTGTTCACGCCCAACACTTGACGCTTCGAGTCGCTGCACGGCGCCCGCTGTTGCCATGGCAATACCGGTTTTTGTGTAGAAGTCGCCGTTGATCTGAGTGTGATGGATCACATAGTCGAGGAACGCGTAGTACAGGGCCATGTCGGGTCCTTCTGCGTGGCGCCAGAAGTCGTCGATGCCGCCCTGCCACGTCATGCCGGCCATGTCATAGATTGCAGCGCCGAGCGCGATCAGCGGTCTGCGATGGTGGACTGCGGAGAGTCCCACCGTGCTGTTCACGACGACCACGCCTTTTGCGTGATCGAGCAAAGTGGGCAGATGGCCGGCTTCGATGTACATCAGGCGGTCTTGCATGCCAAGCGTGCGCGCGAGGTCGTGAGAGAAGCGCCGATAGTCGACGATGCCAGTGTCTAAGGGATGGTTCTTGATGACTAGCAATGCGTCGCTGGGCGCGTGGACGGCGAAAGAGCGCATTACTTTTTCGATTGCTTCGCGCACCGAATTGAACGGTGAGTGTTCGAGGATTTGCGAGTCCGAGCTCAGTTGTAGCGGGAAGACGTAGTAGGCGCGCTTTGTTCCGAGCACAGATGCGGTGACGCGCGCCGCTTCCCGATTGTGGAGTTTCTGGCGCGAGAACCGCATGGCGAGTCCCGCGTATTCCTTTATGCCGTTATGCGGACGATGACTTTGATAGTTCGGGAATCGGGATGCGTAAAGCGTGTTCGCCGCGCGATATCGAATGTCATGCCACGCACGTTCGTAGAGGTTGTAGCCGGTCGAATGGCACGGCGGTGGAGGCGTGTGGCCGCGGCGTTCGAGGTACCACGCAGGGTCGCGAGGGAGTTGCGAACGTCCGTTGACGCCAGGGCTTTCGAGGGTGATCCAGTGCGGGCGAACGTAACCTTCTTCGAACACGTGTACGTTCACGCCGTATTGTTTGGCTATGGGATGGACTGGGGTGTGAATTGCCCGGCAATCGCCGAATAAAACGATATCGGTAAATGCGCCGGGCTTTAGGATATCGCTATACCACGCCAATAAATTTCGCTCGTTATCGCGGTAATTTAATGCTTCAGTTTTCCCACCGTAGAGGATGTCGCCACCACAGAAATTCACGCGGCGCACCGGATGGCCTCGCTCTATCAAAGCGTCCGAAAGTCGACTAAAAAATGGTGAAGCCGTGCCTTGGAGGGCAAGGAACGATCGCGGCATTAAGTGGGTCGCTTGGAGAAGATAAAGCCGCGGCCGCGCCACCAGGAGCGGGCGCGATCAATCAACTTATGCTTTTGTATCCGGCATCTTGACGCAATTACCACTATCGCAGTCACTGCGCCATCTTTATCGACAAGACAGACGACTGAAAGAGTAGCTAACGGCAATAACCTGAAGTGTTTAATTTTATCATAGGCGGCCCGGATTGGCATGCCGATCTTAAAGGGCTGTTGCACTTCCCCGTCATTTTCCGCATCCTTGGCGCTGGCTGCTGTCAGCTATCGCCGACACTGCTGTTGCCAAGAGCCTGCCAGCGTCCTGCGGGGAAGGTACCAGTTTACGGCCGAAAGTGGCAAACGGTAAGCAGTATCGATATACTTATGCGGTTAAATATGGCTCGAATGAGCGTATCAAAGGAAGGCTGTAAGGTTGCTCCGAGCAACGGCTACGGATCGCCCCTTCTTGGAGAAAGACGCTGGTCTGTGCGCCCACTGTCCGCGAGAGATTCGGTCGCACACAGTGCCTTGCTTTGCCTATTAATGATTGTCGCACGACGCGTTATTGTGTGATTTACCGTCTGGACTATACGTTGGAACCTCTTACGAGCAGCTACCCCGCCTTGCCGCAACCGGAAAAACAAAGCTTTTTCAAGCGGATTAAGAGACCAAACGGGATATTCATCCTTTCAGTCGTGATCCCGACTGCACTATCAATTGGCTATTACGCCCTAGTTGCGTCGGATGTGTATGTCTCCGAGTCGCGTTTTGTTGTTCGCAGTCCGCAACGGCAAGCTCAAACCAGCGTGGTCGGTGCACTATTGCAAGGTACCGGATTTTCTCGGGCTCAGGATGATACATATCCCGTAATTGACTATATTCAGTCGCGCGATGCGCTCACGGAACTCAACACGAGTAATCATATTTATAATTCGTATTCCCAACGTGGCGATATTTTTAGTCGATTTGTTCCTGGCATCGATCCGAGCTTCGAGGCTTTATGGAAATACTATCAAAAGAAGATAGTCTCTGTAGAACTGGACTCGACATCGGCGATCACAACACTGCAAGTCCGCGCGTTCACATCTGCCGATGCGGCTCAAATCAACGAGCAATTGCTCGAATTGAGCGAACATCTTGTAAATCGAATGAATCAACGTGCTGCATACGATTCTGTGCGATTCGCCCAGACTGAAGTGAACGAAGCGGCTTCGAAAGCAAAGGATGCTGCTGCAGCGCTCGCATCGTTCCGCAACGCCAACACGGTTTTTGACCCAGAGCGCCAATCCGCGCTCCAACTGCAGCAGGTCACGGCCTTGCAGGCCCAATTGTATTCTTCCCAAGCACAGCTGACAGGCTTACAGTCGATTTCACCGCTGAATCCGCAAGTCCCAGTGCTAAAAACAAATATATCAAGCCTTGAACAACAGATTAAAGATGCAAATGGTGGTGTAACCGGCAACACGCGATCGCTGTCCGCTAAGGCCGGCGCCTATGCACGCCTACAACTTGATTCTCAGTTCGCCGATAAACAATTAGCCTCGGCAATGACAACCCTAGACGGCGCGCGCGCCGAGGCCCAGCGTAAACAGCTCTACTTAGAGCGGTTAATTCAGCCGAACCGGCCAGACGTTGCTATTGAGCCAAAGCGATTGCGCGGGATTGCAACAACGTTCGTTCTTGGGCTTATAGCATGGGCCTCGCTCAGCTTACTCATTGCGAGCGTACGAGAACATCGGGACTGACATTATGCTCTCCAATAATTCGGACACCCTGATTAACGCTATCGCAATTCAAAGCCGCATTGTCTATGCATTAATAATGCGGGAGATCATTACGCGTTATGGACGTCATAATATCGGTTTTGCATGGCTCTTCGCGGAGCCAATGCTTTTCACAGTAGGTGTTACTGCGCTGTGGAGCGTAGTTCATACCGGTGACACCTCGCACACTATCAATATTATTGCCTTCGCCGTAACCAGTTACTCAACGGTGCTCATATGGAGAAATACAATAGGTAGGTGCACCCTCGCAGTTGAACCTAATCTGTCCCTGTTGTTCCACCGAAATGTTCGAGTGATTGACTTGTTTATTGCTCGCATTATCCTTGAAATTGTGGGAATCACACTTTCGGTCATTACATTAATAACTGTTTTCGTGGCGACCGGAATGATTCCACCGCCGGCGGACATTCTGACCATGGTTGGAGGTTGGCTTCTGCTTTCTTGGTACTCCGCGGCAATGGGACTTCTGGTCGGCGGCCTTTGCGAATACAGCGAAATAATCGAGCGATTTTGGCATCCGATTGCTTATTTTCAATTACCCGTTTCGGGTGCGTTTGCCATGGCAAGTTGGTTGCCGCCGAGAATACGCGAGATTGTTCTGTGGTTTCCAGCAGCTAATTGCGCGGAGATTTTTAGAGCGGGATATTTCGGTTCATCGATTAAATCTTATTATAGTGTCGGGTACGTTGCAATAGTTTGCACTTTACTTACATGGGCAGGGCTGGCTGCGGTCAAATTTATTTCATCGAAAGTAGAACATTGATGCTCGATTTACGCCAAGTTAGCAAATATTACCGAACTAGAACCGGTCATCGCCAGGTTCTTAATAACATTAACCTCCGCGTGTCGAAATCAGAGCGCGTCGGTATTCTTGGCAGAAATGGCGCTGGTAAATCAACCTTGATCCGGTTAATTGGCGGGTCTGAATTACCCACGCATGGTGAAATCGAGCGCAGCATGTCTGTATCGTGGCCGCTCGCATTTAGCGGTGGTTTTCAAGGGAGTCTTACCGGCCTAGATAATTTGCGCTTTGTCTGCCGAATATATGGGGCATCTTACTCAGATGCGGTTCCGTTTGTTGAGGACTTCACTGAATTGGGAAGCTATCTGCGGGAACCGGTAAAAACCTACTCTAATGGAATGCGTGCACGTCTCGCTTTCGCGCTTTCTATGGCCGTCGATTTCGATTGCTTTCTGATCGACGAAGTTCTCGCAGTAGGTGATGCAAATTTTCAGGAAAAGTGTCGCCGAGAATTATTCGTCAATCGAAAGAATCGCGCAATGTTAATGGTTGCACACGATGCAAGTATGATTCGCGAACATTGCTCTCGTGCCTGTGTGCTTGAGAATGGCATTTTACGAAATTTTGACGATGTCAACACAGCATACGATTACTATCACGATGAGCTTAAATCATCCAATATCAGATATTCCCTGTCAGTATCTGAGCAGCTGACGACGCCCGTAATCAATACTTCACTCGAGAATACGACTATTGCGCCGCTTAATAGCGACACAAATCAATTGGGCCCGAACATGTCACTCGACAATCAAAATGAGAAAATCGTAACCGCGTTTTATCGGCAGCTCCTCGGAAGAGAACCCGATGCGAATGGACTTCAAACTCATTCTACGTGGATGCAACAGCATGGTCGTGAAGACGCGGTCCAAGATCTTCTCAAGATGTTTCTTGCGAATGACGAGAGTAGGCGATATCTGGCGCGTCAAGATATGGCACGCCTTGCGGGCCTATCGGAAGATACGGCGCGAGTTTTTGATAGCGTAGTTAGCTTGGGAACCCATTGCTATACCGGAACATTTCTAAAGCGATTTCAGCTGAAGAAATTTTCATCAGCATTCGACTGGATTTTTTCGAATCCGTCCATGATCGCTCATGCCATCGACGATGACTTTGAGACTTTTCTTGATGCAGCCCAATATTCACCAGTGCCGATAGAGCAACGTCGTGATGGAACCGACGTCAACCGCGTGCAGCACTTGTACTATAAGCAAGCTCACGGGGTGGACTTTATGTTCAACCATCATGACGTACACGAACCGAAAGATTATGCGTACTTGACACGCTGCGTTGAGCGTTTTAGAGATGCCCTGCGCGACAACGCGAAGACCTTGTTTCTTCTGCTTCGGAGGGAAAATGAACACTCAGTTCAGGAGTTTGAACTAATTCGTGACTCGCTTCAGCGCAAAAATAAAGATGTGTCATTCATGTTTGTAGCGGTTGCAAATACCCCGACGCATACTGGTATCGCTCGCATGGATGTTCTAGCTCGCGATCAAAATGCGATACTAAGCCGTTTTGCTGGAACTTCGCATTGGCAAACATTGGACTTCGTCGACCCATTCGACGAATTTTGTCTCTTACGAGCAATATTAAGCAATTTTTTGCCTATATCTCGATAAATTTAAATCGAAAATTCGAAATTGGCTATCAAGCACGGCGGCAAGTGAGTGACCTAGTGGGCGGTCAAACATCGATGCGCGCGCCGAAGCTTTTAGTGTATTCACCGATCATTTAGGACGCGCATATGCGGACGGGGAACGACGAATTGTTCGACGGAATAATCGAAACAGTCTCAAGTTCTCGTTTACGCGCCTCGCACCTATCTTGGCATTCTCGCGTTTGCCGCAAAATGTATTTGGATGTAAGCAATTTGATAGTTTAGAATACATCTCAGTGACTACGTTAGGAATGCTAAGACCTAAGCGCCCTGAGGCATTCGGAACTAAAGACCCTTCGGAGCCAATTATCCGGCTTTCAAGACTGTGCGATGGCGCAGCTCCTTGCAGCTTGTGAACCGGGTTCTCACCTGCTTAGGCACGAGCGCGAATAGCACGCAAACTCCACCGCAGTAGCTGCACATGGGTGTGAGACCGGATGTAGATAAACCAGACAATAGATCTCTAGAGAATGTCGATGGATTTAGAACCTATGAACGGTGTGTGGATTAATGACGTTGACGTCATTTGGGCCTATCGAATGCTGCTTGGACGGGACCCCGAGAGCCAGTCGACAATTGACGAGTGCCGCCGACTGCCTAGCATTGGCGTGCTGCGAAACCGCATAATGCGAAGCACCGAATTTCAGAACATTCTTTGCGGCAAGCAGGAGCAATGGGGTCCCTATGCTTTTGACACGGACGCAAACTTGCGCGCCGATCTCGTGTGGCACAGTCGCCTCCACGGTGCGGAGATTGATCTTGCCTATAAAGCCATTCTGGGTCGGGATTTACTGGCTTCAGACGTATTGGAAGAGCACCTGTCTCGAAACGACAACTTATTTTCGCTAGTTACAGAACTAATTTTATCCGATGAAAACGCCGACAATCACCGGAAACTTAATTTACTAGAATGCTTTAAAGCACGAGTCTCCCATGCTCCCAAATTATTCGATAGCATAAACGTGATGTTGTTTGGAGCTTTTGGAAACGGAAATGTTGGAGATCAATGTCAAGCAGCCGCGCTCCATCGGTTGGTAAGTGAAGCATCGGAAACGCTTGGGAAAATCGGTATAAGTGCCTGCTCTTGGGAAAACGTAAATGCGAGCTTTGAAGGCGCACAATTACCATTAGCGCGTGACGAAATACTCAATGCTAGCGCTTTGCAATCAACGGATCTCCTGCTGATCGGCGGTGGGGGACTACTATCCACCCCCCACTTTCCCCTTCACAATGAACTCTGGGTCAATGGACTGCGGGCACTCGGATGTAAATACGCGCTGGTAGGTGTTGGTGCAACGAGCGCAGAACTAGCCGCACCAGGCCGTATGAGCGGCTACAAAAATTTGCTCGAGGGAGCATTGTTCGTGACGGGTCGAGACTTGGAGAGCGTTACCGCGCTGAGAGCTTATCGCCCCGATACGCAGTTTATGGCGGATCCTTTCTTTGCAACATCCGCCGAAATTCGATTTTCTGAAAAACCATCAACCAAAAGCTCAAAGATTGTCCTGATTCCTAAGAATCCGGTGAATGCCAATGAGGAGAAAGGGTTGGCAGCGCTCGTCACTCTTCAAGCGGAATTACGTGCGAAACAAGTCGAGACGATCACGTTGCTTTTTGAGCCGCATATGGACGGGAAGATTGCCGGCGGCTTTGAAAACGTGATTCGGGTCACTAACTGGGCGGAAGCTATCGAGATCGTCGGGGCGGCGAGAACAGTGTTCACGATGCGATACCATGGGGCTTTATTTGCTCTCGCGTCAAGAGTTAGCGCATTGTGCATTTCTATCCCTAAGATTCGGGATCTTTACCAAACGCTGGGGCTTGAGCGCTTTATTGTAGGTACAGAACGCGCGGTAATGGAAAGCGAATTTGATTTCACCGACGAAGATTGGAAGAAGGTTGATCAGTACCTCGTGGCATCACGCGCCGCCGCCGCAAATGTAAAGAATCGCATTGCCGCAGCGCTTGGATCTACTCTGTCATAGTCCATTCGGAGTCGAGGTTGTCCTGAATGCTCGGGCAGCAAGCGCTGCGTGGTCGGAGTGATCCACATCCATACAAATGATGAAGCCCCTTCCTGAACACCCGATCGGTGTCCGCCCCCGGCATCAGACTTCAAAGTGCGCCGACCACGATTACGACCGAGGAAGAGCAAGGGGTAAAGCTTAAAACCCCCTATTGCTCCTCTAACAGCTTAAAACGCGAATCTAACCGGGTTCTAGAGAACGATCATGAAATCGCGCTCTTGCAATTCCAAGCGAAACCCGAAGTCGCTCTCCGCACAGAGACCAAAAGCGCACAACCCCAACCCAATTTCGCGTTGGTCTGCACCTTGAGTTTGTTCGGATAGGTCGTGTAGACGCTCATGGTAAAAAGCCAAAACGTTGAATGTCGTTTGTGCGCTATCGAGTTCAAGTAAGTCCCGCGGTATTTTGAATCGCACAAATCGAGTTTCGCCAGCGTTCAACCTGACTTTTCCGATTTCGCGGTTGCCCAAGCGGATTCGAGTTGCAGTGCCGAGTGGTCCCGACTGAAGCTTTATATAGATAAGCACGTTGGGACTTTGCAGCAGCTCCGCACCCTGCAACGTAAAGGCAACTTTCGCCACCTTACTGCGCGCCCAGGAGCCCCACGCCTCCAACGGATGCCAAGTAAGCTCGTGTCGGAGGGGATCGATCGATTGAAACTCACCCGCCTCTGGAGTCCCTGCAGCATTGGCCGTCGTATACAAGATGCTAGGCCGAATGGCCGCGATACCACGTTGCGCCTCAGGACTGTGGGTTTCGAAATGCCGCCTGACGCCGTTTACCAGGTCGCCAAGAACGGCAGCCCAGTCCCGAGGCACAAATTGCTTTCGAATCTCGCTTTCTCGTTGCTCTCGATACTTATCGTCGAAGATCAGTTTGTCTAACCCTGTCACTAACTCCGTGACCGAGTCATTGTCAAAATAATCTGCGAATTTTCCACCGGCTTCGGGGAGCGACGAGTTATCGGCCGTAAGACAGACCTTTCCAAAACTCAAGCTTTCAGTAACAGGGAGTCCCCAGCCTTCGTAGTGGCTTGCGTATACGGTGAAAAGGCATCCGCGATAAAGAGAAGCCAGTTCGTCGTCGGAAATGCCCGACAGCATCATTACCTTACTCGACAATGCACTGTCTTTCTCGAGACGCGCAGCTGCCTCCTCGAAAAGCCACCCGCGCTTACCAACGCATACTAGCGTGGGCACTTTGTCTACGGAATGCTTTGCGATCAATTTCTTCCATGCGCTGAACACGCCGGCATGATTTTTTCGCGACTCTAGCGTCCCAACAAACAAAACGTAATCATCTTTAGAGAGGCCGAAATCGAGAAGTACATCCTCGACGAAGGCATCTCCCCGATCTGGATTGCGGGAAAATTCCGCGTCGAGCCGTACCACTTGAGGCTCATAAGACAATGCATTCCTTTGCTGCCCCAGCGCAACAACATCCTTCTGAGTGTTTACCGAATTTACCGCCATAAAATCGGCTTGCAACATCACAGCGTGGATCCACGCCCTAAAATCTTCCACCAATCCCTTGGAGCAATGCTCCGGCGTGATAAGCGGGATTACATCGTGTACAAAAGGAACATATCGAAGTCCATACTTTTGTTTGGCGTGGCGTATATACGTGCCATAGTCCTTTATCCACCAGGACGTTCCAACATTTATCAGCGCAGCGCCGGCAGGAAAGCGAATCGCTGGTTTAACTTCAATCCTTGCGATGAGATCGTTGACAGCAGACCTCCATACCGCGTCGTCTTCTCCACCAGGGAGTGAAGACAGGTCACAAACTCGCCGAAATAACATTGGATCGAGGTCAACCCAGAATCTCTTAGCTTCAGAAAATGTACATGCCCGGATTGGGACGTCAAAGGACGACTCCTGCGCAGCCTTGAGCATTTCGATCTGGACCCGCTGAATCCCGGTGGGAAACCGATTGTGGCGGAAGTACTGAACCAGATCGCTGTAATCGAAGTACAGTGTGGATCGAGCATCGGTCGCGGACAATGTTAACTCGTCCGCAACAACTACGTTATTCGCGATATAAGTCGCAGCAATCTTGTCGTAGGAACCAAGTCTTATGGCTTCGCGGTAATATCGAGCTGCGTTCACTGAATCACTTCGAACAGAAAAAAGATGACCGATTTGCAAGTTTGTATCGGCTTCGTTTGGCTTTAGCTTCAACGCCTTTAGATAGCTTTCCTCTGCTTTTGCAAATTGACCCAATTCCTTCTGCGCGTGTCCGAGCTGAACCCAAATGCCATCGTTGTTAGGATTTTCGCTGAGCGCTGCATTGTAATGCTCTACGGCGTCCTGCCATCGCCGCGCATCGCGCGCGTCATCACCCAACTTAATCGATTGCGACTTTCCGTTCTTGTTTTTCACGAATACCTGTAACATAGATCTTTTCCCTAAATAAGTCACCGCTTACGCTAACCGATACAATTCTGACAGCCGCTCTTGATAGATTCGTTTACTGAATTTTGCTGCTTGATGCTTTCCAGCAGTCACAAGCTTGTGCCTGAGTTCGTCATTTCTTTCTAAGCTTTCCAAGCCGCTCGCAATGGACCCTACCTCGTAGGCATCGACGAAGACGCTCGCGTCTCCTGCAACTTCTGTTAGCGACCCTTCTCGGGAGCAAAGTGTTGGTGTTCCTAGCTCCATAGCTTCCAAGACTGGTAATCCAAAGCCTTCATATAAAGACGGAAATACAACTGCTTTCGCGGAACGAATCAAGCTAACTAGAAACGGATGCGGAAGATAGCCAAGAATCTTGATTCGTCTCTTTAACCGTGGATCTTGACTTATCAGGCTGTTGTAGAGCTTCATTTCTTCGTCCGACTTCCAAGCCATTGATCCTGCGATTACCAACGTAGAATCAAGAGGAATCGACATGAAAGCCTCAATCAAACGCCCGACATTTTTCTTGGGCTCAATTGCACCAAAAAAAAGAAAATAGCTTTTCGGCTTCAACCCATATAGCCCCATCACCTCGTCGTACGCTTGTTCATCGCTTTTCAGTTCGGTAGAAGAGAAAACGTCCACAGCCTGGTAGGTATTAAATACCGTTCCCTTGGCTGGCGGAAAGAACGCTTCTATGTCCATCTTAGATTGTTCGGAGACCGTGCAAATCCGAGCTGCGACTTCAATGCATTTTTTGATCAACCGAAAATAGTATCGCTTGTTATCGAGTGTTGTATACGGCAAGCGCAGAGGCACCAAATCGTGAATCGTATAGATGTTTGGGATACCAGGCACGACGATCGGAACCGGATAGGTCCAATGCATAACATCAGGTGGATCTTTAAACTGAACACGCAAAAATCGATTATGCCGCCTGAAATGTTCGCGAGCGACATTGAAAAGGTTAGGGGCATTGAATACTTCTACGGAACGTGGCAACCGATGCGAAAAGCGTCTTGTTTCGACCAAGCCGGTCGCCGAGATACTTGTAGCGCTCAATCCAAAGGGGGCCTGCACCGCTTCTTTAACGTGCCGTATTGCGCCTTTCACGCCACCTCGGTTAAGGTTAGCCCCCCCCAAATAGTCGTAAAACAGGATTTCACGAATTAGATCTGGTGACGACGTGGGCAATGGAGCACCGTAAAGAGTCCTCACCTCATGCCCAAGATCAGTAAGGTTGTTCGCTAAGTTTTTAGCATACGTCGCAACCCCAGTGCCGTGCTGGAGAGCGAGGTTATGACCATCTATGCAAATTCGTCGCAAAATACTCTCTGCACGTAAAAGGACACTGATTCGATGAAGCTCAGATAGCGATTGTTACCGTGTAATTCGAAGCGGCGTCACCGGCTAATATCGAGGTCCAAAGGAACGCTCGACTTAGCCCGACAGACAAAAAAACAGCGGTTTTCACCGAACTGATGCCTTTAGAAGTAGCTTGCAAGGCGAACCTGCTACTTAAAACTGTTAACCGAATTGACAACGGGATACGCCACAGAAAACACCACGTTCAGGAATTTTTGCAATTCCGCAATGGGAGCGTTCGAGACGTACAAAAGATCTTTGTTATCCATCCAGAAGCTCTGCGCTACAAAAAACGAGTTGGGATCACGCAAGTTGATCCGGTAGACCACTGGCACTTTGCCATCCGCTGTTGTGCGAACTGGAGAGACCGGCCATTTCAAAGCCTTAGCATCTTCAAGACGGAAGATGAACACACCCTGCGCGTCTGATCGCGAGTCCAGCAACCCGCCGGAGCGCGCCAGTGCTTGCGCAAGGGTGATTCCTTGCGCCTCGAAATTGATCTCTTCGTTCTTGCCTGTCGCGCCAAGGGCAGTAAAGCTGTATGGCTGGAAAAGCGCTGTCACGACATCACCGGCTCTCAGCGGAATGTTCTGCCGCGGATCGCGAATTACTGATTCGAGAGGAAGCGACGCAACCGTGGTCCCTCTTGTCACTTGGATGGTAATCTTGTCCACGGGTTGTTTTACGCCCCCGGCAAAAGCCAGCGCATCAAGCAAGCGTTCGCCTCGAGCGCTGAGTGGCATTCGGTTGCTGGTGGACACATCGCCCACGACAGTGACATAAGACGTAGCGTTAAGCGATAGCTTGACCAGCACTTGGGGATCGTGCGCAATATTTTTAAGCCGTGCAGTGATATCACGCTGCAATTGCGACGGCGTCCGCCCCACTGCTTTTAGTTGGCCGGCGAATGGCACGTCGATAGTGCCCTCGCCGTCGATCGTCTGATCGGGGAGCACGGTGACCCGCGCATTACTGGAACCGGCCTTGGCATCAAGCTGACCAGCGCCAAAAAGCGTGGCAGGCGGCGCTTCCCAAATTGAAACCTCGATCGTATCTCCGACACCCAGTTCCTGTTGAAACGTGGTGCTGTTTCCTAGCGTAGCCGAGAAGTCACCTATATGCCGCTCCGCGAACAGTGTGCGGGCAATGTCATCAGTAACGTCAACGATCTGGATGCCCCCGGAATTCGGGCTAGCAGCCGCTCCATCTACTTGGGACCGGCTTGGTCCAGACGTGGGAATGGTGGAGCAACTACTAAGCACTGCCGCGCCTGAAACGCACGCGATCAAAAAAAAACTAACCGGCAGACGCGACATCTATTGGACTTTATGGATATGAATTTGGCGCGAATTGTCTCACGACGTAAGCTAAAATGGCACGCCGAATCGAAACTTTGACCGCGAAATAGTAAGCAAGGTAAGTAAATTACCGGCTAAGCCAACACTAAGAGCCTTGCATCCGAGTGCCAAACCTTTTTCTGGACGTCACCCGCCTCCTAAGCCGCCTCTACGATGGCCTGTTGCCAACGGGTGTGGATCGCGTCGGCCTTGCGTACATCGACCACTACGGTGCCCGCGCGCGCGCCGTTCTGAGCGAGCGTGGCTATTGCACCGTTCTGTCGGAGCGTCATTCGCAAATGGCATTTGAGTGGCTTAGGACCTCTCAACGAAGTAAAAAAAACATAAAAAAACTCGTAGCGATTTCTTGCCTAGACGCCTTAAGACAATCAAAAATTGCGAGTGGCTTTCTGTTGCATACAAGTCACAACGGCATCGAATTTCCGCGCTTTTACCAAGCGCTACAAAAGCGGAATGTCGATGTTGTATTCATGGTGCATGACCTGATACCGCTTACGCATGCCGAATATTGTCGTCCGCTAGTCGATAAGGCCCACGCCACGCGCATGCATACAGCGCTCGCCCACGCTAAAGGTGTGATCGCAAATTCCCAGGTCACACTGGACTCGCTCACGGAGGAGGCGCGGCGTGTCAATTTGCCAATGCTGCCTAGCGTCGTGGCCCATCTTGCATCGGGCATCAAGCCTTATAAAGAAAGCGCTCGAATCATTCCCACGCCCTACTTCGTTCTTCTCGGCACTATCGAGCCGCGCAAAAACCACTGGTTCCTACTCCACGTCTGGCGGCGCCTCGTCGAACAGCTCGGCAGCGCTGCCCCGAAGCTTGTCGTGATTGGCCGTCGCGGATGGGAATGCGAAAACGTAGTCGATATGTTGGAGCGATGCGCAGCGCTAAAAGGAGTGGTTATCGAAGAAGCCAGTTGTTCAGACGAGCGTCTGCGCAACTATCTCCAGCACGCGCAGGCGCTGCTGTTTCCCTCATTCGTAGAAGGCTATGGCATGCCGCTCGCCGAAGCACTTGCGTTGCAAGTGCCCGTTCTCGCCAGCGATATCGACGTATTCCACGAGATAGCAGACGACATCCCCGAATATATCGACCCGCTCGACGGACTGGGATGGCTCGCGCACATCAAGGAATACGCGCAGCCGGAAAGCCCGGCACGCGCGGCGCAGCTCGAACGCGTGACACGCTTTCGTGAACCAACCTGGGCGAGACACTTCGAGCAAGTCGATAACTTCATCGGCAGCTTGGGCGCATGACAATGCTGGCTGGATCGCTGATGAGCATCACACGCGGCTTGCGACTCGCTGCATGGCTCAGCGGACGCTCAGACACCCTGTGGACAGACCACTGGAGCGGACGGGCCGCGTTGCGCATAGTGCGCGCGATGCGTTGGAACGCCATCGCTGCAGCACCCGGCCCCTTTTTATCGCGCGTGCCGTTGGGCGCTCCAATGATGTCGTGGTGGCGGCTTCCAGAGGGCGATCTGATCGATGCCCTGAATGCGAAACTCTCAAACAACGCCGAGTCGCCTCCGCATATCGCACAATTAATGCAGCGGGTGATGCCGCCTCGACGCAGCATCGAACAGGCGCTGCTGCGCGTTTTATTGATCGATGAGCGCGAGTCGTCGCGTGGCATCAATGGCGTCGTCATACGCCACAAGCGAATCGACTTTTTGCGCATGTTGGACACAGCACGCGCCGCCCATCCTGAGGCAGAGTTCTGGCTGCTCCGGTCATCCGATAAAGGTTCGGGTTGCTGGCTTTCTTCGACAGTGCCCGCACTACCGCCCGGCATTCACCTCTCCGATAACGCCCGCGACGCTCTCCAGCAAGTGGACCACGCATACACCGTCGGCGCGTCCGAAGGAATGTTGGCGTTGCTGGCCAAGGTGCCGTTACACGTGCACGGTGCACCGTATTACGCGGGCTGGGGCCTCACGCACGACGCTACACCGCTCGCCAATCGCACCGCCCGCCCAACATTGTCCGCTTTGTTCAACGTGATGTTCATCCAGTGGGCGCGCTATCTCGATCCCGCAACGCACACCCCCGGAACGTTGGACCAGTTGCTGGACAGCATCGACTTGCAGCGCGAAGTCCGCGAGCGTTTCGCCGACCTTCGGGACATCGCGGGTATTCGCTTTCAGTGGTGGAAGCGCCCTTTCGCCACGCCCTTTCTTACGGCAGGCGGCGGGCGACTGCGCTGGACTCGCGAACCGGCTGCGCTCGCCGACAACGAATGCGGCGCACTCTGGGGCGCACGCAGCGCGGACGAACTGCCGCGGGACACGACCCACGTGCGCATAGAAGACGGCTTTTTTCATTCGTGCGGCCTGGGCTCGGACATGATCGCGCCGCGCAGTCAGGTAATCGACCGCCGAGGCCTGTACTTCGACGCGAGCCGCCCGAGTGATTTGTCGGTGCTGCTCAACGAAACCGAATTCAGTTCTGCCGAACTCGCACGCGCCGCCACGTTGCGCAAGCTGATCACTGAGCTCGGCGTGACAAAGTACAACCTCGGCCGACGCGCACCGGGATGGACTGCGCCCAGTGGAAAGCGCGTCGTTCTGGTCCCCGGCCAAGTGGCCGACGACGCATCCATCCGGCTGGGTACCAGCGCAATCAGCACTGCGGATGCTCTGCTGCGCGAAGTACGCGCGCGCCGGCCGGATGCGTTTATCGTGTACAGACCGCATCCAGATGTACTGTCGGGAAACCGCTCGGGCCTGATCGACGCACAACGGCTCGCTGATATTGTCGATACAACTGCCGACCTGCTTTCCCTGATAGATATTGCCGACGAGGTGCACACGCTTTCGTCGCTGGCGGGCTTTGATGCCCTAATGCGCGACACAGCCGTTTTCACCTACGGCCTGCCGTTCTATGCGGGCTGGGGCCTGACACACGACGCGCTCGGCCCATTGCCGTGGCGCGAGCGTACCTTGTCGCTGGATATGCTCACGGCAGGCGTGCTGTTGCGCTATCCAATCTACTGGGACTGGCGCTTGCGTCTATACACTACGCCCGAGGCGGTCGTGCGCCAGCTCGCGCGCGGCGCCGCAAGACCGCTGGGCCGCATTCGCGGCAACCGCCAACGTCCTTTCCTTAAGGCCGTGCGATGGACACGTAACGCGCTGCGTCATGCGTTATGGCGGCACCAGCAAAAACGTCTATCGCGGAAATCAAGCAAAATTGCGTAACCATAAAAACTTCCGAGGGAAATTGCATGAACATTCATCCGGTCATCCTGTGCGGCGGCAGTGGCACACGTCTTTGGCCCATGTCGCGCGGCGGCTATCCGAAGCAGTTCCTGAAGCTGACCGGCGATAAAACTCTGCTGCAGCAAACCGCTCTACGCGTGAACGCCATCGCGGGTACCGCCGCGCCTATCGTAGTGACGAACAACGAGCAGCGTTTCATTGTCGCCGAGCAGTTGCGCGAGGCAGGAACCGTCCCATCGGCCATCGTGCTCGAACCGGTCGGCCGCAACACTGCGCCGGCTATCGCGGCGGCAGCGTTGCTAGCTTTACGCACATCGCCTGACGCGCTTTTGCTCGTGCTGCCGTCGGATCATGTGATCCTCAACGAGGCAGAGTTCGCCCGCGTCGCGCAAGCTGCGGCTGACGTGGCAAAGGATGATTATCTGGTCACGTTCGGTATCGATCCAACGGGCCCGCATACCGGTTATGGCTACATTCGTCGCGGACCGAGGATCGGCGATATCGCTGGCGCGTTCTCGGTTGCCGAGTTCGTCGAAAAACCGGATGCAGCCAAAGCTGCGGGCTTTATCGAGGAAGGCGGGTACTACTGGAACAGCGGCATGTTCTTGCTGAAAGCCTCCACCTACATAGAAGAGCTCCGCAAATACGAGCCGGAAATCGCGCGTCAAACCACGCTTTCGCTGGAACTTGCAAAGCGCGACGAAGACTTCGTACGTCTCGACGCCGGCGCTTTCCAGGACTGTCCAAGCGTGTCCGTTGACTATGCCGTGATGGAGAGGACCGATCGCGCGTCAGTGATTGCCGCGGCCGATCTCGGCTGGAATGACATCGGTTCATGGACAGCACTGGCGGAGATCGCCGAGAGTGATGCCGAAGGGAACGCGCTACTCGGCGACGTTCTGGTCGAGAACGTAACCAACTCGTATATTCGCGCGGAACATCGCATGGTGGCGGCCATCGGGCTCGACAACATCGTGATCGTGGAAACGGCGGATGCGGTCCTGGTGACGCATCGCGACAGCACGCAGGATGTGAAAAAGATCGTCGAACGGTTGAAGGCCTCGGGACGAACAGAGTCGGTCACACATCGGCGCGTGGTCCGTCCGTGGGGATCGTACGAAGGTATCGACCAGGGTTCGCGCTTTCAGGTGAAGCGCATTGAGGTGAACCCGGGCGCGCAGTTGAGCCTCCAAATGCATCACCACCGTGCGGAACACTGGATTGTGGTGAAAGGCACGGCAATGGTCACGAACGGCGATCAACAAATTATGTTGACCGAAAATCAGTCAACCTACATTCCGCTTGGCGTCACACATCGGCTCTTGAATCCGGGGAAGATTCCGCTCGAGCTGATCGAAGTCCAGTCCGGTGCATATCTGGGTGAAGACGACATTGTGCGCTTTGAAGATACATATGGCCGCGTACCGTCGCCAGACCGGCCGGTGGTAGTCCGGTAAGCGTCACGGGGTCCTGATTAATCGACGTTATTGACCATTGATGACTCCGCCGCGCCCGAGCTTACCCCTCGGGCGCGCTGTTTTTCCCCTCCCTGAATCGCGCTGATTTGCTCTGATCTCCGTGCCACTGCACGGCAGATCCGCCTCCTCGCGTCCGTCCCTTCCGCACGAAAAACGCAGATCAATCACCAGTTCACGCACCAGGCGAAGGCCACATTCCAGCCACGCGGGTTTGCCCGAATCGTACGAAAAGGCGTGCGACTCCCCACATACCGCCCCTTTTAAGGGGAATACGTTGAGGTTGCGCGTCGGGAGACGCCGGGACCAACACTAACAATGCTTGTCGCCCAGATGGCTCGTGCATCAAGCATGACACCAGAGAGACAACAATGATCACCAAGACAATGATTTTGGCGGCTTGTAGTGCAGTCTGGATTGGCGGGGTACACGCACAGGAGATCTACTTACAGGGCGGCACGCAAGGCGCGGGCATCGGCGGTGCAATCGGGCTTGGCTCGAACTTCGGGCTTCACGCGGATTTCAACGCCATCAACCTTTCGCACAACTTCACAGTAGGTGGAAATCGTTACGACGACGATATCCACGTGCGCCAGGGCGGTCTCTATCTGGACTTCTTCCCCTGGTCCGGCCTCGGTTTTCGCATGACGGGCGGTGTCCTCTTCACCGACGACAAACTCTCAGGCGTCTCCACGCCGTCAAACGGCACGTATGTGTTTGGCGGCAAGCATTACCCCGCCTTGCCGGGAGACACTGCGACGGCAACGGCTGAATATCCCACGGTCATGCCTTATTTCGGCATTGGCTTCGGGCATCAGCCTTTGGCCAAAGGTTTTGGCTTCATAGCGGACCTGGGCGTAGCGTACGGCGTGCCGCGCACAAGCTATACGTTGTCTCCGTCGCTGGCCCAGCATGCCGGCCCAGCATTCGCCCAGCAGATCGCCAGTACGGGCGCGCAGGAACTCAGCGATAAAGCGCGGCGGTATCGCTGGTATCCGATAATTCAGATTGGCGTGTCTTATCGGTTCTGACACGTCCATCTCACTCTCTCAGGGAAAAGGCCCATCGTTCGCTATGCGTTCTCGGTATTCGGTATTCGATCGCCGGGATCTAAAGCGAGCGCCAAGTGTAGGGTGATCGGAATCAACCAATTGACATTCCGTCTCACTTTCTGTCGACTCGAAGAAACCGTGCGGGTGCCTTGAACGTCTATTGCTGATCCGTCCGCACGGCATAGTCGTCTTCTCGATTGCCCCGCTATCCCGCCACATCCACGTAAAATCACGGCACTCCCTCCGCCGGCTCCTTTCATGCCCGACACAATCCGCTCGAACGTTACCCCCGCGCCCTCGCCCCAATCGCTCACCGTCATGTTATGGCTGGTCGCCACGGGCTTTTTCATGCAGACCCTCGACTCGACCATCGTCAATACGGCCCTGCCGGCCATGGCGAAAAGCCTCGGCGAAGCGCCCCTTCGCATGCAGGGCGTGGTCATTGCGTACTCCCTGACCATGGCGACGGTCATTCCGTTCTCCGGGTGGCTGGCCGACAAGCTCGGCACGCGCCACGTGTTCTTCAGCGCGATCCTGATCTTCACCATCGGCTCATTGCTTTGCGCGGATGCCCACTCGCTCATGCAACTCGTGATTTATCGCGTGGTGCAGGGTGTGGGGGGCGCCATGCTGCTGCCGGTCGGACGCCTCTCGTTGCTGCGCGTGGTGCCGGCCGAACGTTATCTCAGCGCCATGTCGTTTGTAGCCATTCCGGGGTTGATCGGGCCGCTTATTGGACCGACGCTCGGTGGCTGGATCGTGCAGATTGCCTCATGGCACTGGATCTTCCTGATCAACGTTCCGGTCGGCGTGATCGGTTGTATTGCCACGCGGCTCTTTATGACCGATAGCCGCAACCCGGCCACCGCGCCCTTCGATCTCGCGGGTTATCTGCTGCTCGCGGTCGGCATGGTTGCCCTGACCATCTCACTCGATGGCCTCGCCGATCTCGGCCTCCAGCACGCTGTCGTGCTGGTGCTGCTCGTGCTGAGCTTCGGGTGTTTCGTGGCCTACGGGTTGCACGCCGTGCGCGTGCCGCAGCCCATCTTTTCGCTCGATCTGTTCAAGATCCATACGTTCAGCGTCGGCTTGCTCGGCAACCTGTTCGCGCGGATCGGCAGCGGCGCGATGCCGTATCTGCTGCCGCTGCTGTTGCAGATCAGTCTCGGTTATTCGCCGTTTGAAGCCGGTCTCATGATGCTGCCCGTGGCCGCTGCGGGGATGCTGTCAAAGCGCATCGTGACGAGCCTGATCATGAAGCGCGGGTATCGGAGCGTACTGGTGGTCAACACGGTGCTCGTCGGGCTCACGATGGCCAGTTTCTCGCTCACCAGCGCCGATCAGCCTCTCTGGTTGCGGCTCGTGCAACTGGCGTTCTTCGGCGGCGTCAACTCCATTCAGTTCACCGCGATGAACACGCTCACGCTGAAGGACCTCGGCACTGGCGGTGCCAGCAGCGGCAACAGTTTGTTCTCGCTCGTGCAGATGTTGTCGATGAGTCTCGGCGTCACGATCGCCGGCGCGGTGCTTGCGACCTTCACCGGCATTCTGCCGCGCGTCACCGCGACGAATTCGTTGCCCGCCTTTCACGCGACGTTCCTCTGCGTCGGCATTATTACTGCAGCGTCAGCGTGGATTTTTGCGCAGCTTGGGCCAGAGATTCGCGCCGTGAAGAACAAGAAAACGGATCCGTCGGAAGCGCATTGAACGGTGGTTTTTGCTCGCGCCGGTGGACGGGTTGGGGGGTTTTGGGGTTGGTGGTCGGGGTTGGTGGTCGGGGTGTTAGGTTCCGGGGTTGGCGGTCGGGGTCAGTGCCGGGTTGGTGCTTTCGGCGTTAGCGGTCGGGGTTAATGCTGGGTTGCTGCTTTCAGTGTTAGCGGCCTGCGAGAGTCGGATTTTCTCTTTATCACTATTAGCCACTGTGCGTGGCGGCACGTCATTTCTTTGTCCAAAGCGACAAAGAAACGAAGCAAAGAAAACGCTTTAACCGCTCTACCCTAAGTGTCCACAGCGTGCAGTTTCTATTCATAGGTGCCCCAAAAGCACGGTGCTCGCCAGAGCCACTGATGTGTGAAACCCTCCTTCTCGCGAATCCTGACACGAACACGCTTCGCCCCGTACGCTCTCGGGCAAGCACAATTGCCAATGAACCCGCACGGCCTTACAGATATTTACGGCTGCGGTTTTTTGACAGGTTACCTACCTGGTCTGTGCGACCGTATTCATAGGCCTCAGCTTCATGCGTGTTCGTGTTTACTGCTTCAGTTTTTGTGAATTGGCTGCGCGTTCTGTACAGCTATTTTCGTCGGTTACGGCCACCCGCATCTTCGCGACCTCGTTTTCCAGCAGGGTTGGCGACGTGGTTCGAGGCGCGTACATATTCGGAGGGGGGGTTATCCGCGGATAGCGCGGGGTGCTCCTTGGGCAGGTTCAATCACTGGTGGCGAAGCGTGTGGGTATCGGTGTTCGGAGAAGGAGGGGTTCACATATCCTTCGCTCTGGCGAGCACCGTGCTTTTGGGGCACCTATGAATAGAAACTGCACGCTGTGGACACTTAGGGTAGCGTGGTTTGAAAGCGCTTTCTTTGCTTCGTTTCTTTGTCGCTTTGGACAAAGAAATGACGTGCCGCCACGCACAGTGGCTAATAGTGATAAAGAGAAAATCCGACTCTCGCAGACCACCACGGCCGAAAGCACCAACCCGGCATTGACCCCGACCGCTAACCCCAGAACCCAACGCCCCAAAACCGCCCCCCCCAAAAACCCCACCCCCCGTCCACCGGCGCGAGCGAAAACCAACAACGCGCTATTGCGAATCATCTCCCCGTGCGGACTGCACTACGAAAGTGCACGCGGCTTCGCCGCCCGGCCGCGATAAAAACCGGGGCCGCAGCCCAGCCCCAGCCGGGCCCGGTTTCGGCGGGAATATCTCAAATGTCCGGCAAATGCGCATATTTCTTGCTCTTCCGAGAGTGGGCCTATCCTGTAAACTAGTTCTTTCCCGATGTTTACTCCCACTCGAGCCGCGTTCGAACGCCTGCCAAAACCACCATGAGCATGGTTGATCTCGACCCTCCCCGCTTTCAGCCCCCCCGCCCCGTCGCGGGTGATGACGGCTCGCGGCGCACTGTCCTGTACGGCGAATACACGGTGTTCAGCGTGTTTCAGCCAGTGTTCTCGGTGTCTCATCGCCGCGCAATCGGTTATCACGCGTCGCTGCGAGCCCGCGATGACTCCGGCCGGCAAGTTCCATCGCATGAAGTCTTCACGCAGGCAGCACGGCGCGGCGATCTGCTCGAACTCGGCCGGCTGGCCGAATCACTGCATCTGGGCAACTTCTTTTCCTTCGATAGCGACGACGAATGGCTGTTCCTCAGCCTCCATCCGGCCGCGTTGATGGACACGAGCTACGGCGATGCGCTGCTGGCATCGCTGAAAAACATCGGCCTGCCGCCGCAGCGCGTGGTGCTGGAAGTGCCCGAGCAAGCGGGCGGCGAGACCACGCGCTTCGCTGAAATCATCGATTCCTTGCGCAAGTCCGGCTTCCTGATCGCGCTGGATGGCTTCGGCGTGAAGCATTCGAACATCGATCGCGTGTGGCATCTGCGGCCCGATATCGTGACGCTCGACCGCTGCATCCTTCAGCAGGCGAGCGAACATTCGCATATCGAGCGGGTGTTGCCGGGCCTCGTTTCCCTGCTGCACGAGTCCGGTCAACTGGTATTGATGGGCGGCCTGAGCACCGAGCGCGACGCGCTGATCGCGCTCGAATGTAACGTCGATTTCGTCCAGGGCGCGTATTTTGCCGGACCCAGCGTGGAGGCCGTGAAACCGCAAGCCGCGCAAGGGGTGCTGGACGCGTTGTCGGCGGCGTCCCGCGAACGCGTGGCCGCGCGCGAACGTACGCAGTCGGCGAGGCTGGCGCCCTATGTGGGGGCACTGGAAACGGCGGCGGCGCGTCTGATCGAAGGCGAAACGCTCGCCAATGCGACCCGCACGCTATTGCAGCTTCATGAAACGGCGCGCTGTTTCCTGCTCGATGCATCCGGCCGGCAGATCGGCGACAACGTCCTGCCCGTCGCGCGTGCATCGCAGCGTGCCAAGCGGTTCCGGCCCTTGTTGCATTCCGAAGGCGCAAGCTGGGAACGCCGGCCTTATTTCATCGAAGCATTGCGCACGCCGGACCGGGTTCATCTGACCGCGCCGTATCTGTCGATCAACGAGGCGCACCTGTGCGTGACGGCGTCCATCGCGGCGCAAACACCGCGCGGCTTGCAGGTCCTGTGTGTCGATATCAACTGGGACGTGACGTCGCAACGGCGTTGAGGCGCGAATGCAGGCGCACTCTGCGTCACACATGCGGGCGCGTCATTGGAGCCTTTATGGCGCGCCCGCCAGATCGCCGCCGATTTGAAGCGGTCTCGTGAGCGCCGCGTAGCGCTCTGCATGGTCCTTCGATATCTCCACGTCCCTCCTGCGTGAACGCTTCGCTTGGTCAATCACTTCCAGGCTGTTCATGCCGGGCATCGCGAGGTCGACCATCGGCATGTCCGGGTTGTCGGCTGGCAGCCGCTTTGGCCACGTCCGTCCATGCGATGGGTTTGGGGTTCTGGTGAGCGTGGGGCGATGGTCGAGGGGTGGTTTTTGGGGTTAGTGGTCGGGGTCTATGCCGGGTTGGTCGGTTCTGGGGTTAGCGGTCGGGGTTGATGCCGGGTTGGTCGGTTCTGGGGTTAGCGGTCGGGGTTAATGCCGGGTTGGTCGGTTCTGGGGTTAGCGGTCGGGGTTAATGCCGGGTTGCTGCTTTCAGTGTTAGTGGTCTGCAAGAGTCGGATTTTCTCTTTATCACTATTAGCCACTGTGCGTGGCGGCACGTCATTTCTTTGTCCAAAGCGACAAAGAAACGAAGCAAAGAAAACGCTTTCACCGCACTACCCTAAGTGTCCACAGCGTGCAGTTTCTATTCATAGGTGCCCCAAAAGCACGGTGCTCGCCAGAGCCACCGATGTGTGAAACCCTCCTTCTCCGAACACGGATACCCACACGCTTCGCCACCAGTGATTGAACCTGCCCAAGGACCACCCCGCGCTATCCGCGGACGACCGACCACCGAATTTGTACGCGCCTCGAACCTCGTAACCAACCCATCTGGAAACGAAGCCGCAAAGCTGCGGGTGGCCGTAACCAACGAAAATAGCTGTGCAGAACGCGCAGCCAATTCACAAAAACTGAAGCAGTAAACACAAACACGCATGAAGCTGTGGCCTATGATACGGTCGCACAGACCAGGTAGCTAACCTGTCAAAAAACCGCAGCCGTAAATATCTGTAAGGCCGTGCGGGTTCCTTAGCAAGTGTGCTTGCCCGAGAGCGTACGGGGCGAAGCGTGTTCGTGTCAGGATTCGCGAGAAGGAGGGTTTCAAACATCCGTGGCTCTGGCGAGCACCGTGCTTTTGGGGCACCCATGAATAGAAACTGCACGCTGTGGACACTTAGGGTAGCGTGGTTGAAAGCGCTTTCTTTGCTTCGTTTCTTTGTCGCTTTGGACAAAGAAATGACGTGCCGCCACGCACAGTGGCTAACAGTGATAAAGAGAAAATCCGACTCTCGTAGACCACCACGGCCGAAAGCACCAACCCGGCATAGACTCCGACCACTACCCCCCAGAACCGACCAACCCGGCACTGACCCAGACCGCTAACCCCAGAACCGACCAACCCGGACCACCAACCCCGCCCCCTAATCCACGACTACCTGAGCACCTGCGCTACGATAACCCGTTGAACCTGCAAGCAAAACCACCCTCCATGAATCCTCGATCGCTGGATGTAAAACGCTTACTGCTGGCTGCGTCGTTGGCGTGGTTAGGATCGCAGTCGGCATTCGCCATAGACACCATCGAAACCGCGCAGCCGTCCACCCTTGTCAGCGACATCCACACCTTCGTGGTAGCGAAAGACGGCTCCTTGACCGAAGACGACGAAACCACTTTGCGCGCAAACACGCCAGCGGGTATCGGCGACATCGCGCAACGCTACATCTGGTTCGACAAATCGACATCAACCATCGACATAACCGATGCCTACTCGCTCGGCCCCGACGGCATCAAACACATCGTCGCGCCCGACCAGATCCGTGAGGTCCAGGAGCCGCGTTCGGCAGGCGCCCCCACCTTCGAGGACGCTCGCCTGAAAGCGGTGGTCTTTCCGGGGGTGAGCGCGGAATCGATCGTGCATCTGCGGTTTCACAAGACCCAGTCGAAGCCGGTCATCGCCGGGCAGTTCGATTATTTCGTCGAACCGGAGCGTGGCCCCGTGGAAAACCAACGCCTGATCTTCGACCTGCCCGCCGACAAACCTCTTTATGCCGATGCACGCGGTTACGCAGCCGTGCCGCCCGTAACCCAGGGCGGCCGCACGCGCTACGAATTCGACTACAGCCGGGCCCATTACGATCGGGTGGAAGCGGGCTCGGTCGGTTATACCCAGTACGGCGACCGGCTGATGGTGTCGACGTTTCCCGACTACCGGAGCTTTGCCGCGAGCTATCGGGACGGCGCCGTCGATCCGAGCGCGGACGATCCGGCCGTACGCGCCCTCGCACAATCGCTCACGCGCGACGAAACCGATCCACGCGCCAAAGCAGCCAGGCTTTACGACTGGGTACGCCACAACATCCGTTACGTGTCGCTGTTCCTTGGCCAGAGCCCCGCCATCCCCCACCGCGCCGCCGATATCCTCGCCAACCGCTATGGCGACTGCAAGGACTATGTGGCGCTCTACGGCGCGTTGCTGGCTGCAGTGGGTATCGAGAACGAGCCGGCCTTGATCAGCCTCGGCTCGGTCTATACGCTGCCGTCCGTCCCGGGCTACGGCGGCAGCGCGATCAATCACGTCATTACGTGGCTGCCGGGGTTGCGGCTGTATGCCGACTCGACGGCCTTGAGTATCGAGTTCGGCGCTCTGCCGCTCGCGGACATGGACCGTCCAACGCTGCTGGTCGGCGACGGCACGCTGTCACGAACGCCCGCTACCGAGCCGCTGTCACGCACGGCGCGCTTGCAGATCGAGGTATCGCCCGACGGCTCGGCCGCGTTCGCCGATCAGGTGGAAGATGCCGGATGGAGCACCGGGCCGGAGCGGGCGAACCTGCTCCACGCGACCGCCGAGCGCCGCAAGCAGATCGCAGATGCCCGCCTTCGGGCGACAGGCCTTCGCGGTGTCGCGACGCTGAGCGCCAGCGACCTGGACGCAAGCAACGGCCCGCTGACCACCACCATCAACGGAACGCTCGACAATGTCGTCTGGCCCACCGGCACGACTGCCCTACCCGCGCTGACGAGCCTGTCCGGCGGAATCGCCACGCAGGTTGAGAACCTGCTCGCCGAGCGCGTGCGAACCCAGCCGTTCATGTGTACCGGAGGCACGTTCGATGAAGTCGCGCAAGTCACCTTGCCGAAGACGGTCAGAGTCACCGATGTGCCAACCGACGCGAATTTCACGAACGCGTTTTTCGATTATTCATCGCGTTATGTCTTCGATCCCGCGACGAACCTGTTTCAGGCAGAGCGTCATTTGAAGGCGAACTTCGGCAAGCAGGTATGCACGCCCGCGGACTTCGCCGCCATGCAACCGGTGCTGAAGCGAATCGAACGGGACACGGATGCCCAGATCATCGTCAAGGCGATGGAGCCGTGATGGAGCGCGTTCAAATCGACGCGTAAGCTTTTGTAATGACGGCATGCATGCCTGTAACCGGAATGTCGGGCGAGGCCGTTATGCTGCGAAACCCGCATTGATGGAGCGACCCGATGCGCACGGCCAGGCCATGATGACCCAAGAATTCGACGACACACCCAAGCATTCGCCCGCGCCGATTGATCGTTTGAGCGCGATTACGTCGCGAGATCCATCGGTTCACCGCACGCTCGCCGATGCATGCCGCCAAGCCGGCGATGAACTCGGCGCGCTCGCCCATCTGATCGCAGCCCATACCCTCGACGCGTACGCGAGCAGCTCGCCGGACGCCCGCACGAATAGCCTGTGCGACGTCGCCACGGGCTATTTCATGAAGGGTGATCACGCTATCGCCGCGCACTGGTACCAGCTCGTGCTGACGCTCGATCCGAACGTCGCCGTTGCGTGCCAGAACCTTGCCGCTATCTATGCGAGTGAGGGAAACACGGCGCTTGCCGAGGTTTATCGCGAGCGCGCTTATGGAATCCAGCGGGTTTTCGTCGAAGAAACGCCGGGCTGGACTCGCTCCGTCCTGATCCTGTGCGCGGGTAAAAGGACGGGTAACGTACCGTTCGACGCATTGTTGCCGGGCAGCAGGAACCGTCGTATCAAGTACGCAATCGACTACGCCGCCGATAACGAAGACGCTCAACTGCCCGCCTTCGATCTCGTGTTCAACGCGATCGGCGATCCGGATATTGCCGCGCCGCTTGAAGGGAGGCTCGCGCGTTTCGAGGCGCAGTGTTCCCGCCCGTTGCTCAATCCGAACTCGGCAATCGCCCCGACCTCGCGGCATAGGCTGGCGGCGCTGCTTGATGGCCTTGATGACGTACAGACCGCCCCGTGCTTGCGATACGAAATAGAGAGCGAAGCCCAGGACGTCGGAGCACTCGCTTCGCTACTCGCCGATCACGCCGTCACATTTCCACTACTAGCCCGCCCCGTTGCCGCTCACGGTGGTGACGGCCTGGTTCTGTGCGACACAATCGAAACGCTTGAAAGCCGGTTATCGACGCAAGAAGGCGCCCAGTACCTGACCGCGTTTCGCGATTGCCAGTCGGTCGATGGCTTCTACCGCAAGTACCGCGTGATCTACGTCGATCGACAGCCGCTTCCCTATCATCTCGTGATCTCGCCGCACTGGATCGCGCATTATTTTTCCGCCGAAATGGAGAGCCACGCCTGGAAGCTCGCCGAGGAACTGCGCTTCCTGCAAGACCCGCGCGCAGCACTCGGCGAGCGCGCAATGGACGCCATTGCGGCTATCGGCCAGCGGCTCGATCTGGACTACGGCGGTATCGATTTCACGCTTCTGCCTGACGGCCAGGTCTTCGTGTTCGAAGCCAACGCGACCATGCTCGCGCACTACGAGCGCGATAGCGGCGTGCTCGCTCACAAGAACCAACATGTGCAACATATCGTCGATGCGTTCGAGCAGATGCTCGCGCACCGGACGGCGGGCTGAATGAACAAGACCATGAACTTCTCCGGCGGACCGGGTGCGTTACCTGCGTCGGTGCTGCGCGAAACGAGCGTTGCCATCGACGGGTTGCCCGAGACGGGTCTGTCGGTGCTGGGAATGAGCCATCGATCCGACTGGTTCCGCGGAGTACTCGATGAAGCCGAGCGCAACCTGCGCGTTCTGCTCAACATTCCCGGCAACTACCACGTGCTGTTCATGCAGGGCGGCAGCAGCCTGCAGTTCTCCATGCTGCCGATGAACTTCCTGCGCCGCAGCGGCAAGCATGCCGAGTACATTGTGTCGGGTTACTGGAGCGCCAAGGCGCCGGTCGAAGCGCTGCACGAAGGCGACATGCGTGTGGTGTGGGACGGCGGCGCCGAGGGGTATCGCCGCTTGCCTGCGCCGGAGGAGTTGAACCTCGCACCAGACGCGGCCTACCTGCATTACGTGTCCAACGAAACGGTCGAGGGGCTGGAATTTACGGACATTCCAGGCCTGCGTGAGGTGCCGCTGGTCTGCGACATGTCCTCCAATCTGCTGGCGGCGCCGCTCGATATTGACCGTTACGCGATGATCTATGCGCATGCGCAGAAGAACCTCGGGCCGGCCGGTGTCACCCTGGTGATCCTGCGCGATGAATTCGCTCAACGGGCGACCCATGCGTTGCCGACCTTGCTTGATTATCGGACGCATATTCAAGCGCGTTCGCTGTACAACACGCCGCCTGTGTTTGCCATCTATGTGTTGATGCTGGTGACACGCTGGCTGCGCGATGAAATAGGCGGGGTGGAAAACATGGCGGCGATCAACCGCGCCAAATCGGAGCGGCTGTATCGTGCGCTCGATGCCGAGCCGGATTTCTATCGCGTGCATGGCGAGCGCGCTTGCCGGTCGACCATGAACGTCGCCTTCCGTCTTCCCGATGCAGCCACGGAAGCTCAGTTTCTCGATGACGCCCGCCGCGAAGGCTTGCATGGCCTGGAAGGACATCGATCGATCGGCGGCCTGCGGGCTTCGCTATATAACGCGGTGACGCCCGAAGCGGTGGCGGTGTTGTCGGAGTGGCTGGGCGAGTTTCGTCGGCTGCGGGGCTAGGCGGCGCGGGTTCGACTCACCGGGGTTGTCTCGGTCGTTCGCACTCGTCATGCGACGGCGAACAGCCAGTCGCGAAAGACCGTGAGTTCCCGGTCGTCCGGTGCTTCCCGCAAAGCTTCGACTTCGGCAATCAGCACGATGCCTTTTCTGATCAGCACACAATGCTCAGCGGACGGAATCAACTGAGCGGACGGAATCAAGATGCCGGAAGGTGCACGATAGCGAGGGTACCGCCCTCGTCATCGCTTGCGGAAATGAGCTCAAGCGAAGCAGTTTTACCGTACAGCGCAGCAAGCCGATCACGAACCTGCTGGATGCCGAAACGGCTGCCAGCGGGTGGTAAAACACCAAGGCCGCTAACACCCCCGCCGTCGATACCCGCCCCCGTATCGCGGACGCTAAGCACGAGCGTGCTGCCTTCGCGCTGCGCACTCACCCTGATCCAGCCGCCTGCAACCTTGGGTTCAAGCCCATGCTTGATGGCATTTTCGACCAAAGGTTGCAGCAGCAGCGGCGGCACCGACAACCTTGCGAGGTCATCGGGTAAATCGAGCCGCGTGATCAGGCGGTTTCCCATTCGGGTCTGCATCAGCTCAAGATAATCGCCAATACGCGCAAACTCCGCGGACAACGAATGTGATCCCAATCCCGAGCGGGAGGCGTCAAGCGTCGCGCGCAGAAACGCAATCAGCCGGTCGAGCATGGCCTGGGCGCGCGGCGGGTCTTGCGCGATCAGCACCCGCAGGTTGGCCAGCGTGTTGAACAGCATGTGCGGTTCGAGTTGCGACTCCAGCAGCTTGAGCTGGTTTTCGGCGGCACTTCGCAGCGCGGTCTCGGTACGTGTTTCCATCTCGGCCATCCGGCCCCGGGCATAAAAGAAATACGTGATGCCCAGCGACAACACAAACACGCCGGTCATGCTCAGCAGCATCGCCCGCGGATTGTTCATGATCGTAGCCGGCGCGTGCTGCACGCCGGTCAGCCAATCGCCGAGCATGTGCGCGACGACGTAGCCCACGACACCCGACACAACGACCCATGGAGCCATCAATTCCCAGCCGGGCCAGTTGCGCCGGGCCCCCTGGTTATCGGGGGAGCGCTTGCGAATCAGGGAGGCGAGACCATAGCGGCCCGCTTCGATCAAACTCTGGATAAACAGCGTGCTGCAAAGCGAATAGATCAGGTTGCTGGCGAACGAATCGCGATACATCGCGTAGAAAAATACGGTGCTCGCCGCCGACACCAGGATAAATATCCGCAGTTCGCGCAATAGCTGTTTCAGGATGTGACGAGCGTGGCGCATGCGGTGGGCGTTGATGATGTGCGGTTATTCAGACGCGGCTGGAGCCCACTGGTTGTTCGGCAGCCCGTGTATGCGCACGCAGCTCGGCAGTCTTGTTGTCATCGCCGTGTGGCGCCCAGTTGAAAGGCTTGAACAAGTATCCGAGGATCGCGGATACGCTGCGCGCTGCCCAAATCACGCAGCAGATCGATCCATTGCGCGGATTCTACGCGGTGCGGGTTGTGGCAGGTGATCGGATACGCCAGCCTATGGCGGCCAAGCAGATCGTCGCGCTCCCGGCGCGGACGTGGTCGCCGATTGGCCAGTCATGCGAAGAAGCTGGCGCACGGCATACGGTGCGCTTGAGCCGCTTGGTAAGCCGCTTACCAAGCCGCCCAACCAGCCGCTCAATACACCATGCCGGCCGGCTGCGCCTGCCGGCTGGCGCGCCACATTGCGAAACCGCGCGCGAGGAAGATGCCGCTGAAGGCACCATACGCAAAGCTCACCGAACCCGCGAACAGCCCGTCGACACTTAGATCGGGATGGATCGCCAGCGCGACGTTAGCGCCGAACCGGATGATGAACAGGCCGAGCATCAGCATCAGCGGGACCCAGCTTCCGGGCACGAGCAGACGCTGCTCGGCAACAAGCCAGCGAGCCTTGCTGCCTATACCGGCAGCGTGGGACATTGCAAACGCCGCGAGCATCGCCGCCGTCCACGCGGCCAGCGCGATGGGCTGCGCGGCGAAGACGGACACGACGCCGTAAAGAGAGAGCGCAGTCATCGCGACGGGATTCGCCGTGGCGGCGCGCAGCGTCCTCTGTTGCGGCTGCATTTGCGAGACGCCGAGGGAAATCAAGGCCGCAAGCAGCCACCAGACCCAGTGCGGTGTGTGCTGAAGAATGCTGATGAGCATGATGATCGTCCTTATCCGTAGAGGAGATTTCGATGATGCTCATGGTCGGCGCTCAGCTTGCGCGTCGCCAGCGGTTTGCGACGGGATGACATCTTGCGTCGCGAAACGCTTGGAGCGCGTCGCGAGTGGTATGTGTGCAGATCGCACGAATCGCCGGTTGGCGGCAGGACAAATGCCTGCAAATGACAACGGCCTAGCGGGCATGAGCCTGGCGGGCCGTCTGTTTGAACCGTCCTTAAACCGACGAAACGCGGCCAAGGTTGATCCGGCAAACCCGGGCTTTCCGCCAGGGCCAAACATCCTGCGAATTGATTTGCATCTTGGTCAAATACTGTATAAATTAACAGTACTGTATTTTTATACAGGATCAATTATGGACCAGCTCATCCGCATCTTGAACGACGGTGACCGCGAAACGCTTGCATGGTTGCGCAAGCATGTCGGAGACGTACGCGTGGCTGCTGCTGCGCGACATCTGGGAGGCAATGGCAAACCGTACGTGTCCGCGGTATGCCGCTATCTCAGCGTACGTCCACCAACGCCTCATCAGCATAGCCGGCCTGTTGAAGACTGCACTATTGGCGACAACTATCTTGCCCAGATCCGCCAGTTGTTGACACAGCGAAACCAAGCGTTGGCGAAGCATCAAGTTTGATGCTGCGAGTTGCCGCGAGTCCTCAGGAAAATAACAGCATGATTAACGACTCAGCTCTTGATAGGGATGTCCACGACACCAATCCTGTCGCCCTCGAACGCGCACTCCGCAGCGCGTCGCTGGACCTCCAGCAGGTCATTGCCACAATCGCAGGCCGTCACCTCGACAGTGGCCGTCGCCGTTATTCAAGTGGCGCGCGAGTGCCGACCTGGCGCACGCTGCTGACAATCGACGAACAGGTCTTTGAGAATCGGGGCTTCACGGCGAAGCACAACGAGACAATACGCTCGACGTTTGTCCGGTTTGGCGACAGTCGTTTGTCCGGGATGGATCTCGACGAACCCGTCGACTGGCGACGTGACGACGACAACTTGCCAGCCGTGTACCTGCTCGTGCGCGAACTGGTACAGGCCGACGCTGCCGATGTGGCCACTCAGGATTAATGTGCCGGCAGCGCATTCGAATTTGGCCGTCTGAATCGTCCATTGCCGTGGAGCGCTAAGCCTCATCGTCCGCCATTCGGGAGTCTGACCCATTGCCAAGGCGCGGCTAGCGGCGCAACGCCGTGCCCGCTATAAATGATCCAATCGCCGCTCGATAATGACGGAAAGTAGCCGGACAGCGACGGATTACAGTCCGGCCGACCGCGGCTCAAATCTCGGTCTGTTCTGCCATTTCGAGCGCATCGTCGAATTTAGTGCCGAGGTATCGCACTGTACTTGCCAATTTCGTATGACCGAATAACAGCGGTACCGCCCGCAGGTTTTTTGTCCGGCGGTAGATCAGAGACAGGCTCAAAAAAGCCCTCACATGGAGGGCTTTCTTTGCCTACGGCTTCAAAAGTTTATTGCGGCGCGTCTTAACGCGTGTCCCAACTTTATTGCCGTTTCCAAAGTTTAGTGTCGCGAAACAAACTTCAAGCGCCGAAATTCTTCGACGCAAAGTCCCAGTTCGCAATGTTCCAGTACGCTTCAATGAACTTCGGGCGCGCATTGCGATAGTCGATGTAATACGCGTGTTCCCACACGTCGATGGTCAGCAACGCCTTAGCGTCGGTGGTCAGCGGCGTAGCGGCATTGCTTGTTGACACGATATCAAGCGAACCGTCCGTCTTCTTCACGAGCCACGTCCAGCCCGAACCGAACGTGCCGGTTGCGACCTTCGCGAACTCTTCCTTGAACTTGTCGAAGGAGCCGTACTTGGCGTTGATTGCGTCGGCGAGTGCGCCGGCCGGAGCGCCGCCACCCTTGGGCGACAGGCTGTTCCAGAAGAACGTGTGGTTCCAGACCTGGGCTGCGTTGTTGAACACGCCGCCCGATGCCTTCTTGACGATTTCTTCAAGCGAGAGGTTTTCGAATTCGGTACCCGGAATCAGCTTGTTCAGGTTCGTCACATAGGTTTGGTGATGCTTGCCATAGTGATACTCAAGCGTTTCTTCCGACATGTTCGGGACGAGTGCGTTCTTGTCGAACGGCAGCGGCGGGAGGGTATGTTCCATGGTGCGAGCTTCCTTCTATGATGATTATGGGGGACGTGAGGAGTGAAGCAATGGAGCACTCGATTGTAGGCGAGTTGGGATAACCCCGCAAATTGCGGGTTTTTATGAGCAGTATCGATTACGAAGCTTTAACAGCGGCGTAAAAAATGCTCGAACGTTCCTTCTAAGCCGTCAAAAATACGGGGTTTCAAGTGCCCGTGCGAGTCTTGTAAAAACGCGTGTGCGCACCGTGTCAAAGCAGCATCCGATACACACCGCCGCCGGCGTCAGAATTCATCGGAGAGGCGGGGCTGGATATCGGCCAGCACAATATCCGCCGATCCCTCCGCCAGATGCACGGTCAACGGCCGTTTCGGCTTCAACGCGTTCGGCGCGCGCACGGCGCGTCCGGATTGCGTATCGATCAAAGCCGCGTAGCCGCGCTCAAGCGTGCGTTGCGGGCTCAACACCTGCAACCTCGCCGATAACTCCGACACCCGGGCGGCCGCCCGTTCATGCCGGCGCCCTTGCGAAACACTCAGGCGTTGTGCAAGACGCATCAGATGTTCCCGCTCCGCGGCGAGATCAGGACGCCAGCGTTGCCAGCGCATTTGCACGAGCGCAAAACGGGCGCGGGCATCGCGAACCGGACGCGCGCCGGCCGACGACAGCCGCACCGCCAGTTGCCGCAAGTGCGTGCGCTGACGTTCCAGCCGCTCGGCCGGACTGACCAGCCGGCGCGCCAGCCAGTCGAGTTGCTGCGCGCGCCGTTCCATCATCCGGCCGAAACCGCGCGCCAGCGCCGCATGACGGTGATCGAGATCGCGCAGCAACAACACGCGCTGCGGACTGACAAGTTCGGCCGCTGCCGTGGGCGTGGGCGCGCGGACATCGGCGGCGAAATCGGCGATGGTGAAATCGGTCTCATGGCCTACGCCGCTGACAACCGGCATCGCACTTTCGGCTATCGCGCGGGCGAGCACTTCCTCGTTGAACGCCCACAGATCCTCAATCGAACCGCCCCCGCGACACACGATCAACACATCGACCTCGCGACGTGCGCTGGCTTCGTCGACCATCGCGGCGAGCTTCGCGGCCACGCCCGCGCCCTGCACTGGCGCCGGATACACGATCACCGGCACGTGCGGCGCGCGCCGGGAGAGCGTGGTGAGCACGTCGCGCAACGCCGCCGCCTGCAGCGACGTCACAATACCGATCGCGCGCGGATGCTGCGGCAGCGCACGCTTGCGCTCTGCCGCAAACAACCCCTCGGCTTCCAGTTTCGCCTTCAGCTTCAAAAAGGCTTCGTACAACCGCCCTTGGCCCGTGCGGCGAACCGCTTCCACGCCGAGTTGCAACTCGCCGCGCGGTTCGTACATTGTGACGAGCCCACGAACCTCGATCCGGTCGCCTTCGCGCGGCGTGAACTCGGCGTACTGCGCGCGGCCGCGGAACATCACGCAGCGCATCTGCGCCTGAGCGTCCTTGATGGAGAAATACCAGTGACCGCTCGCCGCTTTCGTAAAATTCGATACTTCACCCGATACCCAGACCAGCGGGAACGAACGTTCGAGCATCGACCCGATCGCCCGGTTCAGCGCTGAAACGGGGATAACGGCATCGGCACTGCCGGATGAAGCGAAAGGATCAGAGCTCATCGAAGAAAAGGGTGGTGGGTTGAGGTTGAGAACAAGGCTGAAAATACGCTCGCCTGAAGGCGGACAAAAGGGCCATTCCGGTCATGCTGAACGGCCTATGAACAAGGCATGGACCATAGACCAATCAGCGTCCGTAGTGTAGCAAGTGTCCACAATGCACCAGTTTCCGAAAGCTAACAGGAACGCTTATGAAACAATGATGAACGCACTTTAAGTCATTGTTTTAACAATGTTTTCTATCTCCAAAACATGACGAAGCCGATGCAGGTCTTTCCTGGTGCCGATTTCAGGCCATCGGAGCCCAAGTTGTTCACAGAGTTATCCACAGGCGAATTGTGAAGAGTTCGTGGGCAAAATGACGCATGAAATCTACCTCGTTTTCAAGCTACGCCCGAGGATGTTTCCACGCAGCGCGGCGAGGCCTGGTTTTGCCCTTCGACTGGCGCCCCCGGCGATGCCGCGCTAGAGTGCCGGGTTCAAGGGCCGGCGCAACAATTGCCCTGCGTCGTCCAGCGACCGCTTACCATCTGCTTACCATCTGCCCAAATTCGTCTAATTCGTCTAATACGCTCATTCTGGAGATCCGCCCCGATGCAAAGGTGCCGGCCGTTATCACGAACATTGCCCTTCCCCTCGCCGTTACACCGTCCGCCGTTGCTGTCGTTCCAGGCGTGTGCATCGTTCGCTCGTGGAACGCCTGAATCCAGGGTGCGCCATGTCTGACTTCAAGCCGCCGATCGAAAACTTCTTCGCCCGAGAATGGCGCAAGCGCGGCTGGGTCGCGTGGTCGCTGACGCCGTTCGCGTGCGTGTTCGGCCTGATCGCGGCCAGTCGCCGCGCCTTCTTCGCGCTCGGCTGGATCAAGCAAGTGGACGTGGGCGTGCCGGTTGTCGTGGTCGGCAACGTGACCGTGGGCGGCACCGGCAAGACGCCGACGGTCATCGCGATCGTCGAAGCATTGCGTGCCGCCGGCTTTCATCCGGGCGTCGTCTCGCGCGGTTATGGCGCGAAAATCCACGAAGCCACGCGGGTGACGCCCGACAGCCAACCCTCCGACGTCGGCGATGAACCCCTGCTGATCGCCCGCCGCACGCACGCGCCGGTGATGGTGTCGCCGGATCGCGTCGCGGCGGCACAGGCGTTGCTGAAGGCGAATCCATCGGTGGATGTGATCGTCAGCGATGACGGCCTGCAACATTACCGCCTCGCGCGGACGTTCGAACTCGTGGTCTTCGACGACCGTCTGGGCGGCAACGGTTTCCTCCTGCCGGCGGGACCGCTGCGTGAATCGATGTCGCGGCACCGCGACGCCACGCTCATCAACAGCCCGTACGACCGCACGTTGCCGCCGTGGCCGAACACGTTTTCGCTGGACCTGGCCACCGGCGACGCCTGGCGCCTCGACGACCCCGCCGTGCGCCGTCCGCTCAGCGCGTTCAAGGGCGAACGGATCGCGGCAGCGGCGGGCATCGGCTCACCGGAACGCTTCTTCGCGTCGCTGCGCGCGGCCGGACTCGCGCCGGGCACGCGCGCGTTCCCGGACCACTACGATTATCGCGATAATCCGTTCGCCGGCATCGATGCCGATTCGATCCTGATCACCGAGAAGGATGCAGTAAAATTCGGGGCCTGGCGTGACGCGCGCATCTGGGTCGTTCCAGTGGAAGCCGTGCTCAGCCCCCGCCTCATCGCATTAGTTGTGGAGAAACTCCGTGGACGCACGACTGCTTGAAATCCTTGTCTGCCCTATTTGCAAGACCCAGCTCACGTATGACCGCGCGGCGCAGGAACTCATCTGCAACGTCGATAAACTCGCCTACCCCATCCGCGACGGCATCCCCATCATGCTGCCCGATGAAGCCCGCCAGACCGTGGAAGGCACGCCTGTGGAGCCGTTGAACCCTGCCGGCGGCAATTGAGGGTTTTATGAACGCACACGTTCCGGTCGCGCCGCCCTTCATCGCCGTCGTCCCCGCGCGGCTCGCGTCCACGCGGCTGCCGGACAAGCCGCTGGCGGATATCGGCGGCAAGCCGATGGTCGTGCGCGTCGCCGAGCGCGCGCGTTTATCGGGCGCGCTGCAAGTGCTGATCGCCACCGATTCCCCGCGCGTGGTCGACGTCGCGAAGGAACATGGTTTCGAAGCGCTGCTCACTCGCGCCGATCATCCGAACGGTACGGACCGGCTCGCCGAAGTCGCGACGCATTTCGGCTGGAGCGACGACACCATCGTGGTCAATGTGCAAGGCGACGAACCCTTGATCGACCCAGCGCTCGTGCGCAACGTGGCGGCGCATCTCGCGGCGCACCCGTCGTGCGCGATTGCGACCGCTGCGCATCCCATCCACGATCCGGCCGATGTCTTCAATCCGAACGTGGTGAAAGTCGTGCTGGATTCGAAGAGCGTCGCGCTGTATTTTTCGCGCGCGCCGATTCCGTGGTCGCGCGACGCGTGGCAGAAGGACTGGCCGAATGTCGCTGCGCTCGGCGCGCGTCCGTCCGTTCCCGCCAATGTGTTGCGCCATATCGGCTTGTATGCGTATCGCGTGAAGTTCTTGCGGGTTTATCCCACGCTGTCCGTGGCGCCGATCGAAGAAGCGGAAGCGCTCGAACAACTGCGTGCGCTCTGGCACGGCGAGCGCATCGCAGTGCTGACGACGAACGACGCGCCGCCGCCGGGTGTCGATACCCCCGCTGATCTGGCCCGCGTCCGCGCGCTGTTTAGCGCGTCGGCATAACGGGGCGGGAATCGAGACGGGCTGCGAGACAGGAAGCGGCCGTTGACCGCGTTCCGGCCGCAGTCCACTTCCGGGGGGCCTGCGGCGGATCGCTGCGCATAAGGCCACCAAGCCACACATAAGCCTCGCATAAGCCATGTTTATGCTGCAGCAACCCTTCCGGCAGTTCTACTGTCATTGCGCCGGACGTCTGCTGATCACCGGCATTTTCGCCGCGCCCCGAAGCGGCAGCATCCCGCGAAATCAGCTCGTTTTCACGTCGTCCTAGCGCTGTGCGTCACTGTCGATCAACTCGCGTTAACCCCCGCTGCGCGCGACTTTCCGGGCTTTCGGGCCTCGGATTCGGGCCGCCATTGTGACGATGCATGGCATAATCGGCCAGTAGCGCGAGCCTTCCGGTCAGCGCCAACGCTCCTGAGCGCCCGTGTCGACTGGTGCCGCGCCGTCTCCCGAATTCGGCTCGTCGCGCCTCGTTTGCGGCTTCAACCGGGCGATGTGCCACAGCGACCGGATGCAAGAATAAGCCTCGCAGCGCAGCGGTTTCTATTCGATTCGGAGATATCACCATGCGTTTGATCCTGTTGGGCGCCCCCGGCGCCGGCAAGGGCACCCAGGCCACCTTCATCAAGGAAAAGTTCGGCATCCCGCAGATCTCGACGGGCGACATGCTGCGCGCCGCCGTGAAAGCGGGTTCGCCGCTCGGCGTGGAAGCCAAGCGCTTCATGGACGCCGGCGAACTCGTGCCGGACACGCTCATCATCAACCTCGTGAAAGAACGCCTGCAGGAACCGGACTGCGCGAACGGTTATCTCTTCGACGGTTTCCCGCGCACGCTTCCCCAAGCCGACGCCATGAAGCAAGCCGGTGTTGCTATCGACTACGTGCTTGAGATCGACGTGCCGTTCGAGGACATCATCGAGCGCATGAGCGGGCGTCGCGTGCATGCGGCGTCGGGCCGTACTTATCACATCAAGTTCAATCCGCCGAAGCAGGAAGGAAAGGACGACGTCACCGGCGAGCCGCTGATCCAGCGCGATGACGACAAGGAAGAGACCGTGAAGAAGCGGCTCGACGTGTACGTTGCGCAGACCAAGCCGTTGATCGAGTACTACAACACCTGGTCCAAACATGGCGACAACAATGGCCTGAAGGCGCCGGAGTATCGGCGGATCTCGGGTCTTGGCGCCGTCGATGAAATCCGCACGCGCGTGTTCGATGCATTGACCTGATCGCCACCGAGCGCTCATACCCGGGCGCTCGGGGCACGCCTTCCGAAACCCGCTCGCGCTCCATCGGCCGAGCGGGTTTTTCGTTCTGAGCGATCCTCGGGACGAACGCGGAGTCACGTTTTACGTATAACCCTCATCAAGGAGCACACAGCATGGACATCCAGGACAACGTTTTTCTCGTCACCGGCGGCGCATCGGGCCTCGGCGCGGCGACAGCCCAGCTTATCCGCGACCATGGCGGCAAGGTCGTGCTCGCCGACATGAACGAAGCCGCCGGCGAGAAACTGGCGAAGGAACTTGGCGGTGTGTTCGTGAAATGCGACGTGAGCCGCGAGGAAGATGGCCTTCGCGCCGTGGAAGCCGCGACGCAACTCGGCAGTTTGCGCGGGCTGGTCAACTGCGCGGGCATCGCGCCGGCAGCGAAGACGGTGGGCAAGGATGGCCCGCATGCGCTCGATCTGTTCGCCAAGACTATCGGCGTGAATCTGATCGGCACGTTCAACATGATCCGGCTGGCGGCGGCGGCCATGTCGAAGAACGAACCGAATGCCGCGGGCGAACGAGGCGTGATAGTGAGCACGGCATCGGTGGCGGCTTACGATGGCCAGATCGGTCAGGCGGCTTATGCGGCATCGAAAGGCGGCGTGGTGGGCATGACGCTGCCGATCGCACGTGATTTGTCGCGCAACGGCATTCGCGTGATGACGATTGCGCCGGGCATCTTCGAAACGCCGATGCTGCTCGGCATGCCGCAGGAAGTGCAGGATGCGCTCGGCGCGATGGTGCCGTTCCCCTCGCGTCTCGGCAAACCGAACGAGTACGCCATGCTGGTCAAGCAGATCTTCGACAACCCCATGCTCAACGGCGAAGTGATTCGCCTGGATGGCGCGATCCGGATGCAGCCGAAGTAAGTTTTGCGGCTCGGCGAGACGCGACGGGTAGCGGCTAGCTCACGGGCTCACGCGCCACGACAAAACGGCGGCCATCGAAATGATGTGCCGCCGTTTTTTTAATGGGGTTTTAGCAATACGGAAACAACTTACTCGCCGTCGTGCTGCGTACGCTGACGCAGCTCGTGCAACTCCGTCTCCACGACGGTCGCGTCTTCGGCCTCGGGCCGATCGTCGAGGTATCGACGCAGGTCTTCCATCGCCGGGCGCAAGTAATCCAGGCGCGCGTAAGCGAAGCCCCGATCGCGCACTTCTTCAATACTTCCCGGCATCAGGATCACCAGCCGTTGCTGCACGGCGAGCAGCCGTTGCCAGCGCTCTGTCTGAAGATAGATGCTCTTCAGGTTACGCAGCATTCGTCCGATGATTTCCCGGCGCGTGGCCGGCTGCAACAAGACCCGTAGCGCGCTGCCAATGGACTCGCCCACTCGCTGCACATAGGGCTCGAGCATCTCGACCATCGCCGATTCGGACAGTGAATGGCCGGTGGTCGGATCGAGCATCACGTCGCCGTCGGGCGTGGTCACGCGCAGCAGGAAGTGCGCCGGAAACGACACGCCACGCACCGGAATACCGAGCTGCTCGCTCATCTCCAGATACACGACGGCCAGCGAAATTGGAATCCCGCGACGCCGCTTCAGCACCATGTTCAGATGGCTGTTATCGGGGTCGTAGTAATCGTTGAGATTGCTGGTGAAACCCAGCTCGCGGAAGAAGAAACGATTCAGCACGCCGACTTTTTGCTTGATGTCGGCGTCATCGGGCATACGGCGGCGCACGCGCAAAACCAGCTCGTCGATCTCGGCCAGCACGCCCTGCAAATCGAGATCCGGATACGCATCCTGGGCGAGCGCCAACGCCGCCTCGGTGAGCGGCAGACTGTCGTCCTCCGCCACTAGCGAGGTGAAATAGTCGAGGATGCGCGTCGTCGTCATTGCAGCGTTCGCCTTCTGAAATACGCGTATTTAAAACCCATCGCGGAGAGCATACCGAAATATAGCGCACCGAATACGACCAGGCTTGCACCGAGCAGCATGATTCGCTCCAGAGGCGCGGCGCGCATGCCGATCCAGTCGAAATTGCCCGCCACCCAATGCATGACGCCAGCGAGCACGAGGCACGCGCCGACAAGTTGCGCGAAGAAGCGCGTCCATCCCGGCGAGGGTTGGTAAATTCCGCGTTTCCTCAAGCCGATGAACAATAGGGTTGCGTTCACGCAGGCGCCCAGGCCGATCGACAGCGTCAAGCCAGCGTGCGCGAAAATTGGCACGAAAATCAGATTGCTGAGCTGAATGGCAATCAAAACAATAATGCCGATGATCACCGGCGTCTTGATGTCCTGTTTCGCGTAAAAACCGGGCGTGAGGATCTTGATCAGGATCAGTCCGACCAGCCCGACTCCATACGCCGACAACGCCCGGCCGACCATGACGACGGAATGCGCATCGAATTTGCCGTAGTGGAACAGCGTCGCCGTCAGCGGAACAGCAAAGAAAAACAGCGCGACCCCACTGGGCGCCGCCATCAGGAACGTGATGCGCAGCCCCCAGTCGAGGAGCGCCGAATATTCGACCGGATCGGCGTCCACGTGCGCCTTCGAGAGGCTTGGCAGCAGGATGGTGCCCAACGCCGCGCCGAGCAGCGCGGTGGGGAATTCCATCAGGCGATCGGAGTAATTGATCCACGACACAGCGCCCGGGCCGAGCCGCGATGCAATGTTCGTATTGATGATCAGGCTCAGTTGGGCAACCGACACGCCGAACGTCATGGGGACCATCTTGATCAGCACGCGCTTGACGCCTGGATGCCGCAATGCACGGAAGAAATTCAGGCCGATGCGCGGGATCATGTCGATCTTCTTGAGTCCGGGAAGTTGCACGAGAAACTGCAAAATCCCGCCAACGATCACCGCATAGGCGAGCGCATAGACCGGCACTTTCAGATGCGGCGCGAGGAAGATGGCGGCCGCGATGAACGACACGTTGAGCAGCACGGGCGCGAATGCGGGCAGGGAGAACTGCCGGTAGGTGTTGAGTACCCCGGACGCCAGCGATGTCAGCGAGATGAAGATGATGTACGGGAACATGATCTGGGTCATGGTCACCGCAAGGCCGAACGCGCGGCCGTCGTGCTCCAGCCCGGACGCCACGGCGAACACGACCCAGGACGCGCCCGCCACGCCTGCCAGCGATACAACTGCCAGCGCCCAGGCGAGCACGGTCGACATGGCGTCGACGAGGGCCTTGGTGGCGTCGTGGCCTTCCGTGTTCTTGAACTCGGCGAGGATAGGCACGAACGCCTGCGAGAACGCTCCTTCAGCGGACAGGCGCCGCAACAGGTTCGGTATGCGGAACGCGACGTAGAACGCGTCGGTGAATTGACTGGCGCCGAAGGCTCGCGCGATCAGCGTTTCGCGGACCAGGCCGGTCACGCGGGAGAGCAGCGTGAAGCCGCTGACCGTCAGTAGGGCTCGGAATAGATTCATGGGGGGCTTATTATACGGGCCGCATTATGAACGCGACGCGTTGCAGCATTTGCGGAATCGTTAGAATTTGCAACTTGGGCCGCGCGCAGGTAGTTCGTGTGCTGCTCGCGTGTACCCCCGTGTACCCGCTAGGCTGCGTCCGGGTTCGCTGCGGTTGCTTCCCTGCGACGCCGGGCAAAAAACCAGCTGCGCTTGCCAGCCCCATGATTTCGTTGCTATAATCGCCGGTTTCGAAGCTCCTGAATCTGCCTTCGGCACTTTTAGGTACGTTGCTGACGAAGTACAAAGCACGGCGGCTTCGCGTCTTCTTTCGACGTTTTTGCGCTTTCGGGCAATCGATCCCGAGGGTTTGATCATAAACAGCGCATCGGATTGACCTCGTTTTATCTTGTGTGGAGTCGGACCAGCATTGAGTTGGATCCGATCCAGAAGCAAAACGGGAAGCGCTGAAACACATAGCTGGAACAGGATAAGGAACCGTCATGGCAAATACAGCACAAGCCCGCAAGCGCGCCCGTCAAGGCGCCAAGGCAAACTCGCACAACTCGGCGCTGCGCTCGAAATTCCGCACTGCCATCAAGGCCGTTCGCAAGGCAATCGACGCCGGCGACCAAGCCAAGGCTGCGGAAATCTACAAGACGTCGGTCAAGACCATCGACATCATTGCGGACAAGCGCATCGTTCACAAGAACAAGGCTGCTCGCCATAAGAGCCGTCTGTCGGCTGCTATCAAGGGTCTGCAAGCAACTGCTGCTTAAGGATTCTGGTAGTCGCCCATTGCGTGCCTCAGTTTGACGGGCGCGTGACAGGCTGCTGCTTTTGTTCCGAGTTGTCCTGACGCCTCGGTAACGGAACGCAGCAATAAAAAAACCCGCTAATAGCGGGTTTTTTGTCGTGCGCATTAATAAGGGGGCCTTCTCTTCTCAAAGGCCCCTTCCGCTTAGTTGGTCACGCGGTCAACCATGTTGTTGCTGCGTGGCATGATGCGGCGGCAACTCGCACGCCTCCGTCACCAGAAGATCGTTGTCTTTGGCGAAGTTCATCACGAAATCGAAAGCCATAGGCTCGATGTCACGCAATCGGGAATCGAGGATCACCGTCTTCACATTACCGAGCAGGGTCGGGCGCACATAGACGGAATACTGCAACCGGGCGTTGGGACCGCGCTTGCCCGGGCCGAACCCTGACATCACGCCGCAAAGCCGTTCCGACCAGTCACTCGGCCGAAAAGTCTTGCCGTTCGACGTAATGCCCTGGATGAAGTATTCGGTTGGAATTGTTTCGGCCATGTAGGAATACCTGTTTGACGATCGGCGGAGAACGCCGGCGAACGCGCATGCATGGTTGGCAAGGTGAACCGGAAAGTCATCGGCTGCAACCCCCGGCGCTGAACTCCGCCTCGTCCGGCAGCGTCGCGGCCGGTAAGACCCAGCCTCTTTCTTCGACCTGCATCTACCCGCTCATTGACCACTCATCGGCAAGATCACGGCGTCGCCCGAGTCGCTTTGAGCGCGCTATCAACTCGCGCAGTCAACTCATCATGCGCCGTTCACGGCGGTCCGCCAGACGGACTGCCGGGCGCATAGGCAGGCGCCGGCGAGACGAACTCGCGTGACCGCGAACTGCTCTGACTCCCGCTCAATGCAACGTTGAAAAGCAAACGTTAAATCTGCGTGTTTAGCCGCGCGGGTTGGCTCTGCTTAAGCCCGCGAATGGATCTGCTTCGTAAGCAGTCGAAAGGTATCAGGACTGCCGGAGAAACCTGGCGGATTATACAGCAGAGGCCCTTTTTCCGCACTGCACACAAAGCCTCTAAACCGCGCCAGACGGTGTATGGCGGCGCGCATCGGCTAATTGGCGACCTCGTCAAACGCCGGAAATTCCTTTATGCTGAAATTCGATACCACCACGACGGCGGCGCCGTCCGGCGTAATTGCCGGCTGAAGCCGCCGTACGCATTTTTCATGACCGAAAAAAAAATTCGCCATTATTTGCAGTTCAAGGATTTCTCTCTCGACGACTATGACTACGTGCTCGAACGCGCGCGTATTCTCAAGCGTAAGTTCAAGAGCTACGAGACCTACCATCCGCTGCACGACCGCACGCTGGCGATGATCTTCGAGAAGAATTCAACGCGTACGCGGCTCTCGTTCGAAGCGGGTATCTTCCAGCTTGGCGGCCATGCCGTGTTCCTCAGCACACGCGACACGCAGCTGGGCCGCGGTGAACCGATCGAGGACGCGGCGCAAGTGGTGTCGCGCATGGTAGACATCATTATGATCCGCACGTTCGGCCAGCACATCATCCAGCGCTTCGCCGAAAATTCGCGCGTGCCGGTGATCAACGGTCTGACGAACGAATATCACCCGTGTCAAGTCCTGGCCGACGTCTTCACCTACTACGAACTGCGCGGCCCCATCGCGGGGAAAACCGTGGCCTGGGTCGGCGACGCGAACAACATGCTGTACACGTGGATCGAAGCCGCGCAGATTCTCGGCTTCAAATTGCGCCTGTCCACGCCGCCGGGTTATACGCTCGACCATTCGCTGGTTTTGCCCGACAGCGCACCGTTCTATGAAGAATTCGCCGATCCGAACGACGCCTGCACCGGCGCCGACCTGGTTACCACCGACGTCTGGACCAGCATGGGTTTCGAAGCCGAGAACGAAGTGCGCAAGAAAGCGTTCGCCGACTGGTGTGTCGACTCGGACATGATGGCACGCGCGAATCCGGACGCCCTCTTCATGCACTGCCTGCCGGCGCATCGCGGCGAGGAAGTGAGCGCAGAGGTGATCGACGGCCCGCAGAGCGTCGTGTGGGACGAAGCCGAAAACAGGCTGCACGTCCAGAAGGCGTTGATGGAATATCTGCTGCTCGGCAAACTCAATCATTGAGCGGCTTGAATGCGCTGCCTGATTGCGCCGATTGCAGCGTTTAGCTAACCGCGCGGCGTTTCCATCGAAACGCCGTGTCGCCCCGAAAATGCGGAACAGCCGCCATTTGATGTCAAAATAGCGGTTTTCCGCGCGCTGAAAGCCCGGCGCACACCGTTTTCCAGCCATACGAGTTCACCATGAGCGATATCAAAAAAGTCGTGCTCGCCTACTCAGGCGGCCTCGATACCTCCGTCATCCTGAAGTGGTTGCAGGACAACTACGACGCCGAAGTCGTGACGTTCACCGCTGACATCGGTCAGGGCGAAGAACTCGAACCGGCGCGCAAGAAAGCGCTGCAGCTCGGCATCAAGCAGGACAACATTTTTATCGAAGATCTGCGTGAGGAGTTTGTCCGCGACTTCGTGTTCCCGATGTTCCGCGCCAATACCGTTTATGAAGGCGAGTACTTGCTCGGCACGTCGATCGCGCGTCCGCTGATCGCGAAACGCCAGATCGAGATCGCCCGTGCCGTTGGCGCGCAATCCGTGTCGCACGGCGCGACCGGCAAGGGCAACGACCAGGTGCGTTTCGAGTTGGGTTATTACTCGCTCGAACCGGGTATCAAGGTAATCGCGCCGTGGCGTGAATGGGATCTGCTGTCACGTGAAAAGCTGCTGGCTTACGCGGAAAAGGCGGGCATTCCTATCGAAATGAAGCACAAGCAAGGCGGCGCGCCCTACTCCATGGACGCGAACCTGCTGCATATTTCGTTCGAAGGCCGTCATCTGGAAGATCCGAAGGCCGAAGCCGAACCCGATATGTGGCGCTGGACGGTCGCGCCCGAAGACGCGCCGGATCAGCCGGAATATCTGGATATCGAATACGAGAAGGGCGATCCGGTTGCGCTGAACGGCAAGCGTTTGTCGCCGGCGGATATGCTGACGGAATTGAATGCAATTGGTGGCAAGCATGGCATCGGCCGGCTGGATCTGGTCGAGAACCGCTATGTCGGCATGAAGTCGCGCGGTTGTTATGAAACGCCGGGCGGCACGATCATGCTCAAGGCGCATCGTGGGATTGAGTCGATCACGCTGGATCGCGAAGTGGCGCACTTGAAGGACGATCTGATGCCACGTTACGCCGCGCTGATTTACAACGGCTACTGGTGGAGCCCGGAGCGCCGCGCGCTGCAAGTGCTGATCGACCATACGCAGGACAAGGTCAACGGCTGGACGCGCGTGAAGCTGTACAAGGGCAGCGTGACGGTGGTTGCGCGCGATTCGAAGGAAACGCTGTTCGACAAGAACATCGCAACGTTCGATGACGACGGCGGCGCGTACGATCAGGCCGATGCTGGCGGGTTCATCAAGTTGAACGCGTTGCGGATGCGGATTGCGGAGAACGCACGTCGCAAGCGTGGTGGTTGAGTTAGTCTGGATTTGTTGGTGCTGCAATGAAAAACCCGCCTGCCTGGCGGGTTTTTTGTTGTTGGGCCTTGATGTCTCACTCGACGACCACAATAGATCTTTCGCAGCAGCTTTTTAAATCAAAGACACACCGGCTCCGCTTCAAGCTCGACCGCGAAACGCGCGTGTACGTCGCGTTTAATGGCTGCGGCGAGCTCCAGGATTTGTGCACCCGACGCGCCGCCACGGTTCACCAGAACCAGCGCCTGCCGATCGTGCACAGCGGCCGCACCGATCGCGCGGCCTTTCCAGCCGCATTGGTCGATCAGCCAGCCTGCGGCCAGTTTGAACTGGCCATCCTGCTGCTTGTAAGACACGAGATCGGGTTCAAGCGCCTTCAGTGCGTCGAAAGCTGTAGCGCTTATCACCGGGTTCTTGAAGAAACTCCCCGCGTTTCCAAGCACCCGCCAGTCGGGCAACTTTGTCTGACGCACGGCGACGACCGCATCGAAGATAACTTGGGGATCGTTCGCGCCACTTTTCTCAAGCACACGCGCGATATCCGCGTAATCCGCGCGTGGCGTCCACGCTTTCGGCAGACGAAAGGTCACCGATACAATCACAAAACGCCCGCGCCCGTCCTGCTTGAAAAAACTGTCGCGGTAGCCGAACGCGCACGCATCGCGATCAAATTCCCGCGTTTCTCCCGTCGACAATTCAATCGCCCGCAAACGCTCGAAGCGCTCGCCCATTTCGAGCCCGTAGGCGCCTATGTTTTGAATCGGCGCCGCGCCCACCGTGCCGGGAATCAGCGCGAGATTTTCGAGCCCGGGCAAGCCTTGCGACAACGTCCACGCGACGAATTCGTGCCAGTTTTCCCCCGCGCCGGCTTCTACAAAAATGGCTTCGCTATCTTCATTGATCACGCGGCGGCCGCGCAGTTCGACGAGCAACGCGACGCCGTCAAAATTGCGCGTCAGCACGACGTTGCTGCCGCCGCCGAGCACTAGCTGCGGCAGGCCGTTCAGTCGGGCGTCGCGAGCAAGCGCCGGAATCTGCGCTTCTTCCGTCAGCCGAACGGCATACTTGGCGCGGACGTCGAAACCGAACGTGTTATGCGCGAGCAGCGGGTAATCGGAGAGAAGTTGGAACTCGGACATTGAGGAAGCGCTTGGGTCAGATCAGGGGCGGCCTTGGGCAAACCGGGACGGCATCGGTAGAATGACGGTGGTCCGTGATTATAGCGAGTGCGTGCGAGCCTTACGTCACGCCTCGCCTCAACGAAGGGGAATGCAGATGCCATCGTTTGACGTCGTCAGCGAAGCAAACATGATCGAGGTGAAAAACGCCATCGAACAATCGAACAAGGAAATTGCCACGCGCTTCGACTTCAAGGGTTCGGACGCGCGCGTCGAGCAAAAGGATCGTGATCTGACGCTTTTTGCCGACGACGATTTCAAGCTCGGCCAAGTCAAGGACGTGGTGTTGTCGAAGCTCGCAAAACGCAATGTGGACGTGCGTTTTCTCGACTACGGCAAGATCGAGAAGATTGGCGGCGACAAGCTGAAACAGGTCGTCGAGATCAAGAAGGGTGTGACCGGCGATCTGGCGAAGAAAATCGTCAAGATGATCAAGGACAGCAAGATCAAGGTCCAGGCGAGCATTCAAGGCGACGCGGTGCGCATCAACGGTACGAAGCGCGACGACCTGCAAAGCGCTATTGCCTTGCTGAAGAAGGACGTGACGGACACGCCGCTGGATTTCAATAATTTCCGCGATTGAGTCGTGGTGTTCGCCAGGCGCCTGAGTTTGGCCAATCGGCACTCGGGCGGTGAGTTGTTGCTATTTTGCAGTAGGTTCCGTTTTGGAACACACCGATGACGACGGAAAGATCCACTCCGTCTGCCAGTCGGATCACTGCAGGACTCTGAGTGAAAGAAAGCCGCCTTCGGGGCGGCTTTCTTGCTTTCGCGGCGCAGTTCTACAGCGCTTTATTCAACCGCTTCCGCCGCCCGCTTCTTCTCGCCAATCCGGCTCTCCTTCCCATCCAGCAGCTTCTTGATATTCCCGCGATGCCGCCAGATCAGCAGCGCGCTCATCGCGGCAACGGCTAGCGAGATACGGCTGGGGCCGAAAAGAAAGACATCGAAGAACGGCGCGAATACCGCCGACACCAACGCTGCCAGCGATGAATACCGGAAGAAGACCGCGATGATCACCCACGTCAGCAAGGTGGCCAGCCCCAACACCGGGTTGATGGCGAGCAGCACGCCTGCTGCCGTCGCTACACCTTTGCCGCCCTGAAACTTGAAGAATATCGGGAACACATGCCCGAGAAACACGGCGATGGCCGCCAGCGCGATAGCCGTGGAATCCAGCCCGAACCGGGCGCCGAAATGCACGACGAACCATACGGGCAGCCAGCCTTTGAACGCATCGCCGAGGAGCGTCAGGATGGCCGCCAGCTTGTTGCCCGTGCGCAGCACGTTCGTTGCGCCCGGGTTGCCGGAGCCGTACGAGCGCGGGTCGGCAAGACCCATGGCCGAACTGACAACCACCGCAAACGAGATCGAGCCGATCAGGTAAGCCACCACAGCGACAATCACATTGTTCATTGATTTCTTCTTATCTTCGGGAACGCCAAGCGTAGACGGGGATGTGACCGCGAGACATGAGCAAGACTTCAGGACGCGCATTTTAATCGACGCTCGCGCAACTCACGGGCGTGGCCTTCAGCAGGTCGGTCAGAACTGGCGGCGCGATGCTCACCAGATACCCGCGCCGTCCGCCGTTCAGATAGATGGTGTCCAGGTCCAGGATGGTCGATTCCACGTACACCGGCATCGCCTTCCTCGTGCCAAATGGCGATGTGCCGCCGATCAAGAACCCTGAATGCCGATTGGCCACTTCCGGCTTGCACGGCTCAACGCGCTTCGCGCCAATCTGCCGGGCAAGATTCTTGGTCGACACCGTTTTATCGCCGTGCATGAGCACGATCAGCGGCTTCGCATGTTCATCCTCCATCACGAGCGTCTTGACCACGCAATGTTCATCCACACCAAGCTGGCGCGCCGATTCTTCCGTGCCACCATGCTCGACATACTCATAAGGATGCTCGCCGAACGCGACCTTGTGCCGACGCAAAAACTGCGTCGCCGGGGTCTCGGAAATGTGTTTTACCTTGGACATGACGGCATTGTAGCGGCGCGAAAGCACGGCCACCATCGGCCGAACGGCTGATTGTGCAAGCTGATTTCATGTGGCACGATCGTTCGGAATTGCTCATCCGGCGTTATACGATCCAGCCACCATATTGCATGGGACCAGAGTAACGCATGGGGCCGGAGTAAGCGCTAAAGCGCTAACTCCCGCCGACCGCGGACAAACTGCATGGGACCGGAGTAAGGCGCTAAAGCGCCAACTCCGGTCGACACAGGAGATTCAACGTGATTCGCGATTCAGAAACCCAGACGCTGCTTGAAGACGCCATCCGCCGTTTCGTCCGCGAAACGCTCATGCCGCGTGAAGCGGAAGTCGACGACACCGATCAGATTCCCGCCGACGTGCTCGCCGCCATGCGCGAGATCGGCCTGTTCGGGCTGACCATTCCCGAGGCTTACGGCGGACTCGGCCTGACAATGGAAGAGGAAGTGCGCGTGGCGTTCGAACTCGGCCAGACATCGCCGGCATTCAGATCCGTGATCGGTACGAACAACGGCATTGGCTCCATCGGCATTCTGCTCGACGGCAGCGAGGAACAGAAGCAGCACTATCTGCCGAAGCTCGCCGCGGGCGATCTGATCGGCTCGTTCTGCCTGACCGAGCCGGACGCGGGTTCGGACGCGGCGTCGCTGAAAACCACGGCGCGCAGGGACGGCGACCACTACGTGCTGAACGGCACGAAGCGCTTCATCACGAACGCGCCGGAAGCCGGCATCTTTACCGTGATGGCGCGCACGAGCGACGCCAAAGGCGCGAGCGGCATTTCCGCGTTTATTGTCGAGCGGGAATCGCCGGGGTTGTCGCTCGGCAAACCCGACAGGAAAATGGGCCAGCGCGGCGCGCACACGTGCGACGTCATATTCGAGAATTGCCGCATTCCGGCCGCGCAACTGATCGGCGGCGTGGAGGGCGTGGGTTTCAAGACGGCCATGAAAGTGCTCGATAAAGGCCGTTTGCACATTGCGGCCATCGCTATTGGAGCGGCCAAACGGATGCTGCGCGACGCCCTCGCCTATGCCATGGAACGCAAGCAATTCGGCCAGCCGATTGTCGAATTCCAACTGGTTCAGGCCATGCTCGCCGACAGCAAGACCGAGATCTACGCGGCCGAATGCATGGTGCTCGATGCCGCCCGCCGCCGCGACGAGGGCCGCGACGTGTCCATAGAAGCGTCGTGCGCCAAATATTTCGCCACCGAGATGTGCGGCCGCGTAGCCGATCGCGCGGTGCAGGTGCACGGTGGCGCGGGGTATATCTCGGAGTACGGTATCGAACGTTTTTATCGCGACGTGCGGCTCTTCAGGCTTTACGAAGGCACATCGCAGATTCAACAAGTGATCATCGCGCGCGGACTCATGCGCGGCACGGAGATTTGAAATGGACGTTGATGTCGCCGCCTTGCTGGCCGCATTGCCCACGCGTATTTCCGATATTCCAGCGCGCCTCGCCGCCCGCGATCCGCAGCACGTTGTATTGATCGAAGACGAGCGGCGGTTGAACGCAGCGGAACTCGTGCGAGCCGTCGACGACACCGCCCGCCAGCTCACGCAAGCCGGCGTGCAAGGCGGCGATCGCGTGATGATCGTGAGTGAGAATTGCGTGGCGCAAGTCGTGCTGATGTTCGCTGCGGCGAAACTCGACGCGTGGTGTTTGCTCACGAACGCCCGGCTTTCGGCAAGCGAAGTCGACGCGATCCGCGCTCACGCAAAGCCGCGAGTGATAGCGTTCACCGTCGATGCATCGACGGATGCCGCGAATCATGCGGATCGGTTGAATGCTGCTGAAGCGGCAGCGGCAACAAACGTGGGCGCGTGGCGTTTTATCGTCGATGAAACCGCGTCTCCGGAGCCTGTTGAAACCGATCCGGCCCGTCAATGCGCCGCGCTGATCTACACCACGGGCACGACGGGCGCACCAAAGGGCGTGATGCTGTCGCATCGCAACGTGTTGTTTATCGCGGCCATGTCCAGCACATTGCGGCGCGTGACGCCTCAGGACATGGTGTACGCCGTGCTGCCGATTACGCACATCTATGGGCTGGCGTCGGTCTGTCTTGGCAGCCTGTACGCGGGAGCCACGCTCCGGCTCGCGCCGCGCTTCGCGCCCGATGCCGTGCGACGGGCGTTGGCCGAAGAGAACGTTTCGATCTTCCAGGGCGTGCCGGCCATGCACGCAAAGCTCGTCGAACAGGTGCAGACGAGCGGTACGCCGTGGCGCGCACCCGCGTTGCGCTTCGCGTATTCCGGCGGGTCTGCGCTCGATGCCGCGCTGAAGGCGCGTGTCGAAGGCTTGTACAAGGTGCCGCTGCACAACGGCTATGGCATGACGGAAAGCAGCCCGACCATATCGCAAACCATGCTCGACACGCCACGCGATGACTGCTCGGCAGGAGACCCCATACCCGGTATCGAACTGAGATTCGTCGCGCTGGATGGCGTGGATGTGGCGCCGGGTGAAGTCGGCGAACTATGGGTGCGCGGGCCGAACGTGATGCTCGGGTATTACCGCAATGAAGCGCAGACGCGGGCGACGGTCACGGAAGATGGCTGGCTCAAAACCGGCGACCTCGCGCGTCAGGCCCGGGATGGCGCGCTGTATATCGTCGGGCGCAGCAAGGAGCTGATCATTCGTTCAGGCTTCAACGTGTATCCGGCTGAAGTCGAGAACGTGCTGAACTCACATCCCGATGTGCTGCAATCGGCGGTGATCGGGCGCGCGGTCGAGGGCAACGAGGAAGTGATTGCGTTCGTCGAACTGCTGCCGTCGGTGCATGCGCTACCCGACGATATCGTCCAGTGGTGTGCGGACCGTCTTGCGCCTTACAAGCGCCCCGCCGAGATCCGCGTGCTGGCCGCGCTGCCGGCGGCATCGACGGGGAAGGTGTTGAAGCACAAGCTCAGGGACCAGCTTTAAGCTCGGAGCCGTTGGACCTGCTTGGACCCGCTTGCACCCTCAGCCGCGCGGATGGTGGTCGTGATGCAGCGTCTTCAGCCGCTCACGCGCGACGTGGGTGTAGATCTGCGTGGTGGAGATATCGGTATGGCCGAGCAGCATTTGAACCACGCGCAAATCGGCGCCGTGGTTCAGCAAGTGCGTGGCGAACGCATGCCGCAAGGTGTGCGGTGAGAGCGGCGCGCGCACGTCGGCGGTGAGCGCGTGGCGCTTGATGATGTTCCAGAATTGCTGGCGCGTCATGCCTTCGCCGCGCGTGGTGACGAACAGCGCATCGGCGGCGCGCGCGCCAAGCAAGGCCGGCCGCGACTCGCGCAAATATCGCTCGATCCAGTCGTGCGCGACCGCCCCGAACGGGATAAGGCGCTCCTTCGACCCCTTGCCCATCACGCGCACCACGCCTTCGTTCAAACCCACCTCCACCGTTTTCAACGTCACGAGTTCGGTCACGCGCAAACCACTCGCGTACATCAACTCAAGCATGGTCCGGTCGCGTAGCCCAAGTGCGGTTTCCACATCCGGCGCGTTCAGCAACGCCTCGACCTGGGCTTCGTTCAAGGTCTTGGGAAAGCGCGGGGCCTGTTTGGCCGAACGCAGCTTCAGGGTGGGATCGGCGGGCGCGCGATGCTCTCGCAATGCCCACGCGTAGTAGCGTCGAAAAACCGACAACCGGCGGTTGGCAGACGTTGCCTTGTCCGCGCGGCGGGCGGCGAGATAGCCGTTCATGTCGGCTTCGGTGGCGGTGTCCACAGTGCCGCCGCGCGTCTTCGATAACCACTCGGAGAACAAGCGCAAATCCCGCCGGTACGCTTCGAGCGAGTTCTTGGCGAGACCGTGTTCGAGCCAGAGCGCGTCGCAAAAAAGATCGATCGATGCGCTGCTCGACACGAGTTCCGGCGCGCGTTCTGCCTCGGTCACTTCCATTGGTTTTTCCTGTAAGCGTGAGGTCATGCTTGAGGTCATGCTTCCTGGCGCAGCGCCCATTCGACGTGTTCGCGCACCAACTCTGAATCATCCGTGGCGCGGGCGTTCAGTGCATTTCGTATTGCCGAGCGCTCATCGGCGCCCAATGCCGGCGAGCGTAACGCGTTGCCCATCGCTACCGCAATATTACGCAGCCATCGCTCATGCCCGATGCGGCGAATCGCGCTGCCCTGCATGCGTTCATCGAAATCATGGGCGCTCCAGCCGAACAGCATCACGAGCGACGCGCGATCGAGCCCGTGGCGTACATCGAAATCCGCAACCGGCGCGGCCTGCGCGAACTTGTTCCACGGACAGACGAGCTGGCAATCGTCGCAACCATAAACCCGATTGCCGATCAGCGGTCGCATCTCTTCGGGAATGCTGCCCTTCAACTCAATGGTCAGGTACGAAATGCAACGGCGCGCATCCACGCGATACGGCGCAATGATCGCCCCGGTCGGGCAGACATCGATGCACCGTGTACAGCTTCCGCAGTGCGCGCCGTCGTGTTCGGGCGCTTGATCGGGGTTGCTCAAAGCGTCGGGTGGAAGCGGAATATCCACCAGAATCTCGCCGATAAAAAACAGCGACCCGGCATCACTTTCCAACAGCAGCGTATGTTTTCCGCGCCAGCCGTTACCCGCCTTTTGCGCCAGCTCGACCTCCAGAACGGGCGCGGAATCCGTAAATACGCGATACCCGTACGCGCCAATCTCGGCTTCTATGCGATCGGCCAACTGCTGCAAGCGGCTGCGCATGACCTTGTGATAATCGCGGCCACGAGCATAGACCGACACGACCGCAGCCGCAGGATCGTCTATTCGCGCCCATTCGGCCGCGCGCCAGTCGATTGCCTGACCGTCCGCTGTCGCAGTACTTTCGCGCGCCTTGCCGTCGAGCGTCGATGCAGGCAGATAGGCCATCCGAACTGTAATAACACGTCGCGTGCCGGCCACAAGCTCGGCTGGCCTTGCGCGTTTCATCGCATGTTTGGCCATATAATCCATCTCGCCGTGATAGCCTGCTTCGAGCCATGAGGCCAGGCCTTCTTCGGCTTCCGTCAAGTCGGCGTCGCTGACGCCGACTGCACTGAACCCCAGCTCGCGCCCCCACGCCTTGATGCGTAGCGCGAGTTCAGCCAGCGCGGCTTCGTCGTCAAGTCTGAAGTGGCGCGTGTCCGCGACGGCGTCGTCTGACGCGCTCTCGCGTTCCACAGGGTGTTCCGGCAAACGGTTCATCACGACATTTTACGAGAATGCCCGACAGCCTCACTCGATCGTTTGCAAACCCTCCCGCCGCGCTGCTCGAACGCCGCTTCGACCTGCCCGACGAAGACGCGACACTCGCCTTCGGTGGCCGCTTCGCGAAGGCGATTCTCGCCGCTCGTCTGGCGCGGTTGAACACTTCGAACACTTCGAACGAACGTTTTCCGGGTTTGCAGGTCCAGTTGATCGGCGACCTGGGCGCGGGCAAGACCACGCTGGTGCGCGCGACGCTGCGCGCCCTCGGTCACGCGGGCCGCGTGCGCAGTCCCACTTACACGCTCGTCGAACCCTATTCGCTCGCTACGGAAACGGGTCCGCTCGAGCTCTATCACTTCGATCTTTATCGTTTTGCCGATCCAGCCGAATGGGCCGACGCCGGCTTTCGCGAATACTTCGATGCAGGCGCGATCTGCCTGGTCGAATGGCCGCAGCGCGCGGGCGGTTTGCTGGGTGTGCCGGACCTCGAATTCACGCTGGAACAGGAAGGCGAAGGCCGCGTGCTGATAGCGCGCGCGTTTAGCGAAACAGGAAAGTCATGTCTCGAAAGCTGTTGATCAAGCCGTTTCATTCGATCGAATCGACCGCCACGGCCTCGCACAACTGGCGGCGGCGCCAGGTGCTGCGCGCGGGTGCTTCGACTATCGCGCTCGCGCTGCTCGGACCGAAGCTCGCGTACGCGAGCTCGGTGCTCGGCGTGCGCGTGTGGCCCGCCCGCGATTACACCCGTGTCACGATCGAGTCCGATCAGCCGCTGCAAAACACCCAGCAACTGCTGCAGGGTCCGGACCGGCTCGTGGTCGACCTGAATGGGCTCGACCTCGATCAGGAACTGAAGGATCTCGTCTCGAAGATCACGCCGAACGACCCGCAGATCCAGTCGGTGCGTATCGGGCAATATCAGCCTCATGTGGTGCGGATGGTGTTCGACCTGAAGGGGTCCGTGAAACCGCAGGTGTTCACGCTGACGCCGATCGGCAGCTACAAGTATCGGCTGGTCTTCGATTTGTATCCGGCCGTCGCCCCCGATCCGTTGATGGATTTGCTCGCTCAGTCCGAGCACAAGCAACAAACCTTCGACCAGACCAACCCTAATCCGGCGCCGCCGCCCGCCACGCTGAGCGGCCCCGCCACGCCGCCGAAAGCGAACGCACCGGACAACACGGACGAGTTTTTTCAGAAGTACGCGCAGTCCGATCTGCCGCGCGCACCTGTGCCGTCTTCTCCATCGATACCGGTTCCGCCTATTGCAGCGCTTCCAAAGCCCCGGCCCACGGTCAAGGCCGCGCCGCCTACAGCCTTGGCGAACCAGGACGACTCGTCCGATAGCGATACTAGCGACGATTACGGCTTCGCCAACCCGAAGAGCAACAAGTCCGGGACAACGCGCCTGCTCACGGTTGCCATCGACCCGGGCCATGGCGGCGAAGATCCGGGTGCGATCGGCAGCGGCGGAACGTACGAGAAGCACATTGCCCTCGATGTCGCGAAAAAGCTACGCGCCAAGATCGATGCGCAGCCGAACATGCGCGCCATGATGACGCGCGACGCCGACTTCTTCGTGCCGCTCAACGTGCGTGTGCAGAAGGCGCGTCGAGTGGGCGCGGACCTGTTCGTTTCCATTCACGCCGATGCGTTCACCACGCCCTCGGCGCGCGGTTCGTCGGTATTCGCACTCTCCGATCATGGCGCTTCGAGCGCGGCTGCCCGCTGGATGGCGAACAAGGAAAACTCGTCGGACTCCATCGGCGGCATCAATGTGACGACGCAGGACGCGAGCGTCAACCGGGCGTTATTCGACATGTCGACGACCGCGCAGATTCGCGACTCAATGCGCTATGGAAATTTCGTGCTGAACGAGATTGGCGATATCAACAAGCTGCACAAGGGATCGGTGGAACAAGCCGGTTTTGCGGTGTTGAAAGCACCGGATATTCCGTCGATCCTGGTGGAAACCGCATTTATCAGTAACCCCGAAGAGGAGCAGCGTCTGAACGACGACGCTTATCGCGACAAGATGGCTAACGCGATCATGAAGGGCATCAAGCGGTATTTTGCGGCCAACCCACCACTCGCAAAGAGCCGGATGACGTAAAGGGCCGGATTGAGCGCGGTTGAGCCCGATTCGCTCGCGCTCGGCCACAAGCGGATCAAGCCCGGCGCGAGCGAACCGCGCCCGCCTTCTAACGCGCCGCCGATAAAAACCGCTCTCTCAACCATCCGCCGAACACGTTCACCATCAATCCGGCCATCACCAGCACGGCTCCCGCGAATTGCATCGGGCTTAGCCCTTCATCCAGCAGCAATGCCGCCGAAGCCAGCCCGACAATGGGCACGAGCAACGAAAACGGCGCGACCTGACTTGCTGGATAACGCGCCAGCAGCTTTCCCCACAACGTATAACCGAGCATCGTCGCAATAAACGCGAGATAAACGATCGCCAGGACCGACGTGAGGGATATGTCCGACAGACTGGCCGAGATGCGCGCCGGCCCCTCCACCATCAGCGAGAGCGCGAGGAACGGCAGCGGCGGCACCAGGCTCGCCCACACCACGAGCGACAACAGGTCGACCTTGCCCATGCGCTTCGTGATGACATTGCCCATGCCCCACATGGACGCTGCTGCGAGCGTGAGCATGAAACCGGCAACGGTCATGGCATGCCCGGCCTGAACGCCGATCACAGCCAGCCCGCATGCCGCGATCAGCAAACCTGCGACGTTCGGCCCACGAAAGCCTTCGCCCAGAATCATGGCCGCGAAGATCAGCGTGAAAAACGCTTGCGCCTGCAACACCAGCGACGCAAGGCCGGCGGGCATGCCAACGGACATTGCGTAGAAAAGCAGTACGAATTGCCCAAACGAGATGGTCGCGCCATAAGCGAACAACCAGCGAAACGGAATGGCCGGGCGCTTGACGAAAAACACGGCCGGGAACGCGACCAGCGTGAAGCGCAACGCGCCAAGCAGCATCGGCGGAACACCGTGCAAGCCCACCTTGATCACGACGAAGTTCACGCCCCAGGCGAGAATGACAATCAGCGCGGACAACAAATCCTTGGGCGACATCGCCGTCTCCGTGAGTTTTATTCGAAGCTGCTCTCAGGATCAGACCGGAGCCCGGAAGCCCCGAATTCAGATCGAACGCAATTCGACACTGTAGCGGACGATTTTGCAAATACGTTGTACAAACTCACGCCATAGCCCATTCGGACAAGGCAATCCCGCATCACACATCCCAAAGAAAAAGCGCTTGCGCCCGTTAGGGCGCAAGCGCTTTTTCTTTGAAACGTTACCTCCTGAAACGCCCGCAGCGCCCTAACCTACTTGCCTTGACCATTCTCCGTCGCGGCACTGGCGCCCGGCTTGCGCATCTTGTGATGCTTTTTCATCGGCGCCGATGCACCGTCGGACGTGTCGGCGCCTTGCATCGGCGATGCGGTGGGCATGGACGCCGCGTTCGACGAATTGCCGTTCGACGTCTGGGCGTAGGCGCCTGCAGTGGCGAATAGTCCGGCAGCAACGGTGATCAAAAGCGTGTTCTTGGTCATTGTTAAACTCCTGTCTAGGCCAGGCGGAAAGGTCCATCGAAACGGGCTATCAAAGGGGCTATCAAAACGGTCCATCGAAAGTTGCACAGTTCGCCGGTTCACACGGTCGCCAAGCTCGTTAGCGATCCATGCTCCGGTTTGAACGATCGGCCGAATGGCTTATCGCCCGGATACCGCTTGCGTGCTCCCACACGACGCCCAGTAGAATTGCATTTCCGAGTACGCAATCCGGACGTCCTTATGTCTTCCACAATCCAAGCGTTTCTCAAGCCGCATCAGCACGACGTCGGTGGTCTCATGGTGCGTCGGGTACTGCCTGCACTGGCTGCCCGCACCATCGGGCCGTTCATTTTCTTCGACCATATCGGTCCTGCAACGCTCGTGCCTGGGGTAGGGCTGGACGTGCGCCCCCATCCGCACATAGGTCTCGCGACGGTCACGTATCTGTTCGAGGGAGCGATCATGCATCGCGACAGCGTCGGCTCAGTCCAGAGGATTTCGCCCGGCGACGTGAACTGGATGACGGCCGGCGGCGGCATCGTGCATTCGGAACGCACGCCGGACGAGGAACGCGCCGCCGGTCAGGACATGCACGGCATCCAGACATGGGTCGCGCTGCCCGTGGCGGACGAGGAGTGCGCGCCGTCGTTCGAGCATCATCCGGCCGCGACGCTGCCACAAGTCGAACGCAACGGCGTGAAGTTGCGGGTGATTGCAGGCAGCGCTTTTGGCGAAACAGCGCCGACCACCACGTTCTCACCCACCCTGTATGTCGCGGCGCAATTTTCGGCGAACAGCGCCGTTACGCTCGATACGGAACATGACGAACGCGGTGTCTATCTGGTGGAAGGCGATCTTTCCATTGATGGAGACGTGCTGCCCGCTGGCCAGATGGCGGTCCTGAAGACGGGGTATTCTGCCGATCTGCGCAGCACGAACGGCGCGATCGCCATGCTGCTCGGCGGCGCGCCGCTGGACGGCCCGCGGTTCATCGAATGGAATTTCGTCTCGAGTTCGAGGGAAAAAATCGAGGCCGCAAAACTCGCGTGGAGCGAACAGCGGATGGGGCAGGTCCCCGGCGAAACGGAGTTTATCCCGTTGCCGCCACCGCGCCAGCGCGCCAATCCGCCCGAGGCTTGAGGTCCAGGGCCGCCGCTGAATCAGGCATGCACCCGGTTGAACTCGGCCGGCTCGCCCCAAGATAATCGTTTATCGAATTGTTCAACGCGTTTAAGCGTTTCTGGAGGAACACAATGGATACAACACTCGCCACGTTCGAACAGGACGTAATCGCCGCGTCCACGCTTGCGCCGGTGCTCGTCGATTTCTGGGCGCCGTGGTGCGGTCCATGCAAGACGCTCGGCCCGATGCTTGAACGGCTGGAAGCGGAAGGCGCGGGCAAATGGAAGCTGGTGAAGGTGAATGTCGATGAAAATCCGGAGTTGGCGCAGCACTTCCAGGTGCGCAGCATTCCGCACGTGGTCGCGTTCGCGGACGGCCATGCCGTCGACCAGTTCATCGGCGTGTTGCCGGAAGGTCAGTTGCGCGAATTCATCGACAAACTGGTTCCGGACGGTGCTGAAGCCGAGCGGCGTGCCGCGCATGCGGCGTACGAAGCCGGTGACACCGACCTCGCCATTGACCATATCAAGGCGACGCTGGCACTTGATCCCGGTTACGACGACGCGCGGCTGGACCTGATCGAGTGGCTGCTAGCCGCCGGCCGCACCGACGAAGCACGCGATGAAGAGAAGCTGTTGTCGCCGAAAACGACGCAGGGAATCGACGCCCGCTACAACGCGCTAAAGACCGAACTGGACGCCGCCGATGCCGCCGAGAGCCTTCCGCCCGCCGACGCGCTGATCGACGCCGTGAACGCCAATCCAGACGATCTGGAAGCCCGTTTCGCATTGGCCAACCGGCTGATTGCAGGCCGCGACTACAACGGTGCGCTCGAACATTTGTTCGCGATCGTGACGCGCGACCGCACGTTCATGGACGACGTGGGCCGCAAAACCATGCTGTCGGTGTTCGGCCTGGCCGCACATCAGCCGGAGGTGGTTTCGCAATGGCGCCGCAAATTGAGCGCGGCAATTAACTGACGCAAACTGACGCATTAAATGCCCGGAGCCAAAACCTTTCAAATCGTTTAAATCGATATTTGCGAGAAGGGCATTTTGAAAAATGGCCGCCTGAAGGCGGCCATTTTCTGACTCACGCGGCGTTTAAGCGCGCTTCGCGATTTCCCGCAAGACATAGGCGGCGGCGGCAAATCCGAAACTGGCTGTCACGCAGACACTCGATCCAAACCCCGCGCAATTCAGTCCGACGGGTCCCGCCGCAGCGGCTGCCGTTTCTTCTGATTCGGCCACCTCACTGGCGTCGCGAGCGGGTGCTTCCGGATAAATCAGCGGCTCGTCGGAATAGACTGCGCTCACCTTGAACTTCGCTTTTGGTCCACGCGGAAAGCCGTGCAATTTGCGCAGTTGCCCGCGCACTTTCGAGAGCAGCGGGTCCTGGATCGTGAGCGCCAGATCGTCGATACGAATCCGCGTCGGATCGAGCTGACCACCCGCCCCGCCGACGGTGATCAACGGCTGTCCATGCTCGACGCACCACGCAATTAGCGCCGTTTTCGTACGCACGCTGTCAATGGCATCGACCACGAAATCGAAACGGCCGCCCAGCACCGAATCGAAGTTGGCAGGCTCGATGAAATCCTCGACCTGCTCCACGCGGCACGACGGATCGATCAGGTGAATGCGCTCGGCCATCGCGCTGACCTTGGCCTTGCCGTAGTTGCCGTCCAGCGCGTGCACCTGACGGTTCGTATTGCTTTCGGCCACGTTGTCGAGATCGATCAGCGTCAGCCGCCCGATCGCATTGCGCGCCAGCGCTTCGACCGTCCACGAGCCCACGCCGCCAATCCCGATCACCGCCACATGCGCGCGTTCGAATGCCGCGAGCCCAGCCGGACCGTACAAACGCGCCACGCCGCCGAAGCGCCGGGCGCGGTCCGCCGCTTCAAACTCCGGCGCGGCGGAGGTAAAATTTAAAGCATCGGCAGAGTCAGCAAAAGCGGTCATGGTGAGGTCGGCGGCAGGTTAAGCAGAATAAGCAAAAACAAGGCAAGGAGGCATCAAGACAGCGCCTGGCAGCACCGGTTCGCGGTGACGCGCTATCGCAACGATAGAACCAGAGATCAGCAAGAATTCGCTGAATTGCGTATTCTGCCTTATCGAAGATTGGCCGTAAGAAATCACCGGCCAGTTTTTGAAAGCAAAATGAAAATAATTGCCGAATTGAGTCAAATTTTGTCGCCCGGGATCATGATCTAAATCACGGAAGATCAAAGGGACATTGGCGGTAAAGCGCAGAATTTGAATACCTTGGCTATACTAATGCGATTGAAGCGTTTGCATAAAAAATGACGACCCTCGCTGATCTTAGAAAGAATTATTCCATCGGATCGCTGGAAACATCCGACGTGGATCCCAACCCGATTCGACAATTCGAAACGTGGTTTGCGCAGGCGCTCGACGCACAATTACCCGAACCCAATACCATGACGCTCGCGACTGTCGACGAGCGCGGCCGCCCTTCGGCACGCATCGTGCTAATCAAGGGCGTCGATGACCGTGGCTTCGTGTTCTTCACGAACTACCTCAGCCGCAAGGGTCATGAACTCGCGAGTAATCCCGCCGCGAGCCTGCTGTTTTACTGGATCGAACTCGAGCGCCAGGTGCGTATCGAGGGCTCCGTCGTCAAGACAAGTCCGGAAGATAGCGATGCGTATTTCGCATCGCGCCCGCTTGGATCGCGAATAGGCGCGTGGGCGTCGGAGCAGAGTGAAGTGATCGAAAGCCGCGCGGTGCTTGAAGCCCGCGAGCGCGAATTGATTGCGAAATACGGTGACAACCCGCCGCGTCCGCCACATTGGGGCGGCTACCGGCTCGTTCCCGACACCATCGAATTCTGGCAGGGCCGTCCGTCACGGTTGCATGACCGTGTCGTCTATAAACGTGCTGCACACACGCCTGGTGGTAACGGCCAGCAATGGCAAATCGTCCGCCTGTCGCCTTAGCCTTAGCCTTAGCAAGACTTCGACCTTCGCCGGGTTCCTCGTGGACCCGCATTGACTGGACCCACGTTAAAACGCGTCTCGTTGCGGCGTGTCCGGGCGGTGAAGGGCAAGGGAGAAAAGCAAGCGATAAGGCATCGCGAACAATGTGGAAAACGTGCAGTGCAATCGACCCGGTTTGGCTTCATTTTCATCTGAGCGCGGAGAACGAGCATGTTTTGGGAGAAAAAGCTGACGCAGTGGGTGCAGGACATTCGGGACCGGGCGAACCTGCCCGCCCGGCTGGTACTGTGGGATGGACAGCAACATGACTTCGGAAGTTTCGCGGCGCCGCAAGTCACGCTGCATGTGAAGAGCGCGACCGCCCTTCCGTATCTGCTCGAACCGAGTCTGGACAACCTCGGTGAAGCCTATGTGAAGGGCAAGATCGACATCGAAGGCAAGCTATCGGACATCATCAATATTGGCTACGGGCTGGCCAAGAACACGGTCACGAGCGCGAGCAAGCTGGCGCGCGTGCGGCGCTACTTCAATCATACGAAGGCGTCGGACAAGAAAGCCATTCAGTACCACTACGATGTGTCGAACGAGTTCTATGCGCTATGGCTCGACAAGAACATGGTCTACTCGTGCGCGTATTTCGAGAACGGCGATGAAGACCTCGCGACCGCGCAGATCAAGAAGATCGACCACATTCTCACGAAGATCCAGTTGCAACCGGGCCAGCGTCTGCTCGACATCGGCTGCGGCTGGGGTGCGCTCGTCTTGCGCGCCGCCCAGAAGTTCGGGGCGAAATGCGTGGGCGTCACGCTCTCGCAGAACCAGTTCGATCTCGCCACGAAGCGCGTGAAAGACGCCGGGCTGGAAGGCCAGATCGAAATCCGCCTGCAGGATTATCGCGACGTGCAAGGCCAGTTCGACCGGATCACGAGCGTCGGCATGTTCGAGCACGTCGGCCGCAAGAACCTGCCCGCTTACTTCGCCAAGGTGCGCGAACTGCTGGTAGACGACGGCATTGCCATGAACCACGGCATTACGTCGACCGACTTCGACAGCGGCGAGACGGCGCTTGGCGGCGGCGAGTTCATCGACCGGTATGTGTTCCCGGACGGCGAGTTGCCGCACATCGGCTTTGCGCTCGAAGCGCTGCAGGAAGGCGGTCTGGAAGCCGTCGACGTAGAAAGCCTGCGCCGCCACTACGCGCGCACGCTCGACATCTGGGCGGAAAATTTCGAGGCAAACGCGGAGAAGGCAAAGACGCTTGTCGACGATGAAAAATTCCGCATCTGGCGCGTGTATCTTGCGGGTTGTGCATACGCGTTTGAAAACGACGATGTGTCGATTTATCAGATCGTATGTCGCAAGGCCGGGCGCAGCGCGAAAACGCTGCCGTGGTCGCGCCGGTATATCTACGACAAACCGCTCTGAGTTCAACGCCTGATCCTGCCGCGTCCCACGAACCCGCGTCCGGTGATGAACCGGATGCGGGTTCAGAGCCGCACGCGAAATCCACGCCCCAAGTCGATCTGTTCGGGGCGCTGGAAGAACCGCAAACGGCGGATGGCAAACCTGCTCCCGCAACTCCGTTGGACACAAAAACAAAAACAAAATCACGCGGCGGCGTCTTGCCCGCGCTCGCCGCGCCCGAGCATCACGCGCTCGCTCAACGCCTTCCCGGCACCGTTCACATCGGCACCTCGACGTGGTCGTTTCCCGGCTGGCGTGACATTGTCTATGGCGACGAATATTCGTCCGCGAAGCTTTCCCGCGATGGCCTTAACGCGCTCGGCGCGCATCCGTTGCTGCGCTGCGTATCGATAGACCGTTCGTTCTACGGTCCGTTATCGGTGGCGGACTATGCGCGCTACGCGAACCAGGTGCCGGCCCATTTCCGCTTCATTGTGAAAGCGCCGGCTTCCGTCACCGATGCCACGGTCCGCGGCGACAAAGGCGCCCCCGCCGACGATAACCCCGCCTTCCTGAACGCGCGCATCGCCATCGATGAATTCGTGCAGCCGTGTATCGCCGGCCTGGGTGAAAAAGCCGGCGCGCTCGTGTTCCAGATTCCGCCGTTGCCGGATGCGCTGATCGTCGATCCAACCGCGTTCCTTGAGCGCTTGTCGGCGTTTCTCAACGCGTTGCCGCCATTGCCCGGCGAAAGTTGCTACGCGGTGGAATTGCGTGACGCCATCATGCTGACGCCGCGGTTTATCCGTGTGCTGCGTGACGCGAAGGTGCGTTATTGCGTCGGCATTCATGCGCGCATGCCCGATCCCCGGCGCCAGGCGAAGGCGCTCGCGCTATTGGACGAAGGCGGACTTGGGCCGTTGATCGTGCGCTGGAGTCTGCACGGCGGCTTTAAGTACGAGCAGGCGAAAGCGAAGTACGAACCGTTCGATAAACTCGTCGATGAAGATCCGGACACGCACGAAGCACTCGCCGAACTCGCGCTGCGCTACGCGCTCGCAGGGCAGCCGGTGGTGATCGCGGTGAACAACAAGGCGGAGGGTTCGGCGCCGCTGACGTGTTTCAAGATCGCGCTGAACATGGCGGCAGCCTTGCCGCCGAATAAGCTGCCGGAATAAAAAACGGGCTTCGATTTCGCGAAGCCCGTCCCGATCAATTACCCTTCAAACACTCAGCGTTTCAGCCGATGCGCGAACTTCTGCCTGAACTTCGCCACCTTCGGCGCGACCACGAACGCGCAATATCCTTGATTTGGATGCTGCTCGAAGTAGTTCTGGTGATAGTCCTCGGCCGGAAAATAATTGCCGTTCAGCGGCGTGACTTCAGTGACGATCTTGCCGTCGAAAATCCCCTCTTTCTGCAACTCGTCGATCACTTCCAGCGCGATCTTCCGTTGTTCGTCGGAGTGCGTGAAGATGGACGACCGGTACTGCGTCCCAACGTCATTGCCTTGCCGGTTAAGCTGCGTCGGATCGTGAGTCGCAAAGAAAATCTCCAGCACGTTGCGATACCCGATCACCGCCGGATCGAATTCCACCTTGATGACTTCGGCGTGACCGGTCGTGCCATCGCAGACCTGCTCGTACGTTGGGTCCTTCGCCTTGCCGCCGGCATAACCCGATTCCACCGACAGCACACCTTCAACGCCTAAAAAAACCGCTTCGGTACACCAAAAGCACCCGCCGCCAATGGTGGCGATTTCGCGCTTTGCCTGCTCGTCATGTTGCGTCATGCTGGCTCCTGGTTCGTGTTCCGCGAGCACTACCAAATGCGTGCGGAAGCTTGAGAATCAACCCTGCCAGCTTACTGGTTTTCGGGTGTCCGCGTTGCCTGTACGGCCTTTAGCATCGTGGCGAACAGGCTGATTCCGATAGAATCGTAACAATCGCCAATCCTCCGATGACTTCGAAAACTTCATCCGGCTTATTGTTTAGGTATTGTTCGCCGCCTGGATTTCGCCGATACCGTCGAACCTGAACCCATCCCGATGAAACGCGCCAATCCACCGAATTTCGACGCTACCGCTTTCCGCGATGCGCTCAGCCAGTTTGCGACCGGCGTCACCGTCATCACCACGCGCGCCGAGTCCGGCCAGTTGATCGGCATTACGGCCAGTTCGTTCAACTCTGTTTCACTCGATCCGCCGCTCGTGTTGTGGAGCCTCGCGACCAAATCCGCATCGATGCCCGTATTTCAGGCCAATAGTCACTACGTAGTCAACGTGCTCGCCGCGACGCAAGTCGATCTTTGCAAACGCTTTGCGACGGTCAAGGGCGACCGTTTTGCCGGCGTGTCACACGCCGCCGGCGACACCGGCATGCCGGTCCTCGACGGCGCGCTTGCGTGGTTCGAATGCCACAACCGCAGCCGTTATCAGGAAGGCGATCACGTGATCTTCGTGGGTCAGGTGGAGCGATGCGGCGTGCACGAGAATGCAGCGGAGATAGCCCCGCTGGTATTTCAGGCGGGGCAGTTTCATACGCTTGGAGGGCTGTGACCGGGCTTGTCCAGCTTGTCACGAGCTTGGGTTAAGTCACGGTGCCGGTTCTATCGATCAAGGCGACCGGCACGCCCGCTTCGTCCTTCATGGTCTGAAGCACGATGTTCGAGCGGATATCGATCACACCCGGTGCCTTGTAAAGCTTGCTCAGGATGAAGTCCGAGTAGTGCTTGAGATTGTGTGCAAGCACGCGCAGCACGTAATGGGTGTCGCCGGTCACGACAAACGCGCCCACCACTTCCGGCCATTCCCGCACGGCGGCCGCGAATTTCTCGTGCCAATTTTCTTGGTCGTTGCGCATGGAAACATGGACGAACGCCTCCAGCTCCACGCCGAGCCGTTCCCGGTCCAGACACGCGCGATAGCTCGCTATTACCCCTTCTTCCTCAAGCAGCCGCATACGGCGCAGACACGCTGACGGCGAAAGCGAAATCCGCTCGGCCAGATCAAGGTTGCTGATGCGACCATCTTCTTGCAGCACCGACAAAATACGGCAATCCGTTGCGTCCAGTGAGAACCCAGTCATTTTTTAGTCTCCCTGCGGCTGTTTCATCGAATTATGTTCTAAGAGCCGTATTTTTGGGATGTTATTTCTAAATCACGTTTTGACCTATTTCGACCTTATTTGGCTATCGACGGGCGCTATTCGGGCTTGATCGGCATGACTTCACGCCAGTCGCGCGGCCAGCGTCCGTAGCTTGGGCGCAACAATAGTGCGGAAATACGCCTCGTCCATCGACGATGCCGGCCCGCTGCTGCTCAGAACCAGCCATCGCCCGTTGCGGATATCGCGTAAAGGTGCGGCGATCGCATTGACGTCGGCGTGCCAGTCGCGAAACGAATAACAACAGCCATCGCGCGCGTAATCGTCGATAGCCTCCCGCGCCGCCTTCACCAGCCGCTCGCCGTCTTCGCCATTGTTCACCGCCGCCGCGCCGAGTTCTTCGAGCAAAGTCTCCCGCTGATCCGGCTCCTGCACCGCCAGATAGGCACGGCCCATCGAGCTGGTCAGCATGGACAGCCGTGAGCCGGGAGCCAGGCCAAGCGTCAGCGCGGTCTCGCTGCGAATGGTTTCCAGATAGATCATGTCGAGCCCGTCACGGCATCCCAACGACACCGCCGCGCCAATTTCCCGCGCGAGCACCCGCATGTGCGGGCGCGCGAGTTCGAGCGCGTCGGCCCCTGCCAGCAACGCAAACCCCAGCGACAGCACGCCCGTGTCGAGCGCGTATTTGCCGGCCGTTTCGTCGAAACGCAGGTAACCGAGCGTGGTCAGCGTGTATGCAAGGCGGTTGACGGTGGCTTTGGGCAGGCCGGTTCTATCGACGAAATCACGATTGCCCAGCAAGGTCTCGCCTGGACGAAACGCCCGCAGCATGTCCAGGCCGCGGGCAAGCGCGACGACAAACTTGCGTTCATCGATTCCTTCTGACGAATCAGAGGACTCTGACGGCTTCGACGACTCGGAATTCCGGATGGAAGTTATTGGCATCGGATGCTAGACTCGGTTCTAATTTGCAAAACATTGTTCCGCTTAGCGGAACATCAGTCAAGTCCGAAAATCAGGAATCGAGGAAACAGGAGAAGCGACATGGCCGATGACGCCCGTTTTAGTTGGGAAGATCCGTTGCTGCTCGACCAGCAACTCAGCGACGAAGAACGCATGATCCGCGACGCTGCGTACGCTTACGCGCAGGACAAGCTGCAGCCGCGCGTGCTCGACGCGTTCCGTAACGAACACACGGACGTGGCGATCTTCCGTGAGATGGGCGAACTCGGCCTGCTCGGCCCGACCATTCCGGAGCAGTACGGCGGTCCCGGTCTCAACTACGTCAGCTATGGCCTGATCGCTCGCGAAGTGGAACGCGTGGATTCGGGTTATCGGTCGATGATGTCGGTGCAATCGTCGCTCGTCATGGTGCCGATCAACGCATTCGGCACCGAAGCGCAGAAGCAAAAGTACCTGCCGAAGCTGGCGACCGGCGAATGGATCGGCTGTTTCGGGCTCACCGAGCCGAACGCCGGCTCCGATCCCGCCAGCATGACGACGCGCGCCAAAAAGGTGGACGGCGGCTTTTCGATCTCCGGCCAGAAGATGTGGATTTCGAATTCACCTATCGCCGATGTGTTTGTCGTGTGGGCGAAGCTGGAAGAAGATGGCCGCGATCTGATCCGCGGTTTCATCCTGGAAAAGGGCTGGAAAGGGCTGACTGCGCCCGCCATTCACGGCAAGGTCGGTTTGCGGGCATCGATTACCGGCGAGATCGTGATGGACGAAGTCTTCGTGCCGGAAGAAAACCTGATGCCGAACGTGAGCGGGCTCAAAGGCCCGTTCACCTGCCTGAATTCGGCGCGCTACGGGATTGCGTGGGGTGCGCTCGGTGCGGCCGAAGCGTGCTGGCACATGGCACGGCAATACACGCTGGATCGCAAGCAGTTCGGCCGTCCGCTTGCCGCTAACCAGTTGATTCAAAAGAAACTCGCCGATATGCAGACGGAAATCACCCTCGGGCTGCAAGGCGTCCTGCGGCTGGGCCGCATGAAGGACGAAGGCACGGCGGCCGTGGAAATCACGTCGATCATGAAACGCAATTCGTGCGGCAAGGCGCTGGATATCGCGCGACTGGCGCGTGACATGCTCGGCGGCAACGGTATTTCAGACGAATTCGGCGTGGCGCGTCATTTGGTGAATCTGGAAGTGGTGAACACGTACGAAGGCACGCACGACATCCACGCGCTGATCCTCGGGCGCGCTCAGACCGGGATTCAGGCGTTTTTCTGAGTCAGGTACTTGCCGGGTTGTCCGGAAAACAAAAAACCAACGTGTTTGATGCGTTGGCTTTTTGTTTTTTACTTCACCGGTGATTCCGGCAAGCGCTTACTTGTCCGGCTGCGGCGTCAAGCGCAGATACGGGCGCACAGCCTTATAGCCCTTCGGGAACTTGCGCTTGATCTCCTCCGGGTCTTGCAGCGACGGAACGATGATCACGTCGTCGCCCTGCTTCCAGTTACCTGGCGTTGCGACCGAATGGCTATCGGTCAGTTGCAGGGAATCGATCACGCGCAGGACTTCATCGAAGTTTCGACCCGTGCTCGCCGGGTACGTGATGGTCAGGCGAACCTTCTTCTTCGGATCGATGACAAAAAGCGAGCGCACCGTCAACGTGGCATTCGCGTTCGGATGAATCATGTCGTACAACTCGGACACCTTCCGGTCGCCGTCGGCCAGGATCGGAAAACCGACATTCGCCGCCTGCGTCTCGTTGATGTCCTTGATCCACTCCTTATGCGACTCCACGGTATCGACCGACAACGCAATGGCCTTCACATTGCGTTTCTCGAACTCGCCCGCCAGCTTCGCGGTCAGGCCGAGTTCAGTCGTGCAGACGGGCGTGAAATCCGCCGGATGTGAAAACAGCACGCCCCAGCTGTCGCCTAGCCATTCGTGAAACTTGATACGGCCAACGCTGGAATCCTGTTCGAAATCGGGTGCCGTGTCGCCTAGACGCAAGCTCATGATGTGTCTCCTCGAAGTGATGCACCGCGTGATTCGTCACACAGTGCAGGTCTGGTGCGGGTTGGTAGCAGGTACTGGGTCTTGTCCGGGTTTCAGCCCGGGCTCCGGTTCGACTTCGTCCGGCCCAATAAAAATTAAAGCATAAGGGACTCGGCCTGCACAACGAACGAACATTCCGTCACATCGTCATGCATTTTTGTAATTTTTCGGCCTTGGCTGGAAGTTTCGCAGGCTGAAGCGCCATTCGTTCGATGCCCGATTACGATTGTGCACCCTGTGCGTTGAATGGCCGCCTTTACGCGCTGGCGCGATACCCTTTTTCTGAGGGCCCCACGTGGCGAGCTTTGTGACAGCAGGAACAAAAACTGCAAGCGTTGATCTGGGGGCCGGATGGACGCCAATTAGCGACCGCTTCTTTGGTACGATTGGCGTAGCCTCATCTGTGTGGAGCCATCAATGTCAGAAATCAATAAGGAGCGATTCATGTCGGATATCAAAACCGTTCTCGCAGACGCCGAAGACCTGTTGAAACAGGCCGCAAGCGCCACAGGCGAGCGTGCATCCGAGTTGCGCGAGACCGCTCTGACCCGCTTGAAGCAAGCGAAGGAGAAGGCTGCCGACGCACAAGTCGTGGTGATCGAAAAAGGCAAAAAAGCCGCTCGCGCAACCGACGACTTCGTTCACGAACGCCCGTGGGCATCAATCGGGATTGCTGCTGGTTTAGGCGTCGTCGTCGGTTTGTTGATCAATCGTCGCTAATCCTCACCCATCCCGGAGGCCGGGTTAGACCGTGGTCTTGCCGTAGGTTGTTATGCGGCTTGCCATTTGCTACGTATGCCGAGCTAACCTGGCCGGTGAAAACCGTGACCGCCTGGAACCGCCGGAGTTTTTCTGACCGGCGTCGTTCTGATTAATAGACCGGCCGGCGCGGCTCCGCGACCCGGCCGGACACCCTTCGCGCCAAAAATAACGCGCTCCTCGCGCTCAAGCCATGACGACAGAAAGGCAATCTCAGCACGATACGCAAGGGCCGTTGCGCCGTATTGTCAGTTCCGTGTTCGCCATTTTCGAAACGCGCCTGGAACTGATTGGCATCGAGTTCGCTGAGGAAAAGGAGCGGCTGATCGGCGTGCTCTTCCTCGGTCTTGCCGCCATGATGCTCACCATGATGGCGCTCATTACGCTCACGGTGCTGATCGCGATTGCGTTCTGGGATACTTACCGATGGCAATCGCTCGCGGCGATCACGGTTGCGTATGCGCTGTTTGCGGTATTTTGCGCGGTTCGCGCGCGCGCCGGGCTGATCAATGCCCCTAACGTCTTCGACAGCACGCTCGCCGAGTTCAAGAAGGACCGCGACACGTTCAACTGATGCACGCCAGGGGCTCACCTCATGGCGACGCCCGGGCAGTACGACAAAACAGTATTCATCGACGACTTTCCAAGAGCCCGCCACGCCATGAGTCACTTCGACGACACCTTCAAAGCTCAGAAGCGAGCGACCGCGCACAAGCTGAGCACGCCCCACATGCGCGCGTTGCGCAAGGAATTGCTGATCGCGCGGGCGGACGTCGAGCGCATGGAACTCGCGCAGGCCAGCGCCGATCTGCGTTACAAGGTCTCGCATTTCAGCGTCCTTAGTTTGCTGATGCCGGGGCGCCGCAAGCGCGGTCGGGCGTCGGGTGGTAACGGGTTCATGAGCCGGCTTGGCGGGCTGACTGGCCTGTTCGGTGGCGGCGGTGGCCTGGGCCTGCTGCTCAAGCAATATCCCGTTGTGAGTTCTCTTGCTTCGCTGGTGCTCACGAAACCCGTACGCTCCCGCCTGATCGCGAGCGCGAAACCAATACTCAAGTGGGGCGGTCTGGGCTTGCTGGGTTGGGAGGCGTATAGGGTGTGGCAGCAGATCAAGTCGAGTCCGGATGAACCGTTGACGCCCGACGTTACCGTCGATCCGGACGCGTAAGCGGATAGTTCCTGGCGTTTATTTCGTTCCTTCAATTCGCTCATTTTCCGCTCCAGCACGCCGCCACTTTGGGCGGCGTGAGTTTTTCCGTCGACCGGTTTGACCTGACGCCCGTCGCGTCCAGCGAATAGATGCCGCACGCGTCGTCGGCGTCGACTGGCTGCGCTTCAATCGAATACCCGCCGTTCTGCTCCGACTCGCCGAGCATACGCAATACGTACACCGCCGTGCCCAACGCGGGCGCTTGATCGAAGCCAGGCGGCAGCTTGGCAGCCGCGTCATCGCTCGAAACCGTTCGTGCGCTCTCCACGTATTGAGCCGCGCGATAAAGCGCCGTCACCGCGTCCAGCCGATGCCCTCTTGCCACCTGTTCCCGATAAACCGGCATGGCGAATGTCGCGATGATCGCCGCCACGCCGAGCGTGATCATCAGTTCGAGCAGCGTGAAGCCCTTGTCTATCGTGGTCATGGCGAACCCTGTTGAAACGGCCTTGCGACAATGCGTCGCCAGTGCAGCACGACGCCGCTTTCACCCACCTCGATCTCCTGCTGTAACCACGACTCGTTGTCCGCCATCCGGCCGAAACCGCGTGCGGTGATCAAAACCGCGCCGGCTTGATCGTTAGCCCGCGCCGGCCACGTTTCGATCAGGCATTGGGGCGGTCGTATCGCGTATGGCCACGATGCAAACGGCATCACAGCACTCGCCGATGCACCTTCGAACGAAGCCTTCAGCCGCCATTTATTCGGTTCAGCGGCAAGCGGACCGGTGAGGCTTTTCGGCTCGGGCAGAGCGTCAAGCGCGATGCGGGTGCAGCGGATCAACGCGCTGTCGGCACTGTGAAACGCCTGCACGCGCTCACCCAGATTGGTTGTTGTTCGCGCGCTGACGAGCGCCGCCTCAAGCCATGCGGCGGCGGTGACCAGTAGCATCGATGACATCAGCAGGACGACCGGCAACGCGATACCCCGCGAGCGTCTACCTAAGCGGATACGTTTTTTCATGACGACGCCGCTCCTGGATTGTCCGATGTGTTCGTTACATTGCGCAGCGCGATGCGGCGCCGGAAAACTTGCCGGATTCGACCATCCGTGGACACGACCGACGCACCATCACAATCGGCATAACGCGGGCGAGCCGTCGCGCTCGGAGTGTCTCCTCGCACGAGCACACACAGGTCCACGGCGACGACCAGCGGCCAGCGGTCCCGCGAGATCGCGGCGGCGTCAACGGCGAACGATGCATCTTTCAGCCAATAGCCGAACTTGATCCGTTCGATCCCCTCGACCAGCGGCTGCCCGGTACCGGGCTTGCCACTTCCTTCGCAATACAGCTCGGGCTCGACCGTGGACGAGCTCGCCTTCGCGTAATAGCGGTTGACGATCCACTCACCCGCCGATATCTGCCCAAGACAGTCTGTCGGCGAGCCGGACGACGACGGCCACGTGGAAATGGTATCGGCGGCGTAGCGGACAACTATGCCGTCGGAACGGCTCGCGAGTGTCTCGCATACGGGCGCAGCGTCGCTACCGGTCGGGCGGCCTGGAGAGCATCCGAACAGCGGCGGGCTCTTGTCTGCCTCGCCGGCGCCAGCCGGGACGAAACCCGCCATCTGCACTTGCTGGCCAATCAGGTCGAGGGCGGTGCTTGCTGCGTCGCGCAGGCGCGTTGTTTCCGTTGCATGGTCGTAGGCAAACCGCTGCCCCCGATACAGCGAAATAGTCGCGAGAACGATCAGCAAGCCGAGCGCCACCGAGATTGATAGCTCGAGCAGCGTATGGCCACACTGCCCATGTCTGGAAGCGCTCATCGTGCGAAGGCCACGGTCACGCAGGCGAGCGTTGCGCCTACGCCCGGCTCCGCACACATCGCTTCGCCGCCTCTCGATGCCTGCGCTCGCCATTTCACGACCGCGATGTGCAAACCGTCGCCACGGTCCAGCACGTCGACATCGCCATCGGGCAAAAGCGCCGCAGCTCGCGTGCGCCATTGCGTCACGACCGGATCGCGGTCGGAGTCACCGCGTATTCCCTCTGCAACGGAATCCGCAATCGATGTGGCCAGCTCGCGCGCCGTCAACGAGCGTTCGTTGCGAGCCAGCCACATTTGCGCGCCGATAATCCCGAGGGCCGTAATAGCCGTCAGTGACATCGCGATCAGGACTTCGATCAGTGAATCGCCCCGGGCCGGCCTGCGTAATGAACGGGTCATGCTGCCGCTCCGCACGCGCCTTGCGTCAACCGGGGCCGGCCGCCGGCCGCGAGCCGGATACAGCGGCGACCGCGTGCTCCAAGTGAAGCCAACGCGTTGTCGCGCGCACTGAAGTCGAAGCTGCGAAAGCCGCCGATCACCTGACCCGAGGGCGGCGTGAACGACAACTCACTCCCCGTGCCGCCAATAGCAATGCCGCTCGCCGCCGGCTGCATTCTCAACAGCACGCGCGCGCCGCCTCGATCGGCGAATAGCGCCCATCCGCATGACCAGTCCGTCAAGCCGCCGTCGCAGGCCTTGCTCGCCGCAAGACACGCATGTGCGGCATCGATCCGGCACAAGGTCACGCGTGCGCCGCGCCGGATTGCTTCCGAGCGCGCCAGCGTGAGGGTGGACATCATCATGCGCGCCCGTGCATCGATCTGATCGCGCTTATGCCAGACAACAACGGACGGCGTAGCGAACGTGGCAACGACAGCGATCACTGCAAGCACGACCGCGAGCTCGACCAGCGTGAAGCCTGACAAACATCGGAAATTCATCTGCATCCCTTATCGGTTGAGCTGGGCCAACGCTCAATCTAAAGAGAATTTTCGATGTCCGCCATTAGCCGATCGGTCGAGTATCGGACGTGCGAAAGCTTCGACATACTATCGAAACGATCACCGGGTTCAAGCGAGAAAGGAAAGAAAATGCAGAAACGCTCAGCGTTTGCGGGGACTGGATTTGCGCGGCGCGGCGCGCCGGAATTCCTCGAGCACGTCTTCGAATTCGGACACGTCTTCAAAGCGTTTGTAGACCGATGCAAAACGCACGTAGGCAATGGTGTCCAACTGGCGCAGCTCGTTCATCACGAGTTCGCCCAGACGGTCGCTCCGAACTTCGCGTTCGCCGCTGCCAAGCAACTGGTATTCGATCCGTGCAACGGCGGCGTCAATGGCGTCTGCCGCAACCGGACGCTTGCGCAGCGCCAGTTGCATGCTCGCTACAATCTTCGCGCGATCGAACTCGGTGCGGCTGCCATCCTTCTTGACGACCGACGGCAATGCAAGTTCCACGCGCTCATAGGTGGTGAAACGCTTGTCACAGGCGGGGCAACGCCGCCGCCGGCGAATCGCCGCCCCATCTTCCGACACGCGCGAATCCGCCACTTGCGTGTCCTCGTGCCGGCAGAAGGGGCAGCGCATGGCTTAGCCGTAGACCGGGAATTGCTTGGTCAACACGGCGACCTTCGCGCGTACACGCTCGAGGTTGGCTTCGTCTTCCGGCGCATCGAGCACGTCGGCAATCAGGTTACCCACCTGCTCGGCTTCAGCCACGCCGAAACCGCGCGTGGTCATGGCCGGCGAGCCGAGACGCACGCCGCTGGTGACGAACGGCTTTTCCGGATCGTTCGGAATCGCGTTCTTGTTCACCGTGATATGAGCCTTGCCGAGTGCGGCTTCCGCTGCCTTGCCGGTGATGTGCTTGGCGCGCAGGTCGACCAGCATCACGTGGCTCTCAGTACGGCCCGAGACAATCCGCAAGCCGCGCTTTACCAGCGTTTCAGCCAGCACGCGTGCGTTGTCCGCGACCTGTTGCTGATAAACCTTGAATTCCGGCGACAACGCTTCCTTGAACGCAACAGCCTTACCGGCAATCACGTGCATGAGCGGACCACCCTGAATGCCCGGGAAAATGGCCGAGTTGATTTGCTTTTCGAACTCGGCTTTCATCAGGATCACGCCGCCGCGCGGGCCGCGCAAACTCTTGTGGGTCGTGGTCGTGACGAAGTCCGCGAACGGCACCGGGTTCGGATAAACACCGGCCGCGATCAGGCCGGCGTAATGCGCCATGTCGACCATGAAATACGCGCCGACGCTCTTGGCGATCTTCGACAACCGCTCGAAATCGATCTTCAGTGCGAACGCCGACGCACCCGCCACGATCAGCTTCGGCTTGTGCGCTTTAGCAAGCTCTTCGGTCTTGTCGTAGTCAATATCTTCGGCTTCGTTCAGGCCGTAGCTGACCACGTTGAACCACTTGCCCGACATGTTCACCGGCGAGCCGTGCGTGAGGTGGCCGCCTTCGGCCAGGCTCATGCCCATGATGGTGTCGCCGGGTTTAAGCATGGCGAAGAACACGCCCTGATTGGCTTGCGAGCCGGAATTCGGCTGCACGTTGGCGGCTTCAGCGCCAAACAGCTGCTTCACGCGGTCGATCGCCAGTTGCTCGACAATATCGACGTACTCGCAGCCGCCGTAATAGCGCTTGCCCGGGTAGCCTTCCGCGTATTTATTCGTGAGTTGCGAGCCTTGAGCGGCCATGACAGCCGGGCTCGTGTAGTTTTCCGACGCGATCAGCTCGATGTGATCTTCCTGCCGGCGGTTTTCCTGCTCGATCGCCGCAAACAATTCCGGATCGACTTGGGCGATGGTACTTTGGGCTTTATCAAACATACGTTTTCCGTTGAATGGGTGCCAGTTGACCGGATCGCGCGTGCACATGTGCACTGCGCCACAAGAGCGCGAAGCACGATAGGTCCCAAGCGAGGCGGAAGAGAGAAGCTCCGTTTACGCGAGACGGACAGCCACCGGCAACGCAACGAGCGCGTGCGGATCTCAGCTGCCCAGGCGAACGGCAAAACGACACCCTGCGCTTCCCGGTGGGTTAATCCACCTTGGATCCGAAGATCCTTGTCGCCAGTTACGCAGGGCTGGAGCGCCCTAGTTTAATGGGCCGCCTGAGAATAGGCAACTGCCGGAAAACGGCTTAAACAGGTGCTTTCAAGGCCAAAAAGTACCGCTGGCCTGTGCGTGCAAGCATCGACCGGGAGCTAAAATTGCCGGGCGGGAGCAGAATTTGCGCTACTTGGCGGGTCTTGTCCGGTCGAATTGAATTATTCGCTGACATAAAACTGACAACTTGCCGCGTCGCAGCAATGGAAGTACGCTGTCCGGCTTTGCCGCAAGCGCCCGGGCGCCGCCCCGCGAACCCCTTTCTGCAACCTGACAAGCAACATTACAACCGGAACCCGCACATGATCGTATTTGTCACTGGCGCTTCCGCCGGCTTCGGCGCAGCCATTGCCCGCACGTTTGTAAAAGGCGGCCATCGCGTGATTGCAACCGCACGCCGTAAAGACCGCCTGCTGGCGCTGTCGCAAGAACTCGGCGACGCGCTGCTGCCCGTCGAACTCGACGTTCGCGACGAATCAGCGATCAAAGCGGCTATCGCGGCGCTCCCGGACGCTTTTTCGCAGATCGACGTGCTCGTCAACAATGCCGGCCTGGCGCTCGGCCTGGAACCGGCACAGCGCGCGAACCTCGACGACTGGAACAACATGATCGATACCAACTGCAAGGGGCTCGTCACGGTCACGCACGCGTTATTGCCTGGCATGGTCGAACGCAATCGCGGGCACGTATTCAATCTGAGTTCGGTCGCAGCCACATATCCCTACGCGGGCGGCAACGTTTATGGCGCGACCAAGGCGTTCGTACGCCAGTTCAGCCTGAACCTGCGCGCGGATCTGATCGGCACGGCGTTGCGCGTAACCGACATAGAACCGGGCCTGTGCGGCGGTACCGAATTCTCGAACGTTCGCTTCAAAGGTGACGACTCGAAGGCCTCGAATGTCTATAAGGACATGCAGCCGCTGACCCCCGAGGACATTGCCGACTCCATCTACTGGATCGCTACGCGCCCGGCGCACGTGAATATCAACACCATCGAGTTGATGCCGGTCGCGCAGTCGTTTTCGCCGTTGACCGTGTATCGCGGCTGATCCAGGCCAGTGATTACGCCAGGCATCCAGCCGATAGTTGCCGGAAAGCAGCGGCCGGCAGCACGATTCGACGGACGGTTTGCGGCTTCCGGTAAAATGCGCGGATGAACATGTCTACCAGCGAGCCTCAGCAGGCGAACGGCCTCTTGACCTTCGATTGGCCGCTCCGGGTCTATTACGAAGACACCGACGCCGGCGGCATCGTCTTCTACGCGAACTACCTGAAGTTTTTCGAGCGGGCGCGCACTGAATGGCTGCGCGCGTGCGGCATCGACCAGCGTGTACTGGCCGAGTCGGACGGCGTATTGTTCGTCGTCAAGCGCACGGCGCTGGAATACTCGGCGCCCGCGCGGCTTGATGACCTCATTCATGTAGTGAGCCGGATCGAGCGTATTGGCCGGGCGTCGGTGGATTTCCACCAGGAAGCGTGGCGGGACGGCGTCTTGCTGGCTTCCGGCGACATCAAGGTAGCGTCGGTCAGTCTCGGCGCCATCCGTCCGGTCGGGATCCCCGCAGCGGTTCTCGACGGATTACGCCGCGGATCGCAAAAAACTGTGTCAAGCAACGCGTCAACCATGGCGATGCCAGCACCGTTTAAATCATCTTGTTCAGAAAAACCCATGTAGACAAAGATCCTTTGACTCCATCAGGATCTGAACCGAACTGAATCGAGCCGGCGTGCCATCGGGCATGCAGGCACAGAAGTACCGAGCATGTGCTGGCAGGGCCTTTCCACGCTTTCAGTTGCTTGTCGAAAGCCTGACAATTCCCGGCCAGTTGTACCTCGGACGCCCCTTTGGGACGTAACAGCGGACTTTTATGAACACTACACAAGACCTGTCGATCATTTCTCTCGTCATCCATGCCAGCCTGTTGGCGCAGGCCGTCATGGCGCTGTTGCTGATACTGTCGTTGCTGTCGTGGACTTACATCATTCGCAAGTGGTTTGCCATTCGGCGCGCACGGATTCAGACCGAACGCTTCGAACGCGATTTCTGGTCGGGCGGCGACCTGCAGGCGCTTTATCAAAGCGCGGCCAACAACCGCCATACCATCGGTGCGCTGGAGCGGATCTTCGAATCGGGCATGCGTGAGTTCCTGAAGGGCAAGGAACGCCGCATGAATGATCCGGCGGCCACTCTCGACGGCTCCCGCCGCGCGATGCGCGCCGCGTTCCAACGTGAAATGGATGTGCTCGAAGTGAACCTCGCGTTTCTCGCGTCGGTGGGTTCGGTCAGTCCGTATATTGGTTTGTTCGGTACGGTCTGGGGGATCATGAATTCGTTCCGCGGCTTGGCTAACGTACAGCAGGCAACGCTTGCGAACGTGGCGCCGGGTATTGCCGAGGCGCTTGTGGCGACGGCAATCGGCCTGTTCGCCGCGATTCCGGCGGTGGTGGCGTACAACCGCTACGCACACGATATCGACCGCCTCGCCATCCGCTTCGAAACGTTTATCGAAGAGTTCTCGAACATCTTGCAGCGTCAGGCTCACTAAGGAGTTCAGAATGGCCGGAGGTCCAATGCGTTCCAGCATGCGTGGCAGTTCACGGCGCGCCATGTCCGACATTAACGTCGTGCCGTACATCGACGTGATGCTCGTGCTGCTCGTCATTTTCATGGTGACCGCCCCGCTCGTCTCGCCTTCCATCATCAACCTGCCAACGGTCGGCAATGCGGCGCCGCAGGAGCAAACGCCCCCGGTCGTGGTCAATATCAAGGCCGACGGCAGCATGACTGTGCGCTACAAGGACGACGGCGGCGCCTCGCAACAGCAGAGCATGACGGAGAGCGATCTCAAGACCTTCGTGCTGAATCGGCAGGAGTCGCATCCCGACCAGCCCGTCGTGATTGCCGCCGACAAGACCGTTAAATATGAAGTCGTCATGAACGTGATGTCCGATATGAAGGCGCGGGGCGTCAAACGAGTAGGATTGTTAGTCAAATCGCAATGATGAATCAGCAGCCCAGCGGGCACCCTGGCGCGCGGACCAGCGCGCGCCCCATCCGTCCGCCGCGTGAACGCGGGACATGGAAGGCGTTCGCGCTGGCCGCGCTGATGCACGTGTTGCTTGGCATCCTCCTGTATCACGGCGTCAACTGGCAGAACAACACCCCGGCGGGCGCCGAGGCAGAGTTGTGGACCGATATCCCGGATCTGTCGGCGCCTACGCCCCGCCCTGTTCCGCCGCCCGCGCCGCCAATCAAGGTGCAGCCGGCGCCGCCGCCGGCCAAGGACGAGGATGCTGACATCGCGTTGCAGGAAAAGAAGCGAAAGCAGCAGGAAGCGGTGGCGCGTGCCGCTCAACTCGCTGAACAGCAGCGTGCGCAACAACTGGCCGATCAGGAAGCCGAGGCCAAGCGCCAGCAGCAGCTCGCGGCACAACAAGCCGCGCAACAAGCTGCTTTAGCGGCGCAAAAAGCGGCTCAGGACAAGCAGAAACAGGCCGATAAGCAAAAGCAGCTTGCTCAGCAAAAGCTCGAGCAGCAGAAAACGCAACAGGCTAAAGAAAAGGAAGCTGACGCAGCGAAAGCCGCGGAACAGCAGAAGGAAGACGAAACGAAGGCGCAAGAACAGGCAGACGCCAAGGCCAAGGCTCAGGCGGATGCCAAGGCGAAAGCCAAGGCCCAGGCCGACGCACAGGCGAAGGCCAAGCTTGATAAGGAACGTAGCGCCCGGCTCGCAGCTTTGCAGGGTCAGGCTGGTGGCGGCACGAGCTCCAGCGGCGAAGGACTGGCCAAGAGCGGCACCGGCAGCGGCGCGGGTGGAACGGCAACTTCGTCGGGATACGCGGAGAAGGTCCAACGGCGCGTGCGTCCGAACATTGTGTGGGCGGGGGAAACGGCGGGGCTTGAGACCGTGGTCTCGGTACACGTTTCGCCGGCGACGGGCACGCTGTTGTCGGCGTCGATCCAACGTTCGAGCGGCAACGAACAGTGGGATCAGGCTGCGCTCCGTGCTGTTCAGCGCTCGGATCCGATGCCTTTGGACACGAACGGCCAGGCGCCCAGCACGTTTACGATCACATTGCGTCCGGCGGGCGGTTGAACGGACATGGTAAAACGACGGTGCACAATAAGCCCTGATGGGAACGAATTGTGCATTCGGTGGTCTGTTGTGCAGCCGCCGGTAGTTTAAAAATCGCTTTTTCTGGAATCAGATACATGAGTTTGATGACGAAGCTTGGCCTGAAAACGCTTGTTGCATCCTGCCTGATCGCCGCGGGTACCGCCGCACACGCGCAGTTGAATGTGCTCGTGACAGGCGTGGGTTCTACCCAATTTCCCATTGCCACCGCCACGTTTGCCAACGAAGCGAATTCGCCGCAGCAGATTAGCGCGATCGTCCGTCAGGATCTCGCGCGCAGCGGCAAGTTTACGAATATCGATGCGGGCGCCACGCCAGTGTCGGAAACGGATTCCGTCGATCTTGGCAGCTGGAAAGCGAAAGGCGCGGACGCGTTTGTCTCCGGCAGCGTGAATCGCCTGCCGAACGGCCAGTACGAAGTGCGCTTCCGTCTCTACGACACAGTCAAGCAGCAAAGCCTGGGCGGCCTGTCGCTCGTCAGCCCGGAAAGCGGTCTGCGGATGAGCGCGCACAAGGTCGCGGACTATATCTACGCAAAATTGCTGGGCGATCGTGGCGTTTTCGCGACGCGCCTCTCGTACGTGATCAAGACCGGCGGCCGCTATCAGTTGCAGATTTCGGACTCCGATGGTCAGGACGCGCGCATTGCGCTGTCCAGCCCCGAGCCGATCATCTCGCCGGCGTGGTCGCCTGACGGCACCAAGGTCGCGTACGTCTCGTTCGAAAAGAAAAAACCTGTTGTTTATATCCACGACCTGCCGACAGGCAAGCGTGTGATCGTATCGAATCAGAAAGGCAATAACAGTGCACCGGCGTGGTCGCCGGACGGCCGCAAGCTTGCAGTCGCCCTGTCGACTACCGGCAACACGCAGATTTTCCAGGTGAACGCGGACGGTAGCGGTTTGCGTCGCCTGACACTCGGCAGCTCGATTGACACCGAGCCGGCTTACTCTCCCGATGGCAATACGATTTATTTCACGAGCGACCGCGGCGGCCAGCCTCAGATCTACAAGATGTCGGCGAATGGCGAAAGCGCCGGCCAGGCACAGCGCGTCACATTCACGGGTAACTACAATACAAGCCCGCGAGTGAGCCCGGACGGCAAGCAGATTGCGTACATTTCGCGTGTTGGCGGCGGCTTCAAGTTGTATTTGCTGGACCTCGCGTCCGGCACGGCGACTGGCCTGACCGACACCACGAATGACGAATCGCCCAGTTTTGCGGCGAATGGTCAGTACATCCTCTACGCCACCCAGGTGAGCGGGCGTGGCGTGTTGGCGGCTGTGTCGACCGATGGTCGTACGCGGCAAGTCTTGTCGCTTCAGGGGGGCAGCGTACGCGAGCCGTCCTGGGGTCCGTTCATGCAATAAACCTCACGCAATAACTTAAGCAGCAACACACAAGGAGAGTAACCATGATGTCTAAAATTCGTATCGGCTTTGCAGTGGCGATGGTCGGTGCATTGGCCGCATGTCATTCAGGCGTGAAGCTTGATGAAGGTGCAAACAAAGGCGCGATCGGCACGCAACCCGACGCGAACGCAGTTCAACAGGTCAATGTCGATCCGCTGAACGATCCGAACAGCCCGCTGGCCAAGCGCAGCATTTACTTCGACTTCGACAGCTACGCTGTTCGTGACGACTATCAGCCGCTGCTGCAACAACACGCGCAGTATCTGAAGAGCCATCCGGACCGTCACGTGCTGATCCAGGGCAACACCGACGAACGCGGCACGAGCGAGTACAACCTGGCGCTGGGCCAGAAGCGTGCTGAAGCTGTGCGTCGCGCGATGTCGCTGCTGGGCGTGGCCGATTCGCAGATGGAAGCCGTGAGCCTGGGTAAGGAAAAGCCGCAGGCAACCGGGCATGACGAGTCGTCGTGGGCGCAGAATCGCCGCGCTGACCTCGCTTATCAACAGTAACGTAACCAGTCACGGGTGAGTCGCCGTATGTTGTATCGCTTCCCCTCGCTGCGCGCGGTCGCAGTTGCTTGTTTGTTAGGTTCGGCCGTGGTCGGCGGGTCAGCGCACGCGGCGTTGTTCGACGACAATGAAGCGCGTAAAGCCGTGCTCGATTTGCGCACGAAAACGGACAGTCTGGCTAGCCAGCTGTCCGCCGCTCAGCGCACGATCCTCGATCAATCGAATCGTCTCGACCAGTTGAATCAGCAGGTCGCTACGCTTCGAGGCCAGAACGAGGACCTGGCCAACCAATTGACGACGCTGCAAAAGCAGCAAAAGGACTACTACGCCGACCTCGATGGCCGGCTGAAGAAGTTCGAACCGCAGCAGCAGACGGTGGATGGCGTGCAAGGGACGGTGCAGCCCGGCGAGACTGAGTCGTTCAACGCGGCATCGACACAGTTCCGTAATGGCGACTTCAAGAACGCTGCTGCGTCGTTCAAGACGTTTGTCGCCAAGTATCCGGACAGTCCGTACCAGCCCACCGCGCAATATTGGCTGGGCAATGCGCTGTATGCTCTGCGTGATTACAAGGGATCCACCGCGACTTGGCAAAATCTGGTGACGAAATATCCAACGCATCCGCGAGCGCCCGACGCGCTGCTTGCAATCGCGAACAACCAGATCGAACAAGGTCAGAAAGCCGCTGCGAAAAAGACGCTGGATCAGGTCATCTCGCAGTACGGCGGAACGGAAGCCGCGCAGTCGGCTGAAACCAAGATGTCGCAGGTGAAGTAAGCGAAGCTGGTCTTCGCGCCTCTCGTTGAAAGAGCCCGTAGCGTAGTTGCTGCGGGCTTTTTCTTTGGTTTTTCTTCGTTCCGCCTTCGTTCCACGATGCGGAGCATTTTTACGCTCCGTTGACAACTTGTAGTCCATGTGACTATAATTTCGGCTCTTTGGGTCGTTAGCTCAGCTGGTAGAGCAGCGGACTTTTAATCCGTTGGTCACAGGTTCGAATCCCGTACGGCCTACCAAAGACATGAAGGGCTCAGCGCAAGCTGAGCCCTTTTCTCGTTGGAGAAGCTAAACGAAGGTTCGGGATTTCGTCCGGGCTACAGCTACTTGGATTCGCTTCCGCCGTCCGACTCTTTTGGGTGTAACTCCACACGCACGGCGCACTCGTTGCATCAGGTTTCGTCGCCAGCAAACCGTTTGCTGTTGTAGCGCAATGAGCAAGTCAGGTGGCGCCGTCAGTGCTATCAGTGACGATCGCCGGCCCTTTTTTACGGCTCTCAGCGCAAGAAAACGATCAATCAAGGTCGGCGCAATCGCGGTTTGTGCAGCGGCTCCCTCTCGGGAATCTCTCGCAAAAATTCAGTCGCGAGAGTAACGGCGTGATCGAAGGTGGGCGTGTAGTCCAAAGTCTGAATGTCCGAGAACCCCTGACGGATGAACACGTCACGCGGAGTTTAACTGTTCAAGAAAAGTATCTCGGTAGCGGATCAGGAATTCGCCAGCCACCAGCAATGCAGCAGGGTCACGCTCAATCACAAGGCTGAGATCGAAGAGATCACGCGCGGTCGCACGATCACCTCGATGCCACATTTTCTTCGCCACGATTTCAGCCGCCGTCTCCACTTTTACCGGGCGATCGAGCAGGGTCCATTGATCGTATCCGGGGTCGGTCAGATTCGGAGAAACAACGAAGTCAATCTCGCCTTCAGGCAGAAGCAGCTTCACGAATTGCGCGTGCTCCTCATACTCTGTCGTGATATCCGAGGCGACATCGCTGATGCGTGGATTAACGAAACCCAGATACTGCGGATCGGGGACAAAAATATCGATGTCCTTGCTGAGCCGATGGCCGTATCGAAGCATAAGTACAGTGCCGCCACCGAACGTCCAGAAGGGATCGGATCGTCCATGTTCAGCGATTTCATCGATAAGCGTAAGCGCGTGGCCAAGCAGACTCTGCCACGGCCCGTCCGGTAGCGAATGAGGCGAATGAGCTGTCGTCATTCCCACACCCGCCTGTAAAGATGCAGGTCTTTCGACCACGTCGCGAGGTTTTTCCAGATCTTCTTGGGCGCGACGCCCGATGATCGGGCCGCTTCCTCAACGGCTTTGACAACAACGGGCACAGGCACTTCATCAAGAATGACGGAGACCTGCGGCTCGTAGCCAGCGGGTATCTTTCCCGTCGCGAGCGCGCGAGCGAGCTGGGCTTCCGTCAACTTTCCCTTGTAGCTCACGTTGGCGCTCACGGATGCCTTGAACAGCCCCCTCTGCTCGGGCCTCGGATTGGCCGTCAGTTCGATCCCGAGTACGCTGAGAAGCGGAATAAGTTTGTTGATCCCCAGGTCCTTCACCTTGCCGGTCTCAAGCTGGTTGACCGTGAACCGGGAGAGCCCGCTAAGCTTCGCAAGTTGCGCCTGCGTCAGGTCGAGTTCCGCCCGCCGTTTCGCGACTGACTGACCAATCTCGTAGAGTTGCATGATTACCCCTGCGGCGGAACGGAAAAACGTGACACCTCGTATGTAAAGTATATCCTACATATTTATGGAAATATTTCCGGCGCCGCGACCGGTTGATCTACCCGTCCCATGGCCTACCAGCCGGCGAACGACTTCACCCCACCCCGCAAGCCGCCGGCAAATCCACGTAATCACCGGCCTTCACGCCATCGCCGCAACGCGGACACCCGGGGTCTCGCAGCAACCGCAATCGATTAAATCGCATTCCCAGCGCATCGAACTGAAGCAAGGTACCGGACAGCGGCTCACCAATACCCAAAATCAGCTTGATCGCCTCGGTCGCCTGCAACAACCCGATCACCCCCGGCAGCACGCCGAGCACACCCGCTTCGGCGCAGTTAGGCGCAAATTCAGGTGGCGGCGGTTCCGGAAACAGGCATCGATAACAACTCCCGCCCTCTCGCGCCGGCCAGAACACGCTGACCTGACCATCGAAACCTTGCACCGCGCCGTAGATCATCGGCAGGCCAAGGCGTACGCAGGCATCGTTGGCCAGATAGCGCGTTGAAAAGTTGTCGGAGCCGTCAATCACCACATCGTGACCGCTCAGCAACGCCTCGACATTCCCCGCCAGCAGCCGCGTGCGCTGCGGTTCGACGACCACATGAGGATTGAGCGCCGCCAAGGTCCTGCAACCGGATTCGACCTTGGGCGTACCGATGTCGGCATCGCGATGCAGCACCTGGCGCTGCAGATTGCTGCGATCGACGAGATCATCATCAATCAGCGTGATATGGCCGATCCCGGCTGCGGCCAGGTACAGCGCCACAGGCGAACCCAGCCCACCCGCGCCGATCAGCGCCACCCGCGCGGCGGCAAGCTTGCGTTGACCGTCCAGTCCAACTTCGGAAAGCCGCAAGTGGCGCGAATATCGTTCGAGAAAATCGGCATCGGCGGTGGGTTCGGTCATCGGCAAGCCGACTGCTTTCCAGCGTGTAGTGCCGCCGGCAACCGAGAAAAGGTGCGTGTAACCCCGCAATTGAAGCAGCCGCGCGCACTGCATCGAGCGTCCGCCCACCGCGCAGATCAGCCCGATCTCCGCCGTGAGGTCCGGCAACCAGTCGCCTGGCTCCGCTTCCAGGCGCGACTTGCTGACACCCATCGCACCCTCCGCCATGCCGGCCGCGCGCTCTCCATCTTCACGAACGTCCACCAGTAATGCGCCCGATTGCCGGCGTTCGTAAGCCTGCTCCGGGGACAATTCGATAATCGCCTCATTCATGATCGTGCTCCTTATGAGCGAATCGACGTCAACTCACGGTGACAAGGCGGGTGAATTCCCGCAGGAGGTCGTAGCCGTCCCAGACCGTGGAGAATTCGAGCGCACGCCCCATCGGCACGATGCGATCGATGCCTCGCCCGCCTGCTCGCTGCGCAAACGAAACCATCTCGTCGGCCGTGAAGCCGAAATACGTCAGCGTCTGATCTTGCCGTAGCAATAGAGGCAAAAGCGCGTCGAGCGCGTCCAGCCGCAGATAAGGAAACGTACCCGTGCCAAGCCAGCGACGCGGCAAGCGAACCGGCGTCGCGAGCCGCACCATAGCGATCTCGTTGCCGATAAAGCGAACGTCATCGGCTATTCCCTCTGCAGCCAGACCATAGGTTGCTACCTGTTTCTGGATCGCCATCGCTGCATCCGCGCGCGGCCCCCGAGCCTCCACCGTTCGCGTTAACAAGGCCGTGAACACGACTTGCGCGTCCGCCACATCCTCGGCCGTGCCAATCCAGAAAATCGTTCCAGGCGAAGCGCATGCAGCCTGACCAAATAAGTAGGCATCCGAATGAAACGATTCGACCACGTGCTTGCGCTCAGGTGTGTCGGTCGAGAGAAAAGCCCTAGCGCAGATCGCAGCGAAAGAGGACCGGTTGGGAAAGGTGAGATCCCGCGCCGATGGCCGCAGCGGCGCGCGACGAATGTCGTCGATAGCTCGATCGCCGCCCCACAACACACGCAAGTCACAAGCGGCGGACAGAACCGACGTCGCAGCCTCGTCGCGATGGTCGTAGCTCACGATCCGCTGCGTCCGCGCAACCACGGAATCGGCTGTCTCCAGACCTTGCGCCAACGCGGCGAGCACGGCCTCGGTGGCCTCTCCGCCACGATCGGATACCCGCACCACGTTGCGGTTTCCAGCCAGCGCGGACAATGCCCAGGAGTAGACGAACACCGTATCGGCATTACCTGGCGCGATGTGAAAGACCAGTCCCTGGGGGAAACGCAGCGTGCAATTCTCGGTATAGAGCCGAGCCAGCTCCGAGCCCAGATGTCCACGACGAAGGTAAGCGCCGAGTGGCCCCAGTTCCGGATGGCGCCGGGCCAGCGCGGGTACACGCAGGCGCTGGCCGACGCCATCGAGGAAATCGAGCATACGTTCATCGCCGACCTGAAGGGCCGGGGCCGACGCTGGCTCATTCATCGACTCAAGCAACGCCGATGCTTCCAGCGGCGCACCCGACGGGAACAGCGGCCGGATCATGTCGGCGCCTTGTCTTCGATAGCCGCACGAATCAGCGACCGGTAATCGATCTTGCCGTTACGCAGCAGCGGCAATTTGTCGATGGCGCGTGCGAGAACGCCATGCCGGTTCACGCCTAACCGTTCTGCAACGCTCCGCGAGATGCGTTCCAGCCGCGCCGGCTCGGCCTCACCCTCGCACCACAGCACGATCGCTTCGTCGTTGCGCGAGACAGCGGCTGTCGCGCCTTCAGCGCCGGCGTCGGCGGCCATGAGTTCAACGGCATCAAGATTGATTCGCTGTCCAAACAGCTTGGCGATCCGCTTGAGACGGCCTTCGAGATAGAGATAACCCTCCTGGTCGAAGCGGCCGATGTCACCCGTGTACAGCACGCCGCCATGACCGTCGCCGCTGGCGAGATCGACTGCCGTATCGGCGTAACCCATCATGACGCTGGGTCCGCGGAAGATGACTTCGCCAGGGACGTCCGGTTGACACGTCTCCGCACCGGACTCAACGCTAATCGATAACTCTGCATCGGGCACGGCCAAGCCGACCGAAGCGCACTTCTCGAGAACGCGGTGAGCCGGCAGAACCGCCATCCGCGCCGTTGCTTCCGTTTGCCCGTACATGAGAAAGAACCGGCCGCCCGACCGGCCGATGTCATCGGCTAATTGAGCAATGAGTTCAGGCCGCATGCGGCTGCCGGATTGAGTCATCGTGCGCAGGCTGGGATGCGCCAATGGCGTCCATCGTAAGCGCGCAAGCAACTCATACGTATGCGACACCGCCGCGAAGGAGGTGGCGCCATAAGTATCGACGCACGCCCAGAAGTCCGCGCCGATAACCGGATGCGAATTCACCACAACGGTCGCGCCAGCCACAAGGTGGCTGTTCAGCACCGACAAGCCGTAGCCCAGGTAAAACGGCAAGCTGGTCGGCGCGATGTCAGCGTCGGTGATGTCAAGCGCACGCACGATTGCTTGCGCGTTGGCGAGTACGCCTTCACGCGAAAGGCGCACCATGCGCGCGGCGCCTGTCGAGCCGGAGGTGGTCAGCAGCAAGGCCAGATCGGGATGGACGACGGCCCCGTCCGTCTGCCTGATCCAACCATGATCGACCCGTCGATAACCCGCAGGCGCAGCCGTTTCGATCCCCGGCTGCCACAGACCCGCCGGCTCGAATCGCGCGATCAACTCGGTGAGTGTGTCGAGTTCGATTCCCGGGTCAAGCAACGCAAGCGCTCGGCCCTGGCGAAACGCGGCGAGATAGCGGCACACGGTATCGACGGTCCATGGCGCGCTCAGCAGGAGCAACCCGGCCGGCATCGTGTGCAGTTCGTTTTCCATCGTCTGGATCCGCGCTGCGAGCTCGCTGCCTCTCAAGCTCAAATTGCGAGCCGCATCGATCAGGCAAGCATGGGCGCCGAATGTGTTCATAAGGTCAGGCCTCCGTCGACACCGAGTACTTGTCCGGTGATAAAAGACGCTTCGTCGCTGAGCAGGAAGCGGATCGTCGCCGCCACTTCAGTCGCCGTGCCAAGCCTGCGCAACGCAGTTTGAGCGCGACGTGCGGCGATGACATCGGTAGGGAGATTCGCCAGCAGATCGGTATCGATCAAACCGGGCGCCACCGCATTCACCCGAATACCGAGTGGTCCCAGTTCTTTCGCCGCCGAGCGCGCCATTGCGGCAATGCCGGCCTTGGTTGCCGCATACACCGCCTGGCCCGCGGCGCCGCGTTCGCCGGCTATCGATGCAAGCAATACAACGGCGCCGCGACGACGCCGCATCATCACTTTCGCCGTGACCTGCAACACTTCGATCGCGCCCAGCAGATTGACGTCGAGCAGATGGCGCGCGACCGATTCCTGCGTCATGCCCAGCGGCGTGCTCTGCATCACGCCCGCACTGAGCACCAGCGCGTCGATAGCGCCATGCTCGGCGGCAATCGACTTGATGGTCGCGCCGATCGACGCGTAGTCGCTCAGATCCAGCGCCCGGCCAGTCGCATTAACGCCATATTCGGCGGCAAGTTGCTTTGCTTCGCGTTCGGCTTTCGTTTGATCCGTACCGGTCAATATCACGGTCGCTCCCGCTGCAGCCAGCAACCGCGCGCTCGCCTGTCCGATGCCACGCGTGCCGCCGATCACCACGGCAATACGATTGGTGAAACTACGCACCGTATTCATCGATACCCCCAGGAGCGCGCCATGTCAGACGCCGACCGTGTGAAAGCCGCCATCGGCATGCACGATTTCACCGGTGGTGACAGGAAACCAGTCCGATAGCAACGCCACGCAGGTGCGAGCGACGCCGTTGGCGTCGGCGGGATTCCAGCCGAGCGGCGCTCGGGCTTTCCAGGCCGCGGCGATATCGCCGAAACTCGGCTCGCCGTGAGAGGCGGCGGTGCGCAAAGGGCCGGCCGCGACCAGATTGACGCGTATCCCGCGAGCGCCCAGATCGCGGGCGAGGTAACGCGCGCTCGACTCCAGGCCGGCTTTGGCCACACCCATCCAGTCGTAGCCGGGCCATGTGACGGAGGCATCGAAATCGAGGCCCACAATTGAGCCGCCCGCGTCCATCAACGGCAGCACCGCGACGGCGAGCGCCTGCAGCGAATAGGTCGATACCTGCAAGGTCGTCGATACATCGGCCCAGGCCGTAGCAAGAAAATCCCCGCCGATAGCCCCACGCGGCGCAAAGGCGATCGAGTGCAGGACGCCATCCAGTCGCGGCAGGTGAACCCGCACGCGCTCGGCCAGCGTGGCAAGTTGCTCGCTTTGGGTGACATCGAGTTCGACAATCGGCGGCGGTCGCGGCAACCGCCTTGCAGCGTCCTCGACCATATGCAGCCGGCCATGGCCGGTGAGCACAATCTCCGCGCCCTGCTCCTGCGCCAGCTTCGCCACCGCGAAGGCGATCGACGCATGGTTGATGACGCCGGTGATAAGCAGCCGCCGGCCTTCGAGCAGGCCGCTCATGGCCGCGCCCCGTTGGCGGTTTCGGGCAACGTGTCCGCGCATCCGCGAGGTTCGGCGCGCGCGAGCCGACCGAGCACGGAGAAGCGTTTGCCCGGCCACTCGCCATCGTCGATGCCATGCACCACGCCCCGGTCTTCGGTGAGCAGCACGTGACCCGGATGCGCGCGCGGCACGGCGCTCAACACTTCGATAACGCCTTCCGTGCCGACGGGAGCCTCCTCCCAGGTCTCAGGATCACGGATGATGACATCGGCGAAATCCGGGCAATACAAACCATCGCCGGATGCTGATTCGATGTGGATCGTGCCGCCCTGCTCGACCATCCCGTAGAAGTTGTGGCATCGATGAAGGCCGGTCGCAGCGAGAAAGCCAGCGCGAAATTCTTGCGGCGATACGGCTTGATCGGCGAGCTTTTTCCAGCCGCCGGTGTGCAGCAGGATCGCGTGGGCCAGGTCGAATCCGTGTGATCGCGCGAAGGCGTAAAACTGTGTCCAGACCAGCGATGTGAAGCCGAAGATCAGGAACGTTGCATGGCCGTGGCGTTGCAGGAAATTCGCGACGGCGGTGGCATCGATACCTTGCTCGTCATCCAACGCAAAGACGTGCTCCCGCCCGACATTCATCACGCCCAGCACGGTGGCGCCACGGATCGACGAGCGTTCCCCACGTACCGCCGAGGGCGAATCGATAATGAGCAACGGCAGACGCCGTGGACCCGTCACCGTCGCCAGCGTCGCGGTGAGCAGATGTCGCTGGCGCTCGGCGGCGTCCCGGTCCAGTGCAATCCGGCTGACGTTCGTGCTGGTCGTACCGGACGACGTCAGCACAGCCACCTGTTCGCGGCCGGTGCTGATCAGCGCGTGCTCCTTGAACAGGCGCACGGGCAGCCACGGCAGTTCGCGAGTTTGCGCATAGCGGCGACCGGACGAATGACCGATGGCATCGAGCACACGCGCATAGGCAGGACAAGCACGCCGATGATGCTCGATCAACTCGACCATCTGCGGTAGCAGCGCGGTCTCCCGCACGCTCTGGTTTATCGGCAAGCCGGTCATGACGATTGCCAGATCAATCCCGCACCCCAAGCTCACGGAGCAACTGCGAAGCACCTTTGAAGGTATCCATCTTCAACGCCCGCTCGGTGTCGATCTCAACCTTGAATTCATCTTCAATGGATGAGATCAGCAACACCGCGCCGAGCGAATCCCAGCCCGGCGTCTCCTGATAACGCAGCGCCGAATCGGGCAGCGTTCTGTCTAGTTCCAGCACCGTATCGAATACCGATCGTAGTCGGGTGTCGAGGGACATTGCATGTTCTCCTTCGGATAGCCGTCGCTGCGGCAGACTGCTCAACCGCCGGAAATGGCGGTCATGATCTCGACCAGATCACCCGATGCAAGCGGCCGGGTCAGATCGCTGCGAATCACTTCATTGTTGATCGCCAGACGCATCGTTCGTTTCAGCGTCATCTCGCCATTCATCAGTAATCCTTCCAGTTCCGGGAATTCTGAAAATAGCGCTTGAAGGGCCTCGTCGAGCGTGTTTTGTTCATAAACAATCTGCCGCCGATAACCCACGTACCGCAGCAACGATCCAGAGAACAGGAACGTCATGGTCAATCCCTTTTTAGCTTGACTGTCACGCCGACCGGAACACTTCGACCGCGTCGCCGGCGTCGGCCCCGGATGCGGTCAGCAACCGATGGACGAAATGAATGTCGGCGCCCACGCGATAAGCCGTGGTCAGGATCTCGCCTCGGTCGAAGAGCATGAAAGGCCTGCGCAAACCGATGCTCAGGCGCTCTATACGCTGGGCCAGACCCGCGAGCAGTTCCGGATGTTTATCGACGAGGAGGAGCACCATGGCCTCGCGACTATCGCCTATGAAATCGCACACGTGCTCGGAATACCATTGGTCCGCTACCTCGCAAGCATGGCGATGCACCACGAATTCGTGCCGGTGTTCAGCAATGGCCTCGGCATTCGCCGGCACTCGCGCGGCACCGCGATTGAGCAGCACGGGCCGCTCGTCGATATCGTCGGGACAGTCGAGCAACAGCTTCGCCAGATCATCGGGCACGCGTCCCGGCGCTGCCGCAAGTGTTTCTATCGACTCGATGCGAACGCACACCTCCTGCATGACTACGCGAGCGACCGGTACGCCGTGTTCATTCGCGAGCAGCACTTCCACGTCCTGAAGGGTATGGAAGCGTTTCGGGTTCCAGGTCCTGACCCGCGTAGTGACACTGAGCGACTCGCAATCGAAGAACGTCGACGGCTTTACATAGGCAATCTCGAGCCCGATGGGAACGAACCCGGTGGCATGATCGCGGATCAGCGCCGCATGCGAGACGGCATGCTCGATCAGCCACGCCGACCACCCCATGAACCCGAAGGAAAACGCAACGCGCGGCTTGAGTTGCAAATGCGTGAACATGCCGCTGCTGCAGGTGAGCGCCAAGGTGCTTTCCCGGACCGAGGCCGATGCGGATGCAGATGCAGATGCAGATGCCGCGCTCCATCCATACCCGGTCGCGACCGAGTCATGTTCGGATGACCGGTTCAATCGAGCGTACCCGGGCAGGGTCAGGAACTCGGGGAAGTCCTCCCGCATGGCGACTTCTTCGAACAAAGCCCTGGCTTGTTCTATCTCGCGGTCGGTCAGGGTTTCAGTCGATTCCGCGCGATACCGATCGATCTCCTCTGTGACCATTGCGCGAACCAGCTCGCGCGTCACCTGACGCCCATCCCGCAGACGCATGCCGTGGCGCAGCCATTGCCAGACCTGCGACCGGGCAATCTCGACGGTCGCCGCGCCTTCCATGAGACCGAACAGCCTGACCGATCCATGACCGCGCAACCACGCCTCCAGATATCGGATAGACACCGCGATGTTGGATCGCAAGCCATGCTCGGTGACCGAGCCGTCCAGGCGATCGGCCGCCATCAGGTCCGCGGCCGTTGTCTTGACCTCGACCTCGACCTCGCCATGCGAGCGGCCGATCTGATGCGGGCGCCCGCCCAGTACGTGCTCGAAGGCGGCGTGACAGACCGGAACCAGATCCGGGTGAACGACCCAGGTGCCGTCGAACCCCTCGATCGCCTCGCGTTCCTTGTCGCGGCGCACGACTTCGACCGCGCGGCGTTGCGCCTCGGGATCGTGTCGATCCGGAATCTGCGTGGCGACACCGCCCAACGCATGCGTGCCACGCCGATGACACGTGCGGACCAGGAGCTCGGTGTAAGCGCGCATGAACGGCAGCCCCATCGTCAATTCCGCGCGGTCGGGCAAGACAAAATCCCGTCGATTCCTGAATTCCTTCGCAATACTGAACAGATAATCCCACCGGCCAGCGGTTAGCCCAGCGGCGTGAGGACCGAGAGCATGCAGGATCTCGTCCATTTCGTACGCCGCGCCAATGTGCTCGATAAGCAAAGTAGCGCGGATGCTGCCACGGGGAACGCCAATCCAGTCCTGCGCAAATTCGAATACATCGTTCCACAGCTTTGCTTCGAGGTGGTTTTCAAGCTTCGGCAAGTAGAAGTAAGGCCCGCTTCCGCGCTCAAGTTGCCTGCGCGCGCAATGAAAGAAGTACAGGCCGAAATCGACCAGGCTGGCCGATGCAGCTTGTCCATCAACCGTCACATGCTGCTCGGGCAAATGCCAGCCGCGCGGCCTGACCACGATCGCCGTCGTGCCGCCCTCGAGCCTGTATTGCTTGCCCCGAGGGTCGCGGTAGGTGATATCGCCCATGACCGCTTCTTTCAGGTTTCGCTGACTCGCCATGGCGTTGTGCCAGGTGGGCGACATCGCATCTTCCAGGTCGGCCACCCATACTTGCGCATGAGCATTGAGTGCATTGATGACGATCTTCCGGTTCTCCGCCGGACCGGCAATCTCCACACGTCTATCGATCAAATCTTTGGGAGGTGCGGGAACGCGCCAATCCGGATCATTGCGGATGCCGGCTGTGCTGGATAAGAATTCGAAGTTACCGCCGTTCAGGCGATGGCCCGAGCATTCTTTACGGTAGTGGAGAAGGTGCTGGCGCGGCTGCGCAAATTCGCGATCCAGCGCCGCGATAAACTCCGTGGCGTCAACGGACCACACATCCGGAAATAGATCCGCCGCATCGCTTTCGATGGCGCAGCTCGCGCGAGTTGTCTTGGCCAACCTGAACTCCACAAAGTGTTTGTGTGTTCCCGGCCGGCTGGCTCAGCGTGCGGCGGTTGGGTTTCACTATCGACGCTATAGCGGAATTGTTCAACCGCGAAAAGGAAACGTCACGTTGCCGATTTCCGCACAATGAGTGCGTTCAGGTTTCATTGACGGGCTTGCCTTATTTGTCCAATAAAAAACAGGCTGCGTGTCGTGAGACAAGCAACCTGTTTCCGTATGTGCCGCTGAACCTGTGAAGCCCACGCGCCTGCTCCGCTAAGCGCGCACAAGTGGCTCGACTCGTTCGTCCGACTCTGCGTCTTGCAACATTTGATGAGTCAGCATGACGTGTTGCCGGGCGAAACCGCGCGTCGTCAAATCCTTCGATACCAACTCCTGCTGCGCGCGACGAATTCGCTTCGTCGTGCCTTCAGGGTCTGCACCTAGCGCGGCGACAGTCTCGCGCAGGCTTTGTGCATCGTGGACCGGTACGTATGAGACGGCGTCATCGGAGAAATAGTCGGACAGACCGCCTATGCCCGTTGCAACTACCGCCTTGCCGGCCGTCACCGCTTCGAGCAAAACCGTAATGCCCGATGCATGGTGATTGGGATGAAGCGGCACGACGATTACATCGGCCCATTCATAGAGCGCGCGTTGCTCCGCTAACCCCGACACCGGCGCGACAACAACGTTATCCGCCCGATCAGAACGCGTGACTTTGCGCTGGGTCGCCAGCCTCGCGTTGAAGCGCGGATCGTTTTCAAACGCGGCCATGAAGGTCTGCCAATCGCGGTCGCGATCGTTACCAATGGCCGCCACGCGCAATGGTTCGTGAGGACGCCACTCGGACACTGGCTGCAAAGGAAAATCGTCGGTACTGACACCGTAGAGCACCACCGTTGCTTCGCGATTCCAGAATTTTTTCGTGAGCGCTGCATTGTCGTGAGTCAGGGTCGTCAGCAAGCTCGCCTGGCTTAGCAGCCTCTTGAAGATCACGCGCTTGAACACGCTAAGCGATTCCCATATGTCGAGCAGCCACACACTTTGTGCAAGCAGAAGCGGCTTACGCGGACCACGTTTGAGCATCAGGAATAACGCTGCCGATAGATACTCGCGCTCCGTATGCGTCCAGATCACGTCCGCTTCAAGCAGCGCTGCGCGATTGCGAAATGTATGAATGAGATCGCAACCGAGAAGCGCTTTCAAGCCGCGTCGAATAGTGCGGAGAAAACGTCCTTCGGGATGATCGTGGGAATACGAAAGGGTCATCGATTCCGACTCGGCGTGGTGATAACCGTACAGGCACCCAACGTTCTCGTCTTTGCGATACCGGCTTGGATCAACGCCATAGTAAAGATGAACATGAACGCTGGTCGGCCTGCCCTTCATGTCCTCGTTTGCCAGGATAGGTGAATCCATATGCCCCTCGATAATGGCGCCTGTGCGAGCGCTTTATATGCTAAAAAAGCATCGTACAGGTGCTGGGCGGCGCGGTGAACACCGCGAGTCAGGACATTCACGCTGAGCGAGAGGTAGCTAACACAACGGCCTTTATCACATTGATACCGTGTGTTCGGCAACGCGCACAATAGAGGGCGAAACTCTGATATGTCCGGCGCTTTTATCGCAAGGAGATTGCTTTGCAGTTCAATTCGACCATCGATCCGGACACGCTCCGGGCTTACGATGAAACCCATTATCGCGTCCTGGGCAATGCCCCCACGACGCTGCGCATAGGCCACGCCAATCCTGATCTCGCCAAACTTCACCGTGCCTTTGGCGTTGACTGCAGCGCGTTTATCACCGCGGCGAATCCATTCAGCGCATTGACCAGCGCCACGGCCAACACTCTGCGGCAAGCCGCGCTTGAAGAGCAGCTTCGCCGCATGGGTCTGCGCTTTATCGAAGGGACAGGCGAGCATCCGTCAGGCTCATGGCCGGGTGAACCGAGCTTCCTGGTTCTTGGCCTTATCCTTAGTGATGCGAAACAACTCGGTGTGAAACACGACCAAAATGCAATTGTATGGTGCGGCGCGGACACTGTGCCTCAACTGATCCTGCTCCGATAATTCGTTCAAGCAGCTAACGCTAACCGCTTAAGCCCATGCAATCACGACAGGACGACTCGCGACTCGATCTAACCATGAACGAGTCGTCCGTGCGGTCATCAAGAACCCGCATAGATGTTGCAGAAGCTGTACGGCCCGACACAAGCCTCATGACTCGGGCTGCCGACATTCGCAACACGCGAGGAACTGGCGCTCGAACCGGCTGCCACGCCGCCATAGGCCGACGTGCCCTGCCTGGCTTGTGTGACTTGATTCGTATAGATGCGAGCCACATCGGGATACGACGTGTTACTGACGAATTGTGACCCGTCTTGCTGCGCTTCAACGAGTTGTTGGCGGACTTCGGCGCGGGTCAGGCCCTGAGCCTGGGCAAATGCGCTTGACGATGCGAGGACAGCGGCGGACATCACGAACAGGGCAATCTTTTTCATTTTCGACTCCAGAGTGTTTAACGGGTTGGTACTAGGGCGAACCCATTTTTTTCCCGCCTATTCCCGATAAGTCGAAAATAATTTGCGCGCGTGCGTGGTAAGGATTTTGGAAGCGCCTATTTGATGAGCCAATCGGCAAGCACATGAACGGCGTTGCCACGGCGGATCGAGCGCGTCGGCCAGCGTTGCCCGCGTGTCGATGGTGCTGTTTGCGCACGTGGCGTCACCGCGCGGCCAGCGAATGCTGGAAGAGATTTTGGAAGTACAGCGTTGCGCCGAAGAAGAACTGGCCTCGCTGGCGGCCACGCGCCGGACGACGGAACAACTCGGGCGGCTGATGGAGCTGGTGACGCAGATGGGCAGCGTCCTGGATCAACACGGCGCCTATACGGAACTCGATGTGGAGTTTCACGATGTGATCGGTGAAGCGGCTAATAATCGATTGCTGCGGACAATGCTGGATCCCGTGCGTGAGGTGATCCGCGACGGATACGTCCTGACCGAAGAGTTGCCGGGGGCGCCGGAACGCTCCTGGAAAGGCCATCAAAAGATTCTGCGGGCAATCGAGAAACAGGATGCGAAAGCGGCGCGCGCCGCTTTCACTGGATGCCGGGTGTTAGGCGCAACTTTTTATACAAGAGAAAAAGCGTTTCCGCCCGGCCTTACTTTCGGGACGCTATCGCCATGTCGTACACGCCTCGACGCATGCACTCCGCACACCAGCATCGCGTGGCAACCTCCGCTTGCGCCTCCCAGCTATGCCCGAACGAGCATTCCCATCGCAAAGGCGTGGTGGCATCGACGTAACTCGCCGACAACAGTCTCCCGCCCCGCTCCTCGGCAAGGGCCTTCAGCCGCTCGGTGTGCTGCTCGCGGCGCTGCGTCGCACAGTTCATGCAACGCACGTTCTGCGCGGCGCTCAGGCCGTCGTCCCACGCGTGCCCGCGGCCGCATTGCCAGCCCGCGTCAGCCGTTTCGAACGTTAACGCCCGGTCGTCGCGATGACGCGCCGCCAGCGCCATCAATGTCTCGCGCCCAAGCGCGTGTTTTGATTTTTGGTGATCCATGAGTATGGGTGCCGATATTGAAACGCCCCGCCGCGCAACTCAATGCTGGCCGCCGCCTGATGCTTCCGATCGCGATGTGGTCGTCACTATGCCATCGGGGCCGAAATGCGCGTTGAACATGGCGTCGCGGGTCACGCCGCCCTCCTCCCAATGCCAGCTCCACACGCGCTCTTTTTTGAGCGGATATTCGGCGATGGTAGTCGGCTTGCCCAGCAAGCGGCGCACTTCGTCCTGCGTCATGCCCGGACGTACCTTGGCGATGTTCTCCGCTGTCAGCACTTGCGTGACCGAGACGAATTTGCCATTTGCATCGATATCGACGAAATAGGTATTCGTGCCCGCCGGACCACGCGGATATTCCAGGCGCTTCGAGCCGTCGGTGTAGGTTCGCGCCGTTTCCGGCTCTCCCATCTGGTCGCGAATCTGCGCCTCGGTCGTCACGCCCGGCGTCAGGTCCTTCAATAGCAACGTGTCGGGTTTGACGGCGTTGAAAAACGCCTTGAGCTTGTTCATGGCATCCGCGTTTTGCTGGTCGTTGCAGCCGGCAAGCAGCACAGCGGACACGCACGTGGCAGCGAGCAAAAGCCTTTTCATACGAGCCAGGCTCCCGTCGCACGCGCGCTGCGCACCGTGTTCATCATCCGGCCTTCTTCAGTGACGGCAACGGATCCACGGCCTGTCCCGACTTGCGAAGCTCGAAGTGAAGCAACGGCTTGTTGCTCGGCCCGGTTCCCATTTCCGCGATGGTCGCGCCCTGGCGGACGGTGTCGCCTTCCTTCACCAGCAGCTTGCCGTTGTGCGCGTACGCGGTCAGGAAGTCGTTGCCGTGCTTGACGATGATCATCTGCCCGTAAGCGCGCAGACCGCTGCCCGCATACACGACCCTGCCCGCCGCCGCCGCTTTCACCGGTTCGCCGAGCTTGCCACCAATATCGATACCCTTGCTGCCGCCTTCGCCGAACTTCGTGATCACGTCGCCTTGTGCCGGCCACGTGAGCCACGCGCCCTTCGAATTGATCGCAGGCGTGCTGGTGTCGGCCGGGGCGCTGTTATTGCTCGCCGTCGCGGCCGGTGCGCCGATGATCGGCGGCCCCGCCTTCGACGCCGACGATGCAGCCTGTTTGCTCCAGTCGTCACCGTTGGCGGTCGTGCCCGTGCTGCCCGGCGGCGCCACGCGCAACAACTGGTCGATGTTGACCTGCTTGCTTTCAGGCAGGTTGTTCCACTTGATGAGATCGGACGGACGCTGCTTTTGCGCGCGCGCGATGCCATAGAGCGTATCGCCCGGTTTCACCCGATAAAACCCTGGCCCGGCATCCGCCTGCACCGGCGGCGCAATGGCGGCCGGCCCGGCGGACCCGGTGCCCGGAGGCGTCGTGGGGATCAGTGCTGGCGAGCTCGTGCCGCCCGTCGACTGCTCGACGATAGGCGCGGGCGTCAGCGCCGTCGAGCAACCGGCGATCGAGACAGCTACGCCAATAGAAACGAGCGCACCGAGCACTCCCCCGCGGCCGTTGACGGCCCATCCTGAATTACCTGAACGCGATACCGCCATGCTTGCCGTTTTCCCTGACTTCCTGTTATCGATATTTCCGGGCTGCGTCCAGGCGCTCAGAACCGCATGCCGGCGCCACATCCGCCGAAAGCCCCGCCGTTCGTTGCACTGCCGCCGCAACCAAAAATCCCGCAGCCGGCGAGTAGCGCCGTTACACCCAGCACTGCCACCGCCAGCCTGAGACGGCGCCAGTTACACGCCGCTCCCGCTTCACTTCTTGTTCGTTCCAACATCAGCTATAAGACCTCGCCAACCTTCGCCAGCATAAAACATTTAACGTTTGTTCACGAAACGCCGGAATCGTTCGTCTCGATATTCGAACCACCGAGCCGACAATTCGGCATTCTAACCTTTTACGTTTTGGCGGCGAAGACGCCAGCGGACCGAGTAGCCTGCCCGTGATATGCGCGCTTTCAAAGTGCCGGCCCGGCGACTTCGAAAGCGCTTGTCGAACCAATCAATCGAACCAATCAATCCGACTCAATTACCCGCTTTGCGCCGCATGACTTTCCACACTGTGCCCAGCGCGATCGGCACGATCGCCGCACACACGCCGACCAGCGCGATCACGTTCAGATACTGGCGAATAAACGGGATATTGCCGAAGAAATAACCGAGCAACACGAGCAGCAATACCCAGATCAGCGCGCCCAGTATGTTGAACAACTGAAACCGCGAGGCTTTCATCGCCGATGCGCCTGCCACGAAGGGCGCAAACGTCCGCACGATCGGCACAAAACGCGCGAGCACGATGGTTTTGCCGCCGTGCCTTTCGTAGAAACCTTGCGTCTTGCGGAGCGCTTCGCGATCGAGGAAACGTTCGAGCACGGGAATGTGGGTATCGAATACCTTGGGGCCGATCGCGCGGCCAATCCAGTAATTCACCGTATTCCCGAGGATGGCCGCGATCAGCAGCAGGACGATCAGCGCACCGAGATCCATTGACCCGCTCGCCGCAAATGCGCCGCCGATGAACAGCAGCGAGTCGCCCGGCAGGAACGGAAACACCACGAGCCCCGTTTCGCAGAAAACGATCAGGAACAGCACCGCGTACACCCAGCCGCCGTAATGCTGGATGAAAAAACCGAGCGATTTGTCGATGTGGAGAATAAGACTCAGGAATGACAGCAGCGTATCCAAAAGGGGGCCTCGACCAGGATGAAATGAGCGGGAAACCAGCAATAGCAGCGAGCATGCGCGGGCATATCGTTGCGATAAAAACAGTCGCGCCATGATACCGAACTCGACGCTGGAAAATTCGCGAAGCGCGTGTTCATCGGCGGGTTTTAACGCTAATCGGCCCGTTTTCGCGGCTCTGGAGCACGTAGAACAGTACGCCAGCCGGTGACGGGCAAACGCGTAGTGGCAGACTGAACGGCGGCGAAATCGTTCACGGGCGCGAAGCTTTATAATTTCGGCATGCCCGATCTCATCGATTCATCCGACACGATTTCCAACGCCTCCGCCCCCGCCGGGCGCTTGACGCGCGCCATTCAGCCGTTGCCCGACCAGCTGATCAGCCAGATCGCGGCGGGCGAAGTGGTCGAACGGCCGGCGTCGGTGGTGAAGGAATTGCTCGAAAACGCGCTGGATGCCGGCGCGTCGAGCTTGCGGATCACGCTCGACGAAGGCGGCGTGAAGCGAATCATGATCGTCGACGATGGCTGCGGCATTCCCCCCGCCGAACTCTCTTTGGCGTTGTTGCGCCACGCCACCAGCAAGATCCGCTCGCTTGCCGAGCTGGAAGCCGTGGCGTCGCTGGGGTTTCGCGGTGAAGCGCTGGCGTCGATTGCGTCGGTGGCGGAGCTTTTCATCACCAGCCGGACGGCGGCGTGCGCGCATGCCACGCGGATCGACGCCCAGACCGGCGCGATCTCGCCGGCGGCCGGGACTATCGGCACGACGATGGAAGTGCGCGAGCTGTACTTCAACACGCCCGCACGCCGCAAATTCCTGAAAAGCGAGCAGACCGAACTCGGGCATTGCCTGGAAGTGATCCGGCGCGTGGCGCTGGCGCGGCCGGACATCGCGATATCGGTGATTCATAACGGCAAAGCCGTCGAGCATTGGAACGCGTCGGACCCTTCCACGCGCGTGGCCAAAATTCTCGGCGAGGTCTTCGCCACCGCGCATCTGCCGCTCGACGAACGCGCCGGGCCGCTGGCCGTGTATGGCTGCGCCGGCTTGCCGACCGCGAGCCGCGGCCGCGCCGACCAGCAATACTTCTTCGTCAACGGGCGCTTCGTGCGCGACAAGCTGCTGACGCACGCCGTGCGCGCCGCGTACGAGGACGTGCTGCACGGCAACCGCTATCCATCGTATGTGCTGTTCCTCGATCTGCCGCCAGAATCGGTGGATGTGAACGTGCATCCGTCGAAGATCGAAGTGCGTTTCCGCGATTCACGCTCGATCCATCAGTACGTGTTCCATGCCGTGCAGCGTGCGTTGGCGCGTCACGCGGGGGCGTCGCCGGAAACGACGGCCGGTGGCCACGCCGCGCAATTGGAGCCGACGGGAATCGCTTCGTTCAGCGCCCGGCCTTACGCGGGCGCGGGTGTGGCGGGTATGGCGGGTATGGGTACAAGCTCACTGAACGATTCCACGCTGGGTTCAGGGCAAAAAAACGACAACGCCACGAACTGGCTGCGGCAATCGAGGATGACGCAGGGCAATCTGCCGGTCGCTCAGCCGCTGGCGCTGTACGACGCGTTGTTCGGTCGCCGCGATGTAAACGCCGGCACGCCGCAGGGCTCGACGCTTGCCGAGGGCGTGAATTCCTCCGAGGCTTACTCGCCGAACCAGCCCAGCGCACCGCTCTACGCCGCGATGCCGGGTGCACCGGATATCGGTACCAACGAGCAGCCATTGGGCTTCGCGCTGGGCCAGATTCACGGCATCTACGTGCTGGCGCAGAACGCGCAGGGGTTGATCATCGTCGACATGCATGCGGCCCACGAGCGCATCCTTTACGAGCAGTTCAAGAACTCGCTGGCTGACCGGGCAATCGCGGTGCAGCCGTTGCTGATTCCGGTGACGATGACCGTCGATGCCGTGGAAATGGGCGTGGTCGAGGAAGAGCGTGAAGTGCTGGACGCGTTGGGATTCGATCTGGCGATTCTGTCGCCGGGCTCGATTGCGATTCGCGCAGTCCCTGCCCTGCTGAAAGATGCCGATTTGCAGTCTTTGGCGCGTGCGGTGATTTCGGATTTGCAGGCTTATGGCGGCTCACGGGTGTTGACCGAGCGTCAGCACGAATTGCTGGGCACGCTCGCGTGCCATCACGCGGTGCGTGCGAATCGCCGGCTGACGCTGGACGAGATGAACGGCCTGTTGCGCCAGATGGAAGCCACCGAGCGCGGCGACCAGTGCAACCACGGCCGTCCGACCTGGTTCCAGTTGACGCTCGGCGATCTCGATCGACTTTTCATGCGCGGCCAATGAGCGCGCGGCGGATTGCGTGTCGGGTTGCGTGTTTATTGGGGCCGACGGCATCGGGAAAAACGGCGGCGGCGCTGGCGTTCGCGCAACGACGGCCGGTGGAAATCATCAGCGTGGATTCGGCGCTGGTTTATCGCGGCATGGATATAGGCACGGCGAAACCTAGTCACGAAGAACGCGCACTGGCGCCGCATCATTTAATCGATATCATCGATCCGACCGAATCGTATTCGGCCGCTCAATTCCGGAATGACGCTCTGAAACTGGTGGCCGACATTGAAGGTCGTGGCCGAATCCCGTTATTGGTCGGCGGGACGATGTTGTATTACATGGCCCTGACGCGCGGATTGAATGAGTTGCCGGAGGCGAATCCGGAAATGCGCGCGGCGCTTGATGAAGAAGCTGCACGAGATGGCTGGCCGGCAATGCACGCGCGATTGGCTATGGTTGATCCTGAAACCGCGGCGCGGTTGGCACCTAATGACTCGCAGCGAATTCAGCGCGCACTGGAAGTGTTTATGCTGAGCGGCAGGGCTTTATCGGCGATATTGAAAGACCCGAAGAAGAGCCAGGATGGCGAACCGGAATTTGTGCCGATTGCGCTAGAACCATCCGATAGAAGCGTGCTGCATAAGCGGATCGAGAAGCGGTTTGATTTGATGCTTGAAGCTGGATTGCTGGAGGAAGTGGAACGGCTACGGGCGCGCGGAGATTTATCGCCGGCGATGCCATCGATGCGATGCGTGGGGTATCGGCAGGCTTGGGAATATCTGGATCGAGAAATCGACTATAAGACCATGCGCGATAAAGGCATTTTCGCGACGCGTCAGTTGTGTAAAAGGCAGTTGACATGGTTGAGGGGGATCAAGGAGCGGCGAGTGGTAGATTGCGCCCGCGACGATGCGATGGAAATGACGGTGGGGGAAATTGAGCGGGTGGTTCGTATTTAGTGCGTGGTAAGCGAAGCCGAGGTGGCGCGATACTAGTCGACGAACTTCGTGTGACGCGTATCGGCCATTGAGCAGCCATCGACATGTCGGGGGCGAATGTCTCCTTAGGGGCGCGGATTCGACTGCCGATGGATGTCCTTCAATTCTGTTACGGCCTATATTCACGCTTGCACCAAATATCGCTCAGGCGCCTCTTCATACGTTCGTGCACGCCGGAAAAGCGCTGCCGGTTGTCGGGAAACTTTTTCGTCCCGAAAAATCGATCAAAGTATTCATCGAGAAATGCCCGTTGGTTTCTATTTTTAATCCAACGCTTGAGCCTCCCGATGCTTTGTCGGTTACCTTCCGCGAGGAGTCGACGATATAGCGCTCGGACGCGTGGTTTCATTTCCTTTCGGGTGCACTTCGTCTCCACATAAGCCATCACAACGCGCTCAAACCATCTTTCAGCCGTTTCAGCGAACCAGTGGCCTTGCGTCAATCTTCGGCTGCGAAGCTTCTTGACAGCCAGCGCCGCATCCCAACCATTGAACAGGTCCCGATAGAACTGCCTAAACGCGGCCTCGATCTCGTCCGGAAACACGAACTCCGTCGGAGCAACAATTGCGAAGCACGGGGAGGTGGTAAAAGCGTTGATCTGACCCAAGAAGTGCGCACCAAAGCAGGCCGCGAACACTGCGAAGAGATTGTACTGACACGCATCGTTCAGGCGGCTCAGCATAGCGGCAAGATCTTGCCACGGTAGCTCGCTCGCGTTCTCAAAAATGAGGCCAGCTTGCTCGTCTCCGTGGCACTCGACATGGAGGAGGGGAATCTGACCAACGCTCGCCGCCTCGGTAAGTTCGTCGACGATTGCTCGAAAACCGACGGCGCTTTCGCAGGTCCGAAGTTCAACGGGTACGCTTTGACCCAGCTCGCCATTTAGGGCCGCCAGGGCATCTCGCAGTCGCTCGCCAGTCGGATGTTCGCACTCTTCGAGCGACTGAATAATGACAATCTTCGCGAAGGCGAACGTCGAATGCATAGGCGCGTTGGGATAGTAAAAGCAGGTATTTTACTTTCGTATAGCCGGTAACGAGCGGCTGTATCTAAACGCGTAGCGGACATTAGCGCAAATGCATCGACAATCCGAGTTGGGGTCGATCTCGGACCTACGCTATCGTCGGTAACGGCTATCGGCGTATAGATTGCTTTAAAGCATCGGTGGTCAAGGCTAAGGTGGGATTGAGGTCCCTCGTCCGTGATTGCTGCCTTTTCCACAAAGCAAGTACGGACACGGTATTTTTTTACTGCGAGAACGTGTGTCCGCAATCGTCTTCAAGGCACCTGTAGTTGCCAAGCACGTTCCTGTCGACCAGTTCGCCCAGCTTGTTGCCGATAGCAGCGCCGCCACTCCCGCCTGTCAGTGCACCCATGACTGCGCCGGCGACGCCGCCAATCGTCGCTCCAACTGCGACACCAATTGGACCGCCAACGACACCAACGGCTGCACCAATGCTTGCACCGCTGCCAGCGCCCGTCGTTGCACCAATATAGCCCAGCGTTCCGCCGGCGACTGCCCCGACAGACGTACCTGTTGCCGCACCGTAGCTTCGACTATCGACTCTCTCGCTTCCGCACTTCGGACATTTACGCGCCATTTGGCCTCCTTTTTGTGGACTCTGCTGACCCCGCTACAGCGATTCTATCCTTTCCCGAGACCGGACAAAGATAGGTGGTGGAGTTGCCCCTGTAACCTAGGGCATGCGGACACCGTTAGGTTGATGACGTCGCACAGCGCCTGAACTCGCGAGGATCACGGTCACTCGATATGATGGGGAATTGCCGTTCATCATTTACGTCGCCTCAGAGCTGGAGGCTTTTCGCATCGCAGCTTCCTATGAACATGGGAGCGCATCTGAGCTTGTCAGGCCGCCGCGCTCAAGGCAGTCGTAGCCGTGCACTGATGCCCCTATCTATGCGGACGGCCCGTTGCCGCGACTCTCATTGAATGGTCGTTCATGTCACGGAAAGTCGACCAAACTTTCGATGTCTGTTCACGAATGAGCAACCGACATTGGCGCTGCCGTCGTAGCCGACCGCTTCGGGTCGGTAGCTGCCGGTCGCGATGATTCGAAACCGGCGCTGTTCAGCGTGCGGCAACATCAACCCACCGCATTAATCTCATCCCGCGTGCGCTTGGCGGCCTCTCTGGCAGCATCGGCAAAATCCTCGCCTTTACTGGCGTAGATAATCGCGCGCGAAGAATTAATCAACATTCCGCCTTTGCCCGAAGAATCGCGACCGGCACGAACCGTCGCTTCAACATCTCCACCCTGCGCGCCAATGCCCGGAATCAAAAGCGGCATATCGCCAACGATAGACCGCACGACTTCGATCTCCCTCGGAAACGTAGCCCCGACCACCAACCCCAACTGCCCGCTCGCATTCCACTTCTCAGCCGCAAGCCGCGCGACGATCTGATAAAGCGGCGTTCCATCGACGTTAAGAAACTGCAGATCCGAGCCGCCGGCATTGGACGTGCGGCACAAGACGATCACGCCCTTCCCCTCATGCTCGAGATACGGCTGAACTGAATCAAACCCCATATACGGATTAACCGTAACGGCATCGGCTTTGTATCGATCAAACGCTTCGATTGCATATTGCTCGGCGGTGCTGCCAATATCGCCGCGTTTGGCGTCCAGGATCACGGGCAATCCCGGATGCTCGGCATGAATATGCGCGATCAACTGCTCAAGCTGATCCTCCGCCCGATGCGCAGAAAAATACGCAATCTGCGGTTTGAACGAGCAGGCAAACGGCGCCGTAGCATCAACAATGTCGCGGCAAAAATCGAAGATCGAATCGGCGCGCCCGTTGAATGCGCCCGGAAACCGTGACGGCTCCGGATCAAGCCCGACACAGAGTAACGACTGGGTCCGCGACCACGCGGCATTGAGCGATTCGATGAAAGACATGGGCATCCGGGGCGAGAGGGCAAATAAGCGATCCCGCATTTTAACGCGCCGCAGGGGCGTTTCTTGGCACGTGGCTAAGCGCTAACTCGCGAACCGCTAACGCCAAACGCTAACGCCGAACACCAATGCCGAACCACCAACACCTAACGCCTCACCGCGCCGCCACCGCCGTCTTACGCGCCTTCTGCCCCGCGGGCTGCTTCGGCCGCCCACGCCGCTCGGCTTCCCCGGACCGTTCAACAGTAAAGCTGAACTCGCGCGTCAGGCTTTCGCCCGGCGCCAGCACCGTCATGCCGTGCGCGGCACCGCCACCGGGCAGATTCACCGCATTGATCGGGTGATCGACGGGTTCGAAGCAGAAGAAATTCTGGCCAGCCGGCGCGTAGAGCACGTAGTAATCGGTATCGGCGCAAATGGTCAGCGACAACCGCCGCTTCGGCCACATCACGCTCGTACGCCCGCTCCATCCGGTGAACGCGTTGTTCACCATCGCGGCGGGCATGGGATAAGCCACGCCGAATTGCCATGCGGGCGGGGCCGGAACGTGCCGGATCGGCAGGAAATCGTCGCCGCAAAGCCACAAGCCGTCGGCCGCGGCAGACAACTCGGTATCGGCTTCACGCGTGAGGAACGGATGCAATCCAAGCCCGAACGGCAACGCATCGCGGCCCGTATTTTCGATAAAAAGCGTCACCACCAGCGTCGACGCTTCGAGCATGAACGACTGGCTCGCCAGATACGAATACGGCGCACCATTGCGTCGATCGAGCGTGAGCCGCACGTGCGTCGAACTCTCGGACGCCACGTCCCACGCGCCGAGCCAGCCGTCGCCATGCAAGGGCAGCGGCTCGCCGGGCCGGTTGCACGGCACATCGACACCGCGGCCGAGAAACTGAAACCGCCCGCCGCCGATGCGATTCGAATACGGCAGCAGCGGATAACACGCGAGCTCATTAGGATCCGTAGCCGCACTTGGCGCGAGGCACGGCCGGAAGATCGGCACGAGCGCGCCGTCGCTGCGCCAGTCAAAGCGCGTAATGCCGCCGCCGAGCGCCGGCGCGATATCGAGGCGTAGTTGTGCGTTGGCGAGCGTGATGCAACCGTTGACACCCGCGCCGCCCATCGCGACGACCGACGTGGCGGGGCCCGGACGAATCGGCGGCTCCGTGGCGGCGGCAAGCTTCGAGCGGCGGGTATTCGCGGCAGGACGGGACGACGCCGGTGGGGGCGTGGAGCTTCCTGCTGGGCGGGCAACGGTCATGGTGGCTGTCTCCGAACGAGAGGCGATCGATCCCGTGGTCCTGGCGTGAAGCGCCAGCGTGCCCGGGAAATTGCGGGCAGCGCGTCGTGCGCGCCGCCTCATGTTGTGCGTGCAACGTGATACCGCAGGTTTGCTGCGCGACGCGTAAAACGCCTGCCGCATTCACCCGCTCACTGCGCGTGACTATGCCCGCGAAACACCGGCTCGGCGATACCCCTGGCCGACGGCGTCGCGATAAAAACCGCGCCCGCGTGCGGATCGTCCAGCAACGCGCCCGCATCCAATCCAACCCGAGCACTCGTGATGTACACCGTGTCGAGTTGTGGACCGCCAAACGCGACGCAGCTCGGCTGCGCCGTCGGCACGTCGATGCGCGCTGTTTCGCGGCCATCGGCGTCATAACGCACCACGCGCCTGCCGCCCCACTGCGCGTTCCACAAGCCGCCATCGCTATCGACGGCAGAGCCATCCGGCTCGCCGCTCGCATCCGCCAGTTCGACAAACACGCGCTGGTTGGCAAACGAATCGTAATCACACACGCGAATCAAGCGCTCCGGGGAATCGCAGAAATACATGCGCGATCCGTCCGGACTGAACGCGATGCTGTTCGAAATCGCGCACTCGCCGAGCGGCAAACGCTCAAGCGACAAATCCAGGTTCAGCCGATAAAACCCGCCAATCTTCTCCGCCTTCGCCACGTCGTGTTTTGTCCCGAACACGAAGCGGCCCTGGCGGTCGCATTTGCCGTCGTTGATACGCGTCGGCAGATCGGCTTCCACCGGCATGATCGTTTCGATCGAGCCGGTCTTCAAGTCGAAAAACGCCAGCCGGGAAGCCAGGCCGAGCAGCAGCACGTCAGCATCGGCGCATAACGCGAAGCATGCAAGCCGTTCCGGCATATCGAACGAAACGCGGCTGGCGTCGCGCGGATCGTAGCGCCACAAACGCTCGCCTTCAATATCGGTCCAGTAAAAACGCCCGGTCGCGGCGCACCACGTCGCGCCTTCGCCCAGCGCGCATTGGCTGTCGATCAACAGATCGGCTTTCATGCCCAGCCTCCGTCGATCACGACCTCTTGCGCGGTCATCATGCTGCTGTCCTCCGACGCCAGGAACAACGCGGCACGCGCAAGATGCACGGGCAACAATTCCGCATCAATACACTGGCCTTCCTTGATCGCGCGCTTGCCCGCTTCGTCGAGCCATAAGCGACGTTGTTTGTCGGTCATCACCCAGCCCGGCACGAGCGTATTGACCCGGATATTGAACGGGCCCAGATCGCGGGCGAGGCCATTCGTCATACCCTGCACGGCCGCCTTCGCGCTCACGTAAACCGGAAAACCACCTTGCTTAAGCATCCAGCTAATAGAGCCGAGGTTCACGATCGACCCGCCGCCGAGCTGCTTCATATCGTCGATCACCGCCTGGGCCGCGAAAAACTGATGACGCAGATTCACCGCGATTCCCGCGTCGTAGGACTCGGGCGTCACGTCCTCGATCTTGTGGCGCTTGTCGTTCGCCGCGTTGTTCACCAGCACGCCGATAAGCCCCAGCGTGCTGCGAACATCGGCAATGCCTTGTCGCAACGCGTCGATATTCGTCAGGTCCACGCGCAGGAACATCGGCCGGAATTGGCCCTCGGCCAGATCCGCGCCGAGCTGATCCGCGAGCGCTTCGCCGGCATTGGTATCGACATCGAAGAACGCGACCTTCGCGCCCTGATCGAAGAAATGCTCGACGAACGCCGCACCAATGCCCGTCGCGCCGCCGGTAATCAGCACCACTTTGCCGGCAAGGCTTGGATAGCGGGCGAGGGTTTTATCGACTGAACTGGCCATCTTTTCCTAACCTCTCATTTAGTCGTCGAATTTAGTCGCGTGAGCCACGATTCTTCAACTGGTCGAGCAGCACCGCGGCAAGCAGGATCGCGCCGCGCACGAGGTACTGATAGAACGCGTCGATGTTCATCAGGTTCATCACGTTCTCGACCGTACCCATGATCAGCACGCCGATCACCACGCCCGAAATGGTCGCGCGGCCACCGAGCAGCGACACGCCGCCGAGCACGCACGCGGAAATTACGTTGAGCTCGAAGCCGTCAGCGGCGTTCGGTTGTCCCGACGTGATCCGCGACGCCAGGATCACCCCGGCCAGTGCCGCCACCGCGCCCTGGATCAGGAAGATCCAGACGCGCGTGCGTTCCACATTGATACCCGCCAAACGTGACGCTTCTGCGTTACCGCCAATCGCGAGTGTATTACGCCCGTACACGGTCTGATTCAGCAGCACGCCGAACACGATGAAACACGCCAGCGTGACCCAGATCGGCAGCGAGACGCCGAACATGGTCAGGCCCCCAAGCGCGATAAACGTATCCGACGACACGCCCACCGCCTGCCCATGCGACACGATAAACCCAAGCCCGCGCACCACTTCCATCGTAGCCAGCGTAGTAATCAGCGCGTTGATACGCAAGTACGCAATCACCGCGCCGTTCACGAAGCCGATAGCCGAACCCGCCGCCACCGCCGCGATAATCGCGATAAACGTGTTGCCCGTGGCGTTCAGCACCATCGCGCAGAGCACGCCGGCGAACGCCACCGTGGACCCGACCGACAAGTCGAAATCGCGCGAGGCGAGGCAGAACATCATCGTGCACGCGACCATGCCGATCTGCGAAATCGACAACGCCAGGCCGAGCATGTTCTCGATGGAGAAGAAGTGATCGACCGAGAGCGACATCGTGATGAACATCACGATAAAGATCACGACCAGGCTGTATTCGGTGATCTGTTGCCACCACTTCTGCTTGTCGTTTTTCGCTGGCACCAGCGTGTTGGTAATGTTTTCCCTGACTTCCATGATGTCCTCCATCTCCACTTTTTTGCTTCAGGCTGCCTTCGCAGTCGGTTCCGATTGCACAGGCAGCGCAAGATTGAGCACTGATTGTTCGTTCGCTATTCCACGCGGCAATTCGCCCGCAATGCGCCCTTGCCGCATCACCACGATCCTGTCCGATACCCCCAGCACTTCCGGCAATTCAGACGAAATCATCACGATCGCGCAGCCGCGTTCGGCCAGTTGATAGATCACGTTATAGATCTCGTGCTTCGCGCCCACGTCAATGCCGCGCGTGGGTTCATCGAGGATCACGACTTTCAGTTCCGGCTCAGCGAGCCAGCGCGACAGAATGGTTTTCTGCTGGTTGCCGCCGGAGAGAAAGCGGATTTTCTGCTTGCGGCTTGGCGTCTTGATCTTCAGCAACTGTATAAAACGCTCGGCGGTCGCGGCCTCTTTCTTGCGATCCAGGAACAGCCCGGCGCGCAGATAATGCCGGCGGCACGAAATGTTGATGTTCTCGGACACCGAAGCCATTGCCACGATGCCTTCTTCCTTGCGGTCCTCAGGACACAGCACAATGCCGTGTTTGATCGCTTCGCCCGCGCTGCGGATCTTGATCGACTCGCCATCGAGCATGATCGTGCCGGCCTTCTTGCGGTCCGCGCCATAGACCAGGTGCATCAGTTCGCTGCGCCCCGCGCCCACCAGCCCGAAGAAGCCGACAATCTCGCCGCGGCGCACTTCAAAACTTGTCGGTTCACGCAGCGCATGGCCTTCAATATTACTGACGGAGAAGCGCACGTCGCCGAGCGCACGTGGCTTGTAATCGTAGATATCGGCAATCTCGCGACCGACCATTTCCTGTACGAGCATATCGCGCGGAACCTCGGCCAGATTCGCGTGCGACGCGATCTTGCGGCCATCGCGGAAAATCGTGCATGTGTTGCACAGCTCGTAAATCTCGTCCATGCGGTGCGAGATGTAGATCAGCGCGCGGTTGTCCGCTTTCAAATCACGCACGAGCTTGAACAGCACTTCCGTCTCGCGATGCGACAGCGACGACGTGGGTTCGTCGAGCGCAATCACGCGTGCGTTACGCATCAGCGCCTTGCAGATTTCCACCATCTGCCGTTGCGCGATGGAAAGCTTCTTGAGCTTTGCGTTCGGATCGAGATCGACCCCCATTTGCAGCAGCCGTTCGCGCACATGCTTTTTCGCTTCGCGCTTGTGCACCCAGCCCAGCGTATTCGGCAAGGAACCGAGCAGCAGGTTTTCTGCGACTGTGAGATCGGGCACGTACTGCAATTCCTGGTGAATCACCGCGACACCCGCCGCAATCGATACAGCCGCGCTCGTGAACTTCACCTCGTTGCCATCGATCAGGACACGCCCGGAATCCGGCTGATATTCACCGCCCAGCACTTTCAGCAAAGTCGATTTGCCCGCGCCGTTCTCGCCCATCAGGCCGTGCACTTCGCCGGCGTTGACGTCGAACGACACGCCGTCGAGCGCGCGCACGCCTGGAAAAACCTTACCGATATTGTCAAAACGCAGCGTCGCTGACACATCGCCTCCTTATGTTTCATGCGGACCGTCACGCTTCATTTTGAAACGCGACGGTCCGTATTGCTCTACCGATACCTGATACGAAAAGAGCTTACTTGGCCGATGCCAGGCCCATCTTCTCGCGCACTTCGCCCACGTTGTCACGCGTTGCCAGCATGCCGGTGGTCAGCGTCACGAGCGGCGGTTCCTTGCCGTCCTTGATCCACGTGTACATGAGTGACGACGTTTCCTCGCCGTGACGCTTCGGGCTGATGATGACGGTCGCATAGAAGCCCGTCGGGTTCGGCTTCTTGAACTCGCTCAAGGCCGAATCCGAGCCGCCGATCCCCACGCCGATCATGTTGTCCGCCTTGAAACCACGGCCTTCCGCTGCGCGCACCGCGCCGAGCACGGCTTCGTCGTTCAGGCCGAACGCTACCCAGTGCTTGAACTGCGGATTCTTCGTGAGCGCGATGTTCGCAGCATTGAACGCGTTCTCCGTGTCGGTCTTGGCTTGCGCCGCCATCACGATGTTCGCCTTCGGAAAGCCCGCTGCGACCAATGCGTCAGCAGCGCCGCTCGTACGGTCGTGCGCGGTCGGCAGTTGCTCATAGGTCACGTCGATAGCGCCGGTTTCAGCCATGTTCCAGCCGCGCTTCTTGATCTCGTCAGCAATGCCGTCACCCACCTGCTTGCCGATGTTGTAAGCCGAGATGCCCATGTACGGCACCGAAGCGATCGGCTTGCCCGAACCATCAACCAGGCGGTCATCGACCGTCATCATCTTCAGTCCGGCGGCTTTAGCCTTGGCGACAATGCCCGGTCCGAGCTTGACGTCAGGCGTGCAGATCACGAAACCCTGGGCCTTTTGCGCGGCGAGGTTGTCGATCGCGCTCATCACCTTTTCACCCGACGGCGCGCCGATCTTCACCAGCGTGAAACCCTTCTCCTTCGCCGCGATTTCGGCGAACTTCCACTCATCCTGGAACCAGGGTTCTTCCGGCTGCTTCACCAGGAAGCCGATCTTGACCTCATCGGCGGCTTGCGCCACCGGCGCCGTGAACAAAGTAGCGCTGGCAGCGGTGGCCGTTGCAACCAGTGTGAGGAACATTCTGCGTTTCATGGTCTGTCTCCTGACTTGAGCTGTCTAGTTGGTACGAAGGTGTTGGCCGCGTCTTGTTGTCATGACGTCGCACCGCGGCCAGTGCGTCATCCTTTGCTGCTTTTCTACGTATTCATAGGGCTTCAGTCGTGGTACAGCGCCGAGCGCCCGCCATCGACCGTAATGCAACTCGCGTTGATAAACGGCGCTTCGTCGGACGCGAGGAACACGGCGGTCATCGCCACTTCCTCCGGCTGGCCGATGCGCTTCATCGGTTGCAGATCGAGCGTTGCCTGTTTCGCTTTGGCCGGATCTGCTTGTTCGTTCCACCAGTCGTGCGTGAGTTGCGTCTCGATGTAACCCGGCGCAATCGCGTTCACCCGCACCTGCCGCCCCGCGTATTCGATACCCAGCGCCCGCGTCAATCCGATCACGCCGTGTTTCGCCACCGGATACGGAAAACAACCCGGGATGATCTTGAACGAGTGCGTAGAAGCAATATTCACGATACTGCCGCGCCCGCGTTCAACCATGCCCGGCAACACCGCGCGGCAACCGTTCCAGACGCCGTCGAGATCGACGGCGAAACAGCGGCGCCAGTCGTCGTCGGTCATGGTCAGCGGATCGCAAAACACGTTGATGCCCGCGTTGTTCACCAGCACATCGACCGGCCCGAACTTCGCTTCTGCTTCGCTCACGGCGTTTTGCACCGACGCGCTTTGCGTCACGTCCGTTTGTACGGCGAGCACCTTGTCCGCCGATCCGATCCGCGCCGCCGTTTCACGCGCTAACGCAATATCCAGTTCCGCCAGCACCACCGCCGCGCCTTCGCGCACGAACGCGCTGGCAATCGCCGCGCCGATGCCACGTCCGGCGCCGGTGATGACCGCGACCTTGCCTGCGAGCCGGGTCATTTCTTCTGGCCTCGCGCCACGGCTAATCCGTTGATGAACGCCTTCGCGTGCGAGGCCGTCGTCGCCGCGCTCTGGCCTGGCTTGTACAGCGCCGAGCCGAGACCGAAGCCATTCGCGCCCGCGCTCAGGAACGGCCCCATGTTGTCCGGCGCGATTCCACCGACCGGCACCAGCGGCACACGCGCTGCGATCACCGCGCGCCATGCCTTCACCACATGCACGCCGAGCTGCTCGGCGGGGAACATCTTCAACACGTCCGCCCCGTTCTTCAGCGCGATAAACGCTTCGTTCGGCGTCGCAACGCCCGGTGAACACGCGAGACCTTGCGCTTTCGCGGCGCGCACGACATCGCCGTCGCTGTGCGGCATCACGATCAGCTCGCCGCCGGCGTTTTTCACTTGCGCGACGTAATCCGGATGCAGGACCGTACCCGCGCCGACGATGGCATCGGCGGGCAGCGCCTGGCGAATCGCCGCGATGCTGTCGAATGGCTGCGGCGAATTCAGCGGCACTTCCACGATCCGGAAACCCGCTTCATACAACGCGCGGCCGTGGTCAGCGGCGTCCGCCGGCGTCACGCCGCGCAGGATCGCGATCAGCGGACACAGGCCGAACGCAGCGGCCAGGCCAGCGTGCGGCGCGTAAGGCGCGGGGAGGTTGATATCGATTTGCATGGTCCTGCTCCTAATTAGATGCGCTCGCCGTCGACTGGATCAGGCCGGCCTGCAGCGCGATCCGATGCAACCCGCGCTCGGTCGCGTGCGCGACCGTCCGCGCATCGTGGCAACCGAAGCGCGCGAGCGCGTGGCGATAACGTTCGCAAAGCGCGTCGTTACCGATCAGCCTTAACGCCTTGCCCGCGAGATCCGCTTGCTCACGCGCCAGCACTTCATTGAGACCGCGTAATTCGTGGCCGATCAACAGGCCCGACAGGTAATCCGCTTGTTGCTCGGGCTTCAGTTGCCCGGTCAGTCCCAGCGTCCGGGTGCTGAAAATGGTCGCGAGCAAACCCGCGTGGCCGGCGTCCTTGGCCGTATCGACGCCGCGAATGAACGCACCCAGATCGTGGTGATCGGTCGCGCGCATCGTGCGGCCAAGGATGGTGTGATCGCGCAGCGCGCCGAAAGTCTCGCCGGTCATGAAGGTGTAGAACCGTTCGATCCGTCCCTTCGACACAACCGCCCACTTGGCATGCGTTCCCGGCAAGCCGATCAGTCCGCCGTGCGGTTCCTGGTCCAGCGTGGCGTCGCTGGCGAGCGCCCCGAAGATCTGCGTTTCTTCACCGCGCATCACGTTGGGCAACGCACCGTCTTCAAGCACGCCCGGAACGATGTGAACCGTAATGCCCTTGAGCGTTTTCACGCGCACGATGCCCGCGACCAGCGCAGCCGGATCGGCGGGCGTGGACACGTACGGCGCTTCCAGCCAGCCTTGCGCGCTGCCGACCATGCCCGCAGCAATCACCGGCAGCGGCGCGCCGCTGGAGAGCCATGCGCCACAGGTTGCATCGAATACGGCGTCGAAACCGCCTTGCGCTGCGGGTTTCGGCAGATTCATGATGCCCGCCGACGATGCCCGCGTATCCAGCACCGCGCCGTGTGCGTCGAGCAGATAGGCGCGCAGCGCGGTTGTGCCCCAGTCGAGTGCGATCAGGACCGGCGGCTCTTCAGCGCGGGCTGATTGCGTCTCGGCCGATGTGTCGATCCGCGTCATCGTTTGATCCTGCGTGTTGCGGGCTGCGGAACGCGCCAGCCGAGTTCTTGCGAGATCGCGCGCGCTTCGCGCTGCACGACTGGAATCAGTTCTTCCATGCGCTCAGGCGGCATGTAGGGGATCGTGCTTGCCACCGACAACGCCGCGACAATCGCGCCCGACGCGTCGCGCACCGGCGCCGCGACGCAGCGGATCGATGCTTCGTTCTCCTCGAGATCGAAGGTGAAACCGCCTTGCGAATAGCGCGTCATGCGCTGCACGAAGGTATCGGTATCGGGCTGATGATCGGGCTTGAAACTCACCTTCGCGAGCACGCGATGCGACGCTTCCAGCAGCTTCGACCAAGTCTCGGGTGGCAGGTCGAGCATCATCGCCTTGCCAATTCCCGTCGATGCCAGCGGCATCCGGTGCCCTACGCGCGAGCGCATTTCGAGGCCGCGCGTGCCGGGAATCTTGTCGATATAAAGCACGTCGTCGCCGTCGCGTACGCCGAGATGAATGGTGTCGTGCGTATGCTCGGCCAGCACTTGCAGATGCGGACGCGCTACCGCGGTGAGCGGCATTTGTTCGAGCGCGATCGTGCCGAGTTCGATCAGCTTCGGGCCGAGCAGATAACCACCGCCGACCTGGCGCAGATAGCGCGCCTGCACCAGCGAGCTCACCAGGCGATGCGTCGTGCTGCGGGTGGTGCCGAGCGCCGCGCCGATGCTGCGCAGATCGCGCGCGCCGCCTGCTGCGGCTTCGAGAATCGCGAGGCCGCGCAGCAGGGTTTGCGTGCCGGCTTGCTGCGGCGTGAGGTCGAGCAATGCAGCCGCCGACGCCTGCGCTTCGCTCGGCTCGGTTGCGTCGTTCGCTTCGTTCGCTGCATCTGCCTCGGGCGCTGCCGGTTTGCCGGCCGTGCGGTCCATCGACAATTCATGCTCGACGGTGGGGTTCAGGGTCTTGGTCATGGCACTCGATGTTCGCGGCTTGAGAATGATTGAGCGTTCGTTCACGACGCGAGTTACCGGGCCGATGTCACGCGGCGAAGCATCACGCGGGATACGGCGCGGGGAATCATCGATAAGGAGTGCGAGACGCATGGAGGCGGGTACAGATGCGAGCGCGCGGGTTGCGCTGATGTCGCTGACGTTGGCATGACGTGTCTCCGAGTGCTTTTTTTGTTTCACACGGTCTCCGGGAAAACCCCGATGCCGCGTGTAACTGCCGTTTTGGCTGTGATCGGATTTTAGAGCCGGGTGTCTCAATTATTCAATATGTGATTGATGTGTTCACATATTGGGAGATTGAATAGACTTTGAACAGAGGAGTCTTGCGGCCCAACCCGCCCACGCTACCGTGCGTATGGGTCCGAACACGGCGGCTCGGACCCGTTATCCGCACGGGCCAACCGATCGAAGTCCAGGCGGTCTGAGCCGAAATCATCAGCGCGAGCGCCCGGTCGGGCGAGCCACCGTTGTGGGCCGTGTACTCGACGGTTGGACCCAGCGCTTCGAGTGCGTCGTCAATGAGCTTGCATAGGTCGTCGGGATACACGCGAATGCCGCCGCCGAGCGGCGGGTTCGTCGCGAACATCAACGAACAGACGGACTGGAGATCCACTATTTTGTTCTACAGCAACGACCGGTCGATTCTGGGCACCTCTCGCGCCAGTTGCATCAGCTTGCCAACCTGGACGGTCACGAAATCACGGATGCGTTCCACAAGGGCCCGTTCCTCGCCCACGTACACCTCGGATTGCGCCAGGGCCCCCGCGACGCGCGTTATCGCGTGCGCCATGCGCGTCAGTTCGCGTGCAAGGAGAGGTCTGGGCGTGCCCGTACACTGGGCGAAGCAAGCGAGTTCAAACGCGGTGAGCTCTTCCAGACGGAATGCGTCGCCGTAGGCCAGTGCCATGTCCTGCTCGACGGCGTCTCCGTAGACATTGACGGACACAAGATCGTAAAAGGGTGCGGGCGACAGGCCGGCAGGACGCCCATGGAAAGACAGATTTTTGCCGTGCGCATCACTGTTGCCGATGAAAAGCTGAAACAACGCCCACCGCAGCATGATCTGACGGGCATGTGCAGGGTTCTCAAGGTACGGCTCAAGCGCGAACAGCTTTTCGAAGCTCGCGCCCTCCCTGATGTCGCGAACAGCCTGAGCGTTACCGAAGTTGCGCTCGTACTTGAGGCTCACAGGCAGGTCCAGCGCCTGGCAGCCGTCAATGACGTGCGTGCGGCGGACCCGAAGCGCGGTGAGACTGTCGGCAGGATCAAGCTCTACCTCACGGTCAAATCGCTTGATGAGCAGTATCGGCTCCGGAATCCGGCGAATTTCCACCGCTGCCGTGGGCAGCCCGATGCTTGCGGCCAGCGTCATGCAGTAGTGCTCGTTCGCAACCATGAAAGCGGATGCGGGATTGAGAGACTCCGGCTTAAGGATGTGCGTCGAGCTGACGGGTCCGCCGTCTACGAGCGAGAGTGACTCTCCCTCGACAAGCACCTGCAGTTTGTCCTGGAAGCCCGCGACTGACAGCCGGAGCTTGCGGTCCCAGACCGGAAAGGGAATCTCATCGCGGCGACGGATACGCTCGCTCAGCTCTTCATTGGGCACGATTCGGCGCACGGGCGGCGCGTCTTCCTCTTCGGCGGCCGTGTACTCCGCTTCCGCGGGTTCGACGCCGTCCGCGACGGGGACCGCCTTTTTCGCTGTGGCCGTAAAACTCAATGCGCCGACGGGTTCTTTTCCCAGGATGTGCACCAGACCGAAAGTGTTGTCCTTCGACATCTGGTACATGACCGAGGCGACCTCAAGCGCGCGCCCTTCGGGAAGCAGGTTCGCGAGGAAGCGATGCACCGTGCCAAGTTTCGGCTGCTCACCCGATAGCGGGATGTGTGGCGAAAGCGCGAAAGCGGTTTCTCTGGTCTGCCAGGTTTCATCGTACGTAAAGCTGTAGATGTCCTGCTGGGACTCGAACCCGAGCTGCCCTACCGAACCGTCCTGGGTCGAAACATTGAGCACGTGCGCCATCAGGATTGCCCCGTCGAGAGCGGCGCCTTCGGATGGCTCGTCGTTATGCCCAGCGCCCGCAGCGCGTTCGCTGACTCGCTCTTTGGGAGCACCAGCATGGTCAGCCCGAGGCCCTCGAGCACGCGCAATAGCCGGTCGGAGCCGACAGGATGGCCATTTTCAAGCCGCGAAAGCACGTTAGAGGACACGCCGAGCAAGTCGGCTGCGTCGTCGATACGCATCGACTGCTCCAGCCGGCGATTGCGCACAAGCGCACCGAGCGCGCCCATGTCGCGCGCAAGGGGGTTGGTGTGGGGATTAGGTGGTGACAGGGTTCGAGCCATAGTTGCGCCATAGGGAAACAATGGGCGTGGCTTGAGCGTTTAGTCCGATAGTTTCTCTTTAGGGAAATTATCGGGCATTGAGCCACGTCGGCTAAATAGTTGCGTTATATGTAAACATGATACCCATAGTTTCCATATCCGCACAATTATTGCAGATCACTTGGACCGATTGCCTGCTTGAGCCCGCCGACTGGCCCGATGTGGGAGGATGGCGACAGGACGCTCGCCCCCATCGTGGCTGATTCCGGAAGCCTCTGGAAGCGGTTGAGCCTCCCCCTCAATGCGGCAATTCCGCCGCCCCCATGCGCCGCGTAATCACCCCTGCCCGCTGCGACAAATACGCGGACCCTCTGTGTTCATCGAAGTATTTCGGTCTCGGCAACATCACCGCGAGCCGCGCCGATTGCCACGCGCTCAGCTTCGACGCCGACGTCTTGTAGTAGTAATGCGCCGCCGCTTCAGCGCCATAAACGCCATTGCCCCACTCCACCGAATTCAGGTAGATCTCGAAGATGCGTTCCTTGTCCATCCAGAGCTCGAGCATCGACGTGATGACCAGTTCCTGCGCCTTCCTCACGTAGCTCTTTTCCCGCGATAAAAACAGGTTGCGCGCCAATTGCTGCGAGATGGTCGAGCCGCCCGCGACAATCTTGCCGCGCGCCTTGTTCTTCTCCCAGGCTTGCAGGATGGCATCGGTTTCGTAACCGTTGTTGTTGACGAAGTTCGCGTCCTCGGACGCAATGATCGCGCGCTTAAGGTTGCGCGAAATCTGGTCGTACGGAACCCAGGTGCGCTGAATGGCGAGATCGGGACGGTCTTGCGCAAGCCGCCACGCATCCGAGCGCATGAACGCCGTCGATGAAGGATTGACGAACGTATAAATCCCGACCATCGCGAAGAAGTAGACCTGCGTGGCAATGGCGGCAATCGCCATGACCGAGATGCCGTAGACAATCCACCGAGCCGGCCCGAGACGAACGGGCGATTTTGTTCTTGTCATCGTGCTTCTTCTGTTTGGAACGAATCGGAACATAACGCCGCGCTGATCCACGCGCTGAACTAACCCTTCGTCGATAACTCCAGCCGCAACGCACGCAGCACCGCGCCGCTATCGGGACGCACCCCGCGCCACAGGAAAAACGATTCCGCCGCTTGCTCGACGAGCATCCCGAGGCCGTCGGCCGAACGCGCGCCGAGGCTATCGGCGTGACGCATGAACACGGTCGGCTGGGCGCTGTACATCATGTCGTAGGCGAGCGTGCCGGGGCCGAACGAATCGTTATCGCAATCGGGCAGCGAGTCGTCGAGACTGCCGGCCGTCGCGTTGACGATCACATCGTACGGGCCCGCTTCTACGCTATCCGCACCGCCGCCGGAGAAACGCACATGCGCGGCGTGTGCGGCATCGGAGAAATGATCGACGAGTTGCTGCGCCTTCGATGCCGTCCTGTTCACGATAGTCAACGCCGCCACGCCGCTATCCAGCATGGGCAGCACGACGCCGCGTGCAGCACCGCCCGCGCCCAGCAGCAGGACACGCGCGCCTTTCAAACCAACGCCCAGATTCCCTTCGATATCGCGCACAAGGCCAACGCCGTCAGTGTTGTCGCCAAGCACGCCATCGGCGTTGAACGCCAACGTGTTCACCGCGCCCGCCGCCGCTGCGCGCGGCGTGAGGGTATTGGCGAAAGCATGGGCGTCGAGCTTGAAGGGCACCGTCACGTTCATGCCGCGACCGCCTGCTTCGACGAACGTGCGGACATCGTCGGAGAACCCGCCGATGGTTCCAAGCACGCGCCCATATTCGATCGCCTCGCCTGTCTGCTCGGCAAAACGCGCGTGGATCCACGGCGATTTGCTATGCGCAACCGGATTGCCGATGACCGCGTACCGGTCCCGCGTGACGGCGCCCGATGTCATCGCGTAGGCTCCGTCGTGTCGGGCGTGCTTTCGCCAGCGGGTTCGCCCGTAGAGGCTTCCGCTTCGGGCACCGCTTCCGCCTGCGCCTCAGCTTCGCTCTCCGCGCTCAAATCTTCCGCTTCAATCAGCTCTTCTTCCGCCTCGTCCTGCTGCGCCTCGGCCTCTTGCGCCGACGCCGGAGCGGGTGCATCGATCACATGCAGCAAACGGCACGACGCCTCGACGGTGAGTTCATCGAGACTCATGACGTCCAGCATCACTTTCGTCCCGCGCGCGTGCACGCCAAGGCCGGGCACATGCAGCATCAACGGAATTTCATCGAGGCGCACGAGATCGTCCTTCACCACCGATGCCGCCACGTGCTTCTTGTTTTCCTGCTTCAACCAGCGCAAGCACCAGAAATACTCCATGCGCCGCTGATAGTCGGCGTACGCGGAATATTGATCATCGAAGCCCTGCACGACGGCAAACAGATCGGCGTCTTTCGGCTTGAACGGCGCGACCAGCGCAGCCGTCACGCCATGCCGCACGCACGCGAGCAACTGCCATTGATTGACCAGGTCAACGTATCGACGCAACGGCGACGTGCTCCACGCGTATTGCGCAACGCCCAGCCCTTCGTGCGGCGCGGGCGTGGTCTGCATGCGCGTGCGCTTCGGACCCGGCGCGCCGAATCCGCGCTGCGACCGGTAGATCCCCGGCACGCTGTGATCGTTGAGAAACGCGCCCCACGATGAATTCGCGAGAATCGCCAGCTCGGCGACGATCAGATCGAGCGGCGATCCGCGTCGACGCGGCGTGATCGTGATGTGCTCGCCTTCCACGTAGAAATTGAAGTCGTTATTGCGCTGCACTTCGCGCCGCAAACCGTACCCGGCGCGCGCTTCCTGACGCTTTTCGAACAGCGCCTGCGCGAGCGGCCACAGCACCGCGATATCGTCCTTGTGCGGATACTCGCCCGTTCCCGCCGCGAGCGATTCCTCGGTGACGTGTTCGTCCAGATGGTTGTGTCGAAGATTGCTCTTTACGAACACACGCTCGGCGCGCGTTTCGGTCGCGACGATTTCCTGCGTTTCCCGATTCACGATGATGTACAGCGACAACGCCGGCCGCAATCCGCCTTCAGCCAGCGTGAACGCTTCCACGACGCTGTCGGGCAGCATCGTGATCTTGTCGCCGGGCATGTACACGGTGGACAAGCGGGTGCGCGCGATCGCATCGATCATGTCGCCGCGCGAGATTCCCAACGCCGGTGCCGCGATGTGAATACCAACGCGCACGCGGCCATCGGCGAGATGTTCTACGGAGAATGCGTCGTCGATTTCAGTGGTGGTGACGTCATCGATAGAAAACGCCTGCACGTCCGCTTCCGGCAGATCGTCGGGAAGCGGCGGCACGGTAACCGGCGCGAAGCCCGTTCCGTGCGGGAAAAATTCCGACAGGAAACGCGCTTCGTGCAGCGCACGCGCCGAGGGAATGCCACCCACTTCCAGCATCAGCCGCGCTTGCGAAATCCCGCGAGCGGCAGCAGCCGCTTCGAGCGCCTTATATTCGATACAGTTCTTGTCCGGCTTCGTCAGCAAGCCGATCGCCTTGCCGGCGAGCGCATCGGGCAGTTTTCCAGCAATCAGTTCCGCTTCGTAGCCCGCTTGTACCAGGGCAAGCTGCCGTTTCTTTTCCAGACCGGCCAGCGCCATCTGCAATTGTTCCTGCGGCGCACGCTGATACTGCCCGCGCCCCTTGCGGCGGAAATACACCGGCGAACCGTGCATGCGCAGCACGAGCGCGGCGCGTTCAGTCGCGCCGAATTTATCGCCGAAATAATCCGCGCCCAGTTCAGCGAACGGAAATTCTTCTTCCGGCGCGCACTCCCACAGGAAGTCGAGATCGATGTCCTGCGCGATGGCATCGGCCTGCTGCATCAGATCGGCGGCGTTCGGTTTCTCGAATTCGATCAATACGTCTTTGGCGCGCACTTTCGCGCGCCGCCCGCCCGGCAACTCGACCTGAAACGCATCGTTCTGCTTGGACAGAACGGCGCCGGCCTTGAAACTACCTGATTCCTCAAAAAAAACGTTCACTCAATACTCTCGAAAGACTGTTGGTCGGCGTGGCGTCCGGTCGGGTTCGCGTCCCGCAAAAAGCGCCAAGCCCACATAAAAGGAAACGCTCAGGGTCTTCAGGCCGCCACAGCGGGCGGCGGAGCCTCGCAGAACGCCAGCACCTGGTCCAGGTAACTGGGAAAGTCGCTGATCGCGTGGTCGCTGCCCTGGATCAGCGTGGTCCGCACGTCCGGGTAATGGGCGAGCATGGTGCGGTAGTCGAGCACTTCGTCGCCGGTGGCCGCGATCAGATAGTAGCGCTCGGGACGGGTGATCGACGCGACGGAAAGCGCACGCAATTCGTCGATATGACGCGGTTCGACCACAATACTGCCGCCGCCATGCCACAACGGCTGTTCGCCGAGATAAGCACTCAGGTCCTCCTGCGGCACGACCGCCGGATTCAGCAGGACGGCGCGCCAGCCGTGTTTTTCGGCGAGCCATGTTGCATAAAACCCGCCGAGTGAGCTGCCGATCAGCGTGATCTGGTCATCATCGGCTTGCGCCGCCAGCTTTTCGGCCAGCGCAATGGCTTCACGGGGCGAAACCGGCAACGTCGGGCACTGCCATTCGTCGATCAGTCCCAGCTCTTCCAGCCGCGCGCGCATCACGCGGGCCTTGAACGATTGTGGCGATGACCGAAAGCCGTGCAGATAAAGAATCACACCCGCTCCTTGGGTTCCGGCCGCGCGGACAATGCGTCGAGCAACTTCTGATGCACGCCGCCGAAACCGCCATTGCTCATCACGAGCACGTGATCGCCAGGACGCGCCGCGGCGACGATTGACTTGACCAGCGCTGCAAGGTCGCTGAACGCATGGGCTTTATTGCCGAGCGGCGCCAGTGCCGCTTGCAGATCCCAGCCGAGCTTGTCGCGGCCTTCGTGCGCGCCGTAGCCGAAAACCAGGTCGGCGTCGGCGAGACTGGCCGGCAATTGCGCTTTCATCGTGCCGAGTTTCATCGTGTTCGAACGGGGTTCGAGGACGGCGATGATGCGGCTATTTGCGCCGATACGTGTCCGCAAGCCCGCTATTGTTGTTTCGATCGCGGTGGGGTGATGGGCGAAGTCGTCATAGACGGTCACGCCGTCCACGCTGCCCTTCACTTCCATCCGGCGTTTCACGTTCCGGAACGTGCTCAGCGATTGCGTCGCCTGCGCGGGCGGAACGCCCACTGAACGCGCCGCCGCGATTGCCGCCAGCGCATTCATTCGATTGTGCTCGCCTTGCACTTGCCAGTCGACCACGCCCTGGCGCTCGCCTTCCCAGTACACGGCGAACTGCTCGTCGACGGCAGCACCGTCTATTGCGGGCAGCGCTTCCCAGCCGCCTTGCACGCCGAAGCGCTCGACGCCTGTCCAGCAACCGCGTGTCAGCACGCGTTCGAGCGCGGCTTCGCGGCCGTTCGTCACGATGCGTCCGACGCCGGGCACGGTACGCACCAGATGATGAAACTGGGTCTCGATAGCAGCAAGATCCGGGAAGATATCGGCGTGATCGAATTCGAGATTGTTCAGCACCGCCGTGCGCGGGCGATAGTGAACGAACTTGGAGCGTTTATCGAAGAAAGCGGTGTCGTATTCATCGGCTTCGATCACGAAGAAACTTGAATCCGTGAGTCGGGCCGAGATGCCGAAATTCAGGGGCACGCCGCCGATCAGGAAGCCCGGATTCATGCCGGCGTCTTCGAGCAGCCAGGTCAGCATGGAGCTGGTGGTAGTTTTCCCGTGTGTTCCGGCGACCGCGAGCACCCATTTTCCGTTCAGCACGTGTTCACCGAGCCATTGCGGGCCGGACGTATAGGGCAGGCCGCGATCGAGGATAGCTTCCATGAGTGGATTGCCGCGCGTCACGACATTGCCGATTACGAACAGATCGGGTTCGAGCGCGATTTGCTCGACGCCATAACCTTCGATCAACTCGATGCCCTGCGCTTCGAGCTGGGTGCTCATTGGCGGATAGACGCCGGCGTCGCAGCCGGTGACGCGGTGCCCCGCTTCGCGGGCGAGGACCGCGAGGCCACCCATGAATGTGCCGCAGATACCGAGGATGTGAATGTGCATAAAGCGTGTGTTCGTGGCGGGAGGGCCGTTAGCACGGGGGGAATGAGTGAGGGTATTCCGGCGCCCGGAGCGGTACATTGTAACCGACCGGGATTTTTTGCTTGCGCGGGTGGGGGGGCGTTTGGGGGGCTTGAGGGGGCGGGGTTCCAGGGTTAGGGGTCGGGGTTAGTGCCGGGGTGGTGCTTTCGGCCGTGGTGGTCAGGGGTCTATGCCGGGGGGGTTCGGCGGTAGTGGTCGGGGTTGATGCCGGGTTGCTGCTTTCAGCGTTATTGGTCTGCGTGAGTCGGATTTTCTCTTTATCACTATTAGCCACTGTGCGTGGCGGCACGTCATTTCCTTGTCCAAAGCGACAAAGAAACGAAGCAAAGAAAACGCTTTTCAACCGCGCTACCCTAAGTGTCCACAGCGTGCAGTTTTCATTCATGGGTGCCCCAAAAGCACGGTGCTCGCCAGAGCGAAGGATGTTTGAACCCCTCCTTCTCGCGAATCCTGACACGAACACGCTTCGCCCCGTACGCTCTCGGGCAAGCACAATTGCCAAGGAACCACCACGGCCTCACGCGTCTTTTCGGTTTCGTTTTTTGGTGCGTTGGCTACGTGGTCTGAACAGTTGTTTCCGCCGGCAACGACATCTCGCGTATTGGTACTTCCGTATTGGTACTTCATTTCTTGGCGGATTGACTGCGTGGACCATGCGCTTATTTTCGCCGACTACGGCCTCACGCATTTTCGCGGTCTTGTTTCCAGAAGGGTTAGCCAGGTGGTTCGAGGCGCGTGCACATTTGGTGGTTGGTCGTCCGCGGATAGCGCGGGGTGCCCCTTGGGCAGGTTCAATCACTGGTGGCGAAGCGTGTGGGTATCCGTGTTCGGAGAAAGAGGGGTTCACACATCCGTGGCTCTGGCGAGCACCGTGCTTTTGGGGCACCTATGAATAGAAACTGCACGCTGTGGACACTTAGGGTAGCGTGGTTTGAAAGCGCTTTCTTTGCTTCGTTTCTTTGTCGCTTTGGACAAAGAAATGACGTGCCGCCACGCACAGTGGCTAATAGTGATAAAGAGAAAATCCGACTCTCGCAGACCACTAACGCTGAAAGCAGCAACCCGGCATTGACCCCGACCGCTACCGCCGAAACCACCACCCCTGCATAGACCCCGACCACTACCGCCGAAACCTAGCAACCGAACACCAGCCCCCCGAGTGCGAACGAAAACCCATCTCCGGTATCATCCCCCCATGATTCGCAAATCACATTTCGATCCGCAGCGCGTGCGCGAAGAAATCGCCATCGCGGCGGCGCGGCTAATCGCCGAAGACGGCCTTGACTATTCCACCGCGAAGCGCAAAGCCGCCCGCCAGGTCGTCGGCGAAACACGCATTGCCGGCGAATGGCTCCCCGATAACGGTCAGATCGAAGATGAAATCCGCGAGTACCAGGCAATCTTCCAAAGCGAAAGCCAACCAGCCGTCCTGCGACGCATGCGCGAAGTCGCATTCGAATGGATGCAACGTCTCCAGCCATTCAACCCGTACCTGACCGGCGCCGTGCTAAACGGCACAGCAGGCGAACACTCGGACATCCACCTGCAATGCTTCTGCGATAACCCCAAGGAAGTCGCTATTTACCTGCTGAACGCGAACGTTCAATACGACGTATCGGAAACCCGGCATTTCGCCGGCCGCGGCTACGTCGAAACCCTGAGCTTCCTGACGCGCCCCTCGCGCGACGAAGAACCCATGGGCATTCACATCGCGCTCTACGACACCAACGACCTGCGCGGCGCCGTCCGCGCGGACGGCCGAGGCAAACTCGCCCGCGCAAGCGCCGCCGCCGTGCGCGCATTGCTCGACGAGCCCCCCGCCCCCACACTGGCACCCTCTCTATGAATTCCATGCGTATTGTTGCCGCCCTCGTTATCGCCATCGCGGCAACCGGCGGCGGTTTCTACGCCAGCCATCTGATGATGGGCGGCGAAACGAGCCAGGCAGCAGAAGCCACATCGAAACCAAGCGGCAACGCAGTCGATGAACTCTGGAAAGCACAGGTGCAAACCGCCGCAGGCACGCAGCAAGCACTTGCCTCATTCAAAGGCAAACCCGTGGTGGTGAACTTCTGGGCGTCGTGGTGCGGTCCCTGCGTGAAGGAAATGCCGACACTCGCGGCGCTGCATCGGGAATATGAGAAGAAAGGCATCACGTTTATTGGCCTCGGCGTCGATTCCGAGAAAAACGTCAACGCCTTTCTTCAGAAGGTACCCGTCGATTACCCAATCTACATCGCGGGCTTCGGCGGAGCCGATCTTGCCCGCAGTTTCGGCAATAACGTGGGCGCGCTGCCGTTCACCGTCGTCATCGACGCGAAAGGGGTGATTCGCTCGACAAAACTCGGCGAAGTCGATCCAAAAGAGCTGAAAGCGACGCTCGACGCCTTGTAAGACCGCCGTTTGATCCTCCGCAAATCGATATCGATCGCGGGGAGATGCCGTCATTTCGAGAAACTTTGCACGAAAATACGTGCAAAATACGCGTATACGGCCTTCCGCGCTCCCTGATCCGGGTCCCGGGCGGGTCGTGAAACTAGACAAAATTCTCTAAAGGGCGCTAAAGTGCGCCCAACTCCGCACAAACCAAAGCCACTATGTCACGACTGCTGGTCCTGCACGGCCCAAATCTTAATCTGCTCGGCACCCGCGAACCGGATGTCTACGGTCGGGTAACGCTCGCAGAAATCGATAAGGCCCTCGCAGAGAAGGCAGAGGCGGCCGGCGCGGAATTGTCTTCGTTTCAAAGCAATCATGAAGGCGCGATCGTGGACCGCATTCAGCAAGCGCGGACCGAACAGGTGGACTTCGTGCTGATCAATCCCGCAGCCTACACGCACACGAGCGTCGCAATCCGCGATGCCCTCGCGGGCGTGGCGCTGCCGTTCATCGAGATTCACTTGTCGAACGTGCACAAGCGGGAAGCTTTCCGGCACCACTCCTATTTCTCCGATCTGGCCGAAGCCGTGATTTGCGGCCTGGGCTGGAAAGGCTATCTGTACGCGCTCGACTTCGCCCTCGAGCGTCTTGCTGCGAATGCTGCTGTAAAGCTTGCTGCGAAGCCGGCTGAGCAGTCAGCTGAAAAGCCACGCGCTTGAGCCGCGATCCGCTCAAGGCAATTGAACTGCTCGCACAACGTGATGCGGAGCGCGCGTCCGCAACATCGGACAACGCTCCCGTCGGCGGCGCCCAACTACCAAGTCAAGCACCGGAAAAAGCTTCCGGTCACCAAGCATTGAAAGGGGAATTTTCGATGGACCTTCGTAAACTTAAAACTCTTATCGACCTCGTCTCGGAATCCGGCATCTCGGAGCTGGAAGTCACCGAAGGCGAAGGCAAGGTTCGCATCGTCAAGAATGCCGCGCCGGTCTACATGCAGGCTCCGCAGTACATGCAGCAACCGATGCAGCAAGCGCCGCAATACGGCCAGCCGGGTGAAGCAGGCAATGCGGCCGCCGCCGCGCCGGCGACGCCGGCCGCCGTCGTGCCGCAAGGTCACGTGGTGACCTCGCCGATGGTCGGCTCGTTCTACCGCGCACCGTCGCCGGGCGCCGACGCATTCGTGCAAGTCGGAGACACCGTCAAGGAAGGCCAGACGCTTTGCATCATCGAAGCAATGAAGCTGTTGAATGAAATCGAGTCGGACAAGTCGGGCATCGTGAAGGAAATCCTGGTCGAGAACGGCCAGGCTGTCGAGTACGGTCAGCCGCTGTTCTTGATCGGCGATTGATTTCCCGCGATGCCGCCGGATGAAAGCGCAGTCAGTCGTCATGCGCCCAGCCGGTGGCCGCAGTACCCGGGCGCTCGCCTGCCTAGCCTGATTTGTCTGGCTAACCGGCGAGACGCGCCGCCGATCTCCCAGGACCGCCGCGGGCAACCGTCCCGGTGTTCCATCGATGAGTCGAAACCTTGCTATGTTTGAAAAAATCCTCATTGCGAACCGTGGTGAAATCGCGCTTCGAATCCAGCGCGCGTGCCGCGAACTAGGCGTCAAGACGGTCATCGTCTATTCGGAAGCCGATAAAGAAGCCAAGTACGTGAAGTTGGCCGATGAAGCCGTCTGTATCGGACCGGCTCCGTCCAACCTCAGCTATCTCAACATGCCGGCGCTGATCAGCGCCGCCGAAGTCACCGACGCCGAAGCGATCCACCCCGGCTACGGTTTCTTGTCGGAGAACGCGGACTTTGCTGAGCGTGTGGAGCAATCCGGCTTCACGTTCATCGGACCGCGTCCTGAAACCATCCGCTTGATGGGCGACAAAGTCTCCGCCAAGCAAACGATGATCAAGACGGGCGTGCCGTGCGTCCCGGGTTCCGAAGGCGCATTGCCCGACGATCCGAAGGAAATCGTGAAGATTGCACGCGCCGTGGGTTATCCGGTGATCATCAAGGCAGCGGGCGGCGGCGGTGGTCGCGGCATGCGCGTCGTGCACACCGAAGCGGCGCTGGTGAACGCGGTTAACATGACCCGCGAAGAAGCCGGCCGTGCATTCGGTAACCCGCAGGTCTACATGGAGAAATTCCTGGAGAACCCGCGGCACATTGAAATCCAGATTCTCGCCGACTCGTTCCGTAACGCAATCTGGCTGGGCGAACGCGATTGCTCCACGCAGCGCCGTCACCAGAAGGTGATTGAAGAAGCGCCGGCGCCAGGTATTGCGCGGCGCCTGATCGAGCGCATTGGCGATCGTTGCGCCGACGCCTGCAAGAAGATGGGTTATCTCGGCGCGGGTACGTTCGAATTCCTGTACGAGAACAACGAGTTCTATTTCATCGAAATGAACACGCGCGTGCAGGTCGAGCATCCGGTGACGGAGCTGATTACCGGCGTGGATATCGTGCAGGAACAGATCCGTATTGCTGCCGGCGAAAAGCTCGCGTTCCGCCAGAAGGACATCGTGTTTCGCGGTCATGCGATCGAATGCCGGATCAACGCGGAAGATCCGTTCAAGTTCACGCCGTCGCCGGGACGGTTGACGTCGTGGCATATGCCGGGTGGTCCGGGAATTCGTGTCGATTCGCATGCGTACAACGGCTATTTCGTCCCGCCGAACTACGATTCGATGATCGGCAAGCTGATCTCGTATGGCGCGACCCGCGAGCAGGCGATCAACCGCATGCGCATTGCGTTATCGGAAATGGTCGTGGAAGGCATTTCGACCAACATCCCGCTGCATCGCGAGATGATGATCGACGCGAAGTTCGTCGAAGGCGGCACGAGCATTCATTACCTCGAAAACAAGCTCGCCGCGCGCAAGGCGGCAGCCGCTGTTGCTGCAGAAGACGCGGCTCAATAACGCAACAACGCAATAAGTAGGGCTTCAAGATGAGCTACCGGGAATTGATCGCCGAGCTGGACCGGGAACACGCGGAAGCGTTGTCGGATGCGCTGCTGGAATTGGGCGCGCTGTCGGTTTCGGTGGAAGACGCCGACGCCGATACCCCCGACGAGCAGCCTCTGTTCGGCGAACCCGGCCTCACGCCGGACCAGAAGGCGTGGAACCGCTCGCGCGTAGTCGCCCTTCTGGCGGACGCCGTCGACCCCGCCGTGCTGCTTGCGGCGGCGGCGAATGAAATAGGCCTGAAAGACACGCCGGCCTTCACGCTACGTGATGTCGAAGATCAGGATTGGGTGCGCCTCACGCAATCCCAGTTCGATCCTATTCCTATCGGCAAGCGGATTTGGGTCGTGCCCTCGTGGCATGCAGCGCCCGATCCGGATGCACTCGTGCTCGAACTTGATCCAGGTCTCGCGTTTGGTACCGGCAGCCATCCGACTACACGGTTGTGCATGGAATGGCTGGAGCAGTCGGTGGAACCAAACCAGTCCGTGCTCGATTACGGTTGCGGTTCCGGCATCCTCGCGATCCTGGCGAAGAAATGCGGCGCGAATCCGGTGATTGGTATCGATATCGATCCGCAAGCGGTGGAATCTGCGCGCCAGAACAGCGAGCGCAATCACGCCGATGTCACCTACGGCTTGCCCGCCGATCTCGCCGAAGGGCAATTCGATATCGTGGTCGCGAACATTCTGTCGAACCCGCTGAAGCTGATGGCGTCGATGCTTTCCACACGCGTCAAACCGGGCGGACGCATTGCGTTATCGGGCATTCTGGCGCGCCAGGCCGACGAAGTTGCCGCGGTCTACGCACGCTGGATCGACATCAGCGTATGGCGGGAACACGAAGGCTGGGTGTGTCTTGCCGGTACCCGCCGCGAAAGCCTTTAGAATAGCGCCATCGTCCATCTACCGGCCTCTGGCCTTCGGCTACATATGGCGCTGGCAACCCGCTGTCCCCACTGCGAAACGGTTTTCCGTCTGGACCCGCATTTGCTCGCGCCGCACGACGGCCGCATGCGGTGCGGTCATTGCCAGGAAATCTTCGACGCAGCGCATTACCAGTTCGACCGCGACGAAACCGTCATGGCCGCGCTGGCCGCAACCGCGCCTAATTACGGCGTAGATCCGGCAAGTCCGTGGGCAGAGAAGTCGAGTGCCGAGGTTTCCGCCGACAAGCGCGACGCACTGGGCATTCCTCTGCACCCGTTCGTCCCCACGACCGCCCTCGCGCCTCAGATCGAAGCGCAACACCCTCCGGTTACGCGCGCTGAACCGCTCGCGGGGCTCGCTGCCGCTGAAGCGGTTTCGCGCACGCGCGCGGACAGCGATTTTCCGGGAGAAGGACGCACTGAATTCCCATGGCAAGCGGTCAATCGCGCTGAGGCGGACGCACAAGCTGATGCACCCGCCGACACCCCCGCTCCCGCCGAACCGCGCGCCGATTCTTTCGTGGGCCGTAACGAAGGCGATTCGCTGAAGGAATCGCGCGCTGATCCCTTCATTGGCCGCACTGAAAGCGAAGCGCTTAACGAGTCACGCGCTGAATCACGCACAGAACCGTTCGTCGGCTGGAGCGCCCCGCGTGCGGAGCCGGAAACGCCCGCGCCGCGCCGCCCAGTCGATACAACCACCCGCTCCGAACCCGCCCCGCTCGGTACCACGCCCGCTGCGCCGTGGGCAGCAGGCCCAGCCGAGCCAAGTTTTGGCGGCGCGGCTGCATCGTCCGAACCTGCTTCCGAGCCGTTCCCCGTTATCCGTGAAACACGCGCGCCGGCCCGTTCGGGAATCGTGTGGAAGATCCTCGGATCGTTGATCGCGCTCGTGCTGTTTGTCGCGTTGATCGCGCAGGTCGCGTGGTGGCAACGGGAGACCGTGATGGTCTACTGGCCCGCCTCGCAGCCGCTCTTCGCGCAAGCGTGCGAGCAGATTGGCTGCGTGGTCGCGCCGCCGCGCGATATCGATGGCCTGCAGATCGAGAACTCCGGTCTGCGCCAGGTGGACGGGTCGCACAAGCTTGAACTGAAACTCTCGCTACGCAATCGCTTCGACGTGGCGATCGCCTATCCGGCGCTGGAGCTCACCCTCCTCGACGACAAGAACAACGTAGCGATCCGGCGTGTCCTGTGGCCGCAAGACTACGCGCGTCCGGGCACGGTGATCGGCGCAGGTCTCGCCGCGCGCAGTACGCAGCCCGTGATCGTGCGGCTCGATACCGGCGACGCGGTCGCGGCGAATTATCGCGTGCAGATTTTTTATCCCTGATTTTATCCGTGACACGCGCCTGCTTTAGCCGGTCTGTTGATGCGCATCTGCTTCAGCGTCCGCTTTCACGTTTTTACGCTTAACCGTTTTTTTACGCGTTTTCTGCGCGTGCCCCGTGATCAGTCAGTCGTTTTTTTCCGCGCGTGTCGCTCGTCCGTCCCCGGTCGAGCGACGCGCATATTCCCTGAACATCAGACACTTTCTGGAGTAGACATGAGCCAAGTTACCCTCGGTGGCAACCCGATCGAAGTGGCAGGCACGTTCCCGGCAGCCGGTGCAAAAGCAGCCGATTTCACCCTGGTCGGCAAGGATCTGGGCAATCTGACGCTGGCGAGTTTCGCTGGCAAGCGCAAGGTGCTGAACATCGTGCCGAGCCTCGACACGCCGACGTGCGCCACCTCCACGCGCAAGTTCAACGTGGCCGCTGCCGGACTCGACAACACCGTGGTCGTGGTCGTCTCGGGCGACCTGCCCTTCGCGGCAACGCGCTTCTGCACGACGGAAGGTATCGAGAACGTGGTGACGGCATCGACGTTCCGCGGCCATGACTTCGCGAAGGCCTACGGCGTCGATGTCACAAGCGGACCGCTGACGGGCCTGACGGCGCGCGCAGTGGTCGTGATCGATGAAAATGACAAGGTGCTGTACTCGGAACTCGTGCCGGAAATCAAGAACGAGCCGAACTACGACGCAGCGCTGGCCGCGTTGAAGTAAGCATCGAAGAACGCAGGCCGGTTGCGGCCTGCCTCTTCCCGAGCGGCGGCGAGCTGCATCTCGATCCGCGCCTCGCCGCGCCGGAACATCTGAAGCACGACAGTTATTCAGTCAGCCGTGACGGGTTCAACCCGCCACGGCGGTCAAGCGGCAATGCGCATCCGTGACGGGGTGGAACACCCGCCGCGTGACGAATGCGCAGCGTTTCATGCAGGCATGCACGGTAACTCAAGCCTGCGCGCACTTTCATCGACGCTTTCATAGATCTACTTTCAGGGAATTCGCCAGTGTCTACGCTTATCTGCGGCTCGCTCGCCTACGACAACATCATGACTTTCCAGGGCCGCTTCGGCGACCACATCCTGCCGGACCAGGTGCATCAGTTGAACATCAGCTTCCTCGTCCCCACGATGCGGCGCAACTTCGGCGGCTGCGCGGGCAACATTGCGTACGCGCTGAACCTGCTCGGCGGCGACGCGAAGATCATGGCGACGCTCGGCGAAGCCGACGCCCAGCTTTATCTCGATCGTTTCGATGCGTTGGGTTTGTCGAGGGAATATGTGCGCGTGCTGCCCGACCAGCACTCGGCGCAATGCTTCATCACCACCGATCTCGGGAACAACCAGATCACCGCGTTCCACCCGGGCGCGATGATGGATTCGCACCTGAACCACGCCGGCGAAACCAAGGGCGTCACGCTGGGCATCGTTGCACCGGACGGCGCTGATGGCATGCGTCAGCACGTCGAGGAACTGGCGGCAGCGGGCGTGCCCTTCGTCTTCGATCCGGGTCAGGGCCTGCCGATTCTCGAAGGTGTGGAACTTCGTCGCATGATTGAACTTGCCACATACGTGGCAGTCAACGATTACGAGGCGAAATTGTTGAGCAACAAGACCGGCTGGTCGATCGACGACATCTTGAGCCGCGTCGAAGCACTCGTGATTACGCGTGGCGAACACGGTGCGCAGATTTTGCACGCTGAGGGTATCGAAGAAATTCCGGCCGTGACGGCGCAGAAAGTCGTCGATCCGACCGGTTGCGGCGACGCGTTCCGCGGTGGCTTGCTGTATGGCATCGAGAACAAGCTGGGCTGGGCAAAAACAGGCCGTCTCGCCAGCCTGATGGGTGCGCTGAAAATCGAACATCAGGGACCGCAGACGTATGCGCCCTCCCGTGCCGAGATCGGCGAGCGCTTCGAGCAGGCGTTTGGTTCGGCGCTCCCAGGGTTTTAAGCGGTGCAATGAAGAAGGTTGAAATGCGTCATTGAAGCGAATTTGGGCGACGCTTCGGCAATGACATGTACCGGCAGGCCGTTGGCTTTTTCAAGCAACGGCCTGCCGTAATTTTGTGGAGTGAAGAATGAAGATAACAAGTCGTATGGCGCTGATAGCAGCGCTTTTTAGCTCCGTCGTCATGACGGGATGCGCCTATAACAGCAGTTCGCCCGATGTGTACACCGCGTCGCAAGCCCAGCGCGAAGAGACGGTCCGCATGGGTACCGTCGACAGCGTGCGCGGCGTGAAGATCAGCACGAACAACGGCCAGCCTAGTGGGCTTGGCGCTATCGGCGGCGGTGCGCTGGGTGCGGTGGCAGGCAGCGCGCTCGGCGGCGGGAATGGCTCGATCGTGACAGGGATTATCGGTGGGATTGTGGGTGCGGTGGCGGGCAATGCTGTCGAGAACGGCGTCGCCGTGCAGAACGGACTGGAGATCACCGTGCGCCTGGATAACGGCGACATGCGCGCCATTACGCAAACCGCAACCGGTGAAGTGTTCCAGGCCGGCGAGCGGGTTCGGTTGCTTTCCAGCGGCGGTGTGACGCGAGTGACGCACTAGCGCGGATGAAGTGCCGGCGTGATCGAATCGGTCTTGCCGGGGTGGGAGAAAAGCGCGTGTGCCTTCGGTCGCATGCGCTTTTTTTTCGTCCGCGAGCCGGGTGTGCGTCTCACGTGGGGATGCTGAGAGCACGCAGCGGCGCTGCTCCGCTACATGTCTACATATGACGACGGTCGATAAAAAAACCCGCTGCCGGCAACCACCGGGAGCGGGTTTGGACCGCGTAGCACTACACGGTCACGAGACACATCGCGTGTGTCGAAGTACTGCGTTACAGCCTGCGCTTACGGACGGCTGCCCGTCGGGAACGGCCATGCAGCGGCCGGATTCAATGCCGTCTTGACCGTTGCAGCCGGGGCCGGCGCTGCAGGTGTCGTTGCCGTCGCCGGTGCTACAGCAGCAGTCTTCTTCGCAGCGGCAGCCTTCTTGGCCGGAGCCTTTTTAGCAACCGGAACGGGCGCTGCAGCAGGAGCAGGAGCCGCGGCCGGAGCAGCAGCTACAGCAGCCTTCTTCGCAGCAGGGGCAGCCTTCTTGGCGGGCGCAGCCTTCTTGGCGGCCGCCTTTTTGGCAGGTGCCTTCTTAGCAGGCGCCTTTTTAGCAGCGGCCTTTTTAGCGGCAGCCTTTTTGGCGGGGGCCTTCTTGGCCGCAGCCTTCTTGGCAGGCGCCTTTTTAGCAGCAGCCTTTTTAGCAGGCGCCTTCTTGGCGGCAACCTTCTTGGCCGCTGCCTTCTTCGCAGGCGCCTTCTTGGCTGCAACCTTCTTCACTGCAACCTTCTTGGCGGCAACTTTCTTCGCCGGCGCCTTCTTAGCAGCGACCTTCTTGGCTGCAACCTTCTTCGCCGCAACCTTCTTCACTGCGACTTTCTTGGCTGCAACCTTCTTCACCGCAACTTTCTTCGCGGCCGGAGCCTTCTTCGCTACCGTTGCCTTCTTGGCAGCCGTTTTCTTGACAGCCGGTTTCGCTGCAGCTTTCTTTGCGACGGATTTCTTGGCTAATGCCATCATTTTCTCCTTCAGGTTTCAAGATGAGAGTCAGTTCAAACAACACCCTTCGTCAAAACCCGCTTCCCGCGTGGGCTTCTCAGGACGCACGCTGCGAAGCGGATTATTCATCGGCGTACGCTGATGGAGCCTGCTTACGCTAATGAATACGGCAAGGCGCGCAGTGCCACAAGGCACCGCGCGCCAAATTAAGTCAGCACCAGAAGAAGGTGCCAGCAATCGCTTGATCGGGCCGTCGGCGCTGCCGACGGCATATTTCGGGGGGAAGTTTGCCCGTCCCACTGAAGGGTCCGCAAAACGCCTGTCATCTTTTTGGGCGGTTAAGCCACAAGGCGCACTTTGCATCAGGCGACCGTTCTCCTAAACCTGTTGGCCGGCGCGCGCGCAATCTTGATCGCACGCAATGGCGCCGGTTTGCCATTCATCCCGTCTACTCGGCGCCCTCTGCGGGCGCCTGGTCTGCTTTGATTCGTTGCGGCAATGCGTCCATTGCCGCTGGCTGACGCTGATTCGCTGACTCGCTTATTCCCAGGTCAGCGCGCCGCCGGTCTGATACTCAATCACTCGCGTCTCGAAGAAGTTGCGTTCCTTCTTCAAGTCGATCATCTCGCTCATCCACGGGAACGGATTTTCTTCGTTCGGGAACAGCGGGTCGAGGCCGATCTGCTGGCAACGACGATTACAGATGAAACGCAAATAGCTCTTGAACATGGAGGCATTCAGACCGAGCACGCCGCGCGGCATCGTGTCTTCTGCGTACCGGTATTCCAGTTCGACGGCTTCCTGGAAGATCTCGCGGATCTCCGCGCGAAATTCCGGCGTCCACAGTTGCGGTTCTTCAAGCTTGATCTGGTTGATCAGGTCGATGCCGAAGTTGCAGTGCATCGACTCGTCGCGCAGGATGTACTGATACTGCTCGGCTGCGCCCGTCATCTTGTTCTGGCGACCCAGCGCCAGGATCTGCGTAAAGCCGACGTAGAAGAAGAGCCCTTCCATCACGCAAGCAAACACGATCAGCGACTTCAGCAATTTCTGGTCCGCTTCAAGCGTACCGGTGGTGAATGCCGGATCGGTCAGCGTGTTGATGAACGGAATCAGGAACTCGTCCTTCGCGCGGATCGAGTCGACCTCGTGATACGCGTTGAAGATTTCGCTCTCGTCCAGACCCAGCGATTCGACGATGTACTGATACGCGTGCGTGTGGATCGCTTCCTCGAACGCCTGGCGCAGCAGGAACTGCCGGCACTCGGGCGCCGTGATGTGGCGATACGTCCCGAGCACGATGTTGTTGGCGGCGAGGGAGTCGGCCGTGACGAAGAAACCAAGGTTGCGCTTCACAATCCGGCGTTCGTCGTCGGAGAGGCCGTTCGGGTCCTTCCACAACGCGATGTCGCGCGACATGTTCACTTCCTGCGGCATCCAGTGGTTCGCACAACCCGCCAGATACTTTTCCCACGCCCACTTGTACTTGAACGGCACCAACTGATTCACGTCGGTCTTGCCGTTGATGATGCGCTTGTCCGCCACATTCACCCGCTTGGCACTTGCTGCCGCGATGTCGCTGGCGCTGGGTGCTGCGGGAGCAACGAAGTCGCTCGCAAAAATATTCGGTGCCGCTGCCGTTTGATGAGCCGTTTGAAGAACGCCATGACCAGCGACTTGCGTGGCTGCATGCGAAGTGACTGGAGCTGCAGCACGCGACGCCTGGCTGACTGCTTGGCTGAAACCCGCAACCTGACCCGCCGGGTTACGCAACGTGTTGTGTTGCGAACCGTTCGAGGGAGTTACGGCAGTGGTCTCGTCATCCCAGTTGAGCATAAATTCTCACCATCAATTTAGATCGGTTTGTACCATCTTTCCATGAGCGATAAAAGAGCTTGCTCATAAAAATCCTGTTTTCGTGTTGACGCTGCTACTTGCATACAACACTTTGCGTCGAGCTCACTGCTTGAAGCTTCATGCGAAGTCTCTTTGAACGTGTTCGATGCAGTGCTTGCTCAGTGCTTCTTCAAGCTCTTTCAGCGTTGCTTTTGCTTGGAGCAACTGCATCGTCCGGCTCTGCTGTGAATCGTCTTGCGTGTGGTCCTGCGTGCGTAATTAGCGTGGTCGTTAAGCGTGAGATCGAATAGCTTTCACTGCGTGATTGCTTCGATGAAAACTGGTGCGTCCGCGTCGTCGCGCAGCGCGCGATCGCCCAGTTAAGTGCTGCTCGCGACTCGCTCAAATTGGTTGAGCCAAGCTTCGGATCATGACCTTCGACGACCCGCTTCAACCCGCATTTCGAGTGCTTCTTCACTCTAAAAAAACCGTTGCGCCGAGCTCGCGATTACACGTGTCTTGCTGCGGAAAACGATACGCTGGCGCGTCTCGTTTCCATGTCGAAAGTGTAGCACTCGACGCCGTCATCGCAAAGGCAAAACCACAAAATATTGGGTGTTTTGAGCCTGTGACGACTACCTATAGTACAAACGAATACGTCATGCAAGTGCGGATTTCAAGCGTGAAAATGCGGCTGCGAGCTCACGGAGGCACCGCGGACGCGCGCATGAATCACCCGGCAGCGGCCGCTTGCACACGCCTTTTCAACCTCGCTTGCCGCGCAGCGGCGTGAGTAATTCACGCAAGTTGTTGTGATCGATTTCGTGCATCAGCGCGAGCAGCCGGCCGAGTTGTCCTGCAGGAAAACCCTCACGTGCGAACCACGCGAGATAGTGGCCGGGCAGGTCCGCGATCAAGCGGTCCTTGTACTTTCCATAGGGCATCTTCTGCGTGACGAGACGCTGCAGATCTTCGGGGTCCATCGTCGTTCTCCTCGGGTTTTATCGTCGCCGGATGTCGCTCGAGTGTCGCTCATCACGGCACTTCGCGATGTCGCTGCCATGATATCGATGCCATAATCCCAGCTTCCCGCCGCGAAGAGATCCCCTTCCGTTCTCCATGTCGCTAGCCATAAAAGCTTTCGCTGCCCCTCTTATCGTCGCCTGCGCGATGTTCATGGAAAGCGTCGATGCCAACGTCATCGTCACCGCAATCCCCGAAATGGCCAAAGCTTTCGGCCGAGACCCCGTCACACTGAAGATCGCCGTCACCAGTTATGTGCTCGGCCTCGGGGTCTTCATCCCGATCTGCGGCTGGGTCGCCGACCGCTTCGGCGCGCGCACGATCTTCCGTCTTGCTATTGGCATCTTCGTCGCCGGCTCCATCCTGTGCGCGGCGTCCACCTCGCTGATCCCGTTCACGCTCGCGCGCTTCGTCCAGGGCGTAGGCGGCGCGATGATGGTGCCGGTCGGCCGGATCATCATCTTCCGCTCCGTGCGGCGCTCCGAATTCATCCGCGCGATGAACTACCTCTCGGTGCCCGCCATGTTCGGCCCCGCCGTCGGACCGCTGCTCGGCGGCTTCATCACCACCTATCTGCACTGGCGCCTGATCTTCTTCATCAACATCCCGATCGGCATCCTTGGCATCTACCTGACCAACCGCTACATCGGTAATGCGCGCGAACCGCATCCCGGACCGCTGGACTGGTTCGGTTTCTTTTTGTCGGCGAGCGGCGGCACATTGTTTCTGCTCGGGCTTTCGCTGATCGGCGGCGAATTGGTCTCCGATCTCACCGCGACGATCATGACGCTCGCCGGCGTGGCCTTCCTCATCGTGTATTTACTGCACTCGCGACGCATAAAACTGCCGCTCCTCGATCTGCGCTTCTTGCGCGTGCCGACGTTCCAGGCGAGCGTGGTGGGCGGCTCGCTGTTTCGCATCGGCCTGGGCGCGGTGCCATTTCTGCTCCCACTCGCCATGCAGGAAGGGCTCGGCATGAGCGCGTTCAAGTCCGGCTCGATCACCTGCGCGTCGGCGTTTGGCGGCATGTTCATGCGCTCGCTCGCGTCGCGCGTGCTGCACCGGTTCGGCTTCCGGCAGACGCTGATGGTCAACGCGGCGCTGTCGGGCATCGCGATCGCCGCGTGCGGCATGTTCTATCCGGGCACGCCGACGTGGCTCATCTGGGCGGTCGTGCTGCTCGGCGGTTTTTTCCCGGCGTTGCAATTCACGAGCCTCAACTCGCTGACGTATGCCGAGATCGAAAGCCGCGATGTGGGTCGCGCGACGAGTCTCGGGAGTTTTATCCAGCAGGTGTCGCTTGGGTTGGGCGTGACAATCGGCGGAATCGCGCTGCAAATTTCGCATTCCCTGCAAGGACATCCGCAGATCGTCTGGTCGGATTTCTGGCCTGCGTTCGTCGTCGTCGGATTGTTTTCGTTTCTTTCGATTCCGATTACCGCGAAGTTGGCACGCGACGCGGGGCATGAGATATCGAGGGGAACACGGGGGTGACGCGCATGCGCGTCGCTTCGACGCGGCGGTGACGATACCTATAGGAAGGCCGACCTGAATTCGTCAACCCGGTTCGTTGTCGAAAAGCCGATGCATTTTGGGTACCGGCTTCCGATTTCAATCGCTGCAACGCTTCTGAACTCGACGAGCGTAAATACAAATACAAAAGGCTCGCTCCGAATCCGATCGCCCAAGTCGATTGCGGAAAGGGCAACCGCTTCGGGACCGCGACTCGAATTTCAAACGCCGCGAGCTACCGGAACTCAGCGAGCACAAATAGAAAAAGCCGGTTCCGAACCCGCCGCCCCTTCCGTTGTGGAAAGAACAGCCGCCTCGTACCGGCCTCGACTCTCAAACACTACCTGACTGGCGAGAGGCCGATTGCATCGGCCTCTCGCTTACCACCCTCTTACTGGCAAGCCTCGCACTCGTCGAACCCGGCATCGCCCGGACGCATCATGCAGACCGGACCATCGGCTTCTGCTTCGGCCGCAGCGGCAATCGCCGGCGCCGCAACCGCAGCGGCGTTGAAACCACCCGTCGACGATCCATGCGAACCCTGCGAACCAAAACCGTTGCCGTTCGCGCCAGAAGCACCGCCCTCGCCATTCCCCGAGTTACCCGAAGGCACCGAGTTCAGTTGACCGTGAGCGACCGTCGACTTCTCGACGTGCGTGGCGGCCATGGTGCGGAGGTAATACGTGGTCTTGAGACCGCGCAGCCACGCCAGCTTGTACACTTCGTCGAGCTTCTTGCCTGACGCGCCACCCATATAGATGTTCAGCGATTGCGCCTGGTCGATCCACTTCTGACGGCGCGATGCGGCTTCCACCACCCAGGTCGCGTCCAGTTCGAACGCCGTTGCGTAGATTGCTCGCAGATCGGCCGGAACCCGGTCGATGCGCGACAACGTGCCGTCGAAGTACTTCAGGTCCGAGACCATCACTTCGTCCCACAGGCCGCGTTCCTTCAGGTCACGCACCAGGTAATCGTTCACGACCGTGAATTCGCCCGACAGATTCGACTTCACGTACAGATTCTGGAACGTCGGCTCAATACATGCCGATACGCCGATGATGTTCGAAATGGTCGCGGTCGGAGCGATTGCCACGCAGTTCGAATTGCGCATGCCGTAGGTGGCGATCCGCGAACGCAGTTCGGTCCAGTCCATCGACGAACTGTCGTCCACTTCCACATAACCGCCGCGCGCTTCGGCCAGCAGCTTCAGCGAGTCCTGCGGGAGAATGCCGCGGTCCCACAGCGAGCCGCGATAGCTCGAATAACGCCCGCGCTCTTGCGCCAGTTCCGTCGACGCGTAGTAAGCGTAGTAGCAGACCGCTTCCATGGAGGTATCGGCGAAAGCGACGGCTTCGTTCGACGCATACGGCGTGCGCAGCAAGTGCAGGCAGTCCTGGAAACCCATGATGCCCATACCGACCGGACGATGCTTCAGGTTCGAATTACGCGCTTTGGCGACGGCGTAGTAATTGATGTCGATGACGTTATCGAGCATGCGCATGGCCACGCTGATGGTGCGCTTGAGCTTGTCGTGATCGAGCGCGAGCGTGCCGTCAGCCTGCGTCTTCATGTGCGCAACCAGATTCACCGAGCCGAGATTACAAACGGCGATTTCGGTGTCGCTGGTGTTCAGCGTGATTTCCGTGCACAGGTTCGACGAGTGGACAACGCCCACGTGCTGCTGCGGCGAACGGATGTTGCACGGATCCTTGAACGTGATCCACGGGTGACCCGTTTCGAACAGCATGCCCAGCATCTTGCGCCACAGTTGCGCGGCCGGAACCTTCTTGAACAGCTTGAGCTCGCCGCGCGCTGCCTTCTCTTCATACGCAACGTACGCTTTTTCGAACGCTGCGCCGAACAAATCATGCAGATCCGGCGTGTTGGCCGGCGAGAACAGCGTCCAGTCGCCGTTTTCGTGGACGCGCTTCATGAACAGGTCGGGAATCCAGTTCGCCGTGTTCATGTCGTGCGTGCGGCGACGGTCATCGCCCGTGTTCTTGCGCAGTTCCAGGAATTCTTCGATATCCAGATGCCACGTTTCCAGGTACGCGCACACCGCGCCCTTGCGCTTGCCACCCTGATTCACCGCGACGGCCGTGTCGTTCACGACTTTCAGGAACGGCACCACGCCTTGCGACTTGCCGTTCGTGCCCTTGATGTGCGAACCGAGCGCACGCACGCGCGTCCAGTCGTTGCCCAGGCCACCCGCAAACTTCGACAGCAGCGCGTTTTCCTTCAGCGCTTCATAGATCCCGTCGAGGTCGTCGGCAACCGTCGTCAGATAGCACGACGACAATTGCGAACGGCGCGTGCCCGAGTTGAACAGCGTCGGGGTCGACGACATGAAGTCGAAGCTCGACAGCACGTTGTAGAACTCGATCGCCCGTGCTTCGCGGTCGATTTCGTTCAGCGCCAGGCCCATTGCAACGCGCATGAAGAACGCCTGCGGCAGTTCGATGCGCTTGGTTTCGTTGTGCAGGAAGTAGCGGTCATACAGCGTCTGCAGGCCGAGATAGCCGAATTGCAGATCGCGGTCGGCGTCGAGCGCGGCGCCCAGGCGCTTCAAGTCGTACTGCTGCAGCTTTTCGTCGAGCAGTTCCGCTTCCACGCCCTGCTTGATGAACAGCGGGAAATATTCAGCGTAGCGCGTAGCCATCTCGCCCTGCGAGACGTCCTCTTCCAGGATTTCACGACGAATGGTGTGCAGCAAAATACGCGCGGTGACCTGGCTGTACGCCGGGTCCTTTTCGATCATGGTGCGCGCGGCGAGAATGGCGGAGTCATAGACTTGCGCCATCGGCACGCCGTCGTAGAGGTTCTTCACCGTTTCCGCGACGATCGGATCGGCACTCACTTCGCTGCCGAGATTCGCGCACGCTTCATTGATGCGGGCCTTCAACGCGTCCAGATCCAGCGGATGCGACACGCCGTTGTCGATCACGTTGATGCCAAGCGCATTCGCGCGCGTTTCCGGTGCGTGCGCGCGTTCCTGCGTGCGCTTCTCGCGATACAGCACGTACGCGCGCGCCACGTTGTGCTCGCCGCCACGCATCAGCGCGAGTTCGACTTGATCTTGAATGTCTTCAATATGGAACGTACCGCCGTTCGGACGGCTGCGAACCAGCGCCCGGATAACGCTCTGCGTCAGTTGTTCGACGAGTTCGCGCACGCGCGCCGAGCCTGCGCCCTGGCCGCCGTTCACGGCCAGAAACGCCTTCGTCACGGCGATGGAGATCTTCGACGGCTCGAACGACACCACGGTCCCGTTGCGGCGGATCACTTTGTAGTCGGCCAGTGTGGCGTCCGGCGCGAGCGCGCTGGCGCTCGGCTGACTCTGTGCGCCGATGGGCCGCACGGAGGCGCCCTCGTAGGAAGTCGTGGTGTTGTCGGTGGTTTGCATGTGCAAATCTCCAGGTGTTCGATGGTGCGGAACGTCCGCGGATTGAGATGCGTGCCGTGCGTGGTGGCTGCTTGTTGCTGCTTTGTTGCTGTTCGCTACTGCTTTCCCCTACTTCTGCCAACCGCGCACGACGATGAAATTGAAAATTGAATAACGGCTCAGTCGGGAAAATTGCCGGTGCCGTTCTCGCGCTCAGTCCATGGTTTTTCCGTGGCCCGATACGCTTCAAACCGATGAAGACAACCCTTCCCGCTACGCCTGTTTGCCTCGGTCTTTCAAACTGAATGCCGACGGTTTTTACACGACAAATCAGTGGCTTATCCGGTGTTTTCTTCTATGGCCGGAAAGCGTGCGGCGCCGGCTCTATGAGCGGGGCGCCGCCTGGACAACACAACATATAGTGCGAATTACGTCTCTGAGCACCAAGTATAGTGGCATTCCGCACAGTCTCAAAAACTTTTATTTGCTGAAGAATAGCCCTCAGAGGGTTGACTTTTGAAATGGCAAAGTCGGATAAGGGAAAGCGCGCCAAGGTGCGCCGAACACACGCAAACGCGCTGCGATGCAAAATGAAAGCTCTTTCGGTCTACCGGAAGCGGTGAGGCAAGGCGGGCGGTAAGCCGGCGACGATGGCAAGGCATAGCGCGTCACTACGGCTCAGCGACTCACGCGGCAACGCACTTGATCAAGCATGAACACACAGCGAATCAAACGTCGCCGAGATAGGGAAAGTACTGAAGCGGGAGTTGTGTATCGCCCTGCAACCGCGGCCATTCGAAGTACGGGCCAGGATCGGTTTTACGACCCGGAGCGATGTCCGAATGTCCGGCTAGGGCTTCGATCGGATAGCGCCGGGTGAGCGCCTGGACGACATCGTTGAGCGACGCATATTGCGCGTCCTCGAACGCACATCGATCGCTGCCTTCCAGTTCGATACCCACCGAAAAGTCGTTGCATCGCTCGCGTCCGAGAAAGCTCGACACGCCCGCGTGCCATGCGCGTTCGTTGCACGACACGTACTGCTCGATGCGGCCATCGCGATGAATCACGAAATGTGACGAGACCCGCACGCCGCGCAAGTGGTCATAGTACGGATGAGCGTCGTGATCGAGACGGTTCTGGAAGAACTCGGCAATCGCGTTGCCGCCGAATTCATCGGGCGGCAAGCTGATGTTGTGAACAACGACGAGGGTTGGCTCAATACCCGCCGGACGCGCTTCGAAGTTCGGAGACGGCACCCGGAACGCTGCCGTGTACCAGCCGTCGGCATCGATCAACGCTGTCACGCTCATCGAGCGTCGCGGCCTGTGGGATGCGCGGCGTAGCGCTGGGCGTGATCGGTGCAACAGAAGCGATGCCCGGCCGCGACAATCGCTTCGCTCTTGGGCGTGTGCACGCCGCATTCCGCGCAGCGCACCAGAGGATCGGGAAGTTGCGGCGCGGAACGGGAAGCCGCCGGGCCCTGAGACGCGCGCGTGGCCCCTGCACCTTGTGGACCCGCTTGTGCACCAGCGGCGGCCTGGGCACGCTTGAGCTTCTTGAACAGCCACTGGCTCGCAAAGAACACAAATATCAGCAGGAGAAGTTGGCGCATGATCTTACTAATAGTAGAGGCAATAAAAGCCGGAGGATTCAGCTGACCGCGTCAAACGACCGCGCGATGCAACAGCACTTCGAACACGAAGCGGCTGCCCACGTAAGCAAGCAGCAATGCGACGAACGAAGCGAGCACCCAGCGCAACGCGGCGCGGCCGCGCCAGCCTGACACACGGCGAGCGGTCAACAGCGCGCCAAACATCAGCCACGACAAAATGGCGAACACGGTTTTGTGGTCGAGTTTGAACGCCTTGTCGACGAGTTGTTCGTTGAACGCAACACCCGATATGAGCGTAAGCGTCAGCAGCACGAAGCCCGCCGAGATCAGGCGGAACAACAATTTTTCAAGCGTAAGCAACGGCGGTAACGTATCAAGCCAGCTCGACACCCAGCTATTCGATGTATGTCGCGTGGCCGTCCCGCGCATGTTCTGCAGGCGCTTTTCCACCATCAGCATCAGGATGGCGTGAAGCGCGGCAATGGCGAACAGCCCGTACGCAATATTCGCGATCAGGAAATGCAGCTTGAACATGGGCGCGGCGGCATACGGCAGCACGCGCACGCCGCCAAAAATCAGCGGCATGACCGAGGCCATGCATGCAAGCGGCAGCACGAGCAGCCGCAGGCCGTCGAGCGGGAAGAAAAAGCTCTCTATCCAGTAGATGCCCGCGCCCAGCCAGAACATGGCGGAGAGCGCGAAGGCGAAGCCGAACACCATCGCGTTCTGCGGAAAGATGGTGGTGTGCAACAAGACGCCATGCACGAGCAACGCGACGCCGAGCAATACGCGCCCCATCGTACTCATGCCCGACGCCTTCGATGCCCGGCCGCTTTGCATGGAGTCGGCCATGCCCGGGTTCATTCCGGTACTCACGCCGCCGGCCAGGCGACCGCCCACCGGCATGCCCGCCAGCGCCGGCTCAACGGCCGTGTTGCGATGCGCGCGCCAGCCAGCTACGGCAAGTCCGCCGTAGAGAAGCGCAGTGAGGGCATACAGTACAATATCCATGTTCGAAGTTTACACCAGGCCCTGAAGCCACGACGTCTTCCCCCTCTTGCCGGGTCGTCTTGAAGCCAGGCTCCGTCAGGAAGTCGTCACTGTTACCCGGCCGCACTCTCCACACGCTCCCATGCTCGACACACTCACTACACGGATGGCGCGCGTCGTCAAGACGCTGCGCGGCGAAGCCCGGCTCACCGAGGCTAACACGCAGGAAATGCTGCGCGAAGTACGCCTGGCGCTGCTCGAGGCTGACGTCGCGTTGCCGGTTGTGCGCGAATTTATCGCGAAGGTGAAGGAAAAAGCGCTCGGCGAAGAGGTGCTTTCGAGCCTGTCGCCGGGTCAGGCGCTTGTCGGCGTCGTGCAGCGCGAGCTGACGGCGATCATCGGCGGGGATTACGAGGGTAAGGCCGTCGAGCTGAATCTCGCGGTCACGCCGCCGGCAATCATCCTGATGGCCGGCCTGCAAGGCGCGGGTAAAACCACCACGTCGGGCAAGCTCGCCAAGCTGCTGCGCGAAAAGCACAAGAAAAAAGTGCTGACGGTTTCCGTCGACGTGTATCGTCCGGCCGCTATTCAGCAGTTGAAAACGGTGACCGAACAAGTCGGCGCGGACTTTTTCCCGTCGGAGCCGGATCAGAAGCCGGCGGATATCGCCCGTGCGGCGGTGGATTGGGCGAAACGCCATTTCCATGACGTGCTGATCGTCGATACAGCCGGCCGGCTCGGTATTGACGAAGCGATGATGAAGGAAATCAGCGAGCTTCACGCGATCCTGAAACCGGCGGAAACGCTCTTCGTGGTCGACGCCATGCTCGGCCAGGACGCCGTGAATACCGCGAAGGCGTTCAGCGACGCCCTGCCGCTGACCGGCGTGGTGCTGACCAAGCTGGACGGCGATTCACGCGGTGGCGCGGCGCTGTCAGTGCGTCACGTGACCGGCAAGCCGATCAAGTTCGTGGGTGTCGCCGAAAAACTGGACGGGCTGGAAGTTTTCCACCCGGACCGGATGGCGAACCGGATCCTCGGCATGGGCGACATTCTCGCTTTGGTCGAGGAAGCGCAGAAAGGCGTGGATAGCGTAGCCGCGCAAAAACTCGCCGATAAAGTCAAGAAAGGCGGCGATTTCGACCTGAACGACTTCCGCGCGCAACTGGCGCAGATGAAGAACATGGGCGGTTTGTCGTCGCTGATGGACAAGCTGCCGGCACAGTTCCAGCAGGCTGCGGCAGGCGCGAACATGGGCGTCGCGGAAAAACAGATGCGCCGGATGGAAGGCATCATCAATTCAATGACGCTGCTGGAGCGCGCGAAACCCGATCTGATCAAGGCCCAGCGCAAGCGCCGTATTGCTGCGGGCGCGGGCGTGCAGGTCCAGGAAGTCAACCGCATGCTCGCTCAATACGACCAGATGCGCGGCATGATGAAAAAGCTGAAGGGCGGCAATCTGCAGAAAATGATGCGCGGCATGAAGGGCATGATGCCGGGCATGCGTTGAAGTTTTGATCGGGTTTGATTTCCATGACCCGCGTTTTGCTGAGGAACGCGGGTTTATCATGTGGCGCTTAGCGCCTCGTTTCCCCTATTTTTAGCTCTACACCCTCGCCGCCTGCCCTTATGAATCGCGAAGAAGCACTCCACATTTTCAGCCACTCCGAAGAGATTGTTTCGGCACAAGACGTGACCGCATCGATCGAAAGCATGGCGAAAGCCATTGGCGCGAGCGCGGGCGAAGAGTTCCCGCTCGTGCTGTCCGTCATGGGCGGCGCGGCGGTGTTCACCGGCATGCTGCTGCCGCACCTCGACTTTCCGCTTGAGTTCGACTACATCCACTTGACGCGGTATCGGAACGCGACCAAGGGTAGCGACAAGATGGAATGGCGCGTGGCGCCGGCGGAATCGGTAAAGGATCGCGTGGTGCTGGTGCTCGACGACATCCTGGATGAAGGCGAAACCATGGCTGCCATCCGCGACCGCATCATGGCCATGGGTGCGAAGAAATTCCTTTCGGCTGTGCTGTGCGAGAAGCTCATCAATAAATCGAAACCCCTGCGGCCGGACTTTTGCGGCTTCGAAGTGCCGGATCGGTACGTGTTCGGCTGCGGCATGGACGCGAAGGGATATTGGCGCAACCTGCCGACTATCCGTGCACTGACGGAAGGCGCGTAATTCGGTTTCGCCAGCGTTTGAGGTGCGGCGAATAGCCGCATCATCCACTTGGCGATGTTCAGCGCACTCAAGATCAAAAAGGCCGTTTCAACTTACGTTGAAACGGCCTTTTTATATTCACCACCTCGAAAGCTGCCCCGGGATGATCTTCAGTCAGCCATTTGCAGCCAGTTGATGCACGAAAGTCCGTATCCCGGTGAGGATCATTTCCACCGATATCGCGACCAGCACCAATCCCATCAGCCGTTCGAACGCCGTAACGGCCCGTTCGCCCAGCCAATGCTGGATCTTCTCGGCCAGCACCAGCACGATCGCGCAGACCATCATGGTGACCGTCAGTGCTCCGATCCATTCCCACATCTGCCCGGGCGCCTGCGATGTCAGCAACATCACCGTCGCCAGCGCCGACGGACCGGCCAGCGCGGGAATGGCCAGCGGCACGATCAGCGGTTCGCCGCCGCGTGAATCACCGCCCATCGGACCGTCGGGATGCGGAAAAATCATGCGCAAGGCGATCAGGAACAACACGATCCCGCCGCCCAGCCGCAACGACAAATCCGTCAGGCTCATCGCGCGAAGAAAGCGGTCGCCCGCCAGCATGAACAACAGCAGGATCCCGAAGGCGATGGCGACTTCCCGCAAGATCACGATCCGCCGGCGTTCCTTCTCCACGCCACGCAACGCGTTGATGAAGATCGGGATATTGCCGAGCGGATCGGTGATCAGGATAAGCAGCACCGTCGCCGAGAGGAAGTTGTACTGCACGTTACCGGGCCGCTCCACGAGCCAGTGCAGCGCGCACCTTCTCGATCACCACGTTCGCCGCGTCATCCACCGGCAACAAGGTGGCTTCGGCGTCGCGTCGTGCCTGGTACTCGAGCTTGCCTTCCTTGAGCCCACGGTCACCAATCACCAGCCGATGCGGCACGCCAATCAGCTCCCACTCCGCGAACATCACGCCGGGCCGTTCGCCGCGATCGTCCAGGACCACGTCGATACCCGCAGCCTGCAGCGCCGCGTACAGCTTGTCGGCGTGCTCGCGAACGGCGTCGCTGCGGTCGTAGCCCATCGGGCACAACACAACTTCGAATGGAGCAATCGATTCCGGCCAGATGATGCCCTTGGCGTCGAAGTTCTGTTCAATCGCGGCGCCCAGGATCCGCGTGATGCCGATGCCGTAGCAGCCCATTTGCATGGGCGCGGGCTTGCCGTTTTCATCGAGGAACGACGCGCCCATGGCATCCGAGTACTTCGTGCCGAGCTGGAACACGTGGCCCACTTCAATGCCGCGGCAGATTTCCAGCGTGCCCTTGCCATCCGGCGACGGATCGCCTGCCAGCACATTGCGAATGTCCGCCACGACCGGCTCCGGCAGGTCGCGGCCCCAGTTCACGCCGGTGATGTGATAGTCCACCTCGTTCGCGCCGACCACGAAGTCGCTCATGTTCGCGACCGTGCGGTCCGCGATCACGTTGACCGGCTTTTTCGTGTTGATCGGGCCGAGATAGCCGGGCGGCGTGCCGAACGTATCGATAATTTCGGCTTCCGTTGCAAAGCGATAACCCGCCAGACCCGGCTGCTTGTTCGCCTTGATGTCGTTCAGCGAATGGTCGCCGCGCAGCATCAATAACCAGATGGTCGGCTCGGCGCCTTCGTTTTCCGTCGCGAGGATGATCGACTTGATCGTGCGTTGCAGCGGAATGTTCAGCAATTCCGCGACCGCCTCGCACTTCGCCTTGCCCGGCGTGGCCGTCTTCTTCATTTCTTCCGCAGGCGCCGGACGCGTGGCGTTCAACGGCAACGCGTCGGCGGCTTCCACGTTTGCCGCGTAATCCGAGGTCGGGCAGTACGCGATTGCGTCTTCGCCGGTGTCGGCGATCACGTGGAATTCATGCGAACCGCTGCCGCCGATCGAGCCGTTATCGGCCGCGACCGCGCGGAATTCCAGGCCGATACGCGTAAATACACGCACGTAGGCATCGAACATTTTCTTGTACGACTCGGCGAGTGCCGCCTGATCGCGGTCGAAGGAATACGCGTCCTTCATGATGAATTCGCGTCCGCGCATCACGCCGAAACGCGGCCGGATTTCATCGCGGAACTTGGTCTGGATCTGGTAAAAATTGACCGGCAATTGCCGGTAACTCTTGATCTCGCGCCGCGCGATGTCCGTCACCACTTCTTCGTGCGTCGGTCCGAGCACGAAATCGCGGTCATGACGATCCTTGATACGCAGCAGTTCGGGGCCGTACTGTTCCAGGCGTCCCGATTCCTGCCAGAGTTCGGCCGGCTGCACGCCGGGCATCAACAATTCGAGCGCGCCAGCCCGGTTCATTTCTTCACGCACGATTGTCTCCACCTTGCGGATGGAGCGCAGGCCGATAGGCAGATAACTATAGATACCGCCGGCCACGCGGCGAATCATGCCCGCACGCATCATGAGTTGGTGGCTGACGATTTCCGCGTCGGTGGGAGCTTCCTTCAGGGTGCCGATAAAGAAACGGGATGCTTTCATTCAAAAATTTTCCAATGCGGGAGCGCGTCGATTGAATGGGCTTATTGCCCAAACCTGCGGAACATGCAGAACGTGCGGAACGAGTGAACGACGGGACAGCGATACGGCAAGGCGTCGGCCGACCGCCCCGGCACTCAAGCGAAACGAACTCCGATTCGGGTTCGTGCCGGTGCGCCAGGCCCGTTATCTGTTTATAATCAAAGCAATTTTAAAGGATTCGAAGGTGGTTGTATGCTGGATCGTGAAGGCTTTCGCCCGAACGTCGGCATCATCCTCTTGAACGCGCACAATGAAGTGTTTTGGGGCAAGCGGCTGCGTGAACATTCCTGGCAGTTTCCGCAGGGGGGCATCAAGTACGGCGAGACCCCCGTGCAAGCGATGTATCGGGAGTTACACGAAGAAACCGGTTTGCTTCCGGAGCACGTGAAGGTCGTGGGTCGAACCCGTGACTGGCTGCGTTATGAGGTGCCGGACAAGTTCATCAAGCGCGAGGTGCGCGGACACTATCGCGGACAGAAACAGATCTGGTTTTTGTTACGCATGGTAGGCCGTGACTGTGACATTTGTTTGCGTGCGACTGATCATCCGGAATTCGATGCCTGGCGGTGGAATGAGTATTGGGTCCCGCTCGACGCGGTGATCGAGTTCAAGCGGGATGTATATCAGCTTGCGCTCACGGAACTTTCTCGCTTTCTGAGGCGCGCGGTTGTGCGCGCTGAGCGCGCGGAACGTATGGCGCATCATGCCAACCGGTATCCACGCGTGATTCAGGGCATGACGTTGGAAGATGCGGCCGTTTCTGCTAACGGCGGTGTCATTCAGGCAGAATGTTCCGTGACCGAAGAGCTGCACATCTACGCACAACGTCCTTCGCGGGATTAGGACGTGTGTCATTCGAAGCGGCGGTGCGGCAACGCACGCCGCTTTTTTTCGTGCAGCGTCGAAGGCTGGGCTTGCGTGTTTGACATGCCGGCGCGTTCCCTTGGCGGGACAAAACGCGGCGCTTTTCACGCGACACGATCTATTTGCAGTCGCTTCTGCATCAACCTCAGGAAATCAAGAATTGAAAGCCATTGCATTGTTCGCGGTATCCGCGGCAGCCCTTGCCGTGCTCGCCGGTTGCGGCAGCGCCAAGCCGACAAACAAGGACGACAGCGCGTTCGTCTACCTCATGGACCGCAAGCCGAACTGGGTCGAAAACAAGGTCGATACCCTGCCGCCTTTGCCGCAGAACGCGGATCTCCTGGAGTTCAATGTCTCGGAAAATACGCCGCTGTCTTTTTTCATCGATAAAAACTCGCTCAGCGTGGGAACCGACGGCGTGATCCGCTACACCGTTGTCGTGAAAAGCCCGGCCGGTGCGCGCAATGTCAATTACGAAGGCATTCGCTGCGACAACTATAACTGGCGCCTGTATGCGAGCATTAATGAGGACCAGACCGACTGGGACCGCACGGTCGAGAACGATTTTCGACGCATCGAAAACGGCGAGTTGAACGCCTATCATGCCGCGCTGTATCAGGATTACTTCTGCGCGAACAAGTTGCCGACAGGGTCGGCCAAGGAGATTTTGCAGAACATCAAGATGAAGCGGACTGCGGTTTCGAACTATCACTAGATCGAATGACTGGTGAAAAAGCCCGCTGCACCTGACGGTCAGCGGGCTTTTTTGTCGGTCGCCACATCGTTTTACAAGGTGTCGTCACGCAAAAGAGATAATTTGTTGCAATTATTACCGATCAATTAATCGCTCGCATACAATCGGCCGGGAAGTTTCAGTAAGACGTCATTATGAGGAGAAATAACGGTGACCCTGCTCGACTCGAGGCTCTTGTCCGAATACGCCTTCCAGCGCACGGCGGGTGCGACCGTACGCTTGGCGTCGCGCGATCTCGCGCACAGGGACGCATCAAGCATCGGGCAATTACCGGCCGATCAGGAAGAAGATTCGGTATATAAAGGCGCAGAAACAGACGCGTTTAGCCAAAACGTCGGAGCTCAGAAACCGAAATAGCCGACACCGCGACGTTGCACACCGTCCAACGAGTTTGGGGTGCAACTGAGATTCGCGGATTCCTTGTGTTGGACAGGAGCCTCCCTGCTTACGCCAGCACCAGATTGTCCCGATGAATCAATTCGGGTTCGAGCATATACCCCAGCACCGTTTCGATTTCACCGCTCGGCCGACGCTGGATCAACCGCGCCTCCGAACTGCTGTAATTCGTGATGCCGCGCGCCACTTCCTGGCCGCCCGGATTCATGCACGCGATCACTTCTCCGCGCGCGAACGCGCCGTGAACGTCGATCACGCCAATTGGCAGCAAGCTTTTACCGCCCGCAGTGAGCTTCTCGACCGCACCGTCGTCAATAACCACGTGGCCACGCACCTGCAAATGATCCGCCATCCATTGCTTGCGGGCCGCCATGCGGGCTGTGCGCGCCATCAATTGCGTACCGATCATCTCGCCTGACGCCAGCCGGGTCAGGACATCCGACTCCCGCCCGCTCGCGATCACCGTGTTCGCGCCGCTGTGCGCCGCGCGTTTCGCCGCGAGAATCTTGGTCAACATGCCGCCACGCCCCAGGCTGGAACCCGCGCCGCCCGCCATGGCCTCGAGTTCCGGCGTGCCGGCGTCGGCCTGCTCGACCAGTGTGGCTGTGGGATCGTGCCGGGGATCAGCGGTAAACAAGCCGCGCTGATCGGTGAGGATAATCAGCGCGTCGCCTTCTATAAGGTTAGCTACCAGCGCGCCGAGCGTGTCGTTGTCGCCGAATTTGATTTCGTCGGTGATGACGGTGTCGTTTTCATTGATGATCGGCACGCAACCCAGGCGCAGCAAGGTGAGTAGCGTTGAACGTGCGTTCAGATAGCGTTCCCGGTCGGCGAGATCGGCGTGCGTGAGAAGAATCTGCGCCGTGCGCATGCCGTGCTTCGCGAAACTGCTTTCGTAGACTTGCGCCAGGCCCATCTGGCCAACGGCAGCAGCCGCCTGCAATTCGTCAATTTCACGCGGCCGCTTCGTCCAGCCCAGACGATGAATACCCTCGGCGATCGCGCCGGAACTGACCAGCACGACTTCCTTGCCTTGCCCGCGCAGCGCCGCAATCTGCGCAGCCCAGCGGGCGATAGCCGCGTGGTCGAGCCCGCGCCCGTCGTTGGTCACCAGGCTCGATCCCACTTTCACTACGAGTCGCTTCGAAGCGGCTATGACGGAACGCATCTGACGCATTTCTCCTCGGATTTGCCTCGATAACCACGGGCCAAACTTTTACGCTTCGTCTTCGTCCTGGTCTTCGTCGATCTCCGGCACGATCTGCGGCGCCACGACGGCAGGTTCGTCGCGGAAACGGACATCCGCAGCGAGATCTTCGGCTTCTGCCGCGCGCGACGCATCCGAATTCTTCGAGATGTAATCGAAGATGGCATACGTCAGACTTTCACAGCCCTGCCCCGTCAGCGCCGAGATTTCGAACACCGGGCCGTCCCATTCGTACCGCTTGATGAAGTCCGCCACGCGCGATTTACGCTCGTCGTCCGGCACCATGTCGAGCTTGTTCAGTACAAGCCAACGCGGCTTTTCATACAGCGCTTCATCATATTTGCGCAATTCGTTGACGATCGCGCGTGCTTCCACAACGGGATCGACTGCGTCGTCGAACGGGGCCAGATCGACGAGATGCAACAGCACGCCGGTCCGCTGCAAGTGGCGCAAGAACCGGTGGCCCAGACCCGCGCCTTCCGCCGCGCCTTCGATCAAGCCTGGAATATCGGCGATCACGAAGCTCTTTTCCGGTCCCACACGCACCACGCCGAGATTCGGCGCGAGCGTGGTGAACGGATAGTCGGCAATTTTCGGCCGAGCATTCGACACTGCCGTGATGAACGTGGACTTGCCCGCGTTCGGCATGCCGAGCAAACCGACATCGGCGAGCACTTTCAACTCGAGACGCAGCATGCGCCGGTCGCCTGGCTTGCCTTCGGTCTTCTGGCGCGGAGCGCGGTTCGTGCTCGACTTGAAGTGCAGGTTCCCAAGGCCACCCGCACCGCCGTGCGCGATCAGCACGCTCTGGTTATGCTCGGTCAAATCGGCGATCAACTCGCCCGTTTCCGTGTCCGCGATGATCGTGCCGACCGGCATGCGCAAGATGATGTCGTCGCCGCCCTTGCCGTAGCAGTCGGCGCCGCGGCCGTTTTCGCCGTTGCGCGCCTGGTGTTTCTTCGCGTACCGGTAGTCGATCAGCGTGTTGATATTGCGGTCCGCGACCGCATACACGCTGCCGCCCCGGCCGCCGTCGCCGCCGTCCGGTCCGCCGAACGGGACGAACTTCTCGCGCCGCATCGACGCGCTGCCATCCCCTCCGTCGCCGGCGATGACTTCAATTCTCGCTTCGTCAATGAACTTCATGAGTTGCTCCGTCCCGTGTTTCACTTTGCATGGGACGGGAGTAAGCGCATGGGACCAGAGTAAGCGCATGGGACCGGAGTAAGCGCATGGGACCAGAGTAAGCGCATGGGACCAGAGTAAGCGCTAAAGCGCAAACTCTGGTCGACAGCGCAAACTCTGGTCGACAGCGCAAACTCCGGTCGACAGCGCCAACTCTGGTCGACAGCGCCAACTCCCGTCGACCGCCTTGCATGGGACTGGAGTAAGGCATGGGACCAGAGTAGGCGCATGGGACCGGAGTAAGCGCTAAAGCGCAAACTCCGGTCGACAGCGCCAACTCTGGTCGACACGCCAACTCCAGTCGACCGCCTTGCATGGGACGGGAGTAAGCGCTAAAGCGCCAACTCCCGTCGACACACTATTCTGCCGCGACCGGCCGATGCCAGCCACTAGGCCATTCGATATATGTCACTGCCTGGCCGAGTCAATCAAGCCAGCCAATAAAAAAAGCCCCGCGAACTTCGCGGGGCCCTTTCCGGTCCTGAAGCCCGTGCCTGAATACTACTTAGGCAGCCGGGACAACGTTGACCAGATGCTTCTTTGCTGCGCCCTTCGTCGAAAACGTGACGTGGCCGTCGGTCAGCGCGAACAAGGTGTGATCCTTGCCCATGCCGACGTTGTCGCCCGGGTGCATGCGCGTACCGCGCTGGCGAACAATGATGCCGCCTGCGTTGATAGCCTGGCCGCCGTAAACCTTCACGCCGAGGCGCTTTGATTCAGAGTCGCGACCATTGCGGGATGACCCGCCTGCTTTTTTGTGTGCCATTTAATAGCTCCTTGACCGTTTAGCTTAATCGACTCAACGACGCTTACGCGGCGTTGATAGCGTCGATACGCAGTTCGGTGTAGTTCTGGCGATGGCCAGCGTGCTTTTGGTAGTGCTTCCGGCGACGCATCTTGAAGATCGTGACCTTCTTGTGACGACCCTGGGACACGACGGTACATGTGACGGAAGCCCCACTGACCAGCGGTGCACCGAACTGAATCGATTCACCTTCGCCTACTGCGAGAACCTGGTCGAGCGTGATTTCAGCGTCAATGTCTGCCGGTATCTGTTCTACTTTCAATTTTTCGCCGACAGCAACCTTATACTGCTTGCCACCGGTTTTTATGACCGCGTACATTGAGAACCTCACTCTGAATTCATTTTTCCGCACACCGTGCGCGAAAACGCGTGATTATACAGAGAGTTAGGCACTCCGTCAAAACCGTTGTTCATCGGAAAAAACGGAGCGGCGGCAGTCCGAACCGAGCACGGCGTGCGCACCATTATCGCGATTTCGCCGCCTGAAGCCTCGCGTCAGGCTTGTCGCGGCCACCCGCGCGGTTCGTCCGAGGCGTCTTTAGAGGCGGCTATCGGCCGATTCGCCTTATAATTCGCGGCACTATCCTAATTGCCGATCATGTCGTCCACTGCCATTTCCTCCCCAAACGCCGCCAACGTGCTCGAGCCTATCGCCGAGGACATGCAGCAGGTCAATCGCGTCATCCGGCAGCGCCTGGCATCCGAAGTGATGCTGATCAACCAGATTTCCGAGTACATCATCGGGGCTGGCGGCAAACGGCTCCGGCCCGCGCTCTTGTTGCTGGTCGCAGGCGCGCTCGGCGACACCACCGGGCACCGGCATGAGCTGGCCGCCGTGGTCGAGTTCATTCATACGGCCACGCTGCTGCACGATGACGTAGTCGACGAATCCGATCTCCGGCGCGGCCGCAAGACCGCGAACGCGCTGTTCGGCAACGCGGCGAGCGTGCTCGTCGGCGACTTTTTGTACTCGCGCTCCTTCGAAATGATGGTCGGCGTGGGCAAGATGCGCGTGATGGAGATCCTGTCGGTCGCGACCAACGTGATCTCGGAAGGCGAAGTGCTGCAGTTGTTGAACATGCACGACCCTGATGTGGACGAAGCGCGCTACATGCAGGTGATCCGCTACAAGACAGCCAAGCTTTTCGAAGCGGCGGCCCAACTGGGCGCGGTGCTGTCCGGGTCGGATGCCCGGACGGAAGCGGCGGCGGCGGAATTTGGCCGGCGCATCGGCACGGCGTTCCAGATCATGGACGATTGGCTCGATTACACCGGCACGGCGGAATCGATGGGGAAAAATGCCGGCGACGATCTGCGCGAAGGCAAACCCACCCTCCCGCTCATCTATTTGATGGAACATGGTTCGGCCGAACAGGCAGCGCTCGCGCGCGAGGCGATCGAGCAAGGCGGCACCGATAAATTCGATACCATCTTTGAAGCCATCACGAAATCGGGCGCGCTGGATCACACGCTGAAATGTGCACGGCAGGAAGCCCAGGCGGCAGCGAATGCAATTTCTTCGTTTCCAGATTCCATTTTTAAAGAGAGCCTGCTAGAATTATGTTCTTACTCGACGGCAAGACAGTCCTGAAAAGGAAACGAACCGTCTCAGAGTGAACATTCGGGGTGTAGCTTAGCCTGGTAGAGCGCTACGTTCGGGACGTAGAGGCCGGAGGTTCGAATCCTCTCACCCCGACCAGAATTGATAAAAACCGCCCAGCTTGCTGGGCGGTTTTTTGTTTTGGGTCATCGATTTTTTAGGTCATCGGCTAATCATCGGCTATGGGTGATCTACAAGTTCGGCGCAAGGTTTGCGCTGCCATCGTCAGATTCAATAACACTGCGCTCGCTCATCAATGTCTTCACTCAGATTTTCATCGGTTAGAAGAATGTCCGTGGGCCAACGCATCGGGCTGTGGTTCGTGTTTCTGTATTTCCTGATCGGCGGAGCGTGCCACTTTTTGTACATGCCGCTCTTCGTGAAAATCGTACCGCCCAGTATTCCCTTCCCACTCCTGGCCGTCATTGTGAGCGGCGTTTTCGAATTGCTTGGCGCGATCGGCGTGATGATCAAACGCACACGAAGCGCAGCGGGCATCGGGCTGACGTTACTGACCATTGCCGTCACGCCCGCCAACGTATTCATGTATCAACACGCGGATCAGTTCTCACAAGTTCCATCGTGGTTATTGCTTGTGCGGCTGCCTTTGCAACTTGTGCTGATCGCGTGCATTTTATGGAGCACGCGGCGGCGCGCTTAATTCGCGCTTCATTCACTTAGCTAACCGGCGCGCGAAAAGCCCTCGCGCGGGAAAGTTGTCACACATCGCCACCGATCGCACCGCTTCAGACTGATAGAAACTGTCTCGTCGATTCCTCGGAATTTTCAGATGCTTCTGATGTTCCGCACTGGCAACTTTCACTAGATTTTCTACCGCAAGGCCAGCCAAAGGCGTGATTTACGTCTTTCCAGATGCCAACTTCACGTTGCGCTTCTTTGTCCTCAAGGTAGGAACATCATCATGACAGTCTCCAAAACGGCGCCCGTCGCGGCCGGCAAAAGAACGACATCGCGCTCTGTCACCACTCACGATTCGCATAACGAATATCCGATCGTTCTTGTTCACGGCATGTGCGGCTGGGGCCGCGACGAGTTATTCGGACAGAAATTCCGCTATTGGGGCGGCGCAAAAGGTGACATTCAGGAGCATCTGAAAGCGCAAGGTTACGAGACATTCACCGCATCCATGGGTCCGATCTCCAGCAACTGGGACCGCGCTTGCGAGTTGTATACCTATCTCGTAGGCGGTGTGGTGGACTACGGCGCAGTTCATTCAGCCAGATACGGCCACGCTCGCTACGGCCGGAGTTATCCCGGCGTTTATCCGCAATGGAGCGAAGCGCACAAGGTGCATTTGATCGGGCACAGCATGGGCGGCCCGACATCGCGAACATTGATCCAGTTGCTCGAACACGGCGACGCGGACGAAGCGGGTTTTGAACCTGGGCCGAGAGAAGCGCCCAGCTCTCCGCTCTTTGCGGGCGGGAGAAAATGGGTACATAGCGTGACATCGGTTTCCGGTGTCCACAATGGCGCGCGACAGCGGACGATGTCAGCCAATTCCCGATCTTTATCCGCGATCTCATGATCGGCGCTGCGGCGCTCGCAGGACTTGGAACGACCGAGCCAATCTACGATTTCAACCTGCAGCAATGGGGACTGGAGCGTGAAGAGGGACAAGGATTTGACGACTACATTCGTCGAGCGCTGGAAAGCCGGGTCTGGAAAACCCAGGACGGTTGCACCTACGATCTCTCCACCATAGCGGCGCATTTCCAGAATGCGTGGGCGCAAACGTCGGAGAACGTCTACTACAGTTCCTATGCGGTCGATGGCACCTTCGCCGGTCCGCAAGGGATACGCATCCCGCAGGCAAACATGAACGTCATTTTGAAGCCCAGCGCCGCAGCGGTCGGACTGAACAAAAAAGATCTCGCCGGCGGTTTTGCTGCGTGGCGTCCGAACGATGGCCTGGTTAGCGTGCCTTCGGCGCAGTTTCCAGTCGGCCATCCACACGAAATGGCGAGCGAGGACAAAACGACCGCCAGGAAAAAGGGCGTGTGGTACGTCAATCCGACCATTGAAGGAATGGACCATCTAAGCATAGTGATCCCGCTGCACGAGACGACAATTGAGCAGTTGTATCGATTTTACGAAGACATAGCCGCTCAAATCCACGCGTTGCCGGTGTGATCCGTGGGACGTGACGCCTGAATCATGGCCCCTGAGTCATGGCCCCTATAATGCCGAAGGCACCACTTGGCGGTCACGTCCCATCATGCTTCCTCTGAAATACCTCGGCGCCTATCCGCAAACGCTTCAGGACAAGGTCCGCAAACTTATCGCCGATGACCAGTTGGGCGTCTATCTCGCCGACCGGTATCCGCACCGCCATGCCGTGCAATCGGACCGCGCGCTGTATCAATACACCACGGATCTGAAGCAGGAGTTCCTGCGCGTGGCGCCCGCCATCGACAAGGTAATGTACGACGCCAAGCTCGACGTGCTGCGTCATGCGCTCGGCCTGCACACTGCCATATCACGCGTGCAGGGCGGCAAGCTCAAGGCGAAGAAAGAGATTCGGGTGGCGTCGCTATTCAAGGAAGCACCGCCTGAATTCCTGCGCATGATCGTTGTGCATGAACTCGCGCATTTGAAGGAAAGCGACCACAACAAAGCGTTTTATCGGCTATGTGAATTCATGCAGCCCGGGTATCACCAGATCGAATTCGATCTGCGCATATACCTGACGCAGCGCGAGCTTTCGCGCGACTCATCCGTCAAGTAATTGCGTCAATCCGCGGCCGCGTGAGCGAGTGTTTCGCTGTCAACACTGCGCATTGGCCGGATCAGCAAAAGCAGCGGCACGACCAGCAAGGTCGCCACGAACATCAGCTTGAAGTCGTTCAGGTACGCAATCATCTGCGCCTGCTGATTGATCGACTGATCCATCAGCGCAAGACTCATCTGTGATCCACTTTCGAGCATGGGCTGCATCGACGGATTGAATACGTTCACATTCGCCGCGAGATCGGCGTGCGCCACTTGCGTGCCGCGCGTCATCATGGTCTGTACGATCGAGATGCCGATACTGCTGCCAATGTTACGCATCAGGCTGTAGGTCGCGGTGCCGTCGGCGCGTAGTTCGGGCGTCAGCGTGGAAAATGTCAGCGCACTGAGCGGCACAAATACGAAACCCAGGCCAAAACCCTGGATCACGCCGGGCCACACGATGTCCGACACCGACAGCACGAGCGTGTACTGCATCATCTGCCAGAGCGCGAACGCGGAAACGAGAAAACCAGCGAGCAACAACAGACGCGCGTCGATGCGTCGTAACAGCCGCCCGGCGATCAGCATGGCGACCATCGTTCCCGCGCCGCTAGGCGCCGTGACCAGACCGGTCGTGGCGACGGGATAGTTCATCAGGTTCTGCAGCATCGGCGGCAACAACGCACGGGTCGCGTACATCACCGCGCCAATCATGAAGATGAAAAACACGCCGGTCGCGAAATTGCGGTCCTTCAACAGTTCGTACTTGAAGAATGACCGCTTGCCGGCGGTCGCGGTGTGCGCGAGAAAAAAGATAAAACTCAGCACGGCAAGAATGGCTTCGATACGGATTTCGATCGAGCCGAACCAGTCGAGCTGCTCGCCGCGATCGAGCATGGCCTGGAGTGCGCCGATCGCCAGACCCAGCGTGGCAAACCCGAACGCATCGAATTTCACCCCGAGCTTCGCCGCTCGCGCCGGCAGGAACGTCACCACGCCAAAGAGCGCAAACGCGCCGATCGGCACGTTGATGAAAAATACCCAGCGCCAGTTGTAACTATCGGTGAGCCAGCCGCCCAACGTTGGCCCGAGAATCGGCCCGACCATCACGCCCATGCCCCAGACGGCCATTGCCTGGCCCTGCTTTTCGCGCGGATTGATGTCGAGCAGGATGGACTGCGAGAGCGGCACGAGCGAGGCGCCGAAAATACCCTGCAGCAATCGTGACGCGACAATCTGCGCAAGACTGTCCGATAACCCGCATAGCGCCGACGCTATCGTGAAGCCGCCAATAGAAATGATCAGCAGACGCTTCGTGCTCAGCCGGTCGGATAACCAGCCCGTCAGCGGCGTGGCGATAGCCGCCGCAACAATGTACGACGTCAGCACCCACGTGATCTCGTCCTGCGACGCCGACAGCGTGCCCTGCATATGCGGCAGCGCGACGTTGGCGATCGTGCTGTCGAGTGTCTGGATCAGCGTGGCGAGCATGATCGAGACTGTGAGCATGGGCCGGTTGAGCGGCGTGGCCGCCGCGCTTGCCGGCATCGATTCAGAGGACATTCAGGCGCCGATTCGGTTATCAGATTGCTTGCTCTAATAGTAAGCATGCTTATTATAAACAAGCTAATGATTGGGACAAGAAGTCAAAAATCAGGAGAAACCCGTGTTTGCCGGAATGTAGGTGGGCGCGAGCTTCTTTCGTATAATCCGGGCATGGAAACGCACCTCGACAAGCGCTTTGGCTTTCTGATCTCGGACGTTGGGCGCTTGTGCAGCAAGCGCTTCGACGAACTCGCGAAGTCGTCCCTCGATCTCACGCGGGCGCAATGCCGCGCGCTCGCCTATCTGTCCCATTTCGGCGATGTAAACCAGGCGCGGCTGGCCGATCTGCTGGAAGTCGCGCCGATATCGGCCGGCCGCCTGCTGGACCGGATGGAGGAAGGCGGCTGGATCGAGCGTTTTTCGAATCCCGATGACCGTCGCGAGCGGACGGTGAGGATGACGGCAAAAGCCGAAAGCGCACTCGGCAGGGCGCGCCGGGTGGGCGATTCAATGGCCGCTGAAGCGTTGGCAGGGCTTGATGCCGACGAGCGCGCGCAACTGATCTCGCTGCTGCGGCGCGTGCGGGTGAATCTGAGCACGATTGTGGACGAGTAAGCGTTTTGCAGGAGCTGGGGAAGCGGCGCACTTATGTCTCTTCCGAAATGCGACAAGCCGCCGCCCGCCGTGAAACGCTCGACTCGACAGTTGCAGAACTCGGCCGTGCGATGACCGTGGAGCAGCCAGATTTTAGATCGATCGACGCAGTGCAATAGATAGGAGGTCCGACCCTTGCTACCAAGCGTGTCGGAACATCCGCCGCGCGTAGCTGAGCTTCCGGGCTCCGGCACCGCGCACACCTCCCTCCCGATTGCAGCTCGTCTCGTCCGGAATCCGACATGCTCTTGCTCGCCATACCGCTTACGGTAATCGTCACGCTCGTCGTTGTCCTGATCCTTGCGAACTTCGTGAGCGGCGAAAAGAAGGTCGAGCACAACATCGACAGGCTGTATTCCAGCGACAACCCGCAATTCATTCGTTCAATGAGCCTCTTGCTGGGACCGCCGGTGACCTCGGGCAATCGGTATGCCGTGCTGCTGAACGGCGACGAAATCTTCCCTTCCATGCTTGATGGCGTTCAATCCGCCAAAGAGACTATTACCTTCGAAACGTTCATCTACTGGTCCGGCGACATTGGCGCGCGATTTGCGGCGGCGTTGTCGGAGAAAGCGCGTTCGGGCGTTGCGGTGCATGTCCTGCTCGACTGGGTGGGCTGCAAGAAAATGGATCAACGTTATCTCGACGAACTGCGGCAAGCCGGTGCCGACGTCGTGCAATATCACAAGCCACACTGGACCGGACTCGGGCGAATGAATAACCGGACGCACCGGAAGCTGCTGATCATCGACGGCCGCATGGGTTTCACTGGAGGCGTTGGGATCGCGGAGGAATGGACGGGGAACGCGCAAGACGAAAAGCATTGGCGCGACACGCATTTCCGAGTGGAAGGTCCGGTGGTCGGTCACATGCAGGCCGTGTTCATGGACAACTGGATCAAGGCGACCGGCAATGTGCTGCATGGTCCCAAGTACTTTCCTGAGATACCCCCCTTGCCCGAAGCCGAGGCCTGTCATGGTGTCGCGCACATGTTCAGCAGCTCTCCCACCCACGGCGCCGACGACATGGAACTGATGTATCTCATGGCGATTACGGCGGCCACGCACAGCATTCATCTGGCGAGCGCGTATTTCGTCCCCGATGGCCTCGCGATCAACGCCCTGGTGGAAGCCGCACGACGCGGCGTGAGAGTGCGCATTGTGACGCCGGGAAAACGTATTGACACGCATACAGTGCGTGAAGCCTCCCGCGCCTGCTGGGGAGATCTGCTGGCTGCGGGTATCGAAATCCATGAATATCAGCCGACCATGTTCCATTGCAAATTACTCGTGGTGGACGATTACCTGGTTTCAGTGGGATCGACGAATTTCGACAGCCGCTCGTTCAAGCTCAACGACGAAGCGAACCTCAATATCTACGATCGCGAATTTGCCCGTCAGCAAAGCGCGATCTTCGACGCCGATATTGAAAAGTCGCACCTCGTCACGTACGAAGAGTGGCTGCACAGACCAAGATCAGAGAAGCTGATAGAGAAAGTGGTGCCGTTGCTCGACTGGCAGCTTTGAACACCGGCATGGTTTTCCCCGGTTTCGACTGCCGGATAGGACCTCAATGCCGCGTTAACCCACCGCCCGCCGCTGCCTCAATCAGCTTTCTCATAGGCCACGCCTCGGCGTACTGGCCGATCACAGCCACCTCACGATCCGCCTGTTCGGGTAGCAAACGGTCGTCCACCACCACGATGATCGGCGTGTTGGCAGTCAGCGCACTGCCACGCAGGTCCACAAGCTTGTAAAGCTCCGACGACGAAGCGTTGCGATGACATGAAATCACGTCGATCTGCGTGTCACCCTGCGACAGGTCGAAGCCGTACTGACGACCCGACACGCCCGCGGCCTTGAGCGTGCTCTTGATCGCCGGGATATCTGGCTTCATTGCGTTGAGATAAAGCCTCGTGTCGCCAATCAGGCTGGGCTCGCGGACCGCGAAGTCAGTGCCCGCGTTATCGAACTCCCATCTGGCCAGACTCAGCAACGCGTCGACATAGCTCGCGAAACCAGACGCCATGTGGGCAACTTCAAATGTGCCTTCGATTTCGCCCTCATGCGTTACGTTGATGTCAGGCTGCTTGATCGCTGCCTTCACGACTTGGTAGTCCCGCAGATGAAACGAATTGATCTGGCGACAAAAGCAGTGGAATAGTGTCTCGCCGGAATCAAAGAAGCGTATCTGGTTACCACCGTCCAAATATTCGGCATAGAAGACGAACGGGTCGCCGCCGTAAAAACCAAACGGTGTTTGGAGCGCCATCATGGGCGGCTCTTCCCCTTCAAGTTGCACGCAACCGAAGCCAAGCTTCGCGCACATGTCCTGGCAGGATGACTGAATGTTCATTTCTATTCCGGAACCGATGGGTCAGGTAAGACGCACGTCAGCGTCAAGTTAGTCTTTTTGCAAAAGAGCCGTAGCGCACTTGCGTAACTTAAGCCAGACCATTCGGCGGCGCCCGCAATCCGATCACGCCCGACGTGCTCATGAGGATTGCGATGCAGATCGGTTATTGGCCGGCCGCTCTGAATAATCTCTAGCTGATAAGCACGTCGATCACTTTTGTTCTGAGAGTGGTATATGCCGAAGACAAACCGCCTGAAGGGCGGTCGTCGGCCGTACCTGACAGAGAGCCGTGCAGTCATACCCTGAATGCGCCTGCCGTCGGCATCCGTCATGCCGAACACGCATTTGGCCAAACTCACCGCTTCCTTGTGCTTGTTCCATCCCGTTGATGGATCGCCGAATTTGGTGAGGCTCAACAGGCGTTCCGCCTCGTCCCGTGGAAGATCGTCGATCATATGAGGTCATGGTTTGCATCCTGCGTGTTCGCGTGGATTTCACATGACCAACCATACCTTGGCGAGCTTTAGTCGAGTCAAGCAGAACGTTGTCATAAAGTGTCTGCTCGCCCGACTCATTCACCTCGCGTCATAATCAACTTACCCGCCGATCACCCCTGTTAGCATCAACGCCTCGATCTGTGCGTCGCCCATTCCAAGCACGTCGCGCAGCACGGCGCTCGTGTGTTGTCCAAGCATCGGGGGCGCCTGATCGTACGCAACCGGCGTAGCCGATAAACGCAGCGGACTCGCCACAGTTGGCGCCACGCCCGCGACGGGATGCGGAATCTCCCGCGCCGCGCCGCGAAATTGCGCCTGTTCGGAATCGAAAGCCTGCGCAATATCGTTGATCGGCCCGCACGGCACGCCGCACGCTTCTAGCGCGTCGACCCATGCGTCGCGGGGACGCGTCATGAACACCGCCGCCAGTTGCGGCAGCAATTCCGCCCGGTTCACGCTACGCCCGCTATTGGTGGCGAAGCGCGCATCGAGCGCAAGTTCCGGCACGTTCATCGCGGTGCACAGCGAACGAAACTGGCTGTCGTTGCCGCATGCAACGATCACATGGCCATCGCTCGCGGCGAACGTCTGATACGGCACGATGTTCGGATGCGCATTGCCCATGCGCTGTGGCGCGATGCCCGTGGTGAGATAGTTCATGGACTGGTTAGCGAGCATGGCGAGCTGGCAATCGAGCAACGCGATGTCGAGATGCTGCCCGAGTCCGCTTTTTTCGCGCTCCATGAGCGCGGCGAGCACGCCGGTGGTGGCGTACATGCCGGCCATCAGATCCGTTACCGCCACGCCGACTTTTTCCGGGCCGCCACCCGCTACGCTGTCGGGCTCGCCGGTAATGCTCATCAGCCCGCCCATCCCCTGGATCAGGAAGTCGTAACCCGCGCGCTGCGATAGCGGGCCGCTCTGTCCAAAACCCGTCACCGAGCAGTACACGAGCCGCGGATTGAGCGCCGAAAGACTCTCGTAGTCCAGACCATATTTCCTGAGTCCTCCAACCTTGAAGTTTTCGACGACCACGTCACACGACTTCGCGAACTCGCGAATCAGCGCAGCGCCTTCGGGTGAACTCATGTCAATGGCAACCGACTGCTTGTTGCGGTTCGCGCACAGGAAATAGGCGCTCTCCGACGTATTACGGCCCTCGGCGTCGCGCAGGAACGGCGGCCCCCACGTGCGGGTGTCGTCGCCCGTGCCCGGACGCTCGATCTTGATCACTTGCGCGCCAAGATCCGCGAGGTTCTGCGTGCACCACGGCCCCGCCAGCACCCTCGATAAATCCAGCACGCGAATGCCGTCCAACGGGCGTTTTCTTGTCGTATTGATGGTTGCGCCAAGGTTCTCCGGCGTCGCTTGATTCTTGCTGTCCTGCACCATTTCACCTCGTTCGTTTCAAGCCGGGTTCTGGCTGATGGGTCCGTTCATGGCCGGAAAAATGCGAATCGGCACGCCCGGTCAGGCGGCTGGCGGAGAACCGCATCGTCCGATGCCGTCGATTGTAGCCAAGTCGCCAGATAGGACGTCCCCTCGTATATCTCGAGGCGCACCAGCCAATCGACAGGATCAAAATTACGGAACTTGGTCGAAATATTTGTCAGGTATCGGAATATTCCGCGAGCGCCACCCGTTTATCCCGTATCTGTACAAATGTAACGAGACAAACAACGTGAGAATGCGAATCCCGATGCTCGCTGCCGCCCTGGCCCTTGCCGCGGCCTTCAGCCTGAGCGCCCATGCCGCCCCGCCGATGGCCGGAGCCGGTATGTACACCGACGCGAAAGGCATGACGCTCTACACGTTCGACAAAGATCCGGCGTCGGGTCCGAGCGCGTGCAGCGGCGGTTGCGCCCAGGCGTGGCCGGCGGTAATGGCCGATGCCGCGGACAAGCCCCAAGGTGACTGGACCATGATGCCGGCAGCCGATGGCGCTAACCAGTGGGCATACAAAGGCAAGCGCGTGTACACGTTCGCGAAAGACAAGAAGCCCGGCGATGCCAACGGCGACAATTTCAAGGACATGTGGCACACCGTGAAGCAATAAGCGGGATGCACCAAGCGTGAAGCAGCAAGACACCATCACAGCGATGGAGACCAGCATGAAGCGATCGATGGCCGCTGTTCCCGTGGCGGCAATATCGTCGTCACGGGAACAGGGTCCGGAGCGCTGAAAGTGAACCAGTCATGAGCATAGGCCGTTGAGCTTCGATACCGATCTCGTTGGAGTTCTCCCGCAGTTGCGGCGTTATGCGCGCGCGCTGACGGGAGACCGTGCGTGGGCCGATGACCTCGTGCAGGACGTGACCGAACGCGCGCTGGGCCGGTCGAAAGGATTTCGCGTCGGTAGCAATCTGCGCGCGTGGCTGTTCACGATCATGCGCAATCTCTATATTGATCAGTTGCGCGGCCGGCGCGATATTGCCGTCGACGATGAAACCGCGCCCTGGCGGCAGATGGCCGCGCCCGTGGGCGAAGTCGATGGGCTCGTGCTGCGCGACGTGCAACGTGCGCTGTATTGCCTGCCGGTCGAGCAACGCGAAGTCATGCTGCTCGTCTGCGTCGAGGACATGAGTTATCAGGAGGCATCCGTGGTGCTGAACGTGCCGGCTGGGACAGTAATGTCGCGACTATCGCGGGCACGGGAGCATATGCGTGTGCTGCTCGGTGAGGAACCGGGCCGCAAATCGGCGTCGTTGAAAATCGTGAGTGGCACATGACGAACCCCGAACGTCCGGAACAGGCGGAATCCAGCGCGGCAGCCGATGAGCTGCGCGCGCTGTCGGCGTTCATCGACGATGAGGCGCCTGAGGCCGAGCGCCCTGAAACCGCGGCGCGCATCGCCCGCGATCCGGCGAGCGCGGCGACGGTCGCCGCGTATCGCGCGCAGGACAATGCGCTGCGGGCGCTGTTTGCCGCCACGGCTGATAAAGAACCCCAAGTCGTGATCGTGCGCCCGCGCAGGCGTTATCTGATGGCGGCGAGCTGGCTGGCGGTGGGGATTGCATGCGGCTTCCTGATGCATATGCTGTTGCCGGTCCTCGATCAGGATCATCCGGCGCCGACGTTCGCGCAACGCGCGGATATCGCTTACGCCGTGTATGCACCTGAGCAGCGGCACGCGGTGGAAGTCGCGGCGTCGCAGGAAGATCATCTTGTTACGTGGTTGTCCAAGCGGCTCAACCGGACCCTGACCATTCCCTCGCTGCATGAATATGGGTTCGAACTGGTCGGTGGCCGCTTGTTGCCCGGCGAGGACGGGCCGGCGGCTCAGTTCATGTATCAGAACGCCAGCGGCGAACGGCTCACGCTGTACATGACCAGCGGTTCGGGCAAACACAAGGACGAATACGCCATACGGATGTTGCGCGACGGCTCGCGACGAACTTTCTACTGGACGACAGATCACGCGGGTTATGCGCTCTCGGGACAGATCGGCGAGACGAAGCTCCGTGCCATCAGCTTCGATACCTGCGCCGCATTGGGCGGCGATCCGAAGAAATGGCAGTGAGAAGGTGGCAGGATCGCGGCGCTTGAAGCGGCGGAAATACATCAAGCGCACGTGGTACCCGGAGCGAAGTTATTGAGACTCAAGGCCAGAAGAACAATGAAGAAAGATTCAAGCATGTGCCGCGCGAAGCGGCTTTTGCGCGTTGCCGCGATAGGCGCGGGATGTTTCCTGAGCGTCGCCGCCGTCGCCGATGAGCGCTTCACGCTGACATCGCCCGGCCTCGCCGATAACGCCACCCTCGACTCCCGCCACGCCGCCAGCGCGCAGGATTGCGGCGGCAAGAACGTTTCGTTGCCTCTGGCGTGGAGCAATGCACCGTCCGGGACCAAAAGCTTTGCGGTCACTATCTACGATCCCGACGGCGCGCGCGGCCTCGGAATCGTGCATTGGATTCTCTACGGAATTCCTGCTGCGACGACCGCGCTCGCAGAAGGCGGGCCGCCGCCGGCGGGGAGCATTGGCGGAATCAACCGGACGGGGAAGGACGGCTATTACGGACCCTGCCCGCCGCACGGCGATACGCCGCATCACTATGTCGTGCAAGCCTACGCGCTGGATATCGCCGCCAATGCCCTGCCCTCCGCGCTCGACCGCAACGGATTGATCGCGGCGATGAAGGGGCATGTGCTGGCGGCATCGAGCATGGTGGTGCGGTACGGGCGTTGATTACCGCGATGCGTGATTAGCTAGTACATCAACGTCATCGCGGCTTATGCCTTCAGGCCTCATCCGCAGCCGCAAGCCCCGCTCTCGTCTGCACGCGCCACGCACGTGAACCGCCAAGGAAGTCGACCCAGCCAAGCGCCGCGCCCGTATGGCGCAGCAACTGGAACGTGAACGGCTCGACAATCGCCGTCACGACCGCCATCCACAGGCTCGACCCGGCGGTGTCGCCCGTCCAGCGCCGGTACAAATGCACGGTCCACAAATGAAAGGCGAAATCGATAAGAATCTTCCCGCCGATCACGCTGAAAATAGGCAAGACAATAGCGCCGCGCCGATCCACGATAAACCCCAGCAGCAGCGCAAACGCCGTCAAGCCGTAGATAGGCTGCACGGTATCGAAGGCCTTCACGGGCAACATCAGCAAACCGAGCGTGCCGTAACGCCGGTTGCCGGTCATATCGCGATTCCAGTATTGCGTCTGCAAAAAGCCCGCGAACCAGCGCCGGCGTTGGCGCATGAAACCGCTGAACGAACTCGGCGCGTCCGTGATGGCGTGCGCGTTGCCCACCACCCGCACGTCCCAGTCCAGGCCGTGATCGACGGAATGACGGCGCAACCGGTGAATCAGTTCGTAATCCTCCACCAGGCATTGCGGATCGAAACCACCGACGGCCAGCAGCGCATCGCGGCGAAATGAAGCGAACGCGCCCGAGATCAGCAACAGGCTATCGGCGCGCATCCACGCAAAACGCGCGATGAAATTGCGGATGTATTCGTAAGTCTGGAACCACTGGAAAAAGCGCCCGCTGATCGTTTTGCTGCACACCGGAACCAGGATGCCCGCCGCAGCAACCAGATTCGGCCGCGACGCAAACGCGCTGCGCATGGCCAGGACGGCGTCGTCGGCGAGACGGGTATCGGCATCGACGGTCATGACGATCGGCGTACTGATCTTTTCGATCGCCGCATTCAGCGCACGCGCCTTGCCGCCGTGTGCCACGGGTAGCCAGAAGAGCGTCGGATGCAGCGTCGATGCCGCGCTCAATTCTCCCTCCGCCGGCGAGACAAGGCCAAAACGTTGCGTGAGAAGCTCGGCGGTGGCATCAGAGGAACCATCGTCGGCAATCACGATTTGCGTCGCGCCATGCGTTTGCCCGAGCAATTTCGCGAGCGTGTTGGGCAGCACGGCCGCCTCGTTATGCGACGCCACGATCACGCCGAGCTTCGGCAGACCGCGTTCGCGCTGCTTGCGATCAAGCGGCTTGCGCGGCCTGACAAGCGTCCACGATTTCGCCGCGACGAACATCAGCAGCAAGGTGTCGTAGACCACGTAGGCAATGCCCGTCGACCATGCCACCACGCCGTGCAGGAAAAACGCGCGGGCGAACAGCACAAGCCACAGCACGACCACGCCGCCGTGAATCAGCACGCTCGCAAGCGTGACCGGGCGAGGCGCCAAGCGCGGCGAAGCCTGCGCGAGCGCCTCTTCCAGAGAGGGTTTCACCACCAGATCCGGTTGGGGCGGGGTCTTTTTTGTTCGCATGGGTACGGCGTGAAGTTTCACATCCATCACGGCACCATCCGCGAGATCACCGACTTCTTGTCGATCCACTGATGCTTGAGCGCGCCGCCCACGTGCATCGCCAAAAGGGCGTACAGCGCGTAACCCAGCCACGTATGCAATGCGCCGAAACGATCGTGCAACGATTCCTTCAGGACCGGATCGAGATGCATCACGAAACCCACGCGCGGCCACGGAATCAGGCCGAAGAGATGCATCGGATGCGTCGCGGCGTCTTTCCATGCCGAGTCGTGCAGCCAGCCGGATAACGGCAAACCGATCATCAGCAGGTACAGCAAAAAGTGTGCGATGTGCGCGGCCATGTGTTCCCACTTCGGAAACGCCTTCGGCAACGGCGGCGGCCGATGCGAAACGCGCCACAAGATCCGCAGCAGCACCAGCCCGAGAACGGTGATGCCGATGGACTTGTGGGTATCGACGACCGGACGCACCCACGAATCGGGGAACGATTCCGCCGTCAGCCCCAGCACGACGTTGCAGATAATCAACAACGCGATGAGCCAGTGCAGGACCATCGCGGTGCGCGTGTAGCGCAGCGGCATCTCGGTCTGGGGCGGGTCTGACACCACGTTGGCAGCTTGCGTGGACATTGAAACTCCGTGCGGAAAATGAGGATCGGCTGGATGGTTCTTTCTGCAAACTGTCGCGGCGGATTGGTCTATTCAAGCCAAGCGCGAATGTTTGCAGACGACACGATCCAAACGCACCGTGGCGTCGCTTTATTCCATCGATTCTGCGGGAAAACGCGAAGTTGCGTTTGTAGCAGGTTTGTCAGTCAAGGCGTTGAAAGGGTTCGGCGGGTTCGGCGCCCTTCGCTCCCGGCGACACAAACGCCAGCACCGCCTGCGCGAATCGCAACGCGGCCGGATTCGCGGCGTCGCGGCGCGTGACAAGGTGGAGCGGCGCGGAGAACGCTTCGTCGCCGGCAACAGCGCAATACACCACGGTTTCCTGCTGGTATCGCTGCATGGATGCCGGCACGAGCGTGATACCGCCGCCCGCCGCCACCAGGTTGATGGCGCTCAGCATGCGCGGCACTTCGCTCACCACTTCCGGCTTGAAACCCGCCGCCTCGCAGGCGCGGATGAAGTCCGCGTACATGCCCGGTGCGCCCGGCCGCCGCACGAAAATAAACGACTCGCCGGCAAGCGCCTTCAGCGGCACACGCGGCTGTTTGCCCGGGCGCACGCCTTTCCCTTTCGCTGGCAGCAGCGCATGCCCGACCGGCAGCACGAGCACCATGCGCTCCTCGTGCAGCAGGTCAAAGCGCAACTCCGCGGGCGTCTCGATCGGCTTGCGCAGGATGCCGGCATCGACGCGTCCATTCACCATCCGTTCGATGATGTCAGCCGCATTGATCTCGTTCAGGTCGATGGCAATGTCCGGATGCGTCGCGCGAAAACGGCGGATCGCGGCGGTGGCCAGCGGGTGGAACGCCGCCGAACTCGTCAGCGCGATCCGCACGGAACCGAGCTGGCCGTTCGCCACCCGCCGCGCATTGACCACGCCTTGATCGAGCGTGTCGAGCACGGCGCGGGCATCGACGACAAAAGCCGCACCCGCCGACGTCAGTTCCACCCCGCGCGGCAATCGCGTAAAAAGCGCAAAACCCAGTTCGCGTTCAAGCTCCTGAATCTGCTGCGACAAAGGCGGCTGCTGAATATGCAGCCGCGCCGCCGCCCGCGTGAACTGGCGCTCCTCGGCGACGGTAAGGAAGTACCGCAGATGACGCAGTTCCATCGAGAGGCCTCACATACGTGACAGATATGGCAATGCCATCCGATATGTATTTTACATTTGCCACTGCGTTTCGTACTCTTCGATTCAAATACACATAAATGCACAGATCCGGAGACATATGGAAACCACCTTCCCATCCAACGCGGCCGATCATCCGCCCGCTTCATTGGCATCGCTCAGCAAGTCGCAGATTCGCCGCGCCGTGCTGGCTTCGGTCATTGGCAATGGGTTGGAATGGTTCGATTTCCTGATCTACGGCTACTTCGCGAAGATCATCGCGCATGTGTTTTTCCCAGTCGGTAATACCGCGCTTTCCACAACGCTGACGCTTGGCACGTTTGCGGTTGGATTTATCGTGCGGCCGCTCGGCGGGATCGTGATTGGGGCCTATGCGGATCGCGTCGGGCGCCGCAAGACTCTTTCCATGCTCATCCTGATGATGGCCGCCAGCACCTTGTTGATGGGCCTGACTCCCGGCTATTCGACAATCGGAGTCGCCGCGCCCTTGCTTGTGCTGCTTGCGCGCGTCATGCAGGGTTTGTCGGTGGGCGGCGAGTTCGCCACGGCCGCCGCGATGCTCACGGAATACGCGCCGCGCGGCAAGAAAATGTACTTCGGCAGCTTCCAGATGACATCGCAGGCGGTGGCGCTGGTGCTTTCGTCGGCGTTTGGTTATTTCCTGACATCGAATCTGGACCGGGCATCGCTCGAATCATGGGGCTGGCGCGTGCCGTTCCTGGTCGGCGCGCTGGTCGGGCCGGTGGGGTTTTATATCCGGCACAAAGTCGCGGAGTCGCCCGAGTTCGTGGAGTTGCGAGAACGGCTCGGCCATGCGCCGCGGCAGACCATTCGCAGCTTTTTCCGGCAACGCGGTGACGCGTCGTTGTGCGCGATGGGCGTGATCATCGTTGGGACCGCAACGAATTATCTGTGGCACACGTTCATGCCGCTCTATGTCGAGCGTCAGTTGCACTTGCCGCTCAAGAATGCGTTGTTCGGCACGGCGGTGTCGGGGCTGGTTTCCATAGTGGGTTATCCGCTCGCGGGGAAACTCGCGGACCGGATCGGCGCGTACCGGCTGTTCTTTCCGGTGACTATCGTGTGGGTCGTGATCGCGTATCCGCTGTTTGCATGGGTACTCGCGTCCCCCACGCCGGGCCGTGTTTTCGCCGCGCAAATGATCGCGACCGTGGTGCTGAGCCTGATGTCCGGACCGCATCCCGGCATGCTCACGCAGTTGTTCCCCACTGCCACGCGGTCTACCGGCGTCGCGCTCTCGTACAACATCGCGGTGACGCTGTTCGGCGGCCTCGCGCCGCTGACCGTCTCCACGCTGATCACCGTGACCGGATCGAATATCGTGCCGGCGTATTACCTGATCTTCGCGGGCTTCGTGTCGCTCGCACTGGTCGGGCTGACACGTTCCGGGCAACGTCTGCGCCGCGATCCCGATGCCCTCCCGCTGGATTGAAATGACTGCCGTGCTCCCCTCTTCCCCTAAAGCTCGCAATGAGCGTCCGGTTGGTGCAGTCGGCAACGAACGGCTGCGCGTGGTTACGTCGCGCGGCGCGGGTACGGTGCCGTTTTATCGGTCGATCGAAGAACGAGATGCTGCGAACGTTTCGCGAATCGTGATCCTGCTGCACGGCCGGTTGCGCGATGCCGACGCTTACTTGCTCTCGGCGCAACGTGCGCTGGCGGCGGCATCGACCGATCCCGCCCATACATTGCTGCTCGTACCGCAGTTCCTGGCCACCGCGGATATTGCCGCGCACGGCTTGTCCACCGACACGCTGCACTGGGAATGGACCTCATGGATGGGCGGCGACGACGCGCTCGGTCCGGCGCCGCTCAGTTCCTTCGATGTCCTCGATGCATTCATCGCGCAATTCGCCGATCTTGCGCGTTATCCGGCTCTGCGCGAGGTGGTGATCGCCGGGCATTCGGGCGGCGCGCAGGTCGCGCACCGGTACGCGATCGTGGGCACGGGCTGCAACGTGCCAGGCGTGCGGTGCCGGTATGTGATCGCGAATCCATCGTCGTATGTGTACTTCGACTCCGTGCGGCCCTACGCTGACGGCGTTCTGCGCCCCGCCGATACCACCGCGTGCCCCGGCGTGGATAACTGGAAGTACGGCGTGCGGCACCAGCCGCGTTACGCAGAGTCCGTGTCATTCGATATGTTCGAAACACGTTACGCAGCGAACGACGTTATCTATCTGCTGGGCCAGCAGGATTGCGACCCACACCACGACGCACTCGACCGTTCGTGTGCGGCACAAGCGCAAGGCCCCCATCGGCTCGCGCGTGGACGTTCTTATTTTTCGTACCTCAAAGCCCGTCATCCAGGGCTTGGACATCGCTGCTGGGAAGTCGCCGGCGTAGGCCACAACGGCGCAGCGATGCTCGGTTCGCACGAAGGCGTACGGGCGTTATTCGACGCACAACGGCTCGCGAACGCGGCCGATTCATCGACAGCCGGCGCGACGGACTAGACACCGCGCAATACACCGCGACATTTCAAGAACGTTGCCTCAGCGACGGGACGGCTGTCGTCCGGACGGTGCGCCGTTCGTTTCTTGATCGGTTTATCGGCAAGCGTTTGGTTGGCTCGTTTGGTTGGCTCGGTTGGTTCGTTTGTCCGATGCAAGCAGCAGTTAATAAACATACGGAGACAGCATGATCAAAAACACCCTCGCCGCTTGCGGCGTATCCCTTGTCGTCGCTGCGCTGGCCGGTTGCGGCGGTTCATCGTCCAATAACGACAGTCCGCCCCCCGTGCCGCCTACGCCACCTATTTCGTCCGCCGCGGCATGCTCTGCGCTCGGCGGGATCAAGATTGCGGCGACGTCGATAGGCGCGCCCAGCAATGGCGCAACGGTGGCGAGCGCGACACTGGTCGCGGCGTCGAGTACGTCCGGCGAGTATTGCCAGGTGAACGGCACCATTGCCCCCGTCGATACAACCGCGCCGAACATCAATTTCGAAGTCAACTTGCCGACGACATGGAACGAAAAGGCGCTGCAATATGGCGGCGGCGGTTTCGACGGCACGCTCATCACCGGTCTTGCCGCACTCGACATGGCGCCCGCAGGTTCGTCGACACCGCTCGCCCGCGGCTACGTGACCTTCGGCGACGACTCCGGTCACCAAAGCAAAAGCATCACCGACGGTGCGTTCGCCGCGAACGACGAAGCGCTCGCCAACTACGGCGGCCTCACCCTGAAAAAAACCCACGACGTCGCCATGCTATTGCTCAAGGCGCGTTACGGCGCGGCGCCCACGAAAACCTATTTCTTCGGCAGCTCGACCGGCGGTCGTGACGGCCTCACCGTGATCCAGCGATGGCCCGCCGACTATGACGGCATTGTCGTCAACCGGCCCGCCCTTAACTACACGGGTCTGCGTCTTTCCAACGTTGTGCTTGGCCGCGCGCTTTATCTGAATGGCGGCGCGGGCTGGCTCGACGTGAACAAGACCGTGCTGCTCGAGAACGCCGTGACGAAAGCTTGCGACACGCTTGACGGTGTAGCCGATGGCATCATCTCGAACGTCGCGGCCTGCAAGCTGCAAGCGCCCGCCGTGCTCGCCACCCTGCGCTGCCCGGCAGGCAAGGACACGGGAGACACCTGCCTCTCCGATGCCCAGATCGCAACCGTGAACACCATTGCTTCGCCATTGCTCCTGCCCTATCCGCTCGCGAACGGCGTCACGCGTTACGCCGGGTACAACATCCTCGCGGGTTCCGTGTTCGCGGGTCAGTACACCACGCGCAACTTCGGCACTTCACCCATACCGGCCAATCCCGCCGGCAAGAACGACGCGAACCAGTGGGTCACGGGCGACCAGTGGGTGAAGTATTTCATCACGCGTATCCCGACGTTCAATTCGCTCACCTTCGACCCTCTGAATCCAGGCGCGTACCAGGCGCAAGTCCAGCAAGTTTCAGCTGAAAGCGATGCCACCAACCCCGACCTCTCGGCGTTCATCGCGAAGGGTGGCAAAGCGATCATCACCCACGGTCTCGCCGATGAAATCGTCAGCACGGATTCGTCGGTGGACTACTACAACGCGCTGGTGCAGAAGTTCGGTCAGGCTTCCGTCGACAGTTTCGTGCGCTTCTATTTGATGCCAGGCGTTGGCCACGGCACCGGACCGTTCCTGCCGCAAGTCGATTCGCTTGGGGCGCTGGAACAATGGGCGGAAAACGGCACCACGCCGGAAACGCTCACCGTCACAGACTCGACCGCTGCGACCGCCGGGCGCACGCGGCCCCTGTGCCGTTACCCGACCTGGCCGAAATACACGGGCGGTAACGTCAATTCCGCCGCGAGTTTCAGTTGTAGCCAGTAATCGCCAAGGGAGGACGGGACGGGTCGAACTATCGTCCGGAAGGCTTGTCGAGCAAGAGAAGCAATCGCTTTCTGCTCTGCTATAGTCTTTCCCATCCTCCCTTTCCAGATCGCGCGTGGACCACATTCCCTTATGGGCGCAAATCTGCGCCATTTTCCTGCTGCTGTTTCTCTCCGCATTCTTCTCGATTTCCGAAACGTCGATGATGGCGCTCAATCGCCATCGGCTAAAACACCTCGCCAACCAGGGTTCGCTGCGTGCTCGCGTCACGCAGGGCCTGCTTGCCAAGACCGATCAACTGTTGAGCGTGATCCTGATCGGCAACAATCTGATCAACACGATCATTCCGGTACTGACAACGTCCATCGCGCTGCGCACCTTTGGCCATAACAATGTGGTCTTGTCGGTGACGACCGGGGTTGTTGCGTTCCTCATCATTGTGTTTGCGGAGATTGCGCCGAAGATTGTGGGCGCGACTTATCCGGAAAAGGTCGCGCTCCCGGCCAGCCTGGTTTTGTCGCCTTTGATGCGCGTGGCGAGACCAATCGTCTGGTTCGTCAACCTGTTCGCGAACGGCGTGCTGAAAGTCCTGCACATCAACACGAAAGGTGGCCGGGACCAGCGGCTTTCCACGGAGGAACTGCGCACCATCGTGCTGGAATCGGGCAATTTCATGCCGACCAAACACCGCAGCATCCTGCTGAACCTGTTCGACCTGGAGAACATCACGGTCGACGACGTGATGATTCCGCGCCGCCGGATTGAAGCACTGGATTTCGATGCCCCCTTCGACACCATCCTGCATCAGCTCGAGACCTGCTATCACAACAAGCTGGTCGTGTATCAGGGCGACATCGATCGCGTGCTGGGTGTTCTGCACGTGAGAAAGACGCTCTCGGCACTGCATAACCAGGAATTCGAACGCGAGACCTTGCGCGAACTGTTGGCCGAACCGTACTTCGTCCCGGCCGGCACGCCAGTGTTTCAGCAATTGCAATTCTTTCAGGAGAGCCGGCATCGAATTGCGATTGTGGTGAATGAATATGGCGAACTGCAGGGACTGGTGACGCCGGAAGACATCATTGAAGAACTGATTGGCGAGTTCACCACGACCATTCCACGCGGAGCTGGTTCGCGTGGCGGATGGAACGAGGAAGGTGAATGCATTGTGGCCGGCAGCATGCCGTTGCGCGAGCTGAACCGCTGGCTGAAACTGACGCTTCCCACCGACGGCCCGAAGACACTCAACGGCCTGATCCTCGAAGCCCTGGAAGAGATTCCGGACGGCGACGTGAGCGTGCGTATTGCCGGTGTGCACTTCGAAGTAATGCGCAGCGACGACCAGGCAATACGCACCGTGAAGATATTCCGGCCGCAAGGCGTGGTGCTGAGAAAACAAGGGTAGCAACGAAGCTGGGTTCATGGGCGGGTCGGGTTTCGCGTTGGGCTTCTGGTTGCACCAGCTTGCGCCGTTTTCGCCTCCGCGAATCACCTGTCGGACCGCGTTAGCCATTCGGTCAGCTTTTTCAGCGGCGCCAAGCGTTAGCCGTTCGGCCGAGTTGGAACAAGGCCCGTGGAAGGACATGATCAAGGCATCCCGTTCACCGAGCCATGCCGATGCCGTCCTCTTTCCCAGTTACATTTTCGCGGCCGCCGCCGCAGCTATCCGCTCGCCCGGCCGATGCAATCCCTGACGCCGACAACGCCCCCGCCGTTGCGTTGCTCACCGATACCCTGCGCGAAGCAGCTGCACGCGGCGCATCCGATATTCATGTCGAACCGGGCGAGCACGAGTGGCGCATCCGCTTGCGTATTGACGGTGCGTTGCATGTCTTTCTCAAGCCGCCGCCGCATTTGCGTGACGCTTTCATCACGCGGATCAAAGTGCTGGCGCGCATGGACATTGCCGAGCGGCGCGTGCCGCAGGACGGACGTTTGCGATTGCCGTTGGCTAACGGGAATCCGGAAGACTATCGCGTGAATTCGCTGCCGGTCCTGTTCGGTGAAAAACTCGTGTTGCGCCGCCTGGAGTCACTGCCGGCGGATCTGTCGCTGGCGGCGCTGGGGCTTGCCCCCGACCAGCAGAAGACGGTGCAAGCCGCGATCCACGCGCCCCACGGACTCGTGCTGGTCACCGGCCCCACCGGCAGCGGCAAAACCCTGTCGCTGTATTGCTTTTTGCAGATGCTCAACGCGGAGTCACGCAACGTCTGTTCCGTCGAAGATCCCGCCGAAATCCAGCTTGCCGGTATCAATCAGGTCAGTGTCCGCGACAAAGCGGGCCTCACTTTCGCGGTTGCGCTGCGCGCGTTCATGCGACAAGACCCGGACGTGATCATGGTCGGCGAAATCCGCGACGCCGAAACCGCCGACGTGGCCGTGAAGGCTGCGCAAACGGGCCATCTTGTACTCTCCACGCTGCATACCAACGACGCACCCGCAGCCATCGCACGATTGATCGATATTGGCATTGCGCCGTACAACCTGGCGTCGGCGCTGAGGCTTGTTACAGCGCAACGGCTGGTGCGGCGGCTTTGCGACGCTTGTCGGCGGCCTTCAGACCTGGAGTTCGAGCCGGGCTTCAAACCGTTCGAGCCCCGTGGCTGTGCCGCGTGCCATGGCATTGGTTATCGCGGCCGGGTGGGCGTGCATCAACTGATGCCCATCTCCGACACGTTGCGCGAACTGATCGTCGCGCGCACCGCCACGCACGCCGTCACGCGGCAGGCACAAAGCGAGGGCATGCCGAGCCTGCGCGACGCCGCGTTCGCACGCGTACGCGAAGGCATGACGAGCGTAGCGGAAGCCGCCGACGCGACGGAGCTTACGTGAACGTGAACATGAGCCCACTGTCTTTCGATACGCGCTTTGGCTGGCGAGGCATTGACGCAAACGGCGCGGACAAGCGCGGCAAGACGATCGCCGCGGATTCAACCCGTGCGCGCGCGGCGCTAAAGCGCGGCGGCGTCACGGTGCTGGAACTCACCGCGCTCGGTTCAGCGCCGCCTCCCAAAGCCCGCGCTGCCGACGTCACGCTGTTCACGCGGCAACTCGCCGGCTTGCTGCGCGCCGGCTTGCCGCTTGCGCCGTCGCTGGATCTCATCGCCGATACCCCTTCGCGCGGTGGCCTGCCACGCATCGTGGGATCGGTTGCGCAAGATATCACGCAGGGCATTGCATTCTCGGAAGCGCTGGCGCGTCATCCCGCCTGTTTCAACACGCTGTATTGCCAGCTGGTTGCCGTCGGCGAAGTGGCCGGCGCGTTGCCGGTCGTGCTCGCGCGGCTCGCCGAAGACCGCGAACGAGCAGGCGCTCAACGGGCGAAACTGCGTGCCGCGCTGACCTATCCGGTCGCGGTGCTGTTGTTGTCGCTCGCCATTACCGCAGGATTGCTGATTGGCGTGGTACCGACCTTCAAGACCATCTTCGATGGTTTCGGCGCTAAATTGCCGGCACCCACTTTGTTCGTGCTCGCGTTGTCGGATGGCGTCGCGCGCTGGTGCGGACCGTTCGCGCTCTTTTGCGTGGTGTCCGGCATCGCGTTCAAGCGGCTTCTACGACGAGTCCCCGCGGCTAGAAGCGCGTTTGACCGCGCCATGCTGAAGCTGCCGCTCGCCGGATCTCTCCTGCGCGCGCTGGCGGTGGCACGCTGGAGCCGCGCGCTCGGCACGTTACTGGCGGCGGGCACACCGTTATCGGATGCATTCGATTCCTTGGCGAGCGCCACGGGCAACCGTATCTTCGACACCGCCACCGTCGAAATTGCCAGGCGGCTTCGACATGGCGAGCGGCTCGCCGCCGCCATGCGTGCGGTCGGCTGCTTTCCGCCGGATGTGGTGCAGCCTATCGCCGTGGCCGAGGAATCCGGTTCGCTCGACGCGATGCTGCTCGATCTCGCTACACTGGGCGACCGTCAGGTGGACGAACAGACCAGCGCATTCGCGAGCCTGTGCGAGCCGGTTGTGATCGTGGTACTCGGCGCATTGGTTGGCGGTCTCGTCGTCGCCATGTATCTTCCGATCGTTCAGCTCGGGAATGTGGTGTAGGTGGTGTAGGATCGCAGCCGAATTCAACCCAGGACAGTCATGCAGCCTTTGTATCAGGCGGAGTTTTCAGGCCGCTATCTCGACGCTTACGGTTCCGCGTTCGGCGCTTTGCCGCTCGCGGCGCAGTATGGTTTCGCGATCGTCTTCGGGCTGGTAATCGGCAGCTTTCTGACGGTCGTCGTGCACCGCCTGCCGATCATGCTGGAACGCGCGTGGAAGGCCGAGAACGCCATCAGCAACGAGGACGACGCGCATAAAGACGCGCTGCCCGCCCGCTACAACCTCGCCGTACCACGCAGCGCCTGCCCGCATTGCGGCCACGTGTTGCGGCCGTGGGAAAATATCCCAGTCGTGAGTTACGTGCTGCTGCGCGGCCGTTGCGCGAAATGCAACGCACGCGTAAGCGCGCGTTATCCGCTGACCGAACTGGCCACGGCGCTGTTTGCCGCGCTATCGCTGTTTGCGTTCGGACCCACGCTGATCGCGCTCGCGGCGTTCGGTTTGTGCGCGACGCTGCTGGCTGCGAGCCTGATCGATTTCGACACCCGCTATCTGCCTGACACGCTGACCTTGCCGCTGCTGTGGGCCGGCCTGATCGTCAATCTCGGCGACACTGCATTCGTCCCGCTGCAGGAGGCGGTTATCGGTGCGATCGCGGGTTATCTGTTTCTCTGGTGCGTGTATTGGCTGTTCAGGCTCGTACGCGGCGTGGAAGGCATGGGTTACGGCGACTTCAAGCTGCTCGGCGCGCTTGGCGCGTGGCTCGGCTGGCAGGCGCTGCCGCAGGTAGTGCTGGTGTCGGCGCTGATGGGCGCGATCTTCGGACTGGCGGCAACCGGTATTGGCAAGATGCGCTTTGAAGAACCGCTGCCGTTCGGGCCGTTTCTCGCAGCAGGCGGCGTGATTACGTTATTTTTCGGCACGCCGCTTTACGCGGTGTTCGGCGGATAAAACGAAACGAAAAGGGAGTTGAACGATGTTCAGCATCGGCTTGACCGGCGGAATCGGCAGCGGCAAGACCACGGTGGCGGACATGTTTGCCGCGCGCGGCGTACCCGTTATCGATACAGACCTGATTGCGCACCAGATTACCGCGCCGGGTGGCGTCGCGATGCCGCTGATCGAAAGCGCGTTCGGCCCGGAATACGTTGCCGCCGACGGTTCGCTGGATCGCGCAAAAATGCGCACCCGCGTTTTCTCCGATAACGCCGCCAAAGCTCAACTCGAATCGATCACGCATCCACTGATCCGCGCCGAAAGCGAGCGCCAACGCAATGCGGCACAAGGGGCTTATCACATCGTCGTGGTGCCGTTGCTGATTGAAGCGGGCGAACGCGCGAGCAAGGTGGAGCGGATTCTCGTGGTCGACTGCCCGGTAGACACGCAAATCGAGCGTGTGATCCGGCGCAATGGCTTCACACGCGATCAGGTCCTCGCCATCATCGCGCGTCAGGCCAAGCGTGAAGCGCGCCTGGCGGCCGCCGACGACGTCGTCGTCAACGACTCTGCCGCCACGCTGGAAACGCTGCAGCGCGAGGTGGACGCCTTGCACGTGCGCTATCTGGCAATGGCCTCGGAGACGGACAAACTGCAGAGCAAACCGGGGAGCAAACCGCGTACCTAGCAAGTGCATGCAACGCGTTCGAACTCCTCACGAACGGCGCTGAAAATGCGCGCCAAATGTGATTAAACGTGCGGATTTGCCGTGAGTTTGATGCGGCATTAGAATGTCCTCACTTTCTGCCATCGAACCTTTCGACCAACGCCGAGGCGAGCGCGCTTGATCCTTTACGAGTACCCCTTCAACGAGCGAATCAGAACGCTGCTGCGTCTCGAAGACCTTTTCGAGCGTTTCACCTTCTTTCTGACTCAAGAAGACCCGCGCGAACATCACGCCGCACTGACCACGTTGTTCGAGATCGCCGAAGTCGCCGGCCGCACGGATCTGAAAGCGGACCTGATGAAGGAGCTGGAGCGGCAACGCCAGACACTGGCGCCGTTCCGCGGCAATCCCGGTATCGAGCAGGATGCGTTGGAATCAGTGCTGGGCGAAATCGAGCAGACATTGGCCGGCCTCGGCCAGATGCAGGGCAAGACGGGTCAGCATCTGGCCGATAACGAATGGCTTGCGAGCATTCGCAGCCGTACGATCATTCCAGGTGGAACCTGCCGCTTCGATCTGCCGTCGTACTTCGCGTGGCAACAAAATCCTGCCGAGGAGCGCCGCGGGGACATCGCGAAATGGGTCACGCCCATGCTGCCGTTGCGCGACGCCGCTACTATCGTGCTGCGTCTCGCACGAGAATCGGGCCAGGCGTCGAAAGTCATGGCCATGCAAGGCAGCTATCAGCAGATGCTTTCGGGTCGAACTTATCAATTGATGCAGGTACGAGTGCCGTCCGACACGCGCCTGATTCCCGAGGCGAGTGCGAACAAGTACATGCTATGGGTACGCTTTACAGTGCAGGACGGCGATCTGAGGCCACGTGCGGTAGACGCCGACATCCCGTTCCACCTGACGTTATGCAGTCTTTAAGTTGGGCTTAAAAACCCCATTTACTGAACTCAACCTCTTTCAATCCGCTCTGCAGAATGACCACTATCGTTAAATGCCCGACTTGCGAGAAGGACGTCCGCTGGGTTCCCGAAAGCCGCTTTCGTCCGTTTTGTTCAGACCGTTGCAAGCAGATCGATCTCGGTGCCTGGGCGACCGAGAAGTATAAGATCGGCGGCAGTGAGCAAGACACGCCGCCCGATGAAGACTCGCATAGCGGCCTGAACTAGGCCGCAGCGAAACAAAGCTCTAAACCGCTTCCGCCGCGAGCCACTCCAGTACAGGAATAGCCGCGGGCAACAACGGCGTGACATCGGCGGGAAGATGCTGCCAGGATAACGCCTGGCCTTCGCGTCCGGCCGGCTCACCGTTCCACGCGGTCACCTTGCAGAAATAGAGCCGCACGTACGCGTGGGGATAATCGTGCTCGAGTGTCCGCCAGCGCTCGCAGGCGGTCACCTCGATACCCAATTCCTCATGCAATTCCCGCGTGAGCGCCGCTTCAACGCTTTCCCCTGCTTCCAGCTTGCCGCCGGGAAACTCCCAGTAACCTTCATACGGTTTGCCTTCCGGGCGCTGAGCCAGCAGATAGCGACCATCCGGTTGCACGAGCACACCGACCGCGACGTCCGTCACCTTGCGTCCATCGGGCGCCGTGTTTGAAACGCTCGAAGTAGAAGTAGAAGCCGTCATGCCTTGCGGCCCGACCAGTCGCGGGCGAATTGCCACGCCACCCGTCCCGAGCGCGAGCCGCGTTCCAACGCCCACACGAGGGCGTCGCCGCGAGCCCCGGCAATCTCTTCGGCCTGGCAGCCGAAATGCTTCAGCCAGTGGCCGACGATCGTCAGGTAATCGTCCTGCTTGAACGGGTAAAAACTCACCCACAGGCCGAATCGCTCGGACAGCGAAATCTTCTCTTCAACCACTTCGCCGGGATGAATTTCGCCGTCGGACGTGTGTTTGTAGGTCTCGTTGTCGCTCATGTATTCGGGCAACAAATGGCGCCGGTTCGACGTCGCGTAAATCAGCACGTTGTCTGATTGAGCGGAGATCGAGCCGTCCAGCGCCACTTTCAGCGCCTTGTAGCCCGACTCGCCTTCTTCGAACGAGAGGTCATCGCAGAAAACGATGAACCGTTCCGGCCGCGCGGAAATCAGGTCGACGATATCGCCGAGATCGTGGAGATCGTCTTTATCGACTTCGATCAGACGCAGCCCTTCCGTGTGGTACGCGTTCAGGCATGCCTTGATCAGCGATGACTTGCCGGTCCCGCGCGCGCCCGTCAGCAACACGTTGTTCGCTGGAGACTTGCGCACGAACTGCCGCGTGTTCTGCTCGATAAGCCCCTTCTGGCGCTCGATATTGCAAAGATCGTCGAGCGACAACGGCGACAGGTTCGGGACCGGCTGCAGGAAACCGCGTCCCTGACGCTTGCGCCAGCGAAATGCCACGGCGCTGTTCCAGTCGATTTCCGGCGGAGCCGGCGGCAACATCCCTTCTACGCGCGCCAGGACAGCTTCGGCACGGGTCAGAAATTGTTCGAGTTTATCCATGGAGATTTAAGATCAGGAGCGGTAATCGGCGTTGATGCTGACGTAATCGTGCGAGAGATCGCACGTCCAGATGGTGGCGTCCGCTTGACCGCGGCCCAGCAGCACGCGGATCGCGATCTCGCTTTTCTTCATCACGCGCTGACCGTCTTCCTCGCGATACTCAGGATTGCGGCCACCGTTCTTCGCGACCAGGACATCGTCGAGATACAGATCGATCTTGTTCACGTCGAGATCCGCCACGCCCGCATAACCGATAGCCGCGAGAATCCGGCCCAGATTGGGATCGGACGCGTAGAAGGCGGTCTTGACGAGCGGCGAATGGCCGATTGCATACGCGATCAGACGACATTCGGCTTCGCTCGTGCCGCCTTCCACCGTCACCGTCATGAACTTGGTCGCGCCCTCGCCGTCGCGCACGATCAGTTGCGCCAGCTCCTGCGCCACCGATGTCACGGCATCGCGCAACGCGACATAGGCGGGGGAGTCCGTCGATGTAATCAACGGCAGCGACGACTTGCCCGAAGCGATCACGATGAACGAATCGTTCGTCGAGGTATCGCCGTCAATGGTGATGCAGTTGAACGAGCGATCGGCAACGTGCTTGATCAGGGTATCGAGCACCGGTTGCGTGACAGCGGCATCGCAGGCGAGAAAACCGAGCATGGTCGCCATGTTCGGCCGGATCATGCCCGCGCCCTTGCTGATACCCGACAGCGTGATCGTGTGACCATCGATCTGAACCTGACGCGATGCAGCCTTCGGCAATGTGTCCGTGGTCATGATGGTTTGCGCAGCGTCGTACCAGTGCGCGGGCTTTTGGTTCGCCAGCGCAGCAGGCAAACCTGCTTTCAAACGATCAACAGGCAGCGGCTCAAGAATCACGCCCGTGGAAAACGGCAGGATCTGTGTGGCTTCAAGGTCCAGCAGCGCGGCCAGCGCCTCACACGTTTCACGCGTGTGCGCCATGCCCGGCTCGCCGGTTCCCGCATTCGCATTGCCGGTGTTCACCACGAGTGCACGAATGCCCTTGGCGCCCGCACGCACTGCGTCCAGATGCTCGCGACACACCGTCACGGGCGCCGCGCAGAAACGGTTTTGCGTAAACACACCGCCGACCGTCGCGCCTTCTTCGATCTGAATGACGAGCACATCCTTACGATTCGGTTTTCGAATGTTCGCCTCGGCCCAGCCTAGCGTGACGCCGGCGACGGGAAACAGGTGGGCGGGATCGATCGAGGGGAAATTGACGGCCATGTTCGCGACTCGCTGAAAGTGGCGAGTGCCGGTGCTCAGAAAGCGCAACGGCACGGAGATGAAAGGAACGGAGCCTGACTTGTTTGAAAGACGGACGTCCGGCGATACCAAAACCAATTTGCCAAAGACAAACGACGCATTGCTGCGTCGCCTGTCTCCAATGCTTCTTTCTTGTTACTCGCTACGGCTCTTCAACCGTCGATTATGCGAGCTTGCCGTGACAGTTTTTGTACTTCTTGCCGCTGCCGCACGGGCACGGGTCGTTACGTCCGACCTTCGGCACATCGTCCGCCGCCACGCGGGTGGCGACCGTGGTGTCGTCGCCATACCCCATCGCCTGATTGACCATCTGCGTGGTGGCGTCGGCCGCTACGGCTGCCGCAGCCGCGCCGCCTTCCTCGAAGTCGGCGTGCTGGAACGATACATTGTCCAGATGGCTGCCCTTCTCTTCGTACTGTTCGGCGGCTTCTTCCAGCTGTTCTGGCGACTGGACTTGCACGTTCATCACGACCCGCGTGACTTCCTGCTTCACTGAATCGAGCATGGCGGCGAACAGTTCGAACGCCTCGCGCTTGTATTCCTGCTTCGGATTTTTCTGCGCATAACCGCGCAGATGGATACCCTGACGCAGATGATCCAGCGCGGCCAGATGCTCGCGCCAGCGGCTGTCGAGCGTCTGCAGCATGATCGAACGCTCGAATGCGCTGAACGATTCACGTCCGACAAGTGCGACCTTTGCTTCGTAGCTTTCATCGGCGGCGGAAACCACGGCTTCCAGAATCTCGTCGGCGTCGATGGAATTCGACTCGTTGATCATCTCCTGAACGGCGAGATCGAGTGACCATTCGTTGCGCAGCACTTCTTCCAGTTCCGGAGCGCTCCATTGCTCTTCAATGCTACCCGCCGGAATGTAGGTGCGCGTCACCTCGGTGATCACGCTCTGGCGCATGGCGGTGATGGTCTCGGCCACGTCGGTTGCTTCGAGCAATTCATTGCGCTGCTGGTAGATCACCTTGCGCTGATCGTTCGATACGTCGTCGTATTCGAGCAATTGCTTGCGAATATCGAAGTTACGCGCTTCCACCTTGCGCTGCGCCGATTCGATAGAACGCGTGACAATCCCCGCCTCGATCGCCTCGCCTTCCGGCATCTTCAGGCGGTCCATGATCGACCGCACGCGGTCGCCAGCGAAGATCCGCAAAAGCGGGTCGTCGAGTGACAGATAAAACCGCGATGAACCCGGATCGCCCTGACGTCCGGCACGGCCGCGCAATTGATTGTCGATACGACGCGATTCGTGCCGTTCCGTTCCAATGATATGCAGCCCTCCCGACGCCTTCACGCGGTCGTGCAGCGCTTGCCATTCGTCTTCGAGATGCTTGATGCGGCGTTGTTTTTCTTCGTCGGAGAGCGATTCGTCCGCTTCGATAAACGACGACTGCTTCTCGACATTGCCGCCCAGCACGATGTCCGTACCGCGACCGGCCATGTTCGTCGCAATGGTGACCGCGGCCGGCCGCCCGGCTTCCGCGACAATCGCCGCTTCGCGTGCGTGCTGCTTCGCGTTCAACACTTCGTGCTTGAGGCCGGCTTGCGTGAGCAGGCCGGACAGCAACTCCGACGCTTCGATGGACGTCGTACCCACCAGCACCGGCTGCCCGCGCTCGACGCAATCGCGGATATCGCGCGTCACGGCGTCGTAGCGTTCCTTCGCCGTCTTGTAGATCTGATCCTGCTTGTCGATCCGCTTCGGCGGCCGGTTCGTCGGGATCACGACCGTTTCCAGGCCGTAGATTTCGTTGAATTCGTACGCTTCGGTGTCCGCCGTTCCGGTCATGCCGGACAGCTTCGAATACATGCGGAAGAAGTTCTGGAACGTGATGGACGCAAGCGTCTGGTTCTCGTTCTGGATCTTGACGTGTTCCTTCGCTTCCACGGCCTGATGCAGGCCGTCCGACCAGCGCCGGCCGGTCATCATGCGGCCGGTGAACTCGTCGACGATCACGACTTCGTTGCCCTGAACCACGTAATGCTGGTCACGGAAAAACAGCGTGTGCGCGCGCAACGCGGCGTACACGTGGTGCATCAGCGTGATGTTTTGCGCCGCGTAAAGGCTTTCGCCTTCACCGATCAGGCCCCACTCGGCCAGCAGGCGCTCGGCCTTTTCATGACCTTGTTCGGTGAGAAAAACCTGACGCGCTTTTTCGTCGAGCGTGTAGTCGCCCACTTTCTCGACGCCCGTGCCGTCCGCCTTCTCTTCGCCGATCTGCTGCTCGAGCAGCGGCGGCAGCGCATTCATGCGCACGTAGAGTTCGGTGTGATCTTCGGCCTGGCCGGAAATAATGAGCGGCGTACGCGCTTCGTCGATAAGAATCGAGTCCACTTCGTCGACCACCGCGAAATTCAGCGGACGCTGCACGCGCGCGTGGGTCTCGTAGACCATGTTGTCGCGCAGATAGTCGAAGCCGAACTCGTTGTTCGTGCCGTACGTGATGTCCGCGGCATACGCTTCCTGCTTCTGCGCATGTTCCATCTGCGACAGGTTGATGCCCCACGACAACCCCAGGAAGTTGTAGAGCTTGCCCATCCACTCGGCGTCGCGTTGCGCGAGGTAATCGTTCACCGTGACCACATGCACGCCGCGCCCGGACAACGCGTTCAGATACGCAGCCAGCGTAGCGACAAGCGTCTTGCCCTCGCCCGTGCGCATTTCCGCGATCTTGCCGTAATGCAGCACCATGCCGCCGATCAGCTGGACATCGAAGTGACGCATCTTCAGCACGCGCTTGCTGGCCTCGCGGCACACCGCGAACGCTTCGGGCAGCAACCGGTCGAGCGACTCGCCGCTCGCCACGCGCTGACGGAACTCGTCGGTCTTCGCGCGCAGTTGCTTGTCCGTGTACTGCTCGATCGTCGGCTCGAAAGCATTGATCGCCGCAACGGTCTTTTGGTACTGCTTGACTAGGCGCTGGTTGCGACTGCCAAAAAACTTTTGGAGGAAACCGGTGGTCATCGGATCAGTGTCTGCGTCGCGGTATTGGCTTAGAGCGCGCTGGGTGCGTCCCGGTTCGGGGAACCTCGGCGGCTTAAGTCCATGGGTGAAATCGAATCGGGGATTTTAGCACGCGCCTCCGATAGAGCTTGCGTGCACATCGTTTGTGGTACATCGGCCCGGCGGCACGTCAGAGCGGTTCAAACCGGCAAGCGCGCCGCCATGTCACAGGGTGCGCAGCGTTACAATCAGCGCATCGCCGCCAGCCCCACAGATTGAAAAATGAGCCGATTTCCGCCGAATTCAAGGCCTCCGCCACGCTTCGATCCCCGCAAGCCGCAGGCGCTGACGGAGGTGCTCGGGCGCACCAGCGAGTTTCTCGCATTGCGCGCCGGCGTTGAACAGGTGACGGCGCTGCAACGCGATCTGGTGGCGCTGCTGCCCGATTATCTTGGATCCAACGTGGAACCGGGTTTCATTAAAGACGGCGTATTGGCCCTTTTCGCCGGCCATAACGCGCTCGCCGCCCGCCTCCGGCATATCGAGCCGCGTCTTTTAGTGGATTTGCAGCAACGCGGCTGGGCGGTCAATGCGCTGAAGATTCGCGTCCGGCCGCAAGCGATGAAAGATGTCGTGCCGCCCAAACAAGCGCGCATGTCTGCCGCCGGGGCCGACGCGTTGCAAACGCTCGCCGAAACCCTTGAGCCGTCGCCGCTTCAGGAAGCGCTCGCTAAAATGGCCGCGCGTCATCACGCGAAAACACAAAAAAAATGAGCGGCGCTCGAAAGCAGCCGCTCATTTCATTCTGACTTGCTAAATACCTTACGCGAACGCCGTTTGAGTATCGAAAGCGAAACCACGCGGTGCCGCTTGCTTATCCTCGAACGTGACGATTTCATACGCGTCTTCGTGCGCCAGTAATTCACGCAACAACATGTTATTCAATGCGTGACCGCCTTTATACGCGGCATACGACGCCAGCAGAGGATGACCAATGACATACAAATCGCCAATCGCATCCAGCATCTTGTGCTTCACAAACTCGTCTTCGTAACGCAAACCGTCGTTATTCAGAATGCGGTATTCGTCCAGCACAATAGCGTTATCCATACTGCCGCCCCGTGCCAAGCCGAGTTCACGCATCATTTCCACTTCATGCGCAAAACCGAACGTCCGTGCCCGAGCAATATCCCGGACATAGGACGTATTCGCAAAATCCACTTCAAGCGCCTGTCCGGTTTTATCGACAGCCGGATGCCGGAAATCAATGGTGAATTTCAGTTTGAAGCCGAAATACGGCTCAAGGCGCGCGAATTTATCGCCGTCGCGGATTTCAACCGGCTTCGTCACCTTGATAAATTTCTTTGCCGCGTTCTGCTCTTCAATACCCGCCGACTGAATCAGAAACACGAACGAAGCAGCGCTGCCATCCATAATCGGAATTTCTTCAGCCGTGACATCGACATACAGATTGTCGATACCCAGTCCCGCACATGCCGACATCAAATGTTCGATAGTCGAAACGCGCGCGCCGTCCTTCTGCAACACCGAAGCCAGGCGCGTGTCGCCGATAGCCATGGCCGACACGGGAATGTCCACCGCCACAGGCAGGTCGATACGCGCAAAGACAATACCAGTATTGGCCGGCGCGGGCCGAAGCGTCAAATCCACCTTACGACCCGAATGCAGGCCGATCCCGACGGTTTTGACGATGGTTTTAATGGTTCGCTGCTTCAACATAATTTTTTTCGCTTCGATTGTGACTCTCGATTGAGAGAATCAATCGTGAATTTGTATTCAATAGCGCGAAGTATACTCCAATCGCCTCGCGTCGTCCCGGGAGGAGCCTTGCAACTTGTTTCTCCAGGTTACCGGGTAATGGCATCACATCGGGTGCTGTGCCACGCGAAAGCGAGGAGGGTCGGGCCGATGACCGGAATGGAGGCATTCCCGGACATCGGCACCGCGTTACGGCTTTGTTGCGACTTTGTTGCGGCATATTTCAAGAGGCCGCCCAACCGTCATTTTATGTCGCACGAATGCAACATATCGTCCGGCTTAAGGCCCTGAAATGAGCGCGACATCAGCTCAACATTGCTTCAAACATCAGCCCAACGTCGCCAGTACGCTCTCAGCGCTGCTGACTTCAAACTTGCCGGGTGCTTCGAGATTCAGCGTCTTGACCACGCTGTCCTCGACCACCATTGCGTAACGCTGGGAGCGAATTCCCATGCCACGCTCCGACAAATCCTGCTCCAGGCCGAGTGCTCGGGTAAAACGTGCGCTGCCGTCGGCGATCATCTTCACCTTGCCCGAGGTTTGAAGATCGCGTCCCCACGCGTTCATCACGAACGCGTCGTTGACGGAGACACACCAGATTTCATCGATACCCGCCGCAGCCAGCTTCTCCGCGTTGTCGATAAAACCTGGCACGTGCCTGGCGGAACAGGTGGGCGTGAACGCGCCCGGCAATCCGAAGATCACCACGCGCTTGCCCGCCGTCCGCTCGCGCGCCGAGAAACCGTTCGGTCCCACGGCGCAACCCTCCGTCGCCACATCGATAAATTCGAAGAGGCGTTCGTCGGGCAGCGTTTCACCTGTCTTGATCATGGATCGGCCTTTCACTGAGTCAGTGCTGGTCACGCCAGCGATTTGCACCTTGATTTATCACATCAGAAGCTCGTTCCACTGCCGCTTAACGTGTCGATCTCATCCCAATATAGACGATGATGAACGCAATCGAGGCGGTCACTCGGCCACAGTCCAGCGTCCAGAAGACGCGGCCTGAGAACGAGGCAGAACAATCGTCGCCTGAGACTTTTGCCAACGGGCGCTTAAATAAAACAACTAAAACCAGCCGCCCCGGCAAGAATCATCAGTCTGCCTGCTTGCGCAAGAACGCCGGAATGTCGTATGTGTCGACGCCCTTTTCCTGCAGCGCCTGCACGTGCGAAGCCGCTGTTTCACGCGTCTGACGCCACACAGCCGGCGCTTCCAGCGCGCCGTAATCCGTACCGTTCGATTGCTGCGGCGCGTAGCTGTGCTGTGCGTGCGCGAACGCTACGTTGTCCGTGCCTGTTTTCAGCAGGGTCATCGGGACGGCTTGTTGCTTCTTCGCCGCACGGCCAAGGCCCGTTGCCACCACCGTCACGCGCAATGCATCGCCCATCGCGTCGTCATACACCGCGCCGAAGATCACGGTCGCGTCTTCTGCTGCGTACGACTTGATGGTGTTCATCACTTCACGCGTTTCCGACAAGCGCAGCGAACGGCTCGACGTAATGTTCACCAGCACGCCACGTGCCCCCGACAGATCCACGCCTTCCAGCAGCGGACTTGCCACGGCTTGTTCAGCAGCCAGGCGCGCGCGATCGACACCGGCGACCGTCGCCGTGCCCATCATTGCCTTGCCTTGCTCGCCCATCACCGTCTTCACGTCTTCGAAGTCGACGTTGACCAGCCCGTCGACGTTGATGATTTCCGCGATGCCGGCAACAGCGTTGTTCAATACGTCATCAGCGCACTGGAAGCACTTGTCCATCTCAGCGTCATCGCCCATCACCTCGAACAGCTTGTCGTTGAGAACGACGATCAGCGAGTCGACGTGATCCTCCAGTTGCTGCGATCCCGCTTCAGCCACGCGCATGCGGCGGCCGCCTTCAAACTCGAACGGCTTGCTGACCACACCTACGGTCAAAATACCCATTTCCTTGGCGATCTGAGCCACGACTGGCGCGGCTCCCGTACCCGTGCCGCCACCCATGCCTGCGGTGATGAACACCATGTGCGCGCCGCGCAATGCATCGGCAATACGCTCACGCGCATCTTCCGCTGCGGCCTTGCCCATGTCCGGCTTCGCACCCGCTCCCAGACCCGTGTTGCCCAACTGGATCACCTGGGTAGCACGCGAACGCGCGAGCGCCTGCGCATCCGTATTCATCACGATGAAGTCCACGCCCTGGACCCCGCGGTTGATCATGTGCTGCACCGCGTTTCCGCCTGCACCACCAACACCAACGACCTTGATGATCGTTCCGTTGGTTTCCGTTTCCAGCATTTCGAAATCCATATTGCCTCCGTCAAGAATGAAAATCGGCGTTATTCGGCAAGAGATCGGGCAACCTCTTGTCGCGCGCCAGCCGCCGGCACCAGCGCGAATTCTTTGTGTTCAAAAATTTCCCAGGAACCAATCTTTCATGCGTCCCAAAACCTGTCCCATCGAGCCGGACTGAACAGCAACCTTGCGGCCGCGCATGCGTTGCGAACGGCCTTCGACGAGCAAACCCATCGCGGTGGAATAACGCGGATTGCGAACCACGTCCGCCAGACCGCCCGCATATTCGGGCACGCCGATACGCACCGGCTTCAGGAAGATGTCTTCGCCGAGTTCGACCATGCCGGGCATCATCGATGCACCGCCGGTCAGCACCACGCCGCTGCTCAGCAATTCTTCGTAGCCCGATTCGCGCACGACCTGCTGCACGAGCGAGAACAGTTCTTCAACGCGCGGTTCGACAACAGCGGCCAGCGCTTGACGTGACAATGTGCGCGGACCGCGCTCGCCGAGTCCCGGCACTTCGATCATTTCGTCCGGATCAGCCAGCGCCTGTTTCGCGATCCCGTAGCTCACCTTGATATCTTCGGCATCGGGCGTTGGCGTACGCAAAGCCATGGCCACGTCGCTCGTGATCTGATCGCCGGCGATCGGAATCACCGCCGTATGACGGATCGCGCCTTCGCTGAAGATCGCGATGTCAGTCGTACCGCCACCGATATCGACGAGCACCACGCCGAGTTCCTTCTCGTCCTCAGTCAGCACAGCCAGCGACGAAGCCAGCGGCTGCAAGATCAAGTCGTTCACTTCGAGCCCGCATCGACGCACGCACTTCACGATGTTCTGCGCCGCGCTCACCGCGCCCGTCACGATATGCACCTTCACTTCCAGCCGGATGCCGCTCATGCCGATCGGCTCGCGCACATCTTCCTGCCCATCGATGATGAATTCCTGCGTCAGGATATGCAGCACCTGCTGATCGGTCGGGATGTTGATCGCCTTGGCCGTTTCGATCACGCGCGCCACGTCGGTCTGCGTGACTTCCTTGTCCTTGATGGCAACCATGCCGCTCGAATTGAAGCTGCGAATGTGGCTCCCGGCGATGCCGGTGAACACATTCGTGATCTTGCAATCGGCCATCAGTTCGGCTTCTTCGAGCGCGCGCTGGATCGACTGGACCGTGGCTTCAATATTCACCACCACGCCCTTCTTCAATCCCTTCGAGTCGCTTTGCCCGAGCCCGATCACCTCGTAGTGGCCTTCGCCTTTCAACTCGGCGACGATAGCCACCACCTTCGACGTCCCGATGTCGAGGGCGACCAGCAAGTCTTTGTAGTCTTTGCTCATAGGGTGCTCATTGCCTGTGATGTCTGCTTACTTCTTCGCTTTGTCGGTGTCGCTGATGAAGCGCATGCCGGCGGCCTTGATTGCAAAGCCGTTCGGATAGCGCAAATCCGCGTACTCGATGTCATTTCCCCACCGCCCCGTCACCGCCGACCACGCCGCCACGAACCGTCGGCTGCGATCAAACAACGTGTCCTGATTGCGCTCGCGCCCCAATTCGATCTGCGTCCCGTTCGAAAGCTTCACTGTCCACGCATATCGCGGCGACAAGATGACTTCTTCCGGATGCGCGTCGAGCGGTGCGAACCACTTCGTGAAATCGTGATAGCGCGCCACCACTTCTTTCGCCGATCCATCCGGCCCTTCGAACGCGGGCAGGTCGTCATCGAGCTCGCCCTGGTTCGCCGTGAACAGATCGCCGTCCACACTCACCAGTTGATCCGTACCCCACGTGCCAAGCGGCTTGAATTCTTCAAGCGTGACCGCCAGCGCATTCGGCCACACGCGCCGCACGCTCGCGTGGCGTACCCACGGCATCTGTTCGAACGCGGTGCGTGCAGCGTCGAGATCGACAGTAAAGTAGTTGCCCTTCAAGTGCCCCACCACGCTCGCGCGCACGGTCGGCGAATTGATGTGCAATGTGTCGCCATCAATCTGGATCTCGCGCAGGCGGAACTCCGGCCGCTGGATCGCCCAGTAACCGGCGGCCGCCAGCAGCACGAACACGAGCAATACGTGCAGTGCGTTGGCCGTGAGGTTCAGTTGGCGAGCGTTATTCCACATGTCTTTTTACGTCTAATCCTGCAATGTCAACGACAACACCTTCACCACCAGGTCCTTGTAGCTAATCCCGACTGCACGCGCCGCTTTCGGCGGCAGCGAGTGGTCCGTCATACCCGGCGCGGTGTTCACTTCCAGGAAGTACGGATTGCCATCACCGTCCATCATGAAATCGGCGCGGCCCCAGTCGGTGCAGCCCAGCACATCGAACGCGCGGCGTGAAAGTACCTTCATGCGCGCTTCGTCGGCGGGCGTGAGGCCGCAGGGAATCGGGTACTGCGTGTCGTCGGCGATGTACTTCGCGTTGTAGTCGTAGAACTCGCCGGCCGGCACGATCTTGATGATCGGCAAATCCAGGTCACCCGCGATACAGCACGTGTATTCACCGCCGCCTTCAATGCTCTTCTCGACCAGCACGATCTTGTCGAACTTCGCCGCTTCGATCAGCGCCGGCACCAGCGTTTCCGCGCTCTTCACCTTGATCACGGCAACGCTAGACCCTTCGCTCGCCGGTTTCACGAACAGCGGCAAACCAAGCTTCGCCACACTCTTCTGCGCCGCGGCTTCGTAGTCATCGCCGCGCATCACGACTTCGAACGGCGGCGTGGGTACGCCGGTTTGCTGCCAAACAAGCTTCGTGCGGAATTTATCGAGGCCGAGCGCCGAACCGAGCACGCCGCTGCCCGTGTACTTGATGCCGTAAAAGTCGAGCGCGCCCTGCAACTGGCCATTCTCGCCATACCCGCCATGCAACGCGATAAACACACGCGCAAACCCTTCGGACTTCAACTCGGCCAGCGGCCGTTCCGCCGGATCGAACGGATGCGCGTCGATGCCTGCATCGCGTAATCCCTGCAGCACGAGACGTCCCGAATTCAGCGATACCTCGCGCTCAGCCGTTTCCCCGCCAAGCAGCACGGCCACTTTGCCAAATACCTTGGGATCGATTACGTTGCTCGTCATTTCAAAACCTTTGCATCCTGAACTTGCGTCGTCAGCCGAGCGCATACGCCGCCGATAGAACCGGCGCCCATCGTGATCACTACGTCGCCATTGCGTGCCAGCGTGGCAATCGCGTCCGGCATCTCATCCACCGTTTCGACAAACACCGGCTCCACTTTTCCCGCCACACGAATCGCACGCGCTAACGCGCGGCCATCGGCGGCGACGATCGGCGCTTCGCCTGCCGCGTAGACGTCGGTGAGCACGAGGGCGTCGACGGTCGATAACACCCGCACGAAGTCTTCGAAGCAATCGCGCGTGCGCGTGTATCGATGCGGCTGGAACGCGAGCACAAGACGCCGGCCAGGAAATGCGCCGCGCGCCGCCGCGACCGTCGCGGCCATTTCGACCGGGTGATGACCGTAGTCGTCAATCAGCGTGTAGGCGCCGCCTTCGGACGCTTTCACGTTCACTTCGCCGTAGCGCTGAAAACGCCGGCCTACGCCGGTAAATTCCTGGAGTGCCGTCTGGATATCGGCATCTGAGACTTCAAGTTCAGTCGCAATCGCAATAGCAGCCAGCGCGTTCTGCACGTTGTGCGTGCCCGGCAGATTCAACACGATGTCCAACGGCGTTGCGTCTTCACGCAACGTCGTGAAATGCATCTTGCCGTCGCGCGCTTCCACGTTCACCGCGCGCACTTGCGCTTCAGCACCGAGGCCATATCGGATGATCGGCTTCGACACGAACGGCAGAATTTCACGCACGTTCGGATCGTCCACGCACAGCACCGCAATGCCGTAGAACGGCAGCCGATGCGTGAATTCGATAAACGCCTGCTTCAGCCGCGCGAAGTCATGGCCGTAGGTGTCCATGTGATCGGCATCGATGTTCGTGATGACTTCGATCACCGGGAACAGGTTCAGGAACGACGCATCCGATTCATCGGCTTCAGCCACGATGAAATCGCCCGTCCCCAGTCGCGCATTCGCGCCCGCGCTGATCAAACGACCACCGATCACGAAGGTCGGATCAAGCCCGCCCGCGGCCAGCACGCTTGCCACCAGCGACGTGGTCGTGGTCTTGCCGTGCGTGCCGGCAATCGCAATACCCTGCTTCAGGCGCATCAGCTCCGCGAGCATCACGGCGCGCGGCACGATCGGAATCCGGCGATGGCGCGCGGCCAGCACTTCGGGGTTATCGGAACGCACGGCGGTGGACACGACCACGGCATTCGCGCCGTCGATGTTCTCTTCCCGATGCCCGATCGCCACGCGTGCGCCCAGCGTGGAGAGGCGATCGGTCACGCCGTTGCTCGTCAGATCCGAGCCGCTGACCTGATAGCCGAGGTTGAGCAACACCTCCGCAATGCCGCTCATCCCCGCGCCGCCAATGCCGACGAAGTGAATGTGTTTGACGATATGTTTCATGGCTGGATTTCCTTCGGCGCTTGTATCAGCGCGCTCAAGCCGGCTACATCGGCGCAGACCCGGCCGACGCGTTCAGCCGCGTCGGGTTTCGCCAGGGCGCGAGCTTTTACGGCCATCGAGGCCAGCGTCTCGCGAGTCTGTTCACGCAACCAGCCAGCGAGCTTTTCCGCCGACAAATCGCGCTGTTGTATTAAGTGGGCCGCGCCCGCATTAGCGAGGAACGCGGCGTTGGTGGTCTGGTGGTCATCGACGGCGAAGGGGAACGGCACGAACAACGCCGCCACGCCAACCGCCGCGATCTCCGATACGGTCATCGCGCCCGAGCGGCAGATCACGAGATCCGCTGCGGCATAGGCGCTCGCCATGTCGTCGATAAACGGCACCAGTTGAACGTCGTCATCCGCCGATAAGCCCGCTGCCGCATAGTTCGCTTTCAACGCATCGATATGCTTCGCGCCCGCCTGATGCACGACGCGCGGACGCATCGCGGGGTCGAGCAATGCGAGCGCTTTCGGTACGGTTTCATTCAAAGCGGCTGCACCCAGACTTCCCCCGACGACCAGAACGTTAAGGCGCGCATCAGCATCTACATTCCGCGCGGCGTAGCGTTCTTTGGGTGGCAATGCTTCGCTAAGTTCCGCACGAATTGGATTTCCGGTCCATTCAGCATTCGGCAGCGCATTCGGGAACGCGACCAGCACGCGTTTGGCCACATGCGCGAGGACCTTGTTCGCCAGTCCCGCGATTGAATTCTGTTCGTGGAGCACGAGCGGCGTGCCGCTCAGCTTCGACATCAAACCCGCCGGAAACGTGATGTATCCGCCCATGCCGAGCACCACATCCGGCTTCACCTTACGCAGCGCGTGCAGACTTTGCGAGCATGCGCGCAGCAGGTTCACCGGCAGCATCAGCTTCGTCTTGATGCCCTTGCCGCGCACACCGCCGAAGCGCACGTACTCCATCGCGATACCGTGCTTCGGCACAAGCGTCGCTTCCATGCCCGACGCATTGCCGAGCCACACGACACGCCAGCCGCGCGCCTGCATCCAGTGAGCGACCGCGAGCCCCGGGAACACGTGTCCCCCGGTGCCGCCGGCCATCACCATCAGCGTGCCTGCGCGCGGCGACGTCGAAACCGTCATACCTTGCCTCCGCGCATGAGCACCCGGTTTTCGTAGTCCACGCGCATGAGTACCGCCAGTGCGACGCAATTCAGCAAGATGCCCGAACCGCCATAGCTCACCAGCGGCAACGTGAGACCTTTGGTCGGCAACAAGCCGAGGTTCACGCCCATGTTGATGAAAGTCTGCGCGCCGAACCAGAGGCCGATACCCTTCGCCATCAAACCAGCAAACGTGCGGTCGAGCGCGAGCGCCTGACGGCCGATTTCGAACGCGCGCCGCACGATCCAGTAGAACAGCAGGATCACGATCAGCACGCCGACGAAACCCAGTTCCTCGCCGATCACCGCGAGGATGAAGTCGGTGTGCGCTTCCGGCAGATAGTTAAGCTTCTCGACACTGCCGCCCAGCCCCACGCCGAACCATTCGCCGCGGCCGAACGCGATCAGCGAATGCGTCAACTGATACGCCTTGCCTTGTGCATAGCGGTCGTCCCACGGATCGAGGTAAGCGAAGATCCGTTCACGACGCCACGGCGATGCCCACACCAGCAACGCGAATGTGCCAACGGCCGTTGCAACCAGGCCGCCGAACAACTTGGCGTTCACGCCGCCGAGGAACAGCACGCCCATGGCGATGACCGCGATCACCATGAACGCGCCCATGTCCGGCTCGAGCAGCAACAACGCGCCGACGAAACCCACCGCGACGGCCATCGGCAAAAAGCCACGGCCAATGCTGTTCATGAACTCCTGCTTGCGCACCGTGTAGTTGGCCGCGTAGATGGTCACGGCGAGCTTCATGATTTCCGATGGCTGCATGTTCGTGATGCCGAGCGGAATCCAGCGGCGCGCACCGTTCACGCCCTTGCCGATGTGCGGAATCAGCACGATCACCAGCAGGAACAGCGAGAACAGGAAGAACTTCGCCGCGTACTTGTCCCACGTGGACACCGGAATCTTGAACGCGATAATCGAGGCCACGACGGCCGTTGCTATCGACACAAGATGGCGTACCAGGAAGAAGTAGTCGTGGTACTGCGCATATTTCGGCGAATCCGGCATGGCGATGGAAGCTGAATACACCATCACGATACCGAGCCCGAGCAACGCGATGGTCACCCACAGCAGCGAGTAGTCGTAGTCGAGCATGCGCGAACGGATAGGCGTCACGCCGTTGACCGCGCTCGAAATGCCGCTCGTGCGCTCGGCCACGCGCGCACCGAGGCCGCCAAGCCCACCCGCGCCGCCCGTGCGGTCCGTACGCGAGGTGCGGCCGCCGAGCGTGGCGCTGTCGTTGGCAACAGCGTTGCGTTGACCGGTCAGTTTCGAGCCAAAACGTTCGGACCAGCTCATAGCATCACTCCCCGATCTGCCGCAATGTCGGCCACCGCTTGCCGGAATACGTCCGCCCGATGTCCGTAGTTTTTAAACATGTCGAAGCTGGCGCACGCGGGCGACAGCAATACCGCGTCGCCAGGCTGGGCCAGAAGCGCTGCGGCCTGCGTGGCGGCTTCGAGCGTTGCGTGGTCGTGCATCGGTACGTCCGTGTCCGCCAGCGCCTCACGAATGCGCGGGGCATCGCGGCCAATCAGCATCACGGCCCGGCACCAACGCGCGACGGGCGCTGCGAGCGGCGAAAAATCCTGGCCCTTGCCGTCACCGCCAGCGATCAGCAGCGTCTTTTGCGCCAGGCCATCGAGCGCCGCGACGGTCGCGCCGACGTTCGTGCCTTTGCTGTCATCGACGAAATCAATGCCTTCTATTTGCGCGATCACTTCCACGCGATGCGGCTCGCCCTGGTATTCACGCAAGCCATGCAACAGCGAAGCAAGCGGCAAATCGATCGCCCTTGCGAGCGCCAAACCAGCCAGCGCATTCGCTGCGTTATGCAGACCGCGAACGCGCAGTGCATCGACGGGCATCAGGCGTTTCGAATACACATTCGGCTCAGCGGCGACATCGCTTTTACGCCGGCGCGTGGGCGCGGGTTCACCGCTGAGGTCGCGGTCATTGCCTTGCGCGAGCCACGCGATACCGTTCTCGCGCAGCAGGCCGTAATCGCCGAGACGCTTCGGCTCGTTCAGGCCGAACGTGACCACTAGCCCGGGATTTCCCGATCCCAGCGCCATCGTCCGCGCGTCATCACGATTGAGCACACGCACCGTCTTTTCACCAAAGATGCGGCCCTTCGCTGCAGCGTAAGCGTCAAGGCCGCCATGCCAGTCCAAATGATCCTGCGTAATGTTGAGCACAGCAGCAGCGTCCGGCGCGAACGAGTGTGCCGTCTCAAGCTGAAAACTCGACAACTCCAGCACCCAGACATCGGGCAGCGCAGTGTTGTCGATTGCTTCACTTAACTTGTCCAGCATCGCCGGGCTGATGTTTCCCGCCACCGCCACGGTCTTGCCGGCACGTTCACACAACAGCCCAGTCAGCGCGGTCGTCGTGGTCTTGCCGTTGGTGCCCGTAATGGCGATCACCTTCGGCGCATAGCCGTTCGCGCCAAGCGACTTCAACGCTTGCGCGAACAATTCCAGCTCGCCCCACACAGGGACGCCGCGTTCCCGCGCGGCGTCGAGGAGCGGCCTCAAATCATCAGCCAGAGGCGACAGTCCCGGGCTGATTGCAACAATTTCGATACCGCCATCGAGCAGCGCCGGCGTGAATTCACCGCCGACAAACTCCGCATCGATGCCATGCACAGCGAGCTCCGACAGGTTCGGCGGCGTGGCGCGGGTATCGGCCACGCGCAGACGGCACCCGTGACGCGCGCACCAACGCGTCATCGCGAGGCCGGATTCACCGAGCCCCAGCACAAGCACCATCGGACTTTGCCGATCGAAGAACTTCTCGCCAAACATCGCTTTACCTTTTTCCTGGCCAACTAAAAATCAACGCAACTTCAGCGTCGACAAACCAAACAGACACAACATCAGCGTGATGATCCAGAAGCGCACGACGACCTGCGTTTCCTTCCATCCCGACAACTCGAAGTGGTGATGCAGCGGCGCCATCTTGAAGATGCGCCGCCCTTCGCCGAAGCGTTTTTTCGTGTACTTGAAATAGCTCACCTGCATCATCACGGAGAGCGTTTCCGCGACGAACACGCCGCCCATGATGAACAACACGACTTCCTGCCGCACGATCACGGCGATGGTCCCGAGCGCGCCGCCGAGCGCGAGTGCGCCGACATCGCCCATGAAGACTTGCGCGGGGTGCGTGTTGTACCAGAGAAACGCGAGCCCCGCGCCCCCCATTGCAGAACAAAAGATCAATAACTCGCCGGCCCCGGGAATGTGCGGGAACAACAAGTACTTCGAGTACACCGAGCTACCCATCACATAAGCAAACGCGCCCAGCGATGCGCCCACCAGCACGACCGGCATGATGACGAGACCGTCGAGGCCATCGGTGAGATTCACCGCGTTGCTCGAACCGACGATCACCAGGTACGTCATCGCGATGAAACCCCACGTGCCGAGCGGATAGCTGATCGATTTAAGGAACGGCAGCATCAAGTCCGCACGCGCGGGCAAACCCATCGACAGACCGCTTCGCACCCACGCCATGAACAGATCGAACACGCGCGCGTTGTTCGCCTCCGACACGCTGAACGCGAGATACACGGCGGCGAACAAACCGATCACCGATTGCCAGAAATACTTTTCCCGCGACGACATTCCGCGCGGGTCTTTATGCACGACCTTGCGGTAGTCATCGACCCAGCCGATCACGCCGTAACCGAACGTGACGAGCATCACGATCCACACGAAGCGATTGGTCAGGTCAGCCCAGAGCAAGGTGGAAAACGCGATGCCCAACAGGATCAGCACGCCACCCATGGTCGGCGTGCCGGACTTCACCAAATGCGTTTGCGGGCCGTTCGTACGCACGGCCTGACCGACCTTCAACGAGGTCAATTTGCGAATCACCCACGGGCCGCAGACGAGGCCGACGAACAACGCCGTGATCGTCGCGCCGACTGCGCGGAACGTGAGGTAGGTAAACACGCGCAGAAAACTGGCGTCATTCTGAAGCCATTGCGCGAGTGCGAGTAGCATGCTGGTCCTTCTTCTTCAGTGCGCAGCGGGCGTTTTGCCCGCTGCGGGTTGGTGTGGACTCGTCACGGCGTCCACCACGCGTTCCATCTGCATGAAGCGCGAGCCTTTCACGAGAAACGTGGCGTCGGGTCCGAAGCCGGCGCCGGTGAGTGCCGCAATGAGCGAGGTGATATCGGTGAAATGCTGTCCTGTCGGGCCGAACGCTTTGCTTGAATCGATGCTGGCGTCGCCAAGTGCATAAAGCACATCGATACCCCGTTGCGCCGCGTAAGCACCCACCTCGCGATGAAACGCCGGGCCCTGGTCGCCGACTTCGCCCATGTCGCCCATCACCAGCACGCGCGGTGACGGTTGCGACGCTAGCACGTCGATAGCCGCGCGCATGGAGTCGGGATTCGAGTTGTACGTATCGTCGATAACAGTCGCGCCTTCGATCGGTTTGAGCATCGCGCGCTTCACTTGCAGGCGGCCCTTTACCGGTTTAAACGCTTCGAGCCCGCGCTTGACGGCATCGAGTGAAACGCTCGCGGCAAGAGCGGCAGCCGTAGCCGCCAACGCGTTGCGCGCGTTGTGTTCGCCCAGTACTTGCAACGCGACCTCGAGCGAGCCTTGCGGCGTGTTGATCTCAAGCTTCGCGCCAACCAGCTTGCCGGTCACCGCCGCTTCGCTTTGCGACGCGTCCGTATGCAACGCGAAATCCAGAATCGGATTGCCCGTCGCGGCGACGCGCCAGATGCTGGCGTATTTATCGTCGGCGGGGAAAACAGCCGTGCCGTTGGCGGCCAGCGCGTGAATCACCGACGCATGCTCCAGCGCGACCGCTTCCACCGTCGCCATGAATTCCTGATGCTCGCGTTGCGCGTTGTTGACGACTGCGACCGTCGGCGCGGCGATCTTGCCGAGCGTTTCAGTTTCGCCCGGATGATTCATGCCGAGCTCGATGACCGCCAGCTTGTGCGTCTCGTTCAGGCGAAATAACGTCAACGGCAAGCCGATGTCGTTATTGAAATTGCCCGCCGTCGCGAGCCGCGCGCTTTCGCCCACAGCCGCCGCGAGGATCGACGCGATCATTTCTTTGACCGTAGTCTTGCCATTGCTGCCGGTGACTGCAATCAGCGGAATCGTAAAGCGCTTGCGCCAGCCGTGGGCCAATGCGCCGAGCGCCACGCGTGTGTCCTTGACCTTGATCGCGGGCACAGTGAAATTGGCCGGCGCGTGCGTGATCAACGCCGCCGCAATGCCGCGCTGCGCCACTTGCGGCAGGAACGTGTGGGCATCGAAACGATCGCCCTTGATCGCGATGAACAGATCACCCGGACCCGCCGTGCGGCTATCGGTTGATACCCGGTCGAACGCGACGTTTTCATCGCCGATAACGACCGCACCCGGAATCTGCAAGGCGGCATCGCGTAGTGTGAAGAGCGTCATTCGCCACCTCCGCGTGCTTGCGTGGCGCGAGCGGCAAGCGCCAGGCGTGCGTGATCCTGATCGGAGAAAGCGCGCTTTTTTCCCATGATTTCCTGCGTGGCTTCGTGACCCTTGCCGGCCAGCACGACCACGTCCTCGCGTGCCGCGGTGCGGATCGCCTGAAGGATCGCGCTCGCGCGGTCTTCTATGCGGCGGGCTTTCGACGCGTCCTGAAAGCCCGCCGCAACCTGATCGATGATCGCAAGCGGATCTTCGCCGCGGGGGTTGTCGCTGGTAATCACGACGTGATCCGCATTCTTCTCGGCAATGGCGCCCATTAGCGGCCGCTTGGTCGCATCCCGATCGCCACCGCAACCGAACATGCAGATCAGTTGACCGCCTCGCGCTTCGGCGATTGGCCGCAGCGCTGCCAGCGTTTTCTCGAGGGCGTCCGGCGTATGCGCATAGTCGATCACCACCAGCGGCTCATCGTTCTGCAAACGGCCGCCGAGGCGTTGCATCCGTCCATTCACCGGCTCGAGTTTCGCGATCTGCGCAAGCGCGGCGTCGAGCGGAATCTGCGCCGCCAGCAGCGCGCCCAGCACGCCGAGCAGGTTGCTCACGTTGAACTCGCCGAGCGTCGCGACTTCCACGTCCGCGTCGCCCCAGTCGGAACTCAGGTGGAACGCCGTGCCGGTTGCAGTTGCGCGCACGCGGCTGGCAAGCAGCAATGCGTCGGCTTTGACTTCGGCTCCGGCGCCATTTTCGATGCCGTACGCAATCGTTCGCGTCCTGCCGTGACACGATGCAATCAAACGCTGACCAGCCGGATCGTCGCGATTGATGACAGCGGCTTTCAAAGCCGGCCACGCGAACAGCTTCGCCTTCGCCGCTTCGTACGCGGCGAACGTGCCGTGATAGTCCAGATGATCCTGCGTGAGATTCGTGAAGATCGCGATGTCGAACTTCGTGCCATTCACGCGGCCCTGATGCAGCGCATGCGACGACACTTCCATGGCCACGGCCTTCGCGCCGCCGGTCTTGAATTGGGCAAACGTACGTTGCAGTTGTGGCGCGTCCGGCGTCGTGAAACCGGAATGCACGAGCTTACCCGGCATGCCGCTGCCGAGCGTGCCGACCACCGCGCACGGCCTGCCCAACGCCGACAGCGCCGTTGCAAGCCAATGGCTGCACGACGTCTTGCCGTTCGTGCCGGTTACGCCCGCAACCAGCATGGAGTCGGTGGGTTCGCCGTACCACGCCGATGCAATCGGCCCGGCCAGTTCATTCAGCCCCTTGACCGCGAATGCACGCGACGCGTCTGGCTTGCCGGTGAAATTCTCCGGCTGATACAGCACGGCAGCGGCGCCCTTTTCGAATGCGGCATCGATAAAAGGACGGCTATCCGCGCCATCCACGGCGTAGGCAAAAAACACGTCACCGGGTTTCAGCGAACGCGAGTCGGCGTGCAACTGCGCGCCGGCGTCCACGTGCGCACGCAACCACTCAACCGCTTTCGCGATCTGCGCCTGCTGCTTGACCAAATCCAGGCCGCTCATCGGACGACTCCCGGGTGATTCTTCGAGTTCGTCGATACCTTCAGCTTCTTCGGCGGATTCGTGTTCGTGTTCGTCGCGTCCGGCTTCTTGATGTCCGTGGCAGGCGTGCTGGAAGCGGGGTCGTCGGACACCACCATCTGCTTCACCGCCATGTCCGGCGGGACATTCAACGAGCGCAGCGTGTCCCCGACGATTGCCGAGAACACCGGCCCCGACACCTGGCCGCCAAAGTGGCTGCCGGCCGTCGGTTCATCGACCGAAACCGCCACCACGATGCGCGGATCAGGCATGGGTCCCATGCCGACAAACGATGCGCGATACCGCGATTTATCGTAGCCACGTCCTGCGTGCTTGTACGCCGTACCCGACTTACCCCCCACGCGATACCCCGGCACGGCCGCATCCGGCGACGTGCCGCCCTTCGCCGTCACCATTTCGAGCATGGCGCGCACTTCACGCGCAGTGGTCGGCGCAAACACTTGCGGGCCCGTCACGGGCGCGTCGCCCGGCGTCCGGAAAATGGAGACCGGCAACACTTGCCCATCATGCGCGATGGCCGTGTACGCGCGCGCCAACTGGAACAGCGACGCCGACAGGCCATAGCCATACGACATGGTCGCCTGTTCGATCCGGCGCCAGCTTTTCCAGGGCCGCAGCCGGCCCGACACCGCGCCCGGGAAGCCCACTTTCGGCGCCTGCCCGAGCCCGATGCTCGTATACATGTTCCACATCTCTTCAGGCTTCAACTGCATCGCGATCTTGGTCGCGCCAATGTTGCTCGACTTCTGGATCACGCCGCCCACGGTCAGCACGCCGAACCCCGAGTCGTCGGTAATTCGCGCACCGTCGAGCACGAACGAACCGTTGCCGGTATCCACCAGCGTATTCGGCGTGACGCGATGCAGATCGAGCGCCAGCGAAATGGTGAACGGCTTCATGATCGAGCCCGGCTCGAACGTGTCCGTCATGATCCGGTTACGCAATTGCTCGCCGGTCATGCGCGAGCGGTCGTTCGGGTTATAGGTTGGATAATTGACAAGCGCGAGCACCTCGCCCGTCTTCACGTCGATCACGATCGCCGCACCCGCCTTCGCCTTGAACTTCTCCACGGCGGCTTTCAGGTTCGTGTACGCGATGTACTGGATCTTGCTGTCAATGGACAACTCCACGTCCTCGCCGTCATGCGGCACGACTTGCTCGTCCACGTCCTCGACGATATGCCCCATCCGGTCCTTGATCACGCGACGCATGCCCGGCGTACCGGCGAGAATGCCCTGATCGCCAAGTTCGACGCCTTCCTGACCCTTGTCTTCAATATTAGTAAAGCCGATCAGATGCGCCGTGATCTCGCCTTCGGGATAAAAGCGCTTGTATTCACCACGCGAATAAATCCCGGGGATGTCCAGAGCCGTAACTTTCTGCGCGACCTCGATCGACACCTGGCGCTTCACATAGACAAAGGTCTTGTCCATGGAGAGCTTCGCGCGCAATTCCTTCGGCGACATATCGAGCAGTGTGGCGAGCTCGCCGAGCTTGTCGGCGCCGAGATCATCGGGAACGGCTTCGGGGATCGCCCAGATCGCCTTCACCGGCAAACTGGTCGCGAGCACGAGGCCGTTGCGGTCCTTGATCTGGCCGCGCGTGGCCGGCATTTCGAGCGTGCGCTGATAGCGGCTTTCACCCTGCTTCTTGAAGAACGCGTTGCCCGGACCCTGGATCCAGAACGCACGCCCCGCGAGCGCGACGAATGCCATGAACAGCATGAACACGACGAGCTTCGAGCGCCACATGGGGAGGCGCACCGAGAGAATGGGATTGGGCGTGAAGGCGACGCCCTTGTTTTTCTTTGGCGACGGTTTCATCGTTTCACCCCGCGTGCGGGAGGAGCCGACGCCGGAACGGGCGCAGGCAACGGCGCGTCCGTGGCCTTCGACGTCGCCGGGTCATAGTTCAGATATTGCGTGCGGCCCGTGGTGACGGGCAGCATTTTCAGGGACGTAGTAGCCAACTGCTCGATGCGCGAAGTTTTCGACAACGCGCTCTGCTGATATTGAAGCTGCGAAAAATCCTGCTGCAACTGGCGCTCTTCCGACTGCGCCCGCTGCACATTGATAAAAATCTGCCTTTGCTTGTTCGAGGCGTTCACCGCCGACAGCGCGCAACCGAGCACAACGATCAACAGGAAGATGTTGAGACGGTTCATGGCGCTGCCTGCCCGCTAGGCTGCTCAGTAATACGTTCGGCAATCCGCATGACAGCGGAGCGCGCGCGCGGGTTCGCCGCGACTTCCGCGTCAGACGCAAACACACGGCCAATCAGCTTGAGTGGCGGACTGGGGAGGTCGACGGCACGAATCGGCAGGCGGCGGTCGATCACAGGCCCGCTTGCGTGGGCCTGCATGAAACGTTTGACGATCCGGTCCTCGAGCGAATGAAAGCTGATCACGACGAGGCGCCCCCCTTGCTCCAACAACGCCAATGCTGCGTCCAGAACTACTTGCAGCTCCGCAAGCTCTTGATTGATGTGAATCCGTATAGCCTGAAAGGTGCGGGTTGCCGGATCCTTACCCTTCTCACGGGTTTTGACGACATGACCCACGATTTGGGCAAGCTCGCCCGTGGTGACGAGAGGCCCAAGACGGTCGGACTCTGCCCGGCGAGCAACAAGCGCCTTTGCAATCTGAAAAGCAAACCGTTCTTCCCCATAATCTTTAATCACCTCCGTCAGTTCCTGCACCGTTGCCCGTGCCAGCCATTCCGCAGCGGATTCGCCACGGCTCGGGTCCATCCGCATGTCGAGCGGGCCATCGGCCCTGAAGCTGAAGCCGCGATCCGGATCGTCCACTTGCGGCGACGACACCCCCAGATCCAGCAACACGCCCGACACTTTCCCTACTCCTCGCTTGGCAGCGGCATCGGCTAACGAGGCGAAACTCTCATGCACAATGGAAAATCTTGAATCCTGAATCTGCGCCGCTGTAGCAATAGCCAACGGGTCTTTGTCGAAGGCAATGAGCCGGGCGCCTTCCGCCAGCTTCGTCAGGATCAGACGGCTATGGCCGCCCCGTCCAAACGTTCCATCTATATAAGTACCGTCAACACGCGTGACGAGCCCATCTACCGCCTCATCCAGCAGCACCGTGCGATGCTGCAATTCATTTTTCATCGCAGGGGCCATGTTCTTTAGCGCCGCGTCAAAACGTAAAATTCTTCAGCGCGTCGGGCATGCCTTGCGCCATTGCCGCTTTTTCCTTCTCGGAGTAAGTCACTGTGTCCCACACTTCCAGGTAGTTACCCATTCCGAGCAACGTCACTTCTTTAGTCAGCGATGCCGCCGCGCGTAATTCCGGCGACACCAATACCCGTCCAGCGCTATCGAGCTCGACATCCATGGCGTTGCCGAGATAGATCCGGCGAACCCAGATTGCGTCCATAGGGAGTGCAGCGATTTTCGAGCGAAAGATTTCCCACTCAGGGCGAGGAAAGAGCAACAGGCATCCATCCGGGCTCTTGGTGAGCGTAACCCGGCCTTCTGCCTGTCCTTGCAGCGCTTCCCGATAGCGAGACGGGACGGACATCCGTCCTTTCGCATCGAGCGACAGCGCCGAAGCCCCTTGGAACACTCGCCCTCTCCTCTTCACGCCACGGCGGCGCGTCACGACTTTGTTGGAATATGCCTGAAAATGCTCTCTGAATCACACAAAAATACACTTTCTCACACCATTTCCCACTGTAGAGGAAGGCATTTCGCCGGTCAATACGATCTGGCATTTTTTGACTAAATTTGTTTGTTAGAACAATGACTTAGCGCAGACCGCTAAAGTAGGGTGAAATTTCGAAAAGCGTTATGAATGAATGACGTAGTGGCGAATGTGAAGGTAGTACGTGAAATGACGGACAAAGACTAGGGGATGGTTTTGTTCCGCGAAGGCCCGCGCGAGGAATTGCGGGTCAGATGGAACGCAGAAACAGGAGAGAAGTGAGAGCGCATCCCGCCGGATCCGGCGAGATGCGTGATTGATTAAATATAGTACGCCGTGCGGGTCATGACCTTCGATGTCGCGCGCATCAGCGCCCGCACCGGAAACGGCAATTCGACGCCGCCAGCGTTGATGGCCGCGGCGGCATGCGCAGCTTCATCCGAACGCATTTGCTCGACGATCGCGCGCGATGCGTGGTCGTTCGCGGGCAGACTCGTCATATGGCTGTTCAGGTGCTTCTCCACCTGACGCTCGGTTTCCGCCATGAACCCCAGACTGACCCGGTCACCAAACCTTCCCGCGATAAACCCCAGCGCCAGCGACCCGCCATACCACAATGGGTTGAGCAGGCTGGGCCGTGAGTCGAGATCGCGCAAACGCTGCATGGTCCACGCCAGGTGGTCTTCTTCCTCGCGCGCAGCTTCCTCGAAGCCGCGCTTCAACGTGGTCGACTTGGTCGCGAGCTTTTGCGCCTGATACAGCGCCTGCGCGCACACCTCGCCAACGTGATTCACGCGCATCAACGCCGCCGAATGCGCCTTCTCTTCCGCGCTCAATGCTGTATCCGCTACGTCAGCGGGAGGCTCAGCATTGTCCACTTGAACCGGAGGCGCCTCTGGTATGGGGCGTGACATCCGGGATACGCCGGTCATCGACCGTAGTCCACGATCGAACTCAGAGATCAGTTCATCGAGTGTCATTTCATAACTCCTGTTTCGATCTCCTGAGCGATCTTGATCGGGCGGAGACCGATCGTCCAACTAACAAATTATCTACACTTTAAAACGCGTAATTAGGGCAGATACGGGTCGTAAATATGTCGGAAACCTGGATTTTACCGCATGTTGCGTAAACGTCACATGCGGGTAATTGACCGGCGGCTTTTGCTTTGTCGCTAAAGGCCTCTTTGTTACATTACGTTCAACTTTGATTTTGAAGTACCCGGCGGGGACGTCAACATACTGGCGCCAAGAACAGTGACCTTGCCAAACAGTTTCAACACTGTGGAGATCATCAGCGAAAAAGTCGCTTCTCGCTGTGGCCAACATCAACGGCCTGTCGCCAGCGTCGACGCAGAACCGGATCACCGCGCTGGCCGACGTCCGTCACACGTTCTAATAAGTCGTAATAACGTAGTTGTCTTGAAAGGCGCCTTCGGGCGCCTTTTTTTCGTGCTGATTCCGGACTGGATCGAGTCGGCTTCGATGCATGCACTGAAAAAAAGCCTCCGCATCTTGCGATGCGAAGGCCTGCTGTTTATTTCGCGCTTCGGCAGTTGATTCGTGTTCAGGCGTTGCCGTCGCGCAACTCACGGCGCAATATCTTGCCGACATTACTCTTCGGCAATTCCGTCCGGAACTCGATCACGCGCGGCCGCTTGTAGCCCGTCAACCGCTCTTTACAAAAAGCCATCACATCGGCTTCGGTCAAATGCGGATCGCGGCGAACGACAAACAGTTTGACCGCTTCGCCCGAGGTCGCATCCTTCACGCCGACGGCCGCCACTTCGAAGACGCCCGGAAGCTTCGCCACCACATCCTCGATCTCGTTCGGGTACACGTTGAAGCCCGACACCAGGATCATGTCCTTCTTGCGGTCTACGATCTTCACGTATCCGCGTTCGTCCATGATGCCGACGTCACCCGACTTGAAGAAGCCGTCGGGGGTCATCACTTTCGCCGTCTCATCGGGACGGTTCCAGTAACCCGCCATCACCTGCGGACCGCGAATGCAGATCTCGCCGGGCTGGCCAAGCGGCATGTCGTTGTTGTCGTCGTCGCGGATGGCCAGTTCGGTGGAGGGGAACGGCAAGCCGATCGTGCCGGTGTATTCGGTAGCGGTCACCGGATTGCACGTCACGCAGGGAGATGTTTCGGATAACCCATAACCTTCGATAATCGGCGAACCGGTGACCTCGAACCATCGTTTCGCCACGGCTTCCTGCACGGCCATGCCGCCGCCGTTCGCCGCGATCAGCTTGGAAAAATCAAGCTTGGCGAATTCCGGATTATTCAGCAGCGCGTTATACAGGGTGTTCACAGCGGGAAACGTGTTGATCTGAAAGCCTTTCAGCTCCTTGATCGTGCCGGGGATATCGCGCGGATTCGGAATCAGGATACCCAGGCCGCCCGTGCGCAGAGTCAGAAAGCCGCAAACGGTCAGCGCGAAGATGTGATAAAGCGGCAGCGCCACGACGGTCACGAATTGATCGATGTCCGGCCGGCTCTTACGTCCAGGTTCGAGCCAGACTTCGGACTGCAAGACGTTCGCAATCAGGTTCCGATGCAACAGCATCGCGCCCTTCGCTACACCTGTCGTGCCACCTGTGTACTGGAGAAAAGCGATGTCGTCGGGACCTTGCTTGATGGGTTTGAGCGTTTCGCGTGCACCTTCTCGAAGGGCTGCGTTGAAACTCGCATGGCCGGGGAGACTCCACGCCGGCACCAACTTCTTCACACGCCGCACGACGAAGTTGACGATCACGCCTTTCGCGCCCATCAGGTCGCCCATCGACGCCACCACCACGTGCTTGATCGCGGTGTTTTTCACGACGGCCTGCACGGTATGCGCGAAGTTCTCGAGCACGACGATTGCCTCGGCTCCCGAATCCCTCAACTGATGCTCAAGTTCGCGCGGCGTGTAGAGCGGATTGACGTTCACAACGACATAACCCGCGCGCAAAATGGCGGCAATCGCGACCGGGTACTGCAGCACGTTCGGCATCATGATTGCGACGCGTGCGCCGGTCTTAAGCCCGCGCGACTGGAACCACGCCGCTAGCCGGCTGGACAGCGTGTCGAGTTCGCCATAGGTGATCGCCTTGCCCATACAGACAAACGCGTGTTTGCTGCGATGTTCGCGAAAACTTTCTTCCAATAGGTCGGAAAGCGAATTGTACTGAGTCGCATCGATTTCCTCGGGCACGCCTGCCGGATAGGACTTCAGCCAAATTTTTTCCATACGGCGTCTCCTTTGTATGATTTTAGAATGGTCGTGCGAAATTTGTCCGTAGCGCATCGTAGCCGCTCGATCGCATTCCGACAACCGGGTTAGACGCCAGCTTCCAATCTCACCGGCCCGTGCTTCCCCTTACGCCTGCTGGCTCCCACACGATTTTGCCTACCTCGTTTTCTCAACTCAGTAAGCCGCCTCGACCTCCACGAGACAATCGTAAAATGTGGCGGAGCCGCCCAGATCCGTCAGCGCTTGACTCGTCACCTGGTTGGCGTTGCAGCCATCCGGCGCGAGTTTCTTCCACCATACCGATAACCCCACTACGACGCCTTCGCGCGCGCGATCGGTGACACGCACGCGCGCCTGCATCGACCCGCGGTCGTTGAATACGCGCACCCGTTCGCCTTCGATGATCTGGCGAGCGTGGGCGTCGGCGGGATGCATGTCGAGATGCGGTTCACCCTCCGTCGATCGCAGGCTTTCCACGTTGACGAAGCTGCTGTTGAGGAAGTTCCGTGCGGGCGGCGAGATCATCGCGAGCGGATAACGCGCGGCGAGTGCCGGCGCGTATTCAGCCGATTCGTACGGCGGCAGGTAATCGGGCACCGGCTCCAGCCCGGCACGTTGCAAACGCTCGCTGAAAAATTCGCATTTCCCCGATGGCGTGTGGAAACCGCCCTCGGCGAACGGCGCCTCCGCCAGCTTGAGCTGCGCCCAGCCTGTTGTCTTCAGCGTGTCCCAGGTCACGCCGGCCAGCGCGGGATCGTTCCAGCGGAATGCCTTCGATGCCAGCGCTTCATCGCTTTCAAATAGCGCCGGATGCGTCAGCCCCATCGCTCTGGCCAGGCCGCGGAAAATCTCCGTGTTCGGCCGCGACTCACCCACCGGAGCGATAGCCGGCAAGTTCGCCATCACGTGCGTGTGGCCGTATGACTTGTGGGCATCGAGATGCTCGAGCTGCGTGGTCGCCGGCAAGATGAGGTCGGCGTTATCGGCGGTATCGGTCTGGAAATGTTCGAGCACGATCGTGAACAGATCCTCCCGCGCGAACCCTGCCGCGACCTTCGCGGAATCCGGTGCGACGGCGACCGGGTTCGAGTTGTAGACGATCAGCGCTTCGATTTTCGGGCCGAAGCTCGCGTCGCCAGCGTGCAGCAACGCGTCGCCAATAGCGTTCATGTTCACCATGCGCGGCAGCTTCGACGGCCATCCCGGCATCAAGTCCGGCCGTTCGAGCGCGTTGACATCGACTGGCGCCCAACTCGACGACGACAGCAGCAAGCCCCCCGACCGCTCGCGCCATGCACCCGTAAGCGAAGGCAGACAAGCGATCGCGCGAACCGCATTGCCCCCGCCTCGCACGCGCTGCATGCCGTAGTTGAGGCGTATCGATGCTTTTTTCGTCGATCCGAAAGCCCGCGCGAGATCGATCACAACCTGCTCTTCGATCCCGCATATTTCCGCGACACGCCCCGGCGGATAAGCTTCGGCACGAGCCTTGAGCTGATCGAAACCGAGCGTGTAGGCGCCAATGTACGCCTGATCGATCAGTCCTTCACTGATCATCACGTTCATCATGCCGAGCGCCAGCGCGCCGTCCGTGCCCGGTTTCAACGCGATGTGCTGGTGGCATTTTTCAGCCGTCAGCGAGCGATAAGGATCGATGGCAATCAACCGCGCACCCCGGCGCTTGGCTTCCTGTGCGCGCGTCCAGAAGTGCAGATTCGACGCGATCGAATTCGATCCCCAGATCAGGATCAGTTCGCTTTCCTCGAAATACTCGGTATGCATGCCGAGACTTCCGCCATACGTGTAACGCAAGCCCGCGGCGCCGGCAGCAGCGCAGATAGTGCGGTCCAGGCGCGACGCGCCGAGCACATTGAAGAAGCGCGCAGCAATGCTCTCACCTTGCACCAAGCCCATCGTGCCCGCGTAGCTATAGGGCAAGATGGCTTCGGGCGCACGGGCCGCGATTTCATTCAGGCGCTCCGCGGCGAATTTCAGCGCGTCATCCCAGCTGAGTGTTTCGAAACGGCCCGAGCCCTTCGGACCAACGCGCCGCATTGGCGTGAGTAACCGATCTCGATGATGTGTCCGTTCGGCATAACGCGACACCTTCGTGCACAGCACGCCTTGTGTGGGCGGATGATCCGGGTCGCCGGTCACCTTGATAGCGCGGCCGTCCTTGACCGTGACGCGCATCGCACAGGTGTCGGGACAATCGTGCGGACAGACAGCACGAGCGAATTCGGCGGGAGCATTCATGCGGATATCCGGTGGGAACGAGCAAAAAGCGGACAGATTGCATCATTTTATTACGGTCGACCGGGGCCGCCGTCTCGTATCTCGATAAATAATCGCGGGCGTAGAATGGTGCGATCGACGCGGACGAAAGCACGCGCAACGTTAATTTTTCAAACCGAGGCCAGTTTCATGAATCTGATTCCAGAAATCGAAGCGTCGCACGAGGAAATCAAAGCGCTGCGACGAACGATCCATGCGCATCCCGAATTGCGTTACGAAGAAGTCGGCACGGCAAAACTAGTCGCCGACAATCTCGAACAATGGGGCTTGGAAGTACATCGCGGCATGGGCAAAACCGGCGTCGTCGGGGTATTGAAACGGGGTTCGGGTAAGCGATGCGTGGGCCTGCGCGCCGACATGGACGCATTGCCTATTACCGAAATCAACACGTTCGGACATCGATCCCAAAACGAGGGCCGCATGCACGCGTGCGGCCACGACGGCCATACCGCCATGTTGTTGGGGGCGGCGAAACATCTGGCTAAGTACGGCAAGTTCGACGGGACCATCGTGTTCATCTTCCAGCCGGCCGAGGAAGGCGGAGCGGGCGCCAAGGCGATGATCGAGGACGGGCTGTTCGAACAATTTCCCGTCGATGCCGTGTTCGGCATCCACAACTGGCCGGGTATTCCTGCGGGTCATTTCGGTGTCACCCCGGGTCCGATCATGGCATCGAGCAACGAATTTCGCATCAATATCAAGGGTATCGGCTCGCACGCGGCGTTGCCACACAACGGGCACGACCCGGTATTCACCGCGGTTCAGATTGCTAACGGGCTGCAAGGGATCATCACGCGCAGCAAGAAACCCATCGACACCGCCGTCCTTTCGATCACGCAGATTCATGCTGGAGACACGTCGAATGTTGTCCCCGATGACGCTTGGCTCGGTGGCACGGTGCGAACATTTACCGTCGAGACACTCGATTTGATCGAGCGCCGGATGCGGGCGATTGCGGAGGCGACTGCTGCTGCGTACGAGTGCGACGTTTCCATCGACTTTCATCGCAACTATCCGCCCACGATCAACGACGCTGAGCAGACGCGCTTCGCGGCGTCGGTGATGGCGGAGGTAGTGGGAAAGGAGAACGTCAATGCTTCCGTCGAACCTACGATGGGCGCCGAGGACTTCGCTTTCATGCTGCTCGCGAAGCCAGGCTGCTATGCGTTTTTGGGAAATGGCGAAGGGTCGCATCGTGAAACTGGACACGGATTGGGACCTTGCACGCTTCACAACGCAAGCTACGACTTCAACGACGCGCTGTTATCCGTTGGATCAACGTATTGGGTGCGGCTTGCAGAAAAGTTTCTGACTGCTGAAGAGGATCAGGCGACGCCCTGAATGAGTTAAATCGCGGTTAACGCCGATGCGTCCACCTCTTTGAGAAGTGGGCGCATTTTGTTTGTAGCGCTGGGGGGTGTTTTAGCTGCCGAATCAACGTTTTAGGGGCGCTTCGGGTCGCCCCGTGATCGAGATTGATTTGATTTGGTTCACGCAAAGTGTGCCGCTGTTGAACCGCCGCAACTCGACCGTGTATATGCGCCGAAATCACTGCACCGCTATATTCCACAGCGATATGAGTTCCGGGGTTGCTGTCAGCCGATGTGTTGGCGTATTGAGATCGGAGTCGCGTGCGAAGAACTTCTCGAATGAGCTATCTGAACCGTGGAGTCGAAACGCAAAAACCCCACCTTTGTGGGGTGGGGTTTTTGTTTAGCTGCACAGGTTACGAGCAACAGATGAGGAGCCTGACGATTACCTACTTTCACACGGGAATCCGCACTATCATTGGCGTGGAGTCGTTTCACGGTCCTGTTCGGGATGGGAAGGGGTGGTACCGACTCGCTATGGTCATCAGGCATAAAGGGGTGTTGTATCGCGGGTTAGGCGCTACAACCAATCTGGGGAAGAAGTAGTCGAGTTCACTCTTGCAGAGCGCCTCGTTGTTACTGGATTGTGTTTGTTACTAGGCACAACACTGATCTCAACCTTGCGCGTTCGTCTGGCACTGGGCCATCGGAGACACACTTGTTATAGGATCAAGCCTTACGGGCAATTAGTATCAGTTAGCTTAATGCATTACTGCACTTCCACACCTGACCTATCAACGTCCTGGTCTAGAACGACCCTTCAAGGAGCTTAAAGCTCCAGGGATATCTCATCTCAAGGCGAGTTTCCCGCTTAGATGCTTTCAGCGGTTATCTCTTCCGAACATAGCTACCCGGCGATGCCACTGGCGTGACAACCGGTACACCAGAGGTTCGTCCACTCCGGTCCTCTCGTACTAGGAGCAGCCCCCTTCAAATATCCAACGCCCACGGCAGATAGGGACCAAACTGTCTCACGACGTTTTAAACCCAGCTCACGTACCTCTTTAAATGGCGAACAGCCATACCCTTGGGACCGGCTACAGCCCCAGGATGAGATGAGCCGACATCGAGGTGCCAAACACCGCCGTCGATATGAACTCTTGGGCGGTATCAGCCTGTTATCCCCAGAGTACCTTTTATCCGTTGAGCGATGGCCCTTCCATACAGAACCACCGGATCACTATGACCTGCTTTCGCACCTGCTCGACTTGTCGGTCTCGCAGTTAAGCACGCTTATGCCATTGCACTATCAGCACGATTTCCGACCGTACCTAGCGTACCTTCGTACTCCTCCGTTACACTTTGGGAGGAGACCGCCCCAGTCAAACTGCCTACCATGCACTGTCCCCGATCCGGATCACGGACCAAGGTTAGAACCTCAAACAAACCAGGGTGGTATTTCAAGGACGGCTCCACCGAAACTAGCGTTCCGGTTTCATAGCCTCCCACCTATCCTACACAGATCGGTTCAAAGTCCAATGCAAAGCTACAGTAAAGGTTCATGGGGTCTTTCCGTCTAGCCGCGGGGAGATTGCATCATCACAAACACTTCAACTTCGCTGAGTCTCGGGAGGAGACAGTGTGGCCATCGTTACGCCATTCGTGCAGGTCGGAACTTACCCGACAAGGAATTTCGCTACCTTAGGACCGTTATAGTTACGGCCGCCGTTTACCGGGACTTCAATCAAGAGCTTGCACCCCATCATTTAATCTTCCGGCACCGGGCAGGCGTCACACCCTATACGTCCACTTTCGTGTTTGCAGAGTGCTGTGTTTTTATTAAACAGTCGCAGCCACCAGTTTATTGCAACCCCTTCACCCTCCTGGCGCAGGCCAGTCAAGCTACAGGGGCGTACCTTATCCCGAAGTTACGGTACCAATTTGCCGAGTTCCTTCTCCCGAGTTCTCTCAAGCGCCTTAGAATACTCATCTCGCCCACCTGTGTCGGTTTGCGGTACGGTCTTGTTAAACTGAAGCTTAGAGGCTTTTCTTGGAACCACTTCCGATTGCTTCGCCACCTAAGCGGCTCGCCTCACACCCTTGAATTCCGCGCCCGGATTTGCCTAAGCGCCTTCTCCAATGCAAGGACCGGGACTTCCAACACCCGGACAACCTTCCGCGATCCGTCCCCCCATCGCATTTAACAATGGTGCAGGAATATTAACCTGCTTCCCATCAGCTACGCATTTCTGCCTCGCCTTAGGGGCCGACTCACCCTACGCCGATGAACGTTGCGTAGGAAACCTTGGGCTTACGGCGAGGGGGCTTTTCACCCCCTTTATCGCTACTCATGTCAGCATTCGCACTTCCGATACCTCCAGCACACTTTTCAATGCACCTTCACAGGCTTACGGAACGCTCTCCTACCATGCGGGATAAATCCCGCATCCGCAGCTTCGGTATATTGCTTAGCCCCGTTACATCTTCCGCGCAGGACGACTCGATCAGTGAGCTATTACGCTTTCTTTAAAAGATGGCTGCTTCTAAGCCAACTTCCTGACTGTTTTAGCCTTCCCACTTCGTTTCCCACTTAGCAATATTTGGGGACCTTAGCTGGCGGTCTGGGTTGTTTCCCTCTTGACACCGGACGTTAGCACCCGATGTCTGTCTCCCGTGATTGCACTCTTCGGTATTCGGAGTTTGCTATGGCGTAGTAATCCGCAATGGACCCCACAACCATGACAGTGCTCTACCCCCGAAGGTGATACACGAGGCACTACCTAAATAGTTTTCGGAGAGAACCAGCTATTTCCAAGTTTGTTTAGCCTTTCACCCCTATCCACAGCTCATCCCCTAATTTTTCAACATTAGTGGGTTCGGTCCTCCAGTACGTGTTACCGCACCTTCAACCTGGCCATGGATAGATCACTTGGTTTCGGGTCTACGCCCAGCAACTGAACGCCCTATTCGGACTCGCTTTCGCTACGGCTGCCTTAATCAGTTAACCTTGCTACTGAACGTAAGTCGCTGACCCATTATACAAAAGGTACGCCGTCACCCCTTTCAAGGCTCCGACTGTTTGTATGCATGCGGTTTCAGGATCTATTTCACTCCCCTCCCGGGGTTCTTTTCGCCTTTCCCTCACGGTACTGGTTCACTATCGGTCGATCACGAGTATTTAGCCTTGGAGGATGGTCCCCCCATCTTCAGACAGGATTTCACGTGTCCCGCCCTACTTGTCGTACACCTAGTTCCACACATCCGCTTTCGCCTACAGGACTATCACCTGCTATGGTCACACTTTCCAGAGTGTTCGGCTAACGGTCGTGCTAAAGAGTACAGGCTGATCCCATTTCGCTCGCCACTACTTTGGGAATCTCGGTTGATTTCTTTTCCTGCGGTTACTTAGATGTTTCAGTTCACCGCGTTCGCTTCACTAGACCTATGTATTCAGTCTAGGATGACCCAGAAGGGCCGGGTTTCCCCATTCGGATATCGGGGGATCAAAGCTCGTTTGCCAGCTCCCCCCCGCTTTTCGCAGGCTACCGCGTCCTTCATCGCCTGTGATCGCCAAGGCATCCACCACATGCACTTGTTCGCTTGACCCTATAACGAGTGTGTCTCTCCAAACACTACCCAGGTTGCCCCGGACCGTGTTTTTCTTCACCCCGCTATAGGTTGAGTATTCGTGTTGCGCCGTATTCCAAAGCAATCTTTCGATCACCTTTTCATACATTGATACAATCACAACCCTGATCCACCTACTCACACACTCATCTCTAAGTATGCTTTCGTGAATCTCTTTACTACTTCTTCCAGATTGTTAAAGAACGACAGCACAACTTAAAGCGCTATGCTTTAAGTTGCTTACTGACTGGCTCAATCGCCAATGCGTAATCACTCTCTTTATAAAGAATGCTATGCGTTGGTGATTGGTGGAGGATGACGGGATCGAACCGACGACCCCCTGCTTGCAAAGCAGGTGCTCTCCCAGCTGAGCTAATCCCCCAAGTACCTTGATGCTTGAGGGTCTGCATTTACAAACGTAAATGGTGGGTCTGGTTGGATTCGAACCAACGACCCCCGCCTTATCAAGACGGTGCTCTAACCAACTGAGCTACAGACCCTTAGCCTGTCTTCTTACAGCCGATAAGCGTGAGCGCTTTAGCACTTCACTTCAAAACGTTGAGCTCGAGAAAGGAGGTGATCCAGCCGCACCTTCCGATACGGCTACCTTGTTACGACTTCACCCCAGTCATGAATCCTACCGTGGTGACCGTCCTCCTTGCGGTTAGACTAGCCACTTCTGGTAAAACCCACTCCCATGGTGTGACGGGCGGTGTGTACAAGACCCGGGAACGTATTCACCGCGGCATGCTGATCCGCGATTACTAGCGATTCCAGCTTCACGTAGTCGAGTTGCAGACTACGATCCGGACTACGATCGGTTTTCTGGGATTAGCTCCCCCTCACGGGTTGGCAGCCCTCTGTTCCGACCATTGTATGACGTGTGAAGCCCTACCCATAAGGGCCATGAGGACTTGACGTCATCCCCACCTTCCTCCGGTTTGTCACCGGCAGTCTCCTTAGAGTGCTCTTGCGTAGCAACTAAGGACAAGGGTTGCGCTCGTTGCGGGACTTAACCCAACATCTCACGACACGAGCTGACGACAGCCATGCAGCACCTGTGTATCGGTTCTCTTTCGAGCACCCCCACCTTTCAGCAGGGTTCCGACCATGTCAAGGGTAGGTAAGGTTTTTCGCGTTGCATCGAATTAATCCACATCATCCACCGCTTGTGCGGGTCCCCGTCAATTCCTTTGAGTTTTAATCTTGCGACCGTACTCCCCAGGCGGTCAACTTCACGCGTTAGCTACGTTACTAAGTCAATGAAGACCCAACAACTAGTTGACATCGTTTAGGGCGTGGACTACCAGGGTATCTAATCCTGTTTGCTCCCCACGCTTTCGTGCATGAGCGTCAGTATTGGCCCAGGGGGCTGCCTTCGCCATCGGTATTCCTCCACATCTCTACGCATTTCACTGCTACACGTGGAATTCTACCCCCCTCTGCCATACTCTAGCTCGCCAGTCACAAATGCAGTTCCCAGGTTAAGCCCGGGGATTTCACATCTGTCTTAACGAACCGCCTGCGCACGCTTTACGCCCAGTAATTCCGATTAACGCTCGCACCCTACGTATTACCGCGGCTGCTGGCACGTAGTTAGCCGGTGCTTATTCTTCCGGTACCGTCATCCTCCCGCCGTATTAGGGCAGAAGTTTTCTTTCCGGACAAAAGTGCTTTACAACCCGAAGGCCTTCTTCACACACGCGGCATTGCTGGATCAGGGTTTCCCCCATTGTCCAAAATTCCCCACTGCTGCCTCCCGTAGGAGTCTGGGCCGTGTCTCAGTCCCAGTGTGGCTGGTCGTCCTCTCAGACCAGCTACAGATCGTCGCCTTGGTAGGCCTTTACCCCACCAACTAGCTAATCTGCCATCGGCCGCCCCTATAGCGCGAGGTCTTTCGATCCCCCGCTTTCTTCCGTAGATCGTATGCGGTATTAATCCGGCTTTCGCCGGGCTATCCCCCACTACAGGACACGTTCCGATGTATTACTCACCCGTTCGCCACTCGCCACCAGGGTTACCCCCGTGCTGCCGTTCGACTTGCATGTGTAAGGCATGCCGCCAGCGTTCAATCTGAGCCAGGATCAAACTCTTCAGTTCAATGCCTGTTACTGTTTTCTATTCTTGCGAATAGGTCGCTCACTCAACGTACTGACAAGTTCCTCCCATCTTCCCTTTCGGAAAGACGCTCAAAACCTACCTTAATACTAGTGTGAGACTTGATACTTTCGCTTCACGGCAGCATCTCCCGAGAAACCCCGGAAAACACCACCACGCTCAAAGCCAAGCACCAAGCGCCCACACTTATCGGCTGTTAGTTTTTAAAGAACATTCGCTACACACCGCACAGTCCCAACCCTCAGAACCCTGCCGCTTTCGCGTCGCTGCACCTGCAGCACAGAAACGAGATTATGTCGTGCGTTTCGCTTTTCGTCAACAGGTTTTTTACTTCACCCGAACTTTCCGATTCGCTGCGAAGCCCGTCCTGCTTGGCTCTGCGGCATCCTCTTAAGCGCCACGCTTACTGCACTTTCTCACTTCCCTTCGCCTCTTTGGGAAGCGAAGGAACGGAATTCTAGTGCCCGTTTCACCCTTGCGCAAGGGGTTCGTGAAAAGAATTTCAACGGTGCTTAAAAACCGGTTTCCGCTTCTCAACAAACGCGGCCATTCCTTCCTTCTGATCTTCAGTGGCAAAGAGTGAATGGAACATGCGCCGCTCGAAGTGAACTCCCTCTGCCAACGTCGATTCATATGCGCGATTAACGGACTCCTTCGCCATCATTACCGCAGGCAGCGAGAAGCTCGCGATTATCGATGCTGCTTCCATTGCTTCGTCTAACAAGCTTGCCGCCGGCACAACGCGCGATACCAAACCCGCGCGCTCCGCCTCTTCGGCGCCCATCATGCGCGCGGTCAGGCACATGTCCATTGCCTTCGCCTTCGACACTGCGCGCGGCAGCCGCTGCGTGCCGCCGGCACCCGGAATCACGCCAAGCTTGATTTCCGGTTGTCCGAACTTGGCGGTATCGGCGGCAATGATGATGTCGCACATCATGGCCAGCTCACAACCGCCGCCAAGAGCGAAGCCAGACACCGCGGCAATGATCGGCTTGCGAATCGTGCGCACCGTTTCCCAGTTGCGCGTGATGTAGTCGCCCTTGAACGTGTCCATATAGGAGTAGCCGGCCATCATGCCGATGTCCGCCCCCGCCGCAAACGCCTTTTCGCTGCCGGTCAGCACGATTGCGCCGATGTTCTCGTCGGCATCGAATTGCTTCAACACAACGCCGAGCTCATCCATCAGGGCATCGTTTAGCGCGTTGAGCGCCTTAGGCCGGTTCAGCGTGATCAAGCCGACTCGTCCGCGGACTTCGGTCAATAGATTCTCGTAAGCCATGCATTCCTCCTATGTGAACTCGCGCGAAAACGCTTCGCGCACGCGTCTCGAAAATGCTAACATTCGCAAACCAACCGGTCGGTCAATTAATTGATCAAGCGTCCATCACCGTCACTCATCCCTTGCCGCCATGACACATCCGCTATTCACGAAGCACGAAGCGACGCTTAATCAAGCGCTTGCCGCCATTGCAACACGTGGCTACTGGAGCCCGTTTCCAGAAATGCCGAGTCCCAAAGTGTACGGTGAAACAGCTAGTTCGGACGGCGAGGCGGCCTTCAAAGCACACCTGAACCGGACGTTTGATCTGGACCAGCCGACAACGGGCGAGACGATTGGCAATGAGCGTTCGCCCTTCGGCCTTGCGCTCGGAATTCGCTATCCGAAAGCGAACGTCGACGCACTGCTGGCTGCGTCCGTGGCGGCTCAAAGTCAGTGGCGCGCGGCCGGTCCCGACGCGTGGGCGGGCGTAAGCCTCGAAATACTGACCCGGCTGAACAAGGCGAGTTTCGAGATCGGCTACAGCGTCATGCACACGACCGGGCAAGCCTACATGATGGCCTTTCAGGCAGGCGGTCCGCATGCGCAGGATCGCGCGCTCGAAGCAGTGGCCTACGCGTGGGACGAGCTTCGCCGAATTCCCGCCGACGCTTATTGGGAAAAGCCCCAAGGCAAGAATCCCCCGATCGCGATGCACAAGCGGTTCACCATCGTGCCGCGCGGAACGGGTCTTGTACTCGGCTGCTGCACATTCCCCACCTGGAACGGCTATCCGGGTATGTTCGCCGATCTGGCCACGGGTAATACGGTCATCGTCAAGCCGCATCCTGGCGCCATCCTGCCGCTGGCAATTACGGTACGCATCGCCCGCGACGTTTTGCGCGAAGCCGGATTCGATCCGAACGTGGTCACGCTGCTTGCGACCGAAGCGAACGATGGCCCCCTCGTTCAGGATCTTGCGCTGCGCCCCGAAATCAAGCTGATCGATTTCACCGGCAGCACGCAAAACGGCAACTGGCTCGAGCGCCATGCGCACCAGGCGCAGGTCTACACGGAGAAGGCCGGCGTGAATCAGATCGTGATCGATTCCGTGGATAACCTCAAAGCCGTTGCCAGCAATATCGCATTCTCACTGGCGTTGTACTCCGGCCAAATGTGCACTGCGCCGCAAAACATCTACGTGCCGCGCGACGGTATCCACACGAGCGACGGCCACATGAGCTTCGACGACGTCGCGAAGACGCTCGCGACTGCCGTCGAAAAACTGGTCTCCGATCCGGCCCGCGCGGTCGAATTGACGGGCGCCATTCAGAATGATGGCGTAATAGCGCGCATTGCCGACGCCCGGCAACTGGGCGAAGTGCTGACAGATAGTCAATCGCTCGCTCATCCTGCGTTCCCTGACGCCCAAGTGCGCTCTCCTCTCATGTTGAAGATGGACGTTCGCACCGACGCCGCAAAATTCACGCGGGAATGGTTCGGCCCAATCTCGTTTGTCATTGCGACGGACTCGACGGCACAGTCTCTCGACCTGGCGGGATCGATTGCCGCGGAACACGGTGCGCTCACGTTCTCTGTGTACAGCACGGACGATGCAGTAGTCGACGCAGCCTACGACGCAGCGATTCGCGGCGGCGTCGCGCTCTCGATCAACCTGACCGGTGGCGTGTTCGTCAACCAGACAGCGGCGTATTCGGACTTCCACGGCACCGGGGCCAATCCGGCAGCGAACTCGGCGTTGTCCGACGCAGCGTACGTATCGAACCGCTTCCGCGTTGTTCAAAGCAGAGTGCATGTTGCACCGAAGGCCGCGCCAGCAACAGCTGGCCAAACGACATAGGCGCCCAGCCCGCAACGCCGCGTGGAGACATAGGCCATTCAGTCGAATGGAACGCGGCGCCGGGCGCGGCTAGTATCGAAGGCATGCGTATTTGCACAACCTGGCCAGCAAGGAGACACGATGTCCGACAACGGCAATTCAATCGTCATCAATATCGACGCCAGCACGCGTGTCGCCACGCTGACGCTCAATCGTCCCGACAAGCTCAACAGCTTCACGCGGACGATGCACGAGGAATTGAGCAAGGCGCTTGATCAGGTTGAAGGAAGCAACGCCCGAGCATTGGTGATCACGGGGGCGGGTCGCGGTTTTTGCGCGGGCCAGGATCTCGCCGATCTTGACTTCACACCTGGAGCAATGACCAATCTGGGCGCTCTGATCGACCGCCATTTCAACCCGCTCGTGCGCCGCCTGCAGGCGTTGCCCTTGCCCGTGATTGCCGCCGTCAACGGTATCGCTGCCGGTGCGGGAGCGAATCTCGCCATGGCGTGTGACTTGATCGTCGCTGCGCGTTCAGCAAGTTTCGTCCAGGCTTTTGTCAAGATTGGTCTGGTTCCGGATACCGGCGGCACGTGGCTCTTGCCGCGGCGCGTTGGCGAAGCACGGGCGCTGGGCCTCGCATTGACCGGAGACAAACTGGGCGCCGAACAAGCTGAGACGTGGGGACTGGTCTGGAAAGTGGTCGACGACGAGCAATTGCAGAGCGCTGCACTGAAGCTTGCCGCGCAACTCGCACAGCAGCCCGCCAAGGCTATCGCAGCAATCAAGCACGCTATCCGTGCCGCCGCGAACAATACGCTCGATCAGCAATTGGATCTGGAGCGCGACGTTCAACGCGAACTAGGTGACTCGCACGACTACGCCGAGGGCGTCGCGGCCTTCAAGGAAAAACGTGCGCCCCGCTTCGACGGCCTCTGAAATTCGATCAGAAAACTCCGGGAGAACGCAGCAATGACACCTGAAGAACTCGCCAACGCGACCGCGCAAGCCATGTACGAAGCGGATGCATGCAGCCGTGCGCTCGGCCTCGAACTCAAGGAAGTTCGTCCGGGGTACGCGCGCATGCAAATGAACGTCCGCGACGACTTTCTGAACGGTCACGGTATCTGCCACGGCGGACTCATTTTCACGCTGGCCGACTCCACGTTTGCGTTTGCCTGTAACTCGTACAACATCAATACGGTCGCAGCAGGCTGTTCCATTGAATTTCTGCGTGCGGTGAAGGGCGGCGACCGCTTGTCGGCAGAAGCTGTCGAACAATCACTGACGGGGCGAACCGGAATCTACGACATTCGCATCACGAACCGCGAAGGCGAAACGGTCGCGATGTTCCGGGGCAAGTCGTCGCAGATAAAGGGCAATCTGGTTTCCGTGGAATCCTGACCCACCCTACAAAACACAGCGCCCATACGAACTTGATTCGGGCGATTGATTGACGATCAAGAAGGAGACACTCGATGAACAACGCGCTTCCGCTGGACCCGATCGAGACGGCCAGCCGCGACGAACTAACGGCGCTGCAGCTCGAACGCCTCAAGTGGTCGCTCGCCCATGCGTATGAAAACTCGCCGGTGTACCGCCGCAAGTTCGACGAAGCGGGCGTGCATCCGGACGACGTGAAAAACCTGGCCGACTTAGCGCGTTTCCCGTTCACGACGAAGAAGGATCTCCGCGATAACTACCCGTACGGTATGTTCGCCGTTCCGCACGACCAGATTTCGCGAATCCACGCGTCGTCGGGGACGACGGGCAAGCCGACCGTGGTTGGTTACACGGCGAAGGACATCGACACCTGGGCAAATCTCGTCGCGCGTTCCATTCGTGCTGCGGGCGCTCGGCGTGGCGACAAAGTGCACGTCAGCTACGGCTATGGTTTATTCACGGGTGGCCTCGGCGCTCATTACGGCGCTGAACGTGCTGGTTTGACCGTGATCCCGTTCGGCGGCGGCCAGACTGAAAAGCAAGTGCAACTGATCCAGGATTTTCGCCCCGACATCATCATGGTGACGCCCAGTTACATGCTGTCGATCGCCGACGAACTCGAGCGCCAGGGCGTTCATCCCGCAGATTGCTCGCTGCGGATCGGCATCTTCGGCGCGGAGCCGTGGACGAACGAGATGCGCACGGCTATCGAGAAGCGGATGGGTATCGACGCTGTCGATATATACGGATTATCGGAAGTAATGGGACCGGGGGTGGCGTCGGAGTGTGTCGAGACGAAAGACGGTCCGACGATCTGGGAAGATCATTTCTATCCCGAGATCATTGATCCTGAGACCGGCAAGGTCTTGCCCGACGGTGAACTGGGCGAACTCGTGTTCACTTCGCTGACCAAGGAGGCGCTGCCGATCATCCGCTACCGGACTCGCGATCTCACCCGGCTTTTGCCGGGAAGCGCGCGAACGATGCGTCGGATGGAAAAAATCACGGGGCGCTCGGACGACATGATGATCGTGCGCGGTGTGAATGTATTTCCAACGCAAATTGAAGAGCTGCTGCTCAAGCAGCACGCGCTCGCGCCGCATTATCAGATCGTGCTGACGAAAGAAGGTCCACTTGATGTGCTCACATTGAATGTTGAACCTTGTCCTGAAACGGCCCCGGATATGGGTGCCCTCGATCAAGCCAAAGTTGCGCTCGCTTACGACATCAAGGCTTTGATCGGCGTCAGTGCAGTGGTTCAGGTGCTGGGTCTGAACGGTATTGAGCGGTCGGTTGGAAAGGCGCGGCGCGTGATTGACCGGCGGAAAGCCGCGAGTTGATTCTGTATTCTGCGCTTGTTACGCGAGCGATACTCGCATTCAAGATTCCGGCTCTCTCGGGCCGATCCTCAAATGATCGCCCGCGCGCAAAGCAGCGAGTTGATTGCGTAAGCGCCGGCAATCCGGCGCTTATGCCTACTCTCGCGACATCCCCAACACCCGTCTACGAATTCGGCAGCAGCAGCCACATCCTGCCGGCCTGCTTCATCCGGCCAGCGAGATCGCCGGCATCGTCACCCAGACCCCAGAAATAATCCGCGCGCACGCCGCCCTTGATCGCGCTGCCGGTGTCCTGGGCGAACACCAGCCGGTTCATCGGCGAATTGCTCAACGGGCGAGTGGTCTGCAAGAAAACCGGCGTGCCGAGCGGGATGGAGGACGGGTCCACCGCGATCGAACGTTCGGGCGTAAGCGGAACACCCAGCGCGCCCACCGGCCCGGTTCCCACGCCAGCCGCCAGCGTTTCCGTGCCCGGCATCTCGCGGAAGAACACAAAGCGCGGATTGACGTCGAGCAATGCATCGACACGCGACGGATTCGCTTTCGCCCACGCCTTGATACCTTGCATCGTGGCCTGTGCAGGCGTGAGTTCACGCCGATCCAGCAACTCACGCCCGATTGATTTGTACGGCTGGTTGTTCGTCCCGCCAAAACCAATGCGCATGGTGGTCCCGTCTTCCATCACGACTTGTCCCGAGCCCTGGATCTGCAGGAAGAACGCTTCGATAGGATCATCGACCCAAACCAGTTCGTTGCCGTTCAACACACCCGAACTTTCAAGCTGGGCACGCGTCGGCAATGCGGTGCCGGCTTTGAACCGATACGGCCATCGATACAACGCGTATTGATAAGCCCCGTGACGCGTACGCGAACCGCGCAACAAGGGCTCGTAGTAACCGGTCACCAGACCGTCGAGCGTGCCGTCGGTGTTGGCCAACTGGAACGGCGTGAAATACGCTTCGAAGAATTCGCGGGCGGCGTTCATGTCGAGATCGTCGAGACGCTGCGCCGCCGCGCATGCCCGGCGCCACGCGGGCTGTTGCGCGAGACGGCTGCAGTTCTGGCGCATCGCGGCAGTCGCGCCGAGCAGCGAATCGTCCTGCCAGCCGGGCACTTGCTGCCAGCTCACTGCAGTCAAGCGATTAGCCGCGCGCTGTCCCGTGATGATCGGCGCACCGGTCGGCGGCGCGAGATACCCGGACTTAACGGAGCCACCGCCGCACGAAGCGAGCAGGACGGCTGCTGTAATCGACGCCGCCCAACCCGCCAATCCGGCGAGCGAGCGAGTGAAACGCATACAATGTTCGTTCTTGATGAGAACCGCCATGTCTGATCTATTCGACGAATACCCAATGCTTATTTTTGCGCTCGAGTCTCTCTTGGCGCTGCTTCTGCTGATCTTTATCGTCGTGTGGACGGCTTCGGGCAAGAAGAAAAACAGGCGCCAGGAGAAACGAAAGCAGCAAGCACCATGACGGCACGTGTTTCAGCGCTGCCGGTCAATGCAGCGTACGCGGCATGTGCAACGAAAACTCGGCAATTGGGGCCTCGAAACGCTCGCCATCTTCGGCTACGCAAAAATACGAACCACGCATGGTGCCAACGGGTGTCGCAATGACGGCCCAACTCGTGTACTCGAATTTCTCTCCCGGCGGCAGCAATGGCTGGTTCCCCACCACGCCAAGTCCCTTTACTTCCTGCACTACGTCGTCGCTGTCAGTAATGATCCAGTGGCGCGAGATCAGTTGCGCCGCGACCTGCCCGGTATTGCGGATGGTCAGGGTGTAGGCGAAAGCAAACTGCCGGGCGTCCGGATCCGATTGTTCAGGGAGATACTGCGTCTGGACGGAAACGCTGAATTCATACTGGCTCATCGCTTTTCCAATTCAAAAATGTGCTGCGCGGGTTCGAACCCCTCCCCCTTAAGGACAGAGGCCCGGCGCGGGTCTCGCGAATTTGCGTGAACGTCAGGTGACGCATTCTGCTTGATGCAGCCGGTGCCCGCAACAGAACGCCACTGCGTGCAAGGGCTTTGTCAGCCGCGCGAAGCTCCCGCGAAAGGCCGCGGGATGGGACGTAGGCCATTCGGTCAGCGGTCAAAAAGGTCTTCACGCTGTAAAATGCATTTTCCGCTCGCAACCGGCCGACGTCATGACGCAATTTCGCCTGTCCCCCAGTATTTTGTCCGCCGACTTCGCCATTCTCGGCGAAGAGGTCCGCAATGTGGTCGCCGCCGGCGCAGACTGGATCCACTTCGACGTGATGGACAACCATTACGTTCCGAACCTGACAATCGGCCCCATGGTCTGTGAGGCGCTGCGTCCGCATACGGATGTTCCTATCGACGTCCATCTGATGGTGCGGCCGGTCGATCGGATCGTGCCGGATTTCGCCAAGGCCGGCGCTAATGTGATCAGCTTTCACCCGCAAGGTTCAGATCATATCGATCGCACGCTTTCGCTGATTCGCGAACACGGCTGCAAGGCAGGTCTCGTTTTTAACCCGGCGACGTCGTTGAGTCATCTCGACTATGTCATGGACAAAGTCGACCTGGTGCTCATCATGTCGGTGAATCCGGGCTTTGGCGGCCAGTCGTTCATTCCCGAAGCGCTCGTTAAACTGCGCGAAGCGCGTCGGCGCATCGACGAATACCGCGAGCGCACCGGACGCGAGATTCATCTCGAAGTGGACGGCGGCGTCAAAATCGATAACATCCGGGAAATCGCGGAAGCCGGCGCGGATACGTTCGTGGCCGGATCGGCCATTTTCGGCCACCACAATTATCACGACGTGATTGCGCAAATGCGCGCCGAGTTGGCCAAAGTGAATACCGGGGAAGCACGATGAGCGAACTCACGGCGGAGCTTCCGGCGTTCACGAACAAGACGCTGCGCGCGGCGATCATTGATCTCGACGGGACCATGATCGACACCGCGGACGATTTCGTCGCCGCGCTCAACGGCATGCTGGCGCGGATCGGCACGAAAGCCACAGATCGGGACGAAGTCATTGGCTATATCGGCAAAGGTTCGGAGAACCTGATCCGCAGCGTGCTGGCCGTGCGGTTTTCAGCACTCGAAGCAGCCACGAAGTTCGAGGACGCGCTCGCGATCTATCAGACCGAATATGCACGCATCAATGGACAGCACGCCACGCTCTATCCCGAAGTCACGGAAGGCTTGAAAGCGCTGCGGGATCTCGGATTGCCGTTGGCATGCGTGACGAACAAGCCGCACAGGTTCGCTGTCGAATTGTTAACAAAATTCGGCTTGGCCGAATACTTCAAGGTTGTGCTCGGCGGCGATTCCGTCCCGCAAAAAAAGCCGGATCCGGCGCCTATGCTGATTGCTTGCGAACGGCTGGACGTGCTGCCACGCGAAGCCGTGGCCATCGGGGATTCGGAGAATGATGCGCTGGCGGGTCGCGCAGCGGGTATGGCGACGCTTACGGTGCCTTACGGTTACAACCACGGCAAACCTGTGCACCTGGTGAAATCCGATGGTATAGTTTCTTCCCTGCTAGCTGCCGCACAGGCAATAGCAGCAACCATGACCGCGCCCGCTGCACCCGGCGCGACAACATCGACTGACTAGTTCAATCCTCATGTTTCTGAACAAAAAACGGAGTCTGAGCAGCATCGACCGGGGAGCCTGGCCCTGGCGTCGCTGGTCGCGCTAACCTCGCCTGAGGAACGCCGAAGCTCGTCTTCGGCAACCGTTTTTTGTTTCGCTGCGCATTCCGCGCGCCGATCCCGCCGACTTGTTTTACCTTGATGCCGGGTCTGAACCGCATCATTCGCTGCGCCCAAACTTCGTTTTGCGGCCGTGCCGTTTTAGCAAATGGCAACAGCCCGAACGATCGGGACAGCGTTTGAAGCATCAGGCGACGCACAAACGAGAGCGAGATTCGCGCCGTGCGGTAAATTGTCCGTAGCGCCCAGTGTGTGCTCGATGTCGCCAAACCCAACAGGCGACACGTAAAGGATCAGAACATGACCGAACTCGAATTCCAATCGCTGGCGAATGAAGGTTTCAACCGCATTCCGCTGATCGCCGAGGCGCTGGCCGACCTCGAAACGCCACTTTCGCTTTATCTCAAGCTGGCTCAAACCGAGCGCAATGGCGCCAACTCGTTCCTGCTGGAATCGGTGGTGGGTGGTGAGCGCTTCGGGCGTTACTCGTTTATCGGCTTGCCGGCCCGCACCATGATTCGCGTGCAGAACGGCGTGTCGGAGGTGCTAAAGGACGGCAGCGTCATTGAAACGAGCCAAGCCGATCCGCTGACGTTTATCGAAGAATTTCAGAAGCGCTTCAAGATTGCGCAGCGCCCCGGACTACCGCGCTTTTGCGGCGGTCTGGCCGGGTATTTCGGTTATGACGCCGTGCGTTATATCGAAAAGAAGCTGGCCCATTCGGCTCCGCGTGACGATCTCGGCCTGCCCGATATCCAATTGTTGCTGACCGAGGAAATGGCGGTTATCGATAACCTCGCCGGCAAGCTTTATCTGATTGTCTACGCCGACCCGACCACGCCCGAAGCGTTCACGAAAGCCAAACAGCGCCTGCGCGAATTGCGGTCGCGTTTGCGCACGACCGTGCAGCCGCCGGTGACATCGGCGAGCGTGAGGACGGAGACGTATCGGGAGTTCGCGAAGGACGATTACCTGAACGCGGTGCGAAAGGCGAAGGAGTACATCGCGGCGGGCGAATTGATGCAGGTTCAGGTTGGCCAGCGGCTCGTGAAGCCGTTCCGCGATAACCCGCTCTCGCTGTATCGCGCGTTGCGCTCGCTGAATCCATCGCCGTATATGTATTACTACAACTTCGGCGGCGAGTTTCATGTAGTGGGAGCCTCGCCGGAAATTCTCGTGCGCCAGGAAAAGCGCGGCGACGAACGCATCGTGACCATTCGTCCTCTCGCCGGCACGCGGCCGCGCGGCAACACGCCGGAACGTGATGCAGAACTCGCGACCGAATTGCTGAACGATCCGAAAGAAGTGGCCGAACACGTGATGCTGATCGATCTGGCGCGTAATGATGTCGGCCGGATTGCGCAGACGGGATCGGTGGTGGTGACCGACAAGCTGGCGATCGAAAAGTACTCGCACGTTCAGCACATCGTGAGTTCCGTGGAAGGCAAGCTAAAACCCGGCACGACCAATTTCGACGTGCTGCGCGCCACCTTCCCCGCCGGCACGCTGTCGGGCGCGCCGAAAGTGCGGGCGATGGAAATTATCGATGAGCTGGAGCCGGTGAAGCGCGGCTTGTACGGCGGCGCTTGCGGGTATCTGTCGTTCACGGGCGAGATGGATCTCGCCATCGCGATCCGCACGGGTCTGATCCACAAGGGCAATTTGTACGTGCAGGCGGCAGCGGGCGTGGTCGCTGATTCGGTGCCCGAGTCGGAATGGCAGGAGACGGAGAACAAGGCGCGAGCAGTGCTGCGCGCCGCCGAGCAGGTGCAAGACGGCCTCGATAGCGACTTCTGACCGGAGACAGACCATGCTGCTGATGATCGATAAGAAGCAAGACCGTTTTTCCGCGTTTTTCTGCGTTTCTAGTTTCTTTTATATCAATGACTTAACGTCAATGTCGGTTTTCGGCGTTTCGTTGCGTTTTTAGTCTTGGGGTAAAATTGGGGTAAATTCTCCGCTATGCTGGCCTTATAACTAGCATTCAACGGAGAACCCCCATGCCCGCACAAAAAGGTCTTACCGCCGCTGTTCTGAACGCCGCGAAGCCCGGCGACAAGCCGTTCAAGCTGTATGACCGCGACCGGCTGTACGTCCTTGTCAGCGTCGCCGGGTCAAAGCGCTGGGCATGGGCCTACCGGCTCGACGGCAAAGACCACACGCTTCAATTAGGCCGCTACCCCGACGTTTCGATTATCGACGCGCGCAAGGCCCGCGCCGCCGCCGCTAAGCACGTCGAAGCCGGTCAGCACCCGGGCGAGGTCAATAAAGAAACGATTGCCGCCGTGAAGAAAGAACAGGCTAATTCTTTCGGCCCGATTGCCGCCGAATGGATCGACGCGAACCGCAAAACATGGTCGCCCTGGTATTTGCAACAGGTCGAAACCTTCCTGACCCGCTACGCGATCAACGGCGACCTCGGCGCTATGCCGATACGCGCGATTACCGTCCCCGATGTCGTGCGCATGCTGAAAGGCGTTTCCGAAGGGAAAATCCGCACAGGCGAAGAACGCAAGAAAGGCTCGCCGACAATCGCCATCCTTTTGCGTCAATGGTGCTCGGCGGTATTCCGCTATGCGATTTTAGATGGGCGCGCGGATCGTAATCCCGTCAGCGATTTAAAAGCCTCGGACGTTATCAAGCGCGCCCCGGTCAAAAACAATTTGGCGCTCAGCCCCGCCGAATTCCGGAAACTGTTAACAGCCCTCCCCGGTTACGGCGGGAACCGCGTAACGAAAATCGCAATTGAACTGTTGGCACTGTTCTTTGTGCGCACGGGCGAATTGCGTCAAGCCGAATGGAAAGAATTCGACTTCGACGCGCGTCAATGGACCGTACCGGCGGTACGCATGAAAAAGAAAAATGTCGGGGACCACATAGTCCCGCTGTCCGATCAGGCAGTAGCTTTGTTGACTGAATTGAAGGCCATCACGGGTACGGTTAAAACCGGACGCGACTGGTTATTCCGCAATACGCGCCGCCCCGCTGAATGTATGTCGGCGACGACAGTTAATCGTGCGCTTGAGGGCATGGGATTCAACGGAAGTGCATCTATCGGATTCAGCGCGCACGGCTTCAGGGGTACGGCGTCAACGCTGTTGCACGAACAGGGATTCAAGCCGGAAGTCATTGAAGTGCAATTAGCGCACACGGAAAAGAACGCGGTGAAAAAAGCTTATAACAAAGCCCGGTATTTGACTGAACGCGTCGTGCTAATGCAAAGCTGGTCCGATTACGTCGAAGCTCTTAAGTTAGACATTAAGACTGACAGTGGCGAACCCGCAACGGCTTGATTCGGCTTGAAACGTTTACTTGCGTTTACTTGGGGGGCCGATGTAGCCTATCGGTTCTTGTTGTAGAAGCACAGGTAAGCCAAATTCTCGCTGTTCAGTAGTACCCGTATGCGCCACGGAGGGCCGGACTTCTAAAGTCCTACGGTAATCAGGCAAGCCGCCTAGGCATTGCCTTGCCCTCCGGCGCTCAATTCCCTTGAGTGTGTCTTGTGACGCCGGTTATTTAATACCCGGCGGCGTTCGCACGTCCGCCATTTGAAGGAATGGAGTTGGTAATGGACTTTAGGGGCTCGCTTGACGACATAATGATTCGGGGCGTAAGGATTGAGCGGCGTACGACCGACGATAAACTGCTGCCTCTTGTGAAAGGCACGGCGGACCTATTGCATCACAAATTGCGCCGCGCCCGCGAAGGGGGATTTAATATCTATAACTGGTCCGGTTGTAGCTTTGAATACTATGAAACGCTTGAGGGCGTAATCGAATATCTACAGGAACGTGTGCCAAAGGATAACCCCTATTACTGTCTTCTCGGCCCGCTTCGGATTGTGACTCGAAACGAGTACGCGACGTTCCGTAATATGCGTAGGTCGTTAAATGCCCGCTTCAACGCAAGGCACCCGGGAATGTATAAGGACGAAGAACCCGAACCGCCGGACAACGTGCATTATTTCGGCAAACCAAATAACCAGTAACGGTTAATAGCGTTTAGAATAGAGTTAATGCTAACCGCCGGGTTACGCGTCCGGCGTTCTTTGTTAAACCGAAAGGAGATTCAAAATGACAAGTCCTAACGCCCGTGCGCAAAAATCTATTGAAGACAATGCGCGCCGCGCCGCGAAATCCGTAGGCTGGATCGCCAAGAAATCCCGGACAGAACTCAGTCACGGTAATCAAGGCGGATTTGTGCTGATCGATCCGAAGAATGACCGCGTGATTTCGGGCGAAGGTTACGACCTCACGCCAGTTGATATTTTCGACATGGTGCGCAAGCAGCGACGTTAATCATGCAGTCAACGCCCGCATGCGTGACAGCCTTGCGGGCCGCTTTCTTATAACCAAGCCACGGAGGGCATCGTCATGGAATTTTTATGCCTATTACCTTCGTTAATAAAACGCCTGTAGTAAACCCCGTTGTCCTGGCTGTAGTCGAATCAAAACCAGCGGATAAGTCGGCCGACAAGCCGAAACGTATTTATAAGAACACGCAACCCAAGGCCCCGCTGATTACCCTGGACGAACCGGGTTTGATTCGTAACGCGCACTTTCAGGCGTTGCTCGGCGGTCTGTCGCAAGCCGCGTTTTATCAGCGTCGCAAGAAAGGCATGGTGCCGCCGCCCGATGGTTATGACCCGCGCCCGTACTGGCGCACGTCTACGGTTAAAGCCTATCTGACGGTCGCCGTCTAAAACGCTGCAATCAATTGCAATCGGCTTCGTGCGCTGCCCCGCTGATTAGCGGGCGTGCGCCCTGTTAGCACTAACAGGGGTATTTAAGGTGAACCAAAGCGTCTTCGAATCCGGACGCGGCTTCCCGCGCCGCATTCGTGAACGCACGGATGGCTTCTAAATCGATGGCTTTCGGATCGCCGATCGACTTGTGAATTTCCGTTTTGAACGTGCTGGTTTCAAAGTCGATCCAGATTTGCCAGGGGTTATGGGCAATCGTGTTTCTCTGATGCGCAAGAGCAATCCCCTTTTCTAGGTATTTCAGTGCATAAGCCTTGTTTTCGTCCTGCCCTTGCAAGCGGTCAATAAGCTTGCGGATCAGTGCGGCGCGCGCCCTAAACGACTGACCGCTCATAAGTTCGTGCAGGGGTTCGCTCGACAGCACGCGCATGTAATCGTAGGTCTTCTTTTCGATCATTGCGAAAGCCCATATTGCTTCGCCTAAAGCTTGCGACAATTCAGCCCGAAGCTCTTCCATATAGTGGATTTTATCTTGCATAGCGAACCTCAATGAATTGCATGATTGTAAGCCCTACCTTCGTTGCTGCAATCGATTGCAACGGCGGCGGTGTGTGCGACGTCCGGCTTACGACTGGGCTTGCTGCTGTTACGGTCATTACGTGAGACATGTGTAGCATTTGATCGGAGCAGAAAATGACAAAAACAGCACTCGGCCTCCTTCTCGGGCTTGCTTTAACCTGTACGGCACACGCACAGCAAGACGACGGCGAAGACGGCGGATACCCCAGCCTCAAGTGTTTAAAAGAATCTGTTGTGTACGGACAAGCTGCGAACGCGAAGAACCGTTGGGGGGAATCCCCACAGGAAGCGGATAGAAATGAGGAAGACGCATACAAGTTTCAATGGGAAAAGTCCCGCCCTTTTTGGGCAAGCCCCGCATATATCAAAAACGCCGTCAACGTAGTCTATTTTGACCGAAGGTTTGACGGTATGAGCGAGACTGACGTAAAGGCTTTGGTACTTAATGACTGCGAGAATGGTGGCCCAGGATTCACTTACCGCACACGTCAGGCCTTTCAACCCGTGCAATGACGCGTGTGTGCGCCCGCCCACGGTCACTGCGGGGCGTCGCTGATACCGTGCGGTTGCAATCAATTGCAATCGACACGGGGCGGGGAATGGCAGTCAAAATCAAAACACGTGCGCCGGGACAGCTTTCCCGCGCGGACACGGTAACAACGAAGATCGTCAAAGAGTTCGGCGCGGACTATAAGTTCATGCGGACGCCGGAACAGGCGAAACCCTTCGCCTACAAGCTACCGGAACGCGTGTTCATCGCTGACTTGATGACCGTGTTCGACCGGTCGGAATCGGCGATCCGCGCCCGGATTCGCGCGCACGAGATACCGCGCCCTGACGACGTAGACGGGCGGCGTCCGTTCTGGCACAAAGCAACGATTGAAGCCCTGTTGATCGAAAGCCCCTTTGAACGCTCCCGCCGGATCGACGCCGCACGCGCGCAAGCCCGAAAAATAGCGGCGGCGCGCAACAAAACACAAGGCGACGGCAACACACGGGCGAAGGCCCGGGCTATCGTCAACGCACGCATAGCGTCGATACCGAAAGAACCCGCTGCGCCCGGGAAAAAACCGCGCGGGCAACACCTACGCGCGATAAAGTGATAGCCGCATAAAACACGCGATTGGGCGGCGGGCGCGCAATAACAGCGCTTTTTACCCCGCGCTTTACCCCGCGACAACGCACAGAGGCCCGCTGGATAAGGCGCTGCGGGCGGTATGCCGGTTATCAGGCATAACTACCCCCTACGTCCACATAGCGACGCGGGTCAACGTCATTACCGCCTAGAAACGCCTCGGCCTCGCCTTCACTTACGGCACGCCCGTCCAAGAACCAATGAACTTGTCCGTCAGCGGGAAAGGCCCACAAAAGCCTATCAGCGACCTGTAAGACGACGCCGGGGAGATCAGCGTCAGCGTTCGACAGTGCGGCGTTTCTGAGGGATTCGGTCGTGTGCATGCCTGTCATTGTCCCGTGCTGATAACGTCACGCCAGCGCGCTTCTACGCGGTCGCGCTTGCTGACGGGTCCGGTTACGCGAAGCGGCCCGTGCTGCCTGATCCTGTGCATAGGCTTCGGTTTCAACACGCCGCTTGCGAAGGTCTGACGCGTCCAACCGGCGTCACGCGGCTGTCGATACGGCAAGACTAGGACGGGCACGTCAAAAGCCGGGTCAACAACGAACACGCCGCGAAGCTTCGGTTTCATTAGCGACGCCTCCCCCGGGGCGGTGGCTGATACGGGACCGCTGTCGGCACGACTAGATAGGCTGTAGCCGCGCTCCGCATACCGTCAAAACTCGCGGGGGCGGCGACGGCGGGGATATTCGACGCGACGGGCGGCGGCAACCAGCGCGCGAAGGCGTCAAGGCTTTGCCCGTGTCGCACGTACCAGCGCTTCAGCCGGGGGTGCCATACCGCCCCGGCAAGTCGCGCCGCCTCCTTTTCTTCGAACGGAACCGACAGGAAGGTTTTGACAGCGTTCGTGGATTCGCCCAGCCCGAAGGAATTCCATTCGCGCTGTCGTGCATGCGAACACGCCCGGCACTGTTCTTTCTTCGTGCCCCGGCTGAATTCACATGCCTTTTTCCAGACGCCGCAACGCGCGCACAAGCGGCGTCCGATCACGGTCACGCCCGCCGCCGGATTGCAATCAATTGCAATCGTGACGGCTGCGTCCTCGACTACACGCGCGGGTGCTACGGCTTGCCCATGCCGGTTACGACTACGTTTCGTGCTCATGGCATTGCTCCCTGCGGTTACGGCAACGGAAGCATGGCAATGCAATTGCCTTCGGCGTCAAAGACGGCTTTGAACGGGTTGGGCGGCGGCGCGGGCGGCAATTCGGTAGCCGGGCCTAAGACGACGCGCTGAACCCATTCGGCGTCCCTGTGCGCGCCGTTGACGTACCAAGTTATCGCTTTCGTAGCGTGATCGACCTGCGCATATATCGACGACTGCCCTACGGTGACAACCGCGCCGTTGCGTTTGCCCGGCGTGCGCCCCGTGCTTTGCAAACGGGCTAGGAGCGCGATGGATTCGATTGTGTGTTGCATGTCTATTCCTCGAAAGAGGCGGGCTAGCCGCCCCCTGGATTCAGCGGTTGTTCCTGAAAATCGAACGCGGGTCGCTCGGTTCGTCGGGGTTGTCCCTGTACAAGTTGTGCTGCCGTTGTTCAGGCGGGCGCATGTCTTTTTCCTTCTTGACTTGAATGTCCTTGAACGCACCGCGTTCGTTGACGTCGTCTTTGTCACGTTGACTGATTGCCATGATGATTAAAACTCCTAACAGTTGTGGAACTACGGTAAAACACTTAAAAACCGATCCTAGTTACCTGTAATTAACGGCATTTGCACGGCATCGCCTTATGCGGCAAGGCACGGCGGGAAACAACAGTGCGTTTAACCCCGGATTTAACCCCGGCGGGCGTTGCACGCTAGAAACCATCGGGTCCGCCTAGTGCGGTGATCACGCCGTAAGTGAAACAATCGGCGAGGTCATCTGCTCTCTTCGCCGCGTCCTTGTCGCCGATCACGTACCCGCAAACCTGCGAAATCAAGTGATTGCGCGTCGTGCCCTTGTAAGTCGTGACCTTATCGAACGCCGGGGCGCTGATCTTGACCTCATGCCGGTACACAGGGCCGCTGGCTAAGATCGCGCGCCCGTCCTTGCCCGCCGCCGTGATTTCGCCCTCGATGGGTTGCGCGGGTAAGCCCGTGCGCTGCGCGAATTGATTCAAGGTGATACCGCTGGCCTTGTCTTCGATGAACGCCCCGGCGCTACCGGCGCGCGCACGGCACAACGCGGCAAAGTGTTCAAGCTGTGCGAAGACGCCGGGGAGCCACGTCGTCAATAGATCGCTGTTGATCTGAATCACTTCCCAGTCGAGGAGGACAAGGGGCAACCCGGCAACCGTTGAACGTGCCCAATAGACGACGGCGGTTCCGTCGTTCTGTGACCCGTCTTTCATAGCGCTATCGATGGTGGCGAACACGTAATCGCAATGCGCGGGAAACGGCACGCCCCGCCCGTCAACAGTCAGGTTGTCGATACTGAAAAAGGCTTGGCCCGCCCACGACACAAATTGCGCGTCGTATTCTTGTGACCAGACGAGCGGGGCATTAGTTGATTTCAAGCGCGCGACAGCGGCGGCGTCAAGCATGGGGTTCGCTGACGTAGGCGCGTAGAACTCGCGCCAAAGCTCCGGGGCGGCCTCGCTAGCCGTCTTGTTCGTGCACGCCTGATAAAAGAAACTATCGTCGTCGATGCCCTTGGGCGTGCCGCCCATCGTCGCGTTACCGTTCCTGTCTAACAGGGTAGGCGCGATGGACTGTTCAAAGATATCGCGTAGGCCCGGCACTAGGCTGGCCTCGTCAATGATTACCTCGTCATAGAACCGGCTACGCCCGGCGTCGGGGTCGCTGAGGGTCCAGAATTCAATGCCCCCGCCTGTCTTCAATTCAATGACCGCCTGCGTCTTGCTAGCGCTTTCGACGGCGGGCTGTAGCGCTTTCAAGATACGTTGATAGCTAGGCATCCACAGCCTATGACTAGGCATGAAGACCCCTACGCGCTTGCTGTGCATTGCCCAGTTCGACGCCCATTGTTCAAACGCCGTGGTCTTGCCGTAGCGACGCCCGCACCGGATCACTGTACGCGGCCCGCGATTCCTGTAGATTTCCTTCTGCCCTGCGTGCAACGGGATCAGCTTGATATCGGGCATTTGACAAATCGCTCAGTAGTCCTATTGCAATCAATTGCAATCATTTCGTTAAATCCTAGTTATCCGTGATAACCGGCACGCCGCCCGCTCAGCCTTACCGGCTAAGGCCCTCCGCATATCGCCGGGGTAAAGACCGGGGTAAAAATCGCAGAAGTATCAATGAGCGCGTGCCCCGCGCTATTTCATGCGTTCGCCGGGTCGTCTAAGTCGGGGCTGTTGATAACGCGGAACACGCCGTCGCCGTCGCCCGCGCCGACCTTGCCGTAAGCGTTCTGACGTGCGCGGAGGCGCGCTAGGCGACCAGCCATCTGTAGCTTTACTTTGCCGATCTTGTCGCTCGTTTTGATCTTGACCTTCGTGCCGTCCGGGAGCGTGCCCGTGTAGTCGCCTACCTGAATCGCGTCGGGGAGGTCGATAATCTGATCCTCTAACGCGGCAAGATGGAACCCATAGGCTGTTTCATAACGGGCCTTTAAGTCCGCGTCTTCGGCGACCCAGTTCGCAATCGTGGACGGGCAAGGGAACGCCGGATTAGACGCACACACTTGCGCTAGTGTCTTACCCTTGGCAAGCGCGGTGAACACGGCGTCGGCAATGGTGCGGTCATACTTCTTCGGACGCTTCCTCTTGTATGGCTTCTTCCCCGCACGCGCGCCCGCCGCGCCCGCCGGAAAATCTTTTTCGTCAGCGCACGCGCGCATAGACACGCCTGCCTGCTGATCGGCGAATGCCCCTATGTCTTCGCTACTACCTTTGATCGTTACAGCCATGTCACTCATCCTACTAAGATTGGTTCAAACCTACGTCCGGCTATCCAATCTCACGCGCTATCGTTGTCAGGTCTTTATCCGCTGATACGGCTTGTGTCGCCGCTTTGTCCTGCGTTCCCTCGGTTCCTCTACCGCCTACCGTATCGGCCCGACCCGTATTTTTCCCGCCGCCCCTCGCCCCGCCCTCATAAAACGCAAACGCACGTTTAAGGGCATAAAACACGGTTAAATCATTCGTCGTCCGCCATCAATGCGTCCATCCATTGAATCATTTGCACGGTTTCTGCGGCCAATTCGGGGTAAGTGTTCATTTGCTGTTGCCCTCCCGTTCCGCGCGGTAATTTTCTAGGATTAGCTCGACGTTCCATTGCGCACGCGCAGCGGCTTGCCGCTGTTCCAACGTCAACTCGGGGCGGCGGGGCGGGCTGACGACACGAGCACGGGCTTGCTGACCCGGGCGTTTACGTTTGCCCCAACGCATTTCGTTATCGTCACTCATGCCGCCCCCTCGTGTTAGTCGATGCCGACTTGAATATTGCTGTTTTTACCCGTCGCGTTAAGCCACAGGCCATTCGTGAACGAGAGGCCCGGCGTGCCGCTATAGCCGTTGGGCGATCCCACAGAAATCAACGGCACCTTGCCAACGGGCGGTCCCGCACTGTCGAACAATTGGAACGCTCCCGACGCACAGGAAAGGCTCGTCAACGTGCCCGCGCCCGTGAACAAAAGGGCGGACCCGCCCGATGCTTCCTGCAAGCCTGCGACCGGAAAAGCTACGATTTGTTGTGTCATTTCGGTGTTCCTATTGTTTCGTTAGATTGCTTGCCCGCTGCGCACGTCTACGCGCGTTGATAACGTCCTTGCGGGCCTCATACGACGCCGAGGCCGCCGAGGTTTTCTTATCGGCGTTCTCGCGATACCACGCGCGATACCGCGCGTTCAGACATGCCTTGCACGAACCCGTCAACCCGTCGCGACAGGTCGGCGCTTTACGAAATTCCGTAAGGTCTTTCGCCTGTCCGCATGTCGCGCATGTCTTCGTCGCCATAACGCCCGCCCGCCTACAGGTCGTCCCACTTGCCGCCGACCTGAAACACATAGCGATGCACGGCAAGATGCGACAACGCGGCGACAGCCCGGCTCAACTCAGCGCGGGAGTCGGCTTCAATCTGATCGGCGTCGGCTTTCGTGATATCGCCCCGGCCCACGGCTTCCGCCAAACCGTCGCCGAAAAGGCGGACTTCAATGATTTGCTTTCGTGCCATGACTGTCTCAACCCATGTTAGGGATAAGCGTTTCTTTGCCATCGACAAACAAGTTGCCGACTTGCGCGGGGTAAATACAACCCGCATACAGCGCGCGGAACGCGCCCGGGCCTTCGCCTGCGACAAATTCGCTGTACTTGCGCCCGGCGTCGTCAACCTTCACGATTTCACGGAGTTGTCCGGGCGCGAGGTCAAGCGGGTGCCGCGATTGCTTGAACGCGTCCGCGTAAATCTGGGCCTCTACCTCGGCCAGTGACGCCGGGTCGATAGTCGGGCTGATTTCGGTATGCCGATACTTCTTGGTTTCGCCCGCAAGCGTCTGCGCGACACGAATGCGATAGGCATGCGCGGACTCGGTGCCTCTCGGTTCGATATGCTTTGCCGCCGTCTTGCCGAACTCGCGCAACACGGAATCCGCGTGATATTGAATGGCCTTGAATTCCTGACGTTCGGCTTGATCGCGGTATTCCTTATCGGCGTTCCAAGCGATTTCCGCCTCGACGTTCGCGATGCCGCGTTTGAGATCCGCAAGGGTTGTCATTTCGAGCGCCCTCCGTTAGCCATTCTGAAAGGTGACGGGGCCGGGTCTTTGTTGATCCGAATCATTAAACGCCCCGGCGACTTGTACTGATCCATCCACGCCGATTTTGCGCCGACATATTCACGGGTCTTGCGACCTGTTTCGGGACAAACGGTCACGACTTCGACAAGCTTTCCCTCGCGCAACGCGCTAGCGCGCAGTTGCTCGCGGCGACGTTGTTCAGGGCTCAAAGACCGCGTGTCGTTAACGGCATACGGGTTATACGGGGGGGCGGACAATTCATACATCGCAATCTCCTTATGTGTTTGCGGCGTCGCCGCGTTGATATGCTTCGGCGACAGTGCCGACCGTCTTGCGGACCCCGGCGATAGCGCCGTCAACGGAGGCGAGCACGAGTTTCGTCAGCACTGGGTCGTCCAAGATTCCGGCGGCAACGTGCCCGCGAAGATCATCCAAGTTCCTAACGGCGCTAACGCAATTGAAGATCGCCGCGACTTGCTGCGCCGCGCGTGTCTGTGCCGCCGCGTCCGCGTCTTGCTCTTCCGCGAAAGTCATCGGATAACGGCCGGGTTTCAGGTTCTTCACGACGGCCCCTTAAACGGTTGTTTTTGCTGCGCGACGTTCAACAGCGGTACGCACTGCGGCGGCGTACTTGGCGCTAATCAACGGGTTCTCGGTGACCTCGGCATAGAACGTTGTGCGCGAAGGCATCGACGGGTCCGAACAGATGGCTAGCAAGTCCTGCCCGCTTGCTACGCGTTCGCAAATGATGTCAAAGATCACAGGCGGGAACCATCGGCGGCCCGCGTTACGCGGCGGCAAACTGTTGTCCATTTTCGTGCTGTCCTCGTGCTTGTCTGTTAGATCATTTGACACGAACACTTTCTAACGAGGAAGGGCTATTTGGACTATTTGGTTAACTCCATTTGCCCGTCTGTCAAAGGGCGTTGCAATGCAATCAATTGCAAGCGTCCATCATGCTTATCAGGATCGCGCGGTGACGCAAAATAACCCCTATTTGCGGCACTTTCGGGCAAATAGCGGTCCCCTCTAACTGCAAATTCACCGCGTACCTAAACGCCGCCCAATTGCTCAACGCGAACGCAACGGCGGACAACGATTTGTCCTCGCCGATTTTCGCAATGATCTGGGAAAACTGACCCATCGCTTTCGTGTCGATTAGCACTGTTTCGCCGGGAAACAATGCGCTCATGCGCTCACGCCAAAACGCGCTTAGGACGGTCGCCGTGGTCACGACCGGCGGCACGATTTCACGGCGGGCGATTTGTCCGGCTAGGTCGGTTTTCATTGATGCCTCGTTAGTTCTGCGAATGGCTTTAGCGGCCCTGTGGCGGCTTCGTTGACCCTTGTGGTTAGTCGCGCCCGTCCCGGTCTGTGCTAGCGGTCTGACGATCCTGTTGCGGGCGCGGCATGTCATAGCTAAGACCGTCGCGGTACTCCTCAAGTCCGCACAGCGCGGCGTGCACGGTCTGCGGGTCGCAACCGTCGCGGACGATCAAATGCACGGCCTCAATGAAAATCATGGTCTTGCGCTGTTCGGGCGTGGCTTCGTGATATTCGGAATCACACGCGCCGACAGCGCGCCAGCCCCGGGACGCGCCGCGCGGGCGGCAAGGGTGGGCCATCAGCTTGACGTCGCCGCCGGGTTTCCAGCAAATCATTGTGTTCGTCAGGTTCTTCAGGTTCTCCATGTCGGCTCCGGGGTCAGGCGTGCTGTTGCTGTTCAAGGTCGTTAAGAAATAGGTTAACCGCCATCTTGAGATTAGCCTCCCCCGCCGCGCCGAACAGTGCTTGCACGTCAGGCCACATCTTGACGGGTACGCGTTCATGATTCTCAAGACTCCAGTAATCCTCAAACTCAAGCGCGCACTTAAACCACCCTATGCCGAAAACCCATTGCAGGAAGGCATGCTCGTCCGTTCCCCGGGCTTGCAGGCGTCCTGACTTGTGTAGGCGCACGGCGAGGGACGACAGGTTGGCCCGCTGCGCTTTCTTGAACGGCATGAATGAATCGGGATGGTGCTCGCGCATGGCCCGGTAACAGTCGTCAACATAGCTGCTAGTCCTCGCTTTCTTCGGCGCGGGATTTAAAGGGGGGGTCGCGGAACCGGGGGATGGGTTTGACTCGGTTTTGCTTTTGTCTTGGTTCGGCTTTTGACTCAGCACACAGCTTTTGCCTGAGGCAGTTTCAGGGGAAGCGTGAGTCGTGGTAAGCGAAGCGTCCACGGGTTTGCTTTTGCTTTCAGGGTTGCTTTTGTCTCCCGGGGGTTTACCTTCTTCTTTTAAAGCTTCTTCTTTTGAGTCTTTATAAGTGCCCTTAAGGGCACTGCTTAAGCAAGTGACATTAGGGCACTCACGAATCATTCTTATTTGGCGGAAGTCAGGCCAGCCGTTCAATGCCGCCGCGCTCCCGGCACACAATAACCTGACATGCATAACCGTCTTCCCCCGATACTTTCCGTCGAATGCGCGCCACTGATGTTTTTCGATTAAGCCCTTCGCCTCCGCTCGGGCCAGATAACCGCGCACTTGTTTGACTGTGCAATCGCATTCGTCCGCCCAGTCTTGCAATGTGTGCTGCCACCAGTGATGACCGTCGCGAAACGATTTAAGCCGGGGCGTGCCGTCCGGTTTAGCCTGATACCGAAAAACGAGTTGCGCGAGCCACCGCGCGAATGTCGCGTCCTTGTCGCATTCATCTTTCTGATACCGGTCACGAATAGCGGCAACGCCGATGGCGGGATCAAGCACGGGAACGATTTGAATCTGTTTACGCGGGGTTTTCAGTACGGCGGTTGCCTGTGACGCTTGTCCCGCATGGGCCGACATTGAACCGTCATTCGCTGCAATTGATTGCAACGCTTGCAACTCAGTTTTGAAATTCGGAAGTGCTGACATGATTATTCGTTATAGGTCAATAAATAGTTTGTCAATGACCCGTCACAATGAGATAATCATTGCTTAAGGTCAGTTTCTTTGTCGGGACTACCTGTTTTAGCGCGATTCCGTTTGCACCGGGTCGCGCTTTTGTTTATGCGGCCTCCTTTTTCGGTTCAGCTTGTTTCTCTAGCATGGTCAGATGGTTTTCAAGCGCCTTGCGCATGATTGCCGATATAGGAGCGCCGGTTTTATTCGACACTTCAATCGCCCGGGCTTTAAGGCTTTTCGGCAAAACCATCGTCGCCGTCGTATTTCGTTCGCTAATGCTACCCATGATAGGATTATCTCCACGCTAGAATATTTAAAGCTTAGCAAAGCTTTCCGCTAACCGCTATCGTTCACAAAACCTGATTCGGGGGTTTGAACAATTATCAAAATTGAGTCGGGCTTAAATGGAGTTATTTGCGCTGATTTAATGCGGTTCGCGCGTTCGTGCCGCCGCAAATTATTTTTCTAATGGAGTAGTGCAATGCTGACGTTGACGCCGTTCGAGGTCCTGCCCACCCCTGTCGCTGTCCCCGCCCCGGTTGTCGATTGCAATCAATTGCAATTTTCTGGCGTTGAAGATACACCGGCACCCATGACGTGCGATCAGGTAGACGACGCTGAATTAAGATGGATATGATGCCTTGCGCATCAGCCTTGCTGTTCTTTAACTAAGTTCTTTAGTGTTGCGTCACGCCAGCGCAAAATAATCTCCGGTATGGGCCGCCCGGTCAAGAGCCGAAGCGCGGCTTCGTTTCCGTGCAACATCCATTTACCGTCAGGTATATTCGAGAGATTCAAATAGGCAGAATACAAATGTGAAAACACGCCGATTCGCATTTTCATCTCACCCTCAATCGGTACTAGGTCGGCGAGATACATATACAGATCGTCGATGTTCTTTAATTCGGCAGTAGTGAGTCCAAACCGATCATTGCCGGAATCGGGATAACGCCCGTCATAGCAAGCTTGAAGCAGTTTTATGATGCGCTCGTATGGTGCAATAGAAATGTGCGGGTACAGTTCCTGTAGCTTTGTGCAAAGCCAAGCCAGGTCATGTCCTTGCCTCGGCTTGGGCTTGAACGACGCGTCCTTGGTGATAATAAAACCCTTGATAAGCTTTTCAACGGCTTGTTCAGCCATGACGAAGCCGGGGAACAAGCCGTTCAGCAGACAGCACCGAGCCGCCGCATAGTCATCCGCTGACTGCCTGAAAAAATGTCCAGCCATTCGATGTTCGCCGTGCGGGTCGAACGTCACGTTGCTCATGGCGTGCCTTCTATATCATTTTGAGGTTTGCGTCCGATGATAGCGCGCGACGGCTATCAACGACTTGTCTAGCGTGTATGCTTTCCTGAAAACCGGGGGGCTTATGTTCGGATGGGGCAAGAAGCAAAAGGAACAGGACATAACCGAAAAGTTTCATGCGGCTATTGCCGGGCTAGTTGCTTTACAGCTGTGGCCGAAGTACGCGACGCCCCGGGAAGCCTTCCCCGCGTTTATGACTAGCCGCGAGGCCCGTGGATATCTGTTCGGTATGCATGATTCCCTCTTGCAGGAATGGGGGCTGGTCAGCGCCGATAACCCGGAAACCGACGTGGCGTTGATCGCGGCAAGCTATAAGTTTATTTTCGGCGACAGCGCGGGGTTTGCGCTGATGTCAATGTCAGTGAACGATATCCGCGACGGGGAATTCCATGAAGCCCGTCTAGACGGCGGCGCTGAACTCGTGCGGTACGTGAAAGACAAGACGCCGCCGCTCGGGCTGGCGCGCTTGCTTGTGATCGGCGGCGGTTGACCCCGCGTCGCGTTGCTGATCGTCGCGCATAACATCAAATCTGCCGCTGAAAAGAGACGGGCAAAGTGTCTATTCCGCCCGGGCACTGCACAACATAGAACTGCTGCGCCGGAAGTTCGGCTTGCCGGTCGTCTCGCTCTGGAAAGTCTATTTGCCCTTGCTAGGCATGGCGTTCGCGAAGACGCTGCCGGGGCGTCAATGCCGCCGAAAAACGCGGAAAAATGAAGGCCGTGATGGTCAGCACCATAGGTCTTATCCTGATTGGCCAGTTGTTACTCGGCGCTTTGTCGCATACCCTACTAGGCAATAAACGAGTTCGTTCGGCATAGCGCGGGGCATTTTGGTATAGCTTTCCACGACATGTTGCTAAGAAGTTAGGAGAGGCTAACTATTAATGCGCTATTGCTAGTTTTGACGCTGAAAACAAATGCCTTTTTGTTTTTCCGGCCCCGTAGTCGTGCAAAAAAAGCTTTATGATTGCGTCTGAGCAGGTGATCGCTCAAAAGAAAACAGCGCGGAAGTCCGCGCTGTCTGTAGAGGTGAAGGGAAAACCGTCTTGAACCTGTGCCGGGAACTGGCGGCTTCCCCTTCGTCTCATTCATAACCCCGTCAGGAGCAACAAATGAGTAAAACGCTGTTGGACATAGCGATGGCCGGTGCTTACATGGGCCTTAGCTTCATCTATCTATTCACGGCTTTAAACCACCTGTCCCGGTAACTCTCAGGAACTCCCGGTAGCTAGCGGTATAGTTTATCTTAACAGTATCGGTATAGCTTGTCTTGACAGTATAGGCAAAGCTATAGTCGATGGACTTCACTGTCTAGATAGCTATGCGACAGGACGCCCGGCCCGCGATTGCGGGCTTTTTTGCGTTTGCCGCCCCGAAAAAAACCCGCCGTTTGACGGGCGGGGCCGCAATGATCCCTGAGAGGTTTTGTGCGAAGAACGGCTTATCCTAGCGCGGCACCCGACAAATTGCGATCACCGAAACGACAACAATCTTTGACGGGCGCGAAACTATCGTACGCATACGGGAGGTACGGGCGCGTGCCCTGTCGTCTGACCCACTGTAGTGCAATTGATTGCAAAGCTGTCTACGGCCCGATATGAACGACTGTAGACCCCGACTCGAAATCGAAATCCGGCTTGCCCCGCTTGTCGAGCGTGCCGTTGTTCTGTCGCATCTCGGCGTTCAGTGAAATCGTGGTGCCTACGGGCACGACGATAGTCTGCATGTCGTCCATTTCCGCGTTCGGGATGAACACGTAGTCGCCGCCGATAGCTTTCAGCAAGTCGATATCCTTGATGGCCTCGCCTTCGTCTTCGCCGAACGCCGCCCCGGCCTTGGCGTCGCCCGCAAGCTTTCGAACGTGCAGCCAATAAGAATCGTGCTCGGCGCTGTCTAGTTCGAAAGTCACGTTGCGCGGGTTCTTCGACTTCACATGCACGACTAGCAGCCGCAGGTCGTCGTGATACGGCAAGACCTGGGTTTCAATCGTGACGTTGGCTTGCCAGCCCGTTGAACCGCCGAGGACGAATATCCAGACCGCCCACGCGCCCGCGCCGATCACGGCGAAGCACGACAGGATTTTTAGCGTCAGGTCAGCTACTTCGATAGCTTTTTTCATGCGGCATCCGGCGGCGCATCGCTGGAACGTAGGTAGTCAGTTGTAGCCGAGCAAATTGCTCAGCGCCCTACGGCTAACAAAAAAGCCACCTAAAAGGTGGCTTTATCAATGTCCAACGGATACTTTAGCGATCAAGCGTTCTCACGACGCGAGTGCAGCCGCGCGCTTTCTGAGCGCATCACAGCACGCGTCCGCCTGCGCCTCGAACTCACTGACCGCATCCAGTGCGTAGTCCAAGTATTCCAGGAACTCACCATCCGACAAGATATGGCCCTTGAAATTTGCGATGTTCACGATTCTCTCCCCAAGTTTTAAATCACAGCCTGCGCGTTTATCTCACTTAACACAGCATTAAAGCCATCTTCGTTGTTGGCCTTCAGTTCGTTAGCGAGCCTTTCCAACCTCAAAAGTTGCTCCTTAGCATTCAATAGCAAACGAACTGATTCTGTGTCGTCCCTCTGTTCCGCTTGATCTACCAAGAACGTCACGATCTCTGCCAAAAACTTAGAGCTGACGAGCATGGTGTGAATATTTGGATCTGGAGCAACATCCATGCCCAAAAATCCGTAATTCTTTGCATCTTGAATGACCTTGTTGCTGGCCTTGAACACTCGCGCCCAGACGTCAAGCACTTTCTCACGGATTGCAGCTTTAGCATACAAGCTTTCGTCGTCTTTTGCGTTATCCGTCGTCATAAATTTACGCTATCTGTCTGATTAGACGTATATTTTGGCACACTTCCCGAGCACGGGCAACCGCAATCGTATGGCTCTATATGTGTGGTAAACCGATGAAAACAAGCGCTACCATAATTTTTGGGTGCCCTTGCTTATCGGCGGCAGACGCCAAATCTGAACCCTGTCAAAAAACATTTTGCGTCGCGGCGACAAGCCATCCCAGCAGACAGCGCAGAGTGCTCATAAGGTCGGCCTGCCCCGCTGACCGTGCCCGGGCGGCCCGGCTGATGTAGAATCTCGCGCATGTATCTCGATTGTCGATTCCCCCTCCTGCTTCATTGCTGGCGACCCTGATCGCTACGTATCAACGCGCCCGCACGGGCGAAATCGTCGCGCCCTAACAACACGGGGTAAAAATGGGGTAAAAATCCCTACACGGCGACAACCGAAAGCCTTCAAACCCTTACCAGCAAAGACGCAGGGGGAAATTGTGCTATTAATGATCGACAACTACGATTCGTTCACCTATAACCTGGTGCAGTATTTCGGCGAACTGGGCGAGGATGTGCGGACTTTCCGCAACGACGAAATTACCCTCGATGAAATCGCGAAGCTCAATCCCGAGCGGATCTGCCTCTCGCCGGGGCCGAGCAATCCGCAACACGCGGGCATCACGCTCAACGTGCTGCGCGAATTTTCCGGAAAGATCCCTATTCTTGGCGTTTGCCTCGGCCATCAGGCCATTGGCGAGGCGTTCGGCGGACGCGTGGTGCGCGCGCAAACCATCATGCACGGCAAAGTCAGCACCATCGAAACCGATTGCCGTGGCGTGTTTTCCGACCTGCCGAAACATTTCAGCGTGACGCGTTATCACTCGCTCGCGATCGAACGCGAATCGCTGCCGGATTGCCTGGAAATATCCGCGTGGACACCTGACGGCGAAATCATGGGCGTGCGTCATAAAGAACTCGCGGTCGAGGGCGTGCAATTTCACCCGGAATCGATTCTTTCCGAGCACGGCCACGCGCTGCTCGAAAACTTCGTCAAGAGCCCGGCGCAAGGCATTCGCGCGTGAACCGAGATCCGATCATGACTATTACGGCCCAGGAAGCGTTGCAACGGACAATCGAGCATCGCGAGATTTTTCACGACGAAATGCTGCACCTGATGCGCATGATCATGCGCGGCGAGATGTCGCCGGTGATGTCCGCCGCGATCATCACGGGTTTGCGCGTGAAGAAAGAGACCATCGGTGAGATCGCCGCAGCGGCCACGGTAATGCGCGAGTTCGCGAATCACGTCACCGTGCCGGATAGCGAGAATCTAGTCGATATCGTGGGCACCGGCGGCGACGGCTCGCATACCTTCAACATTTCGACGGCCACCATGTTTGTCACGGCGGCCGCCGGCGCGAAGGTCGCGAAGCACGGCAATCGCGGGGTATCGAGTAAATCGGGCAGCGCGGACGTGCTTGAAGCGCTGGGCGTGAATATCGACCTGAAGCCGGAACAAGTGGCGTTATCCATTGCCGAAACGGGCATGGGTTTCATGTTCGCGCCGAACCATCATCCGGCCATGAAAAACATCGCGCCGGTGCGTCGTGAACTCGGCGTGCGGACGATTTTCAACATCCTCGGCCCGCTGACCAACCCGGCCGGCGCGCCCAATCAGTTGATGGGCGTGTTCCATGAGGATCTTGTCGGCATCCAGGTTCGCGTCATGCAGCGCCTAGGCGCCAAGCACGTGCTGGTGGTGTACGGCAAGGACGGCATGGACGAAGTATCGCTGGGTGCGGCTACGGTGGTAGGCGAGCTGCACAACGGCGAAGTGCGCGAGTATGAGATTCATCCAGAGGACTTCGGCCTGCAGATGGTGTCGAACCGGACGCTGAAAGTGGCCGACGCGCTGGAATCGAAAACCATGCTGCTCGGCGCGCTGAATAACAAGCCGTGCGTCGCGCGCGAAATCGTGACGCTGAACGCGGGCACGGCGCTATATGCAGCGAACGTGGTCGAATCGATCGCGGCCGGCATGGTCCTCGCGAAAGAGGTGATCGCGAGCGGGCAAGCGCGCGAAAAAGTCGATGAACTCGTGCGCTTCACGCAGCAATTCGCGAAATAAAGAGGCCAGGACATGAGTGACATTCTCGACCGCATTATCGAAGTCAAACGAGGCGAAATTCGCATCGCGCAGGAAAGCGTGTCGCTCGAGGAACTGCGTTTGCAGGCGAGCACGCGCGACTCGCGCGACTTCGTCGGCGCATTGCGCGTGAAGCACGCCGCGGGGAAGCCGGCGATCATCGCGGAAGTGAAGAAAGCGAGTCCGTCGAAGGGCGTATTGCGCGAGAACTTCGTCCCCGCCGAAATCGCGAAATCGTACGAACAAGGCGGCGCCGCGTGTTTGTCGGTGCTAACCGACGTGCAGTTCTTCAAGGGCAGCGTTGCGTATCTCGAAGAAGCGCGCGCCGCTTGCAGCCTGCCGGTTCTGCGCAAGGACTTCATTGTCGATCCTTATCAGATCCTGGAAGCCCGCGCGATGGGCGCCGACTGCATTCTGTTGATCGCCGCCGCGCTCCAGCCCTTGCAAATGCGCGATCTGGAAGCGTACGCGCACTCGCTCGGGCTGGCGGTGCTCGTGGAAGTTCACGATCGCGACGAACTCGAGCAATCGCTTACGTTGAAGACACCGTTGATCGGTGTGAATAACCGCAATCTCCGCACGTTCGAGACATCGATTGAAACGACGATCGGCATGCTGGACATGGTTCCGGAAGATCGTATAGTGGTGACCGAATCGGGCATTCTGAGCCGCGTCGATGTCGACCGGCTACGCGCCATGGACGTGCAGACGTTCCTGGTCGGCGAGGCGTTCATGCGCGCCGACGATCCCGGTACCGAACTGGCGCGAATGTTCTTCTGACGCTGTTGCACGGAGTTTATTTTGAGTATTGAACGCGAGATCAAACTGGCGCTGCCTACGTCGGAACATGGCGAGATAGCGAAGGACCTGACGCAACGCACCGGTCGGGAAGGCCGCAAGATCCAGCTCACCAACGTGTACTTCGATACCCCTGACCGTGCGCTCGCGAAGGCGAAAAGTGCGGTGCGTCTGCGCGGTACGCCGGATCAATGGTTGCAAACGTACAAGACGGCGGGTGAATCGACGGGCGGTTTGCACAACCGCCACGAGTGGGAGCGGCCCGTAGCCGGCGAAGCGCTGGAAATCCCCGCCCTGCTTGAAATTTGCGATGACGAGCACGCCGCCAATGCGCTCAGCGACGCCGCGCCCGAATTGGCCGCGCTGTTCCGCACCGATTTCTCACGCGTGATCTGGGACATCGAGATCGACGGTGCGCGGATTGAAGCCGCGCTGGATCTCGGCGAGGTGGTGGCTGATGTGAACGGCGAGCGCCTGACCACGCCGATCAGCGAACTCGAACTCGAACTGAAATCCGGCAACGAGGAAGCATTGAACGCCCTTGCCGCGCAAATGCGGGGAGCGTTTCTGTATCTCCAGCCTGAGGACGCCAGCAAGGCACGCCGAGGCTACGACCTGTGCGAGTCCAAAGTAGCTGGCTCCAACGGCGGCGTGAAATGAGTCAGGCGTCACTATTTGAAGCTGAGTCACCGAAAACCCAGCTCGAACCGTTCACGTCGCTCGAAAGTCAGTTCGACGCGTTGCCGGCGGACTGGCGCAAGCATCTGAAGACTTTTATCGACAGCCCGCATTACGCCGCGTTGTGCGCGTTCGTCGACGCCGAGCGCGCCGCCGGCAAGACCGTGTATCCCGCCGATGTCTTCCGCGCGTTGCGTCTGACTCGTCCCGGCGATGTGAAGGTCGTCATCCTCGGACAGGATCCTTACCACGGCGAAGATCGCGGTGCGCCGCAAGCTCACGGCCTGGCGTTTTCGGTGCCGGAGCCGGTTCGGCCGCCGCCATCGCTGAAAAATATCTTCAAGGAAATCAACGCCAGCCTTGGTTTTACTGCGCCCGCTCACGGTTGCCTCGACGCTTGGGCGCAACAAGGCGTGCTGCTGTTGAACACATCGCTGACGGTGGAACGCGATAAAGCCGGCAGCCACGCCAAACGCGGCTGGGAGCATTGCACCGACACGCTGATCCACGAACTTGCCCTTCGGCACGAACATCTCGTGTTCATGCTTTGGGGTGCGCATGCGCAGGCAAAACGAGGATTGATCGCGTCGGCGGTGGCATCCGGGAAGGCGCACTGCGTGCTGGAAGCGCCCCACCCGTCTCCGCTGTCAGCGCATCGCGGCTTTCTGGGTTGCGGGCATTTTGTGTCGGCGAATACGTATCTTGAGCAACACGGGCGACGCGCCATCGACTGGCGTTTGCCTGACGTCCCAGCGTAAAAAACCCGCCGATGTCTCACGACACGGCGGGTTTTTTCAAAAGCGTCCTGCTTACTTCACAAACTTGCTTACAGCGCGGCGATCGAGTCGCGTGCGGTAGCCAAAGCGGCGCCGGCAGCGTCCGGGCCCATTGCCAGGCCTTCGGCGAAGATGAAGCTGACGTCGGTCATGCCCAGGAAACCGAGGAACGACTTCAGATACGGCGTTTGCGAGTCGTTCGGCGTGCCGCTGTACTTGCCGCCACGTGCCGATACAACTACCACCTTCTTGCCCGTCACCAGGCCTTCCGGGCCGTTCGCACCGTACTTGAACGTGATGCCCGCACGTGCGATCCAGTCGAAGTACGCCTTCAGCTGCGACGAAATGCCGAAGTTGTACATCGGCGCTGCGATCACGACCACGTCAGCCGCTTGCAATTCGGCGATAAGCGCTTCGCTCTTGGCGTGGATCGCGTTTTGTTCAGCCGTGCGTTGGTCGGCGGGCGTGAAGAATGCGCCGAGCGTGGCATCGTCGAGGTGGGGAAGGTTGTCGGAGAGGAGATTGCGCACGACTAGCTTCGCACCCGGGTGCACTTGCTGCAGCTTCGCCGACACTTCGTCAGCGAGCAACGTTGATTGGGCGCCTTGCGAGCGAGCTGCGGAATTGATTTGAAGAATGGTCGTCATAATGATTCCTGTGTCTGTTGAGTTCGAGCACGGATCGCGCTCTGACAGGACGCATTCTTCTTTTTTACGACGCCGGGAACAAGCTGCGCACTCGTGACGGATTGTTGCAACAATAGAACAATCCGCCTTTAGCGCTGCTTTAACGCCTCAACCTTTCAGCCAGCGTTCGCGCCATTGCTTCGACGGACCGCGCCCATCGGCAGTGGAAAGCACATAACGCGATACTTCCGGCGGATCGAGCCTGACCTGCGTGACACGCAATTCGTCACGACGGAATGCGTGCACCTCCACCTTCGCGCCTGGCAAATAGCGCGCAAGCAGCGTGTCGAGATTCGATCCGGTCACGCGCAAGCCGTCGATTGCAACCAGCACGTCACCCGCCGATAACCCCGCCTTCTGCGCCGCGCTATTCTCGTGGACGGCCGCGAGTACGCAATCCGCGCCATTGCGAATCCGCGCGCCGAGCGACGGTTTCCCCGCCGTGCCGTTGGTCGCGACATCGGGCGCGAACGTGATGCCGAAGGGCTCGAACAAAGTATCGAGCGGCAGATCACGCGTCCCGTGGACACCGTCGCGGAATAGCTTTTTCAAATCGGCGCCGGTAGCTTCGGCGAACAAGGCTTCCACCTCGCTTTCTTCGATACCCCGCGCTTTGCCGTGATAAAAATCCCGGCCGTAACGTTGCCACAGAAGCCGCATGACGTCGTCGAGTGACTTCTTGCCTTCGGTTTGCGCGCGGATCGACAGATCGAAAGCGAGCGCGACGAGCGAACCCTTCTGGTAATAGCTGACAATCGCGTTCGCCGCGTTTTCGTCCTGCCGATAATATTTGACCCAGGCATCGAACGAACTTTCGGCCACGGTCTGCTTGAGCCGCCCCGACCCACGCAACACGCCACCGAGCGTCTTTCCCAGAAGCGAAAAATACTCGCTCGCGCTGATCAGGCCGCTGCGCACGAGCATCAGGTCGTCGTAGTAGGACGTAAAACCTTCGAACAACCACAGCAGCGACGTGTAATTTTCCTGCGATAAATCGTACGGCGCGAACGCGGCCGGTTTGATGCGCTTCACGTTCCACGTATGGAAATATTCGTGGCTGCAAAGACCAAGATACGTCCGATAACCATCCGTCACATCCGGGCGCCCGGCAACGGGCAGATCGGCGCGATTGCAGATCAGCGCCGTCGATGCACGATGTTCCAGGCCACCGTAACCATCGGCGACAGCGACCGTCATGAACACATAACGATCAACCGGCGCCTTCTTCGTGCGCGGCTCGAACAACGCAATTTGCGACTCGCAAACGCGCTTGAGGTCGGTTTCCAGGCGATGCATATCGAGCCCGGTCACGCGGCCTGAAATCACGATGTCGTGCTTCGCGCCGTGGGCATCGAAGGAACCGAGCGCGAACTCGCCGAGCGTCACGGGATGATCGATCAGCGCATCGTAATTCGGCGCTTCATACGCACCGAAGCCATAGCGCTTCGTGCCGCGCGCCTCGGGCAATGCCGTCGCCACGCGCCAGTTCGCGTATTGCGTGCCCGCAGGCTTTTGAATATCGACAATGCACAGCGCATCCGCCTGCCCTTCCACCGCGAGGAACACGCTCGTGCCGTTGAAAAAACCGATGGTGTCGTCGAGATGCGCGGCACGCACCGACAGGTCCCAGCCGTAGACCTCGTAACGCAGCGTGATCGGGCCATCGTGCGGTGCGGTTGCCCAGGCGTGCTTGTCGGTTTTATCGATGGCGAGCTTGCGGCCGGCCGCGTTGAACGCCTGCAGCGTCACGATATTGCGGGCGAATTCGCGGATCATGTAGCTGCCCGGAATCCACACAGGCAGCACAAAACGCTGGCCCGACGGATCGGGTTGCGCGACGGTCAGCGTCACTTCGAACAGATGCGCAGCGGGATTTTTCGGAACGATGGTGTAACGGATGGCGTTCATGCGTCGAGGTCCTTTTGTTCTTGTCGCCGGGTTTGGCTGTCCGGGCTTTTCGCGGTTGAACCGCTCATTGCAGAATCAGGCAAGTGGAAGTTCATGAAAGCGAAAGAGGCGCTTCGCGCGCCTCCTTCGTCGTTGGTCCACGAATCGACAGCGGACTTCAGTGAACCGCCGACAATTCCTTCTCCAGCCGATCGGCCGGCACTGCGCCGGGCAGACGGCGTCCGTCGGCGAGGAAAACGGTCGGCGTACCGGTGACGTTCATCGACTGGCCGAGCTTCAGGTTCTTGTCGATGGCGGTTGTGTCGCAGCTGGCGGCGGCGGTCGGCGTCGTGTGGTCGAGCATCCAACCTTCCCAGGCGCCCGAACGGTCCTTCGAGCACCAGATCGACTTCGACTTGACCGACGAATCCGGCGACAAAACCGGGTACAGGAAGGTGTAGATGGTGACGTTATCGACGGATTTGAGCGTGGTTTCGAGCTGCTTACAGTACGGGCAATTCGGATCGGAGAACACCGCGATCTTGCGCGCGCCCGTGCCCTTCACCACTTTGACCGCGTTCTCGAACGGCAGCTTCGCGAAGTCGATCTTGTTCGTTTCCGCCAGGCGCGCTTCGGTGATGTTCGTGCGCGTGCGGGTATCGACGAGATCGCCCATCAGCAGATAGTTGCCGGTCGCGTCCGTGTACACGATCTGTGCGCCGAGGTTGACTTCGTAGAGCCCCGGAACCGGGGACTTCTCGACGCTTTTGATGTCGGCGTCACCAATGCGCGATTGCAGCGTGGCCTTGATCTTGTCGGTGGTCTGATCGGCTTGTGCCGCGATGCCGATACCAAACACCGCGGCCAACGTGGCAGCAGCGACCAGGGCGCGGCGAAGAGTGATTTTCATTCGAATTTCCATCAATCTGAAGTAGGTGGGATGTTCTTGACCGGGTCTCAACCAAGCGCCGCAGACACAAGCCAGCGCTTGATAAGCGGTTGTGCACCCACGAGCGCCATGCCGGTATTGCGCAGTCCGCGAGCGAGCGTGCCGGGCATGGCGAAGAGTTTCTGCAGGCCGTCGCAGGCGAGCGTCAATTTCTGGATGTCCTCGCGACGGGTGCGTTCATAGCGGCGCAGTAAAACCGGGTCGCCGGCTGAGCGGAATGCTTCCTTGTTGGCGAGGGTTTCGGCCAGCGCGGCGACATCGCGCAAACCCAGGTTCATGCCCTGCCCAGCCAGCGGGTGAATCAGATGCGCAGCGTCGCCCACCAGCGCCACACGTGCGCCGATCAGCCGGTCCACGGTTTGCAGCGCGAGCGGAAAGCCCTGCGCGGGCGTCACGCATTCGAGCGCGCCAAGCATGTTTTGCGTGGCCTTTTCGACTTCCGCCGCGAGTTGGGCGGGATCGAGTTTCAGGAGGGTATCGGCGTGTTCGGTTTTAGCGGACCATACCAGCGACACGTGATCGCCGGGCAGCGGCAACAACGCGATGATCTCGCCATCGCGGAACCATTGGTACGCCGTCTCGCCGTGCGGCTTTTCGCACTTGAAGTTCGCGACCACGCCCGTTTGCCGATAATCCCGGCGCTGCATCTTCGCGCCCGTCTGCGCCCGCACCCAGGAATGCGCGCCATCCGCGCCGACCACCAGGTCCGTTTCGAGCGTGTCGCCGTTTGCGAGGGTCAGATGGGCGGCGTCGTCGTGGATCGCCAGGCCCTGGGCGCGCGAATCGATCCACGTGAGGTTCGGCTGGAAACGCAGCGCGGCATCGAGCGATCGTTCAATCAGCGACGACTCTACAATCCACGCCAATTGCGGCACGGCCGCCTGGAACGCGGAGAAATGCAGTTCGGCGAAGGCATCGCCGAAAACGCGCATGTCCAGCACCGGCCCGAGCTTTTCGCGCTCCAGCGCCTGCCAGACGCGCAGCCGTTCCAGCAGCGCCTGCGAGCTCGATGACAGCGCGTAGATGCGGGAATCGAAGCTGCCGGCGGCGGGCGGGGCTGCAGCAGGCGTTGCCAGCAACGCGGTGCGCAGGCCGGATTGTGTCAGCGCGAGCGCCGCCGTCTTGCCGACGAGCCCGCCGCCGACCACGACCGCATGAAAATTTCTTGAGTGGAAAGTCATGCGGCCATTATAGCCGCCGGGGTATGCCGGGAATCGATGGTCAATGCGGTGTTTCAGCGGGTGCGACGCCCTGTAGCGGCACATCCCGCCCGCCCAGCCGACCCGGCCGTGGCGCTACAATAGCGGTTTTTCCGGCCCGTACGACGTGGCCGCCCGCTACGCGCCTTGGTCGCCGGGGTTGTGAAACCCGCGACACGCGCATCCAGCGTTGACCCACGCGGCGCACGCCGTTTCACCAGTTCGAAGGATTCCATGAGCCTCCAATGCGGCATCGTCGGCTTGCCTAACGTCGGCAAGTCCACACTGTTCAATGCACTGACCAAGGCCGGCATCGCCGCCGAAAACTATCCGTTCTGCACGATCGAGCCGAATGTCGGCGTAGTCGAAGTGCCGGATCCCCGTCTGGCGGCGTTGTCCGAGATAGTCAAGCCCGAACGCGTGGTTCCGGCCATTGTTGAGTTCGTCGATATCGCGGGGCTGGTCGCCGGCGCGAGCAAGGGCGAAGGCCTGGGCAACAAGTTCCTCGCGAACATTCGCGAAACCGATGCCATCACGCACGTCGTGCGCTGCTTCGAAGACGAAAACGTGATTCACGTCGCGAACAAGATCGACCCGCTCGCGGACATCGAAGTCATCAATACGGAACTGGCGCTGGCGGATTTGGCGACGGTCGAGAAAGCTCATCACCGTTTCGCCAAGTCGGCGCGCTCGGGCAACGACAAGGAAGCGGCGAAGCTCGTCCCCTTGCTGGAAAAGATCCAGGCGCAACTCGATCAGGCGAAGCCTGTGCGAGCGCTGGAGCTGAGCGAAGACGAACTCGCGCTGATCAAGCCGCTGTGCCTGATCACGGCCAAGCCGACCATGTACGTGGCGAACGTGAAGGACGATGGTTTCGAGAACAATCCGCACCTGGACGCGGTGCGCAAGCACGCGGAGGCCGAGGGCGCGCCGGTGGTGGCGGTGTGCGCGGCGATCGAAGCGGAAATCGCGGATCTCGACGACGCCGACAAGCAGGAGTTCCTGGCCGATATTGGCATGGAAGAGCCGGGCCTGGATCGCGTGATTCGCGCGGGTTACAAGCTGCTCGGATTGCAAACGTATTTCACGGCGGGCGTGAAGGAAGTGCGGGCATGGACGATTCATATCGGCGACACCGCGCCACAGGCCGCCGGCGCTATTCACACGGATTTCGAGCGCGGGTTTATTCGCGCGCAGACCATCGCCTTCGATGACTTCGTCGCGTTCAAGGGCGAGCAAGGCGCGAAGGAAGCCGGGAAAATGCGGGCGGAGGGGAAGGAATATGTCGTGCACGACGGCGATGTGATGAATTTCTTGTTTAACGTCTGATGTAATAATTTGTCGTCCGAGGTTGTTCGAGGTTGTGATTAAAAGCGGAGTCCCTGATAAAGGGATTTCCGCTTTTTTTATTGCTTTGCGCCGGCTGCCTTGCTTGCCAACCGCGCGCAACCCACCTTGGACGGTGTACATGAAGACCGAACTGATTTACTCGTTGACCGAGCATTTCGAAGCGCATGCTCAGCAGACCAATAACGGCGTCGAATTCTGGCTTGCTCGCGACCTTCAGCACCTGCTTGGGTATGCGAAGTGGGAGAACTTCGTCAAGGTTGTGAACAAAGCTGAGATTGCCTGCGAAACATCGGGGCATGCGGCAGCAGACCATTTTCCTGACGTCAGGAAAATGGTCGACCTCGGCTCAGGCAGCCAGCGCGAAGTCGATGACATCATGCTCACTCGCTACGCCTGCTATCTTGTCGCTCAAAACGGCGATCCCAAGAAGCACGAAATTGCGTTTGCACAGACCTATTTTGCCGTCCAGACCCGACGCGCCGAGTTGATCGAGCAACGCCTGCTCGACTCGGAACGTCTGGTCGCCCGCATGAAATTGACCAATACGGAAAAGGAGCTATCCGAAGTGATTTTCGAACAAACCGGTGGAAACGACGATTTCGGCATGATTCGGAGCAAAGGCGATCACGCCTTGTTCGAGAAATCCACCCAGCAAATGAAGTCGCATTGGAAGGTCCCCGCCAAGCGGCCATTGGCCGATTTCGCGCCCACGATCATTCTCAAGGCAAAGGATTTCGCAGCGGAAATCACCATCTTCAATTCGCGCGAGAAACAGCTTGGCAATGAAGAAGCGATCTCGCGGGAACATATCAACAACAATGGGGCGGTTCGTAAGACCCTCCTTGAACGCGGCATCCGGCCGGAAACCCTTCCTGCCGCGGAGGACGTGAAAATGGTCGCCCGCCGGCTGGCATCGGAAGATAAAACACGCGCGAAGAATCCGGCAGCGCTCGATTCCTGATTGATCCAGAAGGATCGCCGGTTCGATAATGCGGCGATCCCAAACGGCCAGCGCAAGCGTTCACGCTCCTCGCGCCCAAAACAAAAACAATGACGACACGTTTCTATCGCCGCACCGCTTCAATCCTCCTCGCCGCCGCCCTCGCGCTCAATGGCTCCGCCTCGTTCGCCTACGCCTATTCCTCCCCGAACGAATCCGACCTCGATAACCACCAGACCTATCGCAATCACGACGGCCAAACCGTCCACTCCCCGGCGCATTCGCGTTCGGGCGAAGCCCCCGACGGCGCCACCGCGCGATGCCGCGATGGCACGTGGAGCTTCAGCCGGCATCGCAGCGGCACGTGTTCGCGCCATGGCGGCGTCGCAGCGTGGCGTTGAGAACGCTTGGGCGCCGGCATCAAAGCCGATAAACGCCCGCCAGGCAGCCATATTCATCGAAGTACAATGTCGTCACTTCCCGCGCGCTGCGGGAGACGCATCGTCGCGTACTGAATCCAGGGGCTTCCCGGCAGAGGCTTAAGAACCAACAGCCGCCCGGCCGAAGCCCGCCGTAAAACCGCAAACCTCAAGACAACCGAACCCGCAAATGGCCCAATACGTCTTCACCATGAACCGCGTCGGCAAGATCGTGCCGCCCAAGCGCCAGATCCTGAAAGACATCTCGCTGTCGTTTTTCCCCGGCGCCAAGATCGGCCTGCTCGGCCTGAACGGTTCCGGCAAGTCGACCCTGATCCGCATCATGGCAGGCGTCGATAAGGACATCGAAGGCGAAGCCACGCCGATGCCGAACCTGAACATCGGCTATTTGCCGCAGGAACCGCAACTCGATCCGCAGCAAACCGTGCGCGAAGCGGTTGAAGACGGCCTCGGCGAAGTCTTCAGCGCGCAGAAAAAGCTCGACGCCATCTACGCGGCTTACGCGGAACCCGACGCCGACTTCGACGCCCTCGCCGCCGAGCAAGCCAAATACGAAGCGATCCTTGCAACCAGCGACGGCGGCACGCCCGAGCAACAACTCGAAGTCGCCGCCGACGCGCTGCGCTTGCCCGCGTGGGACGCGAAAATCGAACATTTGTCGGGCGGCGAAAAGCGTCGCGTGGCGCTGTGCAAATTGCTGCTGCAAAAGCCCGACATGCTGCTGCTCGACGAACCGACCAACCACCTGGACGCAGAATCGGTGGACTGGCTGGAACAGTTCCTGACGCGCTATCCGGGTACGGTCGTGGCGGTCACCCACGATCGCTATTTCCTCGATAACGCCGCCGAGTGGATTCTCGAACTCGACCGCGGCCACGGCATTCCGTGGAAGGGCAACTACAGCAGCTGGCTCGACCAGAAGCAGGATCGGCTGAAGCAGGAAGAATCGACGGAATCGGCGCGGCAGAAGGCGCTGAAGAAAGAGCTGGAATGGGTGCGCCAGAACCCGAAGGGACGCCAGGCGAAGTCGAAGGCGCGGATCGCACGGTTCGAGGAACTCAACAGCCAGGAATATCAGAAGCGCAACGAAACGCAGGAAATCTTCATCCCTGTCGGCGACCGGCTGGGCAATGAAGTGATCGAGTTCAAGAACGTGAGCAAGGCTTACGGCGACCGGCTCTTGATCGATAACCTCAACATGAAGATCCCGGCGGGCGCGATTGTCGGAATTATCGGGCCAAATGGCGCAGGGAAATCCACGTTGTTCCGCATGCTGACGGGTAAGGAACAACCGGATTCGGGCGAAATCGTCACGGGTCCGACGGTGAAACTGGCGTACGTGGATCAAAGCCGCGATGCGCTCAACGCCAACAAGACCGTGTTCGAAGAGATCTCGGGCGGCGCGGACGTACTCACGGTCGGCAAGTACGAAACGCCGTCGCGGGCGTATATCGGCCGCTTCAACTTCAAGGGCGGCGATCAGCAAAAGACCGTCGGCGCGCTCTCGGGCGGTGAACGCGGCCGCCTGCATCTGGCGAAAACGCTGATTGAAGGCGGCAACGTGCTGCTGCTGGACGAGCCGTCGAACGACCTGGACGTTGAAACGCTGCGCGCGCTGGAAGACGCGTTGCTGGAATTCGCGGGATCGGTGATGGTGATTTCGCACGATCGCTGGTTCCTCGACCGGATCGCGACGCACATCATCGCGTTTGAAGGCGATTCGCAAGTGACCTTCTTCGACGGCAACTATCAAGAGTACGAAGCCGACAAGCGTAATCGTCTGGGCGAAGAAGCGGCGAAGCCGAAACGCCTGCGCTATAAGCCAATCGTCCGATAAGCACGGCAAGGCCAACAACAACGCACCGGATCGCCGCCCGCGCGCGGCTTGGATGGGGGACATCGGGATGGCGGTTACAAAGGCGCAACGCGTGGCGCTGTGGGCGGGCGCGATCATCGTGGTGTTGCTGTTGGCAGTGGTCGGCGGCGGGTTTTTCGTCGCGCATGAAATGAAGGCGCGCGTGCTCGAAACGCTCGGGCCGCTCGGCTCCGTGGAAGATATCGACGTGGGTTATGCGCGCATCACGCTGAGCCGCGTGCGTCTGCGGGGACCGCAAGGCTGGCCCACGGACGACACGCTGCGCGCCGAGCGCGTGACGCTGAACATCGATATGCGCGCCCTCCTGAGCAACCGCGTGCATCTGCGCCATGTGACGGTGGACGGGTTTTATCTCTCCGTTGCGCGTTTCGCCGATGGCCACGTCGAGTTGCTGCCCAATCTCCGGCAGTCGACGCGCGAGGCTCAGGCCGGTTCAAGCGAAGCCGCGGCACACGCGCAGGAAGACCGTCTGATCGACCACGTCACGTTCGAGCGCGGCGCGATGGAGTTCTTCGATGAATCCGTGCAGACGCCGCCCTACAGGATCCTGATTGCCGATGCGCGGGCCAACGTCGACAACCTGCATCTTCCCGCGCTCGCCGAACCGACCAAGCTTGACATGACCGGGTCGATCAAAGGACCGTCGCACACGGGCACGGTCGCGTTCAACGGCTGGATAAAAATCGCGAACAAGGATTCGCAGACCCACACGACCTTGCGCAACGTCGACATTGTTACGCTCGATCCGTATCTGCTGAGGAAAGCGGGCGCGAAGACCAGCATCACGGGCGGCACGCTTGACCTTACGCTCGACGCCACGGTGCACGACTACCGCATCCACGCGCCGGGTTCGATCACGCTGAACCGGCTGCAGTTATCGGATACCGGCAATCCGCTCGACACCTTCCTCAGCATTCCGACCAAGCTCGCGATCGCCGCGCTGAAGAATCACGATCAGATCAAGCTGGACTTTGAACTCGACGGCGATCTGCGCGACCCCAAGTTTTCGCTCAACGAGAGCTTGATGAAAAAGCTGGCGGCGGGCTTCGCCAAGGTGGTTGGCGTGAACACCGAAGGCGTGGCCAAGAACGCCGGCGGTGTGGTCAAGAGCATCGGCGACACGCTGAAGCATCTATTCGGAAAGTAGAAAGTAATCACACGGGCAAACCGAGCGCCCTCAAGCGCGCTTCGGTCTGCTCGGCGTTCGTGTGATGCACGGCGTTCCAGCCAAGCGTGGTGGCAGCCCGGATGTTCTTCGCGTTGTCATCGATAAAAACGACTTCCTGCGGCTGAATGCCCGGAAGATGCCTTTCAATTTCAGCCCACATCAACGCGAAAATCGCCGGATCGGGTTTTGCGACCAGCACGCGCCCCGACACAACCACCTCGCGAAATCGCTGCAGCACCGGAAACCGCTCCCATGCCCAGGGGAAAGTTTCGGCGGACCAGTTGGTGAGCCCGAAAAGCGGCACATCCGCGGCTTCGAGCTTGTCGACCAGCGCGACTCCGTCTTCCAGCACGCCCGCCACCATTTCCTGCCAGCGCTCGTAAAACGCGCGGATCAGGGCTTCATGCTCGGGAAACCTGGCGATCAATTCAGCGTTGCCATCGGCGATGGTTTGCCCCGCGTCCTGCTGCAGCACCCAGTCCATCGCGACCACGTTGTCCATGAACCAGCGCCGTTCGGTTGGATCGGGAATCAGCCGGCTGTACACATACTCAGGATTCCAGTCAATCAACACTCCGCCGAAATCGAACACTACTGCCTTGATCGCCATGCGTTCGTTGCTCCGTTCAGATTGCTTGCGTGCGTTTTTCGAGCCACGTTTTGGCCGCGCCGGACACATGCGGCGAGACGCGTTCGAGGACCGTTGCGTGATAGTCGTTTAGCCACGCGCGTTCGTCGTCACGCAGCAGGGCCAGGTCGATGCAGCGTGTGTCGATAGGACACAACGTCAGCGTTTCGAACTTGAGGAAATCGCCGAATTCGGTTTTGCCAGCGAGCTCGTTCATGACCAGGTTTTCGATCCGAATACCCCATTTCCCAGGCCGATAAAGCCCCGGTTCAATCGACGTGATCATGCCGTCTTCCATCGCCGTATATGGCTCGGCCGGCGCGTAGTGCGAGATGACCTGCGGGCCTTCGTGCACATTCAGGAAATAACCGACGCCATGCCCCGTGCCATGTCCGTAATCCGCGCCGGCTTCCCAGATGGGCGCACGGGCGATGGCGTCGAGCATGGGTGAACGAATGCCGCGCGGGAAATGCGCACGCGACAACGCGATCGTCCCCTTCAGCACGATGGTGAAATCACGTTTGTGCTCAGCCGTAATCGTGCCGATGGGTACAACGCGCGTGATGTCGGTCGTACCGCTCACGTATTGACCGCCCGAATCGATCAGCAGCAAGCCATTGCCTTCGATCACCGAATGCGAGGCTTCGGTCGCGCGGTAATGCGGCATCGCGCCATTCGCATTGAAGCCGGCGATAGTCGCAAAGCTCAACGTCACGAAACCGGGCCGGCGCGCACGCGCAGCCGTCAATTTTTCGTCGATGGTGAGTTCCGTGATCGTCTCGTGCCCAAGCGTATCTTCGAACCACGCGAAGAATTCGGCGAGCGCCGCGCCGTCCTGTTCCATCGTGGCGCGAATATGCGCGGCGTCGGCGGGGCTCTTGCGCGACTTGGCGAACGTCGACGGGTTCACCGCTTCCACGATCTTCACCTCGGGCGGCACTTTCTCGAGCGAGCCGAACGTGATCCGGCGCGGATCGATGAGCAACGTGGAGCCCGCGGGCAACGCGGCAAGCGCATTGGCAACATCGGAATACGGCTCGACGCGCACGTTCTCCGTCAGCAGCGACGCCTTGAGATCAGCGGAAATCTTGCCATCGCCGACGAACAATGCGGCGTCATCCAGTCCGATCAACGCGTGCGCGACGAAGACGGGGTTATAGGTGACATCGGCGCCTCGCAGGTTGAACAGCCACGCGAGATCGTCGAGCGTCGAGATGAAATGCCACTGCGCGCCCTTCTCGCGCATCACGCGCCGCACTTCCGCCAGCTTTTCCGGACGCGTGACGCTCGCCTGAGGCGCGACGTGTTCGTACACACGCTCCGACGGCAAACCCGGCCGCTCCGGCCAGACGGCATCGAGCAGATCCAGGTCCGTGCGCAAGACGATCCCGCGCGCCGTCAGCGCATCTTTCAGCGCCCGCGCCGCCGCCACGCCGAGCACGGCGCCATCGACTGCCACCGTCTCGCCGGCCGCGACATTCTCCGCGAGCCAGTCCACATGCGGGGCGGATTGCTGTCCGGCCATCATCTTCATCAACGCGATACCGGTCCCGGCCAGTTGCGCCTCGGCCTGCGTCCAATAACGGCTGTCGACCCACACGCCGGCGAAATCGGCGGTCACGACCAGCGTTCCAACCGAGCCGGTGAACCCTGATAGCCACTGCCGCCCCTGCCAGTGCTCCGGCAGGTACTCGGAGATGTGCGGGTCCGACGACGGCACCAGCACGGCGGCCAGCGCCTCACGCGCCATGGCGCCGCGCAGCAATTCGATACGCCGGGCGAAAATCTGGCCATCGGGGGAATTCAGTCGATCGTTCATGGAGTCACCTGCAGAATTTTTTTGTTACGTCGAACATAAGATCAACGGCGCGCCGCCAGTCCCACCGTGACGGTTACGGCGGCCAGCGCCAACAGCACGCACGCAAGCCACTCAAGGGAGTCACCATCGTGGAATGCGCCGGTGATGTTGCCGAGCATTTTCGCGACTATCGCCGCCGCCATGCCCGCGAGTCCCGCCGCCCATAGCTGGCCGAATGGCCTTGAGACCAAACGCCGCAACGGGTGCAGCCACCAGCCGGCCAGCCCGACCACCAAACCGAGAAATACGATGCCAGGCCACCCCATTAGCGGCGCGTTCCAGCGGAATTAGGACTAAACCTATGGGTTGAATCGGATTCGTGAACTAGCATTTTCGGTTCTGTAAACCTAGAAGGTCTGGAAGGCGTTTGCAGCGTAGCGAATGAGTTTAGGGGGCTGGAATGGCGATGGCAAGCAAGTGCCGCGCCGCCCAGCCCGCTCTCAGCGCGCGCGGCGGCGTCGGAAATCATGCGAATCGCCATCATCGACGCGGACGTTCAGCACGCCGCACTCATCCGCCGGACGCTTGTCCTGGACGGCCATTTTTGCCATTTCTTCCCCACTGCGCCCGTGCTGCTGGATCGGATGAGGTACGACACATTCGACTTGCTGATCGCCGCCAATGAAACGCGCGACATGATCGGCGCGGAAATCATCGAACGGGTCAGGCAACTGGCGCCGCAGCTTCCCATCGTGTTGATCGCAGCGAGCCAGAGCGAATCCGACATGGTCGCGTGCCTGAAAGCCGGCGCTGACGATTGCGTCGCCAAACCCGTCCGCTGCGTTGAACTGGCCGCCCGGGTTGAAGTACTGGCGCGGCGTAGCGCGGTTCGTACGCCCGCCGCCGAGCATTTCGGCGAGTATCGGTTCAATGCGTCGGAATTGAGCGTGAGTTTCGTGGATCAGCGGGTCTTGCTCACGCCGAAGGAGTTCCGCTTCGCCCGGTTGCTGTTCACGAACCTCTCGCGCGCCGTCTCGCGTGCACACATCATGGAAGTGGTGTGGCCGCGAGGGAGCGACATGGCGTCGCGGACACTCGATACCCACGCGTCCCGCCTGCGCACGAAATTGCATCTCCGGCCCGACAACGGTTACCGGTTGACGCCGCTGTACGGCTACGGTTACCAACTGGACCGGATTGAAGCGGACGGCATTCCGGGCGGCTTGTCTGGCTTGGGTTTCCCAGCCGGAAATGAAGAAATCCGCGAAAGGCTATAATATCGGGCTAAATTCCAAGGTCCCACAAGGCCATCGGATCAGGCCCAAAACATGCAGCTCCTCGCGATCGGAATCAACCACCACACTGCGCCTGTCGCCTTGCGCGAACGCGTGGCGTTTCCGCTCGAACAGATCAAACCAGCGCTCGGCGCGCTGAAAGATCTGTGGCTGGGGTCGCTGGGGAAGACTGCACCGGAAGCCGCAATCCTGTCGACGTGCAATCGCACGGAGCTGTATTGCGCCACCGATGACAAAGCCGCCCGCGACGCCGCCATCCATTGGCTGTCCAAGTATCACAACCTGCCGGTCTCCGAGCTCGCGCCGCATGTCTACGCGCTGCCGCAGTCCGAAGCGGTGCGGCATGCATTTCGCGTCGCCTCCGGACTGGATTCCATGGTGCTTGGCGAGACGCAGATTGTCGGCCAGATGAAGGATGCGGTGCGCACAGCGTCCGAAGCCGGCGCGCTTGGCACGTATCTGAACCAGCTGTTCCAGCGCACCTTTGCCGTTGCAAAGGAAGTGCGCACGACAACTGAAATTGGGGCGCAATCTGTTTCCATGGCCGCTGCGGCCGTGCGTCTCGCGCAGCGCATCTTCGAAAACATTTCGGGCCAACGCGTGCTGTTCATTGGCGCGGGCGAAATGATCGAGTTATGCGCGACGCATTTTGCCGCGCAAAAACCGCGCGAGCTCGTGGTGGCGAACCGCACCGCCGAACGCGGCGAAAAGCTCGCCGATCGCTTCAACGGCCGTTCCATTCCGCTCTCCGAGTTGCCCGCACGCATGCACGAGTTCGACATCATCGTGTCGTGCACGGCATCCACCTTGCCTATCATCGGACTCGGCGCGGTGGAACGGGCCGTCAAGGCACGCCGCCATCGGCCGATTTTCATGGTCGATCTCGCGGTTCCGCGCGACATCGAACCCGAAGTGGGCAAACTGCAGGACGTATTCCTCTATACCGTCGACGACCTCGGCGCGATCGTTCGCGAAGGCAGCGCGTCCCGGCAAGCGGCGGTGGCGCAGGCCGAATCGATCATCGACACCCGTGTGCAGAACTTCATGCAATGGCTCGACGCACGCAGCATCGTGCCGGTGATCCGCCATATGCACACGCAAGCCGACGCAATGCGCCGCGCCGAAGTCGAACGCGCCCGCAAGATGCTCGCGCGTGGCGACGACCCGGCGGCGGTGCTCGAAGCGCTGTCGCAGTCGCTGACCAACAAGCTGATCCACGGCCCCACGCACGCGCTCAGCCGTGCCAGCCGTGAGAATCGCGACCAGCTCATCGACCTGATGGGTGGGCTTTACAAGCACGGCCATCCGTCGGGATCGAACGATCCGTCCGATCCGTCGGAAACTTAGCGCCCCTCTTTCGTCTCTTCTGCAGTTGCGCCGCATGCGAGCATCTTTGCGGTCGCGTTCCTGATCGCTGTCTTCTCCGGAGCTTCGCTCCAGCCTTCCATGAAAACGAGCATGCAAAACAAGCTCGACCAGCTGACTACCCGGCTGGCCGAACTCAATGACCTGATGAGCCGCGAAGATGTGACCGCCGATATGGATCAGTATCGGAAGATCACGCGGGAAAATGCCGAAATCGGGCCGGTCGTGGAGCAATACGCGTTGTGGCGGCAGGCGTCGAACGACGAAACCACCGCCATGGAATTGCTCTCTGACCCGTCCATGCGCGATTTCGCCGAGGAAGAAATTGGCGAGGCGCGCGAGCGGATGGTGGCCATCGAGCGCGATCTGCAAGCCATGTTGCTGCCAAAAGATCCCAACGATGACCGCAATATCTTCATCGAAATCCGGGCAGGCACGGGCGGCGATGAATCCGCGCTGTTCGCGGGCGACCTGCTGCGCATGTATCTCCGATACGCCGAGCGCAATCGCTGGACGGTCGAAATGATGTCGGAAAGCGTCTCCGATCTCGGCGGTTATAAAGAAGTGATCGTGCGGATCGCGGGCCAGAACGTGTACTCGAAGCTGAAGTTCGAATCGGGCGGGCATCGCGTACAGCGGGTGCCGGCGACCGAAACGCAGGGGCGCATTCACACGTCGGCGTGTACGGTCGCGGTGATGCCCGAAGCCGACGAAATTGGCGAAGTGGTGATCAATCCGGCGGACTTGCGTATCGATACCTTTCGCGCTTCCGGCGCGGGCGGCCAGCACATCAACAAGACCGATTCAGCGGTGCGCGTGACCCATTTGCCGACTGGGATCGTGGTGGAATGCCAGGACGACCGCTCGCAGCACAAGAACAAGGATCGCGCGCTGAAGGTGCTCGCCGCGCGGATCATGGACAAGCAGTATCACGAGCAGCACGCGAAGGAAGCAGCCACGCGCAAGAGTTTGATCGGCTCGGGCGATCGTTCGGAACGGATTCGTACGTATAACTTTCCGCAGGGGCGAATGACGGATCATCGGATCAATCTCACGCTGTATAAGCTCGACGCCATCATGGATGGCGATATCGATGATCTGGTTGCCGCGCTCGTCAGCGAACATCAGGCCGAGTTGCTGGCGGCGCTGGGCGATTCGGAATGACGACGGTCGCCGGGTTAATGCGTGCGTGTCCCCTGCCCGCGCTCGAAACGCGGATCTTGCTCGAGCATGTGCTCGGCTGGCGGCGCACCGAATTGATCACACGCGACGACGAAGAACTGGCTGAGGAGAACGTCGATCGCTTCGACGCGCTGGCCCAACGGCGCGCGGCGGGCGAACCGATCGCGCAACTCGTGGGAACGCGGGAATTTTTCGGGCTTGAGTTCGAGGTCACGCCGGACGTATTGATTCCGCGGCCGGAAACTGAATTGCTGGTGGAAATCGCGCTTGAACAGATGGCCGGGGTCGAAGCCCCGCGAGTGCTCGATCTGGGCACGGGTAGCGGTGCGATTGCAGTAGGAATTGCATCGGCCCATCCGCAGGCGCATGTCTGGGCGGTCGATCGTTCGACGCAAGCGCTGGCGGTCGCTGCGCGAAATGCAGCGAAGCTGCTTGATGCCGGCCGGCCGGGCGGTGAAATCACGCTGCTGGAAAGCAACTGGACAGACGCCCTCGATCCCGCCCTGCGCTTTGAGTTGATCGTGAGCAATCCGCCCTATATAGCGCGGAACGATCCTCATCTTTCCGAAGGCGATCTGCGCTTCGAACCGCGTACCGCCCTCACCGACGAAGCCGACGGACTCGCCGCCATCCGCACGATCGTCCAGACAGCGCCGTTCCTCCTGGCGACGGGTGGCTCGCTCTGGCTGGAACACGGCTACGATCAGGCCACAGACGTACGCGCCCTGCTGACGGCGCGCGGCTTTTCCGACGTACGCTCGGAGCGTGATCTGGCTGGTATCGAACGTGTCAGCGGCGGATTTTTCACGGCTTGACGCGCGCGTCAACCAACTGCAGACGGGCCGCAAGCCGTCCCAACCGCTTTGCGCCGCCCCGAATGAAATCCGCTATCATTTCAGACACGTTAGCGTGAGAAATTTCGCTTGAAGTAGCGCATGTCTCACTGCTCGACCCAAAATCAACCCCGCATTACAACGCATCGCAGGAAACGTCATGGATACGCAAGAACGCATCAAGGAAATCGTCGAAGGAGCACCGGTCGTGCTGTTCATGAAGGGCACCGCGCAGTTCCCCATGTGCGGTTTCTCCGGCCGCGCCATCCAGGTCCTGAAGGCTTGCGGCGTGACCGAGATCAAGACCGTCAATGTCCTCGAAGACGAAGGCGTCCGCCAGGGCATCAAGGAATTCTCCAACTGGCCGACTATTCCTCAGCTTTACGTGAAGGGTGAGTTCATCGGCGGCTCGGACATCATGATGGAAATGTACGAATCGGGCGAACTGCAGCAATTGTTCGCCGCTGCCTGAGATTGTCCGTCGCACGTCCTTCGCCCGTAGCACCCGAAGTACCCGCGCCGCGGCGGCTGATTGTCGCCATCACGGGTGCAACGGGTTCAATCTATGGCGTCCGGCTGCTGGAAACGCTGCGCCGCCTGGGTGGCGTCGAAACGCATTTGCTGATCTCCAGCGCGGGTTGGCTGAACATCCAGCACGAGCTGGATCTCGATAAAACCACCGTCCATGCGCTGGCAGATGTCGTGCATAACGTCCGCGATGTCGGTGCGAGCATCGCATCGGGATCGTTCGCGACCGACGGCATGATCGTCGCGCCTTGCTCGATGAAAACGCTGGCGAGCATCGCGCTCGGGCTATCGGACAATCTGATCACCCGCGCCGCCGACGTCGTGCTGAAAGAACGCCGCCGTCTGGTGCTGATGGTGCGCGAAACGCCGTTCAACCTCGCGCATTTGCGCAATATGACCTCGGTCACCGAAATGGGCGGCGTTATTTTTCCGCCGTTGCCGGCGTTCTACCATCGTCCGGCTTCTATCGATGAAATGGTCGATCAGACGGTCGAACGCGTGATCGACATGTTCGCGCTCGGCAATCCGATTGCGGCAGCTTGGCCGGGACTGAAAGATACGGATAATTAACAACACCGGCGACACAATTCATTGCCTCGCCGGCTGTTTATCAACGCAGCGACCGTCTTTATAGTCGTGGTAACCCCTCTTTCAGAGATTCGCTGCCATGACCCGCCTTCCGACCGTTTTCATTTCCCACGGCGCACCAACGCTGCCCATCGACCCGTCGATGCCTTCCGCCGAATTCGCCTCGTTTGCGACGCGCTTCGAGCGCCCGCGTTCGATCCTCATGCTTTCGGCGCACTGGGGCACGGCACAGCCGGTTGCAAGCATCGCTGAGCAACCCGAGACTATCCACGACTTCTATGGTTTTCCACGCGCCCTTTACGAGATTCAGTACCGCGCGCCGGGTGCGCCGGAACTCGGCAAGCAAGCCGCGACGCTGCTGACCCAAGCGGGCATTCCGTCGGCGATCACTGAACACGGGCTTGACCACGGCGCCTGGGTGCCACTGCTGCTGATGTTTCCTGACGCGGGGATTCCGGTCGCGCAGCTATCCATCCAGCCGCGTCTCGATCCGGCTCACCACTATCACGTGGGCCGCGCGTTGCGAGCACTAAGGGACGACGGCGTGATGATCGTGGGCTCGGGACAGATCACGCACAATCTGCGGACCGCAGATTTCAGCGCGCGGCCGGAAGACGCCGACCCGCGTGTGACCGAATTCACGGACTGGTTTGAGGATCGGCTGGAGAAACGGGATATCGAAGCCTTGCTGGACTATCGGAAGCAGGCGCCGCACGCGGTGCTGATGCATCCGACCGACGAACATTTGCTGCCGATTTTCGGCGCGCTAGGAGCCGCTGGCGATGATTTCGAACTCGGTATTCAGTCGCTCGGTACATTTCAGAAAACGTTGGCCATGACAAATTACGTTTTCAGCGACGCCTGAATCCCCACAAAATGCGGCGATTTGCCACGAACAGAAATAAAAAACCCGCTTGATTGCTCAAGCGGGTTTTTTTAATTGAGATAGCGGGGTTTTACGAGCCGGCTATCACGCACCGACTTCGGCGAGGATATCTTCATCGCTTTCGCGTTCATCGAGATATTTGGTCCGATACCCGGTTTGCACGCCCCAATAATAAAACGCCAGCGCCATGACGGCCACCAACGCCATGTCCCAGCCGTACGGCAATAATCCGCGTCCGCCGAATTCCTTGCTGCCGATGAGCGAAACAAGGGCCATCGCGGGCAAATACACGATCAGCCACCACGCCGCCTTCAAGTCATCGCCCCACTCGTGGAAACCCGTCTTGAACTGATAGTAGAAATACACCGGCAACGCGACCACCATCAACAGGATGATTTCGCCGGTCAGCGGCCACTTGGCCCAATACAACACCTCGGACGCGCATACGAATGCGAACGGCGCGATGATGCTCATGCCTTTGATCATCAGCGGCCGATGCAGGTCCGTGGCCGCGCGGCGCAACGCCATCAGGCTCACCGGGCCGGTCAGGTACGAAATCACGGTCGCGACCGAAATCACCGCCGCCAGCGAGCTCCAGCCGCGGAAGAAGAACATGAAGACGAACGCGACGCCGAGGTTGAAGAACATTGCCGGGCGCGGGACACCGTAGAGCGGATGGACGTAGCCCAGGATCTTCGGCAGCGTGTTGTTGCGCTCCATTGCGTAAATCATGCGCGAGGTGGTCGCCATGTAGGTCGTGCCGGTACCGCTCGGGCTGACAAATGCATCGACGTAAAGGAGAAACGCGAGCCAGTTGAGGTTAAGCGCCAGCGCGAGTTCCGCGAATGGCGATGCGAAGTTGAATTGGCCCCAGCCTTTCAACACGTCGCCAGGACTGACCGCGCCGATATACGCCACTTGCAACAATACATAAATCACGAGTGCGAGCAGGATCGAGCCGATCACGGCGAATGGAATACTCTTCGACGGATTACGCGCTTCTCCAGCGAGATTCACCGGACTCTGAAAACCGTTAAAGCTGAATACGATTCCGCTGGTAGCAACCGCAGTCAGGACTGCGGACCAGCCGTAAGGCGCGAAACTCGAACTCGTACCAAAGTTCTCGCTATGAAAACCGGTCAGCATAAGACCGAGAATGGTCGCACCGGGAATAATGAACTTGAATACGGTAATAGCGGAATTGGCGCGGGCGAATAATTTAACGCCCCAGTAATTCAGGAGGAAATATACGATCACTAATAATGCCGATAAACCGAGTCCGACCGGCGTTAACGATCCATCGACAAAAAGTGCATGGGCCCATTGATATGGCCAGGTACTCATATATTGAATCGATGCTTCCGCTTCAATCGGAATCACCGAAACGATCGCAATCCAGTTTGCCCAGGCACTGACGAATCCAACCAGCGCGCCATGTGAATAGCGTGCATACCGGACCATTCCGCCAGACTCCGGGAACATTGCGCCGAGTTCCGCATAAGTCAGAGCAATGGCAAGTATGACGACAGCACCAATAACCCATGCGACGATAGCCGCCGGACCTGCAATCTTGGCTGCTTTCCAGGCGCCGAATAACCAGCCCGAACCAATGATGGAGCCCAGACCGGTTAGCAGCAGCGCAACCGGCCCAATGTTCCGTTGAATAGAACTTTTCACACCATCTCCTTCAGTCAGAAAACTTTCAAATACCTTATGCGGGATAATACGGAGCCAGAGCCTATATTCATGCCCTGCCCCAACGTGGCGCGTAGTTTAACGGGTGTGCCGGCATAACGCTCTATCTGTTACGACTGAGGTTTGGACGAGTCCGACTCAAGCAGAAAACATCGATCGAAAGATTTGTAATATGACGTTAGGATGTCGCGAAAACATCTCAAAAAACCCCGGTTTACAGTCGGATATTATTTGACCTTGGGTTTGATTCGCCGTATAAACCTTCTTGCAGGATTTCAAGTGGCGAGTGAATTGGTCTTTCGTAGTTCGCCCATCACGGTACTCCGGTTGTCCCATTGCCCCTTCCTTGATTTTCATGCACATTCGGGCTTCGGCCTTATTCAACATCTTTAGGAACAAGTAACATGGAAACCGGTACCGTCAAGTGGTTCAATGACGCAAAGGGCTTTGGCTTCATCACGCCGGACGGCGGCGGCGAAGACCTGTTCGCACATTTCTCTGAAATTCGCGTGGAAGGCTTCAAGACGCTTCAGGAAAACCAGAAGGTAAGCTTCGAAGTGAAGACAGGCCCGAAGGGTAAGCAAGCTGCCAACATCAAGCCGGCCTGAGTTTTATTGCCGTTTGAATAGCAGAGAAAACCCCGCATTTGCGGGGTTTTCTTTTTGCATCGCGGGTTTATCAGTAATTAATGAGAAATTACTTTAAATGACTGACCGGACGGTGATAGCAAGTAATACCGATCTACGAAAACTCAGTCATCGTTCACTTACCGATCAGCCGAATAGCCGGCGTGCATAAATACCGAGCCCGGTCGCCACGCTGGCTAGCCGGTCGCCAAACACGGCTTCAGCCTCCGGGAACGCATTGGAGAGCGATTGCGAGAGAAAACCCAGACCGGTCGATCCGCCGGTGAAGTAGATCGCGCCCACATCCTGGGGCGCAACGCCCGCGCGGTGCACCGTTTCCCGCGCTGCCGCCACGATCCGCCGCGTCTCTTCCAGGCCCGCGTCGATGAGCTGCTGTTCGTTGAACCCGATACGCAGCGCCTCTTCCACCTCCTCCATCCCGATAGTGGTCTCACCGCCCGCCGCCACTTCGATCTTCGCGGCCTCCGCGTGTGACGCCAGCGCATGTCCAAGACGGCGCTCGACCACGCGCATCAGGCGGTCATGGTGCTTTGAGTCGCTATAGAGATGCCGCATCAATTGCAGCTCGTTGACGCGTTTCGGCCCGTAAACGGTGTTGATCAGATGCCAGGTCGCCAAGTCGAAATAGACGCGGTTCGGCACTTCGCGGCCTTCCGGCGCTATCGACTGATAGCCGAGTTCGCGAAGGATCGTCGCGAGCTCCACACGGCGGTCGAAATCCGTTCCGGCCACGTGGACGCCGTAATGCGCGAGCACGTCGTCTTTTCGCGACAACAGCTTGGCGCGCGCCGGCCCGACCCGCACCAGCGAAAAATCTGACGTGCCGCCGCCAATATCCGCGACCAGCACCAGCCCTTCCTTCGTCAGGCGCGCTTCGTAGTCGAAAGCGGCGGCAATCGGTTCGTACTGAAAGTGGATATCCGTCAGACCAATGGCTTGCGCCGCTGCCTGAAGCTGGTTCTGGGCGAGCTGATCGGCGCGCGGATCGTCATCGACGAAAAATACCGGGCGGCCCAGCACCGCCCGCGTGATCGGCGTGCTGGAAATGGCCTGCGCCTTCTGCTTCAGATGCTGCAGGAACAGCGTGATGACGTCGACGTAGCGGATGGCGGAACCATCGCCCAGGTCCGTACTCGTCTCAGCCAGCGGCGAGCCGAGAATGCTCTTCATGGAGCGCATCAGGCGGCCGTCGAAGCCGTCGATGTAAGACTCGAGCGCGGCACGCCCGTAGGCCTGCTCGTCCTCGTCCGTGTTGAAAAAGACAGCGGTCGGCAGCGTGGTGGCGCTGCCTTCGACCGGCGCGAGCCGGATCGATGCCCCGTCGGGCAATGCGACCGCTGAATTCGACGTGCCGAAATCGATCGCGCAATAGGTCATGAGGTGAGCGACGGCAGCGTGAACGCGGCCGACGTCGCAAACAAAAAGTGGAGCGCGTTTTTAGCACGTAACGCGCAGTACATCAACAACCAATCAAAAACATGGCCGGGGGAATGGATTTTGCTCGAAAACCCGGTAATTAATGCTCTGCCGGAGGCGCGTGCAGCCGGTTATTTCCACGTCATAGGCCAAACGCATGAATGACGCTACGACCATCCGCACGATTGAAGGAGAAAAGGAAGCGCCGGCGAGGATCATTGAAACCGATCTGCCCGGAAGGCTCGATCGGCTGCCGTGGGGCCGCTTTCATACGCTGATCGTGCTGGCGCTCGGAATCACGTGGCTGCTCGACGGGCTTGAAGTGACGCTCGCAGGCGCAGTGGCCAGCGCGTTGAAAACCAGTCACGTGCTGAAGTTTTCGAACGCCGATGTCGGGTTCGCCGGTAGCGCCTACATTGCGGGTGCGGTGATCGGCGCGCTGGGTTTCGGCTGGCTTACGGACCGGCTTGGGCGTCGCAAGCTCTTCTTCATCACGCTGTTTTTGTACGTGGCGGCCACGGCGGCCACGGCCGTTTCATGGAATCTCGCGAGTTTTGTGCTGTTCCGCTTTCTCACCGGCGCGGGGATCGGGGGCGAATACACAGCGATCAATTCCACGATCCAGGAGTTCACCCCCGCCCGCGTGCGCGGCTGGACGGACTTGGCGATCAACGGCACTTTCTGGGTGGGCGCGGGACTGGGCGCGGCGGGTTCGATCGTGTTGCTCGATCCAGGCTTGCTGCCGCCCGATTACGGCTGGCGGGCGTGTTTTCTGATCGGCGCAATCCTGGGATTGCTGATCCTTTTCATGCGCATGTGGGTGCCCGAAAGTCCGCGCTGGCTGATCACGCACGATCGCGTGGATGAGGCGAAGGAAATTGTGGAGGACATCGAGGCGAAGTTTCGCGAACATGGCGTGACATTGCCCGCCGATCCCGTCAAACCACTGCGTCTGCACGCCCGCGATCACACGAAACTCAGGGAAGTGTTCCACTCGCTGTTCCATTCGCATCGGCAGCGCTCCCTGGTCGGATTGACGTTGATGACCGCCCAGGCGTTTTTCTATAACGCGATCTTTTTCACCTACGCGCTGGTGCTGACCGATTTCTACGGTGTACCGGGGGATCACATCGGCTGGTATGTGTTGCCGTTTGCCGCCGGCAACTTCCTCGGGCCGATCATGCTCGGCAAACTCTTCGATGTCCTCGGCCGGCGCAAGATGATCGCCTTCACCTACGCCATGTCGGGGATTTTGCTGACTATCAGCGGATATATGTTCGAACAGGGTTGGCTGACGAGCACCACGCAGACTATTTCCTGGATGGTGATCTTCTTCTTTGCATCGTCGGCGGCGAGTTCGGCGTATCTCACCGTCAGCGAAACCTTTCCCCTCGAGATTCGAGCGCTGGCCATCGCGATTTTCTATGCCTTCGGGACGGCGCTGGGCGGCATTGTGGGGCCGGCGTTGTTCGGCCGGTTGATAGACACACATCAGCGCGGCGCGGTGTTTGTGGGCTATCTGATCGGCTCTGCGCTGATGGTGCTGGCGGCGGTTGTCGCGGGAATCTGGGGGGTATCGGCGGAACGCAAGTCGCTGGAGGACGTGGCCCGGCCGTTGTCATCGGCGGAGGGGGATTGAGCGTTTCCTGCGCGTTCCTGTAGCCAAAAATAAAAAATCCCCGAAACGTCGAGCTTCGGGGATTCAGGGACTTCGCGGCAATCGATTCGGATCCTATCCGACAACCGCGCTTGTCCAGCATGTGCAGCTTGCTCAAACCGCTTATTTGAACGCCTTGCCCCAAGCGCCATCGAACGCGATTTCGCCAATCGGCGCGCGCGAGCGCGGTGCGTTTTCACGCTCCAGCAAAACTTCGTCGAGCAAGGCGGGATCGCCGTGATGTCCCAGCGCGATCATCGCGATCACTTCTACATCGTCCGGCGGCGAGAAAGCCTCGCGGAACGCGTTGGTATCGAAACCGGCCATTTGGTGCGCGACCAGACCGAGCGCGTGAGCCTGGAGCGTCAGCGACAAACCCGCCGCGCCCGCATCGTACGGAGCCACGCGGTTCACATCGCCCTTAGGCGTCAAGGTCTTCGCCAGCACGCAAATCAGCACGGGTACGTTCGCGTTCCAGCCCTGGTTGAACGGCACCAGCGTGGCGAAAGCCTTCTGGAAAGCGGCTTCATCGTGGTTACGATCGAAGGTCAGGAAACGCCACGGCTGCATGTTGTACGAAGACGGCGCCCAGCGCGCGGCCTCCAGCACGCTATGCAATTGCTCGCGGCTTACCGCCTTGTTCGATATCGCCCGCGGGCTCCAGCGGCCGGCCAGCAGCGGATCGATTGCGACTTCAGTAGGTGCGATTTTTTCGGTCATGCGGCAGTCCCTGGTTGGTTGATCCGGACAGCGTGCGCTCACAGGCACGCTGCAAGACCATAAGAATAACCAAGCTGGCAAACCCGCGCTGCGAGATTGAATTCGCAACGCCACCGGCATGCCGGCGAGCGGCCTCTGCCTCTCTGCCGCTGTCAGGTCGCCACTGCCTGTAGTGAACGCGGCGCCCTGTTGATCCGCAAGACCATCACGGCGGCGACAATACACAGGCTGCCGGAAATCATCGTCGCGACGGTGTAGGTGCCGAGACTCGCGCGCAGCATGCCGCCGCCAAGCGCCGCGAACGCCGCGCCGAGCTGATGCGCGGCCACGACCCAGCCAAACACGATAGGCGCCGACTCCTTGCCGTAGACATCGGTAGCGAGCCGGACGGTCGGCGGCACGGTTGCCACCCAATCCAGCCCGTAGAACACCGCGAAGACCGGCAGTCCATAGAAGTCGATACCAAACGCGTGCGGCAGGAACATCAACGACAACCCGCGCAAGCCGTAGTACCAGAACAGCAGCACGCGAGCGTTGAAGCGGTCGGACAGCCAGCCGGACAGCGTGGTGCCGAAGAGATCAAAAATGCCCATGGCAGCGAGAAGACCCGCGCCCTGCACTTCGGTCATGCCGTGATCGGCGCACATGGCGATCAGATGCGTACCGATATACCCATTCGTACTCGCGCCGCAGATAAAAAAGCTGCCTGACAGCAGCCAGAAATCACGCGTCTTGCTCGCCATGCCCAGCGTGCCGAAAGCGAGCTTGATCGGATTCTTCTGCGCGACGGGAACGGGCGGCGGCGCATCGGCGGCTTCACCGAACGGGCGCAGCACGAGATCGGCGGGACGCTCCGGCAGCAGCCACGCCACCAGGGGCAACGCCACCGCCGCAGCCGCCGCGACGACCAGCACCACTGGACGCCACCCGAAACGCTCCGCAATAGCAGCGAGCACCGGCAGGAACACAAGCTGGCCGGTGGCCGAACTGGCGGTGAGAATCCCCATCGCCAGTCCGCGATGCGTCGTGAACCAGCGATTCACCACCGTGGCCGCCAGCGTCATGGCAGCCACTCCGGTGGCACCGCCCACCAGCACGCCCCACACCAGGATCATTTGCCACGGTGCGGTCATCAGCGCCGACAACGCCACGCCTGCCGACAGCGTCCCCAGCGCGACGAGCACCGTGGGGCGCACGCCGAAGCGCTGCATTGCCGCGGCGGCGAACGGCCCGGTCAGGCCGTACAGCGCCAGGTTGATGGAGATCGCGAGGGAAATGGTCGCGCGGCTCCAGCCGAATTGCTGTTCGAGCGGCAACATCATGACGCTGGGTGTCGCACGCGTACCGGCCGCCGCGAGCAACACAAGAAACACGACCCCTACCGATATCCACGCGTAATGCATACGGCCCGAAAGCCGTCTGGCTGCCCAATTCATCCTTCGCTCCGGTTTCTTCTGGTTATCTTGCAACAGCGTTTCGACCCATGTTTCGACGAACGTTACCGCCCAGTCACATTTAGGTTGCGAGCTTAGTGACTGCTCGGTAACATGTCAAGAATCCCTTCAGAAGTAAAGGACATGCCGTGTTACGCGTATCGAATGAAGACACTGTCGTCGATAAAAAAACCGTCCGTCGACATATGGACGGCGCCACCGCGCAGGAGCAATTGCTCGACGCCGCGGAGCAGCTGTTTTATCGCGACGGCATTCGGGCGATCAGCGTGGACGCTGTGGTCGAACGCGCGGGCGTGAACAAGATGAGCGTGTACCGGCAGTTTTCGTCGAAGGACGATCTGGTGGTGGCGTATCTCACGCGCATGGACGCGCGTTTTCGGGAACGGGTCGAACGCAGTATCGCGAAGCATCCGGATCAACCGGCGAAGGCGCTTGTGCAGAGCATTACCGACCTTGTCGAGCGGGCATCGAATCCGGATTATCGCGGCTGTCCGTTCGTGAACGTGGCCTGCGAATTCGCGGATCGCGAGCATCCGGCGCGGGTATCGGTGGCGCACAACAAGCAGTATCTGATGGCCCGGCTGCTGGAGTTATCGACTGCGGCGGGCGCGGCCGACCCTCAACTTCTCGCCGATTCCCTCGCGTTGCTGATAGAGGGCATATACGCCGCGAGTCAGACGTTCGGCCCCGGTTGCGGACCGATGCGCGCAGCGCCCGCCGCGGCCGCGTTGCTCGTGCAAGCCGCGTGCGGTGAAGACAGGATTGAACTGTGAACGAGAAGATTATCGATTCAACGCGGAATTGGCTCACGCGGGCAGTCATTGGCCTGAACCTGTGCCCGTTTGCCAAATCCGTGTATGTGAAGGACCAGATCCGCTACGCCGTCAGCGAAGCGCGCACGTTCGAAGAGGTGCTCGCCGATATCGAAACCGAACTGAAGTATCTGGCGGACACCGATCCGGAAAAAACCGATACAACGCTGTTGATCGTCCCGCACGTGCTCGCCGATTTCGCCGACTACAACGACGCCCTTCATTTCGCCGATACCCTCCTCAGGCAACTCAAGCTGGAAGGTGAACTACAGATCGCGAGCTTTCATCCGAACTATCAATTCGATGACGCCGAGCCCGACGACATCGAAAATTTCACGAACCGCGCGCCGTACCCAATCTTCCATTTGCTGCGTGAGGCAAGCATTGAACGCGCGGTGGAAGCATTCCCCGACGCCGCCGATATCTACGAGCGCAACATGGCCACGCTACGCCGTCTCGGCCACGCAGGCTGGCTCGAACATCTGAAACGCGACGCAAGTGTCAAGCCATAACGTCAAGTCGTAAAGAACCGCTCGCGCATCTCTTCCAGACCGAGCGTCTCCAGCACATCGGACAGACGCTGCGCCGGTTTTCCGCGCGGCAGATCCTTGAACTGCGCGATGATCAACTCGTTTTTCATCGAGTGCTCCCAGCCGACAAGTTCCGTCACGCTGACCTGGTACCCATGCGATTCCAGTTGCAGGCAGCGCAGCACATTCGTGATCTGGCTGCCGAATTCGCGCGTATGCAGCGGATGCCTCCACATCTCCGTCAGCACGTTCTTCGAAAGCGAATGCCCTTTGTTCTTGCGTAGAACCGACGCCACTTCGGCCTGACAACACGGCACCACCACAATGGTTTTCGCTTTCTTCTGCAAAGCGAAATGAATCGCGTCGTCGGTGGCGGTATTGCATGCATGCAGTGCCGTGACAACATCCACGGTTTCAGGCAAACGGTCTGACGTAATCGATTCGGCCACCGATAGATTCACGAACGACATACCCTCAAATCCCAGCCGCGCGGCCAATTCCTCCGACTTTTCGACTAGCTCCGAACGCGTCTCAATGCCAAAGATATGTGACCGATCGCGCAGAGCTTTGAAGTAGAGATCGTAGAGAATGAAGCCAAGGTAAGACTTGCCCGCTCCATGATCGACCAGCGTCACCGAACCCTCTTTTGCATGAATTTCCGCAAGCAAAGGTTCGATGAACTGAAACAGGTGATAGACCTGTTTCAACTTGCGACGGCTGTCTTGATTCATCTTGCCGTCGCGCGTCAAGATGTGCAGTTCCTTCAAAAGTTCGAGGGACTGACCAGGACGAATGTCGTGCTTGGCCGATGTTTCCGGCTTTTGATCGGACGAATCCGTTGATGCAATGGGCGCGTTCGGCGCCCGGGACTTCTTGGCCATCGTCTGGATACCGTAGTGATTCTGTAGGCAGGGTCGCGCGGAATTTTCGGCGCGAAGTGTGCGCTAACCGCTGGTTGTATCGATGTAAATCGGCAAGTTTACCCAAAAGCGCATAGACGCACCCGCATGACGCAGCATCGGAAACTGTCGGAGGTTTCGAGTCTCCTCAACAGGCACTGAGGAACCCCGGTTTTTGATGGAACATTTCGTGCATTTAGAACGGGGCAACCAACGGGATGGACGGATATTACGGCGGCACAAGGCCGCGACTTTTATAGCAGGACCCCTGGTAGCAAGGCAGGCGCGACCAATCAATGACCTCCGCAACGCGCGAGGCCATGCCAGTGAAACACACCGGCGAACGTCGACGCACGGCCTGTTACGTAACACCTAACGCACACGGCGTGTTCCCACGGGGAACGCGCGAACAAAATGAGGACGGCGATGGACCCAATCCGAGACAGTAAAGCCGAACAGCAGTTTCAGGAAATGCTTGCAAAGCTCACGTCAATGCCCGAGTGGAGCGAAAAACAGCAACTTGAACTCGAAATGGCCCGAGAAATTTCCGGCGAAATGTTGCGGCTCGCGGAAGTCATGCGCGACGGCACCACCGACATGGAAACGTGCCTGACCATGCTCAAGTACGCGAAAGTGATGGATTTCGTGTTGACAACCCTCGCCTCGCGGCGCGAGATTGCGCCGCAGACGCTGCGCGTAATCTTCAAGCTCGCCGGGCTGAAAGTGGACGAGGCTTATCCTGGTTGAACGGTTGCTTGCATACTGGTTGTACGTAGTTCGGCGGCCAGTCCGGGTTGATTGCGGACTGGCTTGATGCAATATTTTCAATGCTTGCGGCGCGTCATCAGCCGCTCATACGACGCCTTCAAATGGCGCTGCATCGACGCTTGGGCCTGAATGGCATCGCGCGCTTCGAGCGCGTCCAGTATGTCCTTATGCTCGCTTAACGCGGCCACCCAGGTTTCCTCCCCCTCAAAATGCACGCGCAGTTTGGATGACAGCGGGCTATGCCGTTCATCGAAAAGACCCGCTACCGTGCGCACCAGCACATCGTTTCCTGACATCTGCGCGACGGCTAAATGAAACGCGCGGTCCGCCGCCAGCGGAATTTGCCCGTCCGCCACTTCCCGCGCCATGCTTTCGTAGATCTCGCGCAGCGCCTTGAGCGCCTTCGGTTTGCCGAACGCAGCAACATTCGCCGCTATCGCCCCTTCGATCACCATTCGCGCGGTCATGATTTCGAGCAGACTTTCGCCGAATTCCGTTCCCGGCGGCGGATTCGGGCGCGATCCGGACGCGGGCGCCGCACAGATATAGACGCCCGATCCCATCCGGATTTCCACGCGCCCTTCCAGCTCCAGCGCCACCAGCGCCTCTCTCACCGACGGCCTCGACACGCCGAGCATCAGCGCCAGCTCACGCTCGGACGGCAAGCGGCCGTTCGGCGCGAAGCCTTGTTCTTCGATCCGCGCGCGGAGTTTATCGGCGATCTGAAGGTAGAGACGACGCGTCTCAACGGGTTTGACAGCCACGAAGGCTCCTTATCTGGGCAGGCGGGTCGGATCGGCGGAAAGGCTGAATTCTAAACAACGATGCCCCGATGGTCAGGCCAAACCCCTAGCCGGCGCTAATTGGCTTGACCAATTCCGTTTTAGGAAACTAACATGCGCTCTGGTAAGGCCAAAAAATCATCCTATTCCCATGAAAACTGTCATCTGCGAACAACCCGGCTCGCTCGTCCTGATTGATCGCCCATCGCCTGAACCCGGTATCGACGACGTTCTGATCCGCATCAAACGTGTCGGCGTGTGCGGTACGGACTTGCATATCTATACCGGGAATCAGCCGTATCTATCGTATCCGCGGGTGATGGGGCACGAGTTGTCGGGGATCGTGGAATCCGCGCCGGACGGTGCTCGCGTGGAGAAGGGCGATCAGGTTTACGTGATGCCCTATCTTGCGTGTGGGAAATGTATCGCGTGCCGGGCTAAAAAACCGAATTGCTGCATGAATATTCGCGTCCTGGGTGTTCATACCGATGGCGGCCTCGTCGAGCAACTCGCCGTGCCGCAGGCGTTTGTGTTCAAAGCCGACGGCGTGACGCTCGATCAAGCCGCGATGATCGAATTCCTGGCCATCGGGGCGCACGCTGTCGCGCGAGCCGATGTGCAGCCGAAACAGCGTGCGCTGGTGGTCGGCACCGGGCCGATTGGAATGGCTGCGTTGATCTTCGCCAAGCTGCGCGGCGCCGAAGTCACCGTGCTCGATGGCCGCGAGGACCGGCTGCGATTCTGCGAGACGCTGCTGAACGCCGACCATGTCGTGCGCCTGGATACAACCGGCGCCGCCGCGGATGCAAAACAGCTTGCGGAACTCACGGGCAACGAGTTTTTCGATATCGTCTTCGACGCCACTGGCAACGTGAAAGCGATGGAGCGCGGCCTGGAATTCGTCGCACATGGCGGAAAATACGTGCTGATATCGATTGTTAGTGACCGAATCTCCTTCGCCGATCCCGAGTTTCACAAACGCGAGACGACCCTGCTCGCGAGCCGTAACGCCACGCCGGACGACTTCGAAACCGTGCTGAAGGCCATGCGAGCGGGATTCATTCCCACGGCGGCGCTGAACACGCACACGCTCAAGCTGAGTGATTTGCCGAGCGAATTTTCCAAACTGCTCGACCCGTCCGCGGGCGTCATTAAAGCACTGGTCGAGTGCTGACACGACCGTATAGACGATGAGCAATCCGATTCTCCAGTTCGGCACGAGCCGCTTTCTCCAGGCGCACGTCGATTTGTTCGTTGCGGAGGCTGCGCGACGTGAGCCGTCTCAGGCGCTGGGACGGATTACCGTCGTGCAGAGCACATCGAATGCTCCGAGCCGGGCGCGGATAGATGCGTTGCGCGCCTCAAGCGTGTACCCGGTGCGGATTCGCGGCCGGCAAGGCACGGCGACCGTCGACGTCACTGTTCAATGCGACGCGATCACCGAAGCCCTCAACGCCGCCGATGACTGGCCGACGCTACGTGAGCGCGTGCGGCACGACGTCAAGGTGATCGTGTCGAACACCGGCGATACCGGCTACGCCTCCTTTGAAGACGACATCGCGCGAAGCCTTGACGAAAACTCCGTCCCGCGCGGTTTTCCCGCCAAGCTGGCGCTCTTGCTACACGACCGGTTTATCGCGAGCGCCGAGCCGATGACCTTGCTGCCTTGCGAACTGGTATCGCGTAACGGCGACACATTGCGCGACCTGGTTATCGGCATGGCGAAGCAATGGCGAGCAGACGACGCGTTCATCCGCTATCTGCAACACGATTGCATCTGGGTAAATTCGCTGGTCGACCGCATTGTCTCCGAGCCGATACATCCCGTTGGCGCAATTGCCGAGCCCTACGCGTTATGGGCAATTGAACGCCAACCCGGCATGGTCCTTCCATGCGAGCACGAGGACATCGTCCTCACCGACGATCTCGCCCACTACGAGCGCCTCAAACTTCTGCTGCTCAACCTCGGCCATACGATGCTCGCGGAACTCTGGCTCGCAGATCCTGCCGCCGCCGATACCAACGTCCGCGACGCCATGCGCCACGAAGCGTGGCGTACGACATTGGAATCGACATGGCGCGACGAAGTGCTGCCCATCTTCGATGCCCTCGGCGAGCACGACGCCGCACGCGCCTATCTCGTCGATGTCCGGGACCGTTTCGAAAATCCGTTCCTGGATCACCGGCTCTCCGACATCGCGCGTAACCACACAGAGAAAAAACAGCGCCGTTTCAAACAGGCTGTCGAGCTCGCGCATCAACTCGGCTTGAATATCGACCAGCGGCGGCTTATCGCGGCGCTGTCCTGAGGAATACTTACCATGCCTATCGATCACACCGTTATCCGCCTTCATCCCAACGACGATGTCGTGATCGCGACGCGCCAGCTCATGTCGGGCGCGCGCATTACGTCTGAAGTCGAGCCGCTTGTGGTGAGCGGGCTGATTCCGCCGGGCCACAAGATAGCGACGCGCGACATCGCCAAAGGTGAAGCCGTACGGCGCTACAACCAGATCATCGGGGTGGCACTGAATGCCATCTCGCGCGGCCAGCACGTTCATGTCCACAACCTCGGCATGGCGAATTTCGAGCGCGAGCACGAGTTCGGCGTCGATATTCGCGAAACCCATTTCGCTGATAAACCCGCCACATTCATGGGTATTCGTCGCGACGACGGTCGTGTGGCCACGCGCAATTACATCGGTATCCTAACGAGTGTGAACTGTTCGGCCACGGTGGCAAGGGCTATCGCCGATCACTTTCGCCGCGATGTCCGTCCTGAAGCGCTCGCCGATTATCCGAACGTGGATGGCGTGATTGCGTTGACGCATGGACTGGGCTGCGGCATCGATTCTCTCGGCGACGGCATCGTGATCCTGCGTCGTACCCTCGCGGGTTACGCCGTCCATCCGAACTTTCATTCGGTACTGTTCATCGGCCTGGGCTGCGAGACGAATCAGATCTCAGGCATCCTCGGTTCGGCTGGCCTGAAAGATAATGGCGCGAAACTGCGCAGCTTCACGATCCAGGACAGCGGCGGCACGCGCAAGACGATCGAACGCGGCATCGCGACGGTGAAAGAATTGCTCACCGATGCCAATCACGTCGAACGCGAACCCGTGCCGGCGTCGCATTTGGTGGTCGGATTGCAATGCGGGGGCTCGGATGGCTATTCAGGGATCTCGGCGAATCCAGCGCTGGGCGCGGCCGTCGACCGCCTGGTTCAGCATGGCGGCACGGCGATTCTCTCGGAGACGCCCGAGGTCTACGGCGCTGAACATCTGCTCACGCGACGGGCGGTGAGCCGGGAAGTCGGCGAAAAACTGCTGACGCGCATCAAGTGGTGGGAGGATTATTGCGCGCGAAACGGTGCGGCGATGGACAACAATCCGTCTGCCGGGAACAAGGTCGGCGGCTTGACCACGATTCTCGAAAAGTCGCTTGGCGCGGTGGCGAAAGGTGGCACGACAAAGCTCGTGGAGGTCTATGAATACGCTCAACCTATCGATGCAAAGGGTTTTGTGTTCATGGATTCGCCTGGGTACGACCCCGTCTCGGCCACAGGCCAGGTTGCGTCGGGTGCGAATCTGATCTGCTTCACAACAGGACGTGGCTCGGCTTACGGCTGCGCGCCCTCGCCTTCGCTCAAACTCGCCACGAACACGGCGCTGTGGGAGCGGCAGGAAGAAGACATCGATATCAACTGCGGTGGGGTTGTCGACGGAACGGCATCCATCGATCAGCTTGGAGAAGCCATTTTCCAGATGATGCTGGACTGCGCGTCGGGGGTTCCATCGAAGAGCGAAGCGCACGGTTACGGGCAGAACGAGTTCGTGCCGTGGCAGGTGGGTGTGATTACGTGATGGTTTTTGATTGATATTGGCGAAGCGCGCTGATCATCGTTTGTTTCTGTGCTTTTATCGTTTCGATGCCATTGATCGCGGCTAAGGCATTCTTGCGCGATATACGCCGGCCATATTCGTACGCTGCGGGAAATGACAAGTTGTCTGGAGCAACCGGTCGAAATCGACTGCGCATCAATTGCGACGGTGAAATGCAGCGTCGTGGCTCGCGCTCACCCGTGGGACATCGACGCGCGACGGACAGCGGCGACGGCAAGGGCGATCTGCGCCAACGAACCGCCTGCCTGGATAGCTGAGGTAGCGCGAAGGAACGCTGGCCAAAGTCGACTGGGCGTCGATATGTGGCATCACGGCTCGCACTCACCCGTGAGACATCGACAACGGGCATCGACGCGCGACGGACAGCGGCGATTCCAAAGGCGATCTGTATCAACAAACCGCCTGCCTCGATAGCGGAGCCAGCACGAAGGAACGCTTGCGAAAATCAACTGCGCATCGACTGTGGCGAAATAAAATCTAGCTCGCGCGATCATTTGCAATCCCGCGCCGAGGCATCGCGAGAAGTAGATCCGCCATCGTCCGGCGACCGTGCCTCAGCCGCGGGTAACCCGTCGGGCACTGGCGAATAAATACGTCGTCATGGGCAGCATTCGATCATCAGGCCCACGCAGCACAGCGCCTTAACCCGCCATCATTTTCAATGCCAGCGCCTCGGCCACTTCTATCCCATCGATCGCGGCCGAATAAATACCACCGGCATATCCCGCACCTTCGCCCGCCGGATAAAGACCATCGACATTCACGCTTTGATAATCGTCCTTTCGGCGAACTCGTATTGGTGACGACGTGCGCGTTTCGACGCCCGTCAGCACCGCATCGTGCATGGCGAAGCCGGGAATCTTCTTGTCGATCTGCGGCAATGCTTCACGAATCGCCTCAACCACGTACTCGGGCAATGCGGTGGTCAGGTCAGTCATACGAACGCCGGGTTTGTACGACGGTTCGACGGACCCCTGCTCGGTAGACGGCCGTCTCGCAATAAAGTCGCCGACCAACTGCGCCGGCGCACAGTAATCACCGCCGCCAAGCTCGAACGCGCGCTCCTCCCACTGCCTTTGAAACGCGATCCCTGCTAGCGGACCGCCCGGGAAATCGTCCGGCGTAATTCCGACGACAATGCCTGCATTTGCATTACGCTCATTGCGCGAATATTGGCTCATCCCGTTCGTGACGACACGTCCCGGTTCCGATGCTGCCGCTACCACCGTTCCACCCGGACACATGCAAAAACTATAGACCGCCCGACCGTTGCTGCAATGATGGACGACTTTGTAGTCGGCTGCGCCTAGTAGCTTATGGCCGGCAAATTTGCCGAACCGGCTCCGATCAATCAACCCTTGCGGATGCTCGATCCGGAACCCGAGCGAAAACGGTTTTGCCTCCATGTAGACGCCGCGATCGTGCAGCATCTCGAACGTGTCTCGTGCGCTATGTCCCACCGACAACACGACGTGGTCGCAGCGCAGCGTTTCGCCGTTCGAAAGCGTGAGACTTCGCACCTTGCCGCCATCGATCTCAATATCTTCGACACGCGATTCGAAGCGCACCTCACCACCGAGTTGATGAATTGTCGCGCGCATTTTCTCGACCATCCCCACCAGTCGGAACGTACCGATATGCGGGCGGCTCAGATAGAGAATGTCTTCGGGCGCGCCGGCAAGCACGAACTCTTCGAGCACCTTACGCCCGTAGTGCTTCGGGTCTTTGATCTGGCTGTAGAGCTTGCCGTCCGAAAACGTCCCGGCACCGCCTTCGCCAAACTGCACGTTCGACTCGGGGTTCAGCACGTTTTTCCGCCACAAGCCCCAAGTGTCCTTGGTCCGTTCGCGAACAGCCTTGCCGCGTTCCAGGATGATGGGACGAAAGCCCATCTGCGCGAGAATCAATCCGGCGAACAAACCGCACGGCCCCATGCCGATCACTACAGGCCTCGGCGATGTCATCGACACCGGTGCCTTCGCGACGAATTTGTACGCCATGTCTGGCGTTACGGTGCAATGCGGCTGATCGTTCAGGTAACGAAGTGCGGCGGCTTCGTCCTTCACGTCGACATCGACGATGTACGTGAGTTTGATGTCTGAGCGCTTGCGCGCATCGTGCGCGCGACGGAATACCGTATAGCGGATCAGACCATCGGCGGGGACATGAATAAGCGCGAGACGTGAGCGAATTGCCGACTCGAGTTCGCTTTCCGAATGCTCAAGCGGCAGCTTGATTTCGCTTAGACGTAGCATGGAGACCTGTTTTGCAAAAGCCGTGAAGACATCTGGCTAAAGCGCTATTTTAGCGTGTTGAAGAACGCGTAAGCCGATGTGTTGTGGTGTTGGGATGCGAGTTGTATGAAGCGGCGTTCCGAAACGCAAAAACCCCACCTTTGTGGGGTGGGGTTTTTGTTTAGCTGCACAGGTTACGAGCAACAGATGAGGAGCCTGACGATTACCTACTTTCACACGGGAATCCGCACTATCATTGGCGTGGAGTCGTTTCACGGTCCTGTTCGGGATGGGAAGGGGTGGTACCGACTCGCTATGGTCATCAGGCATAAAGGGGTGTTGTATCGCGGGTTAGGCGCTACAACCAATCTGGGGAAGAAGTAGTCGAGTTCACTCTTGCAGAGCGCCTCGTTGTTACTGGATTGTGTTTGTTACTAGGCACAACACTGATCTCAACCTTGCGCGTTCGTCTGGCACTGGGCCATCGGAGACACACTTGTTATAGGATCAAGCCTTACGGGCAATTAGTATCAGTTAGCTTAATGCATTACTGCACTTCCACACCTGACCTATCAACGTCCTGGTCTAGAACGACCCTTCAAGGAGCTTAAAGCTCCAGGGATATCTCATCTCAAGGCGAGTTTCCCGCTTAGATGCTTTCAGCGGTTATCTCTTCCGAACATAGCTACCCGGCGATGCCACTGGCGTGACAACCGGTACACCAGAGGTTCGTCCACTCCGGTCCTCTCGTACTAGGAGCAGCCCCCTTCAAATATCCAACGCCCACGGCAGATAGGGACCAAACTGTCTCACGACGTTTTAAACCCAGCTCACGTACCTCTTTAAATGGCGAACAGCCATACCCTTGGGACCGGCTACAGCCCCAGGATGAGATGAGCCGACATCGAGGTGCCAAACACCGCCGTCGATATGAACTCTTGGGCGGTATCAGCCTGTTATCCCCAGAGTACCTTTTATCCGTTGAGCGATGGCCCTTCCATACAGAACCACCGGATCACTATGACCTGCTTTCGCACCTGCTCGACTTGTCGGTCTCGCAGTTAAGCACGCTTATGCCATTGCACTATCAGCACGATTTCCGACCGTACCTAGCGTACCTTCGTACTCCTCCGTTACACTTTGGGAGGAGACCGCCCCAGTCAAACTGCCTACCATGCACTGTCCCCGATCCGGATCACGGACCAAGGTTAGAACCTCAAACAAACCAGGGTGGTATTTCAAGGACGGCTCCACCGAAACTAGCGTTCCGGTTTCATAGCCTCCCACCTATCCTACACAGATCGGTTCAAAGTCCAATGCAAAGCTACAGTAAAGGTTCATGGGGTCTTTCCGTCTAGCCGCGGGGAGATTGCATCATCACAAACACTTCAACTTCGCTGAGTCTCGGGAGGAGACAGTGTGGCCATCGTTACGCCATTCGTGCAGGTCGGAACTTACCCGACAAGGAATTTCGCTACCTTAGGACCGTTATAGTTACGGCCGCCGTTTACCGGGACTTCAATCAAGAGCTTGCACCCCATCATTTAATCTTCCGGCACCGGGCAGGCGTCACACCCTATACGTCCACTTTCGTGTTTGCAGAGTGCTGTGTTTTTATTAAACAGTCGCAGCCACCAGTTTATTGCAACCCCTTCACCCTCCTGGCGCAGGCCAGTCAAGCTACAGGGGCGTACCTTATCCCGAAGTTACGGTACCAATTTGCCGAGTTCCTTCTCCCGAGTTCTCTCAAGCGCCTTAGAATACTCATCTCGCCCACCTGTGTCGGTTTGCGGTACGGTCTTGTTAAACTGAAGCTTAGAGGCTTTTCTTGGAACCACTTCCGATTGCTTCGCCACCTAAGCGGCTCGCCTCACACCCTTGAATTCCGCGCCCGGATTTGCCTAAGCGCCTTCTCCAATGCAAGGACCGGGACTTCCAACACCCGGACAACCTTCCGCGATCCGTCCCCCCATCGCATTTAACAATGGTGCAGGAATATTAACCTGCTTCCCATCAGCTACGCATTTCTGCCTCGCCTTAGGGGCCGACTCACCCTACGCCGATGAACGTTGCGTAGGAAACCTTGGGCTTACGGCGAGGGGGCTTTTCACCCCCTTTATCGCTACTCATGTCAGCATTCGCACTTCCGATACCTCCAGCACACTTTTCAATGCACCTTCACAGGCTTACGGAACGCTCTCCTACCATGCGGGATAAATCCCGCATCCGCAGCTTCGGTATATTGCTTAGCCCCGTTACATCTTCCGCGCAGGACGACTCGATCAGTGAGCTATTACGCTTTCTTTAAAAGATGGCTGCTTCTAAGCCAACTTCCTGACTGTTTTAGCCTTCCCACTTCGTTTCCCACTTAGCAATATTTGGGGACCTTAGCTGGCGGTCTGGGTTGTTTCCCTCTTGACACCGGACGTTAGCACCCGATGTCTGTCTCCCGTGATTGCACTCTTCGGTATTCGGAGTTTGCTATGGCGTAGTAATCCGCAATGGACCCCACAACCATGACAGTGCTCTACCCCCGAAGGTGATACACGAGGCACTACCTAAATAGTTTTCGGAGAGAACCAGCTATTTCCAAGTTTGTTTAGCCTTTCACCCCTATCCACAGCTCATCCCCTAATTTTTCAACATTAGTGGGTTCGGTCCTCCAGTACGTGTTACCGCACCTTCAACCTGGCCATGGATAGATCACTTGGTTTCGGGTCTACGCCCAGCAACTGAACGCCCTATTCGGACTCGCTTTCGCTACGGCTGCCTTAATCAGTTAACCTTGCTACTGAACGTAAGTCGCTGACCCATTATACAAAAGGTACGCCGTCACCCCTTTCAAGGCTCCGACTGTTTGTATGCATGCGGTTTCAGGATCTATTTCACTCCCCTCCCGGGGTTCTTTTCGCCTTTCCCTCACGGTACTGGTTCACTATCGGTCGATCACGAGTATTTAGCCTTGGAGGATGGTCCCCCCATCTTCAGACAGGATTTCACGTGTCCCGCCCTACTTGTCGTACACCTAGTTCCACACATCCGCTTTCGCCTACAGGACTATCACCTGCTATGGTCACACTTTCCAGAGTGTTCGGCTAACGGTCGTGCTAAAGAGTACAGGCTGATCCCATTTCGCTCGCCACTACTTTGGGAATCTCGGTTGATTTCTTTTCCTGCGGTTACTTAGATGTTTCAGTTCACCGCGTTCGCTTCACTAGACCTATGTATTCAGTCTAGGATGACCCAGAAGGGCCGGGTTTCCCCATTCGGATATCGGGGGATCAAAGCTCGTTTGCCAGCTCCCCCCCGCTTTTCGCAGGCTACCGCGTCCTTCATCGCCTGTGATCGCCAAGGCATCCACCACATGCACTTGTTCGCTTGACCCTATAACGAGTGTGTCTCTCCAAACACTACCCAGGTTGCCCCGGACCGTGTTTTTCTTCACCCCGCTATAGGTTGAGTATTCGTGTTGCGCCGTATTCCAAAGCAATCTTTCGATCACCTTTTCATACATTGATACAATCACAACCCTGATCCACCTACTCACACACTCATCTCTAAGTATGCTTTCGTGAATCTCTTTACTACTTCTTCCAGATTGTTAAAGAACGACAGCACAACTTAAAGCGCTATGCTTTAAGTTGCTTACTGACTGGCTCAATCGCCAATGCGTAATCACTCTCTTTATAAAGAATGCTATGCGTTGGTGATTGGTGGAGGATGACGGGATCGAACCGACGACCCCCTGCTTGCAAAGCAGGTGCTCTCCCAGCTGAGCTAATCCCCCAAGTACCTTGATGCTTGAGGGTCTGCATTTACAAACGTAAATGGTGGGTCTGGTTGGATTCGAACCAACGACCCCCGCCTTATCAAGACGGTGCTCTAACCAACTGAGCTACAGACCCTTAGCCTGTCTTCTTACAGCCGATAAGCGTGAGCGCTTTAGCACTTCACTTCAAAACGTTGAGCTCGAGAAAGGAGGTGATCCAGCCGCACCTTCCGATACGGCTACCTTGTTACGACTTCACCCCAGTCATGAATCCTACCGTGGTGACCGTCCTCCTTGCGGTTAGACTAGCCACTTCTGGTAAAACCCACTCCCATGGTGTGACGGGCGGTGTGTACAAGACCCGGGAACGTATTCACCGCGGCATGCTGATCCGCGATTACTAGCGATTCCAGCTTCACGTAGTCGAGTTGCAGACTACGATCCGGACTACGATCGGTTTTCTGGGATTAGCTCCCCCTCACGGGTTGGCAGCCCTCTGTTCCGACCATTGTATGACGTGTGAAGCCCTACCCATAAGGGCCATGAGGACTTGACGTCATCCCCACCTTCCTCCGGTTTGTCACCGGCAGTCTCCTTAGAGTGCTCTTGCGTAGCAACTAAGGACAAGGGTTGCGCTCGTTGCGGGACTTAACCCAACATCTCACGACACGAGCTGACGACAGCCATGCAGCACCTGTGTATCGGTTCTCTTTCGAGCACCCCCACCTTTCAGCAGGGTTCCGACCATGTCAAGGGTAGGTAAGGTTTTTCGCGTTGCATCGAATTAATCCACATCATCCACCGCTTGTGCGGGTCCCCGTCAATTCCTTTGAGTTTTAATCTTGCGACCGTACTCCCCAGGCGGTCAACTTCACGCGTTAGCTACGTTACTAAGTCAATGAAGACCCAACAACTAGTTGACATCGTTTAGGGCGTGGACTACCAGGGTATCTAATCCTGTTTGCTCCCCACGCTTTCGTGCATGAGCGTCAGTATTGGCCCAGGGGGCTGCCTTCGCCATCGGTATTCCTCCACATCTCTACGCATTTCACTGCTACACGTGGAATTCTACCCCCCTCTGCCATACTCTAGCTCGCCAGTCACAAATGCAGTTCCCAGGTTAAGCCCGGGGATTTCACATCTGTCTTAACGAACCGCCTGCGCACGCTTTACGCCCAGTAATTCCGATTAACGCTCGCACCCTACGTATTACCGCGGCTGCTGGCACGTAGTTAGCCGGTGCTTATTCTTCCGGTACCGTCATCCTCCCGCCGTATTAGGGCAGAAGTTTTCTTTCCGGACAAAAGTGCTTTACAACCCGAAGGCCTTCTTCACACACGCGGCATTGCTGGATCAGGGTTTCCCCCATTGTCCAAAATTCCCCACTGCTGCCTCCCGTAGGAGTCTGGGCCGTGTCTCAGTCCCAGTGTGGCTGGTCGTCCTCTCAGACCAGCTACAGATCGTCGCCTTGGTAGGCCTTTACCCCACCAACTAGCTAATCTGCCATCGGCCGCCCCTATAGCGCGAGGTCTTTCGATCCCCCGCTTTCTTCCGTAGATCGTATGCGGTATTAATCCGGCTTTCGCCGGGCTATCCCCCACTACAGGACACGTTCCGATGTATTACTCACCCGTTCGCCACTCGCCACCAGGGTTACCCCCGTGCTGCCGTTCGACTTGCATGTGTAAGGCATGCCGCCAGCGTTCAATCTGAGCCAGGATCAAACTCTTCAGTTCAATGCCTGTTACTGTTTTCTATTCTTGCGAATAGGTCGCTCACTCAACGTACTGACAAGTTCCTCCCATCTTCCCTTTCGGAAAGACGCTCAAAACCTACCTTAATACTAGTGTGAGACTTGATACTTTCGCTTCACGGCAGCATCTCCCGAGAAACCCCGGAAAACACCACCACGCTCAAAGCCAAGCACCAAGCGCCCACACTTATCGGCTGTTAGTTTTTAAAGAACATTCGCTACACACCGCACAGTCCCAACCCTCAGAACCCTGCCGCTTTCGCGTCGCTGCACCTGCAGCACAGAAACGAGATTATGTCGTGCGTTTCGCTTTCCGTCAACAGGTTTTTTACCGCTTCGTGACAAACATCATCTCGACCACCTGGACTTTCCAATTCCGTCGAAGCACCGTCCTGCTTGGCTCTCCGGGTACCGAAATTGAACAGCTAACGCCCTTACTTCCCGCTTCTCTTCGCCTCATCCAGAAGCGAAGAGGCCGAATTCTAGTGCCCCCTCAGACGTTGCGCAAGGGGTTTGTGAAAAGATTATTAATGGCACGTGAAGAGTCTGCGCGAATCCAGCGAAATATGAGGAAGAACTACGACCAGACACGCGTGATTGCCCGCTGAGAAGACCTTCTGATGAATATGCGGAATCGATCGGGGGCGAGTCGCTATCGCACCCTTTGGCATCGGGCATCGGCCGACCAAGTACCAAGCGCATCGAAGGCCGTGGTGATTTACTCGACTTCGTGCCGCACTGTTTCGGAAATTTGCTTCCCGCCGCTATCTCGGAAACTCGCCCGGCTTCCGGATCAGGTCCTGCTTTGCAGCAAATGACGACGCAAAGATGTCGGCCGAGGGCCCCAAGAACCACGCCCATCGCGCTATTCAGCATCGAGCGATTGATGCCGCCGAAAACAAAAAACCCCGCGGACCGTTACCGGGCGCGGGGTTCAATACATCTTGGTACTTCATGAAAAGCTAAACTGGTGCCGGCTGCAGGACTCGAACCCGCCACCTTCTGATTACAAATCAACTGCTCTACCTGATGAGCTAAGCCGGCGAAGTCAGCGATTTTACTTCATTTGACGACCTTGAGGTGGCCTCGACCAGATGATTTCGATCCATCGTCGTCAGGAGGCGACTCATTGTCATCTCGTGCGTCGCGTGCTGACGCCGTCGTCTCACGGTGCTCGATCCGCTCAGCCCCACTTTCCTCCGGACCCAGCTCCGACGAACGCGGCCCGTTCTCCCCCGACACGTCGGGCGCCGCGCCGATCGCAGCGGGATCGACGGGAAAGGCCATGCCCTGGCCATTCTCTCGTGCATAGATAGCCAGCACGTTGGTGACCTGCACTTCGATCTTGTGCGACTTGCCAGAAAAGCGTGCACTGAACTCGATCCACTCATTGCCCATCTGCAACTGGCTCGTAGCCTCGAAGCTGATGTTCAGCACGATCTCATCATTGCGCACGAACTGGCGCGGCACGCGCGTGCCGTTGTCGACCCGCACCGCGATATGCGGCGTAAAGCCGTTATCCGTGCACCACTCGTAGAGCGCGCGCAGTAGATAAGGCTTGGTGGATATTTCTTGCATCGACTTGCCCTCTATCGATGGGGAGCGCCGCCGGTCGAGCCGGCGCGCCCGCCAATCGAAAATATTAGCGACGCATTACCTTTTCCGAAGGCGTCAGCGCTTCGATGTAGGCCGGACGGCTAAAAATTCGCTCGGCGTACTTCATCAACGGCGCAGCGTTCTTCGACAGCTCGATGCCATAGTGATCCAGGCGCCACAGCAGCGGCGCGATGGCGACGTCGAGCATGGAAAACTCTTCGCCGAGCATGTACTTGTTCTTCAGGAAAATGGGGGCGAGTTGCGTCAGGCGATCGCGGATGGCGTTGCGCGCCTTCTCGTGATTCTTTTCCGCAGCCTTGCCCTTTTCGTTTTCCAGCGTGCCGACGTGCACGAACAGCTCTTTCTCGAAGTTCAGCAGGAACAGGCGAGCGCGAGCGCGTTGCACCGGATCGGCGGGCATGAGTTGCGGATGCGGAAACCGCTCGTCGATGTACTCGTTGATGATGTTCGATTCATACAGGATCAGGTCGCGTTCGACCAAAATGGGAACCTGGCCGTACGGATTCATCACCGCGATGTCTTCCGGCTTGTTGAACAGGTCAACGTCGCGGATTTCGAAGTCCATGCCCTTTTCGAACAACACCAGCCGGCAGCGCTGGGAGAACGGGCAGGTAGTGCCGGAGTACAAAACCATCATGATTAAAAGTCCCTTCAGAAAAACATAAGGGCCAGCGTGCGAAAAGCGCCTGCTAGGAGGCGCTTCGTCCACGCTGACCCACACCGATCGCGGCGTGTTATTTAATTTGCTTCCAGTATGCCGCGTTGAGGCGCCACGCCAGAAAGCTCAAAACTCCCAAGAACATCAGGACCCAGACACCCAGCTGCTTTCGCTCCTGCTGGGCCGGTTCCGCCATCCACGAAAGGTACGAAACCAGATCGGCCATAGCCGAATCATAATCTACTGGCGACATCGTCCCCGGAGTCACTTGGGTATAACCCGCGAAATGTTTGACCTTTTCACCGGTTTTTTCGTCGACGTCGGTATCGAATTTCGCCGTCCGTATACCCTGCAACTCCCACAGCACATGGGGCATGGCGACGTTTTCATACACGAGATTGTTCCAGCCGGTTGGCCGGGTATCGTCGCGATAAAAACTGCGCAAGTACGTGTAGATCCAGTCCTTGCCGCGCGCCCTCGCCTCCACCGACAAATCCGGCGGCGCCGCCCCGAACCACGTTTTTGCGTCATCGGGACGCATGGCGATCGTCATCGTATTGCCGACCTTGTCGGTCGTGAAAAGCAAATTATCCTCGATCTCCTTCGGATCGATGCCGATGTCCGTCAGCCGGTTGTAACGCATCAAATTGGCGCTGTGGCAATTCAGGCAATAGTTTACAAACAATTTTGCGCCATGTTGAAGCGAAGCAAAATTTTCGGAGCTATCGGGCGCGGCATCCAGCGGCACTTCCTGCGCGTGCGCCGGGATCAGGCCGAACGACAGCAGCGCCGCGCCAATCACCGCGAGGGTAGAAAACCATTTTTTCATCGTCGTGTCTCCTTTGGGGTCAATGCGGCTTGTACCGCACGCGGTCGGGCGGCTGTTTGAAGCGGCCGCGCGTCGTCCAGAAGGGCATGCCGAGGAAAAACGCGAAATAAATCAATGCACAGATCTGCGCTATCAATGTGCTGGCCGGCGACGGCGGTTTCGTGCCGAGATAGCCAAGTACCAGGAACGCGAACACAAAGACGCCATAGAACACTTTGTGGAAAAACGGCCGATAGCGAATGGATTTGACGGGACTTCGGTCAAGCCACGGCAGGAAGAACAGCGACACCACTGCCGTGCCCATCACCACCACGCCCCAGAATTTCGATTCGGTGAACGCCATGAACACGACCATCAGCAACGCCAGCACCGGCAAACCGATCCGCCATTTGCCGCGCGCTCGCAGCAACGCCAGCACGCCCAGCAACGCAACCACGATCATCAGGACAATCTTGAACGGGTCGGTCGTGGCGCGGAGCATCGCGTAGAAGGCGGTGAAATACCAGACTGGGGCGATCTCGTTCGGCGTCTGCAGCGAGTTCGCCGGCACGAAGTTATTGGCTTCGAGGAAATAGCCGCCCATTTCCGGCGCGAAGAAAATGATCGCGGCGAAGATGAACAGAAACACGCACACGCCCATGAAGTCGTGCACGGAGTAGTACGGATGGAACGGGATGCCGTCGAGCGGAATGCCCTTTTCGTCCTTCTTCGCCTTGATCTCGATGCCATCCGGGTTATTCGACCCCACTTCGTGCAACGCGACCAGGTGGGCGACCACCAGTCCGATCAGCACGAGCGGAATGGCGACCACGTGGAACGCAAAAAAGCGGTTGAGCGTCACGTCCGACACCACGTAATCGCCACGAATCCAGAGCGACAGATCCGGGCCGATGAACGGAATCGCCGAGAACAGGTTCACGATCACCTGCGCGCCCCAGAACGACATCTGGCCCCACGGCAGCAGGTAGCCGAAGAACGCCTCGGCCATCAGGCACAGGAAAATCGCGCAGCCGAAGATCCAAACGAGTTCGCGCGGCTTGCGATACGAGCCGTACAACAGCCCGCGGAACATGTGCAGATACACGACGACGAAGAACATCGACGCGCCCGTGGAGTGCATGTAGCGGATCAGCCAGCCCCACGGCACTTCCCGCATGATGTATTCGACCGATGCGAACGCGAGCGTCGCATCGGGCTTGTAGTTCATGGTCAGGAAGATGCCGGTGACAATCTGGTTCACCAGCACCAGCAGCGCAAGCGAGCCGAAGATGTACCAGAAGTTGAAATTCTTCGGTGCGTAGTACTCGGAAACGTGCGCCTTCCAGGTCGATGTCAGCGGAAACCGCCGGTCGATCCAGCCCAGAAACCCCGTTGTTTCCACTTCCTTGTCGGTAGCCGCCATTACGCTTCTCCCTTTTCGTCCTTGCCAATCACGAGTGACGTCGCCGAAGTGAACATATAAGGCGGGATGTCCAGGTTGTCCGGCGCGGGCTTGTTCTTGAAGACGCGGCCGGACAGGTCATAGGTCGAACCGTGGCACGGGCAGAGAAAACCGCCGGGCCAGTCGTCAGGGAGATTAGGCTGGGCGCCTTCCTGGAAACGCGGCGTAGGGGTGCAGCCGAGGTGCGTGCACACGGCCACGGCAACAAGCAGATTCTTATGATCGGTGCGCGAACGGTATTCGTTATTGCAGTATTCCGGCAGCGGCATGCTGAATACTTTCTTCGATTGCGGATCCGCGAGCTCGGGATCGGCCTTCTTCACGTCGGCGAGCATTTCGTCGGTACGATTCAAAATCCACACAGGCTTGCCACGCCAGGCAACCGTCATCAGGTCGCCAGGCTTGAGACCTGATATATCGACTTCGACCGGCGCGCCCGCTGCCTTGGCTTTTTCCGACGGTGCAAACGACCCGACGAACGGGACGCAAGCCGCTACGCCACCAATTCCGCCCATTACGGTCGTCGTGATCAGCCAGGTTCGGCGGCTGCCGTCGACGCGTTGATCTTCGTTGTCTCGCATCACACGCCCCACTTCTGAGTTGGATTTATACCGTCAGGTCGTTCTACCGACGCTAGTGTGCGCGAATGGAGTCGTCATTTACAAGAGTTGAATAGCAAAAAACGCTCGAAGTCCTTCATTCTTAAGGGTTTCCCCGCACTTATCGTGAGTATGGAATGAAGGGGTTATTTAACCCATTCGATTATTTATTGCACTGCAAGATAATCACACCGGATTATCGATATCGATAAAAACGTGTTCGATATCGAAATGCTCAGCCACATGGGCGCCGAGCGCCTGGACGCCGTATCGTTCAGTGGCATGATGCCCTGCCGCAACGTAAGCGACACCGCTTTCCGCCGCGATGTGCATAGTTTGCTCGGAAACTTCGCCGCTTATGTAGACGTCGGCGCCGGCGGCAATGGCTTCGTCGAAGAAGCCTTGCGCGCCGCCTGTGCACCATGCCACGCGTCGCAGTTCCCAATCCGGATTACCGAATACGAGCGGCTTGCGCCCTAATTCGTTCTCGACCGTCGCGGTGAAATGCTCGAGCGACAACGGCACCGGCAACGACGCAATCCAGCCGAGATCCTGGTCGCCGAAACGGTTGTCCGCGATCAAGCCAAGACGCGCACCAAGCTGGGCGTTGTTGCCGAATTCGGGATGCGAATCGAGCGGCAGGTGGTACGCGAACAGGTTGATGTCATGGTCCAGCAGCGTCTTCAGCCGCCTGTATTTGCGACCCGTGACCTGCGGCGCTTCGTTCTTCCAGAAGTAGCCATGATGCACGAGCACGGCGTCGGCGCCCCACTCGATGGCCGCGTCCAGGAACGCCTGCGACGCTGTCACGCCGGTCGCCAGTTTGCCCACGCGACGTGAGCCTTCAACCTGCAGACCATTCGGGCAATAGTCCTTGAAGCGCCCGATTTCAAGCAGATTGTTCAGATACAATTCTAGTTCGATCCGATCCATGAATTCCTCTATTCCATCAAATGCTTAGACGCTTCTGGCTGTTTTTTGCCCAAGCGGTGACCGTGCTTTTGGCGCTGATGTTCATCGTCGCGACCTTGAAACCGCAGTGGCTTCAACGCCAGGGAACGTTCGGCAAGCAACTCGCCGAACCGATCGTCGCGTTGCAGGAAGTTGCGCCAAGCATCGGTTCCCGGCCCGCCCAATCGTCCTATGCGGATGGCGCGCAGAAAGCGATGCCCGCCGTGGTCAACGTGTTTTCGAGCAAGGACGGCACATTACCGCCCGATCCGCGCGCGAAAGACCCGCTGTTCCGCTATTTCTTCGGCGACAAGAACAAGCGTAAGGGCGACGAAACGCCGGCGTCGAATCTCGGCTCAGGCGTGATTGTCAGCTCCGAAGGCTACATTCTAACGAACCAACATGTCGTCGATGGGGCTGATCAGATCGAAGTTGCTTTGGCTGACGGACGGACGTCGTCGGCCAAAGTAATCGGCGTGGATCCGGAAACCGATCTCGCCGTGCTGAAGATCAACATGACCAACCTGCCGACCATCACGCTCGGCCGCATGGACCAGACGCGCGTGGGCGACGTGGTGCTGGCGATCGGCAATCCGTTTGGCGTCGGGCAGACGGTGACCATGGGGATTGTCAGCGCGCTCGGGCGCAATCACCTCGGCATCAATACCTTCGAGAATTTTATCCAGACCGACGCGGCCATCAACCCGGGTAATTCCGGCGGCGCGCTGGTGGACGTGAACGGTAATCTGCTCGGCATCAATACGGCGATCTATTCGCGCAGCGGCGGCTCGCTCGGGATTGGCTTTGCCATTCCCGTGTCAACGGCGCGCAGCGTGCTGGAAAGCATCATCACCACGGGCACGGTCACGCGCGGCTGGATTGGCGTGGAACCGCAGGACGTGACGCCGGAAATCGCGGAATCGTTCGGGCTCGAGCAAAAGTCCGGCGCGATCGTGGCGGGCGTATTGCAAGGCGGACCGGCCGATAAAGCCGGCATCAAGCCCGGCGACATCCTGATCAGCATCAACGACGACACTATCACCGACACCACGCGCCTGCTGAATGTAGTCGCACAGATCAAGCCGGGAACGTCGGTGAAGGTGCATCTGATGCGCAAAAGCAAGGAACTGGACCTGAGCGTGGTAATCGGCAAACGACCGATGCAGCCCAAGCAGCCCCAGGCACCGGACGATGATAACGGCGGCGGGGATCAAAACGACGAGTGAACTAGGAACGTTGCCGCCGATCGTTGACCGGCAACTCCTCGTACTTGTAACGCGCACAAACCAAAGGGGCCGTTCCAACTCACGTTTGGAACGGCCCCTTTTTTGTATTCTTGCCCGTCACCCGGCGACTGAAACCCTCACTCCTCTTCCCGCTTCGCGTCCTCTGCGGCGTCTGCTTCCTGCTCCTTGATCTTGTCCTTGCCCACGATCAACCGTGCCGCAATGATGCCGACCTCGTAAAGAATGATCAGCGGCACAGCCAGAATCAGTTGCGAGAACACGTCCGGCGGCGTCACCACGGCGGAAATCACGAACGCGCCGACAATCACGTACGGCCGGATCTGCCGCAACTTCTTGATGGTGACGAACCCCATGCGCGCAAGGATCACCACGATGATCGGCACCTCGAAGGTCACGCCGAACGCGAGGAACATGGTGAGGACGAAGCTCAGGTAATTATCGATATCCGTCGTCATTTCCGCACCGAGCGGCGCGTTGTAATGTGCCATCACGCGGAAAATGGTGGGAAACACGACGAAATAGGCGAACGCCATGCCGCACAGGAACAGGACATAGCTGCTCCCGACCAGCGGCACGACCAGCTTCTTTTCGTGCTGATACAGCCCCGGCGCGATAAACGCCCAGATCTGGTACAGCACAATGGGCAGCGCTATAACAAGCGCGACCATCATGGTCACCTTCATTGGCACAAAGAACGAGCCAGTGACGTCAGTGACGATCATCTTGCCGTCCTTCGGCAAGTTCTGCATCAGCGGACGCGCGAGCAGCCTGAATATGTCCGGTGCCCAATAAACCAGCCCGATGAACACGACGATGACTGAAGCGCCTGCGCGGATGATGCGGTCACGCAGTTCGACCAGGTGCGAGATAAACGTCTCTTCGACGGGCTCGTCTTTAATCTGTTGCGGGTCGCTCACGCCGGCCCTCTGCTGGGATTCATCGATGGAAGGGAAGTTGGCGTTCGCGCAATGAAAGTGGCGCAAACATCAGAAAAACCGCGTGGGACGACGCAGCGTCTCAGGCGTATGCCGCGCCACGCGCGCCGCACCTGACTGAACGCGCGTCTTGCGTAACGTGGTGCGCTTGTACCAGTTCGGAATGGCGGCCTGCTTGACGCGCCAGTTCTTGCGTTTCGCCGGCGACACGTTGCTGCTGCTGAACGTGTTGTCCGAGTTCGAACGCCAGGTGTCCCCGGAAACGTGCGTCAGATTCGGGTCGCCACCGCCCGCCACGCTGTCCGACACGGACGTGCCCTGGTTCCAGGCGTCGTTGAGTTCGTTTTCGTGCTGGCGAAGATTGTCGTGAATCTTGTTCTCGACATTCGATGCCGCCGTTTCGAACTCGGTGCGCATCTTCTTCAACTCGTCGAGTTCCATCTCACGCGAGACTTCGGCCTTGACGTCGTTGATATACCGCTGTGCGCGGCCAAACAGCGCGCCTGCTGTTCGTGCCACACCGGGCAAGCGTTCCGGCCCGAGCACTACCAGCGCGACGACGCCAATCAGCGCCATTTTGGTCAGACCAAGGTCGAGCATGGAATCGAAGATCCTGAGGGTGGCGAGTGAAGGTGACCGGTGCCGGGCTTACCGTGCCTGGGTCAGATTAATCAGCTTGATTAGCGGTAGTCGCTCGAACGAGTCTTGTCCTTCGCTTCTACGTCGACCGTACCGTTGCGCGGCAATTCGCGCTGCTCGGCCGGCGTCCCTTCGCCTTCCTTCATACCTTCCTTGAAACCCTTTACCGCACCGCCCAGATCCCCGCCGATGTTGCGCAGTTTCTTCGTGCCGAAGACCAGTGCCACGATCAGCAAAACGATCAACCAATGCCAAATGCTCAACGAACCCATGACTGAAAACTCTCCTTGGCTTCGCCGCGCATGTCGCTCGCGACGAAGAATGTGGGCCTTGCGGCCCGAGTCGGAGCGTCGACGCCCCGATGATTAAACCGATATCTTGCACGCCTAATATTGCGATGGAAAGACGCTTTCGTTTTCATTACATTTTGATCACGCGATCAGCCCTTTCCATCGACGATCCTTCAGCCCATCCGGCGCCACGGACGTTCCCCGGCGAGGATATGAGCGTGAATGTGATACACCTCTTGCCCGCCGCCCGGACCGGTATTGATGACCGTCCGGAAACCAGTCTCGCCGCCCGTGTACGCAACGCCCAGCTCACTGGCAAGCCGTGCCGTCAGGCTCAGCATTCTACCAAGCAGCGGCGCATCGGCTTCGGTGCAGCTCGACAGCGTCTCAATATGTTTACGCGGGATCACCAGCACATGGACGGGCGCGGCCGGGTTGATATCGTGAAAAGCAACGAACTCATCGTCTTCATGGACTTTCTTGCTCGGAATTTCTCCTGCAGCGATCTTACAGAAAATGCAGTTCTCTTGGCTCATGTGTGTCGCGGGATATCCCGATATGAATGCATGTTGAAGATCAGGCGTTCGGTCTCAAACCCAGGCACCCGGTTGCAATGGCTTGTTCTCGTACAAAAACAGCCAGCCCTTTATAACGCGATACAGCGTCCAGATACCGACCACGAACAAAATGGGGAAGCCGATAAACACCCAGATCAGCGCTATGCCGATCACATGACCGAGCAACGCCCACCAGAAGGTGCGGATCTGCCACCGGAAATGCGCTTCATATGGCGTTCCGGCGACGTCATCGCGTTTCAGGTAATTGATGATGACCGCGATCAGCACGGTCAACCCGCCGGTGAGCCAGTACGCGGCGTAAAGCGCATATAGCACGTGGGTCAGCGTGCGCAAGCTGCGCAGGCGTTCGGATTCGGGCGAGTTTTGGTAAACAGGCGGCGGATAAGGCTCATAAGGCTGATTCATTTCATCCTCCTCGGCGACCGGTCGAACCTGACCCGACCCTGCAGCTTAGCCGCCGTTTTCGTTCTGCTCACGATCGCGGGATTTGCGTAACGCCTTTTCTTCGATCCCCGACATCCCCTCTCGCCGTTCCAGTTCGGCAATAACGTCTGCCGGACCGAGGTCGAAATGGGACAACATCACGAGACAATGGAACCACAAGTCGGCCACTTCGCCGACAAGCGCCTTGGGCGTGCCGCCGTGTCGCGTGTCCTTGGCGGCCAGCACGACTTCGGTAGCTTCCTCGCCGATCTTCTTGAGAACGGCGTCGTCACCTTTATGAAAGAGTCGGGAAACGTAAGATTGTTCCGGATCTCCTCCCTTGCGGCTATCGATAATCGCCGCGAGGCGCAGCAACGTGTCTTGCGTGGAAAGCGTGGCTTGAGTCATTACTTATAGATATGTTCAGGGTCCATCAAGACCGGATCGACCGCGACCCAGTCGCCCGTTTCGACCGATCCCTCGAATTTCTGGAAAAAGCACGAATGGCGGCCGGTGTGGCACGCAATGCCCGACACCTGCTCCACTTTGAGCAATACGACGTCTTCATCGCAATCGAGCCGGACTTCATGCACGTGCTGGACGTGTCCCGATTCCTCGCCCTTGAACCACAGGCGCTGGCGCGAACGCGAGTAATACACGGCGCGCTTCAATTCGATGGTCTTCGCCAACGCTTCGCGGTTCATCCACGCGAACATCAGCACGTCGCCCGTTGTGGATTCCTGCGCGATCACCGGCACGAGGCCGTTCGCGTCCCACTTGACCTTATCGAGCCAACTCGCTTCTTCAGTTTGTGCAGTCACCGCTTAAATCCTCACCGAGATGCCCTGATCGGCCATGAAGCGTTTTGCCTCGCCGACCGTGTGTTCGCCATAGTGGAAAATGCTGGCGGCAAGCACCGCATCGGCGTGACCTTCGGTAATGCCGTCGGCCAGATGCGCGAGCGAACCCACGCCGCCCGATGCAATCACCGGAATCGAAATAGCGTCGGACACCGCGCGCGTCAGCGCAAGATCGAAGCCGCTTTTCGTGCCGTCACGATCCATGCTGGTCAGCAGGATTTCGCCGGCGCCAAATTCCGCCATCTTGCGCGCCCACTCGATCACGTCGAGTCCCGTGTTCTTGCGGCCACCGTGCGTGAAAACTTCCCAACGCGGGGTTTCGCCCACGGCGCTGACACGCTTTGCGTCGATGGCCACCACGATGCACTGCGAACCGTGTTTATCCGATGCATCGCGCACGAGTTGCGGATTCGCCACCGCCGATGAATTCATGCTGATCTTGTCGGCGCCCGCGTTTAGCAACCGGCGCACGTCTTCCACCGCGCGCACGCCGCCGCCAACCGTCAGCGGGATAAAGACCTGCGACGCCACCTGTTCGATGATCGGCAAGATCAGGTCACGCTGGTCGGAAGTGGCGGTGATGTCGAGGAACGTGAGTTCGTCGGCGCCCTGGTCGTCGTATCGGCGAGCAATTTCGACGGGATCGCCCGCGTCGCGCAATTCGAGGAAATTGACGCCCTTGACCACGCGGCCAGCGGTGACATCGAGACACGGGATGATGCGTTTAGCGAGAGCCATGTTGTTACGAATGCCGTTGCGCTGCGAGTGAGTGCTTAGGATAAGCGAGGCGGTTCAATCGAAATTGACCGTCGCGGAAAGAAACGAAACGAATGGCCGCCCCGCCTGTACGGACTTGCGGCGCGCCTCGATCAGGCTGAGCAGAAAACTGTCCGGAAGCACATAAGGCGCTTAAATCAGGCGGCCCGAAAAAGTCGCCGCGTGGTCAGGTAACCCACGACTGCGCGGCGCCCTCGCAACATGCGGCTGCTTAGGCTTAAGACTTAGGCGTAAGACTTAGGCTCAGGCGTCGTCGGCTTCGCGCAGCTTGTCGGCGCGCGCTTGCGCGGCGGCGAAATCCAGGTCGCCCGAATAAATCGCGCGTCCGCAAATCACGCCGGAAATACCTTCGTCTTCCACTTCGCACAGGGAGTCGATGTCGCCCAGGTTCGACAATCCGCCGCTCGCGATCACCGGAATCTTGACGGCTTGCGCGAGGCGCACAGTGGCTTCAATGTTGATGCCCTGCAACATGCCGTCGCGGCCGATATCCGTATAGATGATCGCCTCGCAGCCGTAGTCTTCGAACTTGCGGCCGAGGTCGATGACTTCGTGCCCCGTCAGCTTGCTCCAGCCGTCGGTAGCGACCTTACCGTCCTTCGCATCCAGCCCGACGATGATATGACCCGCGAACGCAGTGCACGCATCCTGGAGGAAGCCGGGATTTTTCACCGCCGCCGTGCCGATGATCACGTACTCCAGACCGTCGTCGAGATAGCGCTCGATAGTGTTCAGGTCTCGAATGCCGCCACCGAGCTGCACCGGGATGTCGTTACCGACTTCCTTGATGATCGCGCGGATGGCTTCTTCGTTTTTCGGCTTGCCGGCAAACGCGCCGTTCAGGTCGACGAGATGAAGCCGCCGTGCGCCCCGATCGACCCATAGCCGGGCCATTGCCGCCGGATCTTCGGAAAAAATGGTCGCCTGGTCCATATCGCCTTGTTTGAGGCGTACGCACTGACCGTCTTTTAGATCGATGGCCGGAATGAGCAACATAGAAATAGCGTTATCGGATGAGGGTTGATCGAACGGTTGCAAATTTGGGCACAGCGCCCTGTTTTGCCTGCCGTCTCGCTAGTGTAGTACAAGTGATGCAAGGCTCGCCGCTGCAAACGGCATAAGCCAAAACGTCAAATCACCGCTAAAACAGCACCAAAAACGCGAACTTCATGGTTTCCAGTGTACGAAGTTTCGATACAGCCGCAAGCCCGCATCGGCGCTCTTCTCTGGGTGAAACTGGGTCGCGAACAGATTGTCCCGGGCAACGGCCGAGGTGAACGGCGCGCCGTAAAGGGTTTCGCCGGACGTATGCGCCGGATTGTCCGGAACGCCGTAATAACTGTGCACGAAATAGAAAAATGATTCGTCGGGCACGCCGTCCCACAGCGCGTGCCGCTGCGTCTGACGCACGCGGTTCCAGCCCATCTGCGGGACTTTGAAACGCGAGCCGTCATCTTGCAGTTGGCCTTCCAGATCGAAGCGCACGACCTTGCCGGGTATCAGGCCAAGGCCATTCGTGCCCTTCGCGTCGCCTTCCTGGCTCCAGTCAAACAGCATCTGCTCACCGACACACACGCCCAGCATGGGTTTATTGCGCGCGGCTTCCATGACGGCTTCCTGCAGGCCCGACGCACCGAGGTGCGCCATGCAGTCGCGCATGGCGCCCTGTCCCGGCAGCACGACCCGCTCGGCTGCGCGGATTGCTTCGGGCTGCTCGACGATCGCCACGTCCGCTTCCGGCGCGGCCTTGCGCAGCGCCTGATACACGGAACGCAGGTTGCCCATGCCGTAATCCACGATTGCTATCGAAGTTTTCATCGAAGTATTCAATTCAGCACGTTCCAGAACGCTATTTCAAGGAGGGCAGCAACGCCTTCAATCCGTTGACGATAAATTCCACCGCCAGCGCCGACAGCATCAAACCCATCAGGCGCGTACCAATGTTAATGCCCGTACGCCCGACCCAGCTCGCAATGGGTTCAGCCAGGCGCAGCGCACCGAAACACAACAGCGCCAGCACCCCGCCGATCATGACCAGTCCGATACGGTCATACCAGTGCACCACACTTGCAGAATAGACGATCACCGTACTGATGGAACCCGGTCCCGTCAGCAGCGGAATGGCGAGCGGCACGACCGCGATGCTGCTTTTCATCTCGGCTTCGTGCCGCTCTTCCGGCGTGGAGCGCGCGTTGCCGACTTGCGCATTCAACATGTTGATCGCCATCAACAACATGATGATGCCGCCGCCCACTTCAAGAGAGCCGACGGAAATCCCGAAGAACGCGATGATCTGCTGTCCGAGCAGCGCAGTCACGCCAATCACGCAGAAGACCGAAATGGACGCGATCCGGATCGTGTTTTTCTTCTCCGGGCTCGACATATCGGTCGTCAAGCTCAGAAAAAACGGGATCGCGCCGACCGGATTGATCAGCGCGAGCAACGAAATAAACGATTTGAGTAGATTCATCGCAGGCCGGCATGGCTCGTATCGACGCGGACGGCCCGGACGCGCTTGGAAACACGCCCGACATGCGCCAGTTTCGCGTTATTTAGAAGGCGCTTAAAGGCTGCCCTTGGTCGATGGAATCTGCCCTGCCGCGCGCTCGTCCAGCTCAACAGCCATGCGCAACGCACGGCCGAATGCCTTGAAGACGGTTTCCACCTGATGATGCGCATTGATGCCGCGCAAATTGTCGATGTGCAGCGTCACGCCCGCGTGATTCACGAAACCGCGGAAGAATTCGATGGTGAGATCGACGTCGAACGTGCCAATGCGCGCACGCGTGAACGGGACGTGAAATTCCAGCCCCGGCCGGCCCGAAAAATCGATCACCACGCGTGACAGCGCTTCGTCGAGCGGCACGTAGGAATGGCCGTATCGGCGAATGCCCTTGCGGTCGCCAATGGCCTTCGCCACGGCCTGACCCAGCGTGATACCCGTATCTTCCACCGTGTGGTGGTCATCGATATGAAGGTCGCCATGCGCTTCGACTTCAAGGTCGAAAAGGCCGTGACGCGCGATCTGGTCGAGCATGTGGTCGAGAAACGGCACACCGGTGGCAAGCTTTTGCTTGCCGGTGCCGTCCAGGTCGAGCTTCACACGGATCTGCGTTTCGCTGGTGTTGCGAACGACTTCCGCATTGCGCATGGTGTTTCCTTTGAGACTATTAAGAGATTTCAATGCAGCGCGAGTTTCAGAGCGGCGATCATTTGCGCATTCTCTTCTGCCGATCCGACCGTCAAACGCACGCAATTCGCCAATAACGGATGCATTTTACTCACGTTTTTGATCAAAACCCGCGATGTCAGCAGGGTTTCGAAAACGGCAGCAGCATCGGGAACACGAACCAGCAGAAAGTTGCCGGCGCTGGGATAAACGGTCGCGCCGGGCAGCGCCTTCAAGGCCAGTTCCAACCGCGAGCGTTCAATGCGAAGTTCGGCGGCCTGGGCATCGAGCACGTCGAGGTGATCGAGCATGAAATCCGCGACCGCCTGCGTCAGCACGTTGATGTTGTACGGCGGACGCACTTTATCGAATTCCGTGGTCCATGACGCCTTGCCCGCCAGATAACCCAGGCGAATACCCGCCAGGCCGAGCTTCGACATCGTCCGCATCACGACCACGTTGTCGAAATCTGCAGCGCGCGGCAGCCAGCTTTGCTGGGCGAACGGTTGATACGCTTCATCGATTACGACCAAACTATTCGATGCCGCCGCGATCACGCGTTCAATGTCCGCGTCGTCGTAAAGCGTGCCGGTCGGATTGTTCGGATACGCGAGATACACCAGCGCCGGGTTGTGCGTTTCGATCGCGGCGATCAGCGCGTCGACATCGAGTGTGAAATCAGCGTTCAACGGCACGCCGATAAACTCAAGTCCCGCGAATTTCGCCGACATCTCGTACATCACGAAGCCGGGAACCGGCACGACGACGGTGGCGCCGGGTTTCGCGCACGCCATCGACATCATGCTGATCAATTCATCCGAGCCGTTGCCGAGCAGCAATTCGCACGCGGCGGGCACTTGCATGACGCGCTTGATCTTCTCGATCAACGCGGTCGGACGGGGTTCGGGGTATCGGTTCAAGGCGACGTCAGATAAACGTTCGCCCAATTCAGCAGCCAGCTTCGCCGGCAACCGATACGGATTTTCCATTGCGTCGAGCTTCACTAGACCGGTTGAATTCGGCACGGGATAACACGTCATTGCAAGGACGTCGGGGCGGAGAATGTCTTGTGGTCGTGTCATGGTATTGCCGGACGCCAGGCGCCGGACGTTGGGCGGCTCTAAGGCCGCCTCGGTGTTTAACTCGGTTTGCGTCTTTGCCTTGTTACTGCGATGTATTTTTCATCCGATATTCAGCGCTGCGCGCATGCGCCTGCAGGCCTTCGCCATACGCCAGTTCGGCTGCAATCTCGCCGAGCGTCTGCGCGCCTTCCGCGCTGACTTCAATTACGCTTGAGCGCTTGATGAAGTCGTACACCCCCAGCGGCGATGAAAACCGCGCGGTACGGGATGTCGGTAGTACGTGGTTCGGTCCCGCGCAGTAATCGCCAAGGCTTTCGCTCGTGTAGCGGCCCAAGAAAATAGCGCCCGCGTGACGGATCTGCGCCGCCCAGTGATGCGGATCGAGCGCGGAAATTTCGAGGTGTTCCGGCGCAATGTCGTTCGCGATCGCGCAGGCTTCGTTCATGTCGGCGACCTTGATCAACGCACCGCGGTCTTCGAGCGAGCGCTGGATCACATCGCGACGGGGCAACGTGGGCAGCAATTCGTTGATCGCGTCTTCCACGCGCTGGATAAACGTCGCGTCCGGGCACAGCAAGATGGATTGCGCGAGTTCGTCGTGCTCGGCTTGCGAGAACAGGTCCATCGCGACCCAGCGCGGGTCCGTAGTCGCATCGCAGATAATCAGGATTTCCGACGGTCCCGCGATCATGTCGATACCGACGGTGCCGAACACGCGCCGTTTTGCCGATGCCACGTACGCGTTGCCCGGGCCGCAGATTTTATCGACGGCAGGAATGGATTGCGTGCCGTAAGCCAGCGCGCCGATAGCCTGAGCGCCGCCGATGGTGAACACGCGGTCCACGCCGCCCAGCAACGCCGCCGCGAGCACCAGCGGATTTTTCACGCCGTCGGGCGTGGGCACGACCATCACGATTTCCTTCACGCCGGCCACGCGCGCGGGAATCGCGTTCATCAGCACCGACGACGGATACGCCGCCTTGCCGCCCGGCACGTAGATACCTGCGCGATCCAGCGGCATGACTTTCTGGCCGAGCACCGTGCCGTCTGCTTCCGTGTACTGCCAGCTATGGCTGCCGCACTCGATCCGCTGTTTCTCGTGATAACCGCGCACGCGCGCCGCCGCCGCTTCCAGCGCGGCGCGACGTTTCGGTACGAGCCCTTCGAGCGCCGCCTCCAGTTCGGCCTGCGGCAATTCCAGCGACGCGACGTTCTCGGCTTTCAGCCGGTCAAACTTGTTCGTGTATTCCAGGACAGCGTCGTCGCCACGCGTTTTGACATCGGCGAGAATTTGCGCGACCGAGCGCTCAATGGCTTCGTCCTCGCTCGCCTCGAACGCGAGCACCGCGTGCAGCGCCGTGTGAAAACCGTTGGCGCTGGAATCGAGTTTGCGAATCTTGATAGACATGCTGGTATCCGGTTGTTTGCCCTGCTCTGCTTTACTCTACTTTTACGCGCCAACCGACGCGCGTTCGAACGCATCGAGATACGGTTTCAACGCGGCGCGTTTCAACTTCAGCGCGGCCTGATTGACGACCAGACGCGACGATATTTCCATGATTTCTTCAACTTCGACCAAATCATTCGCGCGCAATGTATTACCTGAACTGACCAGGTCGACAATGGCGTCGGCCAGACCGACCAGCGGCGCCAGTTCCATCGATCCATACAGCTTGATCAGATCGACGTGAACGCCCTTCGCCGCGAAATGCTCACGTGCCACTTCAACATATTTTGTCGCGATGCGCAGCCGCGCACCCTGGCGCACGGCGGTTTCGTAATCGAAGCCATTCTTCACCGCCACCGACATCCGGCAGCGCGCAATATTCAGATCGATCGGTTGATACAAACCGCTGCCGCCATGCTCGATCAACACGTCCTTGCCCGCCACGCCGAAGTCGGCCGCGCCATATTCGACGTAGGTCGGGACATCGGTTGCACGCACGATGATCACGCGCAAGTTCGGGTTCGTGGTCGGCAGGATCAGCTTGCGCGACGTTTCGGGATCTTCCGTCACTTCCACGCCGGCTGCGGCGAGCAGCGGCAGGGTTTCGTCGAAGATGCGTCCCTTCGATAACGCCAGCGTCAACATCGCGCTAGCCGGCACCGAACTCAACGACTGCGAAGTTTGCAGCGAACTCATTGCTCGCCTCCGCTACCGTTGATACGCCGTACGTTCGCGCCAACTGCGGTCAGTTTGCTTTCCATCCGGTCGTAGCCACGATCAAGGTGATAGATACGATCAATCAGCGTTTCACCGTCCGCGCACATGGCCGCGATCACCAGACTCGCCGATGCCCGCAGATCGGTCGCCATCACCTTCGCGCCCGACAGTTTATGCACGCCGTTCACGAGCGCCGTATTACCGTCGACGGTAATACTTGCGCCCAACCGGTTCAATTCCTGCACGTGCATGAAACGGTTTTCGAAGATGGTTTCCACCGCTTGCGACGTGCCGGTCGCGAGCGTGTTGAGCGCCATGAACTGAGCCTGCATGTCGGTGGGGAACGCCGGATACTCCGATGTACGGAAGCTGACCGCCGTCGGACGTTTGTTCATGCGTACGCGAAGCCAGTTCTCGCCTTCTTCAATAGATACACCCGCTTCGTGCAGCTTTTCAATCACGGCTTCGAGCAATGAAGGATTCACGTTACGCAACGTCACGTCGCCGCCGGTAGCCGCGACCGCGCACAGGAACGTGCCCGCTTCAATCCGATCCGGCACCACCGAATGACGCGCGCCGTGCAACTTGTCGACGCCCTGGATCACCAGCCGGTCCGACCCGATCCCGTCGATCTTCGCGCCCATCGCGACGAGCAGATTCGCGAGATCGCTGACTTCCGGCTCGCGCGCCGCGTTCTCGATGACCGTTTCGCCTTCCGCCAGCACCGCCGCCATCAGCAGGTTTTCCGTGCCAGTGACGGTGATCATGTCGGTGACAATGCGCGCGCCCTTCAGCCGCTTCGCCCGCGCTTCAATGAAACCATGCTCGATCGTGATCTCGGCGCCCATCGCCTGAAGGCCCTTGATGTGTTGATCGACGGGACGCGCGCCGATCGCGCAGCCGCCCGGCAACGACACCTTGGCTTCCCCGAAACGCGCGAGCAGCGGCCCGAGTACGAGAATCGACGCGCGCATGGTCTTGACCATTTCATACGGCGCGACCAGGTTGTCGACCTTCGATGCGTTCAGCCAGACCTTTCCGTCCGCTGATTCAGAGCGCAGGCCCATCTGGTTGAGCAGTTTGAGCATCGTGCGCACGTCTTGCAGGTTGGGCACGTTTTCCAGATGCACGTCGTCAGCCGTGAGCAGACTGGCGCAAAGAATGGGCAGCGCCGCGTTCTTCGCACCCGATACCACGATTTCGCCCGAGAGCTTCGCGCCCCCGACAATCACGAGTTTGTCCATGCTTGGCGTTCCTTCTACGGAGCTTCCTGCTGCGGCGCCGTTATCGGCGCTGCGGTTGTCTTGAGTGAATCGCACTAAATTTTCAGCCAGTCGGTTACGGGTGATGCGGTGACATCATCAAATGTTGGGAACGCTCAGACGGGTTTCCACTCGGCCGGGGTCAGCGTTTTCATGCTCAGCGCGTGAATTTCCGCGCGCATGCGGTCGCCGAGCGCCGCGTAGACGAGTTGATGGCGAGCGATGGGCCGCTTGCCTTCGAATGCGTCGCTCACGATGGTCGCGAAGAAATGCTGGCCGTCGCCTTCTACTTCGACATGCTGGCAAGCGAGGCCGCCAGCAATGTATTCCTTCACTTGTTCCGGAGTCGGCAACATGGAAGTCTCCTGAAAATTAAGCGAACTGATGAGTGACGCTATCAATGACGCAGTTTGTAACCGCTTGCCAGCAAGCGTATGGCGATTCCCGCCAGTACGATGAAAAACCCGCCGACAATGCCAAGGCTCGCGAGTGGATTGACGTCGGACATGCCGAAGAAGCCGTATCGGAAACCGTCGATCATGTAGAAGAACGGATTCAGCCGCGACACTTCGCGCCAGATCGGCGGCAGCGTATGGGTGGAGTAAAACACGCCCGACAGGAAAGTCAGCGGCATGATCAAAAAGTTTTGGAATGCCGCGAGCTGGTCGAATTTATCGGCCCAGACGCCGGCGATCAATCCGAGCGTTCCTAGAATTGCAGAACCGAGGATCGCAAAACCGAGAATGTAGAACGGCGCGGCGAAACTCATGGGAATGAACCACACCGTGACGATAAACACGCCAAAACCGACCGCAATCCCGCGCACGACGGACGCGAGCACATACGCAAAGTACATTTCCCAGTGCGACAGCGGCGGCAGCAGGACGAAAACGAGGTTGCCTGTGATCTTCGACTGGATCAGCGACGACGAGCTGTTCGCGAACGCGTTCTGCAACACGCTCATCATCACCAGTCCCGGCACGAGGAAACTTGTGTAAGCCACGCCCGGATAAACCTCGACGTGATTTGTCAGCGCGTGCCCGAAGATCATCAGGTACAAAAGCGCGGTGATAACCGGTGCGAGCACCGTTTGAAACCCAACTTTGTAGAAACGCAGGAGTTCTTTGTAGAACAGGGTACGAAAGCCGCTCATGAAAGGCCCTCGATGACTTCCGGCTCGTTCATCACCTGCACGAACACATCCTCCAGATCTGCTTTGCGCACATCGATTTCATCGAACGTGCAGCCCGCTGCGCGGCATTTCGCCAGGATCGGCTCGACGTCGTCGTAGCTTGCGAGCCGCAACAAATGGTTGGTCCCGGAAGCCGCGCGCGAATCGACTTCCAGCGAGCGCAACTCGACGGGCAATACGCCCTGCGAGAAACGCAACGAAAGCTGCATTCCGGCGAAGCGCTGCAATAGCGTGCTGGTTCGTTCAAGCGCGACGACTTCACCCCGACGCAGCATGGCGAGCCGGTCGCACAACGCCTCGGCTTCTTCAAGATAATGCGTGGTCAGCACGATGGTGTGGCCTTCGCGGTTCAACCGGGAGATGAACTTCCAGAGCGTCTGGCGCAGTTCGACATCGACACCCGCGGTTGGCTCGTCGAGCACGATCACCGGCGGCTTGTGGACCAGCGCCTGGGCTACCAGCACACGACGTTTCATGCCGCCGGAGAGTGCGCGCGTGTTGACATCGGCTTTCTCGGTGAGATCGAGATTGGCCATGATTTCGTCGATCCAGTCGTCGTTCTTGCGCAGGCCGAAATAGCCGGACTGGATGCGCAGTGCTTCGCGGACGGTAAAAAACGGATCGAAGACGAGTTCCTGCGGCACCACGCCCAGCGAGCGGCGCGCCTGGCGGAAGTCGGTGACCACGTCGTGGCCGAGCACGGAGACGGCTCCGCTATCGGCGCGCGCGAGGCCCGCGAGGATGCTGATGAGGGTCGTTTTACCGGCACCGTTGGGGCCGAGCAGGCCGAAAAACTCGCCTTCTTCGACGACGAGGTTCACGCCTTTGAGCGCTTGCAGCTCTTTGTAGCGCTTCTTGACGTTGCGTATTTCTATGGCTGACATGACAGTGCGCGCGCCGGCGGGGCTGCGCCTCGATGTGTGCGGATCGGAACCGGAACCGGCCTTTACAAGATGAAAGGCGGATAGCAGGCCGAAAAAACGGTTGATTATAGGCCAAACGCGGCGGAGGTTAGCCGATTGCTCAAGGGGTCTTCGTTCGCACTTGGGGTTCTGTTTGGGTTGGTGCTTTCAGTGTTTAGTGGTCAGGGGTCTATGCTGGGTTGGTGGTTTCGGCGGTAGTGGTCGGGGTCAATGCCGGGGTGGTCGGTTCTGGGGTTAGCGGTCGGGGTCTATGCCGGGTTGGTGCTTTCGGCGTTAGTGGTCTGCGAGAGTCGGATTTTCTCTTTATCACTATTAGCCACTGTGCGTGGCGGCACGTCATTTCTTTGTCCAAAGCGACAAAGAAACGAAGCAAAGAAAACGCTTTTAAACCACGCTACCCTAAGTGTCCACAGCGTGCAGTTTTCATTCATAGGTGCCCCAAAAGCACAGTGCTCGCCAGAGCGACGGATGTGTGAACCCCTCCTTCTCGCGAATCCTGACACGAACACGCTTCGCCCCGTACGCTCTCGGGCAAGCACAATTGCTAAGGAACCCGCACAGCCTTACGGGTATTTACGGCTGCGGTTTTGACGGATTAGCTATCTGGTCTGTGCGACCGTATTCGTAGGCCACAGCTTGATGCGTGCTTGTGGTTACTGCCTCAGTTTTTGTGAATTGGCTGCGCGTTCTGTACAGCTATTTTCGTCGGTTACGGCCGCCCGCATCTTCGCGGCTTCGTTTCTTGGCGGGTTGGCGACGTGGTTCGAGGTGTGTACAAATTCGGTGGTTGGTCGTCCGCGGATAGCGCGGGGTGCCCCTTGGGCAGGTTCAATCACTGGTGGCGAAGCGTGTGGGTATCCGTGTTCGGAGAAGGAGGGGTTCACACATCCGTGGCTCTGGCGAGCACCGTGCTTTTGGGGCACCTATGAATAGAAACTGCACGCTGTGGACACTTAGGGTAGCGTGGTTTAAAAGCGTTTTCTTTGCTTCGTTTCTTTGTCGCTTTGGACAAAGAAATGACGTGCCGCCACGCACAGTGGCTAATAGTGATAAAGAGAATATCCGACTCTCGCAGACCACCACGGCCGAAAGCACCAACCCGGCATCAACCCCGACCACTAACCCCAGAACCGACCACCCCGGCACTAACCCCGCCCCTAACGCTCGAACCCGGAACCCATCCCCCTAGTGCGAACGAAAAGACAGAAGTGAATCCACGCCATAAGCCTGCGCGAGGCTGGCAAGCCCAGAGGGAAGGTTGACGACGCTGAGCGTTGCACCACGCGCAACCGCCGCGCGTTGCCACGCGAGCAGCACGGCGAGCGCCGACGAATCGAATTGTTTGAGCGACGCGCAATCCACTTCAGTCGCGCCAGCGGCGATCCGCGACAAACCCGCGTCGAGCGCGCTTCTTGCGCTCTCGTGCGTGAGCGTCGCGGCGGTTTCGAAGCGACTCACGATGCCTTGCCGCTCGCCAGTTGCTGGTTACGCTGCGTGAGGAACTGCACCAGCCCGTCCACGCCGTGTTGCTGGATCTGCTCGTTGAACTGCTGCTGGTAAGCCTGAATCAGCCACGCGCCCAGCACGTTGATGTCATAGACCTTCCAGCCCTGCGGCGTCTTATACAAACGATAGTCGAGTTCGATCGGCGAACCGTTGTTCAGCACCACCGAGCGCACCACCACGTCTGTATCGCTAGGATCTGCCCGGAACGGCTTGTACTGAACCTGTTGATCGCGAACCTGAGCAAGCGCCCCCGAATACGTACGGATCAGCAGCATCTTGAACTGCTCGACGATGTCTTTCTGCTGTTGCGGCGTAGCCGTGTTCCAGTTGCGCCCCATGACAAGACGCGTGGTCCGCGTGAAGTCCGTGTACGGCAGGATCTTCTCGTTCACCAGCTGCGTGATGCGCGTGATGTTGCCCGACTGGATCTGCTTGTCAGCCTTGATCTGATCGAGCACTTGCGATGTGACTGTCTTGACCAGCCCGTCAGGAGTGGACATGTCGCCAGCCTGCGCGAACGCACCGCTACAAAACGCCATCAGCACGGCAAACAGGGGAAGTAGAAATAGTTTTTTCATTACGGACTCTGCAAAAAAAGTGGCCTGAGTTTGAGCGTGGTGTTCACCATGAGTTCATCTTCCACACCCTTTCAGCCATCGAAAGGCTTTCGTTATATTACCGGGCCGTCATTCTGCACGCATTAACGCAGCCTGAACGACGGGAACGACGGAATCCGCGGCGGCACCATCTGGTCCGGCCGCACAGTATTCGCACCGGGTTCGCTCGCCGCAGTCTCGCCCGAAGCCGCCTCCGGTGCCGACGCAGCCGCAACCGGCGCCGCAGTGGTAGCTGAAGCAGGCGCTGCGCCTGCTGCCGCGCCGCTGTCTACATCCTCGTACTTCGGCAGAGCTTCGTTGCCGTCGCTCGCGCTGTTGTCGCCGCCGATCAGATACTGGCGGCGTTGCAGATATGCATTACGCACGAACGAATACTTGTCGAGCGCCGCGCCCGCCAGCACGTCGCCCGCGCCCAGCAAGTTGGCTCGCGTGTTGATCAGTTGCAGACCGAAGAGCGTGGAACGGAACCAGGTCGGGTCCACGAAGCTCGTCACGCTGCCGAAATAATCGACAACCGTACCCGCCGTATCACGCACCGTGCTCGGTCCCAGCAACGGCAGCACGACATAGGGGCCCGCCGGCACGCCGTAATGGCCGAGCGTCAAGCCGAAATCCTGGGTGTGCTTCGGCAGTCCGGCAACGCTAGCTACGTCGAACAAGCCGGCCACGCCGAAGATCGAGTTCATCACGACACGCATGATGTCCGACACGCCGTCTGCAATCTTCAACTGCACCAGATTGTTCGCAGCGGTATAAATATCGCCGATATTGCCGAAGAAATTTGTGACACTGTCGCGCACCGGCTGCGGCGTAACGTACACGTACCCCTTGGCAATCGGCTTGAGCGCGACTTCATCGATCTTGTCGTTGATCGTGAACATCGTCCGGTTGTAACTCTCGAACGGATCACCCTTGGTCGGCGTGGTGACGGTTGCGCACCCGGCAAGCACCGCCACCGCGACTATCACAGCCGCGCTATTTACGCGCATTGCCTGCATTTGTTCTTCTCCTTATTGATGCTGATCCGAAGGCCACGCCCGTACTGCGAGATCGGCACGCCTTCGACTGCCTGGAATCTGGAACCGCCAGTCCGGCTCATTGAGTCGCCGCGCTCGCGCCCATCGCGCTCGCGGCGCCCGGGAAAGCTGGCGCGGCAGGCGTTGCAGCAGGTGCGGCAGAGGTTGCCGGACTCTTGGATGCGCCCGAATCCGCCGCTTTGTTGTACAGGAATTGCCCGATCAGATTCTCAAGAACCACCGCCGATTGCGTCATCGAAATGGTGTCGCCCGCTTTGAGCATCTGGTCGTCGCCGCCCGGCTCCAGGCCGATGTACTGCTCGCCGAGCAAGCCCGACGTCAGGATCTTCGCCGACGAATCCTTCGGAAACTGATATTGCTTGTCGAGGTCAATGGTGACCAACGCCTGATACGTGTTCTGGTCAAAACCGATCGAATCCACACGGCCCACCGTCACGCCCGCGCTCTTCACCGGCGCACGCGGCTTCAGCCCGCCGATATTGTCGAATTTCAGCTTGACCGCGTAGGTCGGCTGAAACGACAGCGAGCTCATGTTGCCCGCCTTCAACGCAAGGAATAACAGCGCCACGAAGCCCAGCACCACGAAGAGGCCGACCCAAAAGTCGAGAGCAGCAGTCTTTTTCATCGTCTTCCCAAAGAATCTTGTCGCAGTTTTTTGTGTGAAGGACTGTGCCCTTCACAACGTCCACGAACCGGTGAACCGAATCGCGACATAAAGAGCGTCGCGGTCCGGCCCGGAGTAGTCAGTTGAACATCAGCGCGGTCAGCAGGAAATCCAGCCCGAGCACGGCCAGCGAGCCGTACACCACCGTTTTCGTGGTTGCGCGCGAAACGCCTTCCGGCGTCGGCTGGGCTTCATAACCCTGGAACAACGCAATGAACGTGACGGCAAAGCCGAACACCAGGCTCTTGATCACGCCGTTGCCTACGTCGCTCCATACGTCGATGCCGCCTTGCATCTGGGACCAGAACGCGCCCGAATCCACGCCGATCATCAGCACGCCGACCACATAACCGCCGAAAATGCCGACCGCGCTGAAAATGGCGGCCAGAATCGGCATGGCGATGATGCCCGCCCAGAAGCGCGGCGCCACCACCACCTTGAGCGGATCGACCGCCATCATTTCCATGGCGGTAAGCTGCTCGCCGGCTTTCATCAGGCCGATTTCCGCCGTCAGCGACGTGCCCGCGCGACCCGCGAACAGCAACGCGGTCACCACCGGCCCGAGTTCGCGCACCAGCGACAGCGCCACCAGGAGGCCGAGCGCTTGCTCGGAGCCGTATCGGTTAAGGGTGAGATAACCCTGCAAACCGAGCACAAAACCCACGAACAAGCCCGAAACCGCGATGATCAACAGCGAATAGTTACCGACAAACAGGATCTGTTTCGTGACAAGGCGCGGCCGGCGCATCAACGGAAAGAATTCGACGACCAGGCGCAGGAACATGCGCGTCGCGTAACCAATCGTGCCGAAGCTGCCGAGCACCGACCGTCCGATGGCGCTGATCATGCTTTTGCTCCAAGTCCAAAGTCCGCCGCCAGCGGCGTCGTGCTTGGATAGTGAAATTTGAACGGACCGTCCGGCGTACCGTCGATAAACTGCCGAACCGACGGTTCCTGGGACGCCCGCAACTGCGCCGGCGTGCCTTCAGCCAGAACGCCGCCGTTCGCGATGAAATACACGTAATCGGCAATGGCGAACGATTCCGGCACGTCGTGCGTCACCAGAATGGACGTGGCGCCGAGCGCGCTGTTCAGCGTGCGGATCAAATTAGCCGTGATGCCGAGCGAAATGGGATCGAGGCCTGCAAAGGGCTCGTCGTACATCATCAGTTCGGGATCCAGCGCGATGGCACGGGCAAGCGCCACGCGGCGAGCCATGCCGCCCGATATCTCCGACGGCGCGAGATCGCGCGCCCCCCGCAAACCGACCGCGTTGAGCTTCATCAGCACGAGGTCACGCAGGAGTTCTTCGGGGAGATCGGTGTGTTCCCGCAGCGGGAACGCGACGTTATCGAATACGGATTGATCGGTGAACAACGCGCCGAACTGAAACAGCATCCCCATCTTGCGGCGAAGCGCGTAAAGGCCGTCGCGGGTCTGCGTGCCGACGTCCTTGCCGCCGAACAACACCTGGCCGCGTTTAGCCTTCACCAAACCGCCGATCAAGCGCAGCACGGTCGTCTTGCCACAGCCGGAACCGCCCATGACAGCCACGACCTGACCGCGCTTGAAGCGCATGTTCAGGTTCGATAATACGAGCCGGTCGCCGTAGCCGAAATCGACGTCGCGAAGCTCTAGCAAGGTCTCGGGAGAAGCTGACACGAAGGCTGACAATCCTTTTACACAAGAGGGCCGAATTATAGGGCCTCTACGCAACGGGTGTCGTGGGGGCCCCCTTCGGTTGGTTTAACGGCTGAATATTTTCCCGAATCCGGCGCATTATCGCCCGAATTCCTGTTGCAGCGCAGAAATGGCGGCACCCAGATCCGGCGCCTCTGTAACGGCCCGCACGACTGCTGCACTTCCCACGCCGGTTGAAATAATTTGTCGCAAAACCGGGCCGTTGATGCCGCCAATTGCAACGAGCGGCACGATGCCGTCGAGCAAGCGCACATAACGTGTCAAACGCGACAAACCTTGTGGCGCCGTTGGCATGATTTTCGTCGTGGTCGGGAACACCGCGCCGAGCGCGAGGTAGCTCGGCTTGAAATGCAGCGCCTTCAGCATTTCATAGTAGCCATGGGTCGACAGGCCCAAGCGCAAGCCCGCTTCGGCAATCGCGTTCAGGTCGGCAGTCTCCACGTCTTCCTGCCCGAGATGCACGCCGTACGCACCGGCCTTGATGGCTTCCTGCCAATGATCATTGATAAAAAGCTGCGCCTCGTGCTTCGCGCCCGCCGCCACCGACCGTTCGATTTCCTGCTTCAAATCGCCGGAATCGGTGGTTTTGCGGCGTAATTGCGCCGTTCGGACGCCTTGATCGAGAACCCGTTCGACCCATTCCGCGCTCGGCAGGACGGGATATAAGCCAAGCCTCTCCGGGCAATGGGGGAAAGGCTTTGAAGGGGCCGCCGGCAATTTCCCGACCTTCGGGAACGTGGAAAAATCGACGGGCCACGCGTCGAGTTCGTCCAGATTGGCCGGGCGCCACGCAAGCGCCAGCACAAGCGCGTCGTGCGGCTCGAAACCGCAATCAAGGAATGCGGCCAGCGCCGCCGGCCAATCATCCGACCATTCGCCCTCCAGCGTGTACTCGACGTTATCCAGATGCAGCGTCGCCCTCCCCGCTTCTACCTCCAGACGCCCAACTCCCTTCGGCAACGGCTCAACGCCGCCATCCACGATCAAATCACCCGAGCGCGGATGATCCGGCTCGCTCAAGCAGATTCGCCATGTCTTCGATCCCGCCGGCCACTCGCCCAGCCGCCGCCGGATTCGCTCGGCGGCTTCCAGCAATTCATCCGCCGGGGGCCAAAATACTTCCTTATCCAGCAATGCCATACTCATGCAGCACTCCCGTCTTGATGCCAGAACGGCATGCCGACCACCGGCGTGCTCGCTTGTGCGCTATCACGCTCGGCCATCGGCCCGGCGAGATAGGCCATTCGCCCCGCCTCGACGCCCAGCGCAAACGCACGCGCCATCTGCGGCGGAAACGTCGCCTGTGAGACAGCCGTGTTCAGCAACACGCCGTCGAAACCCCACTCCATCACCTGGCACGCATGCGACGGCACGCCAAGACCGGCATCGACGATAAGCGGCACATCCGGCAGCCGCTCACGCAGCGTGCGCAATCCGTAGGGATTTGTCACCCCTTTCCCCGTTCCGATAGGCGCGCCCCACGGCATCAACGCCTCGCAACCGACATCGAGCAGACGCCGGCCGATCACCAGATCCTCGGTGCAATACGGCAGCACCTTGAACCCCTCACGGATCAGTATTTCAGCGGCTTCCACGAGGCCGATCGGATCGGGCTGCAGCGTGTAGTCGTCACCGATCAGTTCGAGCTTCAGCCACGGGGTATCGAAGAGTTCACGCGCCATGCGCGCCGTGGTCAGCACTTCGTCCACGGTCTGGCAGCCGGCCGTGTTGGGCAGCAACGCGACGCCGTGACGCTTGAGGACATCGAAGAAACCGGCCTCGCCCGTGTTCGACTGGCGCCGCAACGCGACGGTGACCATGCCGGGACGGGCGGCATCGATAGAATCCGACAGCGATTGCAGCGACGGATAGCGCGACGTCCCCAGCAGCACCCGGCTCGGGAACGACGTGCCGTAGAGCGTGAGGGTATCGGCTGTGGTGATGGTTGAAGTCATGGTTCGATTCCCTTTGGTTACCCTCAGCCGCCGGCGACCGGCGAGACGATATCGAGTTTGTCGCCAGCCGTAAGCGCCTTCGATGCATGTTCGCCACGCGCCACGAATTGCCCGTTCAGCGCCACGGCGAACGGCGGTTTTGCGCCGAAGGCCGCGAGGGCGTCGGTGACGGTGGCTGCGTCGGGCATGGAAAAAGGCTGCTGATTGATGTGAATGTTCATGATGAAAGTCAAAGCACGGGCGCCGCGTGTTCGCAGCGCAGCAAGGCGGACCAGCGGGCTTGGCGGCGCCAGTCGTCGAAGGAATCCGGATTGGTGATCGCACCGCCAAGCAGCGCTTCGGCGAGGGCGCGGGCGGAGTCGGCGACTTCGGGCGCGATCATGTAACCGTGTCGATACAACCCGTTCACCCGCAAGGTTCGTGCGCCGTCCCAGACAATTGCCGGACGATGGTCGGGCAAGGTCGGCCGACATTGCGAATTGAGTTCGAGAATGCGCGCCTCGCCGAAACCCGGATGCACCGCGAACGCCGCGCTCAGGAGTTCGAGCGCGGAGCGTACGGTCATCGGCGACATGTCTTCGCCTTCCACTTCGGTCGCACCGATCACGTAAAGGTCGTCCTGTTTCGGCGCGATATAAAGCGGATAACGCGGATGCAGCAAGCGCACCGGCCGCGTCAGGCCGATACCCGGCGCATGCACACGGGCTACTTCGCCACGAATGCCCCTTAACGCCGGCCATGCCGGTTTGCCGCCGAGCCCCCGGCAATCGATCACGAAATGCGCGTCCGGCGGGGTATCGGTATCGATCGTCGTATTCCAGTGAAGATCGACGTTACGTTCGGCCAGCCCCGCAGCCAGCGCAGTCAGCACTTGCCGGTTGTCGAGCTGGCCTTCGTTCGGCAGCAGCCAGCCTTGCGGAAAACGCGTGCCGAGCGACGGTTCCGCCGCCGCGACTTGCGCGCCGGAGAGCTTGACGAAGCCGTTCTGGAAAAGCTCCGAAGGCGCATTCGCGCGCAAACGGCGCTCGAACAGCGGCGCTTCGGCGCGGTCGCCGGCATGCCAGACGACCAGCGTGCCATTGCGCTGGAAAAACACCGGTTCCGGCATTTCAGCGATAAAACCCGGCCAGCGCTCAAGCGATGCCGCACCGAGTTCAGTAATCAGCAATTCAGCGCTGGCGGCCTCGGCGAGCGGCGCGAGCATCGCCGCCGCGACCCATGCGGCCGATTGCGTGCCGGCGGCGTCGCCGCGATCGTATAGCGCCACACGGTGCCCCGCGCCCGCCAGCAGCCAGGCGACCAGCCGCCCGCACAAGCCACCGCCAACGACGGCAAAGTCGTCTCGCCCGGACGCACGGGAATGCGTGGAGTGCATAGTGGAATGGGAATGCACAACGGTGTTCACGATGACGATGCCTCCTCAGCAGACGCTGCAGAACGCACGGAGCACACAGCACGGAAATCGAGATCGGGAGGAACGCCCGTTTCGAACCCTGGTTGCACGCGCGGCGCACAAAACATAATTCAGGGACGAAACCACGGCGAGAAAGCGGCTCGGGAGCGCATAACCTGCGGCTCCTGTGCCAGCCAATACTGGAAGAAACTGGAAACGCGGCGGTTTCCGGAAACTTCCCTCGCCGGTATTACCCGGATCGGGTGCAAAGGGACTCTCTCAGCCTCGCCGCGCGTTTCTCCGTTATTTCAAGGAGGCAGACGCGTGCCGAAGCACCCCTGTTTCGTCATCGATCATTAAAACATAAAAGCGAAACGACCCGCAAACCGGGAAAAGCCGGGGACCCGGCGCGGACAAGACCGGACAGCCTTCCCTTTCGTTCGCGGTACGCGCACTCTGGCACAATGCCGCGAACGCCGATTCGTCTTGGTTGGCCGGCAGCATACGCGTACGGCAAGCGCCTCGCTGCTGCATTGCATCAGCGGGCGGTCGCCAGCCGGGCGAGGATTAAGGAAGAATTAAGCCACGCCCGAAACAATGCTCCGGCACGCGCCGTCTTTAATGGCCTCTTACGATCATTGAGACGGAGCAGGACCCTCCGCATCGATACGATACCGCCAAGTTACAACCTGCCGCCGAGCCGGCACGTCTTCAGGAAGCTCATGACCACCACACCTCCCGGCAACACAGAACAAAACGCCGACAAAGTGTCGGCGTGGAGTCTTATCAAGCCTTACTGGGTATCGGAAGAACGCGGCATTGCATGGCTTTTGCTGATCGCGATCATCGCGATCAACATGACGGTTGTGTACATCAATGTCCGCCTGAACACCTGGAGCGCGGACTTCTATAACACGCTGCAGGCCAAGCGGGTCGCCGAGTTTCCACGCTTGCTGCTGATCTTCGCGGGCCTCGCGTTCGCGTACATCCTGCTCGCCGTGTATGGCCGGTATCTGCGCCAGATGCTCGGCTTCCGGTGGCGCCAATGGCTCACGCACCGGTACCTCGAACAATGGCTCGGCGATAAAGCCTTCTACCGTATAGAACGCGATCGTCTCGCCGATAACCCCGACCAGCGGATCAGCGACGACCTGCAGTCTTTCGCCACGACCACGCTGTCTTTGTCGCTGGATCTGTTGTCCACGCTCGTCACGCTCGTCACCTTCATCACGATCCTGTGGACGCTGGCTGGCGCGCTGAGTTTCTCGTTGTTCGGCACGCCGATCACTATTCCGGGCTACATGGTCTGGGCCGCCGCGCTGTACGCAGTGCTCGGCTCGCTGCTAATCCAGCGTTTCGGCCACCCGCTGGTATCGATTAATTACCAGGCGCAGAAAGTGGAAGCCAACTTCCGTTTCGGCCTGATCCGCATTCGTGAGAACGCCGAGCAAATCGCGTTTTACGACGGCATCGCGACGGAAAACACCAACGCCCGGACCATCTTCGAAACGATCCGCCAGAATTACTGGCAGATCATGAAGTACACGCGGCGGATGACCTTCGTGCTGTCCTTCTACGGCCAGATCGCGATTATTTTCCCGATCATGGTCGCCGCTCCCCGCTACTTCGCAGGCGCATTCACGTTCGGCGTGCTGATGCAGATCAGTTCGGCGTTCGGCACAGTCAGCGACTCGTTTTCCTGGTTCATCAATAGTTACTCGACCCTGGTCGAATGGCGCGCCACCGTGAACCGGTTGCGCGAATTCAAGCGCGTGATGCGCTCGACGCACATCAAGGAAGCGATTTCGCCGGCGACTGCCCACGGTGGCATCAACCTGCATTACACGGATACAAAAGCGCTGACCACGACGGGGCTGAAGCTCTCGTTGCCAAACGGTACGCCGCTCGCGAACGTCGCGGATGTGATCGTGAAGCCGGGCTCGCGCTGGCTGGTGCAAGGCCCGTCCGGTTCGGGCAAGAGTACGTTGATGCGCGCGCTGGCCGGCCTGTGGCCGTTCGGTGACGGCACGATCGACGCCCCGGTCGACGCCAAGCTGATGTTCATTCCGCAGCAAAGCTACTTGCCGATAGGCACGTTGAAGGCGGCGCTGAGTTATCCGTCGACTGCGGAAGCCTTCTCAGATGAAGCCTGCCGCGAAGCCTTGCGCGCCTGCAACCTGAACGCGTACGGCACGCGTCTGGAGGAGTCGGGGCATTGGGCCAAGATGATGTCGCCGGGTGAACAACAGCGGCTCGCGGCGGCCCGCGTGTTGCTGCAAAAACCCGACTTCATGTTCCTCGATGAAGCCACCAGTGCGCTCGACGCCGAGAACGAGATGTTGATCTATACGGCGATCATCGACGCGTTGCCGAACGCCGCGATCGTCAGCGTCGCGCATCGTGAGTCGGTGAGTGGCTTCCATGAGAGCCGGATCGAGATCGAGCGCGCGGGGGCTGAAAGCCTGGTTGTGTAAGAGCGAAGCGCTTGTTCGATGCCCGGTGACCCCGGGCATCGAACGCCGAGTGAATCGCTACCGGGCAGGTTCTTTTTGACTTGCTTTTCCCGTTGAACGACGCACCGTAGAATGTCCCGGCGCCTGCATCGCAGGCTTTGAACGGGAGACCGGATGCGAGCGTTCGAGTGGTTCACCGAGTTGACGACGCGCGAGCGCCGCACGCTTTACGCAGGTTTCGGCGGTTACGCCGTCGATGCCTTCGACTTCATGATCTACTCGTTCCTCATTCCCACGCTGATTGCCACGTGGGGCATGACGAAGAGCGAAGCCGGGATGATCGCGACGAGCTCGCTGATTTCATCGGCTATTGGCGGCTGGCTCGCCGGCATTCTCTCCGACCGATACGGACGCGTCCGCGTATTGCAGTGGACGATCGGCACGTTTGCGTTCTTCACGTTTCTTTCCGGCTTCACGCATTCATTCGGACAGTTGCTGGCCACGCGCACGCTGCAAGGCGTGGGCTTCGGCGGCGAATGGTCCGTGGTCACCGTGATGATGGCCGAGACCATTCGTTCGCCGCAGCATCGGGCGAAAGCCGTGGGGACTGTGCAGAGCAGCTGGTCATTCGGCTGGGGTGCGGCGGCCATCCTCTACTGGGCGTTCTTCGCGTTGCTGCCCGAAGATAACGCGTGGCGCGCGTGCTTCTGGATCGGTATCTTGCCGGCGCTGTGGATCCTCTACATTCGCCGCAACGTCAGCGACCCGGACATCTATCTCGCTACACGCCGCGCTCGCGATACCGGCACTGAAACCGCTACGTTCTCCGATATCTTCAAAGGCTCGCACCTCAAGACCACGATACTGGGCAGCGCGTTGTGTACCGGCATGCTCGGCGGTTATTACGCCATCACCACGTGGCTGCCGACCTATCTCAAGACCGAGCGCCATTTGTCCGTGTTCAATACGAGCGGTTATCTCGTAGTGCTGATTATCGGCTCGTTTTTGGGTTATGTATTCGGGGCTATTCTCTGCGACAAGATTGGGCGGCGTGCATCGTTCGTACTGTTTGCTATCGGCTCGTTTCTGCTAGGGATGATCTACACGATGATCCCCATCACCGACCACACGATGCTGCTGCTCGGCTTTCCGCTCGGCATTGTCGTACAGGGGATTTTTGCGGGCGTGGGCGCGTATTTATCGGAGCTGTACCCGAATGCGATACGCGGCTCGGGACAAGGGTTTTGTTATAACCTCGGGCGCGGGCTCGGCTCGTTTTTCCCGATTCTTGTCGGCGTGCTTTCACAGGGAATGTCGCTGGTCAAAGCGATGGGCGTGGTGGCAGGGACGGGGTATTTGTTGGTGATTGTTGCGGCGTTGTTGTTGCCGGAAACGCGGGGGAAGGCGCTTGGTGCGGTGACGGGGTGAGTTTCTTGAGGATAAAAACGAGGCCGTTTTAACTTGCGTTAAAACGGCCTGCTTATGTGCCATGCGCCGCCTTTCGGCAGATGGTCTACTGAAACCGGGCTCAAACCCCGAACCCGGTTTTTCAACGAACATCCCACGAGAAAAATCTTATCGCGGCAACTCGCTAGACCCCATCAAAAACGCATCGACCGACCGCGCGCACTGCCGTCCTTCACGAATCGCCCACACAACCAGCGACTGACCGCGCCGCATATCGCCGGCGGTGAACACCTTCGGCACCGACGTAAAGTATGCCTTCTCCCCTTCGGTCGAAGCCTTCACATTCCCGCGCGCGTCCTTATCCACGCCAAACGCCTCAAGCACCGGCGACGTGGGTTGCGTAAATCCCATCGCGAGCAGCACCAGATCGGCTTTCATTTCGAACTCCGAGTCCGCCACTTCCTGCATCTTCCCGTCCTTCCATTCCACGCGCACCGCGATCAGCTTTTCAACCTTGCCGTTCTTGCCTTCGAAGCGCTTGGTCGCCACAGACCAATCACGCTCGCAACCTTCCTCATGCGACGACGACGTGCGCAACTTGATCGGCCAGTACGGCCACACCAGCGGCTTGTTCTCGACTTCAGGCGGCTGCGAAAGCAACTCGAACTGCGTCACGCTTTTCGCGCCATGCCGATTCGATGTCCCGACGCAATCCGAACCCGTATCGCCGCCACCGATCACCACAACGTGCTTGCCCTTGGCAATCAACTGATCGACGACTGAGTCACCCGCATTGACCCTGTTCTGCAGCGGCAGGAATTCCATCGCGTAATGGATGCCCTGCATTTCACGCCCAGGCACCGGCAAATCGCGCGGCGTTTCCGAGCCGCCTGCAATGACAACAGCATCGAATTGCTCACGCAACTCATCGGGCGAAATGGTTTCACGCGATGAATTCGCGATATGCCCCGGCAACGGATCCTTACCGATAAAAACATTCGTCCGGAACGCGACGCCTTCGGCTTCCATCTGCCGCATGCGGCGATCGATCAGCCACTTTTCGAGCTTGAAATCGGGGATGCCATACCGCAGCAATCCACCAATCCGATCGTTCTTCTCGAACACCGTCACGTCATGCCCCGCACGCGCCAGTTGCTGCGCAGCGGCCAATCCGGCGGGACCCGATCCGACCACCGCAACCTTCTTGCCAGTCTTGTGCTTGGACGGCAAGGGTGCGACCCAGCCTTCGGCCCAGGCTTTATCGATGATCGCGTGTTCGATCGACTTGATGCCGACCGGATCATCGTTGATACCGAGCGTGCAAGCCGTCTCACACGGCGCCGGACAAATGCGCCCGGTGAACTCCGGGAAGTTGTTCGTCGAATGCAGCACTTCAATGGCCGTCTTCCAGTTCTGCTGGAACACCAGGTCGTTGAAGTCCGGAATGATGTTGTTCACCGGACAGCCGTTGTTGCAGAACGGAATGCCGCAATCCATGCAGCGCGCGCCCTGGATCTTCGCGTTCTCGTCCGACAGCGCGTGAACGAATTCCTTGTAATGCTTGACGCGTGCGAGCGGCGCTTCGTACGTCTCATGCTGGCGCTCGAACTCGAGAAAACCGGTTGCCTTGCCCATGTGGTTCTCTTTCTCTGTATTGGGGGTTGATCCACCCTTCGGCGTCTAACGCCGAAGGGCCGTACTAGTCATCGGAAACGGAAGGAAGCTCAGGCCGCGATCGCGTCTTTTGCTTTTTTTGCGCCCATCTCGCCGAGCGCTCGCTTGTATTCCGTCGGGAACACCTTCACGAATTGACGGCGCGACGCATCCCAGTTCTCGAGCAGCGCTTTCGCACGCGTCGAACCGGTGGACTGGAAGTGCCGCTCGATCAGGTCCTTGAGCAACGCTTCGTCGGTCTTGCCGGCGTGCCACAAAGCCCGGTCCACCGTACGTTCCTGTTCTGCCTGCTGCAAGACAGGATCAAGCGCGACCATCGCCTTGTTGCACTTGCCGCTGAACGTGCCGTCGGCATCGAAGACGAACGCCACGCCGCCCGACATGCCCGCCGCGAAGTTGCGCCCGGTTTCGCCGAGCACGACCACCGTGCCGCCAGTCATGTATTCGCAACCGTGGTCGCCCGTGCCTTCCACAACTGCGGTCGCACCCGAGTTACGCACGGCGAAACGCTCGCCCGCTACGCCCCGGAAATACGCATCGCCTTCAATCGCGCCGTACAACACCGTGTTGCCGCAGATGATGTTTTCCTCCGACTTGCCCCGGAAGTCGTTAGTCGGGCGAATGATGATGCGTCCGCCCGACAGACCCTTGCCGACGTAGTCGTTGCCATCGCCGACGAGATCCAGCGTGATGCCCTTCGCCAGGAATGCACCGAAACTCTGGCCCGCCGTGCCCTTCAACTGGATATGAATCGAGTCGTCGGGCAGGCCGTCGTGACCGTACTTCCGTGCGATCAAACCGGACAACATCGCGCCCACCGTGCGGTTCACGTTGCGCACCGGCTGGATAAACGACACGTGCTCGCCCTTCTCGATCGCCGCCTTCGACTTCTCGATCAGCACATGATCGAGCGCCTTCTCAAGCCCATGATCCTGCGTCTCGACGTGCTTCGTCGCGATGCTGCCGTCGTTCGGCACTTGATAAAACACCTTCGAGAAATCCAGGCCCTTAGCCTTCCAGTGCTCGACGCCCTTCTTCGTATCGAGCAATTCGGCGTGGCCGATGAGGTCATCGAACTTGCGGATACCCAGTTGCGCCATGATTTCGCGCACTTCTTCCGCGATAAAGAAGAAGAAGTTCACCACATGTTCCGGCTGCCCCGTGAACTTGGCGCGCAGCACGGGATCTTGCGTCGCGACGCCGACCGGGCACGTGTTCAGGTGACACTTGCGCATCATGATGCAGCCCTGCACGACGAGCGGCGCGGTCGCGAAACCGAACTCATCGGCGCCGAGCAGCGCACCGATCACCACGTCGCGGCCGGTCTTCATCTGGCCATCGGCCTGCACGCGGATACGGCCGCGAAGGCGGTTAAGCACCAGCGTTTGCTGCGTTTCGGCCAAACCGAGTTCCCACGGCGTACCGGCATGCTTCAGCGATGACAACGGCGAAGCGCCCGTGCCGCCATCGTGACCGGCGATCACGACGTGATCGGCCTTCGCTTTCGCAACGCCCGCGGCAACGGTTCCCACACCCACTTCCGAGACCAGCTTCACCGAGACGCTCGACGACGAGTTCACGTTCTTCAGGTCGTGAATAAGCTGCGCCAGGTCTTCGATCGAATAAATATCGTGGTGCGGCGGCGGCGAAATCAGGCCCACGCCCGGCACCGAGTACCGCAACTTGCCGATGTAATCGCTGACCTTATGACCCGGCAGCTGACCACCTTCGCCCGGCTTCGCGCCCTGCGCCATCTTGATCTGGATCTGATCCGCCGACGACAGGTACTCCGCCGTCACGCCGAAGCGTCCGGACGCCACTTGCTTGATCTTCGAGCGCAGCGAATCGCCGTCTTTCAACGGGATATCGGTGACGACTTCATCGCCAATCACGGAGCGCATCGTGTCGCCGTTCTTGATCGGAATGCCGCGAAGTTCGTTGCGATACCGGTTCGCGTCTTCACCGCCCTCACCCGTGTTCGACTTCCCGCCGATACGGTTCATGGCCACAGCCAGCGTGGCGTGCGCTTCGGTGCTGATCGAACCCAGCGACATGGCGCCGGTCGCGAAACGCTTGACGATTTCCTTCGCCGGTTCCACTTCGTCCAAAGGAATCGCCTTCGCCGGATCGACCTTGAACTCGAACAAACCACGGAACGTCATGTGACGCTTGGTCTGGTCGTTGATCAGGTGCGCGTATTCCTTGTACGTCTGGTACGAGTTGCTGCGCGTGGAATGCTGCAGCTTGGCGATAGCGTCAGGCGTCCACATGTGCTCTTCACCACGCACGCGATACGCGTATTCACCGCCCGCATCGAGCATGGTCGCGAGCACGGGGTTCTCGCCAAACGCCTCACGATGCAGGCGAATCGCTTCCTCAGCCACTTCGAAAATGCCGATCCCGCCGACCTTCGACGCCGTGCCCTTGAAGTACTTCTCCACGAGTTCGCTGGAGAGCCCGACCGCTTCGAAAATCTGCGCGCCGGTGTACGACATGTACGTGGAAATGCCCATCTTCGACATGACCTTGTACAAGCCCTTGCCCACGGCCTTCGTGTAGTTGTAGATGGCTTTATCGGCGGAAAGATCGCCCTTCAGGCCTTCGGCCATTTGTGCGAGCGTTTCCAGCGCGAGGTACGGATGCACGGCTTCCGCGCCGTACGCGGCGAGCAGCGCGAAGTGATGCGTCTCGCGCGCCGAGCCCGTTTCCACGACCAGACCCGTGCTCGTGCGCAGACCGTGCTGCACGAGATGCGTATGGATGGCAGACGTAGCGAGCAACGCCGGAATAGCCAGGTTGTCTCGGTCCATCTTGCGATCGGAGACGATCAGCATGTTGTAGCCGGACTTGACCGCATCCACCGCTTCCGCGCACAGCGAAGCCAGGCGCGCTTCCACGCCTTCGTTGCCCCACACCACCGGATAGCAGATGCTCAGTTCATACGAGCTGAACTTGCCGCCGGTGTATTTATCGATGGCGCGAATCTTCGCGATGTCCTTGAAGTCGAGCACGGGCTGCGAGACTTCGAGACGCATCGTGGGGTTAATGTTGGTCGTGTCTAGCAGGTTCGGCTTCGGGCCGACGAACGACACCAGCGACATCACCATGTTCTCGCGAATCGGGTCGATCGGCGGGTTCGTGACTTGCGCGAAGAGCTGCTTGAAGTAGTGATACAGCGTCTTGTTCTTGTTCGACATCACCGCCAGCGGCGAGTCATTGCCCATGGAGCCAACGGCTTCTTCGCCCAACTGCGCCATGGGCGCCATCAGGAACTTGACGTCTTCCTGCGTGTAGCCGAACGCCTGCTGACGATCCAGCAAAGCGGCTGCTTCACGACGCTGTGTATCGACTTCTTCCGCCTTCGGCTCGATCTCGTCGAGCTTGATGCGCACGGCGTCGATCCAGCTCTTGTACGGCTTGCCGTTCGCGAGGTTGTCCTTGAGTTCCTTGTCGTCGATGATCCGGCCTTGCTCCATGTCGATCAGGAACATCTTGCCCGGCTGCAGACGCCACTTCTTCACGATCTTCGATTCCGGCACCGGCAACACGCCCGATTCCGATGCGAGGATCACGAGGTCGTCGTCGGTGATGACATAGCGCGCCGGACGCAGGCCGTTGCGGTCGAGCGTGGCGCCAATCTGGCGGCCGTCCGTGAACGCGATTGCGGCGGGGCCATCCCACGGCTCCATCATGGCAGCGTGATATTCGTAGAACGCGCGGCGGTTGTCGTCCATCAGCGTGTGCTGTTCCCAGGCTTCGGGAATCATCATCATCATTGCGTGGACGAGCGGATAACCCGCCATGACCAGGAGTTCAAGGCAGTTATCGAACGATGCCGTGTCCGACTGGCCCGGGTAGATCAGCGGCCAGAGCTTCGGCAGGTCGTCGCCCAGCACGTAGCTGGCGATCGCGCCGGTACGCGCGTTCAGCCAGTTGACGTTGCCCTTCACGGTGTTGATTTCACCGTTGTGCGCAATCATCCGGTACGGGTGCGCGAGTTCCCACGCAGGGAACGTGTTGGTGGAGAAGCGCTGGTGCACGAGCGCGAGTGCCGACACGGTACGTTCGTCCTGCAGGTCGCGGTAATACACGCCAACCTGACCGGCCAGCAGCAGGCCCTTATAGACGACCGTACGCGCCGACATGGACGGCACGAAGTATTCCTTGCCGTGCTTGAGCTTGAGCGCCTGGATCCGATGGCTGGCGGTCTTGCGGATCACGTACAGCTTCCGCTCGAGCGCATCGGTCACGACAATGTCCTTGCCCCGGCCGATAAAAATCTGCCGGATCAGCGGCTCGCTGGCCTTCACGGTGGGCGAAATGGGCATGGTTGCGTCCACCGGCACATCGCGCCAGCCCAGCACGATCTGACCTTCGGCCTTCACCGTGCGCTCCAGCTCCTGCTCGCACGCGAGACGCGATGCGTTTTCCTTCGGCAAGAAGATCATGCCGACGCCGTACTCGCCTTCCGGCGGCAGCGTCACACCCTGCTTCGCCATTTCCTCGCGATAAAACCCGTCCGGGATCTGGATCAGGATGCCCGCGCCGTCGCCCATCAGCTTGTCCGCGCCGACAGCGCCGCGATGGTCGAGGTTTTCGAGAATCTTCAGACCCTGCTGGATGATTTCGTGGCGCTTCTTGCCCTTGATGTGCGCAACGAAGCCGACGCCACAGGAGTCGTGTTCGTTTTCGGGGTCGTACATGCCCTGCGCGGCGGGAGCGGAACCGAGAGTCGGCGGCAGTTGATCGTTCATGGGTCACCGTGTTCTGTGGGGGGCCGCGGGCGGCCGTTGAACATGTTCTTGCTTTGGGCTTACGTGCATTGCTTACGTGCGTTGCTCGCGCCTCCGGCAGGCCAAGACCCTGAACCTGGGCGAAAAACGCGAAGCCGGTCGTGCAAACAGACGCGATGCGTCCTGAACTGCCGGAAAACGAAATATACGCGATGAATCAAAAACTTGGCAACCAAAACGCGTTGATCTGACACCTATTATCGAGTTGGTGCATGATTGCCCCATTTAATTAGGTCCACATCAAGCAAGGCAAAAAATAAACGGCATCCCGATTTTTGTCGTCATGCCGTTCAGTCATTCTTCAGTTCCGGCGCAAAAACACCGTTAACGCGTCTGAGGAGTCTCGCGAATCTTGCGGGGGCGGCCGCGAGGCAACGGTGAGACGCGCCGGTTGGCGGCGCGTCCTGCCCACTCCCTGTAGGAGTCGCTGCCGAGCACCCAGCCCTTGAGCGTCGCCTGAAGCAGCCGGTTGGCTTCGCGTTCATCGAGCGGCTGCTCGCACAGCTCTGTATAAGCGCGCTGGCGTTCGAACGGCGTATTGCCGAGCTTCCAGTACAGCGGGTGGTCGGTGATGAGGCTGTCGAGCGTCAAGCCGATGTGATGGCGGTAGCTGGACCATTTGTAGTCTTGCGGGAGGGCCGCGAGGCCGGCATGCACCGGCGCCATCTCGACTACCCGGCTCGCGAGCAGGAAGTAGGTTTCGCCTTCGATCACCGTTGCCCGGTAGCGGCCTTCCCACAAGGTGCCGCGGCGGGCATAACGACGATTGAAATGCGCGACGTAGCGCCGGCCGACAGCCTGCATGGCTTTCGGGAGACTGGCTTCGTCGCGGGGAGTGACGAGCAGATGCACCGCGCCTGGCATCAGCGCATAAGCGTGGATGGCGAGATGGTGGTCGCGGGAGGCGGTGCGCAGGCATTCGATGAAAAGCTCATAGTCCGGAGCTTCGACGAAAGCGGGCTGCTGATCGAGACCGCGCAAGATGACGTGCTGCGGCTGTTCGGGAACGTAGAGTCGTGCAAGCCGTGCCATGCTGGATTTTCCGTTGGTCGAGCGTTGGTCGGGTTCGGGGTATTCCGGCGGTCCGTCAAAGCCACATTCTGGGCCACCTTGAAATTTTTCGTTCAAGTCGTGCGAGATAGGCAGCAACCCATGCATCAGCCGGGAAAATCAGGAGCCCGGCAGCTCGCTAACCCAATCGGAGCCAGCATTCTTCTTAGGGAAAACGCTCTGAGGCGAAGCATGGTTTGTTTCAAATGTTCTGTTCATAATTAGCGTGCTTTTTCGGAGGAGCACTCAATGAAAATAAAACGGGTTGTTACGGGGATCGCCGCATTCGCGTGCGTGTCTGGCGCAGCACATGCCCAGTCAGCAAACACTTTCTACGTCACTACAGGCTGGTTCCATTTCGCTCCTATTTCCAGTAGCGGACCGCTCAAGGAAACGAGCGTGGGTGGATCGGCAGTCGGCATTGAAGTACCCAACACCGGCGCGAGCCTCTCTAACGCCGACACCGCAGGCTTCACCGCCGGCTACTTTGTCACCGACCATATTGCCGGCGAATTCGTTATCGGCATTCCGCCCTCGTTCGACCTGAAAGGCGAAAAGTCGTATTCGCAATACGGCACGCTCGGCACGGCCAAGCAGTGGAGCCCGACGCTGCTGCTGAAGTACTACTTCATGCAACCGCAATCGAAGATTCGCCCGTATGTGGGTATTGGCGTGACGCGCGTGTGGTTCTCGGACGCAAAGATCACGAACACCGCTTTCGAAGCCAACGTACTGCATGGTCCGACCGACGTATCGACGGATAGTTCGTGGGCTCCCGTGTTTAATGCAGGCCTTACATACGCGTTCAACGATCACTGGTTCGCCGGTTTCTCCCTCTCGTTCGTGCCGCTCCATGCCACGGCGAAGCTGACAACCCAGGCGCAGACGCCGGTTGGCCAGCTCACCGTGAAGTCGGAGGCAAAGCTGAAGCTGAACCCGATCGTGACGTACCTGAACGTCGGGTATCGGTTCTAAACGCGGTTCTAAACTCGGTTCTAAACGCCGACACCCCTTCTGTTTTTACGCTGTTCCGTCAAAGCAAGCCAAGAACAAACACAAACGCCGTTGCGGGGAATCCTCGTAACGGCGTTTGTGTTTCAGCGCTTGTAAATATGACGCGCAGCACGTACTTTTCCGAGCCTGGCCGGGCAGTTTCTACTTTTCCTGATTTTCTCGTTTTCGCGAGATGCCTTGTGTGGCAAGGCTCGAGCGTGCAATGTTGAACGCGGCGGCCGAATCGGCATCCAACTTGCTCACCTTTTGTTTTTCCGCACTTTCGCGGCCCATCCCACGATTCATCCATCGACGGAGCGATCCTATGAACGCATTCCCCAATACGCGAGATGCCATCGGAGATTCATGGAACTCCACCAGCCGCCGTGCGCGCCGCATTTCGCGTCACAGCCGCGACGCGGCGCAGGACATTGGCGGCGAATTACGCACGCTGATTTCGGAGATTGAAGAAACACTGTCGGAAGGGACGTCGGCCGACGTCGCCGCGCTGCGGGCTCAATTGAGCAAGAGCGTGGATTCGGCACGCGAGCGGTTGAATAATACGCACGACGCGGTACGCGCTCGCGCGAATACGGCCCTGGCCGATGCGGACACCTATATTCACGACAAACCATGGCAAACCATTGCCCTGGTGGGCGGCCTGGCGCTGGTGGCAGGCGTGTTGCTGGCCCGCGCCCGATAAGCCTTTTGCTTGTATCGATGAAAAAACGCGCGCTGGAATTACTTCCGCGCGCGTTTTTACTCGTTCACGCGTTTCCGCTCAGTCCAGAAAATCCGCGCCGATCACATCGATCCGGTCCGTGCAGATCGCGTCCACGCCCCATGCGGCAAGCTCGCGCGCCCGCTCCGGGTCGTTGACGGTATAGGCCAGTATCCGCAAGCCGGAATCCTTGATCTCGGCGACCAGACGCTCGTCCAGCGTCGTGTGATCCGCATGCAGCGACACGCACGCCAACGCCGCGGTTTGGGCGCGCCAGTCGCTGGGAATGGCTTCATAGAGCATGCCGCGCGGCAGATCGGGCGCAGCTCCCGCGGCGGCCTCGAGCGCAGCGTAGGAAAACGACGACAACAACGGCGCCGGTTCTGCTCCTGACCACAGCCGCGCAGCTTCCTGCGCCACTAAAACGCCCGTTTCAACATCGCGCCCTTCGCACGGCTTGATTTCGATATTCGCGGCTAACCCGTGCGAAAAACACCGTTCCGCGACCTGAGCGAGCGTTGGCATGCGCGCACCGGCGAAACTCGGATCGAACCAGCTTCCGGCATCGAGTTGCTCGAGTTCTTCGTAGCGAAGATTTTTCGCCGCGCCGCGCCCGTTCGACGTGCGATCGACGAGATCGTCGTGTAGCAAAAACACGACGTTATCCGCCGATAACTTCGCATCGAATTCGATCATTTTCAGACCGAGACGCGCACCGGTATCAATACCGTCGAGCGTGTTTTCCGGCGCGACTTTCCCGCCGCCACGATGCGCAACGATGCGCGGATAAGGCCAGATTTTCATCGCTTTTCCTATTAATTGACGCGCAAGCCCGTCGCCGGATCGAAGATGTGCAGACGATGAGCCGGCAGCGCTACTTCCAGCGCCTCGCCGCGCGCCGGACGATGTTCGTGCGGCAAACGCACCGCGACGTCGTGTTTGCCCCAACGGCCATGCGCGAGGTTATCGGCACCGAGGAGTTCGCAGGAATCGACCGTCAACGTGACATGCGCGCTCTGCTGCTCCGGCAGCATGTGTTCCGGCCGAATGCCCAGCACCCACTCGCGGCCCTTCAGATCCTGTTGCAACGACTGCATGCCCGCGAGCGGCAGGCGTGGCCCGTTACCGGCGACATCGAAGCCCGATCCGTCATCCGACACACGGCCTTCCAGCAGATTCATGGCCGGTGAGCCGATAAAGCTTGCCACGAACACCGTCGCCGGCCGCTCGTAGACTTCGGTCGGCGGCCCGATCTGCTCAGCCCGGCCGCGATTCATCACGATCACGCGCTGCGCGAGTGTCATCGCCTCGATCTGGTCGTGCGTGACGTACAGGCTCGTGGTCGCAAGACGCGCGTGCAGCCGCTGGATCTCCAGCCGCATTTGCACGCGCAGCTTGGCATCGAGGTTGGACAGCGGTTCGTCGAACAGGAACACGGCCGGTTCGCGCACGATCGCGCGGCCCATTGCCACGCGTTGCCGCTGGCCGCCGGACAACTCGCGCGGCTTGCGTGCGAGCAACGGTTCGAGTTCCAGTATCTTCGCGGCATTTTGCACACGCCGGTCGATTTCAGACTTGCCAACACCGCCGATCTTCAGCGCATACGCCATGTTCTGCGCGACGCTCATATGCGGATACAGCGCGTAGTTCTGGAACACCATCGCGATGTCCCGGTCCTTCGGCTCCAGCCTGTTCACCACCTTCTCGCCGATGGAAATCGTCCCTTCGGACACGCTTTCCAGCCCCGCGACCATCCGCAGCAAAGTCGATTTCCCGCAGCCCGACGGGCCGACCATCACGACGAATTCGCCGTCCGTCACTTCCACGTCGATGCCATGCAAGACAAACTGCTTGCTGTCGTAGGTTTTCTTGACGCCTTGAAGGCTCAGTGCAGCCATCGACCCGCCTTCATTTAAGGGCGCCCGCGACCGTCGCAAAATGCGCGACCGCGACACCCGGTTCATAGAATTTATGCAGCAACTCGCGCCACGTCTGGTAGCCGGCGGAATTGCGGAAACCTTCCTGATGCGCCGCGACCGTTTCCCAGCGCACGAGCAACACGTAATGCGAGCCGTTGTCCGCGTCGGCGCCACGCACCAGTTCGTGCGAGAGATAGCCCGGTTGCGCCGAGATAATCTTTTCGGCCTGAGCAAACGCGGCTTCAAACGCGGCCTCTTCGGCCGCCTTCACCGGCAATTGAGCAACTTCAAGGATCATTGAACGAGCCTCCGTTATTTTTCGGAATCGACGAGACCGCGCACGAACCAGCGCTGCATCGTCAGTACAACCGCGAGCGGCGGCAACATGGCCAGCAGCGTGGCGGTCATGACCAGATGCCACTCCGTGGCGGTGTCTCCTGAAGCGATCATGCTCTTGATGCCAACCACCGCGGTCTGCAACGACTGGTCGCTGGTGATCAGGATCGGCCACAAATACTGGTTCCAGCCATAGATGAACGTGATCACGAACAGCGCGGCAATGTTCGTCTTCGACAGCGGCAGCACCACGTCCCACAAGAACCGCAATGCCCCGGCGCCGTCGATGCGCGCCGCCTCCATCAGCTCATCGGGCAGCGTCATGAAGAACTGGCGGAACAGGAAAGTCGCCGTCGCCGATGCAATCAGCGGCAGCGTCAGGCCGGCGTACGTGTTGCTGAGATGCATCGATGAAACTACCTGAACCGTCGGGAAAATCCGTACTTCCACCGGCAGCATCAGCGTGATGAAGATTAGCCAGAAGGCCAGGTTTTTAAACGGGAAGCGAAAGAACACAATGGCGTAGGCCGACAACATGGAGATAGCGATCTTGCCGATCGAAATCACCAGCGCCATGACCAGGCTATTCAGCAACATGTGGCCGAACGGCGCCGCGGCGTTGCCGCTGCCGTGCGTCCAGATATTCACTATGTTCTCGAACAAATGCGTACTCGGAACCAGCGAAAGCGGCACGCTGAAAACTTCCGCTTCGCTCATGGTGGCCGCGCAGAAAGCGATGTACACCGGAAACACGACCAGCACCACGCCCACGATCAGCACCGCGTGGCAAAACAGGTCAAAACCGCGACGGTTCTCGATCATGAGTACTGCACCCGACGTTCAATAAAGCGGAATTGCACGACAGTCAGCGCCACCACGATCACCATCAGCACGACCGACTGCGCGCCGGAACTGCCGATATCGAGCCCCTGGAAACCCTCGGTGAAAATCTTGTAGATGAGCGTTTTTGTGGACTGCGCCGGACCGCCGCCGGTGGCTGCATCGATGACGGGGAAGGTATCGAAGAAGGCGTAGACCACGTTCACGGTCAGCAGGAAGAAACTGGTTGGCGAGAGCAACGGCAGCGCGATTCCGAAGAACCGCCGCACGGGCCCGGCGCCGTCAATGGCCGCCGCTTCGATCAGCGAACGCGGGATTGCCTGCAGCCCGGCGTAGAAGAACAGGAAGTTATAGCTGACCTGCTTCCACACCGACGCCAGCACGACCAGGAACATGGCCTGGGAACCGTTGAGCGCGTGGTTCCAGACAATGCCGTATTTCGCGAGCGCATACGTCACCAAACCAATGCTCGGATTGAACAGGAACGACCACAGCACGGCGGCAATCGCCGGCGCGACCGCGTATGGCCAGATCAACAGCGTCTGATACAGCTTCCGGCCTCTTGTCACCCGATCGGCGCACGCGGCCAACAGCAGCGAGATCACCAGACCTGACACGGTGACGAGCGTGCAGAAGATGATGGTCGTATTGAACGACGCAAGGTAAAGCGGATCGGTGAATATCTGCTTGAAATTCGCCAGCCCGACAAACTCGCTCGATGTACCGAACGCGTCCTGGGTCTGCGTGGCCTGCCATAGCGCCTCGCCGGCCGGCCACAGGAAAAAGAGCGCGGTGATGGCGAGTTGCGGCGCGACCAGCAGATAAGGCAGCAGGCTCGTATTGAACCGCGATCGTTTTTCCATGGCGAGTTTAGTTTCCAGCCTTTTCGAAGCGGCGCAGCAGGTCGTCGCCGCGCGACACCGCCGAATCAAGCGCGTCCTTCGGCGTTTTCTTTTCCGCCCAGACTTGCTCGAGTTCTTCGTCGACAATCGTGCGGATCTGCGGCATGTTGCCCAGACGCAAGCCCTTCGTGAAAGGCAGGGGCGGCTTGTTCAGCATCTGTTTGATCGCGGTATCGGCGCCGGGGTTTTTGTCGTAGAAGCCCTGCTTTTGCGTCAGTTCGTACGCGGCGGTCGTGACCGGCAGATAACCCGTGTCCTGATGCCATTTAGCTGCCACTGCCGGCGAGGTCAGGTACGCCAGGAACTTGGCGACGCCCTTGTACGTTGCCGGATCCTTGCCAGCCAGCACCCAAAGACTCGCGCCGCCGATAATCGCGTTCTGCGGTGCGCCCTTCACGCTCTGGTCGTACGGCATCATGCCCGTGCCGAAATTGAACTTCGCGTATTTCTTGATGTTGGCCAACGAGCCGGACGAGTTGGTCACGATGCCGCAATCGCCGCTATAGAACTTCGATACCGCCTCGTCCTTCCGGCCGACATACGTGAACGTGCCGTCCTTCGCCATGTTCTGCAGGCGCTGGATGTGCGCGATCTGCAGCGGTTTGTTGAATTCGAGCACGGCGTTGGTGCCGTCGAAGCCATTATTCTCCGATGCAAATGGCAGGCCGTGCCATGCGCTGTAGTTCTCCAACTGAATCCAGCTCTGCCAGCCCGATGAATAACCGCACATGCCGGCCGCCTTCAGCTTTTTCGCATCGGCTTCGAGTTCGTCCCAGGTTTTCGGCGGATGGGTCGGATCGATACCGGCTTTCTTGAACATGTCCTTGTTGTAATAGAGGACGGGCGTCGAACTGTTGAACGGCATCGAGATCAGGTGGCCGGTCTTCGAGTCGCTGTAATAGCTTGCAATGGTCGGAACGAATGCCTTTTCGTCGAGCGGAACGCCGGCTTGCTTGAAGACATCGGAAACGGGAATGACCGCTTTCTTGGCCTGAATCATCGTAGCGGTACCGACTTCATACACTTGCAGGATGGCCGGCGCGTTGCCGCTGCGATACGCCGCAATACCCGCAGCCAGCGTCTGGTCGTAGCTGCCCTTGAAGACCGGCACGATCTTGTAATCGCTCTGCGACGCGTTGAAGTCGTTTGCGATGTCGTTCACGCGCTCGCCGAGCGCAGATTCCATGGCGTGCCAGAACTGGATTTCAGTGGCGGCCTGCGCCTGACTGGCGCCAAAGGCGAATATGGCGGCGATGGAAAAGGCGCCGACCAGCAACTTGCGACTACTCATGAGTAACCTCTCCTTGAACCCCGGTGGAGTTTTTTGGTTGGAACAAACGCGAACGCGCCTGGAACGCGGGATTCTAATTGTCGTCGATGACGAACAGACGTCCATATTCTTTTAAGGCGTAACGATCCGTCATGCCCGCGATGTAATGCGCGATCAGGCGTGCTTGCGTGCCGCCCGAAGCAGTCTCGCTGCCGCGGGGGTCATTGGCGGACTCTTCCGCGATCGGTCCGCGTGCCTGATACGCCGGCGGCAGCAGGCGCGGGTCGTCGTTGAACGCTTTGAAAAGCCCGCTCACCACGCGCCCCGCTTTGTTAGCCATCCGCATCACCTGGTAATGGCGGTATAGATTCTTGTAAAGAAAGCGCTTGAGCTCGGTAGCCTGGGCGGCAACTGTCTCGCTGTGCGTGACCAGCGCCGGGGCGTCGCGCACGTCATCGACTGATTGCGGATTCAACCGCGCCAGGTTCTCGCTCGTCGACTCGATCAGATCCACGATCAACGCGTTGATGATCCGGCGGATGGTCTCGTGAATCAGTCTTCGCCCTTCAATACCCGGATACTCGCCGCGCGCCGCTTCGTAGTGCGTCTGCCACAACGCGACATCGGCCAGTTGATCGAGCGTGATCAGGCCGGAGCGAAGCCCGTCGTCGACGTCATGATTGTTGTAGGCGATTTCGTCGGCTACGTTTGCGATCTGGGCTTCTATCGACGGCTGCTTGCGAGTCAGAAAACGTTCACCCAACGCGCCGAGCTTCAGCGCATTTTCATGCGAGCAGTGTTTAAGAATGCCCTCGCGGGTTTCGAAGCAGAGATTCAGGCCGTCGAACGCGCCGTAGTGTTCTTCCAGTTCATCGACCACCACAAGGCTCTGGAGGTTGTGCTCGAAGCCGCCGTGGTCGCGCATGCATTCATTCAGTGCATCTTGTCCGGCATGGCCGAACGGCGTATGGCCAAGATCGTGCGCCAGCGAAATGGCTTCAACCAGGTCTTCGTTCACGCGCAGGTTACGCGCCACGGAACGGGCGATCTGCGCGACTTCCAGGCTGTGCGTCAGGCGTGTGCGAAACAGGTCGCCCTCGTGGTTCACGAAAACCTGCGTCTTGTATTCGAGGCGACGGAACGCCGTGGAGTGAACAATGCGATCGCGGTCGCGCTGGAACTCGGTGCGTGCGACGGGCGGTTTTTCTTCGAAGCGGCGGCCACGCGACTCGGCCGAATGCGCGGCATACGGCGCGAGATGCGCCTCAAGCGCGAAGGACGTCGGCGTGATGCTGGAAAACTGGAATGTCTTGTCGCTCACCGGCTGCTCCGAATCATCGTTGCCTTGTTGTTTTTGCTTGGGTCTTGGCTTGGTCGTATTTTCTGCGGCAACGGTTTTGCCTCAGCACAGCGTCAGGGAAAATCAGCGCGAAGGCCGAAACTTTCATCTCTCGCGGCTTGGCAGTTGCTCCGACTCACCATCATCTTCTTCATGGCGATGGCCGCGCCTCAAAACAGCATCAACGAAGCCAGCGCGAACGGCTTCAACATCCGGAAGTAGTGCGGCTCACTTGTTAGCATGAGCGATGGTGTTCTTCGCGCCGTGGCCACGAACGACATTCAGCGCATTGGTGAACCCGGACGTCTCGCGACTGAGCTTCGTCGCAACGACCCACTGCTGAACGCAGCCGCTCAGACGCTGGCCGCAAGCGTTGCGCGCACTGCCTCGTCGGGTGCACCCGTGATCTTCGTATTACCGAAACGCTCGAGCAGGATGAATTTGATCTCACCTGCTTCGGCTTTCTTGTCGACCTTCATCAAGTCGATATACCGATCCGCGCCAAGCGCCGGCGCCTTGACCGGGAGCTTCGCCGCAGCGATCAACCGCGTGAGCCGCTCACGTGAAGTTTCGTCGAGCCGGCCAAGCCGCACCGACAGATCCGCTGCCATCACCATGCCGCAACCGACTGCCTCTCCATGCAGCCATTCGCCGTAACCAAGGCCAGCCTCAATTGCATGACCGAATGTGTGGCCGAAATTGAGAATGGCGCGCAAGCCGCCTTCGCGTTCGTCTGCAGCGACAACCGAAGCCTTCACCTCGCACGAGCGCTTCACCGCATGCGTAAGAGCGGCCGGATCACACGCGTTCAACGCCCCGATGTTCGCCTCGATCCACTCGAAGAACTCGCTGTCCGCAATGGCGCCCGTCTTGATCACTTCCGCGATACCCGCGGCAAGTTCGCGCGCCGGCAGCGTCTGCAGCGCCCCTATGTCCGCGATGACCGCTTGCGGCTGATAAAACGCGCCGATCATGTTCTTGCCGAGCGGATGATTGATGCCCGTCTTCCCGCCTACCGACGAATCGACCTGCGCGAGCAGCGTGGTCGGCACCTGGATAAAAGGCACGCCGCGCATATAACTGGCCGCGGCAAAACCCGTCATGTCGCCGATCACCCCGCCGCCCAACGCAATCAGCGTGGTCTTGCGGTCGGCGCGTTCGGTCAGCAGCGCGCTGAAAATCTGGTTGAGCGTCTCGAGATTCTTGTGCGCCTCGCCATCGGGCAAAACGATGGTCGTGACTTTCTTGCCGAGCGGCGCGAGGGCAGCGCGGAGCGCATCGCCGTAGAGCGGATCGACAGTCGTGTTGGTGACAATGGCGACCGACGAGCCCGCAATATGCGGTGCGTACAGGTCGGTCCGGCCAATCAGCCCGGCGCCAATATGGATGGGGTAGGCGCGATCGCCCAGTTCGACTTTGACGGTAATCATGGCGGACATTATGACGTAGCCGGCTTGGCGATGCCGGCCATCTCCAGTTGCATCAACACCATGTTGACGAGGTTATTCACGGTCGGCCGGCCGGTTTCCACGATGAAATGCGCGCACTCCTGATACAGCGGATCACGCGCCTTGTAGAGCGCTTCCAGCTTGCCGCGCGGATCGTCGGTCTGCAGCAGCGGCCGGTTTTTATCGCGCCGCGTGCGTTGCCACAATTCATGCGGCGTGGCGCGCAGGTAGATCACCAGCCCGCGACTCTTCAGATGTTCCCGATTCTCCGCCCGGAGAATCGCGCCGCCGCCGGTTGCCAGCACAATATTCTCGCGCCGCGACAACTCGTCGATCACATCCGCTTCGCGCTGCCGGAAGCCATCCTCGCCCTCGACCTCCCAGATTACCGGGATGCGCGCGCCCGTACGCGCCTCGATTTCGTGGTCGGAATCGATGAAAGAACGCTGTAACCGGCGCGCGACCGCCCGCCCCACGGTGGTCTTGCCTGCCCCCATGAGTCCGACAAAAAATACGTTCGCGTTCGCTTGCCCGGCTTCCAACTCGCTTCCTTGTGCATTGATTCCGGTCCCGATTCTGGTCCCGTTCGTGCGGGAGCTTAAGGGCAAAAGGGCCGGTTTGTCGAGTCGGAAAGGCTTGCCGGCGGCCCTCACAGACGCGCCGGAACGATATGCGGGGTAATGAAAATGACCAGTTCGCTGCGTGAATTGCGGCGCGCGGTATGACGAAAAAGCCAGCCCAATACAGGGATTTTACCGAGCAGCGGGACCCTCGTGACGTCCTCGCGCTCATCGGAGGAATATATCCCGCCGATTGCCACCGTGCCGCCGTCCTCCACCTCCACGCGCGTCTGGACGTGCTTGGTGTTGATTGCCGGGCCGGCTGCCGTCTGCTCGCCGACGCTGTCCTTCGATACATCGAGATCAAGGATCACGTGGCCATGCGGCGTAATTTGGGGCTCGACCTCCAGTTTCAGCGCGGCCCGGCGAAACTGGACGCCCGATACGCCATTGCCCACTTTCGCCTGATACGGCAACTCCGTGCCTTGCTCGACCACCGCCTTCACGCGATCCGCCGTGATCACGCGGGGACTCGACACAATCTCGCCACGGCCTTCGTTTTCGAGCGCGCTCAACTCGACGTTCAGCAAACGCGTAGCCTGCGCGGCGAATAGCGTCAGGCCGGCGGTCGCGGCGTCAAACCCGCCAATCGGCCGCGCCGATAAATCGAACACCGCGCCGTCCGCACCCGCCACAAGACCGTGTGCGGTGGAGTCGCCGGTGGGCGTCATTGACAGTTTCACCCCGAGATTGCGCGAAAACCCGGTGTCGCCCTCCACAATGCGGGCCTCGATCATCACCTGGGGCGTCGGCTGGTCGATCCGCGCAATCAGCTCGGCGATCTGCGTGACGCGGGCCTCAAGGTCAGTGACGAAAAGCAGGTTGGTGCGGGCATCAGCCATGACAGAACCGCGCTTCGATAACACCCGCTGGCTGCCCGAACCCGTCAGGAGCTTGCGAACGTCGTCGGCACGCGGATAGCGCAGAACGAAGGTGCGGCTGGCGAGCGGCTCGAGATCGGCTGCACGGGCGTGAGCTTCGTAACGAAGGCGCTCGCGCGCCGCCAGTTCGCTAAGCGGCGCAACCCAGATGACCTCGCCGTGGCGCTCCATCGCGAGGCCGTGGACGTCGAGCAGCGTGTCGAACGCCCGCCGCCACGGCACGTCGACGAGATTCAGCGAGACCAGCCCGCGGATCTTCTCGCTCGCGACAATGTTCACGCCTGAAAACTTCGCGAAGGTTTGCAGCACGGCGCTCAAGTCGGCATTTTTCAGGTTCAGCGAGATCGGTTTGCCGTCATCAAGCGACGTGACGGCAGGGTCCGCCGGCCCACGGCTCATACGCTCAACAGGTGGCAATGGCGTCGGCGGCCCCTCTAGCGCGGGCGTGACATCAGGTGCGGCCACTGGAGCGGGCGTTGTGGGCGTTGTGGCTGGCGTCAGCCAGGCTGTGTCGTCATCGGGCGCCTGCGCAACGACGGCCGCAGGAACCTCAACCGCGAACTGGTCCGTGGGCAAGGTCTCGGGAAACGGCTCGGGCAGGGGTGGCAAAGGGGGCAGTGCGGCGTGGGCAGTGACAGTCCCCAGCAGCAAGACGGTCGCGATACCACGCGCGCAAATTCGCCACCGCAACGAGAACGCGCCTCCGACCGCCGCCCCGCGAGCAACCCGAAGCGTCACGCTCACCGAACGGCTTAACAGCCGCAAAAACCGCAGCGTCTTCATGGCCGGTCATCCGCGAAACCAATCGTGCGCACGACCCCGTCAGGACGACTGAGCTCGATCGAACGCGAACGGACATTGCCAAGCCGCTCGTCGCCAATCATCTGGCCCGGCAGAAATCCATCGACTCCCGCAGCCGTCTCTACCAATGCCATCCCGCGACGCCGAGCACGCAAAGTGCCAACAAGAAGCATCGCGCCTCCATCGCCCGCGCCTGCACCGTTCTTCACACCAAACGGATCGACAGCAAACCCGTCCCGGCGTGACGGCTCCGGCCGCGTGATCGCCGGAAGATCCTCGAATACTCTGAGCGTAGCTTCTAGGGAAAGCGCGTTCGGCACTCGTTTCATTTGCACGTCTGCCGGAACGACGAGTCTTGGCAGCCCTTCCAGCGCGTCGAGAAACCGCCTGATCTCGCCAAACGAACCTTCGGCGCGAAATTTCAGCGGCCGCTCGATCTCGATCCCGTCGCCCTTCTGCGCCGACGGTTCGATCATGCCGATCCGCAAGCCGCTCTGAGCGGCGAGTGCAGTCAGCTCGTGAAGTGCGTCGGCAACGGTCCAACGGACGAGCGGTGCACCATCGCCTGAACGCGCGCGCATCACGGGCAACTGCGCAGTCATTGCTTGTGCCCGGTCCAGGCGTTGCTGCGCTTCGTGCGACGCCAAACGGCTGGCTTCCGTGCCGCTGAGATCGGAGGACCGCCACAACGACACGCCAGCAGCAAATACCAGCAAGCCGATCACGACGCCCGTGAGCGCGATCCGATAACCGCTCCAGGCATCCAGAGGCTGTAGCAATTGAAACCCATGGGAAGATTTAGCGAGGCGGTTCATCGCGTGCTCCGGCTTGCTGCTTTCGGCTTCGACGACGCCTCTCGTCTAGCGGCCTTCAGCACCTTCGGCGCTGCGTCCCCGCTGGTGCTCTGCGTCCATCGCACGACCGCGATGAAATCGTAGGGGCTCGTCTTGCCCTGCGAATTCGCCGCAGCAGGTTGCGCGACGGCTATTGCTGGAGGCCGCACAGCAACGACCCGCCGGTGCATTTCCACGATCTCCACGGCCCTCACGCCCGTCACTTTTTCAAGCGCTTTCAGCCACGCGGCCGCCGTGTGCGAATCCGGCGCGCTGGCGGCAAGCTCCACCTCGCTCACGCGCTGCGTCACCCGCTGCAAGCCGATATTCCCCTGCGATGTCCCCCGCGCGAGCGCATCGAGCAAGCCGAGAAACCGGGCGCGCGGTTCAGCTAACGGCACGGCGGCGCTCTGTGCCCTCCGCTCCAGCGCTTGAGCCTCGACCAGCCGCGCATGCTCAGCGATCGGCGCACCCAATTGCCGCAGCGCTACCTCGAGCGAGTCTCGTTTCTCTTCTATATGCACTCGCTCCAACGCATCCCAGCCCGCCACTGCGCCGACCGCGGCACACCCCGCCAGACCCGCGCCCGCGAGCAGCGCCAGCGCCCGGTTGCGGGCTCGACGACGCGCACCCGACCTGTACGGCAGCAGATTGAAGGCATGCAAACTGACGGTGCTCATGGCATTACCTCGCGCAGCGCAAGCCCCATTGCCACGGCAAACAGCGGCGAATGCGCGAGACGTTCATCCACCCTTTGCGCGCCATTGCAAAACGGCGCGCATTCAAACGGCATGACCGGGCAGCCGAACAATGAGGCCAGCATTGGCGTGGAAACGCCTGCGCGATTCAGCAGGTCGATATCTCCGCCGATATAAATCCAGTGCACCGGCAAGTCGTCGCCAACCAGATCGGTCAGCGCTTCAGTCGCGCTCGAATATTCTGGCGACGGGTAACGCACCTCGTTCTCCACGCCCTCCTCGCCGACAAGCCATGCATGCAGTCCCGCACTTTCCACCCAGCACGCGACATAACGTTCCAACGGATCAATCTCCATAGCAGCCGAATAACGCAACGCGCGCAGCGCAGCGCCCGGCTCACCATCGATTGCACTCAGCACGATGTTCGCGGCCGCCGCCGTCTCCACGCGCGACTCCACGTATTGCCGCCCGGTGGCAGCAATTGACACCTCAGCGTCGCCGTTCTCGAGCATCTGGATGGACCAGTCGACCGCGAGAGCGCCGCGCTCGATCCCCGCCACGCGCTCGGCTTCTGCCAGCACAGCCGGTTCAAGCAAGCCGCGTGGATCGCGCCCCGCCGACGCTGAAATTGAAACCTGGCTCGTCTGTGTCAGCCTCGCCAGCGATATGCGCGTAGTCAGTGTTGCCGACGCCGGCAACGCCATTGCACACCGCAGCGAACGTAGTGCGCCTCGCGCGGGCAGCCGCGAAAATGCTTCTCGCAACGCCGCCGTGATAGCTGTCCGGTCAATGAAATCCCCGCCTATCACCACGCCCGGTTCAAGCAGAACCTCCTCCAGCCGCTCGACGCAAACTGGCCGATTCGCATGCAAGCGCTTGCTGACTACAGCGAGTCTTAAAACCCCTTCGGTAATGTCGATACCCGCCGCGAACCGGCGCGTAACGGTCAGGACCGATCCGCGCAATAGTGTTTCCGTACCCATGCTCACCCTCTCTTTTTTCAGGCCGCGCACCGAACCGTTCGGGCGCCGGCAATGAAACGATTGTGGGCAGCGGGAGTGGTTGCCACCATTCGTCCAAGTGGCTAACGTAAAGGGATGAAGAGCTTAAAAAGCGCCGATGCCGGTGGGCACGAAACAAGCGTGAAAAAGTCTCAAAAGAAGCGATGCAAACGTTAGCAGTCTCAGTCCGTCAACGCTTATCGTGACGAAAGAGGGGTCGCCGCGCCCTGCGCGCAACACCCCAAGTAAGCCAGACGAAAGCCGTAAAGTTGGACAGCTATAATCGCGGGACCGTTTTTTGGTGGTGCCATGCAATCTCAGTCTCCGTCGTCCCCTCCGTCCCGTCATCCCGATTCCCCGAAGCGTGTTCGCCCGCTCTGGATCAGGCTTCTGCTCGGATTGTTAATTTGTATTGTCGGGTTGATCATCAGCGCTGGGCTCGTGCTCGGTTACGCGCTGGTGGTGGCCCAGCCCAACCTGCCGTCGCTCGAAGCGCTCACCGACTACCGCCCGAAAGTACCGCTGCGGGTCTACACGGCAGATCACGTGCTGATTGGCGAATTCGGCGAAGAACGGCGCAGCGTCGTGCGGATCCAGGACGTGCCGGATTACCTCAAGAAGGCGGTGCTCGCCATTGAAGACGCACGTTTCTACGATCACGGCGGTGTCGACCTGACCGGTATCCTTCGCGCCGGCACGGTGGCGTTGACGAACGGCCACGCGTCCCAGGGCGCAAGCACGATCACGATGCAAGTCGCGCGAAATTTCTTCTTGTCGAGCGAAAAGACCTACACCCGCAAGATCTACGAGATGTTGCTTGCGTACAAGATTGAGCGCGCGTTGACAAAAGACCAGATTCTCGAGGTCTATATGAACCAGATTTATCTGGGACAGCGCGCCTATGGATTCGCGAGTGCCGCGCGGGTCTATTTCGGCAAGGACCTGAAGGACATCACGCTTGCCGAAGCCGCCATGCTCGCCGGCTTGCCAAAAGCGCCCTCCGCGTACAACCCGGTCGTCAATCCGAAACGCGCGAAAGTGCGCCAGCAATACATCCTGGAACGGATGCTCGAACTGCACTACATCACGCAGCAGCAATATGAAGACGCGGCGAAACAACCGCTCGTGGTGAAGGGCGCCGGGCGCGAGTTCAGCGTGCACGCCGAGTACGTGGCGGAAATGGTGCGCCAGATGATGTACACGCAGTATCGCGAGGAGGCTTATACGCTGGGCCTGAACGTGGTGACGACCATCGATTCCGCCGATCAGGACGCAGCATATCGCGCCGTGCGCAAAGGTCTGATGGACTATGAACATCGGCACGGATATCGCGGGCCGGAAGCGTATATCGATCTGCCCACGGACCCCGACGATCGCGAGCAGGCTATCGACGACGCTCTGGTCGACCATCCCGACAACGGCGAGATCGTCGCGGCGGTCGTCACCGAGGCGAGCCCCAAGCAAGTGAAGGCGAGTTTTATCGATGGCAACGTAGCGGTCGTTGAAGGCAACGATCTGCGTTTTGTCGCGAGCGCGCTCAGCACGCGGGCGCAGCCGAACCAGCGCATCCGGCCGGGCGCGATCGTGCGCCTGATGAAAAACGACGACGACACCTGGGTCATCACCCAACTGCCGCAAGTGGAAGGCGCGTTCGTTTCCATCGTGCCGCAGGACGGCGCGATCCGCGCGCTGGTGGGCGGTTTCGACTTCAACAAGAACAAGTTCAACCACGTCACTCAGGCGTGGCGCCAGCCGGGTTCGAGTTTCAAGCCGTTCATCTATTCGGCGTCACTGGAAAAAGGCTTGTCGCCGGCGACCATCATCAATGACGCGCCGCTCTACTTCAGCGCTGCTGAAACGGGCGGCCAGGCGTGGGAGCCAAAGAACTACGGCGGCGGTTTCGACGGCCCCATGCCCATGCGCACGGCGTTGATGAAATCGAAGAACCTGGTCTCTATCAGGATCCTGAACAACATCGGTCCGAAGTATGCGCAAGGCTATGTGACGAAGTTCGGTTTCGACGCCTCGCGTCAGCCCGCCTATCTGCCGATGGCGCTCGGTGCAGGCCAGGTCACGCCGCTGCAAATGGCGACGGGGTATTCGGTGTTCGCGAACGGCGGATACCGCGTGAATCCGTATCTGATCGCCGATATCACCGATCCGCGCGGCGCCGTGGTCTCGCATCCGCAGCCGCTGGTCGCCGCCGACACCGCGCCGCTCGCCATTACGCCGCGCAACGCCTACGTGATGAACAGCCTGCTTCAAAGCGTGGCGCAACGCGGTACGGGCGCGAGAACGAATCAGTTGAAGCGCACTGACCTTGCCGGCAAGACCGGCACGACGAACGACTCCCACGACGCGTGGTTCGCCGGTTATCAACATTCGCTGGTGGCCATTGCGTGGATTGGGTACGACTCGCCGCGCAGTCTCGGCGACAAGGAAACAGGCGGCGGACTCGCACTGCCGGTATGGATGGACTACATGAGCCGGGCGTTGCGCGACGTGCCGGAATACAAATCGACCATGCCGCCCGATGTGGTCTCGCTAGGCGGCGAACTCTATTTCGACGACATGACGCCGGGTCACGGATTCGTGGCAACTATCGGTGTGAGTCAGGCCGTGCCGGAAGACGTCAGTGGCGGGGCCCCCTCTGCGCCTGCGCCGCAGGTCGGCGAGCAGGAAAAGCAGGACATCATGAATCTGTTCAAAGCACAGTAAGCAGCGTGATCGAACTCAAGCCCCGGCTAGTCCGGGGCCTGAGCGGCAAATCAAGCGGTAGATCAAGCTGCGGATCAAGCTGAAAAGCGGATCGGCTCGCCGGCTTGTTCGCTGGCGTACTGGCTGAGCGCTTCAAAAAACTCACTGCCGTCGCGCGTGTTGCGCCATGCGCCGTCCACATACTTATAGTGAAAACCGCCAGCCTTGGCCGCGAGCCAGAGCTCGTGCATCGGCGGCTGCAAATTCACGATCAGTTTCGTGCGGTTCTCGAATTCGAGCGTTAAAACATTACCGCTGCGCTCGAATTCGACATCGGCTTCGAGGCCGTCCACGTCCCGCTCGATGGCCGCCAGCGCGGCCTCGGCGAGGGTCAGGTATTCGTTGTCGGTCATGCTAAACTCCATCGATTAATTAGTCAGGGACAGTAATGCAAGTCGTCTTCCGGATGAGCGCGATTGTAGCGGCTTTGGCCATTTCCGCCGGCACGCTGCTCGCCGCCTGTGGCCAGCGTGGACCGCTCTATATGCCCGTCGCCCCGCCGATGCCGGTTCGTCCCTCAAGCCTTCCGCCGTTGCCGGCGAGCGTGCCGGCAGAAGCATCGTCCGCCTCGTCTGCTGTGAGTACCGAGGACGTTCCGGACACTTCCGGTACGGCGCTTTCGCTCTCCCCCGACGACAACCTGAAATCGTCCCCGTCGGCGTCGGCACCCAAAGCCGCTTCCTCCGGCGAATAATCGTGGCCATACCGCGCTTGGGGCCAACCGGCCCGGCGCGTCAGCAGAACCAGAAAACCCATGACTCAATCCGCATTCTCTCGCGCCGACGGCGTGCTGCAGGTCGAAGGCGTTTCGGCCGCGTCGCTGGCCGATCAGTTCGGCACCCCGCTCTACGTGTATTCGCGCAGTGCGTTGACCGACGCGTATAAAGCTTACGCCGATGCCTGCAGCGGCCGCCGCGCCACTATCCACGTGGCCGTGAAAGCCAACAGCAACCTCGCGGTGCTGAACGTTTTCGCGCGGCTCGGCGCGGGCTTCGACATCGTCTCGTCGGGTGAACTGGCGCGCGTGCTGGCCGCGGGCGGCAAGGCCGAAAACACCGTGTTCTCCGGCGTCGGCAAGACGGCGGCGGAAATGCGCGAAGCACTCGATGCCGGCGTGAAGTGCTTCAACGTCGAGTCCATTCCAGAACTTCATGCGCTGAATGAAGTGGCCAAGGCCGCGGGCAAACGAGCGCCGGTGTCGCTGCGCGTGAATCCCGACGTCGATGCCAAGACGCATCCGTATATTTCCACGGGCCTGAAGTCGAACAAGTTCGGCGTGGCTTTCGACGAGGCCCGCGCGACTTACGCGCAAGCCGAGGCCATGTCGAATCTCGACGTAATCGGGATCGATTGCCATATTGGTTCGCAGATCACGGAAGTCAGCCCGTATCTCGACGCCCTCGACAAATTGCTGAACCTCGTCGAGCAGATCGAAGCGGACGGCACGACCATTCATCACGTCGATGTTGGCGGTGGACTCGGCATTACGTACGACCATGAAACGCCGCCGGCTATCGGGGAATTCGTGCGTGCGGTGCTCGCGCGTATCGATGACCGCGGGCACGGTCATCGCGAAGTGTATTTCGAGCCGGGCCGTTCGCTGGTCGGCAATGCGGGCGTGTTGCTCACGCGCGTGGAATACCTGAAGCCGGGCGCGGAGAAAAATTTCGCCATCGTTGACGCCGGCATGAACGATCTCGCGCGTCCCGCGATGTATCAGGCATTTCATCGTATGGAAGCCGTGGAAAAGCGCGCGACGAAAGCGCAACTCTACGACGTGGTCGGTCCTGTTTGCGAAAGCGGCGACTGGCTCGGCAAGGATCGGGAACTCGCCATCGAACAAGGCGATCTGATCGCGATTTTCTCGGCCGGCGCATACGGTTTCGTGATGAGCTCGAACTACAACACGCGCCCGCGCGCCGCCGAAGTCATGGTCGATCGCGAACGTGCCCGGCGAGTGCGTGAACGCGAAGAAGTGAAGCAGTTGTTCGCGGGCGAATCGATTTTCCCGGACTGACTTCCGTTGGTCGGATCAGAGTAAAAAAGGGCGACGCTATTCAAGCGTCGCCCTTTTTTCACGCGCGTCCTGATCAAAAAGCGGTTAACCCGCACGCGTCTTCATCATTCGCGACCGCAGCCAGACAATCACGCGCCACGCCAGCAACACCACCACGATCGCGCCATAGATCTTCGGCAAGATGAGATCGTGCTTGCCCGCTTTCATCCACCAGAAGTGCAGAATCGCGAGCACGGCGATCGGATAGATCAACCTATGCAGCGTTTGCCAGCGCCGACCGAGTTTTCTGAGCATCGCTTTCGGCGACGTCACGGCGAGGGGGATCAGCAGCACGAACGCCGAGAAACCAACCAGGATGAATGGCCGCTTGACGATGTCCTTGAGAATGGCGAAGACATCGAACCATTTGTCGAACCAGACGTACGTGGTGAAGTGCAGCACGACATAGAAGAACGCGAATAGTCCGAGCATCCGCCGAAAACGCAGCAGCGCGTTCAGGCCGGTCAGCCGGCGAACCGGCGTGACGGCAAGCGTGATGCACAGGAACACGAGCGTCCACAGGCCAGTCGAGCGGGTAATGAATTCGATCGGATTCGCGCCCAATCCGCCCGTGAAGCCAAGCAGCACGATGCGCGCGAGCGGATACAAACCGCCAAGAAACACAGCCACTTTCGCCGGCACGATCCAGTTCGTGCCGCCTGCGGCAACGCGCGCTACTGGCTTTATTGCCGGCTTTGTTTTGACATCGGAAGCCACAGCCATCCTTGCCCCCTAAACCCTAAAAATTGGCCTTCAAATCCATGCCGCGATACAACGACGCAACTTGATCGCCGTATCCATTGAACATCAGCGTCTTACGCTTCGGCGTGAAAAAACCGTCCTCGCCAATGCGCCGTTCCGTTGCCTGGCTCCAGCGCGGATGATCGACGTTCGGGTTCACGTTCGAATAAAACCCGTACTCGGCTGGCGCATATTCGCTCCAGCTCGTCTTCGGCTGCTTCTCGATAAACCGGATCTTCACAATCGATTTCGCGCTCTTGAAGCCATATTTCCACGGCACCACCAAACGCACCGGCGCGCCGTTCTGATTCGGCAGCACTTCACCGTACAAACCGACGGTCAGCAGCGCCAGCGGATTCATCGCCTCGTCCATGCGCAAACCTTCGGAATACGGCCAGTCGAGAATGGGGTCGGACAACCCGGACATCTGCGAGGGATCGGCGAGCGTGATGAATTGCACGTACTTCGCGTTGCCCGTCGGCTGCGCGCGCTTGATGATCTCGGACAGCGGAATACCGATCCACGGAATCACCATCGACCAGCCTTCCACGCACCGCATCCTGTAAATGCGCTCCTCGAGCGGCGCGAGTTTCACGATTTCATCGATGTCATACACCTTCGCATTCTTGATCTCGCCTTCCACCGATATCTTCCACGGCCGCGGCCGCAGCGTATGCGCGTTTTGCGCCGGATCGGCCTTGTCCGTGCCGAACTCGTAGAAGTTGTTGTAGCTCGTGATGTCCTTGAACGGCGTCACCTTGTCCAGCGCGACGAACTTCGTGTTCGTGGTCGCGGCGAGCTTTTGCCCCTTTGCATCGGGCGATGTCATCGTGGCAAGCGCTTCGCCGTTCACGCCAATGAGCCCCGTCGCGGCCAGCGCGCCCGCGGCCCGTAACACGCGACGGCGATTCTCGAAGAATGCGCGCGGCGTGATCTCGCTTCGGGCGATGTCGTTGCCGAAAAGCTGGCGTGTGTGTTTCATACCCATTTCGATGCTCCTGGAATTCGTGTTGCGGCCTGCGTCAACGTCACCGCTGCACTAGCTATATTCGTGGCAAACACCGAATCGGTTTCAGCTATTCCGCCCAGGCAATAAAAAAACCGCCAGCAAATCTTGCATGGCGGTTTTTAGACGGACCTTAGCGGCAAATGTTACAGCTTGCCGTAGCTATGAAGACCGGAGAGGAACATGTTCACGCCCAGGAACGCGAACGTGGTGACCAGCAAACCGGTCAGCGCCCACCATGCCGCCACGGATCCCCGCAGGCCCTTCATCAAGCGCATATGCAGCCACGCGGCGTAATTCAGCCAAACGATTAATGCCCACGTTTCCTTCGGGTCCCAGCTCCAGTACCCACCCCACGCTTCGGCGGCCCACAGCGCACCCAGAATGGTCGCGATGGTGAAGAACGCGAAGCCGACCGCAATCGACTTGTACATCACGTCGTCGAGCACTTCGAGCGACGGCAGGCGATCCGCCAGAATGCCGCGTTCCTTGACCAGATAAGCCACCCCGACCATGGCCGCCAACGCAAAGCTGCCATATCCGATGAAGTTCGCCGGTACGTGGATTTTCATCCACCAGCTTTGCAGCGCAGGCACGAGCGGCTGGATTTGTTGAGCGTCACGAGCGATGGAATACCACATCAGGAAGCCAACGGCCGCGCTGATCACCAGCAGCACGAAAGCGCCCATTGCACGCGTGTTGTAGTGCTGCTCGTAATACAAATAAAACAGCGACGTAATCAGGCAGAACAGCACGAAAACTTCATACAGGTTCGAAATGGGGATATGGCCCACGTCCGAACCGATCAGGTAAGACTCATACCAGCGCACCATCAGGCCGGTGAAGCCCATCAGCACTGCTGCCCAGGTCATCTTCGAGCCGATCGCGCCGCCCGTCGGCGAGCGCGAAATCAGGCCGATCCAGTAGAACACAGTGGCCAGCACGAGCAGCGCGCTCATCCACAAAATGGCCGACTGACTGGACAAGAAGTATTTGAGGAAGAAATTGGTGTCGGCGCGGGCGAGGTCCGCGTGATAAAGCTGCAAAGAAAACAGCGACATCACCGCGATGCACGCAATCAGCAGGCGTACCGGCTTCCAGCGCCATCCGAGCACCACGAACACGGGCACGGCGCAACACAGCACCAGCTTGTCGTAGTAATTCATGAACGGGTGATACCGATACAGCGCGAAACCCGCGCCGGCGACCATCGCCAGGGCGAACAGCCAGTCGGTCACACCGAGACGCTTGAGAAACGGACGTTCGTCGAAGAGGTCTGGGTCGACGGGCACCTTGCCCGCGCGTTGCTGCGCCAGAGTCGAAGTCGAGGAGGCTTGTGTGAGGTCCATGTTCTTACCGAGTTGAATCCTGCGAGCCGGAGGACTTGGTGTCCTCGAGCGTTTCCGGTGATGGCGCTACCGGCTGTGACTTGACGCCCAGCATGGCGCCGATCGCGTCGCGCGTTCGCGCGAATTCCTTTTCGAAATCGATCGTACGGCGCGCGGTGGACATTGCCATCAACACGCTCGTACCGCCCGTTGATGTGTCTTTGAGCCAAAACCAGAGACGACGTTCACGCACGTAAAACATCGAGAAAATGCCGAACACGAGCAGAAGGCTGCCAAGATACACCACTTTTTTACCCGGCGCGCGCGTCAACTGGAACACGGAAGCCTGGATCTGCCTGAACGAATCGAGTTGCAGAAAAACCGGCGATCCGTACAGAAAGCTGTCCGAAAGAGCATTGATCGACGATTGCACGAATTGCGTGTTTTTCGCGTCCGGCGGAGCCTCAGGCAGGCCGTTCTGAGCGCGCGAAATCTGCCACAGATCCCAAGTCGCGCCTTCCAGCATGCGCAGCAACAAGCCTGCCGCCTTTTCCTGCTCACCCTTGGGCACCGATTTATCGATAAAACCCGCTATTGCCTGGAAACCGCCCAATGTGGCTCCCGGCTGCCCCGGAACCGCCGCGACGCCAGTTTCGTCCGCGCCGGCGAACAGGTTCAACACCCGCGACGCACTTTCTTCCAGATGTTTCTGCAAATCCGCGTTTGCTTCCGGCACCGAGCGCTTCGCGAAACGACGCGCCGCTTCGTCGCGCATGGCGGGCGTTTCCAGCGCGGCACGCAGGTTCATCCACTGCTTGATCGAGCTTTGCTCGTCGGCGGGAATGCGCAAATAGCGGAACGGATCGTTCGGGCTGAGGCGCATGCCGGCGAGGAACATCGGCTGGCCTTGCACGTCGACGGGCAGCATGTAGTTGTTGAACTCGCGCGCCTGTCCGTCCGTGCCCCGCACCTTGTATTGCACCGATGGCCCGACGTTACGCAGATCCGTCGGCTTCGATGTCTTCGCGCCGGAACCCAGCCGTTCATCGAAAGCCTGCTTCAACGTCTGCGTCTGGCCGACACCGCGGGTATCGATCGAACCGCTGCCGTCGGTGACGTTTTCCACGTTGATCGCGCGGAAATCGGTGAATTCCACGGTTTCACCCTGTCCGCCGATAATCTGCGGGTTCATCGGCGCCGTGCCGCCAATGGCACCGTCGAACGGCGTGGTTTTCGCGCTGCCGCCGGACATGGGCCAGGCGGTCATGGAGAGTTTCGAACCACCGTCCTGAAAGCTCGATTGATAGATCGAAATGCCATCGTAGGTGAACGGTTCATTCACTTCCACCCGTGCCGGGATGCGCTTGCCGGTCGCATGATCGATCACGACGATATCGCTCGCAAACAGCTTCGGCATGCCAGTCGAGTAATAATCGACGATGAATTTATTGAGCTGAATGGAGAACGGCAGATCCTGGATCAGCGATCCGTCCTGCTGATTCAGGATGGCGGTTGCAACATGCTGCCCTTCCGGCACCCAGGCGTAACCACGGAACGTGGGATTCGACGTCGGCAGCCGGTGATTCGGGGCAATGTCGTTGATGACTTCGTTCGATGCAATCGGCGTCTTGTTGAAGAGCAACATCTGCAGCTTGATCGGCAAATTGCTGTCCAGCAAGCCGCCAATGCAGATGATCACGAACGCCAGATGCGCCGAGATATAGCCGAGCTTCGTCAGCGCGCCGCGCTTGGCCGCGATCAGCGTCGCGCCGCTCTCCGTCTCGCGCGTGACGAACTTGTAGCCCATCTTGCCCGCGAGGCGTTGCAGCTTGGCGGCGGTCTCGGCACGCGACTCGGGCACCAGCGGGAATTCGCCCTTGTGATGGAACGCGCGCAGGCTGCCTTCCCGCACCCGATCCTTCCAGCTCTTCATGTCCGCGATCATCTTCGGGCCATTGCGGATCACGCACAGCGACACTGAGATCACCAGGAACGCCAGGATCAGCAAGAACCACCACGCGCTATACACGTTGTAGAGGCTCAGGCCGCGGAAGATGTCGGCCCAGAACGGACCGAACTGATTGACGTAGTTCGGGTACGGATCTTCTTGCGTAAGAACCGTACCAATAATGCTTGCTATCGCGAGAATGACGAGCAGCGAAATAGCGAAGCGCATCGAACTAATGACTTCGATGGCCTGACGCACGCTGCTACGGCTCGACTTCGACTGCAATCCCGACGTGGTGACGCTCATTCAAACTCCGGCTGACCAGCAAAAAAGGGTGGAGACGCAAGCGGTCTTTGACCGGCGTCCCACCCTTTTTCTTATTTTGCGCGCCGGCCTCGTCGGACCGGCTTCGTAACACATTCGACTATGACTTCTCGACTATGACTCGCGCATGTGACGTCCGGGCGACGCTGCGCGCATCTTAATGCAGACCCGCGCTTGCTGCAGGCGGATCATTCGGACCATTACGGACCGTCAGTGACGGTTAATTACAGTCAATGAAGGCCTGCAATGTAGTCTGCCACCGCCTTCACTTCCGCCTCATTCAAGCGCAATGCGATGGTGTGCATTGGCTCACTGTTGTTGCGCGTACCCTGCGCAAACGCTGTGAGTTGCGCGGCCGTGTAGTCGGACCATTGTCCCGACAACCGCGGATACTGCACCGGCACGCCCATGCCGGTTGCACCATGACACGCGGCACACGCCGGGACGCCTCGGTCAGCAATGCCCCCGCGGTAGATCTTCTGCCCAACTGGCACGGTGTTCTTGTCACGCGCGTAACCCGGTTTGGCCTTCTGCGTCTCAAAATAAGCCGCCACGTTGACCATGTCCTGATCGTTCAATGCGCCCGCAATGCCCGCCATGATGGGGTTCTTGCGCGCCGGCTCTTTCGCGCCCGGCTGCGTCTTGTAATCCTTCAACTGTTTGACGATGTACTCGGCATGCTGGCCTGCGAGCTTCGGAAATGCGCCGCCGGCACTGTTGCCGTCTGCTCCGTGACACGCTGCGCAAACCTGGGTGGCAATTGCCTGGCCCCTTGTCACGTCAGGCTTGGCGGGCGTGACCGCGTCTGCCGCTTGCGCTGTGACTGTCCAGCCCACCAACCCCGCTCCTAATGCTGCTGCTAATTCCAGGACCATCAGAGTCTTGTACAGTCGGTTCATTCGAGTACCCTGTTTTTCGTCTTGTGAGAATGTGAGGTTCTGCAAAAAACGACGGTTACCGATGCACTGCAAGACACCCGACAGAGGACTCGATACGGGATAAAAAGTCACCCGGCGCGCGCCCTGAAATCTGTCTTCAAACCTGTCTCACTCCTTATCCCGCTTGGGTCTTGCGTGCCCTGGCTGGTCTTCGTACAACCGTCGTATTGTACAATAACTCGCTAAACGCAAAGACGCCAGTCGGGGCAAGCCCAGTATTCAGTGGCTCCTTACAGCTCGAGTTTCCACAGAATTTCACTTTCGGTCTTCCCATGTCGTCATTCCTGCTCCATCAAGCCCGTTTCTTTACAACGGTCAACCACCTGAAGGACCTGCCGCCGACGCCCCAGCCGGAGATCGCTTTCGCGGGCCGCTCGAATGCGGGCAAGTCGACGGCCATCAACCTGCTGTGCAACCAGAAGCGGCTGGCGTTCGCCAGCAAGACGCCCGGGCGCACACAGCACATCAACTACTTTGCAATCGGCCCGGCGGACCAGCCCAGGGCACATGTGGTCGATTTGCCGGGATATGGGTACGCGGAAGTTTCAGGTAACGCCAAGCTGCATTGGCAGCAGTTGCTGTCCACGTATTTGCAGAGCCGCGCGCAGCTGGTTGGCATGATCCTGATGATGGATTCGCGTCGTCCGCTGACCGAACTCGACAAGATCATGCTCGAGTGGTTTGCGCCCACGGGAAAGCCAATTCACGCTTTACTGACCAAATGCGACAAATTGACGCGGCAGGAAAGCATCAATACTTTGCGCGCAACCAAGAAAGCATTCGAGGAGTACACGGCGGCCGGATATCGCGGCGAATTGACGCTGCAGCTTTTCTCGGCGCTCAAGCGCGTCGGGCTCGATGAAGCCCACGAGAAAATCGAAAGCTGGCTGATTCCGAAAGCAACCGAGGAAATCGCGCCGGAAGACGAAGCGCAGTGAAATAAGGTCAAGTGCCGCCTGGGGAGAGGCGTTGAGGCGAATGTGGAGATGATTCGTAGTCGGCCGGCATAAAAAAACCCGCCGCATGACGGCGGGTCAAACAGCCTGATCGAATCCTTTACGATCATCACAGGCACCCGCTCAGGGAGGAGAAGCGGGGAGCTCGGCGCCAGGCGCCTACCTCGATCGGTATGATATACCATTGTCTCGAAATGGTTCTGGAGGCGGTACTGCCCCATGCCTGTGGCGGTTGCGGCAGTTGAGCCTGCGGCCGTTCCCCTGATCGCGTTATCCATCATCCCCTCAAGTCAAGTCATGAGCTTCTATCCGCATCATCGTCCGCGCCGCATGCGCCGTGACGACTTTTCGCGCCGCCTGATGCGCGAAAACCTGCTGACCACAAACGATCTGATCTATCCCGTTTTCATTGTCGAGGGATCGAACGTGCGTCAGGCCGTTACGCCCATGCCTGGCGTCGAGCGCACATCAGTTGATTTGCTCATGAAAGTGGCCGAGCAGTGCGTCGAACTGGGCGTGCCGGTCATCTCGCTGTTCCCGGCGATTGAACCCTCGCTGAAAACGCTGGATGGCCGCGAAGCGACAAACCCCGAAGGCCTGATTCCGCGTGCTGTGCGCGAGTTGAAGAAGCACTTTCCCGAACTGGGCGTACTCACTGACGTTGCCCTCGACCCGTACACCAGCCACGGACAGGACGGTGTCCTCGACGAACATGGCTACGTCATCAACGACGAAACCAGCGAAATTCTCGTCGAACAGGCGCGTGCGCAAGCCGAAGCGGGCGTGGATATCGTTGCGCCATCGGACATGATGGACGGACGGATTGGCGCAATTCGCGAAATGCTCGAGAGCGATGGACACATCCACACGAAGATCATGGCGTACGCTGCGAAGTACGCGTCGGCGTTCTACGGCCCGTTCCGCGATGCGGTCGGTTCCGCTGCGAACCTCGGCAAGAGCAACAAGATGACGTATCAAATGGACCCGTCGAATTCCGATGAAGCCCTGCGCGAAGTACGGATGGATATCGAGGAAGGCGCGGACATGGTGATGGTCAAGCCGGGTATGCCGTATCTGGATATCGTGTATCGCGTGAAGGAGGAGTTTCGCTTTCCGACTTACGTGTACCAGGTAAGCGGCGAGTACGCGATGATCAAGGCCGCCGCACAAAACGGCTGGCTCGATCACGACAAGGCGGTCATGGAGTCGCTGCTCGCATTCAAGCGCGCGGGGGCCGATGGCGTGCTCACGTATTTCGCGCTGGATGCCGCACGGCTTTTGCGAGCGTCTTCGAAGTAACGGGATCGGCGAGTTGTGGGGTGTTGACGCGGTGGCGCGGTGGCTCGTGGCTTGGAGAGCGTCGTCGCCCGATTGCTTGGCGTCGTGGCGTTGTCAGGACCGCGCGATGGCTCGAATTGCTGATCCTGGAGAAACACAACGCACGTCCGGATTCCGAACGCACGTCAATTTACTCGCGTCGAAAATCACGTCGTAGGAACGGAGAGCTTGTCCAGGCTCTTCAAGAACGTATCCGCCGACTCGTATCCAACGACCCGCACCACTTCGTTGCCTTGCGCGTCGAAGAAGATGATGCCCGGCGGCCCGAACAGTTTGAAGCGCTTGAGCAATGCCTGATCGTCGAGATTATTCGCCGTGACGTCTGCGCGCAGCAGGTTAAGTTGCGCCAGGCGCGCGCGTACTCGCGGGTCGCTGAACGTGAGATGTTCCATCTCTTTGCACGATACGCACCAGTCGGCATAGAAATCGAGCATGGCCGGGCGCCCGGCGGCCTTGAGCGCCAGATCCAGTTCCGCCGACGACCTGACCGGCGCGAAAGTCTCCCCTGGCGCTGATTGCTGTGCGGTGGCCTCGGTACCGGAACCTGTCCGCGCCGTAAATACAGCAAGTGGCCGAAGCGGATCCGTAGATCCCGCCGCGAGCCCGACGAGCAACGTAGCCCCCCAGATAGCGAGCGCGGCGCCGAATCCCCGACCTAGCTTGCGCCATATCGACACCACCGCAGCACCCGACGTAAATAGCCCCAGCGCGGCCGCCGCTATAAGCAGCCACAACGCTGCCAAAGCCATCTGCGCGACCGCACTCAGCACTGGCCACACGATCCACAATGCCGCCGCCAGCAACACGACGCCAAAGAACACCTTCACGCCGTCCATCCAGTTCCCTGCGCGCGGCAGCAGCGTGCCTGCGCCAAGCCCGATGATCAGCAGCGGCACGCCGAGCCCAACGCCCATGGAGAACAACGCAGCACCGCCGAGCAGCGCACTGCCCGTATGCGCGATGAATGCGAGCACGGCGAAGAGCGGCGCGGTCATGCACGCTCCGACCACGAGCGCCGACAACGCGCCCATTACGACAACAGCGACAACCTTCCCTCCCGATCGCTTCTGCGACGCCTGATTGACGCTGTTTTGCCAGCGCGCGGGCAATGCAATATCGACACCGGCAATCAGCGTGAGCGCGAATACCGCCAGCAGCACGCCGAACGCGCCGAGCACCCAGGGGTTCTGGAGCCACGCGCCAAGACTCTGCCCGATCATCGCGGCGAGCACGCCTAGCGCCGTGTAGACGAGCGCCATGCCAAGCACATACGCCGCCGATAACCCGAACCCTCGCGATCGCGTCACGCGCGCGCCTTCCCCGATGATGATCGCTGAAAGAATGGGAATCATCGGGTAAGAGCAAGGCAGCAAGCTCAACACGACGCCCGCCACGAAGTACAAGCCGATGATCGCGAAAAAGCCTCCGCTTTCGAGCAGGGATTGCGCGTAGTCAGCGTTGGTCGCGCGTTCGTACCAAGGCACTTCACTGGTGCTGGCCGATAGTGCCTGACCACTGACATTGGCGGCTTGCAGCGCGGCTCCGCTTACATGGTAAACGCGCTCCATCGGCGGATAACAAATGCCCTGGTCGGCACAACCCTGCGACGTGACGGCAACATCAAAGGGGCCGGAGGCCTGCTTCACCGGAATCCGGATCACAAGTTCGCCGCGATACGTTTCCACGTCCTTGTTGAACGTCTGATCGAAGTGAACCTTGCCTGCGGGTAATTGCGGCTCGCCAAGCGTCGCCGTGCCATTCCTCACCGCAAACGCAAAACGCTCGCGGTACATGTAATACCCATCTGCGACCTTATATCGCACATCGATCTCGCCCGGTTTCTCCGTGGCGCTGAATTTAAACGCGACGGCGGGGTCGAGAAAGTCATCGGCGGCGTGGCTTGGCGAGATCGAGTAGAGCAGCAGCACGAAACACGACACCAGCATGAGCACTGCGTCGAGCGGCCGGCGCGCGGAGAAGGCAAAGGGCTTAAACATTAAGAGGACGTTGAGTTTCCGCGGTGATCCATTGCCCATAGGCAGCCGATGCATCCGCCTGCCACGAGACAATTTCAGGTGTTTCATAAGGATGATTCGCTTCGATAAAACGCGTCAGTTCGTCGCCGCGTGCGAGGCTCGTCTTGAACAGAAGCTGAAGCTCCTCGGCAGCCTCTACCTTACCGTTCCACCGATACCGCGACTTGACCATGCCGAACTCCGTCACACAGGCAGCAAGCCGTGTGTCTATTACTTGTTGCGCGAGCGCTGACGCCGCCTCGCTGTCGGGCAATGTCGTAAGAACGAGGACAACGGGCGTGTTCACGGAAAGCTCCGATACGATGGACATTCACGCAATCCTAGCACTGCCCGTCGACAACCCGCATTCAGCCAATTGGCCTATGACCCGCGGCGCAAGCGTTGGCTACCAGCAATTCAAACCCCGTGCACAATACAAAAAGGCCAAGCAAAAGCTTGGCCTTTTTCGATCAACAGCGTGCTAGCTTATTCAGCTTCTTGCACGTCGTCGCCGTCAGCGAGTTCCGGACGATCCATCAGCATGACCAGCGCCATCGGCGCGTTGTCACCATTACGGAAGCCGAACTTCAGGATGCTCAGATATCCACCCGGACGCTTTTCAAAGCGCGGGCCGAGTACTTCGAACAGCTTCGCGACGGAGTCACGATCGCGCAGGCGGTTAAACGCCAGACGACGATTTGCCAGCGACGGCTTCTTGCCGAGCGTGATCAGCGGCTCGACAACTTTACGGAGTTCTTTAGCTTTCGGCAGCGTCGTCTTGATGACTTCGTGCGCGATCAGCGAGTTCGACATATTACGGAGCATAGCCAGACGGTGGCTGCTCGTGCGGTTCAGTTTCCGCAAACCATGTTTATGGCGCATTTTGAATTTCCTAATTAAACAAGTTTAGATCCAGCTCTTCTATTGCGTCTCTTTTGAGCGCACGGGCCGGTCGTAGAAAAAGCAAGATGCGGATTTTAAAGGAAAATCCGCATCTTTGCCAGTCAAGCGTACTGCTTGAACCTTACTTGTCGAGACCAGCCGGCGGCCAGTTTTCGAGTTTCATACCCAACGTCAGACCACGCGAAGCCAGGACTTCCTTGATCTCGTTCAGCGATTTGCGACCGAGATTAGGCGTCTTGAGCAATTCGTTTTCCGTGCGTTGAATCAAATCGCCGATGTAATAGATGTTCTCGGCCTTCAGGCAGTTCGCGGAACGAACCGTCAGTTCGAGATCGTCCACCGGACGCAACAGGATCGGATCGATCTGCGGCGCGCGCGACGGTGCTTCTGCCGCTGCTTCCGTGCCTTCCAGTGCCGCGAATACCGACAACTGGTCGACCAGGATACGAGCCGATTGACGAATTGCTTCCTCGGGCGAAATCACGCCGTTGGTTTCAATGTTCATCACGAGCTTGTCGAGGTCGGTACGCTGCTCAACGCGAGCGCTTTCAACGGCGTAGCTCACGCGGAGCACCGGCGAAAACGACGCGTCAAGCACGATACGGCCAATGATCTTCGCCGAATCTTCGCCATAACGGCGCACGTTGCCCGGCACATAACCGCGGCCTTTTTCGATCTTGATCTGAACGTCGAGCTTGCCGCCCTTCGACAGATGCGCAATCACGTGATCCGGATTGATAACTTCGCAATCGTGCGCGAGTTCGATATCGCCGGCCGTGACAACGCCTTCGCCTTCCTTGCGCAGCGTAACCGTGACTTCATCGCGGTTATGCAGCTTGAAAACGACGCCCTTCAAATTCAACAGCAGGTTGACCACATCTTCTTGCACGCCGTCGAGCGTAGAATATTCATGCACGACGCCAGCAATCGTCACTTCGGTCGGCGCATAACCAATCATCGACGACAACAGCACACGCCGAAGCGCGTTACCCAAGGTGTGACCATAACCGCGTTCGAACGGCTCCATGACCACTTTCGCGTGACTGTCGCCAAGCGATTCAACTGCAATAATCTTGGGCTTCAACAAACTGGTTTGCATAGGTTTTCCTTTTCAATACCCTCGGCTCGTTACGCCGATAAGGCTGACCGGTGACAACCCGAAAATAGACAGCCGAGGTAGCCCCTTGCCTTCGGCAATCAGGGCTCCCCGGCCGTTAATCCGATTTACCGCGAATACAATTCGACGATCAGGCTTTCGTTGATGTCGCCAGCGATATCGCTGCGTTCCGGCATCGACTTGAACGTGCCTTCGAACTTCTTGGCATCGACCGCAACCCAGCTCGGCATTCCGCCTTGCTCGGCCAGATTCAGCGCTTCCAGAATCCGCACTTGCTTCTTCGACTGTTCGCGAACAGCAACCACGTCACCAGCCTTGACTTGCATCGACGGGATGTTGTTCACAACGCCGTTCACCGTGATCGACTTGTGACCGACCAGTTGACGCGCTTCAGCACGCGTCGAGCCGAAGCCCATGCGATACACGACGTTGTCGAGACGCGACTCAAGCAATTGCAGCAGGTTTTCGCCCGTCGGGCCCTTGCGGCGATCGGCTTCAGCGAAGTAACGGCGGAACTGACGTTCGAGCACGCCGTAAATACGCTTCACTTTTTGCTTTTCACGCAACTGCGTACCGTAGTCGGACGTACGAGCGCCAGACGTGCGGCCATGCTGACCCGGCTTGCTATCGAGCTTGCACTTGTCGGCGAGGGAGCGGCGTGCGCTCTTCAGGAAAAGATCAGTACCTTCACGGCGGGACAGCTTTGCTTTAGGACCGGTATAACGTGCCACTTTGCATCCTTAATAATTGATCACGCGAAGGTCGTTCGCGCTAGTTCGAACTCGATGGATCGAACGGTGGGCTTAGTCAGTATTCTTAACGCTGATTCCATAACGCAAGCAACCTGTCGACGCGCGAGCGTCAACAGGTCAAGGCGCTACGCGACGTCTTAGATCCGACGACGCTTCGGCGGACGGCAACCGTTATGCGGAACCGGTGTCACGTCGGAGATTGCGGTGATCTTGATGCCAAGACCATGCAGCGCACGCACCGCCGATTCACGGCCAGGACCGGGGCCCTTGATCCGCACTTCGAGGTTCTTCACGCCGTATTCCATCGCCACGCGACCAGCCGATTCAGCTGCAACCTGAGCAGCAAAGGGAGTCGATTTACGCGAACCCTTGAAGCCCTGGCCACCCGACGTTGCCCAGGCGAGTGCATTGCCTTGGCGATCGGTGATCGTGATGATGGTGTTGTTGAACGACGCGTGAACGTGAACTACGCCCTCGGCGACGTTCTTCTTTACCTTCTTGCGAACGCGTTGCGCCGCGGAGTTGTTCGAAGCCTTAGCCATTACGTTTTCCTGTAACTATCAATTCCGCTTACTTCTTCAGCGATTGCGCTGCACGACGCGGACCCTTACGGGTACGGGCATTCGTACGTGTGCGCTGACCACGCATGGGCAAGCCCTTGCGATGGCGCACGCCACGATAGCAGCCCAGGTCCATCAGGCGCTTGATGTTCATCGTCACTTCGCGACGCAGGTCGCCTTCGACGATGAACTTACCTACTTCTTCTCGCAGCTTTTCGAGGTCTGCGTCGTCGAGGTCTTTGACCTTCTTCGAAAATTCCACACCAGACGCTACGCAAATGTTGCGAGCGCGCGTGCGACCGATACCGAAAATTGCCGTGAGGCCGATTTCAGTATGCTGGTGATTCGGGATGTTAACCCCTGCGATACGAGCCATTGTTTTTCCTCAAACAAAAAGCGCAAGCAAAAGCGCGGCGTTCAGCCTTGACGCTGTTTGTGGCGCGGATCAGAGCTGCAAATCACGCGCACAACGCCCTTGCGCTTGATGATCTTGCAATTGCGGCAAATGCGCTTAACCGATGCCATCACTTTCATGATATTACCCTTTTTTCAAATCACTTCGCCCGGAACACGATCCGTGCACGAGACAGATCGTAAGGCGTCAATTCAACCGTTACCTTGTCGCCTGGAAGAATGCGGATGTAATGCATCCGCATCTTCCCGGATATGTGCCCAAGAACCACATGGCCATTTTCCAACCTAACCCGGAAAGTAGCATTGGGAAGGTTTTCAACCACCTCACCCTGCATCTGGATTACATCGTCTTTGGCCATAGTCCTTATTAGCGCATAGGGACGTTACTGCCTTTGAAGTTGGCCTTCTTGAGCAGCGATTCATACTGTTGCGACATAACGTAGGACTGCACCTGCGCCATGAAATCCATCGTGACCACGACAATGATCAGCAGCGACGTTCCACCGAAATAAAACGGCACGTTCCAACGCAGCACCAGAAATTCCGGCAGCAAGCAAACGAACACGATGTAGATCGCACCGGCCAGCGTCAAACGCGTGAGGATCCGATCAATATACCGAGCCGTCTGGTCACCAGGACGAATCCCGGGAACGAAGGCACCGCTTTTCTTCAGGTTGTCGGCCGTCTCTCTGCTGTTGAACACCAACGCGGTGTAGAAGAAGCAGAAGAAAACGATCGCCATTGCGTACAGCAACACATACACCGGTTGACCGGGCTTCAGAGCCTCAGCAACGCCATGCAACGTGTTCGCAAACCAGCCGGTCCGCGTACCCGAACTAAACCAGTTCAGGATAGTTGCCGGGAACAGGATGATCGACGACGCAAAGATCGGCGGAATCACGCCCGACATATTCAACTTCAGCGGCAAATGCGACGACTGACCGCCATAAATCTTGTTTCCGACCTGACGCTTCGCGTAATTCACGAGGATCTTGCGCTGACCGCGTTCGATGAACACCACCACGAACGTGACCGCCGCAATCAGCACGACGACAATAATCGCCGAGATGATACTCATGGAACCGGTGCGAACCAGTTCGAAGAGACCACCGATCGCGTTCGGGAAACCCGCCGCGATACCACCGAAAATGATGATCGAGATACCGTTACCCAGTCCGCGTTCCGTGATCTGCTCACCCAGCCACATCAGGAACATCGTGCCGGTCACCAGCGTCACGACTGTCGTCAACCGGAACACCATGCCTGGATCAATAACGAGCCCAGCCTGATTTTCCAGCGCCACCGCAATGCCGAATGCTTGAAACGTAGCCAGAACAACCGTGAAGTAACGCGTGTACTGCGTAATCTTCCGCTGCCCCGCCTGCCCTTCTTTCTTCAGCGCTTCCATTTGCGGCGAAACGATCGACAGCAGCTGCATGATGATCGACGCCGAGATGTACGGCATGATCCCAAGCGCGAAGATCGTGAACCTGGACAGTGCGCCACCCGAGAACATGTTGAACATGCCTAAGATGCCGCCTGACTGGCTCTGGAAAAGCTTCGCCAGCTGATCCGGGTCGATACCCGGCACCGGAATATGCGCACCGATACGGTAGACGATCAGCGCCAGCAGCAAGAACATTGCACGCCGACGCAGATCGCCGAACTTCGCAGCGCTTCGACCGGATTTTGCGAGACTCGGGCTATTAGCCAAGAACCTTCTCCGATGCTTTCGCTAACAACGACAACATGCGCTCGTTACTCAGCGAACGAGCCGCCGGCGGCTTCAATCGCAGCACGGGCACCCTTCGTAGCGATGAGGCCCTTGACCGTGATCTTGCGCGTCAGTTCGCCCGTCTTGATGATCCGTGCGCTCGTAATGAGCACACCGACCAGACCGGCTTGCTTCAAAGCCAGCAAATCGACTTCGTCGACCGGCAGCTTCTCGAGATCCGACAAACGCACTTCGCCCACGAACTCATGCGTCAGCGAGCTGAAACCGCGCTTCGGCAGACGACGTTGCAAAGGCATCTGACCGCCTTCGAAGCCGACTTTATGAAAGCCGCCCGAACGCGATTTCTGACCTTTGTGACCGCGACCTGCAGTCTTGCCCAGGCCGGAACCGATACCGCGGCCAACGCGACGCTTTGCGTGCTTCGCGCCTTCTGCCGGCTTAAGGTTATTCAAATCCATATTCAACTCCTTGATCCCTGGTCAGCCGCTTAGCTGAGGACTTTGACAAGGTACGAGACCTTGTTGATCATCCCGCGCACTGCCGGCGTGTCCTGCAGTTCGCTAACCGAGTTGAGTCGGCGCAGGCCCAGACCACGCACCGTTGCACGGTGCGTTTCACGGGTCCCAATCAGGCTCTTCACGAGCTGAACCTTGACAGTTTTATCAGACATGGTGACCACCTGGCTTAGCCCAAAATATCTTCGACGGACTTGCCGCGCTTCGCCGCGATATCACCCGGCGTGGACTGCTTGCGCAGACCGTCGAGCGTTGCACGAACGAGGTTGTACGGATTCGTCGAACCGTGGCTCTTCGCCACAACGTTTTGAACGCCCATCACGTCGAACACTGCGCGCATCGGGCCGCCGGCGATAACACCCGTACCATCTTTGGCCGGAGCCAGAAGAACTGCGGATGCGCCATGCTTACCATGCACTTCGTGTTGCAGCGTACCGTTCTTCAACGGTACCTTGAACATGTTGCGGCGTGCTTGTTCCATTGCCTTTTGAACAGCAACCGGAACTTCCTTCGCTTTGCCCTTGCCCATGCCGATGCGGCCATCGCCGTCGCCAACCACGGTCAGTGCGGCAAAACCGAGAATCCGGCCGCCCTTCACCACCTTGGTCACGCGATTGACCGCGATCATCTTTTCACGGAGGCCGTCGTCGCGTTCTTCAGCCTTCACATTCGCTTGCATCTTTGCCATGACGAATTCTTCCCTTAGAACTTGAGTCCGGCTTCGCGTGCCGCATCAGCCAGCGCTTTCACGCGGCCGTGGTAACGGAAACCTGAACGGTCGAAGGCGACGGATTCGACGCCGGCTGCCTTGGCTTTTTCAGCAATACGCTTACCGACAGCGATCGCAGCATTGACGTTGCCGCCCTTACCCGACTTGTCGGCCAGTTCGGCACGCACTTCAGCTTCGAGCGTCGACGCGCTAGCCAGCACCTTGGTGCCGCACGGCGAGAACACTTGCGCATAGATATGCGTGTTCGTGCGATGCACAGCCAGACGTGCGACCTGCAGCTCAGCGATCTTGACGCGCGTCTGTTTAGCGCGGCGCAGGCGAGATTGAGTCTTATCCATGATTGCGCACCCTTACTTCTTCTTCGTTTCTTTGAGGAGTACGACTTCGCCGAAGTAGCGCACGCCCTTGCCCTTGTAGGGCTCCGGCGGACGGTAACCGCGAACTTCCGCAGCGACCTGGCCAACTTTCTGCTTGTCGATCCCCTTGATCACGATTTCGGTTTGCGTCGGGGTTTCAACTTTGACGCCTTCCGGCATCGAGTGCACCACGGGGTGCGAGAAACCCAGCGACAGATTCAGCTTGTCGCCCTGCGCCTGCGCGCGATAACCAACGCCAACCAGCGTCAGCTTGCGCTCGAAACCCTTCGTAACGCCATTCACCATGTTCGCCACGAGGGCGCGCATCGTGCCCGACATCGCATTCGCTTCACGGCTTTCATCAGCCGGTGCGAAGTTGAGCGTGCCGTTGTCGTTTGCTACCGTAACAAGCGGGTTGGCCGCTTGCGTAATCGTACCCAGCGGGCCCTTGACGGTGATTACTTCGCCGCTAAAGGCCACTTCCGCGCCTTGCGGCAGCGTAATCGGGCTTTTACCTACTCGAGACATGTTTCTTCTCCTTTTCGGCTTAAGCGACGTAGCAGAGGACTTCGCCGCCGACGCCGGTCTGGCGCGCCTTGCGGTCGGTCATCACACCCTGGGGCGTCGACACGATTGCAACGCCAAGACCGTTCATGACAACCGGAATGTCGTTACGACCGCGATACACACGCAGACCAGGCTTCGAAACGCGTTCAATGCGCTCAATAACCGGACGGCCAGCGTAGTACTTCAACGCGATATTCAATTCCGACTTCGCACCTTCAGACTTCACTGCGAAATCGTCGATATAACCTTCGTCCTTCAAAACCTGCGCAATCGCAACCTTGACTTTCGACGAGGGCATTGTCACCGATACTTTCTCAACCATCTGCGCATTGCGGATGCGAGTCAGCATATCGGCGATAGGATCACTCATACTCATTTAGATATCTCCTATTACCAGCTCGCCTTGGTCAGGCCAGGGATTTCGCCGCGGAAAGCGATTTCGCGAATCTTGCTGCGTGCCAATCCGAATTTGCGGAACGTGCCACGCGGACGACCCGTGATCGCGCAGCGGTTACGCTTGCGAGTGGGGTTCGAGTTGCGGGGCAGTTGTTGCAGTTCAAGACGAGCGGCATAACGCTCTTCGTCCGACTTGCTCGCGTCATCAATGACCGCCTTCAGCGCCGTACGCTTGGGAGCGTACTTTGCAGCCAGGCGAGCACGCTTCTTTTCACGTTCGATCAGTGCCAGTTTAGCCACGGTAACCTCAGTTTCTGAACGGGAACTTGAAGCTGGCGAGCAGTGCCTTTGCTTCATCGTCAGTCTTCGCGGTCGTCGTGATGCTGATATTCAGCCCACGAAGCGCGTCGATCTTGTCGTAATCGATCTCGGGGAAAATGATCTGCTCTTTCACACCGATGTTGTAGTTGCCGCGACCGTCGAACGCACGACCCGATACACCGCGGAAGTCACGAACCCGGGGGAGCGCAACCGTCACGAAACGATCGAGAAATTCGTACATGGCCTGGCCGCGCAGCGTAACCATCGCGCCGATCGGGTAGCCCTGACGAATCTTGAAGCCAGCGATAGCCTTGCGTGCCTTCGTGATAACCGGCTTTTGGCCAGCAATCTTCGTCAGGTCGCCAACGGCGTTTTCGATGATCTTCTTGTCGGCGACGGCTTCACCAAGACCCATATTCAGGGTGATCTTGGTAATGCGCGGCACTTCCATTACGGACTTGTAGCCGAACTTCTCAACGAGGCCGGGTACAACTTTTTCTTTATAAAACTCATGCAGACGTGCCATTTTTTACTCCGCGTCAGACGCTAAGCGTGGCACCGGTCGACTTCAAGAAGCGTACCTTCTTGTCGTTCTCGACCTTGATGCCCACACGTGACGCCTTGCCATTCGCGTCGACCAATGCGACGTTCGAAATATGCAGCGGCATCGTCTTGGCTTCCACGCCGCCCGTCGTACCCTTCATCGGGTTCGGCTTGACATGCTTCTTGACGAGGTTGATACCCTCGACCGTCACACGCTCTTCGCCAACGGACAGCACGACACCGCGCTTGCCTTTATCTTTGCCAGCGGTAACGATAACTTCGTCACCTTTGCGAATCTTATTCATCGCGACTCCTTACAGCACTTCCGGCGCGAGCGAAACGATCTTCATAAATCGTTCACTACGCAATTCACGCGTAACCGGTCCGAAAATACGCGTACCGATAGGCTCGAGCTTGGCATTCAAAAGTACGGCGGCATTACCGTCGAACTTGATCAGCGAGCCGTCCTGGCGGCGCACGCCCTTGGCCGTACGAACGACCACAGCGTTGTAGATTTCGCCCTTCTTCACGCGTCCGCGCGGCGTTGCTTCCTTGACGGTCACCTTGATGATGTCGCCAATGCTAGCGTAACGACGCTTCGAGCCGCCGAGCACCTTGATGCACATCACTTCACGTGCACCTGTGTTGTCGGCAACTTCAAGCCGAGTTTCGGTCTGAATCATGGTTTATCTTTCCCAACTTAATCCAGTTACGCCACCATGGCTTAACCGGTCAGTCTTGGTCCCGTCAGCCTGGTGGCTGCTTGGGTTAGAACAGGCAGCGAGGGCAGACGAAACCCGCCATCGCAATCCGGTGAATCTGTCAGCACAAGCTTGGCGCCTGCACTGGCTTCCCCCACCAACTTCGCCCGCGATGGGGCTCCCACAAAGAGGGAAGACCGAAATTATAACGCATAATTTCGGTCTGGCAAGCGAAAGTTACTGCGATACTTCTTTTACCGCTTTTTGACGCTTAGATTACGCGAGCCGTCTCAAGCAACTTCGACACAACCCAGGCTTTCGTCTTCGAAATCGGACGGGTTTCCTGGATCTCGACGAGATCGCCTTCGTTGTACGTGTTCGCGTCGTCGTGAGCGTGATACTTCTTCGACCGTACGACGTACTTGCCGTAGATCGGATGCTTTACGCGATGCTCAACCAGCACGGTGACCGTCTTTTCCATCTTGTTGCTGACGACCTTGCCGACCAGCGTCCGCTTGAGCGAGGTTTTTACGCTATCGTTCATTTCTGGTTCGCCTTCTCAGTCAGGACGGTCCGCACACGAGCGATGTCGCGACGAACCTTCTTCAATTGACTGTTGTTGGTCAATTGCTGGGTCGCGAGTTGCATGCGCAGGCCGAATTGCGCCTTCAGCAGGTCCGTCAGCTCTTGATTGAGCCCAGCCTGGTCTTTCTGGTGAAGTTCGGAAGCCTTCATCATTGCTCCTTAGGCGCCGAGCTGGCGTGAAACGAAGTACGTCTTCAGCGGCAGCTTAGCTGCAGCCAGACGGAACGCTTCACGTGCCAACTCTTCAGTAACACCGTCCATTTCATACAACATCTTGCCCGGTTGAATCTCTGCGACGTAGTACTCAGGGTTACCTTTACCGTTACCCATCCGTACTTCAGCCGGCTTTTGCGAGATCGGCTTGTCCGGGAAAATGCGGATCCAGATACGGCCGCCACGTTTAATGTGACGCGTCATTGCACGACGCGCCGCTTCGATTTGGCGCGCGGTCAAACGGCCGCGACCGATAGCTTTCAGACCATATTCACCGAACGACACTGCGTTGCCGCGCGTCGCCTTGCCGGTGTTACGACCCTTTTGCTCTTTGCGATACTTTCTGCGTTTCGGTTGCAGCATCGTTATTCTCCAGTCTTCCCGTCGCCGCCGGCACCGCCAGCACGACGGGGAGCGCCTGCACCACGGCGCGCACCTGCGTTTGCCGGACCACCACCTTCACCATCACGACGCGGACGGCGATCGCCACCCGGACGTGCGTTGCGGCGCGGACGCTTGTCTTCGGCTACTTCTTCGACTACCGGTGCATCATTGCGGCCCAGCGTGTCGCCCTTGTAGACCCACACTTTGACGCCGATGATGCCGTAGGTCGTCTTCGCTTCCGACGTTGCGTAGTCGATATCAGCACGCAGCGTGTGAAGCGGAACGCGACCTTCGCGATACCACTCCGTACGAGCGATTTCGATACCGTTCAACCGGCCAGCGCTCATGATCTTGATGCCTTGAGCACCCAGACGCATGGCGTTTTGCATCGCACGCTTCATCGCGCGGCGGAACATGATCCGGCGCTCGAGCTGTTGCGTGATCGAGTCGGCGATCAGTTGCGCGTCGGTTTCCGGCTTACGGATTTCTTCGATGTTGACGTGGACCGGAACGCCCATGCGGCGTTGCAGTTCCGTCTTCAACAGTTCGATATCCTCGCCCTTCTTGCCGATCACTACACCCGGACGCGAGCTGTAAATCGTGATACGTGCATTCTTCGCCGGACGCTCGATGACAACCCGACCTACCGAAGCGTTTTTCAGCTTCTTCTTCAGGTATTCACGAACGCCGATGTCTTCCTGCAGCATCGATGCGAAATTGGTGTTGTTCGCGTACCAACGCGACGCCCAATTTCGGCTGACAGCCAGACGGAAGCCTGTCGGATGAATTTTTTGTCCCATCGTATGGCTCCTTAATTCCCGACTGTCACAGTGATGTGACAGGATTGCTTCTCGATACGGTTACCACGGCCTTTTGCGCGCGCGGTGAATCGCTTCAGGGAAGCTGCCTTGTCGACCATGATGCTCGTTACTTTGAGCTCGTCGATGTCGGCGCCTTCGTTGTGTTCCGCATTCGCGATCGCTGACAGCACGACCTTCTTGACAATACCCGCCGCCTTCTTCGGCGAGAACGTAAGAACGTTCAACGCCTTGTCGACCGGCAAACCACGGATCTGGTCAGCCACAAGGCGCGTTTTCTGCGCCGAGATGCGGGCACCGCGATGAATAGCTTTTACTTCCATCTTGATAGCCCCTTATTTCTTGGCCTTCTTGTCGGCTGCATGACCCTTGAACGTACGGGTCAATGCGAACTCGCCAAGTTTGTGGCCGACCATGTTTTCCGAAACATAAACCGGGACGTGTTGACGGCCGTTATGTACGGCGATCGTCAGACCGATGAAGTCCGGCAGGATCGTCGAACGACGCGACCAGGTCTTGATCGGCTTCTTGTCACGCGCAGCTGCGGCAGCCTCAACTTTCTTCAGCAAATGAGCGTCGCAGAACGGACCTTTTTTAACAGAACGTGCCATTGCTTACTCCTTAGCGCTTGTGACGGCGCTGAACGATCATCGTCGTCGTGCGCTTGTTGCTGCGTGTACGATAACCCTTAGCCGGGGTTCCCCACGGGCTGACCGGATCGCGACCTGCTGCCGTCTTACCTTCACCACCACCGTGCGGGTGATCAACCGGATTCATTGCAACGCCACGCACCGTCGGGCGGATACCACGCCAGCGGTTAGCACCAGCCTTACCGATTTGACGGAGGCTATGCTCTTCGTTGCCAACTTCACCAATCGTCGCGCGGCACTCAACGTGCACACGGCGAATTTCACCCGAACGCAGGCGAACCTGAGCGTACGTGCCTTCGCGAGCCAGCAGCATCGCGGATGTACCAGCCGAACGCGCCATTTGCGCACCCTTGCCCGGCAACATCTCGACGCAGTGAATCGTCGTACCGACCGGAATGTTGCGGATCGGCAAGGTGTTACCCGAGCGGATCGGCGCTTCCGAACCAGACATCAACGATTGACCCACCGTCGCACCCTTCGGAGCAATGATGTACGTGCGCTCGCCGTCTGCGTACAGAACCAGCGCGATGTTCGCGCTACGGTTCGGATCGTACTCAAGACGTTCGATCTTTGCCGGAATGCCGTCCTTGATGCGACGGAAATCGACGATACGATACTGTTGCTTGTGACCACCACCCTTGTGACGGACGGTGATACGACCGGAGTTATTCCGGCCGGCAGTCACGGACTGTGAGTCGAGCAGCGCTGCGTGCGGCTTGCCCTTGTACAGATCCTTGTTGACCACCTTGACCATCGCGCGGCGACCCGGCGAAGTCGGCTTAACTTTTACGATTGCCATGATTACTTGGCCTCCGCTTCAAAGTTGATTTCCTGGCCGGGCTTCAGGCAGACATACGCCTTCTTCACGTCCTTGCGCTTTCCCATGAAGCGGCCAAAGCGCTTGGCTTTACCCTTCGTGACCAGCACGTTGACGGAATTGACTTCTACCTTGAACAGCAGCTCGACAGCAGCCTTGACTTCCTGCTTCGTGGCATCGGGCGCGACTTCGAACACAACTTGTTCGTTCTTGTCGGCCACCAGCGTCGCCTTTTCGGAGATCACCGGCGCGAGCAGGACCTGCATCAAACGATGATCGTTCTTGCGAATCTCGCTCATGACAGCAACTCCTCGATCTGGGCGACCGCAGCCTTCGTAATCACGATCTTCTTGAAGTAGATCAACGAGAGCGGGTCGGCGTAACGCGGCTCGACAACGGCCACGTGGGCCAGATTGCGCGACGCGAGGTACAGGTTTTCGTCGACCGTGTCAGTAATGACCAGGACGGACTCGAGACCCATTGCCTTGAATTTTTCGGCCAGCAGCTTGGTCTTCGGCGCTTCGAGGGTCATCTCATCGACAACCACGATGCGACCTTCACGGGCCAGCTGCGAATAGATCGAGCAGAGACCTGCGCGATGCATCTTCTTGTTGACCTTGTGCGAAAAGTTTTCTTCCGGCGAATTCGGGAAGATACGGCCACCGCCGCGCCACAACGGGCTCGACGACATACCGGCACGAGCGCGGCCCGTGCCCTTTTGACGCCACGGCTTCTTGGTCGTGTGCTTGACTTGCTCACGATCCTTCTGCGCGCGATTACCGCTACGTGCGTTGGCTTGATAGGCCGTGACGACCTGATGGATCAGGGCTTCGTTGTAATCGCGACCGAACACGACGTCCGATGCGTTCACACCCGTGCCTTCCTGACCATTGGCGCTCAGGAGCTTAAGTTCCATTATTTCGCTCCTTTCACAGCGCGTGCCTTGACAGCCGGCGTCACGAAGACCTTGCCGCCCTTAGCGCCAGGAACAGCGCCACGGACCAGCAACAGATGACGGTCAGTGTCGATACGAGCGATCACGAGGTTTTGCACCGTAACCGTTTCGTCGCCCATGTGACCCGTCATGCGCTTACCCGGGAAAACACGACCCGGATCTTGCGCCATACCGATCGAACCAGGGACGTTGTGCGAACGCGAGTTACCGTGCGATGCGCGACCCGAAGCGAAGTTGTGACGCTTGATGGTACCGGCGTAGCCCTTACCGATCGACACGCCTTGCACGTCGACTTTCTGGCCTACTTCGAAGATGTCCGTACCGATAACAGTACCGTTCGACAACTCGGCAGCCTTAGCGGAATCGATCTGGAATTCTTTGAGAACTTCACCGGCTTGTACGCCGGCTTTGGCAAGGTGACCTGCCAGCGGCTTCGTCACGCGCGATGCGCGGCGAGTGCCGAATGCAACTTGAACGGCGATGTAACCATCCGTTTCTACAGACTTGATCTGCGTCACTCGGTTGTCCGACACGTCCAATACGGTGACGGGAATCGAATCCCCTTCAGGCGTAAAGATACGGGTCATGCCAACCTTGCGACCTACGAGTCCAAGGCTCATCGTTTTCTCCATTCCCAACTGCGATTGGTCGGGGCTGATTTACAAAATGCCGGTCGCTCAGGTGAACAACTTCACGAGAATCGCACCGACTTTTTTGCGCAAATGCGCGAAAAGCCTTGGAGTATAACAAGGCTTTTCGTTTTCCGCAAGCAATCAAAGACTTAGCGCCACTCCTCGCGAGAGCGGCGCCGGGTGAAACTTATTGCAACTTGATTTCCACATCGACGCCAGCCGGCAAGTCGAGCTTCATCAACGCGTCAACGGTCTTGTCCGTCGGATCGACGATGTCCATCAGGCGCTGGTGAGTGCGGATTTCGAGCTGATCGCGCGACGTCTTGTTGACGTGCGGCGAACGCAGAATGTCAAAACGTTGGATACGGGTCGGCAGCGGCACCGGACCACGTACGATTGCGCCAGTCCGCTTAGCCGTATCGACAATTTCAGCTGCCGATTGATCGATCAGACGATAGTCGAAAGCCTTCAGGCGAATGCGGATTTTCTGGTTTGCCATGACAATTCCTTGAAAGAACGAGACGGTGTTGCACCGTCGATTTGGTAAAAGAGCATGGAGCCGGGCACGCGTAAGGCACATGCGCCCGGCTCCGGGCACGACTAAAAACTACAGCGTTTGAAGCAAGCTCAGGATTTTACGCGAGAACCTTGGCAACGACACCAGCGCCGACGGTACGACCGCCTTCACGGATAGCGAAGCGCAGACCTTCTTCCATCGCGATCGGAGCGATCAGCTTCACCGTGATCGACACGTTGTCGCCCGGCATGACCATTTCCTTGTCCTTCGGCAACTCGATCGAACCCGTTACGTCCGTGGTACGGAAGTAGAACTGCGGACGATAGTTGTTGAAGAACGGCGTGTGACGACCGCCTTCGTCCTTGCTCAACACATACACTTCAGCCGTGAAGTGCGTGTGCGGCGTGATCGAACCCGGCTTGGCCAACACCTGGCCACGTTCCACGTCTTCACGCTTCGTGCCGCGCAACAGAATACCCACGTTGTCGCCCGCTTGACCTTGGTCCAGGAGCTTGCGGAACATTTCCACGCCCGTGCACGTCGTCTTCACCGTCGGCTTGATGCCGATGATTTCGATTTCTTCGCCAACCTTAACCACACCGCGCTCGATACGGCCCGTCACCACCGTGCCGCGACCCGAGATCGAGAACACGTCTTCCACCGGCATCAGGAACGAACCGTCGATGGCGCGCTCCGGCGTCGGGATGTACGTGTCCAGTGCGTCGGCCAGGTTCATGATCGCCACTTCGCCCAGCTCGCCCGTGTCGCCTTCCAGCGCCAGTTTGGCCGAACCCTTGATGATCGGCGTCTCGTCGCCCGGGAAGTCATACTTCACCAGAAGCTCACGCACTTCCATTTCAACGAGTTCCAGCAACTCGGCGTCGTCCACCATGTCGCACTTGTTCAGGAACACGATGATGTACGGCACGCCAACCTGGCGAGCCAACAGAATGTGCTCACGCGTTTGCGGCATCGGACCGTCTGCAGCCGAACACACCAGGATCGCGCCGTCCATCTGCGCTGCACCCGTAATCATGTTCTTCACATAGTCGGCGTGTCCCGGGCAGTCAACGTGCGCGTAGTGACGCGCTGCCGTTTCGTACTCGACGTGTGCCGTGTTGATCGTAATGCCACGCGCCTTTTCTTCCGGCGCTGCATCGATCTGGTCATACGCCTTCGCTTCGCCGCCAAACTTCTTCGACAACACCGTCGCGATTGCTGCCGTCAGCGTGGTCTTGCCATGGTCGACGTGACCAATCGTGCCTACGTTGACGTGCGGCTTGGTCCGTTCGAATTTACCTTTTGCCATGATTACCTTCTTTCAAATTTGTTGATCGGTTAAAGACTTCTGGCTTACCGAATTACTTGGATTTCGCGTTGATGATCGCTTCTGCCACGTTTCGCGGAGCTTCAGAATAGTGCTTGAATTCCATCGTGTACGTAGCGCGACCTTGCGTCGCCGACCGCAGCGACGTTGAATACCCGAACATTTCCGACAGCGGGACTTCAGCGCGCACGATCTTGCCGCCGCCAACCATGTCTTCCATACCCTGGACGATACCGCGACGGCTCGACAAGTCGCCCATCACGTTGCCCATGTAGTCTTCCGGCGTTTCGACTTCCACAGCCATCATCGGTTCGAGGATGACCGGGCTTGCCTTGCGCATTGCGTCCTTGAACGCCATCGAACCGGCCATGCGGAACGCATTTTCGTTCGAGTCAACGTCGTGGTACGAACCGAACGTCAGGTGAACCTTGACGTCCACCACCGGGAAGCCTGCCAGCACGCCAGCCTTCAGCGTTTCAATAATGCCCTTGTCCACAGCCGGGATGTATTCGCGCGGAATCACGCCGCCCTTGATCTCGTCCAGGAACTCGTAGCCTTTGCCCTGCTCATTCGGCTCAAGCGTAATGACAACGTGGCCATACTGACCGCGTCCGCCCGACTGCTTGACGAACTTGCCGTCAACGTCTTCAGCCTTGCCGCGGATCGTTTCGCGATACGCAACTTGCGGCTTGCCAACGGTTGCTTCAACGCCGAATTCGCGCCGCATGCGGTCAACCAAAATTTCCAGGTGCAGCTCGCCCATACCCGAAATGATGGTCTGGCCCGACTCTTCGTCGGTTTGAACGCGGAACGACGGATCTTCCTGAGCCAGACGATTGAGCGCAAGGCCCATCTTTTCCTGGTCAGGCTTCGTCTTAGGTTCCACAGCCTGCGAAATCACGGGCTCCGGGAAAATCATGCGTTCCAGAACGATGGGATGCAGCGGATCGCACAGCGTGTCGCCGGTGGTCACGTCTTTCAAACCAACCGCGGCAGCGATGTCACCTGCGTGCACTTCCTTGATTTCTTCGCGCTGGTTTGCGTGCATCAGCAGAATACGGCCAAGACGTTCCTTCTTGTCCTTGGTCGCGTTCAGCAGCGTGTCGCCCGACTTGGTCGTACCCGAATACACGCGGAAGAAGATCAACTGGCCGACAAACGGGTCGGTCATGATCTTGAACGCGAGCGCCGAGAACTTCTCGTCGTCAGCTGCACGACGCTCTTCACGCGCGCCGTCTTCCAGTTCGCCCAGAACCGGCGGAATGTCGATAGGCGAGGGCAAGAAGTCGAGCACGGCGTCCAGCATCCGTTGCACGCCCTTGTTCTTGAACGCGGTGCCGCACAACATTGGCTGGATTTCACAAGCGATCGTACGGTCGCGAAGACCCTTCACGATTTCCTCTTCGGACAGCGCGCCCGTTTCGAGGTACTTGTTCATCATTTCTTCGTTGGCTTCGGCAGCAGCTTCGACCATCTTTTCACGCCACTCGTTGCACGTATCCAGCAATGCAGCCGGGATTTCTTCGTACTCGAACTTGATGCCCTGGGACGCTTCATCCCAAATGATCGCCTTCATCTTGATCAGGTCGACCACGCCCGTGAACGTGTCTTCTGCGCCGATTGGCACCACGACGGGTACCGGGTTCGCCTTCAGACGCAGCTTGAGCTGATCATAGACCTTGAAGAAGTTCGCGCCGGTACGGTCCATCTTGTTGATGAACGCGAGACGGGGAACCTTGTACTTGTTGGCCTGACGCCATACGGTTTCCGACTGGGGCTGAACGCCGCCCACAGCGCAATAAACCATGCACGCACCGTCGAGCACACGCATGGAACGTTCAACTTCAATGGTGAAGTCGACGTGTCCCGGGGTGTCGATGATGTTGATGCGGTGCTCGGGGCGGTCGCCAGCCATGCCTTTCCAGAAGGCCGTCGTTGCTGCCGACGTAATGGTGATGCCGCGCTCCTGCTCCTGCTCCATCCAGTCCATCGTTGCTGCGCCGTCGTGAACTTCACCGATTTTGTGGTTCACGCCCGTGTAAAACAGGATGCGCTCGGTCGTCGTCGTTTTGCCGGCGTCGATGTGAGCGCTAATACCGATATTTCGGTAGCGCTCGATAGGTGTCTTGCGAGCCACTTTGAATCCTTAATTGGGTCGACGCGACCGGCACATGCCGGTCGCGCCTTAACACAAACGGGCGAGGCGCTTTGTAAGCGCACCCGCCCGGAGGTTTTTCCGTTCGTCCCAGGTCGGGAGGCCTAAAAAGCAGCCTTAGAAGCGGAAGTGCGAGAACGCCTTATTGGCTTCTGCCATCCGGTGAACTTCGTCGCGCTTCTTCATCGCGCCGCCGCGGCCTTCCGCGGCTTCCGAAAGCTCACCTGCGAGACGCAGGGCCATCGACTTCTCGCTGCGCTTCTTCGCAGCTTCGCGCAACCAACGCATCGCCAATGCCATACGACGCGACGGACGCACTTCCACTGGAACTTGATAGTTCGCACCACCAACGCGACGGCTCTTCACTTCCACCACCGGCTTCACGTTGTTGAGCGCACCCGTGAACACCTCCAGCGGGTCCTTGCCACCCTTGGTCTGGATCTGTTCAAAAGCACCATAAACGATACGCTCGGCAACCGACTTCTTGCCCGACAGCATGATCACGTTCATGAACTTGGCTACATCTACGTTGCCGAATTTCGGATCCGGCAAAATGTCCCGTTTGGGGACTTCGCGACGACGCGGCATGTTTCTTCCTTTGATTTTCAGTTGGAGCCGCGCTTTTTTTCGCACGAGCCCCGCGGTCACCAACAAACCCGATCCATCTAAACGCGCTTTTGAGTGCGCACTGTCCTGACTAACCAGCTTGGCCGGGTGACCACTTACTCGACAGCACCGGCACTTCCGGCACCACCGCTTGAACGCCCGTTAAGGGCAACCTGTACGACTTACCAGCCAAATATTTACTTGGCCTTGGCGCGCTTCGCACCGTACTTCGAGCGAGCTTGCTTACGATCCTTGACGCCCTGGGTATCCAGCGAGCCGCGAACCATGTGATAACGCACACCCGGCAAGTCTTTCACCCGTCCGCCGCGAATCAGGACGACCGAGTGTTCCTGCAGGTTGTGGCCTTCACCACCGATGTACGAAATAACTTCGAAACCGTTCGTCAGACGAACCTTTGCAACTTTACGAAGTGCCGAGTTCGGCTTCTTCGGCGTCGTCGTGTACACGCGAGTGCACACTCCACGACGCTGGGGGCAGTCCTGCAAGGCCGGCGACTTGCTCTTCACTACTTCTGAAGCGCGGCCTTTGCGAACCAATTGATTGATGGTTGGCATTGTCTATTCCTAAATTGATCAAAATCGACGCCCCCGTTTCGGGCAAAGCAAAACGGATTGCGCATCGAGCATTCCGATTCTTGTTCGTGCGTGCGAGGAAAACCCTCTTAGCAGATCCAAGAACGAGAACCTAGCATCATAATCTGAAATTCCTAATGCGGTCAACAGCTTGGGTACCGATCCAGGCAGATGAACAGCAAAAACTAGTTAGCGCCGACCACCTCGAGCAATTCGCTGCCGAAACGCTCGAGTTTGCGCGCGCCAATGCCTGGAATCTGGCCGAGATCCTCAATAGAATCCGGCTCATTACGCGCGATCTCCGCGAGCGTCGCGTCGTGGAAAATGACGTACGCTGGCACGCCGTCGCTTTTCGCCATACTTGCGCGCCACGCGCGCAGCCTTTCCCAGCGTGCTTTGATACGCGGCGACATGCCTGCCGTCGGATCGGCGCGTTCGCCGGTTCGGCTGGATGACTGCCGGCTCCGCGTCGGCTTGACGTACTTTCGAAGCGTCACGTTCTGCTCGCCTTTGAGCACCGCCTTGCTTGCCTCGGTGAGAATCAGTGCGCCGAAACCGTCGTGGTCGACGGCCAGATAGCCGAACGCAACCAATTGACGAAACACCGCGCGCCATTCCTGCTCTGACAGCGCCGCGCCGAGTCCGAACGTGGATAGTTTTTCATGACCACGTTGAAGCAACTTCTCAGACCGGCTGCCGCGCAAGATATCGATCAGATGGCCAGCGCCGAAATGGAAACCACTGGCCTTATACGCCCGGTACACGCACGAAAGCGCCATCTGCGCCTCACGCGTGGCGTCCCACGATTCAGGCGGCTCGAGGCAGGTATCGCAATTGCCGCAGGGCTGACTCGCCTCTCCAAAGTAGCCAAGTAAGCGCACCCGCCTGCATGAAGCCGCTTCGCAAAGCCCAAGCAGCGCGTCGAGCTTGCCACCCTGCACGCGCTTGTGGGTATCGTCCGCGTCCGATTCGTCGATCATCTTGCGCTGCTGCACCACGTCGCCGAGGCCGTACGCCATCCACGCGTTCGCCGGCATGCCGTCACGGCCCGCGCGCCCGGTTTCCTGGTAATAGCCTTCCACGCTCTTGGGTAAATCCAGATGCGCGACAAAGCGCACGTCCGGCTTGTCGATACCCATGCCGAAAGCAATCGTCGCGCACATCACGATGCCCTCTTCGCGTTTGAACATTTCCTGGTGCCGCTGACGCGTTTCGTACTCCATGCCGGCGTGATACGGCAGCGCGCGCACGCCTTGACTCTTGAGCCAGTCGGCGGTTTCCTCCACCTTGCGGCGCGACAGGCAATAAATCACGCCAGCGTCGGTGGTTTTGTCAGGGTTCGTATGCTCGGCGCGAATGAAATCGAGCAATTGAGCCCGCGCGTTATCCTTTTCGACGATCCGATATCGGATGTTCGGCCGGTCAAAGCTGGAGACGAAAATACGCGCGTTATCGAGCGCGAGGCGATGCACGATTTCATCGCGCGTAATGGCGTCGGCGGTTGCGGTAAGCGCGATCCGGGGAACCGACGGAAACCGCTCATGCAGCACCGACAACTGGATGTATTCAGGGCGGAAATCGTGCCCCCATTGCGACACGCAATGCGCTTCGTCGATGGCAAACAGGCCAATGCGTACGCTCTCGATCAACTCGAGGAAACGGGGTGTCATCAGGCGTTCCGGCGCGACATACAGCAGGTCGATTTCCCCGTTACGCAACGCGCGCTCGGTTGCAGCCGCTTCGGCGCCCGTGAGCGTCGAATTCAGGCATGCAGCACGCACGCCGACTTCGCTCAATGCAGCGACCTGATCCTGCATCAAGGCAATCAGCGGCGAGACGACAATGCCCGCACCGAAACCCGCTTCACGCCTCAATAAGGCAGGAATCTGATAACACAACGACTTCCCGCCGCCGGTTGGCATCAGCACAAGCGAGTCTCCGCCGGCAGCCACATGATCAACGATTTCGCCCTGCTGCCCCCGGAAAACGGGGTAGCCAAATACTTCCTTGAGAATTTCGAGCGAACGGGACATGGGGAAGACGGAGTGCGCCAGAGCGTGAGTGCCCCGATTTTACCAACGACACGGCCCCAAGGCGGCGGCATGACTCAACGTTAGCCAATTGATAGAGCAAAAAAAAGCCGCCCGGTATAAACCGGGCGGCTTCTTGTACAGGCAGATCAGTTGCTAAAGCCCGAACCTGTAAAAAGGCCCGAACTTCAGAACTTACTCCGCCGGATGCTGCTGTTCTGCAGGTGCGACAGGTGCGGCTTCGGGCGTGCCGAAATCGAACGATTCTTCCGCTGCAATCTGGTCGAAACGTTGACGATCCGACAACTCGCGGCTCTTGCGTGCCTTGTGGAACGCGAGACCTGTACCAGCCGGAATCAACCGGCCGACGATCACGTTTTCCTTCAGACCGCGCAAATCGTCGCGCTTGCCCATGATGGCCGCTTCGGTCAACACGCGCGTCGTTTCCTGGAACGAAGCTGCCGAGATGAACGAATCGGTCGAGAGCGATGCCTTCGTAATACCCAGCAGCACGTTCTCATAGGTCGCGGGGATCTTGTCTTCCGCGGCCATCCGGTCGTTCTCGTCCAGCATGTCCGAACGCTCAACCTGTTCGCCCATGATGAAACGCGTATCGCCGTTGTCGACGATCTGCACGCGGCGCAACATCTGACGCACGATCACTTCAATGTGCTTGTCGTTGATCTTCACGCCCTGCAGACGGTACACGTCCTGCACTTCGTCCACGATGTAGCGAGCCAGCGCTTCGATACCTTGCAAACGCAAGATGTCGTGCGGGTCAGCCGGGCCATCGACAATCATTTCGCCCTTGTTGACGACCTGACCATCATGCACCAGCACCTGCTTTTCCTTCGTGATCAGGAACTCATGCTGTTCCCCTTCCACGTCGGTAATAACGAGACGCTGCTTGCCCTTCGTGTCCTTACCAAACGACGTCGTACCCGTGACTTCCGCCAAGATACCGGCGTCCTTCGGCGAGCGCGCTTCGAACAGTTCGGCCACACGCGGCAGACCACCGGTAATGTCACGCGTTTTCTGCGCTTCAACCGGGATACGTGCCAGCACTTCACCCACCTGCACTTGCTGACCGTCCTTCACGGTGATCAGTGCGCCGACCTGGAAGCCGATCTGCACCGAATGCTCGGTGTTCGGGATCTTGACTTCTTCGCCTTGCGGATCGAGCAGCTTCACTTGCGGACGAACGCTCTTCGCCGCTTGCGAACCACGACGCTTCACGTCGATCACGACGAGCGTTGAAAGCCCCGTCACATCGTCGATCTGCTTCGCAACCGTCACGCCTTCTTCGACGTTTTCGAACTTCACCGTACCGCCCCACTCGGTGATGATCGGACGCGTCAACGGATCCCATTGAGCCAGTTGCGCACCGGCCTTGATCTGCGCGCCGTCCAGTTGCAGCAACGTGGCGCCGTACGGGATTTTGTGACGTTCGCGCTCACGACCGAGGTCGTCGGCAATGATCGCCTCGCCCGAACGCGAGATGACGATCTGCTCGCCCTTCGCATTCGTGACGTAACGCATCGTTGCCGTGAAACGCACCGTGCCGTTCGACTTCGCTTCCACCGACGAAGCGATTGCCGCACGCGACGCCGCGCCACCGATGTGGAACGTACGCATGGTCAGCTGCGTGCCAGGTTCGCCAATCGACTGCGCAGCGATAACACCCACCGCTTCGCCGACGTTCACGCGCGAGCCACGACCCAGGTCGCGGCCATAGCACGAAGCGCACAGGCCATAACGCGTTTCGCAGGTCAACGGCGTGCGCACGCGCACTTCGTCGATACCCAGGCGTTCGATTTCATCGACCATGTCTTCGTCGAGCAACGTGCCCGATTCGTACAGCGTTTCCTGCGATTCCGGATTGACGACGTCCGCCACCGTCACGCGGCCGAGAATCCGGTCACGCAAGGCTTCGACAACTTCACCGCCTTCAACCAACGCCTTCATTGCCACGCCGTTCGTCGTGCCGCAATCGTCTTCGACCACGACCAGGTCCTGCGTCACGTCAACGAGACGACGCGTCAGGTAACCCGAGTTCGCCGTCTTCAACGCCGTATCGGCCAGGCCTTTACGTGCACCGTGCGTCGAGATGAAGTACTGCAACACGTTCAGGCCTTCACGGAAGTTCGCCGTGATAGGCGTCTCGATGATCGAGCCATCCGGCTTCGCCATCAGGCCACGCATACCGGCCAGCTGACGAATCTGAACAGCGGATCCACGAGCGCCCGAGTCGGCCATCATGTAGATCGAGTTGAACGATTCCTGCTTCGTCTGATTACCGTCGCGGTCGACCACGGGTTCCGTAGCCAACTGCTCCATCATCGCCTTGCCGACCGCTTCCGACGTTGCCGACCAAATGTCGACCACGTTGTTGTAGCGCTCTTGCGAGGTCACAAGACCCGACATGTACTGACGGTCGTATTCCTTCACCTTCTTGGCTGCATCGCCGACGATCTGTTCTTTCTGCGGCGGCACGAGCATGTCGTCGACGCAAATCGAAATACCGGCGCGCGTAGCCAGACGGAAACCCATCTGCATCAGCTGGTCGGCGAAGATCACCGTTTCGCGCAGACCGCACTTGCGGAATGCCGTGTTGATCAGGCGCGAAATTTCCTTCTTCTTCAGCGGACGGTTCAGCACCGAGAACGGCAGTCCCGGCGGCAGAATTTCCGACAGAATAGAACGGCCAACCGTGGTTGCGTACAGCGTGATCTTCGGCACAAACTTCGGCGCGCCTTCGCTTTGATCCGGGTTGTGAATGTTTTCCGTAATCCGGACATTCACCCGCGACGCCAGCTCGACTTCCTTGTTTTCGTACGCGCGAATCGCTTCCGACACGCCCGTGAACGTCATGCCTTCGCCCTTGCCGTTCACCGCTTCACGCGATGCGTAGTAAAGACCCAGCACAATATCCTGCGACGGCACGATCGACGGATCGCCGTTGGCCGGGAACAGGACGTTGTTCGACGCCAGCATCAGCGTGCGCGCTTCCATCTGCGCTTCCAGCGACAGCGGCACGTGAACGGCCATCTGGTCACCGTCGAAGTCGGCGTTGAACGCCGCGCAAACGAGCGGATGCAACTGGATAGCCTTACCTTCGATCAGCACCGGCTCGAAAGCCTGAATGCCAAGACGGTGAAGCGTAGGCGCGCGGTTCAGCATCACCGGATGTTCGCGGATCACTTCTTCCAGAATGTCCCACACCACGGCTGTCTGGTTCTCGACTTCCTTCTTCGCGGCCTTGATGGTGGTAGCAACACCCATCACTTCCAGCTTGTTGAAGATGAAAGGCTTGAACAGTTCGAGCGCCATCAGCTTCGGCAGACCGCACTGATGCAGCTTGAGCGTCGGGCCCACCACGATCACCGAACGGCCCGAATAGTCAACGCGCTTACCGAGCAAGTTCTGACGGAAACGACCGCCCTTACCCTTGATCATGTCAGCGAGCGACTTCAGCGGACGCTTGTTCGCGCCAGTCATTGCCTTACCGCGACGACCGTTGTCGAGCAGCGAATCGACGGCTTCCTGCAGCATCCGCTTTTCGTTACGGACGATGATTTCAGGCGCCTTCAACTCGAGCAGACGCTTCAACCGGTTGTTACGGTTGATCACGCGGCGATACAAGTCGTTCAGGTCGGACGTAGCGAAACGGCCACCATCCAGCGGCACGAGCGGACGCAGTTCCGGCGGCAGCACCGGCAGCACTTCCAGCACCATCCAGTCGGGCTTGATGCCCGAACGCTGGAATGCCTCGAGCACTTTCAGGCGCTTCGCGTACTTCTTGATCTTCGCTTCCGAACCCGTGTTCTTGAGTTCGGTGCGCAGCACTTCGACCTGTTCGTCGATGTTGATCGCGCGCAGCAGTTCACGCACGCCTTCCGCGCCCATCTCGGCACGGAATTCGTCGCCGTATTCTTCGACCTTATTGTAGTAATCCTCTTCCGTCATGATCTGCCGCGCTTTCAGCGGCGTCATGCCTGGTTCGATCACCACGTACGCTTCGAAATACAGCACGCGTTCGATGTCGCGCAACGTCATGTCGAGCACCATGCCCAGACGCGACGGCAGCGACTTCAAAAACCAGATGTGCGCAACCGGCGAGGCCAGTTCAATGTGGCCCATCCGTTCGCGACGCACCTTGGCGAGCGTCACTTCAACGCCGCACTTTTCGCAGATCACGCCGCGGTGCTTCAGGCGCTTGTACTTACCGCACAGGCACTCGTAGTCCTTGATCGGGCCAAAGATCTTGGCGCAGAACAGGCCATCGCGTTCCGGCTTGAACGTCCGGTAGTTGATGGTTTCAGGCTTCTTCACTTCGCCGAAGGACCACGACCGGATCTTGTCCGGCGAGGCCAGACCGATCTTGATCGCGTCAAAAACTTCAGGTTGTTGGACTTGCTTGAATAGATCGAGCAGAGCTTTCATTGCGTCTCTCCAGTAGTCCGATTAGTTCCGGTCCAGGTCGATGTCGATACCGAGCGACCGGATTTCCTTCACCAACACATTGAACGACTCAGGCATGCCGGCGTCGATCACGTGGTCACCCTTGACCAGGTTTTCATACACCTTGGTACGACCCGCCACGTCATCCGACTTAACAGTCAGCATTTCTTGCAGCACATACGAAGCGCCATATGCTTCGAGCGCCCACACTTCCATCTCACCGAAACGCTGGCCACCGAACTGCGCCTTACCACCCAGCGGCTGCTGCGTGACGAGCGAGTACGGTCCGGTCGAACGGGCGTGCATCTTGTCGTCGACCAAGTGATGCAGTTTCAGGTAATGCATGTAGCCCACCGTGACCGTCCGTTCGAACGGTTCACCCGTGCGGCCATCGCTCAACTGCACCTGATTCTTCGACTTCGTCATGCCCAGCTGCTTCGCGATGTCGTCCGGGAACGCCAGATCCAGCGCACGTTCCATTTCGCCTTCCGTCGCGCCGTCGAACACCGGCGTTGCAAAAGGAACACCTTCGCGCAGGTTCTTCGCCAGTTCGACGATTTCGTCGTCGGTGAAGTTTTCCAGCTCTTCCTTACGGCCCGACTCGTTGTAGATCTTCGTCAGGAAAGCACGCAGCTCTTCAATCTTGGTCTGACGCTGCAGCATTTCGCCGATACGCCATCCCAGACCCTTCGCGGCCCAACCCAGATGCACTTCGAGAATCTGACCCACGTTCATCCGCGACGGCACGCCGAGCGGGTTCAACACGACGTCAGCAGGACGGCCATCGGCCATGTACGGCATGTCTTCGATCGGCACGATCTTCGACACAACACCCTTGTTACCGTGACGGCCGGCCATCTTGTCGCCCGGTTGCAGACGACGCTTAACAGCCAGGTACACCTTGACCATCTTCAGCACGCCCGGCGGCAGTTCGTCGCCTTGCGTCAACTTCTTGCGCTTTTCTTCGAACGCCAGATCGAACTGATGACGCTTTTGTTCGATCGAATCCTTGATGGCTTCGAGCTGAGCCGCTGCTTCTTCGTCCGCGAGGCGGATGTCGAACCAGTGGTAGTGATCCAGATCTTCCAGGTACGGCAGGTCGATCTTCGTACCCTTCGCCAGCTTCTTCGGACCGCCGTTCGCGACCTTGCCATTGAGCATACGGGCGAGACGCGAGAACGCGTCGCCTTCCACAATGCGCAACTGGTCGTTCAAGTCCAGGCGATAACGCTTCAGTTCGTCATCAATAATCTGCTGTGCACGCTTGTCACGCGTAATGCCTTCGCGCGTGAACACCTGCACGTCGATCACCGTACCGCTCATGCCCGAGGGCACGCGCAGCGACGTATCCTTCACGTCCGACGCCTTCTCACCGAAAATTGCGCGCAGCAGCTTTTCTTCCGGCGTCAGCTGGGTTTCGCCCTTCGGCGTGACCTTGCCGACCAGCACGTCGCCCGCTTCCACTTCCGCGCCGATATACACGATGCCCGACTCATCGAGACGGCCGAGTTGCACTTCAGCCAGGTTCGAGATGTCGCGCGTGATTTCTTCCGGTCCGAGCTTCGTGTCGCGCGCAACCACATTCAGTTCTTCGATGTGGATCGACGTGTAACGGTCTTCAGCAACCACCTTCTCCGAGATCAAGATTGAATCTTCGAAGTTGTAGCCGTTCCACGGCATGAACGCGACGAGCATGTTCTGGCCAAGCGCGAGCTCGCCCAGATCGGTCGATGCTCCGTCAGCCACCACGTCGCCACGGCCAACCTTGTCGCCAACCTTGACGATCGGACGCTGGTTGATGTTCGTGTTCTGGTTCGAACGCGTGTACTTGATCAGGTTGTAGATGTCGACACCGACTTCGCCGGCAACGGCTTCATCGTCGTTCACGCGAATCACGATACGGCCCGCGTCCACGTAATCCACGATACCGCCGCGTTCCGCCTGAACCGTCGTACCCGAGTCAACCGCCACCGTACGTTCAATACCCGTACCGACCACGGCCTTTTCAGGACGCAGGCAAGGCACAGCCTGACGCTGCATGTTCGAGCCCATCAATGCGCGGTTCGCGTCATCGTGTTCAAGGAACGGAATCAGCGAAGCAGCCACGGACACGATCTGAGACGGCGCCACGTCCATGTACTGAATACGATCCGGCGTGACCATCAGCGTTTCGCCCGCTTCACGCGACGAAACCAGTTCGTCGGTCAGCGTGCCGCCTTCGCCCAGCGACGCGTTCGCCTGAGCGATCACGTAGCGGCCTTCTTCAATCGCCGACAGATAGTCGATCTGATCCGTCACCTTGCTATCAACCACTTTCCGATACGGCGTCTCAAGGAAACCGTATTCGTTCAAGTGCGCGTACAGCGCCAGCGAGTTGATCAGCCCGATGTTCGGACCTTCCGGCGTTTCAATCGGGCACACACGGCCGTAGTGAGTCGGGTGCACGTCGCGGACTTCAAAGCCTGCACGTTCACGCGTCAAACCGCCCGGTCCAAGAGCCGATACACGGCGCTTGTGGGTGATTTCCGACAACGGATTCGTCTGGTCCATAAACTGCGACAACTGCGACGAACCGAAGAACTCACGAATAGCGGATGAAATCGGCTTCGAGTTGATCAGGTCGTGCGGCATCAGGTTTTCGCTTTCAGCCTGACCCAGACGTTCCTTCACAGCCCGTTCCACGCGCACGAGGCCCGCGCGGAACTGGTTCTCAGCCAACTCACCTACGCAACGCACACGGCGATTGCCCAGGTGATCGATGTCATCGACTTCGCCCTTGCCGTTACGCAGCTCGACCAAAATCTTGATGGTCGCGAGGATGTCGTCGTCTTCCAACGTCATCTTGCCGACGATCTCGTCGCGGCCCACGCGGCGATTGAACTTCATACGACCTACCTTCGACAGGTCGTATGCGTCTTCGCTGTAGAACAGGCGGTTGAACAGCGCTTCAACGGCTTCTTCCGTCGGCGGTTCGCCCGGACGCATCATGCGATAAATCGCGATACGTGCAGCCATGCGGTCAGCGGTTTCATCGATACGCAGCGTCGACGAAATGTACGGGCCTTGATCCAGATCGTTCGTGTAGAGCGTCTGGATGTCCTTGACCTTCGACTCGCGCAGCTTCTCGAGCACCATTTCGGTGATCTCGTCGTTGGCGTTCGCGATCACTTCGCCCGTTTCGCCGTCGACCACATTCTTTGCCAGCACGCGGCCGAGCAAATAGTCTTCCGGTACCGAAATGAACTTCGTCTTCGCAGCTTCGAGGTCACGAATGTGCTTCGCGTTGATCCGCTTGTCCTTCTGAACGATGACGGCGCCTTCGCGATCCTGGATGTCAAAGCGCGCGACTTCACCGCGCAGACGCTCCGGCACGAATTCCATTTGCGCGCCTTCGCCCATCAAGGCGAAGTTGTCGAAGACGAAGAAGTTCGCGAGGATCTGTTCCGGCGTCAGGCCAATGGCCTTCAGCAAGATAGTCACAGGCATTTTCCGGCGACGGTCGACGCGGAAATACAGCACGTCCTTCGGATCGAATTCGAAGTCGAGCCACGAACCACGGTAAGGGATGATACGAGCCGAGAAAAGCAGCTTGCCCGAGCTGTGCGTCTTGCCCTTGTCGTGCTCGAAGAACACGCCAGGCGAACGGTGCAGCTGGGACACGATCACACGTTCCGTACCGTTGATGACGAACGAACCGGTCGGCGTCATGAGCGGCATTTCGCCCATGTAGACTTCCTGCTCCTTCACTTCCTTGACGACCGGCTTGCTCGGCGATTCCTTGTCGAGCAACACCAGACGCACCTTGGCGCGCAAGGCGGAACAGTACGTCAGGCCACGCTGCTGGCATTCCTTGATGTTGAACGCCGGCGGCGAGAGCATGTAGCTCACAAATTCGAGACGCGCAAAGCCGTTGTGCGAAACGATCGGGAAGACCGATGAAAAAGCTGCTTGCAGTCCTTCTGCCTTGCGCTGAGTCCCGATGGTCTCGGCTTGCAGAAATGTGCTGAATGATTCAAGCTGGGTTGCCAGCAAGAAGGGAACCTGGTGAACGATGGGGCGTTTCGCGAAACTCTTGCGAATACGCTTCTTCTCGGTGAAGGAATATTGCATACGATCTCCGAATCACGGCGGGCGTTGCCGAGGCGGGATACCTCGATGACACGACCCGGTGTTCACCGACTGAGACTCGTCATACGCCCAGGGAGGGGCGAACGAGCCTAGAAGCTTGGTGGTTGGCCGCTACCAACCGCTGGCTGACGGCAGCGGATGCCTATGTTTCCCGCTACCCGACCAAACTTGCCTTCTGCAGTCGCTTCAGAAGACAAAGAAAAGAATCGGCAAAATTGTCCAGCCGATGTTTTTCTTTGGCTTCTATGTGGTTCTTGTTGCCGAAACCGGCGACTCAAAACATTGTTCCCACAAAGCAGAAAAAGGCCGGCGGTCATAGACCGCCAGCCTTAGCAGAGCGCCGCGAAACTTACTTGATTTCAGCCTTCGCGCCTGCTTCTTCCAACTTCTTCTTCGCTTCTTCAGCAGCAGCCTTCGGTACCGATTCCTTAACAGGCTTCGGTGCACCGTCAACCAGGTCCTTCGCTTCCTTCAGGCCGAGACCCGTCAGTTCGCGAACAGCCTTAATCACCGACACCTTGTTTGCGCCGATTTCGACCAGGTTCACCGTGAACTCGGTCTGCTCTTCAACAACAGCAGCGGCACCAGCGGGGCCAGCAACTGCAACTGCTGCAGCCGACACGCCAAACTTCTCTTCGAACGCCTTGACCAGCTCGTTCAATTCCAGAACCGACATCGAGCTTACTGCTTCGAGGATGTCATCTTTTGCGATTGCCATTTGAAATACTCCTAAATTGAATTCGGATACAGCCAGCGATCTTGTAAGCCTAACCAGGCAACCAAGCGCAGTACGTTACGCAGCAACTTCCGGCTCAGCTTCAGCCGGAGCTTCAGCGCCGCCACCCTTTTGCGCGGCGAGCGCGGCCAGAGCGCGCGCGAAGCCGGCAACAGGAGCTTGCATGACGTACAACAACTTGGAGAGCAGTTCTTCGCGGCTCGGGATGTTGGCGAGTGCTTGCACAGCCGCCTTGTCCATCACGTTGCCTTCGTAGGAACCGGCCTTGATGATCAACTTGTCATTGGTTTTGCCGAAGTCGTTAACAACCTTGGCAGCAGCAATTGCATCTTCCGAGATGCCGTAGATCAAAGGACCAGTCATCTGCTCGGCCAGCGCAGCGAACGGCGTACCTTCCACGGCGCGACGCGCCAACGTGTTTTTCAACACGCGGAGATACACTTGTTGCTCGCGAGCCTTTGCGCGCAGCTTGGTCAGATCGCCAACCGCAATTCCACGATACTCAGCGAGCACCATCGTCTGAGCCTTCGCAACTTGCGCGGCGACTTCAGCGACAACTGCCTGCTTGTCTTCTTTGTTCAGTGGCACGGTTAAACCTCCAGATTCGATGCGCCAACTTAGCGCACCGCGTTCAACAACGGCGTCCGACCTGTCAGGAGTATTTCGACCGGCTAGTGCGCATCTCACGACACGCGACAACCGACTTCAACCACACCAAAACTGTTACGGGTTCGCCATCTGCGTTGGCTTGCATTAAGGTCACGCCCAACTGCTGCGCTTCCGCCAACGGTCTTTGACAACCGGTTGCTCGCCAACTTCAGCTTGCAACCGCCCAAAGCCCTTAACGCAGGTTCACGCGAGATCGCGTCAACCTGCGCATGATTCTTTACTGCGAGAGCGTCGAGTGATCTACGCGCACGCCGACACCCATGGTGCTCGACAATGCGATCTTGCGCAGATACACGCCCTTGCTGGTCGCCGGCTTAGCCTTTTGAAGGGCTTCCACCAGTGCCGACAGATTCTTACGCAACGACGCCGGCTCAAACGAAGCACGGCCGATGGTTGCGTGGATGATCCCGCCCTTGTCGACGCGGAACTGCACCTGACCAGCCTTTGCGTTGCGAACAGCTTGAGCAACGTCAGCGGTTACCGTGCCAACCTTCGGATTCGGCATCAGGCCGCGCGGGCCGAGGATCTGACCAAGCGTACCGACAACGCGCATTGTGTCCGGCGAAGCGATCACAACGTCGAAGTTCAGGTTACCGGCCTTGACTTGTTCAGCCAGGTCTTCCATACCAACAATTTCTGCGCCGGCTGCACGAGCCTGCTCAGCCTTTTCGCCTTGCGCAAACACAGCAACGCGAACCGACTTGCCGGTACCTGCGGGCAACACGACCGAACCACGAACCACTTGGTCCGACTTCTTCGCGTCGATGCCGAGTTGCACAGCCACGTCGATCGATTCGTCGAACTTCGCGCTTGCGCATTCCTTGACCAGCGAAAGAGCGTCGTCAACGGGATACAACTTCATACGATCGACCTTGGAGGCGAACGCTTTAAGGCGCTTAGAAAGCTTAGCCATTTACAAGCCCTCCACGGTGATGCCCATCGAACGGGCGCTGCCCGCGATCGTACGAACTGCTGCGTCCAGATTCGCTGCCGTCAGGTCAGGCAACTTGGTCTTGGCGATTTCTTCAGCTTGAGCGCGCGTGATATTGCCGACCTTGTCAGCATTCGGCTTCGGCGAACCCTTCTGAATACCTGCTGCCTTCTTGATCAGAACGGTAGCCGGCGGCGTCTTCATGATGAACGTGAAGCTCTTGTCCGCGAATGCCGTAATAACCACCGGCACCGGCAGACCCGGCTCCATCGCTTGAGTCTGCGCGTTAAACGCCTTGCAGAACTCCATGATGTTCAGGCCGCGCTGGCCCAGTGCCGGACCAACCGGCGGTGACGGATTGGCTTTACCTGCAGGAATCTGCAGTTTGATAAAGCCGATGATTTTCTTTGCCATGTTGAAAACCTCTGCAGAACGCGGTAGCGTTCGGTGAGTGATAACGCGCGCTCGCCAAAAACGGCTACTGGCGCTCCTCAACAGCCATAACGCGGACTGTAAGCGCGAACCGCGCTACGAAGTTGACACTTCGAGCGCGGCAAAAAACGAATGCTTTTAAACCTTCTCGACTTGGCCGAATTCCAGTTCAACCGGGGTCGAGCGTCCAAAAATGGTGACCGATACACGAACGCGCGATTTCTCGTAGTTCACTTCCTCAACGTTGCCGTTGAAGTCGGTGAACGGACCGTCCTTGACCCGAACCATTTCGCCCACTTCGAAGAGCGTCTTCGGACGCGGTTTTTCCACGCCTTCTTGCATCTGCGACATGATCTTTTCCACTTCACGCGGAGAGATCGGGCTCGGACGATTACGCGCCCCGCCAACAAAACCCGTCACCTTGGCAGTATTTTTTACCAGGTGCCACGTTTCGTCCGTCATTTCCATTTCGACGAGCACATAGCCCGGAAAGAAACGACGTTCTGTTACAGACTTGTGGCCGCCCTTCACTTCCACGACTTCTTCGGTCGGGACGAGAATTTGACCAAACTGATCCTGCATGCCGGCACGGTCGATGCGCTCCTGAAGCGCACGTTGCACGCTCTTCTCCATACCGGAGTAGGCGTGCACGACATACCAACGTTTTCCGCTCGGTGATGCTGGTGCTTCGCTCATATCATCTCCAACCCAGAATTACCGAGAATATCACCCACTCGATCGACTTATCGCTAAGCCACAAGAAGATCGCCATGATCAGCACAAATGCGAAGACCACCAGCGTGGTTTGCGTGGCTTCCTTACGTGTCGGCCACACCACCTTGCGGACTTCTTTGTACGAATCTTTGGCAAAGGCGATAAAACCCTTTCCCGGTGCGGAGAGAAGACCGACCGCAACACCCGCGATCAAGCCGACAGCCAGCGCGGCGCCGCGAACGTACCACTCCTGGCCACTTAGCCAGAAGAAACCTACGAACCCGGCCAAGACCAACAATACGCCCGCGGTCAACATCAACTTGTCGCCGGAAGTATTTACAGTTTCGACGGAAGGATTCGCCATAACACCTTAAGCAGCGCCCGGAGACGCAAGATTGTGGCAGGGGCAGAGGGAATCGAACCCCCAACCTTCGGTTTTGGAGACCGACGCTCTGCCAGTTGAGCTATACCCCTAAACCATTTTGGGGTCGGCGATTTCGCCAACCCCGAAAACTACAGACTATCGAGCAATTTCTGGCTTTGCTCGATTTACGCGAGAACCTTGGCAACGACACCAGCGCCGACGGTACGACCGCCTTCACGGATAGCGAAGCGCAGACCTTCTTCCATCGCGATCGGAGCGATCAGCTTCACCGTGATCGACACGTTGTCGCCCGGCATGACCATTTCCTTGTCCTTCGGCAACTCGATCGAACCCGTTACGTCCGTGGTACGGAAGTAGAACTGCGGACGATAGTTGTTGAAGAACGGCGTGTGACGACCGCCTTCGTCCTTGCTCAACACATACACTTCAGCCGTGAAGTGCGTGTGCGGCGTGATCGAACCCGGCTTGGCCAACACCTGGCCACGTTCCACGTCTTCACGCTTCGTGCCGCGCAACAGAATACCCACGTTGTCGCCCGCTTGACCTTGGTCCAGGAGCTTGCGGAACATTTCCACGCCCGTGCACGTCGTCTTCACCGTCGGCTTGATGCCGATGATTTCGATTTCTTCGCCAACCTTAACCACACCGCGCTCGATACGACCCGTCACCACCGTGCCGCGACCCGAGATCGAGAACACGTCTTCCACCGGCATCAGGAACGAACCGTCGATGGCGCGCTCCGGCGTCGGGATGTACGTGTCCAGTGCGTCGGCCAGGTTCATGATCGCCACTTCGCCCAGCTCGCCCGTGTCGCCTTCCAGCGCCAGTTTGGCCGAACCCTTGATGATCGGCGTCTCGTCGCCCGGGAAGTCATACTTCACCAGAAGCTCACGCACTTCCATTTCAACCAGTTCCAGCAACTCGGCGTCGTCCACCATGTCGCACTTGTTCAGGAACACGATGATGTACGGCACGCCAACCTGGCGAGCCAACAGAATGTGCTCACGCGTTTGCGGCATCGGACCGTCTGCAGCCGAACACACCAGGATCGCGCCGTCCATCTGCGCTGCACCCGTAATCATGTTCTTCACATAGTCGGCGTGCCCTGGGCAGTCAACGTGCGCGTAGTGACGCGCTGCCGTTTCGTACTCGACGTGTGCCGTGTTGATCGTAATGCCACGTGCCTTTTCTTCCGGCGCTGCATCGATCTGGTCATACGCCTTCGCTTCGCCGCCAAACTTCTTCGACAACACCGTCGCGATTGCTGCCGTCAGCGTGGTCTTGCCATGGTCGACGTGACCAATCGTGCCTACGTTGACGTGCGGCTTGGTCCGTTCGAATTTACCTTTTGCCATTTTCGACTCCTAACAGGAATTTTTCCGTACCTTGCGCCGCGCGCAAACGTGTGGACTAGTGTTGCTGGTGCCCATGAGCAGGATCGAACTGCTGACCTCTCCCTTACCAAGGGAGTGCTCTACCACTGAGCCACATGGGCAGACCTTGATGCTGGAGCGGGTGAAGGGAATCGAACCCTCGTCATAAGCTTGGAAGGCTTCTGCTCTACCATTGAGCTACACCCGCTTGGGTCTAACGATTCCCGACGCTTGCTACATTGTTCTGGTGGAGGAGGCTGGATTCGAACCAGCGTAGGCGTAAGCCAACAGATTTACAGTCTGCCCCCTTTAGCCACTCGGGCACCCCTCCGCAGAGAACTGACGATTATGGGGGAACATCGCTGTTGTGTCAAGCCTTCAGCGAGTCCACCGGAATCGATGTCTCTCACTTATAGGCGTTCCGAAACGCAAAAACCCCACCTTTGTGGGGTGGGGTTTTTGTTTAGCTGCACAGGTTACGAGCAACAGATGAGGAGCCTGACGATTACCTACTTTCACACGGGAATCCGCACTATCATTGGCGTGGAGTCGTTTCACGGTCCTGTTCGGGATGGGAAGGGGTGGTACCGACTCGCTATGGTCATCAGGCATAAAGGGGTGTTGTATCGCGGGTTAGGCGCTACAACCAATCTGGGGAAGAAGTAGTCGAGTTCACTCTTGCAGAGCGCCTCGTTGTTACTGGATTGTGTTTGTTACTAGGCACAACACTGATCTCAACCTTGCGCGTTCGTCTGGCACTGGGCCATCGGAGACACACTTGTTATAGGATCAAGCCTTACGGGCAATTAGTATCAGTTAGCTTAATGCATTACTGCACTTCCACACCTGACCTATCAACGTCCTGGTCTAGAACGACCCTTCAAGGAGCTTAAAGCTCCAGGGATATCTCATCTCAAGGCGAGTTTCCCGCTTAGATGCTTTCAGCGGTTATCTCTTCCGAACATAGCTACCCGGCGATGCCACTGGCGTGACAACCGGTACACCAGAGGTTCGTCCACTCCGGTCCTCTCGTACTAGGAGCAGCCCCCTTCAAATATCCAACGCCCACGGCAGATAGGGACCAAACTGTCTCACGACGTTTTAAACCCAGCTCACGTACCTCTTTAAATGGCGAACAGCCATACCCTTGGGACCGGCTACAGCCCCAGGATGAGATGAGCCGACATCGAGGTGCCAAACACCGCCGTCGATATGAACTCTTGGGCGGTATCAGCCTGTTATCCCCAGAGTACCTTTTATCCGTTGAGCGATGGCCCTTCCATACAGAACCACCGGATCACTATGACCTGCTTTCGCACCTGCTCGACTTGTCGGTCTCGCAGTTAAGCACGCTTATGCCATTGCACTATCAGCACGATTTCCGACCGTACCTAGCGTACCTTCGTACTCCTCCGTTACACTTTGGGAGGAGACCGCCCCAGTCAAACTGCCTACCATGCACTGTCCCCGATCCGGATCACGGACCAAGGTTAGAACCTCAAACAAACCAGGGTGGTATTTCAAGGACGGCTCCACCGAAACTAGCGTTCCGGTTTCATAGCCTCCCACCTATCCTACACAGATCGGTTCAAAGTCCAATGCAAAGCTACAGTAAAGGTTCATGGGGTCTTTCCGTCTAGCCGCGGGGAGATTGCATCATCACAAACACTTCAACTTCGCTGAGTCTCGGGAGGAGACAGTGTGGCCATCGTTACGCCATTCGTGCAGGTCGGAACTTACCCGACAAGGAATTTCGCTACCTTAGGACCGTTATAGTTACGGCCGCCGTTTACCGGGACTTCAATCAAGAGCTTGCACCCCATCATTTAATCTTCCGGCACCGGGCAGGCGTCACACCCTATACGTCCACTTTCGTGTTTGCAGAGTGCTGTGTTTTTATTAAACAGTCGCAGCCACCAGTTTATTGCAACCCCTTCACCCTCCTGGCGCAGGCCAGTCAAGCTACAGGGGCGTACCTTATCCCGAAGTTACGGTACCAATTTGCCGAGTTCCTTCTCCCGAGTTCTCTCAAGCGCCTTAGAATACTCATCTCGCCCACCTGTGTCGGTTTGCGGTACGGTCTTGTTAAACTGAAGCTTAGAGGCTTTTCTTGGAACCACTTCCGATTGCTTCGCCACCTAAGCGGCTCGCCTCACACCCTTGAATTCCGCGCCCGGATTTGCCTAAGCGCCTTCTCCAATGCAAGGACCGGGACTTCCAACACCCGGACAACCTTCCGCGATCCGTCCCCCCATCGCATTTAACAATGGTGCAGGAATATTAACCTGCTTCCCATCAGCTACGCATTTCTGCCTCGCCTTAGGGGCCGACTCACCCTACGCCGATGAACGTTGCGTAGGAAACCTTGGGCTTACGGCGAGGGGGCTTTTCACCCCCTTTATCGCTACTCATGTCAGCATTCGCACTTCCGATACCTCCAGCACACTTTTCAATGCACCTTCACAGGCTTACGGAACGCTCTCCTACCATGCGGGATAAATCCCGCATCCGCAGCTTCGGTATATTGCTTAGCCCCGTTACATCTTCCGCGCAGGACGACTCGATCAGTGAGCTATTACGCTTTCTTTAAAAGATGGCTGCTTCTAAGCCAACTTCCTGACTGTTTTAGCCTTCCCACTTCGTTTCCCACTTAGCAATATTTGGGGACCTTAGCTGGCGGTCTGGGTTGTTTCCCTCTTGACACCGGACGTTAGCACCCGATGTCTGTCTCCCGTGATTGCACTCTTCGGTATTCGGAGTTTGCTATGGCGTAGTAATCCGCAATGGACCCCACAACCATGACAGTGCTCTACCCCCGAAGGTGATACACGAGGCACTACCTAAATAGTTTTCGGAGAGAACCAGCTATTTCCAAGTTTGTTTAGCCTTTCACCCCTATCCACAGCTCATCCCCTAATTTTTCAACATTAGTGGGTTCGGTCCTCCAGTACGTGTTACCGCACCTTCAACCTGGCCATGGATAGATCACTTGGTTTCGGGTCTACGCCCAGCAACTGAACGCCCTATTCGGACTCGCTTTCGCTACGGCTGCCTTAATCAGTTAACCTTGCTACTGAACGTAAGTCGCTGACCCATTATACAAAAGGTACGCCGTCACCCCTTTCAAGGCTCCGACTGTTTGTATGCATGCGGTTTCAGGATCTATTTCACTCCCCTCCCGGGGTTCTTTTCGCCTTTCCCTCACGGTACTGGTTCACTATCGGTCGATCACGAGTATTTAGCCTTGGAGGATGGTCCCCCCATCTTCAGACAGGATTTCACGTGTCCCGCCCTACTTGTCGTACACCTAGTTCCACACATCCGCTTTCGCCTACAGGACTATCACCTGCTATGGTCACACTTTCCAGAGTGTTCGGCTAACGGTCGTGCTAAAGAGTACAGGCTGATCCCATTTCGCTCGCCACTACTTTGGGAATCTCGGTTGATTTCTTTTCCTGCGGTTACTTAGATGTTTCAGTTCACCGCGTTCGCTTCACTAGACCTATGTATTCAGTCTAGGATGACCCAGAAGGGCCGGGTTTCCCCATTCGGATATCGGGGGATCAAAGCTCGTTTGCCAGCTCCCCCCCGCTTTTCGCAGGCTACCGCGTCCTTCATCGCCTGTGATCGCCAAGGCATCCACCACATGCACTTGTTCGCTTGACCCTATAACGAGTGTGTCTCTCCAAACACTACCCAGGTTGCCCCGGACCGTGTTTTTCTTCACCCCGCTATAGGTTGAGTATTCGTGTTGCGCCGTATTCCAAAGCAATCTTTCGATCACCTTTTCATACATTGATACAATCACAACCCTGATCCACCTACTCACACACTCATCTCTAAGTATGCTTTCGTGAATCTCTTTACTACTTCTTCCAGATTGTTAAAGAACGACAGCACAACTTAAAGCGCTATGCTTTAAGTTGCTTACTGACTGGCTCAATCGCCAATGCGTAATCACTCTCTTTATAAAGAATGCTATGCGTTGGTGATTGGTGGAGGATGACGGGATCGAACCGACGACCCCCTGCTTGCAAAGCAGGTGCTCTCCCAGCTGAGCTAATCCCCCAAGTACCTTGATGCTTGAGGGTCTGCATTTACAAACGTAAATGGTGGGTCTGGTTGGATTCGAACCAACGACCCCCGCCTTATCAAGACGGTGCTCTAACCAACTGAGCTACAGACCCTTAGCCTGTCTTCTTACAGCCGATAAGCGTGAGCGCTTTAGCACTTCACTTCAAAACGTTGAGCTCGAGAAAGGAGGTGATCCAGCCGCACCTTCCGATACGGCTACCTTGTTACGACTTCACCCCAGTCATGAATCCTACCGTGGTGACCGTCCTCCTTGCGGTTAGACTAGCCACTTCTGGTAAAACCCACTCCCATGGTGTGACGGGCGGTGTGTACAAGACCCGGGAACGTATTCACCGCGGCATGCTGATCCGCGATTACTAGCGATTCCAGCTTCACGTAGTCGAGTTGCAGACTACGATCCGGACTACGATCGGTTTTCTGGGATTAGCTCCCCCTCACGGGTTGGCAGCCCTCTGTTCCGACCATTGTATGACGTGTGAAGCCCTACCCATAAGGGCCATGAGGACTTGACGTCATCCCCACCTTCCTCCGGTTTGTCACCGGCAGTCTCCTTAGAGTGCTCTTGCGTAGCAACTAAGGACAAGGGTTGCGCTCGTTGCGGGACTTAACCCAACATCTCACGACACGAGCTGACGACAGCCATGCAGCACCTGTGTATCGGTTCTCTTTCGAGCACCCCCACCTTTCAGCAGGGTTCCGACCATGTCAAGGGTAGGTAAGGTTTTTCGCGTTGCATCGAATTAATCCACATCATCCACCGCTTGTGCGGGTCCCCGTCAATTCCTTTGAGTTTTAATCTTGCGACCGTACTCCCCAGGCGGTCAACTTCACGCGTTAGCTACGTTACTAAGTCAATGAAGACCCAACAACTAGTTGACATCGTTTAGGGCGTGGACTACCAGGGTATCTAATCCTGTTTGCTCCCCACGCTTTCGTGCATGAGCGTCAGTATTGGCCCAGGGGGCTGCCTTCGCCATCGGTATTCCTCCACATCTCTACGCATTTCACTGCTACACGTGGAATTCTACCCCCCTCTGCCATACTCTAGCTCGCCAGTCACAAATGCAGTTCCCAGGTTAAGCCCGGGGATTTCACATCTGTCTTAACGAACCGCCTGCGCACGCTTTACGCCCAGTAATTCCGATTAACGCTCGCACCCTACGTATTACCGCGGCTGCTGGCACGTAGTTAGCCGGTGCTTATTCTTCCGGTACCGTCATCCTCCCGCCGTATTAGGGCAGAAGTTTTCTTTCCGGACAAAAGTGCTTTACAACCCGAAGGCCTTCTTCACACACGCGGCATTGCTGGATCAGGGTTTCCCCCATTGTCCAAAATTCCCCACTGCTGCCTCCCGTAGGAGTCTGGGCCGTGTCTCAGTCCCAGTGTGGCTGGTCGTCCTCTCAGACCAGCTACAGATCGTCGCCTTGGTAGGCCTTTACCCCACCAACTAGCTAATCTGCCATCGGCCGCCCCTATAGCGCGAGGTCTTTCGATCCCCCGCTTTCTTCCGTAGATCGTATGCGGTATTAATCCGGCTTTCGCCGGGCTATCCCCCACTACAGGACACGTTCCGATGTATTACTCACCCGTTCGCCACTCGCCACCAGGGTTACCCCCGTGCTGCCGTTCGACTTGCATGTGTAAGGCATGCCGCCAGCGTTCAATCTGAGCCAGGATCAAACTCTTCAGTTCAATGCCTGTTACTGTTTTCTATTCTTGCGAATAGGTCGCTCACTCAACGTACTGACAAGTTCCTCCCATCTTCCCTTTCGGAAAGACGCTCAAAACCTACCTTAATACTAGTGTGAGACTTGATACTTTCGCTTCACGGCAGCATCTCCCGAGAAACCCCGGAAAACACCACCACGCTTCTCAGCAAAACACCAAGCGCCCACACTTATCGGCTGTTAGTTTTTAAAGAACATTCGCCCAAACCGCAAAGTCCCAACCCTCGGACCCCGCCGCTTTCGCGTCGCTGCTCGTGCAGCACAGAAACGAGATTATGTAGCATCTTTTTCTCCCTGTCAACAAGTTTGTGAGCGTTTTGCTTTCAAACTTACCGACTTTCGAGCCGCTTGTTTCTTTAGCGGTCCTCGTTGCGAAACGAGGAGGCGAATAATAGGTGATGGCGTCCACTAAGGCAAGGGCATCTTCAAACTATTTTCGGGAAAGCCCTAACAGCCGTTCAACGTCCCTTCGCCAGCCCCATTTCGTCGATGGGAACAGCGTCCGACATGGCCGTATAACCCGCGTCGCTGGGATGGATATGGTCGCCGCTATCGTAGCGCCGCTGAAGGCGCTCCGGATGGGCCGGGTCCCGTAGCGCCTGGTCGAAGTCGATCACACCGTCGAACGCATGGCTTGAGCGGATCGAATCGTTCACTGCCGTCCTGATCGCCTCACGTTCCGGCGGCAGTGAGGCCGGCGTCAGGGTTGCCCCATAGATCCGGACCCCGCGCTGGTGAGCCTGCGCAATCAGCCGTTGATACCCGCGCAACAGCGAATCGGCGGTCACAGGCGTATGGGGATCGTCGCAATCCAGGCCGGCGTGCGGGGGCATCGCGGGGAAATTGATGTCGTTGATGCCGATCATCAGGATCACCGCACGTACCCCGGGTTGGCGCAATGCGTCGCGGTCGAATCGGGTCAAAAGCGCATCGCCGTAACATGGCGACCCGCTCAGCAAGCGATTGCCGCTGATTCCCGCATTCACGACCGCGGTGCCGTCGATGCCCTTTTGCGTCAGCCGGCGCGCCAATGCGTCGGGCCAGCGACGGTTCGCGTTCGGCGTGGAGCGCATGCCGTCGGTGATGGAGTCTCCGATTGCTACCAGCGCCCGCGCCGGCGCTGCGTCGACGGAAACGCTCGTCAGCCACACGAATTGCGTGAAGCGGGTGCGGAACGCGGCGGCGTCGGTATCGGAGGAATGGTTGCCTGGCGTCGATACGTAATTCGTCTGGTTCGCCACCCTATGCCACGCGGCCATTTTTTGGCCCGCTCCCATATAAGTGCTGACGGCGAGCGGCTGGTGGGCGGAGACGTCGAAGGCGATCGGGTCGCTGTCCATCTGGCCACCCGGCGCGATGGTCACGCCCTGCTTGCCGGCAAACGTCACCGGACGGCTAGTGCCCGCTCGAATCGCTGCCGCATTACCTGATACAGCGCGCGCTACTTGCACGCCCTCGATCACCAGCGGCGCAGTGCCATACACATTGCTCAGGCGCAGTCGAACGTGCCGCCCGTCGATGGCGGGATAAACAATCTGCCGCACCGTCCGGCCGCCAATCTCAGGCGCGCGATACAGCGCCGGCAAATCCGCCCGCTGCGGAATTGCCTGTAACGCCGTGCCCCAGGCGCTGACCCAGTGTTCGGCCGGCGCGTCGTCGGCGAGAGCGCTGGTGGATGACAGCAGGGAAGCAAACAGTGTCGCGGCGGCAACGGCGGAAAGGGCGCGAAAGTTCATCGGGGAACGGGTGTTTTTGAGGGAAAAAACGATTGTGCCTGAACAGGCAAACCAGGCGCTTACAGTTCGGCGGATGCTCCATGGCTACTTATTGGCCACTCGACCTGGCTCGTGGCGCACCTTTCGGGCACGGGTCGGGACGTTGCCCGCGGACACGCCGACGTCCGATACCCGGTAATGCCACCGAACACACCCTTCGCCCACCCGCCGTGCCCGGCTTCCGGGCACGGCGCCAGGACGTTGCCCACAGACACGCCGACGTGCAATGCACCGCGATTCCAGCCAACAAACCCTTCATCTACCTGCGAAAGGCCGGTTTGCGGGGCGATCGAAATCTCTTTTCCCGACTCCGAAGTCGTACCCATCCGACGGCTTTTGTCGTCGAAAATCGGACCATTTTGTGAAAAACCCTCAGAATGTCGGCATTCCGCCTCGCGGTTCTCACTTTGTCCGGTACTTATTCAGCATGCATTCCAAAACTTCTCCCAGCACCAGCGCCGCACCCTCCCAGATCCAATGGGAGGAAAAAGGCGAGAACCGTTCGGCGCTCTGGCACTCGGAAAGCGGAATCGCGCCGCCCAAACGCGTGGTGATCGGCGATGACCAGATGACCGCCGACTCCGCCTATCGGCTGGCATGTGAAGGCACGGCCATTCTCTGGCGCGGCGATTTCCAAAACGCTCGCCAGTTGCTGCAGGCGGTTACACGGCGTATCGAAACGCGGCCGAAAAAGTCCGCCAAGGCGAAAACGAAGGAACGCAGCGCCGCCCCCGATGCACCGCCGGCCGCGCCGCCCGCTCCCGCCGAGGCATTCAATTTGCATCGGCTCGCCCAGTCGCAGCGGGCGCGCACGCTCGGCATGCTGCTGTTGCCGCTGGACGCCGAATACGCCATTCCGCTACGGCGCGCGCCGGTTGTGAAGGAGGCGTGTGAAGAAGCATATGGCGCGGCGGCCGGTGAGTCGGTTGTGTCGCTGCGGGAGGTGCTCGGGCTGGTCGGCGCGCACGAGTGGCGCAAAAAGGGCGTGGACGTCGAGGCGCTCGGTGCGCGGATCCATCCTTACTATGGCGTGTTTTCGCCGGTGCGCGGCGAGTACATCAAGCTGGTGGCGGATCAGCCGCTGCCATCGAAGGAACTGGCTTTCGATATCGGCACCGGCACAGGCGTGCTCGCCGCTTTGCTGGCTCAGCGCGGCGTGAAGCGTGTGATTGCGACGGAGATCGATGCCCGAGCGCTGGCCTGCGCGCGCGAAAACATCGAATTATTGGGGTATGAACAGCAAGTGAAGGTGGTCGAGGCCGATCTGTTTCCGGAAGGCCGCGCGCCATTGATCGTCTGTAATCCGCCGTGGCTGCCAGCCCGGCCGAGTTCGGCTATTGAACACGCGATCTACGATCCGGAAAGCCGCATGCTGCGTGGATTTCTCGATGGCCTCGCGGCCCATCTGACGCCGGGCGGCGAAGGCTGGCTGATTCTTTCCGATATAGCGGAACATCTTGGCTTGCGAACACGGGCGGAATTCCAGGAGTGGGTCGACCGTGCCGGGTTGAAGACGGACGGCCGGATGGATATTCGTCCGCATCACCCCCGCGCCGCCGATAAAACCGATCCGCTTTATCACGCGCGCTCGGCCGAGGTCACATCGTTGTGGCGTCTTGTGCCGGCTTGAGTTTCTTCTTCGGCGCTGGCGTTCAGGCGGGCTTGGCGCCCGTCTTCACATAAGCCAGCGCCGCTTCGCCCGCTACCAAACCGCTCGCAAAACACGCCGTGAGCAGATAACCGCCCGTCGGCGCTTCCCAGTCCAGCATCTCGCCCGCGCAGAAAACGCCGGGCAGCGCGTCGAGCATCAAGTGCGAATCGAGCGACTCGAACCTCACGCCGCCCGCACTGCTGATCGCTTCGGCGATTGGCCTTGGGCGCGTCACGGTCAGCGGCAACGCCTTGATACGTTGAGCGAGGCGCGTGGTATCGGAGAAATCTTCGCGGTTCAGAACCTCTCGCAGCAAACCCGCCTTTGCACCCGTCAGGTTCAGACGGCTCTGCAAATGGCTCGACATGGATCGAGCACCGCGTGGATGCGTCACTTCATCGTGAACACGCTGCGGCGTCAGAGCCGGCAAGAGATCAAGGAAAAACGTGCCGTCACCGGCGGCTAGACGATCGCGAATGCGCGCGGACATCGCGTAGATCAGACTGCCTTCAATACCAGTTGATGTCAGCAAGCACTCGCCCGCACGCCAGTCGATACCGCCCTCTCCCTCTTCCCGCGGCAAACCGATCGCCACGGCTTTCAGCGGCTCGCCTGCAAAACGGCTGCTGAAGTGCTCGCTCCAGTCGATATCGAAACCACAATTTGACGGCTTGAACGGCGACACGCCCACGTTGCGTGCTTCCAGGTTAGGAATCCACGTGGCGTCCGAGCCGAGTCGCGGCCAGCTCGCGCCGCCCAGCGCGAGGACGACAGCATCGGCTTCAACCGAGCGCTCGCCTTCAGGCGTGGCGAACCGCAAAAGGGGTAAAGCTTCGTCACCCCAGCCAATCCACTTATGCCGCATATGGAACCGTACGCCCGACCCGCGTAGCCGATGCAACCAGGCACGCAGCATCGGCGCGGCTTTCATGTCGGTGGGAAACACGCGGCCCGAGCTGCCAACGAACGTTTCCACGCCCAATCCGTGAACCCATGCGCGTAACGCGGCGGCATCGAAACGGCGCAGCAGCGGTTCAATTTGCGTCCGGCGCTCGGCGTAACGCGAAAGGAATAGCTCGGCGGGTTCCGAATGCGTGAGATTCATGCCGCCCTTGCCGGCCATCAGGAACTTGCGGCCGACCGACGGCATGGCGTCATAGAGATCCACTTCGATACCGCCCGCCGCCAGCGCTTCCGCAGCCATCAAGCCAGCAGGGCCGCCACCGATAACGGCAACGCGCGCGTGAGGAATTTCGGAGAAGGATGGTGACGGCATGCGGGGACACGATTGAAAGCGAAACAGCATTGTCGCATTCGGTGTCTGTGAACCGCGAGCGGGGCCGGAACCGAACTGCGTTGACCTTGCCGCTCGCTGCATAATCCGGCGAGAACGATCAAAAAAGGAGATGTCGATGGAAATCGATTGGTCGAGGATCCGTTCCGGTGAGGCCGATAGGCTGCATGACGTGGCAGTCGAGATATCTGGCTGGATGATTCCGCTCGAATTGTCATCTTGCGTCGATTACTTTCTGCTCGCGGCCGACGCTCCGTGCTGTTCGGGATGCACACCGGCCGATCCGCGATCGAGTATCGAAGTGATTGCCACTTCGTTGATTCAGGTGCAGGACGGGCCGCTGACGATTCGCGGACGACTTCGCCGTTTGATCGACGATCCGGCCGGTTGGCACTATCAACTCATCGATGCCTGCGTGACCAGCCAGGACAGGCCATTCAGCCGGCGTGCGTTCCTGGCATCGACTGCCGCGCTGGGTTTGGTGGCCTGCGCGCGTGGCCGCTTCGCCGGATATATCGACAATCCGGACGCGCAGGTTTCCGCTCAAAGCTGGCGCTCGACCGGCGCGCTGACGATGGACATGCACAGCCACGCCGGCCGGGTAACCATCTCCCGCGATCCGTCGATTGGCGCCAACCGCCCTTTCGCTCCGCTCGCCGCACCCATGCGCAGCGGCGGCATGAACGTGGTCACGCTGGCGATCGTCACCGATACCGTGGTCACGCGGGTGTCCTCCGATCGGAAGCGCATCGAGGCGTATCGGCCGCCCGCGCCCGGCGAACTCTACTCGCTCGGTCAAACCGAGTTTGTGCGGGTGCACGCGTTGATCGAGCGCGAGCAATTGAATGTGATTACCAGCAGCGCGTCACTGAAAGCCAATGCGAACGCCGGGCCGAGCGCGATCATCGCTTCGGAAGGGGGTGATTTCCTGGAGGGACAACTGGATCGCGTGGATGAGGCGTACACGCAGCACCAGTTGCGCCACCTGCAAGTGGTGCACTACCGAGTGAACGAACTCGGCGATATCCAGACTGAGGCGCCCCAGCACGGCGGTTTGACGGATTTCGGCGCGCAAGTGGTCAGGCGATGCAACGACCTTGGGATCGTTGTCGATGTCGCGCACGGCACGTTCGATCTCGTTAAACGGGCGGCGTCGGTGTCGTCGAAACCATTGGTGCTATCGCACACGGCGCTGTCCGCGCATCCCGGCGGCCGAAGCCGGCTCATCAGCCCCGACCACGCCCGCGCCGTCGCTGATACGGGCGGCGTAATCGGCATCTGGCCAAATTCCGGAACATTCCGGGATTTGCAGGCAATGGCGGAAGGCGTCAAGCGGATGGCCGATCTGGTCGGTGTCGACCACGTCGGCATGGGTACGGACATGCGGGGATTTATTTCTCCGCCGGTTTTCACCCACTACGGCCAGTTGCCCGACTTTGCGAACCAGCTCCTTGCCGCGGGATTCTCGAACGAAGAGACGGGGAAGATTCTTGGGGAGAACTACAGGCGGGTGTTTGAAGCGAGTGTGGGGTAGACGGTCGAGGAATGGATGAACGGAAAGGTGCCGTTCACCCTACGGGCTCGTCCAGACTCCACCGCCCGGCAATTACGACGCGGTCACGCTAGATAGAGGCTCGTGATGTTTCTGCTTTGGGCGTGGGCAGTTCGCTCGATGTATCGAGACTGTCCAACCATTGATCCATCGCGTCCATCGTCACCGTACGGCCCGCATCTACATCCCCCAGGCCTTCACGTATCGCCTCCCTTTCGAGTTCATTGGCCCGCCTCTTTACCTCGTCGGCCAGATTAATCGCCGCCTGCACATCCACGGACTTCATCGCAATGGTCATAAGCGCCTCGCTGATAAAAATTTACTCAATCTATTAGTCTGAGCATTAAGCCCGTTCCAATACTGCTGCTTCAAAGTCATGCTATCAGGGCAAGAAACACCTTCCGCCCTCGTCTCCCCACGTCTATCTCAAAAAATAACTATTAACCGACCGGACGGTCGGCTTATAATTGCCGCACAGTGACTTCCTAGAGCGAGCGATCGTCATGTACACGCAATCCCTCGATATCCCCGGCAACGTGCAGTCCATCGATCCGGCGTCCACATCGCCGGAACTCAGCCGTTTTGACGCCGTGATGGCCGCCGACGGCAAGATCGAACCGCAGGACTGGATGCCCGATGCCTACCGCAAGACGCTGGTCCGCCAGATCTCGCAGCACGCGCATTCGGAAATTGTCGGCATGTTGCCCGAGGGCAACTGGATTTCCCGCGCGCCGAGCCTGAAGCGCAAGGCGATCCTGCTCGCGAAGGTGCAGGACGAAGGCGGCCACGGCCTCTATCTATATAGCGCAGCGGAAACCATGGGCGTGTCGCGAGACCAACTCGTCGACGCTTTGCACGCCGGTCGAGCCAAGTATTCGAGCATTTTCAATTACCCGACGCCAACCTGGGCGGATGTTGGCGTGATCGGCTGGCTGGTGGACGGCGCGGCGATCATGAACCAGATTCCGCTCTGCCGCTGCACGTATGGCCCGTATGCGCGCGCCATGATCCGCATCTGCAAGGAAGAATCGTTCCATCAGCGCCAGGGTTTCGACGCACTGCTCTCGATGATGAAAGGCACGGAAGCCCAGAAGGAAATGGTCCAGCAGGCGGTGGACCGCTGGTGGTGGCCAGTGCTGATGATGTTCGGCCCGAGCGACAAGGACTCCATCCATAGCGGCCAGTCGTTTAAATGGGGCATCAAGCGGATATCGAATGATGATCTGCGGCAGAAGTTCGTCGATGCCACCGTCGAGCAAGCCAAGATTCTCGGCGTCACGCTGCCCGATCCCGACCTGAGATGGAACGAAGAACGGCAGGCGCACGACTACGGCGAGATCGATTGGGAAGAATTCTGGCGCGTCGTGAACGGTGACGGCCCCTGTAATAAGGAACGCCTCGCCACGCGAGTCAAAGCACACGACGACGGGCTCTGGGTTCGCGAAGCCGCGCTGGCCTACGCCGCGAAGCAAGCCGCCAAACAAGCCGCACGCGCCCAAAAGCAAGCTGCATAAAGGAAGGAGCGACAAATGAATAACGAATGGCCGATCTGGGAAGTGTTCGTGCGCAGCAAGCAGGGTCTCGATCACAAGCATTGCGGCAGCCTGCACGCACCGGACGCACCGGGCGCGCTGCGCATGGCACGCGATGTCTACACGCGTCGTCAGGAAGGCGTGAGCATTTGGGTGGTGCCATCGGCGGCAATAACGGCCTCCGATCCCGCCGATAAAGCCGAGTTCTTCGATCCCGCCGGCGACAAGATCTACCGTCACCCCACGTTCTTCGTGCTGCCCGACGAAATCAACCACATGTGAGCGAAGGGTCAAGCCCATGACAACGCCCCAACATCTGTCCTATATATTGCGTCTCGCCGATAACGCCCTGATCCTCGGCCAGCGCAACGGCGAATGGTGCGGACACGGCCCGGTGCTCGAGGAAGATATCGCGCTGGCCAATATCAGCCTCGACCTGATCGGCCAGGCGAGATTGCTGTACTCGCACGCGGCCACGCTCGATGCCGAGCTTTACGGCACGAAGAAAACCGAAGACGACTACGCGTATTTCCGCAACGAACGCGATTTCCGCAATTACACGCTGACCGAGTTGCCGCATGCGGGTCCGCTGTCGGGCACGGCGCGCTCGGATCGCGACTACGCGGTGACGGTCGTGCGCAACTTTCTTTATTCGACGCTGATGGCGCATCTGTGGACAGCGCTCATGCAATCCACCGACGCGCAACTTGCGGCAATCGCGTCGAAGTCGATCAAGGAAACGCGTTATCACCTGAATCACGCGAGCGACTGGCTGCTGCGTTTTGGCGATGGCACCGATGAATCGCATCGCCGTGCACAGGCGGCGGTGGATTACCTGATGCCGTACACCCGCGAGTTTTTCAGTACCGATGATGTGGAAACGAGCATCGCCGATGCGGGTATCGGTCCGCTGACCGCCGATCTGGAAACCGCGTGGCGTGAAGACGTGGATGCAACGCTTGCTGAGGCCACGCTGCAAAAACCCGCCGATGCCAAACACGTGAGCACCGGCAAGCTCGGCGAGCATTCCGAGCACATGGGTTTCCTGCTCGCGGAATTGCAGAGCCTCGCGCGGCAGCATCCCGGCGCGAGCTGGTGAACTCGATGATGATGACCGCCGCCGAAGCCTCGCTCGATCGCGTATGGGAAGTGCTCGACGCCGTGCCCGATCCGGAAATTCCGGTGGTCTCCATCCGTGAGCTAGGCATTCTCCGCGATGTCCGCCGCGCCGCCGACGACACATTGGAAATCGTCATCACGCCCACGTATTCCGGCTGCCCGGCGATGTACCAGATCGCCGAAGACATTGGCGCGGCGTTGAACGAAGCGGGCTTTACGAAGCATCGCATCGACACAGTGCTGGCGCCGGCGTGGACCACCGACTGGATGACCGACGCAGCCCGCGACAAGCTCAGGCAATACGGCATCGCCCCGCCAATGGGCAATTGCGGTTCAAACGAACACGCGCCGCAAGAACGGCCAATCCGCTTCGTGCCGCGTGTCGTGGATAAACCTGCGTGCCCGCGCTGCGGCTCATCGCATACCGAACGCCTGACCCAATTCGGCTCGACCGCGTGCAAGGCGCTGTATCGCTGCATGGATTGCCGCGAGCCGTTCGACTACTTCAAACCGTACTGAAAACGACCATGGCGACTCCGCAATTCCACTCACTGCGCATCCGCGACGTCCGTCCCGAAACCGCCGACGCCGTCACGGTTTCCTTCGATGTCCCCGAAACCTTGCGCGACGCATTTCGCTTCACGCAAGGCCAGTTCGTCACGTTGAAGACGCATATCGACGGTGAGGAAACGCGGCGCTCGTATTCCATTTGCGTCGGCGTGACGGATTACGATCGCGACGGCGAATTGCGTATCGGCATCAAGCGCGTGCGAGGTGGCCGCTTCTCGAACTTCGCCTTCGATACGCTGAAACCCGGCCATGAAATCGAAGTGATGACGCCCGATGGCCGCTTTTTCACCCACTTGAACGCCGATCACGTGAAGCATTACGTGGCCTTCTCGGGCGGCTCGGGTATCACGCCGGTGCTCGCGATCATCAAGACGACGCTGGAAATGGAGCCGACAAGCCGCTTCACGCTCATCTACGGCAACCGCAGCGTGGACGCGATCATGTTTGCCGAGGAACTGGAAGACCTGAAGAACCGCTTCATGAGCCGGTTTTCGCTGTATCACGTGCTATCGGACGATTTGCAGGACGTCGAGTTGTTCAACGGCGTCCTGAACCAGGAAAAGTGCGCGGCATTTTTAGAATCTCTGGTTCCCGCCAATGCAATCGACGAAGCCTTCATTTGTGGCCCCGGCCCGATGATGGACGCCGCCGAAGCCGCGCTGAAAAACGCGGGCGTGCCGCCCAGGCAGGTTCACGTCGAGCGGTTCGGCACGCCGTTGCCGCAAGCAGGCGTGCCCGCAATCGAGATCACCGACGACACCCCCGCCGCGGATCTGGAACTCATTATCGATGGAAAAAAACGCAAGCTGCGCCTGCCGTATCAAGGCGTGAGCGTGCTCGACGTCGGATTGAAAGCCGGGCTTGCGCTGCCCTATGCCTGCAAGGGAGGCGTGTGCTGCACGTGCCGCGCGAAGGTGCTGGAAGGCGAAGTGCGCATGGAGAAGAACTACACGCTGGAACAGCATGAGATTGACGCGGGTTTCGTGCTGACCTGCCAGTGCCACCCGGTTTCGGACCGTGTGGTTGTGAGCTATGACGAACGTTGAATGCCGGGTTGGCCGATCGCGCTGATTCGATTCGCTTACACTAGGGGTCGCCCGTTCCGAATGCGATGTGCCGCGCCTCGTCGCCGCACACGCCGCGCGCGGGCAGCCTACTTACGTTTGCGGTCACCGTTACTGATGAGCACGATCCACGTTACCAACGGCGATCACGCCGCCGAGATTCTTCGCGAAGCCTTGCAAACAGCGGCCCGCGATGAACGCGTCATCCCGCTAAAGGACGACCTGGCGGTCGGCCAGTTGAGGGGCATCGACGACAACCCGGAAGCCCGGGCCCTGTTCTGGCAGCAGGTGCTGAACGAACAGAAGTTCGACTTCATATCGAAGCTCAAGGAACAGGACGCGCTCCTGCGCGACCTCGCGCAGGACGACGGACAGGTCGTGATCTGGCACGGCCAGAGCGCCAGTGACCAGTTGACGCTGCGACGAGTGGCCTACACGCTGCGCAACGCGCCGCAGCGTTTGAATGAAGCCAAGCTAACCCATGAAGACCTGCCCTTCGTCACCGCTGGCGACGGCACGCAGCGGCGCCGTGGCCGTGAAGACGGCGCGACGGCAGTCGGCATGTTCACGGCGGCCGAGCTGGGCGCCAAGCTGCCGACGGCCGCGCCCATTTCGGTGTTGCGCATCAGCCGTCTTGCGCTGGAATGGCAGGAAGTGAAGCAGATCAATAGCGAGACTCGCCGATGGCGTGACAACACGTTCATTTCCGGCACCTATTCCGATGTCGATGAAACCATCCTCCAGATAGCCAGCGACGGCTGGCACGAAGCGCGCCGGCTCGCCGGAGAGGTGATGGGCTCGAGCTTCGGCTTTCTGGTCAGCGATTCCATCGCGTTCTGGCGCTGCCGCGAACTCGTCGCGGTGGGTAAACTGGAGATTCGTGGCGATCTCGCCAAAATCGCCGAGGCCAAACTTCGTCGCGCGACGCATTAGAATCCCCGATCGATCCAGCAATTCTCCGAGACTCAATGGCCCGTACAAGAGCGCCCGACCACGACACCCAACGCGAGCAGATCCTCGAACTCGCCGCCGCCAAATTCGCGCAGACCAGCTACCCGAGTACATCGATGGCCGATCTGGCTGCGGCCAGCGGCACCTCCAAAGCGCGGCTTTATCACTATTACGCGAGCAAGGAAGCCATCCTTTTCGACCTGCTCGACCGCTACACGAAGCGGTTGATGCTGATCATCGCGGAAGTGGAGGGAGCAAGCCAACGCCGCGGATTGACGGAGCGCGAGGCGTTCGCCGAGCTGATTCGCGCGTTTCTCGCCGAGTACGAAACGTCCCATAGCCGGCACGTTGCGTTGCTCAACGACGTCAAATATCTCGAAGACACGCAGCGTGAAGTCGTGCTGGAACGCCAACGCGGCATTGTCGCGGCGTTCGCCCGGCAACTTGCGCGCGCGTATCCGAAACGCGCGACGAAAGAGAACCAGACGGCGCTCACCATGATGGTGTTCGGCATGATCAACTGGACCTTCACGTGGCTTAAACCCGATGGAAAGCTGGGTTATCGTGAGTTCGCGGAGCAGGTTGTGGGCGTGATCGAGCACGGGATGAACGGCGATAACTGAGTGAAATGGTGCGTTGCGCCATTTCACCGCCATAAGATGTCCGATTCACGCAACACCGGTTAAGTTACTGTTTATAAACGCATTTAATCCAAATTATTTGAAAGTTAGACAGGACACTCCACAGTCTATTACGGGTTTTCCCTAGTACTCTCACCTTGGTTCGGCTAAAATTCGTTTTGCGACGCACCATGTCGCGCGACGAATCAAGGAGCCACCATCGTGAACATGCCTTTCTACCGCCACACTGCATCGATCTTCGCAGCAGCCGATCGTTCGCAAACGGCTGCCGGTCGTTCGCCCGTTCTCGTCCGTGAGTTGTCCTCGAGCGACCGCGAGCGTCTCCTCAAACACTTCCTCGCTCTCGACGAAGACGACCGCCTCCTGCGCTTTGGCCAGATCGTGCCGGATCGTGTGATCGAGAACTACGTCGCAAATATTGATTTTTCGTGCGATACGGTTTTTGGTGTCTTCGACGAACAGTTGAACGTGGTTGGCGTTGGTCATCTGGCTTATTTGCCGGCCGAAGGCGACAAGCGCACGGCGGAGTTCGGCGTGTCGGTGCTGGAAAGTGCGCGTGGCCGTGGAGTCGGTAGCCGCCTGTTTGAGCGCGCCGCCATCCGCAGCCGCAACACGCATGTTTCAATGCTCTACATGCATTGTTTGTCACGCAACTCGACCATGATGCACATTGCGAAGAAGTCGGGAATGAAAATCGAGTATGCGTATGGCGAAGCGGACGCTTATCTGTCGCTCACGCCCGCCGACCAAGGCAGCATTCTCACCGAGATGTTGCAGGAGCAGGCAGCGGTCTTCGATTACGCGGTCAAGCGCCAAGCGCGCCGGGCATCGCAAATGTTTCAGGCGTTCATGCCTACTGCCGACGCAGCCTGATATCAGGACCTCGAGTCCAGAGTCCCCAGGCAAATCAGCAAGCATGCGCAAAAGCACGAAAGGCGGCGAAAGCCGCCTTTTTTGCGTCTGGAGTTTTGGGATCGATCGTTTGGCCCGGAAACTTTATCGAAGCCTTTATCGAATCGGCAGCGCCGTCGTCTCCTTGAAGCGCTCCAGCGAGAAGCTGCTTTTAACGTCGATCACTGATGGATGGTGCAGCAACTCGTCCTGCATGAAGCGCGAAAAATGCTCCATGTCTTCCACCTGGACGCGCAGCAGATAATCCATGTCGCCGGTCATCGCGTCGCAGGCCACGACTTCCGGCCACGCGCGCACGGCTTCGCGAAAGCGGTCGGCGTGCGTCGGCGGGTTTTTCATCCCCGCTGATATCGCCGTCCCGCCGCGCTTCTCCAGACGCACGTTCACGTACGCGAGCAATCCGAGTCCAAGCAGACGGGGCTCCAGCAGCGCCACGTAACCGCGAATCACGCCCTCTTCCTCCAGCCGCCGGATTCGCCGCAAGCAGGGACTCGGCGAAAGGTTGACCTGATCGGCGATATCCTGGTTCGACAGCCGCCCATTCACCTGAAGAATGGCGAGAATTTTTCGATCGATGGCATCGAGTTCGACCTGAGCCATTTTCTGCCTCCGATAGCCGCTTTGACGGCATAAACATGCGTTATCGTAGTTATATGCGATTTACTTCGCAAGTATCCACCGTGCTTCCGTCGATAAACTTTGTCTCAATAAGCACCGGTTAATCATCGAATCACATCGAATCATCGTCGCGGTTCAGGAGACAAAGCATGCAGGCAACGACTTGGGACAATCCCGTTGGCACGGATGGTTTTGAATTCATCGAATACACGGCGCCGGATCCCGTGGCGCTCGGGCAATTGTTCGAGCAAATGGGGTTCACCGCGATTGCCCGGCATCGTCACAAGAAAGTGACGTTGTATAGGCAGGGCGAAATCAACTTTCTGGTGAACGCCGAGCCTGATTCCTTCGCGCAGCGGTTCGCGCGCCTTCACGGTCCGTCGATTTGCGCAATCGCCTTCCGCGTCGCCGATGCAGGCAAGGCGTACAAACGCGCGCTCGATCTCGGCGCGTGGGGCTTCGATAACAAGACCGGTCCGATGGAACTGAACATTCCGGCGATCAAGGGCATTGGCGATTCGCTGATTTACTTCGTGGACCGCTGGCGCGGCAAGAATGGCGCGCAGCAGGGCAGTATCGGCGACATCAGCATCTACGACGTCGATTTCGAACCCATTCCCGGCGCCGAGCAAAATCCGGTTGGTCACGGGCTGACGTACATCGACCATTTGACGCACAACGTTCATCGCGGACGGATGATCGAATGGGCCGAGTTCTACGAGCGTTTATTCAATTTCCGCGAGGCGCGTTACTTCGACATTGAAGGCAAAGTGACCGCGGTCAAGTCGAAAGCGATGAGTTCGCCGTGCGGCAAGATCCGCATCCCGATCAACGAGGAAGGCTCGGATACGTCGGGGCAAATCCAGGAATATCTCGACGCCTATCATGGCGAAGGCATCCAGCACATTGCGCTGGGCAGCGATGATATCTACAGCACCGTCGACAAGCTGCGCGGCGCGAAAATCTCGTTGCTCGACACCATCGACACGTATTACGAGCTCGTCGACCGGCGCGTGCCGAATCATGGCGAATCGGTAGCGGAATTGCGCAAACGCAAGATCCTGATCGATGGCGTGCGGGACGAAATCCTGCTGCAGATTTTCACGGAAAACCAGATCGGCCCAATCTTCTTCGAGATCATTCAGCGCAAGGGCAATCAGGGGTTCGGCGAAGGCAATTTCAAGGCGCTGTTCGAATCGATTGAACTCGACCAGATACGGCGTGGCGTAGTGAAGGACACGAGCGCCAGCTAAAGCGCGCTGTGCAAATAAAAATGCCGGGGATCCAAAGATCCTCGGCATTTTTTTGTTCATTGGCGATTGGGAACATCGCGAGTAACCGCATTGGCGACGCGCGTGGGAGTCAGGACGCGGGCTGATTCGAGTTCACCGGCCGTTCACATCATCCAAACTTTCAAGCGTCGGCGTCGTCCTTGTTTTCCGCCGTCTGCTTGCTCGAAACCTGTTCAACCCGAACCTGTGACATTCGCGGTATGCCGGAGATCGTAGCCTCCGATCCAGCCGGGTTGCCAACGCGAACCGGCGCGTTCATCGCAAAAAATGCTGCGGAAACCATCAAAAAGCTCTGGATGTATCGTTGTTTCACTGCTTCCTCCTTCAACTGCGTGCATCGGTGTGTCCAGCAATCGTGCACATTCGTGTTCTTCCTACCGGCAAAGCCGACGCGAATGTGCATCGATCGCGGGTTTGAATGCTCTCGACGCGAGCGGTTCCCCGCCGCTCCCGAAATCCGGCCGTTTTTACACGTCGTAACACCTGTGCAATGTTGAAATTACTTTTCAGCGGGTTTTTACCAGTGCTGAAAAAAAATCAAAACGGGCACACTCAAAATCCCGGCCGACGCATCCACAAGACGCGAAGGCCCTAAAGTGCTTTGGCGATCCCAAACGTTGGCGGAGAGACCCCACAATGAATGCCCCCCTGGACGCGGAACAACAAGCTTCCCTAGAAGCCGCGCTAAATTCCGTCACGCTCGACGACAAATACACCCTGGAACGCGGTCGCGCGTACATGAGCGGCATACAGGCGCTGGTTCGGCTGCCGATGCTGCAACAACAGCGCGACCATGCCGCGGGACTCAATACCGCCGGTTTCATTTCCGGTTATCGCGGTTCTCCGCTCGGCGCACTCGATCAACATCTGTGGAAAGCGAAGAAACACCTCGCTTCGCGTCAGGTCGTGTTCCAGCCCGGCGTGAATGAAGACCTCGCGGCGACCGCCGTGTGGGGCTCGCAACAGGTCAATCTTTATCCGAGCGCCAAATACGACGGCGTGTTCTCGATGTGGTATGGCAAAGGGCCGGGCGTCGACAGAACCGGCGATGTGTTCAAGCATGGCAATTCAGCGGGTTCATCGGCGCATGGCGGTGTGCTCGTGCTCGCCGGCGACGACCACGCCGCCAAATCGTCCACGCTTGCGCACCAGTCGGAACACATTTTCAAGGCGTGCGGGCTGCCGGTGCTGTTTCCATCGAATGTGCAGGAATATCTGGACTTCGGCCTGCATGGCTGGGCAATGAGCCGTTATTCCGGCCTCTGGGTCGCGATGAAATGCGTGACCGATGTGGTGGAATCGTCGGCTTCTGTCGATATCGATCCGCATCGTACGCAAATTGTCCTGCCAACCGATTTCGCGATGCCCGATGGCGGCCTCAACATTCGGTGGCCCGACCCGCCCTTGGTTCAGGAAGCACGGCTGCTCGACTACAAGTGGTACGCCGCGCTCGCCTACGTGCGCGCGAACAAGCTGGATCGGATCGAAATTGAATCGCCGCATGCGCGCTTCGGGATCATGACCGCCGGCAAGGCGTATCTCGATGTGCGCCAGGCTTTATCAGACCTCGGTCTCGACGATGAAACCTGCGCGCGCATCGGCATTCGTTTGTACAAGGTCGGTTGCGTGTGGCCGCTCGAAGCGCAGGGCGCGCATGCATTTGCGCATGGGCTGCAGGAGATTCTGGTCGTCGAAGAAAAACGCCAGATCCTGGAGTACGCGATCAAGGAGGAGCTTTATAACTGGCCCGATGCACAACGCCCGCGCGTTTTCGGCAAGTTCGACGAGAAGGATGGCGCGGGCGGCGAATGGTCCGTGCCGATGGGCAACTGGCTGCTACCGGCGCACTACGAGTTGTCGCCGGCGATTATCGCGAAGGCGATTGCCACGCGGCTCGACAAGTTCGATCTTCCCGCCGATGTCCGCGCGCGCATCGCGACGCGTATCGCGGTGATTGAAGCGAAGGAAAGAGCGCTGGCGCGGCCGCGCGTTGAAGCGGAGCGCAAGCCGTGGTTCTGCTCGGGCTGTCCGCACAATACATCGACGAATGTGCCCGAAGGTTCGCGCGCGCTTGCCGGTATCGGTTGCCATTACATGACCGTGTGGATGGACCGCAGCACGAGCACGTTCAGCCAGATGGGCGGTGAAGGCGTGGCGTGGATCGGCCAGGCGCCGTTCACCAACGACAAACACGTGTTCGCCAATCTCGGCGATGGCACGTATTTCCACTCCGGGCTGCTCGCGATCCGCGCGGCGATCGCGTCGAAGACGAACATCACGTACAAGATCCTCTACAACGACGCCGTGGCCATGACCGGTGGTCAGCCTGTAGACGGCGTGCTCACCGTGCCGCAAATCACGCATCAGCTCGCGGCCGAAGGCGCGACGAAGATCGTGATCGTCACCGATGAACCCGAAAAATATCAGGCGAATGTGGGGCTGGCGCCGGGTATCGATGTTTTTCATCGCGAGAAGCTCGATGAAGTCCAGCGCGCCTTGCGTGAGATTGCCGGTACCACGATCCTGATTTACGACCAGACCTGCGCAACGGAAAAGCGTCGGCGCAGGAAACGCGGCGCGTACCCCGATCCGGCGAAGCGCGTGGTCATCAACGAAGCCGTCTGCGAAGGTTGTGGCGATTGCTCGGTGAAATCGAATTGCCTGTCGGTCGAACCACTCGACACTGAATACGGCACGAAACGCCAGATCAACCAGTCGACCTGCAACAAGGACTACTCGTGCGTGAACGGATTCTGCCCGAGCTTCGTCACGGTTGAAGGCGGACAACTTCGCAAGCCGAAGGTATCGAGTATTTCCGGCGATGCAATGCCGCCTGTTCCCACGCCCGAGCTACCGCTGATCGACCGGCCATACGGCATTTTGGTCACCGGCGTCGGCGGTACAGGCGTTGTGACGATCGGCGCGTTGCTCGGCATGGCGTCGCATCTGGAACAAAAAGGCGTAACCGTCCTCGATGTCACCGGCCTCGCGCAAAAAGGCGGCGCCGTGATGAGCCACGTGCAGATCGCCACGCATCCCGGCGATATCCACGCCACACGCATCGCGATGGGCGAAGCAGATCTGGTGATTGGTTGCGATCCTATCGTGACAGCCAGCGACGAATGCGGCTCGCGGATGCAACCCGGCCACACGCGCGTGGTGGTGAACAGCGCTGAAACGCCGACCGCTGAGTTCATCAAGAACCCCAACTGGCGTTTCCCCGGCGCGAGCGCGGAAGCGGATATCCGCACAGCCGCTGGCGAACACGTTGCGCTCGTCGATGCAAATCGCTTCGCCGTCGCTCTACTCGGCGATGCCATCTACACCAATCCGTTCGTGCTGGGTTTTGCGTGGCAACGCGGCTGGGTGCCGTTACGACATGAATCGTTGGTTCGCGCGATTGAATTGAATGCAGTGCAGGTCGAAAAGAATCTCGCGGCGTTCGAATGGGGTCGCCACGCCGCTCACGATCTCGAGGGCGTCACGCGGCTTGTCGGCGCGCAAGGTCGTGGCGGGATATCGTCGGGATCGGAAGGCGGCAGCAAGATCATCTCGCTGCATACGCCGAAGGCGCTGGACACGCTGATTGAAAAGCGCATCACCTATCTCACCGACTACCAGAACGAAGCGTACGCCGCGCGTTACGCTCAGCTCGTGGCCGAAGTGCGTAAGGCGGAAGCCTTAATCGGTCTGGGCGATGGCCAGTACGCATTGACTGAAGCCGTTGCTAAAAATCTGCACAAACTGATGGCGTACAAGGACGAATACGAAGTCGCGCGTCTTTATGCCGATCCGGCGTTCGTGGAACGGTTGAAGGGAAGCTTCGAAGGTGACTGGAAAGTGAAATTCCACCTCGCGCCACCCATGCTCTCAAAGAAGGACGCGCACGGGCATCTGATCAAGAAACAATATGGCCCGTGGGTCTTATCCGCCATGAAGGTTTTAGCGAAGATGAAGTTCCTGCGCGGTACGTCGTTCGATATCTTCGGCAAGACTGAAGAGCGGAAGATGGAACGGGCGTTGATTGCGGATTACGAGGCGCTGGTGAAGGAGTTGATCGGTGGATTGACAGCGGAGAAGTTGCCGCTGGCGATAGAACTCGCAAGCCTGCCCGATTCGATGCGCGGTTACGGTCACGTGAAAGATAACAACGTGAACGCAGCTCGTATCAAATGGAATGCGCTGCTCGCGCGGTGGCGTACGCCGGCAGGTGGCGAAGCCCGACAAGTAGCATAGGTTTTTAGCGCAACGCACGAAAAAAACAAAACGCCCGATGACAACATCGGGCGTTTTGTCTTATCAGGCTGCAAGTCATGCAACCATGCGTCGTGCGCCATAGTATCGCGATGTCCAATAAGCACTTCTCATCGATTCGATACGAATGAACGCACCTGTCTTCGGCGCGTGAATAAACTGATGCTCACCGACATAAATGCCAACGTGAGTCGCTTCACCGCGAGGCGTATTGAAAAATACGAGATCGCCAGGATGCAAATCCGTCTGCGCAATCGGCTTGCCTTTCCTGCTGATTTGCGCCGATAGCCGCGGCAATAATATACCTGCAGCCTTCTCGTAGACGTAACGCACGAAGCCACTGCAATCGAGCCCTTCCTCGGGCGTATTGCCGCCCCACAGGTAACGGATGCCGATCATCGTTTCCGCCTCTTCCAGAACGCCTGAAACCCTGTCCCCGTTACCAACCGAATTCCTGGCTAGTTCCTGAGTTTTCCGGGCCGCGTCCTGAAGCGAGACTGGATCATAATTCAACACAGCGCCATCGAGTGAAGCAGGTTCGCCCGCTTCAATGACGCCCGTCACTGTGTGTTTGCTGGCATCCACGTCAGGCGTCTCTGCGTGTACCGACGCCGACGCGCTCGCGAACACAAATGCGCTGAACGCCGTTGCCAGCATATTATTCAGCCGAGTTTTGAACGACAAAGTTCTGGTGCTTTCGCTCGTACCATATCGCCGGGAATTGTGAGCGATATCCAGATTAAGTTCATCCCACATCATCGTAGCGCCCACATTCTTAAATCCGTCGGGCCAGCCGTCTTTAACGGACCGGCCAAAGGAATAGCCTTGTTTCGCTCAAACAATCTATAACCACCGACTTCTTTTTGACCAACGACGTCACGCTTTACAGCGACTTCGCTCAGTATCGATTTATATTGCCTCTTCATAATTGATACGCATTCCTAATATATTGCTTGATTTTTTAAACTACAGCGGATTCAACATATTTTGGAAACCGCACCGAATTGTGGCTAATACGCCGATCCGCAGAATACGGAGAACTGTGCGTCCAGCAGGGACTGGGCAATCAATATCTGACCGATAGCGGAACTGAAGGCGAGACACGGGACACTGGCATGTCTCGCTTTGTCACAATCTCGCTTCAGAGGCTATTTTATTGGGACTTCATGGGAATACTGATAGGCGCGCTCCTAAATCAGATAGTGCCATCGAATACGATCTATTGAGTCGGCCCTGAACAATTGATTTTGCTCGCTGCGAGTTGAGTCACGATAGGGACTTGCAAGCGAGTGTGTTCAACAACAAGGCCAGCATAAGGGCGTAAAAAAACCGCAGCTTCCTGAGGATCATGCGCAGGTTGTGGCCGGCACCGCACAGTACCGCGTGCATCGCATCGCCCAACGCGCCTTTGAGCCAATTACGATCGAGTTTGCCATCCGCTTTCATGTGACCGATGGCCGGCTCGATCGCGCTACGCCGCCGGATCATCGCCCGTAGCCCACGCGTGATGCCACGCCTCAAACCAGGGTGGTAAATCTTTACGCCGTCGAGCGCGACGCCCTTGTAACCCCGATCCACAATCGCCACTTCCGGACTGACATCGCTAAGGATTGCCGCCTGCTCCAAAGCCTCAGCCAGCGTGTGCCCATCGTACGGATTGCCGGGCATTGAGCGCGCGCCGACTACCAGCCCTTCCTTGTGAGTCGTTGTGATCGATACCTTCACGCCAAATTCATATGGTATGCGAACCTTTCCTTTGGCCAGGCACTCGACTTCCGGTGCGTGCAGCGCGTACAGCTTGTTCTTGTCCTTGGGCTTCTGCGACAGAATCCGCTTCGTACGGGCAATCAGTTCCAGCAGCGCAGTGCGAACCGAGTCCGACGCTCGGTCGACTTGCCGTTCGACATCGCGCATCACCCGGCCCACACGCGAGCGCAGCGTACGCAACGTCTTTCTCATGCGCTTGTACTGCTTGGCGTGCGCGTAGCAGCCAATTTGCAGTGCCAGGCGTGGCGCCTCGCGGTTGTAGTTCTGTCTGAGCTTGAGTCCGTGGCGCGCGGCGGCTTTGACCAGATGTTCACGGCACCGCTCGAGCAAGCGTGAATCGGTTGGATGGGCAATTGCCTTGGGCATCACCGTCGTGTCGACGATCACGCGCTTCACGCTCGACGCTTTGATCACGCCTGCACGTTTGGCCGCTTCGATCGTCGCCGCCAACAGTTCTTCAACACCTGCTTCACCAAGGCGCTTGCGCCAGCGTGTCAGGCTCGAAGGATCGATCGGCGGCTCGGTTTGCAGGAACGTCTCGCCAGTGAAGACTTGCCAATAGGGGTTCTCGACCCATTGCCACACGACGTCCTCATCAGACAGGTCAAATGCATGTTGCAGATAGAGCAGGCCCGCGATCAAGCGCGGTGATGTCGCGGGTCGTCCGGCACTGGACACGAAGCTCTCACTCATCGCTGTGCCTAGTCGCTCCCAATCGATCAAGCCGGCCAAGCGCACCAAGGGATGCTTCAAATTGATCTGCTCAAGCAGCGGTTGGCGGAAGAAATCTCGCTCTGTCACACGTGCTTTCGGACCCATTCGGACCTCGCCAGAATTTGCAGGGTTTCGTGCATTAATATGCCCGTCTCCTGCAATTCCAGCAATCCGGTTTCGCCCTTAAACGCCCGTCAGTAAAGGCTTTGGCGATTGTTCAAGGCCGACTATTGAACTTCGGCCCTGCGGTGGCGTCCGCGGCCTGGATGAGCACGCACGCCTGCGTCATGGTTCGGCGTGACCGATATTGATCGTTTCTGAAATGCTTCATGCAAATAAAAAAGGCGATCCGAACATCCGGATCGCCTTCCATTGTTGCCCTACAACCAGCTCAAACTCAGAACTCGTAGCCCACCTGAGCCCGCGCGCCTGTATCGCCATGAGGCGTTACCGACAACGCGCCGTTGATCAACCACGCGCCATCACGCGACCGATACGTTGCGCCCGCACCCACTGCGCCATAGCCCTTGTAGTTAGCCACACCCACGGCTACCACGGTCTTGCCCGGCTCGCGCGGCGAAAGGCTAGGCATGGCCATGGCTGAAGCCACGCCGCCGAACGCGCTACGTTGCAACGCCGACAAACTCTGGCCCACGTCGTTACGCAACTCGTTGACCTGATTCATGTTGGCTGCGTCAGTGCCGTTTTGCCCCGGCGCCACGTTCGTGATGCGACGCTCGTTGCCAGCCGAACCCACTGACGCCGTATTGTCTTCATCAGCAACCGAGTTGGCGCCCAAAGCGACGGAATTGTTCCCCGAAGCGTGCGAATTTGCGCCAATCGCGACAGCATCGGTGCCTGTTGCGGTGGGTGCCTGGGACGCCGCGACCGACGAATTGATTGCGATAAACGGGCTTCCCGTACCGGAAATGTTGTTGACCACATTTTCAAACGTGTCAACGCGGGCATTCGTCGCGTTCAGCTGCGCCCCGTTCACGGCGTCCGTGCTGGTGGCCGAGAGCTCGCCAGCCTTCACGTTCGTCAACTGGACAGCGTTCGCATCGGTTCCGTCAGCGGCTGCGGTACCGCCCAGCGTCACCTTGTTATGCGCGTCCGAGTCATAGCTGACCGCGTTTTTAGTTGCGGCTGTAACGTCCGCGATGGCGTTCGAATTTGCGGTCGTGCGCCCATCGAGATTGGCGATTGCAGTGCCAACGTCATGCACGTCCGTTCCACCGACGCTGTAGGTTGGCGCCGTGATACCGCCATTTGCATCGACACCCGCGCCACCACCGAGAGCCGCTGCCGTCGACGCTGCCGTGTTGTACAACTGCGAGCCATTGACCGCATCGGTGCTGGCCGCGGCAACACTTCCGGCAGCTACGCCCGTGATCTTGCGCGCGCCTGAAGTGCCGGCCACGTTGACCTCGTTGCCATTCGTGTTCCCGCCGACCGAGATGACGCCGGTAGTCGCATCCTGGCTTACGTAAGCGTCGCCGCCGTTCGTAATGTTACTGATGGTCTTGTTAATGTTCGTAATGTCAGCGGTATTCTGATTCGTCTTGGCATCGACCGCGAAAAGCTGTGCGCCGTTGACCGCTTCATTGCTGGTCGCAGTCATTGCACCAGCAGCTACGCCAGAGATTGTCACGGCGCCACCGGCGGTGCTGACCAGTGCGATTTTGTCGTGCGCCGGGCTGTCGTAGTTTACCGAATCAGCGAATGCGGGGATGTTTTGCGTCGCTTCAAATAATTGCGAGCCGTTGACCGCGTCCTTGCTGGTAGCGCTGACTTCGCCATTAGCTACGTTATGGATCGCGGTACCGTTCGACCCTTTTAGCGTGACTGAATTCTGCGTGCTGTCGTCATACGCGACGAACGAGTTGGTCACGTTTCCGCTTGTGTCGACTGTTGCGCCTGCGTCCGTCAATTGCTTGAGGTTGACTGCGTCCATATCGACAGTGCCGGCCGCTACGTTATGAATCTGCGTGCCGTTCGAGCCCTTCAGTGTGACCGAATTCTGCGTGCTGTCGTCATACGCGACGAACGAGTTGGTCACGTTGCCGCTTGTGTCGACTGTTGCGCCTGCATCCGTCAATTGCTTGAGGTTGACCGCGTCCATATCGGCAGTGCCGGCCGCTACGTTATGAATCTGCGTGCCGTTCGAGCCTTTTAGCGTGACTGAGTCTTTCGCACTGCTGTCGTAGGCCACGAATGCGTTGGTCACGTTGCCGCTTGTGTCAACTGTTGCGCCTGCGTCCGTCAATTGCTTGAGGTTGACCGCGTCCATATCGGCAGTGCCGGCCGCTACGTTATGAATCTGCGTGCCGTTCGAGCCTTTCAGCGTGACCGAATCTTTCGTCGTGTCGTCGTAGGCGACGAATGCGTTCGTCACGTTTCCGCTTGTGTCGACTGTTGCGCCTGCGTCCGTCAATTGCTTGAGGTTGACTGCGTCCATATCGACGGTGCCGGCCGCTACGTTATGAATCTGCGTGCCGTTCGAGCCTTTTAGCGTGACCGAGTCTTTCGTCGTGCCGTCGTAGGCGACGAACGCATTTGTCACTGCGCCAGTCGAGTCCACGATCGCGCCCGCATCCGTCAACTGCTTCACGTTCACTGCGTCTTTGTCGGCCGTGCCGGCAGCGACGTTGTGGATCTGCGTGCCGTTCGAGCCTTTTAGCGTGACCGAATCCTTGGTCGTGCCGTCGTAAGCGACGAACGCGTTAGTCACGGCACCGGTCGAGTCCACGATCGCGCCGGCATCCGTCAACTGCTTGACGTTCACTGCGTCTTGATCAGCGGTACCCGCCGCGACCTTGTGAATCTGCGTGCCGTTCGAGCCTTTCAACGTAACGGAATCTTTCGTCGTGCCGTCGTAGGCGACGAACGCGTTAGTCACTGCGCCGGTCGAGTCCACGATCGCGCCCGCATCCGTCAACTGCTTCACGTTCACTGCGTCTTGATCAGCGGTACCCGCCGCGACCTTATGAATCTGCGTGCCGTTCGAGCCTTTCAGCGTAACCGAATCCTTCGTCGTGCCGTCGTACGCCACAAACGCGTTCGTCACTGTGCCGGTGGAGTCCACGATCGCACCCGCATCCGTCAACTGCTTCACGTTCACTGCGTCTTGATCAGCCGTGCCGGCGGCGACCTTATGAATCTGCGTGCCCGCCGTACCCTTCAGCGTTACTGAATCTTTCGCGCTGCCATCGTAGGCCACGAATGCGTTCGTTACGGAACCCGTGGAATCCACCACTGCGCCTGCGTCCGTCAATTGCTTCACATTGACTGCATCTTGCGCGTCTACGCCTGCAGCGACGTTTTTGATTTTCGTACCACCAGAGCCGCCCAGCGAAACGACGCTCTCGGTCTTGTCCGTGTAGGCGACGAACGCGTTTGTCACAACGCCCGTCGTGTCGACGATCAGGCCGGCGTCGGTCAACTGTTGAAAGTTGACGGCGTCTGTGGCCGCCGTCGCGGGAGCGAGATTATGGATCTGCGTGCCATTGCTGCCAGCGAGCGTGATCGAACTGGAAACGCCGTCGTACATGACCGCGTTCTGCAGACGCGTGTCCAGCGCGCTAATCGCCTGGCCAATGCCCTGCTCATCCGACCCATTCACTGAATACGTGGGCGTTGTTATTGATCCGTCCGAGTTGATTTCCGATGTGCCACCCAGTCCGTCCACGATATTCTGGATTTGCGACATGTTCACAGCGTCAGTCGGTTTTGTGCCATTCGATACCTGCGTAATTACACGGGTCGTACCATTGCCGCCGACTGAGAACGAATTGACCCGGTTGGCTACCGAGTTAGCACCAATTGCGACAGAATTTAACGCCTGCACTGACGCATTCGATCCGATCGCGACACCCGCTGTGGCTGCGCCCTGAGTGTTGGTGACGCTGGATTTGCTACCGATAGCCACAGACGATGGCGCCGCGCTCACCGTCCCCGAGATATTCACAGAATCGGGCGATGCCGATGTTTTGATTCCGGCATATGGGTTGAAAGAAAACGAGTTCGCCGAAGTCTGAACCGAGCCGCCAGCAGGGGCGAAAAATACCGACGCAGTCGAACCAGCGTCAATAGAAGCAACCGCCACCTGGCCGGTTGTTCCGGCCGGGACTCCTGCATTCCCCATCAAAATAGAGTTAGTCGCAGCGTTCGAAACACTTCCACCAATGCTGATCGCGCCGTCTGCCGTGCTCGCTGCCGTGTCGCCGATAGCAATCGCGTCCTTGGTCTTGCTCGTCGCCGTCGCGCCTGAACCGATCGCGATGTCAGTTGCATTCGTTGCAGTAGCTGCGCCGTTGCCGGTATAAGACGTTCCGTTTCCACCAGCGATCGCCACACCCGCAGCACTCAACCCCACCGCCAGCAACACCGCCCGCGCCACCTTCCCACCGCCCTTCCCGCGCCCGCGACACAATTCCGACGCCGCGACCCAAGCACCGAGAGCCTCGCTCCAAACTGATTTAAAAACCTTGTTCATACTGAATACCTGCAAAGAGTTGTGCGGAATATGTCTGACGCGAAACAAATCTGCGAAACAATTTGTCTTGGCGAACAGGTAAGTGAAACGATCCGCGACTCTACTCAGCACAACTTGGCATTCGAATCAGATTTGTCTGAATAACAAAGGCATCGTTGTATGCACCACACCCTTTCTATCTCTTTAAAAATTCACCAAGCGCCGTTAGCGCATTTGCGCTAGATGTGGCGGGGACATGCGCAAAAAAAAAGCGGCGACCGATATCCTCGGTCACCGCTTCGTCCACGCCTCAGTCAACCGTCATCCAATAGTCAGGATGACGGATTAATTCATCTGCTTACGCCTCGTTGCTTACCGCCTTCACTCGCGCGTTCGCCGACGCCACCGCCGTCATGTTGATGATCCGCCGCACGGTCGCCGCCGGCGTGAGAATGTGCACCGGCTTGTCCGCGCCCAACAGGAACGGCCCAACCGTCACGCCTTCACCGCTCACCATCTTGAGCAGGTTGTACGTGATATTCGCCGCTTCCACGTTCGGCATGATCAGCAGATTGGCCTCGCCCGTCAGCTTCGACGCCGGGAACGCAGCCTTGCGCACGACCTCCGACAAGGCTGCATCGCCGTGCATTTCGCCCTCCACTTCCAGATCCGGCGCACGCTCGGCGATCAGCTTTCGAGCCTCGGCCATGCGCTTCGATGAAGCCGTCGGCACGCTGCCGAAGTTCGAGTTCGACAGCAACGCGACCTTCGGCGCGATCCCGAATTTCTCGATTTCGCGCGCCGCCAGAATGGTCATATCGGCGAGTTGGGTGGGCGTTGGGATCTCGTTGACATAGGTATCGCTGATGAAGAGATTGCGTCCCTGCAGCATCAGCAGATTCATCGCGGCGAAGTTCTCCACCCCTTCCGCCTTGCCCAACACCTGCCCAATGAATTTGAGATGGTCGTGATACGTGTCGATCATGCCGCAGATCATGCCGTCGGCATCGCCGAGACGCACCAGCAGCGCGCCAATCAATGTGTTGAACTTGCGCAGCGCGGCCTTTGCGTTGTCCGGCGTCACGCCCTCGCGTGCAGCGATGGTGTGATATTCCTGCCAGCACTTCTGGTAACGCGGATCGTCTTCCGGATTCACGATCTCGAAATCGGTGCCGGGCTTCAGCTTCGAGCCCATCTTCTGCAAGCGCATTTCCACCACCGCCGGCCGCCCGATGATGATCGGCTTCGCGATCTTCTCCAGCAGCACGAATTGCGCAGCGCGCAGCACGCGCTCGTCCTCACCTTCGGCGAACACAATGCGCGCGGGCGCCGACTTGGCCGCCGCGAACACCGGCCGCATCACCATGCCCGTGCGATAAACCGTCGTGCCCAGCTCTTCGCGATACGCGTCCATGTCATGGATCGGACGCGTCGCCACGCCCGAATCCATCGCGGCTTGAGCAACAGCCGGCGCAATCTTGATGATGAGACGCGGATCAAATGGCTTCGGAATCAGGTAGTCCGGGCCAAATTCGAGCGAATGGCCTTCGTACGCCTTGGCAACTTCATCGCCTTGATCGGTCTCTTCGGCCAATTCCGCGATCGCGCGCACGCACGCGAGCTTCATCTCTTCGGTGATCGTGGTCGCGCCCACATCCAGCGCGCCGCGGAAGATGAACGGGAAGCACAGCACGTTGTTGACCTGGTTCGGGTAGTCCGACCGGCCAGTGGCAATAATCGCGTCCGGGCGCACCTTCTTCGCTTCCTCCGGACGGATTTCCGGCTCGGGATTGGCAAGCGCGAGGATCAGCGGCTGCGTGCCCATGACCTTGACCATTTCCGGCTTGAGCACGCCGGCGCTCGAACAGCCGAGGAATACGTCGGCTTTGTCGATGGCATCGGCGAGCGTGCGGTCCGTCGTATTCGCGGCGTACCGTTCCTTCGATGGATCCAGGTTGCCGCGTCCTTCGTAGATCACGCCTTTCGAATCGCAGACCAGGATGTTCGACTTCTTGAGCCCGAGGTGGACGAGCAAATCGAGACACGCGATAGCCGCAGCGCCCGCGCCGGAACAGACCAGCTTCACTTCGTCCAGCTTCTTGCCGACCACTTTCAAGCCGTTGAGAATCGCCGCCGATGCAATGATCGCCGTGCCGTGCTGGTCGTCGTGGAAGACCGGGATCTTCATGCGCTCGCGCAGCTTCTTCTCGATGTAGAAGCACTCTGGCGCCTTGATGTCTTCCAGGTTGATGCCGCCGAGCGTGGGTTCGAGCATGGCGATGGCATCGACCAGCTTGTCCGGATCGGTCTCGGCGAGCTCGATATCGAACACGTCGATGCCCGCAAATTTCTTGAAGAGACAGCCCTTGCCTTCCATCACCGGCTTGGCGGCGAGCGGTCCGATGTTGCCGAGACCGAGCACAGCCGTGCCGTTGGTCACCACGCCGACCAGGTTGCCGCGCGAGGTGTATTTCTGGGCGTCGAGCGGGTCGTCGAAGATTGCCATGCAGGCAGCGGCCACGCCGGGCGAGTAAGCCAGCGATAAATCCAGCTGGTTGGACAAGGGCTTGGTCGGCGTGACCGAGATCTTACCGGGCTTCGGATACTGGTGATAGGCGAGGGCGCTGAGCTTCAGTTGTTCGTCCATGATTGGCCTGAGACGTTTAGGAAAATGGGCGGAAAATGGGTGAGACGGAGGGCTAGGACACTGCGCTCGCGACGGTCAAATCTCGTTAAGGATCGAAATGGATTTTGGCCATCCGGCCGGTCTTGATGACAAGCGCGCGTGCGCCAACAGTGAACTATCTGGCCTTAGCATTTTTCGGGGATAAATAGTGTACACCGTGCGTTTAAATTGACGCGTAGCACCATTTTCGACAGAAAGAACGCTTAAGCACGCCAAAGCGCTCGCACTGATTGCTCGGCAGGTCCCCGAATAACAAGACAATTCCGGCAACGAACGGCGCTTTCACGTGTCGTCCGCGTTTCGTCCTTGCCTTGTCCGTCGGGTAAAATCCTGGCCTGTGCGCGTATCGAACGCCGTCGACATCTGCTCGACCGGACACCACCGCTGCGCCAAGTGCCTTTGGTCACCGTCGCTTGATTAGGACCAAAACGGGCTTCAGGCGCCAACTCAAAATGCAAGGATTCGCCCATGACAGGCTTCGACCGCCAGACGATCTCCGACACCACCGCCAAGATGCTGCTCGAAGTCCAGGCCGTGCATTTCAACGCGGACAAACCGTACATTTTCACGTCGGGATGGGCGAGCCCGGTTTATATCGACTGCCGCAAGCTGATCTCGTATCCGCGCGTACGACGCGCCCTGATGGAGATGGCCGAGACCACGATCCTTCGCGATATCGGCTATGAGCAGATCGACGCAGTCGCAGGCGGTGAAACGGCCGGCATCCCGTTTGCCGCCTGGCTGTCCGACCGGCTGATGGTGCCCATGCAATATGTGCGCAAGAAGCCGAAGGGTTTCGGCCGGAACGCGCAAATTGAAGGGTTGTTGACCGAAGGCCAGCGCGTACTGCTGGTGGAAGACCTGACCACCGACAGCCGCAGCAAGATCAATTTCATCAACGCGCTGCGCACGGCCGGCGCGACGGTCAATCACTGCTTCGTGCTGTTTCACTACAACATCTTCAAGGAAAGCGTCTCGGTGCTGAAAGATATCGACGTGGAATTGCACGCGCTCGCCACATGGTGGGATGTGCTGCGCGTCGCGAAGGAAGCGGGCTATTTCGAGACAAAGACGCTGGATGAAGTCGAGAAATTCCTGCATGCGCCGGCACAATGGTCGGCGGCGCACGGCGGCGTAACGGCATCACCGCAATAATCGCCTGATAGCGAATTTTCGTGTAATTAAAAAAGCCACTCGTTTTTATGAACGAGCGGCTTTTTTATGCAACAACACAAATTACAATTACGTATTCAGGGGAATAGTGTCGTCGAGATTCCCATCGCCTACATAAGCCGATAGATTCAATAATCCATTACTCTGGGCATATTGAAACAATTCAGAATCCCGTTCAATTCCAAGCTTGCGCATGGCGGTATTCTTTTGCGTACTGATCGTTTTAATACTGCGTTTCAACTGCGCGGCAATTTCAGTAATTGTCATGCCGGACACGAATAAACGCACCACTTCCAGCTCCCGCTTCGACAACACCACGTCGCGCTGCTGGCCGCTCGCCGACAAGCCCATGCTGTCGAGCGCCAGACGCACCGACGGCCCAATATATTCCTGTCCGCGCATCACGTGGACGATGGCCAGTCCGATGTGGCTCAAATCGTCAGACTTATTGATCACGGCCGTCACACCGACCTCACGCAAGCGTTTCAGGAGCGCGGGATTTTCGAGCATGGTCAGCACGACGATACGCACCGTCGGAAACTGACGCCCGATATAACCCAGCAATGGCATGCCGTCGCCATATTGGCCACCCGGCATGGCAAGGTCGGACACGACCACGTCGCAGGGCGATTTCTGCAAAAGCTGAATCAATTCCGTCGATTGGCGCGCTTGCCCAACCACCTCGATCTCGGGAAACTTCAATAGCGCCTGCGCGGCGCCAAACAGAATGACAGGATGGTCATCGGCGATAATGACTTTTATCCGTTGACCCATTATTTACCCCTCGCTCGTAAATGAACAAATCCCTCGCGCATTATAGGCAATGTGCTCTTACTCATTACATTGGCCCTTCAGCCGGGAGAGCGAAATTGCGGCTAAACCCGAAGTCACGGTGTTGACCCTTGCTGAGTCTTCTTTTGAACATTTGAAAAATTTTGTCCTTTCCCGCGATGTTAAACTTGAATCCAGCTCTAAGCCAATTTCTGAGACAAAATACATCGTTACAGTGGGTGAAACGCCAGATTTTGGCCGCGCCCGTGACCGGAGAACTTGCACCATGCGCTTGGGGATCGGGCTTGTGGTTTGTGCTGTGTACCGCGCTGTTGATTGGCGTCTCGTCAGGTTCCGAATTTTCCGCCGCGCGGCGCTGCTACCAGTTTTCTGCGTCGCGATAGTATCAAATGCATCGCGTGCGGTCGCTGAAGTTATCGCCACAGCCCCTTTCACGTTGACAAGTACGGATCTCCGCCCGAACCAGCCCGTGCAGCTCGCGCTCGTGTTCGACCAGAACGACTGCAAAGGCGGCAACCGTTCGCCGCAACTGTCATGGCGCGGCGCGCCGGCCAGCACACAAAGTTTCGCCGTCACCATCTTCGACCCGGACGCGCCTGGCCGCGGCTGGTGGCACTGGGCCGTCGCGGGCATTCCCGCGAACGTCTCACAATTACCGTCCAACGCAAGCGCCTCAGGTGTCTTACGAAAAATGGGAGCGGTGGAATCGCGCAATGACTTCGATATTGACGGTTATGCGGGCCCCTGTCCGCCGCCGGGTAAACCGCACCACTACGTCATCACGGTCTACGCGCTCAACAGCAGCGACTTGCGCCTGCGCCAAAGCAGCCCTTCGCTCATGTTCGAGCACGAAATCCGAACTACAACCATCGCCAGCGCGCAACTCGTTGTTACGTACGGGCGCTGAACGGCCTTTATGGCACGTCAGCAGGTCGAATTTGGCTTTGCTAGACTCGCCGGTGAACTATCACCGGCGTCTTTTTTTGCAGCCGGCCAAGTTATCGCGAAGATGCGTGGTTCCGGTTGTTCTTGCGCAACCCGCGGCGTTGTGTCGCATACGGGGAATGAAATGCCGAAAATCGTTATCGTTTATCACAGCGGCTACGGCCATACGAAAAAACTCGCGGAAGCCGTGCTCACCGGCACGATCGACGCCGGCGCGGACGCGAAGCTGCTTGCCGTCGGCGAGCTGGATGATGCCGGCTGGGCCGAGCTCGACGCCGCGGACGCCATCATCTTCGGTGCGCCCACGTACATGGGCGGCCCGTCAGCCGATTTCAAGAAATTCGCCGATGCCAGCTCCAAACCGTGGTTCGCGCAATCGTGGAAGGACAAGATTGCGGCCGGGTTCACCAACTCGGCGACCATGAACGGCGACAAACATTCGACCATTGCCTACTTCGTCACGCTCGCGATGCAGCACGGCATGATCTGGACCGGCACGGGCATGATGCCGTCGAACACGAAGGCGGCCACGCGCAACGACCTGAACTTCGTCGGGGGCTTTTCGGGCTTGCTGGCGCAATCGCCGGCGGATGCATCGCCTGACGAAGCCCCGCCGCCCGGCGATCTGGAGACGGCCAAAGTGTTCGGTGCAAGGATCGCGGCCGTGGCGGCGCGGTGGAACGCAAAGTAGTTTTTTCAGCGGCGGTGCAACGTTTTTTAGGCCGATCGGCTGATGTGCCCGGCAATGCCATCGCGTTGTCGCGGAAGCGCATTAAAATGGCGTTTTGACCGCGCTCGGGCACCATGCCCTCCGTGCGCGACCGACCCAGCGAGATCGAGATGACCACGAAAGTATTTGTCGACGGACAGGAAGGCACCACCGGCCTGAAGATTTTTGAATATCTGTCCGAGCGGCGTGACGTCGAGGTGTTGCGTATCGAGGAAGCGCGGCGCAAGGACGTGGAGGAACGCCGGCGGCTGATCAATGCGTCGGACGTTACGTTCCTTTGCCTGCCGGACGTCGCTTCGCGCGAATCGGTTTCGCTGGTGAACGCGGACAATCACCACACGGTGGTGATTGACGCCAGCACGGCGTTCCGCACGCATGACGACTGGGCATATGGACTTCCCGAACTCATGCCGGCGCAGCGCGAGCGTTTGCGTACGGCGAAGCGCATCGCGGTGCCGGGTTGTCACGCGTCGGCGTTCCTGCTGGCAATGAAGCCCTTGGTGGCAGGCGGTCTTGTTTCCGCCGATTTCCCCGCGCACGCGTATTCCATCACCGGGTACAGCGGTGGTGGCAAGAAAATGATCGCGGACTATGAAGCGGGCGGGAATCCGCGGCTCGACAGCCCGCGGCCTTACGCGCTAGGTCTGGCCCACAAGCATCTGCCGGAAATGGCGGTGCGCTCGGGACTGAAGCACGCGCCGGTGTTCACGCCTATTGTCGGCAACTTCCTGAAGGGCCTCGCCGTCACCACGTACTTCTCGCCGAATCAACTGTCGCGCACCGCCAAGCCGCAAGACGTGCAGGCGTTGTTTGCCGAGTACTACGCGAACGAACCGTTCGTGCGCGTGTTGCCGTTCAATGCGGACAGCAATCTCGACGACGGCTTCTTCGACGTCCAGGCTTGCAACGACACCAATCGGGTCGAGCTGTTCGTCTTCGGCAACGACGAACGGTTTGTTACCGTTGCCCGGCTGGACAACCTGGGCAAAGGTGCGTCCGGCGCGGCGATCCAGTGCATGAACTTGGCAATTGGCACCGACGAAGAATCCGGGCTCGCGCGCTAAGCCAACTATCGACTCCAGGAAAAGCTGAGCGCGCCAGGCGCTCGACCTGGCTAAAAGCCGGTTTCCGCCATTGTGCGAAACCGGCTTTTTCACACCTGCATTTTTATTCACTCGATCAGCGTCCCGGCCTGGTCTTCAAATCTCCACCTCGTAAATTCCACGCGGGTCAAACAAAACTTCCGTCGCGGTTTCATAGGGATTCTCCTAATTTATTTACGAACGTTCGTTCGTGGATGATTACGCGTTTTCGCGCTCAAACTTTCTTCGTTTCGCACTGCAACTAAAAATATTTTCTCCAATTTACCTTTTGGGAAAAATTTTGTTTCAATGCGCCGTCTGCGCCTTATCAGTCAAGGCATCACCAGAACAGTGCTGTTTGAATCGGCGTTTTAGATGTTTCAGTCGGTTGACATACGAAAAAGTGATAGCGAAATTACACGCGCAAAACTAGATAAGGGAGACCGCGTTATGCCGTATGCCATTTCGAAAGGACTCGCGCTCGCACTTGCGACCGCGCCGCTGTTTGTTGCCTGCGGCGGCAACGCCGACAACCCGGGTCCGATTAACACGCCGCAATGTTCCGGCGCGAGTTGTGGCACGCAAGGCGCGCCGGCTGTGGGCGCGGGTGCCGCGCCGTTGTGTCCGGCTAACGCGGATATTGTCTCGAGCACGTATCTGGGCGGTGCGGGCAGCGGCGAGATCGTGAGCCTGAACATCGACGCCGTGAACATGACATACACGCTGAAGTGGCTCGAATCGCCCATTCCGCTTGTCACCGGGACCATCAATCCGACCCGCAAGGGCACGACGATCGTCGGCGCAGTCGTGCATCCGCCGGCAGGCACTTTGCCCACGGCGGAGCAAACCCGTTGCGCGTTCGTGCTGACGCCAGGCGGTGGCCAGGCATCGGATGGATCGATCTACACCACCGCCGCCGCGTTCAACCAAGCGAACCCGCCGACCATCTTTATCGGCCAGGGCGTGGCCGGCGGCGGCATTCCGGGTGCGACCGTGCAGTACAGCGGGGCAACGCTGACCGCTGACGGCGTCAACCCGATCCCTGGTTTCCCGCCACTGTTCCCGGTGCCGAACCGGCACTTCGACTTCTATCCGTTCATCGGTTTCTCAACGGTGAGCACGAACGTCGCGGATCTCAAGGGCACGTATAACGCGCTGCTTTACCACCTGGTTCCATCGAATAACTACTCGACCACGACCACGCAGGCACAGGAATCCTTCGATACCGCCGGCAACTGCACGGTGCCCGTGCCGGCATCGAATACGTCTTGCCAGACGACCGGTGGCGCGTGGACGGCGAACGCGGGCGGCGCGTATTTCACCAGCGCCGTTGCACCGCAAGTGCAGGGTCAACGTTCCTCGCCGGCGTTGACGGGCCTGGGCTTCCCTGCGTTCCCGGCTGTCGCGAACGCGAACATGGTGATCGGCAAGGTCAACGGCGCCATCGTGCCAATTGTCGTGCGCACCGGTCAGGTCTTCGTGCCGTCGCCGCTCACGCCGTTGAACGCGACCGCATCACAAGTCGACGATGAATCCGGCATCGCCATGCTCGCTCCGAACACGGCGCTCGCATCGGGCGCGTTCGATGGCGGTTATGTCGGCGCGGATTCGAACTTCAAGTACACGGCGACGTTGCTGCAAGGTCCGGTCGGCTCGTTCATCAATCCATCGACGCAGGCTTCCGAGACCGGTTTCGGCATGAGCTACGCGCAGCAGTTGCCCGGCTTGATCGGCGTGCAGGACCAGAACGGCGGCCAGGGTGCGCTGATCTCGGCGGGCGGCCTGTACGGGATTTTCATTGCCGGCAGCACGGTGAACGGCGGTCTGACCTCCACATCCGCTAACGCCGATACGCCTGCAAGTCCGTACTTCGGTATCGGCGCGCTGCTTAGCAAATAAGCGCCGCCGGGCACACGGACGCCCGACAAGCACTCAAGACCAGGGCAACCGGCAAGCGCCGGTTGCCGACGAAAGACGAACGAACAAATGTGGATGGAGACAGCAGTATGAAATGGAGAACTTTTGCGATGGGTGCGTCGATCGCCAGCGTCACGCCGTTCCTTGGCGGCTGCGGCGGCGGCAGCGATGCGCCTCAGCCGCCGGTCGTCCGGCTGTGCCCGGCGTCGCTTGACTACACGACCACCTTCACCGGTGGGGGCGGCAGCGGCGAACTCGTCCAGCTGCAACTCGACACGACGAAACTCACGTGGCAGGTGACCTACGTGGAATCTCCCATTCCGGCCGTGACCGGCACGGTCTCCCCCACCCGCGCCGGCACGTCCCAGAACGGCACGCTGACGATGGAAACCGGCCTGCCCACGCAAAAGCTCAATCAGTGCGCGTACCAGTTGAACGGCGCGACGCTCGACCCAACGCGTCCCGCGCGCATTTTCGTGGGCGAAGGGGTCGCGGGCGGCACGATTCCGGGCAAGGAACTGCAGTTCGGCGGGGTTCTTGGTCAAGGCGTTGTACCTGACCGGATCTTCCCGTATTACCCGTTCATCGGTTTCTCGACGCTTGAGACCAATCTCGCCAATGTCGCCGGGACATATAGCCAACTGGGCTATCACGAGATTCCCTCGCAAAACTACGCGCGCATTTCTGTCGACTCGAAGATCACCATCAATGCCGACGGCACCTGGCAAGAGTGCGACAACACCGGCGTGAACGCCGGCAAATGCCAGCAAGCCGGATCGAACTTCGCGCCATCGCCGGATGGCAGCGGCGCGTTCGTCATCAACAACTTCCTTGGACAAGGCAACCCGACACTCGCAACCGGTCCGCTGGGCAAGGGCTACATGATCGTGGGCAAGCTGCGCGGCCAGAACGTGCCGATCCTCGTGCGTACCGGCACGGCGAACGCCACGATCACGACGGGCATTCCGCCGTTCGCCGACGACGAATCCGGCATTTCGATGATGTCGCCGCAAATCAGCGTGGCATCGGGATCGGTGAACGGGGAATACGTCGGCGTGGATAACGCCTTCGATTACCGCACGACCGCGCTCAGCGGCACGCAGGCCACCTTGATCGATCCGTTCCAGCCGTCGCAGGTTGCGTTGTCGCGTGCGTTGAACCTGGATTACACGGAAACGATTCCGGGTCTGGTGACATCGACGGTGGTGGGTGCATCGACCGGCACGACGCCAACCGGCAAGTTCATCTTCTCCGGCGGCGTATTCGGTTATCTCGACGAGAGCGACCCGACGACACCGTATTTCACTATCGGCTCATTTGTTCAGTGACCCAGTAACCGTCTGGCAGCCCATCAAGAACGGCTGCATGCGAACAACGCCCGGGTTTTCTCGCGCTGCGTTCGCATGACGGCCTGTAACCGAAGAGAGACGAAATGAAAAAGCTTTTGGCTGCGGGAAAACCGTTGGCGGTAGCGGTCGCTGCATGTGCGTCGCTGTCGGCCCATGCACAGAGTGCCGGCGATAACGTCGTGGGACTCGGCTGGTTTCACGTCATGCCGCAGGATTCGAGCGATGCACTGACCACGCATGTGGCGCCTACGCCGATCAATACGCCGCTGCGGTTGCCGTCCCAATTCACGTCACCGGGAACGAGTTTGTCGACGAAGAGTGCCGATACCCTGGGCCTTGTCTTCACGCACTTTTTCACCGATCACATTGCGACCACGTTTGTAGGCGGCGTGCCGCCCGCGTTTGAACTCGATGGTCACGGCACGATCCAGCCGCCGGGACCGGCGGGCGCGCTTGGCAACCAGAATCTCGATCAGACGAACCCGATCGTGAAAAGCGTGCGGCAGTGGAGCCCGGCGCTGATATTCCAGTATTACTTCAATGCGCCGACCGCGGCGTTCCGGCCGTTTGCGGGCCTTGGCGTGTCGTATAACTTCTTCACGAACATCAAGCTCACCGATGGTTTCATAAACTCGACGCAGAGTAATCTTGGCGCGGTGCTGGCGGCGGGCGCGGGCAAGCCGGGGCCGACGTCGGTGGAGGCGAAGGCTTCGTCGTCGTGGCAGCCGGTGTTCAATCTCGGCGCGACTTATAACTTCGACAAACACTGGGGTTTGATTGCTTCGCTAACCTACATTCCGTTGAGAACGACATCGTCGTTGATCATCAAGGCGGCTGATGGGACCGAACTTGCTACGACGAAATCAAGGCTCAGTGCCAATCCGCTGATTACGTTTTTGGCGGTGTCGTACCGGTTCTGAGGGAATCGTGCGGTAAAAACGCGGATAAAAAAAAGCCCGCCTAAGATGGGCGGGCTGAATCCATATCAGTAGAGACATGGAGGAGACAACCTCACTGTACCAAAACCATTGGTGCAGCGCAACATCCTCCCGTCGATTCACGTCAATTTGTTGCGAGCGTACAACATCAAGGCTGGGTCATCGACAGAATAAAGCCCAACTGGTCGATAGAAACCGGTTTCACCAGATGAATATCGAAGCCCGCTTCCTGCGTCATAGCATGATGCTGCGGCTGGCCCCAGCCGGTCAGCGCAACCAGCAGCATTGCCTGGCCCTCGGGCAATGCCCGCAAGGCACGCGCGGCAGAAAGACCATCCATCGGCGACATGCCCAGATCCAGAATCACCACGTCCGGTGCGAATTGCCGCGCCACGTCGAGCGCCTGAGCGCCGCACGACGCCTGCGCCACTTGATGTCCCAGCCCCGTCAGCAAGTTCGCGAGGCAACTCAGGGCATCGTCGTCATCATCGGCTATGAGAACACGCTTGGTCACGACTGTCCCCTCATTTGCCCGACACCGCGAGCGTCAACTTTCCAGCACCAGCAGTCGTTGCAGTGATCTGCGTGCGCTGCCCCCGCGCCCCAATATAAAAATGCTGCCGGCCCGGCGAGTTTTGATCGTGGGTAGCGTCGGGCAAGCACGCGGCAATGTCCGCCGCCACGCCCTGCAAAGCGTCCGCCGCCGATCCGGCGTTTGCCCCCTTCGTCCACGTACAGCTATAAGTGCCGGCTTTCACCGCGCACTGCGCATCGCGGCCATAAGGCTGCGCGACAGCTTTGCCATCGTCGGGTCGCAGGGAGGCGAAACCATCAGGTGCGGCCGCCACGATGTGCTTGAGTGCATCGCAGGGATTGGGGGTGTCGTCGGCGAGAGCGATCGCGGGCGTACTCAGGCAAACCCATGCAAGGCCCGCCGATGCCGCCACGAACATGAGACCCCGAAGAGTGCTTTTCATAGTGGGCGCTGTCCTGTCTCCGCTTCGTCTTTTTATACGCTGGCCCGGGAGTCGACCCGAAAACCCGCTTCCAGGTCACGTCCAAACCACCTTTCAAGCCGGTTTCGTCGCCGACGAGACCTTTTGAAAAGCCTGCACCAGCGGCGTGTGTCCGTATGTGCGCCACCGAATGCTGTCCAGAATGCTGTCAAACTCGAAACGATCCCGAACCTGAGGCAAACGGCGCGACAAGTATAGGGAACGTTCCTGTCCGTTGCCGCTATTTATCGTCGATACAACGCCGTCGCGTCCGGGCTTTACTCGGGCTTTACTTTTACTGCCGCGCAAGAATCAAACCGTATTGATCACACCTTCTTCCCCGCCCGGCGTGCGGCGACCTTTCCCAGCACGGCCAGGTCCTTGTCGCCGTCGCCCTGGGCGAGGACATCGATCAGGTTGTCGCGCACCAGGCTTGCCACGGGCAGCGCCACGTTCACGGCATCGCCCGCAGCGAGCGCGAGCCGTACGTCCTTCAGGCCAAGCCGCGCCTTGAACAACGCCGGTTCATAGCGGTTGTCGGCGATCATCCGGCCATAACCCTGGTACACCGGGCCCGGAAACAGCGTGTTCGAGATCACGTCGAGGAACGCGTGGGGGTCGATGCCATGCCCCGTCATCAGCGACGCGGCCTCGGCCGTTGTTTCGATCGCCGATGCCAGCATGAAGTTCGCCGCCAGTTTGAACACGTTCGCGTGTTGCGGTGCAGTACCGACGCGCCACGTCTTCTGGCCGATGACATCGAAGACCGGTTGCACACGAGCGATGGCGTCATCGGCGCCCGCCGCCACGATATTCAGTTTGCCCGCCGCCGCCACATCCGGCCGCCCGAGCACGGGTGCCGCGACGTACGCCACGCCGTGCCGCTCGTGCAGGCTCGCCAGTTCCTCGCAGAACGCCACGGAAATGGTGGCCATGTTCACGTGGACCAGTCCTTTGGGCGCGCGCTCGAGCAAGCCGCTGTCGATGAGGACGGCGCGCAACGCGGCGTCGTCGGCGAGCATGGAGAACACCGCGTCGCCCGAAAACGCTTCATCCGCCGATGCAACCACGCGCGCGCCTTGTTCGGCGAGCGCTTTCGCGGCGTCGGGTGAGCGGTTCCAGACGCGTACCGTGTGGCCGGCCTTCAGCGCATTTAGCGCCATCGCGCCGCCCATGTTGCCGAGTCCAATAAATCCAATATCCATGTCGTTCTCCTTTGTCGACCAGAGTTCCCGCTTTAGCGGGTTACTCTGGTCCCATGCAACTTTGTTGCGGTCGACCAGAGTTCCCGCTTTAACGCCTTACTCTGGTCCCATGCAACTTCATTGCGGTCGACCGGAGTTCCCGCTTTAGCGGGTTACTCTGGTCCCATGCAACTTCGTTGCGGTCGACCGGAGTTCCCGCTTTAGCGCCTTACTCCGGTCCCATGCAACTTTCATTGCGGTTAACGAATACGATGCCCCCGCCACGACCCTCGCTCCGACACGACTCAAAGCAGCTCCGTCGAAGCGATGCGATACTCGAATCCATGACGACTGCCACGTTCCGTTTTCATCGGGAGTTGAATGAGTTCCTGGCGCGGCCGCAGCGCGAACAGGCGTTTGCGTACGTGTGTCCGGTGGCGTCGACGACCAAGCATATGATCGAAGCACTCGGCGTGCCGCACACCGAGGTAGCGCTAATTCTACGCAACGGCCTGCCCGCCGGCTTCGATACTCTCATGGAAGATGCCGATTTTATCGATGTCTATCCGCCCGGCATGATGCCTCGCGCGCTTGAAATCGTGCATCCGTTGCGCGCGCCATTGCGGCTGGAGACGCTGCGTTTTATCGCCGATGCCCATCTTGGCGGCCTGGCTCAACTGCTTCGGCTAGCCGGTTTCGATACCCGCTACGACAACCATTTCCCCGACGATGAAATCGAGCAGTTTGCGCTCGCCGAACATCGCGTGGTGCTCACGCGCGATCGTGAATTACTGAAGCGCCGCTCGCTGGTCCACGGCTGCTACGTGCGCACGCTGCAACCCGATGCGCAATGGCGCGAAGTCGCGACACGGCTCGGACTTGCGCAGCATGTCCGCCCCTTCCGCCTATGCCTGATGTGCAACGCGCCGCTGCGCCGCGCGAGCGCGGACGAAGTGAGCGACCGCGTGCCGGAAGGTGTGCTTGAACGGCACGCGCGGTTTGTCACCTGCGATGTCTGCAGGCGGGTATTTTGGGAAGGGTCGCACTGGAAGCGGATGCGCGCGCGGATCGAAGAATTGATGGACACCACGACCGGCATTCCGCCGGTTCCGGCGTCCGGCTAATGGCTCATTAGTCGCTCATTAGCCGCTCACTAGTCGCTCGGTAATCGCGCTCAGAAATGGCTCAAGCCCGGAGGTGCGTACAATACGCGCCTCGGCCCTGTGCCTCTATAGCTTTTGGAGCTTCGCGTGAAAAAATTCGAAATGGAAAAAAACAAGGCGCTCAAGCTCGCCAACGGCCTGAAGCAAAACAGCGCGTCGAGCTTCGGCCCGCAAGCTGGACAGCCGAAGCTGGACAAGCGCGAACAGCGCCGGCTGGATCAGGAAAAAGGCCTCGTGCCGTTCGCCTGCAAGCTGGACAGCGATCTCGTCAGGCAACTGCAGGAACAAGCCGCCAAGCACGAAGGCGGAATGTCGGAAGCGCTGGCGGAGTTGTTGGTGAAAGCGGGTCTGGAACGCAAGGCAACGGTTTAAGCGCATCCGCTGAGTTTGCCCTCGTAGTTCGGCTCAAGACGGCGTTATAACCGTCGATTGTCGTGGAGCCAAAGCGCGGCGCGGGCATATCGTCTGCTGAATAAAAGAAGCCGTTCCGGGGTATTGCGGGACGGCTTTTTTACGCACGTTCTCAGTCGCAGCCGCGCTCGCCAGCCTGGAAACCGGTGCAAGTCACGCATGCGTACACGCGAAGCTCGCACTCTGGCCGAAAAGCCTCTGCACTGACGCGTGAACTTATTTCAAACGCTTCCTTCTTTCTCAATCACCAGGATTCGCGCGATACCCACCGGCTCGGCGACATGTTCATCGCCGGGATGGGCGTGGAAGATATCGCCGGCGTCGAGCAGCCATTCTTCCTCTACGCCCTCTCGCCGCACGCGCATCCGCACCTGGCCTTGCATGACCGCGAAGACTTCCTCGCCGTCGTTCACGTGCCATTTATACGGCGCATCAGTCCAGTGCAGACGGCATGAGACGCCGTTCATCGTGGCGATATCAAGTGCGCCCCACGCGCGCTCGGCAGTAAATTCGCCGCTTTTGACAACTTTCATGGGTCATCCGGCAAGAGATCAATACATCAAGACCGCGCATTTCGATGATCACGGGCTACCGGCCGCTCAGGCTTTCTTGTTATAAGCGTTGCACCAGCCCTTCGATGCAACCTGCTTGCCGGCGAACATCGGGCATCCGGCGAATGCGTCGGTGGCTTTGCCTTGATAGAACGAGCAATTGCCGCAATCCTGGCCGGCGGCGTAGCGCGGGAATTTGGCTTTATCGACGGTTGTAGCGTCGAGCTTGTAGCCGAGGCTTTGCGCCATTGAATCTGATTCGGCGAGTTTGACGGGGTCGGCGAATGCGGTACGCGAAACCGCCAGCGCCGATGCCACGCCAATGCTCGAAATCAGGAACGTGCGTCGTGAGGACTTCATGAGAATGTGCTCCGTGGTATTGGGGGTGTGCGCCGTTCTTGTCGACGACGATCTCCAAAGCATATCAATGCGAAGCACAACAAACTCAGCCAAATCTTATAGATAACCGATGGCGAAAGGTCGCAGCGGGCGTTGCCCTCACTTCGCCTTCACCCCAACATCTTCGCGACCTTCTCCGCAATCGCCAGCGACGCCGTCAACCCGGGCGATTCAATCCCGAACAAGTTCACCAACCCGGCCATGCCGTGTGCCGCCCGTCCCTGAATCAGGAAGTCGGCCGCCGGCTGCCCCGGCCCGGAAAGTTTTGGCCGAATCCCTGCGTAAGCGGGTTGTAGCGCGTCGTCGGGAAGATTCGGCCAATACGCGCGAATGGCGGCGTAAAAGCTGGCCGCGCGCTGCGGATCGACGGTGTAATCGATCTTCTGGATCCATTCCACGTCAGGACCGAACTTGGCCTGCCCACCCATATCGATAGTGAGATGCACGCCGAGTCCGGCTTCATTCGGCATCGGATAAATCAGGCGATCGAACGGCGTCCGGCCGCTCACGGCGAAGTAATTGCCCTTAGCGAAATACAGCGGCGGCACATGGCGCGCGTCGAGCCCGCGGATAGTGCGCGCGATCTGGTTCGCCGACAGCCCTGCGCTATTGATCACGCAATCGGCCTGAAAGCGCATCGGCGCTTCGCCCCCCGTTTCCACGATAAACGCACCGTCGCGGGCATCGATATCCGTCACCGGCGTATGAAACGCCACCGTCGCGCCGTCGCGTTCTGCGTCGCCTTGCAACGCGAGCATGAATTGATGGCTATCGATAATGCCGGTCTGCGGCGAGAAAAACGCTTCCACGCACTGAAGCTGCGGCTCCATCTCCATGGCTTCGGCGCCGCTTACGCGCACCAGGTCCGTGACGCCGTTTTCGACCGCCTTGTTCTGGATGGCCGTCAGTTGCGGCAACTGGTTGCGCGCCGTGGCAACGAGTAATTTGCCGCAGCGGTTGTAGGGGACGCCGTGGGCGTCGCAATACTCGTAGAGCATCGCCCGGCCACGCACGCACAAATCGGCCTTCAGCGAGCCGCGCGGATAATACAGCCCCGCGTGGATCACCTCGCTATTGCGCGAACTCGTGCTCGTGCCGACCGCTTCGCCCGCCTCGAGCACGATCACCTCGCGGCCGCGCGCGGCCATCGCCCGCGCGACAGCGAGTCCGACCACGCCAGCGCCAATCACCACACATTCGATTCTGTCCATCTCACTATTCTAGGCCAGCCAGCACGAGCGCTTCGCGTGGTTTATCGCGCGTTATTGCGCTTTTCGTGCGATTAGCCATACCGACTCCCATAAGGCATCATTTTCCGAAATAATCCGGGCCAAATCAGGAAATATGGCCTTTTTGCCCGAAAAAAGTCAGTTTCAGGCCATATTTCGAGGGGTTTTTGCAGATTTTGCCAAAACGCCCGATCAGAACCCGATCGATTTCTTTCGGCCACCATTGCCTAATTCGATGTCCCGCGCCTGCACTTCATGCCGGTTATCGATACGTGCGTTGCCAAAAGCATTGAGCATCGCGCGCCGCATGGCTCGCGGGGAAGCCTGCGTCAATGCGTCGAGCGGCGCGTCGCCGAGTGTTTCCGGAAAGCGTGCGCCCCACGCATGCGCGCTGCGGATCTCGTGATAAATCGACTGGGCAATACGGCGCGCGCCATCGCGATCCGGCGGCGCGATCTCGTACACGTTCATCCGGTTCAGCAACGGCTCGGGAATCGTGTTTGCCTGATTCGCCGTCGCGATCCAGACCACATTGCCGGCGTTGATCGGTATTTCAGCGAATTCATCGATGAAACTCTGCGCCGTATCGTGTTCCAGCAACGCGTACAGCGCGCCGAGCGGATCATATTGGGCATCGCCGGTGGCTTTGTCGATTTCATCGACCGTCATCACCGGATTGGCGTAACTGCCGTTCACGAGCGCATCGAACACTTTGCCCGGCTTCGCGTTGCGCCATTGCGACGACGCGCCCGACAAGATCCAGCCCGCCGTCAGCGAACTCATGGCGAGGTAATGGCAGGAAGTACCGAGCAAACGCGCAAGCTGTTTCGCGAAATGCGTCTTGCCAATGCCGGGATCGCCGAGCAGCAACATGGGCATCAATTCGAGCCTGTCCTCGGTTTCAAGGCACAGCGCGATCTGCTTGCGGACGTCGTTGAGCGGCTCCTGGAAATTGGGCAAGTCCGCCACCAGATCGTCTATGGACGGCATCCGGTTCGGCTTGACGCAAAAGCGCAGATTGCCCGCTTTCAGCATCTTTTCGTACGTCGCGCGCAACGCCTCGCTGCCGCCTTCGCTCAGGTCGTTCAATGCTGTTTCAACCTCGTCCAGGTCGTAGACCTTGCTGAACGACGCCACGGCGAGTTCTTGTTTGACTACGGCGGTGCTCATGGCTTTCCCCGGTTTTGTTGATCGGCAAATCCAGTTTATCGGCCATAAAGATGCACGCAAGCGAGCAGTCCCGGGCGTCTGCTGCTAAACGGTTAAAAATGCGATGGCTTCGGCAGGCGAGCCCAAGCGCTTGTATGATCGACAAGCTGCGCTGCGGAAAAAACGGGTGCGTGCCGGGTGCGGAAAGTGCGTTGCCTGTTGGATCCTATTGGATGGAACGCACGACATTGCCGCCGTTTTCGCCTACGCGCCGGTAGCTTTTGGAAACATTTCGGGGCCGAACGCCAGCAGCGAATCAGAGTCAGAGTCACCAGGCAAGCTACCCGGATCGAACGGGCCATGGCCCAGACGCAATAAGGGATCAGGAGAAAAGCACACATGTTGAAACACCAGACGGCAGCGTTGCTGTTCTGCGCCGCGCTCACCGCGCCTTTCAGCGCCCTTGCGCAAGGCACGCCGCCGCAGCCGGTCAAATGGGAACTGCAGGTTGTGCAGGATGGTCAGCAGACCGACAGCTTCACCGGCACGACCAGCGTCGGCCAGGCTCACACCGATACCCATCATCACGTGGTAAAAAACAACGTCGGTTGCGCGGACAAACCCGCCGGCGACATCGACCTGCAGCGCACCCTCACTATTTCCCCCATACACGCCAACAGCGACGACATCACGTTGCAGATCGACGCGCAGGAAACCTTGCAGGACAGCACCGCGGCCGTTACGGATCAGGGTTGCAAGCTGCCGCCCCAACCGCGTCAGGTCAGTGCCACGCATCCCGGGCTGGTCTTGAAGCCGGGCGAATGGTCGACGTGGCAGATCATCGATAAAAATCCGTCGCTCACCTACAAGGTTCGTGCGACGCTGGCAACGGCTGCGCAGTAGCGCGCCGCGCGTCGATTACGCTCGGCGCCGCCGCGTCCCACACCGCGCCGTTCAACTTCGCGGTCAACTCATTCATCGCATGCGAAATCCAGAACATTTCACCTCCGGAATTCCCTCCGCTCACGACACCCCCGACTTCGTGGCCGTGAGCTGGAACCTGCACAAGGGCCGCTCACCGCTCGGCCTCCAGGCGTGGAGCGCAATGCAGCGCTGGGTTCAGTCGACCAAAGCCGATGCCTATTTCCTGCAGGAAGCCATGGCGCGCCGGATGCCGCAGCCGGTGCTGGCGGCGAGCTTCGGCAATCCGCTCGATGCCCCGGTCGATGACATCTGGCATTGTCAGGCGACGGAAATAGCAACATCGCTCGATTTGCAGATCGCACTCGGGCAGAACGTGTTCAAGCCATCGTGGCGGCATGGCAACGCGATTCTTTCGCCGCATCCGCTGGATCTGGGTGGACGTTGGGACATCTCGGCGCATCGATTCGAGCGGCGCGGCTTGCTGGTCGCGCGCGCCACGTTTGCCGGTCGCTCGGTCACGCTGCTTTGCGCGCATCTTGCGTTGACGCGGGCGGCGCGGCTGCGGCAAATGAACTGGATCGCGTTGTGGATTTCGAAGGAAGCGCCTGAAGGGCCGCTCGTTCTGGCGGGCGACTTCAACGACTGGCGTAATGATTCGGTGGGGGTCTTTGGTGAACTTGGGATGAGCGAAGTGGCGACCATGCTCGGTGAATCCGGGCGGACCTATCCTGCGTTTTCACCCGCGCTCGCGCTCGACAAGATGTTCGTGCGCGGTATGAAACCGGTTGAATGGATCACACCGACGCAGGACACCGCATGGCTGTCCGATCATCTGCCGTATATGGCGAAGTTAAGGGTGGAGTGAGCGGGGGTTTTACTTCGCGTTTTACTTCCAGCTTTACTTCGAGCTTTACTTCGCGTTTTACTTCGCGCGGTCTGCAAATGACGCGACAATCACGGTTTCTATCGCGGTGAAAGACACGGGTTTGACCAGATGATGGTCGAAGCCGGCATCGCGGGCTGCTTTCTTGTCGCTGTCCGCGCCATAACCCGTCAACGCGATCAGCAACGCGGTCTTAGTCACCGCGCGCGTGCGCAACTCCCGCGCGACCTCAAAACCGTCCATGCCCGGCAAGCCGATATCCAGGACCACGACATCGGGCGCGAAGTCATCGACCATGGCAAGCGCGCTCGGGCCGTCATGCATCACACGAACTTCGTGGCCTAGCGTTTCGAGAAGCATCGACATGGCTTCGGCTGCATCGACGCTGTCATCGACGAGCAAGACCCGGCGCGGTTGGGTGGATTCGCCGGGCGCGCTGTCGATCGTCGTCATGGTACTTTCCTGGATTTTTGAGAATGCTGAAGGTGCTCGCGCGCTCAGTGGATCAAGCTCGCGGATAATTTCAGGATGATACCGGGAAAGTGGATTTGTTCCGTTCGACGTCGGATTGGGCAAGATCGCCCGGCATCCAGCCGAAGCGTGCTTGCACTGTTTCTCCGGGCATCAGGACGCCCCCGCCCACGTCCTCTCGCGGCGCATCGAGATTCAGGAAATCCACCGTGTTCGTTACAGGCTCGACGCACAACAAGTCAGGATGCGCCGAGGGTGCGAACAGGACCATGTGATCGAACGGCGCATCGGCGCAAAGCGTCACGCTGCGGTGTTCATCCGGCCAGTCGATGGTCGCCGACCTCGACCAGCCAGCGAAGTTGTTGTCGAGATCGAAGGCATTCGCGGACAGGCCTTCCGGCGACGCCAACGCATCAACGCACGGATGCGCGCCGAGAAACGTTGGCAGGAGATCCTGCGTGGCGTGCCACATTGCGCGGACGTTCGTGTGGATGCGCGTCGCCGGCGTGCGAGGGTAATAAGGATGATGACCCATGCCGAACGGCATAGGCTGACCGGCGAGATTGCGTATCGACATGGTGACGAACAAGCCTGAATCATCGAGCTCGAAACGCTGCGTCGCTTCGTATCGATACGGCCAGTGATGCGCCGGTTCGCTGCCAGGTTCGTGGTTCAGATGCAATTCCACCATGGTCGACGACACCAAACCTACGCGCCACGGCCGCCGCCACGCGTGCCCATGCAACGCGTGATCGAACGCGTTGCCATCGGCGGATAGATCGATCTCGCGGCCGTCGAAAGTAAAACGCGCGTCGCGTAGCCGGTTGCAGTACGGCAACAGCGGAAAGCTCGCCATGCCGAGTGGGTTGCAAGCAGCGAGCGCGTCGGCCGACGCGGGGCGCAGCCAATGCAGCGCGCCGCGGCTACCGTTGTCGTTGCCATCCGGAAGATCGTAGAACGCCGCGATCGCGCCGCCGACGCGCGGCGCCAGCAACACGCGCCGATCCTCGAAGCGCAGTTCGATCAGCGCAGCATCCTTCAACGCGATGCGAAACGCGTCGTCATCAAGGTTGTTGGCGGCGCTTTGATTCACGCCTTCCTGACGATCGGCGTTCAATATGCAAACCGCTGATAACTTTCATCGAAGGTCCGCGGCGACTTCTCAACTTGCGGGCTATAACGCAGCAACCGTTTCGCGCGGGCAGGCAGCGCGGCGAACACATCGCGCGGCACTTGCACCTGCACTTCCGGCCTGAAATACCACGAACGGCTATAACCGATCACGACCATCGGACGCGGGGTATCGGTGAAATTCGGCGTGCCCCGATGCAACCCGCGCACATCGCGGATCATCACGTCGCCGAGTTGCATGGGAACGCGCTGCGCCGGAAACCGGCCAGTCGCCAAACCGGCAAGCGCATCCTCACGCGATATCCGATGCGTCCCGCGCGTAATCTCCAGCGACCCGTTCTCATCATTCACATCGATAAGCGGAAAATTCACCGCCAACTGGAACGACGGCGTTTCCGGCACGCCATCGAACAAAGGCGGCGTGTCGCGATGCCAGTCCTGAAAGTCGGAACCGCGCACGGGGGTATCGGTGGCGAGCTGGCACATCACGGGATCCGGCCCGGCAATTCGCTCGACGATTCCCAGTACATCGTCATCGCAAAAAATGGCGGGATCGGCAAACTCGCCTTCGAACGGCAACGTGACGTAATAGCGCCCCGGCCCGCGATTACCGCTGCCGCCCTGCTCGCGCGCCGCCTCCGCATGCGGTCCGAAAAGCGGCGCGAAAGCCGCGCGCCACGCTTCGAGCGCCGCGCGCGGGAACTGGTCGGGCAGCAGCACAAAACCATCACGTTCGAAATCCTCCGCAAGCGCATCGCGAGCGCGCTCGTCGTAGCGGGCCATCGTCGTCTCCTTGGTTGCGCCACGCGAGTCGGGCGCGGTCGGCACGCGTGGCTTTCATTGATCCGACAGCCCAGCGTGCGCCCCGAGAATCGCACGATCGCCACGAAATAGTCAATATTATTAGTAATAACACTTAGATTTGTCTTAACCCCGGCAAAGCCAATCCTGGCGATGGTTTTCGAGCGTTGTCGATAGAAAATATTAGTGGTACCGTCGGCGGCATCCGCAGACTGTTTCAGCGCAACGCAACGCCGCCTTTTCGCGGCCACTGACAATGAAAAAATCCACGCAGCGCCGTCCGACGATGACCGACATCGCGAAGCTGACCGGCGTTTCGCAATCCACCGTCTCGCTCGTACTGAACAACGCGACCAGCGCAAAATTCTCCGACGCCACGCGCAACAAAGTGCTGAAGGCCGCGCAGGATCTCGGCTACCGGATGACGTCCCGCGAGCCGCTGGACGCGACGATCACGGCGAACGAAAAGAACCTGATCGTGTATCTCGCCGATGAAATTTCGACGAGTCCGCATCCGGTGGTGAACATCGACGGCGCGCGCGATACAGCGTTCGCAAACGGCCGAATGCTTGCCGTTTACTCGACGCACGGCAACGCGGAAATCGAACAGCAAGTGCTCGACGCCACGCTGACGAACCCCAACGTGCTCGGCGTGATTTACGCGACGGTGTACACGCGCAAGGTGACGTTGCCCGCAGCGCTTTCCAAGGTCCCAACGGTCCTGCTGAACTGCTACACAAGCGATTCCGAGCTGTCGTCGGTGGTGCCGGCGGAAGTCACGGGAGGCCATACCGCGACGGAATATTTGCTGAACTCGGGGCATCGAAGGATTGGGTATGTGAACGGCGAACCCTGGCAAGACGCGTCGCGCGACCGGCTGAAGGGGTATCGGATGGCGCTCTCGACAGCAGACCTGCCGTTCGCCGCCGAGCTGGTGCGTGAAGGCGACTGGAGCTCGGGTTCGGGCTTCGAACAGACCCTGTCATTAATGCGCCAGCCCAACCCGCCAACAGCCATTTTCTGCGCGAACGACTTGATGGCGCTCGGCGCAATCGAAGCGCTGAAGCAGCTCGGATTACGTGTACCGGAAGACGTTTCCGTACTCGGCTATGACGATCAGGAGATCGCCCGGCATACCCATCCGCCGCTGTCCACCGTCGTCCTGCCCAACTATGAACTGGGCCGATGGGCCGTCGAAACGCTGCTCCAGGAGGAGCACAACCGCGCCGCCGGTGCACCCGTGCGCCGACGCACGGTGAAGCTCGATGGGCCACTGGTAGAACGCGCGTCGGTAAGGGTAATTACCGTGGCGAAACAGCCCGCAATTAATAATATTAGCGATTGACCAATAATAAAATACGGTGGAATAATCATCGCACCTCGACTTATTGAGATGGAGCACCGAGAACGAAAAACACGGCAGGACCGAAGCACTTAAAAAAGCAGGACCATCCATACCGGAGGAAGACATGCTGTCGCTTGAAAATTTCAACAAACGCAAATTCCCGTTGCGCGTGCTGGCCACGTCGGCGCTCGCGCTGTCGATGATCGCGGGCTTCAGCATCGCCCACGCCGATGACTCTCCCCTGCCCAAGCTCGCGACCAAGAAACCCTTGCGCGTCGGCTTCGCCCAGACCGAAAGCAACAACCCGTGGCGTCTCGCCGAAACCAAGAGCTTCAAGGACGTCGCGGCGAAGTGCGGCTGGCAGATGGTGATGACCGACGCGAACAGCTCGGCATCGAAACAAGTCGCCGATATCCAGAGCATGATCGCGCAGCACGTCGATTTGATCGTGTTCCCGCCGCGTGAAGAAAAACCGCTTGCGCCGATCGTGCTGCAGGCGAAGAAAGCCGGCATTCCGGTGATCCTGGTCGACCGTGACGTGGATCAGTCGGTGGCGAAAGCGGGTCGTGACTACATTACGTTCATCGGCTCGGACTTCATCAACCAGGGGCAGCGTGCGGCCGACTGGCTGGTTAAATCGACTGGCGGCAAGGCGAAGATCATCGAACTGGAAGGATCGACGGGCGCGTCCGCTGCGAACGATCGCAAGAAGGGTTTTGACGACGTGATCGCGAAGAATCCGGGCATGCAGATCATCGCGTCGCAGAGCGGTGACTTTGCGCGCGACACGGGTCGTAAGGTCATGGAAACGCTGCTTCAGGCGCATCCCGACGTGACCGCCGTCTACGCTCACAACGACGAAATGGCGCTCGGCGCAATTGCCGCTATCAAGGCGGCCGGCAAGCAGCCGGGCAAGGACATCACCATTGTGACCATCGACGGGACGAAGGGCGGTTTGGACGCCATCGCTGCCGGCGAACTCGGTGCAAGCGTGCAGTCGAGCCCGTTCTTCGGCCCGCTCGCGTGCGATGTGGCGCAGAAATTCGCGAAGGGCGAAACGGTCCCGCCGTGGGTGAAAGTCTCCGACCGCTTCTACGATAAAAGCAACGTTAAAGAGAGCATGCAGTACGGCTATTGAACGAACACGTTCAGTGAACGTATGACGCTTGGGTAAGAGCAACGAAGGTGTTCGAAGCGGCGCGCCCCGTCTTTCGCGGGCCGTCGCTTCTTTTGTATCCGGCGGATGGAAACGCAGTCACTGCGTGAAACCAGCCGCCAGGGAGACGCACAAGATGAACACGCCGAATTCCGGATCACCCCTGCTCGAGATGCAGGACATCGACATCAGCTTTGGCGGTGTAGCCGCGTTGCGGCACGCGCGGCTGTCGGTGACAGCGGGAGAAGTGCATGCGCTGATCGGGCAGAACGGCGCGGGTAAATCGACGCTGATCAAGATCCTGACGGGCGCATACCGGCGCACGTCAGGCACGATTCGTTTCGATGGCCGCGAAGCCGATTTCCGCAGCCCGAAAGAAGCACGCGAAGCGGGTATCAGCACGATCTACCAGGAGATCAATCTCGTCCCGTTTCGCTCGATTGCCGAGAACATTTTTCTCGGCCGCGAGCCGCGTCGATTCGGGTTGATCGACTGGAAGACGATTCACCGGCGCGCGCAGGAATTGCTCGATTCGTTCGGATTACAGATCGATGTCAGCAAACCCGTGCGTGAGTTTTCAACGGCTATCCAGCAGATGGTGGCGCTGGCGCGGGCGGTATCGTCGGAAGCGAAGATGGTCATCATGGACGAGTCCACGTCCTCGCTCGATGAACGCGAAGTCGAATTGCTCTTCAGCGTAGTGAGGCGTTTAAGGGACGACGGTCGCGCGGTGATTTTCGTCTCGCATCGGCTGGATGAGTTGTATGCGCTGTGCGACCGCGTCACGGTCATGCGCGACGGACAAACCGTTGCGGAAAGCCCGATGGCCGCACTCGACAAGCTGCAACTCGTCACCACCATGCTTGGGCGTACGCTCGCCGCGGTCGTGCACGAGGACAGCGCGGTCAAGGAAGCGAACCTTGCCAAACGCGGTTCGACGGCGATCAGCGCAACGAACCTCGGCGCGGGAGCGAAGGTGTCGGATGTATCGCTCGATGTCCACTCAGGCGAGGCCGTTGGTCTCGCCGGGCTGCTTGGCTCGGGCCGCACGGAAACCATGCGGCTGATGTTCGGCGCGGATTCGACCGAACGCGGGTCGCTTTCCATCGATGGCAAGCCGGTCACGCTCAAGTCGCCGCAGGACGCAATAGCGCGCGGGATTGCGTATCTCACCGAGGACCGCAAGGGCGAAGGCATCGTGCCGGAGCTGTCGGTGCGCGACAACCTCACGCTCGTGTGCCTGCGCACGCTGACCAAACGCGGTGTGGTCGACGTCGCGAAGCAGCGTGAGATAGTGGACCGGTTTATCGAATCGCTGGGGATCAAACTGCGTTCGGCAGATCAACCGATCCGCGAATTATCTGGTGGCAATCAGCAGAAAGTTTTGCTCGCACGCTGGCTCGCGACGAATCCAACCTTGTTGCTGCTCGATGAACCCACAAGAGGGATCGATGTCGGTGCCAAGGCCGATGTCGCCAAGATCATCCGTGAACTGCGCGACTCCGGGCTGGCGGTGTTGCTGTCGGCGTCGGAGCTGGAAGAGCTCACTGCGGTAGCCGATCGCGCGGTCGTGATCCGCGATGGCAAGACCGTCGCCGAACTCGACGGCGCGGGCATGAGCGAGGCGTCGATCATGGATGCAATCGCGTACGGCTCAGGTGAAGAATCCGCGCTCGCGGAAGCGGTCGATGCAAAAGAAGGTCAGCCATGAATCAGAAAACGCAACCGGCGACAGCCGCGCCGATCGTACCGGCCGCGCAGAAGAAAAAGCATCGGATAACGATTCAGCGCGAGATCGCCGTGCTGCTGGCGATGATCGTTTTCAACCTGCTCTTCACGCAGCACTTCTGGTCGCTGCAAACCTTCAACGTCAACTTGACGCAAGTGGTGACCATCGTGATCGTCGGCATTGGGATGACGCTGGTCGTGGCGACGGGTGGTATCGATTTATCGGTGGGCGCTTCAATGGCGATTGCCGGTTCGCTCGCGCCGATGATCTTCATGAACGTGGCCGGGCCGTTCGGCATTGCATTAGCCTTTGTGTTGCCCGTAATGGCCGCCGCCCTGTGCGGTGTGTTCAACGGCTTCCTCGTCACGAGGCTCTCCGTGCAGCCGATTGTCGCGACGCTGGTGCTGTTCATCGCAGGAAGGGGCATTGCACAAGTGTTCACCGACGGCAGCCTGCAAGCGTTCGACAACCCCGCGTTCCAGTGGATCGCGCTGGGCCGCGTGGCGGGCGTGCCGGCGCAAGTATTCCTGATGCTCGCGCTCGTAGCCGTGTTCGCGTGGATCGTGCGCAAGACCTTGTTCGGCCAGTACCTGCTCGTGACGGGCGGCAACGAGCGCGCAGCGTACCTGAGCGGGATTCCAACGGCGCGCGTGAAGATGATCGCCTACACCTTGTGCGCGGCGTTGGCAGGGCTGGCGGGGTTGATATCGATCTCCGTGAATTCCTCGTCGGACGCTAACGTGATCGGCCTGGGCTCCGAGCTCGATGCCATTGCCGCAGTGGCCGTAGGCGGCACAGCGTTGACGGGTGGCAGGGCGTACATAGTGGGGACGCTGATTGGCGCGCTGATCATCCAGTTGCTGCGATACACGCTGCTTGCGCACGGCATTCCCGATGCCGCCGCGTTGGTGGTGAAAGCCGGCATCATCATCGCCGCAGTGTATGTCCAGCGGCGTCAGCGATAGGGATACATCGACATGAAAAAGAACCTTCCCATTCTGTTGGCGTTAGCGGCATTACTCGTGCTCGGCGTGCTTCGATACGACCACTTTGCATCGGCCTACAACATCAATTCTTTCTGGCGATACAACTCGATGTTCGCGTTGATATCGGTGGGCATGGCGTTTGTGATCATCACGGGCGGCATCGACCTGTCGGTCGGAACGGTGGCGGCGCTGGCGAGCGTGGTGGCTGCGTTGGCGAGCCCGTATGGCGGTCTGGTCGCGGTGCTCGCGGGCGCGGCAGCGGGACTCGCGATAGGCGTGTTGAATGGCCTCGTCATCACGCATATGCGGATCTTGCCGTTTATCGTTACCTTGGCGACGAGCCTTGGAGCGCATGGGTTGGCGTTGCTGCTGGGGCATAACGATGCCGTATCGATTGCGGCCACCTCCAGTTTCGCCAACTTTGGACAAGGGGATTTATGGGGTCTGCCGATTCCGGGAATCGTGGCGGCATTGGCGGCTGTTTTGGGCTGGCTGGCATTGCGAAGCACACGCTTCGGCCGACACGCGCTGGCAATAGGCGGTAGCGAAGAAGCATCGCGTTTGATGGGCTTGAACGTGGACCGCACACTGGTCGCGGTCTATGCGCTGAGCGGCTTGCTGGCCGGAATAGCGGGAGCGATACTGGCTGCCCAATTCGGCGCAGGGCAGCCGAATGAAGGCGTGGGCTGGGAGTTGTTCGCGATATCGGCGGTGGTGCTGGGCGGGACGTTGCTAACCGGCGGACAAGGATCGATCGCAATGACGATAGCCGGCGTCGCGCTGCTGGGTTTGGTGTTCAACCTGCTGAACTTCGAGAATGGACTGGGCTTTATCAGCCTGTCGGCGTATTGGCAATCGGTGATACGTGGCGTGTTCTTGTTGCTGGTGATCGTGCTGCAAGCGCGTGTGCTGAAGAAACGGGTGACGGTGACGAAGCTCGCTCGTTGAATTGATGAGCCGCCGCGCAACGTGGCGGCTTTGGAAACATGTGAGCAAGTTTCAGGAAAGAGAATCTGCTAAGTTACTGACATCAACTTAGCAGATAGCCTGAAGGCGAAAATCACCGCCATGTTCGACCTCTTCGACGACATTCCCAAGCCTGACATCGTATGGCTGCCTGACTGGCTGGACGCGCCGACGGCGTCGGACACGTTAGCCGCTTTGCTCGATGAAATCACCTGGCAGCAGGACTCAATGAACACGCCTGCCGGCAAGATCCCCTTCCCGCGCTTGACCGCGTGGCAGGGCGATCCTGGCGCGGTGTACGTGTACTCAGGCATTCGCAACATTCCGAAGCCGTGGACGCCGGCCGTATTAACGCTCAAAACACAGGCCGAAGCCGAAGCGAAAACGACGTTCAACAGCGTGTTGATCAACCGCTACCGCACGGGCATGGACAGCATGGGCTGGCATGCCGACAAGGAGCGTGAACTCGGGCCAGAACCGGTGATCGCCTCGGTAAGTCTGGGCACGACGCGGACCTTCGACTTCCGGCATACGAAGACCCGGCAAACGCATACGCTTCAACTCACGCACGGCAGCTTGCTCATCATGCAGGGACGCACTCAACTCGACTGGGCGCATAGGGTGCCGAAAGAACCGGAAGCCCGCGGAGAACGGATCAACCTCACCTTCCGGCACGTGGACTCATCGGCTAGTAAATAAACTCATCGTTTGGCGACGAAATCAATCTCCACCAGCGCATCGCGAGCCAATCCTGTCACGCCGATACACGTCCTCGCCGGCAACGGCTTAGGCAGAAAGTAGCCTTTATAAACCTCGTTCATCGCGGCGTAATCGCGTTTGAATTCGGTCAGGAAAATCCGCACGCTGACCACGTTATCCAGCGATAACCCGATCCCTTCCAGCACAAGAATCAGGTTATCCATCACCCGGCGCGTCTGCGCTTCCACGCCTTCGGGCAAGGGCCTGGAGTCATCGGCGGGATCGGTCGGCATTTGACCGGTGAGGAACACCCAGCCATCCGCTTCGGCCGCGTGAGAAAAAGGACCGACCGGCGTGGGGGCGGTATCGACCATGGAAAAGGTGGGTAGCGTCATCGTGTCTCCTTGGAAAGCGCAGGCCGATACCGTAACGGATCAAAAATCCAGCCGCCGGGCCAAACGATCACAACGCTCGACGGCTTTGCTGCACGATCAAAACCAGCGACAAGCATCCGCCCGCAAACACCCTTCATTTGCATTACACGGCAACGGCATGCGCCTTGCTCTAGTCGAGCACTACAGGACGATCCCATGCCCAAGAAAAAGTTCAAGCTTCCCAGTCCCAACGATCGTCAGGCGCTCCTCTATGAGCGCCGCAACATGAAGATGGCCGAATCGGCGCATGCCTACGTGTGCGGCAGCACGACCAAGTTCTATGAATGGCTCGACGGCATTGAAGGACATTCGCTGCCCGAAGGCCCCGCCATCTGGATTTGCGGTGATTGCCACACAGGCAATCTTGGGCCCGTTGCCAACGCCGACGGCCGCGTGGAGATCCAGATCCGCGATCTCGACCAGACCGTGATCGGCAATCCGGCGCACGACATCATCCGGCTTGGGCTATCGCTGGCAACGGCCGCGCGCGGCTCCGACCTGCCCGGCGTCACGACAGCACGCATGATGGAAGCGCTCGCGCAAGGCTACGAACATGCCTTCGATCGTTCCAGCCATCGCTCTGCCAAGGACACGAAACCCGAAGAGGTAAGGGTGATGATGAAGGAAGCGGTGCGACGCACGTGGCAGCAACTGGCGATCGAGCGCATTGAAGACATTGAACCGAGCATTCCCCTCGGCAAGCGTTTCTGGCCGCTCGACAAGAGTGAACGTGCCGAAATAAAGGCGCTGTTCCAGCAGCGCGAGATTGCCGATATAGCAACCACTCTGCGCAAGAACGCCGACGAAGAAAAGGTCACCGTGATCGATGCCGCGTATTGGGTGAAGGGCTGCAGCTCGCTCGGCCGGTTGCGATATGCGGTGTTGCTGGACATCGACGGCGGTGCGATAGACGGCGACGATCTTTGCCTTATCGATATCAAGGAAGGTGCAAAGGCCGCAGCACCGCGTTATACGGATCAGGCGTCGCGCAAGCGCATGCCGCGCGATAACGCCGAACGGATCGTCGAAGGGGCGCGGCACCTGACGCCGTGGCTTGGAGAGCGGATGCGCCCGGCGCGTTTGAACGACCGGTCGGTGGTGATTCGCGAGTTGTTGCCGCAGGACATGAAGCTGACGGTCGAACAATTGACGCAGGATGAAGCGATGAAGGCAGCGCGCTTCCTGGCGATGGTCGTTGGTAAAGCGCACGCCCGGCAGATGGATACGGCACAGCGGCGCGCGTGGTTATCCGAGTTGCACCGCGCGAAGTCGAAGTCGCTGGATGCACCTTCGTGGCTATGGAAAAGTATCGTGGAACTGGTGAGCAGCCACGAAGGCGGTTATCTCGAACATTGTCGCCGATACGCGCTGGCATCGGCTTCGTAACGCGCACACTTTCACGTGCCAATGAAAAGGGCCGCTCACCCACGATGGTTGGATGAACGGCCCTTCTTCGTACATACTGCCTTGATGCTTGCCGACCGAGTGAACCTAGAACCCCGCCGCCAGCCCATCGCGGCGGCTATCGCTCGCCGCTACATATCCACGCTCAGGATCGTTACGGTCCAGCTTCCAGATGTACTGACCCGAGCCGAAATCCATATAAGGATCATCGACGGATTTGATCGTGTGTCCCATCGCTTGCAGCGCCTTCACCGTTTCGCGATCAAGCGTTGATTCCACATCGACGGTGAAATCGCGATTCACCTTCCAGCGCGGTGCATCGCAAGCAGCTTGCGGTTGCTGGCCGTAATCAAGCAGACGCACGATGGATTGCAGATGACCTTGCGGCTGCATGTCGCCGCCCATCACGCCAAAGCTCATCACCGCTTCCTGCACGCCGTCCACGTCCTGCGTGAGGAACGCCGGGATGATGGTATGGAATGGCCGCTTGCTGCCCTCCACCACGTTCGCGGATTTCGGGTCCATCGAGAAACCAAAACCGCGGTTCTGCATCGCGATACCCGTATCCGGCACAACCACGCCTGAGCCAAAGCCCATGTAGTTCGACTGGATGAAACTCACCATCATGCCGCGCTCGTCTGCCACCGACATATAAATGGTCCCGCCCGCCGGCGGCATGCCGAAGTCGAAGTGCTTCGCCTTGTTCGGATCGATGAGCTTGGCGCGCTCGGTGAGATACGCGTCGTCGAGCATCTGCTCGGGCGTGACGTCCATGGAACGAGGATCGGCGACGTACTGATAGACATCGGCGAAAGCGAGCTTCATGGCTTCGATCTGCAAATGCTGCGACTCGATCTTGTCGACGGTGAGCGACTTCACATCGAATTTATCGAGAATGCCGAGCGCGATCAGCGCAGCAATGCCCTGCCCGTTCGGCGGAATCTCGTGGACCGTATGACCGCGATAATCCTTCGAGATCGGCTCGACCCAGTCGGCCTTGTAATTGCGCAGATCGGCAGCGGTCATCGCGCCGCCGCCCTGCTTCGCGAACGCCGCAATCTTCTCGGCAATCTCGCCTTCGTAATACGCGCGAGGTCCGTGTTCAGCGAGCGTACGCAAGGTCTTTGCATGACCGGGATAACGCATCAACTCGCTGATCTCCGGCGCGCGGCCGCGCGGCATGAAGGTATCGGCGAAACCGGGCTGGTCTTTCAACTCGGCGATAGCCGCCGCCCATTTGTACGCGACAATGCTCGCCACCGCGTGCCCGCGCTCGGCAATTTCGATGGCCGGTTCCATCAGGTCGCCGAACGGCAGCGAGCCGAACTTCGCGTGCAGCGCTTCCCACCCAGCGATCACGCCGGGCACGGTGACCGCGTCCCAACCGCGCTTCGGCTGGTTCGCCAGGCCGTTTTGCTCGCCGTACTTGTTCTTGAAGTAATCGACGTTCCACGCTGCGGGAGACACGCCCGATGCGTTCAATCCATGCAGCTTGGCGCCGTCCCAGACGAGCGCGAACGCGTCGCCGCCAAGGCCGCACGACACGGGCTCGACCAGCGTAATGGCTGCCGCTGCCGCGATAGCGGCATCGACGGCGTTACCGCCCTTCCACAACATGCGCAAGCCGGCTTGCGCAGCGAGGGGATGGGACGTCGAAACAATATTGCGCGCGAACACGGGCAAGCGCGGCGTGGGATAGGGGTTCTGCCAGTTGAAGCGGGTCATGGGAAACTCGTCTCTTTTGTGATGAAAGTTGTTGGGGTCAAAGCTCGCGCGGATCGAGCGCGTCGCGCAGTCCATCGCCGAGCAGGTTGAAGCCGAGCACGGCCAGGAAGATCGCAATGCCCGGGAAGATCGACATCCACGGCGCCTGGCTGACGAAGTCCTTGGCGGTGTTCAGCATCGATCCCCACGATGGCGCCGGCGGTAATTGCCCGAGGCCGAGGAACGACAAGCTGGCTTCCGCGATGATCGCCATGGCGACCGTGAGACTGGCCTGCACGATGACGGGCGGCAGCACGTTCGGAAAAATATAGCGGACGATGATGCGGAAATGGCCGAGTCCGATCGCACGCGCACCTTCCACATAATCCTCCGCTTTGACGCTGATTGCCTGGCCGCGCGTGAGGCGTACGAAACGCGGCATGGCCGAGACGCCGATAGCGATCATCGCGTTGGTGAGGCTCGGTCCGAGGAACGCGGCCAATGCGATGGCGAGGATCAGGAACGGGATGGACAGCAAGGCATCGGTGAAGCGCGAGATCACGCCATCGACCAGTTTGCCGAAGTAGCCTGCGAGCAAACCGAGCGGCACGCCGATCACCACTGCGATACCCACCGACACCACGCCCGCCAGCAACGAAGCGCGTGCGCCCCACAGCAAGCGCGTGAAGACGTCGCGACCGAGTTCATCGGTTCCGAACCAATGACTCGCCGATGGCGCTTGCCGCACCGTCATGAAGCTCGCCTGAATGGGATCGTAGGGCGAAAGCCACGGTGCGAAGATGGCCACAAGAATTATTAGAAGCACGATTACCGCGCCCGCTGCGGCGGCACGATTGCGCATGAAGCGGCCCAACGCGCGATTGCGTTTGCGCGGCAAAGCGGCTGTTTCCACTTCCACAATAGTCGCCATCAGCTTTTCCTCAGCCGCGGGTTGAGCAGAACATACAAGACATCGGCGAACAGATTCACCACGATAAACCCTACCGCCGTGACGAGCACCACGCCTTGAACGACGGCGTAATCGCGATTGAAAACGGCATCGACGACCAGCTTGCCGAAGCCCGGAATAGTGAACACTTGTTCCGTCAGCACCGCGCCGGCAAGCAGTTCGCCGAAGAGCAAGGCGAGCACCGTGACAATCGGAATCAGCGCGTTGCGAAAGACGTGCTTGACCACTACCGTGCCTCGCAGAAGCCCTTTGGCGCGCGCCGTGCGAATGTAATCGCTGCGCAAAACACTCAGCATCGCGCTGCGCGTATGTCGCATCAACTGCGCGCCGAGCGCCGCGCCCAACACGAACGCTGGCATCAGCATGGTCTTGATGCTCAACCAGAAATCCTCGGTCGGCGACACGTATCCGGATGAAGGCAACAATTGCCACTTCACCGATACCAAGAAGATCAGGATGATCCCGAGCCAGAAGTTGGGTATGGACATGCCGGTGAGCGCGAGAATGTTCGCACCGTAATCGAGCGCTTTCCCCTTGTTCGCCGCCGATAAAACCCCCAGCGGCACGCCAATGCCGATCGCGAAGATCATCGCCATGACGGCCAGTTGCAACGTCACCGGCAACTTCTGCGCGATGAGTTTGGTCACCGGCACATCGGTCCTGAGCGACGCGCCCAGATCGCCATGAAGAATGTCGCGCACCCAAAGCGCGTATTGCACGGGCACGGGTTCATCGAGGTGATACTTCAGCCTCAACGTAGCGATAACCTGCGGGTTCTGGTCTTCGCCAGCCATCGCCATGACCGGATCGCCGGGGAGCATTTTTTGCAGGCCGAAGATCATCATCGACACCAGGATCAGTGTCGGGATCGCGACAAGCGCGCGGTTGGCGATGATTCGAATCATTAGCGGACTACCCCTTGATGCTCACGCCACGCAGACGAATCAACCCGTCCGGATAAGGCGTGAAGCCCTGCACTTTCTTCGACAACGCATACGGCCACGGCTGTGCGTAGAGATACACGATCGGGTCTTCATCGGCGAGGAGCTTTTGCGCGGCGTCGTAGATCGGCTTGCGTTCGGCCACGGTCGCTTTCACACGCGCGTCGTCGAGCAGCTTGTCCACGTCAGGATTGCAATAACGCCCGTAGTTCAAATTGCCCTTGCAGGTCACGAACTGATGCAGGTTGCCATCCGGGTCCGTGCGTCCCGACCAGCCGAGGTACAGCAATTCGAAGTCGCCTTTCGTCGATGCATTCAGCGCCGCGGCGTAATCGGTCGGACGCAACTTGAGGTTGATGCCGGCCTCCGACAGCATGGCTTGCAGCATCTGCGCCATCTGGTTCGATACGGTGTTGTTACCGAAGGTCAGTTCCACATTAAGCTGCTCGAAACCCGCCGCCTTGAGCAACGCTTTCGCCTTCGGGATATCGCGTTTGGTCGTCTTGATCGATGCATCGAAGTACGGACTGTTCGACGGTATCGCCTGGTTGATCGGCGAGAAAATTCCGCCGCCGATCACCTGATTGATCGCATCGCGGTCAATGGCAAGTTCGAACGCCTGGCGCACACGTTTGTCCTTGAACGCCTTCGGCGCACGCGGTCCGTTCGACACGTTGAACGTGAGGTCGTAGAAGCCAAGGCCGCTCATCGAAATGAAGTTGAGGTTCTTGTCGCTTTTCACCGATGCCACATCGGACGGCGCGAGACGTTCCAGCATGTCGAGCGATCCCGAGCGCAGGTTCGCGAGGCGCACAGTGCTGTCGGGAATCGGCTGGAAGATGACTTTCTGAATCGGGTATTTATCGGCGTCCCAGTAGCCCGCGAATTTCTGCAGCACGACACGGTCGTTCTGTACACGCTCGACGAACTTGTACGGACCTGAGCACACCGGATGCGTGGAAACGCTGGTGTCGTCGGTGAGGGTTTTCGGCGCGAGCATCATGCCGGCACGATCGGTCAGCGTGGCGAGCAGCGCGGCATCGGGCGTTTTCAACACGATCGCGACGGTGAATTCATCGACTACATCCACGTGATCGATGGACGCCAGTTCGCTCTTGCGATTGCTCGCGGGCATGGAACGCGCGCGATCGAGATTCGCCTTCACGGCGGCAGCGTTGAATGGCTCGTCGTCGTGGAATTTCACGCCGTGGCGCAGCTTGAATGTGAGCGTCTTGTTGTCGGCGCTCATGCTCCAGGAGGTCGCTAGCATGGGTACGATCTTCAGGTCCGGGCCAATATCCACCAGTGAATTGCATAGCGAACTGAACACGATCCGGTCAACCACCTGACTGCTGCGCGCCGGATCGAGCGTGCCGATATCGTCCTGCAAACCAATCCGGATAGTCGAGTTCGACTGAGCCATCACGGCGCTGGTGCTAACACTCGCGGCGAGCGCCGCGGCCAACACAATCTTTCGCATCTGGACTTCCCCGTTTATCGTTTGTTCGGTTGTTCTTTTACAGCACCGTCGACCAGCGCCTGACGTTGCCGATACACCGCGAGCCGTTCAACGAGTTTCGGGCTGACGATGGAAACCAGCGGCGGGCCGCCACCCTCGTTCTGGATCTCGCGCCAGAAATGGCACGCGACACGGTGGCCGTTCTCCAGCGTTTCGTTGACCGGTTGTTCGTCGGCGCAGCGTGACCGTGCATGCGGACAACGCGGATGAAAACGGCAACCCGAAGGCGGCGCGGTCGGACTCGGCAGGTCGCCGGTCAAGGAGGGTTTGGTTCTGCGCTGACGCGGGCTGCTCGCAGGAATTGCCTGCAATAAAGCTTGCGTATAAGGATGAAGCGGCTGGTCAAACAGATCGTCCACATTCGCCATTTCGACGATTTCGCCGAGATACATCACCGCCACGCGATCGCTCATATGGCGGATCACCGCGAGGTCATGCGCGATCATGATCAGCGTCAGGCCAAGCTCCTGCTTCAGTGACTCCAGCAGGTTGATCACCTGGGCCTGCACGGAGACATCGAGCGCGGAGACGGGTTCATCGCCGACTATCAGCTTGGGCTCGCCCGCTAACGCCCGCGCAATGCCGATACGCTGGCGCTGCCCGCCCGAAAACTCATGCGGATAACGTTCGGCGTAACCGGGTTGCAATCCGACCGTGCGCAGCAAGTCGGCTACACGGTCGTTAAGCGCAGCGCCTTTCGCCAGCCCATGCAGCGCGATCGGTTCACCGATGATCTGCCCCACCGTCATGCCCGGATTCAGCGACGCAAACGGGTCCTGAAAGATGATCTGCATCTCGCGGCGCAGGCGGCGCATGGGCTCGGTGCCAAGATGCGTGATGTCCTTGCCTTCATAGATCACGCGTCCTTCGGTGCTATCGATAAGACGCAGCAACAGGCGTCCGAGCGTCGACTTGCCGCAACCCGACTCCCCGACGATGGCAAACGTCTCGCCCTTTTGCACGGAAAACGAGACGCCGTTCACCGCGTAGACCGTCGGCGTGCGCGTGAACAGGCTGCGCGTCCCGCCAAAGTGCCTGGTCAGTTCCCGCGCTTCAATAATAGGAGCGTTGATGTTCATACCGCCGCTCCGCCAAGAGCGAGTTCAACGGGCGCAACCCAGCACGCCACCCGATGCGCTCCATCCAACTGTTTATCCTTTGGCACCGCGTCGATACACCGCTGCTCCACGAACGGACAGCGCGGCGCAAACCGACAACCCTTAGGCATTTGTTCAGGCGACGGCACGGAACCGCGAATGGTGGCGAGCGCGCCTTCGCGTTTTCCCACCGGTGGAATCGCGCCCATCAAACCGATGGTGTACGGGTGCTGCGGGTCATCGAAGATTTCATCCACCGAGCCATATTCCACGATCCGTCCCGCGTACATCACCGCGACGTAATCGGCCACTTCGGCTACAACGCCGAGGTCGTGCGTGATCAACACCATCGCCGTGCCGGTTTCGGCTTGCAGGCTGCGCACCAGCAATAAAACCTGCGCCTGGATGGTGACATCGAGTGCGGTTGTGGGTTCATCGGCGATCACCAGCTGCGGGCGATTCGCCAGCGCCATCGCGATCATCACGCGTTGACGCATGCCGCCCGAAAGTTCGTGCGGGTAAGCGTCAAGCCGCGTTTCCGGCGCGGGAATGCGCACGAGGCGCAGCATATCCAACGCCTCCTTGCGCGCCGCCGCGCCGCTCAAACCACGATGCCGTTGCACGCATTCCGCGATCTGATGCCCGACGGTGAACGCGGGATTGAGCGAGGTCATCGGCTCCTGGAAGATCATCGACATCCGGTTGCCGCGGATATCGGCGAGTTCGCGTTCGGTGAGGGTGAAGAGATCGCGGCCGTCGAAGATCGCCTTTCCCGCGACAATATTGGCCGGCGGGCTGGGCAGCAAACCCATCAACGCCAGCGACGTCACGCTTTTGCCGCACCCCGATTCCCCGACGATGCACAGCGTTTCGCCCGCATTCACGGAGAACGAGACGTCCTCGACGAGATTCGGAACATGCGCGGCGCGCGAGAATTTCAGCGAGAAACCACTGACTTCGAGTACGGGATGCCTGGCGGGCGGATTGGCCTGATCCTGGCGATCAGGCTGGTCCAGAGGCAGCTTGCTTAACGTCGACAAATTCAATACTCCGCTGCGGGGCAATACAGGCGGCGAGCCCGGAATCTCTGTTCTCTCTCGGCGATAGAGCGATCACCTATCGCCAACACTTTCATTGAAGTAATTATGTCGGCCCAAATGCATCAGGAAATATTAAACTTTCTTTTTGATGCTTAACTTTTCCTTGAATAAGCCATGCCGACCATTCGAATGCTGAAGACCTTCCGGGCGGTTGCGCGGACGGGATCGTTCGCGGCCGCGGCTGATAGGGTCGCGCTCACCCAGGCAGCGGTCAGCTTGCAGATGCGCGGGCTGGAGCAGGCGTTGGGGCGGCAGCTTTTTGACCGTAGCGCGCGCCAGATCGTGCTGAGCCGGCAGGGTCATGAGATTCGGCCGAAGGTCGAGCAGATATTGGAGCTGCTCGATGAACTGGAGGCCAAGACCACTGACTCCATGCAAGGGCCTGTGACAATTGGCGCTGTTGTATCGGTGATTCAGGCGCTCTCGCTGGGGGTTGCGCGGTTAAAAACTGCTCACCCTGGACTGGATGTGCGGTTGTTGTCGGCCCGTTCGGACGAGTTGACGGTCATGGTGGAGCAGGGCGAGGTGGACATTGCGGCGGTGGTGGCGCGTCCCGACCAGACCCTGCCCGATACGCTCAAATGGACGCCGCTCTACACGGAGCCGCTGATGCTGATCGTGAGTCGCGAGATCACCGATACGGACCCGCGCCGGATTTTGGCGTCGCATGGGTTCTTGCGTTTTGACCGGCGCGTGCGGACCGGCGTGGTCGTCGATCAGGCGCTGACGGCGCTGGGATTGGAGGTGAACGAGTATCTGGAACTGAATTCCATCGAGACGATCGTGGCGCTGGTGAGGAAGAACGTAGGCGTCACGGTGTTGCCCCATCTGCATAGGGCGGGATGGCAGACGGACCCGTCGTTGCGGCTGATTTCGATTGCACTGCCTCCCATTCTTCGGACAGTCGGGATGGTTGAGAGGGCTTCGTACGGCCGTACAGGGATCACGGCGGCAATTATCGAGACCTTGCACGATTAGATTTCACGCACGACGGCACGCGCGCCTTCATCTCATTATTAGCGGATTCCGAAAAGTCAATTGCATGCTATCGACATAATAAATCGATAGTAAGGGTATACACTGAATTTCATCGACGCAGTGAGCAGAAAAAACCAAGCCACTGCGCCCCTTAAAACTCATGCAAATCGGAGCAAATCATGAACAAGAATCTTATCGCCGCATTGTTGGTCGCCGCCTCCGCAGCTTTGGCTGCCCCCGCATTCGCCAGCAGCGGCTACGGCCCGGCACCGTCGTATAACCCGAGCGTCGGCGCACCGGCATCGCAGCGCGGCCAAAGCGTACAAACCGTTGCAGCGGAACGCGCGCAAGCAAACGCAAACACAACGTCCTACGGTGGCGTGCAAGACACGCAATCGCAATCGGGCAGCCGCGTTAGCCTGAGCAACGAACGCTCGCTCTACTCGCATAACTAATTCGAAGGTCGGACAACCGAAGCGATCGATAAACATCCGCCTCTGTTGTCACGTCGAAGAAGCAAAAAAGCCGATGCCGGATGAACTGACGTTCATCCGGCATCGGCTTTTTCAAGCCACGAAAAGCGTTCGACAGGACAATCAGAGCGCGCTCAACGCGGCTTAATGTTCTCTTAAGTCTTGCGTTTTACGATGCGTCTTATTGATCCCCCTGTAGTACCCCTCTTCAGGCCGCTTTGCGGCCTTCTTTTTTAGGTACGACGGATGAAGACCTTTTGGCGTTTGTGCGCAGTCGCCGTATGCCTGGTCGGCGGCGTCGGTATCGCGGTCTGGGTGTTTTCCGTGATCGTGCGTATTGTCTGATCGAGCGCGATCAGACGCTCAGCTTTCATAATTCTTCATTTGCGCCTGCATATTGAACGCGAGTTTCATCGGTTGCCATTCGGCGCTCGTCGCACCCGGCAACGGACATTGAAAGCTTGCCATCAACACATTCCACTCAGTCACGCGCGGATGAACATCCGCGCCAGCAACGAGTTTATCGAAGCTGAAGTCCGGCTCCGTTTCAATCAACATGACCAGCCGCGTGTCGCGCCGCCAGATCGTCATATCGATGATGCCAGACGCTCGCAGCGCATCCAGCACTTCGGGCCAGACGGCCTCGTGACAGCGGTCGTATTGCGCGATGACATCCGGGTCATTGCGCAGATCAAGCGACAGGCAATGGCGCATGAACGTCGTGCTCATGGCTTAAGCTGCCGCGCGGGCATCGACGCAAACATGCGTGCGCTGCGTCGCCTGAATCGCATCCCAATCCCAGTCGATACCAATCCCCGGCTCCATCGGCGCGACCGCATAACCCTGCTCGATCTGAACCTGCTTGCCGGTCAACGCGTCGAGTTGCGGGATGTATTCGAGCCACGTCGCGTTCGGCACGGCCGCGCACAAACTCACGTGCAACTCCATCAGGAAGTGCGGGCAGATGGACACGTTCATCGTCTCGGCGAGGTGCGCCACTTTCAGCCATGGCGTGATTCCGCCCACACGCGCGACATCGGCCTGAACGATCGAGCACGCATCCGCCTTCAGATACTCGGCGAATTGCGCGGGGTGATACATCGATTCACCCACTGCGATTGGCACCGAACTCGCTGCGCAAAGCCGCTGATGCGCCGCGATATTTTCAGCGGGCATTGGCTCTTCGAGCCATGCGAGACGCAACGGTTCAAACGCATGTGCGCGGCGGATGGCTTCGGATAGCGTGAAGCCTTGATTCGCGTCGACCATGATCTCGAAGTCGTCGCCCATTGCGTCGCGCACTGCGGTGAGCCGCCGGGTATCTTCGGCCAGATGCGGCCGGCCGACCTTGATCTTCGCGCCATGAAAGCCGGCATCGCGCGCTTGCAAGGTTTGATCGACAAGTTCCGTCTCCGATAAATGCAACCACCCGCCTTCGGTGGAATACGTGCGTGTGCGCGGCTTCGATCCGCCCGCTGCGATCCACAACGGCAGGTTCGCCACGCGCGTGTTGCGGTCCCAGAGTGCGGTATCGATTGCCGCTAGCGCGAGGCTCGTGATTGCGCCGACCGCTGTCGCGTGCGTATGGAAAAAGAGGTCGCGCCAGATGGCTTCATACTCGGCGGGGTTGCGTCCAATCAGTAATGGCGCCAGATGATCGTGCAGCAACGCGACGATAGACGAACCGCCCGTGCCGATGGTGTAGGTGTAACCCGTGCCTATGCTGCCGTCGCTGCAATGGAGCGTGACCAGCACGGTCTCCTGTACCACGAACGACTGGATCGCGTCGGTGCGTTTGACTTTGGGTTGAAGGTCGACCTGGTGGATGTCGACGGTGTCGATGGTTGTTGTCATTGATGGATTCCCTTTTGGTTGGTTTTCGTTCGCACTCGGGGCGGGGTTTAGGCCGGGGCCGGGGTGTATGGGGCCCGGGGGTATTCGGGGTCTATGGGTCGGGGTCAGTGCCAGGTTGGTCGGTTCTGGGGTTAGCGGTCGGGGTCTATGCCGGGTTGGTCGGTTCTGGGGCTAGCGGTCTGGGTCAATGCCGGGTTGGTCGGTTCTGGGGTTAGCGGTCGGGGTCAGTGCCGGGTTGGTCGGTTCTGGGTTAGTGGTCGGGGTCTATGCCGGGTTGCTGCTTTCAGCGTTAGCGGTCTGCGAGAGTCGGATATTCTCTTTATCACTATTAGCCACTGTGCGTGGCGGCACGTCATTTCTTTGTCCAAAGCGACAAAGAAACGAAGCAAAGAAAACGCTTTTAACCGCTCTACCCTAAGTGTCCACAGCGTGCAGTTTTCATTCATAGGTGCCCCAAAAGCACGGTGCTCGCCAGAGCGAAGGATGTTTGAACCCCTCCTTCTCCGAACACCGATACCCACACGCTTCGCCACCAGTGATTGAACCTGCCCAAGGGGCACCCCGCGCTATCCGCGGACGACCGACCGCCGAATTTGTACGCTCCTCGAACCACGTCGCCAACCCTGCTGAAAACGAGGTCGCGAAGATGCGGGCGGCCGTAACCGACGAAAATAGCTGTACAGAACGCGCAGCCAATTCACAAAAAACTGAAGCAGTAAACACAAACACGCATGAAGCTCTAGCCAAATGAATACGGTCGCACAGACCAGGTAGCTAACCTGTCAAAAAGCCGCAGCCGTAAATATCTGTAAGGCCGTGCGGGTTCATTGGCAATTGTGCTTGCCCGAGAGCGTACGGGGCGAAGCGTGTTCGTGTCAGGATTCGCGAGAAGGAGGGGTTCAAACATCCTTCGCTCTGGCGAGCACCGTGCTTTTGGGGCACCTATGAATACAAACTGCACGCTGTGGACACTTAGGGTAGCGTGGTTTAAAAGCGCTTTCTTTGCTTCGTTTCTTTGTCGCTTTGGACAAAGAAATGACGTGCCGCCACGCACAGTGGCTAATAGTGATAAAGAGAGAATCCGACTCCCGCAGACCACTAACGCCGAAAGCACCAACCCGGCATCAACCCTGACCACTAACCCCAGAACCGCCCACCCCGGCATTGACTCCGCCCACTAACACCAGAACCGCCCCCCATCACTCCCACCCCATTCCCCTTCACCCTTTCACCCCACCCAGCGTCAACCCTGCGATCAGATGTTTTTGCACAATGAACGTCAACACGATCGCCGGAATAATAATAATCACGGCCATCGCGCACATGCCGGCCCAGTCGACCGAAAACTGCGCGGTAAAGTCCATCAGCCCGACGGGCAGCGTCTTCGTATCGGGGCTTCGGCACAATTGCGTGGCCAGCGCAAATTCATTCCAGCTAGTGAGAAACGCGAAGATCCCCGCCGATGCAATCCCGCTTTTCGCCAACGGCAACTCAATGCGCCAAAACGCCTGCCAGCGGTTGCATCCATCGATCTGCGCCGCCTGCGACAACTCGATCGGCACCTCGCGAAAGAAGCCATCGATGAGCCATACGGTAAACGGTACATTCATCGCGAGATAAACGAGGATCACGCCAATGCGCGTATCGAGCAAACCAGTCCACGCCCAAAGCATAAAAATAGGCAACGACAATGCAATGCCCGGAATTGCGCGCGTGAGCATCAGCGCCACGAACATGACCTTCTTGTGCCTGAACTCGAAACGCGCGAACGCATAACCGCCAAGCACGCCAACGGCAAGCGCAGCGATCGTACTCACGCAAGAAATAATCAGCGAATTTACGAAGTACTGGCTGATGGGCAGCGACGCCATTTGCCCGTACCCGAACATGCTCCTGAAGTTATCAAGCGTGTAGCTCGCACCGACCAGCGGCGATTGATTCGACAAAATCGCCACGTTCGAACGGAACGCGTTGAGCACGACCCAAAGCCCCGGCAAGCAGATGATCGCCATCACGATAAACACGCCGAACCACAGCGCAGACTTGCGCACGAACGCGCCCTTGATTGCCATATCGCTCATGATGTCAGGCAGGCCCCATGTGTTTGCGCGCGCCGCTCAACTTGCGGAAGAAGTACAGCGTGAAGAGAATGGACACCAGCACCGAGACGTACGCAATCGCATTGGCATAACCCATGCGCGAGTCATCGTAGGCAATGCGTCCGACCATCGTCCAGAGCAATTCCGTGCGTCCGCCCGGACCGCCGTTCGTCATGATCCGCACGATGTCGTAGGCCCGGCCGACATCGAGCGAACGGATCGTCATGGAGATATAGATAAACGGCATCAGGTACGGCAGCGTGACGTAGCGGAAGGTCTGCCATGAGGTGCAGCCATCCACCTTCGATGCTTCTATCGGATCTTTCGGCAGCGCCATCAAACCGGCGAGCAGGATCACCGCGAAGATCGGCGTCGAGTTCCATACCTCAGCCGCAATCAGCGACGCAAGCGCGGAGTTGGCATTGACGAGAAACGGGAACGCCGACTTCGCGCCGAATAGCGTCTGCATCAGGTTGTTCACAATACCCGTGCTGTCGTTGAGCATGAACTTGAACTGGAAGCCGACGAGCACGGGCGAGAACATCATCGGGAACATCATCACCGTGCGTAACGCGCGCTGGCCTCTCGTCACCTGATTGAGCAGCAACGCCACGCCAAGACCCAGCAGCAGTTCAAGATTCAGCGCAATGGTGAGGAACAGGATCGTGCGGCCGAACGCGGCCCAGAAGTCGCCATTCGCAAACGCACGTTCGTAGTTACGCCAGCCGATCCAGTGCGAAAGCGTGTCAGGGTCGGTCAACCGATACGCCGTGAAGCTCGTATAGAACGAGAACAACAGCGGCAGGATCACCACGATCCCGACCGCCAGGAACGCGGGCATCAAGAGCTTGATCGGCAGCGGTATGCGTCTGCGCGGTGTGGCGAGAGCTGGCTCGCTGCCGATCGAGTAAGGCGTGTTGGATTGCATTGTTGATCGCTGGTTACTGGTTGTCGGCCGCGTCCTGCATGATGTCCGCGACCTTCTTCGCCGCGTTGTCGAGCGCCTGCTGCGAGGTTTCGTCGCCGATGATCGCCTTCTGCAATTCCGGCCACAGCGCGTTGGAAATCTCATTCCATTGCGCGACGCGCGGCGGGGTGAACGAGTCTTCCTTCGCGGCCTGACTGAAGGTCGCTACTGCGTCCGCCATGAAATGGTCATTCTTCGCCTTGAACTCCTGCACGATGGCCTGCTGTGCATCGATACGCGAGGGAATCGAGCCGAGGCGCGCTTCGACCATCTGCGAATCCTTGCTCGTCAAGAACTGGATGAAGCTCGCCGCCACTTCCGGCCGTGCGCACACTTTCGTGATCGAGAAGCTATGCGAACCCGACCAGCCCGGCCGCTTGTTGGCCGCGCCCAGCGGTGCACGAACCACACCCACGTTGCCGGCGAGCTTCGACGTTTTCGGATCGTTATAGAACGATGCGAAACCCGGCCAGTCGAGATCGAGCGCCACCTTGCCCGAGGCGAAGTTATTACCGAGATCGTCCCAGACGTAGCTCGGCACGCCCTTCGGCACCACACCCGCTTTGTACAGATTCACGAACCAGTCGAGGGTCTTCACCCCTACCGGTGAATTGAACGTGGGTTGCATCTTGGCATCGAGTAACTGGCCGCCGTTCGCTACCAGCAACGAGTAGAACGTGCCCGTCAGTGCTTCATCCTTGCCCGGGAATTGCGTGCCGTAGAAGTTCGGCGCCTTCGTGAAGAATGTTGCCTGCTGCGTGAACTCGGCGAAGGTCTTCGGAGGCGCAAGGTCCTCGCCGAATTTCTTCTTGTACGCGTCACGATTCGCCGGATCGGCGTAAGTGGTCTTGTTGTAATAGAGCGCTTCGATATCCGTTGATCGCGGGATCTGGACAAGCTGCCCCTTCACCTCGGACTGCTTCAGCAAAGCAGGCGCGAACGCGGCGAGATAGCTTGGCGGGAACAAACCCTTGAGGTCGCGGAAGATGGGATATTGCGCGGAAAAATTCGTATGATTCGACGACACGCAATAGTCGATATGCTGCGAAGCAATGTCCTGCTTCAACTCACGATCCAGTTCGAAATGACTCTTGCGCGAGACGATCTCGACCTTCGCGCCGGTCTCTTTTTCCCATAGTGGAATCCGCGTATACAGCGCTTCATATTGCACGCCGCCGATCAATTTGACGCGTAGCGTATAGCCCTTGTATTCGTTATCGGCGCGTGCCGCGGTCGTGGCCACTAGACCCGCCAAGGCCAGTACCGACACGGCGATCTTGAGGCCGGTTTTCATCGAATCCCTAACCATGATTCATCTCCTTTGTTATGTGCCGTGACGTCGGGCGATACGGCTTGTGTTTGGTTTGTTCTAGCGCAGCCTGCGGCTGGTGTTTGTATCGAAGACGAGTGTGTTCGCAAGCTCGGCCTCAAGGCGGATGCCCTGTTCCGGACGCAGCAACAAACGGCCGTTCACGATGACGCAACAGCGCTGTCCCGCGACCGTGCCGAATAACTCGGTGGACGCGCCGGTCGGTTCGACTACATCGACGTTGAATGGAATGCCACCCGTCTGCGTCACCACAAGATGCTCGGGCCGCACGCCGACCGTTACCTCTTGGCCGTCTTTAGCGTTCACCACGGGCACTTGTATCGAGAAGTCGCCAATGCGAACCCGCGCGCCATCGTTTTGCAACTCGTAGCGGCCGCTAAAGAGATTCATGGAAGGCGAGCCGATAAAACTCGCGACAAACAGGTTGTCGGGGTCATCGTAGAGTTCGAGCGGCGCACCAATCTGCTCGATCACGCCGCCGTTCAACACGACGATGCGGTCCGCCATCGTCATCGCTTCAATCTGATCGTGCGTCACGTAGACCGTCGTTGCGCGCAAGCGCTGGTGCAGCGCCTTGATCTCCGCGCGCATTTGCACGCGTAGCTTCGCGTCGAGGTTCGACAACGGCTCGTCGAAGAGGAACACCTTCGGGTCACGCACGATCGCGCGTCCCATTGCCACGCGTTGGCGCTGACCGCCGGACAGGTGGCGCGGATATCGGCCGAGCAAGTCCTGGAGTCCGAGGATGGTCGCCGCCTGATTCGCCCGTGCCGCGATTTCATCGGGCTTCAGGTCGCGCAATTTCAGCGCGAACGTAAGGTTCTCCAGCACGCTCATGTGCGGATACAGCGCGTAGTTCTGGAACACCATCGCGATGTCCCGGTCCTTCGGCGGCAAGTCGTTGACCACGCGGCCGTCGATCAGAATCCGTCCGTGCGTCACGCCTTCCAGTCCCGCCAGCGCACGCAGCAATGTCGACTTGCCGCACCCGCTCGGTCCCACGAGTACGAGGAACTCGCCGTCGGCCACGGTCAGGTCGATCTGCTTCAACACCTGTACGGCGCCGAACGATTTCTGCACCTGTTTGAATGCCACTTCAGCCATCAGCGTCCCCTTTGTCGATCAGAGTTGGCGTGTCGGCCAGAGTTAGCGCTTCAGCGCTAACTCCGGTCCCATACGCCTTACTCTGGTCCCATGCGAATCACTCCGCGTTGCGGATCTCGTGTCTCGTACCTCTTGCAGACCACTTTTTCACCGATGCAGATCATTTTAAAGATAAAACGTTATTTCATACATGAATTTTCATCAGTGTTTTCCCGATAACCCCATGCCCTCGTTTTCCATCGATGATGGCGTCAAACGCGAGGGTTCGACGATCTACAATCACGCCATGCGGTTGCCGGATCTCGTCACGTTGAGGCCGGTTGAAGACGGACATCTGGCTTGAGAGCAAGGAGAGATTTTGGACAACACGCGATATTCGGCGCCAGCGCTCGAAAAGGGGCTGGACATCATCGAGCTGCTGGCGAGTCATCCGGAGGGCTTGTCACTGGCTGACCTGGGGAAGACGCTCGGGCGTACGACCGCAGAGATTTTTCGCATGGTCGTCACGTTGGAGACGCGCGGATATCTGCTGGCGATAGGTGACCGGTATGTGTTGTCGTTGTTGCTGTTCCAGCTTGCGCATCGGCATCAGCCAGTGCGATCGCTGGTGACCACCGCGCTGCCGTTAATGACGCAACTGGCCAACGACGTCCGTCAGTCGTTCCACCTGTGCGTGTACCAGGACGGGCGCGTGTTGATTGTCGCGGGGGTCGAGAGTCCTGAACGCTGGGGCTTTTCGTTGAAGGTGGGCACGCTGATCGGTATGACCGATACCGCTTCGGGACAAGTGCTGATGGCGTTCCAGGAAGAACTGGAACGCAAGCGGATGCTTAAGCTGCACGTCCCGGTCGATGGCGAACTTCCGGTCGATGCGAAACAGCTTGCCGCGGATCTGACGCGGATTAAGGAACGTGGACATGCGCGCATGGCTAGCCGTCAGGTCAGGGGCGTCAAGAATCTCGCCTACCCCGTGTTTGGACGGAACGGACATGCGATTGCTTCACTGACCACGCCGTTCATAGAACGCATTGATCAAGCGCCGGTACCTGCCATGAGCGAGGTGGGGGAACGGATGAAAGCGGCGGCGCAAACGCTGACCGAGTTAATGGGGCTAAATGTGTATTGGGAGCCGGGAGTAGCGGGGAGTTGAATCGCGGCCTTGGGTTTCGTTCGCACTCGGTGGGGACTGGGGTGGTGGTTTTGGTGTTAGTGGTCGGGGGCGGTGCCGGGTTGGTCGGTTCTGGGTTAGCGGTCGGGGTCAGTGCCGGGTTGGTGCTTTCGGCCTTAGTGGTCTGCCTGAGTCGGATTTTCTCTTTATCACTATTAGCCACTGTGCGTGGCGGCACGTCATTTCTTTGTCCAAAGCGACAAAGAAACGAAGCAAAGAAAACGCTTTAACCGCTCTACCCTAAGTGTCCACAGCGTGCAGTTTCTATTCATAGGTGCCCCAAAAGCACGGTGCTCGCCAGAGCCACGGATGTGTGAAACCCTCCTTCTCCGAACACCGATACCCACACGCTTCGCCACCAGTGATTGAACCTGCCCAAGGAGCACCCCGCGCTATCCGCGGAGAACCATCCACGAAATCAGTACGCACGTCGAACCACGTCGCCAACCCACCAAGAAACGAGGTCACGAAGATGCGTGAGGCCCTAACGAACAAAAATAATATGCAGGCCACGCAATCAACCTACAAAAAGATGAAGCCTCAAATATGCCCCGGTCATGTAGCCCACCACGATAACGGCGCAGAACAAGCAACCGACTCACGAATAAACTCAACAGCCAGAACGCATAGGGCTGCTCGAATCCGTAGACAAATCGTGCTTGCCCGAGAGCACTGGTGGCGAAGCGTGTTCATGTCAGGATTCGCGAGAAGGAGGGGTTCACACATCCTCCGCTCTGGCGAGCACCGTGCTTTTGGGGCACCTATGAATCAAAACTGCACGCTGTGGACACTTAGGGTAGCGTATTTTAAAAGCGTTTTCTTTGCTTCGTTTCTTTGTCGCTTTGGACAAAGAAATGACGTGCCGCCACGCACAGTGGCTAATAGTGATAAAGAGAAAATCCGACTCTCGCAGACCACTAACGCTGAAAGCAGCAACCCGGCATAAACCCCGACCACTAACCCGAGAACCGCCCCCCGAGTGCGAACGAACCCCAATCCCCCAAAAACCTTTAAACAAAAAATCGCAGCGCATCCGACGACCAGGCGTCTCGCCACGCCTAGCCGCCGGCACGCCACCTCTCCCCTCGTTAACTATTTAATTCGCTTCTTTTCACTTGCCGCTTCTTTTAACTTACCGGTTGAACGCCCCCGTTATTCCATCCCATCGCGTTTTCACCGGCTACCTCTGCTGAACTTCAGTGTCAGCTTGTCCCCGTCTGATCCCTTGGAATTCCGATAGCGGCCACGCAAACGTTTGTATGCGGCACGGCCGTTGTTTTATTTGCTTCGGTTAGCTTAGGACTTTTTTGTTCGAATCGTTAGGCTCATTTAGCCACGAGATTTCGCGACGCGCATCCCTACTAAAGCAGGCATACAAATGTGCGTACATGCGCTCGCGGAAGCCGCACACGGACCGATCCAAACGAGCGACGCACTAAAACCGCGCCATCGATGCAGTGAAGAGGTTCAACTCCGGCGGCAACGGCTCGACTGCATATCCGCGGCGCACCCACTCGTCCAGGCCGCCGTATAAGACGCGAACGTTTACCACGTTCTTCCCGAGCAACTGCTTGCGAACCTTCCTGACGGTCGCATCATTCGGATGCATCCCGTACACAACAATGTTGCTCGCCGAAAGATTCGCATCCATGGTCTCCAGCGATTCAACATCAAGCAGCAACGCCCCCGGGATTCGATACGACTCGTCGCGCCGGACCGAAACGGGACGCGCATCGAGAACCAAAGGCGGCGTGCTTGAGCGCATCATCCGGTTGAGCCGCTCGGGCGAGACGATCCTGCTGCTCAGCCACTTCCTGAAACGCCAGCGCAACAGGTACCGATACGTCAGATAAAGAACGGCAGCGGTGAACAGCACGTCGAGTATCGATCCCCCGTGAGGCCTGAGCACACTCAGCAACAACCCGAGTTGCCGCTCGAACAACGCGCCGCCGAGCAACCAGAACGAAGCCCAGGCCACCGTGCCCAACGCGTCCCACGCGACAAAAACGACCGGCGCGATCAGCGTGGTGCCCATCAGCGGCGGCGTAATGAGCGCAAGGCCGGGAACGAACTTCGACACCGCCACGATCGCCACGCCAAAACGTTCGAACAAGGCACGCGTGGTACGCACGCTTGCATCGAGCGATAACGACATACGTCCGAGAAAATCGGTCAGGCGCCGGCCATAGATGCGCCCCGCGAAAAACCAAACACCATCGCCAAGCAATGCAGCGACTACCGCCGCGCACAACACGTGAGAAAAAACCAGGCTCCCGCCGGCAATCGCGGAGCCGGCGAAGACGAGCACAGGGATAGCCGGCAGCGGCACACCCAGCCGCGTGACCAGCACATTGACAAAGACTGCCGCACTTCCCCAGTTCTCAATTGCCGAGGGTGGAATTTGTATCAAGTACTCGCCTCCTGAAGCGTTCGGTATCGTCCGGCCGCCGCTTGTGTTTCAGTGCGTTTAAAGCTCATCGCTAGATGAGTGCAGAATCGACATCTCATTTCATCGCTTAATGACTCATTGCCCCTCGGATGCCACCAGCGTCACCGGGATACCACCGCAGCCTGCGCTGCTCGCCACCTCCAGGCCTCGCCACGGCGATTCTTCCCCGTGGGCTGCGATCATCGGCTCGATCCGCTTGTCCGGCCGCAACACATTGAACGGCCATGACGGCCGCAGCAACCGTTCGTGGACGAGCGAGCCGAGCCAGATAGGCGTGGGGGGCAATCCGCCCCGATGCGTCACCGCGTACTGCGTCGGCCAGAATCGCAAGACGTCGCGCTCGTCCGCGCTCATGTGAGCCCGCGTGAAAACCAGCACCGATGGTTCGCCATTGTTCAACCTCGGCAACACGGGAAGCGCCGTAGCCGCCACGTCTGGAGAAACGAGAGACAAGATGCTATGCGCCGATAAATGCGTCCCTTCCGTCCACCCGCGACGCTCCAATTGAGCCCTGATCTCTCCCGACGTTGCGGTCCATTGAATGGTGATAGGTTCAAGCCGGTCGCCGTCCATGCTTGAGCGATAGCAAGAAAAGGTCCGCCACACGGTATCCATCCATTGCAACGGCGTCACCACGATAACCGGCGGCGTCGCTTCGACCGCCATCGCGTCAAGGCTCGTCCTGAGCTGCAACGTGACGCTCGCGCATACAACCACGAGGACGGTGAGCGGCATCATGGCGCGGGGCGCCGGTTTCGCGGGGTATCGCCACACGGCGGTAAGCGCGACGAGAAAGACCCAGGTAGCGGCAAGTGCGGCGCCGCCGACCGCATCGGAGAAAGTGAAGTGCCCGAAATAAAGGCCCGAGAACGCAACCGAAACCAGCACGGCGATGGTCGCCATCGCGACGAATACCCTCGCCACTGCCCCCACCCGGCGCGCCAGCAAGAACGAGAGAAAGCCGTAGATCACGACACTGGCAGCAACGTGATTGCTCGGGAATCCACGCAAGCTGGACGCTACCGCGCCCGGAAGCGGGCGCTGGATCGTGATCTGGATTGCCAGGATCAATAGCTGGGAAAACACGACGGCGGTCAGCCAGTAAGCAACCGTGCGCCAGCGGCGTTCAAACGTCATCCATACGACGACCAACGCCGTTAGAGCGGCGAGTGTCGGCACGCTGCCCAGCGTGGCGAGCACCGCCAGGACGGCGTCGCCCCATGACGATCGGAACGATTGCAGGAAGCGATAAACCGACACATCGACTTGAACCAGCGGGTCGCCGCGCGAGACGCCGTGGAGCGTGGAAAAGAACACGGTGGCTGAAGCAAGCAGCAGCACCGAGATCACCGCGATAAGCGCGGCGGCCTGATGCTTGGGGTCAAGGATACCGAGCACTACCCGGCCAATTGCGCCAGGGTGATGACGCGCCCAAAGCAGCAGGTTTCTGCGCGAGGAGTCCGTCCACGCCCGTGCGTGCGACACGACGAGACTCGTCAGCCTGAAGGTCAGCCAGGTCGCGGCAACCAGGATGGCAAGCACCGCGACGAGCCGGAAGGACACGGCGCCCGCCAGTTCGATCGATGCCCCGAAGACAACGCCCGGAAGAATATGCACGGGCGCCCAGACAAGCGCCGAGATGATGTTGATCATCAGGAACCGCAGGGGCCGCATCCCCATCATGCCCGCCACGACGGGAACGACCGCGCGCAGCGGCGCAATAAAGCGCGCGAAGATCACGCTTTTTACCCCGTGCGCCTCGAAGTAGCGCTGCCCCGCCGTCAGCATGCCGGGGTGCGCGCGGAACGGCCACAGCTTCGCGATGGTTTCCTTGTGGCTGCAGCCGAACCAGTAGCTTGCAGCATCGCCTGCCACGGCCCCCACGAGGGCGCAGGCGAATACCCAGCCGAGGTTGAGCGAACCGGTACCGACCAGCGCGCCTGCCACGAACATGGCGGTGCTGCCCGGAACAAACGTGCCGATAAATGCAATGGATTCGAAAAATGCTGCAAGCAATACGACCGTGAGCGCCCATTCAGGATGGCCCGAAAGCAGATGCAGCAATTTGAAGTAGGCATGCTCCATCGACGTCTCCGGGCCGTACTTTCCTTTCAGCAGATTTTAAGACTGTTCCCGCGAGGCTAGAAGCGGTGTTGAATCTCGCCGTATTGCCTGCATGATGCTGGTTTGAATGGCGAGTATGTTCCTGCGACACCGTTATTGCGCCGATACCGTTCGCCTGTCTCGTTTGGCGTGGAGCGCGGACATGAAAGGGTCCTGCCCCGAGTCAGGGCGGCACAGCGTCGCTTAAGCTTAAGATGAATTTTGAGGGGCTCCGACAGATCCGATTCAGAGGAGGTAGGTAGCAAGACTACGACCTGCCGGGCGCGAGCGGTCATGATCGCAGCACGTTCCAGAAGGGCAGCCAGATATCGGAAAACGAACGCACGCGATCAGTAGGCGCCGGGTCCTCTTCTTGCTGTGCGGTGTGCGTGCCGGGCGCGCCGTGTGTATCGGGAGCTACCTCTTCTGGCTCCGCCGATTCAGCGTCGGACTGCCTGGATGCGTGCAGCGCAAGGGCGCTATCGGCGATACGGCATGCAAGGTCGTCGCTGCAATCGTGGGCTAGCAACACACCGCGGACGACGTCGCGGTTATAGCCCTGCGTCGCGAAGCGCATCGCGAGCGCGACGCGGCCGGCATACTCCGCTTCCTGCGCGGCGCGCACCGCGGCGTCGCGTTCAGCCTGCTCCTGTTCCTCACGCAGTCGCTGCGCTTCCTGCCGCTTCATTTCCTCAGCAAAAACGGAGTCGTAGACCTGCCTTTGCGCGGGATCGGACAGAATTGCGTAAGCATTTCGAATGTCGAGAAATGCGGCTCGCGCAGCCTGCTCCTGACCCGCATTGCGATCCGGATGCCAACGCATCACCGCCTTCCGGTAAGCCCGTTTTATCTCTTCAGCCGTCGCATTTTCCGGGATGGACAAGGTGTCATATAAGGTTGTCATCGCGATACCTCAAACTTATCCGCGAGACATCCTAGCACGGGAAAAAAGACATTTTTATAGCGTGGCAAGATCTGACCGCGCGTCGTGCCCAGATTGAGTTCCACGCTCAAGCAGCGCGCTCAATGCGCCCTCCGCCCGTTCACAAGCGGAGCAACGCTCCTGTAACATGAACGCTCGAATACGCGAAATGGTTAATGGAATGCACAACAAATCTTTGGAAGAAAAGCTTCGTTTGCAGGCATACCATCTATGGGAAGCGGACGGTCGTCCAGAAGGACGGTCTACGGAGCATTGGGAGAAAGCACGCGTCTTGCTAGAACAAGCGCTTGCCCCCGTCATACCGCCCCATGAAGCAAACGAAACGGACACGGTTGCCGCGCAGCCCGCAAAGAAGCCGGTCAAGACGAAGTCGAAAGCGACGCTTGCCGGCGAGGATAGCGTCAAAACGCCAAAGGCCAAGTCCAAAGCTGACGCAAAAACCAGCGCCAAGGTTGCGCGCAAGACGGCGACCAGGACGGCAGCCAAATCCGAGACTGCCGACACCGACATAGCGCCGAAAAAGCCCAAGTCCGTGAAGTCCGCGGCCAAGCCAAAAGCAATCGCCGAGGCTGGAGAGAAACCCGCCAAGAAGCCAGCAGTCAAAGCCGCGGCAAAGGTTTCGAAGACCCCGAAGAAGTAGCAAGGTGCCGTGTTTTGCCTGGGACGCCAGTCTCGGGGTGAAATCACACGCGCGTTTTTATTGCCGGATAGTGCATCGGCGAGTCAATGATTCTGTTCCTATTTTTGTGGAGCACGTATGCGAAGATTTTTCGCGGTCGTCCTGTTGACCGCTGCAGCGAGCGCCGCCGTACCCACGGTGGCTGACGCCCGGCCGCGGCAGGAATGCCGGCGCGTCTGGGTCCATGGTCATTATGTGCGGCGCTGCCGTCCGTTGCCGCCGCCGAGACACCATCATCATCGCCCGCCGCCGCGCCATCGACCGCCGCCTCATCGGTATTAGAGATCGCCAGCGAGCGTTCGCAGGATCCTCCTGCGCGACAAAGCATTTGCAGCTTGCCGGTCGAACAGATCAAGGCCGTTATCAACGCCGTTAAGCAGCACCTCTCTGATCAAGGCACCTCTTACTTCTCTACGCGTTCGGCTCGTCCTTAGGGCAATCATGGCAGCCGGACGTTCTCCCCCTTCACTACCCGCGCGATCAATAGGTCGTTGTCCCGCGTTTCACAAACCTTCATCGATATCCTGCGCATTTACATCCGCGCCTGACCAATGCCGGAATCGTGCGGCGGCATAACGCAGCGCAGAGTGTTAAAGCCCCGCGCTTCTCCCATTTTTAATGCGCTGCAAGCCGAGCGAATCTAACCCTAAGCATTCAACGCGCGAGGCCTAAAAGCTTGGTCTTTTTGTCACGGATTGAAACAAACTGTATTAAGAGACGCGTGCCTTTAATGCCAAGCTCTATTACCCGCTTCCGAAATCAGAGAACGCATGGCATAGTGCGGGCAATCACTCTTAAGGAAACCATAATGCCGACTCTGGAACAGATTCAAGCCAAGCTGAAAAAGCTGCAGGCGCAAGCGGAAGTAATGATCGCCAAGCGCGCGCAATCCGTGCTCGACGACATCCGCAAGCTCATGGAACAGCATGGACTGACCACCGCTGATATTGACGCGCATTCATCCACGAAGAAGCCGCGCGGGCGGCCTGCGGGCAAAACGTCCAAGCGTGGCGCCAAGGTCAAAGCGGCGGCAAAGCCAAAGCTGCCCGCCAAGTATCGCAATCCCAAGACCGGTGAAACGTGGAGTGGCTGGGCACGCCCGCCGCTTTGGATCAAGGACGTCCGGGACCGTACGAAATTCCTGATCGATGGCCACAGCGATAGCCATGCCCTTGTCGCAAGCACGACAAAACCTGCCAGCAAGAAGGCGTCAAAGAAAGTGACGGTCAAAAAAGCGACGGCTAAGACGCTAAGCGCAAAGGCGCCGGCAAAGAAAATTGCCGCCAAGAAAGCGTCGGCCAAGAGTGCGACTGTAGCGAATGTCCCCGCGAAAAAAGCAGCCGCCAAGAAAACGCCCATGAAACGCGTGTTGGCGAAGAAGTCAGCAACCGCCGCTAGCAAGACGCCGGCGGCTAGCCAGGATTCTGCATCGACGGTAGCGGTTACGCCTGCGGTTTAACGAAAAACCAAAGAGCCCTTCGTTGATAACCGAAGGGCTCGCCGGGTTTGAATACTTTGATTTCCGTTTGGCGTCGTTCAACTACGACCCGGTCTGGAAATTTGACCGGGCCTCTGAGAACAGCAGAGAAGCTTTACCGGAATGCGCAGCATGCGGTGCGACGCTAACGCTCGCTCCGCTTGCTGTGTTTTGGCATGAACGCCTGACGCAGTCAAGCCACGCAGGTTCGCTGGATGTTTGATTACTGACAAAGCGTCCGGCAAGCAGCACGCATCAGACGCTGTCACATCAGGCTAACGGCCACGTGATTGGCCCCATTCTTAGCCGCGGCCACCGCCGTGCCCTCCGCCGCCGACGTGCCCGCCACCGCCCTGCCACTGTCCGCCACCACCGCCATGCCCGTAGCCGCCACCGTGGCCATAGCCGCCGTGATAGCCGCCATACCCGTGGTTCCAACCATGCCAGTTAGCACCATGGTTATAGTAGTGGCCGCCGTACCAGCCGCCACCACCGCCGACATAGACACCACCGCCGTAAACCGCCGGATAACCGGAGTAGTACGGCCCCGAATAATCCGTTGCGTAAGGGTCGCCGTATCCATAGCCGTCATATCCATAGCCATAGCCATAACCCGGCGCAACGGCACAGCCGCCTAGAGACCCAACAAGTACGAATAATGCGAACAATGCAATTGGCTTAAGCATGTGATTCTCCGCGCTTCTTAATTCTTAAGTAAGAGCCGAAGAACCTTGCTTAGTTCAAGCGCAATTGTGTCTCTGAATTACATAGCGGCAGGCGTGGCGAAGGAACATATTCGTCGGCTAAATTCGCGCGCGGCTAATGCCGTCATGCTTCGCGTTCTTCCGTCACGCGCCAGATCCAAGCTTCATTTTCAGCCGGAAACTTTCGTGGCGTCATGCACCAAGTCGATGCCATCGATGCGAATAAAGGCGCGTCCTAAAATCGTGATGCCGCTAATGCGTGGCTAACAGCGGCGACACCACGTCAGAGGACCATTCCCGGCGCCTGGCACCCGCCAGCATGACATTGCCCTACTGGGCGTTCTTTGCAACGCCCTTGGCGCCATTCGACGGCATCGCGCCCATGCTGGCGCTGTTTTCCATCCCCGGGCTTTGCATATTGCCGGGCATGGAACTTGTAGGCACGGCAACCGGATCGCCCCAGTGCGTCATTCCAGCCGTTGCTGCGCTGTGCGCATTACCACCGCCCGAGCCGCCGTTCCCGTTGCCGCCACCCTGCGCGAATGCTGCCGTCGAACCGCACAAGAACGCCACCGACACACCCGCCAACATCGCTTTGCGCATTACCTTGTTCATGGTTTTTCTCCATTAGCCGCGAGTGCTGGATTGCGTCGCGTCAAGCTTATATACGGGCCTGGCGGGACGCTGGATGCAATGCATGTCTAATTGAAGAAATCCGCCGCTCAATGAACGTGACGATGATGAATATCCGGGAAATGTCCATGGGCGTGCGTCATCGGCACGTGTCGATGCGGGTGTGTGTGCGGCTCCTCTCCATCCCACTTGAAATCGTGCGTATGCTGATGATGCTCGTCGTGGCGATGCCGGTGATTATGGTCCATCAACACGTGCGTATGCGCGTGCTCGTGGCGCTCACGAATATGCAGCCACACGCCAAGCGCCATCAACGCGGCGGCCACCCAAAACAGCGGGCCCGGCAGATCCGGCCAAAGGATCAGCGAAAGCGTCACGCCGAATATCGGCGCGACTGAAAAGTATGCGCCAGTGCGTGCGGTGCCGAGATTGCGCAACGCGACAACAAACAAGACCAGGCTGACACCGTATCCAGCCAGGCCGATGAGCATGGCCGCCGCCGTCGCGACCCAACCGGGAAGATGCGCGCCGAGCACAAGGGCAATGCAAAGATTCACCGATCCCGCGATCAGCCCCTTCAGGCAGGCAATGACCATGGCGTCATTCGTCGATACCTTGCGCGTCAGGTTGTTATCGATCGCCCAGCACACACACGCGGCGCCGACCAACAGCGCGCCGGCGGATACACCGGCCGCGCCCGGCTGCCACGAGAGCGCCACGCCGCCGGCGACTATTGCCACCATGCCGAGAAAAATCTGCGCATCCACATTCTCGCGAAACACGACCCACGCGATCACCGCCGTGAATACGCCTTCAAGATTCAGCAGTAGCGAACTCGTCGCGGCTGAAGTGGTGCTCAGGCCGAACATCAGGAGCACCGGACCGGCGATACCACCAGCGGCAATTGCTCCGAGCAACCAGGGAACTTCACTTAACTGAATCCGGCTTTCGTTAGCGCGTTCCTTTGGGGACCGCCTGACACGCTGGATAGCGATAGCGACAGCCAGACCGACACCGCTGCCTAAATAGAACAAGCCCGCGACCATGAACGGCGACATAGTGCCAAGAAGGGTCTTGGCAAGCGGGGTCGTCGCGCCAAAGAGCGCCGCCGCGAGAAGCGCCGTGAATGCAGCGTTGTAGCGTACAGACATGGGTGTTCCTGACTCTGGATTTAACTACGATTCTAACGTTTCAGGTACAACAACATCACCACGCCGAACTCCGCCGCCACACCGGCAAGCCATCACGATAGCGGCGTCGATCATCGCGCCGATCGCGACCGCAATGCCGCCGAGCGACATCGGGTTTGCGTTGACGCCCTGATTGCACATCACAATAAACGCTGCGAGCACACCCAGCGGCAACGACAGGATGGCGCCAAAAGCGCTTCGCAGATGGAATAAAAACAGCGCACAGACCAGGCTGACGATGACAAACTCCTCGATCAGCGTGTCTCGCAGATTACTGGATCTATCGTAGGTGGTGGCGACTTAAACGCCGGGCGGCGGCGACTTCTTCAGCGTATCGAGTTTCGCTTTCACGGCCGCGAGGTCGTGAGCGCATTCTTGCCGGAGCGCATCACGATCACGCTACCAGCGACCTCCCCTTCGCCATTCATTTCGGCAATGCCACGCCGCATCCCGGGTCCAATCTCGATACGCGCAACATCGCCCAGCAACATGGCCGTCCCCGGCGTCGTTAGTGCGCAAGACAATGCCGCGGAATCGCGGTCACGCGCATTCCCGGTCACGCTCCTGATGACGCGCACGCAGCGCATGCAAATGGACTTTCGCGCGCTCTGCCGCAACCAGTTCGCGCTTGCCTTTCAAGGTTGCGCTTTTGAACCGCGGGTCGCCCATCGCAGCGACGTACTTGTCCCACCGATACTTCTGATAGCGGCGGAAAAAATCCGGCCCGGGCAGGCCGTTGTCGCATGCAAGCAGCACTCCGTAGTCAATATCGGAACCATCATTGAGTTCCCGCAGGGCAGCATCGAGCACTTCGTATCGCCGGGTCAGTGGAACCGTGCGCTCAAACAGGACATGGAAACGTTTGTACGGTAATACCGTACTTTGCAGTGCGGCCCGTTCGAGCGCTCGGATGACAAGGGGCAGCGGATTCGGGTCCATACGAGTCTCCGGTTGAACAACATTCATCGCCACGCACTGCCGGCCAGAACGTAAATTTGCGTTCCGCTCCGGCAAGTGCGATTGAGGTAAAAGATTTAAGCGTGTCTCCTGTCCACGCTCGCGCCGTCTCGTTTCAACTCGGTTTTTTCGGTGGTGAAATTCAACGGTGTGTCAGGGACGATCCGGCCGAACCGCGTGTTTGCGAGCGAGGCAAGCCCAACCGGCGCCGGATACTGAACGAACCGGCCGGGCCATCAACGCACGTCATCTGGGCGCCGTAACAACGATGTACTGCACCTGAGCGCCAACGTATTGCGGCTGATACCAGTTCGGCCCGCAATGTTCGTAAGCGATGCCGTTCACCACGATGCTCGAGCAGCTCGGCGGCAACGCGGCAACCGTCGCGCCGACCACCACTGCCGTGGTTACGCCAACCGCTACGCCCACTGCCACCGGGTTCCCATACCAACCGTCATCGTGATAGTGATCATCGTGGTGGTGGTCATCATCGTGATGGCCGTCGTCGTGATGATGGTCATCGTCATGGTGACCATCATCGTGGTGGTCGTCGCCACCGCCGCTGTGGTGGTCGTCGCCGTGGTGGTCGCTGCTACCACCGCCGCTACTACCGCCGTTGTGACCTCCTCCGCTGTTGCCGCCTCCATTGTGATCGCCGCCGCCGTTGCTACCGCCGCTGTGACCGCCGCCATTACTGCTGCCGCCACTGTGACTGCCGCCACCGCCTCCGTTACTGCTATGGCCCACGCCGCCGCCCGGATGCGCGCCTGCCTGTGGGGCACCGCCCGGACCACCGGGGTGGAAACCACCACCGCCTCCGCCGCCGTGAAAACCGCCTCCCGGCGGCGCGTGAATACTCGTGCGCGCGCCGCCGCGGAAACCGAACGCGTGAACGCTCAATGACGTCGCAAGAAAGACACCGGCAATACCGGCAACCGCAAGTTGTTTGGTGCGTGACATCATTCGCTCTCCTCATACGGCGTACGCGTAGCAGGCTTCAACTCGATAGCTTTCGCATTCGCCGCAGGCCGGAAAGTAAAGGTCGACGCAGGAAACTCGGGATTGAGTTTCCAGTGATAGGTCACGACGTGTCGTGGACGTGCGTCCTGGGTTGTATCGACAATCTCCATGCGGCACGGCAACTGACGTGTTCCGCTCTGGATCCAGAGTTCCCAGTCGGCGCCGTCCTGCTGATACGCGTAGTGATTGCACCAGCGCGTATCCACGCGCTCCAGCCCGATGAAAAGCGCCGACGTCAATGTGTTGTCATCGACCTTGCCGTTGCCCCAGTAAAACAAATCTGCAAGCGGGGTATCAATGTTGTAAGTCGTCGATAACTCGCGCACCAGCAGGTCGATCGTGGCCGGCGCGGGGTTCTTCGAGTAGTAGCCCTCCACCGTATTGAAGATGGTGAATGTCCTGCCGTCGTAGATCAGCCCCTTGGGACTGCGACTTCCGGTGATATCCACCCTGAGACGATTCGGCCGCTCGACCTTCAAATCCGTTTCATGAAGAAACGCAACGGTCTGTCCGCTGTCGAGAACGGCATCGGTAGCAGATGTCGCGGTCACATCGAAGCGGCTCAGTGAACGCAGATAGCGTCCCATGGACGACAACGCATCGATAGCTTGTTTCTGGCGCTCGGGTTGCGCAACAGCCGCGGTTGTGGCTGCTGCGGCGCTCGCCGGGTCGGGGCTTGTTTGCGCGAATGCGCTGACCGCGCTGATGCCCAACGCGATAAGCACGCCGCGTATTGGTCGGTGATAGTGTCGTGGCACGTCGTCCCCTTATTGAAAAGTGGCGCTGATTGAAAGTTCGACCGCATTTCCCTTCGGGCGGTTACGCACTGCAAATTCATTGACCCATCGCAACGATGCCGACACAGGTGTGCTGCTCAGCTTCCCCGACCAGGTTGCCATCGGGCCGATCCCGACGGAATGGCCGCTGGTGCCACCGGTCAGGTCGGCGAGACCGCCGGTGTCGTCGCCAAGCTGTTGAATCCAGCCGCCGACCACACCAACACCCCATCCGCCCGTGAAGCGCTTGAGCGCAAGCAGGTCGAGCACGCTGATCGGGGCGTTGTGATAGTGCGTTTCGTTGTTGGCTGTATAGAACTCAACGCCGTAGTTCGCTGACAGCTCGACGTTGTGCTCGGGCAGGAGCTTCGTGTACGCGACAGTCGGAATGAACGTCCACGTGTTCAGCCCGGGATTCGCCAGGCGGTTCACGTTATAAGCCCCCGTGGGCGCATACATCTGAACGCTCAAGGCAATATGGTCGGTCTGCGTCAGGTGATAACCGGCAACCACAGGCGTGAAGAAGATGTCGGTGAACTGCGTGCCGCTGTCGTTAGGCAGCCGGCCGTTGAACGAGGAGATCGACGTGTATTGAAACGGCACGCCGAACGACGACGCGAAGTTCCACCCGCCAGCGGTGATGCCCCACGTCTTCACTGCATTGATGATGGTGTAAGAGATGTGATAGTTGAGGCCGGCGGACACTGTGTTGCCGATCGGAATTGTTTTGGATTTTCCGAACGAACCCTCGTAATAGATGGTCGAGACGGAAAATATCCAGTCCGACGTGGGCGGCACGATGCCCATGTACGGCGCTATCTGCATACCGGTTAATGGCCGTCCCAGACCACTTTCAGTCGCGTGGGCGGCAGTCGCAATGCCGAGCACAGCAGTGGCGAACGCGACCGCCTTCAGCTTCCGGTGCACGCTTTTACGCACAGCGGCCCACTTGTTGTACGTGTCCATACTGATTCCTTCGCTAAGTGGTTTTCGCAGGCAATTACTGGACGGTATAACCGCGCCCCTGCATGCATGCGCCGTAGGCACGCCAGTACGTGTTCATCTCAGCTTGCTTGTTGGCTTGTGCGTTCTGGGCCTGGGCGGCATGCTGCCGGCGGCTACGTACTCCGCCGACTACCGCCCCAGCTGTCGCACCGACGGCCGCGCCGTGTCCCGGGTCGTTGTGGTTCACGTCGCCGATGAGCGCGCCCGCCGCCGCACCGCGAGCCGCGCCGCCCACTCGCGCACCGGTGGGTCCCGGGGGCGGCGGCGGAGTGCCGGCAACGACCGCGGGATCGATGCCTGTGTTTTGCTTGGCCCAGGCGTAGCACGCGCCGTCATCCTGCGACTGCTTGCTGGCGCTTTGGCCATGCGCCGGATACACAGCGGGCTTGGCTGCAAACGCGGTGCTTGCCGTCATGGCAAGCACCGCGGTCAGGAAAATGCCTTTCATACCAACCTCAATATCGATTAGCAAAACTTACATTCTAACAAATATGGAATTCTAACAAATCCGGATGGTTGGATATCAGCCCTCCCCAGCCTTCTTCGGCTTCACGAGCTGCCACGTTCCATTCAGCACCTCGGCATTCGGTCCGTAGATGCGCATGATCAGGGTGTAGGCACCCGTCGGCGCCGGCAACCAGTTCGCCTCTTTCCCCTTGCCCGGCGACTGATGCTGGACATAAAGATCGAGCGAGCCATCCGCGCCATATTTCAGGTGTTTCGTGCGGTCGCCGATCGAATAGCGATTGATTGGATTCGCGACAAGATGGCGCCCCGGAAGGTCATACAGCGTCATCGACCAGAAGAATTTGGCGGGCGGCAGGTCTTTCTTGTCGAAGTGCAGGACATACGGCTGAGCGCCCACGAGTTGCTTGTTGTCCGCATCCACGCGATACCCGACATACACCGCTTCTTCCTTCGTATTGCCGTAGATCCCCATTGCCGCCGCGACTGCGCGTGTCGTGTAGTCGTCCTTCAGGTCGTCGCGTGAACCGAAGAGACCGAAGGAACCCGTCGTCGATTTTTCCGCGGCCGCCAATGCCTGCTTGCCATCGGTCACACCGCGTTCCAATGCTTCACGGGTTGCGGGATCAAGCTTGCTGATATCGAACGGCTTGCCTGGCGCAATCCCTATCTTCGCGAAGCGCTGCATCAGTTCTGTCTCGGACGGATTGGGCGGCTGCGCGAATTGCAATAGAAAATTCAAATAGCCGATAAAGTCGACCGATGTCGCCCTGGCCTCGTCCCACTTGGGGAAGGTCACGCTCGCGACGTCGGGTGGCGGCGTGGTGTGTTCGAAGCTGGAGAGCGGCGTCAGCTCGTACTGCTCCTGTATGCGAACGACGTGTCCGACATCCGAGGGTCCATTCAGCACCGTACGGCCGAGCGTCAGAACGAGATCGGTCTCCGACTTGAAGACCTTGTCGATACCCGGTGGCGTCGATCCGTTCCAACGAGGGCCTGCCAACAAGTAATGGCCAGCGCCGTTACCGGTCGCGCGCGAGCCGACGTAAGCAAAGTTGTAGGTGTACAGGTCGATCCACTGAAACACATAGTAGCGGTCTTCGGGAACCTTCGGGACCGACAACACCCAGGGTTCGCGGCGCAGATCCAGCCAGGCCCACGAATACGGTGTGTCGTTGTTCGGCGTGACTATTTCCTTGTTCTGCGGCCCATACAGTTGCGAATAGTGGCGAAAGCTCCCGAATCCACCGATATACGCCTTCGAGTTCCTGTCCTGCGTCTGCTGGTAGAGGGTCTTGTAGTTGAACAGCATGGGGTACGCATAGATGAATGCGTCCTTGGCGATAGCCTCCGTTTCCTGGGGCGTCGCGCCGGTGGGCTCCTGCTGCGCGCTCGCGGATGAAACACCTGCCAGCGTCAACGAAGTCATTAGTATTCCGAATCTCACGAGATATCCACGTTTCATGGAAGTCCTCCGTTATTTGCCGAAAGTCATGTTCAACCCGGCGAAAATAGTGAATTGCGGAACACCTTGCCCTGAATGAGCGACCGAATATTGCGGCTCTATATATGCGTTGTAGATGGTCGAGCCGCTTTTCCACGCTTTGCCGCCGCCCAGGCCAACCGGGATGTAATAGCTTCCGTGCTGCAGGTCGAACGTCCAGGTGCCGGTCGAGCGCACATACCATCCACCGGGTAAGTTAAAAATGCCGAAAGGCTGGGCCGTCAGCGACTGCACGGCCGGGCGGCTATCCTGCCCGGCAAACGAGTGTTGCCACTGGACCAGCGCGCCCAGCAACCGTTCCTTGGTCGCACTGACCGCGACTGCCGCAAGACCGCCTTGCCACTTGCCCGTTCCCAGGCTTGGGTCGGTAGCGCTCGGCATGGTGATCAGTGGTCCGACGCCTATCTGGACGCCCTCCTGAGAGAGCAGGAAGATATCGAAAAGATTGATATCGCCCAATCCGGTGTTGTATCCGCCATTGGGATCGGGACGGGTACTGACAGGCACGGTTGCGCGGAATATCTGCGGCACGCCTATCAGCCCGTTGGGCCCGATTGGAATGGTCGGGCGCAGCAACAGATCATTAGTATGGGAACTCGCACCAAATACGCTGGGTGTATAGTAATTTTGAATATTGAATGAAGCAGCCAGATTCAGTGGATTATTGCTTTTATTAGCTTCATCCGCGGCGCTTTGCCCAAACGCCAGATTTGCCCAGACTGCCATAATGAAGCCCGGCAACGATCTACGGATGAATAGTTGCCTATGGCTGCTCATGAATTTTCCCAACGTTAATTTCACAAGATGCAGATAGCCCTTCAGCGTTAATTGAATAACGTTTTTCGGGGCACGCGAGCAGAACCGTTCCCGGCGCACCGGGAAGAGGTTTTCCATGTTTCTATCAATCTGTTTTCCGCGATATACCCACACGGAAGGACGACATGATTTAAGCGAACTGCGTGGAACGAGAAATAGCCATACGTTAGTCCTCTCAAAGACATAACAGGGCACGTTTGTCCTGTGCGGTCTGCTTTACGCAGTGCATTAGCGGAATTACATTTGTTACGGATGCTAGCAAACGTTTTAGCGTTTGCCAATATTATTTTGTAACTGACAAAGTCCCAATCCAATCAGCCAGTATGTTTCAAAAAAACGTTAGCAAACGTTCGTGAATACCAGGTCGACTGCTCCGCGTCTTAGACAATAATCAAGTAAATTTCAAGTAATAAATTTTGCACAAAATCGGCCCCAAATCTAAAAAAAGCAGATATTGGTAATGAACTTAACCTCCGGGGCTTCCATTCCGACGGCTTGCGCAACAGTGCAATTAACTGAATTAAGCGTTATTCGCCTGACGGATCTTTCGCGGATATTCATATTCTTTTGGAAATCGAAACGGAACGTCAGAGCGTTTCAAAATGGAGATCGGGCCGCCCTGGCGAGCCGGAGTTAAAAACGAGCGGCGACGGACTGCCGTGCATTCCTGATGACACAAGGACGAGTGCACAGATGCTTTCTCAGCCCGAGAACCTTCCCAGCGTCGTACGCCGAATGACGGCGGGACAGATGCTGCTCGACGGAGCGTCGCTGGATGACGTTGCCGAGCAGCTTCATCTGTCCATGGCGACGGTGAAACGCTACAAGGCGCTGATTGACGCCGGTGGCCTGGACGCGTTGAAACAGTTGGGCGTGGGCGGACGTTCTTCCGTGCTGGATCAGCGAGCCCTTGAGTGGATATCCGCGGCGCTTCAGGGCTCGGCCAGGGATCATGGCTTCGACAGTGAGGCGTGGACCAATGCGCGGCTACGGGCACTGATTGAGTCGAGATACGGCGTCCGTTACTCCCGCGTGTACATCTGGCAGATAGCGACCAATCTTGGACTGGGGCACTTGCTGTCCAAGTCGCGTAGGTAACCCCAGGCTTCATCACCCGGCGTTTCGCCGGTCATCCGCATCCATCAACATCGCAACGAACGAGAGGATTCCCTAATGACTCACAAGACTCGCCAATACACGTCGCAGATTTTCAGCATCAACATCCTCAAGGCAGCAATGGTTGTTTCCGCCCTGCTTGCCGCGCCGGCGTTTTCGCAGAATGCAGCCTCGGCCGCTGGTCCGAGCGGAGTGGGCGCCGCCGCCACCGCGGAAGTTCAGGCGCGTGTAGTGGGCATCGATACCGCGTCGAATAGCGTCTCGTTGCAGGGGTCAGGCGGGAGAGTCGTCGATATTGCCGTGAATCCGGAAGTGGGCGATGTCAGCAAGTTGCAGATCGGCGATATCGTCCATATCAAGTATGAAAACGCCGTGCTGATCCGTGCCACCAAGGTCGCGTCGAACGGTATTCGCGAGCGGGTCGACGAAACCGCGACCATCCCCGCGTCCGGCGGATCGACTGCGACCGCACGTCGGGTGCAAGTGCTGGCAACGGTTCAGAAGGTCGATCATGCAAAACGAACCATTACGATTCGCGGCCCGAATAAAACAGAAACGCTGCAGGCTGGCCCCGACGTTTCGCTAAAGGGAATAAAGACCGGCGACAGCGTACACGCCGAATTTATTGAAGCGACTGCCGTGCTGGTGACACGCAACGGCGCTCCAATAAAGTAAGCGGTTGGCCGGAAAAGCAGTCGTGACGCGGACCGGCCGCTCGTGCAAGGCCGTGTGTGTCCGATGCGTGACGTGAGCGACATAGGGGAGAGTAGATAGATGGCCGCTGAAAACAAGACAGCGTCGCGTATGGCCGCGGGCAAAGCGTACCGCGAGCACATGGCCCGTTCCGCACACGCCCGGATTGGAACGATCGACCGCGACCCGATCGAGCTGCTTGAGCAAAACAGCAAGGGACGCGTGGAACGGCTGGTCCCGCTCAGATACGGCCGGATGATGGCGTCGCCTTTTACGTTCTTCAGGGGCAGCGCGATCCTGCAGGCTAACGACCTTGGCAAGATATCGAATACGGGCCTGGTGATGCCCATCTGCGGCGATGCGCATCTGATGAACTTTGGCGGATTCGCGACGCCGGAACGCCAGCTCGTGTTCGACCTGAACGATTTCGATGAAGTCGCGCTTGGGCCCTGGGAATGGGATATCAAACGGCTGGCCGCAAGCTTCATGGTGGCCGCACGGCACATGCGCTTAAGCCGCCTGACAGGCGAGAGTCTGATCGAATCCCTGGTGACGCAGTATCAGACGCGCATGCAGGAATACGCACGATACAGCGCTCTGGAGCTTTGGTACGAGCGCATCACTTTCGACCGGATGCTCGAAACCGCCGTGACGCCGGAGCGCAGGCGCGCGTTGCGTAAAGGCATGGAAAAGGCCGCTAGCCGCACACATGACAGCATGCTTGAGAAGGTGGCGGAATTTAATGACGAGACCGACGCCTGGACTCTTCGCGACATGCCACCGGGCATGTTCCACGTACACGGCGCCAACACGCTGTTCGAAGCCGATGATGACTGGATCAAGCTGGGGAACTGGCAGGCGTTGATCAAGGGCATGTTTGCGCAGTATGTGAAAACGCTTAGCCACGACCGCCGCGCGCTTCTTAAACATTTCACTGCGCAGGACCTGGCGTTCAAGGTAGTGGGCGTTGGCAGCGTCGGGACTCGCTGCCTGGTTCTGTTGATGATGGATGAACTCGGAAAGCCGATGTTCCTGCAGATCAAGGAGGCACGGCCCTCCGTGATCGAACAGCATTTCGATGCCGAACGGCTCGACCATGCTGGCGAGCGTGTGGTGCGCGGCCAGCGGGTAATGCAGGCCGCCAGCGACATCTTCCTTGGCTGGGCGACCGGACCATCGGGACGCCATTTCTATTTCCGGCAACTGCGGGACATGAAGCTGTCGGCGAACATCGAATTATTCGATATCGACGTGCTGGAAGGTTACGCCCGGTTGTGCGGCTGGATACTCGCGCGTGCTCATGCAAAAGCGAGCGGCAAGGCTATCGAGATCAGCGCTTATCTGGGCCAGGGCACTCAATTCACCGAAGCGCTGGTCGCCTATTCAAAGAACTATGCGGATCAAGTTGAACGCGATTTCGACCTGTTCACACACGCCGTTCGAACCGGCCGGATAGTCGCCCGGACAGACGATGACATGGCCGCGGACTTCCATGTTTGAACGCCCCGGGAAGCCCGGCGGCAGCCCGTACTTTAAGGAAGCTTTATGCACATCCGATCATCGTCTTACGGCCGTATCGGCTGGCTTCGGTTAGCGGTTTACAGCGTATTCCTGGGCTATGCCGCAGGCTCCTACGCGGCCAACCTCGGCTTCCTGATGGACACGCCGATCAGTTATATGAAACAGCGCGATCTGCAGCAACTCAACCGCGCCGCGCGAACGGCCCTGGACTCGAAGCAGGACGGTGAAGCGCTTGACTGGAACAACAACGGCACTGGAAATCCGGTTCACGTGGAGGGCACCATCACGCCGCTCAATACGCGAAAGGACGGCGACCGGAGTTGCCGGACGGTTGCCATCGTCGCCAAGGCGAAAGGCCAGACGCAAACCTGGGCGCCGACTGCCTGCAAGGACGCCAGCCCGAATGGCAAATGGCAACTGCTTAAACAATAGGAAGCGTGATACGCCAAGATCCCTGGGCGCTTGGGCCGCTGAAAATTCACGCGTGGCGCAACGCTGAAGGGTCGGGTCCACGACTGCGGGACGGCACGCAGACGACAAAAGATCGGCGCGCCGGGCTGCTGATACTCAAACCCATTCCGTAACTGTGATGACATCGATTTTTAAAAACTTTGTCCTACACTGAATTCGTGTCCGAACGACCTCACCCGCGCGATTGAAGTGCGATTGAATCACGCAAAAAGCGTTGTTGTAGATGCACTGCACCACGCGTTTCCACAGGCAAGCCGTCTGCATCTACCGCTGCACATGCGTGCCCAGCGCGCGGGAAAGTCTTGCGGCAAGGGACGGCCAGACACATAACTCGAAGCAGAAACGCAAACAGGATCGACTATAAAAAAGCGGAGCTTTTCGTAAAGCGCAATTATCAGTTAGCGCGGTCTAACCACTTCGTATTGAAACCGTTACCAATCTTGGATGGCACATCATGCGATTACAACAACGTCTTGCTGCGGAAATGTTTGGCACGTTTTGGCTAGTACTTGGCGGTTGTGGCAGCGCAGTTCTCGCGGCCAAATTTCCCGGTACCGGAATTGGATTTGCAGGCGTCGCGCTCGCGTTCGGATTGACCGTCCTGACCATGGCCTACGCACTTGGACATATATCGGGTTGCCATTTGAATCCGGCCGTCAGCGTGGGCCTCACCGTTGCAGGCCGCTTTCCTGCCCGCGACCTGGCGCCTTATATTGTTGCGCAAGTTGTTGGCGCGACCATCGGGGCATTCGTGCTGTATCTGATTGCGTCCGGCGTGCCCGGATTCGACGCGGCTGCCAGCGGATTTGCATCGAATGGATACGGCGCGCGTTCACCCGGCGGTTATTCGATGACAGCCGCCCTGATCTGCGAAATCGTGATGACGTTTTTCTTCCTGATGGTCATTCTCGGTACCACCGACGGACGCGCCATCTCCGGTTTCGCGCCGCTGGCCATCGGGCTTTGCCTGACACTGATTCACCTGATATCCATTCCCGTAACGAATACCTCGGTCAATCCCGCACGCTCGACCGGACCCGCGCTGTTCGCCGGTGGCGCTGCGCTGGGACAACTCTGGCTTTTCTGGGTCGCGCCCATCATTGGCGCATGCATTGCGGGCGCCCTATATCCGCGGCTCTTTCCCGAGAAGGTCACGGCGGTTGCCCCGGCACCCCTGGCTATCGACGCACCCTGATACGGGGCTGATGGGGTGGGATGGGACCTGCTGCGACGCGATCCCCGGACAACGGGCGCTCATGGCGTCTGCGGCTTGTCCTCGTACCGTGCAAAAACGAATGGCCCGCCTAAGCGGGCCATTCGGTTCATGCAATCAAGCCGGGCTGTAACGAATTACAGCGGCTGGATGTTCGACGCTTGCAGACCCTTCGGGCCTTGCTTCGCTTCGTAGCTTACTTTCTGGTTTTCCTGCAGTGTCTTGAAGCCTTCCGAGCGGATCTCAGAGAAATGCGCAAAGAGGTCATCGCCACCGCCGTCCGGCGTGATGAAGCCAAAACCCTTCGCATCATTAAACCACTTCACAATACCTGTTGCCATTTGCTGATTTTCCTAGAAGAGACGTAATTCCGTTTGGTAGCGCCACCGGCCGTCAATCGGCCAAGCGTTGCAGACTCCTTTTACCACGCGAAAATGTCAGTCTGCAATTGGATTCTGCCCGATGTTTCCAAAACAAAGCTCCAAAAACCGTCACGTGCGCAGTCCGGAGATGCTTGGCGCCCACAATCCGGAAGGTCAGATAATAAATAAAACATTTGATAAGACAAAGGAAAAAATCTATTTTTAGCGGTCATCGAAGGTCCTGAGAGCGCCAGTCAACGAAAAAAATGCCGGGTATCGGCGTTTGCAGAGGCGGTTTTGTGTCGGAGGCGCTGTCAGGAACCGCTAATGCAGCATGCAGTTCGACTGGACCGCGGATTGGAAGAAGTGTCGTATGTACCGGTGCCGGCGTTCTTCCGGTTGCCCGTGGCCCTGGAAGATGGCGCGGGCGCGTTCGCCCGGGGCTGTCAGCGGTAGTAATTACTTCGACGGCGTGAAAATTGGCGCCGGGACACTCGCAGTCGGTGATATATCGCATTCAAGCGCGGCGCTCGGTTGCGATCCGTTTCGGTAGCTGTCGGGGTAAACCTTGGTGGGAAGCATGGCCGCAATGCCAGCGGCTCCAGAACGCTGCTGATCACGAGCATTGGCGGTACGGGTGCTGCGACCGGTCGCCGATGGCATACAGGTGATTCAAGCCGCCAATGGCGCCATTTCTGCCCTCGGCGCGATTTCGCTCCCCGCATCCATCCAGGTGGGCGCGTATTCATACTACCGGGCGAAGGGCGGCGTGACGGCCCGGACCAGCGAGCGCGGGTATTTGCGCAATTCCGTGGCGCGGCAACCCCCGTTGCGCCGACGCAACCCAGCGCTCCATCAGGTCGATCCCACGGGTACACCTGCTGGACCGTGGCCCGCCCCCCAAGGTCGCCTCATCCGGCTCGCCCGTTGGCACGCCGCCCGGCACACTGTCGACCGACCAGCGGCCCGATTGCTGCCGCGGGCACTCCGCCCTTGTCTACCCCGCCCCCACCCGGTTCCGCGCCCGATCCCTTGTATCGTCCGGAAGTGACGCTGTACGCCGCCATTCCGCTGATTCCCAGGAAAATCAGCATTCAGCAAATCGATACCCTCCACGACTGTCAAGGTGACGGGTCATTACCCACCGAGACCGGCGCGCTGCCGGCCGTGTGGGGACGCGTATGAGGCGGACATTCGGTAAGCCGCCTGGACGGCGCGGCGAACCCCGAGTTCGACGGCTCGATTTTCGGCGCGCAAGTAGGCCATGACCTTTACTCGGACGTGAGGGCGTCGGGTCATCGGAACCACTATGGTTTGTTCGTCTGCTTCACCCGGGCAGCCGGCGGTGTCGACGGCTTTGCTGGGGTTTTCCAATGTCGATGGCGGCCATCTGGCGGTGAACGCCTATAGCCTCGGCGGATACTCGACGCATGTCAGCTAGTCGGGCTGGTACGTGGATGCGGTGCTGATGGGATCGTCGATCACGGTGGCCGTTATCGAATCAGGCAACCGGCGCGGGAACGCACGGCACGGCGGTGGCGGGCTCCGTCGAAGGCCGCCTTCCCCATCACGCTGGGCGGGGCTTTGTCATCGAGCCGGAAGCGCAAATCATCTGGCAACACGTGTCCCTCAATGACTTCAACGTGACTTCAACGACGGCGTATCCCGCTTTTCGGTGCGGCGTCCGCGCTTGGCGACTTGCCTCGCTCGGGCTCATTTGCCATTTTCCATTTCCCGGCCGCGCGGTCGATCAAGACCTCGCAACGCTGCGCGTTGGCTATTGCTGCCCGAGTTTCGGCGCGTTGCAGTCGGGCGTGCCGTTACTCTTCAGAAGCGGCGTGATGCCCTGGCCTTCTGCAATCAGATAACGGCAGCCTGTTTCATGATCCGTTTCCATTTGGACGTTGATGTCCTCGGTGGTATCGCGAGTGAACCGCGGTGACGAGTAGGCACTCGAGGCCTGCTTCGGTTCAGCGTTCTGAGCATGTGCGCTGTATCCAACCAACGCTGCAAGCGATACAAGTAGCCACTTCATATTTTGCACTCCGTGATTTGCACGTCCGTGAGTCTTAGCGATATAGCACCTTAGTGTACGAGTGAATCGGCAAACGTAAAGCGCCAGTGCGCATCGGCACTAGCCCCGGAAGGGGAGAAGTCCACAAACCTAAGTCGGTCAGCGCCTCCCCGGCGGTCCTACTTCGTACCGCGCTCACGCAAATAGTTCTCGAATATTTTCAGGACCTCCGGCAAGTTTCTCCGTCCGAGGCCAATACGGAAATGCTCGTCGCCATGATCGAGCAGCGTGCTGGGAAGCAGAAGTACGCCTGCATATTCGAGGACTTCAGCACAGAAGCGCTCGGCTCCCCCGCGCCTCAGTCTAGGGAACGCGACCGTCCCTGCTGACGGCCGACGCCACTCCAGGATCTCTTGATGACGTTCGAAGAACGGATCGAGGATGGCCAGGTTATTCCTGACAATCGACGTATTGCGTTCGATCAACGCGCCCGTGTTACGCACCGCAATGGCCGCGAGATACTCGCTGGGCGCGCTATTGCAGATGGTCAGGTAGTCCTTGAACGCGCTCATGGCCGCGAGCACATCGCGATCCCGGGTGGCGACCCAGCCAACGCGCAGCCCCGCCAAACCATGCGACTTCGATAAAGCCCCAAGCGATATCGCTTTCTCATAGAGATCGCAGGCCGCCGGCAAACGAGCTGCGGGATCATGCTCCAGCCCTCGATAGACCTCGTCGCTGAATAGCCAGAGACCACGTCGCCGGCAGAACTCAACAACAGCTTCAAACCGCTCGCGCTCAGGCAGATAACCGGTCGGATTATGCGGAGCGCAGATCAGCAACGCTTTCGTTTCCGGCCTGACGAGCTTCTCCAACTCATCCGGATCCAGGGCCCAATTCTCCGATTCGCGTGCAAGCCACGGCGACACTGAAACACCCGCCGCTTCAGCGATCGAGTAGTGCGACTGATAACCAGGCATGTGGACGATCATATGGTCGCCCGCCTTGAGCATCGAATGGACGAACGAGAAAATCGCTTCCTGAGCGCCCGTGTGCACGATCAGGTTATCGATATGGATTGATTCGTACAACGTTGCAAGTTCTCGCCGAAGTTCAGGCGCACCGGGATATTCGGTGTAGCCCAGACGCAGGCTGCCAAGACCTTCCACAGAACCGGGTTCGAGTGCAAGCAAGTCCGCGATCGACATGGATTCCGGATCGGAGCTGCACAGCAGATAGCGGGCGGTGAATTCGTGAACAGCGAAATAACGCTCGAGTTGAAACGGCGATGGAGTCATGGCTTTTTCCGGGAGAGGATTCTGTCTTTGCAGCGGGTAGCGAGGCGCGCACGTGCGACAGCCAGCGCCCGGTCCGGCAAAAAAGGCCAGTGGACGGGCACTACCAACAGGCGTAGTCTGCCTTTCGTCGATGCTTAAAAGAAGCTAACTTTCCTAATGCGAGTTAAATTTTCCTAATGTTGGATTACGCCTTGCTCGATGCACTCGGAGCGGTCGTGCGCCTCGGCTCGTTCGATCGCGCCGCGCGGGAACTGAACGTGACGCCATCGGCCGTTTCACAGCGGGTGAAGCTGCTGGAGGAAAGAGTCGGAAGCGTGCTGGTGAAGCGCGGCCAGCCGTGTATTGCCACGCCTCCGGGCGCGCTGCTCTGCCGTCATATAGAACGCGTGCAGCGGCTCGAAACAGAACTCGGCGGGCAGATGCCAACCTTGCCGGGCATGATCGCCGGAAAGTGGCCGACATTTCGCATGGCGGTCAACGACGACAGCGTGGGCACCTGGTTCATCGATGCCATCTCCGGCTTCTGCGCCGAACGGGAAATGCTGCTGGATCTGGTTATCGAAGATCAGGAATACACGGCGCAACAACTCCGCGACGGCAGCGTGCAAGGGGCGGTCACCACGCAAGCCGAGCCGGTGCAGGGATGCCGTTCGACCAAGCTGGGGCGCATGCGTTACCTGCCGGTTTGCTCGCCGGCGTACTTTGACCGGCACTTCAGCGCAGGGGTCACGCGGGATGCGCTGCGTCACGCGCCGCGCGTCGACTTCAGTCCGAAGGATCAGATGCAAAAGCGCTTCATGCGGCGGATCACGCGGGCGGATCTCGATCCGCCGCGCCATCTGATTCCACACGTTGCGGGCTATCTGCGGGCGTGCCTGTCTGGAATGGCGTGGGGCATGTGTCCCACGCAGATGATCGGGCCGGCGCTCGCGTCGGGCGAGCTGGTTGAAATGGTGCCGGGCGCGCATATCGATGTCGATCTGTATTGGCAGAGCTGGCGGCTGTCCATCGGCTGGCTCGATGACTTCAGGGCCATGCTCCAGCAACGCGCGGCCGAGTTTCTCGACTGACATGCGTGACTGACAAGCGCGATGTAAGAGCGATTGAAGAACGCAAAAGCGCGATGCAGTCGGGCCATCTATCATGTCTCCCAACCGCACAGGGCTCGTACCGAAGAGCCAGCGGCTTCAAAGAAGGATGGCTGACATGAAAAAGCTCATCAACGACGTCTCCGAAGTCGTGCCCGACATGCTCGACGGACTCGCCGCGCTCAACCCGGGCTTGTCGTTGCTGCAGGGCAGCACGATCATCGTGCGCGCCGATGCCGAGGCGGCGGCAGCACGCGGCGAAGTGGCCCTGATCTCCGGCGGCGGCTCGGGGCACGAACCCGCGCACGGCGGTTACGTGGGTCCCGGCATGCTCAGCGCGGCGGTCGCCGGCGAGGTCTTCACGTCGCCCTCGACCGATGCCGTCCTCGATGCCATCCGGGCTGTAGCCGGTCCCGCAGGCGTGCTTCTCATCGTCAAGAACTACACGGGCGACCGGTTCAATTTCGGCCTTGCCGCGGAGATCGCGCGGGCCGAGGGCATTGCGGTGGACATGGTGATCGTCGCCGACGATGTCGCTCTTTCCGCACACGGCGAACACGCCGGCCGGCGCGGTCTCGCCGGGACCGTGTTCGTGCACAAGGTCGCGGGCGCCGCTGCGGCCGAGGGGCGGCCGCTCAGCGAAGTCGCGCAGATTGCGCGCGACACGGCGGCATCGCTTGGCACCATGGGCGTGGCCCTTACGCCATGCACGGTGCCGGCCGCTGGCAAGCCGGGTTTCCAGCTCGCCGACGATGAAATCGAATGGGGTCTCGGCATTCATGGCGAGCCCGGCGTGGAGCGTGGAGCGCTTGAACCGGCCGCGCAGATTGTCGGGCGCCTGCTCGCGAAGATCATCGGCGATCTTGCATTGAAGCCCGATGACCGCGTCGCGTTGCTCGTGAACAACCTGGGCGGCACGCCGTCGAGCGAACTGAGCATTGTTGCGGGATCGGCGCTGCGCACCCTTCGCGAATATCGGGTCCAGGTCGAGCGGGCATGGTCGGGTACATTCCTCAGCGCGCTCGATATGGCCGGCATTTCCCTCACGTTATTGCGCGTGGACGATCAACGGCTCGCATGGCTCGACGCGGCTGCGCAGACCACAGCATGGCCCGCGTTGAGCGGCCGCGTCGCGCAGGCATCGGTTAAGCCCGCGCCTGTCGCGCCAGTCATCGCTAGCGGCGCACGACTCTCGCGTGACTCGTCGTTGCGACGGGTTATCGAAGCGGTATGCGCGTGCCTTCTCGAAGCCGAACCGGTCCTGACCGACATGGATCAGCGCGTGGGCGACGGCGATCTCGGCATCAGCCTGTCACGGGCGGCCCGCAGCATCCTTCACGAGATCGATACCTATCCCTCGGAGAACACACCGGGAGCCGTGCTGCGGACCATGTCCGCCACAATCCGGCGCGTGGTCGGTGGCACATCGGGGCCGCTCTACGCGGTTATGCTGTTGCGCGCGGCAGCGGTTATCGAACAGTCTGGCGAGTCTGCTGCCAAGGATTGGTCAGCGGCGTTCACTGCGGCTGTCGATGGCGTGACGGCGCTGGGTGGCGCACATCCCGGCGATCGAACCATGGTCGATGCGCTGTATCCGGCGGCCGTCGCACTGCAAAGCACGCTCGCGACATCAGGTGGTATCGATACGGACGAAGCATTGAAAGCAGCCGTCGATGCAGCGACATCAGGCGCAGCGCAAACGGCATTGATGACACCGCGGCTCGGACGTTCCAGTTACGTGGGCGATCGTGCGCTGGGTTTTGCCGATCCCGGCGCACACGCGGTCGGATTGTGGCTTGCCGCGATTCGAAGCGCGTTGAACACTTGAACTTAAGCAACTAAAAAGGAGACGATAAAAATGGATCTGAATCTGCGCGGCAAGGTTGTCGTATTGACGGGCGCGAGCGTAGGCATCGGGCTCGCTGTAGCGGAGGCCTTCGCGGCGGAAGGCGCGAACCTGCTGCTCGCGGCGCGGCAGGAAGAACGGCTGACGGAGGCTGCTGCGCGCATCGCGCGGGAGTTCGGCGTATCGGCGGTGCCGGTCGCTTGCGACGTCGCCACCGCCGCAGGCGTCGACAAGATCGTTGCTGCTGCGAGCACGAATTTCGGCGGCGCCGATATCCTCTTCAACAACGCCGGTACGGGCAGCAACGAGACCATCATGGATGCGCCCGACGAGAAGTGGCAGTCCTATTGGGACCTTCATGTGATGGCGGCCGTGCGCCTCGCGCGCGGTCTCGTACCGTTGATGAAAGCGCGTGGCGGTGGCGCGATCCTGAACAATGCGTCGATCTGCGCGACGCAGCCGCTCGGCTACGAGCCCATCTACAACGTGACGAAAGCCGCGTTGATGATGCTGTCGAAGAATCTGGCGAACGAGTTGATCAAGGACAATATCCGCGTCAACACGATCAATCCGGGGCTTGTGCTGACACCCGACTGGATCAAGACGGCCAAGGAACTGACGCGCGATTCGGGCGGCGACTGGGAAGCGCATTTGCAACACGTCGCAGACGAACACGCGCCCATTCGCCGTTTCGCTACCCCCGCCGAGCTGGCGAGCTTTATCGTTTTCCTATGCTCGGAGCGTGCGAGCTATAGCGTGGGATCGACTTATTTCGTCGATGGCGGGATGCTTAAGACGGTCTGAAACTCGCCCATGCGCTCAACCGTCTTTACGGCTTAACGACAAGTTGTTCTCCCGCCGAATCTCGCGAATGAGCGCGCTATGGTCGAGATCGCCGTCGCCGTGATCGACCATTGAAGCGAACAGCGCATCCACAACATGCGCCACCGGCAACTCCAGCCCGAGGGACCGCGCCCGCGCCAACGCGGTACGCGTGTCCTTCAACTGATACTTTGCGGCACCACCGGGCGCGAACGTTTCGTCGATCATGCGTTGGCCGTGCTTGCGCAGGATCGGCGAATCGGCGAAGCCACCGGCAAGCGCCTCGATAACCTTCGCAGGGTCCGCACCGCCACGCTCGGCAAACAACAACGCTTCGGCCACGGCAGCGATCGTGTTCGCCACGATCAACTGATTCGCAAGCTTCGTCTGCTGCCCTGTTCCGGCGGGGCCAACGCGCACCGGGCGACCCATTGCGCCAAGCAGTTCGCGCGCCGCCTCGAAGGTATCCAGTTCGCCGCCGGCCATGATCGCGAGCGTTGCATCGATCGCGCCTTGCTGGCCGCCCGATACCGGCGCGTCGAGATAACCCAAACCCCGCTCGGCGCTCGTTCGCGACTGTTCGACGGCGGTCTCCACGGGAATCGAACTCATCACGATCACCGTCGCGCCGGCGCTGAGCGCAGCCAGGACAGTCTTGTCGTGGAATACCACGGCGTCGCAGGTCGGACCATCGCTCAGCATGCAGATCAGCACGTTCGCGCCTTGAGCGGCGTCTGCTGGCGTGTCGCAAACCACGGCCCCTTTTTCAGCGAGCGCGGAAGCCTTCTCCTTCGAGCGATTCCAGGCTCGCACGCCATACCCGGCCGCCAGCACGTTACGCGCCATCGGCTCGCCCATCAGGCCGGTCCCTAGAAATGCAATCACCTCGTCCTTCATGCGTCACCTCGCTGTTCGGTAGTCACTATCGGCATGGTCGCCGATCCGGGACGGCGCGGCAACAACAGCGCGCCCACCCCGCCCGTACCGACCAGCGCGGCGATCAGCAGGAAGCCCGGCGTATAGCTGCCGGTCGCCGTCTTGATCAGTCCAATGAGGTACGGACCTGCAAAACCGCTCAGGTTGCCGACTGAATTGATCAGTCCAATACCCGCTGCCGCGCCCACGCCCGTGAGTACCTGACCCGGGATAGCCCAGAACGTAATGACCGCGCTATAGACCCCGATTGCGAGCAGGATGAATCCCACGATAGTCGCCAGCGGATGGTCCACAACGAGCGCAATCGCGATGGATACCGCGGCCAGAAGTGCAGCGCTGGCCACGTGAACATAGCGCTCCTGCTTGCGGTCCGAGCGCCTGCTCCAATAGAACATCGCAACGCCGGCAAGCGCGTACGGGATCGCTGTAATCAGGCCGTTTTGCAGCAGTCCGAGCTTGATCCCAAACGATTCCTGAAACGACTGGAGCACGCTGGGGAAGAAGAAGTTCATCGCGTTCGAGCCGGATGTGATGCCAAAGTAAGTCAATGCCATCGCCCAGACGACGCGGTTTTTCAGCACTGTCCGGATCTGCGCGCCGTGGCTCATGCCTTTGCCCACGGCAAGCGGTTTCGCGGCTTCCTCGGCCGCGAGTGTACGCATAAGCCAATTGCGTTGTTCGTCGGTGAGCCAGCGCGCCTCCGACGGCCTATCACTCAGATAAAACCAGCAGACCACACCCAGCAAGATTGCCGGCAGCCCTTCGAGCACATACATCAGCCGCCAACCCGTCACGCCGATATGTTCGCCAAGCTCGATCAGGCTGACGCTCAGCGGAGCGCCGATCACCTGGGAGATCGGCACGCCGAGATAGAAACCCGCGATCACCTGCGCGCGGTACCGCGCGGGAAACCACAACGAGAGCAGATAGATGACGCCGGGAAAGAACCCCGCTTCAGCGACCCCGAGCAGCGCCCGCAGCACGACAAAATGCACGGGCGTTTGCAGCATTCCCATCACGCTCGCCACGATGCCCCACGTCACCATGATCCGCGCGATCCAGAGGCGCGCGCCGTATCGATGCATGAAAATGTTGCTCGGCACTTCGAAAATAAAATAGCCGAGAAAGAAGATGCCCGCGCCGAAACCATACAAAGTCTGACTGATGCCAATGTCCTGGTTCATTCGCAACGCAGCGAAACCTACGTTGGTCCGATCGAGAAAAGCAACGATAAAAAGCAGCGCCAGAAACGGGATCAACCTGCGCTTCACGCGGCTGATCGTCTGCTTTTCCAGATCCGAAACTGGCGTGGATAGTGTGCTCATGCGCCCACTCCTCGCGGGTCAACCGTACGCGCGACGGGGACAGTTTCGTCCTCGATATGCGCTTTTACGATGGCATCGAAGTCCGGATCGGCATGAAAACCCAGCGCGCTCGCACGCGTGGCTTCGACATGCGTCGGCCAGCTTTCCACAATGCGCTGCACCTGAGCATCCGGCACCCAATCGATCAACTCGATCGCCGCCACACCGCCCGCGCGGGCCAGCGATTCCACCATCCCGGCAACGCTGACCGTCAGCCCCGGTAATGGCAGCGTGCGCTCGGCGCCGATGGTGGCATCGGCGAGATGCATCGCGCGCAGCATGGCGTCGAGTGCGCGACGCGGCGACGAGATATACACAACCGTGTCGGGCTTCACCGGACACACCGCGCGCTGACCGTTGAGCGGCTCGCGGATGATCGAACTGACGAAGGTCGACGCGGCCTTGTTGGGTTTGCCCGGACGAACCGTGATGGTTGGCAGGCGCAACGTGCGGCCATCGATAAAACCCCGGCGGCTGTAGTCGGCCACCAGCAATTCGCCGACCGCCTTCTGCATGCCATACGACGATTTGGGCGTAGGCGCGGTTGCATCGGTGACGACAGGCGGCAGTTCTCCGCCGAACACCGCGAAGCCGCTTGCATAGACCAGACGCGTGCGCGTGTTGCGCTCGCGCAATGCTTCGAGCAGGTTCAGCAGGCCGTACAAATTCACCTGCATGCCGAGATCGAAATCGGCCTCGGCCGCCGAACTGACGACCGCGGCGAGATGCCAGACGAGATCGACATCGCGCGTGATCTCCGCGACGGTCTCGCGGTCGTCGATATCGCCAATGCGGACTTCAATGCGGGCATCGCTGGGTACGTCTTCGCCGGGGAAGGCGTCGAATAGAATGATCTTGCCAATCTCTCGGGGCGCTTCGCCCTCCAACTGGAACGTGCCTGCATCGAGCAAGTGACGCGCAATCCGCTTGCCGATAAAACCAGTTCCGCCGGTGATCAGGATACGCAGGGGTGAATGTGATGGCACAGGAACGTCCTCCATTGGATGAGCCGCCCGGCGTACACCGGACCCGCTCTGTCTCGTCTAACCTTTTTTGGGCGGCCGAGCCGGTTTCTCCCGGTGCCGTTAAGCTGTCGTCAGACGCGAAGCATCGCGTCGTGTGAACACGTTTATAACCGCACTTCGTCGAATAAAGTGTCGCCTACATGACAGTCTCCCAATTCCCTGAGAACGGCGGCGAGCGTCCGTGGACCAACGCGGATACGCTTGCCCGACTGCGCTCATGCGTCCGCAAGGACCCGGTTCTCGCGGCGCTGCCTCTGGAGGAGATCGACTGGATGGTCGAGCGTGGGTCGGTTCGCCAACTCGACGCCGGCGACGCTATTCACAGCAAACACGCGCCGTCCGATTCGCTGTATCGCGTGCTGTCCGGGGCGGTGCGGATCAGCTCGGTGTCGGCGGAAGGACGCGAGGCAATCTTCAATTACTACGGGCGGGATGAATGGTTCGGGCAGATTGGATTGATCGATGGCGGTCCGCGCACGCATGACATCCGCGCTTGCGGACCGTGCGTGTTGTTGACGCTCGCAAGACGCGATGTTGAGGCGCTGCTGGGGCGGCGTCCGGCTTTGTATCGGGAATTTGCGCTGCTGTTGTGCGCGGTGATTCGATATTCGTTCGCGCTGGTCGAGGATCACGCGTTGCTGAGTTTGTCGGCGCGGCTCGCGAAGCATCTTGTGACGCTGGTGGATGCGTATGGGGCAGATCATCCGGCGGGACGGATTATCGACCTGCATTTGCCGCAGGAAGACTTGAGCATGCTGCTGGGCAGTAGCCGGCAGACGATGAATCGCAAGCTCGCCGAGTGGTCACGGCTGGGGTGGATCAAGGTGCAGTACAGCCAGATCGTGGTGGTGAACCGCGAAGCCCTCGTGCAGCTTTATGAGTGAGCCGATGTTGGTGGCGCGCCGTTGCTTGCTGCACGCAAAGCTCTGGATAACTCCGGCATAACTCGGTGAAGAGCTGTGGGTGGAATCTTGATAACTCGAGTACCGAGCATCAAACGCCAGAAGTTATCCTTCGGCCACCGTCGCACTCCCCACTTGGTACGCGAGTTACCTTTTCGCTAGAGCGTTGATCCGAAGGGAGATTGATCGCTTATCCACAGAAACGGTCGATGCTTGTTAACTATTACTATGTATACATATCAATCCATTAAAAACCATAAGGCATGGACGCGCATCGCGGGTTGATGCTGCCTTTTTTGTGAGCGCTGGGTCCGAATGTGACGACGCGTAGCACGTAAAAAAAGCCACCTTCGAAGTAAGGTGGCTTTTTAATCACGGTTCGTTATTCCGGGAACGGTAGTGTGGTCTGCCCTTCGGCGCGCATGCCGAACGTGTTCAGGGTCATCGCGACCAACACGTAGTAACCGAGCAATCCGACCAGATTGATGACGACCACATGCTCGAAGCGTGCGACGGCTGCTGCAAACGTTTTATCGGACACTCGACGGGTCTCGTATAGCTCAGTGGCAAACTCATAGATGAGCGCGTCGTCGGCGTCATCGAACGATGGCCGCTCGCCTCGGTGGATGGCGTCGGCAACTGCCTTCGGAACGCCTGCATCCAACGCGATGGGATAGTGAATGAACCACTCCCCTTGCGATTGCCATCGCGCGGCGGTGACGAGAATTGCCAGCTCAGACAAGCGCAGTGACAAGCCCGTCTTGTATCGACAAAACGCGCCAAGCCGCTGAGCGTGGTCAGCCAGTTCCGGACTATGAATCCATCCGAGGAACGGGCCGTTCAAGTTGCCGCGTGGACCGTTCAGGATGCTTTGAAGAACCGTTTTTTGTTCGTCGGTGGCGTTGGCGATATCGAAATTCGGAAGGCGATGGGTCATGGGTTGTCCAGAGTTTGATTGTCACTTAGCGATCGCCCGGTGCGCCGATTTGCGGTTAATGCGCTGTCTATGGCGTCGGGTGCCGATTTGTCCGGCCGTCGCGATGAACGGTGGCGTCAGAAGCACGTGGTCTCCTGCCGCGCCGTCACTGTACCGTGCATCGGATAGATCATCTGGCCGCGCTTCATCGCTTCGGCTTTTACTATTGCGCGTAACTTCTCATCCGCGACGACCCGCTGGACCTACAGCGCCGCCGCGCAAGCTATAGCGCGCCCATGCAGGAAGAAACCGGAGCCGTTGACAATGGTGTGTAGATCTCGTCGCTGACCGGCGTCACGCGCCAAGTCATTCGAGCGAATGCGTATCGCCGCACCTTCGCCGCAACGAAGGCGAATCCGCCAGCATGCCGATGCACACATCCGCCAGATACTCAGCATCGCGCGGCAATACGATCGAATCCTGCTCCAGCAGCCAGTCTCGCAAGACCCCGCCGAGGAACGCATGCACAACGCTTGACGCGCGAGCCGTATCCAGGTCGGGCGGCAACTGCCCTCGTGCGATGGCGTTACGCAAAGCAAGCTCAAGCTGCTTTCTTCCATCTCGGGCGGCGTTGCGCTGTCGATCAAACACAAGATCCATGTCACGCGTGTGCTCACACTTCGTGAACAGCACTTCGAACACGCGGCGGCTGTGTGGCTCTACTGCGGCCTTGCCGAGGCAGAACACCAGCAGTTGCCGTATCCTGCCTAGCGGATCGGGCTCGCCGGCATCAACCGATGCTGCGACCAGCATTTCCATTGGCAGCATGACCCGGTTCGTCATGGCGACGAATAGCGCGCCCTTGTTGCGAAAGTGTCCGTAAATCGCGCCGCGCGTGAACCCAGCCCGCACCGCGACCTCCTCCAGCGTCGTATGGGCGACGCCATGCTCGGCGAAGACCCGCTCGGCGGCGTCGAGAATCTGATTGCGCGTCTCCAGCGCCTGTTGCCGTGTGTTTTTCATCGGTTGCTGCGGCGGTGCATGGCTGACTGAAGCGCGTCGCATCTGGCGCGCGTCGGCTCGCTAGGCTGGCGCGCCCTCCCCGGCAGGGCTTTGGCCGCTGCCGCTCCCGCCGCCATGACCGTCACCACCCGGTGTCCCACCGTCGTGCTTGCCGTCGTCGTCGCCGCCGTCGTGATGAGGCATCTTGTGCGATACCTCGTCGAGCTTGTCGCCAAGCATTCGCCGTACTGCTACATAGAACACCGGAATCAGCAGCAAACCGAGGAACGTCGCAAACAGCATGCCGCCGATCACGCCGGTGCCAATCTCGTGACGCGAAGCGGCGCCTGCACCTGACGAGATAACGAGCGGGAACACGCCGAGAATGAAGGCCATCGATGTCATCAAGATCGGACGCAGTCTCAGCCGGGCCGCGGTCAGGACGGCATCGCGCAGCGTCATGCCACGTTGCTGACCCTCCACCGCGAACTCGACGATCAGGATCGCGTTTTTCGCCGCGAGACCGATCACGGTCACGAGGCCGATCTTGAAGTAGATATCGTTTGGTACTCCGAATGAGAGGCAGAACGCCAGCATGCCGAGCATGCCGAGCGGCACGACCAGCAGCACCGCAGCCGGAATCGACCAGCTTTCATACAGCGCGGCGAGACACAGGAACACCACCACGATCGACAGCAATAGCAGCGTCACCGCCGACGAGCCTGACAGCAGTTCCTGGAACGACTGCCCGGTCCAGTCCGCCGCGAAACCCGTCGGCAACTGGCGGTCCACGATATTCTGCAGCACATCGATCGCTTGCCCGGTTGAATAGCTCGGCGCAGAGTTGCCGACGATCTCGATCGCGGAGTAGCCGTTGTAGCGCGGCAGCACCGTTGGTCCGAAGCTCCATTTGGCATTCACCACGCTTGCGAGCGGCACCATGTTGTAGGGGCTGATCGACGTATTCGCGGGCGAGGGATCGGCGGGCGTCGTAAATCCGTTCGGCGACGTGCTCGCGACGGTCGATGACGACTGGCTCGCGGTCGTGCTGGTGCCGGCGCTGTTTGTGAAAACGCTCGGCGTATACAGGTGCTGGAGCGCATCGAGCCCCATCCGGTACGGCGCATCCGCCTGGATATAGACGCGCTTCACGCGCCCGCCGTAAGTGAACTGGTCGATGTAAAACGGCGCGAGCTCCATCTGGAGCGTGTTGTAGACATCGGTCAGCGTGAGGCCCATCGCCTGGGCCTGGGTCCGGTCCACCGCGATGTCCAGTTGCGGTGCGCTCGGCAGCGAGTTGGGGCGGATCCCGAACAGCACCGGGCTCTTCGCCGCACCGGCGAGCAGCGTGCCCGTGGCCTGACCAAGCTCTGCGCGCGACTGGCCTTCACGTGCCTGCAAATACATGTCGATGCCGCCGAACTGGCTGAGACCGCGGATGGTCGGCAGATTCACCGCGAAGATCTGCGCATCGGAAATGCCGTGAAGGGTCTGGTTGATCTTCGGAATCAGCGTCATCGCGGTGTCGTCGCGCTTGTCCCAGTCAGCCAGCTTGATGAACGACATGCCGACGTTTTCGCTCGTGCCGACAAAGCTGAAACCTTCTGGCTGGAAAATCCCCACGATTTCCTTGCTGAACGGACTGTTCGAGAGCTTGTCGCGCACCTCGGTCATCACGTGATCGGTGCTCTCCAGCGTCGAGCCGGGCGGCAGGTTGATAAGTGCGAGTACAAAACCCTGATCCTCATCAGGCACGAAGCTGGTCGGCAGCTTCGTGTACAGGAAGCCAGTCAGCACCACGACGAGCACGAATGCGATCATCCAGCGCGGCGCATGCTGCACGGCGCGGCCGGCATGTCCGAGATACTTTTTTGTCGTCCAGTCGAAACTACGGTCGAACCAGCGGTAGAACCAGTTCTTCTTCTCCGCGTGTTCGGGCTTCAGGATCGCCGCGCACAGCGAAGGAGTGAACGACATCGCGAGGAACGCGGAGAATCCCATCGATACGGCAATTGTCAGCGCGAACTGCGCGTAGATGATGCCGGTCGCGCCTGGCTGCAGCGCGGATGGGATGAACACGGCGGAGAGCACCACCGTGATCGCGATGATGGCGCCGGTGATCTGGCCCATCGCCTTGCGTGTTGCCGCCCTTGGCTCTAAATGCTCCTCGGTCATGATGCGTTCGACGTTTTCGATCACGACGATCGCATCGTCGACCACGATGCCGATCGCGAGCACCATGCCGAACAGGGTCAACTGGTTGAGCGTGTAGTGCAGCGCCGACAGGCCAATGAAAGTGCCGAGCAGCGCGACCGGAATCACGAGCGTCGGAATGATCGTGGCCCGCAGATTCTGCAGGAAGATCAGCATCACGAAAAACACCAGCACGATCGCCTCGACGAGCGTGCGGATCACGTCCACGATCGATGCGGTAATAAACGGCGTGGTGTCGTAGGGCACGCTCCACGTGACGCCCTCCGGCAGATCCTTCGCGAGCGCCGCCATCTCGGCTTTGACTGCCTTCGCGACCGCGAGCGCGTTGGCGCCCGGCAGCAGGAACACGGCCATGCCCCCCGCCGCCTTGCCGTTATAGACCGGCGCGAAGCCGTATGTCTGCGAGCCGAACGAAATGCGCGCCACGTCGGAGAGCTTGACCGTGGTGCCGTTGCTGTTCGCGACGACAATGATGTCCTGGAACTGCTTGAGCGACGAAAAGAGGCTGTCGCCCGTCACGTTCGCCGTAAACACCTGCCCTTTCACGGCCGGATCAGCCCCTAGCGAGCCGGCTGCGAACTGCGCATTCTGCGAGGACACGGCATTGAGCACCTGGGTCGTCGATAGCCCGTAACTCTGCAGCTTGTCGGGGTCGAGCCAGATGCGCACCGCGTACTCCGAGCCGAGCAGCGTCGTATTGCCGACCCCGTTCACACGGCCGATGTTGGGCTGGATCTGCGACGCGAGGATATCGGAGAGACGACCTGCATCGATCGCCGGATTGTCCGACTGCAGCGCGACGAACATCAGGATGTCCGGGCTCGCCTTCGCCACCACGACCCCTTGCTGCGTGACCTGCGAAGGCAGCAGCGGCTGGGCGAGCGTGACCTTGTTCTGCACCTGCACCTGCGCGATGTCCGGGTTGGTGCCGGTCGCGAACGTGAGGGTGATCTGGGTCTGCCCGTTCGAGCTCGATGTCGAACTAAAATACAGCAGGTTGTCGATGCCCGTGAGCTGCTGCTCGATCACCTGGGTCACCGTCGATTCCATCGTCTGCGCGCTTGCGCCCGGGTACTGCGCCGTAACGGTCACTTCCGGCGGCGCGATGTCCGGGTACGAATCGATCCCCATGCCGTGCACGGAGATGATGCCGAAGAGGCAGATCAGGATCGCAATGACCCAGGCGAAAACGGGGCGGTTAATGAAAAAACTAGGCATGAGCGCTCTCCTATTTCGCCATGCCGGCCGACGCCGGTGACGCCGCGGGACTCGACGCCACCCCTATGGACGCGGCCGAGGCCGACGCACCTGCTGCCGCCTCGGGCAGCTGCCACGCGACGGTCTTCACCGGTGCCCCTTCCCGCGCCATCTGCACACCCGTCACGATGATCTGGTCGCCGTCTGCGAGCCCGTGCGTGACGACCCAGTTGTTGCCAAGGCTATTGGTCGCCTCTACGTCCTTGCGCGCCACCTTGCCGTCCGCGCCAACCACGAACACATATGCGCCGACCGTGTCGCGTTACACGGCCTGCTGCGGGATCAGGAACACATTGTTCTGCTGGCCAAAATTGACGCTTAGCGACACATACATGCCGGGCAGCAGACGCCGCTGCGGGTTCGCGACGAGCGCACGCATATTGATCGAGCCGGTCGCCGCATTCACCGTCACGTCTGAGAAATCAAGCGTGCCCGCAGTGCCGTACGACGCGCGATTGGGCAGCGCGATCTGCACCGTGGTGTGATTCTGCTGCGACAGATCGATCGAGCCGCTGCTCTGGGACTGCTGCAGCGTCGCCAGATCGGCGGAACTGAGCGTGAAGTTCACGTACATCGGGTCGATCTGCTGGACGGTCGTCAGCAGCGTGCCGCTGCCACCCGTATCAGACGTGCTGGTGCCGACCACCGCGCCCGCCGTCACCTGTTGCTGTCCGGCGATACCGCTGATCGGCGCCGTCACCTGCGTGTAGTTGAGCGAGACCCGTGCGCTCTGGACGGTTGCCTCGTCGGCCTTGAGCTTGGCCGCCGCGCTGCGTTCGGCGGCATCGGAATTGTCGACGGTCTGCTGCGAGACCGAACCGACCGGCAGCAGCTTGCGATTGCGCAGAGCCGTGATGTGGTCGTTGACGTAGGTGGCCTGATCCTCGGCCAGCAGCGCGAGGTCATTATTGAGCTGCGCACGGTAAAAGACCGGATCGATCTCGAACAGGAGCTGCCCCGCGCGAACCGGCGAGCCCTCCGTGTAGGTGCGCCGCAGCAGCACGCCGGACACGCGGGCCGTTACGTTCGCGCTGTAGTAAGGTGAAAGCCGGCCGACGAACTGACGCTCGAGCGGCACCGACTGCATGTGCACCGTCACCACCGCAACCTGCGGCGGCGGAGGCGGCGGCGCGCTTTTCGAGCAGGCGGCGAGTACGATCAGACACAGATACGACAGCGGCGCGCGCTGAGCACGTGACTTCATGAGAACTCCGTTCTTGCTTGAGGCCGGCACACGCGTTAGGCCGCGCAATGCCACATCGTAGGGAACAGCATGTAAGTCAGTCGGCTGACCCCGCCGCGGCAGGTCGTACTGCAGTTTCCGAAGCGGGCGATGAAGCGGCGGCCGGCACCGACGCGACCTCCGCGTCGTCGCGCTGCCAGCCACCGCCAAGGTTCTTGACGAGCAGCACGTTGCTTTCGGCGAGCAGCGCCTGCGTGTCGCGCAGACTCTGCTCCGCCTGGATCAATGTCAGCCGTTGCGTCAGAACGTTCTGCTGGCTGACCGCGCCGGCATCGAATTGCGCCTGTTGGCTTGCGAACAGCCGGCTGTTGCTGTCGTACACCTTCGCGAACGCATTTGCCTGCGCCCGCAGGTGATTCATCGACGACAGGCTGTCCTCCACGCTCTGGAACGCCGTCAGGACCGTATTCCGGTAGTTCGCGACCTCTTCGTCGTAGGTCGCGCGCGCGCCGTGCACGGCGGCCGTCCGTGCGCCGGCGTCGAAAATCGTTTCCGCGAGATCGGGGCCGAGCGTCCAGAAGCGGCTCGGCACGGTGAACAGATGCGCCAGCGTGTTGTGCGCGAAACCGCCCTCGGCCGTGAGCGTCAGCGACGGATAGAACGCGGCTTCGGCCACGCCAATGCCCGCGTTGGCCGCCGCCGCCGTGCGCTCGGCACTCACCACGTCGTAGCGCCGCTCGAGCAATTGGGAAGGCAGGGCCGGCGGCAGCGCAGGTGAAATGAAAGGATAGTCCGGATCGGAGTCGATGCTGAATGACTCCGGCGGTGTGCCGGTCAGCACGGCAATCGCGTGCTCGTCCTGCTCGCGTGTCGTTTCGGTCGCCTGCAGGTCGGCGATCACAATCTCGAGCGTCTGCTGCGCGTCGAGCACGTCGTCGTTCGACGCTTCGCCTTCAGCGAACCCGGTTTGCGTCATCGAGAGAATCCGGCTGTCGATGTCCTGCTGCTCCTTCAACGCGTGAATGTCGAAGTCTGCCTGGCGCAGCTGGAAGTAGTCGGTCGCGACACTGGCCGCGATCGAGATGCGTTCGCCGGCAAGCTGCGCATCCGATGACTCGGCGTTCGCTTTCACTTGCTCGATCTGGCGCCGTATCTGTCCCCACAGGTCCAGTTCCCAACTGACGGTCCCGGAGGCAATCACGCTGTTACCCGCCCCGACGGACGACGAACCGGTACTCGCCGCAAGCCCTCCGATATTGCCGCCGGAACGCGAGCCGGACAGGCCGGCCTTGACGACCGGAAACAGGCCCGCCCGGTCTTCCTCTACGGTTGCAAGCGCGACGCGGTAAGCGGCTTCGGCCGCCGCGATCGACTGGTTCGCCTGCAATGCCTGCTCGACGAGACCATTGAGCTTGTCGTCGCCATACATGCGCCACCACGTGCTCGAAATCGCGGCCTGCGGATTCGCCTCGGCGCGCTGCCAGTCGACGCCTTCCTTGAACCCTTCGGGTACCTGGACCTCGGGCTTGCGATAGTCCGGGCCGACCATGCACGCCGCAAGGGACGTCGCAACGACGAGCGCGATGCAGCCCTTCACCGCGCGCCGTGATCGGGGATGCGTATGTTTTTTGTAAGCAGGCCCCGAGGTCCACGAATCACTTTTCAAGTGCATTCCCTCTGTGTCGACCGGAGTGAGCGCTTACTCTGATCCCATAGCGCCTACTCCGGTCCCATGCAGACTCATTCTTCATACCGGATTGGCAGTCCGACAACGAGACGACACAAGCTTTGTATATTTAACTATCTTAAAAGAAAATTTCAATCTCGATCGCTGCTACGAACGCAATCTGATTGCATCGGCGGCGGCGCGCCGTCCACTATCACCACTCATTGCGCCACAAATGCACCCTGCGCCGCAACATCACTTTGTTACCTGACATGACGCCGGTCAGACGTTGTAAGGTTGGCCGGATTAGCGGGTGAATGCGTTGTCCCATTGTAAGGAACCCAGGACGAGGCTTACCGCATGCCTGCGCTGGACAATCAGCGGATCTCATTTCCATTTATTGATCAGGACACCGTATTTTTTGGCATAACCCGGATCATCTTCTAAAGTTGCCAAAACCCTCTGGAGCCGGATCAGATGACGCACGCGCTCTCCAACAGCCACTCCGGCCGACACGCATCCGGCTGGCGCCAGACTCGCAATTGCAATCAAGTTGCATTATTTGTGACGCACCACCCTAGCAACGGGACGAGCCAAGCTCTTACTCCATCGTGACCCTGGTTCGCGATTAGCGGTCGTCGGAGACGTAATCAGCAAACAGTGCGTTCATGTCGTCGCTGACCCCGTAACCGAAGTTGGCACAAACGCGGCGTACTGCATCGAGCCGAGCGATAAACGCATCGCGTTCGACATTCGGCAGGGAGGCCACCGACTTCAGCGCCTGTTCGTACATACGCACCAGCGCTCCGAAAAAGGCGTCGTCTTCCATCCCAATGTCATCGCAGAATCCAGCGGCCCGCTCGCAATAGAACACCATAAGTTCCGTCAGGCCCTCTGGCCGACCAATTGCTTTCTTGTAGTCGGAGATCGCTTTCTTCGCTTTCGAGACCGATACGTCTTGATTCTTGAAAGCGTCTGGCCATACGCATGTGTCTATGACCTTTTTGTATACCTTCAGGACATCGTTTCCCAAGCCGAATCTGGCGTGTAGAAACGCCTGATTGTCCTTGCTTGCGGCGTACAGGTCCTGGACGAGGCCTAGCAGACCAGCGCGATCGAACGTGGAAAGTTGAGCCTTGATGTCGACCCACGAGGGTTTGGCAGGATTTTTCACGGATAGTAAGATGACGAATTGAGATATGCGCCCACGGCGGGATTGCAGTGGCAATGCTACCGCAATATTTGTTGCGTGATCGTCCGGGACGGGGCTGCTGTGCGGATGATTGGAGTTCGCGTTGAACTGGCATGGTCGTGACGCGTGGCGAGCGTAACAACCGACGATTGCCCAGATGTGTTCGGTCGTTTTTCAGGCAGTATCAGCTTCGGCTTCCGGCCATAGACGCGGAAACAGATATCGGAACAAGGTAATTGGCAATGCGAGTTCAACGGGACCTTTGGGCGTTCTCGAACGAACGATGCCCAGCTTGAAAAGATCCGCCAGCACACGATCCGCGGTTCGGCTCGCTAGCCCCATCATGCCCTTGAACCGGGCTCTGTCCATCGACTCGACGGTTGCCAGATAGGCGAGCGGTTGTGCCGCCTCAGTTCTCAAGAACCGTGTGTCGCTCTTGGTCGCCTCCGCCGCCAGCATCTGGGCTAGCCTCGCCTCAAATGCGGGCATTTGGAGCATACCGTCCATGAAGCCGATCTGATCGAGGCAGAGGTTCATGCAGAAAGCGATAAATTCCACCAGACCGCTTTCGCTCAAAACCCCTCGCCCGTCGTAGTCGCCTTTGCGGCGTTGATCAGCGGCTATCAGATGGTCATAGTAAGCACGCTGGTCACGAGCGAAGCCACGCATTGGGGACCATAGTCCTTGCGTCAGTCCTAACGCCGAAAGTCCGGCATGAGTATGCAGTCGCGCGGTGCGTCCATTGCCGTCGAGAAACGGGTGAATCCACGCGAGCCGGTGGTGGGCCGCCATCAAAGCGATAACCGCGGTTTCACCGGCTCGCGCATAACGGTAGCCTCGATACCACTCGTCCATGAAGTCCGGTACCGTTGCCGGGTCGGGGGGAATATGCGAGCCGACCTTGACACCTCTATCCCGCCATACACCCGGTGTGATTTTTTCCTCTTTGCCATCGTCGTCAATCTGAAGAAGATCCTCGGGCGACAACTGGTCGTGCAGATGCCTATGAATGGCTTGAGGTACGGACGCTTCAAAGAACACATTGGAGTCGAATATGGGGAAAGTCTTTTCGCCCCAGCGCTCGGTGACAATATGAGCGACCGCGATGCGTTGCTTGCGCGCTTCATCAGGCCTGCTGGAGAAATCTTTTTGCAACGCGCGCTCGATCAGCAGCGGCTCGGTATGTTGTCCCTCTATCTTGTTCGTATAGTAGGAGTTCATCGGCCGCAGCGCCTCGCGCAGCAGATTGCGCAGATGCGGCATGCCGTGGGCTGCCAGATCCTTTGCCCGCCCGATCACATCGGCGGCTAATGGGCGCAGGGCGTCCAGCTTCGGCTCGGAAGGCAGCAGCGGATGCATCCGGTGAACCGCGTAATACGGATATTTGGGCTTGGAGACGATCATGGCGGCTATTCTGGCGGATCTTTGCGCGGAAAATTATCGAAAATAATCGATATAATACAGATAGATAGCCGGTTCATGGCGAATCTTGTGGCGTCAAGACCGATCGCCTTGACGTACCGTAAAGCATATCGAAGGCGCGCTTAACCCGAGCCCGCAATGTCCGCTTCTCAAGCGGTATGTTGGCCTCGATGAGGCGGGCCCGGTTATCCGTCGCGAGCAAGCCTGAGCAAGCTCGCATGCTTCACGGCGAGAACACGGGTGCCGGCACGATCACCGTTGATTATGATAGTCCGATCGGCCCAAACCGTGCGCGCAACGATATGGACACCTACGCAGCCGACGTTGCCGAACTCAACAAGGCGCTCGATCTCAAGAATGCGGGCACATCGGTCATTCCACGGGCGGAGGCGAGGTGACACGGTATGTCGCCCGACACGGCACCGGCACCGGGAACGGACGCGTAACGAAGGCGGCGCTCATCAGCGAAATTCCGCCGCTCTTTATCCAATCGGAAAAGAACCCTGACGGCGTTCCAGGGAAATCAGATCGCCTGAGCGGCCGCCGGTTACGCGCTACGCCGCCTTGCCATTGCGGCACACGGCTGCGTCGGGCTGCAGTTGAGCCAGATGTCGCAGCAGCTTCGTCACCATCCAGACCACCCCGAACGCGAGGATCACGAAGAACACCGCGAGCGGCGTCAGGACCTGCACCGACAAGAAGCCGGCGAGCCCCATCATTGCCGACGACACGAGCAGCAGTGCACATCCGAGGATCGCGCTTGTCAGGCCCGCGATATGCGGGAACAGGGAATTGCCCTTGGCCATCAACGTCGGATACATCGCGCCTGCGCAGAACCCCATCACGAGCACCGGTGTCGCGAGCGTCCATACGCGCAGGCCGACCGTCAGCGCAAGTAACAGCATCGCAATCGACGTGGCCGCCATCAAGCGCGCACCGATGTACAGCCGCTGTTCCGGGGTCGGCAGACGCGGGCCGTGCATACGGTTCGACAGGCCGCCCAGGAAATACATCATCCCGATGCCGAGCGCGAGGTAGCCGAAATAGGTCGGGGGCTTGTGCAGCGTGTTCTGCACCATGAACGGTCCGATGATGTTGAAGACGAGCAAGATGCTGTAGCACAGGCCCTGGGCGAGGAAGCAACTCTGGAACACCGGACTCGAGAGCACCTTGCCCGCGTTTGTCATCAGCGCGCGCGGCTCCAGGCGCATCGGGCGCAGCAACGTTTCTCGGTATCGCCAGATCACCGCCCACATTACAAGCGAATAGACGAGCAGGAAGACGAGGCAGGCCTTCCAGCCAAACAACGTCTGCAGGTGGGCGCCAATCACGGGCGCCACGATCGGCGCAAGCCCCCACGCGATTGCCATGTAGGTGAACGCATGCATCAGCGCCTGCCCAGAAAACGAGTCGGTGATGATTGCCTTCGCGAGCAGGTTCGTGGCGGCGATGCCGAAGCCCTGCAGGCAGCGGGCGAGGAGAAACGTCTCCAGATTCGGCGCGGCGAGCGACAGCAGGCAGCCGATCGTGAAAATGACGAGGCCGAAAGCCAGTACGGGTTTGCGTCCGTATGCATCGGCTACGGGCCCGAAGACGAGTTGGCCGAGCGCGTAAGCCGCCATGTAGCCGGAAACGCTCGACTGGATTGCCTGAGGCGAAGTAGCGAAGAAACGCGCCATCGCGGGTAGCGCCGGCACGTAGATGTCGATCGCGAGCTGCCCGGCGGAGGCGAACAGGCAGATCAGGAACAGCAGGAAGCGCGGCGAATTCGGCACGGGCGCGGGAGGGACAGGACGGTCGAGGATAGTGTGGTTCATGAAAGCATCGAAGAGGCGAATTCGGTGATGCGGTATCGGCGCATTCGAATATCGAGCACGACGCGTTTCGGCGGCATCGCTGCGTATTGTGCCTGTCATCTTGCAATTCGACACGATGCCCATTGCGGGTGCATGTGTTTGATAGTTGCGTCGCGTCCTTCTGTGGGCGGCTACCGCCCGCGCAGTCGGCCGTAGCGGTCGATGCAAAGCACCACTTGATCGTTGGAACCTGAGTCTCAGCGTGTCTATCACCTCACGGGCCCACGTGCCATGACGACGCATGAAATTGCAGACGAACTTTCACGACTGCTAGGCCGCAAAGTCATTTATGGGGAGCGAACCCTCGAACAGAAGCGAGATGTTCTGCTGGCAGAAGGGCTTCCGGCGTTCGTCGCGGACCTGCTTGTCGGTCTCGACCAGGCATTCCGCGACTCGGCAATGAGCGAAACGACCACGACTGTCCAGGAGGTGACGGGAGAAGCTCCTTTGCCTCTGACCCGCTGGCTTGTAGAAAACATCGCCATTTTTCAGAAGTAGAGCTACCGCTTGAGCGCCCAGTCTGATACGTCAGCCGTTACCCGGGCGCAAGCCTTGGCACCTCCACGAAAAACGACCGTGTGGCCCGCTTTCACTGTGACGGCATGCTGCTAACATTCGCTCTCCCGTAGCTATCAAAGGGATAAGTGATGACAAAAAGAATCATCCGTATGGCAGGGGAAGGGGACGTACCGGCTCTCACGCAAATCCGTAACGATGCGCACGCAAAGAAGGTGGCGCACTGCGACTATGCGTGGGGCAAGGAAGGAGACGGATTTTCCGAGAGATGGGTACTAAACAATGTTTCCCAAAAAGAAGTGTATGTCGTCGAGCAAGATGGAACGTCCGTCGGAACGTTTTCGCTCGATTTCGACGATGACAGCCACTGGGGGCCGCAAGAACCGATCGCCGGTTATGTACATGGGCTTTGTGTGAGAAAAGGTTTTAACGGACGTGGACTTGGCAGCTTCATGCTTGATTGGTGTGCTAACAAGGTGAGCGGCATGAACCGGCGTTTTGTTCGGCTCGACTGCGACGTCCAAAACGCGAAGCTATGCGCCTACTACGAGTCGCTTGGCTTTATCCGCGTAGGACTGAAACCAGACGGCTATGTCTGGTCACTGTACGAAAAACTGGCCTACCAGCTTTCGACCGGACGACCGTGAAAGTTGAAGTCACTGACGCGCGGAATGAGTCGGACGGACGAGGCAGGTCGGCGCGCGTCATTCGAATCGGGCCGATGGGATAAGCTTGAGGGACTGCCAGAATCGGTCCCCACCGACGCCTTACGCCGGAGTGAGCGATCCAGCTTCTGGCCTCGCGCACCAGGCGATTCCGTGCAATTGCAAGCGCTCCTTTTGCGGACGTTCAGCCGAGCAATACCGAGTCGCCCTTCTCGACGTACGCCTGCACCAAATGATGAGCAATGGCGAACGGCTTGGGCGTCGACAGCCCATCCGCATGCGTTCCCGCGAGCATCGCCGCAACCTCCTGGCGCGAGAACCAGCGGGCGTCCTCGAGTTCATCCGTATCGACGACGATGTCGGTATCGCTCGCCTGCGCAAAGCAGCCGATCATCAGCGATGAAGGAAACGGCCACGGCTGCGACGCGAAGTAGACAACCTGTGCACACTTCACGCGAGCCTCCTCCATCACTTCGCGGCGCACGGCGTCTTCCGCGGTCTCGCCAGGTTCAACGAAACCAGCAAGCGCCGAGTACATGCCAGGGGCGAATTGACGCTGGCGTCCGAGCAGACACCGTTCGCCGTCTATCACCAGCATGATTACGACTGGATCCACCCGCGGGAAATGGCGTGTGCTGCAAACATCGCAGATGCGTTGCCAGCCGGCCGCCGTGACGCGGCTTGGAGAGCCGCAGTTTGCGCAGAAGGAGTGGCGGCGATGCCAGTCGAGCATCGACTTCGCCTCGGCCAGTATTCCGAGCACGCCCGCAGCGACGAGGTCTTGCAGCGCGAGCGAGCGAAGATCGATGCGGTCATAGCCGGTGCCTGGCGATGGGTCCTCCGGGGCAGGGTTGAATGCGAAGCCGAGCGCAAAGCGTCCGCTGCCGTCGGTGTCTTCCCCGAGGAAGATGCTATGAAGCGGCTGGCCGAAGGCAGCGGTCTCGCTGGCGACGAACCAAGGGTCATGCCCGCTGCCTCGCTTGAGCAAGGGGACGTCGCCGTCGAAGACAAGAAAGCGCGCGGCCGGGTCGCCGCGTAGGTGCTCGAAGAAGGCGTGGTCGTCCCGCTTGTCGGAGCGGCGGTCGAGGGGGTTGAAGTTAAAGCCGATGGACGCGGAAGAGGCAATCATCACGGTCGTTGACATAGGGGCGAGAGGAGCCGCAAGTATGGCACGGGGTTCAGTCCGGTCGCTCGCCGGGGTTGCAATTGAAGAAACCGATGGTCTTCGGTCCGCATGCCTCGTTTGCGACTTCAAGCCCTATCGTTCGTTGTCCGGTCATTGCCGTAGCAGCGACTAAACCTTCGCACAAACGAACGGATGACGATGGAATGTTGGTGGATGCAGCGCTGATGTCACTCGCAGTGCTCGGTTATCTGGAATGCTGCGCGATGATTACAGTTGGCAACGACGTATCCGAGCTTGGTCTGCGAAACATCCCCCCTCACTCCACCGTCACGCTCTTCGCCAAATTCCTGGGCTTATCCACATCCGTCCCTCTGGCACAAGCCGTGTGATAAGCCAGCAACTGCAGCGGCACGACATGAAGAATGGGTGAAAGCAACCCATAATGCTCAGGCATCCTTATAACGTGAATCCCATCCTCGCTAACGATCCGCGTATCGGAATCGGCGAAAACATACAACTCGCCGCCTCGCGCCCTGACCTCTTGCATATTCGACTTCAGCTTCTCCAGAAGCGTGTCATTAGGCGCCACCGTCACCACCGGCATAGCCTCAGTCACCAGCGCCAAAGGCCCATGCTTCAACTCCCCGGCCGGATAAGCTTCCGCATGAATATACGAAATCTCCTTAAGCTTCAACGCGCCTTCAAGCGCGATCGGATAATGCAACCCGCGCCCGAGGAACAGCGCATTCTCCTTGCGTGAAAACTCCTCCGACCACGCAATAATCTGCGGCTCCAGCGCCAATACGCTATTCAGCGCCGCCGGCAAATGCCGCAACTGCGTCAGATAATCGGTTTCCTGCTTCTCACTCACATGCCCACGCAACGTCCCAAGCGTGACAGCCAGCACAAACATCCCGACCAACTGCGTAGTAAACGCTTTAGTCGAAGCTACCCCAATCTCGGTCCCCGCATGCGTGAGAAACGCGAGCTTCGTCAACCGGACCATCGCGCTGGAAGCGACATTGCAAACCGCCAGCGTATGTTTATGTCCCAGCGCTTGCGCATGCTTCAACGCGGCGAGCGTATCGGCGGTCTCGCCCGACTGCGAAATCACTACAACCAAAGCTCGTGGATTCGGTACCGATTCGCGATACCGGTACTCACTCGCAATCTCCACTTGCGTCGGAATCTTCGCAACCGATTCAAGCCAGTACTTCGCCGTCATGCCCGCATACGAACTTGTGCCGCACGCAAGAATAAGCACGCTGTCGATATCGGCGAAAACCTCTGCCGCGTCCGCCCCGAACAACTCTGCTGCGAACCGATCGGTTTGAGGAATGGTGTCGGTGATCGCGCGCGGCTGCTCGAAGATTTCCTTCTGCATGAAATGCCGATACGGCCCAAGCTCAACCGCGCCGCCATACGCTGCGACCACGCGCACTTCGCGCTCGGCCGGCATTCCATCACGATCGACAATCTTCACGCCATCCAGCGTGATCTCGACCACATCGCCTTCATCGAGGAACGCAAAACGATCCGTGCTGCCGGCGAGCGCGAGCGCATCGGAGGCGAGGAAATTCTCGCCGTCACCCACGCCTACAACCAGCGGCGACCCCTGCCGTGCGCCGACAACCGTATGCGGCTGATCCTTGTGGATCACGGCAATGGCGTACGCGCCATGCAACTCCTTCACGGCGTCGCGCACGGTCTGAAACAGATCGCCGCGATACATGCTGTGGATCAAATGCGCGATGACTTCGGTATCTGTCTGCGAGACGAACTCGTAGCCCTTCCCGCGCAGCATGGTCCGCAAGGTCTCGTAATTCTCGATGATCCCGTTATGCACCAGCGCCAGTTCGTTACGCGAAAAGATGGGATGTGCGTTGTCCGTGACGGGCGCGCCGTGGGTCGCCCAACGCGTGTGCGCAATGCCAGTTACGCCTTCCAGATGCGTATCGCGAACCTGATCGGCGAGATCGGCCACGCGCGCAACGCTGCGCGCGCGCTTCGGTTCGCCATCGGCAATCACGGCTACACCGCAAGAGTCGTAGCCGCGATATTCAAGCCGCCGCAGACCTTCGACCAGCACCGATACGATGTTACGTTGCGCAACCGCGCCGACAATTCCGCACATGGCGTTGTCCTTTTCAGATTGTTTTTGAATCGCTCGAAAACGCCCGGCGCTCGCCGCCAGGGCGCGCGCTCAAGCACATGACAGAGCCGTCCGTATTGTTCAAGCTTTCTTTTTTATCGGCCGTACGTAACCGCTCTTACTGACCTGAGTTTTTTCGTTCAGCACGAGCTGATCTTCCGCGACATCCTTCCAGACGGTCGTCCCAGCCGCGATGGAAGCACCTCGCCCCACTCGCACCGGCGCAACGAACTGTGTGTCCGAGCCCACAAACACATCGTCCTCGATCACCGTCCGGAATTTGTTCGCGCCGTCGTAGTTGCACGTGATCGTGCCCGCACCGATATTCACTCGCGCCCCAATATCCGAGTCGCCGATATAGCTCAAATGGTTCGCCTTCGACCCACGCCCGAATACCGCGTTTTTCACTTCGACGAAGTTGCCCACGTGCGCTTCGTCACCGAGCACCGCGCCCGGCCGCAAGCGCGCATACGGCCCCAGCACGACATTCGCGCCGGTCGTGCCGCCCTCAATGTGCGTGAATGCATCAATCCGCGTCCCCGTGCCAATTGACGCGTTGCGAATCACGCAATTCGGGCCGACGGTCACGTTATCCGCCAGCGTGACGTCGCCTTCGAAGACGCAATTCACGTCGATGGAAACATCGCGTCCGCAGGTCAGCGTGCCGCGCACATCAATGCGCGCGGGGTCCAGCAGCGTGACGCCGGCGGCCAGCAGCGCCTCGGCGACGTTGCCTTGATGAATCCGTTCGAGTTCGGCGAGTTGCTGCTTGCTGTTCACGCCGAGCGTTTCCCACTCTTCGTCCGGTTGCGATGTAACCACGTCAATGCCGGCTTCGAGCGCGCGCTCGACGACATCGGTGAGATAAAACTCGCCCTGCACGTTGTCGTTTTTTAGCGATGCCAGCCATTCGCCCAACTGCGCGGTCGGCGTAATGACGATGCCCGTGTTGATCTCGGCAATCGTCAACTGCCCGGCATTGGCGTCTTTCTGCTCGACAATGCACTGCACGGCGCCGGTTGGATCACGCACGATGCGGCCGTACCCGGTCGGATCGTCCAGCGTGACGGTCAGGACGCCGTAGCGGCCGTTGGCGGCGGTATCGGCCAGGCGTTGCAGCGTGCTGACGCGGGTGAGCGGCACATCGCCGTAAAGAATGAGCGTTGGCACGGAAAGGTCGAGCAGCGGCAGCGCTTGCTGAACCGCGTGGCCGGTGCCCAGTTGCTGGTCCTGCACGGCGAACTGGACATCGGGTGCGCCGACTGCCTTTTGAACCTGTTCCGCCCCGTGTCCGATCACGACGACAAGCCGTGTGGGCTTGAGCGCGCGCGCAACGTCGAGCACATGGGAAAGGAGCGGCCGGCCAGCCAGGGGATGAAGGACTTTCGGCAAGGCGGAACGCATGCGCTTGCCCGTGCCTGCCGCCAAAATAACAATGTTCATGGCGTCAGCTTCGTGGAAGTGTTTGGAGCCGCCAATATAGCACGCGCACGTGGGCGGCAAAACCCGCGCCGGCCTTGCTGAGTAACGTTTCTGCGGGCTTGCAACACACTGTTTCAATCTCGCGATTGGCGACGCAAGAAGCGCAAACGCCTACGACTGCGGAGCGTTCAATGCAACCGGGCGCCCGGCCCCGTTGTCGCGAGGCACATAAAAAGAGTGTTTGAACGATGCATTGGCGCCGCCTGGCGCACCCGGCACGGCGCTCTTGTCACCGGCGATCTGCATGAACACCCAGCCGGCCGAATACGACAGCCATACCCTCCGGTTCCTCATAAAGTCCATGCCAAGCAGCATGCCTGCATCCCGGAAGCTTGTGTTCACCACGGTCAGCGGCGCATTCGGATAGTTCACCGTGCCGATGCTCATCGAAAATTTGTGGTGGTAAGTACCGATCCGCATGCCGCCAAAACCTGTACCCGACGATTGAGGATCGTGTGCCAGCGCGACGGAATCTACGCCGGCCAAGTCCGCCGCCGCTGTTGTCACGAGCGAAACACCCGTGCCGGTATCCACATAGGCTCGTAGCGGACGTCCATTTAGCGCGACATGCAGGATGAATCGATTGCCGCGCGTTTTATCGGCGGAGTACGCCTGATAGTCACCCTGCCACGGCGCGAAACGGCCCAGGCAGCCGGTTGCGGTGTATAGCGACATTGTGAGGGCGGGAAAGTCTAACTCCACGTCATAGCGGCTCATGACATCCGCGCCAAGAACCCCGGCCAGAGCAGATGCTTGCGCCCCTGGCGCCACCGCCCCGCTCGGGACAACGAGCACGCGCAGGTCGATCCATTCCGACGATCCGAGCTTCAGCGACGGAAGAATCCGGGGATATTGATACCCGACACTGCCAGCAACCCCCTTCGTCTCAGAGGCGTGGTCCGAGTCCTCGGCAAGATGCAAGGTGTCGACAACGCCCTGTTCAAGTGTCGTACGCTCGGCACCCGAATCGACCATCATCGGATACACGTTTCCGTCGATATCGACGGGCACGGTGTAATGAGTCAATACCTTCGTCATCGGAAGCGTTGCCTCACGCTTGAGTTGGCATGTGCTCGCCTGTGCGGGTTGTACGGCTTGGGCGTCCAAGGGTGAGGCTTGATCGGAGAGCGCTTGCGTGGATTGCCGATGCCATTGTGTCGGTTGACCAGGATAAAGCATCGGCGAAGATGCCGGATCCCCAGGAAACGTCGGCAAAGGCAGTTCGTCTGAAGGCGGCTTCCGAAACCGGGACGGAAGCGGCGCATATATACGTACTGCCGAATTGCCCGGCAAATACATTGGAACAGGCGCCAACTGAGCCACGCTATTAGTTGAGAACAATACTGCGCTGATGAAAAACGCACCGAGCGCGGTAAATACGCGCTTTCTGCGCTCGTTGATGACATCAGCTTTGGGCATACATCGCTCTTTTTATCGGCGAAATGCCGTGAAGCCGGTCAACTTAACACCGCGATTATCTCGTTAATATGGATTGCAAACTAATTTCACAAAACCTTGGTAATTATTTTATGCGACTCAAGTAACGCCGAAAGTAACTTGTTGGCGTAATGCAAGACATCCAAAAAAACAAGCGCGCTCAACGGGCGCGCTTGTTTCCGACCGACGTTTCCTGCTCAACCCTCAAATATCGTCGAACTGAACAATCGAAATAGTCTGCGAGGTTGATTCCGTCGAACACGGGTCTTCATCGAACGCGATATCCCCGGCCGGGTCCGCCACGCCCGTCGCGCGCAATCCGCCGAACGCAAACAGCTTGTGATCCATCAAATGCGAAGGCACGACATTCGACAGCGCGTTGAACATATTTTCCACGCGGCCCGGGAAACGCTTTTCCCAATCGCGGATCAGTGCCTTCATTTCGGCGCGCTTCAGGTTCGGCTGGCTACCGCATAGATTGCACGGAATGATCGGGAATTCGCGCAGCTCGGCGAACTTCTCCAGATCTTTTTCCTTCGCGTAAGCAAGCGGCCGGATCACGATGTTCTTGCCATCGTCGGATTGCAGTTTCGGCGGCATGCCTTTTAGCTTGCCACCATAGAACATATTCAAAAACAGAGTTTGCAGAATGTCGTCGCGATGATGCCCAAGCGCAATTTTCGTCGCCCCAAGCTCACCGGCCACACGATATAAAATCCCGCGCCGCAACCTCGAACACAGTGAACACGTCGTTTTTCCCTCCGGTACAAGCCGCTTGACGATGCTGTAAGTATCCTGATTCTCGATATGAAACGGGATATCCAGCTTGCTCAAATACTCGGGCAGCACATGCTCCGGAAACCCCGGCTGTTTCTGATCGAGATTCACCGCCACGATGTCGAAGTTGATCGGCGCGCGTTCGCGCAGCCGCATCAGGAGTTCGAGCATCGCGTACGAATCCTTGCCGCCGGACAGGCAGACCATGACCTTGTCGCCGTCTTCGATCATGTTGTAATCCGTGACGGCCTCGCCCACCTGACGCGCCAGCCGCTTGAACAACTTGTTGTTCTCGTAGGCCTGCTTCTGCTCGCGGCGGGTCATTGGCTCGCGCATTGTCGGGACAGATGCCAACTCCTGAACCACCGGCGCTTCCGTTTCCGTTAGCGAACTCATGCTGTCACCTCTTTGATGCGAAAGACTTCGACGCCCACGGCATCGCAGTCGGGATAAACGTCCGGCTTTTCCGTCGATACCACCACGGCACGCACATTGGGATGCGCCAATAAAGCGGCAGCGACGTCATCGCAGAGTGTTTCCTGCAAGTGGATATGCCCTCTACCCACGCGCTTGGCGATGGTCGAGCGCATGAAATCGTAATCGACGACTTCGCGCAGCTTGTCCTCGGTCGGCGTCGATAACGCCAGTGGCACGAACAATTCCACGTTGATCACCACGCGCTGCTCGCCTTGCTTTTCGAAATCGTGCACGCCAATGTTGATGCGCACTTCGTAATTGCGCAGAAAAAGCCGCCGGCAATCGGCGAGCCGGGGATGCGAAAGTGCGGCAAGCATGGTGATGTCCTGGTGATTCAGATTGACTGACTGAGATTAACTTACTAAGCGCCGTCGCCCGGATTGCGGCTTGCGGTCAAAAACATGATGTCGCGTGGCGATGGCACGAGATGCTGCCCGCCATCCACCACCAGCGTCGTACCCGTCACGCCTGAAGCGCCGGCGAGATAACAGGCCGCCGCGACAACATCCTCCACCCGCGAAGCCCGGCCCAACGGCGTTACCCGATGCGCGGCCTCGAACTCGGCCTGCGTCATGTCGGCGGAGGGTAGCGTGAGGCCCGGGGCAAGCCCGACCACGCGCAACTTCGGCGCAAGCGCCTGAGCCAGCGCGACGGTTGCGTTTTCCAGCGCCGCCTTGGTCAGCGTGTACGACAGGTAATCGGGATTCATGTTGTACAGCTTCTGGTCGAGCACGTTGATGACGCAGCCGCGCCGGGTTTCATCGTCGGCGGCGGCATCGGGCGTAGCGTCGTACAGCGCGCGCGCCAATGCCAACGGCGCACCAACATTGACCGCCATCATCTCGAGCAGGCGCGGGTAGCTGAAATCGCGCGCAGTATCTTCGACAAAACTCGACGCGTTGTTCACCACGCAATGCAGACCACCCAACGCGTCGATACACGCCGGCACCAGCCGCGCCACATCGCTTTCCACGCCAAGATCCGCATGCAGAGCGACCGCGCGGCGGCCGAGGGCGCGTATCGACTGGACGACTTCCTGCGCCTGTCCCTCAGAACCGCCAAAATGCACGGCGACGTCCCATCCGCGCGCAGCGAAACCGAGCGCGAGGCCGCGGCCGATGCGCTTCGCCGCGCCGGTGATCAGCACCACGCGGGCTTTCGGCGCGGAAGAATCTGGAGAAGTGGACGAAGAAACGCTCATTTACAATGCCGGAATGAATCCAAAAGCTCACGAATCCGACAGTTTACCTGTTCCCGGCTCCGACGCGCTCGCGCAGTCCGAGGCGCTGACAGCACGCATCCGGGCGGAAATCGCGTCGGCGGGCGGCTGGCTGCCGTTCAGCCGGTATATGCAACTTGCCCTTTACGCGCCCGGCCTCGGCTATTACAGCGGCGGCTCGATGAAATTCGGCAAACGCGGTGACGATGGCAGCGACTTTGTCACCGCACCGGAAATGTCGCCGCTGTTCTCGGCGACGCTCGCGCGGCCGGTCGCGCAGGCGTTGCGCGACAGCGGCACGCGCAATTTGATGGAATTCGGCGCAGGCACGGGCAAGCTCGCCGCCGGCCTGCTGAACGCTTTGAAAGCGCTGGATATCCCCTTCGACAACTACGCGATCGTGGATTTATCCGGCGAATTGCAGGAACGCCAGCGGGCGACGATTGAAGCGGATGCGCCCGAACTGGCATCGAAGGTGCAATGGCTCAGTGTATTGCCGGAGCGTTTTGAAGGCGTGGTGATTGGCAATGAAGTGCTCGACGCCATGCCCGTGCGCCTGGTCGTGCGCAAACTGGGCGTGTGGCATGAGCGCGGCGTATCGTGGACGGACAACCGTTTCACATTCGACGACAAACCGCTGCTAGCCGCGCTGGACGATCCGCTGCTGGCCGAAATAGATGCCACCATCGATGAAGTCAACGACGAGCCGTTCGTCGAATACCTGAGCGAAACGCACGAAGCGGCGCTGGCTTTTACGCGCACCATCTGCACAATGCTCACGCGCGGCGCGGCGTTTTTCATCGATTACGGCTTTCCGAGGCGCGAGTTTTATCACGCCCAGCGCGCTCAGGGCACGCTCATGTGCCACTACCGGCATCGGTCGCACGGCGATCCGTTTTTGTATCCCGGGCTGCAGGACATCACGGCGCACGTGGAATTTTCGGGGATCGCGGAGGCTGGTACAGAGGCGGGCGCCGATCTGCTCGGCTTTACGTCGCAGGCGCGTTTCCTGATGAACGCCGGTATTACCGACGCGCTTTCCGACCTCGATCCCACCGACGCCCGGCGCTTTCTGCCCGCGGCCAATGCGGTTCAGAAGTTGTTATCGGAGGCGGAAATGGGCGAGTTGTTCAAGGTGATCGCGTTTTCGCGGGGTATCGACGACACGCTGGCCGCGTTCTCGTCCGGCGACCGCTCACATACTTTATGAAATCATGATCCGCTGGGTACTCACCACGTTCATTGCATTGTCGATTCTCTCGGCGTGTTTGCCGTGGATGAAGAAACTCGGCATAGGCAAGTTACCCGGCGATTTCACGCTGCGGCTTTTCGGACGGGAATATCCGTTCCCGTTCATGTCGACCATTTTGCTTTCGCTCGTGCTGTCGTTGCTGGCGCGGGCGCTTTGATCTGCGAAGCTGCTTTAAAGCACCGCGTCCACCGCCGCCACGCGCGCGGCGTGAACCGCGTCCTTGATCTTCCCCGGCTCGTTCGCGTACTGCTGCGCGACGGCGCCGGCATCGACCGCACGCGCCGCCACCAACGCGTCGCGCAAACGCTCGGCCTGCGGATACGGTTGCTGGCTCAAACCAAGCCGGCCGCGGGCATCGGAGACACAGGCTTGTAGTGCTTCAGCAAACCGCGCAGGCTTGCGCAGCGCGTCGCAACGCTCGAACAACCGCACCAGCGCCGCCGCCCCAAACTCCATCACCCGATGAATATTGCCGTGCTCACGCGCCACCAGCAACGCGAGATCGCGACATTCGTTCGGCACGCGCAAACGCTCGCACAACGGCTTCAGCAGATCGACGCTACGCCCTTCATGGCCGATATGACGCGGCAGGATATCGTCGGGCGTGGTCGCCTTGCCGAGATCATGGGTCAGCGCGGCGAAGCGCACCGGCAATGTATAACCGTGCGCCGCCGCGTAATCCAGGACCATCATCACGTGCACGCCGGTATCGACTTCCGGGTGATAGTCGGCACGTTGCGGCACGCCCCACAGCGAATTCACCTCTGGCAAAATCCGCACGAGCGCGCCGCATTCGCGCAGCACCTCGAACATCCTCGACGGCGTTTTCTCCATCAAGCCGCGCGACACTTCCTGCCACACGCGCTCGGGCACGAGCGCATCGACTTCGCCGTCGGCGACCATGCGTTTCATCAGCGCGAGCGTTTCGTCAGCGATAGTGAAATCCGCGAAACGCGCCGCAAACCGCGCGATGCGAAGAATCCGCACCGGATCTTCAATAAACGCTTCACCCACATGCCGGAACACACGCGCTTCCAGATCAGCGCGGCCATTGAACGGATCGATCACCGGTCCGGTCAGCTCGCCATCCGGGCGCACTTCGCGCGCCATTGCGTTGACGGTCAGATCGCGGCGCGCGAGATCTTCTTCTAGCGTAACGTCGGGCGCGTAGAAAAACTGAAAGCCGTGATATCCCGCCGATGTCTTGCGCTCGGTCCGCGCGAGCGCATATTCCTCATGCGTTTGCGGATGCAAAAATACGGGGAAATCCTTGCCGACCGGCTTGAAACCTTGCGCCGTCATCTGCTCGGGCGTGGCTCCAACCACGACGTAATCGCGGTCCTGAACCGGCAGGCCGAGCATGTCATCGCGGATCGCGCCGCCCACGGCGTAGATGTTCATCGCTCGTTCCGTGCGCCTTCAATCCACTCTGCAACAGCAGGCAATGCCGTGATGCGGGCGGCGTAAGCGAGCGCCGTTTCGCTCAGCTTGGGCGCGTAGGAATTGAAGCGCATGACGACCGGCGCGAACATCGCGTCGGCAATACCGAATTCGTGGCCGAACAGGAACGGGCCACCGTGCGCGTCGAGGCAATTGCGCCAGATCAGGTCGATCCGTTTCACGTTCGCCAACGCGCCCGCCGTGAGTTGCTGGCCGAAGGCCTGGTGCTGGATATTCATCGACATCTGTTCGCGCAGGTCAGCAAAACCCGCGTGCATTTCCGCGCTGATGCTGCGAGCGTGCGCCCGCACGGCGGCATCGCGCGGCCACAACGCGTACTGCGGGAACAACTCGGCCAGGGTTTCCATGATCGCGACCGATTCCCATACGGCGTCGCCGGCATCGGTCACGAGGCAAGGCACTTTTCCCGACGGCGAATGCGCGAGGATATTCGCGGAGGAATCCGGCCGCGCGAGGCGAATCATCGTCTCCTCGAAAGGAATGCCGAAGTGCTTGAGCACGAGCCACGGCCGCATGGACCATGACGACACATTCTTGTCACCAATAACGAGTTTCATCGCAGATATCTAAGTTGAATAACTAGCAAAAATCAACGCCCGGCCGACGCCCGGAATGTATTGAAGCGCGAACGCGACGACGATCCCGTGAGGTACATGGGCGCGATTGCTTCAATGCTCGCCGGTTCTTCAATGCCGAGTTCCGGCGCCATCGGACCGCTTGCCACCGCAGGCGTTTTCATGGAATCGAGATTATCGCGCGACATCATGGGTTCGCCGGGTGCGAGTTCAAGCGACATCGCCTGGAGACGGCCGAGGATATCCGGCAAGCGGATGATCTTCGCGTTTTTGCCAATTGCCGCGCCGCTGAACCTGACCAGTTCTTCCAGCGTGTACACCGTCGGTCCGGCGAGTTCATAAACGCGGCCGCTGGCGGCATCGAGATCGAGCACGTTGGCGAAGGCTTTCGCAACGTCACCGACAAAAACCGGCTGGATCTTCGCTTGCGAACACGCCAGCGGAATCACCGGAAAGATCCGCTCGAGAAACGCGAACTGATTCAGGAAGTTGTCCTCGGGACCGAACACCACGGATGGACGAAAAATCGTGGTCGCCAGATTCGATTCGCGCACGGCCTTTTCGCCGTCACCCTTCGAGCGCAGATACATGCTCGGCCCTTTCGGATCCGCGCCAAGTGCGCTCATGTGGATCAAGCGCCGCACGCCTTTTGCCTGACACGCGGCCACAATCCTGTTCGGCAACTCGACATGCGCCTTGGCGAATTGCGGACCATAAGGATCGCCGCGCTTGCCTTGCAGAATGCCGACCAGATTGATCACTGCGTCGGCTTGGGAGACGAAGGCGGCGAGCTGGACGGAATCGAAGACATTGGTTTCGATCACATCCACGGGCAGCAACGTCAGATGCGCCGCGTTCTCGCGACGCCGCGTGGCAATGCGCACGTTCTTGCCAAGCTCGACAAGCGCGTTCACCAGATGACTGCCGATAAACCCCGATCCGCCGATCAACGCAATGGTTTGATGCCGCATGTTCGCCTCTGTAAGTGGCGGTCCGCGAAAGCGTCAGGGCGACGCCGCCGCGCGTGACTTTCGATTAACCGTATCGACCGGAAAAGCGAAACGCGCGGCGAGTCTTGTTGCAGGCCGCTTACGGCGCGATATAACCGAGCCGCGCTTTCAGCGATTGCGGACGGCCTTCGAACAGCGCCGCGTAATACACGGTGTTCGACAGCACGTTCTTGACGTAGTCGCGGGTTTCGGTGAACGGAATAGTTTCAGCAAAAATCGCGCCCTCTACCGGTGCGCTGAGCGTGGAACGCCACTGCGTCGGGCGTCCCGGGCCGGCGTTGTAACCGGCGGTTGCGAGGACGGCGGAATCGTCGAACTGGTTGTAGACCATGGCCAGATAATTCGTGCCGAGCAGGATGTTGGTGTCGAGGTCATTCATCTGTTCACGCGATACCGGTCCCATGCCGATTTTCTTCGCCACGAGTTGCGCGGTGCCGGGCATCAACTGCATCAGGCCGCCCGCGCCCACTTCCGACTTCGCGTTGATGATGAACCGCGATTCCTGGCGAATCAGTCCGTACGCCCATTCGACATCGAGCCCAGTGTTTTTCGACTCACGCTCGACCACATCACGATACGGCGAGAGATACCGCAATGAGAAATCGTGCTCGGTCTTGGTTTTGTCGGCCGTGTTCACCGCGCGGTCGAACAATTCGATCCGCTTGGCGTACAGAGCCGTGGCGATCAATTGCCGGTCCGTCATGGTGCGCAGCGGCCAGTTCCATTCGCGGTTGCCTTCGAGCCTGAGGTTCATGGCGTAGAACTTCTGCGACAGCGCAAAACCCGGCACCGATGCAGCCTGGGCGATTTCGGCGTCGCTCACTTCCGTGCGCGGCGGCACGGTGATCTTCTGGCCGAGTTCCTCAGACGCCAACTGGCCGTAGAAGTTGAACTGATCCGCGATGCTCGTGAATTCCTGGTTGGCCGTGGCGGTGTCGCCGGCTTGCTTCAGTGAGCGTGCGTGCCAGTAGATCCACGCGGGCTGGTTGCGCAGCGTGGGCGGCATTTGTTCGATCGACCAGCGCACCATGGTCCAGTCGCCGACGAGCAACGCGCTGCGCGTGCGCCATTCATAGGCGGGATTCGACAACGGCGCATTCACCGAAAGCCGGTACCAGTCCACCGCGCTCGGCATGCGCTTCAATGCAGCCTGATATGCAATCGTGCCCCAGCCGACAGCGCGTTCCGACGGCGTCAACGCCGGCGCGACCGAACTGAACGATGCAGCGGCCATGGCCGGATCGTTGCGTGCCATGCGGGTGATGGCGACGAGCGCCAGTTGATGCGACGATGTGTCTCGACCTACGCCGCGTGCGAGATACAGCGGCGGGGTGCTGGCGGCGGTGTCGAAGACGCTTTGATCCGGGCGTACCTGGCCAAGCGCGTCCGCGATGCGGCTGCCGGTGTTCGTGTAGTTCTGTTCGTAGGCGAGGCGGATTTGCTGCCAGACGTCATCCGCGGTGAATTGCTGCGAGACGGCCAGTGCGTTGATCAGGTCGACGCAACCGTCGCCATACCATTTAGGATCGACGAGCAGAGCGCGCGCGGCGTCCGACACATTTTCTCCGCGCGACGCGCGTGCTTCGAGCGCGTAGCATTTCACTTGCGTGTCGTCGTTCAGGACGAAGCGCGAGTATTGATCGAGGAAATTGCGCCAGTCGTGGCGGGCGCCGAGCACGTTCAGATAGTCGTTACGCATGCGGTCGGCGATAGCCTGGCCGTCGTAGCGCTGCAGGAACGCGAGGACCGGTTCGTCGGGTGCGTCGACGCGCGCGTGTCCTTGCGAGTCGAAGAGTTGCGGCTTGATGGTGAAGTAATCGACATAACCCGGCGCCGGATAATTCGGAATTTGCGCGGCGAGTTGCATGGCACGGCCGACGTCATTCGAGCGCGCGGCTTCGCGCAACTGGATGAAGGTGCGGTCGTCGGGCGAGAGCGAATAGTCGGCTGTCGGGCGCACGGCGGAGGCGGTACCGCATCCGATCAGCGTGATCACGGCGAGCGCGGTTGCGGCAGCGAGATATACTCGTTTGAGACGTTTTGACATCGTTATTTCTGGAGCGCGAAGTGATGCAAAGCATAGCACGCAACCCTCTGCTGGAAACCAAAAGCGCGCTGCGTTCGAACCTGCTTGCAACCCGCGAGGCGCAAGGCGTTCGGGCCGATCAGGGTGCACGCGGTGAAGCGTTGGCTCGGCGTTTGATGGAAGCGGTCGCACGCTTTTCCGATGCATCGTGCATTGGCTTTTATTGGCCGGTTGCCGGGGAGTTCGATGCGCGTGATGTGTTGACTGTCTGGCTGGCGCTGAATGCATCGCGGGGGGCGGCATTGCCGGTAGTGGTTGCGCCGAGGGCGCCGCTGGTTTTTCATGCGTGGCAGCCGAACGCGGCGATGAAGAAAGGGCGGTATGGCATTCCTGTGCCGGCCGAGGAGCGGGTGGTGGTGCCGGACTTGCTCGTTATTCCTTGTGTGGGTTTCGATGCCGATCGATATCGGCTGGGATATGGGGGTGGGTATTACGATCGGACGTTGGCGAATTGGCCGGGGCGCCTGGCGCCGGCTACGATTGGGGTGGCTTTTGAATCCGCGAAGTGTGATGCCCTGCCGAGGGGGGAGTTTGATTTGCCACTCGGGGCGATTGTGACCGAATCAACGGTTTATTGAGCGTTCGCACCGGTGGACGGTTTTTTTGGGGGGGGTGGGCGGGGGATGTTGCAGAGTTGTTAGGTTCCGGGGTTAGCGGTCGGAGTCTATGCCGGGTTGCTGCTTTCGGCGTTAGTGGTCTGCAAGAGTTGCATTTTCTCTTTATCACTATTAGCCACTGTGCGTGGCGGCACGTCATTTCTTTGTCCAAAGCGACAAAGAAACGAAGCAAAGAAAACGCTTTTAACCACGCTACCCTAAGTGTCCACAGCGTGCAGTTTCTATTCATAGGTGCCCCAAAAGCACGGTGCTCGCCAGAGCCACAGATGTGTGAACCCCTCCTTCTCGCGAATCCTGACACGAACACGCTTCGCCCCGTACGCTCTCGGGCAAGCACAATTGCTAAGGAACCCGCACGGCCTTACAGGTATTTACGGCTGCGGTTTTGACGGATTAGCTATCTGGTCTGTGCGACCATTCATAGGCCACGGCTTGATGCGTGTTTGTGTTTACTGCTTCAGTTTTTGTGAATTGGCTGCGCGTTCTGTACGGCTATTTTCGTCGGTTACGGCCGCCCGCATCTTCGCGGCCTCGTTTCCTGGCGGGTTGGCGACGAGGTTCGAGGCGCATACACATTTGGTGGTTGGTCGTCCGCGGATAGCGCGGGGTGAACCTTGGGCAGATTCAATCACTGGTGGCGAAGCGTGTGGGTATCCGTGTTCGGAGAAGGAGGGTTTCACACATCCTCCGCTCTGGCGAGCACCGTGCTTTTGGGGCACCCATGAATAGAAACTGCACGCTGTGGACACTTAGGGTAGAGCGGTTAAAGCGCTTTCTTTGCTTCGTTTCTTTGTCGCTTTGGACAAAGAAATGACGTGCCGCCACGCACAGTGGCTAATAGTGATAAAGAGAAAATCCAACTCTCGCAGACCGCTAAGGCCGAAAGCACCAACCCGGCATCAACCCCGACCGCTAACCCCAGAACCTAACAACCCCGAAATAGACCCCCGCCCCCGCCCCCCAAACAGTGCGAACGAAAACCCTATAACGAGGCTGCGGCCCGCGCCGCTGTATCATAAAGACCGGAAGCATTTCGCAGCAATTGCGCCGCCTCGCCTATCTGCTCGTTGGTCAGCCCGCTCTCCTTCAACGTGCTGATCAAACAACTCTCCCGCACCTCCCGATACTTCCCGCACAACTCCCGCCCCGCCGGCGTTGCGGAAAAGAACACCTCCTTACCCACTTTTTCGCTCTTCACATAGCCCCGCGCCATCAACTTCTTAATGGCATAGCTGGCAACGTGCGTGTCCTCTATATTGAGAACAAAGCAAATATCGGCAATCTTTTTCTTCCGGTCACGATGACTCACATGATGCAGCAGCGATACTTCCACCGCCGTCATGTCCTTCGCGCCCGCCGCCGACATGCATCGAACCATCCAGCGGTTGAACGCATTGCCGGCCATGATCAGGCCATATTCGAACTCGGACAACTCGGCGCTCGTTTCAGAGACGAGATGCTCGGACGAAACGATCTTGGTCGGATGACGGGGCATGGATATCTATACGGAACAATATGTCGGCGAGTGTAGCGTATCGAACGAAATTCATCGCAACGCCTAAATTCTTATTGATAATTTGTCGATAAATTATTGACAATGTACATTCCCGAGCTAGCGTCGAGACGGCTTGCTTTTGCCTTTCGCTCAAAGTGCGCGCTCGATTACCGGCAAAACCCAGCATGACACCACCCAAAATTCACCCACTCGGCGACACCGCGCTGGTTTGCGTTGCACCGCCGCCCGCCACGCTCGAATGCCAGCGCCGAATGTGGGCGCTCGCCGACGCGGCGCGCCTGTGGCCGCACGTCGTGGAAGTCGTGCCGGGCATGAACAACCTCACGCTCGTCTTCGATCCCCTCCAGGCCGACTCCGCCGACCTCGCCAGCCAAATGAAAACCGCTTGGGAGCAAGCAGCCGAAGTCGAGGTGGGCACAGCAGAAATCGACATTCCCGTGCGCTACGGCGGCGCTGACGGACCCGATCTTGCCTCGCTGGCAAAACAGTTGGACCTGAGCATCGATGAACTCGTGAAGCGTCACACCCAAGCCGATTACATCGTATTTTTCCTCGGCTTTCAGCCCGGCTTCGCCTACCTCGGCGGCCTCGATCCCACGCTGCACGCGCCCCGTCACTCCAAACCGCGGCTGGAAGTGCCGGCGGGGTCGGTGGGTATCGGCGGGGAGCAGACGGGCATCTATCCGGCGGCGTCGCCCGGTGGCTGGCAACTATTGGGACGCACTGATCTGAAGCTCTTCGATCCCGCCCGCAACCCGCCCACGCTCATGCAACCCGGCGATCACGTGCGTTTTACCGCGCTGGAGGTGCTCGCATGATCGACGTCATTCGCGCCGGCATGCTCTCCTCCGTGCAGGATCTCGGCCGCGCGGGATATCGGCACCTGGGTGTCAGTTCGGGCGGCGCACTTGACGCGCTGTCGCTGGAAATCGGCAACCGGATCGTGGGCAACAGGCCAGATGCGGCCGGCATCGAACTGACGTTCGGACCCACCACCCTGCGCTTCACGCGCGCCACGCGCGTGGCGATCACCGGCACGGATTTCGCTGCCACGCTGGACGACAAACCCGTCTACTCGTGGTGGAGCCTGCCGGTTCAAGCCGGCCAGGAACTGACGCTGCGCGGCGCCCGGCACGGCATGCGCGGTTACGTGTGCGTGGCAGGCGGTATCGACGTCCTGCCCATGCTCGGCTCCCGCAGCACCGATCTCGGCGCCTGTTTTGGCGGCCTCGGCGGCCGCGCATTACGCGACGGCGATCGTTTGGCTACGGGCGTACCGCTGCCGAACAAGAGCGCGGCGTTTTCATCGGCGGGAACGGCTTTTGGCGTGAAAGCGCCCGCGTGGTGCAAGTTCGTGTACGTGGAAGAACCGCTGCGGCGCGGCAAACACACGCCGGGCAATTCATGGTCGCTGCCGATCCGCGTGTTGCGCGGTCCCGAATACGAGACCTTCACGATGACGGCCCAGCGCGACTTCTGGAACGAGGAGTGGACGATCACGCCGAACAGTAACCGCATGGGTTTCCGGCTCGCCGGAACGGTCCTGGAGCGCGGCGATAAAGCCGACCTGCTGTCCCACGCCGTGTTGCCCGGCACGATTCAAGTCCCGCCGAACGGTCAGCCGATTGTGCTGATGGGCGATGCCCAGACCACCGGCGGATATCCAAAAATAGGCTCGGTGATCAAGGCCGACCTGTGGAAGCTCGCGCAAGCGAGGCTCAACAGCGGTGTGCGCTTTATCGAAACAACGGTTGAAGCCGCGCGTCACGCGCTGGCCGAAGAGCGCATGTATGTGAAACAGGTTGAATCGGCTATCGCGATGCACGCGGAACGCCTCGACCGGTAAGTGAACAGGGAACAAAGATGGAAATCGATCTGAACGCCGATCTCGGCGAAGGCATGGGAACCGACGAAGCGCTGCTCGATCTCGTGAGCTCCGCGAATATTGCTTGCGGCTGGCACGCGGGCGGAGCCACTGCCATGCGCGATTGCGTGCGCTGGGCAGTGGCGAAAGGTGTCGCCATTGGCGCGCACCCGAGTTTCAACGATCCCGAGAATTTCGGCCGCAAGGAGATGGATCTTCCCGCGTCGGAGATTTACGCGGGCGTGTTGTATCAGTTGGGCGCGCTGGCGGCGATCGTGAAGGCCGAAGGCGGCCGCATGTCGCACGTGAAGCCGCACGGCGCGCTTTATAACCAGGCCGCGAAGAACCCGGAAATCGCCGAGGCGATCGTCGCGGCAATTCGTGATTTCGATCCTTCGTTGCTCGTGTTCGGGCTGGCGAACAGCAATCTCGTCGATGCCGCGCGCAAGGCGAACATGGTCGCGATCGAGGAAGTTTTTGCGGACCGTGGATATCGGGCGGATGGGTCGCTCGTGCCACGCAAGGACCCCGGCGCGTTGCTCGAGGACGAGGAAGCCGTGCTCACCCGCACACTGTCAATGGCAACGGAGCGCCGCGTCCAGGCGGTCAGCGGGGAATGGGTGCCGATCAATGCGCAGACGGTTTGTCTTCACGGCGACGGCGCGCACGCGCTCGCTTTCGCCCGGCGGATTCGCGGGGCACTCGAAAAGGCGGGTATCGAAGTTCGTGCTGCGCACGCGGTCGAGGTTTGACGCACGGTCTTTAGCGGTTTTGACGTTGATCGAATGGCCGCCTCGCTGCTTGCGCTTGTCTCCTGCCGCGGGTCGGATTGAAGCCTCAATGAACCTGAATGCCTCGCGTATTGGCGGGGCGTTTTCGTAAGCGGCCAGTAGAGCCGTTTTATCAAGCCAATGGAACGGCCCCGCTCGAAGCAAGCGGTTCGTCCAACGGCGGAAGAGCCCTTACCGGGGCATTAGCCCGATCACTTGGAGATCTTATGGGAACCGCTGTCAACCTATGGCCACTGATAGGTGTGGCCGTCATCATCGTGGGGTTTATCCTGCGCTTCAATCCGATGCTGATCGTGGCCGCCGCCGCCATCATCACCGGCCTTGCGGCGCACTTCCCCATCGATCGCATCCTCACCGCGATCGGTACGGGTTTTCTCAAGACGCGCAACATCCCGCTCATCATTTTGCTGCCGCTGGCCGTGATCGGTTTGCTGGAGCGGCACGGTCTGCGTGAACGTGCGCAAATCTGGATTGCCGGCATCAAGGCGGCAACCGTTGGACGTCTGCTGATCGTCTATTTGCTGATTCGCGAATTGACGGCGGCAGTCGGGTTGACCGGTCTCGGCGGACATCCGCAAATGGTCCGGCCGCTGCTCGCGCCCATGGCCGAAGGCGCAGCGGAAGCACGCTTCGGCAAGCTCTCCGATGAAACCCGCTTCAAGCTGCGCGCGTACTCCGCCGCGACCGATAACGTCGGCCTGTTCTTCGGCGAGGACATCTTCGTCGCGTTCGGCGCAATCGTCTTGATGACAACCTTCCTGAAGGAAGCGGGGATCGTGGTCGAACCGCTGCACGTCGCCGTATGGGGCATCCCCACTGCGATCTGCGCATTCCTGATTCACGGCTTCCGGCTGTGGCTGCTCGATCGACGGCTGAATCGCGAACTCGGCGCGTTGACCAAAAACGTTCGCGGAGAAACCGCATGACACTCACGCTCAACTATCTGTTCTATCTGCTGGGCATCGTGCTGGTCGTTGTTGCCGGCATGATCTACGTCGACAAGTCGCACCCGCGCCGCCTCACCACCGGCACGTTCTGGCTCGTGTACGCGCTGATATTTTTGATCGGCGACTGGCTGCCGGCCAATGTGGTCGGCGTGCTGGTTGTTGCCATGGCCTTGATAGCAGGCTTTGGCGGCGTCACGGCCGGCAAGCCCAAAATGCTCTCCGACGAAGCGCGCCGCCAAAGCGCCATGCGTCTTGGCAACAAGCTGTTCGTGCCGGCGTTGACCATTCCCGTGGTGACGGTGGTTCTCACGCTGGCAGCGAGTTACCTCGTGTTCGGCGGCAAGCCGCTGCTCGATCCGAAGAACGTCACGCTGATGGGTTTTGGCATTGGCTGTATCGTCGCGCTGGGTGTGGCCTGCGTGATGACGCGCGATACCGTCGGCCAATCGATGAAAGAAACGCGCCGGCTGGTCGACGCGCTTTCATGGGCCGCGGTCCTTCCGCAAATGCTGGGCATGCTCGGTCTGGTGTTCTCGGATGCAGGCGTGGGCAAGGCGGTCGCGCACGTGACCACGGCGTATGTGAACCTCGATTACCGTCTGGTCGCGGTCGCCGTGTATTGCATCGGCATGGCGCTTTTCACGATGGTCATGGGCAACGGCTTCGCCGCGTTCCCGGTGATGACGGGTGGTGTAGGCGTGCCGATCCTGGTCGGCGTATTCCACGGCAATCCGGCCACGATGGTCGCGATCGGCATGTTCTCCGGCTACTGCGGCACGCTGATGACGCCGATGGCCGCGAACTTCAATATCGTGCCGGCGGCGCTGCTGGAATTACCCGATAAAAACGCGGTGATCAAAGTGCAGATTCCAACCGCGCTGTCCATGCTGGTAGTGAATATCTTCTTGCTGAACTGGCTGATGTTCCTGTGATCTGATTGCGACGCGGCCGGCTTGGGGAGTACGAAACTCAAGCCGGCTGCGCTCAGTGGAATCGAGCGGCGACCTCCCACAGCGCCGCACATAAAATCACCCAGACGGCGAGCAAGCGCAGACGCCGTTGACTGAGCCTGAACAGGTTGGTCGTCACCAGATCGATCGAAACAGGAACCCAAATACCCACTACCACCCAGGGCGCGATTCTGATTGCGATTGCCGCCGCCGGAAGCGCGAACGCCAGCATTCCTACCGTTTTTCGCAACAGATAATCAAAGCGCGTAACGCGCATCAGATAAGGGTACGCAAGCGAATATCCGGAGCGCACCAGTCGCTCGACTACGGCAAGCGCCGGCGACGCGGCCGCAATGTTCGCGACGATCGATGCCTGCATGAAAAAGAGTCCCGCACTAGCCACGGGCAAGAACAGAAAAACATCGAGCGCTGAACCGCCCGTACTGACGCCACGCGTTTGACGGCCATCGGATGGTTGCCTCGCCCAGTCGCCGAAGTGAAACAGATAGAGCGAAAGCGCGTAGGCGATTCCCGGGGCGAAGTACACCGCGAACGCCATTGACGACGACAGCGCGAAGCCGACACACGCCGCGCAAGCAAGCAGCCGAGCGCCAACGAGCAGCACGACCGCCCTCTTCTTTGCGCCGAAAACGACCGGGAAATGGGCCGGCGTCAACAACGACGGCGCGACGCCGATCACCCATTTCCACTCGATCCCGTCAAAGAACGCGGCCAGCGCCATTGCGAAAAGCACGGCGAAGCGTGCAGCCACCAGCACGCGCGTTTTCATCGCCGACTCGAAGCCGATCCTGAACGCGATGGTCGCGAACGTCGTGCCGAAGAACGCCGATGCCGTTTCGACGAACGCGATATGGGCCAGCGCTCCGTGCACCGCGAAAGCGCTGAACACGGCGAAGAGTATCTGACCCGACAGCCAGTTTCCGGCCTGGAACAGCAATAGGTCGCTATGAGACCGCAGCGCTTTCAGCGATGCCACGCGCAACAGCCCGCTCACTTTGCCGAGCCGATGCGACGCACGCAGTACAGCATGAAGCCGCAGATGATCGTAAGAACGGCAATCCGGTCGATGAGATAGGTAAAGCTGGTTCGCGGCAAAAACACAATCTTGCTGACAATATCGAATAGCGCCAGCGAGACCAGCACCGGTAATTTATATAAGCTGCGTGCGCACGCCAGCAACCCGCCAATCACGATCGAGCCGGCGATCAGTGCCGCCATGCCACCGAGCACCAGCAAGTCCGCAACATAGACTGACCCTGGGCCCGTAAGCGAATAGAAGCCGATGCCCTCCATCTCTGCGAAGGCCCGGTCGAGCGTGAGGGGAGCGCCTTCCTGCCCCCAGATATCGATGCGCTCTTCCGCGGACAGCAGGTTCGGCGCAAACGGTCCAACCAGACCGGTCATCAGAAAATTGACGTTGGGATAGGCTTGCTCCACGTCTTCGACCTGCCCCACAAGGTGCACCGGACCGCCTCCCGCGATAAAGAGCAAGACGCTCTCCGTGCCCTGACCTCCGACGTCGTCGCCACGAAGCATGGGTAGAACGAAATAGATGCAACCTGCGCCGAGGACGATGATCAGCACATGCCGCAGCCGCACCATGACATGGCCGCCTACGAGAAGCGCGAAGACGAACGGCAACATCGCCTGGCCGACGAAAAAACGACCCCAGTGCGTCGAGATCAACAGACGCGGCAGCAATACTGCCAGCGACAACAGTATGAAACGCCGGGACTTCACCTCGTTTTCGTCGACGAATCGAAGATAAAAGAAGAACGTATAGAGATGCGCGTACAAGAAGATCTGGAAGACGTACGGCATGCTGTCGCCTTCGCCATATTCCGTGCCCCAGCGCATGCCGACGAAAGCCGCGGCCAGCAACATGCAAACAGGCGCGAGATAGGTGATCACTCGCGCTGACAAGCGCAGTGCCGCATCGCGATCAGCGGGTGGCCGCGTGTCGGCGGCCTTCCTGCCCAACCAGGCAGCAGCGAGCACATAGCTCACGGCAACCACGCAAGCCGACAGCGCCAGGTAGCCGTATACGGAGTCATCCTGGTACGTGTTGAAGTACACGATCCGGATACCTTCCGGAACGACCCAGAAGGCTGCGACGCCAACCAGGAAGATGAAAAGAGGATCAACGATCCGCGAACCCTTGATCACAGCACCACCTCTTCATTTGCGCGGGCACGCACCAGGACGTAGAGACGGCGGCGCACGCCTGCGGGCACGGATCGGAACAGCAGATAGAGCGTCGCGACAAGATAGAAACGCGGTCCACCGGACAAAAGCCCGCGCTTCACGGCATTCATGCGAAAGGCAAATTCACGCCGTGCATAAGCCAGCCCGCCGCGCCTTTGATAAAGCGCGGAAGAAACGCTGACTCGCACGAGCGGCTGCTGAATACAGCGATAACGGACGCCTTGAGATGTCCATCGAAGGTGCAGCTCGTAGTCTTCGAGCAACGGCACCGTTTCATCGTAAGTGCCGTGCAGGCGAAAGACCTTGGCGCGAATCATCATGCTTGGCTGGCAGACAGGGTTGCGCAATTGCAGCAGTGCATTGATTTGTTCGGAAAATTCGGGGCATTGATTGACCGCCACGATTTTTTTCTCATCGAGGCTGAAGTCGTGCTGCCACGCAGTGACGACGTCCACATCCGGATGCTCGGCCAACACCGCCTTTTGCAGGCGAAAACGGTCGGGATAGGAAATGTCGTCCGCGTCGGCGCGTGCGATCAGCTCGCATCGGCAGGACGGAATGCCCCGGTTCATCGCGGCCGCCACACCACGGTTTTTCGGCAACCGGAGGACCGTCATGAAATCAGGTCCGCGGCATGCATCGAACGCAATGCGCGCGTCTTCGAGCACGTTGTTTATTGCGTCACCGACTGGCCCGTCAACCACGACCACGAGCTGGTCCGGCATATCGGTTTGACCAAGCACGTTGGAACGCAGCGACTCGCGAAACAGCTCGGGATCGTCTTTGGCATAGACGGCGATCAGTACAGATACCGTGCTCATGATCGGCCGCCGTTTGCCTGCTGCGCAACAGCAAGATACTGGCGCGCGATGGACTCCGGCATGAACGCCGTGTCGGATAGACGCACGCCCTGTGCAGCGAGCGCAGACGTAAGCGCTACGCGACAGGACTCGCGCGTGAAATTGGGAGACAGCAGAAAGGTTGTCTTGTTGATTGCATCGAGGACAACTTCCACGAAGCCGCCGGAACCGGTCGTCACCAGATTGCAACCCGAGACCGCCGCTTCAAGCAGCGAAATGCCGAACGCTTCGGTGTCGCATCCGGAGAAGAACACCTTTGTCTTCCCCAGGATTTCCATGACTTCATCGGACGACATCGACGCGACGAAGTGCACGCGCGGATGCCCATTCGCTATTTGCTTCAGTTCGGTTTCGCATTCGCCCGATCCAACGATCATCGCTTCTAGCGTGGTGTCGGCATCAAGCACGTCGATCACCGCGGGCAAGAACTCGCTGACACGTTTTACCGGATGAAGGCGGCCAACGTACGTGATCAAGTTTCGCGTCGCGAGGTCGTCGCTCTGATGAGACGCCCAGCATGGCGGCAACGGATTGTGCACGGCGGCGGCGCACTGGATATCGAATAGGCCGGCGAGATGCCGCTGCACATACGCCGACACAGCGACCAGTCGTGCATACCGCTGCGCCATCCGGAAGCTCGCAAGGATGGCGAGAAACTTGAACGTACCTTGTGCATCGATGCGAGGGAAGCCATGCGCGACGCCGATCGCGTTACGTGCGAACGGACAGAGGAATATGGCCCAGGTGCTGAAAATCTTCAGCACCGTCGGATCGCGCAGGTCTTTCCAGCGGCGCAGCATGTCGAGCGGCCGGCCGACGACTTCGCCGGGAATGCCCAGCGCGTCGAATCCGGCTGCCACATTGGTCGCGAACGACTGTAGCCCGCCGACCTCGCGGCCGCCGCTCAAGCACACTCGCCGTATGCTTTGCGCGGAACGAGCAGTTACTTGCTGAGCATAAGTCATCTGCTCTCTCCCGAAGTCGCTTGAGCGCGTGCTTGACGTGTGACGAACCATGCGAGCAGCGTCAATCCGACACCAAAGGCGAGACCCGTACCAAGAACGAACACAGCGCTAGGCTTGCTCCTCTTTTGCGGTACGACCGGGAAATCGACGATTTGCAGCGAGCTACCATCGCGCGCTTCATCAATACGCGCCGACGCCAGTTGCGTGGCGAGCAGTTCGAGCAATGCACTGTTGTACTTGTAGTCGCGATAAAGCCCGGTGTATTGGTCGTCGACCGTGTTCTTCGCACCGGCCTGCATTTCGTCCAGACGACGCCTGAGCGCGGCAAGCTCACTCTTCGCGGCAAGCGTCGCCGGATTCGCCTCGCCTGCCACGGAGCGCAGCGTCGTCAGCTTGATATCCTGCGCGACGATGTTCGCGTTCATCTGCGCGACCATGCCGACGGCAGCGCCCGGTTCGAGCTGCGCAGCCGATGGCGACACGCCAGCGCTGCGCAACGACTTCTCGGCTTTATCGAGTGCGGCTCGCGTTTCGTCGACCTGCTTTTCGAGGAACATGCGGCGCTGCCTTGCATCGGTCACGGCAACGCGCCCGAGCAGATCAGTCAGCGACTCGACGTAATAGCTCGCCATTTGCGCCGCACGCTGCGGATCGAGGTCATCGACGCTGACTTCGATCAAATCGCTTCGCGACGACAGGTACACGTTTGTCTGCTGCGCGAGCTTGCGCCGCACGTCTTCGGGCAGCTTCAACCCGTAGACGTGCGTGAGATTGAATCGTGTTATCTGGGCGTCGGCGACCGAGCGGCTCTTCAGCATGGCGACGTACTGCTCTGCCTGCGTCTTGGCGGCACCCGCACCGCTGACGCCGAGAGCATTCAACTGATTGAAGAGACCGGACGCCGCACTGGGCGATTGAGCGGGCGGGAAAAAAGAGGTTTTGGCAGTAAACGTAGGCGGGATAGCAAAAAACACGGCCACGGCGGCGATGAACGCCACGCATGGCAGCACGAGGATACGCCAGCCGCGCGCGAACCACGCGCAAGCCGACACGACGGATGATGGAAGGAAAGTTGAGTTCACGGTATCGACTTCAGTTGATCAGGAATTTGAGTGCGGCAGCGCCCAGACCGAACTGGTAAAGGATCGTCGTCAGTTCCTTCGTGCCTTGCCACCAGGTGACGCGCTCGAGATCTTCAGGGACGAAAACGGTGTCGCCGGGCATAGCGTCCAGCGACGAGATTGAGTTGAACCATCCTTGCTGGTTCGAGCGCGTTGTGCCATTCGCACGCAACACGAACTCGCCGCCGGTATAGGCCGTACGCTGCTCGCCGCCAGCGAGACTCACATAATCGCCGAGCTGTGCTGTCGGCTTGAAAAGATAGGAACCCTGATTGAACACACTGCCGTATACGCCCACTGTGGTGGGACGCGGCGGGATCACCAGACGATCGCCATCTTCCAGGGTCAGCGGCGGCAAGCTCAGGTCGTCGGGTTTGGTTTCGAGAACGATGCGCCCGCTCGGATGAAGCTCGCGCATCTTCGCGATAAGGCGCTGGCCCGCTTCGAGTTGCTGCCGTTGGTCGGCGGTCTCTTCTTTCGCGTTCGCTTGTTGCGACGCCCGCGCCGTGATGTCCCGATCCATGTCCTGCAGCGCGCGTTCATAGTTCGCCTGCTGCGTGCGGCGTACCGATTCGCGTACAAGCTCGCTGCCATACAGGAAAGCCTCGGCGGTCATTCCGCCCGCCCTCTCGATCAGTTCGGGCAAGGTCTCGGTACCCGCAACGAGATAGTCGCCCGGACGCGCCACTTCACCCTCGATCCGTACCCGCCGCATCTGCCGGGCGATCGGAACCATGTAGTCCGCCGTGGAGTAGATGCGATAGATATCGCCTCCGTCCAGCAATGCGTCGCTCCGGCTGCTGAGCGGGGCTTCTTCAACACCGGTCGTCGCTCGCTGACGCAGCGTTGCGACCGTGATGCGCTCACTATCTGCCACGGTATTGAGACCGCCGGCAAAACGGATCACGTCGCGCACGTGCTCGCCGGGCTTCAGTTCAAAGATGCCTGGGGCGTTCACGCTTCCATAGATAGCCGCCTGGGGGCCGAGCGGTCCAATGTTGACGATGTCGCCCGGACGCAACGAGACGTCATTCGAACGGTCACCGCCCAGGAGCAACTGATAGCCGTCGAAAGTCGCGACGAGCGCGCCGCCGCGACGCAGTTCGATATCGCGCATGCTGCCGCCCGAGTCGGGTCCCCCTGCTTCGACGAGCAGATTCAACAACGTCGCAAGACTGTTGACCACGTAGGCGCCGGGACGCACGGCGAACCCCGTGACGTAGACCGTCACGCCACGCAGATTACCCAGCGAGATCGATAGGTCGAAATTTGCGTAATAGCGGCCGATTTCCGACCGAAAGCGGCTCGGCAGGTCAGCGTAGTGCGCACCCGACACAGCGATACGGCCGACCCGCGGCACGTTCACATACCCTTCGCGATCGACCACGAGGCGCAAATCTGAATCGACACTGCCCCAGGTTCGCAGCAGGATTTCATCGCCGACATTGATTGCGTAGTCGGGCGGCACTGAATTCACGGAGGCTCCGGACAGCCTGGAGCTTCCCGCGAAAAAAGTCGCACCGAAGCGAGGCAGCTTCTTGCCCGTTGCTTCCTCAACGAACTTCTCGTACTCGTTGCGCTCCGGCACCACGATCTTTGCATCGAGCGCCTCGCGATCGACCTTATCCGGAAAGATGGCCTGCTGCGCGGCAGGTGGCGTGACGGCCGCGGGAGCATTGACGCGCGGCGTCAGGCTCGAACTCCAGCTTTCGGACTGAAGGCCGGGCACGCTCGGAATCGGCGGCACGACGGCGGAGCCGCCCAAGAGTGAATCCACTGTCTGGGGCGCCGCGTAAGCGCCATGCGACTGGGCCAGGACAAGCCCGACCGCAACGGCCAAGCGCGAGACAATGAACCGCGTTGGGCGCTTGCACGCCGTCACGGGCGCGAAAGGAACAAGAGTTTTACGGGTAGACACAGTGGATAACTCAATGGAAAAAGTAGGGGTGGAGCTGACGCAACAAACCAGAACGCGAGCTGTTGGCAGCGCGGCAATAGGGGTTCAGTGCGTCAAATGAGGGCCAGCATTTAGCAGGACTTAGTAAGCGCCGTCGCGCTTGAACACCGTGCGCACCGTCATGAAGAGAATGGCTATGTCGTACCAGAGTGACCAGTTGCGCACGTACCACGCATCGAGATACACGCGGGTGGTGTAGTCGGCGTCGTTGCGGCCGCTCACCTGCCACAGCCCTGTCATACCGGGACGGGCCATCAGGTAATAGGGAACATCAGCGGCGTAACGTTCGAGTTCTGCTTGCACGATGGGTCGTGGACCGACCAGGCTCATGTCGCCACGGATAACGTTCCAGAGCTGCGGCAGTTCGTCGAGACTCGTGCGCCTCAGAAAGTTGCCGACGCGTGTCACGCGCGGGTCGTTCTTCAGCTTGAAGTCGCGCTCCCAGTCGCGTTTCGCCTCAGGGTCGCGCTCAAGCAACTCGGCCAGTTTCGCATTCGCGTCGACCACCATCGAGCGAAACTTGTAGCAGTTGAAAGCGCGAGCATTGCGTCCGATACGCGGGTGACCGTAGATCGCCCGCCCGCCGTCCTTGCGCACCTGCCACGCGATATAAAGAAGGAACGGCGCGAGCATCATCGAAATCGAAATCGCTCCGGCCAGATCCAGGCAGCGTTTGAAGAAGCGCACATGCCAGCGGCTCAGATTGTCGCGAACTTGCATCAACAGGAGTTCGTGCGACTTCACATAAGTCGTTCTCATGCCATGAAGCGGCACGCCGGGGACATCAGCCACGATGACTACGCTCGCCGGCACCGAACCGAGTGCGCGCAGCCAGGCCTGTTGCAAAACAGCGTCCTCTCGATCGAGGGCGACCATGACGACGGACCCGGCAAGCGACGGCGCATCGAGCGGACTCAGCGAGGCAACCCGCGCGTCGCTGGGCAGAAGGCTCTTTCCTGCGGGCACGAACGCCTTCAGTGCCAGCCCCATGAGCAGCTCGGTCTCCACTGCGGTCGCGGCATCAAGCGCCAGCTGACCACTTCCGATCACATACAGATCGCGTTGCCAGAGACGCATCTTCATTAACGCGAGTTTGACCGCGAGCCGCCCGGGCGGCACGAGGGCGGCGGCGTAGAGCCACATCAGCACTGCGGGTACTATCTCCGTCGGATAGCCGCGAAGAAGCAGCAAACCAACGTGACAGGCGCAGCCGAAGATGAGCGTGCCAAAGAGTTCGCGCAACTCGCGCAGCATGGGCAGACGGTTCGCGTAATGGCGCAGCGCCGCGAATCGCAGAATGGCAAGAGCGCCGGCGATAAATGCCGCAACTGGCGCGTGATCGAAGCGCTCGAAAAAGTGAGATCCGGGCCACGCACCCGGGCCGTTGAATACATGTCCGGCGACGGCAATGGCCAGTACATCCGATGCAGCCAGCGCCACCCCGCAAATTACTGCGTGCACGTGGGCCAGATAAAACCCGGTGCGGTCCGTGGCTGCGGAATTGGTCTTGTCGCGATTCATGACAGATAACTTATATGGTTCAAAAGGGCTGAATGTACTTACTACTGGATACGAGTCGGGTTTCTAACGAAAATGCGTCTTTTCAATAAATCACACGTTCGGCGAAGCATACAAATTCAATCCGGGAACGGAGATAGGGAAACTCTTAAAAAGATTTTTAAACAATTCCGGATAATTCTTAATACTATTAATTAACAATTACGATTCGGCGCAATTTGAATTGCAGTCATCCTTGTCCGTACGTGAGGGATTTTTTATTTTTCGAACAGATAGGGATGCGCTTGCCTTGCGCCTACGGGGGCGGCGCGAGAGGGTTCTACAGGTTTTTTGCTTTGTGGGCGGAGATACGCTTTCTGGCCGGGTAATTGGAGTTCTTCAAGCCGCAATATCTTGAAAACAATTCCGAGGCAAGAAGCGGGATATCGGTGTATTAATCAATGGAAATGAGCCGAATTTTCTAACATTTCAAGTCATGTCACCAACCCATGCAGGCCGCGAAGCATACAAACGCAACTCGATAATGGAAAATAGGTCAATTCCTAAAATTCATTTAATCTAAATTTAAATAATCAGAATTATATAAATAATCGATTTGAAACTCGGCATTGTTTACTATTTCGATATTTCTCATGCGCGCGTGAACAATTTGTCTGGCAAACGCCGGGAACTTCAAGCCGGGTCCACCATGAACCCACGCTTTCTAAGCAACGCCAGCACGCCCCGATTACCCCCAAGATGCAACGCGCCGATAGCCACGAACACCGGCTTGTTCGGCGCCGCCATCGCCACCATTCGCGCCGCGAACCGATAGTTCCGGTCGACCACCACGCGATTATCGATCTGCGTGGCCAGCCGTCTCGATCTCGCCAGTTTCTCCGTCTTGGCGTCGTCCCATGCCTTGAGCGCATCGGCGTCGCCAATCCGCCATAACCGATGCAGCTCCTTCACATCGGCAACATTCTCGGCCGGCGTCTGCACCAGATCCTGCGCGAGCATTTCCCGCTGCTGCGCCTGCGTGAGCCGCGTGAACGCGGAGATCTGCTCGTTAAGCGTCTCCAGCCCGATCACCCGCCCGCGCGGCCGCAAATACACGTTCTGCAATTGCGTTTCCGTACCGAACTCGGTCTGGAATCCGGCCTTCAAGGTATCGACGGTTTCAACCAGCATCGACGCGAGCCATGGCCTCGACCGGCTGATATCGTCGAGCATGGCGGGGTTGCCGTGCATGCGTGTTTCCAGCTTTTTCCACAGCGCATCGGGCAGATACCGCGACAGGCACGGCCCCCGGCACGCGCCGTATTTGCTGACTTCATCCGCCGATACGAGCAGGTCGTCAGGGGAGATTTCCAGCGCGAGAGTGGGCGATGCATCGAGCGCGCCGAGAATCAGCTTGCGAAACGGCTGGCTGGCGGGATAGTCGTCGGCATAACCCACGTGCAGCGTGCCAAGCACGTAGATAGTGACCTGGCCTTTGGTCGCGACGTAGAACGGCATATGCGCCGGTTGCGCTTGCACCGGACCACTGGCGGTGGTCCCGTCGGAACGGTCTACGTCAGGGGGAGCCGGACGCACAGGCGGGAGACTTAATCCGGGCAATGAGCCCGGCAACGAAGTAGCAGACGTGGGTGGGACCGCCGCGCCCGGCGGCGAACGCGCGCCGGTCACAGCGAAAGCTGAACGCGGCGCAACGCAAACAACGGCCAGGATCGCTGCCATCGAAACAGCAAAACTCGCAGCAAAACCCGCAGCAAAACGGCGCGCAACCTGCCGCGCCGTTTGCGGTTCAGGCCTCGATCTCCCCGACTTCCTCGGCGCGGTGACACGAGACGTGCCGTCCATCGACGAAACGCAGCGCCGGTTCTTCCACGCGGCATTTATCGATTGCATACGGGCAGCGCTGATGAAATGTGCAACCTGATGGAGGGTTAAGCGGCGAAGGCATTTCGCCTTGCAGCCGGATCTTGATGCGCCGGTCTTCTTCGAACAAGGCAGGTGTTGCCGACATCAGCGCGCGCGTGTACGGATGACGCGGCCGTGCGTAGATGGTTGCCTTGTCGCCAAGTTCGGCCACACCGCCAAAATACATCACCATGACGTCGTCGGCGATATGTTCCACCACCGACAAGTTGTGCGAGATGAACACATAGCTTGTACCGAACTGCTGCTGCAGATCCATGAACAGATTCAGAATCTGCGCCTGAATGGAAACATCGAGCGCGGACACGGGTTCATCGGCTACCAGGATCTGCGGATCGAGAATCATCGCACGCGCGATAGCCACCCGCTGGCGCTGGCCGCCCGAGAACATGTGCGGGTACCGCGTCGCGTGTTCGGGCCTGAGGCCAACGGTCCGCATCATGTGCGCGATACGTTCGGCGCGCTCCGAGGACGACAGTTTCGTGTTGATCGCGAGCGGTTCGCCCAGCGTCTGCTCGACGGTTTTGCGCGGATTCAGCGAAGCAAACGGATTCTGGAACACCATCTGCACGCGCTGCCGCAAGTCGGCAATTTTCGCGCGGTTCGCGTTCGCCACGTCTTCGCCGTCGATCAGCAAACGCCCGGACGTGGGCGCTTCGATCATCGTCAACTGACGCGCGAGCGTCGATTTGCCGCAGCCCGATTCACCCACCACGGCAAGCGTCTTGCCACGTTCAAGCGAGAACGACACGCCGTTCAACGCTTTCACGGTGCCCTGCTGGAACATGCTGCGCTTGACGCTGTAGTGCCTGGCGAGTTTATCGGCGACGAGGACGATGTCTTTAGCGTCTTTAGCGAAAGTCTCAGGAACGGCATTCATCGCGCGCCTCCGTGTTCTGCCACGAGTTCCATGTTCAGCGGCTTGATACAGCGTGCGCGCACTGCCGGATCGTTCGGGGCGAGTTGAAAGAGCGCCGGCCGCGCCTTGCGGCAATCGTCGACAGCGTACTTGCAGCGGGGGGCGAATAAACAGCCGGTCGGACGATCATCGCGGCCCGGCACCATGCCCGGCAAGGCCGCGAGACGCGCGGCGCCGCGGCTATGTTCGGGAATAGCCGCCAGCAACGCTTCCGTGTACGGATGATGCGGTTCGCTGAAAATAGTCGGCACGTGATTCGTTTCAATAATCTCGCCCGCGTACATCACAGCCACGCGCTGCGCGACCTCGGACACAACCGCGAGATCGTGCGAAATCAGCACGAGCGCCATGCCGCGCTCCTTCTGCAGCTTGACCAGCAACTCCATGATCTGCGCCTGGATGGTGACGTCGAGCGCGGTGGTGGGTTCATCGGCAATCAGCAGCTTCGGATTGCAGGCGACCGCCATCGCGATCATCACGCGCTGGTTCATGCCGCCGGACATCTGGTGCGGGAAGGCATCGATACGGCTCTTCGCGTCGGGAATCCCCACTTGATCGAGCAATTCCAGCGCGCGTTGCTGCAGCTTCGCGCCTCTCAGGCCTTCGTGAAGCTTGAGGACTTCCTTGATCTGATACCCGACGGTGTAGCTCGGATTCAGGCTCGACAGCGCGTCCTGGAAGACCATGGCGATGTCCTTGCCGATAATCTTCCTGCGTTGCCGCGCCGACGCCTTCAGCAAGTCGACGCCGTTGAACGTGACCTGATCGGCGGTGACAATACCGGGTGCATCGATCAGGCCCATGAGCGCCATCATCGTGACGCTTTTGCCGGAACCCGATTCGCCGACAACGCCGACGACTTCGCCGGGTTTGACGGATATATCGATTCGATCAACCGCCGGCAGTCCATTGAAGCTCACAGCGAGATTGCGGATGGTGAGTAGATCGCTCATGTTCAGGCCATCCGTTTGAGTTTGGGATCGAGTGCATCGCGCAGCCCGTCGCCGAGCAGGTTGATCACCAGAACCGAAATGAGGATGGAAAGCCCGGGCATGGTCACGATCCACCACGCACTTTCGATGTAATCACGCGCCGAGGCCAGCATAGCGCCCCACTCCGCCGCCGGCGGTTGCACGCCGAGGCCGAGAAAGCCGAGCGCGGCGGCATCGAGAATGGCGGACGAAAACCCTAACGTCGCCTGCACGATCAGCGGCGCGGCGCAGTTCGGCAACACTTGCGAGAACATCAGCCGCACGGTGCCGGCCCCGGCCACGCGCGATGCCGTCACGTATTCACGCTGCAGTTCACCCAGCGCGGCGGCACGCGTCAAACGCACATAACCCGGCAACGCGACAATCGCGATGGCGAGCATGGTGTTCATCAGCCCCGGCCCGATAATCGCAACCACCGCGACCGCCAGCAGCAGCGAAGGCAGCGCGAGCAGCACGTCCATGATGCGCATGATCGGGGTATCGGCCCATTTCTGGAAAAACGCCGCGATCAACCCAAGCACAATGCCCGGAATCAACGCCAGCACCACCGACACAAAGCCGATCCAGAACGACAGCCGCGCGCCGTACATCAGGCGGGAGAGGATGTCACGGCCGGCTTCATCGGTACCCAGAACGAAGCGCCAGTTACCGCCATCGAGCCAGGCCGGAGGAATTTTCACATTGTCCCGATACTGCTCAATAGGCGAATGCGGCGCGATCAACGGCGCAAAAATAGCGATGAACACAAGGATCAGCACGATCGCGCCGGCCACCACTGCGCCACGATTGCGCGAGAAATTGGCCCAGAATTCCCGGCCGGCGAGGAATCGGCCGCTCGGGACGGGGATCAACGCCCCAGGATTATTTTGGATATCGGCCATTGGCTTACCTCGTGTGGCGAATGCGCGGATTCAGCACGCCGTACATCAAGTCGACGACCAGATTCACAAGAATGACGAGCGTCGCGATCATCAGGATACCGCCCTGCACGACGGGATAATCGCGCCGGCTGATGGCGTCGATGAGCCATTTGCCCACGCCCGGCCACGAGAACAACGTCTCGGTCAGCACGGCGCCGGCGAGCAGCGTACCGACCTGCAGGCCGATCACGGTCACCACGGGAATCAGCGCATTGCGCAGCGCATGCACGATCACCACGCGTCCCGGCGCGAGCCCTTTGGCGCGCGCGGTGCGGATGTAATCCTCGCGCAGCACTTCGAGCATCGATGAACGCGTCATCCGCGCGATCACGGCGAGCGGAATGGTGCCCAGCACAATGGTCGGCAGGATCAGGTGACTGACGGCGGACTTGAACGCGCCTTCATCGTCGGAAAAGAGTGCGTCCCACAGCATGAAGCCCGTGCGATGCGGAATGTCGTATTCCACCGCGATACGCCCTGAAACCGGCGTCCAGCCCAGCTTCGCGGAGAAGAACATGATGAGGATCAAGCCCCACCAGAAGATCGGCATGGAATAACCGGTGAGCGCGGTGCCCATCACGCCATGATCGACGACCGTGCCGCGCTTCAACGCAGCGGCCACGCCGGCCGGCAATCCGATCACCAAAGCGAAAATCATCGCGCAGATCGCGAGTTCGAGCGTCGCCGGAAAGCGCGCCATGAATTCGCCCATCACGCTCGTATTCGTGATGATCGACATGCCGAGGTCGCCTTTCAGCGCGTGTCCGACATAGTGGAAATATTGAACAGGAAGCGGCAGGTCAAGCCCGAGCCGCTTCATTGCTTCGGCGTGCATGGCCGGGTCCACGCCGCGCTCGCCCATCATGACTTCAATGGGATCGCCCGGGATCAGGTGGATTAACGCGAACGCCAGGATCGTGATGCCGATGAACGTCGGGATCACCATGCCTATGCGCCGCAGAACGAATCGGAACATGGTTCGTCTCTTTGGGGAGGAAAAACGCGACCGGCGACGCGGGCTTGTGACCCTTGTCGCCGGACCTTTTCGACTAGTTTTAGTTTTGGTGCATCAAGCGAAGCGTACTGCTACCAGCTTACTGCACGCCGACACCGTCGAAACGCAGGTAACCCAGCGGCTCGATCTTCATGCCGATGACCTTTTTGCTCGTCGGCTGATACACCGTGGAGTGAGCGATCGGCGAAAACGGCAGTTGGTCAGCGAAAATTTGCTGCGCCTGCATATAAGCCTCCGTGCGCTGCGCCTGGTCGGACGTATTGCGGCCCTTGATGACCAGGTCGTTGAACGGCTTATAGCACCAGTGCGAGAAGTTGCTGCCGTTCACCGCTTCGCAACCAAGCAGCGTGCCGAGCCAGTTATCCGGATCGCCATTGTCGCCCGTCCAGCCGATCAGCATGGCGTCGTGTTCGCCTGCGTGGCCGCGCTTGATGTACTCGCCCCATTCATACGACACAATATTCGCCTTCACGCCAATCTTCGCCCAGTCGGCCTGGATCATTTCGGCCATCAGACGTGCGTTCGGGTTGTACGGGCGCTGGACCGGCATGGCCCACAGGTTGATTTCGAAACCGTTCGGGTAACCGGCTTTCGCGAGCAGCGCCTTGGCCTTCGCGGTGTCGTACGCCTGAACCTTCAGGTTCTTGTCGTAGGACCATTCGGTCGGCGGAATTGGAGCAATCGCGGCCTGACCTGCGCCTTGATACACCGACTCAATAATCGCCTTCTTGTTGATCGCCATGTCCAGCGCGCGGCGTACATCGACGTTATCGACGTTCTTCTTCGTCGTGTTGTACGCCACGTAGCCTTCGTTGAAGCCCGGTTGCGACGGCGTGTCGAGGTTCGTGTCGGCCTTCAGCGGTGCAATATCAGCCGGACGCGGATAGGCCATCACCTGGCATTCGTTGTTCTTCAGCTTTTGCACGCGCACGGCGGCATCCGGCGTGATCGAGAAAATCAGCTTCGAGATTTTAACTACGCCCGGCTTCCAGTAATCAGGATTGCCGTCGAAACGGATGGTCGCGTCTTTCGTGTAGCTGCGGAAAATAAACGGACCCGTGCCAACTGGCTGCTGATTGATGTCCGAAGCCTTGCCCGCTTTCAGCAGTTGCTGAGCGTATTCATCCGACTGGATCGACGCGTATTCCATCGCCATGTTCTGGATAAACGGCGCGTTGACTTCTTTCAGCGTGAACTTGACCGTGTACGGATCGACTGCTTCAATCTTCGTGATCAGCTTGTCCAGGCCCATGTCCGTGAAGTACGGGAACGACGTCGGGTAAGCCTTGCGGAACGGCTGGTTCGGATCGAGCATGCGGTTGAACGTGAAGAGCACGTCGTCCGCGTTGAATTCGCGTGTGGGCTTGAAGAATGACGTGGTCTGGAACTTCACGCCATGACGGAGATGGAACGTGTAAGTGAGGCCATCGGCCGACACGTCCCACTTTTCCGCGAGGCCCGGTTCTACTTTCGTGCCGCCGCGCTCGAATTCGACGAGGCGGTTATAGACCGTGAATGTATTCGCGGTGAAATCGGTGCCCGTGGTGTATTGCGCGGGATCGAAACCGGCCGGACTGCCTTCTGAGCAGTAGACGAGCGTTTTGTTGGGAATGGGTGCTGCATGAGCGACGCTCGCGGTTACGAGCGACGCCGCGATGGCGGCGCTTAAAGCCATCGACAGACGAGCGCCTCGTAACAGGCCAATTTTCTTCATGTTTCCTCCAGGATCGATGCCGGCTAAAACCAGCGTAGCGCGATATTACTGAGCTTTGCCGGGGGGAACAAGGCGACGAAATTCCCTATGGGAATTAGCTTCCGCGCGCGTGTCCGGCAAGCCAGGCAACAGGGTTGAAAAGGCCGTGTTTTCGCTTAACTTCTACGAGTCGGGAGATTTTGGGGCGATTCAGCGCGGTTTTCATCGATTCACGCTTTGTCGGCAAACTCACGCGCGACGGCAAATTCGGGCGCTACCGTAGCACGAAAGAAATGTAAATTTAAGCTAAAGATCAGGATTGTTGCGCGCCGAAAACATGAGTCCATCACGTTTCGTTATGCACCTTGTTTCAAGGTGATTGAGCGAGGGACGGGGAAATACGAAAAGCACAGAAGAACCGCGCGGCGAATGCCGCGCGGGTTATTCGATCTTTAGCGCGTTTTGCAGTTGCACTATGGCGATAGTTAAGACGCTCACGACTCCACGTCGACCCGTACTTCGTAATCGAGTACTGGATATGGGGCTCCATCGATCAGCGCTATTTCCAAGGCGGGCGAGCGCGACGCCCATTCCAATCGGCGAGTCACCGGCTTGAGATCGGGCGCGCCAAACACATAGCGCTCCTCATACCGTAAATAGAGCGCCTGAAAAAATTGCTCGATCCGAAGCGGACTATCTTGAGGCGGGAAATCGCCCAGAATGTAGCCGGCGCGGCCTTCCGCCATATCGACCATTGCTAATGTGACTGCTTCATAACCGCTCACATCATCTCGAATGCCACGACGGCCCGTTAGTTCTCGCAGTGCCGAATGAAAGCGGAAGATTGATTCCACAGGTTCGCCACCCTCGCGAACCGCGATGTCATTGGCAAGAAGTTGACGCGCTGGGGTCTCTTCCGACTCGAGACCTTCCGCTAAAGCAACCATCGTACGATTTGCACGTATCACGAACATGTAACCGAACACCATGGCGGGATACGTGATGTGAAGGTTCGTGCATTCCCCGATAGTCTCTTCCATGCGATTGGTCAGGTTGCGAAACGCACCCATCATCCCTTTGCAAGAAATCGCCAGGACCGGACCAATCCCGTCCTTAGTCACGACCACATCGACATTTTTGGTCTTCAAGCCCCCGAGAATCGTTCTTTCAGAACCCGTCGCCAAGGTCGGATCAAAATGCAAATAAGACCTGCCGCTCCGCGTGACAACGGAAAATGGCGGGCGAGGCGTGATGTCGTCTGGATGGAAGCCCCCTTCAAGGACCAACCGACATGCGACATACCAATGCAAAGGTTTTATATGCTGCTGACTTTGCGTCTTGCCGTCATAAGTCGCAAAGTGATGAAGCGCTTCCCGCTGGTTTATCCATTGGCAAATGCGTGAGTCACCATCGATCGCATCTCTACGCAGTGGCATAGTGCCTCCACTCGCGCAGCGTCGTCAGCGCCTCTTCCACGATGGCAACATCTACATGCTCAAGGGTCGTTTTCTCTGGAAAAGCAATTTGGCTGGCTTCGCGCGGTTCAAGTTTCAGCATGCCGCCACCGAGCGGATGCCCCTCGATCTCGGAACTCAATTTGATAAACGGCGACTCCCAGATATCGAGAAGGTGCGACGAATCCACCCCCTGCCGCAATCGAACGCTATGAACGGAGTTCGTGCAGGTGCACCCTGCTTCATTTCGGACCAGATTGGCTTCCAGCCCGGACATGTACGAAAGGAAGAAATCGGGAACTTGCACATCGGGCACGGAATACCAAGGATCACGAACTCTGCATTTGTAGGCCTCGCGCGCTTCGACGCCGGCATCGGAGTCAAGGTATCGCGCTACCGAGGCCGGAACCGGTCCCGACTTCGGCATACGCAGCAGAAGAATTGGCTCGTCGTTTTCCTTCCACATCCCCACTGTGGAGGCGGTGAGCCGCTGCTTCGGAAGTGCACGACCATTGCGAACAGTTGGATGCAACAATTGCTTCGGAATGCGAAGACGACTTGCCTCCGACGGACGTAGGTGAAAAAAACTGTTGGCTCCTGTTACGTAGCCGATTCCGATGTTCGCCAACTCACCAAAGCGCTTCGTTTGGTCGTCCTCCACCACACCGCGGTATAGCTTGCGAGCGTTGGCCTGCATCAAGAAGGGACGAAGCCGACAGCCCCAGGCACGCCAGTCGATCATTGGCACGCGAATAAACGTCTTTGGGGGTACTCCCATCCGCTTGAAACGCGGCATGGATGAGAATCGAATTTCCGCCGTGCTCTGACCGAAGCCTTCGGCGAAAATCAGCCAGCAGTCTTCCGAAAGCTCAGGGAAAAGCTTGTCCCTTACGGCGACGATATGCAGCACCGCAAAGTGCGATGCAAAATACTCGATCAATGGCGCCGAGTATGGCGCGTGCCCGATTTCCGCAGGTACGACAAACGCCATCCGGCCACCGGGTTTCAGTAAGGTTGCCGTTGCGACGAGAAAAGGCGCCCACGACGAGCTCAGGCCGCTAAAGCGGGCTCCGGCCCGTGCACAAAGTGCTGTCGCCCGGTTTCGAACTTCACCTTTGAAAGTTTGATACCGAATGAACGGCGGATTACCCGCCGCGCAGTCGAAGCGCTCTTTCGCGGTCGACGCCCAGTCGAAAAAATCACCCTCGTGAATCGATGCCCACGGAGCACGCTGAGAGGCTAGTTTTCCCGCAGCCGAGTCCTGCTCAATGCCAACACTATTACGATGTCCGGCAATGAATTGTCCGTCGCCGCAGGATGGATCAAGCAACCGATCACTTTCGCTGCGTATCGCCCAATGAAGTAGAGTCTCGGCGACTCCGTCGGGGGTGTAATACGCACCCGAATCCTTTTGGGACAGGGGCTTTGCGGATGGTTGTTCTTCCACGTCATTGAGAGGGACGCGGGTTGAGTGGGCAGCGTCGCGCTTGCGCCCGCCTGCTGCTGATTTTTGGTTGGTAACGGTAAGTTGCAAGGTGCAATACGCCTCGGTTAATAAATCGGCAAGCTAGTTCAGCAAGCATTGCCCCTTCAGCGTTTGTCCAGCCGAAAAATCGGCTGGACGGCCTGACTTGACCGGTACTTTACAACACAAAAATGGGTCTGGTCGTCGCCTTGAGTAGTCAAAGTTTCTGATACCCCGTAATGACAATTGCTCGTCAATTGGCGCCTCACGAGCGCATCTACCCGCACGTGAAGATCGTTAGTTGCCAACGGCTTTCGTTTCAACAAAAAAGCGATCGCGATTTGCAAGTCGCGATCGCCCCACTTTCAAATTGCGCTCCACCTGCAGCGGCACCCGAGAAGCCCAGGCGTCGTTATTGCCCCTGCAACGCCAACCGCTCGCAAATCGTCTTGCTCGCGGCCGCGCCGTTCAGCGTATAAAAATGCAGCCCCGGCGCGCCTTCCTTCACCAGCCGCTCGCACAAACCGGTCACTACATCCAGTCCGAACGCGCGGATCGCTTCTTTATCGTCGCCATAGCTTTCCAGCCGGCGCGCAATCCACTTCGGCACTTCCGCGCCGCACATCTCGGAGAAACGCATCAGCTGCGAAAAATTCGTGATCGGCATGATGCCCGGCACGATAGGGACCTCTACACCCAGCTTGCGGGCGTCATCGACGAAACGGAAATACGCGTCCGCGTTGAAGAAGTACTGCGTGATCGCCGAGTTCGCGCCGGCCTGCACCTTGCGCACGAAGTTATCCATATCGGATTTGGGCGAGCGCGCCTGCGGGTGGTATTCCGGATACGCCGCGACTTCAATGTTGAACCAGTCGCCATGCTCGGCGCGAATAAAGCCGACCAGTTCCGACGCGTACCGCAACTCGCCGACTTCACCCATGCCCGAAGGCAAGTCGCCGCGCAACGCGACAATATGACGAATGCCATGCTCGCGATACGCGCCGAGAATGGCCCGCAGACTCTCCTTCGACGACCCGATGCACGACAAATGCGGCGCCGCTTCGAGTCCCTGCTTCATCATCTCGACGACCGTATCGAGCGTGCCTTGCTGCGTGGAACCGCCCGCGCCGAACGTCACGGAGACGAACTTCGGGTTGAGCGCCTTGAGCTGCGCGCCAGTCGCGCGCAATTTCTCGATTCCTTCCTGCGTTTTCGGCGGGAAAAACTCGAATGAGAGTTCGATCGGTTTCATGGGAGGAGTGGAACGCGCGCGCAAGGCACTCGCGTTCTTAGAAGTTGCGCTGACCGAGGATCAACGCCGACAGCAGCCAGGACACGATGCTGTACAGAATCGAGCCGAAGAAAGCCGACCAGAAACCCGACACCTCGAAGCCCTTCAGCAACGAAGCGCACAACCAGAAACACAGCGCATTCACGACGAGGATGAACAACCCGAGCGTGAGAATGGTCACCGGCAGCGTGAGCAGCACCAGCAACGGACGCAGGAACGTATTGATCAGCCCGAGCACGATCGCGACGATCAGCGCGGTGCCGAAACTGCGGATGTGAATCGATGGCACGAGGTAAGTGATGATCAACAGCGCGAGCGCGTTGATCAGCCAGGTCAGCAGCACGGACATCGATGGTCTCCTGGTACTTGAAGTTTCATGCGCATGGGCTTGTTAATTGAACCCATGCGCACGCGCTGAGTGCTACGACACTACCGCCGCGATCAATAACGGTAGTGATTCGGCTTGAACGGACCCATCTTGTCCACGCTGATATAGCTGGCCTGATAGTCGGAAAGCACGGTCAGTTCAGCGCCGATACGGCCCAGATGCAGACGCGCAACCTTTTCATCAAGATGCTTCGGCAACACGTAGACCTTGTTTTCGTACTTGTCGCCGTGCACGAACAATTCGATCTGCGCAATCGTCTGGTTGGTGAACGATGCCGACATCACGAACGACGGGTGGCCGGTCGCGCAACCCAGGTTCACCAGGCGGCCTTCAGCCAGCAGGATGATGCGCTTGCCGTCAGGGAAAATGATGTGATCGACTTGCGGCTTGATGTTGTCCCACGTGTACTGGCGCGTCGATGCAACGTCGATTTCCGAGTCGAAGTGACCAATATTGCAGACGATTGCGTTGTTGCGCATCGCCTTCATGTGGTCATGGCCGATCACATGGAAATTGCCCGTGGCCGTCACGAAAATGTCGGCCTTGTCGGCGGCATATTCCATGGTGACCACGCGATAACCTTCCATGGCTGCCTGCAGCGCGCAGATCGGATCGATTTCCGTGACCCACACCGTCGCGCCCAGACCGCGCAGCGATTGCGCGCAGCCCTTGCCCACATCGCCGTAACCGGCAACAACCGCGATCTTGCCGGCGATCATCACGTCAGTCGCGCGCTTGATACCGTCGACCAGCGATTCACGGCAGCCGTACAGGTTGTCGAACTTCGACTTCGTGACCGAGTCATTCACGTTGATGGCCGGGAACGGCAGGCGTCCTTCCTTTTCCATCTGATACAGACGATGCACGCCCGTCGTCGTTTCTTCCGTCACGCCCTGAATGTGCACGAGGCGCTTGGAATACCACGTCGGGTCGATGTCGAGGTGAGCGGCGATCGACTTGTACAGCGCGATTTCTTCTTCGTTTTCCGGCTTGGCAATGACCGAGCGGTCCTTTTCTGCCTTCGAGCCGAGGATCAGCAGCAACGTGGCGTCGCCGCCATCGTCGAGGATCATGTTGGCGAATTCGCCGTTCGGCCATTCGAAAATGCGGTGGGAGAATTCCCAGTATTCGTCGAGCGATTCGCCCTTGAACGCGAACACCGGTACGCCACCTTGGGCAATGGCCGAGGCTGCGTGATCCTGCGTCGAGAAAATGTTGCACGATGCCCAGCGGACGTCCGCGCCCAGTGCGGTCAGCGTTTCGATCAGCACGCCGGTCTGAATGGTCATGTGCAGCGAACCGGCAATACGCGCGCCCTTCAGCGGCTGCGATACCTTGTATTCCTCACGCGTTTGCATGAGGCCGGGCATTTCCGTTTCAGCGATGTTCAGTTCCTTGCGGCCCCAGGCAGCAAGCGACATATCGGCGACGACGAAATCTTTGTTGGTGTTTGAATCGAGAACTGCGGCGTTCATCACGCCCTCCTTTCTAAATGGAAATATAGAAATTTGACGTGAGCGCCGTTCGATGCGGTGGTTCAACAAGCGCTTACTTCTCTGAAAGCGCCGGTCACTCCGTCCGATTGAATGCTTCGAGCCTGGCGGCCTTCGTTGTTGAAAGCCGTCGCAACGCTCCTCGAAGCGAGTTGGGATTGTAGCAAATTGGGATGGAGGAAGCGCGTTTGAGCGCGGGCTTTGTTTTGCCCGCGTCCGTAGCAGCTCGCCGCGCGCGGACCACAATCCCGGGGCGCCTTAGAACGGTAAAAACGCCAATGCCGGCGCCAGTAACACCATGACGACGCCGGCGATCATCATCGTCAGGCTGGCGACTACGCCCTCTTCGCTGCCGAGTTCGCGCGCTTTCGCCGTGCCCACGGCATGCGCGGCCGCGCCAAAAAGCGCACCGCGCGCCAAGCGTGATCTTAAAGGTACAAGCGCCAGCACGATTTCCCCAAACAGCATGCCAACCACGCCCGTCGCGATCACGAACAACGCGGTGAGATCCTTCGGCGCATGAAGCTTGTCGGAGACAGCGAGCGCAAAGGGCGTCGATACCGATCGAGTAGCGAGGCTGCGCTGCAATTCCGGCGACAAATGCAGCAATTTCGCCAGCATCAACGAGCCGCCGACCGCCACCAGAATCCCAACCGTCACCCCCACCGATAACGACAACCAATGCTTCCTCAGCAATTGCCGGTATTCAAAAATCGGCACGGCGAACGCAACGGTAGCGGGCCCGAGCAGCCACATGAGCCAGCGGGTATCGGCGAAATAAACAGGGTATGGAATGCGTGCGCACAACACCACGGCGACCAGCGCCGCCGGAACTGTCAGCAAGGGCGAAAGCCACGGGCGCGGGAAACGAGCGTAAAGCCGCTTCGACGCGAAATACAGCAACACCGTCAGCACGAAACATCCCGCCGCGATTGGGCGCGCGGCGGCATCGGCGAACAGGAAGTCGTAGAGAGGGGTCATCGCGATGGCAGTAAACATTAAACGTCAGGCGCGGGCGGCGTGGCGCGCACTCCGCGCACCCCGCACGTCCATCAGGCGGCGCAATTCCAGCCAGCGTTCAAGCCTGGAAGCCCGTTCCACGGCAAACGCGACGGCGACCATCACCATCAGCGTGCCGAACACCACGACCAGCGCCAAGCGCCAGCCGTTTTCACGAAACAAGCCACCGTATTGAACGGCGGCAACCGCGGCCGGAATGAAGAACAGCAACATGTCGGTGAGCAGCCAGTCCGCGCCGGCCTTGACCCAGCGCGGCGCAACGCCGCCGCAGAACAGCAGCGCGAGCAAGATCAGCAATCCGACGACACCGCCCGGCACCGGCAAGTGGAAGGTGCGCGCAACGAAATCCGCGACCAGCCAGATTGCCGCAAGTCCGGCGCTCTGCAGCGCGATGCGCGCAAAGCGGCTGAACGCGCCGCGCGACTGGGCGGCAACGCCAGCATTAGCGGATTGTCTCGATGAAGGCAAAACATCGGCAGGAAGGGGCATGACAGATCTTTCAGCTCATTGATAGGGTTAACCTTTAGCCAAATATAGCGCGCGCCACACCATAATCAAAGTGACTTAAATTTATCAAATGCATTCCAATTTGGAATTCAAGGGGTTTGTATGGAATTGCGATCGTTGCGGTATTTCGTCGAAGTCGTGAAGCAGAAAAGCTTCACCGCTGCGGCGGAGAAAATGTTCGTCACGCAGCCGACCATCAGCAAGATGGTGAAGTCGCTCGAGGACGAAATAGGTTCGCCACTGCTGCTGCGCGAGAGCCGCCAGATGGTGCTCACCGACGCCGGCCAGATCGTCTATCAGCGCGGACTCGACGTACTGGCGGCGCACGCGCAACTCGAAGCTGAACTCAACGATCTCGGCAAACTCGGGCGCGGCACCCTCACTATCGGGATTCCGCCCATGGGCGGAACGCTGTTCACCCCGGCCATCGCCACATTCAAGAAGCGCTATCCGAAGGTGGAATTGAAGCTGTTCGAGCGTGGCTCGAAGGCGATCGAGGCGGCGCTGATCGATGGTGAAATGGAGCTTGGCGGCGTGCTGCAACCGGTCGATCTCGCCACGTTCGACGTACTGCCGATCAGCCGCCAATTACTCTGGCTCGTTGCGCAGAAAGGCTCGCGCTGGGACGCGCTGGTGGACGTGCCGCTCGCCGATCTCGCGCGGGAACCGTTCGTGTTCTACGGCGAAAGCCTCGCGTTGTCAGATCTCGTGCTCAACGCCTGCCGCGAAGCAGGGTTCGCGCCGGCTATCGTGGGGCGCAGCGGCCACTGGGATTTCATGGCGGCGCTGGTGCAGGCGGGCGTCGGTATTGCGTTGCTGCCCGCGCCGTATTGCCGGCGGCTCGATGTCAACGCATTCACCTGCCGGCCGGTGATCGCGCCGGAAATTCATTGGGACATGGCCGTGGGCTGGCGGCGCAACGGCTATTTGTCGAACGCGGCACGTGCGTGGCTGGAGGTCGTGCGGGAAACACTGCCGGCCAATCTCGGCGATGACTTCCTTCAAGGCCCGGCTGAACGATTTCCTGCGCGCGTGCGCAACCCCGCATCGAGATAACGCGTCGGGTCGCGACTCAGGGTCGTGACTCACTCAGCGCCAAAAGAAAACCCCCTGTCCCGCTCGCGCGGGACAGGGGGTTTTCGTTGCTACGTCGATACCGGACCTTCGTGACGTCCGGTCAATCGATTACTGCTGCACAGCGAAGTCGATCCGGCGGTTTGCGAAACGTCCGCTGGCCGTTGCGTTGTCAGCGATCGGATTAGCATCGCCGAAACCTTGCGCGGTCAGCGAATCAGCAGAAACGCCATGCTTCACGAGGAACGCGCGCACTGCTTCCGCCCGCTTCTTCGACAACGCCAGATTCGTGCTTGCCTGGCCGACATTGTCCGAGTAACCACCCACGGTCAACTTCACGGCCTTGCCCTTTCCTTCGCACGTCTTCAGCACTTGTGCCGATTTTGCCAACGCCAGTTGCGCGTCTTGCGGCGGCACGTCAGAGCCCGTGCGGAAGTTGATGACTTGCAGGTTCAGCACTTTGGCGACATCTGCGGCAGAGCAATCATCGCTCAACGACGAGAACGCGCTCATGAACGAGTCTTTCGCGCTTTGGACTGCTTGCGTGACATTGAAGGTGCCGATGGTAAAGCCCGCGCCGAACAACGTCTTCAGCTTGTCCATCCAGCCATTGCGCACATCTGCAGCGGTACCGCTCAACTCGATCTTCTCACCCGACAACTTGGCTTCCGCGCCCGGCAATTGCATCAGCGGCAACAGGCCGTCGAGCTTGTCGAGCCAGCTAGCCGGCTTGGTGTCCGGGTCAACGGTAATGGTCGCGTTCAGATGGTCCGCGCCGAACTTCGCCGTCAGGGCGGCGAGCAGCTTGGCCTTCTCTTCTTCGCTGCCGACCGTTGCGTGAATGGTCGGTGCGCCCAGCTTGTCGACGGTGAACGTCAGCAGTGCGTCCTTCGTGGGTGCCGGAGCAGCAGCAGGCGCCGAAGCCGGAGCGGCTTCCGAAGCCACTGCCGAAGCCGCTTCAGCAGCAACCACCGGAGTCGATGTAACCACGGGCGCTGCGGCGGACGCTGCAACAGGAGCCGCAGCGGGTGCCGGTGCCTGCGCCTGCTGGTTGACGCAGCTACGGCCGAACAGCAATGCGAGCAGCGCGAGAGCAGCGGCGACAGCAAGCCACCACCATTTCTTCGATCGAGCCTTCTCTTCCACCACGATCCGGTCGAGCGAAGGGTTGATGGCCGCCGATGCGCCGCCGACCATTGACGGGTGTTCAAGATGCGACGACACCGCTTTCATCTGCGCTGCCACGCCGGACAGGAAACTGGCGGCGCCGCCCAGACCGAGCGCGCTGGCGACTTCCTCGGTCATGCTTGCCTTCACCATCGGCAACTGATGGCCGAGGAGCGTGGGCAACTGGCCGACATTGCCGCCGGACTTCGTGAAGTAATGCTTTAGCACGCCGAACAATGTGGTCGTGACGATGCCGCCCAATGCATGCGTGGCGCCAACCGATACGCCGGTCTTCGATGCCACCGCGTTGCTCAGCGCGTTCACGCGTTCTTCTGACGCCACGCCGCTCGCGAGTCGCGTACCCGACGCGAGCAACGATTGCAGGCCGTCGCCGTGGACGAGTTGCGGCAGCATATCGACGATATTGGCGTTCGCATCCGGTGACATGATCGACGCGAACAAGCTGCGCGCGCCTTCAGGCGATGCGGCTTTGTTCATCAGCGACCCGACGAGTGCGGGCGCGATCATGCCGACCACGCGCTTCGCCGCTTCGGGAGCGACGCCCAATTTTGTTGCGAGTTGTTGCAACACGCTTTCGGTCAAAGCGCCCTGTACTAGCTGAATAACATTGATGCTCATTTAAATTGCCTTTTCCTTACTTGCGTGATTGCGCTAATCGCCCAAAGTGAGCGATGCAGATTATAGATTCGGCATTGGAGAAGCAAGGACTGCGGATTAAAAATCGGAAATACCTCAAAGCGGAAAATTTGAGACGATTCTTGAAATATCTCGAATTACTAATTAATTTGATTGCATCGATGCAGTAACCGAAGCGCAAATTTTGAATGAACGTTAAATCGCACTATTCATTTCATTTAACGAAGCCGAGGAACATGACGGTGATCAAGGTTTTTGCAAAAATTGAGATGAGCGGGCAAACTGAATAAATGCATGACGGAGACAAACGATGCGCTCATCCACTTACGGCCAAACACACGAAGTTACAAATCAGGCTCCGCCGCTCGAGCGCTACAACGCGCTCTCGAGCGACCCGGCGCTGGTCAGCGCTATCCAGCGCGAAGGCGCGGCATGGCACCTCGATGCCCTCACCCGCGACGGTCTGGCGCTCACCCATCCCGATATTCTTGCGCTCGCCGATCTGGCCAACCGGCATACGCCCGAACACCATCCGTTCAGCGCGCGCGGGGAGCGAATTGATGCAATCGAATTCCATCCCGCCTGGCACACCCTGCTTTCGATGCTGCGCGAGCAGGGCCTTCATTCGCTGCCGTTCGAAACGGCTTCGCCGAAAACCGGTTCGATGGCTGCGCGCGCCGCCGGATATTTTCTCCACGCGCAACTGGAAAGCGGTTCGTTGTGCCCGCTGACCATGACCTTCGCCAGCATTCCCGTGCTGCAGCAGGAACCCGCGCTGTACGCGAAGTTGAAAGCGCAATTGCTCTCGCGCCAGCACGATCCACGCGATATTCCGCTTGGCGCCGGCAAGCAGTCGATGATGATCGGCATGGGCATGACCGAGAAACAGGGCGGCTCGGACGTGCGCAGCAACCGGACCCGCGCGGTCGCGGAAGGTGCGGGCGGACGGGGCGGCGAGTATCGGCTGATCGGCCATAAGTGGTTCTTCTCGGCACCCCAATGCGACGCCCATCTCGTGCTCGCACGCACCGGTGACAACGCCCAGGAAAACGGCCCGGTTTCCTGCTTTTATGTCCCGCGTTTCGCGCCGGATGGATCGAAGAACGCCGTGCAGGTCCAGCAACTCAAGGACAAGCTCGGCAACCGCTCGAACGTCAGCAGCGAAGTCGAATTCCTCGACGCCTACGGCATCATGATTGGCGACGAAGGGCGCGGTGTACCGACGATCATCGAAATGGCGAACTTCACGCGTCTCGATTGCGTGATCGGCAGCGCCGCGTTGATGCGGGCCGCGCTGATCCAGGCGGTTCATCACGCGCGGCATCGGCGGGTTTTCGGCGCAAAGCTCATCGACCAGCCGCTGATGCGCAACGTTCTCGCCGATCTCGCGCTGGAATCCGAAGCGGCCACCGTGCTGTTCATGCGGCTTGCGGGCGCCTTCGAGAATTCAGCGAAGCCGGAAGAACGCGCATGGCGCCGTATCGTGACGCCGGCGGCGAAGTTCTGGGTCTGCAAGCGCGCGCTGGAATTTACCGGCGAGGCAATGGAGGTCTGGGGCGGAAACGGTTACGTCGAAACGGGACCGATGGCGCGGTTTTATCGGGAGGCGCCGGTGAATTCGATCTGGGAAGGATCGGGGAATGTGATGTGCCTGGACGTGCTGCGGGCATTCGAGCGCGAACCCGATGCGGCCCATGCGCTGTTCGATTCGTGGCAGGCGGTGGCGGGTGAACATCGCGTTCTCGGCGATGCGTTGAAAACGCTGCACGTCATGCTGCAAGGTGACCCGGCTACGCGCGAAGCATCGGCGCGGGGGATTGCGCAGCAACTGGTGCTCGTCGCGCAAGGGGTTCTGCTCGCGCAGCACGCGCCGCCGGACGTGGCGGCGGCGTTCATGGAAACCCGTCTCGGCGATGCCCGTGGTTACGTCAATCGCGTGTATGGAACGCTGCCGGCCACGTTCGATTTCAACGCAGTGATCGAGCGCGCGTTCGCGGAGTAGGGATGGTGCTCGCGGATCAGGTCCGTGGCGTGCACGCCGCCGCCATGGAATTTGCGGCTCCGGCCAGCAGCGGTTGATGAGCAAAAGGCTTGGGGATAACGCCGAAAACGCAGCGCTCGATGAATCAAGCCGCGCGGCTCCGTCCCTTGCGCACTGGAATTGTTGGGTCCACTTCGGGCGGCGGACCCGCCTCCACCCCGTTCTCCAGCCGATACAACCACGCGAGCAGTTCCGCCACCGCCTGATAAAGCGCCGGCGGAATGCGCGAGTCCAGGTCGACCTGCATCAGCAGCGACACCATCTCCGGCGATTCATGCACATACAGCCCCGCGTCCTTCGCGCGCTGCACGATCATTTCCGCGACCAGCCCGTAGCCCTTCGCGACCACACGCGGCGCGGCGTCGGCGTTTTTGGTGTCGTAGGCGAGCGCGGTCGCCTGCTTGCGCGAATCGTTGCGCGGACTCACGTGTCGCTCCCAGCCGATGGCAATACCGTCGGGCTGGCGGCATCGGCGACATTGGCGGCATCGATGAAATGGGGGAACGCCGGGTCACCGGCCAGGTCAGCCAGCGCGTCGCGGGCGTGCACGGTCAATCCAGTGAGCTGCAATCCCGCCGCGTCGAGTTGTTGCTGGAAATGATGACCATCGGCGGCAAGACGAGCGGCGCCGCCCTCGCTCGCATTCAGGCGCACCACCAGTTGCTGGCCGGTGAGCACAAGATCGGCATCCACATTGCCGAGCGTGGGCAAGCTCAGCGTGACACGCGTGTGCCAGGCGCGATCCGTATCGGTGGAACCGGCGCCCGCGCCGCTCTCCTGGAACGCATCGCGCCCATAGGGAGCGCGGTTCTGCGGCTGGATTTCCCACTCGAACTTCGCGCCCGGCCACGCTTCGCCGGACCAGCGAAACTGATCGGAAGCGAGCACGTCGAGCTGTTGGCGGACCAGCGGAATAGTCGATGGATGAATGCCGGAGGCAATCGCCGCCTGCACGGCCGTATCCTGCAGATGCGCGGCCGAAGGCGGCGCGCTTATTCCGCTTCCCTGCGCCGTCGATGAAAACAGGCTCGTGGGCATCGCGCGCACCGATGCCGCCAGCGCCGCCGCCTGCTGCGGCGTTTGAGGCGTAGGCACGGGACGCATGGGATTGGGCGCGTCGGGGGTATCGGCGGCGGCGAAGGTGGGCGGCAGCAGCGTTTCGTCGATCCAGGCGTCAGGCGCACCGTCAGCCGCAGCCAGGAAAGAATCCGACGGCAATTCGCTTGCCAATTTGTCCACCCGCCCCTGGGGCTCATTTCGCAGCGACGCGAGCGAACGCTGTCCGCCCAGCCAGAGGGCGATATGGTTTTCGTAGAAAAGGCCGCTGTCCGCGACGGTCCGGGCCAGCATTGCCGCCAGCACGGGCGCGGGCAAAGGCGGCGCGGGCGGGTTGACCGCGCTCGCGGCATTCGCCGAACTGGAGGAAAACAACGACCCGGACAGGCTCTCGAAGGCGCTCGCGGCCACGACCAGGCGCGGCGCGGTCGGCCACAACGGCACGGTGCCAGGCAAAGCGGGCGTCGTGCTGCCGCCGAACCGCGAAATGATGTCGAGCGTACGCGCGATCTCGCTCAACGCGGTCTGCGTCGACGGGCCGGACACGGCATACGCGCTGATAACGGCCGCGGGCGTGGCGACCTTGGGGGTATCGACTAAAAGTTGCGAGGTATTGGCTTGGGGCGCGGTCGAACTGGTCTGCGTATTGAGCGCGGACAACAGCATGTCAGTGCGGCTGGCAAGCAGCGCAGCGACGGCGGAGTCCAGTCCAGTCATGCCAGTATCCTCGGGTCAGCAGTCCAGCCGAACGGCCGGCCACCGGTTTCAACGAGCCGCGAACGCGTCAAACACGCCCTAGCGGAACCCGATCATCTTCTTCAAAACTCGCACTGGCCTGTTCACGGTGAATAACGCTGCGGACAAACGCGCGAGGCTGGGGGTGCTGAGATCGCGAATGGCGGCGTCGTCGGCAAGAATCCGGCGCACCAGTTCGAGCTTGCGGGCACGCGCGGTGTCGTCCAGTTCGGAACGGGGATCGACCTCTCTCAAGCCGTCGACCAGATCCCGGTACGCGCCCTGCATCGTCTTCAGTTCACCCCATTCTCCACTGCGTGCTGCGGCCAGCATGCACGTAGAAAGTGCGGCAATCGCTTCATAATGAGCGAAATATTCTTGTGTGGTTTTCATTATGGGCAAGCATGTTTCGCGGCTTCACGCCGCAGCCATTTTTGCTGCATCGGGTGCAATCGCCATCCAGGCTTCCTCCAGGGTCGCCAGCAGGCCATCGATCTCCACCAGCACCTCTTCGCTCTGACGCACATTCGCTTCCAGCAAACGATGCGACATGTACGTGTACAACGCATCCAGGCGGGCCGCGATGTCGCCGCCCACGTCCATGTTGAGCGACTGCTGCAAACCGCTTTCAATAATGCTGATCGCTTTCGTGATCGCTTCGCCGCGTGCCGGGATATTGCCTTGCTGCAGGTGCATCCGCGCTTGGGCAATGGCCTGTCGCGCACCCTGATACAACATGGCGACCAGCCTGTGCGGGCTCGCGCCCATTACCCCTGTCTGAACGCCGACGCGCGCATAAGCGTTAGCCCCACCGTGTGCCTGGGAAAACATCCGACCCTCTCCTTACTCTGGTCCCATGCAAGTTGGTTGCCGTGGGCGTTTCGCGCACAAGGCGCGGCCCGCCGGCTCACTTATTGACGGTAACCGTGATGAACCGATGCCGATGAACTGATCGAGACCCTTCTATTTGTCTGACCGTTTATCGTGCTGCTATCCGGGTTATCGGAGAAAGCGGCAAAAGCTTTAGGCGTGCTTTGCGTCACAGCGAATTCCAGGAGGGGAAATAGTCGGCGGATCGACGATGCGGAAAAACCGGCGCAGCGCTCAGACCGCGATGTTCATGATGTCGCTATAAGCCGACACGAGCTTGTTGCGGACCTGCAAACCGAACTGGAATCCCACGTTCGCCTTCTGCATGTCGATCATCACGTCGTTCAGCGAAACGTTTGGCGCGCCCACTTCGAACGCCTGCGCCTGGTTGATCGCGTTGTTCTGGCTGCTGCTGATGCTGTCGAGAGACGACTTCAGCGCGTCGGCGAAACTGCCGGCGCTCGCTGCACCCGATTCGGGCGCGACGCTACCGCTCGCGACTTGGCCGGCGCCGCCCGCAGCCTGCGTCGCCATGACCTGCATTTGCTGGAGCGCCGAACTCAACGGGCTGATAGGAGCATTCATAGGGTCTCCAGAAGGAACGGAAAGGAACTGAAAATCGGTGAAACATAGGGATTGCAGCACTTCTGGGACAATTCGAACCGGAGCCTGTCCCGGGCCTCAGGCCGGCGTCTGCGCCGGAGCCTGAGCGGTTCGCCATATGGCCTGACCGACTAGGAAAAAGTCTAGCAGCAGCGCCATTTCGCAAAGCGGTGAAAGGAAACCAAAACTCGCTTCTGTTCGCTGAATCGACTTACCTCTCCTTACGGATAATTCCTCTCATGAAAGTGCCTGTAGTGCGCACGGCTATCGCCGGTGCGCGCTGCAGAAAACGCAAGACTCGGAGAGTTTCGAAGCATGGATTCCACAACCAACCTGATCAACCCGGACGCCCGCATGGGTCTGACTGGCGCGCAGCCAGGCACCGCCGGGTCGATCGCCGCAGGTGCGGGCGGAGCCGGCTACGCGGGCGGCGCGGACTTCGGCGGCAGCGGCGGCTTCAGTCCGCGCATACCGACGCTCAACCAGTTCCGCAACAACCCGCGCATGCCGCTGATCATCGCCGTGGCTATTCTGGCCGTGGTGGTAGCGGGCCTCGTGATGTGGTCGCGCCAGCCGGATTACCGGGTGTTGTTCAGCAATCTCTCCGACCGCGACGGCGGCGCAATTGTCGCGGCGCTCCAGCAAGGCAACATTCCCTACAAGATCGCCGAATCGGGCGGCGCGATCCTGGTTCCCAGCGACGCGGTGCACGAAACCCGCCTGCGCCTCGCGTCGCAAGGTCTGCCGAAGAACGGCTCGGTCGGCTTCGAATTGATGGATAACCAGAAGTTCGGCATCAGCCAGTTCGCCGAGCAGGTCAACTATCAACGCGCGCTGGAAGGTGAGCTGGAAAAAACGATCGGCTCGATTTCCTCGGTGCGCGAAGCCCGCGTCCATCTCGCCATTCCGAAGCCCACCGTGTTCGTGCGGGAAAAGGAACTGCCGACCGCGTCGGTCATGCTGAATCTCTACCCCGGCCGCGCGCTCGATGAGGGCCAGATCATCGCGATTCAGCACATGGTGTCGTCCAGCGTGCCGGATTTGCCGGTGAAGGGCGTGACCATCGTCGATCAGGACGGCAACCTCCTCACGCAGCAAAGCTCGGCGAACGGCCTGGACGCGTCGCAGCTCAAATATGTGCAGCAGATCGAGCGCAACACGCAGGGGCGCATCGACGCCATCCTCGCGCCGCTGTTCGGCGCCGGCAACGCGCACTCGCAGGTGAGCGCGGATATCGATTTCTCGAAGCTTGAGCAAACCGCCGAAAGCTACGGCCCGAACGCCAACCCGCAAAACACGGCGATCCGCAGCCAGCAGTCGAGCGTTTCGAATGACACCGCGGGCGCAAACGTGGGCGGCGTGCCGGGCGCGCTGTCGAACCAGCCGCCGGCTGCGGCCTCCGCGCCTATCGACGCAGCCGCCAGCGGCGCGGACGCCGGGAAAGCCGCGCCGATCAGCATGCGCAAGGACACCACGACCAATTACGAAGTCGACCGGACCGTGCGCCACTATGAGCAGCCGATGGGCGGCATCAAGCGCTTGTCGGTTGCGGTGGTGGTGAACTACCAGAAACAGGTCGATGCCAAGGGCGCCGTGACCATGCAGCCGCTGCCCGCCGACAAGCTCGAGCAGGTGCAGCAACTGGTGAAAGACGCGATGGGCTACGACGAAAAGCGGGGCGATTCGGTGAACGTGGTCAACAGCACCTTCCTGGTGGATTCGACCGTGATTCCCGACGTGCCGTGGTGGCGCACTCCAGACATGATTGCGCGCGCCATCCAGCTCGCGAAGTACGCGGGGATCGGTGCGGTGGCGTTGTTCCTGTACTTCAGCATGGTGAAGCCGGCGCTGCGCCGCGCGTTCCCGCCGCCGCCTCCGCCGCCAGCGCTCGCCTCACCGGATGACCTGTCGCTGCTCGACGGGCCGTCCATGCCGAAGTCGCAGCTAGAAGACGAAAAGGATGCCGAGGTCAGTTTGCTCGGTCACGAAAGCAACAAGGCCAAGTTCGAACGCAATCTCGACTACGCGCGCATGGTTGCGCGCCAGGACCCGAGAATCGTCGCGACGGTCGTCAAGAACTGGGTGTCCGATGAACGCTGAAGGCCTGAATAAAGCCGCGCTCCTGCTGATGTCGATTGGTGAATCGGAAGCGGCGGAAGTGTTCAAGTACCTCGGACCACGCGAGGTGCAGAAGATCGGCGCGACCATGGCGACGTTGAAAAACGTGACGCGCGAACAGCTCGATAACGTGATGACCGAGTTCGTCCAGGAAGCCGAGCAGCACACCGCGCTGTCGCTCGATTCGAGCGAATATATCCGGGCGGTGCTGACCAAGGCGCTCGGCGAAAGCAAGGCGGGCGCGCTGATCGACCGGATCCTGCAGGGCAGCGATACCAGCGGCATCGAAGGCCTGAAGTGGATGGATTCAGCCGCTGTGTCCGAGCTGATCAAGAACGAACATCCACAGATTATCGCGACCATTCTGGTTCACCTGGACCGCGACCAGGCGTCCGAGATCGTGGCGCTGATGAGCGAGCGGTTGCGCAACGACGTGTTGCTGCGCATTGCCACGCTCGACGGCATCCAGCCGGCCGCGCTGCGCGAACTCGACGACGTGCTGACCACACTGCTCTCCGGCAGCGACAACCTGAAGCGCGCGCCGATGGGCGGCATCCGCACGGCGGCGGAAATCCTCAACTTCATGTCGACGGCGCACGAAGAATCCGTGATCGAAAACGTGAAGGAATTCGATGCGGAACTCGCGCAGAAGATCATTGATCAAATGTTTGTGTTCGAGAATTTGCTCGAACTTGAAGACCGCGCAATCCAGTTGCTGCTGAAAGAAGTGGAATCCGAAACGCTGATTGTCTCGCTGAAAGGCGCCCAACCGCCGCTGCGGCAGAAGTTCCTCGCGAACATGTCGCAGCGCGCCGCCGAACTGCTGGCCGAGGATCTCGACTCGCGCGGCCCGGTGCGGCTCTCGGAAGTCGAAGCACAGCAGCGCAAGATCTTGCAGATCGTGCGCAACCTGGCGGAATCCGGTCAGATCCAGTTAGGCGGCAAGGCCGAGGACGCGTATGTCTGACGCCGCCGAAGCCGCCAAGAAGGCTCACGCTACCGACGCGGCCAAGAAGGCCCGCATGTCCGCTTACCAGCGCTGGGAGATGGCGTCGTTCGATCCGGTTCCGGTCGATCGCAGCGCCGCCGATCAGGCCGCGCTGGCACAGCACTTGCGGCGTGTTCGCGATGAAGCGCACGCGCAAGGGTTGGCATCGGGCCATGTGGCGGGTCAGGCAATGGGCTACAAGGCCGGTTACGACCAGGGTTACGAACAAGGCGTGGAAGAAGGCCGCCGCGACTCGCGTGCGGAAGCCACGCGGCTGGCGCAGATGGCCGATACCTTCAAGATCGCGCTGCAAGCCGCAGACGCTGTAGTCGCCGAGGCGCTGATGGCGCTGGCGCTGGACATCGCGCAACAAGTGGTTTCGCAACATCTGACACTCGATCCGACCGCGGTGCTGGCCGTCGCGCGCTCGGTGATCGCGGCAGAACCGGCATTGGCGGGAGCGCCGTATCTGACAGTGAATCCGGCGGATCTGCCGATTGTCGAAGCGTATTTGCTGGAAGAGCTCCAGGCGGCGGGATGGTCGGTCAGGACCGATCCGGATATTGAGCGTGGCGGTTGCCGGGCGCATGCGGCAAGCGGTGAAATCGATGCAACCAATGTCACGCGCTGGGAGCGCGTAGCGGCGGCGCTCGGGAGATCACAACCATGGTGAATTCAACCCATGTCAATGCAAGCGCCACGCGCCGCGTCACGCAGGAAGGGTTGAGCGAGCTCGAACAGGAACTGGCGCGCGCGTCGTTCGGTCCGCTCGCCGCGGACGACGACGCCGAACCGACGATCGAAGAAATTGCGGCCCGGACCATCGTCGATCTCGCCGATATGGCGAACAACCCGCATCTGGATGGCTGGCGCGCGCAACTTGAAGCCAGCAAGGCGCGCAGCCAGATATCGAAACCGTTGCGTGCGTGCGGGCGTCTCACGCGTGCAGCCGGCCTGGTTCTGGAAGCCGTGGGGTTAAAGCTGGGCGTGGGATCGGAATGCATGATCGAGTTGCCCGCCGGCAGTTCGATCCCGATGGCCGAGGCCGAAGTCGTTGGTTTCTCCGGCGACAAGCTGTTCCTCATGCCGACCACCGAAGTCTCCGGCCTGTTGCCCGGAGCCCGGGTGTATCCGCTGGAAAGCGCACCGATCAACGACCCGATGGCCGGCGCCAAGCGTCTGCCGGTCGGCTGGGAAATGCTCGGCCGTGTGGTCGACGCGTCGGGCAGGCCGCTCGACGGGCTTGGGCCCCTTGGCTCGAAGATCGATGCGCCGCTGACCGCGCCGACCATCAACCCGCTCAATCGCGAGCCTATTCACAAGGTGCTGGACGTCGGCGTGCGCGCGATCAATGCGTTGCTGACCGTGGGACGTGGCCAGCGCATGGGCCTGTTCGCGGGGTCGGGCGTGGGCAAGTCCGTGCTGCTCGGCACCATGGCGCGTTATACGAGCGCTGAAGTGATCGTGATCGGGCTGATTGGTGAACGGGGCCGCGAGGTGAAGGAATTCATCGAGCAGATTCTTGGCGAGGACGGGCTGGCGCGCTCGGTCGTGGTGGCGGCGCCCGCCGATGTGTCGCCGATTTTGCGGATGCAGGGCGCGACCTACGCGACCTCTCTGGCCGAATATTTCCGGGATCAGGGCAAACACGTACTGCTGCTGATGGATTCGCTCACACGCTATGCCATGGCGCAGCGCGAGATTGCGCTCGCGATCGGCGAACCGCCCGCCACCAAAGGATATCCGCCCTCCGTGTTCGCCAAACTGCCGGCGCTGGTTGAACGGACCGGGAACGGCCGGGAAGGTGCGGGATCGATCACCGCTTTTTATACGGTCTTGACGGAAGGGGACGATCAGCAAGATCCTATCGCCGATTCAGCGCGCGCCATTCTCGACGGCCATATTGTGTTGTCGCGTTCGTTGGCTGAAGCGGGGCATTACCCGGCCATCGACATTGAAGCGTCCATCAGCCGGGCGATGACGGCGCTGATCGACGACAAGCATCTCGACCGGGTGCGTTTATTCAAGCAGATGTTGTCGCGCTACCAGCGCAACCGCGATTTGATCAATGTAGGCGCGTATTCCACGGGGCGGGATGCGTTACTCGATCGGGCGATTGCGCTGTACCCGCGCATCGAAGCATTTTTGCAGCAGGGATTTCGTGAGCAGGCCATGTTTGAACCGAGCCTGGCCCAACTCGATGCATTGTTCGAATAAAGACAATTTAGGAATCTGACGTCCATGTCCAAGCATCTGCCGATCAAGACCTTGATCAACCTCGCGGAAGAAGAACTGGAGGCCGCCACGAAAAAGCTTGGCAAGCTCCAGCAAGAGCGTGACGAGGTGGAGACGCAGTTGAACTCGCTGATCACGTATCGCGACGAGTATCACGCGCGTTTTACGGCATCGGCGCAGGAAGGCACGACCGCGCAGACGCTGCGGAATTTCCAGGCATTCGTCGATACCCTCGACTCCGCCATCGGCCAGCAGCGCATCTTGCTCGTGGGCGCGAACCAGCGACTGGAAGCGGCCAAGCCCGAATGGCAGCAGCGCAAGCAGAAGCTGGGTTCATATGAAGTGCTGGCTGCGCGCGGCGAGGCCGTGAAGGTCAAGCAGGAAGCACGGATTGAACAACGTGATTCCGATGAGCACGCCTCCAAGATGTTGCGGATGCGCGCCGAAAAGGCATGAAGTTTTTAGCGATTTTTATCGTGTACAAGATACAAGAGGCCATGTATGTCGACCGTTAATTCTGCCAGCACGATGCTTAGCTTGAGCGCTGCCCAATCGCGGAATGCGGCGGCAACGTCGGCAAGCGATAGTGCGGCGGCATCGTTTGTTTCGACGCTGCACAACATAACCACCAAGGCTAACGAGGAAGCGGTGGCTCAGGCGCGAGTGCAAGCACAGGCGCAGGCGGCGAAAGCTGCGGCGGCGGCATCGGCGGCGCGTGGCAGTGTTCACGACGCACCCAAGCCCGACGATGCTTCAACTGCACAGGCTAAAGCGGCGGCGGAGCAGGCCGACAGCGCGGACCAGGCGGCGGGGGCGAGTTCTACGGCTTCATCGGCGTCATCAGCTTCATCCGCGGCTGATCAAGCGCAGGCTGCGACTGCATCTACGACGGCGGCTGACGCGAGCGCTGCGGACGAGGCGGCTCAGACGGATGCGGCGACGGCACGGCCCGAAGCCACAGCGACGGCAGCGGCCGCGACTGCGGCGGCGACCGCAGCGGCCATGTTGAGGGCACGGGGTGGTGCGGCCGCCGATCCTGCGACGGCTGCGACTGATCCGGCGACTGCCGCGACGGATGCGGACGCAACGGACGCGACCTCTTCCACGCAGTCGAAGGACAAGTTGAGCGACGCGCAGGCTGCAGATGCGCTTCACGCCGGGCTCTTGCAGATGGCGAATACGCAGGGTGCTGCGACGCCATCGCCCGATGCGGCAGCGGCGGCAGCCGCAACAGCGGCGAATGGAGCGAATGTGGCCAACGGTGCGAATGTGGCCGTGGGTGGCAAGGGTGGTGGTTCGAGGGCATCGAACCGGGCGGTATCGATCACGTCGTCGGCGGGTGATGGGGGGAGCCGTTCATCGACGACGCAGCAAGCTGGCGCGACCTCGGCGGCGCAACAAGCCGATGCGCCGGCTCAGGCTTCCGCGACACCGGCTGATGACGGCAGTGCTGCTTACAAGTCGACAGCGGAGGCTGCTGCGCATTCGGCTTCGATGCAGGCGTCCGCGACGACGGGAAGCGCGCCGGCCCAGAGTGCGGCGACGGCTGCGGGCAGTGCGGCGATTGCGCCGCATGTTGGGTCGAGTGGATGGGATGAGGCGTTTAGCCAGAAGGTGGTGTTTTTGTCGAACGGTCATCAGCAGAGTGCTGAATTGACGTTGAACCCGAAGGACCTGGGGCCGTTGCAGGTGGTCTTGCAGGTCACGGACAACCATGCGCACGCGTTGTTTGTGTCGACGCACGCGCAGGTTCGGGCGGCGGTCGAAGCGGCATTACCGACTTTGCGTGAAGCGATGCAAGGCAGCGGGATATCGCTTGGCAGTGCGAGTGTGAGCGATGGTTTTGCGGGTCAGCAATCGGGTCAGCAGGGAGATGGAGCGTCATCGAATGGGGGGCGAGGCGGCCGCGGCTCGGGCGAAATTGGCGGTGTTGATAGCGGGGGGAGCGTGGATGTGCTGAGCACGATCAGCATGCCGGTGCGCAGGCAAGTTGGGTTGGTGGATACGTTTGCTTGAAGCATGGGGCGAGCGCAATGCTCGCCGCGCGAGCTATAAGCGGGGCGTTTTCCGGTCAAACCGAGACTTGCCGACTTTAGCGCGGCGATGGTCTGAAGAACCGTAAAGGTCATTGAGCGCTGGTGCTTGCCCGAGAGCGTTGGGGGCGAAGCGTGTTCGTGTCAGGATTCGCGAGAAGGAGGGTTTCAACCATCCGTCGCTCTGGCGAGCACCGTGCTTTTGGGGCACCTATGAATGAAAACTGCACGCTGTGGACACTTAGGGTAGTGTGGTTGAAAGCGTTTTCTTTGCTTCGTTTCTTTGTCGCTTTGGACAAAGAAATGACGTGCTGCCACGCACAGTGGCTAACAGTGATAAAGAGAAAATCCAACTCTCGCAGACCACCACGGCCGAAAGCAGCAACCCAGCATAGACCCCGACCGCTAACCCCAAAACCTGGCAACCCGGCACACCCCCCGCCTCCACCCCCAAGCAACACCCAAAAACCGCCCCCCAGTGCCAACACCCCCCAAACTCACGAGTTAGCCCTAATAACCCCTTCTGTTCGACCCATCGCAAAACCTCACTTTCGCCAACAATTCAGGCTACAGAAAGAGGTTCGCAACCATGGCAAGCACCACCGCAACTCAACAACCCATAGTCACCGTGAAGAGCGGCAAGATGAAGCGCATCTTGCTGATCGCGGCGGGTCTTATCGTTTTGCTGGGCGCCGGCGGTGCCGGTGTGTATTACTACCTCCTGCACAAGCCCGATTTGGGCGCATTAACAAAGGCGTCGCTCTCTGCGCCCCCGGTGTTTTTCCCGCTGGAATCGATGACCGTCAACCTCCAGTCCGACGACACCATGCATTACTTGCGTATCGGCTTGACGTTGAAACTGCCGGACCAGAAGGCACAAGCAGCACTGGGCGAACGCATGCCGGAAGTACGCAGCCACATTCTGATGTTGTTATCGGCGAAACGGCCGGAGGATCTGGCGGGCATCGACGGCAAGCGTGAGCTCGCGAAAGAGTTGCTGGAGACGGTCCAGAAGACCGGCGGCACGCCTGACAGTCCGGCGCGTGTCCAGGAAGTGTTGTTCACGGAATTCGTCGTTCAATAATCCGCGCGGCAACCCTCGCCTTCAGCCGCTTTCGCAGAAGCAAACGTTCAAGCCAACTGCAAGAAGCGCGACCGCCAAACATCAAGCAACCGCGCACAGGAACCAAGGAACACTCATGGGCCACGAAGAGTTCATGTCGCAGGAGGAGGTGGACGCCCTGCTCAAGGGCGTCACCGGGGAAGTCGACGCAGTCGCCGACGAAACACGCTTCCACGGCGTGCGCCCCTACAACCTCGCGACGCAGGAACGCATCGTCCGGGGCCGGATGCCGGGCCTGGAAATCATCAACGACCGCTTCGCGCGCCTCTTGCGCGTGGGCATCTTCAACTTCATGCGGCGCTCGGCGGAAATCTCGGTCGGTCCGGTGAAGGTGCAAAAGTACAGCGAATTCACCCGCAACCTGCCGATCCCGACGAACCTGAACCTCGTCCACATCAAGCCGTTGCGCGGCACGTCGCTGTTCGTGTTCGATCCGAACCTGGTGTTCTTCGTCGTCGATAACCTCTTCGGCGGCGACGGCCGTTTCCACACGCGCGTGGAAGGCCGCGAGTTCACGCAGACCGAGCAACGCATCATCAGCAAGCTGCTGAACCTCGTGTTCGAACACTACGCGGCATCGTGGAAAAGCGTGCGTTCGCTTAACCTCGAATACGTTCGCTCGGAAATGCACACGCAATTCGCGAACGTGGCCACGCCGAACGAGATCGTGATCGTCACGCAGTTCTCCATCGAATTTGGTACGACCGGCGGCACGCTGCACATCTGCATGCCGTATTCGATGATCGAACCCATTCGCGACATCCTCTCCTCGCCCATTCAAGGCGAAGCGCTCGAAGTCGATCGCCGCTGGATCCGTGTGCTGTCGCAACAAGTGCAGGCGGCCGAAGTGGAACTCACGGTGGATCTGGCGGAGATCGGCACGACCTTCGAAAAGATTCTCAACATGCGAGCGGGCGATGTCCTGCCGATCAACGTGCCCGAAGTCGTCACGGCAAAAGTGGACGGCGTGCCGGTGATGGAATGCGGCTACGGAATTTTCAATGGTCAATACGCGTTGCGCGTCCAGAAGATGATCAGCGCAAGCGACACGATGAAGGAAGGTGGATATGAGTGACGTAACTGAACCAGGCACGCTGCCGTCCGATCCGCTCAAGGGCGAGGACTTTGGCATGGACGACTGGGCGAGCGCGCTGGCTGAGCAGAACGGCAATGAAACGCCGGCGGCGGCTTCATCGGCGGGATTGTTCCAGCCTTTGTCGAAAGTCGAAGCGCCTTCGACGCGCAATGACATCGACATGATTCTCGACATCCCCGTGCAGATGACGGTGGAACTCGGGCGTACCAAGATCGCGATCCGCAACCTGCTGCAACTGGCGCAGGGTTCGGTGGTGGAACTCGATGGCCTGGCGGGCGAACCGATGGACGTGCTGGTCAACGGCTGCCTGATCGCGCAGGGCGAAGTCGTGGTGGTCAACGACAAGTTCGGTATCCGTCTCACCGACATCATCACGCCGTCCGAACGCATCAGGAAGTTGAATCGATGAAACGCTTCGCCGTCGCTTTCACGACGCTCGCCACGGCATTCGCAGCTCACGCCGCCGACATGAACGCCGTCAATCACGCGGCGCAGATTACATCGGGCGTCGGCGCGGGCACGGCCGTACCGTCGCTCGGCGTGGGCGCGGTGCTGCAAACGCTGCTCGGACTGGCGATCGTGATTGCGTTCGTGTTCGGCTGCGCGTGGCTTGCGCGCAAGTTCGGCGTGGCAGGCACCAAGCGCACGGGACTGGTGAAGGTGATTGGCGGGGCGTCGCTGGGCAACAAGGAGCGCGTGTCGGTAGTGGAGATTGGCGACACATGGCTCGTGCTCGGCGCGGCGCCCGGCAATGTGCGGCTGCTGCACACCATGCCGGCGGGATCGGTGGAACTCAAACCCGACGGCCTCCCCACCGAGGGCCAGGCGCTGCAAGGCAGTTTCGGTCAACGTTTTCGCGATGCCCTTGCCGGTGAAGCGACCAAACGTCTGCAAAAATTCGCAGGCGGGAGCAAGTAATGCAGGTTCGTTTTTTTGCACGCTGCGTGAGACTGGCGAAACTGTTGCTACCCGTCGTCATGCTGGCCCTCCCCTACACCGCTTTCGCCCAAAGCACGGCAGGACTTCCCGCATTCAACACCAGCCCTGGCCCGAACGGCGGCACGACGTATTCGCTCAGCGTCCAGACGATGCTGCTGCTCACGATGCTGTCGTTCCTGCCGGCCATGCTGCTGATGATGACGGGCTTCACGCGCATCATCATTGTGTTGTCGCTGTTGCGGCAGGCGCTGGGCACGACCAGCACGCCGCCTAATCAGGTACTCGTCGGACTCGCGCTGTTTCTCACGCTGTTCGTGATGTCGCCGGTCCTCGACAAGGCTTATGTCGACGCGTACAAGCCGTTCTCCGACGGCACCATCACGATGGATCAGGCCATGACGCGCGGCGTCGCGCCGTTCAAGCAATTCATGCTGCGCCAGACCCGCGAGGCTGATCTCGCGCTGTTCGCCCGGATCGCCAAGGCGCCGCCGATGAACGGTCCCGAAGACGTGCCGCTCTCTCTGCTGGTGCCGTCGTTTGTGACGAGTGAGCTTAAAACCGGCTTCCAGATCGGCTTCACCATCTTCATTCCGTTCCTGATCATCGACATGGTGGTGGCGAGCGTGCTGATGTCGATGGGGATGATGATGGTGTCGCCCACCACTATCTCGTTGCCGTTCAAGCTGATGTTGTTCGTGCTGGTGGACGGCTGGCAGTTGCTGATCGGCTCGCTCGCGCAGAGCTTCGTATCCTAAAGTCAGAGAAAGAGAACGAGACTCACACGATGACCCCAGAATCCGTCATGTCGATCGCGCACCAGGCCATGTACGTGGCGCTGCTGCTCTCGGCTCCGCTGTTACTGGTCGCACTGGTGGTCGGCCTGGTCGTGAGCCTGTTCCAGGCCGCCACGCAGATCAACGAAAGCACGCTCTCGTTCATTCCGAAATTGCTCGCCGTGGCGCTTACGCTCGTGATCGCCGGACCGTGGATGATGGAAATGCTGCTCGACTACATGCGCCACGTTTTCACCATCACGCCCGCCATCACCGGCTAGCCATGTTCTCCGTCACTTACGCGCAGCTCAATGTCTGGCTGACGTCGTTCCTCTGGCCGTTCACGCGGATTCTCGCGTTGATCGCGACCGCGCCGATGCTCAGCCACCAGGCCATTCCGATTCGCGTCAAGGTGGCGCTCGCGGGATTCCTGGCGCTGATCGTGGCGCCGACTATTGGCGCAGTGCCGCAAGTGACGGTGTTTTCCGCCGATGGCGTGCTCATCCTCATCAATCAGTTCCTGATCGGCGCGGCGCTCGGCATGACGATGCAGATTGCGTTCGCTACCATCGATGCCGCCGGCGAGTTCATCGGCATGCAAATGGGCCTGAGTTTTGCGATGCTTTACGACCCGCGTGCCGGCGGGAATTCGGTGGTGATATCGAGTTATCTGAACACCATCGCCATGCTGGCGTTCCTTGTGTTCGACGGCCATCTGCAAATGATCAGCGCCCTTGTGCAGACATTCCAGAGCGTGCCGGTGAGCGCGAATGTGCTGGGCTCAGCCGTACACGCACGCGGCTGGCAGACGCTTGCGACCTATGGCGTGAGCGTGTTTTCGACGGGCTTGCTGCTCTCATTGCCGGTCGTCGCCGCGTTGCTGATTACCAACCTGGCGCTTGGCATCCTGAATCGCGCGGCGCCGCAGATCGGGATTTTCCAGGTGGGTTTTCCGGTCACCATGCTGGTCGGATTCCTGCTGCTCCAGTTGATGATCCCCAACATGATCCCGTTCTTTCAGCGCATCTTCGATAGCGGTATCGACCAGATGGGGCGCGTGGCGGCTGCGCTTTAGATTCTCGTCGGCACGTAACAAATCAACCTCACGCGCTTGGCGGTTCCGCCGCGCGGCTATCATTCAGTTATTTCCCCTCCCATTCCCTTGGCCGGCGGTCACGCGCTTCGCCCATGAACCTCGACTATTTCACCCTCGACCAGTTGCGCCAGAATCATCCGGCGTGGCGCCTCCTGCGATCCGATCACGCCCCCCTTGTAGCAAGCTTCCTGCAACGGACCTTCATCGCGCCCAACGTGCGGGTCATGTCGCAAGCCGATCTGGCCGAGGCGCTGGAGGACGAACTGTTCGGCCTGCGCGAACAATTGGGATCCGCGGCCTTCCCGAAAACGGCGCAGAGTTATCTGGACGACTGGGCCGCCAACGACAAAGGCTGGCTGCGCAAGTTCTATCCTCAAGGTTCGGACGAACCTCACTTCGATCTCACCCCCGCCACCGAGAAAGCCATCGCGTGGCTAGGGACGCTGGTGGAACGCAGCTTTGTCGGCACCGAGTCCCGGCTGCTCACCCTGTTCGAATTGCTCAAGCAAATGAGCCAAGGAAGTGAAAGCGACCCGCAGGCCCGGATCACGGAGTTGCAGAAACGGCGCGACGACATCGACGCGGAAATCGCCCGAGCGCTGACTGGCGATATCGCACTCCTCGATGCCACCGAGCTGAAAGACCGGTTCCAGCAGTTCATCGCGTTAGCGCGGGAACTCCTGACCGATTTTCGCGAGGTAGAGCAGAATTTCCGTGGCCTGGACCGGCGCGTGCGCGAGCGCATTGCGCTATGGGACGGCGCCAAAGGTGCGCTGCTGGAGGAAATCCTTGGCGAGCGCGACGCCATTTCCGACTCCGATCAGGGGCGAAGTTTTCGCGCCTTTTGGGATTTCCTGATGTCGAGCAGCAGGCAGGAAGAGTTGTCGATGCTGCTCGAACGCGTGCTGGCGCTGCCGTCCGTCGCAGAACTCAAACCCGATGGCCGCACGCGCCGGGTGCATTACGACTGGCTGGAAGCCGGTGAGCATACGCAGCGAACCGTGGCCACGCTTTCGCAGCAGTTGCGACGGTTTCTCGACGATCAGGCGTGGCTGGAAAATCGCCGCATCATGGACATCCTGCGCGGCGTGGAGATGCATGCGCTGGCTGTGCGAGAGCAGCCGCCACCCGGTCAGATAATGACTATCGCCGACACCGCCGCGGACATCGAGCTCCCCATGGAAAGGCCGCTGCACGTCCCGTCTTTCAAACCGCGCCTGGCCGATATCGCGCTGCAAGCCGGTGACGCCAACGTGGACGCTGGCGCGCTCTATTCGCAGGTCGTGATCGACCGCGAAAAGCTTGCGCGGCACATCCGTCATGTCCTGCAGGATCGCGCTCAAGTGACGTTGCGTGAGCTATGCGACACGCAACCGCTTGAACACGGTTTGGCGGAACTGGTGGCCTACCTGCAACTCGGCAGCGACTCTTTTACGACAGTGGTGGATGAAAAAGCGGTCGATATCGTGACTTGGCAAGGCAAGGCGCCAAGCGGCGAGCAACACACGCGGCAAGCCAGCTTTCCGCGCGTCATTTTTGTGAGGTAAGCATGCCGGATCAAGATTCAGACGTAGCTACACCCTCCACAGCCGGTCTCTCCAGCGTGGTTATTCCGCTGCTCAAAGGCGTCTGCTATAGGGACAGCGACCCCGCTCTCTGGCACGCCTTGCTCGAACTGCAAGCCCGCGTGCGCGATTATGTTTCGGTACTTGGCCTCACGCTGGTGCTGGACGAAGCGGAGGGGTACGCCTTTTTACGCGCGCGTCCGGAGGAAGACGGGGCAGATGACGAACCCAAACTGCCGCGTCTCGTCGCACGGCGGCCGTTGTCGTTCCCGGTCAGCCTGCTGCTTGCGTTGCTCAGAAAGAAGCTGGCCGAATCTGACGCAGGCGGTGCGGATACTCGCCTCATCCTCACGCGCGAACAGATCACCGAACTGATGCGGGTATTTCTGCCCGCCGGCAGCAACGATGCAAAAGTGGTCGATCAGATCGAGACGCATGTCAACAGAATCGTCGAACTGGGATTCTTGCGACGGCTCAAACCTGGGGCAGGTAAACAGGAAGGTCCGGCCGCGTTCGAGGTGCAGCGCATCCTGAAAGCGTTCGTGGACGCTCAGTGGCTCGCTGATTTCGATGCAAGGCTCGCGGCCTACCGCGCTCAACTCGATGGTTCAGCGGAGGCAGACGCCCATGACTGACATGCAACTGCCAGGTCTCGACTTCGTGGCCGACGACGCGCTGTCGGGTTTCCGCCTTCAGCGCCTGGAGGTCTACAACTGGGGCACCTTCGACGGCCGCGTTTGGGTGCTGAATCCGCACGGCGAGAACGCGCTGCTGACGGGCGATATCGGCTCGGGCAAATCGACGCTGGTCGACGCGGTCACCACGCTGCTCGTTCCGGCGCATCGCATTGCCTACAACAAGGCGGCCGGCGCGGACAACAAGGAAAGATCGCTTCGTTCGTACGTGCTCGGTCACTACAAGTCAGAACGCAACGAGGTCAGCGGTAACGCCAAGCCTGTCGCGCTGCGGGATCACAACAACTACTCCGTCGTCCTGGGCACCTTTCATAACGCCGGCTATGACCAGACCATCACGCTCGCCCAGGTCTTCTGGATGAAGGAGCCGCACGGCCAGCCCGCAAGGCTTTTTGTCGGCGCCGAGCGCGCATTGTCGATAGCCGCGGACTTCGCGAACTTCGGCACGGATATCGCGGCATTGCGCAAGAAGCTGCGCGGCCTCGGAGCAGAAGTATTCGATAGTTTCCCCCCGTACGGCGCGTGGTTCCGCCGTCGCTTCGGGATTGAAAACGAACAGGCGCTGGAACTGTTTCATCAGACCGTATCGATGAAGTCCGTGGGCAATCTCACCGACTTCGTGCGCAGCCATATGCTCGAGCCCTTCGAGGTTGCACCGCGGATTGCCGCCTTGATTGCCCATTTCGACGACCTGAATCGCGCGCACGAAGCGGTGCTCAAAGCCAAGCGGCAAATGGACCGTCTCACGCCACTCACCGACGACTGCGACCGATACGCCAAGCTATTGCTCCAGGTGGAAGGACTGCGCGCATGCCGTGAAGCGCTTCGCTACTACGCCGCAGGCCTGAAACTTGGCTTGCTTGACAAACGCATCGCGGGATTGACGGCGGACTGGGAAAGGCAAGACGGCCAGATCAGGCGGCTCGAAGCCTTGCGTGACAATCAGCGCGTGGAAGAAAGCGAACTCAAGCGCAACATCGCCGAGAACGGCGGTGACCGCCTGGAGCGGCTTGACGCCGAAATACGCAAGAAGGACCTCGATTGCGACACCCGCAAACGCAAGGCACAGCATCATGCCGAGCTGGTGTGTGCCGTCGGCGAGCATCCGGCTGAAGACGAAGCCGCATTCCAGGCGTTGCGCCAACGCCTGTCCGCCCTGTCCGAGTCCGCTCAGGAAGCAGACGTTCGCTATCAGAACGATCTGACCGAGCATGGCGTCAGCCTGCGTCAGGGGAAACAGGAGCACGACGCGTTGTCGGCGGAAATCGACAGCCTGAAAAGCCGTCGAAGCAACATTCCCGCGGAACAAGTCGCCATGCGCGTGGCATTGTGCGAGGCGCTCGATCTGCCTGAGGCGTCACTCTCGTTCGCCGGCGAACTGCTGCAGGTACGCGAAGACGAGCGCGATTGGGAAGGCGCGGCCGAACGGCTCTTGCGCAGCTTCGGCCTGTCATTGCTGGTCCCTGACACGCATTACGCGGCGGTCGTGGAATGGGTCGACAAAACCCACCTCCGGGGACGGCTCGTGTTCTTCCGGATCCGGTCGGGCGTTCGTGGCGAACTGCCTGCGCTGCAGGCCGATTCCCTCGCCCGGAAGCTTGCGATCAAGCCGGATTCGCCCTTCTACGACTGGCTCGAACGCGAGGTCGCACACCGCTTCAACGTGGTTTGCTGCAGCACGCAGGAACAGTTCCGCCGTGAAACGCGGGCAATCACGCGTGCGGGCCAGATCAAGGCGCCGGGTGAACGCCATGAGAAGGACGACCGTCATCGCCTGGATGATCGCAGCCGATATGTACTGGGATGGACCAACGAAGCCAAGATCGCGGCCCTTGAAGCCAAAGCCCGGCAGTTGGCCGCTCAACTGAGCGAACTGGGCAGTCTTGTCGCCAAAATCCTGGCCGATCAGAAAGCGTGCAAGCATCGGTTGACGGTACTTTCGAAGCTGGAGGAGCATGCCGAGTTCCGTGAACTCGACTGGAATTCACTCGCGGTTGAAGTAGCTCAATTACGCGATGAAAAGCGGCTGCTCGAGTCGGCGTCGGACATGCTCGCGCAACTGACCGCGCGGTTGAGTGAAGTCAGCGCGGCGCTGAAGAGCACGGAAAGCCAGCTCGACGAGCACAAGGACGCGCGTTCCCGAACCGGCGAAAAGCAGAGCATCGCGGAAGAATTGCGCACGCAGACCCGCGCCATTCTCGATGACCCCGGCTACGAAAGCTACACGGCTTATTTCGGGCAACTGGAATCGACCTGGCACGAAGTGCTGGGCAAACATCAGCTCACGGTGGAATCCTGCGACAACCGCGAAAGCGACCTGCGCGGATTTCTTCAGACCACTATCGACGCCGAAGACAAGAAAGTCTCACGCCAGCGCGACAAGATCGTCCAGGCAATGAGCGCCTATAACCTCGCTTTCCCGCTGGAAACGCAGGAAGTGGACGTTGCCATTGAATCGGCGGGTGAATACCGGATGATGCTGGACAAGCTGAAGGGTGATGATTTGCCCCGGTTTGAAAACCGCTTCAAGGACCTGCTGAACGAAAACACGATTCGGGAAGTGGCCAACTTCCAGTCGCAACTGGCGCGAGAGCGAGAGACGATCAAGGAACGCATCACGCGCATCAACGAGTCGCTCACGCAGATTGACTACAACACGGGGCGCTACATCGTGCTCGAAGCGTTGTCGACGCCCGACGCGGATATTCGCGACTTTCAAAGCGAGTTACGTTCTTGCACCGAAGGCACGCTGACGGGTTCCGACGACGCCCAATATTCGGAGGCCAAGTTTCTACAGGTCAAACAGATCATTGAACGCTTTCGCGGACGTGAGGGTTTGGGTGAACCGGATCGCCGCTGGACCACCAAAGTCACCGACGTACGGAACTGGTTCGTATTCGCCGCCAGTGAGCGTTGGCGTGAGGACGATACGGAACACGAGCATTACTCGGATTCCGGTGGCAAGTCGGGCGGTCAGAAGGAGAAGCTCGCCTATACCATTCTCGCGGCCAGCCTCGCTTACCAGTTTGGCCTTGAATGGGGCGCGGTGCGTTCCCGCTCGTTTCGCTTCGTGGTGATCGACGAAGCGTTCGGCCGTGGTTCCGATGAGTCCGCGCAATACGGCCTGCGCCTTTTTGCGCAGCTCAATCTGCAACTGCTGATCGTCACGCCCTTGCAGAAAATCCACATCATCGAGCCCTTCGTCGCGAGCGTGGGTTTCGTCGATAACAAGGAAGGGCGGGAATCGAGATTGCGCAATCTGTCGATCGAAGAGTATCGCGAGGAAAAAGCAAGGAAGGGCCAATGAGCTGGACCACGCCAGCCGATCTGCGCAAACAGGTCATGCGGCTTTGGGAGCGGGGAGAATTGCTCGGCAGCCTGGCCAGGGGCGAGTCGCTTTTTCCCAGGCGACTCATGCTCAAGGGTCCTTCATCCGCCGAGATCGCCGATCGATTCGAGGAGATCCGGCAATGGATCATCGAGCTTCGGGCGATTACCCATTGCCGCGTCGAAATGAGGGAGTTCAGGCATCGGGTATTCGGCGCCAATGCTTTGCCGGACGCCGTATGGCTCGATTCGCTCGAGTACGCGGTGGCCTTTATCGGCAAGCAACGGGAAACGGCCCGCTTCGCAGCGTTGCTGGAAACGACGCGCACGCGGGAAGCGCGTTTGCTGCCGTGGCTTGCCGAGCGGCCGCTGCGCGCGCTCGAGCTTGCCGATGTGTGGAGCAAACTGCTGGATATCTGTGAGTGGTTCCAGGCTCATCCGCGTCCCGATGTCTATCTCCGGCAGGTAGATATCCCCGATATCCACACCAAGTTCATTGAGGGTCATCGCGGCGTGCTGGCGGAGTTGCTCGATCGTGTCTTGAGCCCGGAGGCGGTCGACCCGTCGCGCTCCGGCGTGAATCAGTTCGCCAGCCGTTTTGGCTTGCGCGAAAAGCCGTTGCGCATCCGCTTTCGCGTGCTCGACGCGGACAAGGCGCTGTTCCGGACTACGCACGCCACGCAAGACATTACGCTCGATGCCGCGAGCTTTATCGAACTCAACCCTGATGTTGGCCGGATTTTTATCACCGAAAACGAAATCAACTTCCTGGCCTTTCCGCCAGTCAAGGACGGCATGGTCATCTTCGGTGCGGGATATGGCTTCGAGATGCTGGCCAACGCGCAATGGCTTACACGTCGCCAGATTTATTATTGGGGCGATATCGACACCCACGGCTTCGCGATCCTCGATCAACTGCGCAGCCGGTTCGATCATGCGGAGTCGTTTCTGATGGACCGCGAAACGTTGCTGGCATTTGCGTCGCAATGGGATCGGGAGGAACAGCAAACGCTGCGCGATCTGCCGAGACTCAACGAGCAAGAGCAGGCCCTGTTCAACGACTTGCGCGATAACCGGCTGCGTAAAAACCTGCGTCTTGAACAGGAGAGGATTGGCTTCGGGTGGGTCGAGGCGGCATTGGCTGCGCTGGCGTAGCCCGAGATGTTCGCGCGGCGTTGCGGCATGGATTTGGACCCGGCCTACGATCACGCACGGGACAACGGGAACGCGCAGGACTTCAATCAACCAGTTCGTACGCCGTGCTGCGCCCGCCCGACACCGATCTGCGCAGCACCCCCAACGCCACCAGTTCGCCGATGTCCCGTAACGCGGTATCCGGCGAACACTTCGCGATCGCCGCCCACTTGCTGCTGGTCAGCTTGCCATCGAAACCATCCAGCAGCCGGTTCAGCAGCTTGATCTGCCGCTCGTTGAACGGCGCGGCAGCCCAGCGCTGCCAGAAACGCGTCTTGACCAGCACCGCGTCCACCGTGTGCTGAGCGTTGTCCACCGCGCGATGCAGCGCGTCCAGGAACCACGCGAGCCACGCGGTGACATCGAGCGATCCGCGCTGCGTCTGCTCAAGGATGTCGTAATAAGCGCCGCGCTCCGACTGGATTTGCGCCGACAGGCTATAGAAGCGCTGCGGACTGCCGTCGGCGCGAGCGAGCAGCAAGTCGCCTATTGCCCGGGCGATACGGCCGTTGCCGTCGTCGAAAGGATGCAGCGTGACGAACCATAGGTGCGCCAGCCCGGCCTTGATCACCGGCGCCACGGCCGAGTCCTGATTAAGCCAGTCGAGAAAACGCGTTGTCTCGGCGTTGAGGCGATCGGCCGGCGGTGCCTCGAAATGAACCCGCTGACGGCCGATAGGACCGGAGACCACCTGCATGGCGCCGTTTTCGTCGTTACGCCATGCGCCGATCTGGATCCGTGACATACCGCTGAAGCCTGTCGGGAACAACGCCGCGTGCCACGCAAACAAGCGCTCGCGGGTCAGCGGGGCATCGCAGCGGGTGGTGGCGTCGAGGACCATTTCAACCACGCCCTCCACGTGCCGGTCGACCGGTGCAAGCGCGCCGATATCCACCCCAAGCCGGCGCGCGATAGACGATCGGACCGAATCCGCATTCAGCCTTTCCCCTTCGATCTCGCTGGTCTTGAGCACCTCCTCCGTGAGCGCGGCCAGACTCGCCTGATTGCGCAGGGTCAAACCGACATCGGCTAGCCTGCCGTGCAGCAACCCCTGGGCGCGACTGACCGCGGCCAGTGGCGCGGCGATCATCGACAGATCGTAGCGCCAGACCGGCCAGTCAGGATCCTCCCAGACAAAAGTCCATTCTCCGCGTTTCATGCGGTGATTATGAGGCGTAATCACCGCAAAGGGCGATTTATTCTCCGCATAAAATGCGGAGAATAAGGCGGCTATTCACCGCATCGGTTCCCACACGGCGTTCAACGGGCATCTACATGCTCCCCATGACCCAATAAAAAGGGCCGCCCTTCAAACCGGCGGCCCAAAACACATCCTACAACCCACATCAATTCCTTCCCCGCTCGCCCCCCGGCGCTTAACTGCTCAAATAGTTGAACAACGACATCTTCTGGATCTGCGCAAACGCCTGTTGTGCGGCCTGCAGCGAGTTCTGCGTCAGTTCGTACTGGCTGATCGCACTGACCAGATTGACGCTCACCAGGTCCGACAGGTTGCTGGCGGTCTGGGTCGAGGTCGTCTGCGTCGAGAGCTGCGTTGCCGAGACTTCCTGTTCGCGGCCACCCACGGCCGTCTGCGTCGTCAGCACGTTGTTGTACGTGTTGCTGATTTTCGAGCCCGCGGTGGTCAGCGCGTTTTGCAGCGTCGCCTGCCCGGCCGCCGTATCTGCCGGCTGTTTCAGTGCATTCACCAACGAATCTAGCGTCGTGAAAATGTCCGTATCGCTGATATTGCCGGTGTTCGCCGGCGCCACGGTGAACGTATCGCCCGATGCCGGTGTGCCGGAAATAGCGACGGTCTGCGAACCCAGCGTGATGTTGTCGCCGGCCGTATAGGGCGTCGGGGGAGTCACGGTTGTGGTTATGCCTGTCGCCGGATCTTGAGCCGTAACCGAATACGAACTGACTGTCGTGGGCGGCGTGCCGGTGGTCGTGGTCCCGAAGGTGATGGCGTAGGTCGACGAGTTGGCCGGGTCGCTGCTGTCGGTCACGCTGACCGGACCGATCGTGCCCGAACCCGTATTGGCGGCCGATCCCGCCGAAACCGGCGTGCTTTCGTTCGACGAAACGCTTTGGAATATTGCTGAACCCGGATCGGCTACGTTGATCGTGCGGGTATCGGAAATCTGCACCTGCCGCTGCCCGGGGCCGCCCGCGTAGGTCGCGCCAACGCCCGATGCGTTGTCGACGAATGGCTGCGAGCCGCCCTGGAAGCCGGCAAAGATGTAGTTGCCGTTGCTGTCGGTGGTGTTGGCAAGCGTCATCAGCGTACTGCGATAACCCTGGAGCTGGGTCGCAAGCGAGGTCCGGTCGGTGTCGTTGAGCGTGCCATTGCCGGCGTTCACCACCAGCGACTGGATGCTCTGCATCACGGTCGTCACGCTGGTGAGCGTGGCGTCTTCCTGCTGCAGCGAGGTCAGCGCGGACGACTGGTTGGTCGTGTATTGCGCGAGGTTGGACGCCTGCGCGGTCAGCGCCACGGCCTGCGCGGCGCCGAGCGGATTGTCTGCAGCGGTCTGCAAGGCCTTGCCCGATGAGATCTGCGCGTACATGTTGGCGAGCGATGCCTGCTGATTGCTCATCGTCTCGACGTTCATCGTGAAGTACTGGGAGCTGGAGATGCGCATCGTGAAAGCCTCAGTTGAAAATGCCGAGCAGCGTCGTGAACAGCGTGGAGGCGGTCTGGATGACCTTGCTGTTGGCCTGGTACAACTGCTGGTACTGAATCAGGTTGGCGGCCTCTTCATTCAGGTTCACGCCTGACACCGACTGCTGCGCCGACGTCGCCTGCGTGAGCACGGCGGTCGCCGACGTACTCGAACTCTCCAGATTGTTGGTCTGGTTGCCGATCTGGTTGACGTAGTTCGCATACGCGCTCGTCAACGAATCCGTGCCGCCGTTCAGCGACTTCGCCGACCCCAGATTCGCCATCGCGAGTGCATTGCTGCCGTCGCTGCTGCCGCCCTTGTTCGCGCCGATGGTGAAGGTATCGCCGTTTGCCGGCGTGCCGGTGATCGTCGCGCTGACATTCGTGCCGTTGGATATGGTGAGGCCCTGGGCAGGGTCGTAGGCGAACGGCACGCCCGCCCCGACGGTCGTGCCGTCCGGCAACGTGACCTGCAGGTTTGACGTCATCTGCTGGGTGGTCGCGTTGTACGTCAACGTCATGGCGCTCGGGATCGAATAACCCGCGGTCACCGTCGCCGCCGAGATGTTCGCGGTGCCAGCGTTGCTCGCTCCCGCCGATGCCACCGCCGGGGACGCCGCCGCAATTGCGGTCGGGTTCGTGGTCACCAGCGAGAAGGCGGCGAGCGCGCCGCTCGTCGGCTGGATGTTGAACGAATCGCCGGCCTTCATGGTGCCGCTGGCCACCGAGATATTCAGGCCCGCAATCGTGCCGCTGACCGCGCCGGTCGTCGGATCGGGCGTGATGGTGCCAAGCGACGCGCCGCTTGCGCTGTCGGTGAGCGTGTAGTTCGTGCCGTTGTAGGAGAGCGTGTAGTTGCTGCTCGGCGGCTGGGTCGGATTCGCAATCGATACGCTTAACTGAGCACTGCCCGTATTGCGCGCATTCGCATAAATGACCGGGCTGCCGGTCGAGAACAGCGCGGTGCCGGGATTGCCGTTCAGGTCCACGCCCAGCGCGTTTTGCTGGTTCAGTTGAGCGGCGAAACTGGTCGCGAGCGAACCAAGCTGGGCTTGCGCGGGATCGAGCGACTGACTGCGGAACGCGAGCAATCCGCCTACCGTACCGCCGCCGAAGGTAGAGTCCGGCAGATATTGCGTTTGCGCGGGCGTCTGCGGCGAGCCGTCCGGCGATGCATACGCGATCGACAACTCGCTCGGGTCCGACGCCGACGTCACCGCCTGCAGTTGATACGCCGTGGTACCCGAGACCAGCGGCTGACCCGTGCCGATCGACACGTTGTACGCGCCGTTGACGGTGGTGACCTGCACGTTCGTCAACTGGCTCAGGTTCGATACCGCCTGATCCCGTGCGTCGAGCAACTGGTTCGGCGGCTGCCCCTGTGCGCTCGCGGACGCAATCTGGCCGTTCAGCGTGGCGATCTGGTTGGTGTAGCTGTTGATCTGCGTGACCGCGCTGGTGAGCGACTGGTTAACGCCGGAGCGGAGCTGGTTGTAGTTCGCGGCGGCGGCGTTCATCTGGTTGACGAGCGATTGCCCGGCGCTCATCAGCGACTGGCGCGTCGACGTCGTGGCGGAGCTGTTCGCCACCGACTGCAAGCCGGTGAAATAGCTCGTCATGCCGGCGCCAATACCCGTGGTCGGATCGCCCACGAGGTTGTTCAACTGCGACAACATCGAGTAGTAGGTGTTCAGCGAACTGCTGTTGGACTGCGCGTTATTGAGCTGCGTGGTCAGGAACGAGCTATATGAACGCGCGACGGTCGCCGTATTGACGCCGGAGCCGAGATAACCCGAGGTCGTGTATTGCCCCGACGCTTCCTGGTACACCGGCTTCTCCAGGGTGTAACCGGGAGTTGCGGCGTTGCTGATGTTCTGTCCGGTGGTCGTCAGACCCCATTGGGCTGCATTAAGACCACTGACGCCGATATCGAATAGGGACATGCAAGGAATCCTGGTAAAGGCACGAAGCCCGGGCCGCCGCTGTTTGACGACAACTGGTGTATATCGGCCGATTGCAGAAAAAGTTGAATCCCGGCGCGGTGAATCGGAGCGCGGGTGAATTTCATCGCAAAGTGGGCGCCGTCCGGCTCAAGCCCCGATGAAATCCGTGCGCGCACTGCGCCATGACGGATTATTCAACGGCGTGGATCGGGGCAATTGGTGAAGCAGCGAGGAGATTGGGCGTCAGTTCGCCGGATGGACGGAGTACTGAAGAAGCGTTGAAGCGCGGGCGCAGCGAGCACGGGGCTCGCCGCCGTATCAAAGTTACCGCGCGAGCGACCGGCGTTTCATCTCGAGTTGGGTAATCAGGCGCTGCAGCGTGTTTTCGGCTGACCCCGGCAAGCTCATGAACTTGAAGCCGAGCGTATAACGCAGATCGCCCCGTGTATTCACGGTCTGCCGGTTCGACATCAGCTGCAGGTCGAGGACCACTTTACCCGGGTTGCTGAAGTGCAGTTCCACGGAATGCAGGATCAAGCCGACTTCCATCGATGCAACCCGCTCGTCCATGGTCCGCAGCGCAACGCCGCCCAGCGAGAGGTCGTTCACCTCAAAGCGAAAACGCTCGCCACTCGGCAGTTCGCCGCTGCAGATGTACGGATCGAGCACGGGCGCTTCCACGCGGAAATACTCGCGCCGCTGCATGTAGAACAACACCGGCGGAAAATCCGCTTCAAACGCCGGGCGCCCTTCGAAGGCGATTTCACGCGGCGTGCCGGTGGCGAATTCAACACGGATTCCGTCGGGACTCGCGTGGAACATCAGGTTTTCCGTGCGCAGCATGGCCTGGTTCTGCTCGGGAATGCCACCCCAATCGAAGACAAAGGTGCGCGCCGCCGGATTCACGTCGAGCAGGCGGGTGACGATCTGGCCCGTGCCGTGACCGACGGTCAGAAAATCGGCTCGATTAACGAGGTTGCGCAGGGAGACGCCGATTTCCAGCGGGTTGCGCCGGCCGAAATCGGGAAGGTCGGACTCGTCGTCTGCGATGTCGGAACCGTTTGGCGGATTCATGTTCATGGTGCTTGCCGTGTTCGTTTGCTCGCTCACGTCACGATCCCCGAGACAGTTCGAGCGTCCAACCGGACCCGGTGGGTCCGGCACTTCGATGTTTCATTTAGCGGCAACCGGGATCGAATATTTAGGGTTGGCTGTAAAAAAACTTTCCTAATCCCGTATCCGGCGGCCGAAAACGTTCGCAAAGCGCGCAAATCGAAACGAACCAGCACGTTCTCTCTCCATTTCGATGCGTCCCGGCCGACTGCCGTCCGGGCGCACCATGCACCCGTTCCTCGCCGTCAGCCTGCATCGTCTTTTATTGCGACATTGGCCCCGTCGCTTTTCACACCTTACTCGTAATACGTTTCGTCCACTTATATTAGATGCTGCAAAAGGTGCGCCAGTTCGCACTCAGTCCGCACCCATCAAGCAATGTGCCGCATGATCGAAATCAACTTTTTAGCGTATTGCGGGTCGGTTGCGTAGCCCGCTTTCTGCATTCCGTGCGCGAAACCGGCGGCATCGCGCGACGCTTCCACGACTGGCGCGTAGCGCGGATTGCTCTTGAGCACGCTGGCGTAGTCGGTGAGTGCGTCCTCGTACGAGTCGTAGGAGCGGAATTTTTCCACCACTTTCTGCGGCTTGCCGTTCACGTATTCCGTGGTCACCGCGCTCGTGGTCTTGCCGCTCCAGTCGCTGGTCGCCTTGATGCCGAACACGTTATGGCTCGAGCTGCCGTCGGTGTTCTTGATCTGGCGCTTGCCCCAGCCGGACTCGAGCGCCGCCTGACCGATGATAAACCGCGCCGGAATCCCGGTCGCCGAGCTGGCGGCCTGCGCCGGCGCGGCGAGACGGTCGACGAACGCGGCGACCTTGTCCGAGCCCACACCGCGCGCGGGCGGCGTCAGCGCGCTGTCGGCGCTGTAACCGTTACCGGCAAGCGATGCTTTCGACGAAGCCGTCGACGAACCCGCCGCGTTCGCATACGCCTTCGCCATCGCGTTCATCGCGGCCATGTTGCCGGCGTTCGCGCTGGTGTCGCCGCTCGCGCCCGCGCCGTCCGCCTGCGTTCCCGCGCTGGCCCCGGCGTTGCGCATCAGTTGCTTGAGCATCATGTCGGCTACGCCAATGCCCTTCGCCCCCATGTTTTGCGCAAGCTGCTGGTCGAGCATCGACGTGAAAGTCGCGCTGTCGTGCGAATCGAAGGGACCGTCCGACGGCGTGGCGTCCCGCATGCTCTTGAGCATCATCTGCGTGAAAACGGCGTCAAACTGCTTGGCCGCCGCCTTCAACCCCTGTTGCGGCGCGGCGTTGGCCTGGGCGCGCATGGCGTCGAAGCCCTGCACGTCGAGCGCAAACCGGTTCGACAACGAACCCAGGCCGTTCCCGGTGTCGGTTGTATTCATTGCTGCGAGCGCGTTGCTTGTCGTACCGGTCCCGTTCGCGTTCATGACCTGTCGCCTTTAAATAATTTCAAGATCGGCGCGCAACGCACCCGCCGCTTTCATCGATTGCAAAATCGAGATCAAATCCGCCGGCGTCGCCCCGAGGGCATTCAACGCCTTGACCACGTCCGCGAGCGTCGCGCTTGCCGCTACCGACTTGAGCGCGCCCGTGTCCTGCTTCAACTGGATACTTGACTGCCGCGCCGCCACGGTCTGACCGTTGGAGAACGCACCCGGCTGGCTCACGGCGGTCTGCGTGTTGATCACCACGGACAAGTTGCCATGCGCGACCGCGCAGTTCTGCAGCGTGACCATCTGGTTCATCACGATAGAACCCGTGCGCGCATTGACGATCACCTTCGCCGCGGCCTGCGACGGCCTGACATCGATATTCTCCAGCTGCGCCATGAACGACACCACTTGCGACGGGTCGCTCGGCGCGCGCAACTGGATCGTGCGGCCGTCGAGCGCGATCGCCGTGCCCATGCCGAAATCGTTGTTCACTGCCGCCACGATCTTCTGCGTGGTGTCGAAGTCGAGCGTGTTCAGTTCCATCGTCATGACGCCGCCGGCTTGCGTCACGGCCGCGGGCACGGCCCGTTCGACCAACGCGCCGCCCGGAATGCGGCCCACCGCAAGCTGGTTGACCTGGACCCGGCTGCCGTTGGCGCTGGCGCCCGCGCCGCCGACCGCGAGATTGCCCTGCGCCATGGCGTAGACCTGGCCGTCGGCGCCTTTGAGCGGCGCCATCAGCAGCGTCCCGCCGCGCAGGCTCTTGGCATTGCCGAGCGACGACACCGTCACGTCAATCGCTTCGCCCGGCCGCGAGAACGGCGGCAGCACAGCGGTCACCATCACGGCGGCGACGTTCTTCAACTGCATGTTCTGGGTGGTCGACGAATTCAGCGTAATGCCGAGGTTGCCGAGCATGTTTACCAAGCTTTGCGTGGTAAACGGCGTCTGGGTGGTCTGGTCGCCGGTGCCGTCGAGCCCGACCACGAGGCCATAGCCAATCAGCGGATTGTCACGCACGCCCTGGAACGAAACCAGGTCCTTGAGGCGCTCCGCTTGAGCTGCCTGCGGAAGTGCGGCAACGAGCGCGGCAACAAACGCCAGCGCAATGAAAGCGAAGCGAGGAATGAGTTTCATGATCAAAAGGGCGCCACGTTGAGAAAGAAGCGCTGCAGCCAGCCCATCTGCTGCGATTCATCGATATAACCCTTCGCCGAATATTCGATCTTCGCGTCCGCCACCTGGGTGGAAAAGACCGTATTGGTGCCGGAGATGGTCGTCGGATTGACGACACCCGAAAAGCGCACGAATTCGTTGCCCTGGTTGATGAGCATCTGCTTCTCGCCGCTCACTTCCAGGTTGCCGTTGGGCAGAACACCCGTGACGGTAACCGTCAGCGTGCCGTTGAAGGTATTGGCCGCGCTTGCGCCGCCCGCGCCGTTGAAACCGTTGGAACCGCTGGCGCTCAAATTGGTGTTGTGGAACAGCCCGCCGAAGATACCCGGCGTGACCGGCACGGCGAACGCCTCGCTGGCGTTACGCGCCGCATTCGCTGCCGATGACTTCGTCGCGTTGACGTTTTCCGCGATCACGATGGTGATGATGTCGCCGGTATTGCGCGGCCGCTGGTCCTCGAACAGCGGCCGTCCCGCGTAGCCCGCGTTGTAGATCGCGCCCGGCGATGCCGAATTGAGCGGCGGCGCCGGCGGGCGCGCGGTCATCGGCTGCTGGGTGATCGGCTCTTTGGGCACGAGGGCGCAGGCCGCCAAGGCGACCAGCGCGACCATCGATACGCTGAGAGTCCGTGAAAATTGTGATGACATCTTCGTGATCCTTCGGAATTACGCTGCTGCGGGTGATGCGGTTGGTGCAACTTAAACCTGCATCTGGCTCAGCGTCTGCAGCATCTGGTCCGACGTGGTCACGGCCTTGCTGTTGATTTCATAGGCGCGCTGGGTCTGGATCATGTTCACCAGTTCCTGGACCACGTTCACATTCGACGCTTCCACGTACCCCTGCTGCAACTGTCCCGCGCCGTTCAAACCCGGCGTGACGACGTTCGCATTACCGGACGAAGCCGTTTCCGCGAACAGATTTTCACCGCGCGCGTCGAGGCCGGCCGGGTTGACGAAGGTCGCGAGCTGCAACTGGCCGACGGTTGTGTTGGCCGCATTGCCCTGCTGCGTCACCGTGACCGTGCCGTCCGAGCCGATGGTGATGCCAGTCGCGGTCGTGGGGATCGTGATGGCCGGGGTCACCTGATACCCGCTCGACGTCACGAGCTGGCCTTGCGCATTGGTCTGGAACGAGCCGTCGCGGGTGTAGGCGGTCGTGCCGTCGGGCATCGTCACCTGGAAAAAGCCGTTGCCGTTGATGGCGACGTCCTTCGAATTGCCGGTCTGCGACAGGTTGCCCTGCGTGTAGAGACGTTCGGTTGCGACCTGCTGCACACCGGTGCCGATCTGGCTGCCCGACGCCAGTTCGGTCTGTTGCGTGGAATTCGCGCCCGGCTGGCGGACGGTCTGGTACAGCAAGTCCTCGAACACCGCGCGCGAGCCCTTGAAGCCGTTCGTGCTGACGTTGGCGAGATTGTTCGAAATCACGTCCATCTGCGACTGCTGCGCGTTCATGCCGGTTGCGGCGATGTAAAGAGAGCGGTTCATGTCTTTTATCCTGGTACTGCGGATTAACTGAAGTCGAGCAGCTTGTCAGCCGCCTGGTCGTTCGTGCTGGCCGATTCGAGCAACTTGGTCTGCATCTGGAACTGGCGGGCGTTGGTGATCATGTCGACCATCGCGGCCACCGCATTCACGTTGCTGCCCTCAAGCGACGCGGGCGCCACCGTCACCGTCGGATCGGCGTCGGCGGGCTGGTTGTCGGCGGTGCGAAACAGGCCGTCGTCGCCGCGCGTCAGAGTCGCCGAATCGGGATTGACGAGCTTCAATTGGTCGACTATTGCGATCGATGTCGGCGGATCTCCCGGCATCAGCGCAGTCACCGTCCCGTCCTTGCCGATGGTGACCTCCGCGCCCGGCGGAATCGACATCGGACCGCTGTTGCCGATCACCGGCAGGTTGGTCGCCGTGACCAACTGGCCGTTGGCATCGACATGGAGATTGCCGGCGCGCGTGTACGCCTCGCTGCCGTCGTCGGTTTGCACCGACAGCCAGCCCGGACCCTGGACAGCGACATCGAGAGGATTGCCGGTCTGCTGGATCGGACCGGGCGTGTAATCGGCGGTCGGCGTGGACGACAGCACGAAAGTGCGCGTGGTCGGGTCGCCCGACGCGCTGTTCTCGAAGTTCATCGGCACCTGTCGAAACGCGGAAAGCTGCGCACGAAATCCCGTCGTCGATGCATTCGCGAGGTTGTTCGCCGTGACGCTCTGCTGCTCGAGCGCCTGCGCGGCGCCGCTCATCGCGGTATAGATCAGACGGTCCATTTATGACTCTCTCGTGCGCGGCGTGGGCGGCTCTTACAGGTTGATGAGCGTCTGGTCGACGGTTTGCTGCGTCTTGATCGTCTGCGCGTTCGCCTGGTAATTGCGCTGCGCCGTGATCAGGTCCACGAGCGAGCTGGTCAAGTCGACGTTCGAGTTTTCCACCGCGCCGCCTTGCAGCGAGCCGTGGTTGGTCGAACCCGGCACCGACACCTGCGCGAGGCCCGAAGCCGCGGTCTGCTGGAAGTTATTGCCGCCAAGGTCCTGCAAGCCGTTCTGGTTGGCGAACGTTGCCAGTGCGATCTGACCGAGCGCCTGCGTCTTGCCGTTCGTGTATGTGCCCGTCAGCGTGCCGTCCGGGCCGACCGAAAAGCCCGCCAGTTCGCTCGACGAATAGCCGTCCTGGCTACTGCTCACGAGGCCGGTTGTGGCGCCGTACTGGGTCGTGCCGGCGAATGACATCGACATGGTCTGCACGCCGCCGGTGTTGGACGCGCCATCGGGAATCGCAAAGGAGAACGGCGTAATGCTGGTGGCTGGCGGCGTCGGGATCAGGTTGCCCGACTGGTCGAACGAGACCTGGCCCAGATCGCCGGCCACGCCGGTCGACGTGCCCGTGACGGGGGTGTTGTCTGCGCCGGTGGTCGCATACGCTTCCCATGAACCCGTCGCCTGCTTGACGAAGAACACGTTGACCGGATGCGTGCCGCCGAGCGTGTCGTTGACGTTGATCTGGCTGGTGGCGCTATAGGTATTCGCGTTGGTGGGATCGAACGGCGTCTGGGTCGGGAGGGCCTGCTGCGAATTCAGGTTGAACTGAAAACTCACGTTCTGGGTGGCCGACGGCGGCAGGTTCGAATTCGGCACGACCAGCGGCACGGTGCCCGAGCTGTTGATCACGCCCTGCGCATTGGCGGCATAGCCCATCAGCGTCTGGCCGGCGGCGTTGACGATCGTGCCGTTGGACGCGAGGTTGAACACGCCGTTGCGCGAGTACACGTTCGCGCCGTTACTCGACATCTGGAAGAAGCCATTGCCGTTGATCGCGACGTCCAGCGCCTGGCTGGTCGTGGTGATCGTGCCCTGGCCGAACTGCTGCTGCACTTGCGACATCTGCGTGCCGATGCCGATCTGGTTGTTCACCGAGGTGGCCACGGAGTTCGCGTACATATCGGCGAATTGCGCCTGGCCTTGCTTGAAGCCGACGGTATTCGCGTTGGCAATGTTATTGCCGATCACGTCGAGATCGTTCGACGCGCCCGACAAACCCGATAAACCTTGTTGGTAACCCATGACGGTCTCCGCTTCTAGAAGAATGCGCTAATGAATAAAGGCTTAGAGAATCGATGCAATGCTGGTCAACGCGACCGTCTTGCCGCTCGTCAACAGGACGCCCGTGGTGCCGTCGGCCTGTTGCACCACGCTTTGCACCTGCGAGGAGGACAGCGCGGTCGCCGTGGCCGCGGCGCCGTTGATCGTGCCCGCCGCCGTGATGGTGTACGTGCCGTCGGGCAGCGTCGCGCCGGTCTTGTCGGTTGGCGTCCAGCCTGAGATCGGCACCGTGCCTGCCGCCTGCGCCCCGAGGTCGATGGTCTGCACCACCTGGCCGGCGCTGTTCGTGATGCTCACCGTCATGTCGCTGAGCGCGTTGGCCGTCTGCGCGCCGAAGGCGCTGGCCTTGCCGCCGCTCACGGTCATGGTGTTGCCCGGCGCAAGCACGGTCGCACCGATCAGCGATGCAGCCTGTGCCGACTGTCCCGCCGACAATTGCGTCGCAAGCGAGCTCAGCGACGTGTTCAACTGGCCGATGCCCGACACCGTGCTGATCTGCGCGAGCTGCGAGGTCATCTGCGAGCTGTCGGTCGGGTTCGTCGGGTCCTGGTTCTGGAGCTGCGTGACGAGCAGCGTCAGGAAGGTGTTCTGCAGGTCCGCCGGCGACTGCGCGCCGGTCGCGCTGGAGCTCGAGCTGGCCGACGATGAACTCGATGAACTCGACGTGCCGTTCATGGTGTTCAGCAGCGTCTGCGACATCGGCGTGCCGTTGTTGCCGATCGAAGTATTGGTTGTCACGGGGTTGTCCTCAGGTTCCGATCGTCAGGGTCTTAAGCATCAGCTGCTTGGCGGTATTGAGCGTTTCCACATTCGCCTGATACGAACGAGACGCAGAAATCATGTTGACCATTTCCTGCACGGGATCGACGTTCGGCAAGGTCACGTAGCCGTCCGGGTTGGCTGCAGGATTGGTCGGGTCGTAGCTGGTTTTCATCGGCGTCGGGTCGTCGATCACGCCCGTCACCTGCACGCCGCCCACTTGCTGGCCGGACGCCGTGCGCGCGCCGCCGAGCGGATCGACGGCGAATACCACCTGCTTCGCCTTGTACGGCTGGCCGTCCGGGCCCGTCGTGCTGTCCGCGTTCGCCAGGTTCGAGGCGGTCACGTTCAGGCGCTGTGCCTGCGCGGACATCGCCGAACCGGCAACGCTGAAGATGTTCATCAAAGAGGGCATTGCTTCTCCTCGTTAGCTTGGCTGCTGCGCGCTGTGCGCGTTCAGTGTTCAGTTCAGTTCGACGTGATCGCGGAAAGCATCGTCTTGATCTGCGACGACACCACCGTCATGCCGGATTCGAAATGCAGCGCGTTGTCCGCGAACTGGACCCGCTCCGAATCCATGTCGACGGTATTGCCGTCAAGCGCCGGCTGGCTCGGAATCCGGTATGCGAGCCGGCCGTAGTCGTCGGTGCTGCCACCGCTGGCGGTAAGCGTGGTGTTGCCGGACATATGTCCCGCCGATGTCGTCGCGAGCGCCGCGCCGGTCGACACGCTCACCGGTTGCGCCATCTGCAGCGGCGCGGTGCCGGAAGCCGTGGTGTTCGCGGCCGCGCCGGTCTTTTTCAGCGCGCCTGCGAGGGCGCTGGAGAAATCGACGTCGCGTGCCTTGTAGCCCGGGGTATCGGCGTTAGCAATATTCGACGACAACAGTTCCTGCCGGTACGCGCGCACATCCAGCGCTTCACGGCCAAACGCAAATTCCTGGTCGAGCTTGTCCAGCATGGCGGTCCTCCTTCAGCTTCGGATCTTGTCTGCGGTGCTTCGCGTGTCTTCGCGCGGTTCGCGGCCAATGGCGCCGGGCAATCGGGCAAGCGCCGGGTTGTCATCGGTCATCGGCCATTGGCTATCGAAGACTTTTGCATGAGACGAATATTAGGAGGGAGACGCAAGATGCAATCAGACGAATAACAGGGAAAGCCGGCCTCTATTCGACGCTTGCCTTTAGCCGCCGAAATCTAGAATTCGTCTCGTGAGTTGATCTTTTGAGGAATTCACCGACTTTGGATGAGGGGTTGCCCGTTTTTGGTTGGCCGGATTTGCTGGATTTGTTTGGGAGAAACACAATGCACAGCTTCACTGCGCCTGCTCGCAAGCCGGCGGTTCATCGCCTGGCCGCGAACGGCCTGGTGAAAGCCCGCGCTCACCTGGCTCGCCGTGTTGTGCCGAGCGCTCCAGTTGCGCTCTGCGTGCTTGCATTGGCTCTCATGACGGCAGGCGTGACAACGGCGCGCGCGCAGGATAACGGCGGCACGATCATGATTGCCGGTCCCGCCGAAACCAATCCGGCGGCCGTCGTGACGATGGCGAAAGACGCCGGCATGACAGTGGACGCAAGTGCAAGCCCGCCCACGAGCCCCGCTCAGCCGGCGCGCACCTCGCGTCCGGCGGGTTACGCCGCGGCGGCCCATGCAGCCGATGCCGCCATGCGTGCCGCCGCGCAGGCACTCGATGCCCACGCCGACGCCGCCGATGCGTCTTCCTCTTCCGCCGATACCAGCGGTTTCATCGTGATTCCCGGGCCGGGCGAAGCGAAGGCGGCGAAGCCCACGGCTACGGCGCCCAGGCTGGCGATGACGCCGAGCCGGAGCGCAGCGGCATCGATCAATGCCCCCGATGCCGGCGTAATGATCGAGATCCCCGGTAATGGCGAGCCGAAAGCGCCTGCCAGTATCAGTAACGCTGGAAACAACGCCGCCGATACCCTTCCCCGCGTCACCACATCCTCGCGCGACGTAATGCCCGTGGTTGTCGCGACGGACGGCAGCGCATCGGCCCAGGGCACCTCGCGAGGCTTCCAGGTGAGGCCGATCGCGGCTGCGCCTGCCACGCCGGTCGCCGGCATGATGCCCGTTTCGATGCGCACCGCCGCGCCCATCCGCGCCCCGCTCCAGCCCGCGCCCGCGATGGCCGGCGGGCCCAACCAGCAGACGCAGGACGGCGACTCGGTGCGCGCCGCTGCGCTCATCTTCCTGACCCAGCAGGCGGCGGGGTTACCCGGCAAGGCCGACATCACCGTTACGCCCGTCTTCCCGCGCGGCCTCGCGGCCTGTTCGACGCTCGAGCCGTTCCTGCCGGCAGGTTCGCGTCTCTGGGGCCGCACCACCGTCGGCGTGCGTTGCTCCGGCGACCGGCCGTGGACGCTCTACCTGCAAGCACGCGTCTCGGTAATGGCCACGTATTACCTTGCCGCCCGCGCGGTTGCGCCCGGCGAAGTGCTCACCGCTGCTGACCTGATTCCCCGCGACGGGGATCTCACCTCCATGCCGCAAGCCATTGTCACGGACCCGTCACAAGCCGTCGGCGCGGTGACGTTGTCGCGGCTCGCGGCGGGCCTGCCGCTGCGCACCGACATGCTGCGCGGCGCCGGCGCCGTGGTGATCGGACAGAGCGTGCGCGTGGTGACCGCCGGAACGGGCTTTTCGATATCAGCGGAAGGCAGCGTCATGAATAACGCCGCGCCGGGTCAGCAGGTCCGCGTCAAAACGGCCGGGGGACAGATCATTTCCGGCATTGTGAAAGACGGCTCGACCGTGGAGATCCAGCTTTGAAAAATGGTCCGGAGGCGCCCTATGTGGGTTACCCCTCACCTGTTTCAAATTGTTGCAATTCCTTATCGGGCTTATCCGGTAAGGCTGAGCGGAAGATAGGGCTGACTGGCGCGTGGTCTGGGCGGCGGGAGGGTTAAAGTTTTTACGTAGGTCCGCCGATAAAGGGATCACATCGTCAGGGAAGACCATCGTGAAAATCGATACCAGCAACACCAGCCAGATCGCAGCTTTGCAGGAAGCTGCACAACAACGTGCGGCGCAAGCCGACGCGCAAGCCGCCAGCACGACCGGCGGCACGGCCAGCAGCACCGGCGGCTCGAATTCGACAGTGAGCTTGTCGGCGTTATCGACGGATTTGCGCACGTCGGGCACGTCCGACATCGATACGGCGAAAGTCGCGTCGATCAAGGCCGCGCTGAACGACGGCAGCTACAAGGTCGATTCGGGCAAGGTCGCCGACGGCATGCTCAGCAGCGCACGTGAACTGATCCAAACGAACACCCCGCCGGCCGGCGGCTGAGCATAACGGCTACGTGTTGCAGGCGACGCCCAGAGCGAGCCCGCGGTACATGGACGATAGGTTTCAGATAGACGCATCGTTTCCACGATGCAGCGCCGGGCGGCTTTTTTTGACCTTGGCACCGCTATGAATGCGGGCCGGAGTTTTTAGCGAGTCGCCCATGAAAGACGCCCTGCTTGCCACTGTTATCGACGAAACTGCTGCCGTCCAGGCGTTCGAGTCGCTCCTTGCCCACGAAGAAAAAGCGCTCATTGCGGCCGCGCCGCTCGATACGCTGCCTTCGATCATCGAACAAAAAACCGCGTTGACCGAGCAGCTTGCCGCACTGGAACGCCAGCGCGACGAGCAACTTGACGCGCTCGGATTGCCGAAGGGTTTTGCCGGCATGGAACAAGCCGTTACCGGCGACGAAGCGCTGGCCTCGCACTGGCAGGAATTGCTCGCAGCGGCGGGACGCGCGCGGCAAGGCAATAACACCATCGGCGTGCTGATCCGCTCGCGCATGGAATACAACCGCAATGCGCTTGCCGCGTTGACCATGGCGCCGCCCAAGTCATCGTTCTATGGTCCCGATGGCCGCGTCCCCGGGATCTACGGGGTGTAAAAGCGGTTCTGCCCGACCGATTCAAAACACTGCACTGTGCGCCGCTTCCCGCCCCGGGACCGGCGCATTTTTCATTTTGTTCGGCCGCGCGCGTTTTGCGCCGATTCCATCGCCCGAATTACCCCGGTTTCTCCACCCTGATCAAGCAATGGCCGCTTGCTGCTTTTCGCAATAATCGCTGCAGTGGATCAATGCGTCGGGGTTTCGTTGAAGCCCTGCAGGACTGGAGCACAGCGAAGTGGCAGAAGAGAGCGACGTCGAAAAGACCGAATCAGCCACTCCCAAGCGCCTTGAAAAGGCGCGGGAGGAAGGTCAGGTCGCGCGCTCGCGGGAACTCACGTCGTTCGCCCTGCTGGCGGCGGGATTCTTCGGCGTCTGGGGAATGTCCGGTCCCATCAGCCAGCATATGCAGGCCCTCTTGCGCGGCGCGTTCACGTTCAATCACAACACCGTTCTCGATACCAACCAGATGCTGATTGGCGCCTCTGCGGCAAGCAAGGAAGGGTTCATGGCCCTGCTGCCCGTGCTCGCGCTGACGGCCCTGGCCGCCGTCGCCGCACCCATGGCGCTCGGTGGCTGGCTGCTCAGTCTCAAGCCCATCGCGCCTAATTTCGGCCGCCTGAACCCTATCAGCGGGCTTGGCAAGATCTTCTCGGTGCAAGGACCGATTGCGCTCGGCATGTCGATCCTGAAGACCCTGGTGGTCGGTGGACTCGCCGGCTGGGCGATGTGGAGCCGCAAGGAGGAGGTGCTGGGCCTCGTCACGAAACCGCTGAACCTCGCGCTCGCCGACACCATGCATCTGCTCGTGGTGTGCTGCGGCATGGCGATCGCCGGACTGTTCCTCGTCGCCGCAATCGATGTCCCCTACCAGCTCTGGACGCACGCGAAGAAGCTGCGCATGAGCAAGGAGGAAGTGAAGCGTGAGCATCGTGAAAGCGATGGCGACCCGGCGGTCAAGGCCCGCATTCGTGCGCAGCAACGCGCCGCTGCCCGCCGCCGGATGATGACTGCGGTGCCCACCGCCGACGTGATCGTCACGAACCCAACCCACTTCGCCGTCGCGCTGAAATATGCCGATGGCGAAATGCGCGCGCCGAAGGTCGTCGCGAAGGGCGTGAATCTCGTGGCCACGCGCATCCGCGAAATGGCGCTCGAACACAACATACCGCTGCTCGAAGCGCCGCCGCTTGCCCGGGCGCTGTATCACAACGTCGAGATCGATCGTGAGATTCCTGGCGCGCTGTACGGCGCCGTGGCGCAAGTGCTGGCGTGGGTGTACCAGTTGCGCAAGTTCAAGAAAGAAGGCGGCACGAGGCCGGACGAACCCGAGAACCTCGAGGTTCCTCCCGAACTCGATAAAGGCGGCGTCCCCGAATCAGAAGCCGACCAGGAAGCCGCCGAGGCGTTCGCGGCTGAACAAGCCAGCAGCGGCACTAATGGCACCAATGGCCCAAATGACCCGATGAAAGGAAGCACAGCATGAACGCGCGCGCCGGATTTTTCTCGAAGCGCCCCGACGCATTGGGATCGCAGAACTTGCGGGCCCTCGCCGGGCCGGTGCTGATCTGCATGATCCTCGGCATGATGATCTTGCCGTTGCCGGCCTTTTTGCTCGACTTGCTGTTCACGTTCAACATCGCGCTGTCGGTGATGGTCTTGCTGGTCAGCATGTACACGCAGAAGCCGCTCGACTTCGCCGCGTTCCCCAGCGTGCTGCTGTTCTCCACGCTGCTGCGTTTGTCGCTGAACGTGGCGTCCACGCGGATCGTCCTGCTCGAAGGCCATACCGGTCCCGATGCCGCCGGCCAGGTGATCGAATCATTCGGCCACTTCCTGGTGGGCGGGAATTTCGCGGTCGGTATTGTGGTGTTCGTGATCCTGATGATCATCAACTTCATGGTGATTACCAAGGGCGCGGGCCGGATTGCTGAAGTGGGCGCGCGCTTCACCCTCGATGCCATGCCGGGCAAGCAGATGGCTATCGATGCCGACTTGAACGCCGGTCTCATCAACGAAGACCAGGCGCGCAAGCGCCGCTTGCAGGTCGCGCAGGAAGCCGAGTTCTACGGCTCCATGGACGGTGCAAGCAAGTTCGTGCGCGGCGACGCGATCGCGGGCTTGATGATCATGATCATCAACATCGTGGGCGGCTTGATTGTCGGGATGCTCCAGCACGACATGGACTTCGCGCACGCGGCCACGAACTACACGCTGCTGACTATCGGCGATGGCCTCGTCGCGCAGATTCCTTCGCTGATCATTTCGACGGCAGCGGGTGTGATCGTGTCGCGGGTGGCGACTGAAGAGGATATCGGCACGCAGTTGACGGGGCAGCTCTTCAACAACCCGCGCGTGTTGATGATTACCGGCGTGATCATCGGCATCATGGGGCTGATTCCGGGCATGCCGCATTTCGCGTTCTTGCTGCTGGGCGGCGGTCTGATATACGCGGCACGTTCGATGAACCAGCGCATCCAGGCGAAGAAAAAAGCGTCGCTGGTCACCGACGTCGTGCCCACCGCCGCCGCACCGATCGAAAATACCGAAGCGAGCTGGGACGACGTTGCGATGATCGATCCGCTCGGGCTTGAGGTGGGGTATCGGCTGATACCGCTGGTCGACCGGAACGCGGATGGTGAGTTGTTGAAGCGGATCAAGGGTATCCGCAAGAAGTTCGCTCAGGAAATCGGTTTTCTGCCGCCGGTGATCCATATTCGCGACAACCTGGAGTTGCGTCCGAATGGTTATCGGATTGCGTTGAAGGGCGTGGAAGTGGGCGTAGGGGAAGCATTCCCGGGCCAATGGCTTGCGATCAATCCGGGGCAGGTTTCGGCAACGCTGCCGGGGAATCCGACACACGATCCGGCGTTTGGTTTGCCGGCGGTGTGGATCGATACGAGCCTGCGTGAACAGGCGCAGGTGTACGGCTATACCGTAGTCGATGCCAGCACGGTCGTGGCCACTCACCTCAACCATCTGGTGGTTACGCACGCGGCGGAATTGCTGGGTCGTCAGGAAGTGCAGGCGTTACTTGAGCGCATTGGCAAGGACACGCCTTCGTTGACGGACGATCTGGTGCCGAAGACGATGGCGCTGACCACTTTGCAGAAGGTACTGCAGAATTTGCTGGAAGAAGGTGTTCCTATCCGCGACATGCGCACGATCCTGGATGCATTACAGGAACATGCACCGAAGATATCCGATGCATACGACCTGACGGCGGCGGTACGACTTGCGTTGGGGCGTGCGATCACGCAGCAATGGTATCCGGGGAGTGGCGAGTTGCAGGTGATGGGACTGGACCCGGCGTTGGAGCGCGTGTTGTCGCAGGCGCTGGCGACGGGGGCGAATCCGGGGCTGGAGCCGGGCTTGGCGCAGACGCTGTTGAATTCGACGCAAAATGCGATTCTGCGTCAGCAGAACATGGGATTACCGCCGGTGCTTCTGGTGCAGCATGCGTTGCGCGCCATGCTTGCTCGTTTTTTGAGGAGGAGCTTGCCGCAATTGAAGGTCCTGTCGTATGCGGAGGTGCCGGATACGCGGAACATCAAGGTAATGAATTTGATCGGGGCGCAGGGGTAAGGAGGGAGGTTTGCTGGCGAAGGGAGGTTTGCTGGCGCGCGGTCTGGGGGCGGGTCTTATGGGTGGTGATTTTGGTGTTAGTGGGTTGGGGCCAGTGCTGGGTTGCTAGGTTCTGGGGTCAGCGGTCGGGGTCAGTGCCAAGGTGGTGCTTTTGGCGTTAGCGGTCGGAGTCAATGCCGGGTTGCTGCTTTCAGTGTTAGTGGTCTGCAAGAGTCGGATTTTCTCTTTATCACTATTAGCCACTGTGCGTGGCGGCACGTCATTTCTTTGTCCAAAGCGACAAAGAAACGAAGCAAAGAAAACGCTTTCAAACACGCTACCCTAAGTGTCCACAGCGTGCAGTTTTCATTCATAGGTGCCCCAAAAGCACGGTGCTCGCCAGAGCGAAGGATGTTTGAACCCCTCCTTCTCGCGAATCCTGACACGAACACGCTTCGCCCCGTACGCTCTCGGGCAAGCACCATTGCTAAGGAACCCGAACGGCCTCACAGGTATTTACGGCTGCGGTTTTTTGACAGGTTAGCTACCTGGTCTGTGCGACCGTATTCATAGGGCAGCTTCATGCGTGTTTGTGTTTGCTGCTTCAGTTTTTTGTGAATTGGCTGCGCGTTCTGTACAGCTATCTTCGTCGGTTACGGCCGCCCACATCTTCACGGCTTCGTTTCTTGGCGGGTTGGCGACGAGGTTCGAGGCGCGTACTGATTTGGCGGGAGGTTGTCCGCGGATAGCGCGGGGTGAACCTTGGGCAGGTTCAATCACTGGTGGCGAAGCGTGTGGGTATCGGTGTTCGGAGAAGGAGGGTTTCACACATCCGTGGCTCTGGCGAGCACCGTGCTTTTGGGGCACCTATGAATAGAAACTGCACGCTGTGGACACTTAGGGTAGAGCGGTTAAAGCGCTTTCTTTGCTTCGTTTCTTTGTCGCTTTGGACAAAGAAATGACGTGCCGCCACGCACAGTGGCTAATAGTGATAAAGAGAAAATCCGACTCTCGCAGACCACTACCGCTGAAAGCAGCAACCCGGCATTGACCCTGACCGCTAACCCCAGAACCGACCACCCCAGCGATGACCCCGCCCACTAACCCCAGAACCTGACACCCTGGCATCGACCCCGGCCCACCAACCCGAAAACCCACCCCCAGCCCACCAAGCGCCAGCGCCCCCACCCGAGTGCGAACGAAAACCAATTCCACTTAAAGCCGCGAAGCGACCCCCCGCAACCGCGTAACCCGGCTAAAAATCGCATAACAAGCACACGCGACAATAATCGAATCAAGCGACGGGATGCTCGTGAAGGAAAAAACGCCCTTCACCGTCATGAACCCGACCAGCGACCCGATGATCCATGCAACGAACGTAAGCACCTTCACTTGAGGATCAGTAGTGAGCAAGCGCGCGTCATACCCGCCTCGCCGATAAAGCAAAAAGTCAGCGATATAAATCCCAGCCACCGGCGGCGTCGCGATCCCCAAAAAAAGCAGGAACGGGATAAACCACGCCATGATGTCCATGCTCCCGACAATGACCGCCAGCACGCCCAGCGCGACAGTAATCTGCCATTTCGGAAACCGCGTGAACAAGGTCGAAACGACCAGCGTGCCTTGAAACATATTCCCGGCATTCCCCGTTACCGTCGCAAAAATGAGCAGCAACGCAGCCGGCAGCACAGCGCCAAACACAGCCATCGCGCCGAGCAAGGAAGCTTTCCCTGATATCCCGCTCGGCGTGGCGCCCGCCCAATACAACAACGGATAAGCAATCAGGAACGTCAGCACCGCGCCAATCAACGCGTGCTTGCGGTCGTGAACGAAACTGCCGAAATCCGGCAGCGTGGCCACCAGCACAATAATCGTCCCGACAACAGTGGAAACGGCCACGCCGGTATTCATATCGGTGAATCCGGCTGGCACCGGGACCATCCCGTGCGCCGCGACATAAACGCAATAACAAAGCATCAACGCAATGACAGGTATGGCGAACTGAGCCACCTTCCCAAGCAGTTCGAAACCAAACGCTGTAGCGGCCACAAAAATCACGCAACCCACCGCAACCAGCAGCGGCACGGGTATTTCAAAGCCCTGCTGCGCCAGCAGATCGTGAACCGAATGCCCAAACATATTCGCGGTCACGGCGATCCACCCGAACAAGCTGATCGCGAGCAGGATGTTGATGGCGATCGCCCCTTTTTCGCCGAACGGATATTTGACGATACCGTAGGTTGGCAGCCGCGCCTTCTCGCCGACGCAAATCGTGATCGCGGAAAGGATGGTCAGGATAATGCCGCCGATGACCACCACTTTGATCAACGCCAGACTTGATAACTGGCTCCCCAGACTGGAAGAGGAGAGTAAAACCGGCGTAATGGCAATGCCCAATAAAATCATGGCAATGCGGTACCCGGGCGCCGTATTCGGGCCTTCGTCAGTGTTGCGCATACAAATGTCCCCGGAGGTTTCGAACGGTCAGGCGGAATGGAAATGGCCGGTATAGGCACGCCAGCTTCCGTGCGCGGTGATGTCTTTCTGGTTTTCAACCAGCCAGGGTTCGGCCAGCACGCCCAACACCTGATTGCCGTCGCGAAGCGTCACCTTGCCGATCGCCAGACCCGCCGGTTCGCTCAACAACAAAGCGGCAAACGACGCGAGCGGCAATTCCCAGACCTCGAGCGCGACAGAGGTTCCGCCGGCTGCCACGCGGATCATTCCCGGATGACGATCGCCAATGCTCCAGAGCCGGTAATGCGGATCGGTGTGATCTTCACGCAAGAACACGCCGCCCGCCGCGGTCATGTTGCCGTTCAGTTCGAGCCCGCGCATGAGCGTGCCGTTGACGGCCAGCAAAGTAGTTTTGTTCATCTGTCTGCCTTCGTTCTTCAATGAAATTCGTATTGCTAAGTTAAATTCACACGACACGAACCGCTATTGCGTGATCCACGTCCCGGTCTTGCGATCGAGCGCACGCTTGATCGCTTCCGGACTGGTAATCAAGCCTTTGCCGTGTCCGCCATGCGCCCGGCTATGGGTAACGAATCGCATGATTGCTTCCACTTTGGGCAGCATGCTTCCCGCGCCGAACTGATCTTGCGAGATCAATTTTTGCGCTTCGGCCAGGCTAAGCGTGTCGAGCCAGCGCTGTTCCGGCTTGCCGAAATTAATCGCCACCTGTTCAACGCCTGTGGGAATCAGCAGGAGATCGGCACCCAATTGCTCGGCGAGAAGCGCCGAAGCCAGGTCCTTGTCGATGACCGCTTCCACACCCGAGATCTGATGGTGTTCATCGACCAGAACTGGAATGCCGCCGCCGCCGCACGCAATCACCACGCACCCCTGCGCAAGCAGCGTCGCGATGACCTCCCGCTCCATGATCTCCAGCGGCTGAGGCGACGCCACGGTCCGGCGCCAGCCTCGTCCGGCATCCTCCATCAGCGTCCATCCGAGTGACTTTTGGCGCTGCAGCGCGGTGGCTTCATCGAGGAAAGCGCCTATTGGCTTGCCCGGTTTGAGGAACGCCGGATCGTCGCGGCTGACACGCGTCTGGGTCACAACCGTGACCACTTGCCGACGAATCCCGCGACGCCGCAACGCGTTGCTCAACGCCTTTTGAAACATGTAGCCAATAGCGCCCTGCGTATCGCCGACGGCGTAGTCCAGGGGCACTGGCCGGACTTCATCGGCGGCGAGTTCGGAGCGGCGCAGGATAAAACCGACTTGAGGTCCGTTGCCGTGCGTCAGCACCAGATCCCATCCGGCCTCGATCATGTCGGCAATGTGCCCCGCACTTTCGACGACCGCGTCATATTGATCAGGAATACTATCGTGTTGATCGTCGCGGATCAGCGCGTTGCCGCCGACCGCGACAATTGCCAGAGGCTTGGTCATGATGCGTGTCCCGTGTGGTTTAAACGTATTCGGCGAGCGCGCGAATCGCTTCGATGAAACCCGGCATCGGCGCCGTGGTAATGCCCGCGCCAATCTGCCCGACGCCCGCCTCCTTGTGCGCAATCCCGGTATTGATGATCGGCAGGATGCCGCGATCAACCACCTTGCGGGCATCAATGCCCGCGGCGGTCGGTGCGAAATTCAGCGCGGGAAGCGTGAACGCGGGATTGCCGCCCAGCGTGATGGCTTGCATGCGACGGCTGTTGCTGGTGGCGTCCGCCGGCGTGCCGCCCACGAACTTGACAATCGCCGGCGACGACGCCATGGCGAAGCCGCCCACGCCCGCCGTCTCGGTGATCGCGCTGTCGCCGAGATCGGCTGCGGCGTCTTCCACTCCATAGCCCGGGAAGAACAAACCTTCCACGGGATTGGCCGGCGCCTGGAACCATCGGTCGCCCGTGCCGGACATGCGGATACCGAAATTCACGCCGTTGCGCGCCATGACCGTGATCATTGAACTGAAGGGCACGTTGTGGGCCGCATCGGTCATCGCCTTGCATGCGGCCATCGAGAGATTGAGGAAGAAGTGATCGTTGCCAACGATGAACTCCGTCACGCGCTGAATCCGCTCGATCGGCAATCCGGTCGATAGCAACGCGGGAATCAGGCGCTTGATCAGGAGGCCGGTGGCGGCCGCATTGCGGTTATGGACTTCGTCGCCCATGTGCAGCGCCTGCGCCATCATCGGCTTCAACTCGACTTCGCCCAGCACCTTTAATGCGGCCTTCAAAGCCGGCGCGAGTTCTTGCGTCATCCAGTGCAGGCGGTCCAGGACTTCGTGGTTATTGGCGCCGAAACGCAGCACCTTGCCGAGTCCTTCGTTGAAGTTGCTGAAAGCCCGCCGGCCATTTGTTTTGTTCTCGATCACCCACAGCGGCATGGACGGGCTGATGATGCCCGCCATGGGGCCGACCGCCTGATAGTGGTGACACGGCTCGAAGTCGATCGCGCCATCCGCCGCCAGCCGCTCGGCGGCTTCGTGGGTCGTCGCCCATCCCTCAAACAGGATCGCGCCGACAATCGCACCCTTCACCGGTCCGCACATATCGGCCCAGTCGATCGGCGGCCCCGCGTGGAGGATCAGCTTGCGATGCGCCATCGCGCTGATCGCTTGCGCTGCACTCATGACATCGACGAGCACGGGCTGCGCCGCGAGATATTGCTGGAACGCCTGGACGTTGGCCTGCTCGACCAGCGGATGGCGAATCAGCGATGCCAGCGCCAGTCCCGCGTCGACATCGCCGAGAGCGGGCGGCTGCCAGCGCAAATCGGTGACGTCGCCGCCGGCTAGCGCCAGGTTATCGGCGAAACTGCTCAAGCCTGCATTCACCACGGTCAGTGGCTGGTTAAATAGCGTGTTCATCATGGTCCCGTTATTTTTGCGCCTGAAGGTGGGCGACGTGGCTCGCCCAGAGCGCCGCCTGCGCGTTGCAACCGGCGACGAGAACGCCGGCTTCGCGCAAGGTATCGACCTGACGGCTTCTGACTTGTGGATCGGCTTCCGTGCCGCAGACGTGCGAGATCAGGACCGGCAGGTCGCGGCCAGCCGCCTGAAGGCGCGCGTGTTCGATCAGCTCTAACAACTCGCGGGCAGGTTCTGTCGATGCGCCATAACCCAGCACGAGATCGAACAACACGACAGCGGTTTGCGGGTCGTTCAGCTCCGCAAGGATCCGCTGGTTGCGCAGCGTGGGATCGATCATGGGATGCGGACGGCCGCGCGTGAAATCGTCATCGCCCATGTCGACGAGTGTGTGGCCCGTGCTGTGCCAGATATCCTCGAGCTTGCTGTTGGACGCAACCGGCGTATTCGACGACGCGGCGAAGCCGCGTTGCCGGCATAACAACTGGCTCTCATAGCAAAAGGTGCCACCCGCGAACACACCGCGGATGAAGCGCCGGATGGGCCGCAAGGTACGGCTGTAATCGTGGAGACGACCGGCGTCGGGCGTGCTGACCTCGGCCACCGTAGGCGGCAGTTGGGCGCCCGAGAGCAACGCGACGGCGAAGCCGGCGGCATCGGCAAGGGTGTACGCGGGGGTGATTCCCGGCACGTTCATGTCTTCCGGCCGCGCGCCCAGGAAGTTGACGACGACCGGCTTGCCCGCCGCGCGCGCCCGCGCCAGAATCTTTTCCGCGACTGCCGGAGCGGGCGGCTTGGAGATCAGCACGATCACATGGGTGTCGGGATCTGCGCTCAGCGCATCGAGGCCGTACAACATGGAGATCCCGCCGATCGATTCGTGCAGGTCATGCCCGCCCGTGCCGAGCGCCTGCGAAATCCCGGCGCCCAACTGGTCGATGCGGCACGTCACCTCCTGCAATCCCGTGCCCGACGCCGCCACTACGCCAATCGACCCGCGCCTCACCACATTGGCGAAGCCCAACGGCAGCCCATTGATAATGGCCGTCCCGCAATCGGGCCCCATCACCAGCAGGTTTTTCTCAGCCGCGAGGGTCTTGATGTCGCGCTCATGAGCGAGGCTGACGTTGTCGCTGAAAAGCATGACCGACATGCCCAGACGCAGCGCCTTCATCGCCTCGGCGGCGGCGTAATCGCCGGGAACGGAGATCAGGGCGAGATTCGATGCCGCCTCCTGTTCCACCGCCATTTCGAGGCTGGCAAGCGGTGGCGGACGCACGCCGTCGCCGCTTGACTCCTCCGGCTTGCTGTTCAAACGCTCTTCCGCGATAACGAGCGCACCGTCGCACGCCGCGATTTCCCCGCGCACCGCGATGACGAGATCGTTCGGGCCGGCTGTGCAGCCGTCGTCCAGAGCCGCGTCCCGCAATTGCGCGAGATTCGTGCTCGTTCCCATCACCACCGAAGCCTGCTCGATGCCGGCGAGTTTGGAGATGTGCGCGGATATCTGCATCAGGGAGACGGAGTCCTGATACATGTTCTTGAAGACCTTGGTTCTTATGCTCATTTCAGCTTCCGGTAATCGTTACACTTGCCTGGTCCAGATTCGGCCGAGTGTCCGCCTGGCGAACCCGGCGTTGCACGCGCCGGATGCCATCAATCTGATTAACTCGATAATGGTTTTCAACTAATCCGTATAAAGGATCAAATCATTTCTTTCTGCTCAACCTTTCCAAGCGCTTTTATTCCGTGCAGGAACCCTCCGAGACAATCCGCGCCAGATGACGAACCAAATTTCATGACATTGATTGCCGAAAGTTTCACATCCGCCGGCGGGCTTCCGTGAATCAGGACCGTCGTCAAATGGTCGATCGACTGTGAATAGTGCCCCTGCAACGCAAGCGCCAGATAATGCCGGCTGATACTGGTCGTCCGGTGAAGCTGGTTCTTTATTGCCGGACGCAATAGTTTCAAATGGGCGGATATGGCTTCCAGATGTTGCCACGGCCATAACGACGCCAGATAACCCAGCAGATAGTCGTCGCCGTCCGGCGTCAACCCCGCTCCGTACCCAATCAGTTCCGAGACGCCGCTTTCCAACTCGGCCTTGGTGTCGCCGAGGTTCAAGCGCGGTATGCGCCCCCCTGGCGGCCAGCCCGGCAGCAATTGCAGGCTGCTGCGCACCTCGCGTTCCAGGCAGTACTCCAGCAACTGGCTCGCCAGCAACGGATAAGCCGCCAGCAACGCGTTCAGCGAATGGCCGCCAGCCCCCCGATCCGTTTCGGGCCGCCAGCACGGCGCCCGGCTCAGGTTCGCGCGCCAGAGCGTGCCGCGCAACTCGTTGTTCTCGAGTGTGATGGGCTGCCGGGAGTGCGCCTGATGGCGCCAATCCCAGCCTGGCGGCGTCGACAGCCTGATCGCCGTGGGCAGGTTCTGATAGCGCGGACTCAGCAAGGTCAGCAACTCGCCGCTCGCCGACGACATGTTCATTGCGTGCTGGAAACAGCTGTGAACCCAGAACCGCAGCGTCTCGCGCGGCCCGTGCTCCGCCATATAGCCAACCGAGCACACGGTGAACGTCAGGAGTGCCATGGCTGCCCGGCCGGCTTCAGCCGCGCAAGCCGTCGACAACGGCCGCGGCGTCGCTGACCCAGCCGAAGATTGCGCCCTGCGCCTGGATCATCTCCAGCGCTGATTTCTGGAATGCCGGGAAATACGATCCGACGCAATCCGCCGGAATAATGCATTCGTAGCCGCGGTCATTCGCTTCGCGAACGGTCGTGGTCACGCAGACCTCAGTTGTCACCCCGCACACGATAAGCGTCTTGATTCCGTGGTTTTGCAGGACCAGTTGCAGGTCGGTTTCATAGAACGCGCCCTTGCCGGGTTTGTCGATGATGGGTTCGCCAAACGTTGGATACAGCTCGGGAATGATGTCGTGCCCTGCCTCGCCGCGAACCAGGATGCGGCCCATGGGGCCGTCTGTGCCAATGAAGGTCTTGCCGCCGCGCGTCAGTTTCGCGGGCGGGCAATCGGCCAGATCGGCACGGTGGCCTTCGCGCGTATGGATGACCAGCAGCTTCGAATCACGCGCGGCCTTCAACACTTTCCCGCACGGGACAATTGCGGTGCGCACCAGGGAAACGTCATTTCCCAAGGCTTCGCCAAAACCTCCCGGTTCAACAAAATCCCGCTGCATGTCGATCATGACCAATGCCGTTGTTTGTGGATCGAACGGAAGCGGGAATGGTTGTGCGTGAAATAGTTTTTGAGCCATTTGGATATTCCTTGATTAATGTCAGGACGTGAAATGCTTGCTCTGCTATTGCAATTTATTTGAATTGTCCTTCGATTTATTATAGGTAGGTTCGCCCTGACGCACGATAGATATTTCACCGACTTAACTATTGTTCATCGATTTTCAGGCTTGATTAAAGTCGTTTCAAAAACTTAATAAAATCATTATCACGAACTGCCCGGCGCGGTGTTGCGCAATAATAAGGCGAAAGATGAAATAATCGTCTCGACCCCGCTGTGGAATAACATGGCGGGTAATAAAACAATTAATGAAGGTTTTCGTCGCCGCTTTTGCAAATATCAGGGCAATTGTCTGATGTTTGATCCGGCACGCATTTCCCCGATGCGGCCCGTGCGCCGCCCCCGTCATCGATCTCCCGAATTACCCCGCTTTCCCGGCTCTTATCAGCCGATGGCCCGCCAGCCGCCCTTGCAATAATTCATTCATGGCAGCCACCGTGCATGGGACCAGAGTAAGGCGCTCAAAACGTGACGCAACCGGTCAATCGCAACAGATCAACGTGAGCGCGAGCTCATCGGGGGGTAAATGAACATCCGCAAATTCATCGGTGCCACGAGTCGCGACGCGTTCCGGGTCGTCCGTGAGGCACTGGGCCCCGATGCGATCGTGTTGTCGAACCGGGTGACCGAAGACGGCAGCGTTGAGATCGTTGCGGTTGCGGACGGCGACCTCGCGCAGATCTCCCCGAAAGCTGCCGCCGAGCATCGCGAAATGAAGCTGAAGACGTTGGCCGGAAACCAATCACACGCGCAGTCACATTCGCAGTCCCACTCGAATTCGAACGGGGGTTCGAACCCGTACGCCAGCGGCGATGTCTTTTCGTCGGTGTTCGGCGCCAATCCCGAACCGCTGGATGACATGGAGCCTGAAGCGCAAGCAGATGACACGTCGTTCACGATGGCCGAATCGAATCCCTGGTTGATCGAGCATGCACGCCGGGTGGCGCAGTCGGCCGCTGAAAGTGCGCCGCAACGCGCGCTGAGCGCATCGGCGGCAATTGCGAAGGGATTAGGCAGTCCTGTTTCCGTCACGTCGCAGGAATCCGCGCAAGCCCCCGGATGGACACGCGAAGCGGCGTACCTCGCCGCTCGCCGCGCGGAACAAAAAACCGCGCAAATACACGCCCAGATCCAGCCGCAAGTGCACACGTCCTCGGCCCAGGCCGCCAGTTCGATGCAGGAAGGCGCATTTGCGGGCTTGCCGGCATCGGCGGCGGCCGCTGTTACCGAAGCCATCCGCACCCGCATGGAGCAAGTCGTGAACGACACCGTCATGCATGAACTTTCGTCAATGCGCGGCATGATGGAAGAGCACTTCGCCGGCTTGCTGTGGGGCGATCGCCAGCGCCGCAGCCCGAATCACGCCGAGCTGACCAAGCGCCTGTTCGCCGCCGGTTTCTCCGCGCAACTGGTGCGCTTGATGATCGACAACATGCCGGAGATTGAACAAGCCGAAGCGTCGATGCAATGGGTTCAGCAAGTGCTCGAAAACAACCTGCCCGTCATGGACAGCGAAGAATCCATGATGAACCGCGGCGGCGTCTTCGCGCTGATGGGCCCGACGGGAGTGGGCAAGACCACCACCACCGCCAAGCTCGCCGCGCGCTGCGTGATGCGCTTCGGCGCCAGCAAGGTCGCGCTGCTCACCACGGACAGCTACCGGATCGGCGCACACGAACAACTGCGTATTTTCGGCAAGATCCTCGGGGTGTCGGTGCATGCGGTGAAAGACGCAAGCGACCTGCAACTCGCGCTCTCCGAACTGCGCAACAAGCACATCGTACTGATCGATACGATCGGCATGAGCCAGCGTGACCGCACTGTCGCCGATCACATCTCGATGTTGTGCGGTGCCGGCCATCCGGTGCAACGCCTGCTGCTGCTGAACGCCACCAGCCACGGCGATACCTTGAACGAAGTCGTGCAGGCCTACCAGAGCACGCCGGACCAGCCGCCGCTCGCGGGCTGCATCCTGACCAAGCTCGATGAAGCCACGAATTTGGGTGGCGTGCTCGACACCGTGATCCGCTACAAGCTGCCCGTGCATTACGTATCGACGGGTCAGAAGGTGCCGGAAAACCTGTACGTCGCGACCAAGCGCTTCCTGATCAAGAGCGCCTTCTGCATCCCGCGCGATGGCTCGCCGTTCGTGCCGCAAGACGACGACGTGCCGGCGCTCCTGTCCGCGCTCTCCGCGCGCGCTTCCACTGAACTGCATGAGGTTCACTTTGGATAAGTTCGCGTCCGATCAGGCCGAAGGCTTGCGCCGTCTGCTGACACGCAACGGCTCCCGGGTCGTGGCGGTGTGCGGCGCCCCGGCAGGTGGATTGGGGGGCACCGGCAATACCTCGACGGTCGTCAACCTGGCTTCCGCCCTCGCCGCGCAAGGCAAGGATGTGCTGGTGATCGATGAGCGCCAGAACGCGTTGTCGGTGAGCCAGTTGGCGAAGGTGCCGCCCAACGGCGCACTGGGCGCGGTCTTGTCCGGCAAGCGTTTTTTGCAGGACGCCGTCACGCGCACGCCGTTTGGCTTTTCGGTGATCGCCGCGCCTCGCGACGAACGCATCAGCCAGGACGCCGCGCATTGCCGGGTGTTGCTCGACGGACCCGCCGATATCGTCCTGATCGATACCCAGCTCGATCGCAGCGGCGCGCTATCAAGCCTGGCCGTGCAAGCGCACGACTTCGTGATCGTGACCCGCGTGGCGCCGGTCGCGATCACCGAGGCGTATGCCTGCATCAAGCGTCTGCACTACGCGCATGCCATCGGACGGTTCCGGGTCGTCGTGAATCACGTGAAGAACGGCGCCGACGCACAAATCGCCTTCGATAACCTCGCGGACGTCGCCAGCCGCTATCTCTCGGTGCAACTCATGCCGGCGGGTTACGTGGCCGAAGATCCGCGCGTGACGCGAGCGCACGAGCTGTCGCGCTGCGCGGTGGAAGCTTTTCCGGCGACGGCCGCCGCCCGGGATTATCGGCAGATTGCCGCTGAATTGCAGTACTGGCCGATGCCACAAGCGTCGCAGTTTGAATGGCCCGTGCAGACCTTGTTTGCGGAAACGCAGCCTGGGTTGGAGTACTCGATCAACTCCGGCGCGGCACGCCGCACCGAAACGCCATTGATGCAGCTTGCGATGAGCAGCCCCGCGTCCGTGTGATGCCGCAGGAGAAGGAACAAGGTGAACGCGATGTATAACGCCCAGGGAAAACTGTCACAGGCCGAGGTCCTGACCCGCTACGCACCGCTGGTGCGCCGGCTCGGCCTGCAGCTCGTGGCGAAAATGCCGGCCAGCGTCGATCTGGACGACCTGATCCAGGCCGGCATGATCGGCTTGCTGGATGCCGCGAGCCGCTATAAAGAAGATCAGGGCGCGCAGTTCGAGACCTACGCCAGCCAGCGCATTCGCGGCGCGATGCTCGACGAACTGCGTGCCAACGACTGGCTGCCGCGCAGCATGCGCAAGACCTCGCGCGAGGTGGAATCGGCGGTGCACAAGGTCGAGCAGCATCTCGGCCGGTCGGCGAGCGAACAGGAAGTGGCTGAGCACCTGAACATGCCGCTCGTCGAATACCAGTCCATGCTGCAGGATCTGCATGGCAGCCAGTTGATCTATTACGAAGACTTCGATCGTTCTTCCGATGACGAGCCGTTTCTCGACCGTTATTGCGTCGATAAAGCCGACCCGCTCTCCGCGCTGCTCGACGGCAGCTTGCGCTCGGCGCTCGTTGAGGCCATCGATAAATTGCCCGAACGCGAAAAGCTGCTGATGAGCCTGTATTACGAGAAGGGGTTGAATCTGCGCGAGATTGGCGCCGTGATGGAAGTCAGCGAATCGCGTGTGTGCCAGTTGCACAGTCAGGCCGTCGCGCGTCTGCGGGCGAAGTTGCGGGAACAGGCGTGGTCGGGCGTGGAGGCTTGACGTCCAGCCGCTGAAGGCCGGTGAACGCAGATCAGGTTTCGAAATCCGCGCTTTCGGCGAACACCGTCTGACCTTTGCCGAGCGCCTTGGCGCGATACATCGCGCGATCAGCGGCGCGCATCAGCACGGCAATCTCCCTGTAGCCGGTGCTCAGGTCCGGCGAAATCACGCAAGCACCAATACTCGCCGATAGATTCACCACTCGGTCCTGCACCGACGTCATTTCCGCCAGCACCGCGTGTACGCCGTTTGCCACCGTTTGCACGGCATGGTTGCCGGTCACATGCCGCGCCAGTACGACGAATTCATCGCCGCCGAGACGCGCGACTGTGTCGGTGGCTCTTACCCTTCTTGCCAGCAGCGCCGAGAAAGTTTGCAGCACGACGTCGCCGACTTCGTGGCCGTAGGTATCGTTGACTTCCTTGAAGCCGTCGAGATCGATCAGCAGCAGCCCGGTCGCGCCTTCCTGTCCCGTCGATATCGCCATCACCGCCCGGCCGATAGTCTGCTCCAGCATGTAGCGGTTGCTCAACCCCGTGAGCGGATCGGTGCCGGCCTTGAGCGCGAGGTCGCGGTTCGCGCTGCCGAGGCGGCCGATCAGCACCGCGAGATAGACCGACGCCCCGAGCGCGCTCAGGCCAATCCCCAGCGCCGCGGACCGGTTGATCATCCACCAGGGCTGCAAGACGGACAACGCGACGATTCCCACCAGCGCCGTTCCACACGACAACGCCAGCGCGCGCTTGCCGTAGCGCCCGCCCGCACCGATCAGGAAGAGAAAGACGGCCCACAGCATGGGCAATGTTAGCGCCCCGCCTGCGCCGAGAACCACGGCGAGCAATGCCTGGTCAGCGACGGTCGTGAATGCGAGCCGCAGAGTCGACTGCCGCTGCATTTGGCTGATGATTAGCCGGGTCGCGACGCCGTAGATCAGATAGAGCGCGAGCGCATGGAAACTGGCGATAGCGGCGGGCGTTGGAACGGACCACGCCAGCGCGCCGTACACGGCCGTTGCGAGGCCGCCCAGTATGACTCGTAGCGTCGCCTGCTCTTTTTCCGGATCGAGATAGGGCAACCACACGTAACCACGCTGCCGGTGGAAGGGGTCATTCACCTGCCCCATTCTGAGTCTCCCTGATGACGATTCCCGAAGTGCTGATCGATGCCGCGTTTTCTGCAGTGACTGCGTAGTGCAGAATTGCAATCGTACTGCGTCGTTGAAAAGTGGCTGAAAACAGCGCGATTCGGCGAAATTCGTGGCGGATTAATGCTGAGTTCGTGTAATCGATATCGAATGAAGTAGTACGCATTCGGCGCGCCAGGGCGTTTTTGGCGGCTTGCGTTTCCCCCTGGGTTGTTTTCGAATTGTTATTTTGAGTCGATGTTTGAATCGTTATCTGCTACGTAGGTTTTTTTGACGCCCGATGCAACCCTTTGAACCCGCTTCTTCCACTGACGGCATGAATGCTGCCGATGACGCTCTCGCCGCGCCCAATGCCGCGTTGCTCGGCGAATGGCTGCCTGTGTGTAATAGCACCGATGTGCCCGCCGGGGAATCGCGAGGGTTTGTGGTGGCGGGCGAACGGCTGGTGGTCTGGCGCAACGCGTCGGAGACTGACGTTCCGGCAGCGCAGCCCGATATGTTTACCAATGCCCACGTCTGGCGCGATCTCTGTCCGCATCGCGGGGCGCAGTTGTCGTTGGGCTCGGTGACGGGCGGGGTGCTTGCATGCCCGTATCACGGCTGGCGCTACGACGCCGATGGCCAGTGCATCCATATTCCCGCCAATCCTTCCATACGCCCCGCGAAGCGCGCTTGCGCGCGGACTTATCGCGTGGAGGAGAAATACGGTGTTGTGTGGACGTGTCTCGGCGAGCCTTCGCGTCCGCTGGATTTCTTTCCGGAGTACGCAGAGTACGACATGCCCAGTGCGCGCCGGATCAATCTCGCGGCGCAAACGGTGCGTTCATCGGCGCCGCGCGTGGTCGAGAATTTCCTCGATATGGCGCACTTCCCGTTCGTGCATACCGGCATTCTCGGCGATGCATCGCACGCGGAAGTGCAGGATTACGAAGTGATTGAAACGGCGGGCGGGCTTGAGGCGCGGCAGTGTCGCTTCTGGCAACCTGCGGGTTTGCCGGGACAGGAGGGCGTGGATATTGACTATGTGTATCGCGTGAAACGGCCACTGGTGGCGAGTTTGTCGAAGGCGGCGCAGCACGGTGCGGGCGCGTTGCATCTGTTGCTGGTGGCGTCGCCCGTGAGTGAAACGGAGACGCGGGCGTGGCTGGTGTCCGTGTTCGAGGACGAATCCACGCACTCCGATCAGGCGTTATATGACTTCAATATGCAGATATTGATGCAGGACACGCCGATTGTGGAATCGCAATGGCCAAAGCGGTTGCCGCTCGATCCGCAGGCTGAGTTGCATCAGGTGTGTGACAGGTTGTCGGTGGGGTATCGGAAGTATTTGAGGGAGTGGGGGTGGGGGTATGGGACGGAGTTGAATGGGGGAGGCTAAACACCGTCCCCACTTTGCTCATGGACTACAGCGGAATTTGTTCGAATTTTCCACCGCTGTGCCTCCATGGCACTCGAAACGCCGCACCACCTTTTATTCTTCGGCTTTGACCGAGTATTGCCGGCCACCACTTCACCAGATTTTGTGCCTTGTCCCAGTGCTGGCGCTCTGTCCACTGCCGATGAAACACGAACGTTATCAGGCCGGAATCCCGCAGGGCCTTGCGCTCGATGTCGTTTTTACGAAAGGCATCCTGCGATAGAACAACCCAGCGCCCTTCCAATCGTGGTCCTTCGCGTCCGGTGGAAACCTGTCACGCAGATGTATGACCCGCGCAACGGTCTCTTCGACTCGGCAGAGCTCCCGGATAGCATGAGCCAGATGCGGGGAAAGGTTGTTGTCGAAGAAATACTTCATGCTGCCATCCGCTCGTAGCGGATAGCAGCTTCGACTGCTGCGACCGGGACATCGAATAGGGACGCGACTATTTTCTTATTTTTCTCGGCCTTGAAGGCCTCAGCGATGATTTCCGTTCTCACGCCATAGTCGGTAAGCACAGGCTTCCCAAAAGCGATTTCCGGATCGAGCACGATCGCCTTGCTGCGTTTGAGTGGAAACCAACGCGTTGCCTGGCCGTCACCTGAAAATTCGATCCCCGTGTACAACGCCGGCCTGACGATGTGTTCAAACACCAATTGGCGCTTGGCAAGATCGGTCATTTCAGCATCGCCGTGTTCTTGCAACGCTTCGGAAAAAATCGATTTGCCATCAGTCAGGAACCGATGGGCAGTGAAAGGATATCCAGTCCCAAACATTGCCTTCGCGCCTTCGATCGCAGCACGAATTACCTGAAGCGGAACGTCGTGATTGCGGAATGCCTTGACGATACGTAGTTCCATCAGGTCGCGAAAACCGATCACCTTTTCGTCGAGATCTGCAAGTTGAGATTTCCACAGCGGCGCGCCGACACCACCCTTGAACGTATAGCCGAACAGCCAGCGGCTCACTTCGCGCGCTTGAGCGCCGGTGAGCCGTTCTGCTTCCTGAAGGGTGTATAGGCCAATGCCAGTGAGTTCCATGCGGACATTCTACCGGTAAGCGCGACGTCGACTTGACGAAGCTTTGTGGCATTTTTTGTCGATTGGTCGCGTGTTGCCGATACGTGTCGCTTGGCGGCAAGCACGTCTGTTCGTCCAAACCCACCGCACGTTGCATGGCTCTTTCTGCCAAATAGGCGACGCGAAAATCGGTGGTCGATGCTTGCGGATGGACACGACTGCGCCTTACTAAGCGTCAGAAATATCGCGTAATAAGCGCCCGATCGAATTCTCGAAAGATCTCAAAAGATTTCGAAAGATCTCTAATCCAAGGCCGTTAACAACGGTAGCGGCTACTAAACTTTCTGGCCCTCCTCAGCAAGATTTGACGCTAACCACTCGGAGCAATGCATGTCCATTTCAGCACTGACCGGATCGGCTGCTAGCGCCGAGCCGTGGGCGGTTAACCGCACGCGCGCAAACCAACAGACCGGAACCAGCGCGGATTCTTCGTCGGCCACATCGACAAGCAATTCCGATAGCACAAACCCCTTGGCGCAAGCTCTTTCCGCAGCGTTGTCCACGCTTGGATTCACGTCATCGAGCGATACCTCTTCAACCAGTTCGACGGCCGCAACTGATCCAACGTCCAGCGCTTCGGCGCCGTCGGCAACTTCGGTAGCCGCAGCTCTACAGCAATTTCTTGGCGCGCTGTTCCAGGCCGCTGGGCAACAGGGAAGCACAAGCCCGACATCGACGAGCACCAGCGACAATGACACGGCCACCAGTGCGATTTCGGCAACCGCCGCAAGCACTGCGGGTTCAGCCGCAACCGCGGCGACCAGCACGGCTGCGACAACCGCGCCGGCGACGCCTTCTGGCGCAGCGCCGGCTCATCACGGGCATCATGGGCACGGAGGTGGCGGAGGCGGCGATCTTGCATCCCAAATCGCCGATCTGGCTGATTCGTTGACCTCCAACTCAAGTAGCACTACTTCGGCTTCCACCTCGACCGGTTCATCGTCGGATTCAAGCAGCGCCAGCGGTCTGACGTCGGATTTTCAGAATCTGCTTTCAGCGTTGGGTTCGACGTCCGGCTCGTCGACGAGCAGCACGAATACTCAGTTGCAGACGTTCCTGCAGAGTCTTGCGAGCAACCTTCAGCAACAAGGTGCATCGAACGCCAACGGGATGTTCGTTAATACAGCGGTTTGAGGAGAAGTCCGGGCGAGGCGCGGGTATCGTCCGGTCGTGACTTTGGCTGTGTTCGGAGATGACGGCGCGGCGGACTACACTTGGTTCACGCGCATTAGATGCAGTTCAGATGCAATGGCGGGTGGCGGGACCGCGTGTTTATCGTCGCCCTGCTGATGTCGCTGATAGGTGAACGTCCATGGTTACGTTCTGCAATCTGCTGGCAGACGTAGTCAGAGTGCATCGTGACAAAGCGCCATCATCCTCTGCACCATTGTGCTCGAGCCGTTGAGTTCCATTTCATCGGTGAAGAGTGCCTGCACGCTTGACAGCCGAACCGCGACTCCTGCCTCCAGCAAGTCTTTACTGGCGATCTTCAGCGCAAGTTGGCCCATTCGGACCCGATCGAGCCAGTGCATCGTCAGCCGGTTCTTCTTTAGCCACCGACGGCAACATTCAACGACATGGTCCACACGCCATTCTTGATTCAGCGCGTACGATGCCGCCGCAATCGCGACGAGGAAACATAGCAACTCGGCACGCGTGCTGTCGTGCTCGGTGAATTCAGTTTTGTTCATGCTTATTGGCCTGCCTACGATCGTCTATCAACCTCACCACATGCGGGCATGGGCGCAAGAATCAACATGGGTGCGGATTCGCACTGTCCAGGTTATCGCCCCGTTGCCCAGCGCGTTGATTATTACTGGTTTGAACCTCTACTAAGGTGCACGCAGTACGAGCGGCCTCCGGATCTTCTGTTCCATGGCCGGCTCCGTCTACGGCCAGCAATCTGGTGCATAGCATGTGCAAGTCTACATTTCCGCCGCGTCAGCGGTTCGAACCAGCATAGTTGACATTGGGCATGTGACAAAGATCGACACGATCGCATCGGCTCTGGCCGCGCTCGGCATGCGCTTAGAGTTGAACGTGATTCCCGCGTAAGGGCGAATCTGGAGATTGGCGCCCATATCCGAATCAGAGAACCATGCAGCGACCTAACCCGCCGTTCTGACCATCCTGGCATGCCATGGAAAACAGATGTATTCTTACCAAACTCATATCGATTAATAGAAGGTAAGACAATGCCCGCCACTGCTACGCTATCCAGCAAATTTCAGATCTCCATTCCCAAAGCGGTTCGTGAAGAACAGCATTGGGAGGCCGGACAAGAGTTCGTGTTCATTCCGAAGGGCAAAGGCGTGCTAGTAATGCCCGTGCCCGAATTGGAGCAACTGGTCGGCATCGCGAAAGGTGCCAGGAAAGACGACTATCGTGACCGCGAGGACCGGTACTAATGGCGACTTCAATGCGCGTGATTGATACGTCGGCCTGGATCGAGTGGTTGGTCGGGAGTGCGCTAGGCAAGAAGCTGAGCGGGGAATTTCCGGACAAGTCGCGCTGTATCGTTCCGACGATCGTACAGCTCGAATTGTCGAAATGGCTGGTGCGCGAGGTCGGTGAAGAACAGGCCGACCAAGTCATTGCCTACACGCAGAAATGTACGGTCGTACCGTTAGACACGGCCATCGCGTTGCTGGCGGCCGAATTGCATCGGGAACACAAACTGGCGACCGCGGATGCGATCGTCTATGCGACAGCAAGACAGCAGGGTGCGGATTTGCTTACGTGTGACGCACATTTCAACGGTCTGCCGGACACCGTGTTTTTCCCAAAGCCGGCCCGCTCGTGAGAGTCTGCGCGGGCGCCGACATCTCGGATCCCGTTTTTTGCAACGTGTTTAGCTGGAGTCATCAGGCGCTCGTTCCATGAAAATCCGAGGAGCGGAGCAAACGTTGGGAACCTGGATTGTTACGAAGATTGGTGCGCCCGGCTGGGATCGAACCAGCAACCCCTGCCTTCGGAGGGCAGTACTCTATCCATTGAGCTACGGGCGCGTATGACCGAGGGCACCGCGTTCCATATACAAAACAATGGAGGCAGGGCCGCTGCGAGTCCGAAACAATACCTGTTTTCCGCCGATCCGTCCACCGCAAGGACCAGGCCAACCGATAACCGAACCCGCGAGCACCCTCGTCCCGACAACCGGAATCCGGGTTAACACGCGCTGCGACAGGCCTTTGCGGGCACGCCGCCACGTAAACGTTCCGTCTATAATCGACCGTGCTGGTGAAAACGATCACGAACACCCCGGAAAGTCGTTGTTGGCGTCACGCTGTTGCTGAACCGACTCACAAATAAAAGGGAGACGAGACGAGCATGAGTGAATCACCCCACGGAGTCCCGATCAAAACGCCTGGCCAACTCATTGCGGCAATAGTCGCCGGGTTCGCCGTCCCGATCGTCGTGATCGTCCTGCTGGCCGTCTACGTCAACAACACGACGCGCACCGGCGCCGGCACCGATTCCCTCTCCGACGCCGAAGTGGCCGCGCGCATCGCCCCGGTTGCGCAGGTCGACATACGCGACGCCAACGCCCCACGCGTGTACAAAACCGGCGAAGAAGTCTTCAAGGCGGTCTGCACAACCTGCCACACGGCCGGCGTAGCCGGCGCACCCAAGTTCGGCAATGCCGGCGACTGGGCGCCCCGCATCGCGGAAGGCTACGACACCCTGCTCCACAACGCGCTCAACGGCAAAGGCGGCATGCCCGCACGCGGCGGCACCAGCCCCGACGACTATAGCGACTTCGAAATCTCCCGCGCAGTCGTCTATATGGCTAACGACGCCGGCGCAAAATTCGCCGAACCCGCGCAACCGGCGCCAGGCGCGGCTGCGGGCGCATCGGCGGCAGCACCGGCGAGCGGAGCAGCAGCAGGCGCGGCATCGACCGACAACGCCCAGGCCGCCGCCGCAGTCGCTGCCCTAGCGAACGTGCCGCAAGCAAGTTCAGGTGCGGCAGCAGGCACACAAAGCGCGGATGCATCGCAGGCTGGCAAGACGCTCTACACGCAGGTCTGCCAGGCCTGTCACGCGGCCGGTGTGCTCAATGCACCGAAATATGGCGATAAGGACGCCTGGGCTCCGCGCCTGAAAGAGCCGATGGACACCGTCTACAACTACGCGCTGCATGGCAAGGGCGCGATGCCGCCCAAGGGTGGATCGAATGCATCCGATGCCGACGTGAAAGCCGCCGTCGATTACATGGTCGCAGCCGCCAAATAATTAACCGCGTCCCCTCACGCACCGCAAACAAAAAACCCTGCGCAAAACGCAGGGTTTTTTAATGCAGCCAAAGCCGACCGAGACAATCAAGCCGGCTTCTGCAGCAACTCTTTGAGCCGCGCCATCCGGTCCTTCGGCGACATCGGCGCTTCCTCCTCCGTCGGCGGCGGGGCATCGTCGAGAAGCATTTCGGGGATAAACCGCGACGCCTCGCACACCACGGTCTCCCGCGCCCGCTTGCGCTTCTTGCACCAGTTCACATGAAGGCTGCGCTGCGCCCGCGTGATCGCGACGTACATCAGCCGCCGCTCTTCCTCGATCCGGCCGGTGTCGACCGGCGCGTCCGCGTCGGCATCGGGATTACCTCGATGCGGCATGATCCCCTCTTCGACGCCAACCAGAAACACGTGCGGATATTCCAGCCCCTTCGACGCATGCACCGTCGTCAGCCGCACGGCATCGGGGTTTTCGTCCTTGCCTTCCAGCATGGACATCAGCGCGACGGTCTGGATCAGGCCGAGCAGGTTCTTGCCTTCATCGCCGAAACCATCGGCGTTGTCATAACCCGTGGCCTCGGAATCTTCGGACGGCGCAGCCTCCGGCTTCGTGCCCTTTTTCTTCAGCCACTCGCAGAATTCCAGCACGTTCTGCCACTTCGATTGCGCCTGACGTTCGTCGTGGGCATCGTAGAGATACGCCTCGTAATGGATCGCCTCCATCATGTCGTCAAGCACCTGCGTGGCCGGATCGCGCCCTGCCCGCTCGGACAGGCGCTGCATCCATTCGCAAAACGCGCGCAACGGCTCGACCTGCCGCGCCGACAATCGCGCTTCAATACCGCCCATGAACACGGCTTCGAACAGCGAGACCTTCGCCTGACCGGCGAACGAGCCCAGCGCCTCTAGCGTGGTATTGCCGACGCCCCGCCGCGGCGTGGTGATCGCGCGGATAAACGCGGGGTCGTCGTCGGGATTCGCGATCAGCCGCAAATACGAAACGATGTCCTTGATCTCGGCTTTGTCGAAAAATGACTGGCCGCCCGACAACACGTACGGAATCCGCTCCCGCCGCAAAACCTGCTCGAAGATCCGCGCCTGAAAATTCCCACGATACAAAATGGCGTAGTCGCGAAACGCCGCGCGCCGCTCGAACTTATGCGCCGACAGCCGGAACACGACGGATTCCGCTTCGTGCTCTTCGTCGTTGCAAGCGGTCACGGTAATGGAGTCGCCCATGCCGTGTTCGGACCACAGCTTTTTCTCGAATAATTTCGGGTTGTTCGCAATCACGTTGTTGGCGGCCGTCAGGATGCGCACGGTCGACCGGTAGTTCTGCTCGAGCTTCACCACATGCAGCTTCGGAAAGTCCTTGCCCAACTGCGCCAGGTTCTCCAGCGTCGCGCCGCGCCAACCGTAGATGGCCTGGTCGTCATCGCCCACGGCCGTAAACGCCGCACGCGGACCGGCCAGCAATTTCAGCAGCTCGTACTGACAGGTATTCGTGTCCTGATATTCATCGATCAGCAGATAACGCAGCCGGTTCTGCCACTTTTCGCGAACCTGCTCGTTCTCCGCGAAAAGCTGCGCGGGCTTCAGGATCAGGTCATCGAAATCGAGCGCCTGGTACGCGTGCAGCGTTGCCACGTAGCTGCGAAACACAATGGCGGCCTGCATCTCGTCCTCATTGGACGCGCTTGCCGCCGCCTGATCCGGCGACATCATGCCGTTTTTCCACAGCGAAATAATCGACTGGACCTTGCGGATCAGGCCCTTGTCGGTAGTTCCGAGCTGTTCCTGGACGAGGCCGAAGCAATCGCTGGAATCCATGATCGAGAACTGCGGTTTCAGGCCGACGTGCTCGGCTTCCTGCCGCATGATCTGCACGCCAAGCGAGTGAAACGTGGAGATGGTCAACTGGTTCACCGGCACCCGGCGGCCTTCCTTGCCGGGCGTGGTGAGCGTCTTCCCTTCGAGCAGCTTGGCCGTGCGCTCGCGCATTTCGAGCGCGGCCTTGTTCGTGAAGGTCAGCGCGGCAATGTGCTTCGGTTCGAAGCCTTTGCCTTCGATCAGATGGGCAATCTTCTGGGTGATCACGCGTGTCTTGCCGCTGCCGGCGCCGGCAAGGACAAGACATGGGCCATCGAGATAGCGCACCGCTTCGGATTGCGCGGCGTTCATACCTGCTGCGGACATCGTTCGGACACTTTGAGATGCGTAAATCGGGCGGACGTTTCGGCTGCCGGAAATACGCTGTGGTGAGCAAAATTGCGCCGCTGGCGAGCGGGAGCGATTTCGAGAGCGCGATGTTAACACGGGTTTGTTTGTTTCAATCCACGCGCCTGTGAGGCGCGACGCAGACGTAACCACCGGCCCGACATCGCCAGCGGCCCATGCCACAATACCGGCATCGCCAAGACAACAGGATGCCCGCATGACAGCACTTCTAAAAGTAGGCCTGATGGGCTATGGCTTTGCCGGCGAAACGTTTCACGCGCCGGTAATCGAGCATTGTGGCCGCGCGACGGTGACCGCCATTGCCACCGGCAAACCCGAGCGGGCGCAGGCTGATTATCCGAACGCGACGATCGTCGAGGATTTCGATGCACTGCTCGCCCTCGATGAACTCGATTGCATCGTCATTGCAACGCCCAACGACACCCATTTCGATCTCGCCAGGAAAGCCCTGGAAGCGGGCAGGAACGTCGTGGTCGACAAGCCCGTCACCTTGTCCGGCGCTGACGCAAAAACGCTCACCGAGTTGGCCAAAACGCGCGGACTGCTGTTCGCGCCGTTCCATAATCGTCGCTGGGATGGCGATTTCATGACGGTGCGCGCGTTGATCGAAAGTGGCCGGCTTGGGCGCGTCACGCACTACGAATCGCATTTCGACCGGTTTCGGCCGAAAGTGCCGCAACGCTGGCGCGAGGAAGCGTCGCGTGGCGGCGGTTTGTTGTTCGATCTCGGGCCGCATCTCATCGATCAGGCGCTGGCGCTCTTCGGCCGGCCACAAACCATATTCGCCAGCGTCAAAGCCCACCGCGATCACGCGAGCGCACCGGATTATGTTCATCTGCTGCTCGGCTATGCGGACAAGGAGATCGTGCTGCACGCGACCGCGCTGGCCGCGCTGGAGCCGCCGCGCTTCGCCATTCACGGCACGCGCGGAAGTTATGTGAAAACAGGTCTCGATGTGCAGGAAGACCAGCTCAAAGCCGGTTTGCGCCCGGGGAACCCCGGCTTCGGCCACAATCAGCCCGGCCTGCTTCGCGAAGTCGATGGCGACCACGACTTGCGCCAGGAATTCGCGACCCGCGATGGCGCTTATGCGGAGTTTTATCGAGCGCTGGCGGCATCGGTGCTCGAGGGCAAGCCGTTCCCGGTCACGTCGCAAGATGCCGTCGATGTCATGACCATCATCGATATCGCCATTCGCAGCAATGCCGAAGGACGCCGGCTGGATTTCACGCCGCTGTGATATCGCAGCGATAACGAGCGATAACAATCGGCCCACGCAAGACTTTCAAACACACAGCGTTACATTTGCGCACCGTCCCGGCGTCAGCCGGTGCGGTGCGCGGACCGTTCTTCTCCAATCGTCTTATCTTAAAAACCAAAAGTGGAGAACTTCAATGCTGACGCTTAAAGCAGGTTTTACCCGTGCGCTGATTGGCGTGGCGCTCGCGGGATCGCTGGCGGCGTGTGTCGTCGAACCGGCACGGCAAGTCAATGTCGTTCAGGAAACGCCTGTACGCCCCGATCCGCACATGGAAGCGGTTCATCGGATGGATCAGGTCAACGGTCGCATCAACGCGCTTTGGCATCACGTCGATCAGCGCGTAAGCCAGGGCTTTTATCCGCCGCCACAAGGCGATGCGTTCCATCATCGGCTGGATGCAGTGCGTCAGGAAGCGCGTGACATGGCTTCCCAGCACGGCGGCGGTTTGTCGGGTGAAGAACAGCACACGCTGAACGAGGAGCTGGACGGTTTGCAGCACGCGATTCGGTAAGCACCGCGGTTTTATGCGCCGAACGACAGGCCCTTGTGCGGGTATCCGTCGTTCGGCTTGGCTTTCTTATTCTCATTGATGCCCCGCGTTGAGTTGAAAACCGGGCAACATCCAGAAAAGCGCGTCGATCCAGGGCTCGGAAAGGATCAAGAGCCGCTGCGTCGGCCTCTCCCGTTTGACAAGCTGAATTCGGTCGCGTAAATTCGCCGCACGCGTCGGGAGAGCGCGCTGGCTTCGGTTGTTCGCATCGAGAACGACTTAAAACGAAGCAAGCGCCGCCGAAGGGGCACACCCACAAACTCTCAGGCAAAAGGACCGGCCGCGTCGAAGTTCCGTATATGAACTGCGCCTTGAATTGGGCGCCAAAAACGGAAAGTCGAACTCTGGAGAGCGGCATCGGCTAACAAAGAAGTACCAGCCAGATGCCCACCGAAGGGGCGCGCGTTGAACGTCGGATCATTGGCGAACAGCGTGCAATCTCTCAGGTACCGAGGACAGAGGGGTCATGTACCGGATCGCTACGCGGTTTGGGCTTTGCATGTTGCATTGGCGTTATTCAATGCAGCAGCGAAGGCCGAAATCCCGAGCGGGTTCAACGCATGGCCTTTTTTTGTTTTCGCGCACGCCCGAGGCCCGCTCCATGTCTGATCTTCAACACACGCCTTTGCACGCCGCTCACCTTGCGCTCAACGCACGCATGGTCGATTTCGGCGGCTGGGACATGCCCGTCAATTACGGTTCGCAGATCGACGAACACCACGCGGTGCGCACCGACGCCGGCATGTTCGACGTGTCGCACATGCGCGTCGTCGATTTCACCGGCGACAAAGCCCGCGAGTTCTTCAAGTACGCAATCGCCAACAACGTCGACAAACTGACCGTTCCCGGCAAGGCGCTGTATTCGTGCCTGCTGAACCCGGAAGGCGGCGTGATCGATGACCTGATCGTCTATTACTTCGCCGATGACAACTATCGCGTCGTCGTGAACGCCGGCACGGCTGAGAAAGACATCGCATGGTTTGGCCATCTGAATGCCGAAGGCGGTTTTGGACTGACCATCACGCCGCGCCGCGATTTCGCGATCGTCGCCGTGCAAGGACCGAACGCACGCGAAAAAGTCTGGCAAGTTCTGCCGGAAACGCGCGACGCCACCGCAGAACTCAAACCCTTCAACGCCGTGCAATTCCCGGTCAGCTCGTTCGGCGACATCATGCTCGCGCGCACCGGCTACACCGGCGAGGACGGTTTCGAAATCGTGGTTCCGGCTACGCAAGTGGTCGCGTTCTGGAACGCATTGATTGCGCAGGGCGTTAAACCTGCAGGCCTCGGTGCACGCGACACGCTGCGTCTCGAAGCCGGCATGAACCTCTACGGCCAGGACATGGACGACACGGTTTCGCCGCTCGACGCCGGCCTCGCCTGGACCGTCGACTTGAACGATGCAAATCGCGCATTCGTCGGCCGTGCGGCGCTGGAAAAAAATGGATCGAAGGCGCGCTTTGTCGGCTTGATTCTGCAGAAGGAAAACGGCCGCGCCGGCGGCGTGCTTCGTGCCCACCAAAAAGTCGTCACAGCCGATGGCGAAGGCGAGATCACGAGCGGCACTTTCTCGCCGTCGATGCAGGAATCCATCGCGTTCGCCCGGGTGCCGGCGAGCGTGAAACCGGGCGACAAAGTGCATGTCGTCATCCGCGACAAACAACTGCCGGCAAGCGTGGTAAAACTGCCTTTCGTGCGCAACGGCAAGGTTTTGGCGTCGCTTTAAACAGCCCGCAAGCGCCTGCTGAAAACGCGGCGCACGTCCCACTCTCAAGACAACTGGAGCATCCGCATGAGCATCCCGGCCGACCTCAAATACACCGAATCGCACGAATGGGTGCGCACCGAATCCGACGGCACGCTGACCATCGGTATTACGGATCACGCACAGGAAGCACTGGGCGACGTCGTGTTCATCGAATTGCCGCCGGTGGGTAAAACCGTTGCCGCCGGCGACGCCATCGCGGTGATCGAATCGGTGAAAGCAGCATCCGATATCTACGCGCCCGTGGCCGGCGAAATCGTCGGCGCGAATGATGCGCTGACCAGCACGCCGGACCAGATCAACGGCACGCCGTACGAAAGCTGGCTCTTCAAGATCAAGCCCGCCGCCGACGCCAAGACAGATCGGTTGATCGATGCCGGTGCATACGGCACCTCGATCGGCGAGTAAAACTTTTCAACGATCGTGCGGCGTGCTTTTTATAAAAAGCCGCCGCACCAGCAGGAATTCTCATGAAGCTCGAATACCCGGACCGTCTGATGAACCGCTCATCCTTGTCCCTCGCCGCGCTCGAATGCCACGATGCGTTCGCCCAGCGGCACATTGGCCCGGATGCGGCCGACCAGCACGCCATGCTCGAAGCGCTTGGTTTCGCGTCGCGCGCGGCGTTCATCGACGCGGTGATTCCTACGGCCATTCGACGCCACGAAACGCTGCCGCTCGGCGCGTTCACGCAGCCGAAAAGCGAAGCGGAAGCGCTGGCGTCCTTGAGGAAACTCGCGGATCAGAACCTGGTGTTCAGGAACTATATTGGCCAGGGTTATTACGGCACGCACACGCCGGCGGTGATCCTGCGCAACGTGCTTGAAAACCCGGCGTGGTACACGGCTTACACGCCGTATCAGCCGGAGATTTCGCAAGGCCGCCTGGAAGCGTTGCTCAATTTCCAGCAGATGATTGTCGACCTGACGGGGCTCGCGATTTCGAACGCGTCGTTGCTCGATGAAGCGACCGCCGCCGCCGAAGCCATGACACTGCTGCAACGCGTGGGCAAGCCGAAATCGAACCTGTTTTATGTCGCCGACGACGTGCTGCCGCAGACCATCGAAGTCGTGCGCACGCGCGCAAAACCGGCTGGCATTGAAGTGAAAGTCGGTCCTGCCGCCGACGCAGCCACGGCCAACGCATTCGGCGTGCTGTTGCAATACCCGGGCGCGAATGGCGATGTGCATGACTATCGCGCGTTGACTGAAGCGGTGCACGCCGCCGGTGGATTTGTGATCGCGGCCGCCGACTTGCTCGCGCTCACGCTGCTTACGCCGCCGGGTGAATGGGGCGCGGACGTGGCTATCGGTAATACGCAGCGCTTTGGCGTGCCGGTTGGTTTCGGCGGTCCGCACGCGGCGTACATGGCCGTACGCGATGACTTCAAGCGGCAAATGCCGGGCCGTCTGGTCGGCGTGACTGTCGATGCCCAGGGCAAGCACGCGCTGCGTCTCGCGCTGCAAACCCGCGAGCAACATATCCGCCGTGAAAAGGCGACATCGAATGTATGTACGGCGCAGGCGTTGCTCGCGATCATGGCCAGCATGTACGCCGTGTATCACGGGCCGCAGGGCCTGAAAACCATCGCGTTGCGCGTGAATCGCGTGGCGTCGATCTTCGCCGCCGGCGTGCAAAAACTCGGCTACACGCTCGCCAACGAGACCTTCTTCGATACCGTCACCATCGTCAGCGGCACGAATACCACGGCGCTGCATCAGGCGGCGTCGGCGGTGCATGTGAACCTTCGCCATATCGATGCAACGCACGTAGGCGTTTCCGTCGATGAAACCACCACGCGCGACGATCTCCTGAAGCTCTTCGCGTTGTTCGCCGAAGTGGCGGGCAAGACGGAAACGTTCGATATCGACGCGTTAGATGCAGACGCGAAAGTCTCGCTGCCGAAAGCACTCGAACGCACGAGCGAATATCTCACGCATCCGGTGTTCAACCGTCACCACTCCGAGCATGAAATGCTGCGCTACCTGCGCAGTCTGGCGGATAAGGATCTCGCGCTCGACCGCACGATGATCCCGCTCGGTTCGTGCACGATGAAGCTGAACGCAACGTCCGAAATGCTGCCCGTGACGTGGCCCGAATTCGCGCAGATTCATCCGTTCGCGCCGGCTGAGCAAACGGTGGGTTATCGCACGATGATCGACCAGCTCGAGCAAATGCTGGTTGCCTGTACCGGTTACGCGGCTGTCTCGCTGCAACCGAACGCCGGCTCGCAAGGCGAATACGCCGGCTTGCTGATCATCCACGCGTATCACGAGTCGCGTGGCGAAGGGCATCGGAACATTTGTTTGATTCCGTCGTCGGCGCACGGGACGAACCCGGCATCGGCGCAAATGGCAGGCATGCAGGTCGTGGTCGTTGCGTGCGATGAACAAGGCAACGTCGATATCGCCGACTTGAAAGCGAAGGCCGAAAAGCACGCTGCGAATTTGGCAGCCATCATGATTACGTATCCGTCCACACACGGCGTGTTCGAAGCGAACGTGCGCGAAATCTGCGAGATCGTGCACGCGCATGGCGGTCAGGTTTACGTCGATGGCGCGAACATGAACGCGATGGTCGGCCTCACCGCGCCGGGCCAGTTCGGCGGCGATGTCTCGCACCTGAACCTGCACAAGACCTTCTGCATTCCGCATGGCGGCGGCGGACCGGGCGTGGGTCCGGTCGCGGTCGGCGCGCATTTGGCCAAGTTCTTGCCGAACCAGCATTCGACTGGCTACCAACGTGATGCAGCCGGGATTGGGGCGGTATCGTCGGCGCCTTATGGCTCAGCCGCCATCCTGCCGATCTCATGGATGTACATCGCGATGATGGGCGCGCAAGGCCTCACGAACGCCACCGAAAGCGCGATCCTCGCAGCAAACTATGTGGCGAAGCGACTCGCGCCGCATTATCCCGTGCTGTACAGCGGCGCAGGCGGTCTTGTCGCGCACGAATGCATTCTCGATCTGCGGCCGTTGAAAGAAACCAGCGGCATTTCGGTCGATGACGTGGCAAAGCGCCTGATCGATTACGGTTTCCATGCACCGACCATGAGCTTCCCGGTGCCGGGCACGCTGATGGTCGAGCCGACGGAATCGGAATCAAAAGAAGAACTGGATCGGTTTATCGATGCAATGATCGCCATTCGCGATGAAATTCGCGCGGTGGAGGAAGGCAAATCGGATCGCGAAGATAATCCGCTGAAGCACGCGCCGCATACCGCAGCGGTTGTTGTCGCCGATAACTGGAGCCACACCTACTCGCGTGAAACCGCGGCGTATCCGCTGACTTCGTTGATCGCGCGCAAGTACTGGCCGCCGGTTGGCCGCGCCGACAACGCCTACGGCGACCGCAATCTGTTCTGTTCGTGCATTCCGTTGTCCGAATACGGCGAATAAATGGACGCTAAATAGGCACGCGTTTCAACTGTCCGGCTTTCCTGATAGCCGGACAGTTTTGCCGGAGTCACGCAACACCAGATACCATCTCACCCGAACCAAGCCAATCAGGGAGTTTTGCATGGCGCGACAGGTGCGAGTGGTGAGTAAAACGTGGCGTATTCCGGCGATGATCGCGGCCCTTGCAGCAACGGCGTTGACCACACAGAGCGCCTTCGCCGCAATGAATTTTTGCGCTGCGCCCGCGATGCAGAACAGTGAGCGCACGAATGCCGATCCGGGTGTGAAAGCACTGGTCAAGATGGTGCAGTCGCGGCTGAACGACCAGCCAAAAGCGCGGGCGACGCTTCATACAGAAGGCACGTTGCCGCATCAGGGCATTCGCGACGAAAGCGAAGAAGCGGAGAAGGATCTCGACTTGATGCGCGATGCCGCGCTTGCGTGGCGCGCGACCGGCAACGAAGCGTATTTACGTCTTGTCGACCGGTTTTTATTCGCGTGGGTCACGACGTATCAGCCGAGTTTTAATCCTATCGATGAAACGAATTTCGAGTCGCTGATCCTCGCCTACGACCTGACCGCGAGCGCATTGCCGGTAAAAACGCGGAATGCGTCGAACGCGTTCATCGCGAAGATGGTGACGGGATATGTAGCGGATATCGATAAACAAAAGCGTCCATTGACCGGCACGTATCGAAACAACTGGCAGAGTCACCGGATCAAGTTGATCGCGATGGGCGCGTTCACTATCGATGACCGCAAGTTGATTAACGCGGCGCAGCGTCTGTATGTGGAGCATATTGGGGACAACATTGCGCCGGACGGTTCGACCGTCGATTTCGCCGAACGCGACGCGCTGCATTACGTCACTTACGACCTGCAGCCGCTGGTCACAGCCGCGCTCGCCGCGCGTCGTCATAACCGCAACTGGCTGAGCGAGCGCGCGCAGTCGGGTGCGACCCTCGCCGCCGCGCTGAACTGGCTCACGCCCTATGCACTCGGCACGCGCACCCACGAGGAATTTGTTCGTTCGAGCGTGCCCTTCGATGCCACCCGCCGCGAGGCCGGCTTGCCCGGTTATTCGGGTACGTGGGATCCGAAACACGCGGCCGAATTGTTTCATCTATCGGCGCGGCTCGACGGGCGTTACACGCCCATTTCGCTGCGCCTGGCGCCTACGCCGCCGGCCTGGCTTGCGGTTTGTTTGCCGTTGCCGGCACGCTGATTTTTTAGCACGACCTTTGCAGGAGCAGTCATGGCAGTCAGCGTTTTCGATCTTTTCAAAATCGGCATCGGTCCGTCGAGTTCGCATACGGTCGGGCCGATGCGAGCCGCCCTGATGTTCGTGCAAGGGCTCGAACGCGATGGGCTGCTGGACGCCACGGCGACCGTGAAATGCGAGTTGTATGGCTCGCTCGGCGCAACCGGCAAGGGTCACGGTACGGATCGCGGCGTGATGCTCGGCTTGATGGGCGATGCGCCGGATACGGTCGATGCCGGCACGATCAGCACGCGTCTTGAGACCGTCCGCGCGACGAAAAAGCTCATGTTGCTGGGTCGTCATGAGATTCCGTTTGTGTTGAAGGAACACATTGTTTTTCTGCGGCAGGCGCTGGCTGAGCATCCGAACGGCATGAAACTCCACGCCTTCGACGCCAACGGCGTGTCATTGCGCTACTCGACCTATCTCTCGGTGGGCGGCGGGTTTGTGGTGACGGCGGGGGCATCGAATGTGAAGGTGCTGACCGCTATTGAACAGTTGCCGTACGCGTTCCAGTCCGGCGATGAATTGCTTGCGTTGTGCCGTGAAACGGGGAAATCCGTGGCGCAATTGATGTGGGACAACGAGCGTGTGTGGCGTAGCGAAGACGAGATTCGTTCGGGATTGCTGCGCATTTGGGACGTGATGCAATCGTGCGTGAAGCGCGGTTGCGGAATCGATAACCCCGACGCCGATGGTTGCCTGCCCGGTCCTTTCCAGGTGAAGCGGCGCGCGCCGGTGTTGTATCGGGCGCTGGTTGATAAGCCAGAGCAGGCGCTGCGCGATCCGCTTTCCATGATCGACTGGATCAATCTTTACGCCATTGCGGTGAATGAGGAAAACGCGGTGGGCGGGCGCGTGGTGACGGCGCCGACCAATGGCGCGGCCGGGATTATTCCGGCGGTGCTGCATTACTACGATAGGTTCATGCCTGGGTCGAATGCGCAGGGCGTGATTGATTTCTTGCTGACGGCGGCGGCTATCGGGATTCTGTACAAGATGAACGCTTCCATTTCAGGCGCCGAGGTTGGGTGTCAGGGCGAAGTAGGGGTTGCGTGTTCGATGGCGGCGGCCGGGTTGGCGGCGGTCATGGGCGGAACGGCGACGCAGGTTGAGAATGCCGCCGAGATTGGGATGGAACATAACCTCGGGTTGACCTGCGATCCGGTTGGCGGGATGGTGCAAATTCCGTGCATCGAACGTAATGCAATGGGGTCGATGAAGGCGGTGAACGCTGCACGCATGGCAATGCGCGGGGATGGCAGTCATTATGTATCGCTCGATTCCGTTATCAAGACCATGATGCAAACCGGGGCTGATATGAAAACGAAATATAAGGAGACGTCGCGGGGTGGGCTGGCGGTGAATATCGTCGAGTGTTAGTTTGTTCGCACCGGTGGACGGGGTTTTGGGCCGAGCGGGGTTTTGGGGCGGTGGTTGGGGTCTATGCCGGGGTGGTGCTTTTGGCCTTAGCGGTCTGCGAGAGTCGGATTTTCTCTTTATCACTGTTAGCCACTGTGCGTGGCGGCACGTCATTTCTTTGTCCAAAGCGACAAAGAAACGAAGCAAAGAAAACGCTTTCAACCACGCTACCCTAAGTGTCCACAGCGTGCAGTTTTCATTCATGGGTGCCCCAAAAGCACGGTGCTCGCCAGAGCCACGGATGTGTGAAACCCTCCTTCTCCGAACACCGATACCCACACGCTTCGCCACCAGTGATTGAACCTGCCCAAGGAACACCCCGCGCTATCCGCGGAGAACCGATCATCAATATCTGCGCGCTCCGTCTATACCCCTCGAAAAATCAATAGCCAGAACATAACCAGCAAAACCCCTCCCTAGCGCCGGCGCCCCGCTCAAGCGTAAGCTATGAAATCCAATGCCCATCGCCGTCCGCGCGAAACCTTCCGGGAGATTTCATCGCATGACATCTGCTGTCTCGTCCCCCAACACCCTTCCGACCACCGGCGCGCGCCTGGTCGTCGATGCACTCCTGACCCACGGCGTTGAACGCGTCTTCTGCGTTCCCGGTGAAAGCTTCCTCGCCATCCTCGATTCCCTCCACGACGAAACCAGCCGCATCCAGACCATCGTCTGCCGCCACGAAGCCGCAGCGGCAAACATGGCGGAAGCGATCGGCAAACTGACCGGGCGCCCCGGCGTGGCACTAGTCACCCGCGGCCCAGGCGCCACGCATGCCTCCATCGGCGTCCACACGGCATTCCAGGATTCCACGCCCATGATCCTGCTGATCGGCCAATGCGCACGCGAACACATGGACCGCGAGGCCTTCCAGGAAATCGACTACCGCCGCATGTTCGGGCAAATGGCGAAGTGGGTCGCCCAAATCGACGATCCACGCCGTATCCCCGAATATCTGAGCCATGCATTCCACATCGCAACCTCCGGCCGGCCAGGCCCCGTCGTGCTGGCGTTGCCGGAAGACGTGCTGAGCGACGCGTGCGAGGCCGTGCCCGGTGCGCCGCGTTATCAACGTGTGGCAGCCTCGCCGGCGCCCGCGCAGATCGCGCGTTTGAACGAGATGCTCGTGGCATCGAAGAAACCCTTTGTCATTGCCGGCGGCAGCGGCTGGACGCCCGAAGCCACGGCGGATTTTGCGCGTTTCGTGGAGGCGTGGCAATTGCCCGTCGGCTGCGCCTTCCGCTTCCAGGACACGCTGAACAATAACCATCCGAACTATGCCGGCGATGTCGGCCTCGGGATCAATCCCGCCCTCGCCGCACGCATCCGCGATGCCGATTTGCTCCTGGTCCTCGGTCCCCGAATGGGCGAGTCGACAACCGGCGGTTACACGCTGCTCGATATCCCCAAGACGAAACAAACGCTGATCCACGTGCACCAAGGCGCGGAAGAACTCGGGCGCGTGTATTCGGCGGATCTGCCGATCGTTTCAGGCATGCCGGAGATGGTGTCAGCGCTCGTGGCACTCAAACCGCCCGCGGTCATCCCGTGGAGCGGCGCTATTGAAGCAGCGCATGACGCGTATCTCGCGTGGCGCAAGCCCCGGCCCATGCTCGGCGATGTCCAGCTCGGCGAGATCATGGAACAACTCAGCGAACACCTTCCCGCCGACGCCATCGTGACGAACGGTGCCGGAAATTATGCGACGTGGCTGCATCGGCACTATGCGTATCGGCATTTCCGCTCGCAGGTCGCGCCGACAAGCGGCGCGATGGGTTATGGCGTGCCCGCGGCTATCGCGGCGAAGTCGCTGTATCCGGACCGGGTAGTGGTCGCATTTGCGGGCGACGGATGTTTCATGATGTCGAGCCAGGAGTTGGCCACGGCCATGCAGTACAAGCTCGCGGTGATATTCGTGGTAGTCAACAACCAGCAATACGGCACGATCCGCATGCATCAGGAACGCCACTATCCGAACCGCGTGCATGGCACGGCGCTCACGAACCCCGACTTCGTGGCCTACGCGCGCGCATTCGGAGCGCATGGAGAACTGGTGGAATCGACGGCGCAATTCATGCCCGCATTCGAGCGCGCGATGAAAACAGGCTTGCCGTCAGTGATAGAAATAAGGATTCCGAAAGATGTGAGTACCCCGGCAGCAACCTTGGATCAGGTAAGGCAACAAGGGGAGAAATTGCGGCAGAAGTGAACGGCCACCACGCACAGTGACGGCCACGGACACTCACAAAAGAGCCAGATCAAGGCTCACGCGAAAGCGAACAAAATCCAGGAGACGCAAGACCATGGCATCGCAAGCATTTCTGCAGGCAAGAGACTTTCTGCTGCGTCATCGCGACGACTACGCCACCGCGTACAAAGACTTCGCGTGGCCCGAACTGACGGAGTTCAACTGGGCACTCGACTGGTTCGATGAATACGCACGCAGCAATCTCGATCCCGCGCTGTGGGTGGTCGAGGAGAACGGAGACGAGACGAAGCTCTCGTTTGCGGAGTTATCGGCGAGATCGAATCAGTTGGCCAACTGGTTGAGGCAGCAAGGCGTCGAGCGAGGCGACCGGATCTTGCTGATGCTGCCAAATCAGCCGGCGCTTTGGGAAACCATGCTCGCCGCGATGAAACTCGGCGCCGTCACCATTCCAGCGACCATGTTGCTGACGCCAGCGGACATTGCCGACCGCATGACGCGCGGCGAAGTGAAGCATGTGATCGTGGCATCGAGTGAAACCGCGAAGTTCGATTCCATCGATAAAACCAAAACCCGCATAGCGGTCGCCATTCCGCAGAGCGCTACGTTGCCCGAAGGCTGGCTGAACTTCGCCGATGCCTTCAACGAAAGCCCCTCGTTCGAGCCTGAAGGCAGGACGCTCGCGACCGATCCGCTGCTGCTGTATTTCACGAGCGGTACCACGAGCCGCCCGAAGCTCGTACTGCACAGCCATCAGAGCTATCCGGTTGGGCACTTGTCGACCATGTACTGGATCGGCCTGAAACCCGGCGATGTCCATCTCAACATCAGTTCGCCCGGCTGGGCAAAACATGCGTGGAGTTGTGTCTTCGCCCCGTGGAATGCGGGCGCGACCGCGTTCATCCACAACACGTCGCGCTTCAGCGCGAAGGCCACGCTGGAGGCGCTCGTCAAGCACCAGATCACCACGCTGTGCGCGCCACCGACCGTCTGGCGCATGATGATCCAGGAGGATTTATCGGCGTATAAGGTGCACTTGCGCGAGGTTGTCGGCGCGGGTGAGCCGTTGAATCCCGAGATTATCGAGCGCGTGAAAAAAGCCTGGAACCTCACGTTACGCGATGGTTTCGGCCAGACCGAAACAACGGCGCTGATAGCGAATTCGCCGAGTCAACCGATGAAGCCGGGATCGATGGGCAGGCCATTGCCCGGTTATCGCATCACGCTGCTCGATCACGACGACAACCCCGCCAAGGAAGGCGAACTCGCGTTGATCCTCGACCCCAAGCCGCTGGGTTTGATGGACGGTTACGTGGATGATCCATCGAAGTCGCAGCAAGCGATGCGCGGCGGTCATTATCGTACGGGCGATGTCGCGTCCATCGACGACGACGGTTACTTCACCTACGTAGGCCGCGCCGACGATGTATTCAAGGCATCGGATTACCGTATCAGTCCGTTCGAGCTGGAGAGCGTGCTGATCGAACATCCGGCGGTGGGCGAAGCGGCGGTGGTTCCGAGTCCGGATCCGCTGCGTTTATCGGTACCGAAAGCGTTCGTCGCGTTGCGCAACGGATATGAACCGACGAGGGAAACCGCCGGTGAAATCCTGAAGTTCGCCGCGCAGAAACTGGCGGCGTACAAGCGCATTCGACGTATCGAGTTCTATGAATTGCCGAAGACCATCTCGGGCAAGATTCGTCGCGTAGAACTAAGGAAAACCGAAGAAGCGCGAGGCAGCGATGCACGCCGGGAGAATGAATACTGGGAAGAGGATTTCGGCGCGTAGCCGAGAAAAAGCAACGAAAAAGCCCCGCAGCGCGAAGCGCGTACGGGGCTTTTCATAACTTCGCATCTTCACAACATCAAACTAAACCTTACTTGCCACCCACGCTTTGCAGCGTCGTCCACTTGCCGTCGACGACCTTGTACAACGTGATCCCGCCGTTCTTCAAATCGCCCTTCGAGTCATACGCGAGCGCCTTCGACGTCACGCCCGGCATGTCGGTTTTAGCGAGCACCGGCAGGTACTTTGCCGGGTCCGTCGAGTTGGCGGTCTTCATCGCCGTGAACATGGCCATTGCGCCGTCATACGCGTATGGCGAGTACGTTTGTACGTCTTCGTTAAACCGCGCCTTGTACTTCGTAACGTAAGCCGCGCCACCCGGCATTTCATCGAGAGGCAAACCAGCCAGCGATGCCACCGTGCCGTCAGCCGCATTGCCTGCGATCTTCAGGAACGTATCGGTCTTGACCATTTCGCCCGCCATCAACGGCGCGCGCAGGCCCAGCGTCTTCATCTGCTTGACCATCGGGCCAGCTTGAGAATCGGCGCCGCCGTAGTACACGAGGTCCGGATTCAACGACTTGATCTTCGTCAGAATGGCCTTGAAGTCGACAGCCTTGTCGTTCGCGTATTCGCGATCCACGATCGTCGCGCCCGATGCCTTCGCAGCCTTCTCGAACTGGTCGGCGAGACCCTGACCATAAGCCGTGCGGTCATCGACGATCGCAATCTTCTTCATCTTCAGCGTCTTCACCGCGAACTCGCCGGCTACCGATCCTTGCTGCGTATCGGAAGTCATCATGCGGAACGCGGTCTTGTAACCTTGCGTCGTGTATTCCGGCGCGGTCGCCATTGCGATTTCGGGAATGCCGGCGTTCGCGTAAATGCGCGAAGCGGGGATCGTCGTGCCCGAGTTGAAGTGACCGAGCATGCCCTTGACGTTGTCGTCAACGAGCTTCTGCGCCACGGTCGTGCCGGTGCGCGGGTCAGCCTGGTCATCAGCGGAATCGAGCACGATGCGAATCGGCTTGCCGCCGATCACAGGCTTGGTCGCATTGAAATCTTCAACCGCGAGCACCACGCCGTTCTGGAAATCCTTGCCGTAGTGCGCTTGCGCGCCGGTCATCGGGCCGGCGAATCCTACCTTCACGTCCTCAGCCGTTTGCGCCTGAGCCGTTGCCGCGAGCGACAGTCCAGCAACACACATCGCTGCTGCCAGCTTCTTCATCGTGTAATCCATAACTCTCCTGATTCTCTGGTAGATGGCAGCGTGTGCCGGGATCGCCGTGCCTGCTGCCGTTTGTTTGAGCCAACCCGCCGTGCTGAATACAGCTCAGCCGATCGTCATCAAATTCGCATTGCCGCCCGCGGCCGCCGTGTTCACGCTCACCGAGCGTTCCGTCAGCAACCGTTCGAGCGCATATTCCTGCTCGCCGTCGTGCGCGTCGTCGGCGAATGCTCCCGCCGGCACACCCTGCACCGAGACGATCGGTCCCGGGCGTTTCGCGACGTCCTTCACCAAGGCCATCAATTCGTCGCTGTCGCCTTCGAACAAAACCGCATCGAAGGCCGCGTCCTGGCTCTTGCTCGTCGATGCATACGCCTTGATCGACGCCGGCAACGCCGCTACGAGTTGTTCACCCGCCGCACCGGAAAACAGCGCTTTGTTGCCCGTGGCGAGCACGGCGGCGAGTTGCGCGCGCGCGCCGCTTGCCGTCGATGCCACGCACAACACCGTGCCGCGTGCGCCGAGCGTGTACGTGTTGCGCTCACCGGTCGGGCCTGCCAGCACGGCGGTCGCACCGGCCATCACGTGTTGCAGATGGCCTTCGCAACGTGCCGCCGTTTGCGGATCGCGCTCGGCGATCGCCCAGTCGCGCAACGCGGTCAGCGCAGCCGGCGTTTCGTTCGCAGCCGTCTGATCCACGATCAACGCCCTTTCCAGCGATTTCGGCAAGCCCGTCGGACGCTTGGCGAGGAGCCGCTGCAAATAAAGCGCGCCGCCCGCTTTCGGTCCCGTACCCGACAAACCTTCGCCGCCGAACGGCTGCACACCGACAACCGCGCCAATCACGTTCCGGTTCACGTAGATGTTGCCCACGTGCGCCCGGCTGACGACGTGCGCGATGGTTTCATCGATACGCGTATGGATGCCCAGCGTCAGCCCGTAACCCGTCGCCTTGATTTGGTCGAGCAGTTTATCAAGATGCGCCCGGCGATACCGCACTACGTGAAGTACCGGGCCGAAGACCTCGCGCTTCAATTCGTCGATGGAATCAAGTTCGATCAGCGTCGGCGGGACGAACGTGCCTTGCGCGCAGCCATCGGGCATGGGCAACTGCACGACGTTGCGGCCTTTCTCGCGCATCGAGGCAATGTGGGCGTCGATGCTCTGCTTCGCTTCGGCATCGATCACCGGGCCGACATCGGTGGAAAGGCGGTCGGGATTGCCCATCGCGAGTTGCCGCATGGCGCCGGTGAGCATTTCGAGCGTGCGATCCGCGATGTCGTCCTGCAGGCACAACACGCGTAGCGCCGAACAGCGTTGACCGGCCGAATCGAAGGACGATTGCAGCACGTCCGCGACCACTTGCTCGGCCAGCGCCGACGAATCGACGATCATCGGGTTCTGTCCGCCCGTCTCCGCGATCAGCGGAATCGGCCGGCCGTCCGGGTCGAGCCGGTCGGACAAGGTCTTGTTGATCAGGCGCGCGACTTCCGTCGAACCGGTGAACATCACGGCGCGGGTGCGCGGGTCAGCGACCAGCGCCGCACCCACGGTTTCACCGTTGCCCGGCAGCAGTTGCACCGCGCCCGGCGGCACGCCGGCTTCGCGCAGAATCCGCACTGCCTGCGCTGCGATCAGCGGCGTCTGTTCGGCCGGTTTCGCGAGCACGGGATTACCGGCGGCGAGTGCTGCGGCCACTTGTCCCATGAAGATCGCGAGCGGGAAGTTCCACGGGCTGATGCAAACCACAGGGCCGAGCGGACGGTGGGTATCGTTGGAAAACTCGCTGCGAATCTGCGCCGAGTAATAACGCAGGAAGTCGATAGCCTCACGAATCTCCGATACCGCATTCGCCAGCGATTTACCCGCTTCGCGCACGACGAGACCCATCAGCGTATGCATCTGCGCTTCGAGCAGATCGGCCGCGCGGGCGAGGCAATCGGCGCGCTCATCGACAGGCGTCGATTGCCAGATCGGCGCTGCGGCAACGGCGTTACTCAGAGCGAGAGCAACCTGCTCGGATGTAGCCTCAACTACGGTGCCAACCAGGTCGCGCAAGTCGGCGGGGTTACGAACGTCCCGTGCGACGCCTTCCACTACGTCAGCGGCTTCGAGCATCGGCGCCGCGCGCCACGGATGATTCGCGCTTGCCAGCAACGCCGATGACAACGACGCCAGCCGATGCTCATTCGACAAATCGAAGCCCATCGAATTGAGGCGCTCGTTGCCGTACAACTGACGCGGCAGCGCGATTTTTGCGTGCGGCAGACCGAGCGGCGTGAGCTTGGACGCTTCATCGATAGGATCCTGCACGAGCTCGCTGACCGGAATCGCTTTGTCAGCGATACGGTTCACAAACGACGTATTCGCGCCGTTCTCAAGCAACCGGCGCACGAGATACGCGAGCAGCGTTTCGTGCGTCCCAACGGGCGCATAGACGCGACACGGCCGGTTGAGCTTGTCGCGTCCGGTGACTTCTTCGTACAGCGGCTCGCCCATGCCGTGCAGGCACTGGAACTCGTACTGACCGGGGTAATAGTTCCCGCCGGCGAGGTGATAAATAGCCGACAGCGTGAACGCGTTGTGCGTGGCGAATTGCGGATACACGGCATCGGGCGCGCTGAGCAGTTTTTTCGCGCAGGCCACGTACGAGATGTCCGTATAGATCTTGCGCGTATAGACCGGATAGCCTTCGAGGCCATCGACTTGCGCGCGCTTGATTTCCGAATCCCAGTAAGCGCCTTTGACCAGCCGAACCATGATCCGATGACGGCTGCGACGCGCCAGATCGATCAAATAATCGATAACAAACGGGCAGCGCTTTTGATAAGCCTGCACCACGAAACCGATGCCGTTCCAGCCGGCCAGTTCCGGATCGAAGCACAGCGCTTCGAGCAGATCGAGCGAAATTTCAAGCCGGTCGGCTTCTTCCGCATCGATGTTCAGGCCAATGTCGTAACGCCGCGCGAGCAGCGCCAGCGCTTTCACGCGCGGCAGCAACTCGGTCATCGTGCGTTCCTGTTGCGAGCGCGAGTAACGCGGATGCAGCGCGGACAGCTTGATGGAAATCCCCGGGCCTTCGTAAATGCCCCGCGATCCAGCCGCTTTACCGATCGCGTGAATCGCCTGCTCGTACGACGCGTAATAGCGAACCGCGTCTTCTTCGGTCGTCGCGGCTTCGCCGAGCATGTCGTAGGAATAGCGGAAACCGCGCGCCTCGAACTTACGGCTGTTAGCCAGCGCTTCCGAAATCGTCTCGCCCGTGACGAATTGCTCGCCCATCAGGCGCATGGCCATATCGACGCCCTTGCGGATCAGCGGTTCACCGCCGCGCCCGATCAAACGCGTCAACGCCGACGACAACCCCGCTTCGCTATTCGTCGTCACCAGCTTGCCGGTGATCATCAGGCCCCACGTCGCCGCGTTCACGAACAGCGACGGCGCCTGGCCCATGTGCGAGCGCCAGTCGCCCTTGCTGACCTTGTCGCGGATCAGCGCGTCGCGCGTGGCGCGATCGGGAATGCGCAGCAAGGCTTCCGCGAGACACATCAGCGCGACGCCTTCCTGGCTGGACAGCGAAAACTCATGGATCAGCCCTTCGACGCCACCGCCCGTCTGTTTCTTGCGCAGCGCTTCGACAAGCTTTGTCGCCATGGCATTCGTTTCGGCGGCGACGTTGGCCGACAACCGCGCCTGTCCGATCAGAAACGGCACGCACTCCGGTTCCGGCCGCCGGTACGCGGCCGTGATCGCGGCGCGCAGCACCGATTGCGGTTGCACGTTCTGAGCGAAATCGAGAAAGGGATGCGGCGCGCCGTCCTCTTCCGAGTCGGCGTGCGCAGACGGTTCCAGCGTATCGGCCGAACCGATTGCACCGGACAGTTCAGGTGGCAACTGTCCATGTTCGATGCGTTCGAGATACGCGAAGATGGCTTGCTTGATGAGCCAGTGCGGCGTGCGTTCGAGCCGCGTGGCAGCGTCTCTAAGACGGGTACGCAGCAGATCGTCGACTTTAACGCCCAGGGTGGTGCTCGCCATATATCCTTCCTTGCCGGAATCGGACCGGCGATAGCTTGAAAAGTGGCGGAATCGTAACCCGTGCAAAAAAAAGGTGCAACCTGGATTTCGAGGCGGTTGCACCTTTGAATTTTGTGGCGTTTAATTCGAGATTCTGATTTTTCGATAATCGCCATCTTCGTAATTCAAAACGTTTAAAATTATTGACCCTTCCATACGCAAACCGCCTGTAAATGTTATTTATTTTTAAAGAAAATAGATCACTCTATTGAATAGTTTTCATATTGGAAACAATGCGCTCGTATGTTTGAATTCCTCATTTAATTTTTTGGGCAAACGACTGGAAATCGACGAACATATATAGTAAAAAAGCTAGGTTTATTTTTGATCTTGATCCGAATTCTCACGATGCGGCGCCATTCAAGCGCAGTCCCTCATTGCTCCAATATGGGCGAAATAATGGAACCAAACGAAACAGAATTAGTGTCTTCTTCATCGACAAAAAGGTGTTCAATTCAAGTGATCTACTTGCGATTATTAACATTAATCGTTGGTATGACGTTTTTATCTGCTGTCTGCGAATCAGCGGAAAATCAATCCGCTCTCGCCGCCGCTGGAGGAAACCAGATCGCGTCGACAAGAAGCGACAACGCGACGTGCGCGTACAAAGTTCAAGTGTTTGTTGCGCATCAGGATGATGATCTTTTCTTTATGGAAACCGATTTGCAAAAACATCTGGATCGCGGCGCCTGCATACAAGTGGTCTATGCTACAGATGGAAAACCACGCTCCGACACTTGGGCCTATTCTGCGCGCCGAGATCAAGGCGCATTGGCCGCGTGGTCTTTTATGCAAGGCGTGAACGCACCTGACCCAGCTACTTGGTCCGAAGACCGTCTACCGTCGGTCAATGGCCATTTACCTGTCCGGTACACCAGCCCGGACGGCAAATTCACTCATATTTTGCTGGGCGTTGATGATCCATGGGAGGGCGACGGCTGGGGATCCTACACGCCGATAAGCCATATGGAAGCTGATCCTGCCTATCGGGTTGAAGCCTATCCTTATCGTGTGGCCGATCCTGTGACGACGCAACAGAACCTGGAACATTATGTGCGCGCAGAGTTTGTCAAGACACTTTCGGAACTTATAGCCCGATTCCAACCCGACATCGTGTACACGCAGGATTATTCGATAACCACCCCTTATCTCGATGTCTGCTGGCTATGCGGAGAAAATAACGATCACCCCAGTCACATCGCTAGCGCCAAACTGGCAATGGAAGCTTTGGCGAACTCAGGCGTAAACGCTTTAGCGCAGTCGTATGTTGATTATCCGTTGTCTGGCAGACCGCTGAGTCTAAGTCTTACGCAATCCACTGCCAAATCACAGACCGCCGCTTGGTACGGGAAGTACGACTACGTATATTCCTGTACACAGGGACCGTCCGGCCAGCCGGTGTGCGCGTGGGACAGCGGAGCGGAAGGCGTTTGGGTAAAGTCGCAATATCACATCATGCAACCGATCGACGGTGTCAACTCCTTAGTTAGCTCGAACACGACAGCCGATTTCAGAGGGGGCAACGTTGTTGCATATGTTGGAAACTTAGACAACAAACTGCATATATGGAACGCCACGACACGTGTCGATTTACCAGTCGACGGACAGTTGGCGGGCGCCCCCTCGATTGTCACAGGCTCTGACGCGAGGCTGTCCGTTTTTGCGCGAACTGCCCAGAACGATCTTCTTTACCTGCCGTCAAAGGCGGCAGGCGGGTGGTGGCCCCCGTTAACTTGGGACGAACAAGTGATCGTTTCCGCACCACAAGCCAAGGTCAACAATGACGGGCGACTGGCCGTCGTTGCTCGAGCCGTCAGTGGCGGTGTGCTATATCGGGCGGAGACTTCCGTTGGTGGTGGCTGGGACGGATGGCGGGAGACCGGATTGTCCGGCGTAGGAAATCCCTCGATGACGGCAGACTCATCTCAATCGCTAGCGATTGCCGTCAGGACGGCAACTGGGACGATCAAGATTCGCTCGCAGATCCAGCCCGGCTACGTTACGTTTCAAGATGTCGCATTTCCCCCCAATGCGTCGACGATCGATCCGATCCTGTTGAACGCTTCCGACGGCAGCGTGCTCGTCATTGCTAAGGAAGCTAATTCACATGGTGACAGCGATATAGTGGCTTACCAGCAGTTGTCGGGGTCACATTTATCGCTCAATACAACGTGGTCAAGAACGGTGGTTGCGAGCGATCAGGATTGGGTCAACATCACTGCAACAGTCGCCTTCGACGGCCTAATTGTGGCAGGGAATTGTGGTAATAATTACGGTCACTTGTGTGTTCCAAGTAGTTCGGGCGTCAAAGATCTAGGACAGATCAATGGCTCCGCGCAGTTTCTGCAAAACAACAACGGAAATCCGACGCTGATGGTCCGTGGACCGGCCGGGGGCGCGTCAGTATTACAGACCACGAGACAAGCGGGCGGTTGGTCGACTTTCAGTCCGCTATAGACGCAATTCCCTCGCCGCCGGCGTGACCGGCTTCCTTCAGTCGCGTGCTGCTAACTCGTGACCTGCCCCAAAAAGGTGCAACCAAGATTTCGAGACTGGTTGCACCTTTGTCAAATCGGTAGAAATTCCTTTCGGAACAAGGGATTACGGGTAATTGAGGATGGCCGTGTGGGCTGGACGTGCTCTAGGATTTCGCGTTTGATAATTTTTCTTGAGCCACCCCTAAGTAATCGCTGCCTGGTGCCGATAAGAACTGGTACGGCCATATCAGCGATGAAACTTTGCGGCCGTCTTACATGCAGCCGCGCGGTTTCGGGGGAGAAGAGGATATGAGCACCTGGACGATTTTTTTCAGCATTTGGGCGATGTGCGCGCTGTGCGTGGTGTTGTTCATCCGCGGCGCGCATCCGCACGTCGAGCGTCCTGAGAGCGACCGCGACAGCGGGAATGACATGACGGTCGGCGGCCTGACGGTTGCGCGCGTGCAAGGCGCGGACCGCGGCAATAGCTGAAGAACGAGCAGAGGCGCCAGGCAACGCGAGGCTAAGACCCGCTCACCGACGCGAGCGAAACTAGATATCGAGTGGATCGACCTCGACATTCCATCGGATCACGCCTTTTACCTTGAGACTGCGTAACGCCGGCTGCCAGGCCCGCAGCGCATTCTGCAACACGGCCCGCGACGCGCATTCCAACAACAATTGCGCGCGGTGCACGTTAAACACCTTCACGATGGTCAGCGGCACCGCGTCGTACACGGTCACGCGTTCGGCGCCGGCCAGCGCCGCGAACTCCGCCGCCGCCGCTCCCAGAAAGTCCAGCGCGGCCTCCAGCGTGCGTCCTTCGGCGCGAAGCATCGCCTGATAGACGAACGGCGGCAAATGGGCATCACGGCGCTCGGCTAGCGTGGAATTGGCAAACCCAACGTAGTCGTGCCGCGCCAGCGCGTGATAAAGCGCGTGCCGCGCGTAACGCGTCTGGATCATCACTTCACCCGGCAAGCCAGCGCGCCCCGCCCGGCCGCTCACCTGCATCAACTGGGCGAAAAGCCGCTCGCTGGCCCGGAAATCGTGAGAAAAAAGCGCGGTATCGGCGTTGAGCACACCAACCAGCGTCACGCGCTGAAAGTCGTGCCCCTTCGCGATCATCTGCGTGCCGACGAGAATATCGACCTCGCCGGCGTGGACATCGGAGAAAAGGGCTTGTGCGCTGCCCTTGCGCCGCGTGCTGTCGGCATCGATGCGTAGAACCCTCGCTCCCGGCACAGCCGTCGCGAGCGTTTCTTCGACGCGCTGCGTGCCGCGGCCCATCGGCGCGATATCCACATTGCCGCAGTCCGGGCAGGACTTGGGAATCCGCGATTCCCAGCCGCAATGGTGGCAACGCAACGCGCGCTCGGGCTTGTGAAGCACGACGTAGGCGCTGCATCGCGGGCAGCCGGCGACCCAGCCGCAGGCGTCGCACGAAAGGATGGGCGCGTAACCGCGCCGGTTGAGGAACACGAGGCTTTGCTCGCCGCGTTCCAGGCGCGTTTTCATCGCGGCGATCAGCGGCCCCGACAAGCCCTCCACCGACGCGCGTCCGCGCTGCCGTTCCTCTTCCAGGTCAATCAGCCGGACGCTTGGCAGGACCGCCGTCGCCACGGCTCGGCGCGTGAGCGTGAGCTTGGTGTATCGGCCCTGCTCGGCCTGCCACCAGCTTTCGAGCGATGGCGTCGCCGACCCCAGCACCACCGGAATTTCCAACTTATTCGCCCGATAAACCGCGAGATCCCGCGCCGAATAGCGCAAGCCTTCCTGCTGCTTGTAGGCGGGATCGTGTTCTTCATCGACGACAATCAGCGCCAGCTTCGGTAACGACGCCAGCACCGCCAGCCGCGTCCCGAGCACGAGCCGCGCGCGGCCCGTGTGCGCCGCGAGCCAGTTGCGCGCGCGCTCGCCTTCGGCCAGCCCGCTATGCATCGTCACGATGGCGCCCTCCGGCAGCGCAGCGAAACGCGTGCGGAAAGCGGCTTCGAATTGCGGCGTGAGATTGATTTCCGGGACGAGCACGAGCGCTTGCGCGTCAGGGCGCGAACCGAGTAAATGGGCCAGTGCGTGGAGATAAACCTCGGTTTTGCCGCTGCCGGTTACGCCGTGGAGCAAGAACGCGGCGAAACCTTTCGCACCGGTTATTGCATCGACGGCATCGGACTGCTCTGCGGTCAATTGCGGCAAAAGCGCGTCGGCGGCGTGCAGCGCGGCCTTTTCAACCGCGGGCGCCAGCCCAATGTCCTGCTCCGGCACATCACCGGTTTCCAGCGATACCCATCCGCGCATCTGCCATTCATCAAGCGTGGCGCGCGCTTTCGGATGCAGCGCGCGGGCCTCGGCAGCGGGTAACGTGGGATTGGCAGCGAGGGCATCGGCGAGACGGCGCAGTGCGGTGGCGCGCGCCGGCAACGCATCGGGCAAACTCGCGCGCCCTTCCGGCATCAGCCGATACCGCTCCTCCGGCGCCAGCAATTTCGCCCAGCGCGAGGCGTCGCGCAGAACCTGCGGCAGCGCAGGCAACGCCACTTCGCCCAGACCGCGCTGGTAATACTCGGCCGCGAACAGCGTCAGCGCACGCCATTCGTCGGCAAGCGGCGCGAGCGTGCTGCAAATAGCGGCCACATCACGCAGCTTGTCCGTCGGCACGTCGGTGTGATCCGTGACCTCGCAAATCAGGCCGACTGCATCGCGGCGTCCGAACGGAATCCGTACCAGCATGCCGGGCAGCGGCATGGGGGCCAGATCGTATCGATAGTCGAAAAGCGTCGGTAGAGGATGGTCCAGCGCGACGCGGACAAAGACGCTCAATTGCCCCACCGGCCGCAAGCCACGCCTGAGCAACCGTTCCACCTGAACATTTGACTGTGCGGGGCGTAGTTAAAGTGAAACATCACAATCGACGCTAAGCTGTGGATTATTTTTGAGATTTCGAAGCTTTCCACAGGCCTGTGGATAACTTTGTTGAGAACTTTGATTGACAGGGACAAAAAATGGCGATCTCGCTCGTTGTGTGCGGTAGCCCACATTCCGGGTCGATCTCGAATTTCTCTTATTAATCATGTATTTGAAGACACAAAACATGCCCTCATGAAGGCGTTCGGGTCTGAATTGAAGATGGCGCGCCGCAACGTACAAAATGTGCATAAGTCAACTCTTGACATTGGCGGAACGGCCAATCTACGGTCATTTGGCGGCACTTTTGTCTTGCCGCCCAAACGTTTGACGTAAGCTTTTCGTGACGCAGGGCAGCAATCTTTTTTGACCAAACGTCAGTTCTTTGCCCGGATGGCGCGACTGTGGCGATGTACTTCGTCAACGAGTTCCGCCACGTTCTCCGGACGCGTGAATTGCGAGATACCGTGGCCGAGATTGAAGACATGGCCGGGGAAATTACCGAAGCTGTCGAGCACGGCGCGCGCTTCGGTGCGAATCACGGCCGGCGATGCGAACAGCACCGCTGGATCGATGTTGCCCTGGAGCGCGACCCGATCGCCCACCTTTTCGCGCGCCTGGCGCAGGTTTACGGTCCAGTCGAGACCCACCGCGTCCACGCCGATTGCGGCGATTTGTTCCAGCCACAAGCCGCCGCCCTTCGTGAACGTGATAACCGGCACCTTGACGCCGTCGTGTTCGCGCTTCAATCCTGCGACCACTTTCGCGATGTAGTCGAGCGAGAAGCGTTGATACGCGCCGTCGGCGAGTGCACCGCCCCAGGTATCGAAGATCATCACGGCTTGCGCGCCCGCTTCGATCTGCGCGTTCAGATAAGCGACGACCGCTTGCGCGTTGATATCGAGGATGCGATGCATCAGGTCCGGCCGCGTGTAAGCCATGGCCTTGACCGTATGGTGATCGGGCGATCCGCCGCCTTCGACCATGTAGCAGGCGAGTGTCCAGGGGCTGCCTGAAAAACCGATCAGCGGCACTTTCTGGCGGCCCTGGGCGTCGGTGAGTGCGCGGCGGATTTGCGATACCGCGTCGGTCACGTAGCGCAGCGTCGCGTCGATATCCGGCACGTGCAGTTTGGCCACGTCCTCTTCGGTGCGGACTGTGCGCTCGAATCGGGGGCCTTCGCCCTGGACGAAATTCAGGCCGAGGCCCATTGCATCGGGGATAGTCAGGATGTCCGAGAACAGGATGGCGGCGTCGAGCGGGAAGCGTTCCAGCGGCTGAAGCGTGACTTCCGTTGCGTAATCGGGATTGGTTGCGAGGCCCAGGAAGCTACCGGCGCGAGAACGCGTGGCGTTGTACTCGGGCAGGTAGCGACCCGCCTGACGCATCAGCCAGATTGGCGTGTAGTCGGTGGGTTGGCGCTGCAGCGCGCGCAGGAAAGTGTCGTTCAGGAGTGTGGAAGGCACGTGGCTTGGAGCGTAGGGCAAAGGGACATTCTACCGGACGGGGGGCGGGTCGTTCGTACTCAAGGGGAGGTCGTTCGCACTCGATTTGGGGTTGGTGGTGGGGGCGGGTTTTGGGGCGGCGAGTTGGGGAGTATTGGGTTAGTGCCGGGTTGGTGCTTTCGGCCGTGGTGGTCTGCGGGAGTCGGATTTTCTCTTTATCACTGTTAGCCACTGTGCGTGGCGGCACGTCATTTCTTTGTCCAAAGCGACAAAGAAACGAAGCAAAGAAAGCGCTTTCAACCACGCTACCCTAAGTGTCCACAGCGTGCAGTTTTGATTCATAGGTGCCCCAAAAGCACGGTGCTCGCCAGAGCGAAGGATGTTTGAACCCCTCCTTCTCGCGAATCCTGACATGAACACGCTTCGCCCCGTACGCTCTCGGGCAAGCACCATTGCCAAGGAACCCGCGCGGCCTCACGCGTTCCGGCTGCCGCGCTCTTCGCGTGTCAGCTACGTGGTCTGACGGTTATGTCCGTAGGTCACGGCACCACGCGTGTTGCTGCTCCAGTTTTGGTGAGTTACCCGCGTGGTCACCACAGTTATTTGCGTGGGTACGGCCTTACGCATCTTCGCGACCTCGTTTCCAGCAGGGTTGGCGACATGGTTCGAGGCGTGTACACATTTGGAGGGAGGTTATCCGCGGATAGCGCGGGGTGAACCTTGGGCAGATTCAGTCACTGGTGGCGAAGCGTGTGGGTATCCGTGTTCGGAGAAAGAGGGGTTCACACATCCGTGGTTCTGGCGAGCACCGTGCTTTTGGGGCACCTATGAATAGAAACTGCACGCTGTGGACACTTAGGGTAGCGTGTTTTAAAAGCGCTTTCTTTGCTTCGTTTCTTTGTCGCTTTGGACAAAGAAATGACGTGCCGCCACGCACAGTGGCTAATAGTGATAAAGAGAAAATCCGACTCAAGCAGACCACCACGGCCGAAAGCACCAACCCGGCATAGACCCCGACCCATGAACCAGGCAAACCGGCACTGACCCCAACCCCACCCCCAGAACCGCCCCAAACCCCGGACCGAGTGCCAACGACGCCCTATCGGCGACTGAAATAATCTTTCCAGGAGTGTCGATGAAAGTTCTTGCCCTTGGATGCGCGTCACTTCGCAGTGTCCTTCGCACAGGTATTTGCGCCCTGCTGCTCGGCTTCACCATCGGCGCGCAAGCGCAAACCGTGCAAGGCGGCAGCATCACCGTCGCCCCCGGTGCGACATCACCGGCCAGCACCCAGGCAACTCCGCCCACCCCATCGAGACTCGACGAAATCCTCGCCCGCGGCACACTGCGCATCTGCACGACCGGCGATTACAAGCCGTACTCGTTCCTGAGGCCCGACGGCCAGTTCGAAGGCATCGACATTGATGCCGCACAAAACCTCGCCCAGTCGATGAACGTCAAAGCCGAGTTCATCAAGACATCATGGTCGAACTTGATGAACGATTTCGTCGCAAGGTGCGACATCGCAGTCGGCGGGGTTTCAACCTCGCTCGAACGCCAGAAACGCGCGTTCTTCACGCAACCCTATATGGTCGACGGCAAGACGCCCATCGTCCGCTGCGCCGACGTCGATAAATACCAGACCGTCGCGCAAATCGATCAACCCGGCGTACGCACCATCGTCAATCCGGGCGGTACAAACGAGAAGTTCGCGAAGCAGTTCTTCACGCATTCGCAACTGATCGAGTACCCCGACAACGTGACCATCTTCAAGCAGATCCTCGATGGCCACGCCGACGTGATGGTCACCGACGCCTCCGAAACCCTGCTCCAGCAAAAGCTGAATCCAGGCCTGTGCTCGGTCCATCCGGACAAGCCGTTCCAGTTCGGAGAAAAAGCGTACCTGCTGCCACGGGGCGATGTGGTGTTCCAGCAGTACGTCGATCAATGGCTGCACCTGTCACGCTCGACAGGCGAGTTTCAGGCAGTGCTCGATAAATGGCTGAAATGAGGACTGCAGGCGGCCGGTCGCGGCCTAGCCTGGGGGCGGCTCTTTCCCATCATTTGTTCAGATTGCCGACGGCTTGGAGCGTTTCAGCCCATCGGCCCGACGCGGCGGTCGCCTCGGCGAGTAGTTGGTCCCAGTCATCAGGCGGTTGACCCTTACCCAGCATTTTTGAGAAGACCTTGTAGGCGTCGCTTCCCGAGCCGTAGGCGCGCTTGCTGTCCTCATCATTTACCCAGCCGAGGAGGATGATCTTCGAAGCCTTGTGGTAACGGAAGAACAGACGGTACTGCTGGAAAAACTTCGCACGAAACCAATGCTTACGATCATCGCCGAGCGTGGTGCCCTGTCGATATTCAGCCTTCTCCGGATCCTGTGGGATCGCGTCCAGCATCAGATGCGCGATTACGGCGAGCCGCTTGGCAGCATTCTTCTTGTGGAAATTGTCGGGATCCTTTTGACTGAGCGCGAAGACTTCCGAGTAGAGCGGTTCAAGCTGATCGATGAAAAGCGGGTGGCCGAAAATCGTCCACCCGTTGACGACAAGAGGAACTGGTCGTGCGGTCATTCATCGTCCGGTGAAAGCGGCGCATCAATATCGAAGACAACGTCCTTCGTCAGCGCCCGAAGGCTCTGGACAAACTCGGGTGCGAATGACTTCAGGCGCTCCGGATGGCGTTCGATATCGTGCGCCAGAAAGTCCAGAAACGGACCAAAGGCAGGATCTTCTTCGTCGGCTGCGACCCGGGTCATGGTGACCTCGCCAGTCGGCTTGACGCGATAGTGAATCTTGTCTCGCTTGCCGAGCTTGAGCGCACGCCGGATCGTCTCCGGCACCGTGGTTTGATATCGGTCGGTCAGCGATGATTCAGCTTCCATCGCGAAATCGTTCTCGATTGCGTATGACATGTCGGACCCCATTCCGTAACAACGGCACACATGGTAATGCAAACGAATTGCCACGTCAATGCAAATGCATTACCTTCAACCTGAGGGTCCGAATCATGAGCCGTCATGGCTTAATCGATGGTGCCATCGTGGGCGCGGGCGAAAGAGTCGGCGCGCTGCCGTGCGGTCGCGACCGCCCTTTTTGCACAACCGCTCACGCGCACGTCAGCTTCAGCAGGTTGATAACTCTACGTAAGCATCACGTAAGTTCATGTCGCTCGGCATCGAAAAGTCAACGCTCTGCATGTAACAATTCACCGAAGCGTTCCGACGTTTTTTTCATCCAGAGCGCCGCCGCTTTCGAATGCGCCTGGATCCGGCCGAAGCCATGCGTCATGTCGTGCGCGTCGATTACCTCGCTACGCCCGCCATTCGCCTCCAGAAAACGCGCGAATTCGTGTGCGTCGTCGTAGAGCGGATCGTAGGCTGCAGCCACGATCAACGCCCGAGCCGGCGTCCGATCGTAGGATTGCGCGAGCGGGAAAGCACGCACGTCGTCATCGGCCGGCGGTTCAGCCGTCAGGAATTGGGCCCAGTAAAAGCGCATTTCTTCCGTGGTCAAACCCGGCCCTTCGGCGTTGGCTGTAAAGCTGCCACCCTCGAAGCGGCAGCGCGCTACCGGATAGATCAGCAACTGCGCGGTGACCAGACCGGCTACACGATCGTTCGCGGCACGCGCAGCGACGGCCGCGAGATGGCCGCCCGCGCTGTCGCCGGCCACGCCCAGCCGGTTGGTTGCGAAGCCCAGACGCGATCGATGCTCGGCAAGCCACAGCAGAGAGTCGACCGCATCGTCAACGGGCGCGGGGAACGGATGCTCCGGCGCCATCCGGTAATCCACGCTCACGACCGCGCAATGCGAGTCCAGGGCGAATCGCGCGATCATCAGGTCGTGCGTGTCCAGATCCCCGACCACCCAGCCGCCGCCATGAAAATAGACCACCAGCGGCAATGGCCTTCTGGCCCCCGCCGGCCGATAAATCCGCGCCCGCAGCGTACGCCCGTCAAGCGGCAAGACCGTATCCTCAACGTCCAACCCCGCCGGACGGGGCGCGGCGAACTCGCGCGCCACATTCTGAAACTGTCGGCGTATGGCGATCGGATCGGCATCGGCCGGCAGTTCGGGGAACGCCGTGGCCACCCTGGCATAGTAGGCGAGAAGGTCTGCGTCGATGGTCATGCGCTTGTCTCCAGTACAGTTCGCCGCCCGGTCGGGTCGACGTTTTTTAATTGTCCTTAAAATCTACATATCGTGCTCGGCAGCGCGAGCATTTCTAAGAGGCGCCGAAATATTGGCTCGTAAATCACAATAATCGACAAAATATGGACGAAATAATCGCGGAACCCTGTGTGTCAAGGGTTACAACCTGAAACACTTTGTTACGGTGATATCCGGATTATTCGCCCACAATCACTTCAACGGTCTCAACACGGATGTGACCGAGTGCAGCGTTGGGGAACTACAACGTTTTGAGTTGCATTCGGCGGTCGGCCTGGTGCCGAATCCCAGTTTCAGGGACATGTTTGTTGGGGTCGTTGGTCGATGAATTATCGGCCAGTCCCACCCTTGGTCTCCTCGCGCTAACCCCGTAGCGTGTGGTTTTTAGCGGGCTCCAGGCCCGCTTTTTTTTCGTCTATACAAACGTTTGCGTAAGAACTTAATGGTCGCCGTGATTACTCCGGCGGCCATTTTCAGTTGTGGATCTCAGTAATTGTCCATAGTTACGCCGTTTTAGCTTCTGATAGCTTCAGTTCATCGATCATCTTCGCTCGCATGATGAACTTCTGGACCTTGCCGGTGACTGTCATTGGCAGCTCGTCGACAAAGCGGATATGCCGCGGAATCTTGTAGTGCGCGATCTGCCCTTGGCAGAACTCGCGAATATCTTCTGCCGTCGCGTGCTCGCCTTGGCGGAGAACAATCCACGCGCATACTTCCTCGCCATATTTACTATCGGGAACACCGAATACCTGCGCCGATTGAATCTTCGGGTGCCGGAACAGGAATTCCTCGATCTCGCGCGGATAAATGTTCTCGCCGCCGCGAATCAGCATGTCCTTTAAACGTCCTACGATATTGCAATATCCCTCGGCATCGAGCGTCGCCAGATCGCCGGTATGCATCCAGCCATCGATAATCGCTTCGCGCGTTTTTTCTTCGTCGCCCCAATATCCTTTCATTACCGAATATCCGCGCGTGCAGAGTTCGCCGGTCTCGCCAACCAGGACGATTTCGCCGAGCGGATCAACCAGCTTCACCTCCAGATGCGGCTGGATTTGACCCACGGTCGTGGTGCGTTTATCGAGGGGAGCGGTGGTCGAACTCTGAAACGACACTGGGCTCGTCTCGGTCATTCCGTATGCGATCGTGATTTCGCGCAGATTCATCTCCGCGACCACGCGCTTCATGGTCTCGATCGGGCAGGGCGAACCCGCCATGATCCCGGTGCGCAAGCGGCTGAGGTCGTACGTATCGAAGTTCGGAAGATCGAGTTCCGCGATGAACATCGTTGGCACGCCGTGCAATGCGGTGCAGCGCTCTTCATCGACAGCGGCTAACGTGGCGGCGGGATCGAAAGCTTCGCCGGGGAACACCATCGCCGCACCCACCGATACGCACGCAAGCACCGCCAACACCATGCCGAAGCAGTGATACAGCGGCACGGGAATGCACAGCGAATCCTGTTCAGTGAGCAACATCGAGCGCGCGATGTAACGGCCGTTGTTCACCACGTTGTGATGCGTAAGCGTGGCGCCCTTAGGATTCCCGGTGGTGCCGCTCGTGAACTGGATGTTGATGGGATCATGGGCCGTCAGCGCCGATTCCAGCGCGTCGAGCTGTGCCGTGTTGAGCCGATCCCGGCCGTGCGACATGACATCGGGAAAACGCAGCATGCCGGGCGTCGCGCCCTCGCCCATTCGGATCACGGCTTTTAAATCGGGGAAACGGGCAGCATTCAGTGCACCAGGTTCTGCCGTCGCGAGTTCCGGCGCGAGCGTTTGCAGCATCTCCAGATACTTCGATGTCTTGAACTGTTCCGCTGCGATCAACGCCTTGCAGCCGACCTTGTTCAATGCGTACTCAAGCTCCGCCAACCGATACGCCGGGTTGATGTTCACCAGGATCGCGCCGATCCGCGCCGTCGCGAATTGCGTGAGCAACCATTCAGAGCGGTTCGGCGACCAGATGCCTACACGATCTCCCGTTCCCACGCCGAGCTTGAGCAAACCCGACGCGAGGACATCGACTTCATCGGCGAATTCACGCCAGGTCCAATGAATGTTCTGCTCGCGGAAAATCACCGCAGGACGGTCGGGGTATTTCTCGGCCGTACCGCGCAGGAAGCGGGAAACGGTGGCGTCGCTCAGTGGAATATCCGTCGAGCCGCGAACGTACGACAGGCCGTCGCGTGGTTCGATCTGCGGCCCGGCGTTCGTCGGTTGGATAGGCATATCGAAGGTCTCCTCCGTGGGATGGCGCTAAAGGCGAAGAGGATGCGCCATGAAAGCGATTCGGAAGGCTAATTGTGCATCGCGAGGGAAAGCCAGGGCATTGAGTGTTACCCGCAAGTTACCCGCAAAAACGTCCGGATCAACGCATGTTGGTTGTGCGGATTTGCGCGGAAGCGCGCGGTCTTGAGCGTATGTGTTAGCGCGTGCATCGCCGTTTCTTCGAAGGCCAATAAAAAAAGCAGCCCGAAGGCTGCTTTTTTCATCTCGACAAACTCGCGAAAAACTCAGTGATTACCGCGCAATTTCCGCAGCCGCTGAATCGCCGCGATCTGAGCCGTCGCGTACGCCAACTCCGCTTGCGCGGTTGCGTACTCGAGGTTCGAACCCGTGTTCTGCAACGCTTCTTCAGCGCGCTTCTTCGCTTCCAGCGCCTTCGCTTCATCGAGATCCTGGCCACGGATCGCGGTATCGGCCAGAACCGTCACCACGCCCGGCTGAATCTCGAGAATCCCGCCAGCGACAAACACGAACTCTTCGTCACCGTTCTCCGCTTCGATACGCACCGCACCCGGACGAATCCGCGTGATGAGCGGCGTGTGGCCCGGCAGAATGCCGAGTTCACCCGCTTCGCCCGGCAGTGCGACGAACTTCGCCCGGCCCGAGAAGATCTGCTCTTCCGCGCTGACGACGTCTACTTGAATAGTTGCCATATCGACTCCCAGTTGAGTGTATTACGAGGCGCTCGCTTTGGATAAAGCCAGCGCCCGTTGCGTTACACCCGACCCTTACTGGATCTTCTTAGCCTTTTCGAAGGCTTCGTCGATCGTGCCGACCATGTAGAACGCCTGCTCCGGCAGATGATCACATTCACCTTCCACGATCATCTTGAAGCCGCGGATGGTTTCCTTCAGCGGCACGTACTTGCCCGGCGAGCCCGTGAAGACTTCCGCGACGTGGAACGGCTGCGACAGGAAACGCTGGATCTTACGAGCGCGCGCAACCGCGAGCTTGTCTTCCGGCGCGAGTTCGTCCATGCCCAGAATCGCGATAATGTCGCGCAATTCCTTGTAGCGCTGCAGCGTTTGCTGCACGCCACGCGTGATGTTGTAGTGCTCTTCGCCAATCACGTTCGGGTCGATCTGACGCGAGGTCGAATCGAGCGGATCCACAGCCGGATAAATACCCAGCGAAGCAATATCACGCGACAACACGACGGTTGCATCCAAGTGACCAAACGTGGTCGCCGGCGACGGGTCGGTCAAGTCATCGGCGGGAACGTACACGGCTTGCACCGAGGTGATCGAGCCGGTTTTCGTCGACGTGATCCGTTCTTGCAGACGGCCCATTTCTTCAGCCAGCGTAGGCTGATAACCCACTGCCGACGGCATACGTCCCAGCAAAGCCGACACTTCCGTACCAGCCAGCGTGAAACGGTAGATGTTGTCCACGAAGAACAGCACGTCCAGACCTTCGTCGCGGAAATGCTCGGCCATTGTCAGGCCGGTCAGCGCCACGCGCAGACGGTTGCCCGGCGGCTCGTTCATCTGGCCGTACACCAGCGCGACCTTGTCCAGAACGTTCGAATCCTTCATTTCATGATAGAAGTCGTTCCCTTCGCGGGTACGCTCGCCAACACCGGCGAACACGGAATAACCACCGTGCTCCTTAGCGATGTTGTTGATCAGTTCCATCATGTTCACGGTCTTGCCCACACCGGCGCCACCGAACAAACCAACCTTACCGCCCTTCGCAAACGGGCAGATCAAGTCAATAACCTTGATGCCGGTTTCGAGCAGTTCAGTAGACGGCGACAGATCTTCGAACTTCGGCGCCTTCTGGTGAATCCCGCGCGTCACGTCCGAGTTGATCGGGCCAGCTTCGTCGATAGGACGACCCAGCACGTCCATGATCCGGCCAAGCGTCGGCTTGCCGACCGGCACGCTGATCGGCTTACCCGTGTTCTTCACGACCGTACCGCGGCGCAATCCATCCGATGCACCCAGGCAAATGGTACGAACCACGCCGTCGCCCAGCTGCTGCTGGACTTCAAGCGTCAGTTCCGAGCCTTCCAAAACGAGCGCGTCGTAAATTCTCGGCATGTCGGAACGCGGGAATTCCACGTCGATAACCGCGCCGATGCACTGTACGATCTTGCCTTCTACCAAAGCAGTAGTACTCATCGCATTTCCTTTAGATACTTGATTCTTCACTCGCGCGACAGGCGCAGTTCGATTCGACGCTCACGATCAACCGACCGCTGCAGCGCCACCGACGATTTCTGACAATTCCTTCGTAATCGATGCTTGCCGGCTCTTGTTGTACACGAGCTGCAATTCACCAATCACGGTCTTCGCGTTATCGGACGCGGCCTTCATGGCGACCATGCGAGCCGATTGCTCCGATGCCATGTTTTCCGCCACCGCCTGATACACGAGCGCTTCGACATAACGCACGAGCAGTTCGTCGACGACCGTCTGCGCATCCGGCTCGTAGATGTAATCCCACGATGTCTTCGGCGTGACCAGTTCGCTGTCTTTATCCAGGCCGTCCTTGCGCGCGAAATCGCTTGCCGACAGCGGCAGCAACTGTTCGATCACGGCTTCCTGCTTCATCGTGTTGACGAAGCGCGTAAAAGCCAGATAAACAGCGCTGATCTTGCCTTCCGAATACAGGTCGAGCTGAACCTTGATCGCGCCGATCAGCTTTTCCAGATGCGGCGTGTCGCCCAGATGCGTGACTTGCGACACGGTCTTGGCCTTCAACCGGTTCAGGAAGCCCAGACCCTTACTGCCGATCGCCGATGCTTCGATCGTCTGACCTTTCTGCTCGAGCTCCTTGAACTTCAGGAGCGCCGCGCGAAGGATGTTCGTGTTCATGCCACCGCACAGACCTTTATCGGTCGTGACGAGGATCATGCCGGCCGCTTTCGCGCCCTTGTTCTCAACCATGAACGGATGGCGATACTCAGGCGTGGCAGCGCTCATGTGAGCCGCGACGTCGCGGATCTTGTCGGCATACGGGCGAGCAGCGCGCATGCGCTCCTGCGCGCGGCGCATTTTCGACGCAGCCACCATTTCCATCGCCTTGGTGATCTTGCGCGTGTTTTGCACGCTCTTGATCTTGCCGCGGATTTCCTTCATTCCAGCCATTGCTTACTCCTTGTCGGCCCGAGTTAGCGCGTAAGCGTTACTCGGGTCCATGCAAAGCTATCGAAGTGGCGCGGGATGCTTCGTTGATTCTAAAAGCGGCCCGCGCCGCTTCAAATTTCGACCAATACGAGGATCAGTAAGCGCCCGACTTCTTGAAGTCCTTCAGCGCGGTATGCAATGCGCCTTCGTCGTCCTTCGACAAGTCTTTGTTCTGTTCGATGCGATTGATCAAGTCCGTGTGCTTCGTCTTCAAGTAGTCGCGAAGACCCTTTTCAAACGGCAGCACCTGAGCAACTTCGAGATCGTCGAGGTAACCGTTGTTCGCGGCAAACAGCGCGATCGCCAGTTCCCAAACTTGCAGCGGCTGATATTGCGGCTGCTTCAGCAATTCCGTCACGCGACGGCCGCGTTCCAGTTGCTTACGCGTAGCTTCATCCAGGTCCGATGCGAACTGCGAGAACGCAGCCAACTCACGATACTGCGCCAAGTCGGTACGAATACCGCCGGACAGCTTCTTGATGACCTTGGTCTGCGCTGCACCGCCGACTCGAGACACGGACACGCCTGCGTTAATAGCAGGACGAATACCGGCGTTGAACAAGTCGGTTTCCAGGAAGATCTGGCCGTCGGTAATCGAGATCACGTTCGTCGGAACGAATGCGGTCACGTCGCCGGCTTGCGTTTCAATGACCGGCAGCGCCGTCAGCGAACCGCTCTTGCCCTTCACTTCGCCGTTCGTGAACTTCTCAACGTAGTCTTCCGACACGCGAGCAGCACGCTCCAGCAGACGCGAGTGCAGATAGAACACGTCGCCCGGATACGCTTCACGACCCGGCGGACGGCGCAACAGCAGCGAAATCTGACGATACGCCCACGCTTGCTTGGTCAAATCGTCATACACGATCAGCGCGTCTTGACCGCGATCGCGGAAGTATTCGCCCATCGTGCAGCCGGCGTACGGTGCGAGGTATTGCATCGCAGCCGATTCCGAAGCCGAAGCCGCGACCACGATGGTGTATTCCATCGCGCCGCTTTCTTCAAGCTTGCGCACCACGTTCATGATCGACGAAGCCTTCTGGCCGATCGCAACGTAGATACAGAAGAGGTTCTTGCCCTTCTGGTTAATGATCGCGTCAATGGCCACAGCCGTCTTGCCGCATTGGCGGTCGCCAATGATCAGCTCGCGCTGGCCACGGCCAACCGGCACCATTGCGTCGATGGACTTCAGACCCGTTTGAACCGGCTCCGACACGCCCTTACGCCAGATCACGCCCGGCGCAATCTTTTCGACGGCGTCGGTCATCTTTGCGTTGACCGGACCCTTGCCGTCGATAGGCACGCCCAGAGCGTCGACCACACGGCCGAGCAGCTCCGGACCTACCGGCACTTCGAGAATACGGCCCGTCGTCTTGACGATGTCGCCTTCCGAAATGTGTTCGTATTCGCCCAAAATCACGGCGCCAACCGAATCGCGCTCGAGGTTCAGCGCGAGGCCGAAGGTATTGCCCGGGAATTCGAGCATTTCGCCCTGCATCACGTCCGACAAACCGTGAATACGCACGATACCGTCGGTCACGGAAATCACAGTGCCTTGGTTGCGAACATCGGCGCTCGCTTCCAGACCCTGGATCCGGCTCTTGATCAGCTCGCTGATCTCAGAGGGATTGAGTTGCATTAGTCACTCCTGATAGTCAATTCTTTACGTGCGCCGGCGCAAAAGCGCGTCAGGCGGACAGAGCCGTCTGCATGCTGGCGAGGCGCGCGCGGACCGAGGTATCGAGTACTTCGTCGCCTACCGTCACGCGGACACCGCCAATCAGCGACTTATCGACTTCAACGGCAGGTTTCAGCTTGCAGTGGAACTTGCGTTCGAGATTCGCGACAAGGTCGGTCAACTGTGCGCCTTCCAGCGGAAATGCGCTGACAATCAGCGCATCGGCCGCACCTTCGCGGGAATTCTTCAGCTCGTCGAACTGCACGGCAATTTCCGGCATCAGCGTCAACCGGTGGTTGTCCACCAGCATCCGCACTAAGTTCTTTGCCTCCGGCTGTTGCGCGAGCGGCGATTTCACCGCCGACAACAACAGCTCGCTGACCTGATCGCGGCTCACTTTCGGGCTCGTCGCAATGGACAGCACTTCAGGCAGACGCGCAACCTGAGCCAGCTCCTCGACGAAGTCAGACCAGGCGGCGAGCTCACCCGCTTCGGCCACGCGGAATATGGCTTCTGCGTACGGTCGGGCGATGGTTGCAAGTTCGGCCATGATCAGAGCTCGGTTTTGAGTTGATTCAGCATATCGGCGTGAACCGATTGATCGACTTCGCGCTTCAGGATCTGCTCGGCGCCCTTCACGGCCAGCGCCGCGACTTCGCCGCGCAATGCTTCGCGCGCTTTGACGACTTGCTGTTCTGCGTCGGCCTTCGCTTGCGCAATGATGCGCGCGGCTTCAGCCTGGGCGTTAGCCTTGATTTCGTCGGCGACGGCGACTGCGCGCTTTTCAGCATCCGCAATACGCTGCTGGCCGTCGGTACGGGCTTGCGCGAGTTCCTGGTCGACGCGCTTATGTGCGGCTTCGAGTTCGGCCTTGCCCTTTTCGGCGGCTGACAAGCCGTCGGCGATCTTCTTCGAGCGCTCATCCAGGGCGTTGATCAACGGTGGCCACACGAACTTCATCGTGAACCACGCGAGGATCAGAAACACGACCATTTGCGCAAACAGGGTTGCGTTGAGATTCACGGTGTTTCCTTAAACGTTGCTAATCCGGAGAGTGAAACGGCAAGGCGCTTGATCGAGGGTTGCATCGATTAAGCGCCGTTGCACGTTCCGTCCTGCGCTTAGTGCCTAAAGCCTAAGCGCACACTTCCGAGGAACCTCAGCCTGCGGCGAGCTTCGACAGCAGCGGGTTCGCGAACGCAAACAGCATTGCCACACCAACGCCAATCAGGAACGCCGCGTCGATCAGACCAGCCAAGAGGAACATCTTGGTTTGCAGCGGGTTCATCAGTTCCGGCTGGCGAGCACACGCTTCAATGTACTTGCCGCCCATCAAACCGATACCGATACAGGCGCCGATTGCACCCAGGCCGATGATGATGCCGATACCGATGGCGGTCAGACCCTGGATGTTGGCGATGAAAGCGTTCATGACTACTCCTATGTGAAAAAGACTTTGGAACTAGATTTATAAAATTGAAACTCGATACGATTCTGCTGATTTTTGGTTCGCCGCTGCGTTGTTCCGCAGCGCTTTACCGAACTACTGTGAGCCTTCCCTGCTGTCTGATTGAGCTACTTGGTGCGGCTTAGTGCGTGTCATGCGCCTGGCCGAGATACACCAGCGTCAGCATCATGAAAATGAACGCCTGCAGCAGCACGATCAGAATGTGGAAGATCGCCCAAACCGTCCCTGCAACTACGTGGCCCAAAAAGCCGAGCACAGAGGCGTCCGCGCCGAAATGCCACATGCTGCCGAGCAGCGCGATCAGCAGGAACAACAGTTCGCCTGCGTACATGTTGCCGAACAGCCGCATGCCGAGGGAAACCGTCTTGGCGACGAACTCGATGATGTTGAGTGCAAGGTTCGGGATCCACAGCAGCGGATGCGCGCCGAACGGAGCGGACAGCAGTTCGTGCACGAAGCCGCCTGCGCCCTTGATCTTGAAGTTGTAGTAAATCATCAGCACGAACACGCCGATAGCAATACCCAGCGTGCCGTTCAGGTCAGCCGTCGGGACGATGCGCATATGCGGGAACGTCTCCGACAGACCCAGCCAGCCGATCACGCGCGTGGGCAGGTCAACCGGGATGAAGTCGAGCGAATTCATGAGCGCGACCCACACGAACACCGTGAGGGCGAGCGGGGCGATGAAACGGCGGCTGCCGTGGACCATCGACTTCGACTGGTCTTCCACCATCTCGACCAGCATCTCGATTGCGCACTGAAAGCGGCCCGGCACGCCGGACGTCGCTTTGCGAGCCGCCAGACCAAGAATCGCGATGGTGACGATGCCGCAAAGAATCGACCAGAAAAGCGTGTCGAGATTCCAGACGTGGATGTCGAAAATCGACGTCTGCTGCGACGTGGAAAGATTCTGCAAATGGTGCGCGATGTACTCCGACGGATCCATCGCGTGCGTTCCTTCGCTAGCTGCCATAACTTTAAAGCCACCCAAATTGTCGAAAATCTTCCGCCGCCTGCGTGATCCTCGAGCCGCCACATGGTTGGCGGTTCGCAGGGCGCAGGCCCGCGTGCAGGACACAAAATCCGCACGTATTATTTTGCTCTGATACCGTTGGCACTTCACTTACCTGGCGCGTCAAGTCTGCGAGGTACGTTATGTCGCGCACCTTCGCGCACCCTCTATGTCGCGCGCCTTATTTCCAGGCCATCGCGATCCAGTACGTCTTCAACGCGATGAGGTACGTCACCAGCAACGGCACCCACAGCACGCCTTTGAAACCGTACGCGATCGCCACGAACATGGCGATAGTCGCGCCCATCTTGATTGCTTCGCCGATCACCCAGCTTGCGACGGTTTCAGCGCCGCTCTTCGCTTTCAGACGCGCGGCGAACAATCCGCTAGGCACCCAGCAAATCGCTCCCCCGAGGAACGCGGACAGCGCAGCGGCACCCGGTGGACTGTAGAACAGCCACCATGCCAACGTCGCACACAGGGACAAAACCATTTGCGCCGCCACGACCTTGAACGGCGTGACACGCGATGGACGACTCACTCCGGGACCAAACAGCGTCTCCGCCTCTGTCCGCGTAAGCGGAACAGTCTTGTTATCTTGTGCTTCGGCGTCCCACGAATCGTCGAATGGATGATCCGATGCGTGGCGCGACTGACCAGAAGAAGTGGTGGTGGACGTTGAACTGGACATCTTGTGTCCGGTCAAATCAACGGCAGGGCGTGAATCGCGCCCATCTTGCCCGCCTTCCGGCGCTCGATCCTGCTCTCGCACCGCCATCACACATCTCACTAAAGTCAGTTACAGCCTACGCATTTACCGCTCGTTCATGGCTGGATTCAACCACATACTTACGTTGCGCTTTCGGAGTCGCCAAGCTGATAAATCCGGGGGATTGTAAGCGATTGTTGTCACAGATTCAATAGCTTAGGGCCATCAAAAAACAAGCGGACGAGCCTTAAAAACACGTCTCTGAAAGGAGATTTCGCTTGTACCGACAAAGAGTTTGATTAACGCCGGATGCGCACCGGTTTCACGTCGTTTTTCAGCAGGACACGGATTCGCATTGCGTGCGCCGCATCATTTTTATCTGATTAAACGAGCCATGCTCCGACGGCCGCCGCGACGATCCAGAATGGAATGGAGATGAGGTGAAACGGACCCCACATGCCGCGTTCTCCTGACAAGCGAACGGCAATCAAATTGGCAAGCGAACCAATCGCAATGCCAAATCCCCCTACGCTCACACCGAATGCCAGCGCTCGCCAGTCTTTCGAAAACTCCGCGAGCATGATCGCGGCCGGCACGTTGCTGATTCCCTGGGACAACACGGCGCCGGCCGCGTACGCCTTGAGTGGCGAATCGAGGCCCAGGCTTGCTATTGCGTGATGCACCCACGGCAATGCGGCCACGCTGCGCAGCACGATGAACATCAGCACGAAGATCAGCAGCAGCAACCAGTCGATTTTCAGCACGACGTGACGTCGCCACAAGAGGAATCCCGCTGCGACACCGGTCAGGCCGATGCCGGCGTAATGGGCATCGGCGAGAACGACGAACGCGATGAACGCAATGCCCGCTACCGTGCAGAGAGGGATATCGACGGAATGCGCTTCGGTGTCGCCGGAAAGATCGAGCGGCTTGTTGTGGAACATCACCGCGGCTAACGCGTAAAGCATCACCATGAGCACCGCGCACAACGGCAGCAGCGCCCACACGAATCCGCCGAAGGACACGCCGCTCGTCTGCCAGAGGAACAGGTTCTGAGGGTTGCCGAGCGGTGTCAGGATCGACCCGGCATTGACGGCGATCGCGATGAAGATCACCAGCCGCTTGATGGGAAGCGGCGCGAGTTTATGCAGCGATAAAGTCAAAGGCACGACGGCGAACAACGCGACGTCGTTGGTGAGCAAAGTCGAGAGCGCTGCGGCGAGGCCAATCAGCAGAAACGCGAGCCCGCGTTCACCATGAATTCGATGAACAACGCGGTGCGCCATCCACATCAGGAAACCCGACAGCTCGACCGCCTTGGTCAACATCAGCAAGCCGGCAAGCGTCAGCACGGTCTGCCAGTCGATCAACGCGGGTAACGACGCCCACGGCTTGGGATGCAGCACCTGCAACGCGATGAGCGCGACCAACAGGATCGCCAGCACGGGCTCTTTGGTGACAAGCGCCCAGGCTTTCGCCCAAGGATTGGTTCGTAAGCGTTTGGAGCCCGCTGGCGACTGCATCGCGGCTTATGCCTGCGCTGCGGATGCGTTGTCCGTGGTTGTCGGTTTGCCATTGACGGCGCCGGTACGCAGACGTCCCAAAATGCCTTCGAGCGCATCGAGATCGCCGAAATCAATCTGCAGCTTGCCGCGCCCTCGCCCGCCCATCTTGATCTTCACGTTCGCAGACAACAGGTCGGACAATTCCTCTTCGAGCCGACGCGTGTCGCGGCCACCATCGTTCGCGACGCGCGCTTTCGTAGCGGGCGCTTCTTTGGTCGTCGATGAAACCAGCTTCTCGGTCTCGCGCACCGACATGCGCTTGTTGACCACCTGGTTGGCCAACTGGATCTGCGTGGCAGCATCGACGGCAAGTAGCGCGCGGGCGTGACCCATGTCGAGATCGCCTGCGAGCAGCATGGTTTGAACCGGCGTAGCCAGGTTCAGCAGGCGCAGCAAATTCGATACGGCACTACGCGAACGCCCGACCGATTCGGCCGCCTGCTCGTGCGTGAAATCGAATTCATCGAGCAGACGCTGGATGCCCTGCGCCTCTTCCAGCGGATTCAAATCCTCGCGCTGGATGTTTTCGATCAGCGCCATGGCCGCTGCGGCCTGATCCGGCACGTTCTTCACAAGCACCGGCACTTCTTCAAGGCCGGCCAATTTCGCCGCACGGAAGCGCCGCTCGCCTGCAATGATTTCGTATCGGTCGTTGCCGATCGAACGCACGAGGATCGGCTGCATCACGCCCTGCGCGCGAATGCTGGCCGCGAGTTCCTGCAGCGCGCCTTCGTCCATTCGCGTACGCGGCTGATACTTGCCGGCTTGCATCGAGTCGAGGCGTAGAACGTTCGGCAGGCCTTCGCTGCGCACGGCCTCGGTGATATCCGAGCTTCCGCCCAGCAGGGCCTCCAGACCGCGCCCAAGGCCCTTCTTCTTCATCGTTGCGTTCATCTTGCTTCCTCGTTCTGCCATCTTGACGCTGTGTCCGTTAAAGCGCGCGTACGCGCTCGATCATTTCCGTACCGAACTGGATATACGCCTGCGCGCCACGCGATGCCCGGTCAAACACGACACCCGGCAAACCGTAACTGGGCGCTTCGGCCAGACGGACGTTGCGGGGAATGACGACGTCGAAGAGCTTGTCACCGAAATGCTGTTTCAGTTGATCCGATACCTGTTGCTGCAACGTAATGCGCGGATCGAACATCACGCGCAACAATCCGATCACCTTCAGGTCACGGTTGAGATTCGCGTGGACCTGCTTGATCGTGTTGACGAGGTCGGACAGACCTTCCAGCGCGAAATACTCGCACTGCATCGGGATGACCACGCCGTGGGCGGCGCACAAACCGTTCAGCGTGAGCAAGGACAAAGCAGGTGGGCAATCGATGAGGATGAAATCGTAATCGGCTTGGACTTCCGTCAAAGCCTTACGCAGCACGCGTTCGCGGTTTTCCACGCCGACCAGTTCCACCTCGGCGCCCGCCAGTTCGCGGTTAGCCGGCAAGACGTCGTAGCCGACCGCGTCCGTACGGGTACGTGCCTCAAGCACGGTCACTCCGTTGACCAGTACGTCGTACACGGTGTTCTCGACGGCGGCTTTATCGACGCCACTTCCCATGGTGGCGTTGCCCTGCGGGTCCAGGTCGACCAGCAAGACGCGCTGGTCGAGCGCCGCCAGACTCGCCGCGAGGTTGACTGCTGTCGTCGTCTTTCCGACGCCGCCCTTCTGGTTCGCGACGCAGAAGATTTTTGCCATCGTGATGTGTCCCTTCTTTCCTGACTGGATTTCAGGCGCGCGTGAGATGTCGACTGCAGTGTTCAATGTGGGGCCGCTCCGATTTCAATTTCGATCAGGTGGCGCTCGGCGTCGAGCATGGGCACGCGGAGGCGTTCGATACAGCAGACTTTCGTGTCGGCGGGAAGGCGAGCAATCTCGGCATCCGGCCTGATTCCTTTCATCGCCCAGATGCGGCCGTTGCCGGCAACCAGATGACGCGCAAGTGTAACGAAGTCAGAGAGCTCTGCGAACGCGCGCGAGACGATTACATCGAAAAGACCTGGGACTTCTATACCGGGGTGCAGATTCTCGACACGCCCTGTCACGACCGACAAGTTGATCAGTCCGAGTTGCAACTTAGCCTGGGATTGGAAGGCCGTTTTCTTGTGAACGATGTCGTTCAGCGTGACTTGCCAGTCGGGCAGGACGATCGCCATGACGATCCCCGGCAGGCCACCGCCCGAGCCGACATCGAGCGCAGACTGAGGCCCGGTGCGGCGTGTGATGAACGGGATGATCGCGAGAGAATCAAGAATGTGCTGGATCAGCATCTGGCGCGGATCGCGAATCGCGGTCAGGTTGTAGACCGCATTCCACTTACCAAGCAGGGCCACGTAGTCGAGCAACTTCTGGCGCTGCGCGTCCGTGACGGCAATGCCGAGTTGCTCGATTCCTTCGTTTAGAAGCTTTTGTAGTCCGGCGTCCCCGGCGTCACGCTGCATCACGAGACGGAGCGAGCGCTGCCACGCCCGGCCCTGCTATTTCCGGCTGCTGCCTGACCTGTAGCACCATCGTGCCGGCCCAACGCCCGCTTGAGGTGAACCATGAGCAAGGAAATGGTAGCGGGCGTAATACCCGAGATACGCGACGCTTGGCCGATCGTTTCCGGGCGGTGCTGGATCAGTTTCTGGCGAGCCTCGAAGGACAATCCGCGCACTTCTGCGTAATCGAATCCTTCCGGCAAACGCGTATTTTCGTGCGTTCCGTTGCGCTCGATCTCGCCAGCTTGGCGGTCAATGTAGCCTTGGTACTTCACCGCGATCTCGATCTGCTCTTCGATTTGTCCGAGCAAAACCGGATCTTGGGCCAGCGGTGTTTCCGGACCGGAGGTGTGATTCCGCAATGCGCAAACGTCCGCATAGGTGACACTCGGTCGCCGCAATAAATCCGCCAAGCTGTATTCGTGGTCAATCGGTTTACCGAGTAGTGCGATAGCTTCTTCTACGGGCAACGTTTTAGGGTTAACCCAAGTCGATTTCAGGCGCTGTGTTTCACGTGAAACAGCATCGCGCTTTTCGTTGAAAACGCTCCAGCGGGTGTCATCCACCAAGCCCAGCGCCCTGCCAGCTTCGGTCAAACGCATATCGGCATTGTCTTCGCGCAGCGACAGGCGGTATTCCGCGCGGCTAGTGAACATCCGGTATGGCTCCGACACCCCTTGGGTGACCAGATCGTCGACCAAAACACCCAAATAGGCTTCATCACGACGGGGACACCACGCATCCCTGCCGCTGACTTGTAATGCTGCGTTGAGACCCGCGAGCAAGCCCTGTGCAGCCGCTTCCTCGTAGCCGGTTGTGCCATTGATCTGTCCAGCGAAGAACAGCCCACCAATCGCTTTGGTTTCCAACGACGCCTTCAGCGCTCGCGGATCGAAGTAATCGTACTCAATCGCGTAGCCCGGTCGCAGAATGTGCGCGTGCTCCAATCCCTTCATGGAACGGACCAATTCGAGCTGAACATCGAAGGGCAAGCTCGTAGAAATGCCGTTCGGATAGAACTCGTTCGTCGTCAGGCCTTCCGGTTCCAAAAAGATTTGATGCGAATCCTTAGACGCAAAGCGGTGAATCTTGTCTTCTATCGACGGACAATAGCGCGGCCCGACGCCTTCGATAACGCCTGTGTACATCGGCGAACGGTCGAGCCCGGCCCGAATGATGTCATGCGTACGCTCGTTGGTATGCGTCACCCAGCACGGCACTTGCCGCGGATGCTGTTCAACGCGACCGAGGAACGAGAACACGGGGACCGGATCGAGATCACCGGGTTGCTCTTCGAGCTTCGAATAATCGATGGTCCTGCCATCAATCCGCGGCGGGGTGCCCGTTTTTAACCGACCTTGCGGAAGTTGAAGCTCCTTAAGCCGCGCCGACAACGACACGGCCGCCGGGTCACCTGCCCTGCCGCCCGTGTAGTTGTTCAAACCCACATGAATCTTTCCGTCGAGGAAAGTGCCGGCCGTCAACACGACCGCTTTCGCGCGGAATTTCACGCCGACCTGAGTCACGGCACCGACAACGCGGTCGCCTTCGACGATCAAATCGTCCACTGCCTGCTGGAACAACCAAAGATTGGGCTGATTTTCAAGTCGATGCCGAATCGCTTGTTTGTACAAAACGCGATCCGCTTGCGCCCGCGTAGCACGGACCGCCGGCCCTTTCGATGAGTTCAGAATCCGAAACTGGATGCCCGCTTCATCGGTTGCCGCGGCCATTGCGCCGCCTAGCGCATCGATTTCCTTGACCAAATGGCCCTTTCCAATCCCGCCGATAGAGGGATTGCAGCTCATTTGACCGAGTGTTTCGATGTTATGGGTCAACAAAAGCGTCGCCGCACCCGTTCGGGCCGAGGCTAAAGCGGCTTCAGTTCCAGCGTGACCGCCACCTACGACGATCACATCGAATTCAGTTGGATAAAGCATGGGTTCCCGCGCGAGGTGGCGGACCTTCGAAAGAGATATCGAAGAATTATAGCCGGTTAGCTTTTGCCAAGATTCAGGCCAAACGGCTAACGCGAAAAAAATGGCATGTTTCACGTGAAACATGCCATCAAAATTCGTTGGAATTCAAAGTCGTACCGAGAATCTGTAGATCGCGCAGAAATTCATTAACAACCGCTTAACGCAAAAAATCGTGTTTCACGTGAAACACGTTGAGCTGTAACCGCGCTAAGCGATCTTCTTCGCCAACCCCAAGTACGTTTCAATAACCTTCGGATTGTGGGCCAATTCGCTGGCAACACCTTCCATTGCGAACTCCCCCGTTTCGAGCACGTAACCGTAATCCGATATCTGCAGCGCTGCGCGGGCATTTTGCTCGATCAGCAACGTAGCGACGCCCGTTTGACGCAACGCGCTGATGATGTGGAAGATCTCCTTCACGATTAACGGTGCCAACCCAAGACTAGGTTCATCCAGCATCAGCAAATCGGGCTTGCCCATGAGCGCACGGCCAACCGCAAGCATTTGCCGCTCCCCGCCCGACAGGGTTCCCGCCGTCTGCTTCCGTCGCTCCTTCAGACGCGGGAACAAGTCGAACACATGATCGAGTTGATCGAGAAAATTGCGTTCGCCTGCCCGCTTTCGCCGATACGCACCCAAAACCAGGTTGTCTTCCACGGTCATACTCGCAAACAGCTCACGCTTTTCCGGCACAAGACACATACCACGTGAAACACGCTTCTCGATTGCCAGCGCAGAGACATCTTCGCCCCGATAGAGAACGGTCCCTTTCGCATAGCCCGTGGACGGAAGTGCGCCCATGATGGCGTTGAGCAAAGTGGATTTGCCCGCGCCGTTAGGTCCAATAACCGAAACGATCTGCCCTGCGCCTACGTTGAGTTTTCCGTTGTGAAGCGCCTCGACCTTGCCATAACGGACCGACAGACCGGCGACTTGAAGAATTGCATCAGCCATCAGTCCACCCCACCCAGATAGGCTTCCAAAACCGCAGGGTCCTTCTGGACATCCTCAGGCAATCCTTCTGCAATTCGGGTTCCAAATTCCATCACCACCAACCGGTCGGTCAGATTCATCACGAAATCCATGTCATGTTCTACCAGCAAGATGCTCATGCCCTCGCCCTTCAGGCGTCGCAGCAACCCCGCCAGTTGCTGTTTCTCCTGATAGCGCAAACCAGCAGCGGGTTCATCCAGCAATAGCAAAGTCGGATCGCAGCATAGAGCGCGTGCAATTTCCAGAATTCGTTGTTGCCCCAGCGCCAGGCTGCCGGCTTCATCGTAGAGATGTTTTTCCAGGCCCACGCGTTTGATCTGCTTCGCCGCTTCCGCCATCAGACGTCCTTCTTCTGCCGCGTTCAGGCGCGCGACGCTGCGCCAGATGCCCGTCTTTCCCCGCAAGTGCGCGCCTATGGCGACGTTCTCCAGAACCGTCATCCCCGATAGCAGTCGCACGTGCTGGAACGTCCGTCCAATACCGCGTTTGACGATTTCACGTGAAGTCAGTGCATCGATACGTTCGCCCTGGAAGGTGATCGAACCGCTCGTGGCTTGCAGCACACCGGTGACCAGGTTGAATGTCGTCGATTTCCCCGCGCCATTCGGTCCGATCAAACCGATGATCTCGCCCGCTTTCACCTGGAAACTGACATCGTTGACGGCGACCAGGCCGCCGAACTCCTTGCGCGCTTTATCGACGACCAGCAAAGGCTCGCCGATGATCGGCTTCGGGCGTTGCGGCAGCGCTTCCGCGTGCTCGGGGGCACGGGCACGCGGGCCGCTGGGGAAGAGACGCGCGACGAACGGCCAGACCCCTTGCCGCGCGTATTGGAGCAATAGCACCATCAACACGCCGAACACGATGATCTCAAAATTGCCATTCGAGCCAAGCAGTTTAGGCAGCAAGGTCTGCAGATAGTCCTGCAGGACAGTGAGGATCGTCGCGCCCAACACCGCACCCCATACATGCGACACGCCTCCCACCACCGCCATGAACAGGAACTCGATGCCGTGATTGAGACCAAACGGCGTCGGATTCACCGCACGCTGCAAATGCGCGTACAGGAAGCCTGAAATCGCGGCCAGCACGGCGGCATAGACGAAGATCACCACACGCATCCACGCGGTGTTCACGCCCATGGCTTCGGCCATCGTGCCGCCGCCGCGCAGCGCGCGAATAGCCCGGCCAGGACGGCTATTAAGCAGATTCTGAACAGATACGACCGCGAGCAACACGACAACCCAGATCAGGTAGTAGATCGACCGCCCGGACTCGAGATGCCATCCGAACAGGTTGAGCACTGGAATGCCATTGATGCCGTCGTACTTGCCGAGAAATTCGAGATTCCCAAACAGGAAGAACAGCGATAGCCCCCACGCGATGGTCCCGAGCGGCAAGAAGTGGCCCGACAGTCGCATGGTGACCATCCCAAGCAGCAGCGCGATCAGCGCCGTCAGCACCATGCCCACGATCAACGCGAGCCACGGCGACACACCGAACTGCGTCGTCAGGTACGCCGTTGAATAAGCACCCACGCCCACGAACGCCGCTTGCCCGAAGCTCGTCATCCCGCCGATGCCCGTCAACAGCACGAGCCCGATAGCGACAATGGAATACAACCCGATGTAGTTCAGCAGCGTGATCCAGTACTCGGGCGTGCGGATCGGATGCGGCAGCACCGGCAGCGCGAATACGACCAACAGAAATACCCAGAAAAACTTGTTTCGCATGACGAATTTCATCGCGTCACTCCTCGTCTTCGTCCGAATGCGGACTTGCCAGACTCCGCCACAGCAGCACCGGAATGATCAGCGTGAAGACGATCACCTCTTTGTATGCGCTCGCCCAGAACGAGGAATACGATTCAAGCAGCCCGACCAGCAGCGAACCCGCAGCGGCCAGCGGATAACTCACCAAGCCGCCCACGATCGCGCCAACGAAGCCCTTCAAGCCGATCAGAAAGCCCGAGTCGTAGTAGATGGTCGTGATTGGGGCCACCAGGACGCCGCAGAGCGCGCCCAGGCCCGCCGCGAGCGTGAAAGAAAGCCTTCCCGCTTGGGTTGTGCCGATGCCCACCAGACGCGCGCCAAGCCGGTTTACCGAGGTCGCGCGCAGCGCCTTCCCGGAGATCGTGCGGTCGAAGTACAAATAGAGCGCAACGATCAGCATCGCGGCCGTCCCGACCACCCAGAGACTCTGCCCGGAGATGGACACGCTGCCGAGATTGAACGTGGCATCGGAGAACGCAGTCGTGCGCGAGCCTTCCGCGCCGAACATCACGAGGCCGAGGCCGACCATGGCGAAATGCACGGCGACCGCCACGATCAGCAGCAACAGCGTGCTGGCTTCGGCAATCGGCTCGTAGGCCAACCGGTAGACGAACGGACCCATCGGAATCACGATCAGCAGCGCGAGTGCGACTTGCAGGATCATGGGCAGCGGCTGCATCAGCACGCTCTGCGTCAGCCCATAGACTGCTACCGGGAACAGCAGGTATTTGCCCGCCAGCACGGCGAGCGTGCGCCCTATCTGCCGGTATCGAGACGGATGCCGCACGATGCCCGCGATCTCCGCGACGAAGCACCCCACGCCCATGGCGATCAGCAGCCAGCACGTTGCCGGTAGCTTCTGCGTTTGCAGCGCGGCCAGCGTCAGCGCGCCGTATGCCACGAACTCGCCCTGCGGGATGAAGATGACACGCGTCACCGAAAACACGAGGACCAGCGCGAGCGCGAGCAATGCGTAGATTGCGCCCGTGGTGATGCCGTCTTGCGCGAGAATCGCCGCAATCGATAAGTCCATACTGCCTCTTTAGGAGCATCCTGCTACTGGGGCTGCCGGGTCAACCCATCGAAAACATGGCCTGGTACTGCGGGAAAAACGCAGCCTCAAAGCCATGGTTGATATCCCGGAACGCTGAGCGCTAGAACGCAAACGCGCCGAATTTGCCGGCGCGCAAGCGGTCCATGTCACAACTAGTCGTTCTGCAGTTTCCACTTGCCGTCGACAATCTGCACCATCACGCGGGCGCGCTTGTCGAGGCCGTTGTGATCGGTCGGCGTGGTGTTCATCACGCCGTGCGCAAGCGGCAGGTCCTTCACGTTTTCCAGCGCGTTGCGCAGTGCCACGCGAAACGCTTCGGTGCCGGGCTGAGCCGTCTTGAGCGCTTCGGGAATAGCTTGCTCCAGCATGTGCCCAGCGTCCCATGCGTGACCGCCAAACGTGGAGACCGACCCCACCCCATACGCCTTCTCATAGGCCGCCTTATAAGCCAGCGATGACTTCTTCACCGGGTTGCTGTCCGGCAATTGATCCGCCACCAGGATCGGCCCCGCGGGCAGCAATTCGCCATCACAATCCTTGCCGCACACACGTAGGAAGTCATTGTTCGCCACGCCGTGCGTCTGATAGACCTTGCCCTTGTAACCGCGCTCCTTCAGCGCCTTGGCGGGCAACGCCGCTGGCGTGCCTGCACCCGCGATCAGCACCGCATCCGGATTCGCGCTCATGGTCTTCAGCACCTGACCGGTAACCGAGGTATCGGTGCGGGCAAAACGTTCGTTCGCGACAATCTTCAGGTTGTGCGCGGCCGCAGCGGTGTTGAACACGCTATACCAGCCGTCGCCATAAGCATCTGCAAAGCCGATGAAGCCCACCGTCTTCACGCCATGCTTCTCCATGTACTCGGCAATCGCATCAGCCATCAGGCCGTCGTTTTGCGGCGTCTTGAACGCCCACGAGCGTTTAGCGTCCATTGGCGAGATGATTGCAGCGGAGGCGGCCATCGAAATCATTGGCGTCTTGCTCTGGCTCGCGGGGTCAAGCATGGCCAGCGAGTTCGGCGTGACGGTTGAGCCCACGATAGCGTCAACGTGATCTTCGTCAATCAACTTGCGCGTGTTCTGCACTGCACGGCTGGTGTCGGACCCATCGTCGAGCACGATGTACTCCACCGTCTTCCCGCCGATCTCCTTCGGCAACAACGCGATGGTATTTTTCTCGGGAATCCCAAGCGATGCCGCCGGCCCTGTCGCCGATAACGTCACGCCGATCTTCACCTGCGCGAACGCGGCGCCGCCACCCAAGGCGAGCGTCACCGCGAGCGCTGCACTCGTCAGCCGTCCCTGCCACTTCCACGGGTTATTCTTGTTCATTGCATCGTCTCCAGACGCTATGCCGTCGCGCATGCCTTGTACGCTACTGCGAGTTGTTTTGTCGTGCGGTCATGGCTTGACTGCGGCTCATTAACTGCCGATCAATCTATTTTCGGTCATTGCCTGTGCCTAGGCTCGTTTTCCCTCAGCGTTAGCCATCAGGCCAGCGCTGCCGAGCCCATCTAAAACGTCCACTCGATAACACCTCGAAAAAAAAGCGCGTTCGAAGCAACGCGCCTTGGGTCGGTTCATATCGTCGTGTGGGTCGCGGTCAGTCTCTGGCGAGCTTCCACTGCCCGCCGACGATCTCCACCATCACGCGCGCCCGCTGATCGAGTCCTGAGTGATCGTTTGCGCTCATGTTGAAGATCCCGTGCGAACCGGGCAAATCCTTCGTGCTTTCGATAGCCGCGCGCAACGCTTCACGAAATGCCTGCGAGCCCGGCTGTCCCTTCTTCAACGCGATCGGAATTGCCCGTTGCAGCAACAGGCCGGCGTCCCACGCGTGACCACCGAACGTGGATATGGAACCCGCACCGTACGCACTTTCATAAGCCTGCTTATAAGTCAGCGCGGCCTTCTTCACGGGGTTCGAATCGGGCAACTGCGCGGCAACCAGCAACGGCCCGGCCGGCAGGAACGTGCCTTCACAATCCTTGCCGCACACACGCAGGAAGTCGTTGTTCGCCACGCCATGCGTCTGATAGATCTTGCCCTTGTAGCCCCGCTCTTTCAGCGTCTTTTGCGGCAACGCGGCCGGCGTGCCCGCACCCGCGATCAGCACGGCATCGGGATTCTGCGACATGGCCTTGAGAACCTGTCCTGTCACCGATGTATCGTTGCGCGCGAACCGTTCGTTAGCGACCACCTTGATTTTCGCGAGATCCGCTGCCTTGGTGAATTCCTTGAACCAGCTTTCGCCATATGCGTCGCTGAAACCGATAAACGCCACCGACTTCACGCCGTGATTCGACATATGCTGCGCGATAGCGGTTGCCATCAGGATGTCGTTCTGCGGCGTCTTGAATACCCACGCGCGTTTTGCGTCCATCGGTTCGACGATCGTGGCCGCTGCGGCCATGGAGATCATGGGGGTAGAGGTCTCAGACGCCACATCGATCATCGCGAGCGAATTCGGGACCACCGTGGAACCAATCAGGGCGTCGACGTGATCTTCACTCGTCAGCTTGCGGGCATTCTTGACGGCTTGGGTGGAGTCGGTCGCGTCGTCGAGAACGATGTATTCCATCTTCTGCCCGGCGATCTCCTTCGGCAGCAGCGCAATGGTGTTTTTTTCCGGAATTCCCAGCGATGCAGCCGGGCCAGTGGCGGATAACGTCACGCCAATCTTTACGTCTGCGAAAGCCTGCGTACTTACTACTGCGGACACGCTCGCGGCGAGTGCCGCCGTCGAGATCCAGCGTAAAGCCGACTTCATTGATATGCCCCGTAAATGTGTTTTGTTCACTGGCGCGATTTTACGATTTTTATATCCCGACCACGCGGTCGGTGAATCGGAAGTGTAGCGGACCAGAACCACGCGGGGCAAGCGTTTTGCAGGAGTTTGAACGCGCGAATGCGTGCCAAAGCACGCATTAAAAAATGCCCGGGGAAAACCCGTACGGAAATGACTGAATTAATGTAAATCGCAGGCGTTTGAAGACCGTGTGTCTGGCCCCTTGATCCCGGCAGAATAAATCGATTTGGAAGTGAAAATCCGTGAAGGCGGAGTACAAATAAAAAGCGCTGTTGGAGTCATCCAACAGCGCTTTCGGTCGGGCACTTGATGCCTCGTTGTCTCCTCGTTCTCCACCTCAAAATTCGGTGCAACAGAACTGAAACGGATATTAGATTGCGCAACCAATACCGACAACCTAGCATTTACCCTAGTGGTGCACGTTAGCACCTTTATTGGGCGCCAGTTTATCCAGGTCCTGTTAAATGCTGCGGTTAACCAGGGGAAAACCATTGCTCGCAAACACTATAGTTCGGATCACCAACTAAATTGCGTCGCTCCCGCTCCCGTCGTTCTAGCCGCGCAGCGGCTTCACCCGCGCGACGATTTCTCCCACAATGCCGCGCCGGAACAGCAGCACGCATGCAATAAAGATCAGGCCCGTCACGATCGTCACCGACTCTCCGAGCGAGTTGAACCAATCTATACCCGTGAGCGAAGACAGGGCAGTGCCGATATCGCCGAGACGATTTTCCAGCGCCACAATGATGAACGCGCCGAGCAAAGGCCCGAACATGGTGCTCATGCCACCCACCAGGGTCATTAGCACGACCAGACCGGACATGGTCCAGTAGGCGTCGCCGAGTGTCTCGAAGCCGAGCACCAGCGTTTGAAGCGCGCCGGCCAGTCCCGCCAATCCCGCCGACAACACAAACGCCAGCAGCTTGAAACGTGAGGTGTCGTACCCCAGCGAGATCGCGCGCGGCTCATTCTCCTTGATCGCGATCAGCACTTGCCCGAACGGCGAATGCACCACGCGCACGATAAAACCAAACGCCAGCACCATCACCACGAGCACGACGTAATAGAGCGTCAGGTCGGAACTGAGGCTGATTGCGCCGAACAGTTTGCCGCGCGGCACGCCTTGCATACCGTCTTCGCCGTGCGTGAACGGCGCCTGAAGGAACACGAAATAGACCATCTGCGCGAGCGCCAGCGTGACCATTGCGAAGTAGATGCCTTGGCGCCGGATCGCGAACAGCCCGACCACGAGACCCAGTAACGTCGCTATCGCCGTGCCCGCAATCACGCCGAGTTCCGGCGTAAAACCGAGCGTCTGGATCGCATAACCAGCAGAATAACCGGCGCTGGCGAGAAACATCGCGTGGCCGAACGAAAGCAGGCCCGTATAGCCGATCAACAAATTGAAGGCGGCCGCCAACAGCGCGAAACACAGCACTTTCATCATGAAGACCGGGTACACGCCGAGGAACGGCGCCGCGATCAGGCCGGCAAGCAACACGCCGTAGAGCACTTTCCTAACCATCATTTTTCCTTGCCGAAAAGTCCCGCCGGGCGCACGAGCAGCACCAGCGCCATGATCACGAAAACGACGGTCGCAGAGGCTTCCGGATAGAACACGCGCGTCAGGCCTTCAATCACGCCGAGCCCGAGGCCGGTCAGGATCGATCCCATGATCGACCCCATTCCGCCGATAACAACCACCGCGAAAACCGTGATGATCATCGATTGCCCCATCAGCGGCGACACCTGGATCACCGGCGCGGCAAGCACGCCCGCGAATGCCGCGAGCGCCACGCCGAACCCGTAGGTGAGCGTGACCATCAACGGCACGTTGATACCGAATGCCTCGACCATCTTCGGGTTCTCGGTGCCCGCGCGAAGATACGCCCCCAGCCGCGTTTTCTCGATCACGAACCACGTCGCAAAACACACGACCAGCGACGCCAGCACCACCCAGGCGCGATAATTCGGCAGGTACATGAAGCCGAGATTCGTTGCACCGGACAGCAGTTCGGGGACGTCGTAGGGCTGGCCAGATGAACCATAGATAGACCTGAACACGCCTTCAATCACCAGCGTCAAGCCGAACGTCAGCAGCAAGCCATACAGATGATCGAGTTTGTAGAGCCAACGCAACATCGTCCGTTCAATCACGATGCCGAACACGCCCACGATCAGCGGCGCGAGCACGAGCATGGCCCAGTACGGCACATTGAAATACGAAAAACCCATCCATGTGATCATCGCGCCCAGCATGAACAACGCGCCGTGGGCGAAGTTGATCACGTTGAGCAGGCCGAAAATCACCGCGAGGCCGAGGCTCAGGATGGCGTAGAACGATCCGTTCACCAGCCCGAGCAGCAACTGGCTCATCATCGCCGCGAGCGGAATGCCGAAAATTTCCATTGAATCTGCCGTCAGAGTAGTTTCGACGCATGCCGCCTGGCTCAAGATGAGCAAGCCGTCATGCGTCGATCGATCATGCGGATCGTTTAGCGACGGGAAGCCTCAAACGCTCGGCGTCACGCGCGCATCCGCTGTGCCGCCGTCAACCCGCCGCTTACTTCCACAACGCGCAGCGCGATTCAGCCTTGGTGGCGAAAGCCTGATCACCCGGGATGGTCGCCGTGATCTTGTAGTAGTCCCAAGGTTCCTTCGATTCCGCCGGCGTCTTCACCTGCATCAGGTACATGTCGTGGATCATGCTTCCGTCCGCACGAATGTAGCCATTTTGCGTGTAGAAGTCGTTGATCTTGATCTTGTGCAACTGGTCCATCACCTTGTCGCTATCCGTCGTGCCAGCCGCCTGTACCGCCTTCAGGTACGTGGTGACCGCCGAGTAATCAGCCGCGTGAAGACTCGTCGGCATCTTCTTCGTCTTGGCGAAGAAGCGCTGTGCCCAGGCGCGCGTTGTAGCGTCCTTGTTCCAGTACCAGCTATCGGTTGCGACCAGGCCTTGCGCGGTTTCGAGGCCGAGGCTGTGGATGTCCGAGAGGAAGATCAGGAGCGCCGCGACCTTCATCGTCTTGGTGATGCCGAATTCCTTCGCGGCCTTGATCGAGTTGATCGTGTCGCCGCCAGCGTTCGCCAGACCCAGCACCTGCGCTTTCGACGATTGCGCCTGCAACAGGAAGGACGAGAAGTCAGAGGCCGACAACGGATGACGGACCGCGCCGAGCACCTGGCCGCCGTTAGCCTTCACCACGTCGGACGTATTCTTTTCCAGCGCCTTGCCGAACGCGTAGTCGGCCGTCAGGAAGAACCACGTCTTTCCGCCCTGCTTCGTCACGGCCGATCCCGTGCCCTTGGCGAGCGCCATGGTGTCGTACGCGTAGTGAACCGTGTACGGCGTGCACTGCTCGTTGGTCAGGTTGTCCGCGCCTGCGCCAATGTTGATGTACGGGATATGCTTTTCGCCCGCGACCTGATTCGTCGACAGCGCGGTTGCCGAATTCGTACCGCCAATGATCACGTTCACGCCATCGCGGTCAATCCATTCACGCGCCCGCGATGCTGCAATATCCGCCTTGTTCTGGTGATCCGCGTAGACGAGTTCGATCGGCTTGCCGTTCACCTTGCCGCCGAAATCCGCAATTGCCATGCGGATGGCTTCGAGGCCACCCTGCCCATCGATGTCCGCATACAGGCCGGACAAGTCCGTGATATAGCCGATCTTCACCGTGTCGCCCGGGGCCGCCTGGACGTTGCCCGCCATCAGCGAAGCTGTGGCCGTGGCAACCGCAAGGCAGAGTCCCGACAGGCGCGCGAGGGTCTTCTTCTTCATTACAGTCTCCGTTGAGTTGTTGTTCTTGCGGTTGGCCGCATGCTGATGCGTTGAACTTGCGTTGAACGTATGTTGAGCGTTTTTCAAACCCCGAGCAGCTCATGCAGCACTGGCATTTTCGTGTCGAGTTCGCCGGAGTCGAAATGCTCGACAATCTTCCCGTGCTCCATGACATAAAAGCGATCGGCGAGTGGTGCGGCAAAACGAAAATTCTGTTCGACCATCACGATGGTGTAGCCGCGCGCCTTCAGCATCATGATCATCCGCGCGAGCGTCTGAACGATGACAGGCGCAAGCCCTTCCGAAATTTCATCGAGCAGCAGAAGGTTCGCGCCGGTACGCAGGATGCGCGCGACCGCCAGCATCTGCTGTTCGCCGCCCGACAAGCGCGTGCCCTGGCTGCTGCGGCGTTCCTTGAGATTGGGGAACATCGAATAGATTTCATCGATCGACATGGCGTCTTTCGCCGGGCCTACAAGCGGCGGCAGAAGCAGGTTCTCTTCGCACGAGAGGCTTGAAAAGATGCCGCGTTCTTCCGGGCAATACCCCACGCCGTAGTGCGCGATCTTGTGCGTCGACATGCCGACCGTTTCATGTCCGCCGATACGAATCGACCCCGTGCGACGACCGGTCAGGCCCATGATGGCGCGCAGCGTCGTCGTGCGGCCTGCGCCGTTGCGTCCGAGCAGCGTGACAACTTCGCCTCGATGCACGGTCAGGTCCACGCCGTGCAGGATGTGCGATTCACCGTACCAGGCTTGCGTGCCGACGAGCTCCAGCGCCGGCTCCTGAGTCGATGCTTCGCGCGATTGTTCTGCGCGGCGTTCTTCCACGATCGTGCTCATGCGTGCGCTCCGGCGAGCGCTGCGTCGGCGCTGCCCATGTAGGCTTCCATCACCAGCGCGTTCTTCGATACCTCTGCATAGCTGCCCTCGGCCAGCACTTCGCCGCGTTGAAGGACGGTGATGGTGTCCGAGATGCCCGCGATCACGTTCATGTTGTGTTCGACCATGAGGATGGTGCGTCCCGCTGATACTTTCTTGATCAGCGCCGTCACGCGGTCGACGTCTTCGTGACCCATGCCTTGCGTGGGTTCATCGAGGAGCATGAGTTCGGGTTCCATCGAAAGCGTGGTGGCGATTTCGAGTGCGCGCTTGCGGCCATAGGAAAGTTCGACCGTAGTGGTATCAGCGAAATCGGTCAGGCCGACCTGGGTGAGGAGGTCCATGGCGCGGTCGTTGAGTGCGTCGAGGACGCGTTCGCTTTTCCAGAACTTAAACGATGTACCGAGTGAGCGTTGCAAACCGATGCGTACGTTCTGCATCACTGTCAGATGCGGGAATACAGCGGAAATCTGGAATGACCGGATGACACCGCGGCGGGCGATTTGCGCGGGGCGTTCGCCGGTGATGTCGATGCCGTTGAAGACGATTTGTCCTGCGGTGGGTTCGAGGAACTTGGTGAGCAGGTTGAAGCAGGTTGTTTTGCCCGCGCCGTTGGGGCCGATCAATGCGTGGATGGAGCCGCGACGCACGCGCAGGTTCACGCCGTTGACGGCGGTGAAGCCTTTGAACTCTTTTGTCAGGCCGCGGGTTTCCAGAATCGTATCGCCGAGAATCATGTCCCCTTCCGTGCTTTGTTTGAGCCTTTGTTTCAGCTTCAGCTCGGCGCGCTTTTGGCGCATTCCCGTGATTTTGCTGGCGGTGTTGGTCTGGGTGATTGCGCTGCTGCTGTTGCACTTCTTGCGTGCTGCACAATGGTGATGCAGACCTGCGGTGCATCAAGCGCGCACGCCTTATTGTCGCGCCAATGATGCAGCGCAATCATCGGGATTTGCACTTAGTTTTAAGCAGGTTTTTTCGTTCGCACGGGAATTTCGTTCGCACCGGTGGACGGTTTTGGGGGTGTTTCGGGTTAGGGGGCCGGGGCGGCCGGGGTTGCTGAGTTAGCGGTTGGGGTTGGTCGGGGTTGCTGGGTTAGCGGTTGGAGTTGGTGCTTTCGGCCTTAGCGGTCTGCGAGAGTCGGATTTTCTCTTTATCACTATTAGCCACTGTGCGTGGCAGCACGTCATTTCTTTGTCCAAAGCGACAAAGAAACGAAGCAAAGAAAACGCTTTAACCGCTCTACCCTAAGTGTCCACAGCGTGCAGTTTTCATTCATGGGTGCCCCAAAAGCACGGTGCTCGCCAGCACCACGGATGTGTGAAACCCTCCTTCTCGCGAATCCTGACACGAACACGCTTCGCCCCGTACGCTCTCGGGCAAGCACAATTGCCAATGAACCCGCACGGCCTCACACGCATTCGCTGCCGCGTTTCTTGGTGCGTTGGCCGAGCACGCGCTGCTTTTTTTGTGGGCTACACGGGCGAACGCATATTTACGGCTTCACGTCTTGTTGAGTTAGCGGCGCGGTCTGCGCGTTGTCTTCGTGGCTACGGCCCCATGCATCTTTGCGGCCGCGTTTCTTGGCGGGTTGGCGACGTGGTTCGGGGCGCGTACATATTTGGAGGGAGGTCGTCCGCGGATAGCGCGGGGTGCCCCTTGGGCAGGTTCAATCACTGGTGGCGAAGCGTGTGGGTATCGGTGTTCGGAGAAGGAGGGTTTCACACATCCTTCGCTCTGGCGAGCACCGTGCTTTTGGGGCACCTATGAATGAAAACTGCACGCTGTGGACACTTAGGGTAGCGTGGTTTAAAAGCGTTTTCTTTGCTTCGTTTCTTTGTCGCTTTGGACAAAGAAATGACGTGCCGCCACGCACAGTGGCTAACAGTGATAAAGAGAAAATCCGACTCTCGCAGACCACCACGGCCGAAAGCACCAACCCAGCATAGACCCCGACCGCTAACGCTAGAACCTGGCAACCCGAAACCAACCCCGACCGCTAACCCAGCAACCCCAGCACCGACCCCTAACCCAGAAACACCCCAAACCCCGTCCACCGGCGCGAGCGAAATCAACTAGACATTCCGTCCACCGGCGCGAGCGAAAACAAAAACCGTCGATCGGCGCGAATCATCTCGCTAGCCCGCTCAGCGATCATCAATGTCGGGGAATTCGTGTTGCCAGAGGTAATCGTCGGCATCACCGATGCATCGACCACCCGCAACCCGCTCACCCCAATCACGCGCAACCGCCCATCAACAACGGCCGCCGGATCGTTATCCGCCCCCATCCGACACGTACCCACCGGATGAAAAATAGTCGTCCCGACTTTCCCCGCCGCAACAGCAAGCTCCGCGTCCGTCTGAAACGCCGGCCCCGGCAAAATCTCCTCCGGCGAATACTTCGCCAACGCCGGCGCGCTAACAATCCGCCGCGTCAAACGCAACGCATTGACCGCAACCTCACGATCACGATCAGTCGACAAATAATTAGGCGCAATCAAAGGCGCATCCCGCGCATCCGGCGTCGCAATATGAACACTCCCCCGCGACGTCGGCCGCAACGGACACACCGAAGCCGTGAACGCATTGAACGAATGCAACGGCTCCCCAAACCGATCAAGCGACAACGGCTGCACGTGATACTCCACATCCGGCCGCGTAATGGTCAAATCATCCGGATTGGACTTCGCGAACGCCCCCAGTTGCGACGGCGCCATCGACATCGGCCCGCTTCGCGTCAACACGTACTGCAAGCCAATCCACGCCTTACCCCACCAATGCGCCGACAACGTGTTCAACGTCCGCACGCCATGCACTTTGTAAGCCATCCTAAGCTGTAGATGATCCTGCAAATTCTCCCCAACACCCCGCAGGTCCTGCACGACGTCGATACCCAGTTGCCGCAGCCGCGCCCCATTCCCAATACCGGACAACTCCAGCAATTGCGGCGAATTCACCGCGCCCGCACTCAGAATCACTTCGCATCGCGACTTGGCCAGATAGTCGGTGTCGCCACCACGATATTCCACGCCCACGCAACGCTTGCCCTCCATCACCAGCCGCTGCGTATGAGCACCCGTGATGATGGTGAGATTGGGCCGCTTCATCGCCGGCCGCAAAAATGCCTTCGATGCATTCCACCGAATCCCGCTGCGCTGGTTCACATCGAAGTAACCAACGCCCGTGTTGTCGCCACGATTGAAATCGTCAGTAGCAGGAAGACCGCTCTCCTGAGCCGCCTGCGCGAATGTTTCCAGCACCTTCCACTTCAACCGCTGTTTCTCGACACGCCATTCGCCCCCGGCGCCATGCCATTGATTCCCACCGCCGTGGTGATCTTCACTGCGCTTGAACACCGGCAACACCGAATCCCAGGACCAGTCGCGGTCCCCGGTAACGCGGGCCCAGTCGTCGTAATCCTCGCGCTGCCCACGCATGTAGATCATGCCGTTGATCGACGAACAACCGCCCAGCACGCGGCCTCGCGGATACGAAAGCGATCGTCCGTCGAGTCCGGCTTCAGCCTGCGTCTTGTATAGCCAGTCCGTGCGCGGATTGCCGATGCAATACAAATATCCGACCGGCACGTGAATCCAGTGGTAGTTGTCCCTGCCGCCGGCTTCCAGCAGCAGCACACTCACATCGGCATCTTCGGTCAGCCGATTGGCAAGCACGCACCCCGCCGTTCCCGCACCCACGATGATGTAATCAAATTCGCCTTCAAGCTTGCGCGCATCCTGTTTCATCTGTGTCTCCTGCCCAAGCCGCTTCAAACGGCTTCGCTCTGTCCCAAACGCACAAAGTACTGCGGACGCAGTGCAGCAATCCAATCAGATATCTTCAACAGCTTTATAAGCTGGGCTAATATCAGGCATGGACCTGACTCTTCTCCGCGCTTTTGTCACCGTCGCCCGCGAAGGCAATCTCACGCGCGCGGCCGTGTTGTTGCACGTGTCGCAGCCCGCCGTCAGCTTGCAGATCAAGAACCTGCAGGAGACGCTGGGCGTCACGTTGTTCTCGCGAACGTCGCATGGCCTGATCCTCACGCGCGACGGTGAAGCCCTCCTGCCCCACGCGGAGCGAGCCCTGACGGCTGCAAGCGAGGTCCGGCGCGTGGCCGCCGCGCTTCGACATGAGGTCAGCGGCCGCCTGACCATCGGGACGATCCTCGATCCCGAATTCCTGCGTCTGGGCGGCTTCTTGCGGGCGCTCGTGGAAACGTATCCGCGCATCGAAACCGCTTTGCGGCATGGCATGTCAGGCTGGGTGCTCGAGCGCATCAAGGCGCGCGATCTCGATGTGGGGTTTTATATCGGCGATCCTGCAATCGATGAACCCCGCGATCCGGAGCGCTTTCATGTCGTACAGTTGAAGCCGTATCTGTATCGCGTGCTGGCGCCGGCGGGCTGGAAGGAGCGCGTGAACCGGCCCGAGCGCGCAGAAGGCGGGGCGGATGGCTGGGTGGCGCTGGCCCGGCTGCCCTGGATCTGGACGCCGGCGGAATCGGCTCATAACCGCTTGCTCACGCGGATCTTCGACGCCCACGGGGTCCAGCCGGTCAAAGTCGCGGAAGTGGACCAGGAGCCTTCGATGCTCGATCTGGTCAAGTCGGGCGTGGGCCTGACGCTCGTGCGCGATTCCATCGCGCTGGCCGAAGCGCATGCGCATGCGCTGACTATCGTGGAAGGCGTCACGGTGCCTACCCAGCTTTCGTTCATCGTGCTGGCGGAGCGTCGCGAGGAGCCGAGTATCGCGGCGGCGTTACGTCTGATTGAAGATCAATGGGCGACCTAGTCGCCTGAACAACCGTTATGAACGTCATGACCGGAAGCCGATGAATCTTCCGGTCATCAAATTTTGTTAGTCTGAGGGACGCGCATCTGGCGCCCACGTGAACAGGAAATCCAACATGGCACGCAATATCGAAATCAAGGCTCGCGCGCATCAGTTCGACCAGCTTCTGGCGCGCGCAGCAGCGCTGGCCAGCGAACCGCCGATGATCTATCGCCAGCAGGATTTTTTCTACGATGTGCCAAACGGCCGCCTCAAACTGCGTCAGTTCGACGACAACACGCCGGCCGAACTGATTTTCTATCAACGCGACGACCGCGATGGCCCGAAGGTGTCGTATTACTCGCGCAGCCCGGTCACCAACCCCGAAGCCACCCACGCCCTGCTCGCACAGGCGCTGAACACGCGCGGCATCGTGAATAAGGAGCGGCACGTTTATATCGTCGGGCGCACGCGGATTCATCTGGACCGCGTGGACGGACTGGGCGATTTCATCGAACTGGAAGTACTGCTCGCCCAGGATGACGACGAAGCCGGCGGCGAAAAGGAAGCAGAGGAATTGTTTGCGAAGCTTGGCGTGTCGGTGAGCGACCTTGTGCCGGTCGCGTATGTCGATCTGCTGAGCGAGCCGGCTTAATCGGCGGAATCGGGCGGAGTGGCTGCGAGATGTCCCAGCGGCAGCGGCCCGTTGCGCTTGAATGTGGTCAGCACGATATTGGAGCGCACGCTGTCCACGCCAGGAACTCGCATCAGTTTTTTCATGACGAACGTTGACAGCGCGTTCAAATCCGGCGCGACGATTCGCAACAGGTAATCTGCGTCGCCAACCGTCGCATGGCATTCGAGCACTTCGGGCAGCGCCTCGATCTGCTGCTGGAACTGGTCGATAGCGGTATCGCCGTGATGCTTCAGCTTAAGGCTCGTGAAAGCGGTCACGCCGAGGCCGAGTTTTTCGGGACGCAGCACAACCCGGTAACCATCGATCACGCCGGTCGCCTCCAGGCGTTGCAGGCGGCGGCCTATCTGCGATGGCGACAGCGGCACTTCCTCGCCGAGTTGTTGATGCGTCGCGCGGCCGAAGCGCTGAAGAACGTCGAGCAGCGCGAGATCAAAGTGATCGAGGTCGACCATGTGGATATCCTGCGTGAAAAGCCGAAAGACGCAAGCTTACCGCGTGTTCTCTTGGCCGCAGGCGTGGTCCTTGCACCCAGAATAGCCATCGCTAATGCAAAGGCAAAGAGGTCCCGACATGATCAAGAAGCTTACAACCGACGAACTGCCCGAACTTCTCGCAGAGTTAAAGCACTGGCAACTCAGCGCGGACAACGACTCGATTCTCCGAAGTTTCAAGTTCGCTGATTTCAACGAGGCATTCGGTTTCATGACCCGCGTGGCAATAAAAGCGCAGGAAATGGATCACCATCCAGAATGGTCGAATGTGTACAACAAAGTGGAAATCACGCTCTCGACGCATACGGCAAAAGGTCTGACAGAACGCGATATAACCCTCGCGCGATTCATCGATTCCATAACCTGAAGCGCCTGAAATCCGGTTACCAACCTGACTACCGCGACAAATGCGTAACAGCCGTATTACAGACGATGACATTCAAAATCCGCAATAAGCGAGCTGGGAAAAGCCTGTATGGGACCAAAACTCGCTTATTCGAAAGCAGAAACAAAGGTGTTTGCAAGTCTGCGGCAATGAAATCTTTCAACGAGAAAGAAAACCGCTCGTACAGGCGTAAGCTTTCACAAGGCCTTATGCGTTCTGACGACTCCAGTCCATCGGCGGCACAGACCGACACTGTACAATCAGCAGCGCATACGGTTTGGACAGTCCGTTTATCTCTTTCAACGACCGAATTCGTCGCCATAGGGACCAAGCGGACGTGCTGGAAACCGGCCGCGGGGTGGCGTCCGCGAAGCAGGGAATTCCGGCGTGTCCGGCCGCAGGAGAATCGCTGCACAGTGAGGCGCGTGCAGCGTTTGGCGTAAAAGATTGCTGATATAACTCGGACGGCGCCGCGGTAAAGAAAGGTAGGCAATTCCGGCTGGCGGCCGCGACGCACAATCGAGCCCAACCCATCGTATAAGAGCGACTTCCATGCGAATCCTTCTGATCGAAGACGACCGCCCCATCGCGCGCGGCATTCAAAGTAGCCTTGAACAAGCCGGCTTTACCGTCGATATGGTCCACGACGGCATTTTCGCGGAGCAGGCGCTCACGCAAAATCGCCATGAATTGGTGATTCTCGATCTCGGCTTGCCGGGTATCGACGGCATGACGCTGTTGTCGCGTTTCCGCCAGGGCAATCGTCATACGCCAGTGATTATCCTGACCGCGCGTGACGAACTGCATGACCGCGTCCAGGGCCTGAACAGCGGCGCCGACGACTACATGCTCAAACCGTTTGAACCCGCCGAACTCGAAGCGCGCATTCGTGCCGTGATGCGCCGCAGCGGCCCGCATGGCGATGTACCGCGTCCGGAAGTATCGCTGGGCGGCTTGCGCTTGTCGGGTGTGGATCGCCGCATTTTCAACGACGAAAAACCGCTGGAATTGTCGCCGCGTGAATTCGCCGTGCTCGAAATGCTGTTGCTACGCCACGGCCGTGTGGTCAGCAAAGCGCAGTTGCAGGATCACCTGACGCACTTTGGCGGCGATCTCGGCGACACCGCCATTGAAGTCTACGTGCACCGGGTCCGCAAGAAACTCGAAAACTGCCGCGTGGAAATCGTGACGGTGCGAGGTTTCGGCTACTTGCTGCAGGAAATCCGGCAGGCCGCGTAAGCGGTTTGTCGATGGCATAACCAGCCTGACGAGCGGTAACCAGCACCTTGCGATTCCCTCCCCGGCGCACGCCCGACGAACGTTTCGACCGCGCCGACTGGCTGCACCTGGCGCGCTCGGCAACCCCGTCTGCGAGCGTGCCGCCCAGCCTGCGCCGCTCGCTATTGCGCCGCCTTGCCGCGCCGCTGTCGCTGCTCGCGTTAATGAGCGGATTGATGGCGTACTGGCTTGCGTGGCAATACACGCAGCACGTGGTCGACCGCTCGCTGGCCGATCTCGCCACGGCTATCTCCAAGCAGATCCAGCTAGCGGGCGTCGACGCACCGCTCACGGTGCCGCCGCTCGCCCGCGCGATGTTCTCGGATCCCGTCGAACAATTGATCTACCGGATCAGCGACGGCGATAGCGAGATCGCCGGCGAACCCGATCTGCCGCTGACCGGTACGAACGTGCGCCGGATTCACTACGCCTATGTCTTCGAGACGAACTTCCAGGGCACGAGCGTGCGTGCGGCGCAGGTGCGTGTGGACCAGACGCACGGCAATCCGATCGTTGTGGAAGTGGCGCAGCGCGTGGGCTCGCGGTATCGGATAGCGGTCGAGTTCATGGTCGCGATCATGATGCCGCTGCTGCTCCTGCTGCTGGCCGGCTGGGTGATCGTATGGCGCGTGGTGAACCAGCAGCTCAACCCGCTGACCGATCTCGCCGATACCCTCAACCGGCAGACCCATATGTCACTGGAACCGGTCGACGAATCTTTTGTTCCTATCGAAATTCGTCCTTTGACGAGCGCGATGAACGCCCTGCTCGACCGCCTGAAAACGGCGCTGGACGGGCAGCGTAAATTTATCGCCGATGCCGCCCATCAGTTGCGTACGCCGCTCACCGCCGTGAAGCTGCACGCCGAGCAGGCGGCGAGCGCCAAGGACCCGGCAAAGGTGCTGGAGGCGGTCAAGGAACTGCGGGCATCGGCGGATCGGGCTGTGCGTTTGTCGAATCAGCTGCTCTCGCTCGCCCGCGCCGAGCCGGGTGAACAAGCGGCGCGTTTCACCGACTTCGATTACGCCACGCTCGCGTTCGAAACCGGCGCCGAATGGGTGCCGCGCGCGCTGGCTGTGCGTGTCGACATGGGCTTCCAGCGTCTCGACGATCGCGATAACGAACATCCCCTGATCGTGCGCGGCAATCTCGTGCTGGTGCGCGAGGTGATCGGCAATCTCATCGATAACGCGCTGAAATACGTGCCCACCTCGCGAGCCGAAGGCGCGCGCGTGACCGTTACGGTGACGCAGACTGTCGAAGAAACCGGCCGGAGGATGGGCGAAATCGTGGTGGAAGATAACGGCCCGGGCGTGCCTCTGGAACAGCAGCCGGATCTGTTCAAGCGCTTTTTTCGCGGCGATGGCCACGGCGTGGAAGGCGGCGCCGGACTGGGTCTCGCGATCGTCCACGACATCATGGTCCTGCACAATGGCAGTGTGCATTACGAAGATGCTCCAGCGCCCGAAGGCGGCGCGCGCTTCATCGTACGGATGCCTTTGAAAACGGCATAGAAAAACGCCACGGAGGAAACCCTGCCGCGGCGTTTTTTTGCTGACACGCTCTACGAAAGCCCTACTTTTTCTTCTTCAACGCCAGCATGGTGCCGCGGCACTTTTTGGCGCCGCAGCGGCATTCGTATTCCTGCTTGAGCTTCTTCGTGATGCGACCGTCGATGACGAGACCGTAGTCGTAGTACAGCTCTTCATCTTCCTTGATCGCACGCAGCGCGTGGATGAACACGCGCCCTTCCTTCTCTTCGGCTTCGCAATTCGGCGCGCACGAATGGTTGATGTAGCGTGCGCTGTTGCCGTCGACCTTGCCGTCAATCACCTTGCCGTTTTCGAGCGCGAAATAGAACGTATGGTTCGGCTCGTCCGGGTTGTGCGGATGACGGCGCAACGCCTCTTTCCACGAAATGCGTTCGCCTTTGTACTCGATTATCCGTTCGCCTTTGGCGAGCGGCATCGCGGCGAACACGCCCTTGCCGTGTATGCCCGAACGGCGGACGGCGACCCTCCGTGAACTCATCGAATGAATCCTTTAAAACGAATCGGTTTGGCTTAGCAGACGCTTGAACTTCGCCTCGTCCCGGTTTCACGCGAACGGTGACGAACCGGAACGTGGATTAAAAAAACGCGGCGGCCTGAATGCGAGGCGCCGCCGCGTTGCTGTCTTTCTCATTGCGCTGGTTGGTTAGGTTGCTTCATGTGCTGCAATTCACTGTCCTTCGCCGCCCGCGTGAGGGTGAAACCATGCGGGCGAACAACGGCATCGTACACGTTAGGCGCGCACGAATTCAACCGCTCCATAAATTCAAGCCGCGAGTTTCAGCGCTGACCGAACGAGATATCGCCGAACAACGCTTTTTGTTCGCGCGGCTGCGAGCGCCAGTATTGCGGCGGCGCTTCGACGGTCGCACCCAGTTGCGCGGCCGCGTGCCACGGCCAGCGCGGATTGTAGAGCAGCGCGCGCGCCAACGCGACGAGATCCGCCTCGCCCGACTCAATAATTTCTTCGGCATGTTGCGGGTCGGTGATAAGACCCACGCCCATGGTATTCACGCCCGTCGCTTCCTTGATGGCCTTTGCGAACGGCAGCTGATAACCCGGCGACAGCGGAATTTTTTGCAGCGGTGAAACACCACCCGACGACACATCGATCCAGTCCACCTTGTGTTTCTGCAACTCCTTCACGAACACGATGGTCTGCTCGAGATCCCAGCCGCCTTCCACCCAATCCGATGCCGACACACGCAGGCCGACGGGTTTATCGGCGGGAAAAGCGGCGCGCACGGCGTCGAAGACTTCGAGCGGAAAACGCATGCGGTTTTCGAGCGAGCCGCCGTATTCATCGGTGCGCTGGTTGGCGAGCGGCGAAAGAAACTGATGCAGCAGATAACCGTGGGCCGCGTGCACTTCGAGTGCGTCCAGGCCCAGGCGCGCGGCGCGCTTCGCTGTCGCCACGAAGGCTTCGCGTATGCGGATCAGGCCGGCTGCGTCGAGGGCTAGCGGCGGTGTTTCGCCTTCCTTATGCGGAATCGCCGATGGTGCCGAGGGCATCCAGCCGCCTTCTGATACGGGGATCAGTTGACCGCCTTCCCAAGGCACTGCGCTCGACGCTTTGCGGCCCGCGTGGCCGAGCTGCATCGTGATGGCGATGTGCGAATATTTTCGAATGGCGTCGATGACGGGTTTGAGCGCGGCTTCGGTCACGTCGTCCCAGAGGCCGAGGTCGCCGGGGGTGATGCGGCCATCGGGTTCGACTGCGGTTGCTTCGAGGCAGAGCATGCCGGCGCCCGAGAGCGCGAGGTGTCCGAGGTGGATCATGTGCCATGCGGTGGCTTCGCCGCGTTCGGCAGAGTATTGGCACATCGGTGAGACCACGATGCGGTTCGGAAGCGTCACGCTTCGCAGCGTGAAGGGCGAAAACAGAGCGCTCATGGGAGGGTTTCCGGAGGAAAAGGGCGTTTCAGAATAGCACTTTGAGGGCGGGCCGTTCGCACTCGGGGTTTTGGTTTTGGGGCGTTCTGTTCTGGAGGTTGGTGGTCAGGGGTCAGGGTGCTTGGTTCTGGGGGTAGTGGTCGGGGTCTATGCCGGGTTGGTCGGTTCTGGGGTTAGCGGTCGGGGTCTATGCCGGGTTGGTGCTTTCGGCCGTGGTGGTCTGCGAGAGTCGGATTTTCTCTTTATCACTATTAGCCACTGTGCGTGGCGGCACGTCATTTCTTTGTCCAAAGCGACAAAGAAACGAAGCAAAGAAAACGCTTTTACAACCCGCTACCCTAAGTGTCCACAGCGTGCAGTTTTTATTCATAGGTGCCCCAAAAGCACGGTGCTCGCCAGAGCGGAGGATGGTTGAACCCCTCCTTCTCGCGAATCCTGACACGAACACGCTTCGCCCCGTACGCTCTCGGGCAAGCACCATTGCCAAGGAACCGGTACGGCCTCACGTGTTCTGCATGCTTCGTTTTTTGGTGGGTTAGCTGCTTGATCGGTTCCCTTATTTCGTAGGTCACAGCTTGATCCGTAACAGCTCGACGTGACGCGTATTTATTGCCTCAGTCTTTGGTGAGTTGGCTACGCGGCCTACACCGTTATTTTCGTCGGTTACGGCCTTACGCATTGTTGGGGCTTCGTTTCTTGGCGGGTTGGCGACGTGATCCGAGGCGCGTACATACTTGGTGGGTGGTCGTCCGCGGATAGCGCGGGGTGTCCCTTGGGCAGGTTCAATCACTGGTGGCGAAGCGTGTGGGTATCCGTGTTCGGAGAAGGAGGGGTTCAAACATCCGTCGCTCTGGCGAGCACCGTGCTTTTGGGGCACCTATGAATCAAAACTGCACGCTGTGGACACTTAGGGTAGAGCGGTTAAAGCGCTTTCTTTGCTTCGTTTCTTTGTCGCTTTGGACAAAGAAATGACGTGCCGCCACGCACAGTGGCTAATAGTGATAAAGAGAAAATCCGACTCTCGCAGACCACCACGGCCGAAAGCACCAACCCCGCATTGACTCCGACCACTAACACTGAAAGCACCAACCCGGCATTGACTCCGACCACTAACGCAGAAACCACCAACCCCGACCACTACCCCCAGAACCTAACACCCGTCCACCGGCGCGAGCGAAAACCTTTATTTCGCTGGCTCAAAGCGGTCCAGCCATTCGCCAAACATCTTCCGCGCGGCGCGCTCCAACGCCGGTCCATGCCGAACCGTATCGGCGCGTAAGGCGGTCACCGTCGTCCCGCATTCCGCCACTTCGCCCGGATACGCAACAAGCCAACTTTCAAACCGGTCGACCAGGATTTCCGGATGGCATTGCAAGCCCAGAACGTGATCGCCCCAACTGAAAGCCTGATTCTCGCAAACATCTGTAGATGCAAGCCGCGTAGCGCCATCGGGAAGATCGAAGGTATCGCCATGCCAATGGAGAACCGGTGTCGGCTGACCATCCACATCGAAATGCCGCAAAGCAGAAGCCCGTCCCGCTTCGGTCAGGGTCAGCGCCTTCCAGCCGAGTTCCTTTTGCGCCGCCGGATAAACCTTCGCCCCGAGCGCCCGGGCAATCAACTGCGCACCCAGGCAGATGCCGATAGTCGGCAACCCCGCCGCAATGCGCTTTTCCAGCATGGCGAGCAACGGATTCAAATGGGGAAACAGCGCGTCATCATAAGCGCCGATCGGGCCGCCGAGGACGACCATTAACGATGTATCGAGCGGATTAGGAGCGTCGATGCGAGCGCGCCCCACGTCGAGATAACGTACCAGTTGGCCACGATCGCCCAGCACCAGTTCCAGGCTGCCGAGATCTTCGAAATAGACGTGGCGTATCGCCAGGACTTCACGTTTCATCGGCGGTCATCCAGGAGAGCGGGCAAGCTGGGATCAGTACGCGCGGCATCAGGCGGCGCGCACAAGGGAGAGGCGCGGTCGAGCAGCCAGCGCACCGCCAACGGGCGCGCGGCTCGAATAGTCTAACCGAGACCGGCGTGCTTCGCGCTCAGGGCGCGAAGCACGGACGGCGAACGTGAAGCTTCAGGCAGCGACGCTTACGCGACCTGCGCGAAGATCTTCCAGTTCTTCTTCTGCTTGGCGAGATCGCCTTCTTCGTATACCGAACAATCGAGACGCAGGTCGGTATCGGCCATGTCGATGTTCAGCAACGCGCAGTGATGCGGCGTCTTCTTCGGGTTCTTGCTCGCTTCGAGGTGCGTGCAGCTCAGGCACATGCGGTGCGGCGGAATCTGCTGCACCACTTCGAGCTGTCGAATGGTCTTGAGCAAGCTGCGGTACAACTGCGACTGCTCATCGACTTTCAACGTGCCGACTGCCTTCGACAAGAACTCCGGCCATACCAGCGCCTTCTTGGCTGCCGTCTTTCCGCGTGCGGTCAGGCGTACTGCCAGCGCGCGCCCGTCGTCCAGCGCGCGGCGCTTTTCGACCAGACCCTTGCCTTCCAGCGTGCTGACGGCATCGCTCGTGGTCGCGGCGGTCAACGCCGTTTCCCGTGCGATCTCGCCAAGCCGCATTGGACCGCGCCGCTGCATCAGCAACACGAGAATTTCGCCCTGGGTCGGCGTCAAGCCCGCACCCTCAGCCCATTCCCACGCCTGGCTACGCATCGCCGTGCTCAACCGCAGCAAACCATGGGTCACCCGCCCTGTGGCCTGCTCTCCATATACGCCTTCGCTCATAGTCGTTCGCTTCGTCTTTCTTGATGCTTATCTGATGGTTCGGCAACGGCTCGAAACCGGTAAAACGTCAGACCCCGCTCGTTTTACCCAAGCCGCTGCAGGCTCAATCGCCGGCATATCCGACCGGCGAATCCTTTCGTATCAACTACCGTCTCAAAATTCGGACGATCAAACCGATACAGCTAGTTCGTCGTCCGGATAAGGACATCTATGTTTCTTCGCGGCGCCTGTTCTAGACCGTCCAGCGCTTCATTTGTTTCACCGGCCGTGCTTCCCCCTACCGGTAAAACCGACATTCTAAGCGACTGGAACCAAACGTACACCTTAGTTATTCACAAAACACTGTGGATAACACCGTGGATAACCACATTATTCGATGTGCGCCGATTCTTGATAACCCCCCGGCGTGCAAATCCGCCAAATTGTTATCCCTCGAAACCCCGTTCGATGCAAGGCTCCACACCGTAGTTATGCGCACTCCAAACTGTTGAGTTTGTGGAGATTTTATAGGTTGTCCACAGAATTGCACGATGCTTGTTAACTACTATTACGTATGTATACGAACTCATGACAGTAAACCTTGGAGGTAGGTTATCGGCATCGGTCCGAAAGAAAATGACGAAAAAAAACCTGCCGGGGAGCAGGTTTTTTTTCTGGAGGCGATCAAAGCCGGTGGAACCAAGGGCGATCGATCACTCGCGCCACTGCAGACATTGCTGGCGCACAGCTTCGTGCAGCGACCGCTCGCGATCGAAAACACCGCGCAACCAGGTTGCGTCGTTCATGTTGCTACGGGCGATATCGCCGACCTGACGCAGCGCTTCGTTCGAACCAAGCGCGTCAGCGTGAGGCGCGATCACGTCAAGCGTAGCCAGGATGTCTTCGGCAATCGTGCGGCGCTCGCCCGTTTGCGGATCGATGCAACTGCCTTCCAGGCCGAAGCGGCACGCCTCGAACCGGTTGAACGTGTAGACGAGATAGTCGTCCTCTTTCAGCGTCAGGGGTTTATCGAGCAGCAGGTAGCGCGCGAGCGTCTGGATGTAGCAGGCAATGGCCGCTGCGCGATCAACCGACAACGGCGTGTCCATCACCCGGACTTCGATCGTGCCAAAACCCGGCTTCGGCCGGATGTCCCAGTAGAAATCTTTCATGCTGTTGACCACGCCGGTGCTCACCATCTTTGAGAAATATTCCTCGAAGCTGTCCCACGTGAGCGTGAACGGCGCGCGCCCGGACAGCGGAAATGCAAAGACAGAATTGAGGCGAGCGGAATGAAAGCCGGTATCGACGCCCTGCACGTACGGCGACGAAGCCGACAACGCAATGAAGTGCGGAATAAAGCGCGACATGGAATGCAGCAGGAACAACGCACTGTCCGGGTCCGGGCAGCCAATGTGCACATGCTGGCCGAATACCGTGAACTGCTTCGCGAGGTAACCGTAGAGCTCGGAAAGGTACTGAAAGCGCGGGGTATCGAAGATCTGGCGGTCGCTCCACTGCTGGAAGGCGTGTGTGCCACCGCCACACAGCCCGACGTTCAGATGGTCAGCAGCGGCCACCAGGGTGTCACGGATGGCACGGAGGTCCGTTACGGCCTGTTCATGCGTCGTACAGATGCCCGTGGACAACTCGATCATGCTTTCCGTGATCTCCGGCGTGATGCTGCCGGGGATCTTTTCGTCCTTGACGAGCCGCATGAGATCGGAGGCGGCCTTGGTCAGGTCGTAGTCGTGCGTGTTGACGACCTGGATCTCGAGTTCGACGCCGAAGGTGAACGGCTCCGAGTTGATGAAAGGTTCGAGTGACATGGTGCCTCTTGATTGACAAAGCCTGGGGTGCCGGCCGACACCTTATCGGCACGACGCGCCCGATAAGCCGGGTAACGTGCTCAAGCGCTCAAAGACCCGTTCAATGACACGCCGGCGACCCGATAAAAATGAGAAAAAGACAGGATAAAACGCTGCTTAGCCCTTGCTTGAACGCTACTCGCGCCGTTCGCCGATCGCCGACAAACTGCGATACACGAGGAACGGCGTAACAATTTGCAGCACGACGATCGAGCACATGACGATTGCCCGCAGCGTCGGGTCGTAGTCCGGATACAGCACGTACATATCGTCGACGAGCAGGTAAGCGAGCGCCGACATCGGCGTCAATGCGACGCCGAGCGCCGCGCCCTGTTTCCAGTTGAGGCCGCTTGGTTTGGCGAAGATCAATACGCCGACCAGCTTGCCAACGAAACGCGCCACGATCAGCGCCAACGCAGCCAGACCGCCCAGCGCGATATCGCGCCATTCGAACGATGTCAACGTCAACGCGAACAAAATCACCGTCAGCAACCAGCCTGCCGTGCCGAAATGTGTCGGCCAGAGTTGCGGCCGCTCGTTCGAATTCTTCACGATGATCCCAGCCGCCAGCAGCGCAAGGATGGTCGACAGCTTGAACACATGCGCGATCGCGATCGCGAGCAACACGAGACCGAATAGCGCGACGAACGAGTGCTCGTCGTTGGTATTCAGCCGCCGGTACAGCAGATTGCAGGCCAGCGCGAGCAGCAGCGCGAGCAAAAGCGAACCGAGCAACAGATAAAGCGGCTGGACGATCGTCGCGAGCGTGTTGCCGTAGATCTCTTGGTGCAGCACGCCGGCCGCGAGTTTTTCGACGATCACCGCGTACATGCTGTTGAGCGCGGTCAGCGTGAGCAATCGTTGTGTGACCTGGCCTTCCGCGCGTAGTTCGGTACGCAGTTGAATGACCATGGCCGGTGACGTTGCCATGGCGATTGCGGCAATTACAACTGACGGCATGGTCGGCACTTTGCACAGCGTCAGCGCGATCAATACGAAACCGAACGTGAGCGTACTTTCCGCAATGCTCGACAAGATCAGATAAGGATTGCGGCGAATCCAGCGCAAGTCGAGCCGGCTGCCGAGTTCGAACAGAAGCAGGCCAAGCGCGACGTCGAGCAACGGTCGCGAGATTCCTGCCGAACTGACATCGATCACACCAAAACCTGCGTTGCCCGCGATCAGGCCAATGACGGCGTAGCCCGTGATGCGCGGCAAACGCCAGGCGCGCCAGAGCAATTCACCACAGAGGCCCGCGGCAACCAGTGCAAGACCGGCCCAAAAAATGGCGTCGGGTGTGAGTGGCCAAACCGGTAAGAATGAAAAGGCCGACTTCATCGTGAGGATTTCTCCTTCGCAGCTAGTGCGGATAGACAGTGAATGGGCAGGTGATGCGCGGCAACAGTGCGCGTTGCCGGAAAGGTTCGTTGCCCGGTGATTCTTCAGGCTCCGTCAAGCCCCGTCGGGACTCGTTGGCCGATTGACAGCCGATTCGCTGGTTGGCCAGTCGGTCCGTTGCTGTCATGGCAACGGTTGCAGCGTTTTTTTCAATCCACGTTGCTCGCGAAGAGCCCGGTTTGAAGCGATAAGCCGGCAAGGCGGCCGAACGAAAGAACGGGGATTGTGCCATAGCTCCCGGCAGCACCTGTTCAACCCCTGCGCTAGTTGGAACCGAGCGGTAACAATGGGTTTCAGTGTCTCGGCATAAGGAAAAATCTACCTTTAAGAGGGGTCGGATCTTGTTGTTGTTTCATCTGAGATAAGGCGGTTTTTCCACTTTGAGTGCTGCCGATGACGCTTGTTTTAAGGTTTACAAGTTTTGTTTATATATACGTAGTAGTAGTTAACAAGGCCGCACGATTTCTGTGGATAACTCCATTTTCATCAATGTTTACAAGCGTTTGAAGGACGCATAAGCAGATAGTGAACGTGTGGGCGTCCGAGGGTGAACTCCGAACAACTTCGGGCGAATTCGCGGTGCGACGAAGTTGTCCCGTTTACGCCCACAGCGAGTACACAGGTCATTCGCGCGAAATTCGCCGGGTTATCCACAGGCTGCGGTGGATAGTTTGCCGACCGATGTTTTTAGCCGAGTTCGCCTTGTCGCAATGCCCGCAGAAGGTAGCGCGCGGGGTCGATGGCGTCAGCCAGTTCACGTTCGATCGGCCACGGCTCGCCTTCGATTTGCGCCGCGATCAGCTCGGCGGCCAGTGTCGACCACACCAGTCCGCGCGAACCGAATGCAAACGCGCCGTACAGGCCGGGCATGCGCGGCAAATCGAGCGGCCATGCGCCGGAAAGACGGGGGGCATCGGCACGGGCGGCGGTTTCATCGGCGAGGGCGCCGATCATCGGCATGCGGTCGCTCGTCACCGATCGGAATGCCACGCGGCCTTCCAGCGTTTCTCGCGTTGGTTTGAACCCGGCGAGGGCCGGCAACATCATCGCGACGCGTTCCAGATTTTCGATATGACCGGCGGGCTGGATTTGCGTATCGATGTCGTCGATATCGTAGGTCGCGCCGGTTAGCGTTCGATGCGCGCCGAGCGGCACGGCGTAGCCATCGCCGACGATGGGTACGCGCAGGCCGTCGAGCGGACTCGAGTCCAATAGCGTTAGCTGGCCGCGTACGCCGCGCGTCGGAAGGCCGTGGAGCCCGGCGAGGCGTTGCGCATCGCCGGCGTTGGCAAGGATCAAGACGGGGGCTTGGGCGAGGGTGCGGCCGGTGATGTCGAAGGCAGTCCACGTGCCGTTTTCCCGATCGATCCGCGCGACTTCCGTGCCGAAACGAGTCGTCAGTAAATCGCCCGCAACCGCACATTGCGCGGCGCATATCGCGGCTGGGGAAATCCAGCCGCCGTGAGGGAAAAACCATCCGGGGCGCGCGACAGGCTGGCCGGCCAGGCGGGTGGCTTCGTGTTCATCGACGGGTATTACATAGGACGGCGGCAAGCCGAAGCGCTTGATCGCGGATGCAATTGCGCGCGCATCGTCGGTGGAATCTGCGATCTGCAGCAATCCTTGATGGCTGCGGTTCAGGGTGTGGCCGGCGCGTTCGAGCTCGGACCAGCGTTGCAGCGCGTAGAGAAATCCAGCGCGTGTCAGGCGGGCAGCGATGCTGTCGTCACGCCAGACGATCGGGTGGAAGACGCCGGCGGGGTTGCCCGACGCATCGCGGGCAAGATCGTCGTGACGCTCGATCAGGCTGACTCGCCATCCCCGCGAGGCAAGGCGCTCGGTGATCGCACAGCCGGCAAGGCCAGCCCCGATGACGATTGCATGGCGCAGTCCTTGACGCGAGGAAGCTGATACCGCGTCCGTCGAAAGCACTGCTGATGGAGTGGCGCCCTCAATTGCTAACGCACGCGGCGGTTCGTGACGTCGCACACGCCAGCGTGGCGCGAAGCGCGCTTTCACAAAAGCGCCGTGCGGGGTTTCATCGCAGATAAAGCCTGCGTCTTTGAGCGCTTGGGGAAGGAGGGGATGCGCTTGGGCACATAACGTCGCTTGATCCCCGGCGACGCGGGCCAGCGCTTTGGCGATGTAGGCCAGCTTCGCATCGACCTGCGATAGCCACAGATAAAAGGCATCGGCACGCAGCCAGATTTTTGGCAGCATGCTTTCCAGCTCGCCGATGGCCAGTGTCAGCACCACGTGCCCGTTTTCGAACTCGAGCCGATGCAGCCCGGCCACCTGCATGGGCCAGGCATCGATCAGTAATTGGGAGAGGGCGGGCTCCTTGGTGATTACGTCGGGGAGATCCATCGACGTTAGCGGCCCGACGGCCACGAAATGCAGGCGCTCGCAGCGCTGCGGATCTGCGCGCCAAGCGGCCCATGCTTCGATAAAGAGCTGCCCGGCGTCGAATTCCGCCTGTAGGACCGTGAAGTTTCGCTTCCGGGCCCAGCGCGCGCGATCGCCAAGCACGTTTGCACAAAAAAAGGAATGGGTCATCGGAAAGGTTTGAAAGCAGACTGATGATATGGCCTTCGCCGTGCATTTCCGGGATTGCACTGCGTTCCCTTAAAGCTAATAGGGGTAAGGCTTAGCGCTTGATACACCGGATCGTGCGCCAACCGTTGGCAAAAACCAACGGAGGGTGAAATGAACAGTACGAAAGGATTGCTTGCAGGAAAAGGGCGGTGGAAAGGGTTTTCACTTGCGTCCGATCATGCGTAAATCTTCGAAACCCTTGTCCTGCTTGGGTTTGCGCTGCGTTATGATAACAACCGCCGAGTAAGGAGGAGGCCCGGCGACCGGGGTGTGAGGGTTTGCCGGAATAGTGGGCCAGGGGGCTGGACCCGCGCCAGTACTCGACTGCAAGGCCCGCGCACGTATAATCGGCGCGTTCGCGCTGTTCGTGTCAACCTAAACTGATAAAGGAACCTTAATGAATAAACAGGAACTGATCGACGCCGTGGCCGCTCAGACCGGCGCCAGCAAGGCTCAAACCGGCGAAACGCTGGACACGTTGCTCGAAGTGGTCAAGAAGGCCGTCTCGAAGGGTGACGCCGTGCAGTTGATTGGCTTCGGAAGCTTTGGTTCGGGCAAGCGCGCAGCGCGCACCGGCCGTAACCCGAAGACCGGCGAATCCATTAAGATTCCGGCCGCCAAGACCGTCAAGTTCACGGCTGGCAAGGCATTCAAGGACGCAGTGAACAAGCGGTAAGTTGTAGCCGGTTGTCAGTATGGAACCCGCCATCGGCGGGTTTTTTTTTGCTCGCGCCGGTGGACGGGGTGGGGGTTTGGGGGTTTTTGCGTTAGTGGTCGGGGTCAATGTCGGGGTGGTGGGTTCTAGCGTTAGCGGTCGGGGTCTATGCTGGGTTGCTGCTTTCGGCCGTGGTGGTCTGCTAGAGTCGGATTTTCTCTTTATCACTATTAGCCACTGTGCGTGGCGGCACGTCATTTCTTTGTCCAAAGCGACAAAGAAACGAAGCAAAGAAAACGCTTTTAAACCACGCTACCCTAAGTGTCCACAGCGTGCAGTTTCTATTCATAGGTGCCCCAAAAGCACAGTGCTCGCCAGAGCGAAGGATGTGTGAAACCCTCCTTCTCCGAACACCGATACCCACACGCTTCGCCACCAGTGATTGAACCTGCCCAAGGAGCACTCCGCGCTATCCGCGGACGACCTCCCTCCAAATTTGTACGCATGACGGACTATGCCGCTAACCCGTCAAGAAACGAAGTCGCAAAGATGCTGAGGCCGTAACCCACGAAGACAACCGCGTAGATCACGCCGCTAACCCACGAAGAACCGCAGAAGCAAATACGCGTTAGGCCGTACCGGTTCCTGGTCAATTCGTGCTTCCACGAGGGCACGGGTGGCGAAGCGTGTTCATTGGCAAGCGCGAGTCTACGAGTACGCGTAAGGCCGTGTGGGTTCCTTAGCAATGGTGCTTGCCCGAGAGCGTACGGGGCGAAGCGTGTTCGTGTCAGGATTCGCGAGAAGGAGGGGTTCACACATCCGGCGCTCTGGCGAGCACCGTGCTTTTGGGGCACCTATGAATCAAAACCGCACGCTGTGGACACTTAGGGTAGCGTGTTTTAAAAGCGCTTTCTTTGCTTCGTTTCTTTGTCGCTTTGGACAAAGAAATGACGTGCCGCCACGCACAGTGGCTAATAGTGATAAAGAGAAAATCCGACTCTCGCAGACCGCTAACACTGAAAGCAGCAACCCGGCATTGACCCCGACCGCTAACGCAGAAACCACCACCGACCACCCCAACACCGACCCCCAACCCCGTCCACCGGCGCGAGCGAAAACCTAATGGGCTCCACAATCGCAATCATCATCATGATGATCGTGGTCATGCTCATCTTCATCCATCTCCCACGACGGGAACGGATCGGCCAATAATCCCTCCGTCGCTTGCGACCATTCCTCATCGGTGACAAGACACGCGTCAAAAGCCCCACGCCAATGCGACTCGTCCAGGTCAGTTCCGATCATCGCCAGTTCCTGCCGCCGGTCGCCGATAGTCATATCGTCCGCATCGCCGTACCAGTCCGCGGCAATTTCAGCCTCCAGCTCCGCATCGCCCGTCGGCCATTCGCTGCGCTCCTGCGCCGCCCACCACATGCCCGCAGGACCATGCCGCAGCGCGCCCCCCGCTTGCGATAACAAACCGCCAATATCGCTGCGTGTCGACAGCCAGAAAAAACCCTTGCAACGCAATACACCCGGCCATTCCTGATGCACCAGCGCCCACAGCCGCCCGGGATGAAACGGCCGGCGCGCCCGATAAACAAATCCACCAACGCCCAAGTCGTCGGCCGCCAACTCCGATGCTGACGCCGGATCGGCATTCAGCATCGCCAGCCAACCGGGCGCGCTCGAGGTCGCGTCAAAGTCGAAGCGGTCTGTGTTCACCAACTCGCTCGCGGCCACCGCGCCTTGCCGCGCATCGATAAGTTCGGCGCGCGGATTGAGCGCATGCAGCACGCGCCGGAGCTTGGCGAGCGCATCGGTACTGACGAGATCCGTCTTGTTGATCACGATCACATCGCAGAACTCGATCTGCGCGATCAGCGCTTCCACGACCGTGCGGTCGTCGTGGCTATCGTGATCCTGGCTTGCCATCCCGCGCTCGCTGAGCGAATCCGTCGACGCATATTCGCGCGAAAAACTCTCCGCATCGACGACGGTCACGATCGTATCGAGATGCGCGATGTCGTTATCGAAGACCAGGCTCTCGGCAATCACCTGCGGGTCGTCGGTGCCGGACGCTTCCACCACGATCGCGTCGAAGCGGCCTTCCGCGGCAGCGCTGTTGATTTCACTCGATAGATCGTCGATCCGGCCGCGAACAACCGCGATGGACGTGCCGGCATGATGCGCGAGCAAATGGTCGAGCAGCGTGGTCTTGCCTACGCCTGGCAAACCGGCAAGCACGGTAACGGGCAGGGGCTGATTCATCGCGTTTGGCATCGAAAGAGGGCGCGAAACTCGCGCGCGCAGCCGCTGAAAACGGTGGCGCTTTCAAGAAAACCCGCCTCGAATAGCGGCGAGCTGGAACGCGGAATTGTGCATCAAACGCGGCTGGAACGCCGCGCCATGCGATGAAAAACAGAAGAAGCTGAACGAAACAAACGAAGTGAAGCGAACCTGAATCAGCGCGATGCCGTCAGCAGCTTCCACTTGCCCAGGATATTGATGATCTGCTTCGAGTACTGATCTCGCAGCGACGGCGTTTCCGAATGGTAAGCGCCGACCGCTTGCCACGTGTTGCCATACTTGTTCATCTTCTGGCGCAAATGCCACGCGGCGATATAGACCGACTTGCACGGCTGCATCAGCGTGGTGGTCGAAATCCCGTACTGTGCGAGCTGCGTCAGATGCACCGAATTGATCTGCATCAGACCGTAGTCGATGGAACCGTTCGCGTTCTTGTTCATAGCATCCGGCTGGTTGTGCGACTCTTGCCACGCGATCGCCCGCAGGATCAGCGGGTTGACCTTCTGATACTTGGCGGCTTCATCGAAACAGTCGGCGTGCGCGGGCGCGGCTGCCAATAAGGCGCCGAAACCGATCGCAAAAAGTCGCAAAAATATTTTCATCATGTTGGGTACCACCTGATCGACTGTGTGCCTTGCACTCGCGAACTGCTGCAGTGAAGGCGCCGCTTTATCGGCAAAAACCGGGTAACACCCGGTAAAACAAGGTAAGACGCGGTAAACACGGGAAAACCCGCCCGCACATTGCGCATCCAGCGCGCCGAAGCGCTCGTATCATACCGGCAGACTATGGCGTTTTAAATTTGACCATCCGACATAGCCAAGGCATGTGGCGCCAATTGTTATGAAAGCTATTCGAAAGTTTAGTTAATCGACCGCGTTTGTCTTTATAGGCGCATGAAATCCGAACTGCTCTACTGCACGGGCGAAAGCGAACAAATATGACAATTTCAACCTCTTTCCTATGTGCAAAGGGCTAGTAAGGGTCAAGACGAACAGAGTTTGATCAGAAGGTTTTTTTGAGATTTGTGACGCTTTACTATTTGACGATCGTCGGCCAAGGATTAGTACTTTTGTGACAAACCTGACATGAAAAGCTGCTATGGTTCACGTTTTTGGGATATGGCATTGCCCGGGCATCGGCCCTGGAAACGTCTGTTTTAAGCCTTCGTGGTGTTAAAAGCGTCGAAAGACGCGTAACACGACCGGTTTTCAGCGACGGGATCAGCAGGTCTAGACATCACACTCCATGAGAAGAAAACGTATGGCATTGCGTCGCGCCGCGACGGCTTTGCTGGTGGCCGGTCTCGTCACCACGCAAATTGCGCACGCACAGGTGACACTGAATTTCGTCAATGCGGATATCGATCAGGTGGCGAAAGCGATCGGTGCCGCGACTGGGAAGACGATCATCGTCGACCCGCGGGTCAAAGGACAATTGAATCTCGTATCGGAAAATCCGGTGCCAGAGGATCAGGCTTTGAAAACGCTGCAGTCGGCATTGAGAATGCAGGGCTTCGCACTCGTGCAAGATCACGGTGTGCTCAAAGTCGTGCCGGAAGCCGACGCCAAGCTGCAGGGCGTGCCGACCTACGTCGGCAACACGCCCACCGCGCGGGGCGATCAGGTCATCACCCAGGTGTTCGAGCTGCACAACGAATCGGCCAACAACGTGTTGCCGGTCCTGCGTCCGCTGATCTCGCCGAACAACACGATCGCCGCCTATCCGGCCAACAACACGCTGGTCGTCACCGACTATGCCGACAACGTGCGGCGCATCGCGAGCATCATCGCGGGCATCGACACAGCGGCGGGCCGGCAGGTCGAGGTGGTGCCGCTGAAGAACGCGAATGCGCTCGACGTTGCCGAACAGCTCAACAAGCTGCTCGATCCGGGCTCGATAGGCAGCACCGACGCTACGCTGAAAGTTACCGTCACCGCCGACCCGCGCACGAACTCGTTGCTGCTGCGCGCGTCCAGCAGCGCACGGCTCGCGGCGGCCAAGCAGCTTGCGCGCAGTCTCGACGCGGCCACCACGCAGCCGGGCAATATGCACGTGGTCGCACTGCGTAACGCCGATGCCTCGCGTCTTGCCAAAACCCTGAGCGCGATGATGGGCAAGGGCAACGGGAATTCGTCTTCGTCGTCATCGTCGGGATCGGGTTCGTCGAGCGGTTCGGGCGCGTTTGGCGCAGGCGGTTCCGGTTCGTCGACTGGCACGAGCGGCTTGCCGCCGCTGCCGGGTGGACTCGGCAGCAGCAGTTCGTCGTCGGGAAGCAATCCGATGGGGGGCGGCGGCCAGAGCAAGGACTCCGGCTTCGGCAACAACAACGACAACAGCAGTTCCAGCGATCAACCGGGCAACGGCATGATCCAGGCCGACACGGCCACCAACTCGCTGATCATTACCGCGTCCGATCCGGTGTATCGCAACTTGCGTGCGGTCATCGACCAGCTCGATGCACGCCGTGCGCAGGTCTACATTGAAGCGCTGATAGTTGAACTGTCAGCGACAACGGGCGCGAATCTCGGCATTCAGTGGCAGGGCGCGCTGCTTTCAAACAGCGGCAACAACGGCATTTACGGCAGCACGAACCTGGGCTCGGGCACGTCGAGCATTGTCGATTTGACGGCGGCCGGAGCCGCGGTCGCGAGCAATCCGTCGTCGCTCGCAGGTCAGACGAACATCCTCTCGCAGGGCCTGAACATCGGCCTGCTGCACAAGTTCGGCAACTTCTTCGGCCTGGGCGGTTTGCTCCAGGCGCTGTCGACGTCGTCGGATGCGAACATCTTGTCTACGCCTAACCTCATTACGCTCGATAACGAGGAAGCGAAGATCGTGGTCGGCCAGAACGTGCCGGTGGTAACCGGTTCGTACGCCACGCCGACCGCCAATACGGGCACGTCGGTCTCCGCGTTCAATACGTTCGACCGGCGCGACGTGGGCGTGACGCTGCATGTGAAACCGCAGATCACGACGGGCGGCATCCTGAAGCTCCAGCTCTATCAGGAAGACTCCAGCGTCGATACCACCACGACCAACAATCCGGGTGGCGTGACGATCAACACGCGTTCGATCCAGTCGACCATCCTGGCGGACGATGGTGAAATCGTCGTGCTCGGCGGCTTGATGCAGGACCAGTATTCGACGAGCAACAGCAAAGTGCCGCTGCTCGGCGATATCCCCTGGATCGGCCAGTTGTTCCGCAGCGAAGCGAAGACGCGGACGAAGACCAACCTGATGGTGTTCCTGCGCCCGGTGATCGTGCGCGACCAGGCGACCAGCTCGCAGATTTCGAACGATCGCTACGAATATCTGCGTCAGCAACAGTACAACTCCACCTCCGATAACCGCATCGAAAAGGACAAGGACGTACCGGTTCTGCCACCAGCGCCGATTGGCCCGAGCCAGGGCGGTATCCCGTCGCAGAATCTGTTCGACTTGAACAACATGTCACGTTCGCCGGCGGAGGGCGGCAGCACGACGTTGCCGCAGGCGCCGCCGCCAAAGATGCAGGATCAACAAGGGCAGTATCAAGGCCAGCAGCAGTACAAGACGGCGCAGCCGCCAGGCCAGTATCAGGGGCAAGGGCAAGCGCAGGGGCAGCCGCTGAACGTGAACAGTTACGCTGTGCCGAATAACCCGGCGCCGGGTGTGCCGCTCAACGGCGACGCGGGAGCGAAGCCGTGAGCACGCTGAGCGCGTCCGTCGCGAACGTTGCCACGAGCACGCCGTCGCCGCTCGCGGCACGGCTGATCCCGTACGCGTTCGCGCGGACCGGACAGATCCTGGTGGCGCACCAGCACGCGGACAGCATCGAAGTGTGGATCAGCGATAAAACCAGCGACGCCGCACTCGCCGAAGTCGCGCGAAACTTCGGCGCGCTTTCCATCGTACGTTTGCCGGTGGCCGAGCTTTCGGCTGCAATCAACTCGGCGTACTCGCGCAATGACGGCAGCGCGGCGCAGGTCGTGGGCGAAGTGGAAGGCGAAGTCGATCTGTCGCGGCTGATGCAGGACATTCCCGAAATCGAGGATTTGCTCGAATCGGAAGACGACGCGCCGATCATCCGCATGATCAACGCGCTGCTGACGCAGGCGGCGCGCGAACAGGCATCGGATATTCATATCGAACCGTTCGAGACGTCTTCGGTGGTGCGCTTTCGTGTCGATGGCACCTTGCGCGACGTCGTGCGCCCGAAGAAGGCGCTGCATGGCGCGCTGATCTCGCGGATCAAGATCATGGCGCAACTCGATATCGCGGAAAAACGGCTCCCGCAGGATGGCCGCATCACGCTGCGCGTGGGCGGCAGGCCGGTGGACGTGCGTGTGTCAACGCTGCCGACCGGTCATGGTGAACGCGCGGTGCTGCGTCTGCTGGAAAAAGACGCACAGCGGCTGAATCTCGAAACGCTGGGCATGGCGCGCGACACGCTGGTTCATTTCGACAAGCTGATCGGCCGTCCGCACGGCATCGTGCTGGTCACTGGTCCGACAGGTTCCGGCAAGACCACCACGCTTTATGCCGCCATGTCTCGGCTCGAAACCGCGACCACCAACATCATGACGGTGGAAGATCCTATCGAATATGACCTCGGCGGGATCGGTCAGACGCAGGTGAACGAGCGTATTGGCATGACCTTCGCGCGCGCGTTGCGATCAATTCTGCGGCAGGACCCGGACATCATCATGATCGGGGAAATCCGCGATCTGGAAACGGCGCAGATTGCGGTGCAGGCATCGTTGACCGGTCACCTCGTGCTGGCTACGCTGCACACGAATGACGCAGCGTCCGCTGTCACGCGTCTTACCGATATGGGCGTCGAGCCGTATCTGCTGGCGTCGTCGTTGCTCGGCGTGCTGGCACAGCGGCTGGTGCGGCAGTTGTGTCCGGTGTGCAAGGCAGAGACCTCGGAAGACGGCCACATTCATTGGCATGCAGTCGGCTGCGATAAATGCGGCAACTCGGGTTATGCGGGACGTCGCGGCGTGTACGAACTGCTGCTGCTTGACGATCCTCTTCGCGCGCTGATTCACCGGAATGCATCGGATGCCGAAATTTTGGCGGCCGGCCGCGCGCAAGGAATGCGCACGCTGCGCGAGGATGCAAACCGGTGGCTCGCGACCGGCGCAACGTCGCTGGAAGAAGTGCTGCGTGTGACGGGCGGAGATTAAACATCCATGCCGGCGTTTCGTTTCGAGGCAATCGATCAGGCGGGCAAGTCGCAGACAGGCGTACTCGATGCCGACAGCGCCCGTGCCGCGCGTAGCCAACTCAGGACGCAGGGGCTGACGCCTCTCGTGGTCGAGGCTGCGGGTACTCGCACGCGGGGGGAGCGCAAACAGCGGTTATCGATGGGAAAGCGCTTGTCGCAACGCGAGCAGGCCATTCTCACGCGACAAATCGCCAGCCTGTTGACAGCGGGTCTGCCGCTCGGCGAAACGCTGTCGGTGCTGACCGAGCAATCGGAGCGCGATTACGTTCGCGAGTTGATGGCCGCCATTCGCGGCGAAGTGCTTGGCGGCCATTCGTTCGCGAATGCATTGGCGGAACATCCGCGTGATTTCCCCGAGATTTATCGCGCGCTGGTGGCGGCCGGTGAACATACCGGCAAGCTTGGACTGGTGCTGTCGCGGCTCGCGGATTACATCGAACAACGCAATGCGCTCAAGCAGAAGATCGTGCTCGCGTTCACCTATCCCGCGATCGTCACGCTGATCGCATTCGGGATCGTCACGTTCCTGCTGAGTTACGTGGTGCCGCAAGTGGTGAACGTGTTCGCGAGCACGAAGCAAGCGCTGCCGTTCCTCACCATTGCGATGATGGCGCTCTCCGGCTTCGTGCGGAACTGGTGGTGGGCCGGGCTGATCGGCGTGGCGTTGCTGAGCTGGTTCATCAAGAACCTGCTCGCGCGGCCGGGGCCGCGCATGGCGTTCGACCGCTGGCTGCTCACCGCGCCGCTGCTCGGCAAACTCGTGCGCGGTTATAACACCGTGCGTTTTGCCAGCACGCTTGCGATCCTGACAGCAGCCGGCGTACCGATCCTGCGGGCGCTGCAAGCCGCGGGCGAAACCCTGAGCAACCGCGCGATGAGCGCGAACGTTGAAGACGCGATCATTCGCGTGCGCGAAGGCACGTCGTTGTCGCGCGCGCTTGGCAACACCCGGACGTTTCCGCCCGTGCTGGTGCATCTGATCCGCTCGGGCGAAGCCACCGGCGACGTCACCACCATGCTCGACCGGGCATCCGAGGGCGAATCGCGCGAACTCGAACGCCGCACGATGTTTCTCACGAGCCTGCTGGAACCGCTGCTGATCCTCGCGATGGGCGGCGTCGTGCTGGTGATCGTGCTGGCGGTGATGTTGCCGATCATCGAATTGAATAATCTGGTGCAGTGAAGAAGCCCATCCCATGAATGCATTTCAGACCCGCCTGCTATCGCTTATCGCGCTCGCCATTTTTTGCGCGACGCTGACGTGGTGGGTCATCACGCTGACCACGCACCAGAGCGCCCCGTTGCCTGCAGCGGCCGCGGGGCGCGCGCCCTCGGTGGAGCAGGCCGCTACGTTGTTCGGCGGGAAACTGCAGCATCAGGAAAACCAGGACGTGCACTTGTTCGGGATCCTCGCGCTGCAACACGGCGCGGCGGCGATCGTAAGCTACGGCGGCGAACCGGCACGTGCGATCTCGCTGGGCGGGCCGCTGACGCCAGGCGTGACGATCAAGGAAGTGCGGGCGCGCTCGATCATCATCGATAGAAAGGGCACACGCTCCGAAGTGTTCCTGCCGCCGAACGCGCCCGGCCCGACCATTTATGTGCGCTGAAGCCGCCCAGGATCAAACGGATCGGACGGCCGCTGCTTACGAAGTGAAATCCGCGCAAGCGGGACCTATAGAATGCAAGCCTGCCCGCGACGATCGTTGATTATTCAGATGAATGATCCGGGTCCGGTTAAGGGCGGCGAACGGGCATCGAACATCATGTCGGGCCTGAGCGCTGTAACGACACCAATTGGAAAGGAAGATGAAGTCATGCAAATGTGGATGAAGCGCCGCTACGAACTCCAGACAGCGCAAGGTACTCAGCAATCGCGTCGGCAGCGCGGTTTTACGCTGATCGAAATCATGGTAGTGATCGCCATTCTCGGCATTCTCGCCGCGTTGATCGTGCCCAAGATCATGAGCCGCCCGGACGAGGCGCGGCGTGTGGCGGCGAAGGCGGATATTGGCTCGATCATGCAGTCGCTGAATCTTTATCGACTCGATAACGGCCGCTATCCGACCCAGGAGCAGGGTTTGCGCGCGCTGGTAGAGAAGCCGACCACCGAGCCGATCCCGAACAACTGGAAGGGCGGTGGTTATATGGATCGCGTTCCAGTCGACCCGTGGGGCAAGGAATATCAATACCTGAACCCGGGCGTGCACGGTGAGGTGGACATATTCAGCTATGGCGCCGACAGCAAACCGGGCGGCGATGGCAACGACGCCGACATCGGCTCCTGGCAATAGCTTTTTAGCCTTTCCTTGCCCCTTAACAGCAGCCAATCGACGTGAACATGCAGCACAAGCCGGACTGTTCAGCACCCGAGGCGCCGCGCCGCGCGAAGGTGCGGCCGCAGGCCGGCTTTACGCTGCTGGAAATGCTGGTGGTGCTGGTGATCGCGGGATTGCTGGTGTCGCTGGCGTCGGTGAAGCTCACGCGCAATCCGCGCACGGATCTGAACGAGGAAGCGCAGCGTCTCGCGCTCCTGTTCGAATCCGCCGGTGACGAAGCGCAGGTGCGGGCAAGGCCTATTGCGTGGCAGCCGCTCGACGGCGGTTTTCGCTTCGATATCCGCACGGAAGACGGCTGGCGTCCGTTACGCGACGACCTGCTGCGCCAGCGCCGATGGGAAGGCGGCGTGACCGGCGTGACGATCCAGTACGCCGGTACCGATCAGTCCGCGGAGCGAGTGGTGTTCGGCACTGAAGCTATCGATACCCCGATGGAAGTGACGCTCGTCTCGGCGTCGGGCAGCGTGACGATCGTCGGCACCGGCAACGGCCGTTATCAGGTGCGCTGATGCCAACGCTCGCGCCCGGCCCTCGTCATGGCCTTAAACATAAGCTCCAACACAAACGCACGCGCGGTTTCACCATGATCGAAGTGCTCGTCGCGCTGGCGATCATCGCGGTGGCGCTGGCGGCGTCGCTGCGGGCCGTGGGCGCGATGGCGACCGGCGAGGCGGACTTGCATCGGCGGCTCTTGGCCGGCTGGAGCGCTGATAACGAACTCGCGCAACTGCGGCTCACGCATACGTGGCCGGATATTGGTACACGTACGTTCGATTGCTCGCAGGGCAATCTCAAGCTGATTTGCACGGACCGCGTGTCGACGACGCCGAATCCGATTTTCCGGCGGGTGGAAGTTATCGTGGAGTCGCCTGGCATCTCCGGCAATCTCGCGCAAATGGTCATGGTGGTGGCGAATGAAACCAACCGTTCGCTCTAGGCGGGACGTTCGCGGAACTCGTGGCGTTCGCGGCGATCGTGGCTTTACGCTGATCGAGATGCTGGTCGCCATCGCGATCCTCGCGGTGATCGCGGTGCTGTCGTGGCGTGGCCTCGACCAGATCATGCGCGGCCGCACGACCATTACGAACGCGATGGAAGATGAACGCGTGGTGGCGCAATTGTTCGACCAGATGCGTATCGATGCCCGCCAGGCCGCCACCGACGACGAAGCCGGCCAGGCCGCGGTGGCTATCGGCGGGAACGCGCTGCAGATTGTTCGCGGTCTCTATGCACAAGGCGTGGCGCCGCGCTTGCAGGTCGTGCGCTACCGGCTGGTCGACGGCGGCCGGGTGGTGCGCTTTGCGTCGCCGCCGCTCGGTAATGTGGGGGAAGTGCGGCGGGCGTTATCGGCTTCGGACAACTCCGACGGCTGGACCGCGATCCCGCTAATGGGCGGCGTCTCGACCTTCGCCACGCGCGCCTACGTGCCCAAGACCGGCTGGACGATGCGCATGGGCGACGTGGCGGCGCAAATCACGCAGAACGATAACAACCTGAAAGTGCCGCAGCTCGGCAACGCGCCGTTGCCGCGCGCGGTGACGGGCATTCAGATCGCGGTCGGCGCGCACAATCTGGCGCTGCCGATCACGCGCGTGTTTCTGATCGGAGAATGACCATGCGTTCTTCATCGGTTCAGGCGAAACGGCTCAGGTCATCGAGGCCTTCCAGGCATTTGCAACAGCGCGGCGTTGCGATCATCAGTGCGCTGCTGGTCGTCGCGTTGTCGGCGATTATCGTGTCGGGATTGTTGTGGCGCCAGCAAGTGCAGGTCCGCCGGATCGAGAACCAGCGGCTGCTCGCGCAGGCGCAATGGATCTCGCGCAGCGCGCTCGACTGGACGCGGCTAATCCTGCGTTCCGAAGCCGATTCCGCGCCGGACGTCACGTATCTCGGCGGCGTGTGGGGTGTGCCGATCGCGAAAACGCGGCTGTCGGACTTTCTCGGACAAATTGGCGACGTGCGGGCGCAGCAGGGCGCATCGACGTATTTGTCGGGATCGATTGAAGACGCGCAGGCCAAGTTCAACCTGCGCAACCTGGTTTCCACGCCCACGCCCGGCTTGCTGATCATCAACGTGCAGGAGATCGCGTCGTTCCAGCGGTTGCTGACGTTGCTCGGGCTTGATGCGTCGCTGGCGAAGAACGTCGCGTTGCAGATTCGCGCGGGGCTGGCGCAATCGGCGACGCGGTTCCAGACGCAATCGACCACTGCCGCCGCGACCAGTACGCCCGCCTCTACACTGGCCGCGATTGCGCAGGGCGGCGGAACGGGTGGCAGCAATTTCACCGACGACCCCGGTCTCGCCGATGCCGACAGCAACGCGCCCGTCGCGCCGCTGCAGATGATCAATGTGGAATCGTTGCTTGATGTCCCCGGTTTTTCGCCGGAAGCCGTGGAGAAATTGCGGCCGTTCGTGACGGTGCTGCCGACCACGACGTCGGTGAACATGAATACCGCGACGGCTGAAGTGATTGCGGCGACGGTGCCCGGCATGTCGCTTTCGCAGGCGCAGGCGTTTGTCGCGCGCCGCGAGACCGTGTTTTTCCACGATGTCGGCAACGTGACGCTCGCGCTGACCGGCGCGGGCGCGCCAACCGCCAACATCGATCCAAATCAGATGGACGTGACCACGAAGTATTTCCTGATCCACGGCCGCGTGCAGCACGAGCGGGCGGAAGTGGATCGGACGACCTTGCTGTATCGCGATCCGGCGACGCATACCACGCGTATTGTCTATGTTCGCGACCAGCCTTGATGCGTTTGGACGGGTTTCATCGGAACGATGTCGATGTCGTAGTACACGCAGTACAGTAAATAACTTTCGATTCAGAAAACAAGAGAGCGGCCTTTGAGCACATTGATCGTCCTACTGCCGCCGCGCGATCCGGCGGTGCGCTCCGAAGAGTGGAATTTGCCGGAGCTGCCGTTTCTGCTGCTCGACAAGCGCAATGTCACGCAGCGGGCCGGCCGCGCCGCGCTTTCGTTGCTGCCGCGTGCGAGCGCGACAGTGCTGATTGTCGCCGCGCGCGACCTGTTGCTGACCGCCGCGCAAATGCCGCCGCTGAAAGGGCCGCGCTTGCGCCAGGCCTTGCCCAACGTCGTCGAGGATCAGTTGATCCAGGACCCGCAGACGTGCCATATCGCCGTCGATCCGGTCGCGCTCGCGAGCGGCCGGCGGGTGCTGGCGGTGATCGATCGCGGCTGGTTCCGCTTTGTGCTCGAGGCGTTTGCGAACGCGGGGCATCGGAATGTGAAGGCCGTGCCCGCCATGCGCTGCCTGCCGCTGCATGAAAGCGCCGCCGACACCCCCAATCCGTTCGTCGCGGGCATCCTGGGTGACGTGCTGGCGACTGCCCCGCTTTTGCTCGGCGGCGATACGCTCCGGCCGGCCGAGAGCGCGACGACGCGCGTAGAGATTGCGATTGCGCGCGGCGAGCACGCGGCGCTGGGCGAAGGCCTGGCCATTCCCGCCGATGCCGTGACCTCCACGCTCAGCGCGCTTGCGGGCGCCCAGCCGGCCACGCTGTACACCCTGCGCGACGTTCCCGGCGCCGAGCCGCGCCTGGCGTCGGCACGGCCCGCGATTCCCGGCGCTGAGCCGCTGACGTTCGAAACCCTCGCGCGCAACGCACTCGCGAACCACTTCGACCTGTGCCAGTTCGAGTTCGCCGCGCAGCCGTGGCGGCTCGACCGCGCAACCATGCGGCGGCTGAAGCTGCCGGTGGCGCTGCTGGCCGGCGCGCTGGTGGTATCGATGATTGGTATCAATATTCAGTGGCTGCAGCTTGCCCGGCAACGCGACGCGATCACCGCGCAGATGACCGAAACGCTCCTCAACACGTTCCCGAAAACCACGGTCGTACTCGATGCCCCCGACCAGATGTCGCGTCAGCTCGACCGTTTGCGGCTGGTTTCCGGGCAACTGTCGCCATCTGATTTCCTCTCTCTTGCCGATGCCCTCGCTCGCGCGCTTGGGCCCATTCCGGTGAATGGCATTGCGGGGCTGGATTACCACGACCGAAGCCTCGAGGTGACTTTCAAACCGGAAACCAAGGTCGATCCTGGCTTGCAGAGACGGTTGGCGGCGAACGGGCTGGCCGGTGGTATCGATAGTAATACCGGCAAGTGGACCATCAGGAGCGCCCAATGAAACAAGTCATCATCGACACCTGGGGCGAGTTCTGGAACGCGCGTACCCAGCGCGAAAAAACCATCCTGATGTGGGGTGGTCTCGTGGCGGCCATTGCTCTGGTTTATCTCGTGCTATGGGCGCCCGCGTATGAAGGGCGCGCGCGGTTGCGCGACACGCTGCCCGCCATGCAGCGCCAGCTCGCGCAGATGACCGCGCAAGCCAACGAGGCACGCTCGCTGGCAGGCGGCGGGCAGGGTGTCACGCCGACCGGCGGCGCGTTGCGCGATGCACTGGCGAAGTCTCTCGCCGATAACAACATGCCCCCCGCGCAGGTCCAGGTGGTCGGCGCGGGCGTGCAGATCCAGTTGAAGAACGCCTCGTTCCCGGAATGGACGGTGTGGCTCGACAGCGTCCGGAAGCAGTTCAAGGTGCAGGTCAGCGAGGCGCATATCACGGCGCTGAAACCCGACGGCCAGGTGGATCTGACGGCATCGGTGCAACCGGCCCAGGTGCAATGAACTACGGCATGCGGCGGCTTCTCGCGGCTTGGCCGTGGTTCGTGGTGGCGGGGATATCGGTGGTTGTGACGCTGGCCGTCATGCTGCCGGCGGCCTGGATCGTGCCGCAATTTGCGAAGGCGACGGACGGCCATGTGAATCTCGTCGATCCGGCCGGTTCGCTCTGGAAGGGCTCGGCCACGTTGATGCTGGCGACCGGCGGCGGTGCGGGCAGCGCCGATGGCGCGACGCTGCTGCCGGGACGAATCGAATGGCATACGGCCTTCTGGCCCTTGTTCACCGGCCGCGTGCGCATGGAGATGCGCCAGACGGAGGCCATGCCGGATTCGGTTTTCCTCGATGCCGGTTTTTCCGGTTCGACAGTTTCGCCGGGCGCGATTGCCGTGCCGGCGAGCCTGCTCTCGGGCCTGGGCGCACCGTTCAACACGCTCAACATGGAAGGCAATGTGCGGCTGACCTGGACCGAATGGCGGATGCTTGGGCACAACACGTACGGGCAGGCGATCGTGACGCTCGACGACATGGCGTCCAGCGTGTCGCGCGTGAAGCCGCTGGGGTCGTATCGCGTGGTGTTTCAGGCGGAAGGCCAGGCGGACACGATCAACCTGACGACGACATCGAATGGGCCATTGCTGCTGAGCGGACAAGGAACGGTGTCGAAGACATCGAGTGCGTTCAACGGCGTGGCGACGGCCACGCCGGAGGCACGGGAAAACCTGGCGGGATTGTTGAATCTGCTTGGACGGCACACGGGACCGGATACCGTCGAGCTGACCTTCGTTCGATAGAGCTCGGCGCTTCGTTACCGCTTTCAGGGCCGTGCTAGTCGGCATCGGGATGGCGAGGGGCAGCGGTTGCGAACGTGTGATTTCATTCAGCGCGAACGTGCCGGGCATCCTTTCGCCCTCGCGTGAAATTACGACGAGCGTGGACACAAAGACCGCGGGGTATCCTCGCCCCGGCGCGTCTTATTCTTTAACCATGCCGCCGTTGGTGGCCGCAACGGTTGACGAACCCGGCGCCGAATTCAACGCAGCGTTCGTCCCCTTCACCGCAACGCCGCTCGCCGGCGCCGCTACGTCAGGCGCCGCTGCGCTGCCGGTTTCCTGATCCATTTGCGCCGTGTCCCAGCCGCCGCCGAGCGCCTTGATCAATCCCACCGACGACACCATCCGTTCCCCGGCGATACTCGCCAGCTTCTGCTCGGCGGTGAATGCTGTGGTCTGCGCGGTGAGCACGTTGATGAACCCGACCGTGCCCGACTTGTACTGATTGGTCACAATAGCCAGCGCCTGCTGCGCCGACGCAACGGCTTGCTGCTGGATCCCGATCTCGTTCGCGAGAATTCTCTGCGACGCCAGGTTGTCCTCGACGTCCTGGAACGCGGTCAGCACCGCTTGCCGATACGTCGCCACGGCCGAGTCATACGACGCGCGCGCCGCTTCGGTCTGGGCGGCTCGCAAGCCGCCATCGAAAATGGTCGCTGCGAGATCCGGCCCGAGTGTCCAGAAGCGCGATGGCGCGGTCAGCAATTGCGAAAATATTGAGCTTTGAAAACCGCCGCTTGCCGACAACGTCAGCGTGGGGAAAAACGCCGCGATTGCCACGCCGATCTGTTCGTTCGCCTGGGCTGCCTTGCGCTCGGCCGACGCGATATCGGGCCGCCGTTCGAGGATGGCGGACGGCAGTTGCAGCGGCACGTCGGGCGGCGTGGCGTCGAGCGGCGATGAAGCAATGGAGAACGTCGACGCCGGCTCGCCGACCAGCACGGCGATCGCGTGTTCGTATTGCGCGCGGGCGACGCCGTTATCGATAGCCGACGCTTGCGCCGATTGCAATTGCGTCTGCGCCTGGATCACATCCGAGCGGGCGGCCGTGCCTTGCGCGTACTGGTTCTGCGTGAGTTGCAGCGTGCGCTGATAAGCGGCGACGGTGTCGTCGAGGAGCTTTTGCTGTGCGTCCAGCGAACGCAACTGGAAGTAGGTTTGCGCCAGCGAGCCCTGTGCCGAGAGCCGTGCGTTGGCGAGATCGGCCGCGGCGCTTTGCTCACCGGCGCGCTGCGCGCCGACCGTCCGGCTGACGGTGCCCCACAGGTCCGGTTCCCACGATGCATCGAGGGAAAGATCGTAGTTATTGTTGATCGAGCTGCCGCTGGAAATCGAACCGCTTGAGCGGCTGGAGGAACCTGCCCGCGAACCCGTCGCCGATAACCCCAGCGTAGGGAAATACGCCGCGCGCGCTTCTGAAACCAGCGCCCGGGCCTGCCGATAAGCCGCCGCGTATTGCGCGATAGTCTGATTCGACGCGTTCAACCGCGTTTCAAGGTCATTCAACTGCGGGTCGTTATAAATCGCCCACCAGTTTCCACGATCCACCCGGTCCGAAGGCTGCGCGACTTTCCAGCCCTCCGGCGCTTCTTTATATGACGCGGGAATGGCGGTGTCGGGACGTTGGTAGTTCGGACCGACGGCACAACCGGCCATTGTCAGGGCCAGTGCGAGGACGATAGCGGACTTGCGAGGAAAGACGGGTATTCGGGTGAACGGCATCTGCTCTGGATTCCTGTCGGAGGTTGCGCGCGCTTCAACGCAATGCGGCGCGAAGCATTTCGCGCAACCGGTCCGAAATGGTAACTGAACGCGCGCGAAGGGCGGGCGTCGGGCAGGCGTTAGGGTAACAACTTGAAAGGAAGCTGGGTGTTACCCGCCGCGCGGATTCGGTTACGGGTCGTTACGCAACAACAGGCATTCACGCAGCATTGCGTGAGTTGCATAACAACGCGCCGGGAACGGCGGCGAGGGTATCAGGCGTCGCAGTGTTTCGGACCACAGAGGCGCGGAGTCTTGGCGGGCGCCGGGTCCGCGGCTTTGCGCGCGCGGCGGTTTTCGAGCCACACGGCACCCAGTACGACAAACGAGCCGCCCGGCAGCAAAAACACGATCACGTACAGCGCCAGCTTCCATGAGCTCATATTAGGCGGCAGGACGTGCAGCAAGGCGGCGGTTATCGATTGGCCGAAGCGTCGGCCGAGGAGGCGGGTGGTTTGGGCAGCGCGGTTCATCGGGTAAATCCATTTGCGCATCGAATGGTTCGATGCTTTCAGTCGGTCAGAACATGGTCTCGGGTGGCGCCGCAGCGCGTAACTCGTTGCTTAGAATAATATTGACTATGCAATCGATTTTCAAGATGGGAACCTTAGCAAATTTTCGCAGTGTTGTTTTTAAGTCCGGGATCTTGGGCCTGAGGGATGCGGGCGGCCGTCGTCTGGAAGCATAGGGCGCTTGGTTCCTGGCTTGAGCCCTTCGCCGATGACGCGGAGTGAATGTTCAAGGCCGCTTCGGCTTGCATTCAACTGGCTGGTTTGCGCGGGTATCTCGGGCGATGGCGTTCCAGCGATTGCCCGAACAGGCGAAGGTACAGGCCATTCCCTCGTCGGATTAAAATAATGCCTATGCAAGGGTTTTAGCTATCGAACCGATAGTAACCAGCCTGTCGATGCATTAAATAGTATGTAGCCGCCACATTTTCGTCGATTGCCGCCGTTTCCCCGATTGGATGTGCAAAGGCCGCGCCTGACGGGAACGCGGCCTTCTGTAATTAACAACGGACAACGGTGGAGACCTACTGCGGCGTCAGGTCCTGGCCCGATTGTCCCGGCTGATTCTCGAGCGTTGATGGCATCGGATGAACGGGAAGGTTTTGCTGCATCGGCTGCAATGGCGGCGCGGGAGAAACCGGCGGCAACGCATTGCCGGACGCCGTCGCGCCTCCCGGCGTGCCCATCTGCGATGGCCCGCCGCGCACGAACTGCTTGAAGTCCGCGCCGGCCTTCCACGGGTTCGGGTCGCAGCCGAGCATATTGTCGCAATGGGCGGCGAAACCAATTGTTGCCGTCCCTTCATTGCTTGGAGTCTTGGTGATCTGGTATGCCAGTGCGCGTTTGCCGCCTGACGGCCCATCGGTCTGGATGATCGAATTCGTAACGGTCTGCAGCTTGTATTCGGAGTGGTTGCTCACCCAAACCTGCGCACGCGCCCACCACGCGTCACATTCGGCCTTGTTCGTACACGTGAGCGGCGCCGTGGCCTGCTCCATGGTTTCACCGGCAATCTGGCCGGTCGTCGAGCAGCCGGCCAGCAGAGCGATTGCCCCCACCACCGTACTCAATACTGCCGCCTTAGCCAGGTTCGCGCTTCCCAACAGGTTTTTTCTCATTTTTCTTCCTCTCCTTGATGTGTGTCCAGGCCGGCCGATCGTGTCCGGCCCGCCGTCAATCAGTCCGGTTTAGCTGATACGTCGCTATTTTCAGACCTGACCTGCGGACTAGCGTTTCCACGCGTTGCGCACTGTTGCAAAACAAGTAAGGGTTGCCGCTGCTGAGGCAGTGCGGCGAGGGAAAAGCTGCTGGATTGCCGGGCGTCGACTTGAGCGTCGGCTTTGAAGCCGGCGCCCAGCCGCTTCAAACGCTAATACGGTTCAACGTGTAAGCACGATAAGCGCCGACGAAGGCATCGAACGAACCGACTTCTTCACGCTCGATTCTTGCCTGATCGTCCAGCGACTTTGCAGCAAGCGCCGCCATTTCGCGCTCGGCCTTGGCGCTGAGCGGACGGCCACGGAAGTAATCGGCATGCTTTGCGCTCAGTTCCAGCGCAAATTCGTTGAAGCTTTGATGCCGCTCGCGCATGGTTTCGAGCACGCGGGCGGACGGTGTCAGCGAGACATCGGCCAATCGTGCGCGCTGGGCCTTCAAGGCGGTCATGTGTTCATCAATGCCATGCAGCGCGTCAAGCGCCTGCGCGACCGGTTCAATGGCGTCGAGCAACGAATCCGCCCAGCCTTGCATGGGGACTTCGCGGCCATCGCGCGCCAGCGTCAGGCCGGGCTTGCGCCCTTCCTTCGTGATGCGCGCGAAGTTCTCGTTGGCTTCCTCGTTGGCGGCGCGCGGTAAAAGCGGGCTGTCTTCGATCGCGCAATACAGCAGATACGCGTCCATGAAACGCGTAGTCTCAAGCGAAATTCCGGTCGGCTCGAACGGGTCGATATCGAGGCAACGCACTTCAATGTATTGCACGCCACGCGACGACAAAGCATGCAACGGCCGCTCGCCAGGTTGCGTGATGCGCTTCGGCCGGATGGTCGAGTAGAACTCGTTCTCGATCTGCAGCACGTTCGTGTTGATCTGCACCCATTCGCCGTCACGCTGCGTGCCCATGGCTTCATACGCCGGATACGGCTCGCTGACCGCTTTCGCGAGCACGCTGAGGTAACCGTCGAGCGTGTCGTAGCTCGGCAGCAGCGCGGATTGCGCCGGGTTGTTCGTATAGCCGAGATCGCTCATCCGCAGGCTGGTGGCGTACGGCAGATAACGCGTGGTGGCGTCGAAAGTCTCGAGCGTATTCGGGCGGCCGCGCAGGAACTGCTGGTTGAGCGCCGGCGATGCGCCGAACAAATACATCAGCAGCCAGCTTGTCCGGCGAAAATTCCGGATCAGCGCGAAATATCGTTCTGACTGGAAATCGACGACTGGCACGGCGCTGCGGTTATCGAGCGCGGCCCATGTGCGCCACACGTCTTCGTGCAGCGAATAGTTATAGTGAATCCCGGCGATGCATTGCATGGTGCGGCCGTATCGTAGCGACAAACCGCGCCGGTACACGTGCTTCAACATGCCTATATTCGATGTCCCATACCAGCCGATCGGGATGTCCTGATCGGCGGGAAGCACGCCGGGCATGGAGTCGTTCCAGAGCAATTCGCTGCCGAGATGCGCATAGGCGAAGCGATGCAAGTCGTCCAGTTGCTCGAGCGTGCGCGTGACGTCGTGCTCGGCTGGCGTAATCAGTTCAATCAGCGCTTCGGAGTAGTCGGTGGTGATGAGCGGATGCGTGAGCGCCGAGCCGAATGTGCGCGGATGCGGCGTGGTGGCAAGCGTTCCCTCGCGCGTCACCCGCAGGCTTTCCTTCTCGATGCCGCGCAGCCCCTGGCGCAACGCAGCGCCGTGCGGGCCGCTGGTCAGCGCGGATAAGCGGCGCAGGAAAGCGCTGTTGGACGGAGATGAGAAATTCGTATTTGCCATTGCTGCGACGGTTGCGTGTCTGACGCCGAACGGAATGCGCCGAACCAGATTTTTGGGTAGCGGGCACTTTAACATCTCAGTGTAAGACGTGCTTGAACCCTTGTCGGATAAGGGTTTGCGCGAATTCAAGCGGTTTGCAGCGCGAGTGGCAGCGGCAGGTTTTTCCGATGAGCGATGCGGGCTGCCGATTCGGCCGTGAATTCGATAGTGGGCGGGGGCCGCGTTTCAGGATCCGCTTCGAGCCCACGTAGCGACGCTGCGCGTCACCCGCCTTTCGCCGATCCCGCCCGGTCCGCGATTTCATTCCACACATGCAGGGCAGCATACGCACGATACGGCCGCCAGGCCTCAGCGCGGGCGCGCAGCGCCGCCGCTTTCGCCATCGACGGATCGCGTGCCACTAACGCCTGCATCAGGATCAGGTCGGTGCCGGGCCACGCGTCGGCGTCGCGTAGCGCGCGCATCGCGACATATTCCACTGTCCACGGTCCGATACCCGGCATAGCCAGCAACGCCGTCCGCAGTTCGGCGCGGTCCGCATGGGGATCGTCGAGAGGCAGCGCGCCCGCCGCAACCTCGCGTGCGAACCCCTGCAATGCGGCCACGCGTTTGCCCGGCATGCCGATCTTTTCCAGATCGATCTCGGCCAGTGCGGCGGGCGTCGGGAAACGCCAGGCGGTGCCGGCATGCGGATGATCGGTCAGCGGCGTACCGGCGCGTTCGACGAGCCTTCCCACAATGGTCGATGCCGCTTTCACGCTGACCTGCTGGCCGACAATCGCGCGCACGACCAGTTCGAAGCCCGACCACGCGCCGGGTACGCGCAACCCGGGCACGGCTTGGGTCAGCGGCGCGAACCACGGGTCGCGGGCGAGATGAGCGGCGATAGCCGGCGCGTCGGCCTGAAGATCGAACATGCGCGTCAGATGCTCGCCGATCGCTTTCGCATGGCGGCTCGCCGCGCCTTCCAGCGTCGCAACGAGACAAGGTTTGCTGGCGTGCTTTGTCACGCTGAGCGTGCCCGAATCGCCAAGCCATTCAATTGCACGGCGATACGAACCGTCCTCCACCGCTTCGACGCCAAGCGTCGCGCGCCCCGCGAAAAATCGCAGGACGCGAGGCCAATCGTAGGGTTCGACGTAGGGTAGCTGGATGCGGGTGGGTTTATTTTGTGGCAATTTAAGCGCGTTCGAAAGCAGGGAGGATGGGGATGCTAATGGGCATCGTATTGTTCAACGTGATTCAGGAGATGTTGAAAGCCCGCGAGCCAGCCATGCTCCATCAATCCAGATCCTCCGCGCCAACCGTCTCGAGCGGCACGGCGACCCGATGCTCCTTTTCCGCCGATAACAACGCGACCTTGCGCGCCGTGCCCCATCGATACCCCGCCAGCGCGCCATCCTTATGCACTACGCGATGACACGGAATGGCAAGCGCCACCGGGTTCGACGCGCACGCATTCGCCACCGCCCGCACTGCCCGCGGCGACCCAAGCGTTTCGGCGATATCGGTATAACTGCGCGTCTGGCCGTATGGAATCCTCTGCAACGCATCCCATACGCGCTGTTGAAAAGCCGTTGCGCTGATATCGAGCGGCAGGTCGAAGTGCTCTCGCGTGCCGCGCAAATAAGCATCGATCTGCACGATAAACGGCGCGAGCCTCGCCTTGTCTTCGATCCGTTCTGCGTCCGACAACTCTTGAGCCAATTCGGCTTCGAGCGCGGCCGGGTTATCGCCGAAAGCGATCTTGCAGATGCCCTTGGGCGTTGCTGCGACCAGCACGATCCCCAGCGCCGTCTGCGCGGTAGCGAAATGCACGACCAGACCTGCTCCCTTGCGTCGATAAGTCGATGGCGTCATCCCCAGTTCGGCGGGCGCCGCGTCATACATCCGCGATGTCGAACCGAAGCCGGCGTCATGCATGGCGCGGGTCACGTCGTCGCCGCGTTGAAGCGCACCGCGCAATGCATCCGCGCGGCGGGCGGCCTGGTATTGCCTCGGCGACACGCCGACCACACGCGAAAACAGCCGCTGCAAATGAAACGCGCTGACATGCACGGCGCGGCTCAACTCCGCGAGCGTCACGCGTTGCTGTGGGTCGGCGTCGAGCACCTTGCACGCGCGCTCCACGATAGCGAGTTCCCGCGACAGACTGCCCGGCTGACACCGTTTGCATGCCCGATAACCGGCGGCTTCGGCTTGCTGCGGGGTATCGAAGAATTCGACGTTTTCACGCCGCGGCTGCCGCGACGCACACGATGGGCGGCAGAACACGCCGGTCGTACGAACGGCATAGAAGAACTCGCCGTCGGCGCTTGAGTCGCGGCTCGACAGGGCGTTCCAACGGGTTTCATCGTTGGAAAAAGCAGCGGTGCTTGATTCGGTTTTCATCACAATCCTCGGTTTGCGAAGAGTACGTGACTACTTTAGAGGCGCGCGTCTATAGGTACTCGCCGGATCTTGCTCTGTCATTTCTTCCTTGGATGACGGGACTGTGAACGCATGGACAAATGACGCACAGATGCGACACATCCCCACCATAGGGGTTTTTACTACGATAAGTGTTGCATCGACCCTATCGGCTGTGTAATATTGGAACTGTCTCCTCCATGTCTCCTCCTGATATGGATTCAGCCCGCTCCGCAACGAGCGGGCTTTTTTTCGTCTGTACGCTTTGTAGCCTTTATAGCCGTGCTGTTTCGCAACACTTGCTAAACTTAAAGCTAGCTCTTTTCGCCAGTTTACTGGCTATAACAACGCTAGAACGGAGACACACCATGCACATACCTATCCGCGAGATTGATCACGTCGTGATTCGCTGTGCGAACCTTGATGCCATGGTCGATTTTTACAGGACGGTGCTGGGTTGTCCGGTAGAGAAGGAGCAACGCGAGCTTGGGTTGGTTCAGATGCGCGCGGGGCGCTCGCTGATCGATCTGCTGGCGGTGGGCTCGAAGATTGACCGGCCGGAAAGCGGCACGCCCGGCGCGGGCAACAACATGGATCACTTGTGCTTGCGCGTGGAACCCTTCGATTCCACCGCGTTGCGTGCGCATCTGCTTGAGAACGGCGTGCGCCTGGGGGACGAAGCCCGTCGATACGGTGCTGAAGGCTTCGGCCCGTCGCTCTATTTCTTCGATCTGGAAGGCAACCTGATCGAGCTGAAAGGGCCACCGGAGGCGTGACCGGCGGCGCGTCCGATCATCCGGTCAGCGCGGCTTTCCCTTGAACACCGTCCAGTCGATAGCAACCGGATCCACCGTGGCGCTGCCCAGCGATGCCTCGCCATCCTGCACGGTGCATTGAAGCCGCATGGTCCGTTCGGCCAACGCGCCGAGCGCTGCGGCCACGCCATCGGTGAGCGACCATACGGTCACGTTTTGCATCCGTTCGACCTTCGCTTTGACGCCCTGCCACCAGATCTCGGAGGTGCGGCCGCCATACGCGATCACGATCACCCGATCCGCGCGTCCGCTCGCCTTCGCGATACGCCGTTCCTCCGGCTGACCCACTTCAATCCACGTTTCGATTTGCCCGGTCAGGTCCTTTTGCCAGAGATCGGGTTCGTCGGTGTCGGACAGTCCTTTGGTGAATTCGAGGCGTTCGCTCGCGAATAACGCGAACGCGGCGACGCGCACCATCATCCGGTCGTCTGTTTCGGACGGATGCCGGGCAATGGTCAGCGCGTGGTCGCCGTAGTAGTGCCGATCCATGTCGGCGATTTGCAGCTCAGCTTTGTAGATTGTGGATTTAAGGGCCATGCAACACCGGAAAGCCTGTTTGAGAGGCCAGAAAAAAGGGGAATCGGAACGGATATTTCGGGCGGAACCGCTGCGTGCCGACGCGTTCCGAATCACATTCGACGACGTTCGACGCGTGATGATACCGAACGCGTTCGCTCGTTGCGGGGAATCGCTCAAGGAGGGGAGGATGTTGCTGGAAAAAGCAAGTTGACGTATGCCGTTGCCGATGCCGCGTGAGAGTGTCCTGCGCTGACGCGTAGCCAACCCGGCGGGGGTGAATAAATTCACTCCGCGAGTAATCACACAATTAGATAACGGCGGCCTTTACGTCGCCGTTATTCTTTAAACCGTGATCTGTATGTGATTAATTCACTGCTTGATAAATCGGTCTGCGGTCCACAAGCCTTGTGTATCGCTGTTTGCCGCATTCACAAATTCGACATCATGGCCGACAACCTGCACTACCCGGAAATGAGCGCCTTCGGGTGTGGGTACGCATTGAAATCCCGCGAAGAATTCCTGCATTTTCTGTTGCTCGCCGGCCTGGGCGTGTTGATCGGCGGAATCGAATTTGTCCTTCGATAAACAGCCGTACGCGTTAGGCATGAAACTGAACGTTTGTTGCGGCTGGATCGCCTTGTCCTGGGCTTGAACCGAGGTGATCGCGCCCAATAAGCCGATCATCGCAAAACCAGCAATGGCGCGCTTTTTCATCGATAGCCTCCATGCAACTCTTTAGCGGGGATTTAGCTATGTATTCAGTGACTAGTTATTAATCTGCAGCGTTTATCCTAGATGAGAATTTGCAAGAGGCAAGCACAACTTGTGTGCGTTCGCAACAAGACGGATTGTCGCAGAAGGGGTATTTGGGATTAAGGGGCTTTAAGCGCGTGGCACGGTAATCAAAAATGCCGAATGATGCGGCGCAAACAGAAAAACAATAAAAGATGCCCGGTTCGCTGGAACCGGGCATTAACCTCAACGAAATGAGGAGGAGACACTACAGATTACCGGGCCTGATCGCTGGTCAAAGCCCGTTCAATACCAAGCAGAATTTGTGCCGAACGGGGAAATCGGACGCAGAAAAGCGCTTCTACAAACGAAACTGTTTCAAGTCAGATACTTCGGTGTGACAGCCTGCCCTCGGCAGGGGTGGCATGCTCCGGGTCATGTCGGGGTTCCTGCCGCTTTTTTACACGGTGTCTTGTCAGATGCGAATCTTCGTGGATTAATCGACGCTTCCGTCCTACAGGAGCTTCCATGACCCTTGCCCAATGGCTACCGTTCGCAATCGCCTCCGCCATCCTTGTTGCCATTCCCGGACCGACCGTGTTGCTGGTGGTCTCCTATGCGCTCGGCCACGGCCGCAAATACGCGCTTGCTACGACGGCCGGTGTTGCGTTGGGCGACCTTACGTCGATGACCGCTTCCATGCTCGGGCTTGGCGTGTTGCTCGCGGCATCGGCGGAACTGTTCATGGTCCTGAAATGGGTGGGCGCGGCTTATCTCGTTTATCTGGGCATCAAGTTGTGGCGCGCGCCGGTGATGGACGCCGATGCGGTCAGCGCGCCTGGCGAGTTGCGCACACGGCGGATCGTCGCTCACGCATACGCGGTGACCACGCTCAATCCGAAAAGCATCATTTTCTTTATCGCGTTCTTGCCGCAATTCATCGATCCACACGTGGCGAGCATTTCGCAGATTGCGATCATGGAGGCGACGTTTGTCGGGTTGGCTGCGGCGAATGCGTTTGCTTATGCAATGCTCGCTTCGGTCGCGCGACGGGCAATTCGGCGGCCTGGCGTGCAGCGGACGGTGAATCGAACCGGCGGCGCGCTGTTGATGGGGGCTGGGGTGTTTGCTGCGGTGTGGAAGAAGGCGGTTTGAGGTTTGGGTGAGCGAAGCCGGGGAGAACCGCGTAGTCGGTTATCGCGCGCTTCGCTCCTGACCCGAATAGGACCATTTTGGTGGTTTCGCCGAAATGGTCCTCACCTGACGGGCTGGGCGCTCGTAAGCAACCCTCGCTTTTTCAACTGGTTGCTCAATCCATTCGCCGCCTCGAAGGCGCTATGGCGATGCCTGTGGGTCGTCGAATCACGCAAGCACCTCCAAGCCGTGTTTCTGGACTACCTGAAGCAGGCGTGCCGCGAGACCACTCGGCTTTTTTGCGCCAGCCTCCCACTGCCTGACGGTCGAAGGGCTCGTGTTCAAGTAATGAGCAAACACACTCTGGCTGACATTGGCACTCTTTCGGATACGTGCAACGTCCTTGGCCGCATAGTGAGGCGGCTCCTCGATGCACAAGTCGTCATAGTCACGCATCGTCTTTTTGTCGATAAGCTTTGCGCGAAACAGGCCAGACGCGGCGCTGTGAATTGCCTCGGAAGCGTCGCTCTTGAATCGTTTGTCAGCCATTGCAAATCTCCAATAGTTCCTTCAGATCAACCAGCAAGTCGATATCGGCTGATGTCTTGCTTCCATAATCCTTGGCAAGCCTCTTGAACTTCTTTAGATCGATATCGCCGATGTTGTCCATGTCGCTTTTCGCAAACAGAAACACGAAGATCCATCTTCTGCCCACCTTGTTCAAAACGAGGCCGCGTTTCGTGTTCCTGTCCAGACGCTTCTTCCAGACGTTGCCACCGAGATCGTCGCCTTGGCCGTCTATGAGTTGCTTTGCGGCTTTGCACAGATCGCCGTTGGTAATGCCGGCGGATCTGGCTGCCTTGCTGAACCATGCTGTCTTAAAGACGCGCTGCGCGGGTGGTTGCATTGCATGCCGGTTTGACTATAAAGGTAAACTATGCCACCTGGTGGTATAGTCTTCAAGTCAAATTCTGCTGCAGGCGAGGCTGTGATTGATTGGTCACGGTTCGACGGCAGGGAGCCCGCATTGGATGGGGGCGAGGGTGTTTGCTGCGGTGTGGAAGAAGGCGGTTTGAGATTTGGGTGAGCGAAGCCGGTCGAGCCCCGGTCTTCACCCATTTCTATTCGGCGGCGTCATGACGCTCCGAATAAAAAGCTCGAATCAGAAGCCAAGCCATCCGAACCACACGACCGTTCGCCAGAGCCCCGCGATAATGATCACGGCAGCGATGGTGGCCAAGCCTATCTGCCTGCGGCAGCGAACTGCTTGCTCTTCATCGAGACCCTTGGGTTTCGCCATTTGGGGCTCCCTGCGTGGCTTCTCTACTGGAATCCTACATCATGAACCCTACGAGCTAAGCGACGTCTACTTCCCAATACAAAACCGGCTGAAAATCACGCCCAGCAGATCATCGGAACTGAACTCCCCGGTGATCGAATTCAACTGATCCTGTGCGAGCCGCAACTCCTCGGCAAACAAATCGAGCGCTTGCGAATTCTGGTCCGCATGGTCCGCGGCAATCGCCAGATGTTCGCGCGCAGCGCGCAGCGCAATCAGATGCCGTTCGCGCGCCAGATAGATACTCTCCGCGCCCGCCTGCCACCCTGCAATCTTGAGCAATTCGCTACGCAATATCGCGATTCCCTCACCCGTTTTCGCCGATAAACGCACGTCGCGCACGCCATCACCGGCCGTTTCCGCCGATGCCTCCACGCCCGCCAGATCTGCCTTGTTCAGCACGCGCACGACCGGCACGCCCACCGGAAAACGCGCCGAGATTGCTGCGTCCTCGGCACTCAGCGTTTCACGTGCGTCCAGCAGATGCAGCACGACATCCGCGCGGCCGATTTCCCCCCAAGTCCGTTCGATACCAATCCGCTCCACCTCGTCCTGGGTTTCGCGCAGGCCGGCGGTATCGATGACATGCAGTGGAATGCCTTCGATCTGAATAGTCTGCGTGACCTTGTCGCGCGTGGTGCCGGCAATCGGCGTGACGATGGCGAGTTCAGCGCCGGCCAGCGCATTCAGCAACGACGATTTGCCCACGTTCGGCTGCCCCGCGAGCACAACCGATAGCCCCTCGCGCAGTAGCGCGCCCTGTCGAGCATCGGCGAGCACTTTGTCGAGCAGGGCACGGATGCGCGCGAGCTTGCCGCGGGCATCGGCGGCTTCCAGGAAATCGATCTCCTCCTCGGGGAAATCGAGCGTCGCTTCGACCAGCATCCGCAACGTGATCACGTCTTCCACGAGCGCATGGATTTCGCGCGAGAACGCGCCATCGAGCGAGCGGCCCGCCGAGCGCGCCGCGGCTTCCGTGCTCGCCTCGATCAAATCCGCGACAGCTTCGGCCTGCGCCAGGTCGAGCTTGTCGTTGAGGAACGCGCGACGCGTGAACTCACCGGGTTCGGCCAGCCGCACGCCGAATTCGCGACCGGTATCGACAGCTCGCTGCAACAGCAGTTGCAGCACGATCGGACCACCGTGTCCCTGCAATTCGAGCACGTGTTCGCCGGTATAGGAATGCGGTGCGGGGAAATACAGTGCAATGCCGCGATCGATCGCTTCGCCGCGCGCATCAATGAACGGCACATAGCTCGCGTGCCGCGCGTCGAGCAACTGGCCGCACAGCGCAAGCATCGCGTGCCTCGCCGCTGCTTCGCCCGCCCGCCCGAACGACAGCCGGATTACGCCGATACCCCCGCGCCCCGGCGCGGTGGCGATCGCGACAATCGGATCGGTGTCGTTATTGGACATGGTTTTTTCCAGCGGAACGCGCGTGAACGAGTGGCGGCATTGTAGCGCGGTGCTCTCGTTTCGCTGCGTGGCACGAGCCGTTAGGACGATTCTCAATTTATCTTACGTGAGATATGATGAAGCATCGGACTGGCTGTTGGCGCGCATCGTTTCGTTGGCTGCAAATGTGGTCGTTATTGGGTCATGCCTATCAATCAACCATTGCGGCATTCTGATGTTGTTTTTCCTGAACGCGCTAAAAATTAGAAAGATGCGCCATATCTAGCGTAGGCGGTTGACTCCCCCACTGCGTTTGCCTCGCACAATCGCGACCATGCCAACACCCAAAGAGAAAACCGATTTTTCGGATCGGCTCAAATTTTCAATGACACGCGCGCCCGAGAAAATGCGCGGTGCGACCGATCTCGCTTTGCATTTCAATTTGCGATATCACGGTGAACCCGTTTCGCCGCAAACCACGCACAAGTGGCTGACCGCGCGTTCAATTCCCACGACCGACAAACTGGCGACGCTCGCCGAATGGTTCAAGGTCGAACAGCACTGGCTTCATTACGGACCGCCTCCAAGCGGGAATCCGCAAGGCGCACCGAAGCCGATCACACATGATGAGAAATACCCGGCTTCGGAGGAGACGCTTGAACTGGCTTCGAAGATCGAGGCGCTATCGTCGCATCACCGGTATTTGCTGGAAGAACTAGTCGATCAGTTTTATGGGACGGGTGGGAAACGGTAAAACGCATACGCAAACAGTTCACAGAAACGAAAACGCCCGGCATAAGCCGGGCGTTTTCAATCCAACCAAAGACTAAACTTTAAGCCTTCGCCACCTTCTTCTGCCCCATCATGCGCGTGATGTAATACTGCTGCGCGATGGAAAGCACGTTATTCACAACGTAATACAGCACCAGTCCTGACGGGAAGAAGAAGAACATGACCGAGAAAGCCAACGGCATGAACATCATCATCTTTGCCTGAACCGGATCCGGCGGCGTGGGATTCAACCGCGTTTGCAGGAACATGGAAACGGCCATCATCACCGGCAGGATGTAGAACGGATCGGCCTGCGACAAGTCGTGAATCCACAAGACCCACGGCGCACCGCGCATTTCCACCGACGACAGCAACACCCAGTACAGCGAGATAAACACCGGAATCTGCACGACCACCGGCAGACAGCCGCCGAACGGATTCACCTTCTCGGTTTTATAGAGCGCCATCAGCTCCGAATTCATCTTCTGCGGATCGCCCTTATACCGTTCACGCAATTGCGTCATGCGTGGCGTGATGGTCTTCATGCGTGCCATCGACTTGTAGCTTGCCGCCGACAACGGGAAGAACACCGCCTTGATCAACAGCGTGAGCAGGATGATCGACCAGCCCCAGTTGCCCACATAGCTATGGATCTTCTCGAGCAGCCAGAACAGCGGCTTCGCGATGATCGTCACCATGCCGTAGTCTTTCACCAACTCAAGACCCGGTGCGATGCCTTCCAGCATCCGCTCTTCTTCAGGACCAGCAAAAAGCCGCGCCTGCACGTCGACCGTCTGCCCTGGCGCGATGGTCTGCAACGGCTGCTGCACGCCTACGCGATACAGCGCGGGATCGATCTTCTGCACGTAGATATCGCGCTTCACGCCCTGCTGCGGAATCCACGCCGACGCAAAGTAATGCTGCACCATCGCGACCCAGCCGTTATCGGCGGAGGGCGCAAAATCTTCCTTGCCCTTGTCGATATCGCTGAACGTCATCTTCTGGAAGTGATGCTGCTCGGTATAAACAGCCGGCCCGATGAACGTATGCGAGAAGCGCGGCGTTTCCACCGGCGAATCGTCGCGCACGAGTTCCATGTACAGGCGCGGCGTGACCGGCGCAGTGCCGACGTTCTGCACCTTCGTGTCGACACCGATCACATAGCTGCCGCGCGTGAACGTGTAGGTCTTGATGACCTTCACGCCACCCTTGACCGGCGACTCGAACGCGATTGACAACGTGTTGCCGCCGTCCATCGACGTCTGGCTGCCCGGCACGAGCGTGAAGACGTCGTTGTGGTTCGGGAAGTCGCCGCCGAGCAGGCCCGTGCGCGCGAGATACGTGTGCGTCGCGGTGTGATCGAAGAGCGTGATGTACAGATCCGGCTGCTTGCCGTCACCTTCCTTCACGAGCGACAGCTTCGACAGCGTGCCGCCGCGAGTATCGATCTGACCGGAATAGACGTCCGTGGAGAAATTCACGAGCTGGTCTGCTGCGCTCGAAGCGGGTGCATTCGAACCCGGCGCGGCCGGTGCGCCGGGTACGCCAGGGGTAGACGGCAAATCGGCGGCTTGCGTGCCCGGCGTCGTGGTTCCCGGTGCAGCGCTGCCGACCGTCTTGGTCGGGACGGCGCTCGGGAAGAACATCGACGGGCGCCCATGGTCACGTTGCCAGTTGTCGTACAGCATGACAGCCGACATGAAAAAGATGACCCATAGGACGGTACGTTTGATATCCATGCGTTGTCTCAGTGTCGATCGAAGAGCGCGTTATTGGCGCCGTGGTGGTTTGAACTCACTGAATTTGCCGGATCTGGCGAATTCGATGAGCTCGGGGCAGAGTCGTCGACTGGGTCGGCCGCTGACGCGCCATCCTGCTGAACGCAGCCGGCGGCGGACGGAGGCACGGGGACCAGATCGATGCCGCCAGCCGAAAACGGATGGCAGCGGCACAGACGTTTTGCTGCGAGGAATGAGCCACGCGCGGCGCCATGATACTGGATTGCTTCGCGCGCGTAGTCAGAACACGATGGGTAAAAGCGGCACCGGTTGCCGAGCATGGGGCTCACCGCAACCTTGTAGAAGCGTAATAAGGCAATCAACGCCCTTTCTGCCATTCGTGCCGTCTGCATAAAATTCGCGCTCGGGTCGACGCCGGACCAAGCCGGCGTGCGCCTGAAGCGGCTCATGAGCCCGCAGGCGCGGGTGGGTCACTGACGATAGTCGATGCACCCGGCTCTCCCATACGCCGCGCGGCTTCGCGCACTGCACGGTCAAGCAGGCCGTCGATCTCCTCGCGAAACAACGTACGCAGCGGCGGCGATTTCGCGCTCGGCATGGCCTTGCGGTCAATCTTCGCATGCAGCCGCAGCAGGATGTCCCATCCGCCAAGCTCCGCGCGCCGAAGCCGGAATGCCTCGCGCGCCAACCGCTTGATCAGATTGCGCGTCACCGCGCGCGGCGCAAACTTCTTGCCGATAACCAAACCCAGTCGCGCCTCGTTGCCTGTCGGCTTGCCATACAGGACAAAGTGCGGGGACCGGCGCCAGGGGCGCAAACGAAAAACGGATGAGTATTCATCCGTTTTCAGCAGCCTTGCGGCCTTGGGGAACGCGGCACGCGCTCGCAACTGACTGGTTTCCTGTCCGGAGCTTGTCGTGCTGCGCACCTGGCCGTCGCACGCGTCTGGGCGAGTGCCGGGGCGCGCCGTCAAAAGCGACCTTATACAGCCAGGCGCTTGCGGCCCTTCGCGCGACGTGCGTTGATCACCTTGCGGCCGCCGGCCGTCTTCATACGGACGCGAAAGCCGTGGGTACGCTTGCGGCGGGTAACGGAAGGTTGGTAAGTGCGTTTCATGTTGGTCTCACTTGGGTAAAAACGGACCGCGCGGCTAGAGGTAAGCGACGTAAAAAGCGACGCACCGGCCGGTGGTACAGGAATTCGGGTTTTGCGGAACCCGCTATTTAAACCGTTTTCCTATTGACCGTCAATAGGTTACGAGGCATGGCGAGCGGTTTTCGAAGAAGTCCACAGGCCTGACGATTCGATACGCCGCATGGTCCGTCCCTGTGGATAACTCGCGCCGCGGTTGCATTTGGCGTTAGAATCTCCGCTCAATCCGACGTAACCGCACGTTGTCCCGGTCCGCTGTACCGCCTGCAAAAGCATGGTGGACAAGGCTCTGGGGCACGCTTGCCCGCGCGCACCGGGCCTTGTCGCCGAGTGGCGGCGAGGGCGGCGGCAGGACTCGCGGTAAACCCTAACGACTGCATTCG